>NZ_JACAWU010000002.1 GCF_013391635.1 Natronomonas gomsonensis | reverse complement strand
ACGAACTCCTCGAGGACTTCCTCGAAACCCTCGACGAGCAAGTCGCCCAACTGCTCGAGGCCAGCGAGGACCTCGAAGACCAGACCGTCGACGCCCTCGAGAACCTCCAGGAGTCCATCGAGGACCTCCAGGAGCAACTCGACGAGCGCTCCGAGGAGTTCCAAAACCAACTCGACGAGCAACTCGACAGCATCCAGGAACAACTCGAAGAGCAGGCTGACACCGTCCAACAGCAGATCGAGGACGTCTCCGAGCAGGTCGAGGACGCGACCGAGAACACCGACCTCACGGCGTAACTCGGATACACACCGCCGAATAATCCTTTCGACGTTGTCCCGTTTTCACTTGGCTACCGTCAGGTCTGTTCGCCACGCCGCCCTAACGGCGCGTGACGGCCCTGCTCGGCTACTCTCACGTTTTCAGTCCGCCCGACCCTTTATACCGAAGAACGGCACAACGTACACACCGAAGCGGTCCCCGAACGCGAAAATAGGGTCTACGGATGAACGACGACGCGCCGTCCCCGGAGAGCACGGACGACACCACCAGCACCGCACAGGTCGGTCTCGTCGTCCTCGCTGCGGTCGCACTCGTCGTCGCCGCCTTCCTCGTCCCCGTCGTCGCGCCGTCGGGCGGCGCCGGCTCCGGGGACGACCCGGGCGAGAGCGACTCGACGGGTCAAAACCCCGGTACCGGTGGTTCGGGAGAAGCCCCTGACGGCACCTTCCATTTGTACGAACTCCTGGAGTGGTTCCTCCCGGAGAACGACGGCGAATCCACGCGCACCGAGCCGCGCTGTTCTATCGGCCTCGACCGCCAACCGGAGCCCGGCGGCGAGGTCACGGCGCAGGTCACCTACGAGGGCGAGCCGCTCGCCGACGCGCCCGTGTGGTTCAACGGCGAGCGCGTCGGCACCACGAACGCCGACGGCGAGGTGGCCGGAACGGTCCCCTACGAGCGCGAACTCACGATTCGAGTCGACGTTCCGGGGCGTCCCGACTGCCGCGCGAGTACCGGAAGCGCCCGCCGAAGTGGCGCCCCCGGCCTGTCGTCGCCCGCAGGGTTCCCGGCCCTCTCGGTCGCTGCGGTGGCCCAGGGGACCGCCACGCCGAACGCGAGCGTCACCTACCCGGTCGATGGCACCGTCACAGTCGACGTTCGTGGCCAGCCCTATCCCGGCGACACGCTCACCGTCGAGTCGGAAATCGACGGCCGGCCCTTCCGCGGCGCCGAGGTCTTCGTTGACGGCAGGTCGGTCGGCGAAACCGACGCCGACGGCACCGCGACCGTCGCGGTCCCCGAAGACGGAACGGAGCAGTTCCGTGTCCGCGTCGTCCGCGGTGACTTCGCGGGGTCCGAACGGGTCGACGTGCTCCTGCTGTCGGCGTCGCTCCGCTCGGAGAACCTCCTCGCGCTCCCGGGAGCCGAGGGCGACGTACTCGCTCGACTGGGGGAGGAACCGACCGAAGCCGCCGTCTTCGTCGGCGGGGAACGCCGCGGGACGACCGGTGCCGACGGTCGACTCACGGTCGACTTACCGTTGAATCCGACCACAACGATAGTGGTCGAGACTGCGGACCAGCGGGCGACGACAAGCGTCGCGTCCCACTACGCCGTTCCGGCGGGCGTCTTCGCCCTCGTCGTCGCGCTTCTCGCAGTCGCCGCCTACCGCATCCGCGATCGCCGCGGCGTGGCAACCGTCGCTGCCGGTGTCGCCACCGTCGCTGCAGTCGTCGTCGCGGACGGCCTCTACGGACCGACCGGTCGATACGTCGCGCTCGCTGCGGTGATTGCCGCCGTCGTCGGTATCGGCCTCTTCCGGTGGCGACAGTCGCTCGCGAGCGGTGCCACCTCGGCCCGCGGGACGCTCCACTGGCTGATTGCTGCCGTCGTTCGCACGCTCACGAACGTCCGTCGCCTTCCCGGCCTGCTCCGACACCTGTGGTCGTCGCTCGTCGAATCGGCGTACCGCAACGTACTCCGTCTGGCCGACGACATCGGGCGCCTCGCGTCGGCTGCCGCGGCGACCGTGCGGACCGCAGCAGCACGTCTCCGGTCGTTCCCACGGTCGGCGTCCGAGTTCTTCGAGCGTTTGCGCGACGCCCTCCGCTCGGCGGCTAGTGGCATCCGACGGGCTACACGGAACCCAATCGTCCTCGCCCTCGCGGTGGCGGGCGTGGGAGCGACGGCCGTCGGCTACCGCGTCGGCGACGGCCTCGGTGCGGTTCTCGGAGCGACGGCCACGCTCGTTGTCGCCCTCGCTCTCGCGCTCCGTCGCCGTTCTGTCGACGATTCGAACGCTGACGGCCCCGCCGCCAGCGAGAGTGCCTCGGCCGCGCCGGGTCACGTGACCGACGACGGCCGCTCGATTCGCACGCTGTGGCGTGGGTTTGCCCGTCTCGTCGCTCCGAACCGGTGGCGTTCGAGTACTCCCGAGGAGATAGCGGCCGCCGCGGTCGAACAGGGGTTCCCCCGCCGACCGGTCGCGGAACTGACGCGACTGTTCCGGGAGGTGGAATACGGCGACCGGCCGCTGTCGGCGGCCGTGCGCTCGCGTGCGACCGACGCCTACGAAGCCATCCGACGACGCGACCGGGGTGAAGAGCAGTGAGACGCCAACTCCTCGTCGCCGTCGCCGGGTTCGTTCTCGTGTTGGGTGGCGTCGCACTCGCCGTACTTGCCGAGTGGCCGAGTTCCTCGACGGTCGAAACCGGGTTGCTCGTCGCCGTCGCGCTCTTCGCACTGCTGTTGGCCGCGCTGAAAATCAGGACGCCTCCCGATTCGACCGCCGACGAAAGGCGGTCGTCTACGGAACCCTTCGCTTCGCCCCCACCCGAAGAAGTCGCAAGCGAATATCCACTCTCGAGTGTCGCACTCGCCCGCATCCTCGACGGTGCGGGCGAGACGGCACGCCGTGAGGGGACCGTCGAGGACGGCATCGACGTCGTCCGGCCGGCGCTCCGTGATACGCTCGTCGGCGCGCTCACACAGGGTGGGACCGCCGCCGAATCCGTCGATGACCTGCTGGAATCGGGCGAGTGGACGGACGACCCTGTCGCCGCCAGCGTCCTCTCCGAGCACGTCGACCCACCGGACCGGTCGATTCGTGCCCGCGTCGAAGCGTGGCTGTTTCCCGAACGGGTCGTTCGCCGGCGCGCACGCCGTGCGACGGAAGCAGTCGCGGTCGCCGCCGAAGCGGCGCTGCCGACCGTCCCCGGACAGACGGCCCCCCGAACCGTCCCCACCGTCACTACGTCGCTGTCGGAACTCCAGCGCGGCGTCGACGGGCGACTTCAGCGCGCGAGCGACCCGATGGCGATTGCCCGTGGCCCATCGCCGCCGGAGGCGTCCACCGACGAGGAGGGCAGCGAATGACCCGCCGACAGCGACGCTGGGGTGGCGGCCTCGCGGCGAGCGTCTTCCTCGCCGCTGTCGGCGTCTTCGATGGCAACGGCGCGTTACTCCTCGCCGCCGCCGTTCCGCTTGCGTACGTCGCGGCCGACGCCATCTCGGACGTCACCGTTCCCGACGCCATCTCGATAACCCGACACGTTGACCCGACACCGGCCCCGCCCGGCCGCCCGGTCACTGTCTCGCTCACCGTCCGGAACGACTCCGAGCGGACGGTTCCCGACCTCAGGGTCGTCGACGGTGTTCCGGCGGACCTCGCGGTCGTCGACGGGACACCGCGAGGCGGGACCTCGTTGGCGCCCGACGAGGAACTCACGCTCGAATACGCCGTCGCGGCACGGCGCGGCACCTACGAGTTCGAATCGCCACAACTCCGGGCCCGTGGGTTCGGCGCGGGCACCGTCGAGACGACACGGCGCATCGCCGACGGCGACAGGCGTCTCGTCTGCCGTCTCGATGCCGACGCCCCACCCATCGAGGAACACGGCGACGCACGGCCGGGCCGACTGGAAAGCGACGCTGCCGGTGCCGGCGTCACGTTCCACTCCACGCGGGAGTACTACGCTGGCGACCCCGCCGAACGAATCAACTGGCGTCACTACGCGAAACGGGGCGACCTCGCGACCACCAACTACGAGCGAACCGTCGCCGCGACGACGATTCTCGTCATCGACGCCCGGATTCGGAACCGGGTCGTCGCCGGCCCCGGTCGCCCGACGGCAGTGGAGTTGGGTACCTACGCGGCGACACACGCGCTCACGGACCTCCTCAGACGCGGCCACGACGTTGGCGTCGTCGTCTTGGGTCTCGACGGCCCCGGGCCGGCTGGGCTCTACTGGCTGCCGCCGGCCGCGAGCAGACAGCAGCGCGCGAAAGCCCTCGAGTTGTTCCGGACGGCCAACGACGCTGCGGGCCGTCCGGCGAACGAATCGGCGCAGGTCAGACGCGTCATCGAGTTGCTCCCGCCGGGTGGACAACTCCTCGCGTTCTCGCCGGTCCTCGACGACCGGGCCGTCGAGTCGATCGAGACGTGGCGAGCGGCCGACGTTCCCATCGTCGTTCTCTCGCCCGACATTGTCCCGGAGAACACCGTCAGCGGACAGTACGTCCAGGTTCGACGGCGGACCAGACTCGCCCGGTGTCAGCGAGTCGGTGCCCGAACGGTCGATTGGCGCCGCGGGACGCCGCTTCCGGCGGTCTTGGCCGAGGCCTTCGCCGCCGACGCACGCCTCGCCCCGAACCGACGCCGGGGCCGCGCTGCCGGGGGTGACGGCCGGTGACGATACCGATTCCGCTCCTCGACCGCTCGTCGGCCGTCGGCGACGAGGGCCGCCCCCGCGCGGCCAGCCTCGCGGTCGCCTCCTTCGTCGTCGCGTTGCTCGTCGTCGCAGGGGGGTTCGTTATCGGCCAACCCGACCTCCTGGTTTCGCTCGGTTCGGTGACGGGACTGGCCGGGGCCGGCCTCGCGCTGCTGGACCGCGAGCGGTTCGTCCACCTGCTGGCCGGCCACTGCCTGTTCGTCTGGTTCGGCGCGCCGCTTTCGCTTCTCGTCGTCTTCGCACCACTCGTCGGCCGCGTCGGCGTCGCCGTCGACGGGTTCGCGCTGGCGCTGTTCGGCCTCGCGATGACCTGGGGCAACGCCGGCACGCGAACGCATCTCGGCGACGGCCTCTCGGCGAGTACGCTCGCCTTCGCGGCGACGATACTGTGGCTCGTCGGGTTCGCTGCCGTCGCCGGCGGTCTCGCGCTCGCGGAACTATCGGTCGAAGGCCTCGTCGGCCAGTCGACCGCCGCCGGCGGGCTGGCGAGTCTGTTCGTGGTCGTCGCCTATGCGGGGGCGGGGATCGCCGCCGCGATTCGGTGGCTCCCGATTCGGCAGTTGACGCCGCGTTCGCGGCGTCCGGCCGTCGAGAGACGGGTCGCCGTCATCCGACGGTATGCTCTCGGAACGATTGCCGTCGCCGTGCTTTCGCTTTTGGCCGTCTCCCTGATTCGGGCGTCGGGCGGCTTCGAGCGCCTCGAGGGGACGGCGCTTGCGACCGGGTTCGGCGCGCTGTCGTCGCCGTTGGTGGTCTGGCCCGCCGTCACCGTCGGAACGGTCGGCATCCTCGCCGGCGCCGTCGCGCTCACGCTCCGCCGACTGGCCCGCGACAGCGACCCGGCGTCGGCCGAGCGACTCGCCGCGGTCATCGCTGGCTTCGTTCTCGCCGTGGCCGCCGTCGTTGCGGCCGCCCTCGTCGCCGTCTCCCCGCTCGTCGGCGCGATTGTGTTCCTCGGGGTGCTCGCCGCTCCGCTGGCGCTCGTCGTCTGTATCGCGATACTCGTCCTTGGTATCGACATCGGAATCCTCCCCGACCGAGCAAGCGGTGCGGCGATGGCGGCGTTCGGACTGGTCGTCTCGGCCGTGGGCTTCGCTCGTATCTCGATGCCGGTGACGTTCGCCTGCGTCGCCGTCGCGCTACTCGTGTGGGATCTCTCGTCGTTCGGACTCGGCGTCACCGCCGAACTCGGTCGAATCCCCGAAACGCGGCGTCTCGAACTGGTTCACGCCGTCGTCGGTGTCGGCATCACGGTCGCCGTCGTCGTCGCTCTCGTTGCCGTCGACGCGCTCCGAACGGGCGTCTTCGCCGGCGTCGGCGGGACCGTCCCCGCCGTCGTCGCCTGTCTCGGCGCGCTCGCGCTGCTCGGAACGCTCCGTGGATGAGGGCCGGACATTCTTGTAGCCGCCCGCCGAACGACGGCCATGAACGAACCGGACGCAACCGTCGATGACCCCGAGGCGACGGTGCAGTCCGTCGTCGAACGCATCGAGTCTGCCGCCGTCGTCGACCGGCGCGTCCTCCGAGGCATCCTCTCAGCGGTCGTCGCCCGCGGCCACGTCCTCATCGAGGACGTTCCTGGAACGGGCAAGACCGTCACCGCCCGCGTGCTGGCGGAGTCGCTCGGTCTCGATTTCAACCGCATCCAGTTCACGCCAGACCTCCTGCCTGCCGACATCACCGGCTCGACGGTGTACGACGAACACGAGGGTACCTTCGAGTTCGCCGAGGGTCCGGTGTTCACAAACGTTGTGTTGGCCGACGAAATCAACCGCGCGCCGCCGAAGACCCAGGCCGCCCTCCTCGAGGCGATGGAAGAACGACAGGTCAGCGTCGACGGGACGACCTACCCCCTTCCGGAGCCGTTTCTCGTCATCGCGACGCAGAACCCCGTCGAACAGGAAGGGACGTTCCGACTCCCCGAAGCCCAACGCGACCGCTTCAGCGTCAAGACCTCCTTCGGCTACCCCGACATCGAGGGCGAAATGGGATTGTTGGCCCGCCGTGACGACCGTCGGGAACTCTCACCTTCCGTCGAAGCCGTCGTCTCCCCGGAGACGGTTCGAGCCTTGCAGTCGCTGGCCGAGGACGTCCACGTCGACCCGAAGATTCGCCGATATATAATCGACCTCGCGCGGACCACTCGACGGGACGACCGGATCGAAATCGGCGTCTCACCCCGTGGCGTCCAGCGTATCTTCGAAATCGCACGCGCCAGCGCGGTCATCGACGGTCGCGAGTACGCCACCCCGAGCGACGTGAAGGGCCTCGCGGCAGCGACGATGGCCCACCGCCTCCTGTTGACGACTGAGGCCACCGTCGAGGGCGTCGACGAGCGTGCAGTCGTCCGGTCGGCGCTCGAAGACGTCGACATCCCCGCGGTGTCACCGGACGCCAACGACCCGATGGCGGAGGGCGACCGGGAGTCGACGGAACCGGAGTTCGAAGCCGAAATCGACGACTCGACGGCCGAGCCCTTCGAGTTCGATTCGGACGCGACGCCGAACGCGGCCGCTGACGGACGCGACTCTGATTCGTCATCCTGAAGCGGGGAACACAGAACTCAGTCCGCGCCGCCGGCGATGGCACCGCCGGGTTCGCCCGGTTTGGGAACCGTCTCGGGTTCGAGTGCCGTCCGGGCCTCCACGGAGAGTTTGTTCATCACGGCGCGTCCCTCCCGCTCGCGGGAGATGATGCCGTCCTCTTCGAGTCGCTGGAGGTGGTGGGTGATCGTACTGGGGTCGCGCCCGAGTTCCCCCGCGAGGTCGCTGACCGACGCCGACCCGAGGCGGGCGATGGCGTCGATGATGCTCGCCGTCGAGTCGTCGTTGAGCGCGGCGGCCAACTCGACTCCCTCCGCGTACGCCGGGTAGAACCGACGCTTGCCGCGGAGTTTCGCCCCCGAGACGAGGTCTTCGCGTTCGAGAACCCGCACGTGGTGTCGCGTCGTCGACAGCGGGAGGTCGGCCTCCTCGGAGACCTCCGAAAGATACGACCCCGGCGACTCGTTGACGATTTCGTAGACGCGCTCGCGTGCCTCGTGTTCCAGCGGGTCCGAATCGTCGTAGCGACTGTATCGGAGGGGGAAGAAGAACGGTCGGAGTTTCTCGACCAGCGAGGCGAGGGTGAACCGGGGCATCGCCGCGAAGGCGCCCACCGCCGACGCGCCGACGCCGGCGCTGCCGGAGAGGAACGCGCTCCCACGGAGGGCGGCGACCGCCGCGACGGCACCGAGGCTGACTGCGGCCCCGCTTGCCGGGCCGGCGGGGAGGGGCTGTCCGCCGGTACCACCGGCGCCGCCGGCACTCATCGCTGCACCGGCCGGGGCGTCGTCCCCGTCGTCGAGGACGATTTCGTCGAACTCGCTATCGGAGTTCGACGCCGTCGATGTACCGACGGCGCCGACCAGCACCTCGTCGCTCCCGGATGTCAGCGTCCCGCCGACGGTCCCCAACGTGTCCGTGGTGGTCGTTACTGTTGTTTCGACGGTTTCGTCGGATTCGATTCCGGTGTCGGCCTCCAGCGTCTCGACGGCCATTCCCGAGTCGATTCGCGTGTCGATATAGCGCCCCTCGAAGCGGTACTCGTCGGCTGATTCGGCGTTCTCGAGGTCGTCGATATAATCGAGCGCTTCTGTCTGCCAGTCGGTGTCCTCTGTCGAGTCTTCGGCCGTGTCACCGACCTCATCCGTCGCGTTCTCGGCCGTGTCGTTGATTCCACCGGCCGTGTCGTTGACACGATTTCGCACGTCCGTACTCGAGTCGTCGTGCTCTTCTCGGTCATCCGCGATGGAGTCATCCGTCGAGCCGTCCGTCGTATCAGCCGTCGATTCGTCCGAACTCGACGCGCCGTCGGAATCGTCACTCGCGTCGTCGTCCGTACTATCGCTCGTGCTGTCGCCCGAATCGCTGTCGGTATCGTCGCTCGTGTCGCCGTCGGTATCCTCTTCACCGTCGCTCGTGTCGTCCGAAGGGCCGTCTCCGTCCTCGCTGTCGCCGGAGCCGAACGTGCCGTTCAGTCCGTCTTCGAAGGTCGACGTACTCGCAGCCGCGACGGGCGCTCCCACCGCCGAGCAAACGACGAGCAGCGCCGCCAGCACAGCGAGGAGTAGTCGCGTGTGAGTATTTGACATGGTTGAGGGCCCCGAAACCGAGTTAGCGAACGTATCGACTGTCTATTTAAATCGATTCTGCAGGTGATGTATGGGTGTATAAGTGAGGTATCGACCCAAAACCGCAAGGAGCGGACCGAACGCGAACGCCGACTCGGAAGTGTCTTTTGTTTCTAAACACCCATATAAATACACTAGCAAAAACGTCCAAAAGTGACAATATTTGCACCGACGTTGTTCGTGAATATCCAACCCCGTTCCGCCGTGCCCGGTCAGAGGTTTTCGCGCTGATAGCTCCCGTCGTAGGTTCCCTCGTGGTCGGCCTCCGCGAGGACGAACTGTGCGATTCGGGCGCCGGCCTCGATTTCGATGTCGTGGTGGACTTCGAGCAGCCCCTCGCCTTTCCCCTCGTAGCCGGCGTCCCAGACGGCGGTGTCGAGCATACAGGAGTTCCGCAACAGCGACGACCGCGGGTAGATGAAGCCGATGTGGTCGTCGGGTATCGAGACGATTTCGGCGTACTGGACGATGTAGCCGCCCGGTGGGAGGTAGTACGTCTCGTTTTCGTCGGTCACCTCGTCGATGGATTCGCCCTCCACGACGGGGTCTGCTGGACGACGATGCCGCGTCCCGATTTCCTTACCGTCGCGGCCGATACGTCCCGGTTCCCGCTGTTCGTACACCGCCTGTAGCGTCACATCGACCCCGTTCGGCTGGACCTGCTCGTCTGTCGTCGGCGTGACGTGGTCGGCGACGAAGGCACCGCTTCGGTACATACGACCGGCCACTCCGGCCGCGAACAAGTCGCTTGCGCTCGCCTATCGCGAGGGTTCGACCGGCTTTTAGGGCCGCGCAACGAACGGCCCGCCATGGACGCAGACACCTTCGAGGAACAGAAGTACGTCGACTACTTCCCACAGCTCCAGCAGGCGTACAAGAACGCGTTCAACCGCGTCAACGAGACGTACGACTCCACGTTGGTCCACGGCATCGACCAGCAGATTCTCAACGAATCCGAGCCGTTCTACGACGACGAGGAGGGGTTCTATCTCGAGTTGCCCGAGGACCCTTACGACCGACTGACGGGCGTGCTCGTCGATGAGGAGAAGTTCGAGGCGGTACTGGCGGAGTACGTCGAGGAAATCGAACGGGAGTTAGAGCGGGTTTTCGACGCCTGAATCAGCTCTCACAGCCGGCGCCGTTCCACACCGCGAGCGCTCCTTCGTTGTCGACACGGACGAGCACGCGGACACACTCGGCGCCCTCGCCGACGCCGTCGGTCACGCTTGCCGTCCGTATCTCCCCGTCGTCGAGGCGGGCGTGGATGCGGTAGGCGCCCGGTTCGTCGTTCCACTCTCCCTCGATGGTGGTGCTCGACCCACCGGCTTCGAGCTGGTAGGTTCCAAGATGGAGCATCCCGTCGTCGGCCTCGACGGCCAGTTGCACCTGGTGGCTCTCCTCGTGGTTGTTCTGGACGGAGAGTTCGCCGAGTTCGACCGTTAGGCTGTCATCGTCGTCGTCATCGGCCGCGTCGGCGATGTTCCCTTCGGCGTTCGTCTCCCCATCGTCTCCTAAGACGCCCAGACAGCCCGCACTGGCGGTTGCGACGCCGGCAGCCGCGAGCAGATGGCGACGAGTTGGCATACCTGCTAGCGGGTCTGAACCGACATAAACTCCCGTCAGACGCCCGTCTCCCGCGTGTCACACCATCCAATAGCGGTGTCGGTTCGGCGGGCGGCCCGACCGGAGCCAAATCTTCATACGGCTGCGCTGCATACGCTGGCACATGAGTACCGAATCCGCCGACGCCGACGAGGACCTTCGCGAGCGCATCAGCAACTTCCTCCGCCGGAACTTCCCGCAAATTCAGATGCACGGTGGCAGTGCCGCCGTCCGGAACCTCGACCGCGAGGCGGGCGAGGTCACCATCATGCTCGGCGGCGCCTGCTCGGGCTGTGGTATCTCCCCGATGACGATTCAGGCCATCAAGTCCCGCATGACACAGGAAATCCCCGAAATCGATACCGTCCACGCCGACACCGGCATGGACGGCGGCAGCGAGGGAATGGCCGGCGGCCAGATGTCCCCCTCCTTCCCGGGCCACGAGGGCGGCGACGACGAGGCCGACGAAGGCCCCGAAGCCCCGTTCTAAACTCTTCTCACGGCTAATCGGTTCGACCGCGACGACACACCAGTCGTTTTAAGCCCGAAACACCCCGACCACCGGTATGGACACCGACGGTCGGAACGTGCTGTTCGTCGTCATGGACACCGTCCGGAAGGACCACCTGACGCCGTACGGCTACGACCGCGAGACGACGCCGACGTTGGAGGCTTTCGCCGAGGAGGCACTCGTCTACGAAGAGGCCGTCGCACAGGCGCCGTGGACGCTGCCCGTCCACGCCTCGATGTTTACGGGGCTGTACCCCGGCGAACACGGCGCCTCCCAAGAGGCACCGTATCTCGCCGACGGAACGGCGACGCTCGCCGAAGCGATGTCGGACGCCGGATACGCCACCGCCTGTTACTCCTCGAACGCGTGGATTACCCCCTACACCCGGCTGACGAGTGGCTTCGACGAACAGGACAACTTCTTCAAGGCGCTTCCCGGCGACACGTTCTCGGGTGCGCTCGCGAACCTCTGGCAGCGCGTCAACGACAGCGACCGCCTCCGCGGCGTCGCCGACCGCCTCGTCGAGTTGGGCAACGAGGTCCACGAATACCTCGCAAGCGGCGAGGGCGAGGACTCGAAGACGCCACAGATAATCGACGACACGATCGACTTCGTCGACGACAACGACGAGTGGTTCGCGTTCATCAACCTGATGGACGCACACCTGCCGTACTACCCACCCGAGCAGTACCGCGAGGCGTTCGCCCCCGGCGTCGACCCCCACTCGGTGTGCCAGAACTCCAAGGAGTACAACTCCGGCGCCCGCGAGATAACTGATGAGGAGTTCGACGACATCCGCGGCCTGTACGACGCCGAAATCAAACACATCGATTCGGAACTCGACCGGCTGTTCTCGCATCTGAAGGCCACCGGCCAGTGGGAGGAGACCGTCGTCGTCGTCTGTGCCGACCACGGGGAACTCCACGGCGAACACGGCCTCTACGGCCACGAGTTCTGCATCTACGACCCGCTGGTGAACGTCCCGCTGATGGTGAAACACCCCGACCTCTCGACCGGCCGAACCGACGAGCAGGTCGAACTGCTGGACCTCTATGACACCGTCTTGGAGTCGGCCGAAGCCACGGCGGCCGCCGACCGCGTCGGGGCACGCCCCTTCGATGCGGGTCGGTCGCTGCTCTCCGAAGAGCGAGACATCACGGACGGCGAGTTCGCCTTCGTCGACTACCACCGCCCGGTCGTCGAGTTGAACCAACTGGAGACGAAGGCCGCCGAGGGAGGTATCGAACTCGACGAGGAGTCACGGTTCTACTCCCGGATGCGTGCCGCACGCCGCCCCGACGGGAAGTACATCCGCAACGAGCGCATCGCCGACGAGGCCTACCGACTCGATTCCGACCCCGACGAGCGTGAGTCGGTCGACCAAGAGGACCCCGTCATCGGGGAGGTGCTGGCGGCGCTGGAACGCTTCGAGGAACGGGCCGGAAGCGAGTGGGACGACTCCGCGGCTGACGCCGACGGCTCACTCGAGGAGATGGACGAGGAGGCCAAACAGCGGCTACAGGACCTCGGCTACGTGGAGTGAGGCCGTCGGCTGGGTGGAAACTGTGACGTTCGAAAAAGTCGGTCGGAAGGGCGCGACGGCACTCAGGCCGCGGCCATCCGCTCGCTTTCGGCGAGTTCCGCTTCGATGAGTTCCTTGGAACTCTCGAGGCTGTGGCGGAACTGTCGTTCGTTGTACCGTTTGGCAACCGGCTCCATGATGCGGTCGAGCAGCGAGTCGCCGAACTCGTAGTCGACGAACTCGACGATGGTCGTCACGCCGTCGGATTCGGAGTATCGGTAGTCGGCCGTGCCACTGAGGCCGGGGCTCTCGAAGGAGACCGTCACGTGAGAGTCGGGTTCGAGGATACGCTGGACCATCTCGCCCTCGTTGCCGATGCCGAGGACGCGGAAGGTCGCGTCCATCCGCATCTCGTCGTCGCTGGATTCGATAATCTCCAGTTGGGAGATGCTCGCGTGCGTTCGCGGCCAGTTCGTGGGGTCCGTCATGAACTCGGAGACGCGTTCTACGGGCGCTGCAACGTCGATTGTGTGTTCGAAGGTAGGCATTGCTATCAACTCTGTCGTCACTCCGACCGTCGTACTCGTCCCGGTTGGGAGAATCGTAAGGTGTACCGGGTGACTGCCTCTCTATACGCGCTCTGAGATGATAAAGCAGTAGTGAGCAGTGCTGACAGCCGTTCGATGGCTGCTATCGCTGGCTCAGCATCCCTCGACGTGGTCGGCCTCCCACGCATACAGCAATCCGGCGAGCGTCGCGTTGACCGGCACGTCGACGCCCAGTTCCCCGCCGCGGTCGACGACGTAGCCGTTGATGGCGTTGACCTCTGTCCGCCGGCCGGCGAGGACGTCCTGCCGCATCGAGGAGGTGTTCTCGGCGGTGGCTTCGGCGACCTCTTCGAGGGCCCTGACAGCTTCCTCGGGTGAGAAGTCGACCCCTTCGGCGCGTGCGACGGCTGCGACCTCGCGGGCGGCGGTGGTCGCTACGGCGTTGGCGTCGCCGCCCAGTAGCGCGCCGTTGTCGGTGTCGGCCAGCGCCGTCGTCGCGTTGATACCGGCGTTGACGGCCAGTTTCTCCCAGAGTCGACGCGGCATGTCCACTGCAACCGTGGTAACGATGCCGGCGTCTTCGAAGGCGGCCCCGACGCGGTCGGCCACCTCCGAGTGTCCTCCTTTGCGTGGCCCCAGAACCGTCTCGCCGACGCCGGTACAGCGGACGACGCCCGGTGATTCCAGCATCGCACCGTAGGTGCAGGTGCCGGCCAGCACCGTCGCGTCGAGGCGGTCGGCCAGCAGTTCCTCGTTGCCCATGCCGTTCTGTAGCGATAGACACCACTCGATGTCGGTTTCGGCCAGCGCCGCGGCCGCCTCGTCGGTGTCGAAGGACTTCACGCAGACGACGGCGAGGTCGGCTTCGGCTGGCGGTTCGGTGTCGGCGTCCGGGAACACCGTCGTCTCGATGGCACCCTCGATACGGAGGCCCTTCTCGCGGACTCGGCTGACGTGTGGGTCACGGCCGACGAGCGTGACGGCGTGTTCGCGGGCCAACAGCCCGCCAAGCAAACTGCCGAGGCTGCCCGCACCGAAGACGACGACATCCATACCGCTGGAACGGGGCGCTGCGGTAGAAAAACGGTCGGTTCCCGCTCAATCCTCCTGCCAGTAGTATATTTCCTCACTTTCGGCGCCACAGGAGGGACACGTGTCGGGGATATCGTCGATGTTGCCCATCTCGCCACACTCCCAGCAGCGCCACATCAGCGTCTTCTCGCCGGCCTTGCTCTCGGCCTGGGTCATCGTCGAGACGCCCTCGGCGCTGGAGACGTAGAACCCGGAGTCGTCGAAGGCACGGACCCGTCCCAACTCCTCGCCGTCGGCGTCGTAGACGGTCTGTCCGAACTGTACCTGTCGCTGTCGTTGCTCGGTTGCCATACTCTTTGGTATGTCATCACACACCAAAAAACCGCCGGCGGTTCGCCGCCTACTCCGTGGTCGTCTCTTCGAGGTCCTTGTCGCCTTGGTGGATGGCGATGCCGTCCTTTGCGACTTTCTCGGCGAGGACGGCGCACTTGACCCGCATCGGGCTGAGGTCGACGCCGAGCATCTCCTCGATGTCCTCGCGTTCCATCCCGCGGACCTCCTCGAGGCTCTTGCCCCGGAGTTTCCCCGAGAGCATGCTCGCGGAGGCCTGACTGATGGCACAGCCGTCGCCGATGAAACTGACGCCCGCTATCGTGTCGCCGTCGTCGGCCAGCTTCAGGAACATCTTGATGGTGTCGCCACACATCGGGTTCTCGCCGACGTGTTCGATGTCCGCATCCTCGAGTTCCCCGTAGTTGCGGGGGTTCTTGTAGTGGTCGAGGATTTGCTGCCGATACATATCGGTGCCGGGTCCCATTGTTGTCGAACACGAGGGGAATGACGAGTAAAAGCCCACCGGTCGTGTGAGTCCGTGCCGATGTCGAGAGCGCAAGGTCGAATACCCCCGGGCGTCCACACCGCGACATGAGCGACGATTCCGAGTCGGCGGTCGACGACGCTCCCGAGGCCGATTCGGACCCCGATGAATCGGCGTCGGACCCTCGCTTCTCCGACGACGGCGTCATCCTCGCGTTGGCCGGCGCCGCGTGCCTGCTCGCCGCCGGAACGGCCTACTCGCTGGACCAACCCAGTCCAGTCGTCGTCTTCGCGGTGCTGGCCGGGATTCCCGCCGTCGTCGCGGTCGGCGGGGACCTCCTCACCGACTACACCCCGGGACTCCGACCGCATCTCCTCCTCGGCGTCGCCGCCCTCGTCGGGGCCGTCGCCGCCGTTCCCGGCGAACACTACGTCAACGTCGCCACGCTCGGCGTCGCCTCGCTGATGGGTCTCGGACGGGTGTTCGAGGTGGAAGTGCGGGGAAAAGGACGGTGAGTTCGGGCCCGTTTAGCTGAACAGTTCCCGAGCCTCGTCGACGGCGTCGACCAGTTCGTCGACCTCGTCTTTCGTGTTGTAGAGGTAAAACGAGGCGCGCGCCGAGGCGGTCGCGCCCAACACGTCGTGCAGCGGTTGCGTACAGTGGTCGCCGGCGCGGATGGCGACGCCGTAGTCGTTGAGGATACTGGAGAGGTCGTGAGCGTGGAGTCCCTCGACGTTGAACGCGACGAGGCCGCCGCGGTCGTCGGCCGGCGGGCCGTACACCTCCACGTCGTCCCATTCGGTGAGGCGGTCGTAAGCGTACTCGGCGAGTTCGGCTTCGTGGCGCTGAATCGCCTCCATCCCGATGTCCTCGAGGTAGTCACAGGCCGCCGCGAGCGCGATGCCCTCACAGATGTTCGGCGTGCCGGCTTCGAACTTCCAGGGCAGTTCGTTCCACGTCGCGTCCTCGAAGGTGACCTTCAGTATCATGTCGCCGCCGTAGAGGTACGGCTCCATCCCCTCGAGGATGTGTTCTTTTCCGTAGAGGACGCCGATGCCGGTGGGTCCGGCCATCTTGTGTCCGGAGAAGGCGAGGAAGTCGGCGTCCAACTCCTCGACGTCGACGGAGCGGTTCGGAACCGACTGGGCGGCGTCGACGAACATGTAGGCGCCGTGGTCGTGGGCGATGTCGGCCAGTTCGGAGACCGGATTGATGGTGCCGAGGGTGTTGGAAACGTGGACCGCGGAGACCATCGCCGTATCGTCGGTGATGAGTTCGCGGGCCGCGTCCATATCCAGTCGCCCCTCGTCGGTGATGGGGATGTACTTGCAGTCGGCGCCCGTGCGCTTGGCTATCTGTTGCCACGTCACGAGCGAGGCGTGGTGTTCCATCTCCGTGAGCACCACCTCGTCGCCGGGGCCGAGTTCGTTCAGGCCCCACGCGTAGGCGACGAGGTTCATCGATTCGGTGGTGTTCTTCGTGAACACGATTTCCTCGCGGCCGGCCGCCCCGATGAACTCCGCGACGCGGTCGTGGGCCTCCTCGTAGGCGATGGACGCCTCCTGGCTCAGTTGGTGGATGCCCCGGTGGACGTTCGCGTTGTAGTTGCGGTAGTAGTCGGTGATGGCCCCGATGACCTGTTCGGGGGTTTGTGTCGTCGCCGCGTTGTCGAGATAGACGAGGTCCGTCCCGTTGACCTCCCGCTGCAGAATCGGGAAGTCCTCGCGGAGGGCCTCGACGTCGAGTGGCTCGACCTGTTGGCTCATTACCGGGTAAAGGGGTTGGAGGCTGGTTACTCCTTCGGTCCTACGGGCCGCTATGTGGGGATTGAAGAGACAGGGGGCGAATACTGTGGTGGATGCGTCTCTCGCTCTCCGGCCGGACATCGACGGCCCTCGTCTTCGGATTCGGGGCCTTCCTCTCGGTCGTCCACGCCTATCACGCCCTCTCACACGAGACGCTGGCCACCGGAACCATCCTCGGCGCCGTCGTCCCGTTCGGTCTCGCGGTCGCGATTGCGGCGGTCCCCATCGCGCTGTATCGGGGCGACCGCGACGTGGTCCCGGTTATCGCGGCGTGGGTCCTCCTCGGTGCGGCCACGCTCGGCGTCGTCTCGACCGCCGTCGTCGCCCACCAGTTCGTCGAGGGCGTCCTCGTCGCGGAGGCGCTGTTCGTCGTCGCGGCGGCGGCGACGGGCGGCGGGCTCTTGGGCTCTCTCGCCGGGTGGTACGACGCACAGACCCGGCGGCGTGCCGACCTCGTCGAATCGCTCCAGCAGGCGACGACGGACCTCTCGGCGGCGACGACACAACAGGAGGTGTGTGAACGGGCGGTCGAAATCGCCAATCAGGTCCTCGATCTGCCCGTCACCGGGGTGTGGCTCTACGACGACGAGACCGACGCGCTCGTCCCCGCGGCCGTCGCCAACCCCGGTCAGGAACTGTTCGAGAACCCCCCGAGGTACGCTTCTGGAGAGAGCCTCTCGTGGCAGGCCTTCGAATCCGGCGAGATGACGGTTTACGACGACGTTCAGTCCGTCGACGGGGTTCACAACCCCGACACCGTGATTCGTTCGGAGATAGTTATTCCGTTGGGAGCGTACGGTGTGATGAATCTCGGCGCGACGGAACCGAACGCCTTCGACGACCTCGACGTGACGGTGGCGAAACTGCTCGCGACGGCGACGAGGGCCGCGCTGGGCCGCGCCGACCGCGAGGAGGTCCTCCGCAGACAGCGCCGCGAACTCAGTCGACAGAACGAGCGGTTAGAGGAGTTCACCTCCGTCGTCAGCCACGACCTCCGGAGTCCGCTGTCGGTCGCCAAGGGTCGGCTCGACCTCGCCCGCGAGCAGTACGACGACGAGGACCTCCAAGCGACCGCCGACGCGCTCGACCGGATGGACTCGCTCATCGAGAACCTGCTCGCACTCGCCAAACAGGGCCGGACGGTCGGTGACGTCCGGACGGTCTCGCTGGCCGACGTCGCCGAGACGGCGTGGGAGAACGTCGAAACCGCCGAGGCGACGCTCTCGACCGAGGATGAGGCCATCGACGCCGACCCCGGTCGTCTCCGACAACTCCTCGAGAACCTCTTCACCAACGCCGTCATCCACGGTGGCGAGACGGTGTCGGTCCGCGTCGAACCGACCGAGTTCGGCTTCGTCGTCGCCGACGACGGCCCCGGCATTCCCGCCTCGGAACGCGAACGGGTGTTCGAGGTCGGTTACACCGACCACGAGTCGGGAACCGGGTTCGGACTCCCCATCGTCCGCCGCATCGCCGTCGCCCACGGCTGGTCGGTCGCTGTCGAGGAAAGCGAGTCGGGCGGCGCACGGTTCGAGTTCCGATTCGACGGCGACGCGGCGGAGTGAGCTACTCGGCGTCGGCCAACACGCCGTCGGGAATCTCGATGCCGAGGCCGGGTTTCTCGGGTGCGCGAATCGTCCCGTCGTCGTGTTCGAAGCCGTCTTCGAGCATGAACGACCACACGTCGGGCGTCCACGGCGGCTCCATCGGGTACTCACACCACGGACTGCCGACGGCGGTCATCACCTGCAGGTTCGCCGCGAAGCCGACGGCGTTCGTCCAGGTGTGGGGCACGAACTGGAGGCCGTGTTCCTGTCCCATCCGCGCAACGTCGACTGCCCGCCGAATCCCCGTCGCCAGCGCCGCGTCGGGCTGGAGGATGTCCAGGGACCCCTGCCGGACGAACTCCCGGAAGTGATGGGTGCCGTTGTTGAACTCCCCGCCGGCGATGTTGACGTCCACGGCGTCTCGGAGCCGACTGTACCCCTCGTAGTCGTGGCGATGCAGCGGCTCTTCGAGCCACGCAACGCCGCCGACCTCGTCGAGACCGCGGGCGAACTCCAAGGCGTCGGCGAAGGACCACTCGATTGGGTCTTCCATCACGCGAACGGCCCACCCCTTGTTCGCGTCGACCATCAGCGTCAACTCGGGGAAGGCCTCTCGCACTCGCCGAACCGTCTCGATGTGGTCGACTTCCGTCACCCGGAGTTTGACGGCCTCGAAGCCCTCATCGACGCGTTTTTCGACGTAGTCGATTCGCTCCTCGGCGTCCATCACCTCGCCCGTCGAGGCGTACACCGGGATGTCCCGGGCCTGTGCACCGAACAGTTCGTAGACGGGCTTGTCGGCGTCCTTGCCGATGATGTCCCACAGCGCCATCTCGACGTGCCACGGTCGCGGGCCGACGAGGTTGACCGTCTCCAGTTTGCCGAGAATCCCCTCGACGTTGTGGGGGTCCTCGCCGGTCAGAAACAGCTCCAGCGGCGTTTCGTAGTCGAGGCCGCCCGCGAACGACGGCGAGGCACCGTAGCCGGTGATGCCCTCGTCGGTTTCGATTTCGAACAACTCGAGTTCGTGAGTCGACTGCGGGTAGCCGGGAATCCACGTCGGGTAGAACGGCTCCTCCAGGGTGTGGTCGAGGTGGTACTGATTGACGCCTGTTATCTGCATGGGCCCACCCCATCGGGAAACGGCTTCAAACTTCGGCCACGGGTTGCCGGTTACTTATTTCGTCCGGCCCCACGGGGTGTCGACGTCCGGTCGCTCCCGTTGCGGGCCGGCGTGCAGTTGGACGCTCCGGAACTCGAAGCGGGCTCCGCCGGTATCCGAGTCGGTCACCGACACCTCCCACCCGTGGGCGACGGCGATACTCCGGACGACGGGAAGGCCGAGTCCGGTCCCGCCGTGTGTCGAATAGCCGTAATCGAACACGTCGGCCCGGGCGTCGGTCGGGATGCCGATGCCGTCGTCGGCGACGAAAAAGCCGTCCGAGAGCATCCCAATGCGAACGGTGACGCTGTCGTCGTCGCCGGGGGCGTGTTCGACGCAGTTCCGGAACAGTTTCTCGAGCAGGTTCGTCAGTCGCGTCTCGTCGGCGAGTATCCACCCGTCGTCGACCGCCTGAAGCGTCGCGTCGTCCGTCTCGACGTTCGCCCAGGCTCGCTCTGCGACCTCCGCGACCGGAACCGGCTCGGTCTCCTCGACGACCTGTCCCTCCTCGCCGAGGGTCAGCAAGTCGTCGACGAGCGTCTCCATGCGGTCGGTCGCCGGGTCGACCTGTTCGAGATACGAAACCTCTCCCGTCTCGCGGGCGAGCTCGGTGTACCCCGTTATCGCGTTCAGCGGGTTCCGGAGGTCGTGGGCGGCGACGCGGGTGAACTCCTCTAAGCGCTCGTTTTGCTCGCGAAGCTGTCGCCGTCGGCGCATCCGTTCGGTCACGTCGCTGACCAGCAGAACCGAACCGATTCCTTCGATGGGGACCTCCCGGGAGCGATACCACCGCTCCGTGCCGCTGGTGTCGAGCGGCGTCGCATCGCCGTCGGCGTCGGAGAGCGCCGCCGGAAGGAGGTCGGATATCTCTTCGCCGACCGGGTCGTCGGCGTCGAGCAGCGACGCCGCAGCGGTATTGAAGTCGACGAGGCGCCGGCGGTCGTCGAGGACGAACACCGCGTCGTCGATGGCGTCGACGACCGACGACCGGGCAATCGGCGTCAGGTCGGTCAACCGGGCGCGGAACACCGCATACGCGATGAACACGCCGCCGAGAGCGAACCCGACCGGCGTCGGGTCGACGGGGAAGCCACCGACGGGTCCGAACACGTAGGCGACGTTCGTCCCCCACGGCAGGGCGACGCCGAAGAGCAACGGGAGCGCCTGTCGCCGGTAGTGACTCCGGTTCCCCGCGGCGAACCGAACGAGGAGGAGGGTCCCGCCACCCAACAGCGCGTAACTGTACAGCGAGTGGACCCAGAACCACGGTCCGGCAGTCGTCTCGAAGACGACCGTTCCGGCCATCGTCGACCGCTCGACGCCGGCGAAGAACAGGCCATGCACCGGATTTGTCGCCAACAGGAGCAACGAGAGGGCCGGAACGACGAACAGGCCGGCGAGTTGCCGTCCCGTCACCCGTGGCTTCGACCCGGTGTAGCGGACCGTGAAAACGAAAAACAGGGCCGTCGACCCCACGACGCCGGCGTACATCACGAGCGTCAGGGCGTACCAGGCGGCCTCCGTCGAGACCGCCGTCCGACCGAGCGCGCCGACGGACCACGAAAACACCGCGACCATCGTGAGGCCGAACGCCCTCGAAACCCGGCCGGAGCGCCGGTACAAACAGTACCCCGACAGCCCGCCGGCGACCACCATGGCGGCCACGTACCCGATGAGAAACGGCAGTGAGACGGGTGTGGCCAGTGGCATTTACTCGCACACTCACTACCGACTCAAATAATTCTACCGGGCCATCTCGCCGCCGTCATGATGTTTGTTCTATATTTCTTAGATATTCGGCCCGGAACTCAGAGCCGGAGGTACTGGGCGTGGACCGTCTCCTCGAACTCGAGGACGTTCTCGCTGTCGACGAAGCCGTGTTCGACGGCGATTTGGACCGCCTGGTCGCCGACGAGGTTCGCCACCGCCGCCCCCGAGAGGCTGGCGACGACCTCCTCGGCGGTCGCCTCCTCGCCGTCGTAAAAGTCCCGCTCGACGGTCAGCGACACCTCGCCGTTCTCGAAGGTTTCCCCGAGTACGTCGGCGTCACAGACGGAGACGAGCGTTCCCTCCTGTGTCGGCCGCTCCCGCAGTAACATCATTTCTCCCGTGACTCGACGAGTTTCTCCTCGGCGTTCTGTCTGAGTTCCTCTGCCTCTTCGGCGACTTCCTCGGCGCGGTCGTCTTCACCCATCGCCTCGAGTGCGCGGGCTTTCTCCTCCAGCACGTCGGGATTGCGGTGGCCCAGTCGGAGTGCGTTGTCGAAACAGGAGACGGCGTCCTCGGCCAGTCCCCGTTCGAGCAGGAAGAATCCACGGTTGTACCACCCTTGCGGGAACCGGGGGTCCAACTCGACGGCGCGTTCGGCGTGTTCGAGCGCCTGTTCGCTCTGGCCGGACTCCCACAGCGCGTACGCGAGATTCGTCTCCGCCGAGGCGGCGTGTTCGGAGTCGTCGTCGATGGCGAGTGCCTCTCGGTAGGATTCGATGGCTCGCTGGAACTCCTGTAACTCGGCGTGGGCGGCGCCCTTGTTCACCCACGCCTCCTGTTCGATGCCGTCGTCGTCGGCGAAGTTCGCGACGCGCTCGAACGCCTCGGTCGCCTGCTCGTGGCGGTTGATGCGCATGTACTCCAGTCCCACGTCGAGGAGGCTCTCGGCGTCGACCTGGTCCGCCGGTATCTGCCGGCGGTCGAGCGTGTCGGCGACGACACGGGAGTCCACCGGGTCTACCATCCCCGGGTCGATGTCCAACTCCGGCGGGTCGAGGTCGAACCCATCGTAGGGGTCGCCGAACCCCTGGCCCTCGGAGAACTCGTGTGAGTCGTCGGGTTCCTCGTCAGTCATAGCCGGGAGTTGGCCGCGAGCGCGGTTAAGGCCTACGGGCCCGCCTCGTGACGGCGGCCGTACCCTGTTCGGTGTTTTATGCTCGCTCGAAACGTATCGCCCCGTATGCGACTGTTCGTGAGTGTCGACCTCGATGGCCTCGGCGAGGGGGTCGCTGAGGCCCAAGCGCCGTTCGCCGACCGCCCCGGATTGAACCCGACCGACCCCGAGAGCGCCCATATCACGATGAAGTTCCTCGGAGACGGTCCCGCCGGCGGTCACGACCTCGATGCGCTGTCGACGGCTATCGAGACGGCCGTCGAAACGGCCGACGTGGGCCCGTTCGACGCTCGATTCGAAGGATTGGGCGTCTTCCCCTCGCTGGAGTACATCAGCGTCGTCTGGTTGGGTATCGAAGACGGAAGCGCCGAACTCACCGCGCTTCACGAAGCGCTGGAGGCCGAAACGACTGCACTCGGCTACGACGCCGAATCCCACGAGTTTACCCCCCACGTCACCCTGGCGCGGATGGACCACGCCGCCGCAAAGGAGACTGTCCAAGAGACAGTCGAGGAGACCCATCCCGAGGCCGGGACGCTTCACGTCGAAGAGCTGCGGCTCACCGAGAGTACGCTGACGCCGGCGGGACCGGAATACGAGACTCTCGAGCGGTTTCCGCTGTGACCGTTCGTTCTTCGAAGCCCCTCGCTCACCTTCACGAGGCCCCTCACTCCGTTCGAGCCCTCTCCCCGCGGTCGGGCTCTCGCGCCCAACTCACGGCTCACTACGTTCGCCGTTCGTCTTTCCGAGGCCCCTCGCTACGCTCGGCGCCTCGCACCCAAAGGAACAAGAATTTAAACACCGCGAGGGAACACAGCGACACTATGAGCAAGAAGTCGAAGGCCAAAAAGAAGCGGCTGGCCAAACTGGAGAACCAGAACAGCCGCGTCCCCGCGTGGGTCATCATGAAGACCGACCGCGACACGCTGCGCAACCACAAGCGCCGCAACTGGCGTCGGAGTGACACGGACGAATGAGCGCCGAATTCGACGAGCGCGTCATGACGGTCCCGCTCCGAGACATCCTCGCGGAGTCGAAGGGCCAGCGCGCCGATAAGGCGATGAGCCTCGTTCGCTCCCATCTCGCACAGCACTTCAACGTCGAGGAAGACGCCGTCCGTCTGGACCCCTCCATCAACGAGGAAATCTGGTCGCGCGGCCGCTCGAAACCGCCGAAGAAAGTCCGCGTCCGGGCCGCCCGCTTCGAGGAAGAGGGCGAGGCCGTCGTGGAAGCCGAAACCGCATAACGTGCTCCGCGCGGCCCTCTCCGGCTCTTCCTACGTCGGCGTCTTCGCGCGGGCCACGGACGACTGTCTGCTCGTTCGTCCAGACCTCGAGGAGTCGCTACGCGAGGACTTCGAGGACGAACTCGACGTTCCCGCAGTGCCGACCACCGTCGCCGGGTCCTCGACGGTCGGCGCCCTCGCCGTCGGCAACGAGAACGGCCTGCTCGTCAGCCAGCGGGCCACCGACCGCGAGTGCGACCGCATCGAGGAGGCGACGGACCTCCCGGTCGTCGAACTCCCGGGCCGCATCAACGCCGCCGGCAACGTCGTGTTGGCGAACGACACGGGCGCGTACGTCCATCCCGACCTCTCGCGGAAGGCGATACGGGCCGTCGAGGACGCACTCGACGTGCCGGTCGAACGCGGGATGCTCGCGGACGTGCGAACGGTCGGCACCGCCGCCGTCGTCACCAACGAGGGCGTGCTGTGTCATCCGAAAACGACCGACGAGGAACTCGACGCCCTAGAGGACGTCTTCGGCGTCTACGCCGACATCGGGACGGTCAACTACGGCGGACCGCTGGTCGGTTCGGGCCTCATCGCCAACTCCTCCGGCTACATCGTCGGCGAGGACACCACCGGGCCGGAGTTGGGCCGCATCGACGACGCCCTCGGCTTCATCGACTGACGCCGGGATTCAGAACTCCGACCCGAGCGTCGACTCGTTTTCCAGTTCCGGCACGACACCCTCCAGCATCGACTCCCGGTAGAAGTACGCGAACAGCAAAAACGGGATGAAGACGACGAACGGCTGGACGAGGATGAGAAGCGGGAACGCCAGCAGAATCCCGACGACGGTGATGAGCAGGACGAGGAACACCAACATCATCGCGAGGGTGATTCCGAACGTCCCGAGGAAGCCGAAGAGGAGTGCCTTCAGGTAGTTCGTCGTCTTGACGAACTCCAGAAACCGGAGGCCGCTGTAGGTTCGGGTGACGCTTCCGGTCGCCATGAACGTCGGCAGGACGCCGCCGCCGACGTACAGCGTCGCCAGATACAGCGGTATCGCCAGCAGCATCACCGACGGCGCATCGAGGGCGGTCGACAGACCGACCGGAACCGCGATTGCGATGAGCATCGCGATGAACACCGGTATCCCGACGACCGAAATCAGTAAGCCGTCGACGAACAGTCCGCCCCAGTCGCCGTACTCCGGCGGTCGATGGTCGCCACGGATGGCCGCCCGCCCGAGTCGGTAGGCGTAGCCGTAGACGAACACGAACGGGAAGATGACCAGTCCCGCCAGAAACAGCAGTCCGGCGCTTATGAGCATCTGCTCCCAGCCGTCGGCGATGGGGTAGGTGAGCGCGAACCCCAACGGGCCCTTTTTGAAGTAATCCTCCCCGTCGTCGGTTTCTGCGGGCCGTGCCGTTTGCGGCTCCGAGTGCTCCCCGGCCGTTTCGGCGGGTTCGCCCCATCCGGAGGCGTCGGCGCCGCTACCCGTCTCTCGCTCCGTTCCCCACTGGTTGCGGTCCGCCGACGGCTGGACGAGTTCCGACCCACAATCGGGGCAGTACCGCCCGTCGTCGACAGTTCTGTCGCACTGTTGGCAGTATGGCATGGGTGACACTGTCGGACGAGGATGTTAACCGTTCGGGTGGTTTCGAGCAGCCGACCGCAGGAGGGCGGCGTAATTTGGTGGCTGGAGGCTGCGAACACTCGGAGGGAAGATGAGGAAGATACTTCCCGCTCGCGCGTCGTATCACGTAGTATGAGTGAGTTTACTGTTACGGGAACGTTCCCTGCTCGGTTCGGCGAGCAGGCCTTCGAGAAGACACTGGACGCGCCGAACGAAAACGTCGCGGTCGAGCACGTGTACACCCAGTTCGGCTCCCAACACGGTCTGAAGCGCACGCAGATTTCCATCGACGAGGTGTCGGCATGAGCCTCGGTGGTGGCGGTGGCGGCGGCGCGATGCAGCAGCTCCAACAGCAACTGCAGGCACTCGAGCAGGAGAAAGAGGCTATCGAGGCCGAAATCGAGGACGTCCGCGACGAGCAGTCCGAAATCGACGAGGCCATCGAGGCCATCGAGACGCTCGACAGCGACTCGACGGTCCAGGTCCCGCTCGGCGGCGGCGCCTACGTCCGTGCCGAAATCGCCGACATCGACGAGATCGTCGTCAGCCTCGGCGGCGGCTACGCGGCCGAACGAGACAGCGAGGGTGCAGTCGAATCGCTGGAACGGAAGAAGGACACCCTCGACGAGCGCATCGAGGAACTCGAAGCGGAAATCGAGGAAGTCGAATCCGAATCCGAGAACCTCGAAGAGCGCGCCCAGCAGATGCAGCAACAGCAGATGCAGCAGATGCAGCAGCAGATGTCCCAGCAGGACGACGAGTAAGGCCACATGTTCGACGGACTGAAGGACAAACTCGGCCGCTTCAAAGACGACGTCGAAGAGGAGGCCGAGGACGGAGATGCCGACGCCGCCGAGGAAGCGGCTGCTGAGGCCGATTCTGGCGCCGAAACATCCGAAACGCCGGACGTCGTGGGTAATTCCGACGCCGAGAGCGACTCGACGGAGGCCGACGACGACGACGGCCCCGGACTGGCGAAGAAGGCGGCACTGGCGGCCACCGGCAAGACGATTATCACCGAGGAGGAACTCGAAGAGCCCCTCGAACAGCTTGAACTGGAACTCCTGCAGGGCGACGTCGAGATGAGCGTCGCCAGCGAAATCACCGACCGCATCCGCGAGCAGTTGGTCGGGGAGACCCGCAAACAGGTCGAATCCGGCGAGCAGGTCGTCGAACGAGCTATCGCCGACGCCCTGCGCGAGGTCATCGGTGTCGGACAGTTCGACTTCGAAGGTCGCATCGCCGAGACGGAGAAACCGGTCGTCATCGTCTTCACCGGTGTCAACGGGGTCGGCAAGACCACGACCATCGCCAAACTCTCCGAGTGGCTCGAAGAGCGCGGCCTCTCGTCGGTGATGGCCAACGGCGACACCTACCGCGCCGGGGCCAACGAGCAGATTCGCGAGCACGCCGAGAACCTCGACCGGAAGCTCATCGCCCACGAACAGGGCGGGGACCCGGCGGCGGTCATCTACGACGCCGTCGAGTACGCCGAGGCCCACGACATCGACGTGGTGTTGGGTGATACCGCCGGTCGACTGCACACCTCCAACGACCTGATGGCGCAACTGGAGAAAATCGACCGCGTCGTCGACCCCGACATGACGCTGTTCGTCGACGAAGCGGTCGCCGGACAGGACGCGACCAACCGCGCCCGGGAGTTCAACGACGCCGCAGCAATCGACGGTGCGGTGCTCACGAAAGCCGACGCGGACTCACAGGGCGGTGCCGCAATCTCCATCGCTCACGTCACCGGGAAGCCGATTCTCTTCCTCGGCACCGGCCAGGGATACGGGGACCTCGAACGGTTCGACCCCGATGTCATCGTCGACCGGCTGCTCCGCGAAGAGGAGTAGGTGGTCAGGCGGTGGCTTCGTTGTACGGCACTTCTAGCAGCCTATCGCCACAGTCCTCACAGCCGACGGCGACGACGGTGTGGGAACGACAGCAGGATTCGACGGTTTCGGTGTCGGCGGTGACGAGGCCGCCGCAACTCGGACAGGTTTCGACGAACACCCGCAGCCCGCTGAGCAATTGGCTCCGCGCCCGGGAATCGAGGCGGTCCCACTCGACCCACTCGGGGAGTTCCGTCGCCGCGGCGAGGTCGGCCAGCAGCGCCGACCGCGACTCCCACTGGCCGATTCGAGTCGTGTCGTTTCGAGCGAGGTAGGCGTCGCCGTGTGATTCGAAGGTGACTTCGTCGGCATCGAGCCCCAGTTGTTCGGCGAGTTCGGCTCGCAGGGCATCGTCGTCGGCTATCGCGTCGATGTGGCGTTGCCACGCCCGCTCGAAGTCGTCCGTCAAACAGAGGTCGTCGCCCTCGCAGGGCTCGACGACGCCCGATTCGAGCAGCACCGTCTCGGGGTCGAAATCCTCGGCCGAAATCGGCTCGCGGTCGGCCGCCGGCGCCTTGTCGAACTTCGCCAGCAGCCACTCCGGGAAGTACCGCTTGGTCAGTTCGGGCGTTCCCGGGACGAGATATCCGCGGAGCCAGATGCTCCCGACGGCGACGACGGCGAAGACGAGGGCTGCGGGCGGCACCAGCACCGCAAGCGCCGCCGTCACCGCCGCAGCGATGAGGAGGTTCGTCGCCGTACACGGTACACAGCGATTCTCGCCGGTGTACTCCGGACGACGGACCCGTTCGAGTACTCCCTGAGACATGGGCGGAGATTCGTCCCGGGCGGCAAAAGGGTGCCGCACGGAATCGACGATTCTATATCGCGAATAGCAGTTTATTATTCGATTCCGGGCGTCACTCCTCGTCAGGGACGCCTTCCCCGCTGCGGCCCGCTCCGTCGGCAAACCGGTCGGCTCCGGCCTCGGCCACGTCGAGCGCACGCGACCCGTGCCAGCCTTCGGCCGCCAGCCCCTGTTCCAGCGTCGACCCGAGGCCGTCGTAGACGGCTTCCCGGTCCGTCCGGAGCGTCTCTTGTGGGAAGTCGGCGACGGTCTCGCCCAACCGGACCGCGGCGTCAAGTGCTTCTCCCTCGCCGACGAGCCGGTTGACCAGTCCCCACTCCGTGGCAGTCTCGGGGTCGATTTCCCGCCCGGTGAGTATCATGTCCAGGGCCCGGCCCAGTCCGACGACGTGTGGGAGCCGTTGTGTACCGCCGTCGACTAACGGGACGCCGAAGCGGCGCTCGAAACAGCCGAAAACGGCGGATGCACTCGCGATACGGAGGTCACACCAGAGAGCCATTTCCAGTCCGCCGGCGACGCAGTGGCCCTCGATGGCCGCGATGGTCGGCTTCGAGACGCGCGTCCGCGTGAACCCGAGCCACCCCTCCGGTCGGTCCTCTAAGTCCATCGCTTTGAGGTCTGCA
Source organism: Natronomonas gomsonensis (assembly GCF_013391635.1). Taxonomy (GTDB): domain Archaea; phylum Halobacteriota; class Halobacteria; order Halobacteriales; family Haloarculaceae; genus Natronomonas; species Natronomonas gomsonensis_A. Next base: position 1,783,476 of record NZ_JACAWU010000002.1, on the reverse strand, counting down.
CCCGCGGAGAACGTCCCTTCGCTGCCGGTCAACACGCCGACGAGGGCGTCGTCGTCCTCCTCGAAGCGCGCCCACGCGTCGCCGAGGGATTCAGCGGTTTCGTTGTCGATGGCGTTGCGCCGTCCGGGGCGGTCGACCGTGACGACGGCGACCGGTCCCTCGCGTTCGTAATGGACTGCCATAGCCCACGAACCGACCGATGGTAGTATAAAAAGAGTGGCGCCAGCCGAACGCGATAAACTGTATATCGTAATATAGAATCACCACTCGTCGGTCCGACCCACGCATCTATACGCCTCCCGTTCGAACGAATTGCCGTGTCATCAGTTCGTCCGCTCGCAGTCGTTTTCCTCGTCTGTGCGGTCGTCCTCGCCGGCTGTTCGGCCGCGCCCGTCTCCATCGAGGACGATTCGACACCGACGCCAGAGTCCGGTAGCATCTCGACCAACGGAACTGTCGCCGTCCACAACATCAACGTCGGCCAGTCGGTGAGTACGCTCGTCGTCGGCCCGACGGGTGAGACGATGCTCATCGACACCGGCCACTACAACGACGACGGCGAGTACGTCATCGACTACCTCCAGCGACAGGACATCGACCGCATCGACTACCTCGTCACGTCCCACAACGATGCCGACCACATCGGCGGCAACGCGGCCGTCATCGAGTACTTCGAGACCGAAGCCGACGGTATCGGCGCGGTGTACGACCCCGGTATCGCCGCGAGTACCGCCACCTACGGGGAGTACCTCGACGCCATCGAGCGCCACGACGTGACGCTATACGAGACGCGAGCCGGCGATTCGATTCCGTTCGACGGCGTCGAAACCGAGGTGCTCGGGCCGCCCGAACCCTACGTCGACGGCGAGGACCGAAACGAGAACAGCATCGTCCTCCGACTCTCCTACGGTTCGACGAGTTTCCTCTACACTGGCGACGCCGAGGAGGACGCCGAGCGACGACTCGTCGAGGAGTACGGCTCGGGGCTGGGCTCGACGGTGTACAAGGCCGGCCACCACGGGAGCAGCAGTTCCAGCAGCGAGACGCTGCTCGATGCCGTCGACCCGAAGGCCGCCGTCGTTTCGAGCGCGTACGACTCCCAGTACGGCCACCCACACGACGAGGTGCTTGAGGCGTTCTCCGAGCGGTCGATTCCGACCTTCTGGACGGCGACCCACGGTAACGTCGTCTTCGTCACCAACGGCGAGGGCGTCTCCGTCCGAACACAGGCTGACGCCCCGACGGACCCGCTGTCGATTCGCGACGCGGCGCGGGTCGACCCGGGAACGACGACGGCGCTGGAAGAGCGCGCCCGAATCGGCGCTGCGCCGTCGACAACGTCGACCCCGACCGAGACGGCGCGGGCCGACGGCGGCACCGAAACCGAGGGTGAACTGGTCGTCGAGACGATTCACGCCGACGCTGACGGCGACGACCGCGAGAACCTCAACGACGAGTACGTGACCTTCCGCAACGCCGGGGACGGTCCGCTCGATTTGCGCGGCTGGACGCTCCGGGACGAAGCCGACAAAACGTACACCTTCCCCGAATTGACGCTTTCGGCCGGCGAGACAGTCACCGTCTACACCGGGAGCGGCACCGACACCGATACGGAACTGTACTGGGGGGCCGACAGCCCGGTCTGGAACAACGCTGGCGACACCGTAATCGTGACGAACGCGGCGGGCGAACGTGTCCTCACGGAGGAGTACTCATGATTCCAGACGGGCGCTACGTCGCGGTGGTCGACCGCATCGAAGACGGAATCGCGGCGGTGATTCCGGAAGCCGACGGCGTCGGCGAGGAACTCCTCGTCGACCCCGAGGCGTTACCGGAACCGGCCCGTCACGCCGACGCAGTCCTCGATATCGTGGTCGCCGACGGGGAACTCCGCGAAGCGACGTACGACGCCGAGGAAACGGAACGGCGAAAAGAGGGTGCCCAGAGCCGATTCGATAGGCTCTCGAAACGCCCACCGAAAGATGAGGAAGACGCCGAAGAGTAGTGACGCTCGGCCATCAATCGGGCGAAAACGCTATCGGTGGGCTTCGTCCAGCGGGTCCTCGAGTTCGCCCATGACGGCTTCGAGGGCGTCGGTGGCGGTCATCAGCCCCACGACTTCGCCGTCGCGTAACACCAAGGCGAGTTCCTGCCCTTCGGCCTGAAACTGGTCGAAGGCGTCGCTGATGCTCGTATCGGCGGCGAGGGTCATCGGCGGTGCGGCGATGTCCTCGAAGGTGACCTCCTCGGCCTGTAGGCGCTCGATGTTGTTCAGAATCGAGGGTGCATAGACGATGCCGCGGAAGTCGGTGGGTTCCTCGCCAAGGAGCGGGAATCGGGTGTGGGGCGTCTCCCGGATGCGTTCGAGGTTCGCCTCGACGGAATCCGTCGTCGACAGGGCGATGATGTCCGCCGGGTCGACCATGATGTCGCTAACCGGGAGTTCGTCCACCGCCAGGGCGTTGAGAACCTCCTCGCGACGCTCGTCGTTGAGGTCACCCTCGTCCAGCAGAGTGTCGATACGGTTCCGGAGGTCCGCGCGGCTCTCCAAGATGTCCTCCTCGGTCTCCAACCACGCGCCGGTCATCTCGATGCCGAACAGTTTCAGCGTCGCCTTCGCCACCCAGTCTCCGAGGGTGATTATCGGCGAAATCAACGCGTTGAACCAATACAGTGGCGTCGCGCCGTATCGGCACACCAGTCGCGAGCGCTCGACGCCGAGATACGTCGGCGTCTGTTCGCCGTGGGTGAGATGGACGAGATTGATGATACCGAAAGCGATGATGGCGCCAGCGCCGACGGAGGCCAGCGCCGTGTTCGCGAAGTACGGTTCGAACAGCGCCGCCAGCGCCGGCTCGGCGACGATACCCACCGCGATGCTGGAGGCGGTGATGCCGACCTGACAGGTCGTCAGATAGATTTCGAGATTCTGTGTCATCTCCCAGGCGCGCTCGAGTGCGGCCGTTTCGCCGATGAACTCACCTCTGGTGAACTGCCGTGCTCGCGTCAGTGCGAACTCGATGGCGACGAAGAAGCCGTTGGCGAGAATGAGCAACACGCCAGCGACTAATCGGAACGATATCTCCAGGGGGGGTCATTCAGGGGCGGCTATTCCCAGTAAATTGAAATATCCTCTGACTCTCGGCGAGTCGGTCACCCCAACTGCTCGCCGACGATGCGGTCGGCGTGTTCGATGAAGATCTCCTCGGTGCCGGCTGGAATCGTCGCCCCGGCGGCCACGTCGTGGCCCCCGCCGTCGCCGCCCGCGTTCTGACTGGCCTCTTTCATCACGACCGAGAGGTCAAGCCCCTCGCTTACGAGCGCCCCGGTTCCACGGCCGGAGACCTTCGTCTCCTCGTCGTTCTTGCGGGCGAAGGCGACGATGGGTCGGTTCCGAGAGACGCCGTCGGCGCCCATCGACATCCCAGCGATGATACCGACGATGGTCTCGCGAATCTCGTCGCCGGCGTCGAACCACTGGAGGTGGTCTTCCTGCTCGACGCCCCGCTGTTCGACCCACTCGATGCCCTCCGAGAGGTTCCGGCGGTGGTTTCGCAGGAGCTCTCGAGCACGTTCGAGGGCCTCGCCGCGGTCGCCGAGACACACCGCCAACCCTACGTCGGCGCGTTCGTACCGCGCGGTGGCGTTGAGCAGCGTCGAGAACTCACTTGCGTCCCGGAGTTCCGTCCCGACGGCCTCCTCCCGAAGGATGTAGGTCGTTCCGACGAGGCGGTCGATTTTGAAGGCGGGAACGCCGCGCTTGACGGCGTGTTGGACGAGTGCGCTGGCGACCGACTGGCGTTCGTCGTCGGTGAGGTCGACCCACCGCTTCCAGTTGCCTTCCTCGCGGCACGTCACGTCGAGGTCGGAGAGAAACGAGACGGTGCCGCGTTCGTCGTTCGTGATGCCCGGAATTCGAACGTCGGAGGCGTATTCGAGCAGTTTCGGCAGCGGACGGGTCTGTTTCCCGTAGACGGCGAGGTCCTTCGTCTCCTCGAGAACGCCCGCCTCGACGCCGTCGGCGACGATGGCGGCGTTGGCGCCGTGGAGTGCACCGCTTTTGGCCTGCATGTCCCCGACGGCGCCGACGACCGCCAGTGCCGCGAGGTCGCGATTATCACCGGCGCCGTCGCACTCGGCTGCGAGTGCGCGCGCGAGGACGTACGCCGCGCCGGCCCCGGACATCTCCGAAGCGCCATTGATACCCTCCAACAGCGGGTTGAGGTGGTACTCAGTGTCGACGTCGGCGGGCTGGTGGTGGTCGGCGATGACCGGTGTAAAATCGCCCGCGGACTCGTGTTCGGCGATGACGTCGAGTTGGCCGCTGCCGAAGTCGGTGAACAACACGGTGTCGTACTCGCGTTCGGCGATGCCGGCTATCGACTCGGCGTCGAGTTGCTTTTCGAACACCGTCTCGAAGGGAATCGACGCGCGTTCGAGCGCCGTCGACGCGACGCCGGCGCTGGTCAGTCCGTCGGCGTCGATGTGGGAGGCCAACAGCACGCGGTCGGCGGCGAGCAGGCGCTCTGCACACGCCGTGGCGGTGGTCGCTAACTCCGGGACGGGGGCGGCAGCCATCTACGGGTTCGTACTGCGCTCTCGGGTTTAAACCTCCGGACCGACCCGTGTGAGGACCGCCTCCGCCAGCGCCTCGAATTCGGCGACACTCGGGACGACATCGACGGAAATCCCCGCGTTCTCGGCCGTTTCGCGGGTCGGCTCGCCGATGGCGCCGACGACGGCGTCGTTCAGTCCCTCGATAGCCTCGTCTCGAAGTCCTCGCTCGTCTGCAGATTCAAGGAAGTGCTCCACCGTGAGCGAGGAGGTGAAACAGGCGCCGTCGAGTCGGCCCTCGGCGGCGGCGACCGCCGAGGCGCCGGCTTCCGGTGGCCGACGGAGACGGTACAACACCGTCTCGTGGACGTACGCGCCCGCGGCTTCGAGGCCGTCGGTGAGTACCGGGGACCCGTGGTCCGAGCGGGCGACCTCGATTCGGGCGCCGGGGGCGTCGGCGCGCAACTCCTCGACGAGGCCCGACGAGGAGTACTCCTCGGGAATACGGTCGACGTTGTATCCGGCCCGCTCCAGCGCTTCAGCGGTACCAGAGCCGATGGCGACGATTTCGCCGCCCGGTTCCCAGCCAGCGTCGGCGGCTAGCTCGACGCCGGTCTTGCTCGTCAGCACGGTAAGTGCTGCGTCCTCCCGCGGCGTCTCGCCGGTCGGTTCGACGGTCAACATCGGGTCCGAAAGCGGCTCTCCGCCGAGCGAACGGACGATTTCGGCCGCCTCGGCCGCTCGTTCGTCGTCTGGTCGGAAGAACGCGACCGTCTCAGACATGGCTCACTCGGCCTCCAGCAGTTCCGTCAGCTCGCATTTGATATCGTGGCATGTGGTTTATTTAGTCTCGTCTCCCGAGTCGGGTTCGTTCTCTAGAAACGCCAGTACGCGCTCTCTCGTCGCCGCGACGCCGCCGATGACGGTAATCGCCGGCGGTTCGATGCCGGCATCGTCGCGAACGTCGACGATGGTCTCCAGTGTGCCGACGGCGACTCGCTGGTCGGGCCACGTCGCCCGCTCGACCAGCGCGACCGGCGTCTCCGGGTCCATACCGGCCGCCAGCAGTTCGTCGGTGTACAGCGGGAGTTTCCCGACGCCCATCAGGACGACGAGCGTCCCGCCGGTCTCTGCCAGCGCGGTCCAGTCGATTGCGGACTCGTCTTTCGTCGGGTCTTCGTGGCCGGTGACGAACGACACCGAGGACGTGTGTTCGCGGTGGGTCACGGGGATGCCGGCGACGCCGGCCCCGGCGATGGCGCTCGTCACCCCGGGGACGTACTCGAATGGAATCTCGTTTTTGGCCAGATGTTCGGCTTCCTCGCCGCCGCGGCCGAAGACGAAGGGGTCACCGCCCTTGAGGCGGACGACGGTCTTTCCCTCCTCGGCGAGTTCGACCAATCGCTTGTTCGTGTACTCCTGTGGCGTCCACTCGCCGCCTGCGCGTTTGCCCACGTCCTCGCGTTTCTCCGCCGGAATCGAGGACAGAATCTCGGGGCCGGGGAGTTTGTCGTGAAGCACCACGTCCGCCTCGTCGATGAGCCGTCGAGCTTTCACCGTCAGGAGTTCGGGGTCGCCGGGACCGCTCCCGACGAGGTACACTTTCCCGGTCACGTCTCCCTCCGGGCGCGTTCGATGAGGTCGGACGCGCCCTCCTCGGCCAACGCCTCGGCGAACGCCCGGGCGGCCTCCGGGTGGGTCTCGACCGGCAAATCGCGCGTAGCCGATATCTCCTCGGTGCCGTCCTGTGAGAGCACCCGTACCTTCGCGTGGACGTACTCCCCTTGGATGACGGCGTGAATCCCAACCGGAGCGACACAACCGCCGCCCAGCGTTCCCAGAATCGTCCGCTCGACGGTGGTCTCGACGCGCGTCCGTGGGTGGTCGAGTTCGTGGTTAATCGTCTGCGCAATCTCGCCGTCGCGGGCGGTGACCGCTAGCGCGCCCTGTCCCGGCGCCGGAACGAACGACGCTCCGAGGCGTTCGTGGTCGACGGAATCGAGCAAGTCGCTGCGTTCGAGGCCGGCCTCCGCGAGAACGATGGCGTCGAATCGCGTCTCGACCTCCCGGCCGAGCGCCTGCCGTTCGAACTCCGTGAGGTCGTCGAACCACTCCTCTGCGGTGCGGTCGTAGGAGGTGTCCGACTCCTCGGTTTCGGCGTCCATCCGGCGTTCGTGTTCGGCCTGTAGCTCCGGTGCGAGCAATTTCTGAACTCGGGTGTCGACGTTACCGCGAAGCGGCTGTACGTCGAGGTCCGGACGTTCGGCCAACAGCTGGGCCTTTCGCCGCAAACTCGAGGTGCCGACCGTCGCGCCGCTCGGCAGGTCCTCGAGGGTCGCCCCGTCGGACGTCAACAGGAGGTCGACGGGCGAGGCCCGGTCGGGAACGCCCGCGACGACCAACTCCTCGGGGAACTCCGTCGGCATATCCTTCATCGAGTGTACGGCGGCGTCCACCTCACCGTCGATGACCTTCTCGTCGAGGCTGCGGACGAACGCCCCAGTCTTGCCGAGCCGGTGAATCAACTCGTCGCGCAGTTCGTCACCCGTCGTCGATACCTCGACCAACTCCACGTCGCGTTTGCGGTTCTGCAGGCGCTGGGCCACCGCCTGGGCCTGTCGCAACGCGAGGTCCGACCCCCGTGTCGCCAGCCGAATCGTCTCAGTCATACCCGAACCTCCGTCGCGGCGGTTGAAACGCCCTTCGGCTTCTCCGGACGCGATTTCGTGCGCTGGGTCGACATCGTGGTTCTCCGCCAATAAACTGCTATTCGATATACGAAATCGGATTCGGTTGCGAGTCGCTGGACACATCACTCACCGGTCGACAGTCGACTCGGCCCGCTCAACGAGCAGTGACCGACGGCGCAGCGGCTGTGGCGGGGCTACGACGATAAAAAGGACCGTTCAGGCCGGTTCTTCGAGGCCGGCGCGCTCGCGGATGATGTCCTCCAGTTCCTCGGGGTCGTCGATGCGCTCGATTTCCTCGCGTTCGATGAGGGCGGTCCCGTCGACGGACTCTTGGCGGGCGCGGTCGACGACGTACACCGACCGGGTCCGGGTCACTTCACCGACCGACGACATGATGCGGGCACGCTTCTCGGCGGTCCGGTTGAAGTCGGAGTGACCGGTGAGCATCTTCCGCTCGCGGGCCTCGTCTTCGCTGACGGCCTTGAACGGCGCCCGCATAGTCGGGTGGACATCGAACCCGACGCGGGTGAGGACGGTGATGAGGTGTGCGTCGTCGGGGTCGGCCTCGGGTTCGCCGGGGTCGTCCATCTCGTCGCGGACCTCCTCGGCGCCCTCGAGCACCTCGACGGGGTTCGCGAGCGGGCGGTCGAATATCTCCTCCAGTTCCGCCGCGACTTCGACGCTCGCGCTCATGCCGTCCTCGTACTTCGAGACGGTGCGCCGGGAGACGCCGAGTTCGTTGGCGAGTTTACCGAGCGACATCTCCTCCTCGGAGCGGACCTCCGAGAGCAACTCGCCGTCGATGTTGACGTACAGGCCGCCGGGTGCGGCGTAGATGAGCGGCGGCACCTCCTCGATGAACAGATCCATCGCGGTGTCCGGCGAGAACACGGGCACGCCGTGGCGGAAGTAGATGACGCCGGGTTTGAGCTCCTCGTTTCGGGTTCGCAACCCGATGACCAGCGGCGTCGCATCGAGGTACTCGCCGAGGCGGCGCATCTCCGCGCCGGTGTAGCCATCGAAGGCGTCGATGTTGGCGAGCAGTTTCAACAGCAACACGTCGTCGCCGCGCCGTGCGGCGATGTCGAAACTCTTGGGACGGATTGCACACCGGTCGCTCACCGTGAAGCCTGCGTCCTCGAGCATCGCGGTGATGTTACCAACCAGTGCGGACCGTGACATAGTGGTACATAAGCCATTCGCCAGTTAAATCGTTTTCCCCAGCGATACTGCCGCTATCTGGCGGTTGGGACAGCAAGTGACACGGCATCGGAACGCCGACCGAAACCCCGTTAGGCGGTGGTGTCCTACCCCGGGGCGTGACAGTCATCGGGTTGGACGACACCGACTCCCGCGAGCGGGGGATGTGTACGACCTACGCCGCCGACACCGTCGCTCGACGGTTGACCGACGTCGGGGCGGCCGTCGAGCGAGTCTTACTCGTTCGGTGTAACCCGGCGGTCGAACACAAAACGCGCGGGAACGCGGCGCTCGCCGTCCACACCGACGCGTCGGTCGACACCGCCTTCGAGGTGGCGGCGAGCGTCGTCGACGGCGCGGCCGAAACCGACGACGACCGAACCAACCCCGGAATCGTCGTTGCTGCGGGTGCCCCCGAAGCCGTTCCCGAGTCGGTCGCGGCCTTCGCTCGGGAGGCCGTTTGCGACCACCACGACCGCGCGGACGCAGTAAAACTCGCCGAGGAGGCGGGCTTTCGGGTTCGCCGCTGGAAGAACGGCCGCGGCGTCATCGGCGCGCTCGCGGCCGTCGGCGCCTGGCGCGCCTTCGATGAGTGGACCTACGAACACATCACCTACCGCGAGCGCCGGCGGTGGGGGACCGACCGCGATGTCGACGCCGAGTCGGTGTTCGAGGCCGCCGACGAGTACTATCCGACAGTGTGGGACACCGTCGACCGGGAAAGCGGCGAGGTCGTCTGTGTGCCCCGGACGCCGGGGCCGGTCCTGTACGGCATCCGCGGCGACGATGCGGTGGCCTGCCGTGCAGTCGCCGACCGTATCCGAAGCGAACCTATCGACCGCGAACGGACGTTCGTGACGAATCAGGGGACCGACGGCCACCTCCGGGAGGGGACCGTTTCGACTGCACGCGAGGGCCGGTCGTACCGACTCGACGCGACGGTCCGGACGGCCCCGGAGACGCGGCAAGGCGGCCACGTCTTCTTCCGGGTCGGCGACGCCGAGGCGGAACTACGCTGTGCGGCCTTCGAACCGACCAAGCGGTTCCGCGACCACATCCGGGCACTCCGCCCCGGCGACGAACTCACCGTCTGTGGGGAACTGAAAGACGGGACCCTGAAACTGGAGAAGTTCGCGGTTCGGGACCTCGACCGTACGGAACTCGTGACACCGACGTGTTCGGCGTGCGGCCGGTCGATGGAGTCGGCGGGCCGGGGACAAGGGTACCGCTGTCGGGACTGCGGGACGGCTGCCGACGGGAAGGTCGAGCGCCGACTCGACCGCGAACTATCGGTCGGGTGGTACGAGGTCCCACCGCGAGCGCGTCGGCACATCGCCAAACCCCTCGTGAGAGGTGGGTTCGACGCGCCGACGCATCCGGAATCGTAGTGTGGCTCGTGTGAACGTTCCTCACTCTTTATTAGCGCGTATCGACACGTCTCGGTATGGCGAGTCATTCAGCGGGCCGCCGTCGCACCGTCTGTGAAACGTGTAACCTCCCGTTCTACGCCGATTCAGGGGCCTGTCCGTACTGTGACACCGATGGGTCGACCGCCGATGCAGACGCCGACGCCGGCGGCTTCGTCTTCGAGGCTCCGGAGACGACCGAGCGAACACGGACGACCTGTCAGGCGTGCGGCCTCCCTCACTACGACGACCTCGAGGCGTGTCCGTACTGCGAACGCGCTGGCGGGACGGCCGTCGAGGCCGACAGTCCCGACAGCCCCGACGGACCGACCGAGTCGGCACCGAGTGCCGACGAACGAAGCGGCCTCTTCGGCCGCATCAAACGCACGCTCGGTTTCTGAGCTACCCCTTCAGCCCGCTACCCGAGAGCGGGACGACGACGTCGTCGTCCGGCCCGATGACGCCCCGATTCCGGTACACCTCTGCTGCGGCGGGTGCGACTGCACACGTCGGCTCGGTGTAGAATCCGGCACGATGGAGGCGCTTCAGTTCCGAGGCGACGGCGTCCTTCGACAGTGCAATCGCGTCGCCGTCGGTCGCCTCGATGGCGTCGAGGATGGACGCTTTCTGCACCGGCTGTCGAATCTGAATCCCGTCGGCGACGGTGTTGTCTCCAACCACAGCGTCCTCCCCGTGGAGTTCGGCGGCGATGGGGGCGTAGCCGGCGGCCTGTGCGCCGAGGAGTTTCGGCACTTGGTCGGTCCACCCGGCGTCCCGTAGCGCCCGGAAGCCGCGATAGGCACCGAGGAACATCGTGCCGTGACCGAGCGGCATCACGACGGCGTCGGGGACCGACCAATCGCGCTGGTGTGCGATTTCGTAGGCCATCGTCGCCGTGCCGGCGAAGAAAGCCGGATTCCACGCGTGGCTGGCGTACCACGCCTCGCCGTCGGTCACGGCGTCGATGCAGGCGTCGGTCACGTCCTCTCGTGTCCCCTCGACGCGCACCACGTCGGCGCCGGCGCGGCGAATCGCTTTCACCTTCGACTCCTTGACGCCCGCGGGCACGTAGATTTCGGCGTCGATGCCGGCGCGGGCGGCGTAGGTCGCGATGGCCGCACCGGCGTTGCCCGAGGAGTCCTCGACGATGCGGTCGGCGCCGATCTCCTTCGCGCGCGTGAGCGTCGCCGTCGCCCCGCGGTCCTTGAACGACCCGGTGGGGAAGACGTACTCCAGTTTGAACGTCGCGTCCCACTCCGGAGCGTCGACCATCGGGGTGTACCCCTCCCCCAACGTCACGCGGTCGGACGGGTCGGCGCCCACTGGCAGGAACGATTCGAATGTCCACAGTCCATCCCGTGGGTCGATAGCGGCGTCTTCGGGCGTTTCGGTCGGCGGCAGCGGCTGGTCGGTGAACTCAAGCGGCGTCCCACAGCGACAGCGCCAGCGGTCGGCGTAGTTCTCGCCACAGGCCGGACAACGAAGGCTCATATCGGACGGTCGGCCGCAGTCGCCGTGTCGGTTTCGGTGGGTGCGAACGGGTCGGACCGGAACAGGACCGTTCGTGGCGTTAGAACCGGTCGATGTCGGTGCCGACCGAGCAGACGTACTCGCCGGTGGCGACCTGCGGGAGGCGCCGTCGCCGCCAGAAGATGCCCTCCGAGTCGGCGGTCACTTCGGCTTTGACGGTTCCGAAGGGGTCAGTCACCTCGAACAGCGTGTCGCCGCGGGATACTTCGTCGCCGAGGTCGACGGCGAACTTCGTGAGGCCGCCGGCGGGGGAGCCGTATTGTTCGAAGCCGGTGGCTCGCGTTTGCGGCCGGGATTCGACGCTTCCCGCGAGGAAACCGTAGTGATGCAGGACGTTGAACACGCCCTTGACGCCCTTCTGGATGGACTCGTCGTCCCAGCCGACCGCGCCGCCGAGTTCGGGGTCTATCGTGGGAATGCCCTCGTCCGGTGCGGCACGGGCCAACTGTCCGTCGGGACCCTTCTGGTCTAAGATGTAGCCGCAGTCGAACACCTTCGCGAGTTCGAGACAGTCCCGGTGCAAGCGGTGGCGGGAGCCACAGCGGACGCGCGTCTCGTTCAACATCCGGGAGGTCGACCCCTGATGGAGGTCGAGGATGAGGTCGGCGTCGCTCGCGGCCTCGAAGGTCGCTGCAGCGATGCGCTCCGAGGAGGTGCCGGTGGCGTCGCCGGGGTAGGTGCGGTTGAGTTTCGTGTCGTCGATGGGGTTGCGGTGTTCGGCGACCTGGAAGCCGTAGTGGTTGACGATGCCGACGATGCGTATCTCGCCGGCGATGTCCGCCGGTTCGAGTTGTGGAACGAGTCGCTGTAGGACGCCCAGTCCGTTGAGTTCGTCGCCGTCGGAGACGGCCTGTATGTAGAGCGTCTTCCCGTCGCGAGCGCCGTTTAGGACCGCGACCGGGAGGCCGACCTCGGAGCCGTCACGCGCCTCGCCGACCGACAGCCGCCCCGTGTCCATCTCGCCGGGGGCGGCGTTCGCCGTACCGAGGGTAGTCATTATTATCACTGCTCACCCGTTCGTTCTTAGGCTTACTGATACCCGCCGGGTTTTCCGTCTATCCGAGGAGACGCTCGCGTCAGTCGGAATCTGTACGGCTTATGTGGCTCCCGCCGCTAGTTCGGGTGTGTCCGCCGACTCCGCCGACCGACCCGACCGTCCCGGCGTCGCCGCCCTCGTCGCCGAACTGGAGGTCCGCCGTCACGTCCGCACTGCCGCCGTCGCTGGCATCGGCTTTGCCGCCGTGGTGTTCCTCCTGTTCGCCTACCTGCCGGGTACCGACGAGTCGCTGCTGTACTGGGCGTCGCTGTCGTTCGTCCTCGCCTTCGCGGTCGTCTGTCTCGTCGCCGTCGTCCTCGTCGGCCGGGCGGCCTACCGCCGGACGCTGTCGGTCAACGGCATCGAACCCGGTGGTCGGTCGCCGACGACGGTCGCGGCCCTCCTCGGGTTGCTCGGGTGGGTCGTCGTCCCCGTCGTCGCGACGCTAGCCGTCGACGTTCCGAGCGCTGGGTTCCGACTCACTGTCGCACTGTTGACCGGTGGGTTCGTCGTCCTGTTCGTCGGCGGTCTCGGGATAAAACTCGTCGCGGCGCTGTCGCTGGAACACGCGTGGCGGCCGCTCGATGCGGCGGTCGGTGCGGTGGCCTACACCGCCGCCGTCGCCGCACCGGCGGTTGGCTGTCCCGCCGGTGGGCCGTGTCTCGGAACGCCCGACCGACTCGTCGCGGCGACGGTCGCTTTCGATTCGAGTCTCGTCGCGCCGGCGTACGCGGGTGCGGTCGTGGTCGGCGGCCTGCTGGTCGGGTTCGGCCTCGGGCTTCGGGGCGCCGCGCCGTCACACGGGTTCTTCGCCGGCGTCGCCGCAGCGATGAGTACGCTCGTCGTCGTCGCTGCCGCGACCGGCGACCCGGCGGCGGTGCGGTCGACGGCGCTGTACCTGCCCGTCCTGCTCGGAGCGGTCGGCGCAGTCGGCGGTGCCGTCGCCACCGTCGTGCGTGAGAAGACGCCCGAAGAAAGCGGCGGGTTTCCGGACGAATAAGTACTCACACGCCTGCCGTGAACGGTAACCCTTTTCTCCCGGGCATGGAAACCGGTAGCGTATGACCGAGGAGCTCAAGAAAGGGCTGGAGGGTGTCCTGGTCGCCGAATCGTCGTTGAGTTACATCGACGGCGACGAGGGCAAACTCGTCTACCGTGGCTACACAATCGACGACCTCGCCGAGAACGCGAGCTTCGAGGAGGTCGTCTACATGCTGTGGCACGGCGAACTGCCGAACCGCGATGAACTCTCGGAGTTCAAGGCGGCGATGGCCGAGGAGCGCCACATCGACGACGGCGTCCAGCGGCTCGTCCGCGACCTCGCCGAAGCCGACGAGGAGCCGATGGCCGCACTCCGCACTATCGTCTCGGAGTTGTCGGCGTACGACCCCGACGCCGACGCCGACCCGACCGACGAGGCCGCAAACCTCCGGAAGGGTCGCCGCATCACGGCGAAGATTCCGACCGCGCTGGCGGCGTTCGCCCGCATCCGCGACGGCAACGACCCCGTCGACCCACGGGAGGACTTAGACCACGCGGCGAACTTCCTCTACATGCTCAACGGCGAGGAACCGGACGACGTACTCGCCGACACCTTCGATATGGCGCTGGTGCTGCACGCCGACCACGGCCTGAACGCCTCGACGTTCTCGGCGACGGTGACGGCATCGACGCTCGCCGACCTCCACTCGGCGATTACCTCCGCGGTCGGCACCCTCTCGGGGAGCCTCCACGGCGGCGCCAATCAGGACGTCATGGAGATGCTCAAGGAGGTCGATGCCTCCGACAAGGACCCCCTCCAGTGGGTTCAGGACGCAATCGAGGAAGGTCGACGCGTCCCCGGCTTCGGCCACCGCGTCTACAACGTCAAGGACCCCCGCGCGAAGATTCTCTCGAAGAAGTCCAAAGCGCTCGGCGAGGCCGGCGACATGAAGTGGTACGACTACTCCGTCGCCGTCGAGGACTTCCTCACCGACGAGAAGGGCCTGGCCCCCAACGTCGACTTCTATTCGGCGTCGACGTACTACCAGATGGGTATCCCGGTCGACATCTACACGCCCATCTTCGCGATGAGCCGCGTGGGCGGCTGGATTGCCCACGTCCTCGAACAGTACGAGGACAACCGCCTCATCCGACCGCGCGCCCGCTACGTCGGCCCCGACGACCGCTCGGTGCCGTCGCTCGAGGAGCGATAGCGGCCGAACCCACCCCGTTCTCGACGCCCTTTCAGCCTCGCGCCCGCGTCTCTACTTTCGACACGAGCCTCACAGCACGCCGAGTCGAACCCCGAGAAGCAGGAACAGCCCGGCCAGCCACGATTGGAACAGCAACGTCCCGAGTGCCGACAGCGCGATGAAATGGCGGTCACTCATATCCGCGACGCCGGCCGGCACCGTCAACATCCCTCGCGTGAACAACAGTGCGTTAGAAATCGGGACTGCGAGCGGCCCCCAGCGGTCGAACCAGCCATCGAAGCGGGCGAGCGAGTCCTCGCTGATACGGAACCACGACTGTTCGAGCAGGTACTCCCGACCGGCGCGCTTGGCGACGGTGAACAGGACGAACTGGCCGATGGTCGCGCCGACGACGGCGACGCCGATGACTGTCGCGATGCCGAGGTAGTCCTCGGTACCGGCCGTCAGAAGCGCGATGCCGGCTGGGACGAGCGCCTCGCTCGGCGCGAAGTACAGCAGCATCGCCCCCTCCAACACGAGGATGAAAAACAGCGCCGCAAGCCCATAGTCCTCGAGCAGTTGGGCGGCGACTTCCGGGTCCGCGAAGACGAGGAGATACACCCCGGCGGCCGCACAGACGAGCGTCAAGCCGCCGGCGAGGTGGACTGCGTAACGTTCGAGAAAGCTTCGAACGCGGTCGACGGCGGACGATCTGCCGAGCGACATGTTCCTTCGTCGGGAGAGGCGATATATAGGCGTTGTGTCGTCGCGTGGGGAGCGACGGACATTTTATGGCACGGTGCGGAACGTCGGGTATGAACCTCACGGACCGGCCGAGACGGCTCCGGACCGACGGCATCCGTCCGCTCGTCGGCGAGACGGACGTCCGACCGTCGGATCTCATCGCCCCGGTGTTCGTCGACGCGACGACCGACGAGCGCGTCGAAATCGAGTCGATGCCCGGCCACGAGCGGGTGCCCGTCTCCGAGAGCGTCGCCCGCGTCCGGGAGATACAGGAGACAGGTGTCGGGGCGGTGATGGTGTTCGGCATCCCCGAATCGAAGGATAGCGAGGGCTCGCGAGCGTGGGCCGACGACGGCGTCGTCCAGCGGGCGGTCCGGCGAATCACCGAGGAGACGGACTGCTACGTCATCACCGACGTGTGTCTGTGTGAGTACACCGACCACGGCCACTGCGGCATTCTCGAAGACGGAGCGTCCGAGGAACCGTGTTTGACGGTCGAAAACGACGAGACCTTGGAGTTGCTCCAACGCATCGCCGTCTCGCACGCGGACGCGGGCGCGGACATGGTCGCACCTTCGGGGATGATAGACGGGATGGTCGGTGCTATTCGCGGGGCCCTCGACGCGGCGGGCCACGAGAACCTGCCGGTGATGAGCTACGCCGCGAAGTACGAGTCGGCGTTCTACGGGCCGTTCCGGGACGCCGCCGACGGCGCGCCCGCCTTCGGCGACCGAAGACACTACCAGATGGACCCGGCGAACGCCCGCGAGGCGATGCGGGAGGTCCGACTCGACGTCGAACAGGGCGCCGACGTGTTGATGGTCAAGCCAGCGCTGCCGTATCTCGACATCGTCGCCGACATCCGCCGGGAGTTCGACCACCCGGTGGCGGCGTACAACGTCTCCGGGGAGTACGCAATGTTGCACGCCGCAAGCGAGAAGGGGTGGCTCTCCTTGGAGGAGGTCGCCTACGAATCACTGCTGTCGATAAAGCGGGCCGGAGCGGACCTCATCCTGACGTACTTCGCCGAAGATATCGCCGAGCGACTCTGAGCCGGCGCCGAGTTCGTTCTCTTGCGGCTGGTGTTCTCCCGTCTTCGTCCACACCAGAACGCGTTCCGGAGGGTCGCCGCGCGCTCCCGCGAGCAGAGTGAAATACGGCCAATTGGCAAGTGTTGCGATTGACATTCGTCCAGAAAACGAGAATATTCTTCCCTGAACTCTTGACGCGAGCCGACCTTATACAGCTATTATCCTACCCCATTGCTGACGACCGTCCACTAAGGGTATGCAAAAATTTTCAATTTCAACTCCAACATTTATGTAGGGCTGTTCCATGAGGTTCTCCCGTGAGTTGGAAGACAAACATGGTGCAAATCAGAGAAAACATGGACGAACTTTCACAGAAATACGGGAGTAGTACGGAGGTCGAAGCATGATGGAACTGACTGCGTTGCAGGTCGACCCGAGCGTCGTCGCCGAGGGGGTCAACTGGCTGTGGATTCTCGTGGTGACGTTCCTCATCTTCTTCATGCACGCGGGCTTCGCGATGCTGGAGGCCGGACAGGTACGTTCGAAGAACGTCGCAAACCAGCTGACGAAGAACATGCTCACCTGGAGTGTCGGTGTCGTCGTGTTCTTCCTCATCGGTGCGGGCATCTCCGGAATCGTCGGAGTGTTGACCGGCTCCGGCGGTAGCTACGGTCCGTTGAGCCAGTTCGGTGCCGGCAACTTCGGCTGGGTGAGCTGGCTGTTCGGCGCCGTCTTCGCGATGACGATGGCGACCATCGTCTCCGGGGCCGTCGCCGGCCGCGCGAAGCTGCGTGCGTACGTCACCTACACGTTCCTCGTTGCGGCGGTCATCTACCCCGTCGTCACCGGGTTGACGTGGGGTGGCGGCTTCATCGCCTCCCTCGGCTTCCACGACTTCGCGGGCGGCATGATCGTCCACGGCGTCGGCGGTATCGCCGGCCTGACGGCCGCCTACATGCTCGGTTCGCGCATGGGGCGGTTCAACGAGGACGGCAGCGTCAACGTCATCCCCGGTCACTCGATGACTTTTGCCGTACTCGGGACGCTCATCCTCGCGTTCGGCTGGTACGGCTTCAACGTCGGCACCTCCGTCAACGTCTTCGCCGTCGAGGGCGGCGAACTCGTCCTCGGTGCCGGCTGGGAGATCGTCGGCCGCGTCGCGCTGAACACCACACTCGGCATGGCGATGGGCGCACTCGGTGCCGGCGCCGTCGCACTCGCGAAGACCGGCAAAGTCGACACGCTGTACGTCGCAAACGGCATGCTCGCGGGGCTCGTCGGCGTGACGGGTACCGCGGACGTGCTCACGCCGATGGGCGGACTCATGCTCGGCCTGCTGGCCGGCGCACAGCTCCCCATCGTCTTCGAATTCGTCGAAAAGCGCCTGCAGATCGATGACGTGTGTGCCGTCTTCCCGGTCCACGGGAGTGCCGGCGCGCTTGGTGTCATCCTCTTCCCGCTGTGGTCGACCGGCGGTACGGCTATCGCCGGCGGCGTCGTCCCTGGCGGTATCCTCTCGGTCGAAGCGTCGATGTTCGTCCCCCAGATTCTGGGAACGGCCATCATCACGGCGTGGACGGTCCTCGCGACCGCACTCGTCTGGGGTGCGTTCAAGGCCGTCGGACAAGCCCGCGTCAGCCCCGACCACGAGCGTGAGGGACTCGACATCTCCGAGCACGGGACGAACACCTACCCCGAGTTCGGTAGCGGCTCCACCGGTCCGGCCGCGACCGACGGCGGGTTCGTCGAGGAGGACGGCATCGTCCGCCCCGACGGCGGTATCGCCAACGACGGCGGCATCAGGATGGTCATGGGCTTCATCCGCCCCGACAAGCTCTCCGATGTCAAGCAGGGACTCGCCGAAATCGGCGCACCCTCGCTGACGG
Organism: Natronomonas gomsonensis; assembly: GCF_013391635.1. Classification (GTDB taxonomy): domain Archaea; phylum Halobacteriota; class Halobacteria; order Halobacteriales; family Haloarculaceae; genus Natronomonas; species Natronomonas gomsonensis_A. The sequence goes on along the minus strand of NZ_JACAWU010000002.1, from coordinate 1,765,225 downwards.
TTACGAACGTCTCCGGTCGCGGCTCCCAGCCCGCGAAGAAGGGCCAGTGGCGCGGCGAGGAGTACAGCGTCGACCTCCACCAGAAGGTGAAAATCGAGTGCGTCGTCGCGGACATCCCGGCCGAGGACGTGGCAGAGGCCATCCGTGACTCCGCGAAGACGGGTGAACCGGGCGACGGCAAGGTGTTCATCCTGCCGGTCGAGAACGCCTACCAGATTCGTACCGGTGAGGTCGGAACGAGCGCGGTCTGACGTGACCGAGTCGCTCGACAGGCAGGTCGTCGCCGCCCTCTTTCGGGACGGCCGCGCCGACGTGCCGTCGGTCGCGGAAGCCACCGACGCGGTCGCGACGACGGTGCAGAAACGCCTTCGGGCGCTCGAAGACGACGGCGTCATCACGGGCTACACCGCCCGCGTCGACTACGACCGCCTTGGCTACCGGACGGCCATCATCCGACTGGCGGTCGACCTCGACGCGATAGACGACGTGACGGCACGGCTCCGGGAACGTCCCGAGTTCGTCACCGTCTATCAGATGAGCGGTCCCTCCACCGTCTTCGCCGTCGGAAAGTTCGAAGACGATGCGGCGCTGGCCGCCCAACTGCACGATCTGCACGACGACCCCGACGTTCGCACCGTCGACACCAGTTCGGTCCGGTCGGTCGTCCGCGAGGGTGACCCACCCGCACTGGAGGACTGAACGCCGTCGGGCGGACTGCATTTCGGATTCACGCGACGCTGTTTTTTCGAACTGACTGTGTCGTCCGTCTTTGAGGAATTACGCTCTCGCTTACGCGACTCAGAACTGAACTGGACGGCCGTCTCACGCGTAAAAAAGCGGTTTCGGCCCGGAGGGGGCCGACCACGGAAAACCGTCGGATGCCAGCCGTTCGGTTCGTTCCTGAGCGGTACACACCGGAGACCACGAGGGTCTCGCGGTGTCTCAACGAACGGACCGGTGTCGTAATATCGTGTCGAGAGGGGCAATATCTGAAACCACTGGGAAAAATATTGCTCGAACGTGGTGTTTTCTGGGTGAATTTTAGCCGAATGCTCTACATTGCCGAATCACTTCTCCGCGATACCGCTCGACTGCGGACGGTAACGCCTTTCGGGGCGGCAGTCGAACCGACGCTCATGAACCACGAGACATCGCGGTCGCTGTACGACAGGGCGCTGTCGGTCCTGCCGGGCGGCGTCAACTCCTCGGTTCGCGCCGCGCCACAGCCGTACCCGGTGTTCGCCGACCACGGTGAGGGCGGCCACGTCGTCGATGCCGACGGCAACCGCTACATCGACTGGATTCAGGGGCTCGGACCGCTGCTGCTCGGCCACGACATGCCCGAGTCGGTCCAGGCCGCAGTCCAGTCCCGTGCCGCCGAGGCGCCGATGTACGGCATGCCGACCGAAATCGAGGTCGACCACGCCGAGTTCGTCTGCCGCCACGTCCCGAGCGTCGAGATGATTCGGTTCGTCAACAGCGGGACGGAGGCGACGGTGTCGGCGGTCCGACTCGCCCGCGGGGTCACCGGCCGCAACAAGGTCGTCGTCATGCAGGGCGGCTACCACGGCGCCCAGGAGTCGACGCTCGTCGAGGGCGACGCCGACCACCCGAAACCCTCCAGTTCCGGCGTCCCACAGTCGTTCGCCCAACACACCCTCCCGATTCCGTTCAACGACGAGGCCGCCGCCCGCGAGGTGTTCGAGGAACACGGCGACGACATCGCGGCCGTCCTCGTCGAGCCGATACAGGCGAACATGGGCATCGCCTTCCCCGAAGACGGCTACCACGAGACGCTGGAGGCGCTGTGTGAGGACTACGGCGCGCTGTTCATCTTCGACGAGGTCATCACGGGGTTCCGGGTCGGCGGCCTGCAGTGTGCCCAGGGCCGCTTCGACGTCGACCCAGACCTCACGACGTTCGGCAAAATCATCGGCGGCGGCTTCCCGGTCGGCGCCATCGGCGGCAAGACGGAGTACATCGAGCAGTTCAGCCCCACCGGCGACGTGTTCCAGGCCGGCACCTTCTCCGGACATCCCGTGACGATGGCGGCCGGACTGGAGACGCTGAAGTTCTGTGCGGAAAACGACGTTCACGACCACGTCAATTCGCTCGGCGAGCAGTTGCGCGAGGGACTGGCCGACATCGTCGAAGACCACGCCCCCGCCTACACCGTCGTCGGCACCGATTCGATTTTCAAGGTCGTCTTCTCGCGGGCCGAAAGCCACCCACAGGGCGACCCCTGTTCGAACGGGTGTCGGCAGGACCCCACCTGCAGTCGCTACGGCGAGTGCCCCAAACGCGGCACCGACGTGGCCGACGCCGAAACCGAACGCTACGCGCGACTGTTCCGCCCCGCGATGGTCGAACAGGGCGTCCTCGTCTCACAGAATCAATTCGAGGCCAACTTCGTCTCCTACGGCCACACCGAGGAAGACGTCGAGGAGACGCTCGAAGCCTACAAAGAAGCGCTGTAACGCCGCGGTTTAGGCGCCGTAGGTCTCTTCGAGGTACGCGACGATGTCGTCGGATTCGGCCATCGCGTCGACGCCGTGTTCCTCGTCGACGATGACAGGGACGCCAGTCTGACCGCTGATTTCTTCGACCTCGGTTCGCGCTCCGTGGGCGCGCGGCACCTCTACGACATCGTACTCGAGGCCGAGCTCATCCAGTTTGTCGGCGACCTTCATACAGTACGGACAGCCGGGCAGTTCGTATAGCGTAATGTTCGCCATCGACACAGTGTATGTATCCGGGGACTAAGAACGCGGCGGTGGTGTGTCCGAACGCTGTCAATCCGGATTTTCCCGTGCTCACCCGTTCTGAAGCGACCGGAGTTCGGCGAGGAGTCGCTCCCGTCGCGCGAGGAGTTCGCAGGCGGCCCATCCGAGTGCGAGCAACACGCCGAGAACCGCCGAGAGGAACGTCCACGACCCCATCCAGACGGGCCGGAACCACGGTTCGACGTGGGAGTACCGGGTCGCAATCCCGTCGAAACTGGATTTCAACGGGGTGTAGCTCCCGACGTCGGCGATGGCGTCGGCGACGTGATAGCGGTCGGCGACGCCGCCGTCGCCGCCACCGGAGACGGTGTAACTGCCGGTCGTGCCGTGGTCGGCCATCGTCGGCCCGTTGCTTCCCTGCTGGCCGCGTTCGGCGTCGTACGGCGCCCACGCCGCGTAGAACTCCCAGACGACCTCGCCTTCGGGCGTTATCTCGACGACGCGGTGGTTCAGCGTATCGGTGACCAGCGTGTTGCCGTTCGGTAGTCGGTCGGCGTCCCGCGGCCAGTTGAACCCCTCGACGCTCCAGACGAGGTCCCACTCACAGGATTCGGGTGGCGTGCCCGCGCCGAGGCGGGGGTCGGCGTCGCCGCAGTCTCGCTCGTACTCGACGACGCGGTCGTTTTCGCTGTCGGAGACGAGGATGACCGGCGTGCCGTCGTCGCGTTCGAGGTAGTCGGGGTTGTGCTGTTCGAACAGCGTGTCGTGGTCGCCGTCGGAGCCGAGTCGCATCGCGATGTCGCCGCTCGAGCGGTTGAGGAGAATCACTTGGTCGAAGTTCCGCGGGGAGGCCAACACGTAGCCGTCGTCGGGGCCGACTACGTCCACGTCGTTGACGTGCGTCCAGTCGGCGTCGAAGCCGCCGTCGGTGCCGTTGGGGTAGTGCTCGCGGAACAGCCACTCCCACTCGGTGTCGCCGGTGGTGGTGTTCTCGACGTAGAGGCGGTCGTCGCTCACGCCGTCTCGGGTGTTCCGCATGTGGGCGACGAGGATTCGGTCCTCGCTCAGGCGTGTCGTGTCGTGGGTGTCGAGGCGTCCGGGCATGTCGTGGCGCCACTCCACGGCCTCGGTTGCGGTGTCGTACTCGAAGACGACGGTGCCGCCCTCGTAGGTGGCGGTGACGAAGAGGTCGCCGTCGGCCGTCGGGTCGATGTCGTAGAACCACCGCGCGCCGACCTCGTCGCCGTCGAAGCGCCACGCGACGCTGCCGTTCTCGTCGGCGGCGACGAGGCGGGCCGGCTTCTTGGGTTTCCCGTAGCCCGCGAAGTGAAAGCCCTGTACGCTGACGTAGGTGGTCTCGGCGGCCGGCTCCTCGACGGTCCCGGCGCCGAGTTCGAGCGTCTGAGGGTTGACTGCGGCGTAGGCGGCCGGCAACAGGAGGACGAAGACGAGAACCGCGAGGACGACCCGCAGCGTCACGCGACGTGACAACGAGTCGACTCGCGAGACGTCCATGTTCCGTCCAGAGGAGTCCGCAAGGAATACCTTGCGGTTGGGCTCAGAAGGACGGGAGCAGTCCGGCACTCGCCGCGAAGAAGACGGCGAAGTAGACGACGAAGACGACCGCCAGCGTCCACTGGCCGAGCGAGACATCGTCGGCCTCGCCGACGGCGGCTTTGACGATGGGGTAGCTCATGATACCCGCTGCGAGGCCGTTGGCGATGGAGGTCGTAAGCGGCATGATGGTGATGGTGAGACCGGCGGAGATGGCCCACGCTGGGTCCTGCCAGTCGATGTCGGCGACGCCCTGCAGCATGATGATGCCCACGACGACCAGCGCGATGTAACTCGCGTACGTCGGAATCGCCGAGATGAGCGGCACCACGAGCAGCGAGAGCGCGAACAGCGCACCGACGACGAGGGCGGTGAAGCCGGTTCGGCCACCCTCTTCGACGCCGGTCGCGGATTCGATGAACGTCGTCACCGTCGAGGTGCCAATCATCGCGCCGAACGTCGTCCCGATTGCGTCGGCCATCAGCGGCTTGTCGATGTCCGGAAGGTCACCGTTCTCGTCGAGGAAGCCCGCGATTTGGGAGACGCCGATGAGCGTGCCCGCGGTGTCGAAGAAGTCGACGAAGAAGAACGTGAACACGACGAGTGCGAACACGACGGGGTCCTCGAGGATGAGGCCCAGTCCGTCGACGAAGCCGTAGACGAGCGGGGTGAAATCGTACTGGACACCGAACAGGAGCGAGCCGATGCCCTCGCTTTCGACCTGTGAAACCGTTCCGGGTTCGAGGACGCCACGGTCGACGACGCCCGCCAGCGTCAGCGCGTAGCCGGCCAGGGCCGTCCCGATGATGCCGATGACGATGGAGCCCTTGATGCCGCGGGCGTAGAGGACGAAAGTAAGCGCGAGTCCGAGCAGCGACAGCGCCGCAACCGGACTCTGGAGGACGTTTCCGAGCGTGGTGAGCGTCGCCGGGTCCGTGACGACGATTTGCATCTCCTGAAGGCCGAGGAACAGGAGGAACACGCCGATACCGGCTCCGACGGCGAACTTCACCGGTTCGGGGAACAACTGGATGATGTACTCCCGCGCGCCGACGGCCGTCAGGGCGATGAATATCAGCCCTTCGACGAACACCGCGGCGAGGGCGACCTGCCACGGGACGCCCAATGTCAACACGACGGTGAACGCGAAGAAGGCGTTCAGTCCCAGTCCCGGCGCGAGGCCGAACGGACGGTTCGCGTACAGCGCCATCACGAGAATGGCGACGACCGACGCGATGATGGTAACGACGGTGAGCATCTCGACGACCTGGAAGAAGTCGTAGGTCGCCCCCGCGATTTCGGTCGTCGGTGTCGGTTCACCTTCCTGTGGCGACCCGCCGACGATGGCCGGTGCGAGAATGCTCGGATTGACGACGATGATGTACGCCATCGCCAGGAACGTCGTCAGTCCGGCGACGCTCTCGGTTCGTACGTCGGTGTCGTGTTCCTCGAACTCGAAGTACTCCGCCAGCGTATCAGTAACAGCCATAATTCACGTTCGAGCATACCACAGGTTGGTGACTTAATAGTTACCGTCGGAAACGGCGAATTCTGTGCACGTATGTGCGTATCGATGGCGCCGTGACTCGGAACGTGTCACTCTCGTGTGACGAGTGCGCCCACCGGGGCGTCGGTGTGGGCGCGGGCGCGGTCGATGCCCTCGTCGCCGACCGCGATGAGCGCGAACACGCCGGCCACCTCGGCGCCGGCCGACGCCGCGATGTCGAGCAGCAGTTCCTGTGTCTCCCCCGACCGGATGAGGTCGTCGACGACCAGCACGGATTCGCCCGAGGCGATGGCGTTGGCGGGGAGGTAGTAGTCGATTTCGATGCCCGAGGAGAGCCGTTGTCGGGCCTCGATGAACTCCTCGACGGCGGTCTCGCGGGACTTCTTGGCGTAGGCACATCGGGACCCGAAGTAGCGGGCCATCGCCGCCGCGAGGGTGATGCCGTCGGTGGCCGCCGTCAGGACGGCATCGGGCGGCTCGATGCCGAGCGTCTCGGCGGCGACGGGCGGGACGAGCGACAGCAGCGACTGGTCGAAGACGACCCGGGAGTTGTCGACGTACCCTTCATCGTCGACGACGATGCGGGCGTCGAGTTCCTCGGCGAGCAACTCGGAGCCGACTCCACCGACCACCTCGCGGGCGCGGGCCTCACTCGGGAGGACGTGCCCGTTGACGTACCGGTTCAGGTCGCCGGCGGGCAGTCCGGTTTCGGCGGCCAACTCCTCGTAGGTGCGCGTCTCCTTCAACGTCCGCAACACGTCGACGGCGCGCAGCTGGAGGGCGGCCTTCTCCGAACGGTTCATGACTTCAACGCGTCACCGCATATGTATGAACACTTCGGTGTGCTACCGAGAGTAAATAGACACGGGAGTGGATACTCTACGCGCGGTCGGCGTCGGCCAACAGCTCCGAGGCCGTCAACAGCGACTCCAGTTCGATGTCGTGTTCGGCGAGGTTCTCGTGGGCGCCCTCCTCGCGGTCGACGACGACGAGCACGCGGTCGACGACCGCCCCAGCGTCTCGGAGCGCCTCCACGGCGTCGATTGCGCTTTGGCCTGTCGTGGCGATGTCCTCCAACACAACGACTTCCTCGCCGTCCTCGAACTCGCCTTCGATTTGGTTGCCCGTGCCGTACTCCTTGGCCTTCTTCCGGACGATGACGTAGGGGTTGCCCGTCTCGACGGCCGTCGCGGCGACCAGCGGGACGGCGCCCAACGCGACGCCGGCGAGTTTCGAGTCACCGACCCGTTCGGCGAACGCCTCGGCGATGAGTTCCAGACAGTGTGGGTCGGTCTCGAAGACGTACTTGTCGACGTAGTACTCGGAGGTACCGCCGTGGGAGAGTTCGAACTCCCCGAACTTCACCGCCTCCGCGGCCCGGAGCGCGTCGATGAGTTCCTGATTGACCATACACGCTCCTCGCCCGTCCGGGTAAAAAGCGGCGCGGAATCACGGGGGCACCTGCATACCGACAATTGGTCTCGTCTCGATAAAACACGAACAATGATAACAAATAACACGAAGTGGCCCATACCGTCTAGCACGGAGTGGTGGCAATGGTTACGAAACACACCCCTGAATCGCTGTGTGAGTGCTCGGCGGGCAGCGTGTGTGTCGGGCGAATCCAGCACTACACGTGTGCGATTTCCGGGTTAGTGGCGGCCGTCGTCGTGGTGTCGCTAGTCGCGCCACTGTTGTTCGCCGTCACCCAACCGCTTCATTTCCTGTCGTCAACGGTGGTCGTGTTCGTCCTCCTTCTGTCGTGGTTGCTCCTCGCCATTGCGCTGGAACTCCTCTGGGTGTGGCGAGTGGATGGATTCCGCGACGCCGGATGAGACTACAGGAACTCCCTGACCTCGGAGTACCACATGTCGTGGTGGTCGAGGGCGTCGATACGGCGGGCGATTTTCGTGGCGATAGCGTGCCAACAGAGTTCCGTCGGTTCCTCGGGGTCGAGATTGTAGCGAGAGTCCTCACACTCGCAGGTGCCGTCTTCGACGACGTGTTCCTCGGAGTGGCCGACGACGACGGTGAAATCGCGGTACTCCTTGACCCGCTCTTCACCGACGGCCTCGATGGCCCGGACCCCGCGGTCGCCGTGGGTGGCGATAATACGGTCGACGGCGTCGCTGGTGAGTTCGCCGTCGGCTTCCAGTTGCGCCTCCCACTCCTCGACCGGGTTCACTCTCGGCTATTCTCGGGGACGTGGGAAAATCGCTTCGCTCCGAACTTTTTGCTGTTCGGGTGCGCCTGCGGCGCACCACTCACAGCAAAAACTTCGATGAAAAAGGCGGCGACTCGCTTCGCTCGTCGCCGTGAACCGCGCGCCTCAGGCGCGCGGACAGTACCGCGACCGCGGTCGGTTTTGTGCATATAGTGTTTTCCAGAAAACATTTACCGGTGTACGATATTTTCGAATCATGTTAACTGTCCACAATATGGGTGTTCTCATCGGAGCGACGAAGCGTCGGGCCGGCGTTTGGGCAGGCGTGTGTGTCGCCATCTATGCGGTCACGGTACTCCGCTTACTCACGACGGATCCGTTCGGGTCCTTCTTCCTCATCACGTACGTCGGCCCGCTCGTGGCGTTCCTCGTGGCGACAGTACAAGCATATCGAAACGGCAGTGTCGCCCTCAGTTGGCTCATTGCAGGCGCTCCGTTGCTGGCGTCGATGACTGTCCGTCTCGTTTGGTTTCACCACCCCGGAATCGGCTTGCTGGAGGTATCCGGAACTCTAATCGTCGCGCTGTTCTTCGGAACGACGGCACACCTGCTCGGTACGGAGGCGGCGACGGTTCGTCGAACAGCACCCAGAACGCCCGGTCGAACCGAGAAGCGCGGGTTACTCGCCATCCTCCTCGTTACCGGTGGGCTGTTCGCCGTTTACTACGTTCGCCCGCTCTTCTAATCGGCACTCGGCTACACTGTCAGAAAGAGGATTCCGGCCGCCCCGACCACCGACAGCACCGCGCCGACCCAGATGTTCCGCCCGGTCGCCTTCCGCAGTCCCGCGGCGACTTCCTCGTAGGGGCCACGGGCGACGAACGCCCCCTCGCGTTCGCACGTGAGGAGCGGCCGGCCGTACTCCTCGCCCACTGTCGTCTCGCCCGCGACGACGACGCTCTCGCCGGGTTCGACGACGTTCTCCTTGAACCGGAGCTCTCGCTCGGCCCGGCCATCGGTGGTCAGCGGGAGGTTCGGAAACGGCGCTCCCTCGCCGCGAAGGTGGTCCGGTACGGGTTCGCCCTCCTCGACGACGAGTTCGTGTTCCGCCGGTCCGCCGGTCGTGGTGCCTTCGGGGAGGGTTTCGGTGTCGGTCGGACTCCCGGCGGCGAGGCTGAGCCACGCGCCCTCGGGGTCGACGTTGGCGGTCCCGTCGTCGGTCTCGACCGTGAAGGGCGTCCGCTCGATGGTGAAATCGGTCGTGAAATAGCTCCCGTAGGACCGCAACGGCTGTTGTTTGTACTGGGCGACGGAGGCGGTGTAGCAGACGGCGTCCCGTCCGGTGATTGGCGTCGTCAGCGTCTCGCCGTCGGCAGCAGCCGCGCCGCCGACGGCACAGGGACCGCTCGTCGGGAGGCCGTCGCCGCTGCCCGCTTCGAGGAGGTTCGCCCGGGGACGGTTGGCGATAGCCGTCGCGCCGACGAGCAGGCCGCCGGCGAAGATGCCGGTGGCGATAGCCCACCCGAAGCCAACGCTGTCGGGGCCGTTGGTCACGACCGGGGCCAGCGACAGCGAGGCCACGACGACCGCGGGGAGCGTTTCCCGTCGCGAGACGCCGGACTCGTAGGCTCGGAAGGTGAGGGTTGCGGCCAGCGCACCGTCGGGGAGCCACCGAGACATGACCCACCAGACAGCGCCGCCGACGAGGACGGCCGCGACGGCGTAGGCGAACACGTCGACGGGTTCGACCATGCTGTCGACTCTCCATCCCCCGACGACAAAAATCGACTGCTCGATTCGTTCGGCGATACGCAAACGTGTCCCTTTTCGGGGGTCACCCCACAACGGAGTGTATGGAAGTCCGCGAGGGCGGCGTGAGAATCGAGGTGCCCGAGGAGCGCCACGGTGCCAGCGAGGGCGCCGGGTCGGGGGTGTTCTACAACCCGGTTCAGGAGTTGAACCGCGACATCACCGTCGGCGTGTTGCGGACGGTGGCCGACGACTGCGACTCCTATCTCGACGCGATGACCGCAAGCGGCGTCCGCGCGGTTCGGGCCGCCGACGCCGGCTACGACGTGACCGCCTGCGATGTCGACGACGACGCCGTCGAGTTGGCTCGCCGGAACCTCGACGTAAACGACCTCGCGGGCGAAGTCCACCATCGGAACGTCAACGCCCACATGCACGAGTCCCGCCACGACGTGGTCGATTTGGACCCCTTCGGGACGCCCGTTCCGTTCCTCGATGCGGCGTTTCAGAGCGCCGGGCGGTACCTCTGTGTGACCGCGACCGACACCGCGCCGCTGTGTGGCGCTCACTTCGAAAGCGGCGTCCGGAGTTACGGTGCGGTCCCGCGGAACACGGAGTTCCACCCCGAGATGGGCCTGCGCGTGTTGCTATCGGCGCTGGTCCGGACCGCCGCACGCTACGACATCGCCGCCCGTCCCGTGTTGAGCCACGTCTCCAGTCACTACGTCCGAACCTACGTCGAACTGGACCACGGCGCCCGCGCCGCCGACGACTGCATCGACCAGTTGGGCTACGTCGACCACTGTCAGAAATGTCTGTGGCGCGACAGCGAGGCGACGCTCATCGCCGACCCGACGAAAACGTGTCCGAACTGCGGGCAGTCGACGTGGACGGCCGGCGCCATCTGGCTCGGGCCGGCCCACGACGCCGCGTTCGTCGAATCGGTCCGGGAGTCGATTCCCGACTCCTTCGGCGAGGCGTCGAAAGCCGACCGCCTCCTCGAGACCGTCGCCGGCGAACTCCACGAACCGACCCACTACGACCAGCACAAACTGTACAAGCGATGGGGCGAACCGAACATCGCGATGGACGAGTTCCTCGAAAAACTCCGGGCGGCGGGGTACGAGGCCTCTCGGACGCACTTCGGTGGAACGACGTTCAAAACCGACGCCGACGTGGTGGCGATTCGCGAAGCGGTGTCGTGACCCGTGTCGTCAGCCACACGCGACGGTGCGATTTAGCCCGACCGTCACGCCCGCTCCCTGCGCTTCGACGGTAATCCGGCCGTCACAGGAGACTGTCCTGAACGTGTACGTCCGCTCGTCACCGGCCTCGACGGCGTCGGGCTCGGCGAAGTCGACTGTCGTTCCGTTGGCGGTGACTTCGACGGTCGTCAGGTCGGTGCCGGCGGGGAACTGATTTGCCACCGTCACTTCGAGGTTCGTCGTGCCGTTCTCCGTTCCCGAGGGTGCCTGTTCGACCCCCAGGTAGGCGTTGGAGTCTTCTGCGACGCTCACGTCGACGCCGCGCTCTGCCGTTGCCGAACTAAACCCGCCGGTAGTCGTCACGACGACGACGCTGGCAAGGAGAGCGGCCGCGAGGAGGAGACGCCGGCGCCGGGTCATCTCTCTTCGACCTCCGGGGGTTCGGCACGCGCACCCAATCGCATCCGGTAGTAGTTGTCGTAGAAGTGCCCCGCCGACGACACCGCCAGCGTCGTCACGAAAAAGACGCCGTACAGCAGCGGTGGAAGCGAATCGAAGGGGTAGACGCCGAACCAGAGGCTGGCCAAACAAACCGCACTCAGCGCGGAGAGACCGATGTAGTACAGTCCCCACGGGATATCTCCGTCGGTGAGCGAATCGACGTAGAAGTTGGCGTTCGAGGCTGCCTCGCTGAGGGCGACATTGCCGCGTCGGGAGTCGTACTCGACGAACCCACAGCTCTCCATCTTCGGGAGGTGGAACTGTCGAAGCGCGTTCTTCACGCGCTTGCGCTCTCGGTGGGTGAGTTCCTCTATCGGCTTGTTGTTCTCCCAGCCGGCGACTCGGTCCGCGAGTTCGGAAACCGTGGTGTGGTCCCCGTTCTGTTTGAGGTAGTGAAGTACGAACCGGCGGCGTCGGTTGCTGAGCACCTCGAGTATCACGTCCCGTGAAAACTCGTGGTCGCGAAACGACGGTGGCTCCGGCACGTTCCTCGATAGCTCTCTCATGACGAATCCCCTCCCTGTGCCCTGAACTGAACGGTCGTCGACGCCATCGTGTAGTTCAGTCACTGTAGCCGGCCTTCAGTATACAGAACCATCTCGAAAACAAGTGGTCTATGCGGGTACTGTCACGTTCGTACAATACCGTATGAGCGGCGTTAACTGGGATGATTTCTCCCGGTAACGGCTTCGATTATGCTGTGGTTACTCCCCACGACCCTCTGACGACGACCCCGTCTCGTTCGAACGGTTCGTCGAGCGTCGCGTTACATCGAACCTTCGTAATTAATCAGGCGTTCGAATTTTGCCATAGAATCCCTGTCGAGTCGGAAAACACCGCTTTCGGGATTCGATGGCTGTCTATTCCAAAGTGGGTCCTGCCCGACCGGTTGAGTACGCGCCGCGGCGGACGATGGCGGGGAGTGACGCGGGGTCGGAGGGCGCGTGAGAAAGTGAGAACCAATGCAACGACGCAAATTCATGGTCGGACTTGGATCGATCGCCGCTGGTGGTGCGGCAGTAATGAGTACCGGTGCCGTTTCGCAGTTCAATTCGGGCGACCGTCATATCGGCGTGGAAACGGTCGGTGACGCCGAAGCGTACATCGCTCTGCAGCGCCCCGACAATGGTCTCAGTGATGGTGGGGACACTCGGAACGGGAATTTCGTCGAATACAATAGCGACAAACTCACGCTGGACTTCACCAGCGACAACCCGACGAGTGCCCGGAGTGGTGACCCAGAGGAAGGGAACTCACTCGGCGGTACGGGTGTGAATCCCGATTCGACGTACTATTTCGACGGCACGTTCGAAATCCGCAATCTCTCGAACAACAGCGGGAGCGGCGTCGGTGAAATCGATGTGTGGATAAACGAGAACATCGACGGAATCACCTTCTATACGGGCAGCTCGCCCGGCAATCGGACGCCGTTTAACGCGAACAACCGCGAATCGCTGAGTCCGGGACAGGCCGTCGCGGTCGGCGTCAAAATCGTCCAAGAGGACCTGAGTAGCGACGACGTCGACGAGACCTTCGAGGTCGTTGCCGAGGAACAGGGTAACGGACTGTAACGACCCAGAAACCCCATTTCTGCTGGTTGAGCCGTTGCGGCTCCGTGAACAGCCGTTTTCAGAGGGAATCCCCCGTCGTCGACGAATAGTTTCCCACCGATTATATGTAGCACTCGCCCATAGCCGGGTTCGTGAAGGGGTATCTCGCTCGGGTCACGACGGTGACCCGAGGCGTCGTCAACGGCGCCCAATCGGACCGAATCACGTTCATCGCCGGGAGCCTCGCCTATTACGCGTTCATTTCGCTTCTGCCCCTGCTGTTGCTCGCGTTGGTCGCGGCGTCGACGTTCGGTGACGCCGGGACCGTCGAGGCGCTCGTCGCTCGGGCCACCGAAACACTCGGCGACCAGGCAGGTGTCGTCGTCCGCGATGCGCTGACCGGTGCGGCCGGACGGGGCGGGGCGACCCTCCTCGGCGTCGCGGTGTTGCTGTGGTCCGGGCTGAAACTGTTTCGGGGTCTCGACATCGCCTTCTCGGAGGTGTACGGCCACCCCGGTCCGGAGTCGATTATCGACCAATTCCGCAACGCCACCGTCACGCTCGGGGCGGTCGGCGTCGCCGTCGCGGCGACGGTCGCCGTCGGCGCGCTCATCGCATTCTCCGGCGTCAGTGGCGTTCTCGAAGGGTTCGGTGGCGCCGCCGCCGTCGCGGCGCTCGGCACGCTCACCCTCGTCGCCGGACTCACCGCCGCCTTCCTGCCGCTGTATTACCTCCTGCCGGGGACCGACGTTTCCGTCCGGGAGGCGCTTCCGGGCGCCGTCTTCGCCGCCGTCGGCTGGACGCTCCTCCAGACCGGCTTTCGGGTCTACGCCGAAATCGCGGGCAGTTACGAGGCCTACGGCGTGTTGGGTGGCGTCCTGTTGCTCCTCACGTTCCTCTATTTCGGGGGGCTCGTGTTGCTTCTCGGCGTCGTTCTCAACGCCGTGTTGGCCGGCCGCGCCAACGAGGAGACGGGACTCGCCGAACCGGACGAACCGACGCCGGAACCGACCGCTGTACTCGAAGGAATCATGACACGGGACCGACTCGACGACGAGGTATCGGACGCTGAACTCCGCGAGGAACTCGAACGGCTCTACGACGAACTCGACCGCTTCGAGGAGCGCGTCGACGACCGGACCGTCCACCGCGAGGAAATCGAGAGCGACCTCAAGCGGTACGTCCGCAAGCAGGTCCGCCGCGGGAAGGCCCGCGGGTGGGGCCCGTACCTCGTGTTGCTGTACGGGACGGCGATGACGCTCGGAGCCTTCGTCGCGCTGTCTGGTGGATGGGCTATCCTCGCCATGCTCATCATCTGGCTGTCGACGCTCGGACTGTACGTCCTGATGCTTCTGGTCGGCACGACGGCGACCGTCGCGGGGCTGCCGGGCCGACTGAAGGACCGACTGGGCGACCGATGACTCGCGGGCTCGGCGAACTCGCCGCAGTCGCGGAGTTGCCGTCGTGGCTCGTCGCGCTCGCGGCGCTGGTCACGCAGTTCGGCGACGTGTGGTTCGTCTTCTGTCTGCTCGGTCTGTTGTACTGGTTCGGCAACGCGCTTCCGGGGCCGCTGTCGCTTTCCCGACGGCACGCGATGTTCGCCGTCGCGCTCGCACTCGTCGCCCGTGCCGTGACGACGACGTTCAAGGAGCTGTTCGCGTTGCCGCGACCCCCCGGTGCCGACGAGGCGGTCGGCGTCGAACTCGTTCCGGCCGTCGTGGAACCGCTGTACGTCTCGGCGGCGACCGCCGACGGCTTCGGGTTCCCGAGCGGCCACGCCACCGCAGCCATCCTCGTCTATGGAGGGTTGGCGCTGCTTGTCGACTCACGCCGCGGCTACGTCGCCGCCGGCGCGCTCGTCGCCGCGATTCCGGTGTCGCGGGTGGTGTTGGGCGTCCATTACCTCGTCGACATCGCGGCGGGGCTCGCCTTCGGCGGCGCGTTCCTCGCGGGCGTCTATCTCGTGTGTGGCCGCGGCGACAACCCCGGGCGGGCGCTGATGGTCGCCGTCGGCGTCTCGCTTCTCGGTGCGGGGGTCGTCTACAACTTCGATACGATGGCGGCCCTCGGCGGCGCCCTCGGCGCGCGAATCGCGTGGGGGAGCCTCGGCGACGCGGTGGTCCACGAGACGACGACCCAACTCGGTGGTGCGGTCGCCGTCGCCGTCGGACTGCTGTTCGGCGCGGCGTTCGGGGCGATGTACGTCGTAGAGCCCATGCCGGCAGTCGGCTTCCTCGGGATGGCCGTCGTGTTGGCTGGCGTCATCGCGGCGCCGCTGGTCGGCGAAGCGGTCGCTCGGCGGGTTTGAGAACCGAGAAAGGAATCGACCTACTCGAAGTCGAGGTCGAACTGCTCGTTTTCGGTGACGGTGTTGAGCACGACCGAGGTGTTGGACTCCTTGATATCGGGGTCGATGAGGAGTTCCTTGATCTGCTCGTTCATGTGGTCGGTGTCGGTGAACTTCCCGATGGCGATGATGTCGTGGTCGCCGGTGACCTCGTACACCGACACCATGTGTTTGTGGTCCGCGAGCCGGTCGGTGATCTCGGGGAGGGCACTCCCCTCGACTTTCATCTGGATGACCGCGGTCACGTCGTAGCCCAACTCGCCGTAGTCGACGATGGGGGCGTACCCCTGGATTATCCCCTCGTCTTCGAGGTCGGAGATGTGATTCGAGACGGTCGTCACCGAGACGTCGAGGTCCTCACCGAGGGAGCGAAGCGAGGCGCGGCCGTCGTCCAAGAGTGCGTTCACCAACTTGCGGTCGAGATTTTCGTACGTCATTACATCCCAGTACCGACTGGACACTTTAGAAGTTTACGATTATACAGTTCTATGAGCAATGAGGTGAGGTTTGCGCAGAGCAGCAAGGTTTTAGTATAGGCACTCATCCGCACAGACGACGAGAAATGACGAACGACAACGTAGCAACCGACGGTGGTCTCACCCCGGAAGCACAGAGCGTCCTCGACGAAATCGAAGAGAAGAACGTCGACTTCCTTCGCCTGCAGTTCACCGACATCCTCGGCACGGTGAAGAACGTCTCCGTTCCCGCCGAACAGGCCGAGAAGGCATTCACGGAAGGTATCTACTTCGACGGCTCCTCTATCGAAGGGTTCGTCCGCATCCAGGAATCGGACATGCGGCTCATCCCCGACGCGAGCACGTTCGCCGTGCTGCCGTGGCGGAACACCGACGAACACGCCTCCGCCCGGATGATTTGTGACGTGTACAACACCTCGACGGGCGAACCCTTCGAGGGTGACCCGCGGTACATCCTGAAGCAGGCCCTGCAGCGCGCCCACGACATGGGCTACAAGGTCAACGCCGCGCCCGAACCGGAGTTCTTCCTGTTCGAGGAGGACGAAGACGGCCGCGCGACGACGAAGACGAACGACGCCGGTGGCTACTTCGACCTCGCGCCGAAGGACCTCGCCTCCGACGTTCGCCGCGACATCATATACGGGCTGGAGGACATGGGCTTCGATATCGAAGCCAGCCACCACGAGGTCGCACAGGGTCAACACGAAATCAACTTCGAGTACGACGACGCCCTGACGACGGCCGACAATGTCGGCACCTTCCGGACGGTCGTCCGCGCCATCGCGGCCCAACACGACCTCCATGCGACGTTCATGCCGAAACCCATCGCCCGAATCAACGGCTCGGGGATGCACACCCACATCTCGCTGTTCACCGAGGACGGCGAGAACGCCTTCCACGACGGCGACGACGAGTTCGACCTCAGCGAGGAGGCCAAGCAGTTCACCGCGGGCATCCTCGAACACGCCCCGGCGATTACCGCCATCACCAACCCGACGGTGAACAGCTACAAGCGTCTGGTCCCCGGCTACGAGGCCCCTGTCTACGTCGCGTGGTCCGACCGCAACCGCTCGGCGCTCATCCGTAAGCCGGCCGCCCGCGTGCCGGCCGCCTCCCGCATCGAGGCTCGCTTCCCCGACCCGTCGTGTAACCCGTATCTCGCCTTCGCCGCGCTCATCCACGCCGGTCTCGACGGCATCGAGGAGGGCCTCGACTGCCCCGACCCGGTCCGGGAGAACATCTACGACTTCGACGAGGACAAACGCGAGGAGTACGGCATCGAGACGCTCCCGACGAACCTCGGCGAGGCCGTCGAGGCGCTCAAGGAAGACGAAGCGATTTACAACGCGCTCGGCGACCACGTCGGTCCGAAGTTCGTCGAAGCCAAAGAGGCCGAGTTCAAGGAGTACCTCGTCGAAGTCTCCGAGTGGGAACTCGACCAGTACCTCGAGACCTTCTAAACGAACGTTTTCGGCCTCCGGTCGCGCTCCGCGCGCCTGCGGCACTCTCTTTCGGCTCTGTTGAAATCCTCAGCGAGAGACGCATCTGGAGTAGAGATGTCGTTGCGCTCAGACCGAGTTTCTCGAACACCCGACACGCATCCGGTTGGTACCGGAGGGGTTTTGTAGCGGTAGCAGAGAGAAGAACACAGACGGCACGGTCAGACAGCCACCTTTCAATTCACGTGGTTTCCACGTGTAGTTGCCGCTGGCTGACCTACCCCGTCACTCTACTACCGAGGAGCGACCGCTACTCCATACCTAGAAGTACCGAACCGAGAGCGTCAGGTTCGCAGTCCTACGTAACGACCCTTTCACTGCGAATAGGGGCTAACAAACAGATTTCAACAGCGCCGTTCTTTCCTCCGTTCAGTACTGCCGGTTTGGCGGGTTTCGTTACCGTTCGATACAGTAGTCGACGAAGTTCCGGAGGATGCGGAGGCCTGTCTCGCCGGACTTCTCGGGGTGGAACTGCGTTCCGAAGACGTTGCCGGCCTCGTTTGCGACGATGGCCGGGAAGTCGATATCGTAGTCGGTCGTCGCGACGACGGCGTCGTCGCTGTCGGGGGATGCGTAGTAGGAGTGGACGAAGTAGGCGTAGTCGCCGTCGACGCCCTCCGCGATGGGATGCTCGCGCTGGACGGACAGTTCGTTCCAGCCCATGTGCGGGACCTTCTGGCCCTCGTCGAAGCGGACGTTGCGGCCCGGAATCAAATCGAGGCCCTCCACGTCGCCCTGTCCGACGTGTTCGGCCTCCTCGCTGGAGGTCAGCAGCATCTGCATCCCGAGACAGATGCCGAACAGCGGTTTGCCGTCGGCGGCGGCCTCGACGAGTGGCTCACGGAACGGGCCGGCGTTGTCCATGCCCTCGCTGAACGCGCCGACGCCCGGCAGGACGATGCCGTCGGCGGTATCGAAGTCGGCTGGGTCGTCGGTCAGCGTCACCTCGGCGCCAGCGCGTTCGAGCCCCCGGGTCGCACTCCGGAGGTTCCCGAGCCCGTAGTCGACGAGGACGACCTCGGCGCTCCGTTGGGTGGTGCTCATACTCGTCCGTGGGCGGGCGGGGGCAAAGTGGGTTTCCATCCCCGCGGTTACCGCAGCAGCGAGTCGGCGAACCGACGGGGGAACCCGAATATCAGTTCCTTCAGGCTCATCACTTCGGTGTCAGAACGCAGGCGCGCGCGGATGCGCTGGCTGAACAACTCGACGGAGATGATGAGCAGGAAGATACACAGCAGCGTCGCCATGGTGTTGGTGAACTGGAAGAGGCCGATTTGGGTCTCGACGACCTGTCCCAGTCCGCCGCCACCGTAGACGCCCAGCGACACCGCGATGCGGACGTTGATTTCGAAGATGTACAGGGTCCACGCGATGTAGGGGGTCGTCACCTGGCTCAGCATGCCGAAGGTGACCGTCTGGATGCGGTTGGCGCCGGTGGTCTCCATCGCCTCGATGGGTCCTTCCTCGATTTCCTCGAGTTCGTCGGTGAACAGTCGGCCGAGGTTCCCGACGGTGTCGGTACCGATGGCGAGGACTGCCGATACCGGGTTGAGACCCGCAAGCGGAATGAAGATGAGAATCCACACGAGCGCGGGAATGGCGCGGATGGCCGACATCGTCCCGCGGAAGACGAAGTTCAGCGGGAACGGAAGCACGCGCTCGGAGCCGAGAACGCCGAACAGCAGCGCCAGCGGGAAGCCGATAATCGTCCCGGCAAAGCCCATCGCGAGCGTGATGCCTGCGACGCCGAACACCGAGAAGACGCCGAGTTCCCCACCGAAGAAGAACCCGACGGGGTCGGAAAGCATCATCGCCGCGTCCTCGCCGCTGAACAGCAGGTTGCGCTCGACGATGAACGCCCAGTACTGGCCGATGTCGAGATACGGAATCGAGAACGAAATCGGGCCGGAGTACGATAGCGTCCAACCGACGTACGGAACCGTCACCGAGAATCCAATCCATTCGGTGAGGGGGATGACGATGCCGAAGTAGGCGAGTGGGAAGAAGTCCCGAAGCGATTCGAGGAAGAACCCGGTCGTGTACTCGGTGGTCAGGATGCCGGCGGCGCTGAGCGCCTGGACGAACAGGAACCCGATGAACGCGATGAGCAGGAGTCCACCGATAGCGCGGGTCTTTCGGGCCGCACGAATGCGGTCGAGTTGCTCTGTGAACCGGTTTTCACCGTGTTCCTCGACGGTCGATTCCTCGCTCATGCCTCGGTCGACCCCTCATCTGTAGTCGGTTCGTCGACTGTACTGTCCGGCGAACCGCCGCCAGTTTCGGTCTCGGTCTCGGCAAGCATCCCTTCGGTGTCGATGTCGCCGTAAATCTCGTCGACGATGTCCATGGTCATCTCCTCGCGGTAGCCGTCGAACACCTTCTGTCCGTCCCGGAGGCCGATGAACCGCTGACCGAACTTCCGTGCGAGGTTCACCTGGTGGAGGCTGATGACGGCCGTGAGGCCGCGTTCCTCGGCGGCAGTCCGGAGATAGCCCATCACCTGCTGGGCGCTGCCGGGGTCGAGACTCGCGACGGGTTCGTCGGCCAGAAGCACCGACGGCTCCTGTACCAACGCGCGGGCGATGCCGACGCGCTGCTGTTGGCCGCCGCTCATCCGCCGAGCCTTCTGTTGGGACTCGTTCAAGAGACCGACGGTGTCGAGTGCGCGCAGCGCCCGCAGTTTCTCCTCGCGGTCCTGTAGTTGGAACAGACTCGTCAAAAAGCGGTTCCGACCCAGCGAACCGGTCAGGGCGTTGGAGTAGGCGGTCATCTGGCCGATGATGTTGTGTTGCTGGAAAATCATCGCCACGTCGCGTCGGAGGCTGGTGACCTCCTCGTCGCCGACGACGATTTCCCCTCCGGTCGGGTCCGTCAGGCCGTTCAGACACCGCAACAGCGTCGACTTTCCCGACCCCGAGACGCCCAACACGACGACGAACTCGCCTTCGGGAATCTCGAAGGAAACGTCGTCTAAGGCGACGGTGTCGCCGTACTCCTTCGTGAGGCTATCGACCGTGATTCGTGTCATTGAACGTGTGATTCGACGACGTTACGAGATGTCCTCGAACTCGAGGCCGAGTTCGTCGAGTACGTCGGCAATCGGCTCGAAGTCCTCGCTCGTGCCGGGTTCGACGCCGGTGAACCACAGCGGTTCGCCGTCGTAGTCCTCGCCGTGGGAGAGGTCCTCCTCGGTCGCATCGAGGATGGCCTGCTCGATGTCTTCTCGAACCGGGTCGTCCCAGTTCGACCGCGACATCAGCGGCGCCCGCGGCAGCGGGTCGGAGACGGCCAGCAGTTTCAGTTCGGCCTCGTCGGTCGCCGACCCGGCGCTTTCGTACTCCGCGGAGATGTCGACGAAGTCCTGCGACATCTCGTCGAACTGCTCTTGGGGCACGTGCGGTGCCGTCGAGAACGCACCCGTCGTCGCCGCCGCAATCGAAGGGTTGTTGATGAGTTGATCACGCGCCGTCGAGTGGTCGGAGTACCGGGCGGTGAAATCCTCGGCGTCGCCGTCCGGGGCCGTCCCCACGTCCAGTCCGGCGTTTTTCAGCAACACCATCGGGACGAGCGTGCCGCTGACCGACAGCGTCGCGCCCATGGCGACTTCCTGACCTTCGAGTTCGGCGAGTTCGTCGACGCCGTTATCGTCGGGCGTCGTCGTGATGAGCGAGAAGTACTGGGCGGCGCCGAAGGCGACGCGGATGCCGATGACGTCCGCCACGTCCTCGCCGGCGACCGCCGCCGACGGCGAGGTGTCGGCGATTTCGCCGCCGTCGCGGCGAATCTCCTGCAGCGTCGCCGCGTAACTCGCGGTTTCGACCGGGTCGATGGTCACGTCGACCTCGGATTCGAGGTACTCGAACATCGGCTGGTACTGCTCGGAGATGTCCACGTCAGCCTCCGCCGGGTTCAGAATGAACCGGACCTCGGTGGGGCCATCGCTTTCGCCTCGCGTTCCGCCGTTACCGTTGCCGTTTCCATTGCCGTTGCCGTTTCCGCCGCCGTTGCCGCCGATACAGCCAGCCAGTCCGAAAATACCCGCTGCACCGGTCGTTTTGAGCACTGAACGTCGATTGATGGCGGACCCCTTCGACATACCAATCAACTGTGACGACTCTCGTTTAACTGTATTCAGGCGCTAAGTCCCCTTCCTCAAGGAGCAACGCAGAGAGCGAAGCGACCGAGTAGCGCAGTAGGGAGGGGATACAGCGCCGTCATCATCTTTCATACGCCTGTTTGTTGCTGGCCCACAGGCCCACGTCAACCACAAACTACTTTTATGCAAATTACGTAAGTTATGGTGTGACGACCCGAAAGACCATCTCCATCCGAGACGACCAAGAGGAGTGGATTCAGGATAACCACCTGAATCTTTCCTCGTTCGTTCAAGAGAAACTGGACGAACTTATCGAAGAACGAGAGTCATAGATGCACTACAACTACAAGTATCGACTCGACCCACCAGAATCCCTCACTGAGACGCTTCTGCATCACGTCGATACTTGTAGGCAACTCTACAACCACGTCCTCTACAAACTCAACGAGGCAGACGAGATTCCCACTCGTTACGAGGTACAGGACACGCTCACTGACCTCAAAGAGTGGTGGGACACCCTCGGAGACGTTCACTCGAAAGTGTTGCAGATGGTCGTCAAGCGCGTCTACGACAATCTCTCCACGCTCAAAGCACAGAAGGAGAACGGACGCGCCGTAGGGATGCTCAAGTGGAAACCGCCTCGGGAGTATCGGTCGCTCACCTACAACCAGTCCGGCTTCGAACTCAAGAATACGAGTGGTCGGCCTACGTTGTGGTTGAGCAAGATCGGCGATATTCCGATCCACCTCCACCGAGACATTCCCGAGAACGCGACCATCAAACAGGTCACGGTCAAGCAAGAACCCACGGGCGAGTGGTATGCCACGTTCGGCATCGACGTGGACGAGGATACACCAGAGAAACCGGAGAATCCCGAGAAGGTCGTCGGAATCGACGTGGGGATTCTCAAGTACGCACACGACACCGACGGGTACGCCATCAAAAGCCCCGACTTCAGCGAGGAGCGCGAACGGCTCGAACGCGCCCAACGCGACCTCTCGCTGAAGGAACACGGGTCTGCGAATTGGGAGAAACAACGGCAGGTCGTGGCCGAGCGTCACGCCAACCTCAAGCGAAAGCGCCGAGACTTCCTTCACAAGCTCTCGAACTACTACGCGAGAGGATACGACCTCGTAGCGGTTGAGGACTTGGACGCGAAGGGATTGGTCGAACTGCCGGGCAACTCTCGTAACCGGGCGGGAGCGGCGTGGGGAACGTTCCTACGAATGCTCCAATACAAGTGCAAGCGCGAAGGGACACACTTCATCGCGGTTGACCCGAAAGAGACGACGAAGGAATGCGCGGCCTGTGGTGTCAAGACAGACAAGCCGCTGTGGGTGCGCGAACACTCCTGTCCCTCGTGTGGGTTCGAGGCGGACAGGGACGCGAACGCGGCGTGGAATCTTCTTTCTCGCGGTCTCGAAGATGTAGGAGTGGTTCACTCCGAATCAACGCCTGTGGAGACTGCGCTCCCTGTGGATACACCCGTATCTGCAAAGCGCGTCGTGGAAACAGGAAGCCCCACACTCAAGGAGCGAACCGCGTCAGCGGTGAGCGAGTAGGGTGGGGTAGTTCACTCCTTTCTAATAGTTACCGTCTCCAGTAGGTGTTTATGGGTTTGTCAATTTCTGCCTCAGTAAACCGGGTATTTAAAAATCTCCGAGCCGGGATTGGCCGTCGCTCCCCTCGTCGTCGACGAGGGCGAGTGCTTCGTCGAGGGCGTCGTCGAACGTCTCCCGTTGGCTGGGGTCGTACAGCGTCGCCGCGGGGTGAACACAGACGAGCAGCCGTCGCGTCGACCCGGCGATGCGGGCGTCGTGGAGCGTGCCGGCCTCCTTCGTCACCGCGACCGACCGCTCCAGCAGATGCTCGGAGGGTACTTTCCCGAGCGTCACGACGACTGCAGGGTCGACGATATCGATTTCTCCTTCGAGGTACTCCCGGCAGTTCTCTCGTTCCTCGACGGTCGGGTCGCGGTTCTCCGGCGGCCGACAGCGGACGCAGTTCGTGATACGAACGTCTCGACGTGCCAGCCCACGGTCCCGGAGCGCCTCGGTCAGCACGTCGCCGGAGCGGCCGACGAACGGTTCGCCCTCGGCGTCCTCCTGTGCCCCCGGTGCCTCGCCGACGAACAGCAACTCGGCGTCCGTCGCCCCGACGCCGTTGACGATGCGGCTCCGGGAGGCACACAACTCCTCACACCGGGTGCAGTCGTGTACGTCGATATCGTCCATGGCGGTCGGTCGCTCTCGGGCGAGTTAATCCCGCCGGAACCCGCCGCCGGCCCCACCGCGGATGGCGTCGACGCGCCGCGCCGCCCGTTTCGCCACGCGGAGCGGTTCGGGTCGGCGTTCGTGAGTGTAGGCCGCGACGATTTCGTCGGCATCGTCGGTATCGAGGCCGACGCTCCGGACGAAGAGGTCCCGGCCATCGACCGTAACACGCCGCCGCTCCGGCAGCGCCCGATAGCTGTCGAGGCGGCGTTCGCGCTCGGGGCCCTCGAAGGCGTCCTCGATGGCCTCGGAGAGCCCCTCGCTGTCCTCGAAGGAGACGGCGACGACGGGTCGGTCGGCCGCCTCGTGAATCGCATCGAGGTCGAGGGTGTTGTACCACGCGAGGGCGACGCCCGCGACGAACACGTACCGCACGTCCGGGCGGTCGAGACGCCGCCAGCAGTCGATAATGGCGGCGGTGGCGTCGCTGCCGCCGACGGTACACGACCCGAAAACGAAGTCGTCGACGACTCGGTTAGCACGGACCACCGCACCACCGAGTGTGCTACTCGCGCCGTCGTCGGTGCCGCGGTACGATTCCGCGATGCCGAGCGCGCGGCGGCCGGGTTTCACCTCACTGCCCTTTGATTTCCTCGAACGTCTCCAGGAGGTCCTCGCTGGAGGCGTCGTCGTACTCGAATTCGACCTCGCCGTCGTGAGTGGGCAGCGTCGACTGGCCGTCTTCCTCGATGTCGGTGTCGATTTGCTGGGACTCCTGTTCGGATTCGTCGTAGCTTCCGAACCCCATGGTCATCCGTGGGTATGTGTTTCATGATTGTAAATGATGCGCCGCTCGGGGTCGCTTTCGGTGCCGCCAGCATCAATACGCCACAGCGTGTGGCGTCGGTATGGACGTAACCAACGTAACCGCGGACGCGGAGACGTTCACCTGCAACGCGTATCTCGTCGAGGGGGACCGAACGGTACTCGTCGACGCGGGTGCGATGGACGGGGTCGTCGACGTCATTCGAGAACACACCGACGGCCTCGACGCCGTCGTGTTGACCCACCAGCACGGCGACCACGTCGCCCAACTCGATGCCGTGCTAGACGCCTTCGACGCGCCGTTGTACGCCTACGCCGACCACCCGCGCCGGGCCAGCGACCTCGACGACGGCGAGCAGGTGTTCATCGGCGACGAGGCCTTCGACGTGGTGTACACGCCGGGACACGCCGACGACCACGTCTCTTTCGTCTCGGAGACGACGCTGTTCAGCGGCGACGTGGTCGTCCACGACGACGGCGCCTTCGACTACGGCAGTTTCGGCCGCACCGACATGGCCGGCCAATCGAGAGAACGGCTCATCGAGAGCATCGAGACGTTACTCGACCGGATGGGCGATGGCGTCGAGCACATGTACGCGGGCCACGGCGAGGTGTTCCACGGCGACGTTCGGGACGTGGTGGAGACGGCACTCGGCCGAGCGGAGAAGCGGGAACCGAAGTACCCCGAAGAGTAGCGACGACGAGCCGACGGCTGTCGGACGCGATTGACGAGAGAAACGAGTGCCGGTTTAGGCCGCGCGGCGTTCCTTCGCCTTGGGGCGGAGGTTCTTGTAACCGCACTTCCGACATCGTTTCGCTCGCTTGGAGTTTCGGGCGTTACAGCGCATGCAAATCATCTTCTCGAGGGTGCGCTTTTCCGCCTCTTCGAAGCTAGCCATACCAGTTCCGAGGCGGTCGCTGCCGTTTAACCTTTCCCTTCGTCGGTGCCATCGATTCGACCCTCCTCCTCGTGGGTTTAGGTGGCTCCCAATCGAAGCCGGGGTATGTACGACCGACTCGCGGACCTGCCGCTCGTCGTCGACGGCTACGAACTCGACGCTGCCCAGCGCGACGTTTCGAGTGGATTCACACGCGTTTCCACGACGATTTCGCTGTCCGGCGACGGAGAGACCGGCCGCGGCGAGGACGTGGGCTACGACGCCGACGACCAGCGACTGTTTCAGGATACCTACGAAGACGGCGGCCTCGACCTTTCGGGGGAGTACACGCTCGATTCCTTTTCGGCGCACCTCGATTCACTCTCGCTGTTCCCCGAACCGCCGACCAACGAGGCGGATGCCCACTACCGGCGGTGGGGCTTCGAGAGCGCGGCGCTGGATTTGGCGCTGCGGCAGGCCGACACCGACCTCGGAAGCGTCTTGAACCGGCGTTACGACCCGGTCCGGTTCGTCGTCAGCACGCGCCTGGAGTCGCCCGAACGCCTCGACGACATCCGGGCGGTCGCTCCCGACGCCGAGTTCAAACTCGACCCCACCGATGAGTGGGACGAAGCGTTCTGTGCCGCAGTCGCCGAACGCGGCGGCGTCCGGACGCTGGATTTGAAGGGCCACTACGAGGGAACGACCGTCGATGGCTCCGTCGACCCCGACCTCTATCGCCGCATCGTCGAAACGTTTCCCGAAGCGGTCATCGAGGACCCCGCAGTGACCGAGGAAACGCGACCAATCCTCGAATCTGTCAGCGACCGACTGTCGTGGGACGCGCCGATAACGAGCGTCGACGACATCGAGGCGCTGCCGTTCGAACCGAACTGGCTCAACATCAAGCCCTCACGGTTCGGCACCGTCGAATCACTGCTTGCCGCCATCGACTACTGCGAGACAAACGGAATCTCGATGTACGGCGGCGGGCAGTTCGAACTCGGCGTCGGTCGGGGACACATCCAACTGCTCGCCTCGCTGTTCTACCCCGAGACGCCGAACGACGTGGCGCCGGGAGCGTACAACGCGACTGACCTCGAGGAGAACCTGCCAACGAGTCCGCTCGACCCGCCCGCGGACCCCGTCGGATTCAGGTGGTGACTCACTCCTCGCCGCGGTCGAGGTACTCCGATTGGACGGCGACGACTTCGGCCGAATCCGCACAGTCGGCGTAGCGCCGGAGGGGTTCGTCGTTCAACTCCAGGAACGTGTGGCCCCACCGGAACTTCCCGAGCAGTTCCTCGGCGTGGTCGCGCTCGCCGAGGATACACAGCGCCGCGGCGAACGCCTCGACGGTGTTCAACTGAAACGGCGTCCCGTAGTTGACCGGGTTGGCGGCGACGAGAAAGGGAAGCGCCCGATGTGGCCCGTCGAGTTTGAACGCCTCGGCTTCGGCGGTTTCCCACGAACAGTCGAGGGCGACGAGGGCATCGCTTTCGTCGGCATCGGCCGGCGACAGCGCCTGCTCGGCGTGGGGGTCGAGTACGATACCGGGCGGGGTCGCCCGCGCCGAGCGATGGAGGGAAACGAGGTCGAAGCGCGCGAGCTTTCGAGCCGAGCACTTCTCGGGGTCGTCGTCGCCCTCGTATCTGACGTGGAGGTCCACACCGACTCCAGCGGGTCGGCGAAGAAAAGTCGCTCGGCGTCAGGCTCGCTCGCGGTCCAGTGCCTCGGCGCCACGAGCGTCGCCGCCGACGGAGCGGCGACTCGGCGACCCACCCGACTTCACGATGTCGAGGGCGGTCATCACGTCGGTCCGGGAGAGCAGGCCGACGAGACGACCGGACTCCTCGGCGGTTTCACCCTCGATGACGAGCAGGCGGCCGACGCCGTTCTGCTGCATCGTCTCGAAGGCGGTCATCACCGGCACGTCCGGTTCGACGGCGTGGATGTCGTGGCTCATGATGTCTTCGACGCGGTAGGCGTCGCGTTCGACTGCGTCGACTTCGCGGGCGTCGTCGAGGGTGACGACGCCGGCGACGCGGTCACCCTCCATGACCGGGTAGCCGGTGTGGCGGTCTCGGAACATCCGTTCGACCAACTCGGCGACGGTCGTCTTCGGGGTGACCACGTCGAGTCGGTCCCGGGGGGTCATCACGTCGCTGACGGTGACGCCATCGAAGGCGGCGTTCATCACCGTCCGCGTCGATTCCGAGGCGGCGGCGATGTAGATGAAGAACGCCAGCACGATGAGAAACGGATTGAAGTTGATGAGCAGGCCGAACAGTCCCAGGAGGATGGCGAACAGTTGGCCGACGCGGGCGGCCTGCTGGGTCGCCTGTGCGTGTGGTCGGTTCCGGGCCAACAGTGCCCGGAGGATGCGGCCGCCGTCCATCGGAAAGCCCGGGAGCATGTTGAACACCGCCAGCACGATGTTCATGATGGCGAGATACGCGAGCGTGAACTGGGTGGCTTCCAGCAGGAAGCCGCCGTCGGGGACCGTCCGGAAGGCGAAGTAGGCGGCGACGCCGGCCAGCACCGAAACGATGGGGCCGGCGATGGCGATGTTGAACTCCTGTTTCCAGTCCTCGGGAATCTCCTGCATCTGTGCGATGCCGCCGAGCAGCCACAGCGTAATCGAGTCGATGTGGACGCCGTAGCGACGCGCCACCAGCGAGTGGCCGAACTCGTGGAGGACGACACAGAAGAACAGCCCCAGCGCCGCGGCCAGCCCGATACCGAAGCGGGTCCCGGTCGATGCCGCGAGCACGCTGGCGTCGAAGGCGACGGTGAACTGCGCGTTGAGGAGTTCGATGAGACTCTCCAACTGGATGCCGATGAGGTAGGCGAACACCGGCAGAATCAGCAGGAACGTCAGGTCCAATTTGATGGGTATCCCGAAGGCGCTGCCGACGCGAAAGTTCTTCATGGGTGTTTGTGGGTCCGCGACCCTATTAAAAGACTGACCGATGGGTTCGTACTCCCCTGGTTCGTAGCCCCGAACATGTCCGAACCGGAGTCAACAGCAGACCGACCGCTCGTCCGCCGTGCGGACGACATCGAGTACGAACCCGTCTCGGCCGCCGAGGGCCTCTCGAAGGGCGTCCTCGTCGGCCCCGAACACGGCGCGCCGAACCTCGCGTTGCGACGGTTCGTCCTCGAAGCGGGCGCCGAGGTGCCGAAACATACCAACGACATCGAACACGAACAGTACGTCCTCGAAGGCGAGTACGTCGTGGGGCTCGGAGACGTGGAGTATACCGTCTCCGCCGGCGACTCGCTACACATCCCCGCCGGGACGGTCCACTGGTACCGCAACGAAAGCGACGACCCGGGAGCGTTCATCTGTGCGGTGCCGAACGGCGACGACGCAATCGAACTCTTGGAGTAAGCGCGTCGACGCACCGAGACGGTGAGGCTCTCCTCACGCCAGTTTCTCGACGACCTCCTCGTCCCACTCGGCTTCGGTGAACGCCGGCAGCGTCTCGACGCTCGTGTTGCCCTCGCCGCGGAAGGTGATGGCGGCGCGTGCGGCCGCACCGTCGTCCGGGTACTCGGCGATTGCGACCACGTCGTACCGGCCGAACGTGTAGTAGAACGCCAGTAGCTCCCCGCCGTGGTCGGCGACCAGCTCGCGGGCGGCCTGCCGTCTGTCCGGACTCCGCTCCATCGTTTCGAGGTTCTCTTTGCCGAGTTCCATCAGGTGGACGTAGGTTGGCATCTGTTTTTCCCTCCTTGCCCGCCCTCCCGACCGACCGGGAGCACAGTATGCTAGGATATCGCACGATTGTTATTATAACATTGGTCGCCGATTCGCCGATTGGCATCCGTTTGCATCCGTCCCGGACGACTGAAATACCCCGATACACTACACTCTCTCGTGTCACAGCAGGTCGCCGAGGTCGACACGCTGTTCCTCCACGAGGCGCGTGACGATTTCACCGTCGTAATCCGCCGCGATGGCGAGCGACTGCTACAGGGCCGTCTCGACCTCAAGGAGACGAGCGCCGGCCCCCGTCCCGGCCGCTTCCGCGTGAAGGACGGCGACGACGAGATACCGCGCCGCCCCGAGCAGTTCGTCGAGATGGCCCGCCGCGCCGGCCGCATCCGCATCTCCCAGCAGACCTCTCGGGAGGGCCGCCGGGACATCGAGTCCATGCTGGAGGGGTATCAACTCGACGCGAAGCAGGTCCGGACCTGCCGTATCTGTGCGGGCAAGGGCCGGTACTCGCCGTTGACCTCCGAGACGGCTATCAAATACGATAACGAACACATCTGTCTCGACTGTGCGAAACGCGAACTCGAACGGGAGGCGAACTACCGTGGCCTCCGCTCGGGCGCCCGGGACCGCCTCGAGGACCTCCTGTTGGAGGTCGGCGACCTCGAACGCGTCGCGAACCTGCTTTCGGGACAACTCGACCCCGAACTGACGAAGTTCGACGAAATCTCGGCGACGACCGACGACATCGACCTCGTTCCGACCAGCGACATCGACGTACACCCGGAGTTGAAATCTCGGCTCGAGGAGTTCGACACCCTGCTGCCCGTCCAGAGTCTCGCCGTCGACAACGACCTCCTGGAGGGACGCGACCAGCTCGTCGTGAGCGCGACGGCGACCGGCAAGACGCTAGTCGGCGAACTCGCCGGCATCGACCGCGCGCTGAAAGGGAAGGGGAAGATGCTGTTTCTCGTTCCCCTCGTGGCGCTGGCGAACCAGAAACACGAGGACTTCGAGGACGACTACGGCGATTTACTCGACGTGACGTTGCGGGTCGGCGCCTCCCGCATCCGGGATTCGGGCAACCGCTTCGACCCCGGGGCGGACGTCATCGTCGGCACCTACGAGGGCATCGACCACGCGTTGCGGACCGGCAAGGACCTCGGCGACATCGGCACCGTCGTCATCGACGAGGTCCACACGCTGGGCGAGGAGGAACGCGGCCACCGCCTCGACGGCCTCATCTCCCGACTCAAGCACTACTCGGAGAGCAACGACTGCAACACCCAGTACGTCTACCTCTCCGCGACGGTCGGCAATCCCGGCGACCTCGCCGGGAAACTCGACGCCCAACTCATCGAGTTCGAGGAACGACCGGTTCCCATCGAGCGCCACGTCACCTTCGCCGACGGCGGCGAGAAGTTGGACATCGAGAACAAACTCGTCCGGCGGGCCTTCGACTCGAAATCCTCGAAGGGGTATCGCGGACAGACGATTATCTTCACGAACTCCCGGCGGCGCTGTCACGAGATATCCCGGCAACTCGAGTACGATTCGGCGCCGTATCACGCCGGCCTCGATTACGGCCGCCGCAAGCAGGTCGAACGGCAGTTCGGCGAGCAGGACCTCGCGGCGGTCGTCACCACGGCGGCCCTCGCCGCCGGTGTCGACTTCCCGGCCTCACAGGTCATCTTCGACTCGCTGGCGATGGGCATCGAGTGGCTCTCCGTCCAGGAATTCGAGCAGATGCTGGGGCGTGCGGGCCGCCCGGACTACCACGACAAAGGGACCGTCTACACGCTCGTCGAACCCGACTGCTCGTATCACAGTTCCATGGAGATGACCGAAGACGAGGTGGCGTTCAAACTGCTGAAAGGGGAGATGGAGCCGGTCGTCACCCGCTACGACGAGGCCGCCGCAATCGAGGAGACGCTCGCCAACATCACCGTCGCCGGCAAGCGAGCGAAGGCGCTCAACGACCGCATGGTCGGGGAGGTGCCGACGAAACACGCCGTCGGCAAACTCATCGAATACGAGTTCATCGACGGCTTCCGGCCGACGCCGCTGGGTCGGGCGGTCACCGAACACTTCCTCGCGCCCGACGAGGCCTTCGCCATGCTCGATTCGATTCGGAAGGGCGCAGACCCCTACGAACTCGTCGCGGAAATCGAACTCCGCGACGAGCACTGATTACTCGGCGGGCGCGATGCGCCACGTCGTCGCGTTGGTGTAGGACCACTGCTCGATGTCGAGGGTCTCCGTCGAGTCCTGCAGTCGGCCGAGCAACACGCCGATTTGGGACGCCGAGAGGTCGAGGTCCTCGGCGAGGAACTTACTCTTGACGTATATCTCGCCGTCGGCCGCGCGGCGTTCGAGGTACTCGAGGAGGCGACTGGAGGGGTGGGTCTGTTGGCGCATCGTCATGGCTGTGAGCGGTGCTGGTGGCCGACGACTATCGAGACGGCGTTGAGCGCGACCAACGCGACCAGTTCGGTTTCGGAGACGACACCGGCGTCGTACAGCAGGACCGCGACCACGTACACCAGCGGGAAGACGGCGGCGGCCCAGAACGCCATCCCCTCGACGATAGTGAGGAGCGTTCCGGTGGCCGCCCGGAGGGGTTCGAACAGTCGGCGAGGCACCGTGGCGTGTCGCATACGAGAGCGAACGGACGGGGATATCAAAGGGGTACCCTAAGCTCAAACAGCCGTTTGTGCTACTCCATCACGTCCACTGCGGGTTGCTGACCTACACCACGAGCGGTGCCATCGTCCCGACGAAGGCGATGTCGAGATACGCCAACGCGATGACGAGTATCGCGCCGGGGACGCCGCCGACGGCACAGATGAGTACTGCCACCGCCGTTATCTCTATCGGCACCCCGAGGAAACTGGCTACGAACAGGATTATCACGCCGACGACGGCGTTGACGATGAACGGTTTGACGGCCTTGATGACTCGATAGGCGCCGAACAGCAGCGCCAACACGAGCACGAACAGGCCGATCTCGACTGGTGTCACCATATCGACGCGATTCTCCGTGCGAAGATATAGCCCTTGGGGCCCGGAACGAAACGTTTTCACGCTCGGGGGGCCTCGGTAGGAATGCGGGACCGTGGGGTAGCTTGGTATCCTTCAGCGTTTGGGACGCTGTAACCCCGATTCAAATTCGGGCGGTCCCACTTTCTGTCGAGGCGTTTCGGCCCAGTAGCTACTCCGACGGCGCCGTCGCCGTGAGCAGGAACGTTTCCGGTCGAACGGCCTCGTGCGTGACGGTGAACCCCGTCTCCCGGAGGGCATCGACCGCTTCCTCGGCGGTGAACCGCTCGTCGACCGGCGGTCCATAGCTCCCGTCGCCCGAGGCGGCCCAGTCGACGATGGCGAGAGTTCCCTCGCTTTTCAGCACGCGAGCGATTTCGGCGAGCGCCTCGTCGCTGGCGAATTCGTGGTACGTCATCGTCGAGAACGCCCCGTCGAGGCTCCCGGTGGCGAGCGGGAGGTCGCCCACGCCGCTCGTCACGAGTTCGACGTTGTCCGGGACGCCTTTCTCCCGGTAGTAGTCGTGCATCGCCTCCTGAACGTCGACTGCGTGCACGGTGTCCACGTGCGGGGCGACGTCGTCGGTGAAGAACCCCGTGCCGCTCCCGAAGTCGGCGACGTGGTCGTCGTCGCTCGGTGAGAGCGCCCAGAGCAACTCCTCGGCGGAGAGGAACCGATACCGCTTGCCCGCCTCTTCGAGTTTGTCGGCGCGGTCGGCGTCGAAGGTGTGGAACCCCATTATAGGTTCTCGAAGGCGTCGTCGACGAGTTCACCGGTCTCGGCCACGATGTCCGCCATCTCCTCGTCGTCGGGCGCCATGCCGACGAGCCGGCCGATGCGCATAATCGAGACGTGATAGACGTGCTGGGTGCCGGGACTTTCCTCCCAGATGACGACGTTGCAGGGCATCAGCGCGCCGAGTTTGTTGTCGGTCGCGTCGAGCGCCTTCTCGGCAACCGCCGGATTGCAGGCGCCGAGCACGTAGTAGGGGTCTCGGCCGGCGTCGACCTTCTCGTTGAGCATCTCCGAGGGCGAGAACTCGACTGGGATGCCGAACCCGGCGTTGGTGAACACCTCGCGGACGTGTTCGATGGCTTCCTCGTGGTCCATCTCCAGGGTCGCTTCGGCTTCACCGATGTCGTCGGGGCTGATCTGTGACGGATCGATTGGGAGCGTCATTCCTGTGGAGTATTGGGCTCTCGGGACAAACCCCTTTCGGGTTCTTCGGATGGATGGCGGCGGGAACGAACTCGCCCTTGTGAGTCGCTACCGAAGTCGGACAATCGAAACACCGATGACGCTTGATAGTGACAATTGCACGTGAATGGATAGCAAGAGCAAGATTACGCGCAGGCGGGCGATTGCCGCCGGCGGTGCGACGGTCCTGTTCGGCGGTGGAGTCGCGTACCTCGCATCCGGCTCTGAATCCGACGAACCCGAATACGTTCCGGAGACGTTCCACACCAGCGAGGAGACGACCGGATTCGGTGTCGAACTCGCCGGCCGACCGCTCGTGGGTGACCCTGAAGCGACGGTCGACGTGTACTACTGGACGGACTACCTGTGTCCGTTCTGCAAGAAGTTCGAAACCGAAACCCTCCCCAAGGTCGGCTCGGAGTACATCGACACCGGGGACGTGCGACTCGTCGTCTTGCCGTATCCGAACATCGGGGAGTACTCGATGCCGGCGGTCGTCTGGAGTCGCTGCGTGTGGCGGGCGGTCGAACGAACCGACCCCGAAGCCTTCTGGCGGTGGCACGAGGCAGCGTTCGACGCCCAATCGGAATCGGGACACGACTGGGCCGACGAGGCGACGTTCAGGAGCATCACCGAACGGACCGACGGCGTTTCCGTCTCGGCCGTCGACAGCTGTCGGGAGTCCCGCGGCGACGCCATCCGTGACGCCATCGAGACGAACGTCGGCGTCGCCCAATCGGTCGAAATCAGGGGGACACCCGGGTTCGTCCTCTACAATCGCGACGCCGACGCGGCGGGTAAACTCGTCGGTGCACACCCCTACGACACCTTCTCGAATGCGCTCGACCGGGTGTTGGACGCGTGAGTACCACGCGGGATGCGGCTCCGGCGTGGCTCCGAGGACTCCCCGACGCACTCGGCTATCCGCTCACGTCCGATGGCCGACTCGTGACTGCCGGCGTCGTGACCGTCCTCGCGTATTCGATTCTGGTGCTGAGTACGTTCCCCCAGTTCTCCATTCAGCTCCTGACGAGGAATCCGGCCGACCTCCTCTACGGGATTACCGCCCTCACCCGGGAAACGTATCTGAGCGTCGGGTGGCTCGGACTCCTCTTGGTCGTGACCTACGCGCTGTTGACGGGCATCGCGGCGACGCATGCGATTACCCTCTTCCGGCGGGCCCGCCGAACGAGCGCGTCGACGATGCTCGGCGTCGTTCCCGGGTTCCTCGCGGCCGGGTGTGCGAGTTGCGGTGCCGGCGTTCTCGGCGCCCTCGGCTTCGTCGGTGCGATGGCCGCACTGCCCTTCGAGGGGAACCTCCTCCGACTCGGCGGCATCCTGCTGTTGCTGTTTTTCCTCGGCCGAACGGGTAATCCACAGACGTGTTCGATTGCGTGAGTTGACGCCCTCACCGATTCTATACTTGTACAGAATTGCAAATTCTATACACAAGTATTTTGGTCCCGGAGCACGTAGTCGAACGTGATACCAATGGTCGACTCGATGGCTGAACAACTCCAGCAGGATATGGCGTGTGAGGGGCTCTTGGAGTGCTTTCACGGGCTCAAACGGCTCGACAGAGAGGTCTTCCAAACGCTCGTTCACACGGACGAACCGCTAACCGTCGACGCGATTGCGGAGTCGGTCGACCGCGAGCGCTCGACGGCGTACCGCGCCGTCCAGCGGCTGCTTCAGGCCGGATTCATCCAGAAAGAGCAGGTCAACTACGACCAGGGCGGCTACTACCACGTGTACAAGCCGGCCTCGAACGTCACCGACGACATGCAGCGGTTCCTCAACGACTGGTACGCGAAGATGGGCCAACTCATCGAGGAGTTCGAGAACAAATACGAACGAAATGACGCTGCCAACTCACTCGAAGGTTAGTCATCTCCGGGGTTTCGAACACGGGCTGTACAGCGTCGAGTCGGGTCTCTCTTCTGCCGTCGGTTACTCTCAGGTCGATGGGGTATTGCTATAACAGTATTGCAGAAAATTCCCATAACCCTTAATTACTACTGGTCCCTATCGAGAGGTGATGACAGTCGAAACCGCTTCCGACGCAGGAGCAACCACACCCGATGAACCACGTCCCATCGCCGGGCAGAGCGAACTGGACGAGTTCGTCGCGGACAACGACGTGGTCCTCGCGGACTTCTACGCCGATTGGTGTGGGCCCTGTCAGATGATTGCGCCCATCGTCGACCGACTGGCCGCCGAGACCGACGCCGCGGTCGCGAAAGTCGACGTGGACGCGAACCAGCAGTTGGCGGCCGCCTACGGCGTCCGCGGGGTCCCCACGCTCGTCCTCTTCGCCGACGGCGAGCAGGTCGAGGAAATCGTCGGCGTCCAGGGCGAAGACCAACTCCGCTCGCTGATACAGGGGTACACCGAGTAAATGAGCGAGGACATCCACGACGTGGTCGTCGCGGGCTCGGGCATCGCCGGCCTCTCGGCGGCCGTCTACGCGGCGCGTGCCGACCTCGACCCCCTCGTTCTCGAGGGCGACGAGCCCGGCGGCCAGCTGACGCTGACTACCGACGTCGAGAACTTCCTCGGGTTCCCCGAGGGTGTCGGCGGCATGGAACTGGTCCAGCAGGGCAAAGAGCAAGCCGAGCGGTTCGGCGCGACGTTCCAACACGGGAGCGTCGAGTCCGCGACCCTCGCCGGGCAGCCGAAAGAGCTCACCCTCTCGACGGGTGAGACGATTCGAACGCGTGCGTTCGTCGTCGCCACCGGCGCCAGCGCCCGCTGGGTCGGCGCCGAGAACGAAGCCGACCTGATGGGGTACGGGCTGTCGACGTGTGCGACCTGTGACGGCGCGTTCCACCGCGGGGACGACGTTCTCGTTATCGGTGGCGGCGACAGCGCGATGGAAGAGGCGCTGTTCCTCACGAAGTTCGCCGACTCCGTTACCATCGTCCACCGACGCGAGGAGCTCCGCGCCTCCGAAATCATGGCCGAACGCGCCCGCGAGCACGAGGACATCGAGTTCCGATGGAACACGGAGCTACAGGCCCTCCACGGCTCACAGGAAGAGGGCGTGACCGGTGCGACGCTCGTCTCTCACCCCGACGGGTATCCACGGGAGAAAGCCGAAGCGGGTATCGAGGTCGACACCGAAACGGTCGATGTCGGCGGCGTGTTCTACGGCGTCGGCCACACGCCGAACACGGACTTCTTGGAGGGGACGGGGGTCGAACGCGACGACAGCGGCTACATCGTCCCGCAGACCGACGCGGACGGTCGCCCGACTGCTCGGACGACCGTCGACGGCGTCTTCGCCGCCGGCGACGTTGCGGACCCGAACTACCGGCAGGCGATTACCTCGGCGGGGACCGGGAGCATGGCCGCGCTCGACGCCGAGGAATATCTGGAGACGCTCTCGGAACGGAAGCGCCAGCGCATCGAAGCGTAACGACGCTCTCGAAGACGCCTCAGCGCTATCGTTCGGCGTCGCTGCCGTGTTCACGAGCGACCGAGACGATACGTTGCCAGCGCTGCTAAAGATGGACTCAACCGAAGACCCCGAAGCCGAGGCCGCCGAGGAAGCCGACGATGACCGCGACGGGGTTGTCTTGGGTCTCGATGTCGATGGTGGCGACTTCCTCGCCGTCCTGCATGACGGCGATTGAGTCACCGAACCCACCGCTGTTTCGGTTTTCGAACTCGTTGTACCCCTCGTAGGTCAGCGAACCCGGGCCGAGGTACAACTCACCGTCTTTGTCGCAGTAACTGGCCTGCGATTCGCTCCCGATGCAGTCGACGCTCGCGTGGCCGCCGGTGACGACGCCGTCGACGACGAGCGTGCTGCCGTCGTCGGTTTCGAAGGTTATCTCGCCGGGAACGCCGTCGCCGCCGAGTTCGATGTCGGTGTCGCCGAGGGGGTCTTCGGTGGACTGTGCCGCCGCGGGCATCGTCGCGATTCCGACCCCGACCAGCAGCGTCAGGAGAGCCACGATTACAGTACGGGTGTCCATACCACGCATACAACAGCAAATTAATTTACAATTCTGCCGGCAGGTGCCTGTTTTTTATATCGTGCCGGAAATCGCTCATCCACTTTTACCCCGGTTGGCAAAGTTCTTATTCGGTGGCGCGCCAAGACGTGATACTCTCATGGCGCGCGCGGAGAACACCGAAGTCATCGACAAGTTCGAGCAGTTCTACCGCGACTACTATCGCAACGAAATCGGTGAACTCGCCCAGAAGTACCCGAACGAACAGCGCTCGCTGTACGTCGACTGGGACGACCTCTATCGCTTCGACCCCGACCTCGCCGACGACTTCATCGCCCAACCCGACCAGATGCGCGACTACGCCGAGGAGGCCCTCCGCCTGTACGATCTCCCGGTCGACGTGAAACTGGGACAGGCCCACGTTCGCATCTTGAACCTCCAGGAGACGACGGGCATCCGCGACATCCGCGCGCGCCATCGCGGCCAGTTGGTCGCTGTCTCCGGCATCATCCGGAAGGCGACCGACGTACGCCCGAAAGTGACCGAAGCCGCCTTCGAGTGCCAACGCTGTGGCACGCTCACCCGCATCCCCCAGACCTCCGGTGAGTTCTACGAACCCCACGAGTGTCAGGGCTGTGAACGGCAGGGACCGTTCGAAATCAACTTCGACCAATCGGAGTTCGTCGACGCCCAGAAACTCCGCGTTCAGGAGTCCCCTGAGGGCCTGCGCGGCGGGGAGACGCCCCAGAGCATCGACGTGAACATCGAAGACGACATCACCGGGAAGGTCACTCCCGGCGACCACGTTCGGGTCATCGGTATCATCCACCTCGACCAACAGGAGCAGAACCAGAGCAAGACGCCCATCTTCGACGTGTACATGAGCGGCATCTCCGTCGAAATCGAGGACGAGGAGTTCGAGGAGATGGACATCACCGACGAGGACAAGAAGGAAATCTACGCCCTCTCCGAACAACAGGACATCGAACAGCAGTTCATCGACTCGATGGCGCCCTCCATCCACGGCTACGAACAGGAGAAACTCGCCATCATCCTGCAGTTGTTCGCCGGCGTCACGAAGAGCCTCCCCAACGATTCCCGTGTACGTGGGGACATCCACATCCTGCTGATGGGCGACCCCGGGACGGGGAAATCCCAGTTGATTCAGTACGTCAAGAACATCGCCCCGCGAGCTGTTTCGACCTCCGGGAAGAGCAGTTCCGCGGCCGGGCTCACCGCTGCAGCTGTTAGAGACGACTTCGCCGACGGCCAACAGTGGACTCTGGAGGCCGGCGCGCTCGTGTTGGCCGACCGCGGCGTCGCTGCCGTCGACGAACTCGACAAGATGGACTCCTCGGACCGCTCGGCGCTTCACGAGGGGCTCGAACAACAGCAAATCAGCGTCAACAAAGCCGGCATCAACGCGACGCTGAAGAGCCGATGTTCGCTTCTGGCGGCGGCGAACCCGAAGTACGGCCGCTTCGACCAACACGAAAAGTACAGCCAACAAATCGACCTCGAACCGGCGCTGCTCTCGCGGTTCGACATCATGTTCATCATCACCGACGTACCGGACCAGGAGAAGGACAAGGAACTGGCCGAACACATCGTCCAGACCAACTACGCCGGTGAGGTGTACACGCACCAACAGCAGAACCCGACCTCGAACTTCTCGGAGGACGAAGTCGCGAAGGCCACCGAGGACGTTCAGTCGGCCATCGACCCCGAGTTGATGCGGAAGTACATCGCCTTCGCCAAGCGGAACGTGTTCCCGACGATGACCGAGGAGGCCAAAACGGTCATCGAGGACTTCTACGTCGACCTCCGGTCGAAGGGGCTCGACGAGGGCTCCGCAGTTCCGGTGACGGCACGGAAACTGGAGGCGCTGGTTCGGCTCTCGGAGGCCAGCGCCCGGATGCGGTTGGGCGACCACGTCGAAAAGCGGGACGCCGAGAAGGCCGTCGACATCGTCATGTCCTCGCTGAAAGACGTCGGCGTCGACCCCGAGACCGGCGAGTTCGACGCCGACATCGTCGAGACGGGCACCTCCAAGAGTCAACGCGACCGCATCAAGAACATCAAGGCGCTCATCAGCGAAATTCAGGATGAGTACGAGGAAGGCGCCCCCATCGAGGAGGTGCTCGACCGTGCCGAGGAGATGGGCACCGAGCGGTCGACGGCCGAACACGAAATCGAGAAACTCAGACAGAAGGGCGAGGTGTACGAACCGCAGGGCGGCCACCTGCGGTCGGTGTAGATGGACCGTATCGCTGCCATCCGCCGAATCGAGGAGGCGTTGGCCGACTACGAGGCCGGCGAGACCGAACTGGAGACCTGCGAGCGCCGGGTCCGGAGTGCCGTTCGAACGTTCGCCACGGAGTTCGACGGCGAGCTGTCGGCGTATCGGGCTGATACGGGCACTGTCGTCGTCGCCGAGTCCGAACGTCAAGCCCGAAACCGAATCGAGGAGTTGACCGACGCGACGGCGCCGACGGTTGAACGCATCGACTAATCCGTTAATTTTAGGTCAAACTGAGGAATACGACTGGCCGTGCTGTTGGTCGTGACGTACTCTCAGGCAGCGAGAACGTCGCTTCGGAACGTTTGTCGAACACACGAGGACTGCGTCGTTCGTCGGTTCGGTCGGGCGGCACTGTTCCGAGCCACGGAGTTTGGGGCGTTTCTCGCGTTGCGACTCCGGGAGAAACACCCCGACGACGTACAAGTAGAGCGCACCGAACCGTTCAACGAGTTTCGAGACGTACCCGAGTCGGTTCGGGAGGCCGCGACGGCCTACGAGTGTCGGGAGAATCCGAACACGGCGTACGCGAAGTTCGCCGTCGACGCGCCGCATCCCTCGCCGGCGACACTGAAACGGCGAGAGCTGTAACCAACCGTGGGGCTGTACGAGTACGTCCGTGTCATCGCCCCGGGAATGACCTTGGACCGGCGTGGGGCACTCGTGGCGGCGGCACGCTCCCGCGGGGTTGAGACGAGCGTCGACGAGCAAATCGAGTCGATTCGGTGTCGGCTTTCGGACCACGAGGCGTCGGTTCCCACGCTGTCGGACGCCCGTCGGCGGGTCGCGGAAACCGAGGCCGCACTTGAGGAGCGTCGCGAGCGTGTGGCGACGCTTCGCGGGCGGGTACAGGCGTCCGACGACGACGCAGTGACCGGGGAGTACCGGACGGCGATTCGTGAACTCTCGGAGGCCGAAACGGAGCATCTCGCTGCGACGGAAGCCCTCGAAGACGCACGCTCGCGTGCACGGTCCGCCCGGGACGAACGTGACCGTCGTCTTCGACTGCAGGACCGACTCGAAAACCGCCGGCGGGAGGCGCGGGTGGAACTCGTCGAATCGGTCCGCCCGGCCGCCGACGAGGCCGTCGTCTCGGCTCCGGGCGGGGACGGACGCACCTTCGCGGACGCCGATTCGGTCACCGCGGCGCTCGCCGTCGCTCGCGTCGGAACCGTTCACGCGCCGGTCGCACTCGCCTGTCGGCGCTTCTCGGACGCGGCCGAAGCGATGGCGTGGCTGGATGCTCCTGTCTACTGGCTGTAATTTATCAACGAGGTGGCGGCCAACGGACGTATGCCGACGCTAAGGGTCGAGTCGACGCGCGTCGATGGTGTGACGTTCGTCGAGGTTCTCGTCACTGCTGACCGCCCCCACCGGATTCGTATTGAGAGCCGCCTCGACGGCCCCGTGTTTCCACCTCGTTCCGAGGGAACGCCGGCCGACGGGTGGAACGAACGAGGTGTAACTCGGACTGTCGATACAGGAACCACGCCGCTCGGATTCGCGACGCCTGCGCGTCCCGAGCGACCGGTCGTCGAGTTGGTGAAGTCGGAACCACTGGCGGCTGGTGGGCCTCCCGAGGCTTTTGCGGCGTGGTTCGAGCGGATCGAGCGGCGTGTCGAACGTGCCGAACGACTCGCTGCGGTCGAGGACCTCCAGTCGGCGACGATAGCCATCGCGTCAGTCGGTGGATTGGACGCCGTCGAGGAACTGGCCGCGGCGCTCGTCGCCGACGAACGGGCACTCGCTCGGTTGTCGGTCGCTCCAGAAGACCTCCAGCGACGGGTCGAATCGGTCGACCTCCCCACGGAGACGTTCGCAGGGTTGGCACGCGAGCGGTGATACGATTCGGTCCTTCCGGTCGCAGTTAGTCGCGTAGGTCCTGGTAGGTGCTCCGAACGGTCACCGCGGAGACATCGGCGACCGACGCGACGTCGGCCTGTGTGAGGTCGGCGTTGCCGTCCCGTGCGGCCGTGTACAGACAGGCCGCCGCGACGCCGCTCGGATTGCGTCCCGTCGCCAGGCCGGAGTCTCGGGCACGTTCGGCGAGGTCGCGGGCCTCCCGTTCGATTGCGGTCGACACGTCGAGTTTGGAGGCGAACCGTGCGAGATACTCCGCCGGATGTATCGGCCCGGCCGGCAGCCCGAGTTCCCGGTTCAGGGCGTCGTAGGCGGCTTTCAGTTCGGATTCGTCGGACGCAGCGACCGCGACGATTTCGGCGAGTGTCCGAGAGATGGAGGCGGTTCGACACACTGCATACACCGCAGCGGCGGCGAAGCCCTCTATCGACCGACCCTGTAACAGTCCGTCGTCCTGTGCTGACTCGAAGAGGACACACGCCCGCTCCTGGAGGCTGTCGGGGAGTTCGAGTCGGCCAACGATACGCCGTATCTCGGTGAAGCCGTACACCTGATTTCGCTCCTGCTTGCTGGCGATTTGGGCGCGTTTGTGCTGTCGCCGCATGCGTGCGACCCGGCGCCGCTTTCTTCCCTTCAGCCGGGTCGAGTGACCGATCTCCGTCGAGAGCCCTCTGTCGTGTCGCGAACGCGTCAGGGGCGCGCCGGTCCGCTCGGGGTTCGTTCGGTCGTCCTCGAAGGACCGCCACTCCGGCCCGTGGTCGATGGCGGTTTCGTCGACGACGAGTCCGCACTCGTCGCACACTGTTTCGGTGTCGGTGCTCCGGAGGCGCCCCTCACATTCGGGACACGTCTGTCG
Organism: Natronomonas gomsonensis; assembly: GCF_013391635.1. GTDB lineage: Archaea > Halobacteriota > Halobacteria > Halobacteriales > Haloarculaceae > Natronomonas > Natronomonas gomsonensis_A. The sequence goes on along the minus strand of NZ_JACAWU010000002.1, from coordinate 1,723,007 downwards.
CGTCGTGGCGCTCATCACATGCGAAGGTGGGTCGGGATGATACTTTAAAAACTACCGCAGGTGGGAGAAATCAACCTCGCTCGCCCGCTAGAGGGCACCGGTTATCGGTACCTTCCTCGCAGCGTGAACAGCCAGTACCTTTCCGTTCTCCAACAGTTTAACAAACATCGGGGAGCCAGCCACGAGCATGGGGCTTTCGGACATCGCCGAGGGAATCGAGGTGACGATGGAGCAACGCGACCCCGGCGTCGCGAGGAGCGACCGAACCGACGCGTCGCTGTCCGAGCGCCTGACACCGTTCGCCGAGGAACTGCCCTGTTCGGCGGATGAAGCAGCCCTCGTCGTCGAAGCCTACGCCGAAGGAGCGAGCCTCGGCCGTTCGGCCGCCGTCGCGGAGCTTCCGAAGACGACGGCGGCGAAGACGCTGTATCTCCTCGGCGAACCCATCGACCCGCTGACGCCGACCGCTCGACGGGTGATGAAAGACTGGCTGGCCGGGGCGATATCACGGACGGAGGCGAAGACGTTGGCCAACGTCGGCGAGGCGGAGTTCGCACTCGGTGCCTACGTCGTCACCCACGACCCGATACCGGCCGCCGAAACGGCGGTCGCCGACGCGCTGGCACTCGAGGACGCCCCCGACCCGCTTTCCGACGCCCGCAGCGGCGTCGATGACTGGCTCTAAATCGGCAACCGTTCTCGAAGGCCGTCCCCGTCGTCGATTTCGATATCTACGCCGACTGTCTCTTCGAGTACCGCCGCGATTGCGCTCCGGGCCTCGACATCGACCGTGACCGCGGGATACTCAGCGTCGAACGTCGGCACCGTCGCCGCCGCGTCTGGGTGGTCCTTCGTCCGTGTCACGACCGTCGTCGAGTCGTCGACGCCGATATCGGCGAGTCGGTCCCACATCCTCGGAACGGCGTCTTCTGTTCTGGCGGCGTCACAGACGACCGCGACGGCGTCGGCTGTGGTGGCTGCCGCGATGGCCTGATTGGCGCCGACCGGCGGCGTATCGAGGAGCACGTGGTCGAAGGAACGCGTCGCTTCGTCGACTTTCCGCTCGAAGGCTTCGGCGGCCTCGGGCGTCTTCGCCCGTGCGAGGCGTTCGAACGGGGCGCGTGCCGGACAGGCCGCGAGGCGGCCGGCACCCTCGATGTCGCGGTCGACGAGCGCCGTTTCCAGCGGCGGCTCTTCGAGACAGAGCGCCGTCATGTCGGGGTCGATGCGGCCGGGCGTCCGGTCGGCCAACCCCTGGGTGGCGTAGGCCGCATCGAGTATCGCCACGTCGTGGCCCTCGCCGGCCAACAGCGTTCCACATTCGAGCGTGAGTCGCGTGGTTCCGACGCCACCGGCGGCGCCGACGAACGCGAGCGTGTCGGTGGTCACAGGATAGTTGCTCTCGCTTTCTGTGAAAAATATTGTCGTTGTGCGTGAAAACTGGCGGTTCACTCACCGCCCGCCGACCGGCGGGACGAGCAGGACGTTACTGTTCGCTCGGGCGGTCACGGACTCGGAGGTGCTACCCAACAGTAGCCGTCGGATGCGGCTTCGGCCCCGAGAACCCATGAGGACGGTCGTCGGCTGGACTTCCGCTTCGGCGGCGAGAATCTCCTCGACGGCTTCGCCCTCGCGAATCATCGTCGTCGTTTCGATGCCCTTCTCCCGGAGTCGTTCGGCGAGGGCTTCGAGTTTCTCTTCGGCGTCCTCGACGCCCGGAGAGCCGCTGCGCCGTTCGGGCGGTCGGACGTGCAGGAGCGTCGCTTCCTGCGTCGCCTCGTCGAGATACCGGAACTGTTCGAAGGCGTGTTCGGCGTTCTCCGAGAAGTCCGTCGCGTAGAGCACGCGCTGGAAGAGGTGTTCGTTGACGACTTCGTGGTGGTCGTCGTCTTCGGCGATGCGCTGAATCAAAAGCGGCCGGCCCGCAGTCCGGGCGACGTTGCGCGTCGTCCCGCCGATGAAGCGCTCCCGGAGGGGGCTCTTCCCGCGGGAGCCGACGATGATCAGGTCGGCCTTGATTTGGTCGGCTAGCCCGTTGATGCGTCGGTGCGGCGTCCCTCTGACGACGTGGGTTTCGACGTCGAACCCTTCCTCTTCGAGCAGCCGCCGCTGCCGTTCGAGCCCCGCTTTCGTCCGCTCGCCGATGTCGCTTCCCGGCATGCCCGTCGTCACGTTCGGGCTGGTGACGTTGAGGAGGTGGATTTCGGTTATCCCGTAGCGGCCCAAACACTCGAGGCAGATTCGGGAACTCATCGCCGCCTCGATGGAATCGGAGAGGTCGGTTGCGTATACGGCTCGCATAGTAGGTAGTTAGGACGGCAACGATATAATATTGTCCCATATTCCCAATATTCTGGGTTCGTTAAAATCGTCGGTCTCGGATGGGTTTCAGCGGGTGTGCTGAATATCGAAAACCTGCGGCTCGTCGAGCGACGCTAGCCTTTCTTTCGACGAACGAGTGACGTGGGTGAAAAATCTGACCCGCTTCCCGGTTTGACGGTCCCCGCCACGTCACCCCGTCGTCACGTTCTCGTGACCGGTTTGTCGTCGTCCTGCCAGATGCTCTCGCCCTCGCGCGCGCAACTGAGCCCGTGCAATCGTGCGGTCAAGCTGGGCTCGTCGGGAGCGTCCATCCGAAGCATATCGAGTGGCGCAGCACCGTGGTGTTCGGTCACGACCTTGTGCGAGATCATCTCCCGATGGGGCGGTACGCCCTCGGGGAGTTCCCCGATAGGGTGGCCGTTCTCGTCGACGAGCCGACGGATGAACTCGTCATTGTTCGCCTCCCACAACTTGTCGCCGCCGCGGCGCACGCAGAAGACGTGGCACATATCCTCAATGGTGTACTCGTCGAAGAACGAGGCGTAGTCCATCTCCTCGAACTCGAAGGGGGCGTGGGACTCACACATCACCACGTCGCTGGCCAACTCGCCGTCGTCGAGATCGCGGAACGGATCGACGAACGTGCTCTTCTGACGCTTGATTTCCGCCTGCAGGCTGTCGATGGATTCGCGGTCGAACAGGTAGTCGTAGGTAGAGATTTCGCCGCCGCCGGTGGCGTCGGAACGAATCCGTGCAGGTACGTCGTGCGACCGCAGGAACACGCCGCCGGAGTCGAGGGCGTCGACCCGCCACGATGGCGCGTCGAGTACTCGCTTCCGACCACCGAAGCGATCGAACCACTCCTCACCGAACACCGCCATCCACGGAACCGTTTCGACTCCGCTGTTCGGCGGTTCGTCACTGGGGAACACGTCGTCCCCGTCGTAAGGGTGACGCACGCGGGAGAAGGCGAACCACGGGTCGAATTCTTCGGCGAGTGCGACGAGCGCGTCGGCGAGTCGGTCGGAACGCTCGCGGGCGATATCGTACTCAACATCCCCTTTGTCACCCAGTTCCCACTCGTCCGGGCCGAACATGGACAACGCGGGATAGGCGACGGACTGCTCGTCGTTGAATTCGACGCGCAGGCACGATGCGCTGTCGGGCATCCAGACCCGAATCACGACCTTGTCGACGTCCTCGACGGTGCGGGACTCCTCGATTACCTCCTCGAGGGAGGCGTCCTTGCGGATGTCGTACCGGTCGTCCCCCTCGAACTTGTACCACTCCACGAGGTCGGTGTCGCCGTCGCTAGTCGTCTCAAACCCGTTGTCGATGAGGATGCGGATGGTGCGCCGAATCAACTCGTCCGGCCGCTCGCCGATGTACACCGGCGTCCACACGTTGTGCGTTTCGCCCACGGGTGAACTCTCGAGCGATTCCCTTTCAGTCTTTTTGCGGAAAACGAATCCGCGTCCGGGCGAACAATGGAAGGCGCAGGCCTTCCGAGTCGCTGGCTCGCACGGGGGATGGCGACCTACCCAGTAGAACAACTATGAAAACAAACCGGACCTGTCCATCCGAAGTTCGTACGACCGGTTCTTTCATCTGGGTAGTGTGGAACCGAGTGGTTGGCGGCCGGTAAGTACATCCTCTATACTCAGCACGCTATTTTATCGACTACAGATGGTCTCAACGGAGCAAGTATTCTGGACAGGCCGTCCATTGAGGGTTGCCTGGACGACCCCCCTTCGTTTTGGTTCCCGGCCACGATAGCCGACGTATGTACGACCGAATCCTCTTTCCGACCGATGGAAGCGACGGGGAGGGCCGCGCCCTCGACCACGTTCTCGACATCGCGTCGACACACGGGTCGACCGTCTATCTTCTCAACGTAGCGGACACGACGCGGGATAGCCTCACGCGGATTCAGGGAGATGTCGTCGACGTGCTCGAACGAGAAGGGGAGGGCCTCCTCGAGGAGGTGGCCGAACGCGCCCGCGATCGCGATGTCGAGACGGTGTCGACCGTCATTCAGGGCGAACCGTACCGAACCATCGTCGAATACGCCGACGAGTACGATATGGACCTGATCGTCATGCCGACGCACGGTCGCAGGGGGCTCCAGCGGTTGCTGCTCGGAAGCACCACCGAGCGCGTCGTCAGGCGGGCCGAGGTTCCCGTGCTCACGATTCGCCCCGACGCCGCGGCCGAACCCCACTACCCGTATCGGGACGTGTTGGTACCCACCGATGGAAGCAAGGGGGCAACCGAGGCCCTCTCGGTTGCGGCCGACGTGGCGACCGAGGCCGAGGCCGCCCTGTACGTCCTGTCGGCTATCACCTACCAGTCCCTCGGTATCGACGTCCGAAGCGACATCCAGACCGCGATGTTGGAGGAAAGCGCCGAGGACATCGTCGAGGAGGCGACAGCATTCGCCGAAGAGGCGGGCGTCGAGCAGGTACACGGCGCCGTCGAGTACGGGTCGTCGGTCCACGAGGCAGTCCTCTCGTTTCTCGAGGAACGGGAGGTCGACCTCGTCGTAGTCGGCACCCACGGCCGGACCGGTTTCGACCGATATCTCCTCGGAAGCGTCGCCGAGGCGCTGGTCCGAACGTCGCCGGTGCCCGTGTTGACGGTTCGACCGCCGGAATCCGAAGACAGCGACTGAGCGTCGGCGACAGCGCTCCGTCGAGGCTGACCTTCTTTGCCCCCGGTGCCGATACCGAGACATGGAACTGAAGACGGAGCCGTTCGACCTCGATACGGCGACGCCGACGGTCGTCATCCACCGCGAGGACGCCGAGGCGCTGGGCGTCCACGCGATGGAGCGTGTCGAGTTATCCGATGACACGGGAACCACGGTCGGCGTCGTGAAGGTGACCACCGACCTGATAGAGCCCGGAACCATCGGCGTGACGCGACCGCTGATGCATCTGGAGGGGTCGGTCGACGTTCGCCTGTCACCGACCCCGCAGTCGACGCGGTACGTCAGGCGAAAACTCGAAGACATCGAACTCGACCACACCGAAATCCGGAGCATCGTTCAGGACATCTACCACGACCGCCTGACCGACATCGAGTTGACGGCCTACGTCTGTGGCCTCCAGGCCAACGGCCTCTCACTCGAGGAGACGACCTCACTGACCGAGTGCATGGCGGACGTGGGCAGTCGAATCAGGTGGGACGACGCGGTCATCGCGGACAAACACTGTATCGGCGGCGTCCCCGGGAATCGGACGACGCCCATCATCGTCGCCATCGTCGCGGCCGCCGGCGTGAAGATTCCGAAGACGTCCTCGCGGGCGATCACCTCGCCAGCGGGGACGGCCGACACGATGGAGGTGTTCTGTAACGTCGAGTTGAGCCAGTCGGAAATCGAGGCCGTCGTTCGGAAAGTCAACGGCTGTGTCGCGTGGGGCGGTGCGGTCGACCTCTCGCCGGTCGACGACCGCATCATCGAAGTCGAGACGCCGCTGTCGCTGGACCCGGAGGGGCAGGTCATCGCGTCGGTGCTCTCGAAGAAACGCAGCGCCGGCTCGACCCACGTCGTCGTCGACATCCCCTACGGCGAGAGCGCGAAGGTGGTGAGTCTCGCGGAGGCCCGTCGACTCTCCCGTGGGTTCAAACGGGTCGGCGAGCACCTCGACGTTCGCATCGAGTGTGCCATCACGCGGGGCGACGGGCCCATCGGTCGAGGCATCGGACCGGCGCTGGAGGCCCGCGAGGTACTCGCGGTTCTCGAAGGTGACGGCCCCTCCGACCTTCGCTCGAAGAGCGTCGAGTTGGCGTCGATACTGCTGGAGCGCTGTGGCGTCGACACCGACGCCGAGATGTTACTCGAATCGGGTCGCGCCCTCGAGACGTTCCGCGACATCATCGAGGCGCAGGGCGGCGACCGGGACGTGACTCGCGAGGGCATCGAAATCGGCTCGCTGACCGAGACGATCGTCGCCGAACGGGACGGCGTGGTGACGAACGCCGACAACGGCGTGTTGGCCGAACTCGGCCGGCGAGCCGGAGCGCCGAAAGACAAGGGTGCGGGCGTGGTGTTGCACGTCACTACCGGCGAGGCGGTCGACCTGGGGGACCCGCTGTTGACGATTCACGCCGAGTCGGCGGCGAAACGCGACGACGCGGCGGCGCTGGAGGCCCGTGCGGACGTCTTCCGGATTCGCCGCCCCGAGGAGATGGTCATCGAGAAACTGTAGTCGGCGGACGCCCCGAGTGTCGTCCGCCGGCCAGTTGATGTCTCATTACTCTCAAACGCCTGTTTGAAAATACATCAATCAATAATCAATTATGTGTTAATTTGGGCTAGTTAACTATTTATTATAGTTATGAGTACGTAAAATTTGGAGGTACAAACAATGTCAGTTGGACAAGAACTACTAGACGTGCCGCTTCCCGAGATGGTTGCTAGCCTCGGCCAGGGTATCGCCGACGCACAGCACCAACTCGACATGAACTCGGTGGAGGTCGCAAAGACCCTCGCCGAAACGGAAATCGAGGTCGTGCCCGCGATAACTCGCACTATCAACGCCGACGGGAGCGTCGATTACGACTCCGCGGACGCTATCGACGTTTCCCTGCTACAGGCCGGGATGTTCCCGACGTTCTATCAGTTTTCAGAGGCGACTATCGAGGTCGAGATGGACATCAAGACGACCACGTCGACGGAGACGCAGGTAGACGTAAGCGCCAGCGGCAAGGTCGGGTTCGGCCTCTGGAGCGCCCGCATCGACACCGACGTGAGTCACAACCGGAAGTTCGGCAAGGAGGTCCACGGCACGAGCAGGCTGGTGACGAAGATGCAGCCGGTTCCGGAACCGCCGTACCTATTCCCGGAGGTCAAAACGGTCGACAACCGACCGTCGGGCGACGGCGAGACCGAAGCCTGAACCACCCGAATCCCGCATTTCCCACGCTTACCACCCGAAACTGCCACCATGCCAATTCGACCGTCGGACCTACGACATCGAGGTACCGCCCACACACAGCCGGTTCGCGAAGAGCTTGACGTTCCGTTCGACGACCTGATATACCTACTCGCGGAGGGAATCGCCAGCGCACAGACGAAACTCGACCTCTCGACGGCCGAACTCCTCGAAACCCTCGCGGAGACCGAAGTCGACGTCGTCCCGCAACTCACCCGCCGAATCGACGAACACGGCGGCGTCGAGACCGAATCGGCCGCCACCGAATCGCGGTCGCTGCTCGAACTCGGCTTTACGCCGACCCGCTATCAGTTCTCGGAGGCCACCCTCGAGGTCGGCGTCGACATCCGATTCAGCGAGGAAGGCGAACGCGAAAGCGAATCCGAAGGGCGACGTCTCGGGCTTCGGGCCGGAACCTACGAAGTGACCGAACAGCGCAAATACGACCACGAGGTCGAGGCGAACGCACGAATCAACGCGCGACTCCAGCCGGTCCCACTCCCCCTCGAGTTGTCGCCCACCGAGACGCGTGACACTCCGGAGGGTGAGTGATGTCGACCGAACAGTGGGCCTCCAGACCGCTGAAGGAGTTCATCCGGTCGCTGGCCGTCTCCGTCGCGGAGGGTCAAGAGGAGTTGGACCGTCGGACGATGCGGGTCCAGCGGGAACTCGAACGTGCCGCCGAGAGCGGCGACCTCGACGTCCAGATGGACGCCTCGTGGCTCCGCTTTTCGGAGGTCGAAGCCGACCTCCAAATCGCCGTCTCAATCGAGGGCGAGGAGATTCGCGACGAAAACGGGACGGTCCGTGGCTACCGCCCGAAACTCGGGGCGACGCCAGTCAACCCCCGCTCCCGGAGTCAGTTCGACATCGACGCCGAAATGACAAGTGAGGTGACCGTGCGTATGGTCCCAGTACCCCCGGAGCGTCGACAGTCATGAGCGGCGAGAAGTTTCCGACCGACGACCGCCGATACGTGAGTGCCCGGTCGTTTCAACTCGAAGAGATTCCGCAGGTCGAAACGAAGAAACTCGAGACGGTCGAGCGTGCGGCCATCGAACGCGCCGTCAGCGAACGCGAGACCATCATCCAGAACCTCCAGACGGACGTTCTGGAGATTCGTGGCGAGCGAAACGCCCTCGAAAGTCAACTCTCGCGTCTGGAATCGGAGCGCGAGGAACTCCGAGACCGCATCCGGCAACTCGAAGTCGAGCGTCCGAAACTCGAACCGAAGACGGTGTTTTCGAACCTCGGGTCGGCCGTCGGAGACGTGCGGACGGAACTCGATGCGGCCAACTACACAATAGACGACGTGGCGTTTTCGCTCAAAGCCAACGTGGTACAGGACAACGACGGGATTCGGCTGCACTTGCCGTCGCTCGACGAGCGGTTCGCAAGCGAGAACCTGAGCGAAATCTCCTTCCGGGTCCGTGCGGGTGACTCCGAGCCGGACAGCCCGGAAGCCGACTACAGCGAGGTGCCGGACCTCCTGGGAACCGACTTGGAGACGGCGAGGGGGCGACTGAACCGGGCCGGACTCACCGTCGGGGAGGTCACGACGGTGGAAGACGCCACGTCGTCGCCGGACGCCGTCGTCGACCAGTTCCCCGAACCGTACGCTCTCGCACCACCGGAGGCTCCGGTCGATTTGACGGTCGCCGACGAACGCCAAGCCGAGGACGCCGACTCGGATGCCGACTTCGAACCGATGGAGCCGACCGAGGAACAGCCGTCGGAGTCCCTCGAGGCCATCGACGGCATCGGGCCGACGTACGCAGAGCGCCTGCGCGAGGCGGGCGTCGCCGGCCTCGCGGCGCTGGCGGAGATGGACCCCAAAACGGTCGCCGAAATCGCCAACACATCGAGTAGCCGGGCCGAGTCGTGGGTCGAGCAGGCGCGGTCGATGCTGACGTGACGATGGATATGGCAGAGCGGTTCGGCGCCGACATCACCGTCGAGGGGCCGGCGCCGGACGTCGTCGGAACGTTCCTCGTGAAACGCCCCGAGAGCGTCGACCACGACCAGTTCATGGTCGGATTGCTCGGTGCCATCGGTTCCCCCGACCGACTCGTGATGCACCACCGTTCGGGGTTTGCGGTCGTCGTGTTATCCTATGGCCGAGCCCAGCGGCTGAAAGCGTATCCGTGGGTCGAAACGGTCGGTGGCATCCGATTCGACCCAGAGCGCTTTGCGGCGGTGACAGGGACTTCCGCCCCGCTTTGACCGGTCACTCCGCGGCGTCGCCGATGTCGGCGGCGATGGCGTCTAACTCCCCGTCGGAGAGTTCCGGTAGCGTCCGGACGATGGAGTGGACGGCGCCGCCGCCGTCGCCGTCGAAACGCGGGACGAGATGGCCGTGGACGTGGGGGACCTCCTGGCCGGCGGCGTCGCCGTCGTTCATCCCTACGGTGACGCCGTCGGCGTCGACGGCCGCCTCGACGGCCGATGTGAGTCGGCCGAGCGTCTCGAAGACGGCGTCCCTGTCGGCCGACGGCAAATCGGAGACGCGTTCGTGGTGGTTCTTGGGGATGACGAGCGTGTGACCACGGGCGAGCGGGTTGGCGTCGAGAAACGCCAGCACGTCGTCGTCCTCGTAGACGGTTCGCGCCGGGATCTCGCCGTCGATGATGCGACAGAAGACACAGTCGTCAGTCATGTTCCCGGTTTCTTCGAGGAGCGCCATCAATCTTGGCTCCAGTCACTTTTGTACTTTTATACGGGCATATTAGGTTGTTTATAGGGGTAAAGAATAAACCGCATTCCTACGAACGGTTGTTTCGTAACGCCATGGGACACGATTACAACGCACACAACCGGCGGACGTTCATGAAGGCGACGGCTGGAACGATGGCGGTCGGCGCCCTGGCCGGTTGTCTCGGCGGTAACGGTAACGGTAACGGTAACGGGAACGGGAACGGTGGGGACAGCATTACTGTTCCAGGTCTGTACGACGAAAGCGGCGGAACCTCCGACGTTGGACGGCCGACCGCGGTCGGGTCGCGGGACGCCATCGCGTATTTCAACGAGAACGACCTCCTGCCACAGGAAATCAACCACCCGAACAACGACTACGCCTACGAGGTGCCGCAGGCCCAGCAGTACTACGACGAGTACACCTCGGGGTCGGAGCCACCGATGATTATCGGCTGGGGGACTGCCGACACCGAGGCGCTGTCGGGAACGGTCGCCGAAGACGAAATCGTCTACGTCTCGGCATCGTACTCGGCGAACCTCCTGACCGAGGAAGCCCCCTACAACTTCTTCGGCAACCTCGACTACACGAGTCAGGCGCGGGCCCACCTCAAGTGGATTGCCGACAACGACGCGGAGGCGACCATCGCCTTCATCTTCTCGAACAACCCCTTCGGGCAGGCGCCCGTCGAGGGTGGCAAGCAGTACGCCGAAGAACTGGGGCTGAACGTCGCCGAGGACATCAACCTCCCGCTGGACGCCAACTCCGCGACGACGCAACTGCGGCAGGCGCGGGACGCCGACGTGGACTACCTCATTCACCAGAACACGGCCGCGCCGATGCAGGTGTTGCTCTCCGACAGGGAGGACATCTACCCCGACGTGACCGTCTGTGGGCTGACCTACACCGTCGACGAACCACGCATCCAGGAGTCCCCGGAGAACTTCGAGGGCGTCCGCTACGTCAGTGCCTTCCGGACCTTCCAGGGGGCACTCGATTCGGGCGGCGACGGCACGTCCATGATCGAGGAGAACTTCGAACGCGAGGGGCGGGACATGGACGACCCGTCGGTCGCGAACCTCAACTACGTCCGCGGCTGCATCCACGGGCTGCTCGTGTTGAAGGGCCTACAGAACGCCATCGACGCCGACCGCGACCCCACGAGCGGGTCGGACGTCCGTCAGTCGATGTTCGACATCGAGGACGACACCATGTGGGACCTCGCCGAGCCGTTCACCTACACGGAGGAGGACCGCCGGCCGACGATGACTGGCCGTCTGTTCGAGGTTTCCGACGGTTCCTTCGAATTCGACACGACGGTCGAACTGCCCCGGCGTGACGACTGGATTGGACTCTGATGACCGCGAGCGAACGCGAGGCGGTTTCGGCGGACGCCAGCGCCGAGGACGAGGAGACACCCGTCGTCGAACTCGACAACGTCGAAATCGTCTACGACCGCCACTTCCTGGCGGTACAGGGTGTCTCGATGTCCGTCGATGAGGGTGACATCGTCGCGCTGTTGGGTCCCAACGGCGCCGGCAAGTCGACCATCCTCAAGATGATAAGCGGCATCGGCCGCAGCGAGCGCGGCGAGGTCTCCCGCGGTCGCGTGTTCTACGACGGCGAGGACGTGACCAACAACGGGGCCAACGAGATGGTCGACCGCGGCGTCACCCACATCCTCGAGGGTCGGCGCGTGTTCGAGGACCTCACCGTCGAGGAGAACCTCCGCTGTGGGCTGTACCGCGGTGGCCGACGTTTCCGCTTCGAGGAAGACGACTACGAAATCGCCTTCGAGTACTTCCCGCAACTGGAGGAAATCCTCGACTTGAAAGCCGGCTACGCCAGCGGCGGTCAACAACAGATGCTCGTCATCGCGCGGGCACTCATCCACCGGCCGCGACTGTTGTTGCTGGACGAACCCTCGCTCGGCCTGGCGCCGAAACTCGTCGAGGACATCTTCGAGACGCTCGTCGAAATCAACCGACAGGAGGACATCACGATGATTATCGCCGACCAGAACGCCCAGCGAACGCTCGACATCGCCGACTACGGCTACGTGATGGAGAACGGCCAAATCGAGTTGAACGACCCGGCCGACGTGTTGTTGAACCGCGAGGAAATCAAGGAGTTCTACCTCGGCACCTCCGGCGACGGCTCTCGATACACCGACATCCGTCACTACAAAATCCGCAAGAGGTGGACCTGATGTCTCGGATTGGGAGGTGGCCACGGTGAGCGTCGACGACGCCAACGTGGGGTCCGATGCCGATGCCGCCGCAGCATCGCTCCGAGCGGGCCCGGCGATTCCCCCCGAAGACGCGGTCATCGGCTGTCGCGACGTGACCAAGACGTTCGGCACCGTCACCGCTGTCGACGACGTGAGTATCGGCATCGAACCCGGCGAGTGGGTGTCCATCGTCGGGCCGAACGGCGCCGGCAAGACGACGCTTCTGAACATCCTCAACGGCTTCTACACGCCCGACCCGGGCGGAACGGTGTACCTCTCCGGTGAGGACGTGACCGGCACGCCCGAACACTACCGCGCCCGAAACGGACTGGGGCGGACGTTTCAGGGGCTGGAACTGTTCGAAGACGAGGACGTCATCGAGAACGTGATGACGGTGCGGGCGGTCAAGAACCGACCCAACCTGCTGTCGGCGATGCTGTTCTACGGCGCCGGCCGGAAGACCGAAGCCGAGAACATGCGCCGTGTCGAGGAGATACTCGACTACCTCGAGTTGTGGGAACACCGCCACTCGAAAATCGCGACGCTGCCGCTCGGCGTCCGCCGCCGCGTCGACCTCGCACGGTCGCTGGCACTGGAACCGGACGTCCTCCTTCTGGACGAGGCGATGAGCGGTCTCACCTTCGACGAGAAGTACGACATGATTCGGTTCCTGACCGACCTCCACGAACAGGAGGACCTCGCACTCGTGATGATCGAACACGACCTCGAGGTCGTCACGGCCGTCTCCGACCGGATGATCGTGATGCAGAAGGGCGGCGTCATCGCACGGGGGCCACCCGAAGCGGTCACCGAGGACCCCGAGGTCGCTCGCGTGTACACGGGGGTGGACTGAGATGGCGACCGAGGACGGAGCGACTGGCGATACCGACAGCAGCCTCGCCGTCGACCGGGTGTTGTCCGCACCCGACGGCGAGGACGTTCCCATCGTCTCCGACCGCGCACTGCCGGAAATCCTCTTCGACCACGTCGAGGAACACGGCGACGACATCGCCTTGCGGTGGAAGCGATACGGCATCTGGCAAGAATTCACTTGGGAGGAGTACTACGAGCGCGTCGAACACTTCGCGCTCGGCCTCGAAACGTACGGCTTCGAGGAGGAAGACGTCCTCTTCACCATCGGCTACAACCGGCCCCACCAGCTGTGGGCCTGGATGGCCGCCCAGTCGCTGGGCGGGATGGCCGCGCCGAACTACGAGGACATGCTCCCCGACGACATCCGCAAACAGCTCCAACTGCTGGAGCCATCGGTCGTCTACGCCGAAGACCAGGAGATGGTCGACAAACTACTCCTGGTCGCCGACGACGTGCCGTCGCTGGAGACCATCATCTACCGCGACGAGAAGGGGATGTTCCGCTACGAGAACGGCGAGAAGACGGAGCCCGGCGACCCCGAAATCGTCTCCTACGAACACGTCGAGGAGGTCGGCGAAGAGCGGCTCGAAACCGGTGAGGTGGCCGACGATTACCTCCACGAACGTGTGAAAGCCATCGACCCCGACACCCCGGCGATGTTGCCGCCGACTTCGGGGACGACTGGAATGCCGAAGCGGGTGAAGTTGAGCCACTTCAACTTCCTGAACCTCGCGAACGCGGCCATCGAAATCGACCCGTTGCCGAAGGAATCCGATTACTTCTCGTATCTCCCGATGGCGTGGGTCGGCGAGCAGATGATACTCATTGCGGCGGCGTTCGTCGGCGGTTGGACCGCCAACTTCCCCGAACAGCCCGAAACCGAGGCCGAGGACCTCCGTGAAATCGGCCCGGAAATCATCTTCTCGTCGCCGAACCGCTACGAGGCGTGGGTCGCCGATATCAAGGCGAAAATCGAGAACACCACGCGACTGAAGCGGTTCGTCTACGAGAAGGCGATGTCCATCGGTCGGAAGTACGCCGACTACGTCAGCGGCGACAAAAGCGACGAGGAACCGCCGGCGACCCTGCGAGCCGCCCACTGGCTCTCGTATTGGGTCGCCTACCGGCCCATCCTCGACAAAATCGGGCTGAAACGCGCGAAGAACGTCTACACGGGCGGTGGCCCCCTCGGCGAGGACCACTTCTCGTACTATCACGCCCTCGGTGTGCCCCTGAAACAGATTTGGGGACAGTCCGAGGTGTGTGGGTTCGTGACGATGCACCGCGACGACGACATCCAGGTCGACACCGTCGGCGAGGTGTTCCCGAACGTCGAGGTCGGCATCACCCCCGGCGGGGAGTTGCTCGTCCGCGGCCCGGTCGTCACCTCGGGGTACTACGGCATGCCCGAGAAGACCGAATCCGCGATGGAGGACGGTTGGCTCCACACCGACGACTTCGGGGCGCTCACCGACGACGACCACGTCAAAATCTTCGACCGGATGGACGACGTGCTAGAGTTGAACGACGGCACCGCGGTCGCGCCCATCAGCGTCGAGACGAAACTGAAGTTCAACCCCTACGTGAAGGAGGCGCTGGTCGTCGGCGACGGCCGAGACTCGCTCGCTGCGGTGTTGAACCTCCGGTTCGACAACGTCGCCGAGTGGGCCGATCAACGCGACATCCAGTACGCCGGCTACAAGGACCTGACCCAGAAGCCGCCCGTGTTGGAGTTGATGCGACAGGTCGTCGCGGAGACCAACGAGGACCTCGAACATCCCATCGAGCGGTTCCTCATCCTGTTCAAGGAGTTCGACGCCGACGACGGCGAACTCACCCGGACGGGGAAGATACGCCGGGAGGTCGTCGTCGACCGCTACGGGAAACTCGTCGAGGGACTGTACAGTGACCAGGAGGAAGTCGAGATGGACATAACGATAACGTATCAGGACGGACGCGAATCGGAAGAACACGGCACGATGGCGATCGTCGATGTCGAGGAACCGGTCGAGGCCGACGACGGCGAGGAGGTGATGCTCGATGGTTAGCGCCGGCGTCATCAACTTCCTCGACATCACCATCTCGGGAATCGGCCTCGGGGCGCTGTATGCCCTGGTCGCGATGGGCTTTGCGCTCATCTACAAGGTCACGGGCGTGTTGAACTTCGCCCAGGGCGAACTCGCCTTGGTCGGCGCCTACGGCGTCGTCATCCTCGGCACGTCGTCACTGATTTCGACGCCGTTACCGGCGGTCGCGGCCGTCGGAGCGACGATTCTGTTCGGCATCCTTCTCGGTATCTTCCTCGAACGGGTCATCTTCCGGCAGTTCATCGGTGAACCGGTGCTGTCGGTCATCATCGTCACGCTGGCGCTCGGTGGCATCTTCAGCGGGTTCATCCGATTCCTGCTCGGGCCGAACTACCGGTCGTATCCCGAGGCGCTGACGTTCGGATTCAGCATCGACCTCCCGCTGGGAACGTCCATCTCGGCGGCGTACGCGCTGGCGGTGGCGCTGGCGCTCGTCGTCGTCGTCGCGCTGATGCTGTTCTTCCGGTACACCGTCACCGGAAGCATCCTGCGGGCGGCCGCCAGCGACGAACAGGCGGCGATGGTACTCGGCGTGAGCATCGAGCGCACCATTGCACTCGCGTGGGCGCTCTCCATCGGCATCACCGCCATCGGCGGGGTGCTGTTGGCGATGTCATCCGGGGGTGCCGGCTTCTCCATCGTGGCGACCGGCATCATCATCTTCGCCGCCGTCGTCTTCGGCGGTCTCGACTCCATCCCCGGGGCGTTCATCGGGGCCATCATCGTCGGCCTGCTACAGGAGTTGGGGTCGTTCTACCTGGAAGGTGGGTCGGCGATTACCGCACCCATCATCGACGTGAAACTGAACTTCGGCGCCGGCTTCGGCGAGATACTGCCGCTGATATTCCTGCTCGTCGTCATCGTCGTGAAGCCGTACGGCCTGTTCGGCACCGAACGCATCGAGAGGCTCTAACATGTTCGAGATACACACCTGCGAGAGGCGACCCGACCGCGTGCAGTCGGCCACGGTGGCCGCGAGTGACCGACCGACTACGGAGGTGCCGTAGCCGTGCCCTGCGGTGAGTACTTCACGAGCTACGAATCCCGGATGGGGCTGTTCCGCTGGCGCATCCAGCGGGTCGCACTCGTCCTCGCGTTACCCATCCCGTTCATCCTGCCGTTGCTCGGGTTGGGCGGAGGGAACGTCTCGCTGTTGTCCCAGATGTTCATCTTCGCCATCGCGGTCCTCGGATTGAACGTCATTCTGGGGTACGCCGGGGAAATCGTCCTCGCACAGGGGGCGTTCATGGCTATCGGTGCGTACACGACGAGTCGGATGCTCACGACCGGCGTCGGTTTGCTGCCGTCGATGGCCGTCGGCGGCCTGATGGCAGCACTCGTCGCCGTCGCCTTCGGTCTCCCGTCGTTCCGCGTCAAGGGGTTCTACATCGCCATCTCGACGCTGGCGCTGCAGTTCATCGCCGAGTGGTTCTTCAACAACAGCCGCGCCGAGTGGATTCACGGCGGTGCCCAACAGCAGATACCCTCGGATATCGGCCTCATCGGCCCACTCGGCAGTCTGGGCGGCGACCTCAGCATCTACTACCTCTCGCTCGTGGCGATGCTGTTCTTCGCCATCCTGTCGCTGAACCTCTCGCGGACTGGCATCGGCCGGACGTTCCGGGCGGTCCACGAGAACGACCTCGCGGCGGCGGTGCTCGGGGTCAACGTCTTCAAGAACAAACTGCTGGCGTTCGCCATCGGTGGGTTCATGATCGGATTCTCCGGCGGACTGTACGCCTTCTACATCGGATTCATCAGCCCCGATTACTTCACGCTCGCGCTCACCCTCGAACACTACGTGATGCTGCTGTTCGGCGGGTTGGGTCGGGTGTGGGGTGCGCTGCTCGGCGTCGGCGTCGTCACGATACTGCAGGACATCCTACAGAGCATCCTGCAGTCGGTTTCGGCGGCCACCGGACTGAACGCGACGTCGCTGGTCTCGGTGTTCTTCGGCATGGTTATCATCATCGTGCTGGCCGTCGAACCGAAGGGCGTCCTCGCGGCGCTCGGACAGCTCAAGGAGTACCTGCGGAAGTGGCCCTACGCCTACTGATGGGCGACGCCACCGAGACCGCACGGGAGTTGCTCGACCTCCCGTTTCACCGCGCAAACGGCATCGAAATCGTCTCGGCGTCCGCCGACGGGGCCCACACGCGGTGGCCCTTCGACGAGTCGCTGCTCGGCAATCCCGAGGTGCCGGCGATTCACGGCGGCGTCATCTCCGCGCTCGCGGACCTCACCGGCGCCGCGCCGTTCGTCGGCGAGTTGGGTCGGTACACGCCGACCGTCGACCTCAGAGTCGACTACCTCACCCACGCCGGCGAGGCCGACCTCGAAGGCCACGCCGAGGTGCGACGACACGGTGACACTGTCGGTGTCGCCGACGTGGTCGTCGAGTCGGGCGGGGACCGATGTGCGGAAGCCCGTGGGGTGTACAAGTTGGGACGATGACCGACGAGACGCTTTCGGGCGCGACGGACGTGCACGTCCATCTCATGCCCGACCGGCTGATGGCGGCGATCCGCGGCGCGCTCAACGAGGACGCCGGCTGGGAGTTCCCCCATCCGACCGACCGCGAGGGTATCGAGGCGGAACTTCGAGAAAACGGCGTCGAGCGTTACTGTGCGCTCCCCTATGCCCACAAGCCCGACATCGCCGCTGACCTCAACGAGTGGGTGCTGGACCGCGCTTCGGAATCCGAGATGTGCGTTCCCTTCGCGACGGTCCACGGCGACGACGACGTTCGACCCGTCGTCCGGGAGGCCTTCGAGGCTGGCGCACGCGGGCTGAAGTTCCAGTGTCCCGTCCAGCGAGTCGGTCCCGACGACCCGCGTCTCGACCCGGCCTTCGAGTTGGCCGCGGAGTACGACCGGCCGATTCTGTTCCACGCGGGTACCGCACCGATGTTCCGGGATTCGCCGCACGTCGGCGTCGAACCGTTCCGCTCGTTCCTCCAGTCGTATCCGGAGGTCCGGGCCTGTGCGGCTCACATGGGTGCCTTCGAGACGACGGAGTTCATCGAGACGGCGCGCAACCACGACAACGCCTTCCTCGACACCTGTTTCGCGATGTCGACGGCCGTCGGGGAGTACATGGATTTCGACCCCAGCGAAATCGACGATTCGGTGTTCGAGGAGCTGTCGGGGCGGGTCATGTACGGCTCCGATTATCCGAACATCCCACATCCCTACCGGGCCGAATACGAGGGGCTGCTACAGCGGGACCTCTCGGATGCGGCCTTCGAGGCGCTATTTTCGGGTGCTGCCGAGCGGTTCCTCGGGGAACGGTAGTTACTCCACGTCCTCGGGGTCACGCGGCCGCGTCCCGTGGAACTGCCGTGGTTTCTGTTCTTCGCGTGCGAGGAACGCCTCGGCGCGCTCCTGGAACTCCGGGGAGTCCCACACGCGGGCGGTGAGGTCTCGGGCCATCTCCTGGCCGGTCAACCCGAGGTTCGTCCACTGTTTCATCACGGCCTTGATGGTGCGGTAGGCCTGTGGGCTCTTCTCGTCGGCGATGGTCGTGAGAATCTCCGCGGCCTTCGCCTCGGCGTCACCGTCGTCGACGACGCGGTTGATGAGGCCGATGGATTTCGCCTCTTCGGCCTCCAGCAGTCGCCCCGTCAACAGCAAGTCCCGAGCACGCTTCTCGCCAATCATCAGCGGGAGCAACTGCACGCCGCCGCCGGCGGCCGTCGAGCCGACGCCGACCTCCGGTTGGCCGAAACGGGTCGACTCGCCGGCGACGATGAGGTCACACGCCGAGGCGAGTTCGTTGCCGCCGGCGACGCAGGTTCCCTCGGCGGCGGCGACGACGGGCTTGCCGGTATCGCGCAACAAATCCAGCGTCTCGAAGTACGCCGTCATCCAGCGGGCGCCCTCCTCCCACTGTAGTTCGGTCAACTCCGCGAGTGATGCCCCCGAACAGAAGGGCGGTTCGGTCGACCCAAGGAGAATGCCGCGGACATCGTCGTCGCGGTCGGCGTCGGTAATCGCGACCGTCAGCTCGTCCAGGACGCGGGCATCGAGGACGTTGTTGCGGTCAGCTCGGTCGAACCGAATCCGTGCGATGCGGTCGTCCTCGGGATGGCGGTCGACGGCGATGGTTTCGTACGACATGTGTCGTGTGGTCATCCCACAGGGATATAACACCGGGGGACGACGGGTCGGACATGCGTGGATTGGAAACGAAGACGGCACTGGTGACGGGCGCGGGCGGCGGTATCGGCAGCGCCATCGCGGGGCGGTTGGCCGAGGAAGGTGCGACCGTCGCGGTCAACGACATCGACGAGGAACGGGCCGAAGCGACCGTCGAGGCAATCGAGGAAGCGGGCGGTGAGGCGTTTCCGGTCGTCGCCGACGTGACCGACCTCGAATCGGTTCGTGAAATGGTCGAAACGGTCGTCGACCGTGCCGGGCTCGATGTGCTCGTAAACAACGCCGGCTGGGACCGAATCGAGTGGTTCCTCGAACAGGACCCCGACCGCTGGGACCGCATCATCGATGTGAACCTCCGCGGACAAATCAACTGTGCGCGGGCGGCCGGCGAGGTGTTCGCCGACCGGGACGACGGCGGTACCGTCGTCGCCATCGCTTCGGACGCCGGTCGGGTCGGCTCCTCCGGGGAGGCGGTGTACGCCGGGACGAAAGGCGGTGTCATCGCCTTCACGAAGACGCTCGCCCGGGAGTTGGCTCGCGACGGCGTCACCTGCAACGTCGTCTGTCCCGGTCCCGCGGACACGCCGCTCACGCGGGCGATGCGCGAGGAGTCGGAACTGGCCGAACACATCCTCGGGAGCATCGAATCACAGACGCCGCTCGGTCGGATGACCGAACCCGACGACGTGGCCGGTGCGGTCGCCTATCTCGCCAGCGACGACGCCGATTTCGTCACGGGGCAGGTACTCAGCGTCTCCGGCGGCCTGACGATGGTCGGCTAAACCGCGAGTTCAGTACCGCTCGTCGACGACGCCCGTGTCGTCGATGTCGTCGACCAACTCGACCTCGTTGGGTGCGACGAGCAGGCGGTCCTTGACCGCCGCTGCGAGTTCTTCGATGTCTGCGTCGCCCTCGACGACCAGTCGTATCTGGTCGGTCGATTCCGGCCGGGAGACCTCCAGTCGGAACTCGCCGGTCAGTCCCTCGAAGCCGGCCAGCACGGTGCCGAGCGATTCGGGGTACAGTTTGACGCCTTTCACCTTGAGCCGGCCGTCGGTGCGACCGATGACGCCGTCGGGGAGGACGACTTCGCCGTCGCGTTGCTCCCACTCGGCGAGGTCGCCGGTGCGATAGCGGACGAGCGGACAGCCCTCCTTCTTGAGGTGGGTGACGACGAGTTCGCCGCGCTCGCCGAACGGGAGCAACTCGCCGGTGTCGGGGTCGACGACCTCGATGAGTGCGTAGTCGTCGAGGAGGTGGAGGCCGTCCTCGTCGGCCGTTTCGGCGGCGACCGGGAGTATCTGTCTGGTGCCGAAGTAGTCGACGGCGGTGTCGGCGTCGAGGGCATCCTTGACCTGTTCACGCATGCCCGGAATCGAGGTGAACGGCTCGCCGGCGCCGACGAAGGTGTCGACGCTCGCGCCGGCGTCGCCGACCTTCAGCGCGAAGGAGGGGTTGCCGACGAGAGCGTCGACGTCGAACTCCGAGACGGTCGCGGCGGCCTGTTCGGACTCGCCCGGTCCGGCGGGGATGACCTCCGCGCCGAGGGCTTCGAGGCCGCGCTGGACGATGATACCTGTCCCGAAGGTGTGGTACCCGAAGGTGTTGAGCACGCGGTCGCCCGGTTCGATGCCGGCGCGCTCGAAGGCGCGGGCGTTGGCTTCAGCCTGCCACTCGAGGTCCGCCGTCGTGTCGAAGACGGGCGCGAGGTCGTCGCCGAGCGGCGTGAAACACATCATCGCCGCGCCGTCGTACAGTGACCCCTCGGGTGCGTGGTCGTCGTAGTCGGCCTTCAGGTCCTTACCCGTGAGAAACGGCAACTCGCGGAACGCCTCCCAGGAATCGACTGGGCCGAGGTCGTCGTACAGTTCGTAGTCGCCGACGCGTTCGAGTTGTTCGTTGACCGCCGCGAGGGTCTCCTCGTCGTCCATGCTTCGAGAGTCCGTCGGAAACGACAAAAAACCGTAGGCCGGTTGACCGCCGTTCGGTCACCGGGGTTCGGCGCCGACGCGTTCTAGCGCCGCCGAGATAGCCGATTCGTACTCCCCGGGCTCGTAGCCGAGCCGGGCAATCCAGATGTCCTCGTAGGAGGGGTGCAGTATCGGGACCAGCGGCGGCAGTGTGTCGGTTTCGATGGTCGTCAGGACGGTTTCGAGGAAGCCGTCGAGTTCTCTGTCGGCCGCAGCAAGTAGGGACTCCGTGGCGTGGCGGCCGGTCGGAACGACACACGCCGGTTCGATGTCTGTCAGTTCCGAGAGCAGGTACGGCCGGCAGTTGGCGCGCTCTTCGGTCGTCGGTTCGCGGTTCGAGGAGTCGGGGGCCTCGGGGTTTTCGGCGGGGAAACACTTCACGGCGTTCGTGAAGTACAGTTCCTCCTCGTCGTAGCCGAGCGATTCGAAGCGTTCGCGGATGCGGCGACCGCTGTGGCGTGCCGTGTAGGCCATCCCGGTGTGGTTGCCGCCCCGCCAGCGGTCGGCGTCGGGGTCGCCGGCGCCGGGGGCCTCGCCGACGACGACGAGCGTCGCATCGAGCGAGCCGACACCCCAGGAGATGCAGTTTCGTCCCTCGACGAGTCGGGGACAGCGCCGGCAGTCTGCCGCGAGGGGGCTTCGGTTCTCCGGGTCGGGAAACGTCGCCATCGACGGGACGTGGGTCGGCGGATAAGTCAGTGTTCGCTTCGCGTGTTCTAGGGGCATAATACAGCATATAAGTATGAATTCGATATCGACAGAACGCTTAACACCGTCTACCGCTTTCGCTCACTTGCGAATGAGTGACACACCCTCCGACTCGGACGAGTTGCCCGAACCGATGACCGAAGCACCGCCACACTCCGCTCGCGACGACGAGCGGTACGCACACCTCTCACTCGGCGACGGGGAAGTCGTCATCTACGACCGGGAGGACCCCGAAACGTGGCTCCAGTCGGATTTCGCCGTCGAAATCGGCGCCTGATTACTCGATTAGCGGGAGCACTGCGCCGAAGACGATCGGCGTAACGAGGCCGACGACCACGCCGAGCGTTTCCATGCCGAAAAAGACGGTTTCCAACGTCGACGGTACCGTCGAGAGGAAGGCGTGGCCGCCGATTTCACCGATGGCGCCGACGGCGAACAGGCCGACGCCGAACAGGAATCCCAGTTTTGCCAACCGCGCGTAATCGAGGCTTCGCCCCCCTGTTCGATGGCTCATGGTTGCCGTTTTCGACTCGTCAGCGAAAGCGTTTCGATTCATCGGTTCAGTCGAAAAGCCTATTTTCCGCACTCGCCGAGTAGGGCCAATGCGAGAACTCCTCGTCGCCGGAATCGAGTCCGTCGCCTACCTACTGGGAACCGCCGCCCTCGCGGCGGCCGGCGTCTTTGCCGAACTGACCAGCCTGTCGTATCTCGATGCCGGAAACACCATGTTCGCGGCCTGGCTCGCGGTGATGGGGTTCGTCGCCCTGTACGGTGCGTTCTCGCTCGGTAACGACCACCTTCTGCCGCGACTCCGCGAGCGACGCGCGTAGAATCCTTCGCACAGTACCGATTCTCCTTTAACAGCGGGGCCGGATTACCAGGTATGAGCAGGTTCGCCGAGGTCGACGACCAGTACGACCCCGACGCGGTCGAAGCACGGGTGTTCGACCACTGGGACGACGTCGACGCCTACGAGCAGACCAAGGAGCGCTTCGCGGACGAAGAACCGCTGTTCTTCGTCGACGGGCCGCCGTACACCTCCGGTGCCGCCCACATGGGGACGACGTGGAACAAGACGCTGAAGGACGCCTACATCCGCCACCTTCGGATGCGGGGCCACAACGTCACCGACCGCCCCGGCTACGACATGCACGGCCTCCCCATCGAGACGAAAGTCGAGGAGAAACTCGGCTTCGACAACAAGAAGGACATCGAGGAGTTCGGCATGGAGAACTTCATCGAGGAGTGTAAGACCTTCGCCGACTCCCAACTCGAAGGGCTCCAGAACGACTTCAAGTCCTTCGGCGTCTGGATGGACTGGGAGAACCCCTACAAAACCGTCTCGCCGGAGTACATGGAGGCGGCGTGGTGGGGCTTCGAACAAGCCCACGAGCGCGGCCTCGTCACGCAGGGGAAACGCTCCATCACGCAGTGTCCCCGGTGTGAGACGGCCATCGCGAAGAACGAAGTCGAGTACCACACTGCCGAGGCGCCCTCCATCTACGTGAAGTTCCCGCTCCGAAACCGCGAGGGGAACCTCGTCATCTGGACGACGACGCCGTGGACCATCCCTGCGAACACCTTCGTCGCCGTCGACGAGGACGTGACCTACGCGGAAGTGGAGTACGACGACGAGATTCTGTATCTCGCGAGCGACGTGGTCGACGACGTGATGGAGCGGGTCGGCGCCGAACCCGAGGATTACACCGTTCTCGAGGAACTTCCCGGCTCGGACCTCATCGGCTGGGAGTACGACCACCCACTTGCCGAGGAAGTCCCCGACCACGCACAGGCCGAGGGCTCCCAGCAGGTGTATCACGCCGACTACGTCGAGGTCGACCGCACCGGGATGGTTCACTCCGCCCCCGGCCACGGTGAGGAGGACTTCGAGCGCGGGCAGGAACTGGAACTCGAAATCTTCTGTCCGGTCGCCTCCGATGGCGTCTACACCGCCGAAGCCGGCGACTACCAGGGCGAGTTCGTCCGCGACGCCAACGACGACATCATCGCCGACCTGCGGTCGAACGGCCACCTCCTGCTTTCGGAATCGGGCCACGCCATCGACGAGGGGCAGTGTTGGCGCTGTGACACCGACATCGTCCGCATCGTCACCGACCAGTGGTTCATCACGGTCACCGACATCAAGGACGAACTTCTCTCGAACATCGAGGACTCCGAGTGGCACCCACAGGAGGCCCGTGAGGGTCGCTTCCGGAAGTTCGTCGAGAACTCGCCGGACTGGAACGTCTCCCGACAGCGCTACTGGGGCATCCCCATCCCCATCTGGACGCCCGAGGACTGGGACGGCCACATGGGCGACGCTATCGTCGTCGGCACCCGCGAGAAACTCGCCGACCTCGCAGACCAGGACATCGACCCCGAGGAGATAGACCTCCATCGGCCGACCGTCGACGACATCACGATCACGGACGGCGACACCACCTACACCCGCGTGCCGGACGTCTTCGACGTGTGGCTGGACTCCTCCGTCGCCTCGTGGGGGACGCTCGATTACCCGTCGAACGAAGACGACTTCGAGGAGCTGTGGCCCGCCGACCTCATCATGGAGGCTCACGACCAGACCCGCGGCTGGTTCTGGTCGCAACTCGGGATGGGCACCGCCGCCCTCGGCGAGGTGCCGTACAACGACGTGCTGATGCACGGATGGGCGCTGGCCGAGGACGGCCGGAAGATGTCGAAATCCATCGGCAACATCGTCGCGCCACAGGAGGCCATCGACCGCCACGGCGCCGACCCGATGCGGTTGTTCCTGCTGAGTCAGAACCCACAGGGCGACGACATGCGCTTCTCGTGGGACGAGATGGGCAACCGCCAGCGGGACCTCAACATCCTCTGGAACGTGTTCCGCTTCCCGCTGCCGTACATGCGGATGGACGACTTCGAACCCGGTTCGGTGGCGCTGCAGGACGCCGCCCTCGAGACGGTCGACGAGTGGGTACTCTCCCGACTGCAGTCGGTCACCGCCGAGATGACCGAGCAGTGGGACGACTACCGGCAGGACAAGGCGCTGGACGCGCTGCTGGAGTTCATCGTCGAGGACGTTTCGCGGTTCTACATCCAGGTCGTCCGCGAGCGGATGTGGGAGGAAGAGCAATCGGAAAGCAAGCAGGCCGCCTACGCGACGCTGTATCACGTGCTCGTCGAGACGACGAAACTGCTGGCGCCCTACGCGCCGTTCGTCGCCGACGACATCTACGGGACGCTCACCGGCGAGGACGGTTTCGAGACGGTCCACATGTGTGAGTGGCCCGAAGTGGACGAGTTCTTCCACGACACGCAACTCGAAACCGACGTGGAAATCGTCGCGGCTGTCGAGGAGGCAGGCTCCAACGCCCGCCAGCAGGCCGAGCGGAAACTGCGCTGGCCCGTCACGCGCGTTGTCGTCGCCGCCGACGACGAGGAGGCCGCCACGGCCGTCGACCGCCACCGCGATTTGCTCCGTGACCGACTGAACGCACGCGAAATCGAACTCGTCGAACCCGGGGCTGACTGGGAAGAACTCCAGTACAGTGCCCGCGCCGACATGTCTGTCCTCGGCCCTGCATTTGGCGACGAGGCCGGCGAAGTGATGAACGCGCTCAACGCTGTCACCGTCACCGAACAGTCCCTCGACGCGCTGTCGAGCGCCGTCGCCGAGGAACTCGGTCGCGAGGTCGAATTGACCGAGGAGATGGTGTCGTTCAACACCGACACGCCGGAGGGCGTCGAGGGGACGGCCTTCGACGTCGACGGCGACGACCGGGGCGTCGTCTACGTCGACACGACGCTCACCGAGGACATCGAGTCGGAGGGCTACGCCCGCGAGGTCATCCGCCGGATTCAGGAGATGCGCAAGGACCTCGACCTCGAAATCGACGCCGAGATTCGGGTTGACCTCGATGTCGCCGACGACCGCATCGCGGGACTCGTCCGCGAACACGAGGACCTCATCGCCGGCGAGGTCCGGGCGAGTGGCTTCGGCGGCGTCGACGACGGTTACGAACAGGACTGGACCGTCGAAGGCACCGACATGCGGATAACCATCGAGGCTGTATAGCGGCGTAGATGTCACGGTCACGGCCACGAGCGCGAGCGCTCGCGGTTTCGGTGCTGTTGACGTGTTGGTTGCTCGCAGGGAGCGTCGCGTTCGTGACGCCCGCGGCCGCGGCGACCATCGAGGTCGACAACACGCTCGCCCAGACCGACACGAAAGGCGAAGTCGACGTGAAAACGCAGGTGACCGTTCCGGACGGAGCGACATCGGTGGAGATAACGATCCCCGAGGACACCGACGTGTACGAAACGGAGGGGTTCAGACAGTCGGGAACCGACGGCCGAACCTACGAGTGGACCGGCGGGACCGACCGGCCGTTCGTCCGGTACGAACTGGCCGGCAACCGAACCATCGACCGGGGCAGTGGCGAGCAGTTCCTCTACGCCGTCACCGACGAGTGGGCAGTCGTCCGGTCGCCGAGCATCAGCGTTCGGGCGACTGGTATCGACTTGAACATCGATCGCTCGAACCACGTCGACGGCGAGGGCGTCGCCGGACGACACATCACCTATCTCGGTGCGTACGAGGAACACACCCGCGAGGCGGCCGGACAGCGCTTCCGACTCATCGAGTCCGAACACGGCGACATGCGCGAAAACCCCGACGACGTACTCGACTCGCTGGCCCACGCCGCCGAGGGCTTCGAGACGGGTGCTCGAGACGATAGCGTCCTCATCGTCGCCGTCCCATCGAAGGTCGACTGGGCCGCCACCGGTGTCCAGCGCGGCGACTCCGACATGTGGGTCCGCGACGACGAACGCCTCGACACCGCTCGGAACACGTGGATTCACGAGTACGTCCACACCAGACAGGACTACGACCGCACCGAGGCGACGCGCTGGACCATCGAGGGAATGGCGGACTACTACGCCGCGTTGCTCACCTACGAGCAGGGACGCATCGACTTCGAGACGTTCCAATCTCAGATGGAAGACGGAACAAGTGACCGATACAGCGACGTACAGTTGTCCGACCCCGCGACGTGGGAGAACGGTCGCGGCAACTACGAGAAGGGCGCGCTCGTCTTCGGCCACCTCGACCGGCGGCTTCGAGCCGATGCCGACACGACGCTCGCGGCCGCAATCGCCGAGTTCAACGACCCCGGGTCGGAGTTGACACAACAGCAGTTCCTTGACGCCATCGAAACCACTGGGAGCGCCGACATCCGCAACGACGCCGAACGATACACCGAGACGACCGAGACGCCGCCGGTCTGGAGCCGCCAACAGCACTTCGACGCCTTCGGCGGCGCCGACATCCGATACGAGTTCGAGGGGTTCGCGGTGTCGGGACCGTATCGCGACGCCACAATCGATTCCCCGCGTGTCGTCACCGGCGAGACGCTCGAACCGACCGTTCGAATCCGCAACGTCGGCACCGACGCCGGCGAGTACACTGCCGAGCTTCGCGTCGACGGCGAGACGGCTGGAGAGCGAACCGGTAGCCTCGACGCCGACGAGGAGACGACGGTGACGTTCCAGCGACGCTTCGACGCCGCCAGCGAGTACGAACTTTCGATTGGCACGACCACCACCACGGCAGTCGTCGAGCAACCGGCCGACGTGGCTGTCACCGACCTCACCGCCGCTCCGGCAGACCCGGCACTCGGCGAGTCGGTGACGCTCCGAGCGACCGTCGAGTCCTCGGCTGACCGACCTGCCGACGGCAACGTCACCTTCGCCGTCGACGGCGAGACGGTCGCCACCGAGCGGGTTCGACTGAGCGACGGGTCGGTGACCGTCGAGGCGACGACGACCTTCGAGGAGTCCGGCGAGTACACCGTCACCGCTGGCGACCGTTCGACGACGGTGTCGGTCAGGTCTGAGACGGCGACCCCTGGCGGAACGGCATCGGCGCCGCAGTCGACGGAGCGGCCGGGTGAGGTGACCGACCGTCCCACGACGCCGACGGAGGGCGCCGGTTCCGGGTTCGGCGTCGGTGCTGCGGTCCTCGCGGCTCTCGCCGCGGCCGTACTGGTCGGCCGCCGATAGTCACCGTGCCGCTACTCAGAGGTGTTCTGCGAGCGCGGGTGCGACGCTGACAGTCGACACCGCACGCTCGATGGTGTCCGTTCCGAACACGCCGTCGACGCCGGCGCGGGCCAGTTTCGTCCGGGCGCTGGCGGCGAGCATCGGGTGGACGCAGGTCACGAACACGCGGTCGGGACCATCCAACTGCGCGATGGCGGTGCTCATCGTTGACCCCGTCGCGACGATGTCGTCGACCAACACTACGTCACGACCGGCCGTGTCGGCGTCGCTCGGCTGCATCTCGACCTCCGTATCCGAGAGGCGGTGTTTCTCGAAGTAGTCGAGTTCGCCGTCACCCGCGGCGTCCCGGACGGTCCTCGCGAGGTCGATGGCGCCCTCGTCCGGCGAGAGGAAAAGCGGGTCAGAAAGCGCCGGCAGGGCGTCGGCGAGCAACCCCGAGGCGTCGACGGCTCGACACGGCACGTCGAAGAAGTCACACACCGCATTCTCGTGGGGATTGACCGTCAGTACGCGGTCGGTTCCCGTCGAGATGGCCCGAGCCATCGCACGCGCGGAGACGGGTTCGCCCTCGGCGAACGCCTCGTCCTGTCGTGCATACCCCATGTACGGCAGGACGGTGACGACTTCCTCGGCCTGCTGGCGGGCGGCGTCCTGCAACTGGAGCAACTCGATGTGGGCGCCGTCGGAGACCGTCGAGGCGACGACGACCGCACGGTCGTCGGTGTCCGGAACGCGGACGACCCGTTCCCCGTCGGCGAACTGTTCGTACTCGACGGCCGCGAGCGGCTCTCCCAACGCGGCCGAGAGTGTGGCCGCGAGGTCCTGTGAGGCGGAGCCCGGAACTATCATGCGCGAGGCTCCGCGTTCCGGGGGTAAACGCGTTTTCCTTCGACCTTTTTCTGCGTCGGGTTCGCGCTTCGCGCGAACCTCTCTCTGCTCACGGCGACGAAGTCGCCGTTCGCACGGTCAGCGGGACCGAAGGTCCCGCTCGACTTGAAAAACGTCGATGAAAAAGGCGGCGACTCAGCGGCCTTCGGCCGTTTCGTCGCCGTGAACCGCGCGCCTGCGGCGCGCGGATGCTGGACTAATTACGACACAGGATTACCGCTCTCGAACCACGACGAACTCCGCGAGGTCTTCCAGATACCCGACCGCCTCCGAGCCGACGGAGTCGGCGGCTTCGAGTGCCGCCAGTGCCGCGTCGGATTCCTCACGGGCGCGCTGATTCGCCTCCTCGGGCGTCATCTCCGTAATCTGGACCAGCGAGGGGCGGGCCATCTCCTCGTCTTGGCCGGTCGGCTTGCCGAGTTCCTCGGCGTCGGCCGTCGCGTCGAGGACGTCGTCGCGAATCTGGAAGGCGATGCCGACCCGCTCGGCGTACTGGCCGAAGGCCTCGACGGTGTAGGCGTCGGCGTCGGCGGCGACCGCGCCCAACTCGGCGGCGGCCCGGAACAGCGCGCCCGTCTTCCGGCGGGCGAGTTCCATGTACTCGGTTTCGTTCGTCGGTTGGGCGACGAGTTCGGTCGCCTCGCCCTCGCCGAGTTCGACCATCGACTCGCTGACGACCTGCATGGCGCGTTCGTCGGCCGAAAACAGCGCAAAGGCCTCCCCGAGCAGGCCGTCGCTGGCGACGATGGCCGACCCGTGGCCGAAGGCCGCCCACGCGCTGTCGACGCTCCGTCGCAGTTCGGACTCGTCGATGATGTCGTCGACGACCAAGGAGGCGTTGTGGACCAACTCGATGCCGACCGCGAAGTCGACGGCGTTTCGGGACGGCATCGAGCCGCGACCGTCCTCGCCGGTCAGTTCGCCGCCGGCGGCCTCGAAGGCCAGAAGCGTCACCGTCGGGCGGACCCGTTTGCCCCCCGACAGCGAGACGTGTTCGAGGCGGTCGGTCATCGCCTCGGGTTCGGTCGAATCGAGGACAGCCTCGAGCCGGTCCTCGACGAACGACCGACGCCGCTCCAGATACTCCATAAAAGTGGTAGGTTCGTTCCTCGGAAGTACGTGTCGGATACGGACGAAAAATGTGGATATCGAGGGTCGGAAACCGGCCTACAGGTCGGGCGCTTCGCCGCCGAACTCCTCGATGAGTTCGGGAACGACATCGAAGAGGTCGTCGACGATACCGTAGTCGGCGATGTCGTAGATGGGTGCGTTGGGATCGGTGTTGATGGCGACGATGGTGTCGGCGCCCTTCATGCCGGCGACGTGCTGGACCGCCCCGGAGATGCCGATGGCGATGTACACGTCGGGGGTGACGACCTTCCCGGACTGGCCGACCTGTCGGTTCTTCGGTAGCCAGCCGTTGTCGACGATGGGTCGCGAGGAGGACAGCGTCGCGCCGAGGGTGTCGGCGAGTTCCTCGACGAGCGGGAGGTTCTCCTCCTCGTCGATACCGCGGCCGATGGAGACGAGTACGTCAGCCTCGGTGATGTCGACGTCGCCGCCGCCGACCTCTTCGAAGCCGTTGACAGTCGTCCCGAGGGCGTCCTCGTCGATGTCGACGTCGAAGGACTCGATGGCGGCGTCGCCGGCCTCTTCGGCCTTCGGCCACTCCGCCGGCCGGATGGTCAGCGCGTAGTCGTCGGCGTCGATGTCGTAGGTCGTCTCGACCTTGCCACCGTACTGTTCGCGGGTGACCTCGACGTTGCCGTTCGTCTCGAAGTCGACGACGTCGGTGACGAGCGGAAGGTCGAGTTGCTCGGCGACCGCCGGCGCGTAGTCGAGGCCGTTGACCGAGTTCGGCATCAGAAGCGCCGTCGGCTCGACCTCGGCGGCCAACTGCTCGATGGCCTGGGTGTAGACGCCGTGGTTGAACTCCTCGCCCTCGTCGACGGTGTAGATAGTGTCGACGCCGTCGCGGTTTACGTCCGCGGCGAAGCCCTCGACGTCGCCGCCGATGACGGCGAGTTCGAGGTCGGTGCCGAGGTCGTCTGCCAGTTCGCGGCCGGCCGTGACGAGTTCGTAGGACACGTCACGAACATCGCCGCGGCGGTGTTCGGTAATTGCGAGAACGGTCATCCTTCGACGACCCCCTTGTCGCGGAGGAACGTAGCCAGTTCTCCTGCGGTCTCCTCTGCACTACCCTCCCAGAGCGTGGCGTCGCCCTCGGATTCGGGTTCGTACATCGACGTGCGCTCGACCGGCGATTCGACGACGCTGTCGTCGAGGCCAAGGTCATCGAGCGTGTGAACGTCCAGCGGTTTGCGCTGAGCCTGCCGGATACCGCGGAGGCTCGCGTAGCGTGGTTCGTTGATACCGGTCTGGATGGTCAACACGGACGGGAGTTCGACGTCGGTGAGTTCCTCGATACCGCCTTCGAGTTCGCGGTGGACGGAGGCGACGCCTCCCTCGATGTCGAGGTCGAGGGCGTTGACGACGGCAGCCCACTCGAAGCCGATGCGGTCGGCGAGCGCGACGCCGGTCGCGCCGTTGGCGTCGTCGCCGGCCTGCACGCCGGTGAGGACGAAGTCGGGGTCTTCCTCTTCGACGACGGCGGCGAGGATGTCGGCTTTCGACTCGACGTCGAGGA
This sequence comes from Natronomonas gomsonensis, assembly GCF_013391635.1. Taxonomy (GTDB): domain Archaea; phylum Halobacteriota; class Halobacteria; order Halobacteriales; family Haloarculaceae; genus Natronomonas; species Natronomonas gomsonensis_A. Next base: position 1,691,451 of record NZ_JACAWU010000002.1, on the reverse strand, counting down.
ACTGGGCGTTTTCGAGGGAGTCGTCCCACACGCGGAGCGCGCGGTCTGCGCCTTTCGCCAGCGCCATCCGCACGGTTTCCTCGGCGCGTTCGGGGCCGATGGTGACGGTGACGACCTCCACGTCGTCGTTCTCCTCCGAAATCTGTACGGCTTCCTCAACGGCGTAGTCGTCCCACTCGTTGAGATCATACTCGAGGGAGCCCTCGTCGATGTCGAGTCCCGAAATCTGGAACTCGTCGTCGACCTCGGCCACCTCTTTGACGGTGACGAGTATTTTCATAGCGGCTAGTCACCGGATATGACGACTGTCCGTGGTTAAACGTTTCCGAATCGTACGGCGTTTGTCACAGGTTAAGAATCCGTTGAACAGTGTTTAACCGCCCGACAACGTGGCGGTCACTCTTCGTCGTCGTCGAACTCGCCGAGCTGTTCGTCGGGAAAACTGATGAGGTTTTCCCGGCCGATTCGGAGCTTCTCGATGCGGCCGGCCTCGTCCATCGACGACAGCAGCTGTGACACCTTCGCGTTCGACCAGCCGGTCTCCTTGACGATGTTGGCCTGCTTCATCCGCCCACCGTTCCGTTCGAGCAGTTGTTCGACCCGCTCCTCGTCGGAGAGGAGTTCCGGGTCGGTTGGGGCCTCGGGTTCGTCGCCTTCGTCGGTCGCGGATTCGTCGTCGGTGCTGGCACCGACACCTGCCGTTTCGTCGCTTTCGGTGGCCGTCGACGCCGAGGGGCCGTCGGTCGCTGACGGTGTCGCCTCGACGCCGCCGTCGGTTTCACCGTCCCGACGGTGCCACAGCAGGTACAGTCCCAGCAGCAACGCGGCGGCGCTCAACACCACGGCGCCGACGAGCAGCAGCGTCGAGAGCTGGATTCCGCCCGGTCCTACTGGAGTCTCGGTGTCCGTGCTGCCGGGGCCACCGTTTCCGGGCTCGTAGACGACATCGAAGTACCCCGGTTCGAACGTTTGCGGGCCTTCCCACCGAAGTTCACCGTCTCGCGGGGCAATCGGGGAGGTGCTCGGGCCGCCGTACCCCGGTGGGGATTTCAACACGAGCGTCTGCCCGTCGCTCAGTCCCGGGAGCCACGTCCCGTTTGTGGTGTTGAACGAATCCTGTAGATACAGCGTTCCGCTCTCGTCCTGTCGAGCGAACGATGTCCAAGTGAACGATAGCCGGAACTCACCGCGCTGGCTGACGACTTCTCCGTCTTCGGTTTCGTTGACGATGACTGCGTTCCGGTCGGTGGAGTCCTGCGGAATCCGCATCTCCCGGCCGGTCGCCGCCGACGTCTCTTCGGCGGCGCGTCGGAAGGTCTCGACGCCGAGGTCGAAGTCGCGTTCGCCGCTCTCGAAGGCGTTGGCGAAGGATTGGAACTCCTCTCTGTCCTCTTCGTCCTCCAGCGGAACGACCGCGACGACGGTCCAGCGAGCGTCGCCGTCGTCCTGTAGTTGTGCCTCAAGACGGGTCTCCTCGGTCGTGGCCGGCTGTGCGGCTGCCGGTGTGGCACCGACCACGAGCGCGGTCACGAGGAGGGCACACAGCAGGACGGGAACCCGGCACCGCATATTAGGTTCGATGCACGCCCACGCGGGAAAACGCTTTCCATCACGAGATAAAACGTCTCCGCGGCGGATGAAGCGTTTCGAGGGCTCTGCGCTCCGTACAGCCGACCGTGTCGAGTGGGCTGGATTTTTACTCGCCGGCGACGAGGGTCGACTATGAACGGTTCCCGTGCCGTCGTGTTCGCCCTCCTCTGCTGTCTCGCCTTGGCGTCCGGCGTCGCCGTTCACGCCCAAACGGTGGGTGAGTCGACGATGTCTGTCACCGGCGACAACGGCACCGCGGAGTATCTGGCACCGTCGCCGTCTGCCGTCGATCGAAGCGAGAGTTCGACGGCGACGCTGGACGTTGCAGGTGCGGTCGGCGACAACGCCATCGAACTCCAGACGACCTACCAGCGTGTCAATTTCCAGCGGGCGTATCGGAACGCCGAATCGGACACCGAACGTCGAATGGTCATCCGGAACGCTGCCGAGTGGTATTCGGAGCGGACCGACCGGCTCGAACGACGACAGCGAACCGCGATACGGCAGTACGGTAACGGTGCAATCGACTCCCAGGAGCTGTTCCGAACGCTGGCCGCCGTCGACCGGGGCGCTGCCACGATGGAATCGAACGTCGGCTGGTTCGAAAACAACGCCGACGACCTCGGAATGAGCGGCGTCCAGACGCAACTGAACACCGACCGCGTTCGGCTGCTCACCCTCCAAGGCCCGCTCGGAGGCACCCTCGAGTCGGCGTTCGAAGGCGAGGGGCCCCTCGTCGTTCACACCGAAGTGAGCGACAACGCCACGGTGCTCGCGACGGTCGAGACCGACACGAACGGGGACCAGACGTACGTCCGCGAGGCGCACGACCCCTCGGCGCGGTCCATCGGCGTCCCCGACACCTACGACGGTGACCTCTCGCCGGCACTCGACCGCGTCGAGACGCTGTACCCGTGGGTGACCGACAACGGGTCGCCGACGGTCGATTTCCTCGGGCCCGACCGCGCCCGACTCTACCGCTTCGAGTACGACCACCCACACGGGACCCTTCAGACCTACCTCGACGGCGGTTCGGAAAACATCGTCACGGAAATCCAGCGCAACGACCCCGAAGCGGTGCCGACTGACACCGTCGAAACCGTCGACGGTGACCTCCTGCTTCGGGTCAACACGACCCGCGCCGGCGGCCCGCTCGGCGTGACGGTGCTAAACGAGACCAGCGGTGAACCGGTCGCCGCAACGGTCGAGATGAACGGCAGACAGGTGGGCAACACCGACGGCGGACGGGTCTGGACCGTCGGTCCGCGGGGAACCGTGACGGTCAACGCAACCCGCGACGGCCGGTCGTTGTCCACCACGACGACCCTCGAGTAGCGAACGTTCTTATCGGAAGCCGGAACCACGGACGGTATGTCTGACCGCGCCGTCGCTCCCGTCGTCGGAGTCGTCCTCTTGGTCGCGGTGACCGTCCTCGCGGCGACGGCCGTCGGGACGGCACTCCCCTCGGAACTATCGACGCCCGCCCGAACGGCCGCTTTCGATGTGGAGGCCGACGACACCGGCCGAGTGACCGTCACCCACCTCGGCGGCGACGCCATCGACCCCACGGCGCTTCGGGTCCGGATTCTCGTCGACGGCGAACGGCTCTCCGAACAGCCGCCGGTCCCGTTCTTCTCGGCGCGGGGGTTCGAAAGCGGGCCGACGGGCCCGTTCAACAGCGCCACGCACGGCACGTGGCGTGCCGGCGAATCCGCGGCTCTCCGCGTGGCAGGGACGAATTCGCCGACGTTGGGAGTCGGTGCGACCGTAGAGGTGCGCCTCTACGTCGACGGGACGCGAATCGCCGTCGAGGCAGCGACCGTTCAGGCTGCTTCCACCGGGTCGCTGTCGACGGTCGTCTCCTCTTCGGTTTCGGGGGCGTCCCCGTCGTCCTCGGGGACGTAGGCGACGGTCGTAATCGCCCGCGGGGTGCCCGGTGCGCGCTGTTGGATGTGGTGTTCGAACTCCTCGAAGCCCGCTTCGGCGAACATCCTGTCGGCCTCCGCTTCGTCGTAAAACAGCATGATGACGTCCGCGAGCTTCTGGAACAGTGTCGAGTTTGGGTAGTCCGGGCCGACGACGAGCACCGGTTGGCCGGGTTTGGTGACGCGGCGGGCCTCCCGCAACGCCGCCACGGGGTCGGGCCAGTACTCGATGGAACCGGACGACCAGTAGGCGTCGAAACTGTCGTCGTCGAAGGGGAGTCGTTCGGCGTCGCCGCGGTGGAACTTCACGTCACCACGCTTACCGAACTTCGCGAACGCCTTCTCCAGTTGGTGGGCCGACTGGTCGAGTCCCCACACGTCGTCGGTGTACCCCAGCAGCCCCTCGGTCGCGAAGCCGGTGCCACAGCCAACGTCGAGGACGCGGTCCCCCGCATCGAGGTCGAGCCACTCCAAGGCCTCGTCGCGCATCTCCTCGTTCCAGATGAACGGGTTGATGGTGTCGTACACCTGCGAGAGGTACTTGTAGAAGAGCCGCGCACGCGCTTTGTCTTCGAGGAGTCCCATTGACCGCCTGTTGGGGCGGTTCGGTCATAATTCCCCTGTTTCCGGGTAGTCGTCGCCCGCGAGCGCCCGAAGGTGCACTTGGCATCGAACCGCGCGAAAAGCCGTTTCGCAACTACCAAATAGGCGCTTTCCGAAGCATCCGATGATATAATCATGGCCAGGCCAGAGGTTCTTGACCGAATCAAGGAGGCCGAGCGGGAGGCTGACGAAATCGTCGCCGACGCGAAGGATGCGCGAGAGGAGCGCATCGCCGAGGCGCGCGAGGAAGCCGACCGCATTCGCGAGCAAGCCCGCGAGGACGCCGCCGACCACAAGGAGGCGGAACTCGCCGAGGCGCGTGAGGAAATCGAGGCCGAACGCGAGGAACTCCTCGCCGAAGGCGAGTCCGACCGCGAGGCCCTCGAAGCGCGCGCCGACGAACAGCGCGACGAGGTGGTCGAATACACCGTGGAGTTGTTCACGGAGGCGGTGAATGCTCAGACCTAAGCAGATGAGTCGGGTCTCGGTGACGGGATCCAAGCGCGTGATGGACGACGCCGTCGAGGCCGTCCACGACCTGAACCTGTTGCACGTCACCGAGTACGACGGCGGCTGGGAGGGGTTCGAACCCGGTGACCCAGTCGAGGGCGCCGAAGACGCCGCCGAGAAACTCGTCACCGTCCGCTCGCTGGAGAGTATCCTCGACATCACCGAGGAGGACGCCGGTCGGACGCGAATCATCGAGGACGACGAACTCGACGAGGAACTCGAGGCGACCCGGAATCGGGTCAACGAACTCGACGACCGCCGCTCGGAGTTGGAGGACGAACTGCGGGATATCGACGAGAAAGTCGACGCAGCACGTCCCTTCGCCGAGTTAGGTATCGACCTCGACTTGCTCGCCGGCTACGACTCGCTGACGGCCACCGTCGGCGAGGGCGACACCGAGACCATCCGTCGGACGCTCATCGACGCCGACGAGGTCGACGGCTTCGAACTGTTCGAGGAGAGCGGCTACGTCGCCGTCTTCGTCTATCCCGACGTCGACCTCGAGGACGTGCTGGTCGGCGCAGCGTTCACCCGATACGAGGTGCCGGAGTTGGGCGACGGCGACGAGGCGACGAGTCCCGAGAAGTACATCGACGACCTCGAACACCGTCGGCAGAAGGTCGAGTCGAAGCTCGAAACCGTCGAGAACGAACTCGAAGACACCAAACACGAGGTCGCTGGCTTCCTGCTGGCCGCCGAGGAGAAACTCTCTATCGAGGTCCAAAAGCGGGAGGCCCCGCTGACCTTCGCGACGACGGAGAACGCCTTCGTCGCCGAGGGATGGATTCCGAGCGACCGATACGCCGACCTCGCCGAGACGCTGCAGTCGGCCGTCGGCGACCACGTCGACGTCGAGGAACTCGAACAGGCGAAGTACGACGACGACGGCCACGCCCACGAACGCGAGAGCGTCGGCGGCTCCGGTTCGGCCGGCTCCGAAAGCGGCGAGGCGGTCGCGGCCGACGGCGGCACCGCGATGAGCGGTGGCGAACCGCCGGTCGTCCAGGACAACTCCGGTGCGGTAAAACCGTTCGAGGTGCTCATCGAGGTCATCAACCGACCGAAGTACTCCGAACTCGACCCGACGTTCATCCTGTTCCTGACGTTCCCGCTGTTCTTCGGGTTCATGATCGGTGACCTCGGCTACGGGTTGCTGTACGCCGGGATGGGCTACCTGCTGATGAGCCGGTTCGAATCCGACGCGATTCGCTCGCTCGGTGGCGTCGGCATCTACGCGGGTGTGTTCACGGCCATCTTCGGTATCCTGTACGGGGAGTTCTTCGGACTCCACCAGCTCGGTGGCATCCTCTGGGACGGCCACCCACCGATTCACAAGGGGCTCCAGCCGCACTACATCTACTACGCTTACGCATGGCTGCTGGCCAGCGTCATCGCCGGCGTGTTCCACCTCGTGGTGGGCCGCGTGTTCGACTTCGTCAACAACCTCGAACACGGCTTCGGTGAGGCGTTCATGGAGAGCGGGTCGTGGATTATCCTCACCCTCGGCGTCTGGTGGTGGGTGTTCAGTACGTCCGCGCTCGGCCCGAAGCCGAACTTCATGTTCAGCGTCTTCGCCGCCGAAGGAATGACCAACCCCGCGACGGGCGAGGTCATCACCGAGGGCGTCGCCTTACCGCTCGGGTTCAACGGCTTCGCGCCGATCGAACTCGTGACGCTGCCGGTCGTCGGGACGCTGACGCTGCAGGTCCTCGCCATCCTCGTCGGACTGGCGATGGTGTTGAAAGTCGAGGGCGGTATCGGCCTCGTGGAGTCGATTACCCAGGCGTTCGGGCACGTCGTCTCCTATACGCGTATCGCCGCGGTCCTGCTGGCGAAGGCCGGCATGGCGCTCGCGGTGAACCTGCTCGTCTTCGGTGCGTACCTCCACGATGGTGAGTTCCACCTCATCTTCTTCGCGGAGGCTGCCGAAGTCGCGGAGGCGGAAGCCGCAGGGGAGGTCATCTTCGGTGGGCTCCTCAACGCGGAAGGCGGCGCGATGCTCGTCCTCGGCGTCATCTTCGGTATCGTCGTGCTCGTCCTCGGACACCTGCTCGTGTTGATTCTGGGCATCACGTCCGCGGGCCTGCAGGCGGTCCGTCTCGAGTACGTCGAGTTCTTCGGGAAGTTCTACGAGGGCGGCGGCAAGAAGTACACGCCGTTCGGCTACGACCGGACCTACACGACCGAGGACTGAGGCCTCGGTCGCTGCCGCTGTCGCCGTGCTGAGACATCGCATAGCGTTCAGATTGTGTACTGTTCTCACACGAGAGTGAGGGGCGCTCTCCGTGTCGTTTGGGAAGTTTTATGAACTCACTACGAACATATCCGTCTGTTCGGATAGCAGTCAATCCACCCGACGGAAAATCAAACCATGTTTGAACTTGCTACGGTCCTGGGCAGTGTTGCACCGGTTCTTCAGAGTGGAGCAGAAGCAGGCGGTCCTGCGCTCGACGCGACAGGGGCAGCGGCCCTCGCAGTAGGGCTTGCGGCGCTCGGTGCGGGTATCGCCGAGCGAGGTATCGGCGCGGCGGCGATGGGTGCCATCGCGGAGAACGAGGACCTGTTCGGTCGCGGGCTCATCCTGACGGTGCTGCCCGAGACGCTCGTCATTCTGGCGCTGGTCGTCGTGTTCCTCACGCTGTAAACCGCACCCGATTTTTAAACCAATGAGCCTTGATACGGTCGTAGAGGACATCCGAGACGAAGCCCGCGCGCGTGCGGAGGACATCCGTTCGGAGGGCGAAGAGCGTGCCGAGGAGATCGTCTCCGAGGCAGAGCGCGACGCCGAGGAAATCCGAGAGGAGGCCGAACGCGACGTCGAACGCACTATCGAACAGGAGCGCGAGCAGAAGCTCTCTAGTGCGAAACTCGAGGCCAAACAGAAGCGCCTCGAGGCTCGCCGCGAGGTTCTCGAGGAGGTCCGCGACGACGTAGAAGCACAGATCGCCGCCATCGACGGTGACGAACGCGAAGAACTGACGCGGGCGTTGCTGGACGCCGCGGCCGAGGAGTTCGAGGACGCCGACACCGTCGTTGTCCACGGCCGTGCCGACGACGAGGAACTGCTCGAGACGGTCGTCGAAGACTACGATGGCTTCGGCGTGGGCGAACCGATAGACTGTCTCGGCGGCGTCGTCGTCGATGCCGAGGAGTCCCGCGTTCGCGTGAACAACACGTTCGACTCCGTCCTCGAAGAGGTCTGGGACGACAACCTGCGTGATATCAGCGCACGGCTCTTCGAAGAATGAGCGTCAAAACCGAAGGGAGCTCGAACTACGAATACGTCACGGCACGAGTGCGCGCTCGCCGGGCGAAACTGTTCGGCGACGACGACTACCGGAAACTGGTCCGGATGGGCCCCGGCGAGATAGCCCGCTTCATGGAGGAGACGGAGTACGAAACCGAAATGAACGCCCTCGGTGCACGGCACTCGGGCGTCGACTTGGTCGAGTACGCGCTGAACCGGAACCTCGCGAAGCACTTCGAGGACCTGCTGCGGTGGTCCGAAGGGAGTCTGTACGGCTACATCGCCCGCTATCTCCGGAAGTTCGACGCGTGGAACATCAAGACGGTCATCCGGGGCATCTACACGGACTCCGACCGGAGCGACATCGAGGACGACCTCATTCGCACCGGCGAGTTCTCCGAGCGCCTGCTCGACCGTCTCGTCGACGCATCGAGCATCGAGGAGGCCATCGAACTGCTGGAGACCACCATCTTCGGCGGGCCGCTCGAAGACGCCTACAGCGACTTCGAGCGCGACGGCGTGTTGGTGCCGCTGGAGAACGCGGTCGACCGCGCATTCTACGGGCACCTGCTCGACGACTTGCCGAACGCCGAACCGGATTCCCCGACGGCGTTGGTCCGTGAGTTCCTCGAAGCCGAAATCGACTTCCGGAACCTCCGGAACGGCCTGCGTATCGCACGCAGCGGTGCCGACATCGACCCCGCCGCGTACTTCATCGACGGCGGTCGACTGTTCGACCCCGAGGAACTCCGACAGTTGGCGAGCAACGACGAGGAACTCGTCGCCCGCATCCGGGAGGGTCCCTACGGGGACGACCTCGACGTGGCCCTCGAGGAACTGGAGGACGCCGACAGTCTCATCCAGTTCGAACACGCCCTCGATGCAGCGCTGCTGGAGTACTCCGGGAAACTCTCGAACCGCTACCCGCTGTCGGTGTGTCCGGTGCTCTCGTACATCCTCGCCAAGGAGCGCGAGGTCGAGAACATCCGTGCCGTCGCCCGCGGTCGGGAGGCCGGTCTCTCCGTCGAGGAAATCGAGGAGGAACTGGTGATACAATGAGTCAGGAAATCGCCGTCGTCGGCAGTCCGGACTTCACGACGGGGTTCCGACTGGCCGGCGTTCGTCGCTTCGAGAGCATCACCGACGACGAGAAAGACGAGCGTCTCGACGACGCCGTCGAGGAGGTACTCGACGACGAAGGCGTCGGTATCGTCGTGATGCACGACGAAGACGTTGCGGACCTCTCACGTACAGTTCGACAGCGAGTCGAAACGAGTGTCGAACCGGTCGTCGTCACCTTGGGTGGCGGGACGGGTTCGGGCAATCTGCGTCAGCAGATCAAACGCGCCATCGGCATCGACCTGATGGAAGAATAACATGAGCCAAGCTACTGCAACCGAAACCACGAGTGAGGGCGTCATCGAGAGCGTCAGCGGTCCGGTCGTGACCGCCGTCGACCTCGACGCCCGCATGAACGACGTCGTCTACGTCGGCGAAGAAGGCCTGATGGGCGAGGTCATCGAAATCGAGGGGAACATCACCACCATCCAGGTGTACGAGGAGACCTCCGACGTCGCCCCCGGCGAACCGGTCGCCAACACGGGCGAACCGCTGTCCGTCGACCTCGGACCCGGTATGCTGGACAGCATCTACGACGGTGTCCAGCGTCCGCTGGACGTCCTCGAAGAGCAGATGGGGGCGTTCCTCGACCGCGGTGTCGACGCACCCGGTATCGACCTCGAGAAGACCTGGGAGTTCAACCCCGAAGTCGAGGAGGGTGACGAGGTATCCTCCGGCGACGTCGTCGGTATCGTTCCCGAGACCGAGAGCATCGACCACAAGGTTCTCGTCCCACCGGGCTATGAGGGTGGCGAAGTGACCTCCGTCGAGTCGGGTAACTTCACCGTCGACGAGACGGTCGTCGAACTCGACAACGGCGAGGAGGTTCAGATGCGACAGGAGTGGCCGGTCCGCGAACCGCGCCCCACCGTCGAGAAGGAGACGCCGACGACGCCGCTGGTTTCGGGTCAGCGCGTCCTCGACGGCCTGTTCCCCATCGCGAAGGGTGGGACGGCCGCCATTCCGGGCCCGTTCGGCTCCGGGAAGACGGTCACCCAGCACCAACTCGCCAAGTGGGCCGACGCCGACATCGTCGTCTACGTCGGCTGTGGCGAGCGTGGCAACGAGATGACGGAAGTCATCGAGGACTTCCCGGAACTGGAAGACCCCAAGACCGGCAAGCCGCTCATGTCACGGACGTGTCTCATCGCGAACACGTCCAACATGCCCGTCGCGGCGCGTGAGTCCTGTGTGTACACGGGCATCACCATCGCCGAGTACTACCGCGACATGGGCTACGACGTGGCGCTGATGGCCGACTCCACCTCGCGGTGGGCCGAGGCCATGCGGGAAATCTCCTCGCGACTCGAGGAGATGCCCGGCGAGGAGGGCTACCCTGCCTATCTCGCCGCGCGCCTCTCGGAGTTCTACGAGCGGGCCGGCAAGTTCCAGAACATCAACGGTAGCGAGGGCTCGATTTCGGTCATCGGCGCCGTCTCGCCGCCGGGCGGTGACTTCTCGGAGCCGGTCACCCAGAACACGCTGCGTATCGTGAAGTGCTTCTGGGCGCTGGACGCCGACCTCGCGGAACGTCGGCACTTCCCGTCTATCAACTGGAGTGAGTCCTACTCGCTGTACAAGGATCAACTCGACCCCTGGTGGCGGGAGAACGTCCACGAGGAGTTCCCGGAAGTGCGGCAGTGGGCCGTCGACGTCCTCGACGAGGAGGCCGAACTGCAGGAAATCGTTCAGCTCGTCGGGAAGGACGCCCTGCCGGAAGACCAGCAGCTCACGCTCGAGATCGCCCGTTACATCCGCGAGGGGTGGCTCCAGCAGAACGCCTTCCACGACGTGGACACCTACTGTGAGCCCGAGAAGACCTACCTCATGCTGACCGCGATTCAGCACTTCAGCGAGGAGGCCTTCGACGCGCTGGAAGCCGGCGTTCCCATCGAGGAGATCATCGACGTCGACGCCGTGCCGCAGTTGAACCGCATGAACACTCAAGACGACTTCGAAGTCTACATCAGCGAGCTGAAAGACGATCTCAGCGACCAGCTTCGGGAGAAGTACTGACAATGCAGAAAGAATACAAAACTATCACGGAGATTAGCGGCCCGCTGGTGTTCGCCGAAATCGACGAGCCCGTCGGCTACGACGAAATCGTCGAAATCGAGACGCCGAGCGGTGAGACGCGACGCGGTCAGGTCCTCGAAAGCACCTCCGAATACGTCGCGATTCAGGTGTTCGAGGGTACCTCGGGCATCGACCGCAACTCGTCGGTGCGGTTCCTCGGCGAGACCCTACAGATGCCGCTGACCGAGGAGCTACTCGGTCGCGTGCTGTCGGGCTCCGGCGAACCCATCGACGGCGGTCCGGAAATCGAACCCAACGAGGAACGACCTATCGTCGGCGCCGCAATCAACCCGACGGCTCGAGAGTACCCCGAGGAGTTCATCCAGACAGGTGTCTCCGCCGTCGACGGCATGAACACCTTGGTCCGTGGCCAGAAGCTTCCCATCTTCTCTGGGTCCGGGCTGCCGCACAACGACCTCGCACTCCAGATTGCCCGACAAGCAACCGTCCCCGAAGAGGAGGAGGGCGGCGACGACGACGAGGGCTCGGAGTTCGCAGTCATCTTCGGCGCGATGGGCATCACCGCCGAGGAGGCAAACGAGTTCATGGACGACTTCGAGCGCACGGGCGCACTCGAGCGGTCGGTCGTCTTCATGAACCTCGCGGACGACCCCGCAGTCGAGCGGACGGTCACGCCACGGATGGCGCTGACGACCGCCGAGTATCTCGCCTTCGACAAGGGGTATCACGTGCTCGTCATCCTAACGGACATGACCAACTACTGTGAGGCGCTTCGAGAAATCGGCGCCGCACGTGAGGAGGTTCCGGGCCGTCGTGGCTACCCCGGATACATGTACACGGACCTGGCTCAACTCTACGAGCGTGCTGGCCGAATCGAAGGACGAGAGGGCTCTGTCACCCAGATTCCCATCCTCACGATGCCGGGTGACGACGACACCCACCCGATTCCGGACCTCACCGGGTACATCACCGAAGGCCAGATTTACATCGACCGTGACTTGAACAGTCAGGGTATCGAGCCGCCGGTGAACGTCCTGCCCAGCCTCTCGCGTCTGATGGACGACGGTATCGGCGAGGGCCTCACCCGAGAGGACCACGCCGACGTCTCCGACCAGCTGTATGCCGCCTACGCGGAGGGTGAGGACCTCCGTGACCTCGTGAACATCGTCGGTCGCGAGGCACTCAGCGAGCGTGACAACAAGTACCTCGACTTCGCGGACGCCTTCGAGACGGAGTTCGTCCAGCAGGGGTACGATACGAACCGCGACATCGACGAGACGCTCGACCTCGGCTGGGAGCTCCTCAGCGAACTGCCGAAGGAGGAACTCAACCGTATCGACGAGGAACTCATCGAGAAGTACTACGTCGAAACTGAAGCGGCCCAGACGGCCGACTGATTCCATCAGTCAACGACTTCTTTACAGGGTGGGGTGAATGATCGGTATGTCGGATAGCCTCCTCCAGCGGGTGCCCGAAGACGCCTCGACGGTTCTCGTTCAGTCACCTGCAATAGAGGGGGTCACGCCGGTCTGTACCGGACTGTCGGGGTGGTCCGAGCGCGTTCTGCTCGTCGGGTATGCGGGTTCGAACGTCGAGGCGCTTCGAACGCGGTTGGCCGAAGGCGACGCCGACCCGCCGCCGGTTCGGGAACTCGACGTCGGAACCGATGTCGAGCCGGGTGATTTGACGGGGTTGGGAATCGCCATCGCCGAATCCTTGGGGCCGGACACGGCGGTGTGTTTCGACTCGCTGACGGCGATGCTGCAGTACGCCGACCGCGAGCGGTCGTTTCAGTTCCTCCACGCCCTCGGCGAGCGGTGTGCGGCCGCGGGCGCGACGGCACATTACCATCTCGACCCCGAGGCGGCCGACGAGACGACCCTGTCGGCGCTGTCGACGCTCGTTGACGCGGTCATCGACACCGAGGCGGGGACGGTCTCGGTTCGGCCCGAACTAACTGAAAAAGATTAACCCGGTCGGGACACAAGCCCTCGACAAGAATGGCCAAGGACGTCAAACCGACGCGGAAGAACCTCATGGCTATCGAGGACCGCATCGAACTCTCCGAGCGGGGCCACGACACCCTCGAGAAGAAGCGAGACGGCCTCATCATGGAGTTCATGGACATCCTCGATCAGGCACAGGACGTCCGGTCGGACCTCGACGACAACTACGAGCGTGCCCAGCGAAACATCAACATGGCGCGGGCGATGGAGGGCGACGTGGCGGTTCGCGGCGCCGCCGCGGCGCTGAAAGAACACCCCGAAATCACCTCTCAGTCGAAGAACATCATGGGCGTCGTCGTCCCCCAAATCGAGTCGACGAAGGTGAAGAAATCCCTCGACCAGCGTGGCTACGGACTCGTCGGCACGTCGGCGCGCATCGACGAGGCCGCCGACGCCTACGAGGAACTGCTGGAGACGATTATCCTCGCTGCCGAGGTCGAGACGGCGATGAAGAAGATGCTCGACGAAATCGAGAAGACCAAACGCCGTGTCAACGCCCTCGAGTTCAAACTCCTCCCGGAACTGCACGGTGCCCAGGAGTACATCGAGCAGAAACTCGAAGAGCAGGAGCGTGAGGAAATCTTCCGAATGAAGAAAATCAAGGCGAAGAAGGAAGAAAGCGAGGCCGAGGAGGCCGCCGAAGCGGCCGAAGCCGAGGCCGAACCGGTCACCGCAGACGACTGACGCAACCTCTTTCGTCTCCATTTTCAAGTGTGGTAGCGACGCCGACGTTCGGCGGCAGATTCATTGACTCCCTCTCCGAAGCCCGTTTCAGATGACACGTTCGAGGCTCGCTATCGACGGCCCACGAGTGACGAACCGAGCGGGAACGACCGTTGGGGTTCGGCAGCAGCGATGACTGAACGGGAACCGATTTCGGGTGCGGACAACGCGTGGCGGCGTATCGGGTCGGTGAACAACCTGACGACGATAACGGGGGTCCTGTGGTTCGACGACGCCATCACCTACGAGGAACTGGCCGACCGCCTCGAGGAGCGACTGCTCCGGTTCGACCGGTTTACCCAACGCGTCGCAGGCACCGACCGTCCGATGCGGCGGCCCTACTGGGAATCCGTCGAGAACTTCGACATCGAGACGCACATCACCCACATCGCGCTTCCCGAACCACAGGACAAGGCGGCGTTTCAGCGCTTCGTCAGTTGTCTGATGAGCCATCCCCTCGAGGAGTCCCGGCCGCTGTGGGAGGCGTATCTCATCGACGGAGCAGGCGGCGACGACGGCAACGCCGTCGCGTTCCGAATCAATCACAGCATCGGCGACGGCTTCGCGCTGATGTACGTGCTGTTCGGGCTGGTCGACGACCCCGATTCGGTCGAGATGCCGATGGGTATCATGCCCGACCCGCCGAGTGCGGACGCTTTTTCCGATGAGGCCGACGGGACGCGCCCCGAGTCGTCGGGTCGCTCCCCCGACTCGGACGACGAGGACGGGTCGGGGCTCTCCCTCGGTCCCGACGGCCCCTTGGAGGCGGCCCGACTCGCGGGGAAAGCCGTCAAGACCGGCTGGAACCTGCTGACGCAAGAGGACGAGGCCGAGACCTCACTTCGCGGTGACATCGGGACGGCCAAGCGGGCGGGATGGACCGAAGAAATCGACCTCGAAACGGTCCGTGCCATCGGTCGAGCCAACGACGCGACCATCAACGACGTGCTGTTGGCCGCCCTCGCCGGGGCGTTCCGTCGGCTCCTGCAGGACCGTGGTGAGGGGGTAGAGGGCCTCGAACTCCGGACGACGGTGCCGGTCAACCTCAAGCCGTTGGACGAGCGGGACGCCTCGCTGGGGAACTACTTCGGACTCGCCTTCGTCCCGATTCCGGTCGGCACCGCCGACCTGAACGAGCGGATTCGCATCATCCACGAGCGAATGGACGCCCAGAAGGCGGGCATTGAGGCGCTCATGATGTACCTGACGCTGTCTATCGGCGGACATTCGCCGGACCCCGTGTTGGACTGGCTGATGGAGCAGTTCGAGAACCGTGCGACTGGCGTGGTGACGAACGTGCCGGGCCCGACGGAAACCGTCGAGTTCGCCGGCAAGGAGGTGACCGACGTGATGTTCTGGGTGCCACAGGCCAACGACCAGGGCATCGGTATCAGCATCTTCAGTTACGACGGGGGCGTCCGAGTCGGCATCGCGGCCGACGAGAACCTCCTCCCGGAGCCGTCGAAACTCGGAGACGCTTTCGAGCGGGAAATCGAGGCGTTGGCCGCCGACGTCGAGTAAACCGGCACACACTACTGTGCTTTCCTCCTACGTCGAACATGGAGTGTCCTGCATGCCGAGCGCGGATGGTGTCGTTCGCCGTCCCCCTGGAGTATCGCGAACACGTTCCGGAGTCCTCGGACTGTGCGGCGCTGTGTCCCGAGTGTCTGACGCTCGTGGCGGCAAACAGCGCCAGTGACGACCCACGGTTCGACCGCATTTCCAGTGCCTTCCCCGACAACGAAGCGGCGGTTCCACTGGCGCTGGCGATCGGATTGCTCGACTCGCTGGCGCTTCACCGGACGGCGTTACAGGAGTTGCTCCCGGCGGTCGAAGCCGCGGGCGTCGACCCGCTCCTCGTTCTCGACCGACTTGACGCACAGGGTGGCGTCCAACCGGAGTTCGACATCAGCAGGCGCCGGCATCAACTCCAGCAACTGTTGGATTGAGGGAAACGCTTAAATATAAGTTTTCACTTTGTGGAAGGATGCGTCACGCAGTGACGTAATAAACCCGAACGGCTAACCTCCGAGGGGGTGGGTTGCACCCTCTCTTCGGGGCGGGGGGAGTCGGCCGACGCGCGGGCAGTCATGGGGGACGGCTGTCCGCGTCGGCTGTCGGGCCTTAGACGCCCGTCGAGTAGCGGAGAATGCCGGCGATGCCACCGAACGCCGTGAGCAGTTGCTCGCCCTTCTCGAAGTCGGTGGAGATGAACTTCGCATCCGACCCGCGCTGTTCGGCGAGGTCCATGAGATGGTCGATGACGTCTTCACGCTCTTGGACCTCGCCCTCCGTTCCGTCCTCGCAGGTGTGACTCGGCGTCCCCGCTTTTCGGTTGACGACCTCGAATTCCTCGCGGCCGCCGCATTCGTAGACGACCACGTCCTTTCGGAGGTCCTCGCTGATGAGCAGGCGGTCGACGGCACCCATCATGAGGTTCTGTCGGGTGGCCTCGAAGCCGTAGGTGGCCTTCTGGCCGTCGTGGAGTTGCTCGAAGAACTCCTCCATCTCGGATTTGTCCTTCATCACCTCGGTTTCGGCCAGCACGTCCTGGGCGGCGTCGACGAGGTCGTACAATCCGGATTCGTCCGTGTAGGAGACGTCGAACTTCCCCAACACCATGTCCTGCAGTTCGTGGTGGAGGTAGTCGCCATCGAGGAACTCGTCTTTCGTCGGCGAGGGGCCACCCACGAGGATGCCGTCCATCTCGTGGCGCTTGGGGACGAAGAGGTCGTCGGCCATGCCGGCGACTTCCTGATAGAAGTTGTCGATGGCTTCCAGCCGCAGGCGGGCGAATCGCTGGGCTGACTGGCCACCTTTTCGCTGCTTGCCGGGGACCAGCGAAGAAGCCGATTTGACGGGTTCGACGCGTTTGCCTTTCAGCCACCCGACGTTGGCCTCCCGTCGGTCCAACACGATGAGGCCGTACAGCCCCTTGTCGCCGAGCATCTCTGCCAGCGGCTCGGTGAGGAAGTGCGAATCACAGTGATACCGGAACGACTCGATGGGGTCCGGCGGCGATTCCAGCACCTCGGTGACCATGTCGGTCTGGCCGCCGCCGGCGTCGACGGCGCCCGAGAAGATGACCATCCCGTTTTCCGGTGGGTGGACATCGTAGTACTTCAGACGGTCTTTGATGCTGGTGAGGGCGTCCTGTACTGCCGTTCGGGTCTGCTTGGACTTGATGTTGGACGCTTCGCTGTGCTCCTGGGTGACGTGGGCGACCACGTCGCTAATTAGCCTGTCTTCGGGGATGTAGATGGAGACGAGCTGGGTTCCGGAACCCGAGTAGTCGTCGAGTTCCTCGATTACCTTCTGAAACTCGTATTTCTGTTTGTCCGAGGGGTCCCCCTCGCTTTCGCTCATTGCAGTTGGTTTGCGCCCCCGGAAATAAAACTCCGTCCTTTGTGGGAGCAGAGAGTAAGGCCTATCAGGCCACTCCGCACACATCCCGCTATGTCACAGAGCGAGGAGAGTTCGGTTCGACTGTCGTGGATCGCCATCTTCCTGCTGCTCGCGCTCGGTCTCGGGGCAGCCGCCGTCCTCGCCGTCGGCGGCAGCATCCTGCCGACGGTCGCACCGCTGGTCTGAAACTCTCTGTTCGTGTCCAAACTGGAGGAGAAGAGCAGTATCCGCGAGCGCCCGGAGGCGCGAGCGGTTCACGGCGACGAGCGAAGCGAGTCGGCGGCCTTTTTCATCGAAGTTTTTGCGCCTCGGGTTCGCGCGGAGCACGAACCGCTCGGCGCAAAAACTTCGGGTTACATCGACTCCGGCGCTTCCACACCCAAGATATCGAGCGCGTTGGCGACGGCGTGTTTCGAGGCGGCGACGAGCGCGAGTCGTGCGGCACGGGTCTCGGCGTCGTCGGCGGTGAGGACGGGACACTCCCGATAGAAGGCGTTGAACCGGTCGGCGAGTTCGCGGGTGTACGTGGCGACCTGGTGGGGTTCGAGGTCCGAGGCGGCCGACTCGACGACGCCGGGGAACCGCGCGAGCGAGCGGATGAGGTCGCGCTCGGCGTCTGTGGTGAGAACCGAGGTGTCGGCAGCCGGTTCGAGTTCGTCGGCTTCGCCTGCTCGCTGCTCGTCGCCGCTCGCACTTTCCGAGGCGCGTCGCGCCTCGCTCAGAATCCCACAACAGCGCGCGTGGACGTACTGGACGTAAGGGGCCGATTGGGCCTCGAAGTCCAGTGCGCGCTCCCACTCGAAGGTGATGGCCTTCGTCGGCTGTTTCGAGACGATGTCGTAGCGGACGGCGCCGATGCCGACCTGTCGGGCGATGCGGTCGACGTCGGCTTCGTCGAGGTCGTCGTCGCGGAGGCGGTCGTCCATGCGGTCTTCGACTTCCTCGCGCGCGCGGTCGATTGCCTCGTCCAGCAGGTCGTCCAACTGGACGCCAGTCCCTCGGCGGGTCGACATCTTCCCCTCGGGGAGGTTGACGTAGGAGTAGATGACGTTCTGCAGTCGGTCGGTGTCGTTGCCGAGCAGCTCGAGGGTCGCTTGGAGTTGCTCTGCCTGCAGTTTGTGGTCCTCACCGAGGACGGTGACCGCGCGGTCGTAGTTGTCGAACTTCCACTCGTGGTGGGCCAAATCGCGGGTCGTGTACAGCGAGGTGTCGTCGGCTCGGAGGAAGACGAGGTTCTTCTCGATGTCGTCGAAGGTGAGTTGCCACGCGTCGTCCTCGTAGACGGCGCCGTCGAGTTCCTTCAGGCGGGCGATTATGTCGTCGGTCGAGCCGTCGCGCATGAACTTGGTCTCCTTGACGAACTCGTCGAAATCCGCGGGGAGGCGGGCGAGACACTCCTTCATCCCGCCGAGGACGGTGTCGACGACTTCGCCGACGCGCTCGTAGGTCTCCTCGTCGCCGGCTTCCAGCCCCTGGAGGATGGCTTCGATTTCGGCTTCGGCCGCCTCGACTTCTTCGGGGTCGGCTTCTTCGAGGAAGGCGTTGCCCTTCCGGTAGTAGCGAACCATCCGGTACTCCGCGCGGTCCCGTGCCGGTTCGGGGAGGTCATCCTCGTCGAAGCGCTCGTAGGCCCAGGTGAAGACGGCCATCTGCCGGCCGGCGTCGTTGACGTAGTAGTGGCGGTCGACGTCGTAGCCGGCGTAATCGAGGGCGTTGGCGACGGCGTCGCCGATGATGGGGTTGCGCGCGCGCCCGACGTGGACAGGCCCGGTCGGGTTCGCGGAGGTGTGTTCGACGACGACGGAGGTGTCGCGGTCGGGGAGTCTGCCGAAGGCGGCGTCCCCGCCGGCGTCCAGCGTGTCGGCGAAGTACGACTCGTCTGGCAGGAAGTTCAGATACGGACCCTGAACGTCGACGCGGTCGAGGTAGTCGTAGTCGTCGGGGTCGATGGCGTCGGCGAGTTCGGCGGCCACCTTCGGCGGCGGTGCTTCGGCCCGCTCGGCCAGTCGGAAGGCGACGCTGGAGGCGAAGACCGCCTCGACGTCTTCCGGTGGCTCCTCGATACCGAGGTCGTCGGTTGGGTAGTCGTTGGCCGCGAGCGCCGTTTCCAGCGCCGTGGCGACCGACTCCCGGAACGCAAGGAACATACCCGACGGTTGACGAGCGGCCGATAAAGGGGTTTCCGAACGGCGCCGTCGGTCAGGGCCGGACGTTCTCGACGCGGTCGCCAGCAGCCAGCGCGTTCAAACAGTCCTCGATGCTCTCGTGGGTGCCGTCGTTCCACCGGGGGTAGAGTCCGGTCAACTCGCCGGCGTCTCGGATGGCGACACAGAGCGGCGGGAACGTGACGCGGTCGGCACCGTCGGAACCGGGCCGCGTCTTGAAGAACGGGTCCAACGACTCCCAGTCGACTGCCTCGACGAACTCGTCGTAGACGGCGGCGGGTGCGCTCCCGTCGGCTTCATTCCCCGTCGGCTGCCTAGATACCGTCTCGACTCGACGGTCGGTCACCACGCCCGCCTGCTCCAGTAGTTCGAACCCATCGAGGGCGCTCGAAACCCTGTCGGAGGCAGCGTCCGGAACGGTCTCGTGGACGTAGAGGGTCAGCTCCGCCGATAGTGGCTCCCGGTCGGCCACCCTGATTATCGTGGGCTCACCGCCGGATTTTCCACCCATATCGAGTCCTCTGAGCATATCTCTACATCAGCCGACCAATGGAAAAGCGTTCTTCACCAAGAACTAAAGAAATAAGTGGCAATAACGGTTCAAACGTTTCTAAATGACGTTCAGAAGTTGTGAGTAGGCTCTGTTCGATATTAGAAATAAACGTTCGAATTCGGCGGTGTGGGCTGTGCGTCGGCGCGTACTGGAGCAATCGGAACGAACGAAAAGGTCCGTCGGGGCTCGAAACGGCGGGATTCAGGCGACGTTCTCGACGCGGTCGCCCATCGCGAGGGCGGCCAGACAGTCCTCGACCGACTGGGTTGCGCTGCCGTCTCGCTTCGGGTAGAGACCCGTCAGTTCGCCCTCGTCGCGAACCGTGATGCAGATGTCGGGCATGGTGACGGTGCGTTCGTGGTCGTCGGCACCGGTTTCGGCCTCGAAGAACGGTTCGAGGGCGTCGGTGCCGACCGACTCGACGAACTCGTCGTAGGTGGCGACGACCTCGTTTTCGGGGCCGTCGGTCGGCGCGTCGACCTCGGTTGGCCACGTCACGACGCTGACGCCGTCGACCACCTCGGCGGCTTCGAGCCGATCGAAGCCATCGCGGACGGCGCGGAACCGCTCGTGGCTCTCCGACGAGAGGGATTCGGCGACGTAGACGGTCACGTCACCGTCGAACGCCTCGCGTCCGGCCGCTTTGATTATCATCGGTTCGTCGTCGTTTTCGCCCCACGTATCGAGCCCTCTGAGCATGTCTATTCGTTTCCATCACCACGCAAAAGGGTTCTGTAGAAAGCATACAAATTGTATTAGGAGTTCGTGTGAACACTGACCAAAGAGCGGCTGCAGTGAACGAACGTATCACGACCCGTGGAAACGTGTATCGAACGTCGTGGTATGACTTCACACACGACCGAACCACGGCCTTTAGGCCTTCGTCGCTGTATGGGCGGGTATGCCCAAGCAGGTCAGCGACCCTGACTATCACTCGGAGAACCACACCGCCGCCCAGACCTGCGGGTGGACGGCCAACGCCCTGCGCGGAGAGGGCCGCTGTTACAAGAACCACTTCTACGGCATCCAGAGTCACCGCTGCATCCAGATGACGCCGGTCGTCAAGTGCAACGAGCGGTGTGTGTTCTGCTGGCGGGACCACGCCGGCCACGCCTACGAACTCGGTGACGTGGAGTGGGACGACCCCGAGGCGGTCGTCGACGCCTCCATCGACCTACAGCGGAAACTCCTCAGCGGCTTCGGCGGCAACGACGACGTACCCGAGAAGGTCTTCGAGGAGGCGATGGAGCCCCGACACGTCGCCATCTCGCTGGACGGCGAACCGACGCTGTACCCCTACCTGCCGGAACTCATCGAGGCGTTCCACGACCGCGGTATCACGACGTTTCTCGTCTCCAACGGCACTCGGCCGGAAGTGTTGGCGGAGTGTGACCCCACGCAGTTGTACGTCAGCGTCGACGCCCCCGACCGGAAGACGTTCGGCGAGGTCGTCAAAGCCGTCGAGGACGACGCCTGGGACAACCTCATCGAGACGCTGGACGTACTCGCCGAGAAGGACGAAACCCGGACGGTCCTTCGGACGACGCTTCTGAACGGCTACAACATGAAGACGCCGGAGTGGTACGCGGGGATGTTCGACCGCGCCGACGCCGACTTCGTCGAGATGAAGGCGTTCATGCACGTCGGCAACTCCCGGGACCGACTGGACCGCGAAGTGATGCCCGACCACGAGGACGTCGTCGCCTTCACCGAAGCGGTCGGCGAGTACATGCCCGACCATCCGGTCGTCCGCGACGTGCCGGCCTCCCGGGTCGCCCTCCTCGCACGCGAGGAGGACACGTGGGTACCGGAACTGAAAGGCGGCTCGGACTTTTGGACCGAGGGCTCCTACGCGAAAGGGACCAGCGACTGACAGCAACCGTCGCCGGCCTCGCCACGTATTTACGTCTTGGATGCGCAGTTTACGCTGTAAACCGCTCTCGGCGTGCGTACCGTTCCAATTCTGTTACGCATGCCATTTCCGTTACGGTTAAGGGGCAATACTCCCTACCGGACGGTATGTCACAGACGACCGAGCGCGTGGGACACGACGAGTTGGCGACGCTGAAGCTCGTCGCCCTCGACGGCGCGCTCGAGGGTCGGGCGACGGTGACGTGTGCGGCGCTCGCCGACCGCCTCGACGCATCGAACCAGACCGCCTCCCGGCGACTCCAGCGGCTCGAAGACGCCGAATTCATCGAACGCGACATGACCGGCGACGGCCAGCGCATCGCCGTCACCGAAGTCGGCGAGCGGGCCCTCCAGCGGGAGTATGCCGACTACCGCCGACTGTTCGAGGGCGACGCCGACGTGGACCTCTCCGGCGTCGTCACGAGCGGGATGGGCGAGGGTCGACACTACATCTCCCTTTCGGGGTACATGGAGCAGTTCCGCGACCGACTCGGCTACGAACCGTTCGCCGGCACGCTCAACGTCGAGTTGGACGACGAGAGCGTCCGCGCTCGTGCCCGCATGGACGCTCTCGACCCCGTCGGAATCGACGGCTGGGAGGACGACGACCGAACATACGGGCCGGCGTTCTGCTGGCCGGCGACGGTCGAAACCGTCGACGGCACCCGCTACGAGACTGCCCACGTTATCGCCCCGGAGCGGACCCACCACGGCACCGACCAGCTCGAAATCATCGCGCCCGACCGCCTCCGCGACGAACTGGGTCTGAACGACGACGACCACGTCACCATCCATGTCTCAGAGCAGTAACACCACGCGCGTCCGCCGCGGCGTCGATTCGGCCATCGCCGCATTCGCCGCCGGCGAGCCGGTGCTCGTCCACGACGCCGCCGACCGCGAGGGCGAGGTCGACCTCGTCTATCCGGCGGCCGCCGTCACCCCCAAAGCCGTCGCCCGCATGCGAAACGACGCGGGCGGGCTCGTCTGTGTCGCCTTGGCCGACGACGTGTGTTCGGCCTGGGACCTCCCCTTCGCACAGGAACTCATTGACCACCCGACGGCGGCCAGCCACGACCTCTCCTACGACGAACGGTCGTCGTTCTCGCTGACGGTCAACCACCGCGACACCTTCACCGGCATCACCGACGAGGACCGCGCGCTCACCATCTCGGAACTCGGGGCGGCCGCGGGGTCGGTCCGCCGTGCGACGACCGTCGCCGGGGACGGGGCCGAAGGGTCCGTCGCCGCCGACGCCGAGGGGTTCGCCGAATCGTTCCGCTCGCCAGGCCACGTCCACCTCCTTCGGGCCGCGCCGGGCCTCCTCGAAGACCGCGAGGGCCACACCGAACTCGGCATCGCGTTGGCCGACGCCGCCGATGTCGAACCCGCGGTCGTCGTCTGTGAGATGATGGACGACGAATCCGGCGGGGCGCTGTCGCCGGCGGCGGCCCGGGCCTACGCCGACCGCAACGGCTTCGCCTACGTCGAGGGGGCGGAACTGCTGGCCAGACTCGGTTGACGAGCGGTGTCGGCGGCGTGACACACGCTGTCAGTAATCGTCAACACTCATTACGGGGGGCGCCCACAGACGGAGTATGTCTTTCGAGGAGATGGACGTCGACACCATCTGGCAGAACGGGGAGTTCGTCGACTGGGACGACGCACAGACACACATTCTGACCCACTCGCTGCACTACGGAACGGCCGTTTTCGAGGGTGCGCGGTGTTACGACACCGTCGACGGCCCGGCGCTGTTCCGCTGGGAGGAACACCTCGACCGCCTGTTCGATTCGGCGAAAGTGCTCGACCACGACATCGACCACACGCGCGAGGAGATTACCGAGGCGACGCTGGAACTCATCCGCCGACAGGACCTCGAGTCCTGTTACATCCGGCCGCTCGTCTACTACGGGTACAACTCCCTGGGCGTCTCGCCGAAGGACTGCCCGACCGAGACGATGGTCGCCTGCTGGCCGTGGGGCGCCTACCTCGGCGAGGACGCCATCGAGAACGGCGTCGACGTGATGGTTTCCTCGTGGCGAAAACACGCCTCCAGTCAGATTCCGACGAACGTGAAGGCGACTGGCCCCTACGTCAACTCCATGCTGGCCGGCGAGGAGGCCCGCCGCAACGGCTACGTCGAGGCCATCGTCCTCAACAAGGAGGGCAACGTCGCGGAGGGCCCCGGCGAGAACATCTTCATGGTCAACGACGGCGAGATTTACACGACCGGCCTCTCGGAGTCCATCCTCGACGGTATCACCCGCGAGACGGCCATCCAACTGGCCGAGGACCTCGGATACACCGTCCACGACGAGGCCTCTATCGCCCGCGGACAGCTCTACACCGCCGACGAGCTGTTCTTCACCGGCACCGCCGCCGAGGTGACGCCCATCCGGAGCGTCGACGACAAGG
This sequence comes from Natronomonas gomsonensis, assembly GCF_013391635.1. Lineage (GTDB taxonomy): Archaea > Halobacteriota > Halobacteria > Halobacteriales > Haloarculaceae > Natronomonas > Natronomonas gomsonensis_A. The sequence goes on along the minus strand of NZ_JACAWU010000002.1, from coordinate 1,667,242 downwards.
AAATCGGCAACGGTTCGCGTGGCCCGGTTACCGAGGAGATTCAACAGCGGTTCTTCGACCTCGTCAACGGCGAACTCGACGGCTACGACGAGTGGTTCCACTACGTGTAAACGACTTCGGGAGGACACATGGGCCCCATCAACGAAGCCGACCTCGAGTGGTCCGAAACCGACCGCGGGGAGACGCGGTTCAAACGCAAGCAGTTGGCCGAGGCAGCCGACGGCGAGGACATCGGCTGTAGTCTGTACGAACTCCCGGCCGGTCACCGCTCGTGGCCGTATCACTACCACACTGGCAACGAGGAGGCGCTGTACGTCCTTTCGGGCACCGGAACGCTCCGTCTGGATGACGAAACGTACGACCTCGAGACGGGCGATTACGTCGCCTTCCCGGCCGAGGAATCCGGCGGCCACCGCGTCGTCAATGACTCCGAGGGGTCCCTCCGCTATCTGGCAGTCTCGACGATGAACGAACCCGACGTGACCGTCTATCCGGATTCGGGGAAGATCGGCGTCTTCGCCGGGTCGCCCCCCGGCGGCCGCGAGGAGCGGTCGGTCCACGGCTACTACAACCGCGACGACGACGTCGACTACTGGAACGGCGAGTAGCCCGGCATCGAAGGCGGTATGTAAACGCCGCCACTTTCCCCGTGTATGTCGCTGTGTGTGACGTTCCTCGGAACCGGCGGGGCCGTGCCGACGACCCAGCGGAACACGAGTTCGGTGTTCTGCCGTCGGGAGGGCGAGCGGTTCCTCTTCGACTGCGGGGAGGGAACCCAGCGACAGATGATGCGATTCGGAACCGGCTTCGGCGTCTCGCACATCTTCGTCTCGCATCTCCACGCCGACCACACCCTCGGGATTCCGGGGCTGTTGCAGACGATGGACTTCAACGAGCGGACCGACCCGCTGGCGATTCACGTCCCCTCGGGCCAACAGCGCCGCATCGAGCGGTTGGTCGGCGCGACGGGAACCGACCCGTCGTTCCCGATTCGCATCCACGGCGTCGGTGACGGCGACGTGGCGCTGGAGGCCGACGAGTACGAAATCCGGGCGTTTGCGACCGACCACGACACGCCGTCGGTCGGCTACGCCCTCGTCGAGGACGACCGAAAGGGCCGATTCGACCGCGAACGCGCCGAGGAGTTGGGCGTTCCCGTCGGTCCGAAGTTCCAGCGACTCCACGCCGGCGAGGACGTGGAACTGGACGACGGAACGGCCGTTCGCTCCGAGGAAGTCGTCGGTCACCCCCGCCCTGGCCGCACGCTCGTCTACACCGGCGACACACGGCCGAGCGACCGGACCGCCGAGGTGGCCGCCGACGCCGACCTGTTGATACACGATGCGACCTTCGCCGCCGACAACGCCGAACGTGCGGGCCGGACGGCCCACTCGACGGCCGCCCAAGCCGCCGAAATCGCCGCGGGAGCGGGGGCGAAACGCCTCGCGTTGGTCCACGTCTCCTCGCGGTACGCGGGCAACGTCTCACCCATCGAACGGGAGGCCCGAGAGGTGTTCGGCAACGAGGCGTTCGTCCCCGACGACGGCGACGAACTCGACGTGCCGTACCCGAACGCGGAGTAGGCGTCGCTACTCGTCGGCCTCGCGGCGGCGGAACATCCCGTCGGCCTTCCACTCGATGACGGCCTCGTCGTCGTCGTTGTAGCCGGTCAACTTCGAGCGGACGTGACCCATCTCGGGACGGCTCTCGGAGACGCGTTTCTCGAGAATTTCCACGTCGACGTGCAGCGTGTCGCCGGGGTACACCGGCTGCTTCCACTGGAGGTCGTCGATGCCGCGGGCACCCATCGACGTTTCAGCATCGAGGAACCCGTCGACGAGCAGGCGCATGCATATCGAGGCGGTGTGCCATCCCGAGGCCGCAAGCGAGCCGAAGATGGAGTCTTTCGCCGCCTCCTCGTCGGTGTGGAACGGCTGGGGGTCGTACTTCTCGGCGAACTCCAACACCTCGTCTTCGGTGACTTCGTAGGTACCGTCGAGTTCGTAGGTCGCTCCGACTTCGATGTCCTCGAAATACCGTGGCATTACCGAACGGTCGGTTCGGGGGGACAAAAAGCCGTACCCCGCGACGACGTGGTGGCGTTTCGCCGGCTTCGGCACGGAGTTTATACTCGCTGCATTCCTACACGCGGCCGTGAGCACGCGAACGAGTGCCCTCGATTCCCTCATCTTCGGCGTCGACATCCAGAGCGGCGACGTTCGAGGTGATGCCCCCTCGTATGCGGTGGTCGCCTTCGACGGCGAGTCCATCGAGCGCGACGTGGTGTCGGGCCGAAAGCTCCGCCGGCGAATCCAATCCGAAGCGCCGGCCATCGTCGCCACCGACAACACCTACGAACTCGCCGAGGACAAGGGCGCACTCGTCCACTTCCTCCGAGAGTTGCCGTCGGAGACGAAACTGGTGCAGGTGACCGGCGACGAGCGGCCCGAACCGCTCTCGCGCGTCGCCGCCAGACACGGCGTCCCCTACGCGAAGCCGCCGATGAAGGAGGCCGAAGCGGCGGCGCGACTCGCCGCCCGCAACGTCGGCTACGAGGTGTCGGCGTTTACGAACACGACGACGGTGAAGGTCGCCCGTGGGCGCTCGACCGGCGGCGGAGGCGGCTGGAGCGAGGACCGCTTCACCCGTCGCATCCACGGGTCGGTGAAAACCGTTACTCGAGAGGTCGAGTCGAAACTCGAAGACGCCGCCCTCGACTACGAGAAGGTGGTCACCGAGAAGTACGGGGGCTACTCTCAGGCACTGTTCGAAGTCGAAGCGACGCCCGCCGAGATACCCGTCTCGGCGCGGCGCTCCGGCGACACCCGCATCGAAATCGAGCGCGAGCGCCGCGACGGCATCGAGTATCGCCCGCTCGCGAAACGACGGGATTTCGTCGTCGTCGGCATCGACCCCGGGACGACGACCGCGGTGTCGCTGTTGGACCTCGACGGGAATGTCCTCGACGTGTGGTCGACCCGCACTGCCGACACCGCCGAGGTCATCGAATGGATTATCGAACACGGCCGACCGGTCATCGTCGCCGCCGACGTCGAACCGATGCCCGAGACGGTCGAGAAGATACGCCGCAGTTTCGACGCCGCGGGCTGGATTCCCGGGACCGACCTGCCGGTCGACAGAAAGCTCCACCGCACCCGCGAGGAGAGTTACGACAACGACCACGAACGGGACGCGATGGCGGCGGCGCTGTTCGCCTTCGACAGCCACGAAGACCAGTTCGACCGCATCGCCGAGAAGACGCCCGCGGGGTTCGACCGCGGAGAAGTGACGGCCCGCGTGGTCGCCGGCGAGGAAAGCGTCGAAGCCGTCCTCGATGACCTCGCCGAGGACGAGAAGTCCGACGAGGAGTCAACCGAACACGACCCCCGAGAACTGACCGCCGAGGAGAAGGAAATCAAGCGTCTGGAGGCTCGCATCGAGCGCCTCGAGGGTCACGTCGAGGACCTGAAAGACACCATCCAACAGAAGGACAGCCGGGTGTCGGAACTGGAAGACGAACTCTCCGAAACACGGCGCGAGGAGCGCCGGGAGGCTCGCGAGCGCCGCGAAGTGACGCGGCTGGAGCGGGAGAACGAACGGCTGAAACGCGAACTCGCCGAGGCCGAACAGGCAAACGAGGAACTCGACGGCAAACTCGAACGGCTCAAGGAGTTGTGGAAACTCGACCACTCGAACTTCGCGGACGTGGCCGCGGAGAAACAGGGGCTGGTCCCGGTCAAGCCCGTCGAGCAGTTCACGAAAGGCGCCCTCGAAGCCGCCGAGGAAAGCTACGGTCTCGCCCCCGACGACGTGGTGTACCTCCGGGATGCCAGCGGTGCCGGCCGAGCGACTGCCGAGCGACTGGCCGACCGCGAGCCGCGGGTCGTCCTCCGGGACGGCCGACTCTCCGAGCAGGCCGACGAGGTGCTGTTCGACCACGGAATTCCCGTCGGGCCGGCCGACGACGTGACGATACAGGAAATCGACGAACTCGCCGTCGCCCGCGAGAGCGAAGTCGAGTCGGTCATCGACGACTGGGAGGACCGCGCCGAAGAGCGCCGACGCGAGAAGAAATCCGCGAAACTCGACGAGGTCATCAGCGAGCACCGGGCGCGTGACCCCGCCGCCGACGGCTGACGTGGTTTTTTAAATAAAGCGGGTGTACTCCGGGTGATGTTCCCGCTTCAGTTCGGCCTTCCAGGCGGACCGGAACTACTGATATTCGGGTTGCTGTACCTCATCATCCCGTTCGTGTCGGCGTATTGGGTGTTCAACGATGCCGAGAGCCGCGGTAACGACAACGCGGCGCTGTGGGCGCTGGCCGTCGGTGGGCTGTTCTTTTTGACGTTCTTCGGTGGGTTCCTCGCGTTGGCCGTCTACCTCTGGCAGCGCGACTAGAGGTCGTCGTAGCTCATCCCCATCGATTCGAGGAAGGTGCCGAGGAGGCCGTGCCCGAGGAGGACGCCCCCCGCCATGACGACCGTCGCCGCGAGGGCGGCCCGGCGGTTCTCACGGCCGAGCAGCACCATCCCAACGACGACGAGCACAGTCCCCGCGATACCGGTGTCTCCGAGCGCGTCCGTCAGTTCTTGGGTACTCATACCAGTGGGTGTACACGGGGGATACCTAAAGAGCCGGATTTCCCGACGGCGCGGTCACGACGGCACGACGAGCGCCAGCAGATAGAGGTTCCACCCCGTCACGGAGACGCCCAGAAGCGCCAGTCCGAGCGGCACCCCGACGCGGTAGGGCCGCTGGACGACTCGCCAACAGAGAAAGCCGCCGCCGAAGATGAGGGCCTTCGACGCCACCATCCCCCCGAGTCCGTACCGTTCGACGAACACCGAGGTGACCGGGCCGAGTTCGAACAGTCCCTCGATGCCGAGCCCGACGGTCGTCGTCACCACGTCGCCGACGCCGAAAAAGAGGACGGCGAGCGCCCACAGAATCAGGTGGCTCACTTCGGAGTGTCCGATGGGCGACGGAACCGAACGCAGGGACATGCTCACCGAAGACGGGAGCAGTGGAGTTGGTAACCCGCTCCCTACGACCGGCGACCGAGCAGTAGTCGTGTCTTAGTGACGCTCCGACTCGTCGTAAGCACACTCAAAAACGGAACGGCGGATTCGGTTAGAACTCGTTGCAGACGGGGATGCCGACCGTATCGAAGTCGCCCATCGAGGCGATGGTGTCGGGGACCTCCTCCAGCGAGATGGTCTTCGAGACGATCTTGCCGGGGTCGATTTTGCCCTGCTCCATCATCGAGAAGATCTCCTCGTACTCGTGGGGCGGCATGCCGAAGGAGCCGATGAACTCCCGTTCGTCCATCACGATGCTGTCGACGGGAAGCGACACTTCGCCTTCCTCCTCGCTCGTGGTGAGGCCAATCTGGAGGTTCTGACCGCCCTTGGCGAGCGAGTTCACGGAGTTCCGGCAGGTCTCTGCGATGCCGAGGGCGTCGACGCTGATGTCGGCGCCGCGGCTCTTCGGCGTCTCGCCTTTGACTGCCTGGGGAACGTCCTGTACTTCGGTCACGTCGATGGTGGCGTCGGCGCCGAGTTCCTCGGCTTTCTCCAGTTTGTCTTCCGAGAGGTCGACGGCGATGACGTTCGCGCCGAGTGCGTCGGCGATGTGGACCGCAGACAGGCCAACGCCGCCACACCCGTGGACGGCGACCCAGTCGCCGGCGGTCACGTCGACGCGGTGGACCAGTCCGTGGAACGCCGTCGCGAACCGACAGCCGAGGCCGGCGACCTCGACGGGGTCGACGCCGTCGGGGAGTTTGATGACGTTGTGGTCGGCGTTCCGAACCGGGAACTCCTCGGCGAAGGCGCCCGGCTGGAAGGAGACGAATCCGAGCGGGATGACCCGCTCACAGATGTTCGCTCGACCCTGCTTGCAGAACCGGCAGGTGCCATCGGAGAGGTTGAACGGGACGCACACCCGGTCGCCCTCGCTGAAGTTCTCGACGTCTTCGCCGACGTCCTTGACGATGCCGACGGGTTCGTGTCCGAAGATGAGGCCGGGCGTCGGCATGACGCCGACCCAGTCCCAGTCGCCCTGCCAGGCGTGCCAGTCGGAGCGGCAGACGCCGCAGGCCTCCGTCTCCACGACGATGCCGTCCGGGTCGGGTTCCGGTCGGTCGACCTCCTCTACTTCCATCGGCTCCTGTGGCTCCTGGAAGACCACGGCTCGCATCGACTCCGCCTCCTGCTCCGCGTCTGCGGATTTGCTCATAACGCGCGAACACTACCCCTCCACCGATTTAATCCTTGCCACGGTATATTAACGGGCCACGATTGGGAGGGCGCGGTGTTATGTGGGGTACGGTGACGGTGCCGATACTGTGGCAATTATTGCCGGATACTGGCGGTTTCGTGGTTCGGTAGCGGTTGGCGCGCGGACCGAACTGGAAGGCGCTCTGCTTGAAAGAATTAAAGGGCTCCCTATCCAACCGACGGGTATGAGCGACAACGAGGGACGCAAGAACCTCAGGATGCCCGACGACGACGAGGTGTTCGCCGTCGTCACGAACATGCTCGGCGCCAACCGAGTGAAGGTCCGCTGTATGGACGGCACGGAGCGAACCGCACGCATCCCCGGCCGGATGCAGAAGCGCATCTGGATTCGTGAAGACGACGTGGTGTTGGTCGAACCGTGGGACTGGCAGGACGAGAAGGCCGACGTGGTGTGGCGCTACGAGAAACAGGACGCCGACCAGTTGCGCGAAGAAGGCCACATCACCGACAGCGTCTGACTGCGCTCTCTTCGCCGAGGGAACTTTTGTCGCCGGCGCACGTTCTGTCGGTATGCCCGAACTGAACGTCCTCGGAGAGCCGCTCGAACCGTGTAGCACCGACCCCGAAACGGGGTTCCAGCGGGACGGGCGCTGTTCGTGTCACGATGCGGATATGGGACGGCACGAACTGTGTGCCGTCATGACCGACGCGTTCCTCGAATTCAGCCGCGAACAGGGCAACGACCTCGTGACGCCGCGGCCGGAACTCGACTTCCCGGGCCTCTCTCCCGGCGACCGCTGGTGTGTCTGTGTGCCTCGCTGGGTCGAGACGCTAGAGGCAGTTCGGACCCGACACATCCCTGAGACGACGGTGCCGCCGGTCGTTCTGGAAGCGACGAACGAAGCGGTGTTGGATACAGTGCCGATGGAGACGCTGGAAGCCCACGCCTACGACTGACCCGGGGCTGGGAGGTTACTCCTGGTCGCCGTCCGGCTCCGGTTCGGCTTCGGTGACGTACTCCAGAAGGTCGTCGTCGGTGACTTCCAGCCCCTGTCGGCGGAAGAACGCGGCGACGTTGTGGCAGTCCCGTTCGAGGAACTCCCGGGCGTTGGGGTGATGGACGGTGACCGCCTGGCCCAAATCGAGCAGGCACAACTCGCCGTCGTGGACGACGATGTTGTACTCCGAGAGGTCGCCGTGGACGAGCCCCGCACGATACAGCCGTCGGGTGTACTCTCGGACGACCTCGTAGGCCGTCTGTGGGTTCTCGACGTGAACCTCGTTGAGGCGTTTGGCGCGGTCGTTCTCGCCGCCGAGGTACTCCATCACGAGGACGTTCCGCTCGACGGCCAGCGGTTCAGGCACGCGGACGCCCGCCTTGCGTGCGCGCATGAGGTTCGCGTACTCCTTTTTCGTCCAGGCGACGACGACCTTCTTCTTGTCCGAGCCGATGCCCTCGAAGCGGGGGTCGCCGTCGAGGTAGTCCCGCATCTGCCGGAAATCGGAAGCGTTGATGCGGTAGACCTTCACCGCCACTTCGCCGTCCGGCCCGAGGGCGGTGTAGACGTTGGCCTCCTTGCCGGTCGAGATGGGGCCGCCGAAGGCGTCGATGTAGCCGTCCTGAACCAGTTTGTACAGCGCACCGAACGTGGCGTCGTCGAACACCGACGCCTCGACTTTGAACTGCTCGGTGTTCTTGATGCGTTTCCGGAACTCGAGGAACTCACGGTCCTGCTTTCTGGCGGTACGGTCGGCTTCCGTGTCCGACACGTCGAGTTCTTCCCACTCGTCGCCGAGCCCCTCTGACTCCTCGGGCTCTAACAGGCCGTACTCCTCTGTCATTCGTCTCGGGGTACGCCGCCCCGACGGAAAGCGTCACCGGTCGTCGCAGTCGTGGGCTCGACAGTCGACCAACTCTCGGTCCCCGGTGGCTTCTTTTCGACGTGCGACGAACGGTCGCTCATGTACGTCGGCATCATCTCCGATACCCACGACAACGTCCCGGCGGCCGACGCCGCGATGGATGCCTTCGCCGAGCGCGGGGTCGAGGCAGTGATTCATTGTGGGGACTTCATCGCACCGCCACTGATTCCGCATCTCGACCGCGAGGACATCGCGGTCCACGCCGTCCGCGGGAACAACGACGGCGAACGCGAGGGGCTCGTCGACGCCTTCGAGAGCCTCGACGGCGGCACGCTGCACGGTCGCTTTGCCGAACTGGAGTTCGACGGACGAGCGTTCGCCGTCCTTCACGGCGAACAGCGGCCGGTCATCGACGCCTTGGCGTCCTCGGGAGAGTACGACTACGTCTGTCACGGCCACTGGCACGTTCGCGAGGAGCGGTCCGTCGACGAGACGACGGTCATCAACCCCGGCGCACAGTTCCCGACGGTCCCCGACGAGCACCGCACGGTGGCCGTCGTCGACACCGAAGACGACACCGTCGAGTTCCTCGACGTGACGGAGTCCGTATGAGCGTCGAGATACGCGAGGCGACGGCCGACGACGTGGCGGCCATCCGCGACGTTGCTCGGGACTCGTGGTATGCGGCCTACGGCGGATCTCTCGAACCCTCGACCATCGAGGGCGCCCTCGGAGAGTACTACGACCCAGAACTCATCGAGGCGGGCGTCGAACACGACGACATCGCTTTCTTTGTCGCCGAAAGCGGAGACGAGGAGAGCGTAATCGGCTTCGCCAGCGCCGAGCAGACGTGGGCCGACGAAGTGGAGTTACACACCATCTACGTTCATCCCGACCGCTGGGGGGATGGCGTCGGGGCAGCGCTGCTCGACCGCATCCGTCGGTGGGCGACCGAGCAGGGCGTCGACCGCATCGCGTGTTCCGTCCTCGCCGAGAACTCGGTCGGAATCGGGTTCTTCGAAGCCTCGGGCTTCCGCCGCGGCGCCGAAGCGAAGGGCGAAATCGCCGGGGAACTCCACGACGAATACGAGTTCGAACTAGAGTTGTAGTGGCATCCGCATCGGCGAACGCTTAAAAGTATCCACGACGAAACGTGGATATGAAACACGTCACGATTCCGGAGGACCGCATCGGCGTTCTCATCGGCGAAGGGGGTGCGACCATGCGGGAAATCGAATCCCGCGCCGAGGTCCGTCTGGACATCGACTCCGAGACGGGGTCGGTGAAAGTCGAGACCGTCGGCGACCCGATACTCGGTCTGAAGGGGCCGGACATCGTCAAGGCCATCGGCCGCGGGTTCGCTCCCGAGGACGCGATGCGCCTGCTGGACGACGACATGCAGTTGTTCGAGCTCATCGACATCGAGGCCGCCACCCGGAACAAGAAGGACCTCCGCCGGAAGAAGGGCCGGCTCATCGGCGAGGGCGGTCGAACCCGAGAACTCATGGCCGAACTCTCCGGCGCCGACGTGGTCATCTACGGGTCGACGCTGGGCATCATCGGCAAACCCCAGCAGGTGGACGCCGTCCGCAGCGCCGCCGAGATGATTCTCGACGGCGCGCCCCACGGCGCCGTCTACTCCTTCCTCGAACGGCGCCACAACGAGATGAAGTCCAACGACATCGAGTACCACCAGTTTACGGGCTGAGACGGGCCGCTTTCGGTTTACTACGAGCGAATCAGATCCACCGCTTTCTCCGCTATCATCATCGTGGGTGCGTTGGTGTTGCCGCCGACGAGCGTCGGCATCACCGAGGCGTCGACGACGCGAAGCCCCTCGACGCCGTGGACGCGGAGTTCCTCGTCGACGACCGCATCGTCGCCGTCGCCCATCTTGCACGTTCCGACGGGGTGATACACCGTGTGGGCCGTCTCGCGGACGTGTTCGCGCAGTTCGGCATCGGTGGTCGCCTCCTCACCGGGCCAGATCTCCTCGCCGCGAACGTCGTCGAAGGGCTCCGCCTGCAGGATTTCGCGGGCCCGACGGATGCCCTCGACTAACACCTCCATGTCCCGGTCGTCGTCGAGGTAGTTCGGGTCGATGACGGGGTCGGCGAAGGGGTCGTCGGAGGCCAGCGAAATCGACCCGCGACTCTCCGGGCGGAGTTGGGTCGCCCCGACCGAGAGGCCGTGGCCGTCCTCGGGGTTCTCGAAGCCGTGTTCCATGAAGTAGCCGGGTGCGAAGTGGAACTGCAAATCCGGTGCGTCGAGGTCGTCATCGGTCCTGATGAAGCCGCCCGATTCGCCGACGTTGGAGGTGAGATGGCCCCGCTTCAACAGGAAGTACTTCGCGAGGTCCCGGATTCGGCCGGCGTCGTCGAGCGTCCCGGGTTCGGTACACTCGTAGACGGTGAAGGCAAAGAGGTGGTCCTGGAGGTTTCGACCGACGCCCGGCAGTTCGGCCTGTACCTCGATGTCTTGGTCGGTGAGGTGTTCGGGGTCGCCGAGTCCCGACAGCATGAGCAGTTGCGGGGAGTTGATGGCGCCGCCGGAGACGAGCACCTCCTCGACTGCTTCGGCCCGGAGTCGCGTGCCGTCCTGTTCGTACTCGACGCCCGAGGCGCGATTGCCGTCGAAGGCGATTTCGGTGGCGTGGGCGCCGGTCTCGACGGTGAGGTTCGGCCGGTCGAGATGTGGTGTCAGGTAGGCGGCCGCGGCGCTGTGGCGTTTGCCCTTCTTCTGGGTGAGGTGATAGAGGCCGACGCCCTCCTGTCGGGCGCCGTTGAAGTCGGCGTTCCGCGGATGGCCGACGTCGGTTGCGGCCTCGACGAACGTCCGGGAGAGGTCGTTCGGCGACCGGGGGTTCGAGACGTGTAGCGGGCCGTCGGTGCCGTGGTAGTCGCCGTCACCGGGTTCGAACGTCTCGTTGCGCTTGAAGTAGGGAAGGACGTCCTCGTAGGCCCACCCGTCGTTGCCGCGGTCGGCCCACTCGTCGTAGTCGTCGGGGTGGCCCCGGATGTAAATCATCGCGTTGATGGAACTGGACCCGCCGAGGGTCTTTCCGCGCGGCCAGTACAACTCGCGGTCGGCCAGACCGGGTTGGGGTTCGGTGTAGTACTCCCAGTCCACGTCGCTTTTGAACAGTTCCGGGAACGCCGCCGGGATGTGAATCTCGCGTTTCTCGTCGGGTTCACCGGCCTCCAGTAGGAGGACGGAGGTGTCTGGGTCTTCGCTGAGACGCGACGCGAGGACACACCCGGCCGACCCGGCGCCGACGACGACGTAGTCGTAGGCCGCTGTCTTGGTTGCCATACACTGCCACACTCGCGGGCGCGTGATAAACCGTCGGACAGCGGCACGCCGCGCGGAACCGCTTCGAAGCCATATATAAACTTTTCTCGACACCTATTCACACACCCGTCCTGCCCCCGTATGGGGGTTTTCCGCTGCCATTTCAGAAACCTTTATATAGAACCACAGACAATCATTCGGACGACTATGGCACAACAGATGGGCAACCAGCCGATGATAGTTCTTTCCGAGGAGAGCCAGCGAACCTCCGGAAAGGACGCACAGTCGATGAACATTACCGCCGGGAAGGCGGTCGCCGAGTCGGTACGCACCACACTCGGCCCGAAAGGGATGGACAAAATGCTCGTCGACTCGACGGGCAACGTCGTCGTCACGAACGACGGCGTCACCATCCTCAAAGAGATGGACATCGAGCACCCGGCGGCCAACATGATCGTCGAAGTCGCCGAAACGCAGGAAGAGGAAGTCGGCGACGGTACGACCACGAGCGTCGTCATTTCGGGTGAACTCCTCTCGAAGGCAGAGGACCTGCTGGACCAGGATATCCACGCGACCATCCTCGCACAGGGGTACCGACAGGCCGCCGCCGAGGCCAAGGAGATCCTCGAGGACATCGCCATCGACGTCGACGCCGACGACAGCGACGTGCTGGAGTCCATCGCCGCGACCGCGATGACCGGCAAGGGCGCCGAAGCCTCGAAGGACCTGCTGGCCGAACTCGTCGTCGACGCGGTGCAGGCCGTCGCCGACGGCGACGACATCGACACGGACAACATCAAAGTCGAGAAGGTCGTCGGCGGTGCCGTCGACGAGTCCGAACTCGTCGAGGGCGTCATCGTGGGCAAAGAGCGCGTCCACGACAACATGCCGTACTTCGCCGAGGACGCCAACATCGCGCTGCTGTCGACGCCCATCGAGGTCAAGGAGACCGAAATCGACGCCGAGGTCAACGTCACCGACCCCGACCAGCTCCAGCAGTTCCTCGACCAGGAGGAACAGCAGCTTCGCCAGATGGTCGACCAGCTGAAAGAGGTCGGCGCCGACGTCGTCTTCTGTCAGAAGGGCATCGACGACATGGCCCAACACTACCTCGCACAGGAGGGCATCATCGCCGTCCGCCGTGCGAAGAAATCCGACATGAAGGCGCTCGCCCGCGCGACGGGCGGCCGCGTCATCTCCAACATCGACGACATCACCGAGGACGACCTCGGCTTCGCCGGCAGCGTCGCCCAGAAGGACATCGCTGGCGACGAGAAAATCTTCGTCGAGGACGTCGAGGAGGCCAAAGCGGTCACGCTCATCCTCCGCGGCGGCACCGAACACGTCGTCGACGAAATCGAACGCGCCATCGAGGACTCCCTCGGTGTCGTCCGCACCACGCTGGAGGAGGGCAAAGTCCTCCCCGGCGGCGGTGCCCCCGAGATCGCGCTGGCCCTCGGCCTGCGTGACTACGCCGACTCCGTCGGCGGCCGCGAGCAGCTCGCCGTCGAGGCCTTCGCCGACGCCGTCGACGTGATTCCGCGCACGCTCGCCGAGAACGCCGGTCTCGACCCAATCGACTCCCTTGTCGACCTCCGCAGTCAGCACGCCGACGGCGCCGACGCCGCCGGCCTCGACGCCTACACGGGCGAGGTCATCGACATGGAAGACGAGGGCGTCGTCGAGCCGCTCCGAGTCAAGACCCAGGCCATCGAGTCCGCCACCGAGGCGGCCGTGATGATCCTCCGCATCGACGACGTCATCGCCGCGGGCGACCTCAAGGGTGGCTCCAGCGACGACGGCGACGACGACGAGATGCCCGGCGGCCCCGGCGGCGGCATGGGCGGCGGTATGGGCGGCATGGGCGGTATGGGCGGCGGCATGGGCGGCATGATGTAATCCGGTCGGGTTACAACAGCTCCCTACCAGCCCGCCGTCTCGAACCGCCTTCCGAACGCTTCTTCCTTTTATTTCCCGTCCAGCGACGCCTCCGTCTGTCGTTCGACGTGGACGCGTCGGACGCGGTTGTCCTCGACGCTCCGAACCGTGAGTCGGGCGTCGGCTACGTCGAGTACGTCGCCCGGTTCGGCCGGCCGGCCCAACCGCTCGGCGAGTAGGCCGGCGACGGTCTCGCCGGCTGCCGGCAAGTGCGTCCCGATTTCGTCGTTGAGAGCCTCGGTCGAGGCCGTCCCGCTGACGGTCGCCGTCGTCGGCGAGAGCCGGACGACCGCCGCCTCCTCACCGATGTCGAATATCTCGCCGACGATCTCCTCGACGATGTCCTCGACGGTGAGAAGGCCTTCGACGGAACCGAACTCGTCGTAGACGATGGCCAACTCGGTTCGACTCGCCTGCAGTTCGGCCAACACCTCGTCGATTTCTCTCCCCTCGAAGACGTGGAGGGCGGGGTTGGTCAGCGACTGAAGCGAGGCGTCCGCCGGCGCGTCGACGAGGTCGCGGATGTCGACGTAGCCGAGAACGCGGTCGAAGTCGCCCTCGTACACCGGGAGGCGAGTGACCCGCTCCGAGCGACACGCGTCGATGGCGTCCTCGACGCTCGCGGCGGCGTCGACGGCGACTACGTCGGCTCGCGGCACCATCACGTTCCCGACGGTCGTCGTGTTGAACCGGAAGATTCGCTCTATCATCGCCTGCTCGTCGCCCTCGACGATGCCGAGTTGCTCGGCGGTCTCGACCAACGCGACGATTTCCTCGCGGGTGACGTAGGGCCGTTCGATGTCGCGGCCGCCGCCGGTGACGCGGTTGATGGCGTCGGTAATCGACTCGAAGACCACCACGACTGGGTACAGCGCCGTCTGGACCACCTTGACCGGTCGAGCGACGCGGAGCGCGACGGATTCGGGGTTGCCGACGCCGTACGATTTCGGGACGATTTCGCCGAAGACGAGGACGACCGTACTGGCGAACAGCGTCGCGAGGACGACGCCGAGGCCGCCGGGGAAGCGGTCGACGAACAGCGCCGTCGTCAGCGAGGCGATGGCGACGTTGACGACGTTGTTGCCGACGAGAATCGTGACGAGCAGTCTGTGGGGGTCCTCTCGGAGCGCGACCAGCACGTCGCCGCCCGGTTCCGTTGCGAGCGTTCCGAGTCGGTGTTCCTCCAGCGAGAACAACGAGATTTCGCTCGACGAAAAGAAGGCACTCACCGCAACGAGACCGACGATTGCGAGGAGTCCCGCGGCCAAGAACATACCTCACGGTGCGTGCCCGTCCACATAAGCCCCGCCGCCGGTCTAGATTCTGGACAGCAGCGAGCGCCGGCCCCGCTCTAAGGCGACGCCGGTGGCCAAAAGCAGCAGGCCGGCGACGACGAGCGCGACCGACCCCGACAGCGCGTCGACGACCGTCGCCTCGACGAACGACAGCGACTGCAACAGCGCCCCGATTACGGCGAGATCGATGTAGGCCCGCGAGCGACGGCGATACCCGAGATAGCCGGTCGTGACGAGGCCGGCTACCGCAGCGGCGTGTACCCCGAGGAAGGCGACGAACTCGGGGACGGTGTCGGGGGCCGCAGTCGCCAGCGCCGTCACGACAGCGAGGGCGACGACGGCGAAGCCGGCCCAGCCGCCGGATTCCCGGTTACCGGCGACAAACAGCCACCCGACGCCGAGGAGTGCGCCGACGGCGGTGCCGCCCAGGACGGCCGGCGGGCCGAAGGCGTACAGTTCGAACTGCCCTTCGAGGGTGGTCATCACTACCAGCGTTCCGAGAGTGAAGGCGACGCCGCCGACGCGGTAGGTCCACTGGACCGCGCCCTCGCGAGTGTGGCCGAGTGCGAACAGCGCGACGCCGAGCAATCCGACCGCAGGCACGGGGTCGTCCGGCGACGACAGCGTGAGCACCAACGCGAGAACGACGGCGAGGCCGATGCCCGTGGCGACCCGCGACCCCAGCGCGTGGGCGGTCGGTAGGATGGCGACGGTCCACGCCAACAGCAGCCACTCCGAGTCCACGCCGAGCGTCAGCAGGTCCTCGAAGAGGAACAGCGACGGCCCGACCAACACGGCCCCGAGGACACAGAGTGCGTGGCCGATTCGCGGGACCGACCGGTCGTAGGCGACGATCCCCGACACGTAGGCCAGCGCCGGCCCGGCGACGAGAACCGCCATCCGCGCTGCCCGCGGCAGGTCCTCCCAGTTCGTCGCGAGGAACAGGACGACACCGGCGAACACGAGAGCGGCGCCGACGAGCGACAGTGCGACGACGACCCGCGAGCGTCCGGTCGATTCGTCCTCGTAGCGGGCCAGTATCGCCTCGGCTTGGGATTCGTCGATGATTCCTTCGCGGACCCACTCGTCGACTTCTTCCTGGAGGGCGTCAGGGTCCATGTGGCGGGTTCACACGACCGACGGTGATAAATCCGATGTGATTACCACGGTTCGTCCTTCAGGCCGAGCGCGTAGGCGATGGCGTTCGTCACGACGTGGAGCATGGGCGTGAGCACGATGACTGCGACGATGACCGGGAGGGTGAACGTCTCGCGGAACCAGCCATACGAGAGGATGGCGGTCAACAGCAACGCGACCACGACGAAGTCGAGTTGGTCGACGACGGGGAAGACGGCGCCGCGCTCCCGGCCGGTCCGGCGTTTTGCGAACGACGCGAGGATGTCGCCGAGCATCGCGCCGAAGGCGAGACCGACGGCGGCCGTGAGGGGGAACTCGGGGAGGCCGAGGCTAGCGACGCCGTTCAGCGCGTTGAGCAGGAGTGCGATGACGATGCCCGCGGCGGTCCCGAAGGCGGTCCCACGCCACGTTTTCCCATCGCCGAGAATGCGTTTGCCGTCGTCGAGTCGGCGGCCGCCGTCGATTGGTTGGCCGCCGCCGGCCAACACGGCGACGTTGTTGGGGATGTAGGCGGGCAGCATCGCCCACACGGCGACGACGAGAGTCTCGACTACCATATCCGGCCTCCAGTCGGCACGAGCATAAGACCGGGGGATTCCGCTCGCGGGGGTATCCTCTTGAGGCGGGCGGGAGTACTCGAACGTATGCTACCGCCAATCGCCCGGCGGTTCGTCGCCGGCGAGTCGCCCGCGACCGCGATGGACCACGCGCGCCGACTCAACGACGACGGAATCGGCGCGATACTCAACCTGCTGGGGGAACACTACGACACGCGCCCGCCCGCCGACGCCGACACCGACGCCTACTGCCGACTGCTCGGAGAACTCGGCGATAGCGACCTCGACGCCTGTATCTCGGTGAAACCCTCTCAACTCGGCCTCGACGTCGATGTCGGCGTCTTCCGTGAGAACCTCGAACGCATCGTGGAGGCGGCCGCCGACGCCGGTGCCTTCGTCTGGATGGACATGGAGGACCACACGACCACCGACGCGACGCTTTCGGCCTTCGTCGCACAGGCCGAAACGTATCCTCGCATGGGGTTGTGTCTGCAGGCCAACCTCAAGCGGACGGCCGCCGATATCGAACGGCTCGCGGACGTACCGGGGAAGATACGGCTGGTGAAAGGCGCCTACGACGAACCGCCCGAAGTCGCCTACACCGACAAACCGCGGGTGAACGAGGCCTATCGGGAGTACCTCGAGTTGGCGTTCCAAGAGTTCGACCGCGGCGTCGCCGTCGGGAGCCACGACCCCGAAATGATAGCCCACGCTGCCGACCTCCACGCGGAGTACGGCACGCCGTATGAGGTCCAGATGCTGATGGGCGTCCGCGAGGACGCCCAACGGGAGTTGGCCGCAGAAGGCGTCACCGTCTACCAGTACGCTCCCTACGGCGACCGCTGGCTGTCGTACTTCTATCGGCGGCTGATGGAGCGCAAGGAGAACGCGCTGTTCGCGCTGCGGGCGATTCTCACCGGCTAATCAGTCGTCGACGGCCTCGTCGTCGGCCCGAGGGGCCGGCGTCTCCTCTGTCACGTCGATTTGGATGCTCTGCTCTCGATTCTCGCCGAAACCGGCGCTGAGGATGCGGGTCAGGGCGTCTTCGACCTTCTCGTCGACCTCCTCGTAGCGGTCCGGTTCGACCTCGACGACGAATCCCGTCGTGATGTTCGGTGCGGTCGGCAGAAACAGCACGTCCTTGCCGTCGTCGGTCGTCTTGCCGGTCTTGAAAGCGGTCATCCGCATCCCGTTCCACGTTTCGAGTTTCACCGGGGTCTGGAGGTCGTCGGGGCCGGAGACGGCGGTTTCGACGGCCATCTTCGAGGCGTTGTACACGACCCGCAGCCCCGGCAGGCGGTTCATCACGTTGTCGAGTGACTGTTCGAGGAGGTCGCCGACGGTCGTTCGCATCAGATAGCCGACCGAGAGAACCAACAGCGCGAACAGCACCAGCGTGACGAGGACGCGGACCACGACGGGCTGGTTCGCGAGCGCTTGCTCCAACAGTGGCAGGTTGGCTATCGACTGGTAGATGAAGGCGACGACGTACGCCGTCACGAGCAACGGCACCAGTACGATGAGTCCGCTCGCGATGTCACGCTTCCACGAAGGCGGCAGCATTCGTTTCAACATTCCCCCGCGGTGTATTCAGCGCTTCGACCTGACGACGCCGTCGAGGCGATTATCCGACGCTCCCGCGGGCTTCGAGCATCGACGCCGCCCGTTCGGCCCATCCGCTGTAGTGAAAACTCCCGGCGACGACGGCCGCCATCCAGACGTACGTGAGGCCGATGCCAAAGTACGCCCCGAGGACGCCGTACCCGAGGACGACGCCGACGACGTAGGTAACGCCCAACATGAACAGCACCATCCCCGAGGTGCGGGCGAGAAACGGCGCTCGCGTCTCGCTGGCGCCCGCCAACGCCCCCTGCAGGACGGAGAATGTGACGAGGAATCCGGCGGTGAGTCCGTACACGCGGGCGAAATCGACCGCGTAGGTGACTGTCGCGGCGTCGTCGGTGAACAGCGAGACGAACGGCCGGGCACCGACGGCCAACGCGAGGCCGAAGACGCCGACCGTTCCGATGCCGAGTGCGACCGTCGCCCACCCCTCGAATCGGGCCGTCTCCGGGTCGCCCGCCCCGAGCGATTGCCCAACGAGGATGCTCGCACCGACGTTGAACCCCCGCGACAGCGGCCCGGTCAACTGCTGGTAGAGCCGCCGGCCGATGTGGAACGCCGCGTTGACCTCGGTACCGAATCCGAGCAGTATCGCGTTCAGCGGGAACTCCGCCAGCGTCGAGACGAGTCCCTCGGCGACCGACGGCGCGCTCACACGGAGCAGTTGTTTCGTGACCACGACGTCGGTCGGTCGCGTGAGGTTCGCGTCCGCCCAGTCGGTCGCCAACGCAACCACGAGCACACCGGCCGTAAACAGGTTCGCACCCGCGGTCGCGATGCCGACGCCGACGATGGAGAGCCGAGGCGCACCGAACAGTCCGAGGCCGAGCGTGAGCGACCCGAGGATGTTCAGGCCGTTGGCGACGATGTTGACGTACATCGGCGTCCGGGTGTCACCGGTCCCCTGCAGCGACCGCGCGGCGATGAGCGCGACGTGTCTCGCCGGCGCCGTCGCGAGGACGATAGCGAGGTACTGTCCGCCCAGTCGAGCCACTTCGTCGGGCGCCCCCAACAGCGCGATGGCGGCCTCGCCGTACAGGACGCCCCCGACGGCGAAGGGAACGCCGACGAGCAACCCGAGGCCGAGTGCCTGCGTAATCGCTTCGTCCCGGTTCGCCGTCGCGCCGCTGCCGGTGTCCTGTGAGGACAGCGCGATGGCGCCGCTGCCCATCCCGAGGCCGACCCACAGCGGGAACCGCGCATACAGGTCGGCGAGGCCGATGGCGGCGACGGCGACCGGCGAGAACAGCGCCGTCACGAGGATGTCGACGGTGCGCATCAGCGTCCGCGTGGTCTGTTCGACCATCACCGGCCACGACAGCGAGAGGACCCGACGCCACACCGAGACGAACCGCTCGCGCATTGGACCGCCTTCGCCGCGGTGGCGTTTCTATCTTCGTCTCACGGAAAGCCGACGGACTGACTCCGTCGCGGGCATCGTGTCGTGTGAGGACTGTCCTCAGAACTGTACGTTGGTCTCCATGCCCTCGGTGGCCTCTTCGAGACCGTCGTCCTGTACATCGGTCGTGAGCTGTTGGCTCAGGTCTGCCGTGGCGACGAGGTCCTCGAACTTGCTTCTGAACCGGCCGCTGACGCGTCGACTCTCGTCTCGGGCGTTGACGACCCGGCGATACCGTCGGACGGTCGACTCGGAGACGCCGAGTGTCTCGGCGATGTCGCCCGCCGCTCGGTCTTCGGCGAGGAGCTCGCGGAACCGTTCGAAGTCGAACGGCGCGTCGGTGTCGCTCTCCCGGAGGAGGTGTAAATCGAGGCGGGCACGGAACACTGTCCGCTGGTCTACATCCAGCGCCTCGGCGATGTCCCCATCGGAGTCCCCGGCGTAGAACCGCTCGACGACCGCCACCAGTGCCTCGTCGTCCAGCGACGTGTCGAACCCACAGACCTCCCGCATCTCGGCGACGATGGCGGCGAGTCCCTCGGTCGACGTCTCGCCGGTGAGCGAGCCACGGGATTCGGACTGCCGTTCGGTGACGGTGTCTTCGTCGGTGATATCGACGAAGATATCCCGTAGCTCCTCAGTTTTTTCGTCCATCTCAACTACGTATTAACCGGGCCTGTGCACATAAGCCTGTTCCCGAGCGCGTCGTCGACCGATACACAAAAGAGGGTTGACGAACTCGCAGGGAGTATGGCTAACACATCGACAACCGACGTCGACCTCGTCGGGTCGGAGATGACGCTGAACGTCGCCCGCGTCGCCCTGTTCGCGGCGTTGATGGGCGCCTTCGCCTACGTATCGTTCCCGAATCCGCTGGTTCCGAGCGTTCCGGTGACGCTGCAGGTACTCGGCGTATTCCTCGCGGCCATTTTCCTCGGACCGGTGTGGGGAGGCGCGGCGATGGTCGTGTATCTGCTCGCGGGCGCGCTGGGCGTGCCGGTGTTCTCCAGTGGGTCCGCCGGGTTGGGTTCGTTCTTCGGTGCGACCGGCGGGTATCTGGTGTCGTATCCATTCGCTGCCCTCCTCGTCGGGGCCATCATCCACGGCGGTTTCGAACCGGAGGCTCCGAAATCCGTCTCGGTCGGCCGCCTCATCGTCGGGATGGCACTCGCGGTCCCGGTCGTCTACGCCTTCGGCATCCCCGTCTACTGGTACTACCTCGACGTGACGTGGACGACGGCCATCGTCAACGCTGGTCTGCTGTTCCTCCCGGCCGAAGCCGTAAAAATCGCCGCCGCCGTCGGCATCGTCCATAGCGACCGCCTCAACACCGCATGATTCGAACCGAGGGTCTCGTTCACCGCTACGGGGAGACGACGGCCCTCGACGGCGTCTCGCTGACCATCGAGGACGGCGAGTTCCTCGTCCTCGCGGGTGCCAACGGCTCCGGAAAGACCACGCTGGTCCGACACTTCAGCGGGCTGTTGGAACCGGACGACGGCGAGGTGTCCGTCAACGGTCGGCCGGTCGACGAAGACCTCGTCGCCGCACGGACGGCCGTCGGCATGGTGTTTCAGAACCCGCGGGACTGCTTCGTCGCCGCCACCGTCGGCGCGGACGTGGCCTTCGGCCCCGAGAACCTCGGCCTCACGCGGGCCGAAATCGACGACCGGGTAGAATCGGCGCTGGACGCCGTCGACATGGCCGACCGAGCCGACGAGCGCCTCGACCACCTCTCCGGTGGCGAACAGGCCCGCGTCGCTATCGCCGGAGCGCTCGCGATGGACCCCGACCACCTCGTGTTGGACGAACCGTTCGCGGGGCTGGACTGGCCGTCACGACGGGCCGTCCTCGACCACCTCGATGGGCTCGCGGAATCCGGGACGAGCATCGTCGTCGTCACTCACGACCTCCGGGACGTACTCGGGCGGGCCGACCGCGTCGTCGCGCTCTCGTCGGGGACCGTCGTCTTGGACGCCAACCCGGAGACGGCTCGTGACCGACTTGCCCAATTCGACGTGCGACCGTGCTGAGCTACGAACCCGGCGACTCGCTGGCCCACCGTCTCGACCCCCGTTCGAAACTCGCCGTCCAAATCGGCTTCGTCACCGTCGCCTTCGCCTACACGACGCCTCGCGGTCTGGCCGTTTTGTCCGTCGTCGCCGTCGGCATGCTCGCCGTCGCCGCGACGCCGCCGTGGACGGCCCTCTCGGAGCTGAAGTACGTCCTCCCGCTGTTGGCGGCCGCGCCCGTCGTCGAGGCGCTGACGCTCGGGTCCCCGTGGGTCGTCGTCGGTGATGCCGTCGCGCCGGCACTCGCGGCCTACCGAATCCTGTTGGTGTTGGCCGTCAGCGCCGCCTATGTCCGGACGACGCCGGTTCGGGAGTCCCGCGCTGTCGTCCAGCGACACGTCCCCGGCCGAACCGGACAGTTCCTCGGGATGAGCGTCGCCTTCGTCTTCCGGTTCTTGCCCGTCCTGCAGGCCGACCTCGCCCGGATTCGCGACGCCCAACGCGCGCGTCTCGGCACCGAACGCCCCGTCCACGAACGCATCGCGTCGGTGTTGCTGTCGGCGCTCGACGGCGCCTTCGACCGCTCCGAGCGGTTCGCCGACGCCCTGCAGGCCCGCTGTTTCGCGTGGAACCCGACGCTGCCGGCGCTTCGGTTCACGTGGCTCGACGGGCCGGCGCTCGTCGTCGCCGGGTGCTTCCTCGTCGTCGCCATCGTGACAGTCGTCTGAGCGGCCACTCGAAAGCCAAATTTTGCCACAACAGCGCCCTACGGCGGTTCCGTGTAACAAAACTTAAGCGGATACGCCCCTGCCTATTGCCGTATGTCCATGGCGCTTCAGGCGGGAAGTGAGGTCACACGGGAGACCTACTGGCTCATCGGCCCTGTCCAGAAGGCGGTCTTCTACTTCCTCGCCACGTTGACGGTACTCGTCCTCGCCATCGGCGTCTATCAGCGCTTCGCGCGATACGCCGAAGGCACCGAGGACTGGTTCGACCGGCTCGACGACCTGCCCGGACGGGTCGTCAGCGCGGCGAAAATCGTCGCATCGAACGAGAAACAGTTCAACCGCGATCTGGTCGGCGGCCTCATGCACGCCTTCATCCTCTGGGGCTTTCTGACCCTGCTCATCGCGACGACCATCCTCTTTATCGACATCGACTTCTACCGCATCGTCATCGGTGATTCCTTCTTCGTCGGTGACTTCTATCTCTCCTACTCGCTCGTGACCGACGCGCTCGGCCTGCTGTTCGTCGTCGGCCTCGCCATCGCGCTGTGGCGGCGCTACGTCACCCGCAACGACCGCCTGTGGGGCAAACACACCAACTGGGAGGACGCCTTCCTCGTGTGGTCGCTGTTCCTCATCGGCGTCGGCGGGTTCCTCCTCGAGGGGCTCCGTATCCTCGGAAACGGGTTCCCCGCCCACGAGACGGTGAGTTTCGTCGGCTGGGCGACCGCCCTCGGTCTGCAAGGTATTGGGATGGACGCCGCGATGGTCCGGACGGTGTACCCCGTCGCGTGGTGGTCCCACACCCTGCTCGCGTTCGTCTTCCTCGCGGCGATCCCGTATGCCAAACCGTTCCACATGATCTCGTCGTTCGCCAACATCGTCGCCCGCGACGAGAAAGCCGGCGCGCGACTGCCGGGTGTGCCCTCCGACCTCGATGCGACCAACGCCGAGTCCATGGACGACTTCACGTGGAAGGAGATGCTCGACCAGGACGCCTGTACGAAGTGCGGCCGCTGTTCGTCCGTCTGCCCCGCCAACGCCTCCGGCCGACCGCTGGACCCCCGCGACGTGATTCTCGACCTCAAGGAGTACCGCGAATCGCTGGACGCCGGCGGCGACACGGAGGAGATCATCGCCGACGGCGGCGTCATCGACACCGAGACGATGGAGTCCTGTATGGCCTGTATGGCTTGCATGGACGCCTGTCCGGTCGAAATCGAGCACCTCAAATCGTTCACTCGGCTGAACCGCCAGCTCGTCGACCAGGGCGACGTTCGCCCCCAGATTCAGGACGTCTTCCAGAACGTGATGACGAAGGGCAACACCTTCGGCGACTCGCCGACCGACCGCGGCGACTGGGCCGACGACCTCGACTTCGAGGTCACCGACGCCCGAGAGGAGTCCGTCGACTACCTCTGGTACGTCGGCGACTACCCCTCCTACGACGAGCGCAACAAGAAGGTCGCCCGTTCGCTGGCGAAAATCTTCGAACACGCCGACGTCGACGTGGGTATCCTCTACGAGGACGAGGTGTACGACGGCAACGACATCCGCCGTATCGGCGAGGAGTTCCTCTTCGTCGAGCAGGCCGGCACGCTCGTCGACACCTTCGAGGAGTGCGATTACGACACTATCGTCTGTACGGACCCCCACTCCTACAACACGTTCAAAAACGAGTACCCGGAGGTCGACTTCGAGGAGTTCGCCGACGACCCGATGATGGAGTTCGCCATCGAAGGCTACTGGAACGCCGACGGCGACATCGACGTGTACCACTGGACGCAGGCCGTCGAGGAGCTGGTCGACTCGAACGTTCTCGGCCTGTCGGGAACCGAACTCGACTACACGGTCACCTACCACGACCCCTGTCACCTCGGCCGGTTCAACGACGAGTACGAGGCGCCACGGGAACTCGTCCGTGCGACCGGGTGTGACCTCCACGAGATGCCGCGCAACCGCGAGAACTCTTTCTGCTGCGGTGGCGGCGGCGGCGGTCTCTGGATGGACCTCGAAGAGGAGACCAAACCCAGCGAGGAACGCCTCCGGGAGGCGCTGAACGACACCGAGGCCGGCGAAGCCATCGAGAAGTTCGTCGTCGCCTGTCCGATGTGTATGACGATGTACGAGGACGGCCGCAAGACCGGTGGCTTCGAGGAAGACATCGAAATCGTCGACGTGGCGGAACTCATCGTCGAGGCCCTGGAGTCGAGCGGCGCGACGGTTTCGGCGTCGGCCGAGACGCCAACCGACGCCGCGCCCGCCGACGACTGACGCTCGGGCCACTATTTTTTCGGTGCCGACGCGGCAAGTCAGGAAAACTCATTACGGAAACGCGTGAGGAACCCGTATGCGCGAGCGCTTTGACGTGGTCATCGCCGGGGCGGGTCCGGCCGGCGGGCAGTGTGCACGCGACCTCGCCGCGAGAGGGTACGATGTCGTCGTGTTGGAGACGGAATCCGAAGACGAGTTCCCACGTCAGAGCAACAAGTCCACCGGCGGGACGTTCCCGTCGATGATGGCGTCGTTCGGAATCCCCGACGACGTGGTGATGCAGTTCACCGACGACGTGGTCATCGAATCGCCGAACGACTACTTCGCCCGGGAACGGCCGGGCGCAGTCCTCGATTTCGGCGCGTTCAAGGAGTTCCTGGTCGAGGACGGCCAGCAGCGCGGTGCGGAGTACTACTTCGACGCCCGGGTCTCGAAACCCATCGTCGAGGACGGCGAACCGGTCGGCGTGAAGTACAACGGTTCGGAAGAGGTGTACGGCGACGTGGTAATCGACGCGACGGGGCCGGCCGCGCCGCTGGCGAAGGACCTCGGGGTCACCGACCTCTCTCGGCAGAACCACGCCATCGGAATCGAATACGAGTTCGAGGGCGTCGACCTCGACCACGAGGGGTACGCCGACCTGCATCGGTCGATGATGTTGCGGCTCGACCACGAGTACGCTCCCGGCGGCTACTCGTGGATTTTCCACACCGGCGGCGACACCGCGAAGGTCGGGCTCTGTTACATCCGCAACGACAGTTACCAGCGCTACGCCGAGGTCGACCGCACCATCGACGGCTATCTCGACCACTGGCTCGACACCGACCCACGCTTCGAGAGCGCCGAACGCATCGAGGGCCGGCAACACCGCGGGTCGGCACACATCCAGCCGCCGACGAACCTCAGCACGGACCGCTTCATGGCTATCGGCGACACCGTCCCGACAATCGACCCGCTGTGGGGCGAGGGAATCAACAAGTGTATGCAGTCGGGGCGTGCGGCCGCAAAAACCGTCGACAGCTGTCTGACCCCGTCGAACCCCGACACCTCAGCCGACGCCATCTCGCTGTACGACGAGCTGTGGCACGACGAGGTGGCCCCGGACATGGACTCGCGACTGTTGATGACGGAGATGCTGTATCTCGCGCCGAACGACCGCTACGATACCCTGCTGTCGGACCTCAACCGTCTCGACGACGAGACGCTCCAGCGAGCCAACGCCGGCGAGAAGCGGGCCATCCTCAAACTCCTCCACGCCAGCGACGTTCCGCTGCTCGTTCGGCTGGCGAAACATCGACGCGGCCGGTAACCCGACGAGCGAGGGTTCAAATACGGGAAGGCGACCAGACGTCCCGTGGAGACATTCAGCGACCTCGCGACGGCGGCGTACTGTCCGCGAAAACTGTACTACCGTCGGCGAGACGACGACCGCGGCCCGCCCGAGAAAATCGAACGAATCCGAGCACTCGCGACGCGCTACGAGGCACTCCTGGATTCGGCGACGGACCTCTCGGCGGAACCGATAGCGACCACGCCGACGCAGTACCGCTCGAACCTCGGCAGCGCGAAGGCCCGTCTCGACTGCTGGGAGACGCTCGCCGATCCCCCGAAGACGGACGTGCTGTTGGAGGGAAAGGACTGTCGCGGCATCGCTCACAAACTGCTCGAAGACCCCGCCGTTCCGGTCGTCGTTTCGGCAGGTGAACCGCCGGAGCGCGGCGTCTGGGAACCACAGTCGGTTCGGGCGACCGCGGCGGCGAAGGCGCTGGCGTGGGAGCGGGAGGAGCCAATCGAGCGCGCGTTCGTCGAGTATCCCGCCTACGGCCGCATCCGTAAAATCAGACTCACGACGCGCCGCAAGGCTACCTATCGGCGGGCGCTTCGAACCGTCCAATCGCTCGATGGGCCACCGCCGCGGCTGCACGACGACTCCCGATGTGGCCCCTGTGAATACCGCGGGCAATGCGGGGTGAAAACGCGGTCGCTGCGGTCGCGGCTTCCCCTATAGATGTTCGTCCAGCCACGCCTCGATGTCGTCCGCGCCCGCCCCCCGACGGACGATTTCGCCGGCCGAAACGTCGACGACTGTGCTTTCGGTTCCGGGAGTTTCGCCCCCGTCGATGACGACCGCCCGTTCGCGGATGGTGGCGTCGATTTCGTCGACTCGGCGGGCGCTCGGTTCGCCGCTCCGGTTGGCACTCGTCGCGGTTATCGGGCCGGTGCGACGCGCGAGGCTGCGTGCGACGTCGTGGTCGGGAACCCGGATTCCAACGTGGTCTTTGCCGGCGACGAGAGCGTCTGGGACGCGGTCGTTGCGCTCCAACAGCACCGTGACGGGGCCCGGGAGGAATCGCTCGCAGAACGCCCGTTCGAGCTTGGAGGGGTCGGTGTAGTCGGCGGCGACATCGGCGTCGGGAAGGGCCATCGAGAGCGGTTTGTCCCGGGGTCGGCCCTTCGCCTCGAAGACACGCTCGATGGCGTCGGTGTCGAGGGCGTCGGCGCCGAGGCCGTACACCGTCTCGGTCGGGTACACCACGAGGTCGCCGCGGCGAATCGCCGCGACGGCCGCTGTCAGGTCCTGGTCGGTCACAGCCGTTCGATTGCGGCCTCGATGTCGCTGTACGGCGGGAACTCCGGCCACTCCGTCGCGACCCAGGCCTCCCGAATCGTTCGGTCCTCGTCGATGACGAACACCGCCGGCCGCGGTTCGGCGATGCCGTTCATCCCGTCGAGGTCGTGACTGATGCCGTAGGACTCGGCGACGCCGTTCTGTGGGTCCGAGAACAGTTCGTAGTCCTCGACCTCCCACTCCTCGAGGAACCGGGAGTGTTCGTACGGCGTCGAAATAGAGAGGCCGACGATGTGCGCGTCGTAATCAACCCATTCGCGGTCGTCGATTTCCTGCCAGATGTACGTCGCCGGGAAGTCGCCATCCATCGGGTAGAACACGAGGACGACCGGCTCGTCGTCAGTCAACGCCGACAGCGAGGCGTCCTCCCAGTACTCGTCGTTGACGAGTGGCCGTGTGAAGTCGGGTGCGGTCTCGCCAGCCTCGGGGTGGTCGGCGTCGCCCAGTTCGACGATGTCGAAGCCGAGGTTCATTCGGCATCACCCGCCGCGCTGGCGGTGACATGTGCCGGGTCTACGTCGCCGTCGCCGTACGTCGTTTCGAGATACTCGACGATGTTCGCGCTCTCGCTCATCGTGACGCCGGTCGATTCGTCGACGATCGCGGGGACGGTTCGTGCGCCGCTGATTCGCTTGACGACATCGCGACGGGAGTGTCGCGCCTCGACGAACCGCGAACGGTACTCCAGACCGAGGTCGTCCAACACGCGCACGACGCGCTCACAGAACGGACACGCCTGCAGTCGGTACAGCGTAATCGCTGGTTCGGACATACCGTCACGTTGGGGTGGTCTCCGCCTAAGGGTGTCGCCCGCGGACACACACGACACACGACCTCGGTGTTCGCGTCCATGACAACTCTTAATCCCGCGGCCGAAGAACAACGCACGTCTAAATGGGCTCTCTCGCGCTGTCGGTCGTCACGGTCTGGTTACAGGCTGCCCCCGACGCCGGCGAACTTCCGTTCAGTGACACGACCGTCATCGTACTCGGCGGCGTGGTAATCCTCGGATTGGTCGCACTCTCGGGGTTCTTCTCGTCGTCGGAGATCGCGATGTTCTCGCTGCCACCCCACCGGGTGGATGCCCTCGTCTCCGACGACATCCCGGGGGCCGAGACGCTGAAACACCTCAAGGACGACCCCCACCGGTTGCTCGTCACGATCCTCGTCGGCAACAACATCGTCAACATCGCGATGTCGTCGATAGCGACGGGGCTGTTGGCGACGTACTTCCTCTCACAGGGGCAGGCCGTCCTCGCGTCGACGTTCGGCATCACCGCCCTCGTGTTGCTGTTCGGCGAAAGCGCGCCGAAGTCCTACGCCGTCGAACACACCGAGTCGTGGGCCCTCCGCATCGCTCGGCCGCTGCAGTACGCGGAGTACGTCCTCATGCCGCTGGTGATTACCTTCGATTACCTCACCCGGCAGGTCAACCGACTCACCGGCGGCCAGTCCTCGATCGAGTCGACGTACGTCACTCGCGAGGAGATTCGCGACATCATCGAGACGGGCGAACGCGCCGGCGTCCTCGAGGAGGACGAACGCGAGATGCTCCAGCGCATCTTCCGCTTTACCAACACCATCGCCAAGGAAATCATGACGCCACGGCTGGACATGGAAGCGGTCTCGAAGGACGCCAGCATCGAGGAAGCCCTCGAGAAGTGTGTCCACTCCGGTCACACACGCCTCCCGGTGTACGAGGGTAGTCTGGACAACGTTCTCGGCATCGTCCACGTCAGCGACCTCGTCCGCGATTACTCCTACGGCGAGGGCGAGAACCTCGAACTGGAGGACGTCATCGAGGAGACGCTCCACGTCCCCGAGTCGAAGAACGTCGACGAACTGCTCGCGGAGATGCGCGAAAGCCGGATGCACATGGTCATCGTCATCGACGAGTTCGGCACCACAGAGGGATTGGTGACGATGGAGGACATCACCGAGGAAATCGTCGGCGAACTGCTGGAAGCGGGCGAAGAGGAGCCAATCGAGTTCATCGACGACCGCACCGCGATTATCAAAGGCGAAGTGAACATCGACGAGGTCAACGAGGCCCTCGACATCGACATCCCGGAGGGCGAGGAGTTCGAGACGCTGGCGGGGTTCATCTTCAACCGCGCCGGTCGCCTCGTCGAGGAGGGCGAGACCATCGAGTACGACGGCATCGACATCCATATCGAGAGCGTCGAGAACACGCGCATCATGAAGGCCCGCCTCGTCCGCACCGAGGCCTACGACGAACCGGAGCCCGAAGAGCAAATCGCCGACGAGGAGTGACGCGTCCGACGACGATTACAGCACCGCCGTCGCGGCGGTGTAGAGGCCGAAACTCAACACGCTGGCCAATAGCAGCGACCCGACCCACGCCAACACGGTGTACCCCATTTTCCCACGGCTGACACCACCGGTGCCGGCGGCCGCGCCGGCGCCGACGACCGCCGAGACGATGATTTCGTTGAACGATATGGGAACGCCGAGCAGGATGGCCGTCTGTGCGATGGCGAAAGAGGGAATGAGCGCGGCGATAGAGCGGCGTGGCCCGAGCGAGGAGTAGTCCTGTGCGATGGCCTTTATCATCCGTGGCGCGGCGGTCCAGGATCCCAACAGCAGGCCGAAACCGCCGCCGAACAGCAGCGCGATGAGCGGAATCTCGACGCTCGTGGTGTCGAACAACGGCAACAGGGGACCGAGCGCGAGCCCGACCTGACTGCCGCCCGCGGAGAAGGCGACGAGCGCACCCAACGCGAGCAGGAAGTGGCGTTGGCCCGCCGCTTCGTCGCTGCGCATGTCGGCGGCGAGTGCGCCCGCGACGGCGCCCGCGAAGACGAGCGTCACCGCCACCTGACCGGGGAGTCCGCCACCGAGCGTCGTCGAGAGGCTGCCGACCCCGTCGGGCGGCCCCAGAAGGACGAACTCGACGTTCGCCAACAGCGCGCCGACGACGCCGGCGAGTGCGGGAATCGCCACCCGTTCCGGGACCGCCTCCCGCCGGAGTAGTTTCGCCGTCGCGTAGGCGATGCCGCCACCGACGAACGGGGTCAGCGTCCACACCGAGAGTATCTCCGTGTACTTCGTCCACGCGGGGCCACCCCCCATCGCCAGGCCGGCGCCGACGACCGCACCGGTGACGGTGAAGGCCGTCGCGATGGGGTAGCCGGTGAAGATGCCGACGGCGACGAGGCCCGCGGCGATGCTCAACGCGACGATGGCCGCGCCGGGCGACAGCGTCGTGCCGACGACGAGTTCTCGACCGACTGCTTCAGTGACGTTCGCGCCCTGTAGCGTGGCCCCGAGCAGGCCGAGAATCCCGACGAAGAAGCCGGCGCGCATCACCGAGATGGCGTTGGCGCCGACGGCGGGTGCAAACGGCGTCGACCCGGACGACCCGGCGCCGATGGCCCACGCCATGAACAGGCTGGCTCCCCCGGCGGCCACGAACGTCGCGAGCGTCAACGCCTCCATCGAAAGCGACTTCGTCGGCCGTCCGTATAAATACCGGCCGAACGCGCTTGCGACGCGAAACGCGTTTACCGACCGCGTTCGGAGTCGGTGTGTGTCCGACGACGCCTATCTGACGCTGGCCGGTCGGGGGACGGCGCGGTTCACGGTGCAGGGGTCGGAGTTCATCGGTCACGCCGCGCCGGTCGACTCCGTCGAGGCCGCGGAGGCGTTCGTCGACGAAATCGAAGCCGAGTACGACGACGCCACCCACAACGTGCCGGCCTACCGGGTCCGGGCGGACCCGTTTCGGGAGT
Organism: Natronomonas gomsonensis; assembly: GCF_013391635.1. GTDB lineage: Archaea > Halobacteriota > Halobacteria > Halobacteriales > Haloarculaceae > Natronomonas > Natronomonas gomsonensis_A. Next base: position 1,636,508 of record NZ_JACAWU010000002.1, on the reverse strand, counting down.
ACGCCTCCGACGACGGCGAACCCTCCGGGAGCGCCGGAAAACCGATGCTGTCGGTGCTCTCGGGTCGGGAGTTGGAGAACGTCGTCGTCGTCGTCACACGCTACTACGGCGGGACGAACCTCGGTGTCGGCGGCTTGGTCCGGGCGTACTCGCAGGCGGCGAAGGACGCCGTCGACGCCGCCAGCGTTATCGAACAACGGCCACAGGAGACGTTTCGCGCCGTCGTCGACTACGACGACTCGGGGACGGTCCGGGGAATCCTCGAAAGCGAAGCCGTCACGTTCGAGGCCGACTACGGCGAACGCGTCCGATTCGAAATCCGGGTGCCGGTCGCCGAGGCCGACGCGCTTCGTGACCGTCTTCGGAGCGCCACCAGTGGTCGAATCGAGCTATAACGTCGTTGTCGGTCGTACGTCTGACGCTTCGACAGGAACGAAACCGCAGGAAAGCGGCCATCTCCACGTGAAGTAGAGGGGTTGAGACGGGTTCGGGTGGAAATCAGTCGTGGCTGCGGTCTCGCGTATCTCGAGGAGAAACGCCGGTCAGGTGCCGAAGGCTCGGTCGCCCGCGTCGCCGACGCCGGGGACGATGTAGCCGTCGTCGTCGAGGCGCTCGTCGATGCTGACGGTGAGGATGTCGGCCTTCGGGAACGCCTCGTCGACGCGGACGAGTCCCGGCGGCGCGCTCACAGCCGAGAGCACCACGAGCCGTTCGGGGTTGCCCTTCTCCAAGACTTCCTCCAACACCGCGACCATCGTGCTTCCGGTGGCCAACATCGGGTCGGCGACGATGACGGTGTCGTCCTCGTTGATGTCCGGCAGTTTCACGTAGTCGACGGTGATGGGGAACTCGCCGTCGTCGTCCATGCCCGCGTCCTCGTCGCGCCCCGCCGAGATGACGCCCTGGCGGGCGTGCGGGAACGCCTCGACTAACCCCTCGACGAACGGCGTCGCCGCCCGCAGAACGTTGACGATGACCACATCGTCGAGTCCCTTGACGACCTCGCCGGTGGTCTCCGCAAGCGGCGTCGTAATCGAGACGTACTCGGTGTCCATCATGCCGTCGATGATTTCGAAACCACAGAGCCGCCCGAGGTCGATGAGGCCGTTGCGGAACGCGACCTGGTCGGTGTCGACCGACCGAAGCTCCGAGAGGGTGTGCTTCGCGAGCGCGTGAGTGATGACGTGGGCGTCATCACGGTCCTCGATTGGCATACCGGTAGGCCGTGCGCCGACGGCTTAAAGCCAGTCGTTGGGAGCGACGAGCGACAAGAGGTAAACGTCCCGGCACCGTAGCCGCCAGCAATGGAGGTCGAAGAGAGCGTCTCCGGCTTCAAAGTTCGTGGGAGTTGGGGAGACATCGTCGAACATGGCGAACGACTCACTCGTGCGCTGAAGGACCTCGCCGACGAGGAACAGGACGTCGACGAGACTGCCCTCGAAGAGTGGGACGAATGGCGGCCGAAGGCCGACGAACGGCTCGGCGAGGACGTCAACGAAAAGACCGCCGAGAAGGCGAGCGTCTCGGAAGGTGAAGGGGAAAAAGCGGGCAAGGGACCGGACGAAGATCTGAAGACGGCCGGCGAGAAACTCGCGGACTCCTACGACAGCCTCGAAGACCCCGAGGAGGCGGTCAACGAGTGGCGGAAGTCCATCAACTACGTCGCCCGCGCCGCCGACTCCGCGACGCGGAAAGCCCTCCGGAAGGTCGAGGGTAGCGTCTACAAGAACGTGATGACCCAGGTGTCGCCGTACTACTTCGACAACGAACTCGTGAGCGCGAACCTCTCACGAGCCGACACCGACGACTACGTCTTCGAGGTGAACGTCAACGACGACGACCTGAAGATTCGCGTCTCCAACAAACTGGCCGACTACGAGACGTCGGTCGACCGCTGGCACGTCGACACGCCCAAAGACACCGGGGTCGCCGAAGCCGTCGAGGGCCACGCACCCCCCGAGGACGAGGAGACCCACGGCGAATCCGAACCGACGAAGAACTGATAGACGGCGTCACTCCAACTCGATTTTCCGGACGAACGGCAGCGACCGAATCTCGTTTATCAACTCGCCGTCGAGCGATTCGTCGGTAACGATGTACAGTTTCGGTTCGTCGGTGAACTCCGGGTCCTCGCTTATCGTCTGTCGAATCGAGATACCGTGGTCTGCGATACAGCCCGTCACCGCGGCGACGATGCCAGGTTCGTCGGCGTCGCCGACACGAACCGTGAGGACGGTCAAATCGAGTACCGGCGCGAGGTCCATCAACGACGGAATCGCGGAGATGTTCTGGAAGATGCGCCGGAGTTCGTCGTCGGCGAGGATGGCGTCGGTCGTCGCGTCGACGACCCGCCGGTCGACGTCGATCTCCCGGGCGATTCCCGTGTTCGGAATCTCGATGCCGCCGGAAACGACTCGCCCCTCGTCGTTGACCGAAAAGCCCCGCTCCAACAGCAGCCGAATGACAGCCTGTTGGCTCGGGCTGTCTTCGAACTTCCGCATGATTTCGTCGAACATACACGCTTCTCGGGGGCGGTGATGTTGTCAGTTACGCCACCCTATCCGAGGGGACGGATTTTTCCCCGCCGACGGTGGAGTTCGGGTATGGTCCTCTCGGAGCTGTTCGACGAGATGCCGTTCAACGACCGCCTCGGAATCGAACTACTGGACGCCGAGGACGGTCACGCGAAGGGGAAACTGGAGCTCTCCTCGGAGCACTCCTCGAACCCGAACACGATGATTGCCCACGGCGGCGTCACGTACGCCCTCGCGGACACCATCGGCGGTGCGGCGGCTGTCTCCGCGAACTACACCGTCACGCCGACTATCGACATGCGCATCGACTACCTCTCGCCGGCTACCGGCGGGACGCTGTACGCCGATGCGGAGGTCATCCGAAACGGCAACAACGTCGCCACCGTCGAAGTCGACGTTACCGACGAGGAGGGAACCGACATCGCCACCGCCCGCGGGACGTACAAAACGGGCGGCGGCGACGGGTCGTCGGCGTGGCGCGGCGAACCGGACGAATAGCGGGCTGGCGTCGGTTCAGTCGTCTGCCGGGGCCGGACTGCCACTGACGCTCGCGTCTGGGACGGTGCCGTCGTCGTTCCAGCCACGCAGTTCGTAGTAGTTCGACAACTCCGCGTCGAGACCCGCCAGTTCGTAGGGGAGGGCGTCGTCGTCGCTGCGGTCGAAGCCGCGCTCGTTGTTGAAGTGGCGTTCGAGTTCGATGATATTGCCGCCGACTTCCTGAAACGTCTCCCAGTCAGTGTCGAACAGCCGCGCGTAGCGGTCGTGGTCCATACTCGAGAAGGCGAACTTACAGAGGACGCCGGAGTCGTGGACGGCGTTTTTGTTCTCCATCTCGATGAGCCGCTCGGATTTCCCCTCGACGCCGTCGGAGTCAAGCGCCTGGTCGGGCGCGACGAGCGGGTACTCGAGTTGGTACATCTCGGCGTACATGTGGTCGGCGCCGCGGTTCGAGGTGGCGAAGGACAGGCCCTGTCCGTTCAGCGTCCGGCCGTCGTGGGCGGCGAACTCCATGCCCTTCATCGTCCAGTTGTCGACGCCCAACTCCTCGTGGAAGCGGTCGATTCCCTCCGCGAGCGTGTCGCCGACGCCCTCTCGGAAGGCGATTTTTTCGATAAGGTCGTGGATGAGGTCGGTGTTGCCGAACTCGTCTTCGGCGGCGAGGTAGGCCGCAATCGAGTCGCCACAGGAGATGGTGTCGAGTCCGTACTGGTCACACAACTCGTTGGATTTCATGATGGCGACGAAGTCGTCGACGAGAGCGTTCGAGCCGAACGACATCATCGTCTCGTACTCGGGGCCCTCGGTTTCGAGCCCGGACTCCTCGTCGCGGGTCGGCAGTTTACACGCGAAGGCACACGACGAACACGTTCCCTTCTTGTATTTGTGTTCGATGACGGCAGCCGAACCGATGTCGTCGACCCCGTCGTAGCGAAGCTCCTCGAAGTACTTCGTCGGGAGTGCGCCGACGGCGTTGGCGTAGTCGGAGACCGAAACCGTGCCGGCGTCTTTCATCGGACTGCCGGATTCGGAGGCCTCCTTGTGAATCTCCATGACGAGTTCCTCGTCGACGCCCTCGATTTCGGGTCGGGAGTCGCCGTCGAATGTGAGGAACTTCACGTTCTTCGCGCCGAGGACGGCGCCGAGGCCGCCGCGGCCGAAGGCGCGGGATTCGCTGGTCATGATGGAGGCGAACCGCACCTCGTTCTCGCCGGCGGGACCGACGACGGCGGTGTGTTCCATGTCGAGTCCGGACGACTCCTCGATGTACTCGGTCGTCTCCTCGACGGTCGCCTCCGCGAGGTCGGGGACAGCCTCGAACTCGACGCCTTCGTCGGTGACGTGGACGCCGACGAGTTCGTCACTCGCGCCGGCGATTTCGACGGCCGAATAGCCAGTGTCGACGAACGGCCGGGACATGAAGCCGCCGGCGTTCGACGACAGTAGGCCGTCGGTCAACGGCGAGAGGCCGGTACAGGACATCCGGCCGGTGTAGCTCATCATCGACGTTTGCAGCGGTCCCGTCGCGAACACCAGTCTGTTTTCGGCGCCGAGCGGGTCGGCGTCGAACGGAATGCGGTCGTGGGCGAGTTTCGTGCCGACGCCGCGGCCGCCGACGAACGCCTCCAGTACCTCGTCGATGTCTTCCTCGGTCGTCTCCTGTCGTCCGACGTCGATAGACAGAAGCGGGCCCTCGGTGTGAATCATGGTCTATCCTATAGGAGAGAGCGGACCCCTTAAACGGTCTGCCACGAATCCTCGGGGGGTTAATCCCCGCGACAGAGGGCCATCGCGTCCCGAACCGCGTCGTGTTCGCCGACGAGGGTGATTCGGTCGCCCTCCTGGAGGACGTAATCGGCCTCGGGGACGAACGTTTCATCGTCGTGGGAGACGAGAACGACCAGACAGCGCCCCGGCAGTTCCGGACCGACCTCGCTGATGGTCTGGCCGACGAACTCGCTGTTGCGAACAGTCACTTCCTGTACGTCGCCCTCTTCGCCGATGGACCCGGACCAACTGGCCAGCGCCGGCCGCTCGATGGCGTTGTCCATGGCCTGGGCCGTCGCCAGCGTCGAGGAGATGGTGTCGACGCCCAACTCATCGAAGGCCTCGACGTTCTCGGCGTCGTTCGCCCGGCAGATGACGCGCTCGACGTCGAACTTCGTGACGGCGAGTTGGCCGACCAGCAGGTTCACCTCGTCGTTACCGGTCGCTGCGACGACCGTCGAGGCGTTCTCGACGCCGGCCGACCGAAGGGTGTCGATTTTCGTCCCGTCACCGATGTGGACGGTGAACCCCTCCTTGCGGGCCCGTTCGACTGCTTCGTCGTCGTTCTCGATGATGACGACGTTCTCTCCTCTGTCTTCGAGGCGTGTGGCGACCTCTCGGCCGACCTGTCCGCCTCCGATTACGAGTACACGCATTGGTATCACGTCGAGGTATTCCGCGATGTGACGGGCGAACCCGCCCTGCAAGACGACCGTCGCGAGAATCACGAGGAACACGGTTCCGACCAGAAGCGTCGCGTTGGCCTCCAGCTGGGCGGCCCGTGCCATCTGTCCGGCGGCCGCTGCTTCCTCGGCGACGGTCTGGAGTTCGATGGCGAACAGCGTCGCGACCGACGCGGGGATGATTCCCCGCGGCCCGACGAAGCCGACGAACAGCCGTTCGGAGCGCGTGAAGTTGCCGCCCACCGTCGAGAGATACACCAACAGCGGACGGATGAGGAACGCGACGGCGACGACGACGGCCACGCCACCGATGCCGAGCGCCAGCAGGTCTTCGAGTTCCAAAAGCGCCGCCAGCGCGATGAAGACGAACGACAACACGATGAGCGTGATGTCGCCTTTGAACTCGGATATCTGTTCCTCGTAGGGGATGTCGAGGTTCCCGAGGACGATACCGGCGGTTGCGGCGGCGGCGACGCCCGCCTCGCTGGCGAGGATTTCCCCGGTGCCGAAGGCGACGAGCGCGCCGGCGAGGACGACGAGTCGAGCGTTCCGGGGGGCGTCCCCCGGCGAGAGGTCGATGTACCTGAGAACGAACCAGACGGCGGCAGCGACGGTGGCTCCGATGAGTATGCCGCCACCGAGGCGCTCGATGAACAGCGCCAGGAAGGCGCCGAGAGTCGGCTCTTCGAGGCGAATCACTTTGAACACCACGACGGCGAGGATGGCCGCAGTCACGTCGTTGACGATGCCTTCGGTTTCTAGTGCGGCCTGCACCCGGTCGCGGACGGGAACAACGTTGAGGATGGGCGTGATAACCGTCGGGCCGGTCGCTATCAGGAGCGCGCCGACGAGAAACGCGATGCCCCAGTCGGCTCCGAGGGCGAACCGAACCGCGACCGCCGTCCCGACCAGCGCGATGAGCGCGCCGATAGTTATCAGCCGGAGGCTCTCGCTCGTGGCCTGTCGAAGCTTCTCAACCCGGAGATGAAAGGCCCCTTCGAAGACGATGATGGCGACCGACAGTCCGACGATAGCCGGAAGGGCCCCGAAGGAGTCGCTCGTCACGACGCCGAGTCCTTCGGGGCCGAGTCCAATGCCTGCGGCGAGCAGGAAGACGATACTCGGCACTTCGAAGCGGTCAGCGAGCAACTGCGCGCCGACGCCCAGCGCGATGATCGCCGCGACGAGTGGAATCAGTTGACTGGACACGGTCCCTCCGTCATCGACTCATCGGTTCACCGCCGTGGCGAATAAACCCCGGGGACGCAGTCGGCGTAGACGGTTCACTCGCTGTCTTCGGCCCGTTCGTCGAGGTAGTGGAACACGCCCCTGACGTTCATCGCTACTTCGCCGTCGCCTTTCTTTTGCCCCCACACCTCGCTGATGTCGCTCTCGTCGACGAAGTGCTCGATGACTGCCTCGTCGTCGTCCAATTCCTCGCGTTTCTCGGCGACGCGTTCGACCCATTCGGCGATGACGCCGACGTACTCCGAGAGCCGTTCGTCGGTCGCCGCCGGACCGAAGTGGGCGTAACACAGCGTCTCGGGGTCGATTCGGGCTATCATCCGGGCGTCCGCGACGACCGCTTCGAGGTCGAACCCCGGCGGTGGGGAGGTCTCGCGGATGGCGTCGTATTCGGGCACGTAGATACCCGCGGCGTCGGCGGTGAACACGATGTCGTCGTCGGGTTCGTGGAAGATGGCCTGGTGGAAGGCGTGGCCGGGAGCGTCGTGGGTCTCCAGATGCCGGTCGCCAAGATCGATAGTGGTGCCGTCGTGAATCGGCTCGATGCGGTCGACCGGAACCGGTTTCGGCTCCGTGTAGTACTCGATTAGCTCGCCGACGGCGCTTTTCGTCCCTTCCCAGAGGGCCTCCGGGTCCGAGAGGAACTTCGCGCCCTTCTCGTGAACGTACACGTCGGCGTCGGTTTCGGCGGCGAGAAAACCCGCCCCACCCGCGTGGTCGAGGTGGACGTGCGTGACCACTATCGCCTCGAGGTCGCCCGGCGCGATGCCGATCGACTCCAGTGCGGTCAGGATTCGCTCGTAGTTCGTCCCGATGCCCGTATCGACGATAGCGGGACGCTCGCCGTCGAGGATGTAGACGGCACCGTACCCGGAGGTGCCGTACATGCCGGTGTCGACGTAGTACCAATCCGTCATCGAACGCACCTCGTACACGTCTCCGATTCCCATACTGGTGTCTCGGAGCACAGGAGCAAAAAGCCCGACCTTGCCGTCTCAGAGCGACCGCTGGAGCGCCGACCACAGCGTGTTCTGTCGCTTCTGTAACACCGTAATCGGCGAGGCGACGCTGTACTGGCCGTCGGCGTTCCGCTCGGCGATGCCCTCGCTCTCGAAGTCCTCTAGCGTCGACTGGACGGTGTCCTCAGACAGCACCATTCGGCCGGCGATGGTCTCGGGGGTCCCGCTGCCGAGCGTCTGGACGGTGAGATACACCGAGACGCGCTGTGGTGACTCAAGGACGTTCACGAGCAGTTCGTTGACGAGGTTCCCGCCGGACGATTTCGAGGACGTTTCGGTGACGACCATCTCGTCTTCGGTGAGCGGTTCGGCCTCCTCCAGTCGCTCTTCGAGCGCCGGGACGGCCGTCTTGCGGTTCTTCCCCTCGCGTTCGCGTTCGAGCAGTCGTTCTAGGGACTCCGGTTCGGCGATTCCGCCGGCGAGGTCGGTCAGCTCCGCGACGGTGTAGTCGGCGGGGTCGACGTCGACGAGGTCCTCCTCGGTAATCTCGTCGTCGGTGGTGAAACTCACCTCACCGTACCCCTCGACTTCGAGGCCGACCTGGAGTTCGTGGACGCCGAGGCGGAGTCGGTCGCGGTCGAGCACCATCTGGACGGTCTCCGCGAGGTCGAGTTCGAGTGGGTCCTCCGGCGTTATCTCGTCGGCTCGATACTGCTCGTCTTCCGACAACTCCACCGTAATGTCACCCTGTGGGACCTCCTCCTCGTCGAGGGCAACCAGCGTGATTCCCTCGAACTCGGCTTCGATGAGCCGGTTCTTCAACTCGAACTCGACGCCCCGTTCGGTGTTTTCGAGGCTCTCCCAGGTGAAGAGCCGCTGGAGATACTGCTCTATCATGGGCGGGCCAACACGTCCCCAACACTTCGGTCTGTCGTCAACCCGACACGCTCGGCGTCGTGTTTACTCGGCGCGAGCGGCCGACAACCGGTCGCACGCGACCGACACGACTTTGCCCGGGCCTGCCGAACCGCCGACAAATGCTATCGAGGCAGTTCGTCCGCGAGAACACCGAGGAGGTCCGGCGGGCGCTGGAGACGAAGGGCGTCGACGTCGACCTCGACCGAATCCTCGAGGTCGACGAGGAGTGGCGACAACTCAAGGCGAAAGGCGACGACCTGCGTCACCAGCGCAACGAGGTCTCCAGTCAGATCGGCGAACTGAAACAGGCCGGCGAGGAGGAGAAGGCCCAGGCCGCAATCGAGGAGTCCCAGGAACTGAAAGCCGAACTCGAGACCGTCGAGGAACGCGCCGAGGAACTCGAAGCCGAACTGGAGGCGGCACTACTGGAGATTCCGAACGTCCCACATCCCGACGCTCCCGTCGGCGAGGACGAATCCGACAACGTCGAAGTCGACCGCTGGGGCTTCGAGGACCGACGGGAACTGCCCGAGGAGGTCGTCCCCCACTACGACCTCGGCGAGGAGTTGGACATCCTCGATTTCGAACGCGGCGCGAAAGTGACCGGCGGCGGCTTCTACTTCGCGAAGGGCGAGGGTGCTCAACTCGAACACGCCCTCGTGCAGTTCATGCTGGAGACCCACCGCGAGCAGGGGTACACCGACGTGTTCCCGCCGATTCCGGTCAACTCCGCGTCGATGCGCGGCACCGGGCAGTTCCCGAAGTTCGTCGAAGACGCCTACCGCATCGGCGGCGACAACGACGAGGCCTACGACGACGACGACCTCTGGCTGTTGCCGACCGCCGAGGTGCCGGTGACGAACATGTACCGCGACGAGATTCTGCTCGACGACGACCTCCCAATCAAACACCAGGCGTACTCGCCGAACTTCCGTCGAGAGGCCGGCGAACACGGTACCGAGACGCGCGGCATCGTCCGCGTCCACCAGTTCAACAAGGTCGAGATGGTGAACTTCGTCCGCCCCGAGGAGAGCTACGACCGACTGGAGGGGCTGCTCGAGGAAGCGACCTCCGTGCTGGAGGCGCTCGGCCTCCCCTACCGCACTCTGGAGATGTGCACCGGCGACATGGGCTTTACGCAGGCCAAGAAGTACGACGTCGAGGTGTGGGCGCCCGGCGACGACATGGAAGACGGTCCCGAGGCCGGCGGTCGGTGGCTCGAAGTCTCGTCGGTGTCGAACTTCGAGGACTTCCAAGCCCGCCGTGCCGGCATCCAATACCGCCCCGAACAGCACGAATCCGCGGAGTACATTCACACCCTGAACGGTTCGGGGGTGGCGATTCCGCGCGTCGTCGTCGCCATCCTCGAGTACTACCAGAACGACGACGGCACCGTCGACGTGCCCGAACCGCTCCAGCCGTACATGGGCGGCGCCGAAGTCATCGAGGGTCACGAACCGGTCGGCGAAACCGCGGTCGGCGACGGTTCCTAGTCAGAGCGGGTGTTCGTCGGTGTACGTTCGGATGTCGGCAATCGCCTCGCCGTCGATGTCGAAGGTGTCGACGAAGCCGAACCACACCTCGCCGTCGGCCCGGAGCAGTCGTCCCTCGGCGGCGACGCGGGCGCCGTCGCCCGTGCTGTACACCGCATCGATGACGTGCTCGGTGTCGGTTTCGGGGCGCTCTTCGCGCATGAACTCGACGAACCGTTCCCTACCGGAGAGCGTTCTATCGGGGCGCCCGTGGACGAACCCCTCGGCGAGAAGCGACTCGAGCGTCTCGTAGTCGTCGTCGTCGATGCTCCGGTAGTACTCCCGCGCGAGCGCAGAGCCGTCCATACCGACAGTGGGGCCGGCGGCCGGAAATATCCCGCCGGTCGCTTGGCGGACCGATTTCGAGTCAGTCGAGCGGCTTCGCGTACGTGACCTGTTTCGCATCGTACCCGGCGTTCTCGTAGAACGCCCTCGCGTCGTGGTTTTCCCACTCCGCCGAGACGTCGAGGTAGTCACAATCCTCTGTCGCCGCTAGCGTCTCGACTCGCTCGAGCAGTTTCGTGCCGTAGCCCTGTCCGCGATGTCCGTCTTTGACGTACAAATCGGTAATCGAGACGTATCTGCCGGCCTCGCGTGTGGGTCGCTCACCGAACTCGACGGCCACGAATCCGATTTCGGTGTCTTCGTCTTCGAGCAGGAAGACGGTCCGTTGTTCGTCTTCCAGTAGTGATTCGAACCCCTCGACAGCGACTTCGACGGCGTCGTCCGCCAACGCGTTCAACTCGGAATACTGTTCCATCCGCTCTGCGAGGGGATGCCAGAACGTCTCTGCCAGCATCGACGCCTCGCTTGCTTCGGCTTCGCGTATCCGCATTACGTCCACTTTCGGTAGCGTCGGCAAAATACTGTCCGTGGGCCTACCCTCGGGACGGCACGTGACACTCACTCCGCGAGCGTGACGTTCTCGGCCAACCAGGCTTCGGCGTCGTCCAGCGCCGCGGTGTCCTCGGCGGTAAGCTTCAGCCGATTGTGCCCCGCCCCGCGGTCGGGATAACAACCCACCTTCACGCCGAACCGTTCCCGGGTCTCGTCGAGTCGCTCGATGAGGTTCGCTTCGGGTTCCTCGGTGTAGAGGAAACGAGAGGCCATGTCGCCGTCGAACTCGCCGGCTACGTCCTCGAACATGCGCTCCATCTCCGATGGAATTCCGGGGAGGACGTAGACGTTCTTGACGACACACCCCGGCGAGAGGCCTGCACGGTTGAGAAGCGGCCGGGCACCTTCGGGGAGCGACGCCTCCGCGGACACGTCCACGTCGAGGTCCGGGTAGTCGCCGGCGATGGCCTCGAGCGTCCGGTCGATGTCCTCCCGTGCGAGGTCGTTCTCGACGAGCGGACGGTCGAACGCCGCCGCGACGCCGGCCATCGTCACGTCGTCGGATGTCCCACCGAGGCCGCCGGTGACGACGACAGCGTCGAAAGAATCGCTGTAGTCGCGAGTCGCCGCCGCGATGACGCTCTCGTCGTCCGGGACGGTCAGTATCCGTCGGACGGAGACGCCGCGGTCGCTCAATTCGGCTGCCAACCACGTCGCGTTGGTGTTTTCGGTGTCGCCGTCGAGCAACTCGTCGCCGACAGTGAGAAGCGCCGCCTGCATGGCCCAATCGTCGGCGCCGGCCGTCAAAGGCCTTCCGCGTTCGGAACCAGCCCAGTCGCCGTTTTCAGCCGTTCGGGGCTGACGCCGCCGAACTCCGCTTTTCGGTGGCAGGACGGGCACAGCGAGACGACGTTTTCGAGGTAGTGAGCGTCGAACTCGGTCGTAACCGGTGTTTCGACGAACGCCCGAACCGGAACGATGTGGTGTACGTCCGGGTTCCGGCCGAGTTCGTCCGCCGTCACCCCACAGAGAACGCACCGGTCGTCGTCTCGTTCGAGCGCGCGCCGTCGGACACGATTCCAGCCACGCCCGTAGTTGGCGTCGGCCCCGCCCTTCCAGTTCGGATGGCCGTCGCCGGTGAATTCCTCGGAGAGCCACTCGTACTGACAGTCGGGACTGCAGAAGACGTGTTCTCCGCTGATGTTGGTCTGCTGGCGAACTACCTTCCCATCACACCAATCACAGGTCAGTTCGTGCTCGCCGCCTGACCAGCGGGGATTCCGTTCCCCCGAGATATCGCGTTCGTGACGCCACTCCTCGGACTCGACGCACGACTCGCAGTATCGGCCGGGTTTTGCCGACGGGTAGTATTCGAAGTTCGAGCCGCAAATTTCGCACGTCGTAGCCGTTTTTCCCCCGCAATAGTTCGGATTTTTCTCGCCCTCGAATGAAACCGCTTCGTCTCGACAGTCGTCGGAACAGTACTTCTTCTCGTGTTCGCTGTGGAACTCGACGCCACAGCGGGCGCACTCGCGGTTCGGGAGCAACTCGCCGTGGGCACCACTGTGGTGGACGCCCAGCCCACGCTGAGAATCGAACGACGTGCCGCACGTCGGGCAGTCAGGCATACTGTTTCTTTTGTTCCAATTGGATTAGAACGTTCGGAGGATACCGCTGCTCCGGAGGTGAGGTCGTGTAGAATATATTATGAGTCCGGGTGCGGAAATCGAATCCGCCTCACAGCCACCACAAGGCTGTAGGATGCCACTACCCCAACCCGGACACGCAACTGACTCTAGGCAGAGACGAAGTGATATACGTTTCGACTTTCCCAACCCCGTGTAACCCTCCCGCACGGTGTTTCGAGTCGCTTTTCAGCACCGACGACGTAGGACGGCCAACGTGGCGATTACGGACAAAATCTACGTGAAGAACCATCGGCAGTTGGCCTCCCAACTGGATACGTCGTTTCCGAAGAGTGCCTTCTCCGGGGCGACGCTGGACATCCTCTTTTCGGGCGACGGCATCGCCAAACTCGACGACGCCTCCCGGGATCGGGTGTTGGAGTTCGCCGAGGACTTCCTCGACTGTGACTGTCAGTCGAACCCTCACTGCGGCTGTCCCGAGCGGAAGTTCATCGCGTATTTGCTGGAGTTGCGGGCGCAGGGACTCGGCCCGGACGCCATCGTCGACGTGATGGGCGACGACTACATGGTGTACGCCTACCCCGGCGACGTGCTGTCGTTTCTCGACAGCGGGGTCCGGACGTTGGAGGCAGCCGAACAGCTGGCCGACGTGGACGGACGCGACGAAGCGGAAGCAGAGATTCGCAGAAAGCGCAGTGAACTGTCGGGGTAGCGGCGTCGGGCGTTAGCCGAGGCGGAACGGCTCTTCTTCCTGTTCGTCGCCGTCGAGGTCTTCCAGTTGAATGACCTCCTCTTCGTCCTGCTCTTCGACCTTCTGGCTGAGTTTCGTGACGTACTGTTTGTACTCGTCGAGCTGTTCGCGGAGGTGTTCGGCTTCGAGTTCGAGCCGCTCGTGTTCGCGGACGAAGCTCTTCGGCACCTCGACTTTTGGCGGGAAGCTCTCGGCAGCAGAGGACGTTTCCGTGGCACTGCCGCCTTTCAGTTCGTGTTCGGGGACGACCCGAACTTGGCCGTCGTGGGCGACGAGCGTGTCCACGTAGTCGCGGAACACGGCCGAAAGCGAGATGTCGCGCTCTTCGGCTATCTCCCGGAGGGTCTCGAAGGCGTCCTCGTTGACCCGAAAGGAGATGGTCTTGTTCTTGTTGCCCATATTGGCCCTAGCTGGTTCGTCCACGCATATAAGCGTTTGTCAGACGCACGCACGCCACCGGTCGGCCGGGCGTCCTGACGGGCGTCGCACTTTTGCTCCGTCGCGAGGAGCGAAGCATATGCGAGTGCCCTCCGAGCCGACTGCCCGTCGACTCGTCGGTATCGTCGTCGCTACCGGCGGGGTGGCCGGCACGTACGCCCTCGACCCGGCACCGACGCTGGCGGTGTTCGTCGGTGTGTCCTTCGGTATCGGTGCGTGGCTGACGCTCCGGAATTACGCCATCGCGCCCGGCCTCTCCGATAGCGGCTGGCGACACGGTCGCTGGAACGGACTGGCCGTCGGCGTGACGACCGCCGCCGCGCTCGTCGGCGTCCAACCGCTGTTCGACTCGATTCGTGGCCTCACGCTACCGTTTCTCGTCATCGGCGTCGGATTCGCCGCCGTTCAGTGTGGCGTCGCGAGCGTCCTCGACACGGACGCGACCGACACCGCTGATTGAACCCCTTCGATGGGCTAACGAAAAGGCCTATCCCGACGACTGACCCACTGTCGGGTAATGACGGTCGACCTCGCCTTCGACGAGCAGGAACTGCTTCCCGCGGTCGCACAGGACGCCGACTCCGGCGACGTGTTGATGCTCGCCTACGTCTCCGAGGAGGCGCTGGAGCGGACCCGGGAGACGGGGTACGCCCACTACTACTCCCGAAGCCGTGACGAGTTGTGGAAGAAGGGTGGCTCCAGCGGCCACACCCAGCGAATCGAGGAGGTCCGGGTCGACTGCGACGGCGACGCACTGCTGTACGTCGTCGAACAGGAGGGCGGGGCGTGTCACACCGGCTACGAGAGCTGTTTCCACCGGACGCTCGACGGCGAGGTCGTCGGCGACCGAGTGTTCGACCCCGACGATGTCTACGGGGAGTGACCGCGACGACGCGGCCGCGGAGTTGGAGGCCGCCCACGAACGGGTTCGAGAGCTAGAGCGGAGTCTCGAACTCGACGAGGCCGACCTCGATGCGGTCGCCAACGCCTACGAGTCGGTCGCCACGGTGTTGGACCGCTGGGAGGAGCGTGCGACCGATTGGGACGACTTCGAGGGGTACGTCGAGTTCCGCAACGACATCTCGGAGACGCTTGAGTCGATTCCCGAAGACGTTCCCGAGAGCGAGGCGTTCCTCGAGGCCGACGGCCACGTCAAGACCAGCGGGGTTACGGGGTCGCTGAAGACTCGGGACTTCGAGGCCGCACGCGAGGCCCTCACGCCGGCCCGGGACTACGCGGAGACGCGCGAGGCATTGGCCGACGCCCGGAGCCGACATCGCGATGCCTACCGCGCGGCCCGGGACCGACTGAACGAACTCGAGGACCGAATCGACGACCTCGAACGGCTGGTCCGACTTGGCGAAGCCGACCTCGACGCTCCCATCGAGGAACTGCGAGAGCCCGTCGAACGATACAACGACGGCGTCGCCGACGATTTCGCCGCCTTTCGACGGGAGGCGTCGGCCCGCGAGTTTCTCTCGTTCGTCGCGACGGCTGCGGAGTATCCGCTGGTCGAGTTCCGGCGACCACCGACGGAACTGCTGGAGTACGTCCGAGAGCGGCCCGCAGGCGAGCATTCGGTACCCGACCTAATCGAATACGCCGACTACTCGCCGTCGAAGCTCTCCCACTACGTCGACGACGCGAACCTGCTGAAGCGCCGGGTCGCGACGAACCGGACGTATCTCGACGGGCTGTCGGCCGACCCGCTGTTCGTCGAGTGGCCGCCCGCCGAAGCCGAGACGCTCCGGTTCCGAGCCGAGGAGTTGGTGTCGCTGGTCGACCGCTTCGCGGACGAGGAGACGGTCGCCGCACTCCGATCCGTTCGGGAACTGACGCGCCGCGAGGCGTACGAACGGCTCCAAACGGCCGCCGTCGCCCACTCGGAGTTAGACCCCGACGAGCGCGCACGCGTCGACAGCGGCGCGGTCGAGGACAACCTCGAAGCCGCCCGAAGCGAGCGAGAGCGACTCGACGAGGCGCTTTCGGCGTACGAACCGGAGTAATCAGTCGCCGTCTCTCGCCTCGACCATCTCGGCTCTGACCCCCTCGAGGAGGGACGTCGCTCGCTTCTGATTTCGGGCCTCGGCGTACAGTCTGACGAGCGGCTCCGTCCCGCTCGGCCGGGCCAACACCCACGCGTCGCCGTAATCGAGACGATAGCCGTCGATGGTCGTCAACTCGGCGTCTGCGTCGTCGGCGTGTTTCTCGGCGGCCGCGAGCATCGCCGTGCGGCCGTCCTCGTCCTCGTACTCGAGGTTCGCCCGGACATTGGCGTAGTCGCCGTGAGACGCGGCTACCGCACTTGCCGAGCGCTCGTCGAGCAACGCGAGGAAGCGTGCGGCGGTGTAGGCTCCGTCGCGGGCGATGCGGTAGTCCGGAAAGAGGATGCCGCCGTTGCCCTCGCCCGCGATGGGCACTTCGCGACCCTCGCGTTGTAGCTCTCGGATGCGACTGATGATGTAGGTACTGCCGATTGGGGTCAACTCCACGTCGGCGCCGGCGTCGTCGGCCACGTCGACGAGACGCTGGGAGACGTTGACCGCCGAAACTGTCACGTCGCCGGCGTCGAGTTCCGCGGCGGCGAGCGCCGCGAGAGCGGTGTCGCCCTCGATGTGTTCGCCCCGTTCGTCGACGAATATCGCGCGGTCGGCGTCGCCGTCGTGGGCGATACCGAGGTCGGCGTCGGTCGCTCCGACGAGTCGCCGCAGGTCCGCGAGGTTCGCGGCGACGGGTTCCGGGTTCCGGCCGGGGAAATGGCCGTCGGGTTGGGCGTTGACGGTGACGACGCGACAGCCGAGTTTCCGGAAGAACTCGGGGCTGGTCAGACAGCCGGCGCCGTGGCCGGGGTCCAACGCGACCGTGAGGTCGGCGTCGGTGATTCGTTCGCGGCGTCCCTCGGACTCCAGTCTGTCGAGTAACGCGTCGACGTAACGCTCCGGAGCGTCGTCAACCTCGCGGTGGGACCCGACGGCGGCGTAGCCGACAAGCGTGAAATCCTCCGCGAGGAGACGCTCCTCGATTCGCTCTAGCGTCGTCTGCGGCAACTCGACGCCGTTGGCCCCGACGAGTTTCACGCCGTTGTACTCCGGTGGGTTGTGACTCGCGGTAATCACGACAACGGGAACGCCGGTTCGCTCGGCGTAGGCTTGAGCGGCCGGCGTCGGCACGATGCCGAGGCGATGTACGTCGCAACCGATGGCGGCGAGGGCGCTCGCGGCAGCGTCGGCGAACAGCCGACCGGTGGTTCGTGTGTCACGAGCGATGGCGACCGACTCGGTATCGAGCTCGGTACCCGCAGCAGCGGCGACTTGCCCGACGAACGGTGGCGTCAACTCCTCGCCCGCGACGCCACGGACACCACTCGACCCGAACACCTGCATACCTGTCTCCTTGACGGGCGGCGGCAAAGGGGTTCCGACAGCGGCCGCTGCCGTCGGGATGAAGTGGAGGAACAGTCCTTCCGGAGGCACCGCAGCGTCAGGGGGACCTACCTACTCCTGCGCAGTCGGGGACCTTTACGTTACGCGCCGCACACTGTTTCGAAGGGCCGAACACGTTTCGACGTTCGAAACATCGATTCGATGCGTATCCCTTTATTAATGTAGTTCGTTAGGGGCCGATATGGACGAACTCGACCGTGACGTGTCAGCGGTCGCGAACGTACTCGCCAAGCGAACGCCGCTGCTGACGGCCCTCGCTGACGGGCCGACGGACCAGCGAGGACTGCGTGAGGAACTCGGCGTCTCGCGGTCGACGGTGTACAAGGCGCTGAAGGAACTCGAAGACGCGGGGCTGGTCGAACAGCGTGGCTGCGGCTATGGGCTCACGGGCTTCGGCCGGCTGGCGTGGCAACGACACGACGCCTACCTCGCCCGACTGCAACGGTTGGACGACGCCGAGCGACTGCTGAACGGCTTGCCAACCGACCGCCAGTACCCACCGTCGCTGTTCGAACGCGGCCGTATCGTCGCGCCGGGGAGACACGCCCCCGAGCGGCCGCTCGAGCGGATGGAATCCCTCGCACAGACAGCCGACCGACTGCGCTGTCTCTCGCCGGCTGGGATGCCGCGGTACCTGGAAGCCTCCCACGAACGGGTCGCGGCGACCGACCAGACGGTGACGCTCGTCATCGAATCCGCCGCGCTGTCGCGGCTGGCTGACAGTTACGACCGCTACGAGGCGGCGCTCGAACAACCGGGGCTGAACGTCAGAACCGCCGCCGAGGAGCTCCCGTTCGCCGTCATGCTGTTCGACGACGAGCAGGTCGGCCTGTTCGCCTACGACGACGGGTCGCTTCTCGGTGCGGCGTTCAGTTCCGACGACGATGCCGTCGAGTGGGGACGGTCGGTCTTCGAGCGGGTGCGCGACCGCTCGGAACCGGTCGAACGTTCGACGCCGGTATAAACGCTTTCGGCCCCGCACCTCCGAGGTGAGATATGAGCGACGAGGATATCAGCATCGACGAGAAGCGCGTCTACGCCGACAAGACCGGGACCACGACGGCGTTCGTCGCGACCGGTGTCGGCATCACCCGTGTCGACGTGTCCGACGACATCGTCGGGGAGTTCTCCTTGGTCCACCGGGGGACGGCCACCGACGCTGCGAGCGCCGACGGCCGCCTCGCCGTCGCCACGACCGACGACGTTCTCGTGGGGACTGGCGAGGAGTTCGAACCGACCGGGTTCGGCCCTGCCGACGCCGTCGGCTATCACGACGGCCTGCTCGCGGCCGGCGAGGGACGTATCGCTCGATACGACGACGGCTGGGTGACGCTCGCGGAACTGGACGACGTGCGCGCGATGGACGGCGAGATGGTCGCTGCGGCCTCCGGCGTCCACCGCCTCGACGGCACGCACGTCGGACTGACGGCCGCCCACGACGTGACGACCGCCGGCGGGCCGCTGGCGGCGACCGAAACGGGGCTGTACTACCTCGCCAACGGCTGGATGGAGGCCCTCGACGGCGACTTCCAGGTCGCGGCCAACCGGGTCGACGGCACCGCCCACGCCGCCACGGGCGACCGACTGTACGAGCGGACCGACGGGGAGTGGTCGGCCGTCGAGTTACCAATCGAGGGGACCATCGCCGACGTGGCGTACGGCGAGGCGACCTACGCGGTCACGACGGACGGGACCTTCCTCGTGAACGCGGGCGACGGCTGGCGACATCGCTCGCTCGGATTACCCGACGTGACCGCTCTCGCGGTGGTTTAACCGATTAGCTCCGAATCCGAATCGCGGTTCCGCGGGAACCGCTGCTCGGCGACGGCGAAGGCGAGCGTGCTGGCGAGTCCGACGAGCGTCCCCGCGGTGAGCGTTCCCGCGAGATACGGGAGGCCGGCGAACGGCAACTGGAGGAAGAACGCACTCAGGCCGTGGAGGACGATGGCGATTGCGGCCACGTAGAACGGGGCGTTGAGGTATCGCCACCGGAAACTGCCGGCGAGGTACTCGTCGGTGATGCGGCCGAGCGAGGCGACGACGCCCGCGGCAGCGGCCCACTGGACGGACCCGTAGACGAACGCCGAGGCGGCCGACAGCGGTTCCGGCGACGGTAACTCGCCGACGGTCTCGAGTCCGGACGCAGCCCCGACGGCGAGCAGTGCGACCCCGACGACGTACGTGATGAGTTGGACGCGCCCCGAAAAGAGGCCGACGCGGAGTCGCTCGGCGGTGTCGTCGATGGCGTCCTCCAGGCCGAGGCCACGAAAGAGGATGTACAGTCCCAACAGCGCGGAGATGACCCCGAGCGTCGACCCCGGCAGGCCCAACTCCTCGGCGACGATTGCGACCGGGTAGATTAACAGCAGGATACCGAGCGGGATGAGGATGGTCCCACGGGTTTCGGGGTCGGCGAGTACCTGCTTGAACGTGTAGTACATCGATTCGAGGTCCTGTGCCTGCCGGACGACGACGCGGCGGACGCCGTCGATGGGGACGCGCGACCGGATGACCGGCAGGACGGATTCGTCTTGGGCGCCGTCGGTGACGACGATGGCCCGAACGTCCTCGCCGGTCGACAGCGAGGCGAGGACGGTGTCGACCTCTTTGCCGACCTTGCGGTTGGCGGAGACGTCCGCCTTCGCCGTCCCGGTGACGACGGCAACCTCGACGGACTCGTCGTCGATGGCGTCGTGGAGGTGAATACCTTGAAAACAGACGTTCACGTCGGAGTCCTCGGGGTCGGCGTTGGCGAGGGCGACGGCGGCGGCCTCGACGCTGTCGCGGCCGACGACCGGCGTCTCGAAGCCGGTCTTCCGACCGAGGTCGTCGTCGAGGTCGACACACAGGATGAGCAGCATCGCTGTTCGTGCGATGATTTCACGCGAGGCGTTAAGTCCCTTCTCCCTGTCGAGCGGTCCCTACGATTCCGCGCGGGGTTCGACCCCTGCGAGTAGCGTCCGGACGGTGTCGAGTCGCTCGCCGAACGCCTGCGGGTGGGCGGCCAGCGTCACGACGAAGTCCTCGCCGACCTCGACCGCGTCGCTGACGTAGAGGTAGATGTCGATGCCCTGTCCCAACTCGACGAGACGGGCCTGTCCGGCAAAGCGCGTGACGGTCGTCGTCTCGCCCGTCACCGTGGCTTCGAGTTCGCCGTCGGGTTCGAGGCCGCCGACGTTGTCGTAGCGGTCCTGAACTAACGCGGCGATTTCCTCGGCCGACATCTCGGCGATGGGGTTGAACGACCGGCCGAGAACGCTCACCTGTGGGGTCGAAAGCGTCGCGAACACCGCCGCCTGAATCCGCGTGCCCAAGAACCCGAGTTCGATGGCGCGGTCGTACTCCGAGACGATGTTCGTCACCTCGACGGTTCGGGAGAGTCCGAACCGCTCGAACTCGCGGGAGATTACGTCCTCAATCGTCCGGTTGTGGGTGTAGCCGGTCTCCTCTTGGACGCTCGCCGAGAGGCCGACGCCCGTCGCTCCGAACGCGGTGACGCCGCCGTCGAGGGCATCCGTACAGCCCGCCAGTCCGCCGGCTGCTCCCGCGCCGAGTCCGGCGAGCACTTGGCGTCGCGTCGGTGACATGGACGAAGGAAGGTGGTCGTCGCTTTTCACCTCATCGGTCCCGCTATCGGACGTGGCCGGGGTCGGCCGGCCGCTCGGGGGCGACAGCTGGGAGGCCGACGGCGTAGACGACGACCGGGAGCAACAGCACGAACCCGAGGACGAACGGCGCCCAGTAGGCGACGGCGGTGTACAGTCCGCCCATCACGACGGGACCGATGGTGCGTGCGAGGCTGCCGGCGCCCTGTGTCAGGCCGAACGCCGACCCCTGACGCGACCCGGCACCCTTCGAGACCAGCGCGGTCAGCGTGACGCTCAACACGCCGTTGCCCAGCGACAGCGCCGCGAGGACGACGAGCAGGCCGAGCAACTCCGGTGTGAGAAAGCCGACGACTCTGGTCGCGTCGGGGAGGAGCCGTCCGATGGTCGGTGCCGCCGGAATCCCGACAAGGGAGACGGCGAGACAACCGGCTCCGAAGACGGTCAGTGGCGCATCGCCGTAGCGACTCGTCAGCGGGCCGATGAGGCCGCCCTGAACGACGACGGCGAGGACGCCGATGTAGGCGAAAAGCAGCGCCGCCTGACTCTCGGTGTAGCCGTAGATGTCTGCGACGTAGGGGATGAACATGATTTGGACGCCGGAGAAGGCAAACGACACGAGGAAGAACGCCCCGAGCAGTCCGCGGAGGCCGGGAGCGGCCAAGGCGTTCCGGAGGGCGTCGAGTTGGGACTCCCGTTCGGTTTCGCCCTTCGTGGCCGGCAACAGGGTTGCGGCCAACACGAGCGCGAGCAGGCTGGTGGCGGCGGCGCCGAACGCCGGCAGCGAAAACGGTGAGACGGGGACGAAGGCGGGGGCAATGCCGGCGACGACGGTGACGGTTCCCTCGAAGGCCAGCGCTGCACCGATGACCGGTCCGAAGATGAACCCGAAGCCGAACGCCGCACCGAGGTAGCCGAGGGCTTTCGGTCGCTCCTCGGGCGTCGTGAGGTCCGCCACGGAGGCCTGGGCGGCGGCGATGTTGCCGCCCATCGCACCGGCGAGTCCCCGAGCGACGAACAGTGTCGCCAATCCGGTCGCGAAGCCGAAGATTGTCCACGCGACGACCGCCCCGGCCAGCGACACCACCATCACGAGTCGGCGGCCGTAGCGGTCCGACAGCGACCCGAGAAGCGGCGCGAAGCCGAACTGCATCAGCGAGTAGGTGGCCGCGAGCAGGCCGATGACCAACTCCGAGGCGCCGAAGGAGCGGGCGAAAAACGGGAGGATGGGGATGACGATACCGAACCCCGCGAGGTCGACGAACACGACGAGGAAGACGACGGCGAGTCCACGACGGTTCTGCACGGGACGACAGTCGGCGTCGACGCGTATAAAACGGACCGTGTAACGCACGACTTTTGCGTGTCGACGGACAAACGACGACAACGAATGATTTCGAAGGGCTGTGAACAGTGCGCCAAGGGTGGGAAGATGGTTCTCTTCGTCTACGGCTACTGCGACCAACGCGACTGTTTCTACTGCCCGCTCGGCGAGAACCGCAAGAACGTCACACAGGCCTACGCCAACGAACGGCCCATCGAAGACGACAGCGACATCATCGAGGAGGCAAAGCGGATGAGCGCCCTCGGCACCTCCATCACGGGCGGTGAACCACAGGAGGCGATGGAGAAGACCACTCGCTACCTCTCGCTCTTGAAAGACGAGTTCGGCGAAGACCACCACACGCACCTCTACACCGGAATAACGGGCGGTCGAGAGAACATGCGCCGACTCGCCGAGGCCGGTCTCGACGAGATTCGCTTCCACCCTCCGCTGGAGCTGTGGGGCGACATGCACGGCACAGAGTGGGAGGACATCCTCTACATCGCCCGCGAGGAGGGACTGACGCCCGCCTTCGAGATTCCCGGCATCCGGCCGGAACCGGAGTTCCTCGAGTTCCTCGACGAGGGCGCCGCCGACTTCTGTAACATCAACGAGTTCGAGATGTCCGACGGCAACTACCGCCGGATGCAGGAGGAGGGCTTCGAACTCAAGGAGGACCACATGTCCGCCGTCGAGGGCTCCCACGGCATCTTAGAGGAGATGGGCGACCACGAGAAGGTGTACTTCTGTACGAGCGTCTTCAAGGACGCCGCCCAGCACCGCTCGCGGTTGAAGCGGATGGCACGGAACATCCGCCGGGAGTTCGACGAAATCACCGACGACGGAACCATCGTCTACGGGAAGACGTGGGTGACCGAGCGCCGTCTGGAGGAGTTGGGCATCCCAGAGTCGTTCTACTCGGTCAAATCCGACCACGTCGAGTTGGCGTGGTGGCTCCTGGAGGAGATGGTCGAGGACGGCGACGTCGAGAAGGGCGAAATCGTCGAGCAGTATCCGACCTACGATGGGACGGTCGTCGAGCGGACGCCGTTGGCCTAACGGCGCCTCACTGCGGCTTCTACAGTGATTCTGACGGATAGACAGTCACGTCGGAGCCTTGGGCGAACAGTTCGTGTATCGGGTCGGCGTCGTTGAGAAACGACCACTGCTCGCCGTACAGCGTCTCGAAGTCGATATCGACGGTCAGCGATTCGATGTCGTAGACGGCCCACCGTGGGTGGTCGACGCGATAACGACGCGTCCGGCCCAGTCTGTCCGTCCCGAATCCCCACGAGTGTTCCTTGAAGAAGTGTTCGGGGCTGTCCTCGGGCGGGACGTGCGTGGAGTGACTGTCGGCGGTCACTTCGAGGTCGTGTTCGCGTCCGCCGTAGTCGACTCGCAGGCCGAAGGACAGTTCTTCAGGCGTCAGTCGCTGTTCGGAGGTCATCGGCGCTCGGACGTACGGTTCGCCGTACAGCGCTCGGGCAATCCACGCGACGGCGCGTTTGGGGACGAACTCCCGGAGGAAGACGACGCCACGCTCGTCGCCGTGGCGGACGTAAAACCGGAGGTTCACCTCTGGGAAGGCGCGATATCCCGGCCACGGGACGCCCAACACGCGCGTGTCGGTGAAATCGAAGGCGACGAGGCTGACGAAACTCCGGCCCTCGGAGCGCTCCAGTTCGACGCCGTCGGGGCAGTGTGGTTCCAGCAGTTCCGGCGGCACCTCGTAGGTGAGGTTCAGGAGGTTCTTCCAGTGCGCAGAAAGGAACGGGCGGGGCATCGACGGAGGTGTACGGCGAGGTGGTACATAGATTTTGGAGCGTGCATGGAAGCCAGTAGACATTTCTTCCGTCTCGAAGTACGGCCTTCATGGGAAGCGACAGTCCGCCGTTGCTGGGATTGCTCGGCATCGGCGACGACACCCGCGTGCCGGCCCGCGTCGACCTCGAAGACGACCTGAACTTGAAGGCGGTCGTCGACCGACTGGAAATCGGCGGCGTGCTGTTGTTCGCACAACTAATCCTCCTCGGCGTGTTCACGAACCTCGCGCCGACGGCCCAAGTCGGCATCGCCGGTATCGTCGTGATTCTCGTCGACGTGGTCGACAGAAAACTCGTCAGTCGGTTCATCGAGTAGGTCGGGGTTCAGCGCCCAACGCGAGAAAGGCGCCGACGGCGACCAACACGCTCCCCGCGGCAAGGCCTTCGGTCGGACGGCCGGTGGCGGTCAGGACGCCGAACGCCGCCAGTCCGCCGCCGAGACAGCAGGCGACGGCAATACTTCTGGTGCGACGCTGGAGTGGGCCGCCACGGTGTCTGCGGTAGTCGACCGCACCGAAACCGACGAAAACGGCCGACAGCGCCCCCACGAGCAGGCCGTCGATGGCGCCGTAGACGAGGAGCGCGGCGGCGCCGAGGAGGCCGACGGCGAGGGTCGCGTCGGGAGAGAGTGGGTTGACCGACTCGCCGAATCGGGCGTGATACAACGCCGGGGGGACGGCGACGACCGAGGCGACGAACGCGCCGAAGGCGAGTTGTCCCGAAACGAGGCCGTACAGGAACACGAGGGCGCCGCCCAGAAGCCCCGCAGCGAGGACGGGATCCGGCAGGAACACGTCTTCTGGCGTCTTCGAGCGGACGATACCGAAGGCGACGAACGGGTACAGGAGGACGACGCTGCCGAGTATCGTCGCGAGGTGGTCCGTCGAGACGAGAAACCCGAACAGGGCGAACGCCGACGAGAGGACGATGCCGACGAGGGGGGCGGCTTCGGGAACCGGGCGACTCATCGCGTCCGCGTAGGCGCCCCCTCGGCAAAGCGCTGGCGTTCGGCGAGGGTCTCACCGACCCACAAGCGTTTAATCGACGCCCGAACTACGCTCCTGTATGCCGGACTGCCCACTCGCGGACGACTGCCCCAGTTTCTCGGAGCGAATCGAGGGCATGGGGTGTCAACACTACGGCGACCGCGGCGGCGCCGAGTGGTGTTCTCACTACAATCAGCCGATTCGAGACCTGAAGCAACAGCCCGTCAAGATGGGTGAGGAGGTCGTCGTCGACGTCGAGGACATCCACGAGTCGGGTGCGGGCGTCGGTCGCACCGAGGACGGTTTCATCGTCATGGTCGACGGCGTGTTGCCGGAGGCCCGAGCGAGAGTGAAGATAACCGAAGTGCGGTCGAACCACGCTCGCGCCGACGAAATCGAACGGCTTCCGATGGAGGACGAAGACGAAGGCGACGAGGCGAGCGACGCCACCGAATCAGAGGGCGACGGCGACGACACCGAAACTGAGGAGAAGAGCGGCCGCAAGAAGGCACTCGACCGCGAGCGGCTGGGCAGCCGCGAGAATTTCTGGGGCAAGTGACGCTTCCCGACGTCGACGAACTGCTGGACACTGCGGGGTTCGACGAGGAGAGCGGCGTTCTGACCCGTCGTCAGGCGGAGGTACTCGCGCTCCGCGAGCGTGACATCCCACAGGCCGACATCGCAGAAGCGCTCGGCACCTCGCGGGCGAACGTCTCCAGCGTCGAATCGAGCGCCCGCGAGAACATCGAGAAAGCCCGCGAGACGGTCGCCTTCGCCGAGGCGCTGACGGCGCCCGTCCAGTTGACAGTCGAGGCCGGTACCGACCTCTACGACGTGCCGAATCGGGTGTACTCGGCCTGTGACGAGGCGGGCGTGAAAGTCACCCGCACGGCGCCGGAGTTGATGAAACTGGTCGGCGACGCCGCCGGCGACGCCGTCCACGGCCGGGAGGTCCGGCGCGACATCACCGTCAGCGTGACCAGTGACGGCACCGTCCGCGTTCGGGAGTGAGTCGAGGGAAACCGCAGGCGACGACGGAGTTATAAGTCGACGGCGGCCGATTTGTCGGTATGGATTTGGGAATCGACGGCAACGCAGCAGTGGTGACGGCCGGAACCGCAGGACTCGGACTCGCGAGCGCGGAGGCACTCGCCCGCGAGGGGTGTGACGTGGCGGTGTGTGGTCGCGACGAGGACCGCCTCTCGCGTGCGGAGGCCCACCTCGAAGCCATCGACGGCGGCGACGTACTCGCCGTTCAGGCGGACATCACCGACGAGAGCGAAATCGAGGGGTTCGTCGGGAGCGCCATCGGCGAGTTCGGCCGACTCGACCACGTCGTCACGAGCGCCGGCGGGCCGCCGTCGGGGCCGTTCCTCGAAACCAGCGACGAGGACTGGCAACGGGCCCACGACCTGCTGGTAATGAGCGTCGTCCGGACGGTCCGGGCGGCACATCCGACCATCGCCGAGGACGGTGGCGGCACCATCGTCAATATCACCTCCCGGTCGGTTCGGGAGGTCATCGACGACCTCGTGTTGTCGAACTCGGTCCGCCGGGCAGTCATCGGGTTGATGAAGACGCTCTCCTACGAGTTCGCCCCCGACGTGCGGGCGAACGCGGTGCTGCCGGGCGCCCACGAGACGGGCCGCATCGAGGAGTTGGTCGAACAGGGCGTCGACCGCGGCGACTTCGAGGACTACGAGGCGGGCCTCGAGGAGTGGTCGGAGGGGATTCCGCTCGAACGGGTCGGTGAACCACGCGAACTCGGCGAGACGGTCGCGTGGCTCTCCAGCGACCGCTCGTCGTACGTCAATGGCGCGGCGGTACCGGTCGACGGCGGGTCGACCCGGAGCGTCTGACTCAGGACCGGACGATGAACACGTCGTAGTCGGTTCCGCCGGCGACCGCCCCGCCGACGCTGGTTACCGGTTGGACGACCCGACCGGCGTTGTCGCTGCCGACGAAAACGACGTCGGCGTCGACGTCCCGGGCGACGTCGCGTATTTCGGTCGCGATGCGGCCCTTTCCGGCGTAGGCGTCGACGCTCTCGGTGCGAAACTCGGCGTCCGTACTGACGTCCTCGACCTGCGTTCGGAGCCGTTGGGCCGCATCGCCGGGGTCGTAGGTGTCGCCCTCGACGAGGCCGTATTCGGCGGCGAGGTCCTCGTCGGTCGGGAGAACGCTCACGACGACGAGTCGTTCGTCAGTCGAATCGGCGAACTCGACCGCCCGGGACAGTGCCGTCTCCGAGAGGTCGGTGCCGTCGAACGCGACGAGATAGGTCATATCGGTCGGTCGTTGCGCTGATAAAATAACCCTCGGTCAGAGGCGACGGTTGCGACATTACCACGTCTCGATTCGGTCCTCGCGGATGTCCTCGAGACAGCCCTGACAGTCCCGGTGGTCGGCCTCATAACAGGCGGGTCGGCCCTCGTCGTCCAGCGAGACGGCACGCTTCTCGGCGTAGCGCCGGCAGACGAGTTTCGCACGCCCCTCCTCGTCGGTCGGCAGGTCGGCGAGCGCGGCCGCCTTCGCGTCGGTGTAGGCGCGCTTGGCTTCCTCGTACTGCTTGCCCGCCGAGTGCAGTTTCGTCTGCAGGAGCCGCTTGAGGCGACGACGGTTGCTCACACGGCCACGTAGCGGTCGAACTCACAAAGAGGCGTCGCCCGGAGCGGGCGTGGGAAACCGTCTCTCTCGGAAAACCGTTCACGTACGCGAAACCACGCCGAAGAGCAGCTAAGAACACTTTCACTCTGCCACCGACGGTTTTTATACCATCGCGAACCAACCGTCGTACGTCTCCCACTGAAAACACGCGGAGACGGAACACCCATGACAGACCTGCGACAGCACGCGGTCGAGATACACGAACAGTTCTCCGAGGCGCTCGACGTGAGCGTCGACGAAATCGAAGACAGACTGGAGACGCTCGTCTCCGAATATCGCGTTCCCGTCGAGGAGGCCCGCCGAAGCGTGGTCTCGACGTATCTCGACGAGGCCGACATGGAGCGAGAGGACATCGCCTCCGGTGGCAGCGAGGCCGCCGAGGTCGCCGACATCGACGCCCCCGAGGAGTGGCTCGATTTGACCGCGAAGGTCGTCGAGCTGTGGGAACCCCGGGCGGACTCCATCGCTCAGGTCGGCCTGCTCGGCGACGAAACCGGCACCGTCAAGTTCACCAAGTGGGCCAAGAGCGACCTCCCCGAACTCGAAGAGGGGAAGGTCTACCGTCTCGGCAACCTCGTCACCGACGAGTACGAGGGTCGGTTCTCGGTGAAACTCAACTCGACGACGACCATCGAGGAACTCGACGAGGACATCGAGGTCGGCGACGACTCGACGGAAGTCGAGGGCGCCTTGGTCGACATCCAATCCGGCTCCGGACTCATCAAGCGCTGTCCCGAGGAGGACTGTACGCGCGTCCTCCAGAACGGCCGCTGTTCGGAACACGGCGAGGTCGAAGGCGAGTTCGACCTCCGTATCAAGGGTGTCCTCGACGACGGCGAGACCATCCACGAGGTCATCTTCAACCAGGAGTCGACGGAGGAACTGACCGGTATCACCCTCGATGAGGCTCAGGAGATGGCGATGGACGCCCTCGACACCGAGGTCGTCGTCGAGGAGATGCGCGAGACCGTCCTCGGGCGGTACTACCGCGTCGCCGGCCCGACGTTGGGCCGATACGTCTTGGCCAACGACATCGAACTGCTCGACGGGCCGGTCGATGCCGAGAGCGTGCTGATCAAAGCGAGGTCCCTGTAATGAGTGCATCCGTACCCACCCGCGAGGTCGCCCGACGCGCCTTCGCGGCCGAGTTCAACGACGCAACGTACACGTTCAAAGAGTCCGACGACGACCGCGCGCCCGTCTACTCGCTTCTGCCGACCGGCGAGCGGGCCAACCGCGTCTTCGTCGTCGGGACGCTGACCGAAACCGAAGACGTCGGCGAGGATTCGGAGTACTGGCGCGGTCGCATCGTCGACCCGACCGGGACGTTCTTCGCCTACGCGGGCCAGTACCAGCCGGAAGCCGCCTCCGCACTGCGGGAAACCGAAACGCCCGCTTACGTGGCGGTCGTCGGCAAGCCCCGCACCTACGAGACCGAGGAGGGCGACGTGAACGTCTCGCTGCGACCGGAGTCGATTACGATTGTCGACGCCGCCACGCGGAACCGTTGGGTCGCCGAGACGGCCGAACGGACTCTCGACCGAATCGAAGCGTTCGATGGGGCCGACGAGTACGCCGCGATGGCCGAAACCCAGTACGACCCCGACCTCGCGGTGTACCGCGACCAGGTCGTCAAGGCACTGGAGGACCTCGAAGCCGACGCCGAGGTCGCGGCCGAAGCGTAGCTCCGTAACCGTTCTCCCGGTCCCAGTGTGGACTGCGGAGGTTTTTAACCGAACGCGCCGAAGCGATAGCCGTGAGCGAGCCGATTCCGACGGGGTGTGAGACGGTCGACGAGTTACTCGGCGGGGGATTCGAACGTGGAACGGCCACCCAGCTGTACGGCCCGCCGGCGGCGGGGAAGACCAACCTCGCGCTGTCGGCGGCTATCGAGGTGGCCGCGACCGGCGGGACCGCGCTGTACATCGACACGGAGGGGCTCTCCGTCGACCGCTTCGAGCAACTCGCCCGCGCGAGAGCCGACGGAGACATCGACGACCTCGCCTCCCGCGTCATCATCACGGACGCACTGGATTTCGAACAGCAGGAAGAGGCGGTCCGAGACGCTTCGGACCTCGCCGAACGCGTCGACCTCGTTGTGCTCGACAGCGCGACCGGTTTCTATCGACTCGAACGCATCGACGACGAGGAGGGCAACGCGCTCCGTCGGGTCGCAAAGCAGGTGACACACCTGCTGTCGCTGGCCCGCCGACACGACCTCGCGGTCGTACTCACGAATCAGGTGTACTCCGACCCGGACTCGGACTCCTCGCGTGCGCGCCCGCTCGGAGGCCACACGCTCACCCACTGGTGTGGCGTCGTCGCGCGCATCGAGCGGTTCCGGGCGGGGAATCGACGGATGACGCTGGAGAAACATCGGTCGAAAGCGGCCGGGGAGACGGCACGATTCCGAATTACCGAAGACGGCCTCGATTCCGTCGAAGAAGGCGCCTGAGACCGATTACAGTTCGCCGAGTTTCCGGAGCAGTTGGCCTTCGTACTCCTCGTCGGCCCGGGTCCCCTTCAGTTCGAGGACGTTCCGTTCGAGTTTGTCGACGGCGACGTGGAAGGCAGTTTCGGCGCCGTACCCCTCTCCGGAGCCGGCGACCTGGCCGCGGTTCGTCCGGAGTCGAATCTGACACTGGATGAGCGGCGTCCCGCGGAGTCGCTCCTTGTGTTCGTGGAAGCGGACGTGGGCGTGGTGGACCTGCATGTCCTGGTACTTGTCGGCCACTTCGGTAATCGAGGTCCGGATGTTCTCGCGGGTCAGCGTATCGAGGAGTTCGACGTTCGTGACCTGTACGTCCATGGCCTCCTCTTCGGTGTAGGTGAGCGCACGGAGGATGTCGGTCTTGGTGAGAATCCCGGCGACCATGCGGTCGTCGTCGGCGGGCGTGACGACGAGGCCGGCGTAGTCGTTCTCGAACATCTGCTCGACGGCGTCGCTGACGGTCGCACCGAGTGTCACCGTCTCGACGGGGCTGTTCATCAGGTCGTACACGGGCAGGTCGAGCATCCGGTCGGTCTCACCGGAGCGGTCGCCCTTCTGTTGGCGCTCCATGGTTCGCACCGCGAAATCGGCGATGTCGTGGGTCGTCACCATCCCAGTGAGGTGGCCGCTCTCGTTGACGACCGGCAGTCTGGAGACGCCGTGCTCTCGAAGGTGGTTGATGGCCTTGCCGACGTGGTCGTCTTCGGTGAGCGTGACGACTTCCTCGGTGTATATCTGCTCGACGGTGAGCACGTCGAGGTTGTCGTGGACGGCTTCGAGGATGGCGTCCTCGGTGACGATTCCCCACAGGTTTTCGCCTTCGAACACCGGGGCGACTTTCGTGCCGCCCTCGACGAGCATGCGGGCGACGTCACGTAGGTCGTCCGTGCGTCCGACTTTCGGGGCGTTTCGCATCATCACGCTCGCCTTCGCGTCGTCTTCGATGTGCGACTGGACGAGTTGTCGCTCCGTAATGACGCCAGCGTAGGTTTCGTCGTTGGTCACGATGACCCCCTTCGGGTTCTCGCGCTCGAAGATAGACCGAATCTTCCCGAGCCGCTCGTCGTCGTCCACCTGGATGTACTCCGGGGTGGCGATATCTGCGATATTCATCTCTCTCGGAGCGACTTCTCCGTCCTGGTTATTCAAAGTACCTCCATCCAAATTTTATAGACGGCACTCCTGTTTCGGATATGCGACCCGATATCACGGTGTTCGGTCGGTTCACCTACCTTCTCACCGAAGTCGTTTGGGGGGCCGTCGCGTTCGCCCTCCTGCGACGGACCAACTCGGTTCGGAAGGCGCTTCGCGTCAGTTTACTGCTGTATCCCTTCGCCTACGCGTGGGACCGCTACACGCTCGAAGTCGGCGTCTTTGATATCCCACTCCGAACGGGAATCGACATCGCGGGCATCCCGCTTGAAGAACACATCTTCATGTTCGTCGTCCCGTCGATGGTCGTCGGAACCGCCGAACTGCTGGAGGAGCGAACCGGCGAGTGAGAAATGTGTCAGCCGTAGCAAACTTCAACGCGGGGCGTAAAGCGTAGCCTGATGATTGGGTCCGACAAGAAGCCGGAAGTGAAAGCGGGCGTCGAGTCGGTCGACATGTCCGGGAAAACGGTTCTCGTGACCGGTTCGACGAACGGACTCGGCCGGGAGGCGGCGCTGTCGCTCGGCCGACTCGGGGCGGACGTGTTGGTCCACGGCCGCAACGAGGAGGCGGGCGCCGAAACCGTCGCCGAACTCGAGGCGGTCGGTTCCGACGCCGAGTTCATCGCCGCGGACTTCCTCGACACCGACGAGGTGACCGCCCTCGCCGACGAGGTCCGGGCGTCCGTCGAGGAACTGGACGTACTGTGTAACAACGCCGGCGGACTCTTCGAGGACAACGAAGAGACGGGCCTCGGAGTCGGTAAAACGTTTCACATCAACCACCTCGCGCCGTACCAGTTGACCAACGACCTCCTGCCGACGATGGCATCCGGCGGCCGCATCGTCACGACAGCCTCGATTGGACACCGGGTGGCGACGATGAACCTCGACGACCTCCTCGATATGACGACGCTCTCGCCGTGGGCGGCGTACTGCCGGTCGAAACTCGCCAACATCCAGTTCTCGAACGAACTGGCTCGACGACTCGTCGTCGCCGGTCGGGACGTCACCTCGAACTCGCTGCATCCCGGTATCGTCCCCGGCAGCGAGTTCTCCCGGGCACTCCCGTCGCCGGCACCACAAATCGGCCAACTCGTCGGCCAATTTCCCATGACCGACTCTGTCGAGGACGGCGCCGCCACCATCGTCTATCTCGCGGCTTCCGAGGACGTGTCGGGCGTCACCGGGAAGTACTTCGCCCGGTGCAAAGAGCGCCGGCCGGCGCCAAAGGCACTGGACGTCGAGGCCCAGCGAGACCTCTGGCGACGGAGTGCGGAGATTCTCGGCATCGACGAACCGCTGGAAGGTAAATAAAAAAGAGCGACACGCTGGCTCTACACGGAGGTTTATTAATTTAATAAAAAGCCGGTAATCTCCCGAGTAATCTCCTTTTATTTACCCGGTCCCGGTTTGCGTGTAGCATGACTCGACGTACCACGACACGCGCTGGCGTCGCCCTGCTGGCGGCGTTCTGTGTCGCGACGATGTTCGTTGCGCCCGCGGCGGCGCAACTCGGTGGAATCGGCGACCAAGTTCCCGACGGTCCCAGTGGCGGTGACATCACCGGTGACCTCATCCTCGACGCCGACGACAGCGGCGGCGAGGGCGGCGGTGAAGTCGGCGTCGAGAGCAGTCAAGGTAACGCCTCCGGGAGTGGTTCCGCTGGCGTCGACGCCGAGGAACCGAGCGCCGAAGTTTCGGCATCCGGTGGCGGCGATGTCGCCGGTGAAGGTGGAGAAGCCGGAATCGACTGCGAACTCAGCGAGCAGTCGGCACAGAACCCCCAGGAGACGTGCGAAATCGAATCGCCGGGTGGCGACACGCCCGCACCCGAACCACCGGAACTCCCCGAGTTCCCCGGTGGCGGTGAGCTTCCGGCCGACCTGCTGTAGATAGCTGCTCGAACAACTCCGCTTTTGCGTCACTCGATACGTAGCGACCGCACAGCTGCAGTACTGTCTAGGTGTCGACGTAGTAGCGGTGTAGAAAGCGAGTGGGTTCGGGCAGATTTGAACTGCCGGCCTCCTCCATGTCAAGGAGGTGTCATAACCAGCCTAGACCACGAACCCACGCTGGCGTCTGCCTGCACTTCTTCGTATCCCGGTGAGGTAATTGAAGGTTTCGGAATGGTCGTCGAGTGCAGGGGTGGTTCACGAGCCGTTCGACAGGTGACGAGGGCCGCATAAAAATAACCGGCTATCTCGGGCGTTACCCCCTTCCTTGTACGTCTGCCATCCGTAAGTACATGCGACAGAGAGTACTGCAACTGTTAGTGGTCGTCACGGCCGTTTCGGTTTTCACCTCCTTCGCCGTGGCTCCGGCCGCTGCGCAGTTGGGCGGTAGTGGTGACGGAATCAACATCGGTGGCGACGAGGGAATCAGTATCGGAGGCGACGGCGTCAACGTCGGTGGCGAGGAGGGTGTCGACGTTGAGGCCGGCACTTCCGGTGTCAACGCGACCGTCGGCGGCGACGATGCGGTCGCTGCCGAGGCGGGAACCGACGGTGCCGGTGCACAGGTCGGTGGCGTCGAAGCAAGCGACGACGGCGTCTCCGTGGGTGACCGAGAAGTCTCCCCGGACAGCGGCGGCGGTGACCTTCCGCTTCCCGACGATGCCGGTGACATCGGCGGCGACGGCGAGAATCCGGTCGGCGACTCCGGAAGCCTTCCGCTCCCCGAGGACGCGGGCGACATCGGTAGCGGCGATGATGTCCCGACCGACCCGACGGAACTCGACAGCAGTTCCGACGACATCCCGCAGGAGCTCCGGGTTCTGGAGCAAATCCTCGAAAACGCGGAAATCAATCAAACGGGTCCCGAGGACGTTCCCATCGGTGACGAAAACGCACAGGTGAACGTGTGTGAACCCCTCAACGTCGAATCCAGCGATCTTCCTGCCGAGGCTCTTCCGTCGATTCAGGACCTCCCGCAGGAGGCCGTTCCCTCGGGCGTCCCGACGAGCATCCTCTCGAACGATGCGGTCCTCGGTATCGCACTCGGCCTCGTTCCGGCGCCGTGTGACATCCAGACGCCGAACGACCCCTCGGTCGACCCGACCGACCCGCCGAGTGACCCTGCCTACGACTTCGACGTGCAGCGGTTCGGACAGTTCCAGGACGGCGGCGTTGCACTCATCACGTACGACAGCACCCTGAACGAGTCCGGTGAGGGCCCCGGTGTTTCCGGGAAACTTGGCGGACTGACGACCTCGGAGTTCGGTGACCTCGACGGTGAACTCGTCGTCAACGACGGCGAGAAGGATTACGGCGTCGACCCGCGCATTCGGTACAACGACGACAGCTTCGAGGGCGAAGCGGTGCTCCTCATCTTCGGAAACCAAGCGGGTATCGACGGCGAGTGTAACGAACTCACCGAGTTCGACGGCGACTTCAGCGACGTTCAGGAGAACCCGCTCGGTCCCTGCGAGTACGAACTCGTTGGGCTCCCGAACGCCGTCGGTCCCGCTGACGCGATCTCCATCATCACCGGTGCGACCGAGGGCGGCGCTCCGGGTCTTCCGGAACTCGGCGGGTCGGGGCTCCCCGTCTAGTGAAACTTCGCTGACGACCTAACTGGGCTTGTTGGCTGTTCTCAAACGTCTCTTTTCGGTGGTTTCGGGCTCGCTCCTCCGAATATTCGGTATTACATATAAAGCCCCGTGTATGGGGGGCGTAACTGTAAATACGTTGACTAAGGTAGCCACTGGTAGAAATGGGAGAATCCAGTATAGCGAGAGCAACACTGTCCTGTCTCGTCGCCGTTTTGATGGTCGTGGGTTTCACGGCCGCACCGGCGGCGGCGGTCGACGACGGCGTCTCGGTGAGCGACGACGGCGTCTCGGTCGGAGTCGACGGTAACGGAGTCGAAGTCAACGATGACGGCGATGTCACGGTTGAGAACGACACCAGTACGGTCGAAGAATCCATCCCGAGCGAGGAAGACACACCGGATGAGGGCACGCTCCCCGACGAGGAAGATATAGCCCCTGACGATAGTAACGACGATGAGGAGGGTCCGTTCCCGGATGCGGTCTGTACGGACGTTGGGGACCAGGCTCAGGAGAACGTGCCGTTCGAGCAGGTGCCGTGGTTCGACGACTTGCCGGAGCAGGCCCAGCCGCCGGGCGTGCCGACGAACCTGATTACACCGGAGGTCGCTGCGGCCATCGTCTTCGGCGCGACGCCGAATCAGTGTGAAGTCCAGGACCCCAACGACCCATCGGTCGATCCCACTGACCCACCGCGTGACCCGGATTACAGCGTGGAGAACCAGCGTATGGGGCAGTTCCGTGACGGTGCCGTTGGCGTGGTTGTTTTCGACGTGACGGCCAACGAGTCCGGCGAAGGACCCGGTGCGACGGTGACCGCAGCGGGATTGGCGACATCGCAGTTCGGCGACGCTGACCCGTCGGTGACGGTCAACGACGGCGAGAAGGACTACACGGTCGACCCGCGCGTCCGGTACTTCGACGACGGAACCGGCATGGCAGAGACGAACGTGGAACTGTTGGGCACGCGTCTGGGCGTGGTGATGGACTGCAACGGCGAGGAGTGTCAGCCGGGCACGCGCGGCCTCCCCGAACTCCAGAAACCGCCCGCCATTCCCGCACCGACGAGCCAAGAGGGCGACGACTCGGAAGGTCCGTTCCCGAGTGCGGTCTGTACGGACGTTGGAAACCAAGCCCAGGAGAACGTGCCGTTCGAGCAGGTGCCGTGGTTCGACGACTTGCCGGAGCAGGCCCAGCCGCCGGGCGTGCCGACGAACCTGATTACGCCGGAGGTCGCTGCGGCCATCGTCTTCGGCGCGACGCCGAACCAGTGTGAGGTTCAGGACCCCAACGACCCCTCGGTCGACCCACAGAACCCGCCGAGCGACCCTGGTGCTAGCGCAACGCCGAGCCGATATGGGCAGTACCGTGACGGAGCCGTTGGATTAGTCTTCTACGAAGTGACGGCCAACGAATCCGGGGAAGGTCCCGGTGTTTCGGGGAAGGTCGGTGGCCTCGCAACCTCGGAATTCGGTGACGCTGACGCGGAACTAACCGTTAACGACGGGGAGAAGGACTACACGGTCGACCCACGCCTTCGGTACCACGACGGTGGGAGTACGGCCATGGCGGAGACGAACGTGGAACTCTTGGGGACGCGACTGGGCGTGGTGATGGACTGCAACGGCGAGGAGTGCCAGCCGGGCACGCGCGGCCTCCCTGAACTCCAGGAACTGCCCGCCATCCCCGCTCCGACGGGCGAATAGGCTCTCGCGCTCGGATTCTCGGATTCGATTTTCACCGTTTTCGACCGACGAGCGCCCGCTGTAGCGACAGCCTTATACTGGTGTACTGATTTGTACATTATAACTCAAAACTGAACATTGGTGCCCACAATGAAAGAACATATTCGACGAGTCACTGACGGTGAAGACCTCTCGATGGCGGCGGCGCGGGACGCTGCGGCGACGGTCTTCGAGGAGGC
Organism: Natronomonas gomsonensis; assembly: GCF_013391635.1. Lineage (GTDB taxonomy): Archaea > Halobacteriota > Halobacteria > Halobacteriales > Haloarculaceae > Natronomonas > Natronomonas gomsonensis_A. Next base: position 1,599,736 of record NZ_JACAWU010000002.1, on the reverse strand, counting down.
GACGGAGGCACAGATCGGTGCGCTGTTGGCGGCCCTGCGCTCGAAAGGGGAGACGGAAGCGGAAATCGCCGGGTTCGCACAGGGAATGCGAGATGCGGCCCGACGCATCGACCCCGACCGCGAACCGCTCGTCGACACGTGTGGAACGGGTGGCGACGGCCACGACACCATCAACGTCTCGACGACCAGTTCCTTCGTCGTCGCGGGTGCCGGCGTCCCCGTCGCGAAACACGGCAACTACTCGGTGTCGTCGTCGTCGGGAAGCGCGGACGTACTGGAGGAGATCGGCGTCACCATCGACGCCGAACCGCCGGCCGTCGAGCAGTGCATCGAGGAGACCGGGATGGGGTTCATGCTCGCCCCCGTGTTCCACCCGGCGATGAAGGCGGTCATCGGCCCCCGGAAGGAACTCGGAATGCGGACGATATTCAACGTTCTCGGGCCGCTGACGAACCCGGCCGGTGCGGACGCACAGGTCGTTGGCGTCTACGACGAGGCGCTCGTCCCCGTGTTGGCCGATGCGCTCTCCCAGATGGCCGTCGAGCGCGCGCTCGTCGTCCACGGCGCCGGCCTCGACGAAATCGGCGTCCACGGGCAGTCGACCGTCGCCGAAGTCGACGGCGGCGACGTGACGGAGTACACGGTCACGCCCGACGACCTCGGTGTCGGTACCTACGACCTCTCGGCGGTCGGCGGTGGCTCACCGACCGAGAACGCTGCGGACATGCGCGGCATCCTCGAAGGCGAGGTCGATGGCGCGAAACGCGACATCATCCTCGCGAACGCTGGGGCTGCCATCTACGTCTCCGGAGAGGCCGACAGCCTCGAGGCGGGCGTCGACGCCGCACGCGAGTCAATCGATTCCGGGGCCGCTGCCGCCCAGCTCGACTCGTTGCGGGAGTTCGAGCCATGACGCGTGTGAAAGTCTGCGGGACGACGACCCACGAGGACCTCGATGCGGTGGTCGAGGCCGGAGCAGACGCCGTCGGCTTCATCGTCGACGTGTCGGTCGACACGCCGCGTGAGATTTCGGCCAAACGAGCCGTCGAGTTGGCTCGGGCCGCACCGCCGTTCGTGACGACGGTGCTCGTGACGATGCCCGAAACGCCGGAGGAAACCGTCGAACTCGCGTCTCGCGTCCAACCCGACGTGGTGCAGGTTCACGGCGAACTGACGCCCGGCGACCTCGCCTTTCTCTCGGCGAAAATCCACGGCGATGTCGTGAAGGCCGTCTCCCCCGAATCGGCCCCTGCCTACGACACCGTCGCCGACGCACTGTTGGTCGATTCCCTCGACAGCGACGGCGCAGGTGGGACCGGAGAGACCCACGACTGGGAACGGACGCGAGAACTCGTCGAGACGCTGGAGTCGCCGGTCGTGTTGGCGGGTGGGTTGACGGCCGACAACGTCGCCGAGGCGGTCGAAACCGTCCGCCCGTTCGGCGTCGATGTCGCAAGCGGCGTCGAGGGTGACCCGGGACGGAAGGACGCCGCCGCGGTTTCGGCGTTCGTTCGAGCCGCAGGGGGGCGACCGTGATTTCGAAAGACGAGTTCGTGGCGCTCGCAGAGGAGGGGCCGGTCGTCGTCAGGGCGGTGGAGGAACTCGACGTGACGCCGGAACCGCTCGTGGCCTACGCGGCGCTGACGGGCCGGACGACCGACGCCGACGGCGCCGACCACGCGTTCCTCCTGGAGAGCGCCGAGAAGGTCGCCTCCAGCGACCCCGACGGCGCGTTCACGGCGGGACACGGCGCCGACCGCCACGCCCGGTACTCTTTCGTCGGCTACGACCCCGCCGCGGTCGTCACTGTCGACGGTGAGGCCTCGGTCGACGTGATGGACGACCGTTACGAGGGACTGCTCGACCCCAACGGCGGCGATACGGTTGCCAAACTCCGTGAATCCCTGCCCGACGTTCCGTTGCGGAACTTCCCCGACACCGAACGACAGCAGTTACAGGGCGGCCTCGTTGGCTTTCTCGCCTACGACGCGGTGTACGACCTCTGGTTGGACGAGGTCGGCATCGACCGACCCGATTCGCGGTTCCCCGACGCGCAGTTCGTCCTCACCACGAAGACGGTCGTCTTCGACGACGCCGCCGGAACCGTCGAATTGGTGTTCACTCCCGTGGTTCGTGAGGGCGACGACCCCGGGGCGGTGTACGACCGACTTCGGGAGGAGGTCGACCGCGTCGAGTCGCTGCTCGCCGACGCCGACGAGTTGACGACGGGTGGTTACCGACCCGTCGCCGAGCGTGCCGGACCGAAAGCCGACTACGAGGCCGCGGTCCGGACGGCCAAAGAGCACGTCCTGGACGGCGACATCTATCAGGGCGTCATCTCTCGAACGCGGGAACTCGACGGTGAAATCGACCCACTGGGGCTGTACGAGGCGCTCCGAGAAATCAACCCCTCGCCGTACATGTACGTCCTCGATTACGACGACCTCGCGGTCGTTGGTGCATCTCCCGAAACGCTGGTGTCCGTCCGGGGTTGTGAGGTGATGAGCAACCCCATCGCGGGGACGTGCGCCCGGGGGACCAGTCCGGTCGAGGACCGACGGTTGGCCGGCGAGATGCTCGCCGACGACAAGGAGCGGGCCGAACACACGATGCTCGTCGACCTCGCGCGAAACGACGTCCGCCGGGTTGGTGAGGCCGGCAGCGTTCGCGTCGAGGAGTTCATGAACGTCCTGAAGTACAGCCACGTCCAGCACATCGAGTCGACGGTGACGGGGACGCTCGCCGAGGACTGCGACGCCTTCGACGCGACGCGGGCGGCGTTCCCGGCCGGAACACTCTCGGGGGCACCGAAGATACGGGCGATGGAGATAATCGACGACCTCGAACGGAAGCCACGCGGCGTCTACGGCGGCGGTGTGGGGTATTACTCCTGGACCGGCGATGCGGACTTCGCCATCGTCATTCGGACGGCGACGGTGGAAGCCGGCGTCGGTGAGGGTGGGTCGGACCGAATCACGGTGCAGGCGGGCGCGGGCATCGTCGCCGATTCGGACCCCGAAAGCGAGTACGAGGAGACCGAAAAGAAGATGGACGGCGTCCTGGCCGCCTTAGAGCGCATCGAGGTCGCCCCCGAGGAGGTTCGGCGATGACGCGCGTTCTCTTTATCGACAACTTCGATTCGTTCACCTACAACCTCGTGGAGTACGTCAGCCAACACGAGGACACCGAAGTCGAAGTGTTGCGGAACACGGCGTCTCTGGAGGAGGTCCGCGCGGTCGACCCCGACGCGATTATCATCTCGCCGGGGCCGGGACATCCGAAGAACGACCGGGACGTGGGCGTGACACTGGAGGTGCTCCGGGAGGTGAGTCCCGAGGTGCCGACGCTCGGCGTCTGTCTCGGTCTCGAAGCGGCCGTCTACGAGTACGGCGGGTCGGTCGGTCGGGCGCCGGAGCCCATACACGGCAAGGCGTTCCCCGTCGACCACGACGGCGAGGGGGTGTACGCGGGACTCGAAGACGGTTTCCAGGGCGGCCGATACCACTCGCTCGTCGCCCTCGAGGTGCCGGCGTGTTTCGACGTGACGGCCACGACCGACCACGACGGGGAGGAGTTGGTGATGGGTGTCCGCCACCGCGAACACCCCATCGAGTGCGTCCAGTTCCACCCCGAGTCGGTGTTGACTGCGGCCGGTCACGACGTCATCGCGAACTTCCTCGCGGATGTCTGACGGTACGGTGCTTTACCGTCTCGACCCCGCGGAACGTATCGAAGAGAAACAGCACACACTGTGAGTTGTCCCCCGATTTCGGGGTTCCACGAGCCACCGACACACTGTCAAATGTATGTGACAGAATTATTGTACGTGTGGGTGGTGCAGTAGCTGGCGGATGGATGCACCTCGAACAGTCCCCGGAAACCTTCTCCGCTTCGGCGAGCACTTACCGGCTTTTTGCTGACGTTGAGCGCCGGGGAAAACCCCCGATTATTTCCAATGGAAACTACGGTTTCGTCTGTCGGTTTTGGTTGGGCTAACTTCACTTTCACCGTGGTCTATCAACCCTTATGAGAGTTGCCCCGAATGCAACTTGTCGTACGCGCACAGGCACGCGCAACTGCTGATTCCGAAAACCAACACGTGCCTCTATCCCAATGTCGAAGCGTCGACACGAATACCCGTCGAATGCCGCGGGTCATATGGCATTCGAGCACGAACACGCTACCATGACGATTTGCACCACCCATCTCGCTGCTGACGGAACTGTAGGGGAACCGACTACTTTCACACGGGGGGCCGAGTGATGTCCGGGGCGGACCTCTCCGCGGACGAACTGACGCTTCCGGTGAAGCGAACCGAAGGCGACACGCTCGAGGAGCGCCTCACCGGCAACGCCTATCACAACATCCTGCCGGCGCGCTATCTCCGGAAGGACGCCAACGGCGACCCCGTCGAACAGCAGGAGGACCTCTTCGAGCGGGTCGGCAAGAACATCGCCCTCGCCGAGGCCGTCTTCGAGGCCGAGAAACGCGATGTCGACGTGACGGTCACGCCGGAGCAACTCAAACCCGACCATCCACGCCGCGACGAACTCGCGGAGGAAGTGTTCGGCAAGGGCGTTTCGGTCGGTGACGAAGTCGAGACGGAGCTCTCAATCTACAACGTCAACAAGTTCGCCTACGAGACGCTGGTCCCCGAACTCCCCGAGGACATCCGGAGCCACGTCGAGGAGAAAGCCGACGAGTTCCAGGAGGCCATGGAGATGCTTTCCTTCATGCCGAACTCGCCGACGCTGATGAACGCCGGCGACGAACTCCAGCAGCTCTCGGCGTGTTTCGTCGACTCTCCGGAGGACGACATCGACGACATCCACCAGACCGCAAAGGAGGCCGCACAGGTGTTCCAGAGCGGCGGTGGCATGGGGTACGCCTTCTGGCGGCTCCGCCCATACGGCGACGCCGTCGGCTCCACCGGTGGCATCGCCAGCGGCCCGATTACGTTCATGCGAACGTACGACCAGATGTGTGAGACCATCGCGCAGGGTGGTGCCCGCCGAGGCGCCCAGATGGGCGTCATGCGCGTCTCACACCCCGACGTGATTCAGTTCCTCCACGCGAAGAACAAGGACGTCTCCCTCGCCGAGACGCTTCGACTCAACGACCCCGACGACTTCACGCACAACTCCTTCGCCGAAGCGCTCGAAGAGGCCCGCGAACTCATCGACGACGAGGGCCGCGTCCCCAAACACCTCCGCAACGCCGTCGAAGGCCACCTCTCGAACTTCAACATCTCCGTCGGCATCACCGACGATTTCATGGAGTGTGTGAAAAACGGCGAGGAGTTCACGTTCACGAACCCCCGAACCGGCGAACCCCACGTCGCCACTCCCGAGACGAAGGAACTGTACGACATGTTCGGTCTGGGCGAACACGTCGAGGTCGGCGAGGTGCTGTCGGTCCCCGCCGAGAAACTGTGGAACCACATCGTCGAGGGTGCCCACGAGAACGGCGAACCGGGCGTCATCTACCTCGAACGGGTGAACAAACAGCACTCCTTCGACGTGGAGAAACACCCCGACCACCGCATCCTCGCGACGAACCCCTGTGGCGAACAGCCCCTGGAGGAGTACGAGGCCTGTAACCTCGGTCACATCAACCTCTCGACGCTGGCGGACCTCGAAACGCCGGACTGGCGCGTCTGGCACGCCGAACACGCCGACGAGTACGACTCGACCGAGGCTGCCGTCGAGGCGTTCCTCGAGGAATCTATCGACTTCGAGGAGTTCGACCGACGCATCGAACTCGGGACGCGGTTCCTCGAGAACGTCGTCACGATGTCGGACTTCCCGGTGCCGAAAATCGAGGAGAAGGTACGGGAGATGCGGAAAATCGGTCTCGGCATCATGGGGCTGGCGCAGTTGTACATCCAACTCGGCATCCGCTACGGGAGCGAGGAGGGCAACGAGGTCGCCCGCCAGTTGATGACCCACATCAACCACGGTTCGAAGTGGGCCTCCCACGAACTGGCCGAACAGCGCGGCGCCTTCGACGAGTGGGACAACTCCAAGTACGCCAACCCCACGGAGTACCGAGAGTGGTTCGAGAAACAGACCGGTCTCGACGCCGACGAGTGGGAAGACGGTTTCGCCATCCGCAACCACAACACGACGACCATCGCGCCGACCGGCACGACGTCGATGATCGGCAACACGACCGGTGGCTGTGAGCCGATTTACAACGTCGCCTTCTACAAGAACGTCTCCGACGACGTCCAGGGCGACGAGATGCTCGTGGAGTTCGACGACTACTTCCTCCGCGTGCTGGAGGAGAACGACATCGACGTCGACGCCGTCAAGCAGGAGGCCCAAGAGCAGATGGCGAACAACGCCTTCGACGGCGTCGACGGGCTCTCGACGGTTCCCGACGCGGTCGGCGAACTGTTCGTGACGACCGGCGCCCTTTCGGCGAAGGAACACGCCGGCGTGCAGGTCGCCTGTCAGAAGGGCGTCGACTCGGCCATCTCGAAGACGGTCAACGCGCCCAACGACTCCACGGTCGAGGACGCGAAGGAAGTGTTCGAGTACATCTACGAACACGGCGGGAAGGGCGTCACCTACTACCGCGACGGCACCCGCTCGAAGCAGGTGTTGACGACCCGTGCGAAGAACGCCGAGTTCTCCGACTTGAACGAAGACGAGGCCGCCGCGGCCATCGTCGAGAACATCGAGGAACTGTTCGGCGGCATCGAGGGCTTCCTCGACAACGAAGAGGTCCGTGCGGCACTCGAGTCCGACGTGGAGTCGCTGCTCGACATCGAGTCGGGCGAGTTCGGAGAGAAACAGCCCCGCCCCGACGTACTCCACGGCGTCACCCAGCGCATCGACACCGGCTACGGCAAACTGTACGTCAACATCAACGAGGACCCCGCCCAGGAGCGGCCCTTCGAGTTGTTCGCCAACATCGGCAACTCCGGCGGCTTCACCGCCTCTTTCACCGAGGCGCTGGCGAAGACCATTTCGACGGCGCTGCGCTCGGGTGTCGACCCCGAAGAGATCGCCGACGAACTGCAGGGCATCCGGTCGCCGAAGGTCGCCTGGGACAAAGGCGAGCAGATTAACTCCATCCCCGACGCCATCGGGACGGCGATGCGCCGCTACCTCGACGGCGACGTGGACAAGGCCTACCCCGACCAGGCCACGCTCGACCAGACGGCCCAGCAGGCCGAAGAGCAAGCCGAGCGAGAACCGCGCGAAGCGCCCGAGACCGACGGCGGTGCGGCGAGTGCCGCCCCCGAGATGGAGTCGAAGGCCTCGCCGAACGACGACGCCTCCGACACGCAGTCGCTCATCGACGCCGGGGAATCCCCCGAGTGCCCCGAGTGCAGCAGTATGACGCTGTACTACTCCGAGGGCTGTAAGACGTGTGAGTCCTGTGGCTGGTCGGAGTGCTGACGTAGACGCTACGGAGCCTTTTTGAGGTCGTCGCCCCCCGATTTCGTATGGACGGCGACCGAAGCGGTCGACGGTGTCCGATGTGTGAGACGCCGATGTACAAGCGTCACTGCAAGTACGTCTGCCCGCAACACGGCGTCGTCGTCGACTGTTCGGACCCCTTCACGTTCTAGAACGCCGTTCCGTCCGAGAGGCGCCTGTAGGCCGGCCCCGAAAGGACGAGCAGTGCCGCAAGCGCGACGGCGGTGACGACGACGAGCGGGTCGGCGGCGCTTCCGGCGGCGGTCAACTCGCCGGCGGAGGCGCCGAGCAAGACGGCGGCGACGACCCACGGCGCTTCGCCGATGGCAGTCCCCAGAATGTAGGGACGCAGCGGCACCTCGGCCAGTCCCGCGCCGTAGGAGACGGGGTCGGTCGGCAGCGGGGCGAGTCGAACCGCGATGACGCCGCGGAGGTCGCCGGCGGTCTTCCGGACAGCGCCCCCTGCGTCGCCGACGCGGGCCAGCAGGCCGGCGTCGTGGCCGAGATACCCCGCCAGCGCGTAGGCGGGAAGCGTCGTCACGACCGCACCGGCGAGGGCGACCGGAATCGCCGTCGGCCCGTAGAGGTAGCCGAGGAGTATCGACAGCGCGCTGATGGGCCACGCCAACAGCGGGCGAACGAGATACAGCACGAGGAGCGCGATGCCGAGAATCACGGGTCGCGAGGCGAGGGACTCGGCGTGGACGAACAGCCGCTCTGGGGGGACCGTCAGGGCGGCGGTGCCGGCGACGACACAGACGACGGCGATGCCGGCCACCTGACGGGCAGTCGCACGCTTCACGTCGGCGGGAAGCCACCGGGTGAACAAACCTCTTGTGGTCGGATTACCCGGTCGTTTTTATTTCGACGCCGCCGAGGAGTCTCCGTGAGCCGCGACGACGACCCCGTCGAACTCGGGGTGCAGTTGCTCGCCCGCCTCGAACACGAGGAGCTGTCGCTGGCTGAACTTATCGACCGCATCGAGACGATTACCACCCACCCCGAAACGACGCGAGCCATCCTCGAGGAGGCCGAAAAGAGGGGTCACATAACCCGCGACGGCGACACGATCAAACCTACTGCCGGCCGGTTTCTCAGTTTCGAAAGCGAAGTCGTCTCCCGGGAGGGGGAGTTCGACTGCCAGCGCTGTGGGGCGTCCATCTCGACGGGCTACTTCATGAAGTTACAGGCCGGCGAACATGGGCCGTTCGGGTCCTCGTGCATCCGGAAAGTGACCGGCCGGGAGTGACTTCCACCACAACTGATTCGACGCTGGGATTGCTACTCGCTGTTATGTCCGCCCTCCCCTTCCAGCGCAACTCGTGGCTCGGTGCGACAGTCGACGTACTGCTCGCGAGCGCCGTCCTTGGTGTGCTGTGGTATCCGGCACTTTCGGTCGGCAACGAGCTACTCGGGTCGCCTCTCACGCCCTCGAGTGTGACGCTACTCGCCGGGACGCTCGCCGTCGGAAGTGCCTACCCGTTCGTGGCGGGACCGTGGTCGCTGGGACGACTCGGCGAGTTCTGCTTCGTCTTCGTCGTCGCAGTTTTCGCTCTCGGTATCGTCGGTACGGCGGTGGTCGTCGTCGCTGGATTGGAGCTTTCGGGCAGCGACCCCTTCCCGAGTGCGCTGCTGTTGGGAGCCGCCTACCTCGTCGCCTTCGTGGCTGACATCTGGGGGCCGCAGTTGTTCGAGTAACCGAACGTCTCGGAGACCAGTTCGACCAACAGCCTACCGTCCCCGTCGGAGTTCGTCGACGAGCTGTTCGATGGTCTCCTGTTGAGATTCGAGCAACTCGGTCTGGTACTCGACGGTCTCCCTGAGGGCTTCGACCTCGTCTGCGAGCTCCTCGGTATCGACTTCGGTTGCCTTCGGCTGGGTGTCGTCGGGCGACTCGTCTTCGTCACCCGATTCCGCGGTATCGATTCCTCGACTGCCGGTCACGTCCTGGTCGGCCGGTGGCGACCAGTCGGCAGAGACGAAGCCACCTTCCGACGCGTCGGAGTCGTCGGCCCCCTCGTCTTCGTTCGGGTCGGTCCCTTCGTCGCGGTCGGTCTCGTCGTCGGACCCGTCCTCGAGGGCGGCTCGAAGCCCGCCGAGCGAGGAGACACCGTGGAACTCGAAGACGGCGCTCTGTACGTCCTCGCGGACGCGGCCGGCGTGTTCGTTTGGTACTTTGACCCGCTGTTTCCGGCCGTCGGCCTCGACGACGACCTGTGTGGCGACGCTTCCCTCCTCGAAGTCGAGGTCGGCGAGGTCCTCGTAGTGGAACGCCTCGAACTCTTCGTCCCAGACCGCGCTACCGACGTGTTTCAGCAGTTGTCTGTCGGTGACGACGAGGGTGAGTTCGCTGAATCGAAACGTCGCGTCGACGGTTTCGTCCGCGGCGACGACGCCGGTCGCTCTGAGAACGCCTTCGAGGACGGCCTCGATGACGCCGTCGGCGACGCTTCCGGGAACGGTGAAGCTCCGTTCGCCGTCGATGCCGTCGAGTCGAACCGTCGATTTGCGCCGGCCGGCGTCGACGGCGAAGCGTTCGACGTCGTGGTCGTAGCTGTCGAGTGATTCGTCGGACAGCAGCCCCTCGGAACGATACACGTGCGTCGCCTCGGGGGTGACGACGACGGCGTCTCCACCGCCGACGTCGACGGTTCCAATGACCGCAGCGTCGCCGACGGCCTCGGTTACCAGCGCCGGAAGCTCGTCCATGCGTGTGGTGTCCCCGCACGGTAGCTTAAAACCGCTGGCTAACTACGCCACTGACCCGCACAACCACCCGACGGAGATAGGAAGGTTGAAGGGCGAAAGCGGGCAACGAGGAAGTGAGCCCGGGTGGCTTAGCTGGACATAGCGCCGCACTCATAGGGTTACGAGGCGGTACCCGCGATGTCCTGAGACGGTGCCTACGTCTCGTTCCTGGGACATGCGGAGATCGAGGGTTCGGAGCCCTCCCCGGGCACTCCTATTTCGAGAACTCACGTCGAACAGCCGCCGCTTTGCGCACCGAGACGGTACTGTTAACCCGACAACCCGATTACATACGCGGAATGAGCGACGGACGCGACCTGCCGCGGGCGCTTCGACGACTGAAACGGCCGCTTCTGTACGTGATGGGACCTGCCTACATCGTCGCAGGGATCCTGCACTTCGTCGTTCCGGAGTTGTACGTCCAAATAGTGCCGCCCACGCTCCCGTTTCGGCTCGAACTCGTCTATCTCTCCGGTATCGCCGAAATCCTCGTCGGCGTCGGCGTGTTGGTTCCACGAACGCGTCGCATCGCGGCGTGGGGAACCGTCGCGCTACTCGTGGCAATCTTCCCGGCGAACATCTACATGGCGACCCACGGCGTGGTCATCGAGGGTACACCCGGTGGCGGCGACCCCTCCCAACTCGTCCGATGGGGTAGACTCCCGCTGCAGGCCGTCCTCATCGCGTGGGCGTGGTGGTACACGCAGTCGCCGCCCGAAGAGGCGCTGTAACAGTCGTCGCGGGCGGCCGAAACTACCACTGCATCGGCTTCGATGACTGGCGATGTTTTTTTTTACGTAGGGCGTGCTGAATAGTTGGTGTATGAAACGCATCGCCCTCCTCGCCGTCCTGTGTCTGTCGGTCTCCATCTCGGGGTGTTCGATGGTGGGTCCCGACGGGGAATCCGAACCCGAACCGGTCGCGCCGGGGCTCTCCGAAACCGGCATCGAGGACCCCGACGCACTGACGGATGCCCACGGCGATTTCCTCGAAAACCACTCCTTTACAGTCGTCACGACTGAAACGGTTATCCACGAAAACGGGACCGTCCTCGAAGAACGACGGTCTCGGACGGCGGTCGCATCGGGATTCAGCGCCTACGAGACCGAACGCTACGACTCGACTGGAAACGAATCCCGGCCCGATGTCGCGCTGTACTTCGACGGAGAGAACGGGTGGTCCGCCCGCCAAACCGACGATGGACGGGTGGTGGAGCCGTTCTCCGCGGAGAGTCCGCTGAGCGAATACGTGACTCGGTCGACACAGACCGACTCCCTCCGTCCGATTCTGGACTCGTTCACGACGACCGTCAGCGGGGGGACCGAACTGAACGGGAAGACCCTCTACTACGTTCAGTCGACGGACTTTCACAACCGATACGGCTACCTCGGCCCGAGACAGCACGTATCAGAACTCCAGCACGCCGAGTTCAGCGGCAGCGTCGATTCGGAGGGCTTCGTCCACGAGTATCGACTCATCCAGCGAGGTCCCGGAAACGAGACCGGTGAGACGTTGACCGTCGAACGACGGGTTCGATACACCGATGTCGACGAGACGACGGTCGAACGACCGGAATGGGCCGAGGAATGATATCGATGTGTGGGTTAGATGAGCGCCCGCATCACCAACAACAGGAACATGACGCCGAGGATGGTGAGGGCGGCGGTGGCGACTATCCAGAGGTTGCTACCCGCGGCGGCCGCAAACGGTGCCGGGAGAACCGTGGGTGCGACGAAGGCGACGACCGCCAGTAGCGTCGCCACGACGCAGGCGACGATGAGGAGGCCGTACAGCGAATCCCGCAGGAGCCGGGCCATAGACGTGTTGGTCGGTCGAACACAATGAGCGTACCGACACCGACGGAAGCGAAACGCCCTTCGGCGACACGGACGGGGCGTGCGTATGGACCGAGAGTTCCCGTTTCACGTCGAGTTGCCCGTCAGGTACCGAGACCTCGACACGCTCGAACACGTCAACAACGCCGTCTACGGGACGTACCTCGAACAGGCGCGCATCGAATACTTCGAGGAAGTCCTCGGCGTCGCTTTCGACGAGTTGGGGATGGTGCTGGCCTCGATAGAGATGGATTTCCGGCGGGCAATCGTCCTCGACGACGAGTCGGTTCGAATCGACTGTGGCGTCACCGACATCGGGGAATCCAGTTTCCGGATGGGCTATCGGGTGTACGCCGGCGGCGCCGACGACCCCGCGGCGACCGGAGAGACGACGCTGGTAGTCGTCGACGAGACGGGAACGAGACCGGTCCCCGAGTCGTGGCGAGAAGCGTTCCGCGAGTTCGAACCCGGACTCTGAGATTCTCAGCGACGCTTGACTTCCCAGCCCGAATCGGTGTGGCGGGCGACTGCCTGAAACGTCGAGGTAATCGTCGAGACGGTCTGTTTGTCCTGGGTGTCGGGGTCGAGGTGGAAGTGTGCGCGGGCGTCGGCGCCGGAGATGCGCGTCGTGATGAGATGGAGGAAGCGGTAGATGCTGTGGGTCTCGCCGTACTGCAACAGCGTGGTCAGCGAGTCGAAACAGAGGGCCATCTCTCGGTCGGCTTCGTGCCAGCGTTCGAGGTACTTGCTGACGACCATCCCGATGCCCGTGAGGTCGCCCGGACTGGAGAGGTACTCGACGGTCACGGAGTCGGGGAGGTCGTCTTCGGTCTCTCCCGGTTGGGTGAAGGCGTCGCTCGTCGTGACGACGACGAGTTCCTCGGGGAGGTCGCCGACGCGTTCAATCCAGCTGTCGACCCACTGTTTGGGTGACAACATGAAACTCACGACGAGTACCGCCTCCTCGTCACCGGCCCTCAGGAGGCGCTTACAGCCGATGTCGACGGATTCGTCGACACTTGGCCCGAGAACGAGCACGTTCGACACGTCAGCGATGTCGTCGAGTGCTCCCGCTGATGACATGCTGGCCCTCGGTCGGCATCGAATAAAAACGATTGGGCCGACATGGATGCGGGTCGTCAACCAACCGTTTTAGTCGGTCGCTATCGAGTGGCACCCATGGCACTGACGGGCGATTCGGAGTTGGCGGAGTTCGACGCCGAGGCCGCACTCGAACGAGTGCGAGACGTCTGTGGTGACGGCGTCCAGTCGTTCATGGAGTTCTCACAGAACGAGTACAACATCCTCTACGTCCACGACGACATCGTCGAGATGTATCGCGACGAAGAGCACCTCCGTGAGCACTACGCACGCGTGTTGGACCACCTGCACATGGACTTCATGGAACGTGACACCTACGAGAACACGCTGTTGCCGAACGCCGGCCACGTCACCTCGTTGGTCACTCACACCGAGGAGTTGACGCTGCTCAGACTGCTTGGCGAGACGACTGGGCTGTACATCGCGTTGGACCCTGACTGCTCTGCCGAGGCCGTCACGGATGTCATCGGGCCGCTACGCTGAGCGCCACTCCTCGGCTTGAGCTTCGGCCGCTTCGCGGTCCTCGAAGGTCTCGTGGCGGTACGTCTCCCCGTCGGGGGCCTGTTCGAGTCTGTCGAGGGTCACTGCCCATCGGTCGTCGGCGGTGTGTCGAAGGCGGACGAAGGCGTTGCGGTCGCTTCGGCTCCAGACGGTACCGTCGTCTCGCTCCTCGTGAGTCCAGTCCATGGGGCCGAATCGTCCGTCGGCGGAGAAAAGTCCGCCGACACGCTCATTGGCGCTCGGGTCCGTTTTCCGCCGTGGCGACCGACGACCCGACATCGATACGTACGCTCGCGGTGACGACCGACGACGTGGTGGCCGCACTCGAAGCCAACGAGCGCCGCGACGCAGGAGCGGTTCTCCGGGTGACGCCGCCGTTCAGCGGCCGGATGCGCGCCCGACTGCACCTCGCGGGCACCGAACGGGAGTACGACGACCCGGCGCCGCTTCACCTGCCGCCGGAGGTGTTCGTCGACTCCGTGCCCGCGTTCCCGACGGCGGACCGAACCGAAGACGCCCTCCGCTCACACCCCGAGCGAACGTACGCTCCCGAGACCCACCGCGAATACCACGAACGGGCGGTTGCGGCGTGGCGACGCGCCGTCCGCGACCGCCTCCGCGAGACGACGACCATCCGAACGCCGGAGGGCCCTCACGAGGTCGACCTCGCGATGCTCGGATGATGGACCGGACGGTCCGTGACCGCTTCAGCGGCGCGGATAAAATCTCTCGCCTGCGCTGGCGTGTCCGTGAAAGGTCACACACTCTGTGAAACGTGTGGAATATTCGCATGGTTATTAGTGGGTTTCGCGTGTGTTGTTGGATAGACGATGAGTCCCTCCACGTTCCCCGACGACTCCCTGATTGGGGTGGTCAAGTCGGCACGGTCGTACCTCAGTGGGCCACTGGAGGCCCTCGCCTTCTGGAGTGCGGTGTTCCTGCCGTTCTGTCTGCTCGGGCTCTTCGCCAGCGGGTTCGACGGCCCGACGGATTATTTCGTGTTCACCGCCCTGGTCGTCGCCAACGTCGCTGCGGTCGTCGTCGGCCACGATTACCGACAGTAACGGGTCGTTACCCGGTCACAGATGTCGGTTCAGTTCGGCACGGATTTCCCGTCGTTTGATGAGCAGAAACCCGACGAGGATGACGAGGAAGCCGACGACGGTCGGTGCGTCGATGACTTCCTGAAGGAAGAGGAAGCCGGCGAGAGCGGCGAAGACGGGCGCGACGTAGGAGACGAGGTTGATTTCGATGGGGCCGAGGCGTTCGAGCAAGTCGAAGTAGATGAGAAAACCGGCGGCGCTGGCGACGACGGCGAGATACACAAGCGCGACCGTCGCACGTAGCGGTGGGAGTCCGGAGACTGATTCGCCGAGGCCGACGCTGAGGGCGTGCATCAACGCGGCGCCGCCGACCATCGACCACGCTTCCATCGTCTCGATGGGGAGGTCGGTGTCGAGTCGACGCGTGAGGACGCTCCCGAGGGCGAAACACAGCGTAGCGCCGAAGACGAGCGCCTCGAACCGCGACCCGACGAGGTTCGCCGGGTCGGGTCGGGCGAGAATCGCGACGCCGACGAGACCGAGGACCATCCCGACCAACCCGACGACGGTGAGTCGCTCTTCGGGGAGGAGAGCGCGGGCAAAGGCGGTGGTGAGGACCGGCGACAGCGAGACGATGACGGCCGCCGCGGCGCTCGTCGTCCCGCGTTCGCCGATGAACAACAGCGCGTGATATCCGGCGATGAGAAACACCGCCCCGACGGCGACGAGAAGCCACTCCGAGCGGCCGCGGGGCCGCCAGCGGTCGACCGCCCACGCGGCGTACCCGAGCATCAGGAGTCCGGCGATGTCGTAGCGAACGGCGGCGAACAGCACCGGCGCGTCGAAAAAGTACGCTGGGCTTCCGGGTTCGCCCAGTCCCGCTTTGATGGCCATGAACGCCGACCCCCACGCGGCGGCGAGCGCACAGAACAACAGGAGGTTTCGATAGCGCACGACGGAACGGCGTCGGCCGTCGGCCTCAAGTTTTCGGGATGGAGTAAGAGGTAAGTTCGTCGCCCGACGGGAGGTGATATGGAGAGGGAGGTGGGCGGTGGAAACCCGAAACTACGACTCGTCGCTGCGGGCGTTCTCGTCGTCCTCATCGTGGTAGTCGGTGCCTACGCGGGGTCGATGCTCGTCGGCGATTTGACCGACCCGACGCCGAACGCGTCGTTCACCCACGAGTACGACAACGGCACCGTGACGGTGACACACGCCGGCGGCGACTCGTTTACGACCGCAGAGACCGCACGACTCGAGGTGTCGTCGCCGGAGGCCGAAGTGACGACGACGTGGGCTGCTGCGGACGAGGCGTTCCCGGTCGAGGAGAGCGATAGCGTCCGTTTGACGGGGGTCGAACCGGGCGTGACGGTCCGCGTAATCTGGACCGGAACCGGCGAGGAGCCGTCGTTTCGGGTGCTGGAATCGTTCGAAATCAGCGTCGAGTGAACATCGCGAACAGGAACGTACCCAATATCAACCCAAGCACACTGGCGATTGGGGATTCGGCTTCGACGCCGACGGCGAGTAGCCCGAACACCGCGAGGACGGCGATACTCACGCCTAGCAGCTCCAATCCACGGGTGATGCGGCGTTGCCAGTCGGTCGGCTCTCGACTCCCGCCAGTCGAATCCATTGCGTTCTCAGGCGTCCCGTTCGTCCCGGAGCGCCCGAAGCAGGTCCTCTCGAGTGACGACGCCGAGGAGGGCGTTGGCCTCGTCGACGACCGGGAGTCGGTTGATGTCGCGTTCCTCGTCGGCGAGGAGGGCGAGCAGTTCGTCGACGTCGGCCTTCGGGCCGACGGTCACGACTTCGGTCGTCATCACCTCGCTAATCGGGCGGCCGGCGTTCCGAAGCATGTCGACGCCGACGTCGAAGTCGTCCCACGAGATGTCGATAGCGTAGGTGAGCGATTCGAGAAACGGCGGGAAGCCGACGGGAATCCACAGCGTCCGGTCTGAGGGTTGGAACAAATCGACCAAATCCCCCTGCGTGACGATGCCGACGACGATGCCGTCTTCGGTGACGGGGAAGCCGTTGAAATCGGCGCGAGCGAGTCGCGTCAACACCTCGCTCACGTCGTCCTCAGGGGAGACCGTCTCCACGTCGCGCGTCATGATGTCGCGGGCCTGCATGTGCCGACGTACAGCGTCCCGTCCGATGTGTGTTCCGGTCGTCGGAGTCAGTCTGTCGTCGGTTCGGGGTCCCGGTCGCCCGCGTCGATGCGTGCGGTCTCCGCCGCCGACTCCTCTCCGAGCGCGGTTCGAAGGCGCCCGAGAACGATACAGGCGACGTAGATAGCGACGGCGACGAGGACGATGACGCCGCCGGCGGTCGCCTCGCCGTAGTACGACAGCCCGATACCGACGACGACGGCCAACTCCGCGAGGACGACCGACGAGAGCAGCGACCCGGTGAAACTCCGGGAGACCTGTGCCGCCCCCGCGACGGGGACGACGAGCATCGCCGCGACGAGGATGACGCCCATTATCTGCATCGCGCCGACGACGACGAGCGCGGTGAGGACGACCATCGTCCGGTTGTACCAGTTGACGGGAATCCCCGCCACCTCGGCTGCGGTCTCGTCGAAGGTGACGTACAGCAGTTGATTTCGGGTGAGTGCGACGGTGCCGACGATGACGGCGAACAACATGAGCAGTATCGCCGCGTTCTCACGGGAGACCGTCGCGAGGTTGCCGAAGAGGTACTGGTCGATGCCGACCGACAGGCCGCCGGCGTTGAGGCTGATGAGCGTCGTCCCCAGCGCGAACCCAGTCGAGAGGACGATGGCCATCGACACGTCGTTGTAGGCGTCGGTCACCTCGGAGATGAGTTCGATACTCAACGCCGCTATCATCGCGACGATGATGGCGGTGAGGTACGGCGAGACGCCGAAGTCCAACACGGCGTTCAGGAACAGGCCGACCGCGACGCCGGCGAAGGCGGTGTGTGCCAGGGCGTCGCCGATGAGTGCCAGTTGGCGGTGGACGAGGAACGTCCCGATGAGTGGCGCCATCACGCCGATACACAGCCCGACGAGCACCGCTCGGTGCATGTACTGGTACTGTAGCAGTTCCAGGCCGGTCGTCTCGGCCAAACGGAACATGAGTACCGACCACTGCGCCAAGAGCCAGTAGACGGGCGAGAGGACGGCGTCGAGCGGACTCGACTGTGCGAAGATGGCGAACGTCGTCGTCATCCGGTCTCACCCACGGCGCTGACGGCCGTTCCGAACGTCTCCGCGAGAGCGTCGCTGTCGACGAACTCCTCGGTCGGGCCGTCGAAGCGGACCGTCCGGTTCAGACAGACGACTCGTTCGGCGTGGTCGGTGACCGCACGCAGGTCGTGTTCGACCAATAGGACGGTGATGCCGTCGTCGTTGAGCGTTTCGAGCAGCGCGTAGAAGGCGTCGACCGACTCGGCGTCGACGCCGACGGTCGGTTCGTCGAGGACGAGCAGGTCGGCCTCGCCGGCCAGGGCTCGTGCGATGAAGGCGCGCTGTCGCTGGCCACCGGAGAGTTGGGTCACGGGGCGGTCGGCGAAGGCACTCATTCCGACGATATTGAGGGCGCGGTCGACGATCTCCCAGTCGTCGGTAGAGAGGAGTCCGTAACCGACGTGGGGGAACCGGCCCATCTTCACGACTTCCCGGACGGTAATCGGCATCTCCTTTGCGGCGTTTGCCTGCTGGGCGACGTAGCCCACCCGGGATCCCTCGTCGAAGCGATGGGCGGGCTCGCCGAACAGCCGGGCCGAACCGCTGTCGGGTTCGAGCAGGCCAAGAATGAGACGCATCAGCGTCGACTTCCCGGAGCCGTTCGGGCCGACGATTGCGGCGTACTCGCCGGGTTCGATACGAAGCGAGACGTTCTCGACGACCGGTGTCGCGGTGTAGCCGAAGGTCACGTCGTCGAGTTCGGCGACGAGTTCGTCTGTCGTCATTCGAAGTTCCTCCACTCGTCGGCCCAGCCGTCGGGACCGGCGTCTTCGGGCGCTTTGTTTCCGAGGACGACTTCGAACGTCGGCATGTTGATGTTGTAGGCGATTTCCTCGTAGCCCCAGTCGTTTTCGACCCACTCCTCGCGGACGCCGGCGTAGGGCGTCACCGGGAAGTACGCCGACACGTCCGTCTCTGCGATGAGCTGTTTGGCGGGTCGGCGGGTCTCAAAGACGCCGGCACCGACGTACTCGATGTCGTTTTCCTCGATGACGCGTTTCGCCTCCCTGATGTCGGTGGGTTTCACGTCACCGCTGGCTGCGAGATTGACGACGAGCGGTCGCATCTCGACGCCGTAGCGCGTCCCGATGTACTGGAAGGCGTTGTGTGCGGCCAACTGGACCACGTCCCGCGTCGCGGCGTCGAATATCGCCTCGTAGTCGCCGTCGATGCGGTCGAGCACGTCGGCTTTGTAGGTCTCGGCGTTGTCGCGAAGCGTCGACTCGTGGTCGGGAGCGAGTTCGACGAACCCCTCGGTGATGTTGTCGACGGACTGCTTGGCTCGCTGGGGGTCGAGCCAGAAGTGGGGGTCCTTGCCACGGTTCTCGCCGACGCCCTCCTCGTCTGGGTCGAGACTCGCCGCGAGGTCGACCAACTCGACGCCCTCCCGGACGTTGATGAGTTGCGTGTCGATGCCGTCGTCTTTCAGCGTCTGAATCGTCCGGTCGGCCCACGGCTGGAACTCCTCGCCGACGTGGACGAACGCGTCCGCCTCGATGACCTCTCGGGTGATACTGGAGTTCGGCTGCCAGCCGTGGCCGTGAAGCCCCGTCGGAATCAGGTTACGGACCTCTATCGGCGTCTCGCGGGCGACTTTCCGGCCGAAATCGTAGAAACTGAAGAACGACGCGACCGCGACCGGCCCGTCGTCGCCGGCGCCTCCCGGCGCGCTCGCCTCGCCCAGACAGCCGGCGAGGCCGGCGGCTAACAGCCCCCCGCCGCCGGCGACTGCCTGCCGACGGGTGAGGACCGGCCGGTCGCTACCGCCGGTTTCGTGATACGTCATTACAAAGACTTAGCCACTAGTTCGTATTTAGAACTTGTGGTCTAATATAGAATTTAGACTAGTCTAAACATTGGTGCTGGGCGCCCGTGGATTTATGTACTGTGCGGGGCGAAACTCCTGTATGGCCGCGCACTGCCGGCCGGTATTGCGGAACCTGTTCGACGACTCACCCACCCCCCACATCGCGCATCCGCCGCGCACCCATCGCCGAGACTTCTACCTCGCTACCGACGGGTCCTACCGCGCGGACGATGCTGGCGGATTGGGTGTCGTCATCGAAACGCGCGATGGCGAGCGTGTCGCTCGCCTCTCGGTGCCCGACGCGGTACCGGACAACAACGTCGCCGAGTATCGGGCCCTCCATCTCGGTCTCGACGTGTTGGCGGCACGAGCGCCCCGAAACGCCCGCGTGGGTGTCCTCATCGACCACGACGACCTCGCGGCGAACGTCAATCGCGCGACGCTCGCCACGCGGGGCCCCGACGGCCGGCCACCGCACCCGTTCCGCGTCCCCGCCGAAAGCGCCACCCACTGGCGGGGCATCCGCGCCCGCGTCGCCGGCTTCGGCGAACTCCGCGCGGCCCGCATCGACAGCGCCGACAACCCGGCCCATCCGCTCGCGAATACGCCGGACCAGTACGCCCACGTCAACCGCGAACCCGACCGCTGTGTCCTCCCGCGGGACGAGCGCTGGCGAGCGCCCGACGACGACCGCTATCCGCCACCGTCCCGTGCCGACCGCGACCGCTCCAACAGCTTCGTCGGCAGCGGGTCGGCTAGCGACTAGAACACCCACTTTTTACGAGGTAGGGTTTCCTCGCTCGCTGCGCTCGCTGCGGGAACCCCACCTCGCAAAAACTTGGGGAAAAACGACCCGGACGCTCCCTTCGGTCGCGTCCGGTGAACCGCTCGGTCGCGTTGCTCCCTCGCGGATACTCCTCCATTTAGTGTTATCAGATATAGAATCTCCGCGCGAGCGAAGCGAGCGCGGTTCGCGGCGACGAACGATAGCGAGACGCGACCGGAGGGAGCGTCTCGGAAAAGCGAACGGCGAACGAAGTGAGCCGTGAGCCAAGTGAGTCGCCGTAGCGAGTGCCGACTAACGCGCCCGTAGGGCGCGGCTGGAGGCTCTCTCGCATATTTTCCCCAAGTTTTTGCCACGACCCGGTGTCGCGCGCCGTCCGGCGCGCGACCCGCGTTCTCGTGCAAAAAGTGGCTAGTCGTCGTCGACCGTCAACTGCTCTAAGACGGCGTCGGGCATCTGTCGCCGCATCTCGTCGGGAATCCCGTCGGGTGCCTCCGGAATGTCGGCGGGTTCGGGCTTCAGTCCGGGGCCGAACAACTGGAGGGCGGTGTTGATGGTCGTCCAGTCGTCGTTCTCGGCGGCGTCCCGGAGGCTCTGTGTCGGCGCGGAGAGAATCTGCCCGACGAGCGCGTCGGCCATCGATTCGAGGATCTCCTGCTGTTCGTCGGTGAGGCCGTCGTCGGATTCGGCTTCGAGCTTCGAGACGGCGGTTCGGAGTTCACGGGCCTTGATGCGTTCGGCGCCCTCGTACATCGCGCCGATGACCTGGTCGGCGCGCTTGCGCTTGTACTGGGCGATGAGGTGGTCGAACTCCTCGTCTATCATCGCCTCGACGGTTTCGGCGGCTTCGCGCCGCTGACTCCGTGTCTCGTCGGTGACCGACTGCAGCGAATCGAGGTCGTGGAGTTCGACCTCCTCGACGGTTCGCGCCGCCGGCGTCACGTCACGCGGCTGGGCGATGTCGATGATGAGCGTCTCGCCGACCTCTTCGAGCGTGTCGCTGTCGAGGACGTGGTCGTCGCTGCCCGTCGCCGTGACGACGATGTCGGCCTCTTCGACGGCAATCGGGAGGGCGGCGAGGCCGACGGCTGCGGCATCGGTGTCGAGTTCCTCGACGATGTGTTCGGCGTGTGGGAGCGTTCGGTTGGCGACGACGACGCGGTCGACGGCGTCGTCGAGTGCGCGGGCCGCCAGCGTCGCCATCTTTCCAGCACCGACGACGAGGGCGGTCGCGTCGGCGATGTCCCGCTCGCTTTCGGCGAGTTCGACGGCGGCCGACCCGAGCGAGACGACGCCTTCGTTGATTGCGGTCTCGCTGCGGGCGCGCTCGCCGACGTGGAGCGCCTTCAGCACGGCGTCGTCGAGCGTCGACCCGATGCCGCCGGCGCCCCGAGCGGCCTCGTAGGCCTCACGGACCTGTCCGATAATCTGGTCTTCGCCGATGACGAGCGATTCGAGGCCGCAGGCGACCCGCATCAGGTGTCGGAGACTCTCTTCGTGGCCCAACTCGTGGGTCGCATTCGGGTCGACGCCGACGAGGTACTCGTCGAGCGCCTCGCGGGCCGTTTCGGCCTCGTCGGCGACGACGTAGGCCTCCGCGCGATTGCAGGTCTGGAGGACGAACGCCTCCGAGACGCCGGGACGCTTCAGAAGCGCCTCGACGGCCTCGCGTTCGGAGGTCTCGCAGGCGGCTTCGATTTGCTCGACGCTCGCGTGGCTGTATGAGACGCTGACCCCAGCGATGATTCCGGTTCCGATGTTCACTCCTTGTCACCCAACGCCGATTCGACGACGGCGTCTACTGTTCGTCGTGGCTTAGCCCCGCCTGTACCTAAAACCTTCCAAACACGCGGCGATTGCACGACTGCTCGGACTGCATCCCGACGAGCACTCGCGTCGACACCGCGTTGTTTCAGTTCCTCGCGCACCTCGCCGGTCAGTCTCGCTAACTCACCCGCGCCGTCGATGTTCGACTGGATGCGCGTTCGGAGTTCTTTCGACAGAGCGGGACTCGCTCCGCTGGTCGAGATAGAGACGACCACGTCGCCGTCCCGAACCGTCGCTGGGACGACCACGCTGCCCACGTCGCGGTCCCCGGAGCGGTCGGCGCGGTTGACGAGCACCGAACGCTCCCGTGCGGCCGCCTCGACGGCGTCGTTGACCGCCGCGTCGTCTGTCGCCGCCACCACGAGTGCCGGGTCGGTTCGGTCGACCCACGCCGACACGTCCTCGGCAGTCGGCGCCGCTCGTACTCGGTCTGCATCGCCGTAGTCGTCGGCCGGGAACTCGGGGCTGACGACGACGACGCGCGCCTCGCGGGCGAACCGCCTCGCCTTCCTGGCCCCGACCGGCCCGCCGCCGACGACGAGCACCGTCTCGTCCGTAAAGTCGTGATACAGCGGTATCATCGGGTTCGGTTACTCCGTGTTCGCATCGGCGCGTTCGTCCAGTCGGATGCCGGTCTTCTTCAGTATCTGCGTCGAGAACAGCGTGTCCCAGTCGTCGTCGCCCACGTCCCAGAAGGATTCCATCGTCTCTTTGACCTGCTGGATGCGCTGTTGACTTTCTTCTTCGCTCCGGCCGTGTGTCATCGCGAAGAAGTTGTATGGCCAGACGCCCTCGTGACGCGGCCGACGGTAGCAGTGCGTGACGAAATCCAGCGACGCGACTTCGGGGCCGACCTCCGAGACGAGGTCGTCGGGAACGTTCCAGACGGTCATTCCGTTTTCCGTGTAGCCGAGACTGTAGTGGTTCGGAATCACGCCGACGCGGCGGACCTTTCCCTCCTCGTTGAATCGCTTGATGGTGTTCGTGACCCACTCGGTGTCGATGCCGAGTTCTTCGGCCACGTCGGCGTACGGCGTCGCAGTGACGGGCAGGCCGCCCTGAATCTCGACGACGAGGTCCCGCTCTTGGGGGGTGAGCGTGTCCCGCTCGACGGGTTCGACGGCGGGACCGAGCTCCGAGCAATCGAGGTCGCCGTCGGGAATCGGGCCGTCGAGGAGGAACTTCGCCTCGACGCGGAACTCCTCGCGCTTCGGGAGGTTGTAGGTCTCCTGTCCGGTTTCGGATTCGATGTCGCCGAGGACGTCCTCGACGGCGTCGGGGTCGGCCACCGAGACGACGAACCACATGTTGAGATGGGGGTGTTCCCGTTCGTAGTTGTGGGCGACCTCTCTGTGGGCGTTGACCTGCTCGGCCACCTCCTCGAAGCGCTCCTCGGGGGCGTGCATCGCCACGAGCGTCGCCGCACCACCGATCTCTTGGGCGTTGATGAGGGCGCCGAAGCGCGTCAACACGCCGTCGTCGTCGAGCCGTTGGACCCGTTCGAGGAGTTCCTCGCCGGTCACGTCGATGCCGCGCGCTCGAAGCGCCTCTGCGGCCGGCTCGAAGGGCTCTTCGACGACGGGAAAGCCGCCCTGGAAGGCGTTGATGATGGCCCGGTCGATGCGGTCCAATCCGGCGGTGGCGCTCATTATCGGTACTCGGAGTTTCGGGACAATAACGGCGTCGGCTAGCGACGGTTTCGGTGGCGTTCGGAACCCTGTAGCGGTTGCCTCGCCACGACCCTTTATACGGTCTCCGCGAGTACGAAAGAGTGTATGCGCATCCTTGTCGTCGGCGGTACGGGCTTCATCGGCGAGAACCTGTGTCGAGAGTTGCACCGGCGGGGACACGACGTGACGGCGCTGTCGCGTTCCCCGAACGAGGCCGGCCTGCCGAGCGGCGTCGAAACCGCCATGGGTGACGTGGCGGCGTACGACTCCATCGAGGCCGCCTTCGAGGGCCAAGACGCCGTCGTCAACCTCGTCGCGCTGTCGCCGCTGTTCCGCCCGAAGGGCGGCAACGACAAACACTTCGAGGTCCATCGGGACGGCACTTCCAACGTCGTTCGTGCTGCCGAGGAACACGGCGTCGGGAAACTGGTCCAGATGAGTGCCCTCGGCGCCGACCCCGACGGGAATACGGCCTACATCCAATCGAAGGGCCTCGCCGAGGTCATCGTCAAGGAGTCGGGGCTCGATTGGGTCATCTTCCGGCCTTCCGTCGTCTTCGGCGACGGCGGCGAGTTCGTCTCCTTTACGAAGAAACTCGCCCCGCCGTATCTCACCCCGCTTCCCGGCGGCGGGAAGACGCGATTCCAGCCCATCTGGGTCGGCGACATCGTCCCGATGCTCGCCGATGCGCTGGAGGGCGTCGAACCGACCGGCGAAGAGGAAAGCGACGAAGGCGGGCCGACGCCGGCCATCCGGCGTGTCGGCGACTCGGATGACGGCAGGGCCGAAGAGCAGGACCCCCACGTCGGCGAGACCTACGACATCGGCGGTCCGGAGGTGTTGACGCTGGCGGAAGTCGCGAAACTGGCACACGCGGCCGACGACAAGCCCATTGACGTGGTGCCGGTTCCGATGGCGCTGACGAAAATCGGGTTGCGACTCGCCGATTTCGTCCCCGGCGCGCCGATGGGGTCGGACCAGTACCGCTCGCTGCAGTTCGACAACACCACCGACGACAACGACATCGACGCCTTCGGCCTCACCCCCGCAGATTTGACGACGCTGGCCGACTATCTCGGCGTCGACCCCGAGACGTTGGACGACTGATACGTAGCGGGCGGCCGATTCGTCATCTCAGCGTCTGACTCCGGCCGAAAGCTTATCCTTCCCGTGGGACGCTATCCGGGACAAGTGACGTTATGAAACTCGCAATGATCGGCTTCGGGCAGGCCGGCGGGAAAGTTCTCGACCGGTTCCTCGAATACGACTCTACCCGTGGGACGGGTATCATCGGCCACGCTGTCGCCGTCAACACGGCGAAGGCGGACCTGATGGGCCTTGACTACGTACCGAACGAGAATCGGGTGCTCATCGGCCAATCGGTCGTGAAGGGCCACGGCGCCGGCACCGAACCGGAGCTGGGCGAGCGGTGTGCTCGCGAGGACATGGAAGAGATTCAGACGGCCATCGACACCATGACGAGCAGCGAAATCGACGCGTTCCTCATCATGGCCGGCCTCGGCGGCGGCACCGGCAGCGGCGGTGCACCCGTCCTGGCCGAACACCTCCAGCGACTGTACGTCGAACCCGTCTACGGGCTTGGTATTCTCCCCGCCCGCGACGAGGGTGGCATCTACAACCGCAACGCCGCCCGGTCGTTCCAGAACTTCGCCGAGAGCGTCGACAACCTGCTCACCTTCGACAACGACGCGTTCAAAACCGGCGGCGAGAGTCTCGGCGAGGGGTACGCCGAAATCAATCAGGAAATCGTCGCTCGCTTCGGCGCGCTGTTCTCCGCGGGCGAGGTCGAGGCGATGGGCGACGACGTGGCCGAAAGCGTCGTCGACGCCTCCGAAATCATCAACACCCTCGGCGACCACGGCATCACGTCCATCGGCTACGCCAGCGAGGAGGTCGAATCCGAGAACAAGGGACTGCTCGACAGGTTCCGCGGCAACAACGACGGGGACGGCCTCGAAAGCTCCGGCGACGCGACGAACCGCATCACCTCCCTCGTCCGCCGGGCGACGCTCGGCAAACTCACGCTCCAGTGTGAGGTCGACAGCACCGAGCGGGCGCTGTTGCTCGTCTCCGGGCCGCCGAAGGCGCTCAATCGGAAAGGCATAGACAAAGCGCGGAAGTGGCTCGAGGAGACCACCGGCTGTATGGAGGTGCGGGCCGGCGACTACCCGCTCCCCAACGAGAGCCGGGTGGCGGCAATCGTCGTCCTCTCGGGGGTGACCGACGTTCCGCGCGTCAAGGAGATGCAGCGGATGGCCATCGAGGCCGAGGAGAACGTCGAACAGCTCCGAGCGAAGAGCAAGGAAGACCTAGACTCCCTCATAGAGTACGGCGACGATGAGGAGTAGCCAGTTCATCGCGGGCCTGTTCGCCTGCCTGCTCGTCGGCGCGCTCTTCGCCGGGCCGGCGGCAGCCGTCGACAGCAGCAGCGACGACATGCCCGAGGAGGCCGAAGTCGGAACCACCGTCGAGGCGACCGTCGAACTCACGCAGTTGTTCGACGAGTTCGAACAGTGGACGCTGCGCGGCGAGACGAACATGACGAACGTGACGTGGACGGTTCGGCAGTTCGACCAGGCGGGCAATCAGGTCGCCCAGACCTCCGCTGACGGCCAGTCCGTCGAAACGGAAGTCGACATCGAGGACGGCACGAACCGAATCGAGGTCGAAATCCGCGGGACGGCGCCCGAAATCGAGACCCTGAGCTACGACCCGCCACAGCGGTTCCGGTTCGCCGAGTTCACGCAGGTCCGCTCCGGCGGCACGACCAACGCCATCGACAGCTACGAGGTCCACCACTACACGACCGACAGCAAGGAAGCTCGCGAAGCCATCGACAGTGCCAACGAGGCCGTCGGAAGTTCGGGCTCCTCGGAAGCACAGAGCTCCCTGGATAGCGCCATCTCGGCGTACGAGGCCGGGAACTTCGACAACGCGATTCGAAACGCCGAACGGGCCGAGAACGAGGCCTCCGAGAGCGCGACGCTCCGGACCGGCCTCATAGTCGGTGCGGTCGTCATCGTCGCCCTCCTGTTCGTCGGTGCAGCCTACTACCTCTATAAGTCCCGTCAGCAGGGTCCGAGCAGACTGCGGTAGATGAACGTTTACGTCCCGTTCGCGGCGCGGAAGCCGAAGACGCGACTCGCCGACGCCTTCGAACCGGACGAGCGGGCCGCCTTCGCCCGCGCGCTGCTTCTCGACGTGTGCGATGCGATCTCTCGAAGCGGCCGAGAGCCGACCGTGCTGGCGACCGACTCGGTCGACTGTCCGCACCCGGTCGTCGTCGACGACCGGCCGCTCTCCGACGCGGTGAACGCGCGGCTCGACCCGCCGGTCGCCGTCGTGATGGCCGACCTCGGGTTGGCGAACGTCGCGGCGCTGGAACGACTCTTCGAGGCCGACGGCGACGTCGTCATCGCGCCCGGGTTGGGCGGCGGGACGAACGCCCTCGTCGTCCGACACCCCGACTTCGAAGTCGACTACCACGGCGCCTCGGTTCGGGACCACCGCCGCATCGCCCGCGGAATCGGCACGGAGGCGACGATGGTCGACTCCTTCCGGCTGGCCGTCGACATCGACGAACCACGCGACCTCGTCGAGGTGCTCCTGCACGGCGAGGGACGGACCCGCCAGTGGCTCGCCGACGCCGGTTTCGCCGTCCAGCGCCGCGACGGTCGGGTCGGTGTCGGCCGGGACGCCTGAGGCCGACGCCGTCCCGCCGCAGGCGAGCCCTTTAATGTGCTCTCCCTCCGAGCGGGGAGTGTGTTCGGCGCAGGCGACTACGGTGTCGAGGTGACCGTCGACGAGGCGGCCGTCGAGCGACTGCTCGATACCACGCCCGCCGACGTTTCGAGCGCCCCCGAGTTGACCTTCGCGCGCAACGTGTTCGTCCCGCTGACGACCGCCTGCCGCTATACCTGTACCTACTGCACCTACTACGACCCGCCGGGACAGGCGTCGCTGCTGTCGCCCGAGGAGATTCGCGACATCTGCCGGCGAGGGGCCGACGCGGGGTGTACGGAGGCGCTGTTCACCTTCGGCGACGACCCCGACGACCGCTACACGGCGGTTCACGACCAACTCGCGGAGTGGGGCCACGACTCGATTCACGCCTACCTCCGAGAAGCCTGCGAAATCGCTCTCGACGCGGGGTTGTTGCCCCACGCCAACCCCGGCGACCAGACCCGCGAGCAGATGGAACTGGTCGCCGACGTGAACGCCTCGATGGGCGTGATGCTGGAGACGACTGCCGAGGTGCAGGCCCACGGCGGCCCCCGGGCGAAAGACCCGGGTCAGCGACTCGCCACCCTCGCCACCGCGGGCGAGCTCGGCGTCCCCTTTACCACCGGCATCCTCGTCGGCATCGGCGAGTCCTGGCGCGACCGTGCCGAGAGCATTCTCGCGATTCGGGACCTCCAAGAACGATACGGCCACATCCAGGAGGTCATCGTCCAACCCGTCGTGAACAACGACCGCTGGCAGAGCGGGTCACCGGACGTCGAGACCATGCGCCGGGTGACGGCGATGGCACGGGTCGGTCTTCCCGATGAGGTAAGCGTCCAGTCACCACCGAACCTCGCACCCGTCCGCGAGTTGCTCGACTGCGGCATCGACGACCTGGGTGGCGTCTCGCCGGTCACCGACGACCACATCAACCCCGAGTACGCCTGGCCGCAGCTGCGGGAACTGGAGTCTATCGCCGAGGAGGCCGGCGTCCCGCTGAACGAGCGGCTTCCGGTGTACGACCGGTACGTCGAGGAGGGGTGGCTCTCCGAGCGCATCGAGGCGGCACTGGACGCCGACGATTCTGCCGGCGAGCGCTACCGAGCGTTGCTGGCTGATTAACGCGGCACCAGCGGCGTGCCGTCGGCTTTCGGCCCCAACTCCGGCCCGTGGGGGCCGTCGTCGGGGTCGATGCGGCGGCGTTTCTCGTAGTCCGTCGAGCGCTCGACGGGGATCCGTCCGATAGCCGAAATCATGTCGACGTACTCCTGGAACGAGCGGAACTCGCCGTACTCGCCGCCGGCGCGTTTCGTGATTTCCTCCGAGAGGATGGTGCCCATGAAGTCGTCGGCGCCACAGGAGAGCATCTTCAGCCCCTGGGTGTCGCCGTACTTCACCCACGACGACTGGATGTGCTCGACGTTGTCGAGATACAGCCGTGAGACAGCTATCAGCAGTTCGTCCTCGTGGACGGTCGCTCCGGAGTCGACCATCCCGCGTTCGGCAAGCGGCGTGTCGCGGTGGACGAACGACAGCGGGACGAACTCGGTGATGTTCCCGGTTCGGTCCTGTAACTCCCGAATTCGGTCGAGGTGCAGCGCCCGGTGGGCCTCGTTGTCGACGTGGCCGTACATGATGGTCGCGGTGGTGTCCAACCCCACATCGGCGGCGGCTTCCATCGCGTCGAGCCACTCGCCGGTGTCGATTTTCGCCGGACAGATGACGTCCCGAACTTCGTCGACGAGGATTTCGGCGGCAGTGCCGGGCACGGAGTTGAGACCGGCATCTTTCAGCCGCTGGAACACCTCCTCGTAGCTCCAGTCGGTGCCCCGGCGGGCGTGGTAGGCCTCCTCGGGCGTCATCGAGTGGACGTGGACGCCGTCGACGGCCATCGCCCGAATCTGTTCGACGTACGTTCGCGGGTCGACCTCGTACTCTTCGGGCGGGCGGTAGTTGAGGTCGCCGCGGTCGCTCGATTCGAGTAGCTCGCGGTGTTCGTCGTCGAGCGCGAAGGCGGGGTGGAGCCCCGACACCGAGGTCACCTCGTAAATGCCGCGTTCGACGGCGTCACGGACGATTTCGCGGGACTCGGCGGGGGTTTTCGTGAAGCCGCCGTGGTCGTCCTGGTACGTCGTGCGGAACTGCTCGGAGCGGTCCTTGAAGTTACAGAACAGACACCCCGTGTTGCAGGCGGTCGTGACGTTGTTGTTGAGGTTGGCGACGAACGTGACCTCCTCGCCGACGACTTCGGCGCGGCGGCGGTCGGCGGCCTCCAGCACTCGCTCTTTGCGTTCGAGGTCGATGCCGTCCCGCTCGGTTCCAGTGGTTAGCAACTCTATGGCGTCGGCGACGTCGAGCCGCTCGCCGCTCCGCGCCTTCGCGAGGGCGTTCTCGAAGGATTGGTCCGTCTCGGGGCGGTGTTCGAACTCGAAGGAACCCCGCGGGACGTTCGCCGACGCCTCGAACGCGTCCATACCTCCCTTCGCCACTCGAACGTCAAAACCCCACCGGGTAGCGGCAGTCCGGTCAGTTGTCGGCGGGCCGCCGTCGGGGAGACCGCCCAACTGATATGCGCCGGCGCCGACGGGCCGGGTATGCTCATCACGCTCGAGGGTATCGACGGCAGCGGCAAGACGACCGTCCGGGAGGCGCTGGCCGACAGCCACCCCGAGGCGGTGTTCACCCGCGAACCGACCAATTCGTGGTACGGCGAGGCCGTCAATCGCTCCATCAACGACGACGCCGCCGACCCGATGGCGGAGTTGTTCCTCTACACCGCCGACCACGCCGACCACCTCTCGCGGGTGATTCGACCGGCGCTGAACGAGGGCAAGACCGTGATTTCCGACCGGTACTCGGACTCCCGGTACGCCTACCAGGGGGCGACGCTTGCGGGTGTCGTCAAACAGCCGATGGCGTACATCAAGGGCGTCCACGAGCCGTTCACCCGGAAGCCCGACGCGACGTTGTATTTCGATGTGCCGCCGAAGACGGGTGCCGAGCGCGCGGGCGCGACGAACAAGTTCGAGGCCGCCGACTACCTCGAACGGGTCCAGCAGAACTACGAACGACTCATCGACGCCGAACCGAACCGGTTCGTCCGTATCGACGCCACCCAATCGCCGGAGGAGGTCATCGCCTCGGCCGAGCGGGTGGTCGCAGACCTCCTCGATTAGAGCGTATCGGGAACCTCGACATCCTCGGGCGAGGGCATCCAGAAGTAATCGAAGGCGACACCGAGCGTCAGCGGCAGCAGGATGGCGATGCCAACGACCGTCGTCGGCGACCCGAGATTCGGCCCGAGGGCTTGCCCCAATACGAGCGTGAGGACGACCAATGCGAGCGGCGTGAGCAACAGCGTATAGAGGGCACCGCCCCAGCGAGTGTCCAGTCGGACGCGAAACACGCGCGTCAGGACGGCGGCGACGAGCGTGTTGACACCGATGAGGGCGAGCAATCCCACTGCTTCGAACACCGAGACCATACCGTCCGTAGGTGGTCGAGGCTCTTGCCTCTGTCTCTCCGGCGTCACCTCTTTGCTCGCCGCCCACCCAGGAGACGTATGCACCGCGTCCTCGGCGAGCGGGACCTCTCGGCGGTCGACGGCGACCTCGCACGGCGCCTGTTGACCGAGATGGTTCGCGCCCGCGTGTTCGACGAACGGGCCTTTGCGCTCCAGCGACAGGGATGGATGAGCGGCTACCCACCGTTTCGCGGTCAGGAAGCCTCACAGGTCGGCGCCGCGGCGGCGATGACTGACGACGACTGGCTGGTGCCGACGTATCGCTCCAACGCTGCCCAGTTGACCCGCGGTGTCCCGATGGCCGACATCCTGCGGTTCCGGCGCGGCTACCCGGAGTTCGGGTCGGACCACGACCTGCCGACTCTGCCGCAGGCGGTCCCCATCGCTTCCCAGATTCCCCACGCCGTCGGCGTCGGGATGGCCGCGACCTACCGCGAGACGGACGAGGCGGCGCTCTGTTACTTCGGCGACGGCGCGACTTCGGAGGGTGATTTCCACGAGGGGTTGAACTTCGCGGGCGTCTTTGAGGCGCCGGTCGTCTTCTTCTGTGAGAACAACGGCTGGGCCATCTCGACGCCCGAGTCGATGCAGACGGCCAGCGATAGTATCGCCGAAAAAGCCGACGCCTACGGCATTGAGGGTGTCCGCGTCGACGGCAACGACCCGCTTGCGACCTACGAGGTCGTCACCGAGGCGCTGTCGATGGCCCGCGAGGGGCGACCCGTCCTCGTCGAGAGTCTCACCTACCGGCAGGGTCCCCACACCACAAGCGACGACCCCGAACGCTACGCCGACCGCGAATCGTTCCCCGAGTGGCGCACGGCCGACCCCATCGAGCGGTTCGAATCAGCACTCAGCGAAGCCGATGCAATCGACGAGGGGTTCGTTGACGGCGTGCGCGAGACGGCGGAGGAAGCGTTCGCGGCGGCCAAACGCGACGCCGAAACCGCCGACGCCAACCGCGACCCCGAGGCACTGTTCGCTTCGGTGTACGAGACGGCCCCACCGAGTTTCGACGCACAGCGGAGGGAACTGAACGAGTGGCTTGAGCGCCACGGCGACCCCTACGAGAACGAGTAGTCGGCAGCACCCGCGTCACTCCAGACAGACGTAGGTCTTCGTGTCGTCGACGTTGTCGAGTTCTCGAACCTTCGTCGCCACGCCGTTGATGACATCGTACACTTCCTCGGCCTCGGCCTCGACGATGAGGTCGAAATCGCCGGCCACGACGTTCGCGTCGGCGACGTGGTTCAGTCCGCGAATCGTCCCCAAGAGCGACTCGGCGTGTCCCGAACCTGCCTTCACCATGATGAACGCACGGACCATGGTACCGATTCGCAGGGGCTGGCGAAAAATCTTTCCCGCCGCTTCCTTCCACGAGCGGTGAGTCACCTCCGTGGTACGGAGTAACATTATTGGGGCCGGTCGGCGTACGGTACGCCATGAGATTCGTTATCGTTGGTGCCGGTCGGGTCGGAATGCGGACCGCCCGGGTGCTGCGCGAGGAGGACCACGACGTCGTCATCATCGAACCCGACGAGACGAAGGTGAGCAGACTCGACGACGAGGGGTTCGACGTCGTGCAGGGCGACGGCAGCGACGAGGAGACGCTGTTGGCGGTCGGCCTCGAGGACGCCGACGGCATCGCCGGCCTCTCCGGTGACCTCGTCGTCAACTTCGTCGCCTGCATGATAGGGAAGGCCCACGACTGCCGGACGGTCCTCCGGGTCGACGACGACTACCGCGAGTACGTCGTCCAGAAGTACGCCTCCGACGTCGACGAGGTCATCTACCCCGAGCGACTCGGCGCCATCGCCGCGAAGAACGCTCTCGTCGGCGGCAACATCCGTGCCGTCGCCGACATCGCCCAGAACCTCCAACTCGTCCAGTTGACTATCACGCCGGAGTCGCCGATGCGTGGCTACTCGCTGACCGAACTCGAACTGCCGGCCGACTCCCGACTGCTCGCCTTCGGGAAAGCCGACGGCATACTCGAACTTCCCGGCCCAGACGACTCACTGGAGGCCGGCGACCGGGTCGTCATCATCGCCGACTTCAGCGTCCTCCGCGACGTCGAGCAGATTATCGTGGGTGACACGAGCCACGTCACGGCGACGGGGGGTGCCTGACCATGGTCGTCGCCTACGTGATGGTGAAAGCCCACACCGGTGAGGCCGACCGCCTGAAAAACGACATCGAGGCCATCGACGGCGTCGTCTCGGCACACATCGTCGCTGGCGACGTGGACATCATCGCCAAAGTCGAGGTCGACTCCCCCGCCGAGGTCAAAGATATCGCGGCCACCACGATTCAGAACCTCGACGGCGTCGAGGACACGCGGACGTACGTGGCGATGGAGTGAGGGGATACCGAAGCCATCCCCGCCGCCGCACGCTTTTTACCCGTCCCTATCGTAGTGTGTGTATGATTCACATTCGGGGGTCGGCACGGGGGACCGATTTGACCGGAACGCTGTTCGAGCGCGGCGAGGAGCCGCCGCAGTTCCGGGGGGCACCCGACGACGACGCGCCGTACGTCTGGGTGTGTGACGCCTTCTACCAGGTCGACAGCGGCGGGACGACCCAGGAACTCGGCGGGGAGGAGGTCCAAATCGCCTTCGAGTCGCCGATGCCGCGGGGATTCGAGACACGGGAGGACGCAATCGAGGCCGGGAAAGAGCACGTTCGGACTCAGTTCGCCCGCCTCGGCGTTCCCGAAGAGGAGGTGACCGTCGAGGTCATCGAAGTCGCAGATGAGGTTGCGGGCGCCTAAGCCACGAGGCCCCAGCGTTCGTCGTCGTAACTGCGGTCGCGTTCGGCGTCGAAGCGCTCCTCGATTGCACGTCCGAGTGCGGCTTTCTCCTCGCGGCTGATGCGGGCGAGTTCGTCGGCCTTGGCGACGGCGAGCGGCGGGCCGCGTTCGTGGGCCACGTCCCGGAGCAACTGCATCGTAATCGCCTCCCGAGTCGTTTCGTCGCGGGTGAACACCGCGGGGGCCTCCACGCGGAACAGGAGTTCGTCACGGGGGTCGTAGATGCAGAAGAAGGTCACTTCGTAGTCCTCGGGGTCGCGTTCGCGTTCGACCCCCACGGCGTCGCCATCGGCCGACAGCGGTTCGTCGACGCCACACCGGGAGACGAACCAGTTGGTGAACGTGAGACAGTCGGTCCGGGTCTCCCCCTCGTTGTCGGTCCGGCGGAGCGCGCGCTCGAAGAACGCGCCGTCGTCGACCCACGGGGCGCGCTCTTTGTTGCGGACCGCACGAGTGATGGCCTTCGAGGCGCTGTTCTTGACGAAGCCGACGAGCGGGACGCCGCGGTCGGCGAACGTCTCGACCAACTCGACGTATCCCTCGATTACGTCCCGCGGGCGTTCGTCCTCGATGAGTAAGTCGGCGAGTTCCGGATGCCGGTCGGCCCACGCGAGCAGCCCTTTCGGGTAGATGGGACCGTCGAGGATGAGCAAGTCGTCGACCACCTCCGACTGCGTTCGGGCGTGGGTCACCTCCGCGAGATACAACGACAGCGCGTGGACGACGGCCTCCTCGTAGCGGTTGACGTGTGGTGCCTGCAGTATGCGCCCGCGTGAGTACCCGCCGTCGAAGACGGTCCAGTCGTCCTCGCCACAGTCGACGGTCGCGTCGTTGGAGTGGACCGTCGCGACGACCGACCGGGCGCGATGGAGGTCGAGGTCGGAGGGGACGGCGGCCATCGCCGCCTGTGCCACGTCGAGAACGAGGCCGTTCGTGAACGTCGTCGGGTTGATGGTGCCGGAATCGAGGCCGTGTTGGGTCGGGAACGGGGCCTCTTGGAGGGCGGCGTCCTCGGCGTCGATGCGGCGGCGTCGCAACTCACCCACGGGTTCGATGACGCGTCGGCCGTCGTACCACAGCGGGTCGAGGAACTCCTCGAACACCGTCTCGGCGAAGGAGTCGTGGTCCGTGGCGTCGACCTGCTGGCTGATGCGCCCCGCCAGCTGGGCGATGCCGTCGAAGTGGACCGGGTCGAGGGTCATGGGCTATCTGCGTCGCTTTCGGTGTTAAATGGTCGGTGACCGAGCGTTCACTCAGTCCCCGAGGTCGAGTATCTGCCCCAGCGTGCGCTCGGGGTCGTCGTTGCCGAGCGCCGACTCGACGAGGAGCCGCCCGCCGAGAACGGAGGGACTCAACACCACGTCGGCGCCTGCTCGGCGGAGTTTCCGGACGTTCTCGCGGTCGGTGGCCGCGGCGACGATGCGGAGGTCGGGATTGAGTTCCCGTGCGGTCAGAATCGACAGCGCATCCTGTGCGTCGTCGTTCGTCGCGGCGATGAGTGCCGTCGCCCGTTCGACGTGGACGCGCTGGAGCGGTTCTTCGTCGCTGGGGTTGCCGGTGACGACCTCGAACCCGTGGTCCCGGAGGTGTTTGGCCTTCTCGGTGTCGCGGGTGACGACCACCGAGGCGTCGCGATTGAGGTTTTCGAGTATCGGTTCGGTCAGTTCGCCGTATCCGAGGACGATGTAGTGGTCGTCCAACAGGTCGAGTTGTTTGTCGCTCATGTTTCCGAGTGCGGTCGCGAGGCGGGCTTCGATGAGTGGGCCGAGCAGGGTACCGAGGGCGACACCGAAACTGGCGACGCCGGTGAGCAGCACCGACATCGAGAACAGTCGCCCCAACTGCGTCGTCGCAGTGATGTCGCCGTAACCGACCGTCGAGGCGGTGACGAGCGTGAAGTAGAAGGCGTCGAGGACGGTGTTCACCTGCGGAAACTCATCGCGCAGCGCGTACGTGCCGATGGTGCCGTAGGCCTGGACGCCGACGATGGCCGCCAGCGAGGCCAACTGCGTCGTGTTGAGGTCGACGCGTCGGTCGAAGTACCGGCGGTTGAGGAGGACGGCCGGGAGGGAAAGAACCGACAAGGCGACGAGCGGCAGCGAGAGGATGCTCGATTGGGCCACCCCCTGGAGAGCCGTCACGGGCAGTAACACGACAGTCGACGACCACGCCACTCGGTAGCCGCGTCGGAGCCCGTAGACGCTGACCAGCATGCCGAATCCCGTCATCGTCCCGGTGAATCCGGCCGTCCGAGCGACGTACTCCGGAATCACGGTGGCGAGCGGCCCGGAAATCGTCGTCGCACTGATGTTGACGAGCCCGGTGACGACCGACAACACGGCGACGACCGTCGTCGACAGCACCGCCGCTTGCGTCCGCAACAGCGTCGGCCGCTCGTGCCGCTTCTCCGATTCGGCCGCCATACTGTCGTCTCAGCTACGGCCACGATAAAACCTCTCCGCTCTCGGACGGGTCGGAGTGTCGCTGTCGGAGCGGTAGTAGTTTAACGCCGCAGGGTCTCAGGGGGCCCATGGTTCAAGCGCTCCCCGTCGAGATTCTGCTGGGGATATATCTCGGCATCCTGACGGGCATCTTCCCGGCGCTCGTCGCGTGGGGGCTCGGATTCATCTTCAAGTACTTTACCGGAGTCTCCATCCCTGCCTTCGGTGTCGTCGTTCTCTCCTTGGCCATCGCGGGTATCAACGGGGGGCTGCTGGCACTGAACGACCCGGCGGTTCTCGCCTCCGGTCCTCGGGTCATCGTCGCACTCGTCGTCGTGTTGATGGTCTCGATGTACGCCCACTCGAAGGGCGACCAGATGGGCGCGACGTTCCCGAAACGGCTGTCGCTGTCGAAGTTGCGGGAGCGAACGCTGTCGAGCGACGTGGTCGACCTCGTCGGCTCCCGCGGCGAAGTCCGCGTCGAGGTCATCGGCGAGGTCATCGACATGGAGGGGTATCCGCCGCTGTCCGAGGAGACACGGACGGCCATCAAGACCGACGAGTGGCGGCTCCCCGCCGACCTCCCGATTTCGGAACTCGAGACGCGATTCGCCGACCGACTGAAGACGGAACTGGACCTCGCGGACGTCTCTGTGTCAATCGACGAGCGTGGGCGAGCGACGGTGATTGCCGCGCCGCCGCTGTCGGGCATCTCCAAGCGAGTTCCGACCGGCAAACGGGCTGTCTCCCTCGACGTACTCGTCCCAACGGGGGTCGCCCGGGGTGACGAGGTACTCGTCGTCGCGGAGGACCTCTCCGTCGAGGGGACCGTCATCGCCGCCCGCTCCGGGACGAAAAAAGAGGAGTTGAAGACCGACGGCGGAACTGAGGAGGTCACACCCCCCGTCAACGCCCCGACGACGACGGGCGGGGATGGTCGTGTCACTGTCGCGGTCGCTCGCAGCGACGCCGAGAAACTGCTCTCGGTTCGGGGGGCGAAAATCGTCGTGACTGCCCGCGGAACCCGCCGGGAGTTCGAACTCATCTCGTTGCTTCGACAGGCGGGCAAACGCTTTCGGAAGCTCCCGGTCAAGCCGACCAGTTCCCTTGTGGGGTCGACGCTGGCCGGGGCCAATGTCCGTGATAACCACGATGTCGCGGTACTGGCAGTCAAGCGGCCCAACGGCTGGCTGGTCGCCCCGCGCGGGGCGACGGAGCTATCGGCCGGCGACGAACTGTTCGTCGTCGGGACACGCGAGGCGCTCAACGCTTTCGAGGGGGTGGTCGGATGACGCTTGCACAACTCGCTATCGTCGAGGGGTTCCTCGTCGACGTGGCGCGTGTCGCGGTGTTGGTACTGTTCGCTGGGGTTGTAGGCGCTATCGGAGGGCTGATTCACCGGTGGTACGCCAACGAACCGGTTCCGGACGGTCTGACGGTACTCGTCGGCCTCAGCAGCGTCGCACTGTATCTCAACACTGCTGGCGCGCTCGGTGAGGTCATCGGCGGTACCGGCGGGGACTTACTCGCTCTGGAGATGGTGGCTTACAACACCATCACGCTCTTCCTTTCGGGCGTCACGGCGAGTGCGGGTGGGCGAGTCGGCGACCGAGCCGGTATCAGCGTCTTCGCCGTGTCGGGACGGAAATCCGTCGAACAGGACGTGAGCCGCATCGTCAAGTCCGTCGGTCGGGTGACCACCGTCGAGGTACCGGACGACATCGAGGACATCGACGGCTACGAACCCGTCGACGCGGCGACGAAGGAGAAACTCGCCGGGCAGACGCTGCTGTTCCCCCGGCGACTCACCGTCGAGGAGTTACAGACACGGTTCGTCGAGCGACTCCGCATCGACTACGATGTCGGGTACGTCGACGTGGAGTTCGCCGAGGACGCGAGCATCGAGTACCTCGCGTTGGGACGGCGGGAATCCGGGCTCGGGCCGACGCTACCGCCCGGAAGTGCTGCCGTCGCCGCCAGGGCGGACCCGCCGAACAACGCCAGTCCCGGCGACGCCGTTCAGGTCTGGACGACCGGCGATGGGGAGGAAACGTCGCCACGCCGGGTGACGAACGCGGAGCTCCGGGGCACGGCCGAAGACGTGGTGACTCTGACGATGGACGAGCGGGATGCACGGCGCTTCGACACCGAGCGCCGATATCGACTCGTCACCCTCCCCGTCGAGGCTCGAACCGACCGGGAGTTCGCCGCCCAGTTGCGCGCCGCCGAGGAGACGACGACTGCGGTCACGATCGAATCAGGAAGCCCCCTCGTCAACTCGAGTGTCGGCGCACTCGATATCGCCGTCGTCGCGGTCCGAACGTCTGCCGGCGATATCGAGGCGATTCCGCCGCGAAGGCGAGCACTCGCTCCCGGCGAGACGGTGTACGCTATCGCTCGTCCGGCACAACTCCGTCAGCTGGAGGCGGCTGCCGCAGTGGACGGCCAGTAGTCGTTACAGACAAAACCGACGGCCCCCGAGTAAGGGTATGGCCGACGACCCGATAGACCCCAGCGACATCGGCGAAGGGGATGCCCCCCCAATCGAGGACGCACCGTACAAAATCATCTTCGAGGCGAACAAGTGTATTGCCGCGGGCAAGTGTGCGGAGGTATCGACCAACTGGGAGATGGACATCACGACGGGCATCGCCAAGCCGGACGTGTACTTTTTCGAGGAGGGTGACCTCGAGCACAACATCCGTGCGGCCGAGGCCTGTCCAGCAAAGAAGGACCGTGGAGTCATCCACGTCGTCGACCGGCGAACGAACGAAGAAATCGCCCCGGACCCCCACGGTGACGGCACGCTATCGGTCGATTGGTAGCACGAATCGGCGGCCGAGTACCGCTGGAACCGAATACACGATTTGAAACTGAAGTCGAATTTATATCGGTGTTTGTCCTACTCTCCGCCCGATTACTCCACAATGAACGCCGTAGATTAAGTGATCGGGTCGACACACCCACAACGAGGAACCCTGATTCCCCCATATATATATATTTGGAACGCAGGTAGGCAAGTATGGCGCGAAACGACAGCCAGGATAAGGTTAATCAGAATCGGCGGCGGCTCCTCCAAGCGATGGGCGCTGCCGGTGCGGCTGGACTTGCCGGTTGTTCCGGTCTCGGTGGCAACGGAAACGGCAACGGAAACGGCAACGGAAGCGGTCTTCCCGACGACCTCCAACAGCAACTCAGCGACGGCTTCGAGGAGGCGGGCTTCGAGACGCCGTGGGAAGGCGAAATCATCACCAACGAGAACCCAGAGCGCGTCCAGTGGGCGCAGGTCATCCAGGAGGAACTCAACGCTACGGAGTTCTTCGACATCGAACTGAACCAGTTCGAGTGGACGACCTACGTCGGCCGCGTACTGGCCGAGGACTCGGTCGAAGACGAGGCGCTCGTCTGTCTCGGCTGGTCGGCCGGCTGGGACCCCGACGCCTACATCCGGAACCTGTTCCACAGCGACCAGCACACGCCCGCCTGTTGTAACGTCAACCACTTCACTGACGAGAATATCGACAACCTCATCGACGAGGGGACGTCGACGACCGACATCGACGAGCGGGCCGACATTTATCAGGACGCCCAGGAGGCTATCATCGAAACCTCGCCGATGGCGTTCGTCCGTTACGGCGAGGAAATCGACGCCTTCCGGTCGGCGGCGGTCGAAGGCTGGGAGACCTACCCAATCAACGGCGGCAAGTACTACAGCGTCTACGCGCCGTGGGCGGGCGTCCACGCCGAGGTCACGGGCGACAACGCCGGCGACGAGAACGAACTCATCGCGACGTTCTCCGCCGACGTGGCCAACACCGACCCCACCGAGCAGAACGACACCACCTCGACCATGTCGACGAACCTCGTCTACGAGGGCCTGATGGGCGTCGACTACAGCGGCGAACCGCAGATGGTGCTCGCCGAGGACCTCGAACAGGTCAGCGATACCGAGTACGTGTTCACGCTCCGTGAGGGCGTCCAGTTCCACCCCAGCGAGGAGTTCGACTTCGACGGCCGCGAGCTGACCGCCGAGGACGTGAAGTTCTCCTGGGAGCGGTATCTCGGTACGACGCGAGAGGCCGACGTCGGCGACTGGCTCGGCGTCCCCGACACCCCCGAGGGCGAGTCTGCCGACTCCTTCGAGGGAACGCTCACCGTCGAAGACGACTACACGCTGCGAGTCGAACTGCCCGAAGTGTACGCGCCGTTCCAGTTCACCGTCGGCGACGGCCTCATCGTTCCGCGGGAAGCCGGCGAGGACGGTCCCCTCGACCTCTCGACGGAGCCCATCGGGACGGGCCCCTACCGCTTCGACGACTACGACCCCGACGAGCTGTGGCGCCTGACGGCGTTCGACGACCACTGGTACGACGGCTCCGGCGACGTGCCGGCCGACCAGCCCATCGAGACGGCGACGTTCCGCATCATCACCGAGAGCTCCGCACGCGAGGCCGCACTCCGCGGCGGCGACGTGGACCTCGCCCAGCCGCCGCAGGGCAGCGTCTCGGCGCTCGAAGAGGAGAGCGACTTCACGGTCACGAGCCGCATCGCCGGCGGCTTCGACATGTTCATCTACCCGATGAACGCCGACACGCCGTTCCAGAGTCAGGACGTCCGCCTCGCGGTCAACCGACTCATCAACCGGCCCGGCATCGTCAGCGCCGTCTACGACGGCATCGGTACCCCGGCGTACTCGCCGATTTCGCCGCTGGCGGGGTCGTTCACCTCCGAAGAGTTCAACCAACGCATGGGTGACGAGTACTCGCGGTACTACGGCGCCGAATAACTCCGGAACCGCGATTACCACCCCTACATGTCCCTACGCAGGTACGTCGTCAAGCGACTGTTACTCACCATCCCGATACTGCTGGGTGTGACGGCCATCACGTTCGCGATGGTCCACCTCCAACCCGGTGACGTCATCGACGTGCTCGTCGGATTCAACGACGTTAGCGCCGAGACGGAACGGCAGTTGCGGGAGCAGTACAACCTCGACGAGCCGATATACGTCCAGTACGTCCTGTGGCTCAGAGACGCCATGGTGCTGGACTTCGGGCAGTCGTTCATCTCCGAGCGGAGCGTCGGCGAGGCGATTTCGACCCGTCTCCCCTACACCGTGCTGCTCGGTGTCCTCGCACTCGTCATCTCCATCGCCATCGGGGTTCCGGCCGGTATCATCGCCGCCGTGAGGAAAGGCGAGCAGGCCGACGAAGTCAGCCGCGTCGCCGCTCTGATCGGTGTTGCGACGCCGAACTTCTGGCTCGGACTGATGTTGCTGCTCGTCTTCAGCGTCCAGTTGGGTTGGTTCCGAACCATTCCGCCCTCGGACGTGGCGGTGTACGACCCGTCGTTGCTGAAGTTCATGGTACTCCCCGCGATCACGCTGGGGACGGCCTCGGCCGCGCTTCTGATGCGCATCATGCGGTCGTCGATGCTCGAAGAGTTGAACAAGGAGTACGTGAAGATGGCCCGCGCGAAGGGACTTCCCGAGCGGACCGTCATCACGAAACACGTCGTCCGGAACTCACTGATTTCCGTCGTGACGGTGGCGGCGCTCCAAATCGCGTTCATCG
Source organism: Natronomonas gomsonensis (assembly GCF_013391635.1). Classification (GTDB taxonomy): domain Archaea; phylum Halobacteriota; class Halobacteria; order Halobacteriales; family Haloarculaceae; genus Natronomonas; species Natronomonas gomsonensis_A. Next base: position 1,557,681 of record NZ_JACAWU010000002.1, on the reverse strand, counting down.
TCGACGGCGCCGTCGTCATTGAGCAGGTGTTCTCGGTTCGTGGCATCGGACGCCTCCTACTCGGTGCGATTCTCCAGCGTGACTTCCCCATCATTCAGGCGTCGGTCCTGATGATTGGGGTGACTATCGTCTTCGCCAACCTCCTGGCTGACATCATCTACTCCTATCTCGACCCACGAATTCGCTACTAAACTATGGCTACGAGAGACAAGACTTCCGAACGCGGCCGGATTCAGGTGACTGGGTTCGACGCCTCGATAGTGACCGAACGCGACGAACTCGTCGACTGGCAGGCGGCCGAGGGGTCGAAAAGCGGCACCAGCAGACGCGCGAAAGCGTGGTATCGGTTCAAACAGAACCGGTCGGCGTTCCTCGGCATCGGTATCCTCGCCTTCATGGTGTTCGTCGCGATCTTCGCACGACCCATAGAGGTCGCCGTCGCCGGGCAGTCGATACCCATCCAGCCGATTCAACTGGCCCCACACAGCACCGACACCAGCCTCATCGCGAGCAACACCCCGCCCAACGCCGAACACCCGTTCGGGACGACGCAACTCGGTCGCGACATCCTCTCGCAAGTGATGGTCGGCGCGCGCTTCAGCCTCTCTATCGGCGTCATCGCGGTCGGATTGGCCGTCCTCGTCGGCGTGCCGATGGGTGCTATCGCCGGCTACTACGGCGGCTGGGTCGACGAAGCCATCATGCGCGTCGTCGACGTTCTCTATGCGTTCCCCTTCCTCGTCCTCGCAATCGTCATCATCGCTATTCTCGGACAGGGCTTCTGGAAGATGATTCTCGCCCTCGTCATCGTCGGGTGGATCGGCTACGCGCGTCTCATCCGTGGTGAAATCCTCTCGGTGAAGGAAAACGAGTACGTGATGGCCGCGAAGGCGCTGGGCGCCCGTGACAGTTCCATCATCTTCAAACACATCGTCCCGAACGCGATGGCGCCGGTCATCGTCCAGGCGACGCTCAACGTCGGCACCATCGTCCTCGCGGCCGCCGCACTCGGGTTCCTCGGGTTGGGACTCCAGCCCGGCTCCCCCGAGTGGGGGACCATCCTCTCGGGCGGCCGTGACGCCGTCATCGCCGGCCGATGGTGGGTCACCGTCTTCCCGGGACTCGCTATCGTCTTCTTCGTGCTCGCGGTCAACCTCGTCGGCGACGGCGTCCGCGACGCGATGGACCCACAGGACACCGGTGGCGACACCGGCGGAGGGTTCCGCTGATGGCGCTGCTGGAAGTCGATGACCTTCGGACGCAGTTCTACACCGAGGACGGCGTCGTGCGGGCGGTCGACGGCCTGTCGTATCGTATCGAGCGTGGCGAGAAGTTCGGTATCGTCGGCGAATCGGGCGCCGGGAAGTCCGTCGCCTCGCTATCGTTGATGCGGCTCATCGACGACCCCGGTCGCGTCGCCGGCGGATCGATACGGTTCTACGAGGAGTCGACCGTCGAGCGCTTCGAACAGCAGTTCCCGAAGCGCGTCGTCGACGTGGCGGACCTTCGTGCGGAACACGACGTGACCGAACTCGTCGACCGACTGCTCGAGGAGGGCGTCGCGCCGTCGTCGATAGCCGACGACCGACTCGACGCCGACGCCGACGCGAAAACGGTGGTCAGAGACGGCGACGTCGGAATGCGTGACTTGGTCGATAGCCGCTACGGCGTCGACCTCGGTATCGTCGACGACGACGCCGTCGTCGTCCACGACGGCTCCGAACGCTACATCGAGATTACGCGCGCCGACGGCGAACCGTTGCGCCAACTCCGTGGGAACCACATCGCGATGATTTTCCAGGACCCACAGACGGCGCTCAACCCGGTGTACACCATCGGCGAGCAGATTTCCGAGGCCATCCGGACGCACATGGACCTCGATTCCGCCGCCGTCAAGGACCGCGCCATCGACATGCTCGACCAGGTCGGTATCCCCGACCCCGAGAGTCGATACGACAACTACCCCCACGAGTTCTCCGGCGGCATGCAGCAGCGGGCGGTCATCGCCGTCGCGCTGTCGTGTGACCCCGACCTCATCATCGCGGACGAGCCGACGACGGCGCTGGACGTGACCATCGAGGCCCAGATTCTCGAGCTGCTCGACGACTTGACGACCGAGACGGGAACCGCGATTCAGATGATTACCCACGACCTCGGCGTCGTGGCGGGCGTCTGTGACCGCGTGGCGGTGATGTACGCGGGCAAGCCGGTCGAAATCGCACCGGTCGAAGAGCTGTACTACGACCCGAAACACCCCTACACGGTCGGGCTGATGGGGTCGATTCCCCGCATCGGTGACGGCCGTGAACGACTCGACACCATCCCGGGAACGATGCCCGACCTCGTGCAGGTGCCGCCCGGCTGTAGTTTCCACCCGCGGTGTCCGTACGCCGAGGAGGCGTGTACGCGGAAAGAACCCGAACTCACGGCGGTCGACAGCGGGGACCGAGCGGACCCGGTCGAGGACGACGCCCACGCCGCGGCGTGTCTGGAGTACACCGGCGACCTCCAACAGGGCCTCGACTACGAGGTCCACGTCGGTGAGGGAATCGAGACGGGCGCCGGCAGCGAGACGACGGAGGAGAACCAATGAGTGCTGACGACCCCCTGATTCGAACGGAGAACCTCACGAAGTACTACTCGACGGAGAGCGGCTTCCTCGACCGACTGCTCGGCGAGGACAAGGACGTGAAAGCCGTCGACGGCGTCGACATCGAAATCAAGGAAGGCGAGACCCTCGGTTTGGTCGGCGAGTCGGGCTGTGGGAAGTCCTCGCTCGGTCGAACCCTGTTGCAACTGGAGGACGTCACCGCCGGGTCGGCGTACTACCGCGACGGCACCGAGGAGGTCGACCTCGCGGAGTTGTCCAACAGCGAGATGCGGGAGTACCGCAAGGATCTCCAGTTCATCTTCCAGAACCCGTTTGCGAGTTTGAACCCGCGGCTCACCATCGCCGACATCATCGGCGAACCGCTCGACGTTCACGGCATCGCCAGCGGCGACGAGCGACAGGAGCGCATCGAGGAACTGCTCGAAACCGTCGGGCTACAGGCCAGTCACGCCGGGCGGTATCCACACGAGTTCTCCGGGGGCCAGCGGCAGCGAATCGGTATCGCTCGGGCGCTGGCGGTCGACCCCGATTTCATCGTCTGTGACGAACCCGTCTCCGCGCTGGACGTGAGCGTTCAGGCCCAAATTCTCAACCTTCTCATGGACCTCCAAGAGGAGTTGGGCCTGTCGTATCTGTTCATCGCTCACGACCTCAGCGTCGTCGAGCACATCGCCGACCGCATCGCGGTGATGTATCTCGGCGAAATCGTCGAGGTCGGTACGCCCGAGGAGGTGTTCACCGAACCGCACCATCCCTACACCGAGGCGCTGCTGTCGGCCATCCCCGAACCGGACCCGCTGTGGGAGAGCGACCGCGTCCTGCTGAAGGGGACGGTCCCCTCGCCGATGGACCCGCCGTCGGGGTGTAAGTTCCACACCCGGTGTCCGCGGGTCATCCCGCCGGAGGGGATGGATATCGAGCAGGAGGCGTTCCGCTCTATCATGGACCTGCGGGTCCGAATCGCCGACCGTGAAGTTGGCACCGAGTACGCCTGGGAACAGGTCGAAGAGCGCAACCCCGAGTCGGACCGCGAGAAACTCCGCGAGGAGTTCGTCGCGGAACTCCGCGAGCAGGAACTCGACACCGAACCCGACGGGGTTCACCGCGAGCGGGTCGACGAGGCCATCGAACTCCTCGCCGAGGACGACTTCGAGGCCGCGGGCGAACTGCTCCGGAAACACTACGAGAGCGTCTGTGAGACCCGAGAACCGACGCTCGGCGACGGCGAGAACCCCAAGTCCTGTCATCTCTTCGACGTGGACGAAACCGGCGATATTCCCGAGGCCGAAGGCGACGCACGCGACGGCGCTATCGGCGCCGACGACTGACCGCGGTCCGTACGCTTTTGTTCGCTGCAGTGTTACTGCGGGTGGATGCGCCGCATCTACGAATCGCGGGCGCTGGAGTACGATGACGAAGACCCCTACGCTCCCAAGCGGACCTCCGACGACGAACGGTCGCGAAAACCCATCGATTGGGCGTCGGCCAGCCACGCCTTCGTTCCGATGCGACTCCGACCGCGAGCGGTCGGCGTTTCGGTCGAAACTGACCGACAGCGATACGAGACTGACGAGCCGGTTCGCTTTCGCGTGTCGTTCCGAAACCGGGTTCCGTTTCCCATCGCGCTGCGAACCGACTCGCCGGTCCGGTGGACGTGGAGTATCGATGGCGTCGACGAGGCCAGTCGCGTCACGAACCACCCCACTGAGGACAGCCTCTTTCGGTTTTCGCGCTCGGAGACGAAGACGTTCAAGCGGTCGTGGTCCCAACGGTTCCGGGAGTCTGCCCAACGCTGGGAACCCGCAGGCCCCGGGGAGTACTCACTGGCGGTTCGGGTCAACGTCCCGGACGCCGACGACAAGGGGCTGACCGCCGAAACGACGTTCACCATCGAGTAAAACGACCGAACGCCGTGGAGGCGTCCGCGAACTGTTCGTCTGCGGACCGAAACCGATTTTCCGGGGACGGTCGGAAGTACGAACGCGCGAGGGTGGCTGAGCCTGGCCAAAAGCGGCGGACTTAAGATCCGCTCCCGTAGGGGTCCGTGGGTTCGAATCCCTCCCCTCGCATAGCGAGACGCCGAGCAACGCGAGGCGTCTCGGAATAGTCGAACGGCGAGCGAAGCGAGCCGTGAGACCGTACTCCGTGAGGACGAATTATTTATCAATTGGTGCTATCCAGACGGGAGTATGACGCTGATTGAGCTATTCGGCGCAGCAGTCATCTCGCTCGTGATTGTCGTGGTTGGCACGTATCTGGGCGTCTTTCTGGCGCTTCGAGCGTTCTTTGGGGCGTCTTCTTGGCAGGAAGTCCCTCTGTCCGAAACTGACGGGGAGTGAACACGGGGACGGGACCGAATCGGCTGCTTCGAATTCCGAGGCAGCGACACGGCGAACTGCAGTATCGACCGTGCTGTGGAACGGACCAAACAGACACGTCCTCTCACGACGCCCTTTTGAGGCACAACGTCGTATCCGACTGCAATGACCGACGAACTTCCCGAGCGCGCCGTTCGGGCCTTCGAGGGCCACGAGGCCTTCGAGCGGGACGGCGAGTGGTTCGACGTGACGACGACGCGATTCGACGGACGGGCGACCGCCACCGAAACCGACGACTGGGACCTCCGGTATACGATAGAGGTCCGTGCGCCGATGTTATCGGCGGCGACGGAGGGGCCGGTCGGGTCGGCCGTTGAGGACGGGTGGTTCGAGACGTACGAACTCCGATTGGAGGACGCCGATATGGCGGTCCGACAGGACCTGAGTTTCGAGGACCAACGGGTCATCGAGGAATCCGGTGACGCCGTCGCGGTTTTCGAGTTCGAGTGGGGCAACGCCGACCACGCACCCGCGATGGTGAAGGCGATAGTCGAGTACGTCGAGGGGACGTACATGGAGGGAATCGTCCCGGGCTACGACTACGTCCAGCCGGTTTCGGAGATGCTCTCACAAGCACGGCAATCCGACGGCGACGGACAGGGTAGCGGTCCGATGCCGCTCTGAGGTCGGTTTCGGTTCGCGGTGTCGTTCACTTCCACTCCACCACCTGTGCCTTTTTAGCCGATGGCGGCCACAGCTACCGTATGTCCGATTTGGGCGACTTCGCCGACCACGACCCCGACGACGCCGGCGGGGAGGAGCCGGCCACCGACGAGGACGATTTCGAGGCCGTCTCGGTGACGCCGGTCGGTTCCGACAGGGGAATCGGGACGCTGTCGGCCTCTGAGGGGCTGGTCATCAGCGAGGACGACGACGAGACGCGGCTCAGAGCCTACATCACGGTCGCGAACCGCTCTTCGGTCCGCATCGGCAGTTACCTTATCGCCGCCTATCCTGACGGCGAACGGCTGTTCTGCCGTATCGTCGCACTGGAGTACGCCCAAGAGTTCCGCTCCGACGACGCGACGGAAATCCACGCCCGGCGAGCGATGCGCCGCGAGGAGGTCGACGAACAGGACTACAAGTTCATGGCGTCGCTCGAACCGGTCGCGGTGCTGTACTCGGAGGGCGGCGAACTCAAACGCCGAATGACCGACCGGGTTCCGAAACCGGAGACGGTCGTCCGACAAGCCGAGGACGACGAGGAAATCAAGACGGGGCTGAAAATCCCGTCCGAGGGCGTCTTCCTCGGGCACCTCTCGGTCGGCGGCGAGAAGGTCCGCACTGCGGCCGAACCGCCGACCATCGACTACCGCCTGAAAGACGACTACGAGGCCGGCGACCCACTCGTTTTCCGACACACACTCGTCGCTGGCGGGACGGGGTCGGGGAAGACCCACGCCGCGAAGAACGTCCTCCGACAGTATCTCTCCCAGGACCGCCGCTACCCCATCGAGGACGGCCGCGACGTGGCGCCCGCTGTCGTCCAGTTCGACCCCCAAGACGAGTACGCCCAGATGCACGACGACAACCCCACTATCGACGCCGACTACGAGCGGCGACTCGAACGGGAGGGCGTCGCCCACGGCGGCGTCGCGGACACGAAGGCGTTCGTCCCGACAGTTGGCGACGCGACGTACGCCGCCTCCCACCACCACGCCGAGCAGGTCGAGTTCACGATTCCGTTTTCGATGGTTCGGAACCGACCGTGGCTCATCGCCGGGTCGAAGCTCAACGACAACCAGTACGGGGCGTTGCAGTACCTTTTGAAGCGCTTCTTCGACCGGCACGGCTCCGGCGACACGTACAGTCAGTTCATGTCGTTCCTCGACGACCCGGCGCTGAAGGAGGAACTCGACGAGTCCGGTCGCGTCCACGAGGCCACCTTCGATGCGGTCCGGCGGCGGGCGTTCGGCTTCGACAACGTGTTCGACCAGGACGCCCGCCCGATTACCGACCTCGTACGGGAGTTCGTCCGCCCCGGTGGCCTGACGACGGTGCCGACCTATCACCTCAACGACTCGCGGGCGACTACGACGGTCGTCCTCGCCGTCGCCTCGCTGCTGGTCGACGAGAAACTGTCGAACGACCCCTCCTTCGAGCGCATCAAGGAGACGCCGCTCGTCTTGGGGATGGACGAGGCGCACAACTTCCTCACCGACGCCGACAGCGTCCAGGCCGACAAGGTCATCGGGAAGTTCTCCGAGGCCGCAAAGCAGGGCCGCAAGGAGCGGCTCGGCCTGTTTCTCATCACGCAGGACCCTCAAGACATCGCCGACCCAATCTTCAAGCAGGTGAACACGACGGTCGTGCTCAACCTCGGTGACGAAGACGCCATCAAGGCCGTCAACATCCCCTCGAACCTCGAAGGGAAGGTGCCGTACATGGAGAAGGGACAGATGGTCGTCTACTCGCCCGATAACTCCGAACCGGTCGAACTAATCGGCCTTCCGAAGTGTCTGACTCGCCACGGGCGAGACTGACCTTTATCACCGGTGCCGTCGTCGGTTCTCGTATGCGTGTCCTAGTGCCGATGGACGGTTCCGAGCAGTCGTGGCGAGCCTTCGAGTACGCGGCCGAGCAGTTCCCCGAGGAGACCATCGTCTGTCTGCGGGTCATCGACCCGGTACAGGCGGGGTACGGCATCGGTGTCGGCGAGGCCGCGGCGGCCGGGGAGTGGCTCGAGGCTCAACAGGAAGCGGCCGAGCGGATGTTCGAAGATGTCGAGGAACGCGCCGAGGAAGCCGGCGTCACCGTCGAGACGACAACCGAAACCGGTCGGCCCGTCCGCTCTATCACCGATGTCGCTGAGGACTGCGACCACGTCGTCATCGGGAGCCACGGTCGGGAGGGAGTGTCCCGAATCTTGCTTGGCAGCGTCGCCGAGAGCGTGGTCCGCCGGTCGCCGGTGCCCGTGACGGTCGTTCGGTAATCGCTGCTAGCATCCGCGAGCGCCGGAGGCGCGAGCGGTTCACGGTGACGAGCGAAGCGAGTCGCCGCCTTTTTCATCGAAGTTTTTGCGCCGAGCGGTTGCGGGCCTGCGGCCCGCAACCCGAGGCGTAAAAAGTTCGGCTTAGAAAATATTCGCCTGCTGGTACACCGAAATCCCGTCGCCCGTGATTTCGTAGGGTTTCGTCTCTCGGGAGTGGTTGGCGTTCCGTATCTTCTGAATCTCGACGGCGAGTCGGGTTTCGCGGAACTCCGAGCGGACGTACTGGAGGACGAACACGCCGTCGGTGAGGTATTCGATGATGCCGTGGCGGGAGGCGTAGGGGTTGCCCTCGCTGGCTTCGCTGGTCAGCATCGTAGTGACGCCAGCCTTCTTCAGTGACCGGGTGAAGTCGAACACCTCGGTACGGCGCTCGGCTTGGTTGTCGTACATCATCTCCAGCAGCGATACGGAGTCGAGAACGAGTCGCTGGGCGTCGAACTCGTCGACGAGTCGGGGGAGGTCACCGCGGATGGAGGCGAGACTGTTGGCCATCTCGATGGGGTCCAAATCGACGATGGCGAGTTTGTCGTCCTCGATGTACTCGTCGAAGGGCCATCCCTTCTCGGTTGCGGCCTGTACGACGGCTTCCTTGTCTTCTTCGAGCGTGATGTAGATGGCTTTCTCACCGTCTTCGATGCCGCGCTGGAGGAACTGGAGGCCGAACGTGGTTTTCCCGGTCCCGGCGGCGCCCATGACCACGAGCAGCGACCGTTCGGGAACGCCGCCCTGAATCATGTCGTCGAGTCCCTCGATGCCGAGATCGAGGCGGGGAATCTCGGATTCGAACTCCTCCTCGAAGCCGTCGCCGTCGCCGCCTTCGAAGGCGGTCGCGAAGTCGTCCTCGAACAGTTCGTCGTCGCCGTCCTCGAACGGTTCGTCGCTGGCGCTCTCGAACCAGTCGTCTTCGTCGCTCATGTTCGCCCCCGCGACTCACGCATACATCAGCGTGTTATTTCGCTACAACGTTAATGTTACCCGTCGAATCGCAGTCCGTGGGGCTTTTTGTCGTCGGGTGGCGAAGCACCGCCGATGCACGTCGGCGTCGTCGCCCAACAGGACAACCCCCGGGCCGCCGAGCTCGCCGACCGGATACGCCGAAACGCCGACGCCTCGGTTTCGCTGGACGCGGCGACGGCGGCAAGCCTCGACCGCGAGGGGATGGCCGTCGGCGAGTTCGTCGACTGTGACCTCGTCGTCTCCATCGGTGGCGATGGAACGTTCCTGTTTGCCGCCCGCGAGGTGACGCCGACGCCCGTCATGGGCGTCAATCTCGGCGAGGTCGGCTTCCTCAATGCGGTTTCGCCCGAAGAGGCCGTCGAGACCGTCAAGCGTGAGGTCGAGCGGTTCGAGAGCGGTGACCGAACGTACCAGGAACTGCCGCAGGTCCAGGCCGAAGGCGAGGGGTGGTCGCTGCCGGCAGCGGTCAACGAGGTGTCGATTCTCGGGCCACAGCGCGGCCGAAACAACGGTGTCGGCATCGAGGTGCGCGTCGACGGACAGCTGTACTCCGGGAGCCGAGCCGACGGCGTGTTGGTGTCGACGCCGACCGGGTCGACGGCGTACAACCTCAGCGAGGGCGGGCCGTTGGTCCACCCCGACGTGGCGACGCTCGTCGTCACCGAGATGTGTGCGGAGGGGCCGATGCCCTCCCTCGCCGCGCCGCTGGACGCCGACATCGTCGTCCGAGTCGAGGAGGCCGACCACGCCTTCGTCGTCGCCGACGGCCGAACACGAGAGCGGGTCGACCCGCCGACGAACGTCCGACTGCGCCGCGCCGACGACCCCGTCAGAATCGCGGGACCGCCGCTGGAGTTCTTCACCGCACTCGGGAAACTGGAGTAGCGGCAACCGACCGAATGCCCCTTTCGAAAGCCCTAACGGCGTCCCCGACGTTTTAAGTACCAATGAGTCAGCAGCTGCCGGACGTACAGGCGTCGAGTCCCGACGTGAGCGTCGGTCTCAACCGCGTGGGCGTGACCGGCGTCGAGAAACTCGTGAAACTCCACCGCGAGGAGGACCGTCCCATCGTGTTGATGGCGGAGTTCGAGGTGTTCGTCGACCTGCCGAGTTGGCGGAAAGGCGCCGACATGAGCCGGAACATGGAGGTCGTCGACGAGATGCTGGAGGAGGCCGTCTCCGAACCGGCGATGCGCGTCGAGGACGTCTGCGGCGACGTGGCCGAACGCCTGCTCGAAAAACACGACTACACGACGAAAGCCGAGGTGCGGATGGAGGCGGAGTACATGATTCGTGAGGAGACACCGGCGACGAATCGGCCGACGCAGGCGACGGCGGACATCATCGCTTCGGCGACCGCCACCGAGGACGGCACCCGCGAGGAAATCGGCTGTCACGTCGTCGGCATGACGGTGTGTCCCTGCTCGCAGGGCATGAGCGAATCACGCGCTCGCGACGTACTCGCCGACCTCGATGTCGACCGCGAGACGGTCGATGCGTTCCTCGAGGAGGTTCCCCAACCCGGTCACTCCCAGCGCGGCCACGCGACGTTGACCGTCGAGACCGCGGGCGATCCGAGCGTCGACCTCAACCGACTCATCGAGGTAGCCCGTGACTCGATGAGTGCACGCATCTACAACCTCGCCAAGCGCCCCGACGAGGACCACATGACCTTCGAGAGCCACAGCGACGCGAAGTTCGTCGAGGACTGCGTCCGCGCGATGGCCGACGGACTGGTCGAAGCGTATCCGGACCTCCCCGACGACGCCGTCGTCTACATGGAACAGTCCAACGACGAGTCCATCCACCAGCACAACGCCCACGCCGAGCGAGTCGCCGAATTCGGCCAACTGAAGGCGGAAGTCAACGGCGACTGACCGGCCTCACTCCGCTCGCGGAAGTCGCACCGTCACGCAGTTGCCGCAGTCGGGGACGTACTCGAACTCGAGCGTGCCGTCCGAGAGGTCGACTATCCAGTAGACCAGCCACAGGCCGAGACCGGTGCCGTGATACAGGTCGCTTGGCTCTTCGTCGCCGAACAGCGGCTCGAACTCATTTCGAGGAATCGGTGAGGCGTTGTCGAGGATTTTCAGGACGACGCACTCCGATTCGACGTGGAGTTCGGCCTCGATCTCCGGTGGACCGTCGGCGTGTCTGATCGCGTTTTCGAGCAACTCGTGGACGGCGCGGTCGATCTCCGGTAGCGAGACGACTTCGGCCGAGGCGGGCGTATCGGCGGTGATGGTGGCCTCCGGCCCCACCTCCGCTCCGAACTCCTCGACTTTGGCCCGGAGGGTCGAAGCGAGGTCGACGCGCCCCACGTCGCCGACCCCGACGAGCACGTCGACGATTTCCCGCTCCTTATCGGCGGTTTCGAGTAGTTTCCACCCCGTCTCCAGTATCGTCTCCATCCCCTCCACGACCGTCCCGTCGGCCCGTTTCCGTGCCAACTCCGCGTGCCCGAGGATGACGTTCATGTCGTTGCGGAGGTTGTGTCGGAGGAGGTTGTCCATCACCTGTAGTTGCCGTTCCCGGCGGCGGCGGTCGGTGACGTCCCGTGCGAAGCCGACGATGCGGGCGACCGAACCGTTCTCGACGACGGGGCGTGCCTGCACCCAGACCCACCGACGATACCCCTTCTCGGGGTTCACGCGGTACTCCATGGCTCGCGGGGTCCCGTTCGAGAGTTGGTGCATTCCCTCGACGACGCGGTCCCTGTCGTCCGGGTGGATGCCGTCGAGGAAGCTCGTCGGGTCTGCCTTGACGCGTTCGACTGACATCCCCCAGAGGTCCTCGAAGGCGTCGTTGACGAACAGCAACTCGCTCCAGTCCTCGGAGAACGTCCACAGCACGTCGTCGGTGTTCGCCGCGAGTTCCTCGAGTCGAATCTCGGTCTCGCGCTGCCGGCGTTCGGCCCGCTTGCGGTCGGTAATGTCGCGGGAACTGACGACGTAGCCGCCGAGCGTCGAGTCGGCGTGATTCTCGACGCGGCTCTCCAGCCACACCCACGAGCCATCCTTGGCCTGGTGGCGGTATTCGATGGTCTCGATGTCGTCGACGGCTCCCTCGAGCAGTCGACTGAAGGCCTCCCGAACGTCCTCGCGGTCGTCAGGGTGCATGTATCCGAAGGTGTTGGTCCCGACGAACTCCTCGGGTGAGTACCCCAACAGTCGTTCGACGGCGGCGTTGACGTACCGATACACGCCGTTCTCGTCGACGACGACGATTTTGTCTTGGGCGTGGTCGAGGAGAGCTTTCAGTTTCTCGGGGTCGTCCATTCGGTCCTTCCCGAGGGTTCGACACCGAGACGGAAGTTCGTTCCGGCTGTTTCGAGTGGAAAGTTGTGTCCGTCGACCCGAACGACTAGAACGCCAACTCCTCGGCTTTCTCCCACCGGGGCTCGAATTCGGTGCGAACGTTCCCGGCGAACTCGCGGTCTTTGAGGTCTATCATGGCGAACACCTCTTGGCTCTTCAGCGGGTGCGGCACCTCGATGACGACCTCGTTCTCGTCGACGAGGGTGAACGTTCCGGAGACGTTCTCGCTGGTTCGGACGGAAAAGGCGTCGTGTTCCGTCAGCGAACTCCGGTAGCGTTCGCCGATGGACTCCGGAAGGATGGGAACGAGGTCGGGCCGCATCAGCAACTGTACGTCGACGCCGCGGTCGAGTGCCTCGCTCAACTCGTCGACGATGAGCGTGCCGACCTTGTCGATGTCGAAGAACTGCTCGGTGTACGTCGACAGTACCATCACGACCCTCGAATCGGCCGCGGAGAGTCGTTCGACGAGGAGGTCGACGGTCTCCTCGGGGCCGACGGCGGCGGTCCAGAAGGTCTCCTCGACCGGTTCGGCGGTTTCGAGTTCGCCGGTGAGTTCGTCGACGATGTCCTCGTACTGGCTGGCCTTCTCGTTGAGCTCGCGCTTCTTGTCGTCCAAAAGGCGGTCGAGTGCGGTCGTCGGCTCGACGGCGACGTACTTCTTCGGACGCGAAGCCGACTGCGAGCGGACGAGGTTGTACTGCTCGATGCTGTTGAGCACGTCGTAAATCCGGCCCATCGGGACGTCGCTGACCCGTGACAACTCTTTGGCGGTTGTGGGTCCGGTTTTCAGCAGTGCTCGGTACGCCCGAGCCTCGTACTCCGACAACCCGAGGTCTCTGAGACTTGCCATTACTCGCATCTCACCCTCGGGGGATATAAACACATCGTAAGTTTAGGAACGGTTGGAGTTGTTGTTGGGATAGTCACACGTCCCCACGGCACGCGGCTCAGGGACTCGGGCCCTCAGAAGCGCGCTCGAGGAGTTCGTCGGGCGTCTCAGCCGGTACCGTCTCGGTTCCGCTCCGAACGACGACGGCGTTTTCGCGGTCCGCGGGGACGACCACCTTCTCGTGGTCGGCGATGCGGAGGGCGGCCCGGTGGAGGTCCGTCCCGGCGGCGGGCGTCCGGACGACGAGCGGGTCGTAGTGGGCGCGGGCACAGGCGGCCGCGTAGCCGGCCACCTCGACGCCCATTCGGTCGTAGGCACCGGCGAACGACGCGAGCGCATCGGTCGCGGCGGCACGGTAGCGGTCCTCGTCGGTCAGCGCCCACAAATCGAGGAGCGCGTCGGCCATCTCCGCATTGGTCTCCAGCGGCCGGAGGGGTCGGTCGAGCAGTCCGGCCCCCTCCGCGTCGCCGTCGAGGAACGCGCCGTCGTCGACGAGGCGGTCGATGGCGTCGTCGGCGACTGCCCGGGCCGGCGCGAGCCAGCCGTCGGGGCCGGTTACCTGTGCGGCGGCGGTGAGTCCCGACAGCACTCGCGCGTGGTCGGCGAGCAGTCCGGTTTCGCTATCCTCACCGTCGAAGTGTGCGACGTGGCCGTCATCGACGAGCGTTTCGAGGACGAACTCCAGAGCCCGTTCGGCGTAGCGGGTCGCTCCTTCGTGATCGGTGACCGCGGCGAAGCGGAACAGCGCCTCGGCGGCCATCCCGTTTCGGTCCGCGAAGGCCGTCGTATCGACGTGCGGCGGGTCGGCCTCCTCGCGTTCGGTCGGTTCGAGCAGGTAGTAGTCGCTGCCGGCCTGGCTGGCGGCGAAGGCCTCGCCGGTCCACGCCGTCGTCGTCAAATAATCGACCGTGCCCTCGGCGGCGGCGTGGTAGGATTCCTGGCCGGTGTAGAGGTATCCCGAGGTGAACGCTCCGAGGAGAGCGGCGTTCTCGTCTGTGAGTTTCTCGCGGTGGGGTTCGCCCCAACTCCGGTTCTCCGCGAATCGGTAGAATCCGCCGTCGTAGGTGTCGTAGAGGTGCGTTTGAACCGCTTCGAGCGTTCGCGTCGCCCGCTGACGGTCGCGTTTGAGCGCGAACTCGATGGTTTGCGGAAGCGGGAACTTCGCGCCGGTGCCCCAGCCGCCGAACTCCTCGTCGAAGGCGGCGGCGACCTGTTCGACCATGTGGGCTTCGATGTCGGCGGTCACCTCGCCGCTCGGCAGGTCTTCGCCGGACAGCGCCCGCGGGACGCTCCCCGCGGTCGCGCCCTTCGCGTCCCAAGATTCCCGAACGCTGTCGAGTACCTGTCGCATCCCATCGAGACCGAGATACGTCGCTCCCGACAGGACCTCGCCGTCGGGCGTTAGGAACACCGTCGTCGGGAACCCCCCCATGTTGTACCGCTCCCGGACGCGGGGGTTGCGGTCGATGTCGACGCGAACGGGGACGAAACTGTCGCCGATGTTGGCGGCCAGTTTGGGGTCCGAGTACGTCTCCTCGTCCATCCGGTGGCACCACTCACACCACGGCGCCGTCAGCGAACACAGCACGGGTTTGCCGGCACGGTCGGCGGTCTCGAACGGGGAGGGTCCCCACTCGTGCCAGTCGACGAGCGTGCCGTCTCGGAAGGTCATGGCTGTCCTTTCGGTCCGGTGGGGGAAAGCGCTTCGAAGTGCGAAAAACCGTAGCGGATTGCCGGCGGTTCCGTTTAGTGGGCCGTCGTCGTGACAGCGGCCATGTTCCGACTCGGTTGTGGTCAGGTGTCGGTCCGACGTGCCGTCCTCGTCGCCGTCGTCTGCGTCGGCGTGGCCTCGGTTGCAGCCGTCGGCTTCGCCTCCGCGGATGGCACGGCCCAATCCGACGCACCACACTACGAGCCCGAGGAAGCGGGCAACGCGACGTTCGAGTTCCTCGAAGCGGAAGACCACCACCCCGGAACCGATAACGCCAGCGTCAGATACACGCTACGGGGTGGCGATGTCTTCGAGGACATCGGCGCATCGGACGGCATCGCCCCGGACCAACTCATCGTCGAAACGGACGCGGTCGACCACAGCGACTGCGACCCGACGAACGTCGCGACGTTCGGCATTGACGAGGACAACGACGGCGAGACCGAACGGGAGTTTCTCGAAGACGGGGGTCAGATGCGCTTCGGGGACCGCATCGAAGTCGAGTTCTACAACGGCAGCGATTTCGGTGGCAACCCGCCGCACGTCGAGCGCGAGGACCGACTCGTCCTCGAGTTGAGCGACGAGGCGCCGGGCGGCGCCTGTGCCGACACCACCGACGAACCCGGCTGGTACGCCGCGGATGTGTTCCTCAACGGCACCGGCCCGCAGGAAACCGACACGGAAAGTGAGTCCTTCGGCTTCACCGTCGAAACGAACGAAACGTACGTCTGTGAGTGCGACAACGAGAGCGACGCCCAACTGAAGTTGGGCCCGATGTCGGGGCCCTGGACTCCGACGCCGACAGCGACGGCGACTCCCACGGCAACCCCAACCGCGACAGCGACTTCGACGCCGACGGCGACACGGACGGTAACACCGACTGTGACGCCGGAAACGACGCCGACAGAGACGTTCACGCCACTCCCGACGGAACCGCCGGAAACGCCGACGACCGACGACGACCCCACCGACACTGACGACGCCTCGCCAGCGGCGGCCGACGGGGCCGGGTTCGGCTTCACGGTCGCCGGCGTCGTGGCGCTGTTCGTGGCGCTGGGACTTCGCCGACGCGCCGACTGAATCAGAAGGGGGTGAAAAGGGGTGGTTAGTCGTCCAACACGAGCACGCGGAGGATGTCGCCGTAGGCCGGCCGCGTGATGAGGACGCCGATGAGGACGCCGACGATGGTGATGATGGCGAACCCTTGGAGGTCACCCAACGACAGCACCGCCAGCGGCGACATGGCGATGATGGTCGTCGCGGCGGCGGCGCCGATGACCCAGAACGCCTTCTTGAACCGCGACTCGAAGACGCGTGAAGTCCGAACCTCACCCTGTTGCATGATTTCGTCCGCGATTATCACGAGGTCGTCGACCCCGGTCCCGATGACGGCGATGAAGCCGGCGATGTGAGAGAGGTCCAGCGGTAACCCCACCGCGGCGGCGAAGCCGAGCAGGATGTACACCTCCGCGGCGGCGGTGAGCAGCATCGGTGCCGCCACCTCCGCTCTTCGGTATCGGGCGAACACCACGAGCGCGACTGCACCGACTGCGGCCGCGCCGGTGGCGAGCGACAGCGGCTTGAACCGCTCGGCGAGACTCGGCAACAGGAAGAACGTCGTCCCGCGGTTGTCGATGTCGAGTTGCGTCGGGAGCGCCCCCGCGCGGATGTTGAGTTCGAGTTCGCGAGCCTCCTCGAGGCTCGTCGTCGTCGTCTGGTACTGCGGGTTGTCGTCGAAGGAGCCGTCGCGGAACGACGCCGAGAGGTCTCGGTTGACCCCTGCGGCGAAGACGACTTCGCCGTCGAGGACGGTCAGGAGACACCGACCGGGGTTCTCCCCCTTGTTCTCGGCCATCGACTCGTTGAGGTCGTAGTTACAGTTCGTCCCGCCTTGCTGGTCGAAGCCGTAATCGCGCATCGCTTGGCCGAACTCCGGGCCCGCCTGCTCGGTGAGCGTCACGGGGACGAACGTCCGTCCCTGCTCCTGTGTCGCGCCACCGATACTGGCGAAGTCGCTCTGGGTCAAAAGCGAGACGTTCTGGTACGTCCCGTTCTCGCCCGGGAACAGCGCGACGGTTTCGACCTGTCCGCGGTCGCCGATGAGGTCGATGACCTCAGAGCGGTTGGCGTTCGGCACCTCGACGAGCATGAACTGCTGTCCCGGGGAGGCGACCTGCGTGACGGTGCCGCCGGGGAGGCCACCCTGGCTGATCTTGTTCGTCAGCACGTCTTCGGCACGGTCACGGGTGGTGTCGGTTACACCCATGCGGATGTCGTCTTCGCTCACCTCGTAGCCGGCCTCGTTGAGTGCGGCGGCGAACTCCGATTGGTTCGTATCGCCGACGAAGCGGTCGTCGAACACCTCGACGGTGTTGCCCTCGGCGTCGGCGCGTACGTCACCCGCCCCGAGGTCGAGTTCGTCCCGCACAGTCTGCTCGATGGCCCGTTCGTCGTCGACGCTGAACTCGAGGCCGCTTGCGGTCATGCCAGCAAGCGGCGCGCGGACTTGCGTCCCGCCGGAGAGTTCCAGCCCGAACCGGAGGTTCGTGTATTCGGAGGTGGTCGAGTCGGCGGTCGCGTTCGCGGCGGTCGCGTTCGCGCCACCGCTGCCCCCACCGAGCGGTGCGAACACGGCGATGGTGCTGACGAGGATGAACACGACCAGCAGCCAGATGCGCCAGTTCTCTCTGAGTTCTAGGTTCATTGTGCGATCCCCTCGTATTTGTAGTAGCGAAGCAGGCTCACGTTGAGCAGGTAGGTGTTCATCAGGTCGGTGGTGAGGCCGAACACGAGCACGATGCCGACTTGGGGCAACAGCGGGATGCCGAACTGGCTGGCGACGACGGTCATGACAATCATCGCCGCGATGGAGGTAACCGTCATCGTCACACCGGTCCGCATCGCGCGGAACGTCGAGGTGTAGAAGTCACCGTGTCGCCGCAGGACGTGGTTGTTCAACAGCAAGTCGGAGTCCACGGAGTACCCGATGAGCATCAGAAGCGCCGCGACCGTACCGAGGGTCAGCTCGATGTTGAACAGCCGCATCAGCGCCAAGGGGATGACGATGTCGGAGAACGCGGAAGCGACCACGGCGATAGAGGGGACGAACGTCCGGAACAGGAGGAAAACGAGTCCGGCCATCCCCGCGAAGGCTATCGCGAGTCCGATGAGCGCCTGCGTCTGTGATTCGGCGGCGAAACTCGCCGACCGGGTTCCGGAGGACTCTATCGTGTATCCCTCGTCCTCGGCTTGGGTCCGGAGCGTCTCGAGGTCCTCGTACTCGCCCTCTTGGAACTCCACGATGTAGGAGTTACTCCCCGCCGTTCCGACCGGCGTGACGGAGTCGACCGGTTCGTCGAAGGTATCGCGTATCTCCTCGGGAGAATCAGTCGTTTCCACCTGCAACTCGGCGCCGCCGGTAAACTCGATACCGAGCGACACCGGTGACCCCGCTATCGCTGTCGCGACGACGAGGATGCCGATTGCTACCGCCAACAGCCCGAGCGGGAGGGCTATCAACTGACGGTTGGTGTAGTCGGCGTAATCGACAGTCGGTACCGTCAGGTCCATGCCGTTCGGTGTGAGTGGACCTCGAATAAGGGTTGTCGTTCGTGTCTCGAAAGGGTTCTCGGCGGTCGGCGCCCGTAGCCGCAACCGCACCCTTCAACACCGCCGGGTCCAATCGTCGGACATGTCCGCGACGCTGGAGCGCATCGTCGTCTACCCCGTCAAGTCGCTCGACCCACACGGGACGATAGAGCGGGCGACGGTTCGGCCGGACGGCGGCCTCTCCTACGACCGCGAGTTCGCCATCGTCGACGCCGACGGCAACTACGTCAACGGGAAGAACGATCGCCGAGTTCACCGACTCCGGTCGTGGTTCGACCCCAAAGCCGGCCGGCTGACGCTCCGGCCGAACGACGGCGACCCCACGGCGTTCGACCTCGATGACACCGACGCCATCGAGGCGTGGCTCTCGGGGTACTTCGAGGAGCCCGTCGAACTCCGCCACGACGAGGCTGGGGGCTTTCCGGACGACACGCTCGCCTCGGGACCGACCGTCATCGCCGAATCGACCATCGAGACGGTCGCGGGGTGGTTCGACGACATCGACGTCGAAGAGATGGAGCGACGACTCCGACCGAACCTCGTCGTCTCCGGCGTCGAGCCGTTCTGGGAAGACCGCCTGTACCGCGACCGCGAGAGGGCAATCGGTTTCCGAATCGGCGACTGTGAGTTCCTCGGGTCGAACCCCTGTCAGCGCTGTGTCGTCCCCACCCGGGACCCCGAAACAGGGGAGGAGACGCCCGGGTTCCGGGAGACGTTCCACGAACAACGCGAAGCGACGCTTCCGGCGTGGGCCTCGGAGGCGTGGTTCGACCACTACTTCCGACTGATGGTCAACACGTTCGTCCCCGAATCGACGGTCGGGGAGTCCCTCCGGGTCGGCGATAAAATCGAGATACTCGGGGAACGGCCGTACCCTACGGGAGATACCGGACGCTGACGACGCCATCGTCGCTCCGAATCTCTACGCGGTTCACGCCCAGGCGGGCCGCCCGTGCGAGCGTCCCCTCGTCGTCGAGGACGTCCTCGACTGCGGCCTCGGTTTCGGTATCGGGGACGGTCAGGACGTGGAGTTCGCCCGTTCCGGCTCGTTCACACGTCGTCAACTCGCCTTCGGGTTGCTCGGCGGCGATGTCGCGTTCCTGTTTCGTCGGCGGTTCGGCGCTGTGTTCGACCGAGAGCCGACAGCGACTCTCGAAATCGACGAGTCTGTACTGTACCTCCATCGGCGGTTCCGGAGCGACCGTTCCCTCGATTACTTCTTGCTCTTCGACGCCGGGGTTCTCCGCGAGCGTGTGGACCTGCCCGCGGTCGATGTCCTTGAGGACGGCCGACTCGGCGTCCGCGTGGGTCACGAGGAACCGACCTTCCTGCGCTGTCATGGATGGATGAACGCGCTCTGGGCTTTTCCACGTTTCGAGGCTACCGGAGCCACCGGTGGACCAGATAAATCAGGGCCGCGCCGGCCAGCGGAACGGTCCAAGAGAGGACTTCCGGAAGGGCGTACAGCGCCTCCACGAGCGGGGCGGCGACCCCGCTCGGATCGGGTCGGGTCGTCACTTCGCCGTCGAGTTCGAATTCCGCGGGCATCGAGGCGATGGCGCCCAGATACAGCGTCACGACGTAGACGGCGCCGGTGACCGCGAGCGCGAAATCGTACCGTGGGTCGTCGCCCTCCCGGCGGTGGTGGCGGGCGACGAACAGGACGGGCGCGAGAAGCGGTGTCACGACGACGAACCCCAAAAGCAGGAACACCGACCGGACGAACGTGATGGTCCCGCCGCCGAACCCCGCGGTGTTGGCGATGGCGACGACGAGCGCGAACGTGAAGAACACGCCGAGAATCGCCGCGAGCAGTCCCCCAACGACGACGTAGGCCCGGAACAGCCGCGAACGACTCCGTCTGAAGGCGTAGGGGAACGCACCGAGCAGTCCCGAGTACCCGTCGCTCATCGTCGGCCGTAGGTGGGTCCGTCGAATAAACCGCCCGGTTGCGGTGCTTCTCTGCGCCGAGCAGACACGACCGAGGGGTATCGGCAACGCCTTTGTGGTTCGGCCCGCCGCTACCACCATGTACATCGACTTTGGTAACGCCTTGGCTGCCGAGACGGCACAGGGCGTCTCAGAGGAGTCCTTACAGCGCCTCGACGAACGCGTCGTCCGCGCCCACGACCGTATCGAGACGGGCATCGAGGACCGCGAGTTCGGCTATGCGTGTCTCGCACTCCCGGAAGACACCGACACCGACGCCATCCGTGCGGCCGTCGACGGCTTCGACCCCGAGGCGGTGTTGACCGTCGGCATCGGTGGGTCGTCGCTCGGCGCCGACACCATCACCGCCGCGTTGGGCCTCGAGGGCCACCACACGCTCGACAACATCGACCCCCAATACACCCGACGGCTACTCGACCGACTCCCGCTGTCCGAGACGCTCGTCAACGTCGTCTCGAAGTCGGGAACGACCGCCGAGACGCTGGCGAACTTCCTCGTCGTTCAGGAGGCGATGGCCGACGCTGGCGTCGATTGGACCGACCGGACAGTCATCACGTCCGGCGACTCGGGGCCGCTCGTGGAGTTGGCCGAAACCCACGACCTGCCGACGTGTCGCGTTCCGGAGGGGCTTCCTGGCCGGTTCTCGGCGCTGTCGCCGGTCGGCCTGCTTCCGGCGGTGGCGCTGGGCGGCGACATCGAGGCCGTTCTCGCCGGTGGTGCCGACGGCCGAGCATCGCTGGAACCGTCGCTGTTCGACTGTCCGGCCTACGCCTACGGCGCCGTCGCCTACGCGCTCGAACAGCGCGGCGCGACGACGAACGCCTTCGTCCCCTACGCCGAGGGCCTCGAGGCCTTCGGGGAGTGGTTCGCCCAACTGTGGGCCGAGAGCCTCGGCAAGGACGGCCTCGGGCAGACGCCGGCCCGCGCCCTCGGTGTGACCGACCAACACTCCCAACTGCAGTTGTACCGGGCCGGCCGAAAGGACAAACTCGTGACGCTCGTCCGTCCACAGGAGCGGACTGACATCGACATCCCGGAAACGAACGTCGAAGAACTATCCTATCTGGGCGGGCAGACGATTGGTGAACTGCTCGACGCGGAGTTCGAGGCGACCGAAGCGTCGCTCGTCGCCGCCGGACAACCGAACGTCCGCATCGAAATCGACCGTCTCGACGCCCACGGCGTCGGTGAACTGCTGTACGGAATGGAGGCGGCGTGTATCCTCGCCGGCGAACTGTCCGGCGTGTCGACGTTCACACAGCCGGCCGTCGAGTGGGGGAAACGCGCGGCCCGCGGCCTCCTCGGCGCCGGAGAGTTCGAAGAGGCCGAAGCCGTCGAGGACAAGACGGTCCGCCGCGTCGAGTAGTCAGACGAGGCCGACGGCGTTGGCGTAACTCGACCCGAAGACGACGGCGTTGTAGACGCCGTGGGCGACGGCCGGAACGACGAGGTTCTCGGTGTGTTCGTACGCCGCACCGAGTGAAGCCCCCAGCAGGAAGAGGATTCCGAGCGTCGTCGCGAGGCTGGGGTCAAGGCCGCTCGTCGCCCCGTAGGCTGGGATGTGGACGAGCGAGAAGACGACCGCTGCGACGGCGACGGCGGGAGCGGAACCGAACACCTCCCGAAGCCGGGTCTGGATGACGCCCCGATAGAGGAGTTCTTCGGCCGGCCCGGTGACGAGCACCGAAAGCGGGATGAGCGGGAGCAACAGCGCGGGGTTCGACTCGGCCTGCTGGGAGACGGAGTGTTCCGTCGCCGTCAACCCGAGTTGGTCGATGAGGAAACTCGCCCCAGCGAGGACGGCGAAGAGGCCGACCGTCGCGGCGACCGCCCAACCGAGGTCCCGGAGCGTTGGACGGCTGATACGGAGGTACGACCACGGGAGGTCCCTGAACCGGAGGTACACGACCGCGACGCCGACGAGTCCGATACCCTGTCCGACCAGCGAGAGGGCGCTGGTCAGCGGTGAATCGCTCGTAATCGGGATGAACGCGCTGGCGATGCTGATGACGATGAGGCCGACGACGGCGCCGATGAGGAGTCCGACCAATCCGAGGAAGGCGACGCTGCCGACCGCGAGGGCCGGCGAGGACCGTTCGGCGGAGACGCTCATTAGTTGATGTTGGGGCTTCGAACCGATTAACCTTATCAGTCCGAACCGTCGGTCGCCCGTCTGACGGAGTTTTATGCGAACCGGTACCATACGTTCGTCGCATGGAGCGGTACACCCTCGTCTGTGACGAGACGACGGCGCAACAAATCGAGGGGTTGGCTGTCGAGTACGGCCTGACCGAACAGGAGGTCCTCGAACAGCTCGTCGGTGTCGGGCTCGAAGAGCTCGACTAGGGCCGCTTGCGTTCGAGGTCGCTCCCGCAGATTTCACAGCGCTCGCGGTGGTCGTCGAACGTCCGCCCGCAGCCCTGACACTGGAACTGCCACTCCCTGGTCTCGTCGATGCCGTCGCGGGCGATGACCTCGACGGCCACGTCGAGTTTCTCGGCGACGTTCTGCATCGCGTAGTCGTCGGTGACGAGCGTTCCGTCGAGTTCGAAGGCGGCCGCGAGCAGTCGGATGTCGGTCCGGGAGAGTTCCTCCGCGTCGCCCGTCTCGCGGGCGGCGCGTTCGACCCGCTCTATCGTGCTGGGGTCGGGGATGTGTATCTGCATCCCGGAACCTTCGAGGGCGTCGAAGCGATAGCCGGCCTCGTCTTCGAGTTCCTCGCGGACGAGCGGGATGGTGACGATGTCGCTGTCGGTGGTGAAGTCGTGGATGAAGGCCGACGAATCGAGAATCTGCATCGAAAATCAGCGAGCAACGACGATGGTGTCTTTCACGGCCTGTACTCGGCTGACCGGCACGCGGAGATTACCGTGTTCGTCGTGGTCGAACTCGGTTTTGACCGTCTGCTCGCCGGGGTCGACTACGAGGTCCTGTAGCGACCCGGTCTTGAGGTCCATCGTGATGTTGTACAGCGTTCCGAGGCTCGCACCGTCGGAGCCCATTACCTCTTTCTCCGAGAGGTTCTCGGCGAGTACGTCGGACATACTCCCCGCTTGAGCGTCATCCTGTATCAACGTTCGGGTCGGACGCGACCCCGGCCGTCGAGTACGGTCGAATTTGGGTCAACGTTGAAGAGTGTCGCCCGCTCGAATCCGTGTATGCAACGACGACAGTATCTCCGAACGGCCGCACTCGCCGGGGCCGCACTCGGAATCGCGGGCTGTACGGAGGGCGGCAACGGGAACGGCGGTGGCGACGGAACGCCCGAGGCAACACCGACCGAGACGCCGACGGAGACAGCCACGCCGACGGCGGAACCGACGGACGAACCGACCGAGACGCCGATGGAGACGGCGACACCGACCCCCGAGCCGCCCGACGACCCCGACCAGCGAGTGGCGGTCGGTGACGGCCTCAACTTCGACCCCGATGCGTTCGAAATCTCCGTCGGCGACACCGTCCTCTGGGAGTGGGTCGGAGCGGGACACAACATCAAGTACGACGACGGCGGCGTCCCCGATGGCACCGACTGGACCGGTACCGAGGGCAGTCGCACGACGACCTACGGCGAGGGCCACGTTCACTTCCATACCTTCGAGACGGCCGGCGAATACGACTACTACTGCGTACCCCACGCGAGCAGCGGCATGACTGGGTCGTTCACCGTCACGGAGTAGCGACGCCGGACGACCGGAGACTGAAACCGTTAAATGCCGCGGGCGGCCACTACACCAACAACGGAGTTCTTTCTATGTCTGACGCTCACACCACCGACGCCGGGGACGAAGCGGAGTTACGGACGCCTATCGTCGCCGTCTTGGGCCACGTCGACCACGGGAAGACGAGTCTGCTGGACAAGGTCCGCGGGTCGGCGGTCACGGCCGGCGAGGCCGGCGCCATCACCCAACACATCGGCGCGACGGCCGTGCCGCTGTCGACGATTTCGGACATCGCGGGCCGCCTCGTCGACCCCGACGACTTCGACCTGCCCGGACTGCTGTTCATCGACACGCCCGGCCACCACTCGTTTTCGACGCTTCGGTCACGCGGCGGCGCACTCGCCGACATCGCCATCCTCGTCGTCGACGTCAACGACGGCTTCCAGCCACAGACGCTGGAGGCCATCGACATCCTCAAACGCACCCAGACGCCGTTCATCGTCGCGGCGAACAAAGTCGACACGGTGCCGGGGTGGAACCCCAACCCCGACGAGCCGATACAGCAGACGCTGGAAAAACAGAGCGACCGCGCCGAAGACCGACTCAATCAACAACTGTACGAAATCATCGGCGAACTTTCCGACAACGGCTTCTCGGCGGACATGTACTGGCGAGTCCAGGACTTCCGGGGGAACATCGGCGTCGTTCCCGTCTCCGCGGAAACCGGCGAGGGCGTCCCCGACCTCCTGACGGTCCTGATGGGACTGTCCCAGCGGTATCTCAAAGAGGAGATGTCCATCGACGTCGGCGGTCCCGGCGTCGGGACGGTCCTCGAGGTCAAGGAGGAACGCGGCTTCGGGACGACGCTCGACATCGTGCTGTACGACGGGACGATTCGGGCCGACGACACCATCGTCGTCGGCGGGAAGAACGACCCCATCGTCACCGACGTGCGGGCGCTGTTGCAGCCGCGACCGCTCGCCGAAATCCGGACCGAAAAGCAGTTCGAGCAGGTCGAGGAGGTCGGCGCCGCGGCCGGCGTGAAAATCGCCGCACCGGACCTCGACGACGCGATGGCAGGCGCACCCGTCCGTGTCGTCCGCGACCGCCCCGTCGAGGACGTCATCGCGGAAGTGCAGGCCGAACTCGCCGAAATCGACGTGGTCACCGAAGAGGACGGCGTCGTCGTCAAAGCCGACACCCTCGGGTCGCTGGAGGCCATCGCCTCCGCGCTGGAGGACGCCGAAGTCCCCATCGTCCGCGCGGAGGTCGGTGACGTGGCACCCCGCGACGTGGCTATCGCCTCCACCGCCGAGGAGGGCAAACACCAGGCCATCCTCGGGTTCAACGTCGACGTGCTCGAAGACGCCGAACGCGAGGCGGCCGAAAGCGACGTCGAACTGTTCGTCGACGACGTGATTTACCAACTCGTCGAGGAGTACGAGAACCACGTCGAGAGCATCGAGCGCGCCCAACAGGAGCAGGTGCTCGACAAGATTCAGCGGCCCTGTCGGTTCCGCATCCTGGAAGACCACACCTTCCGGCAGTCCAGTCCCGCCGTCGTCGGCGTCGAAGTCCTCTCGGGGACGCTGAAGCGCAACTCCCGCGTCGTCAAGTGGGAGGGCAACGACACCACCCGCGTCGGCGAACTCAAATCGCTGCAGGACGCCGGCGAGGACATCGACGAGGCCCGCGCCGGCGAGCAGGTCGCCGCCTCCATCGACGGCCCGACGGTCGGCCGACAAATCGAGGAGGGCGACGAACTGTGGACGGAAATCCCCGAGAAACACGCCAAGATTCTCGAACAGGAACTCTCCGAGGATATCCCGACCGACGAACTCGAAGCCCTCGGGATGTACCTCGACAAACACCGCAAGCGGGACCCGTTCTGGGGGAAGTGATTCTCACATAATACCAAAAGATAATTCGTTACGTTTTGATCCCCCGTGTATGACAGATGAATTTCGAATTTCAGAAGAAGAGCGAGAACGGCTTGTGGCTGAAGATGTAGATGAATTCCCCTTTGATACGCCAAAGTATACGACGTATCTCCTAAATCCCGCTATTAATCTCTCACAATCGAACCGCCCCGAGGTTGTGGGACAAATGAGCGATATCATCGAAGAGTTCCGAAAAGAACATCCAGACGGAACGTTTGAGGACTCGGTTGAATTCTACTTTGAGGAATATAACGGCGAAAAAAGATTGGAAAAGTCGGCAGAAAAAGCGTATCCGATGGTGGAGAAGATGCGGAATGCGTTTGAGCAAATTGACGAGGAGATGACTCGGAGATACATCCGCGATCTCGTTCTCTTCAAAACCTATGAGGGGTTCGATATTCAGGAAACGATTCTCCGCAAGCTGGGAGACATGTATGATGTGGAGGTTCGTAGGGCAACTGCAAGTGAGGAGAGCAAGGGTATTGACGGGTATATCGGAGAGCAAGCGGTTCAAATTAAACCGAATACTCACAAGGACAACTTGCAGGAAGAGTTTGATGCCCCGATTGTCTACTACGACGAGAACAAGACAAACAAGGCGATGACGGTCGATATTTCTGAATTAACGGAAGCAATAGATGAGAAATAGAGTCGGGCTGGGGAACCACCAATAACTACTAACACCTCCACGGATAGGTTGTCCGTATGAGGACTGAGCACAGGGTTTTCATTGGTAACTCGAACAATCTATCGCAAGTAGAGGATAACGAAGTTGAGCTTGTCGTTACGTCGCCGCCGTATCCGATGATTGAGATGTGGGACGACCTATTCTCCTCACTTAATTCAAATATAGAGACTGCGCTTGAAGACGGCGACGGTCGAGAAGCATTCGAGTTGATGCACGAAGAGCTGAACAAGACGTGGGACGAAATAAATCGAGTTCTCGTGGATGGTGGAATCGCCTGTATCAACATCGGTGACGCCACACGGAAGGTCGCAGATAGTTTCCGGGTCTACCAGAACCACGCCCACATCACAGAATACTTTGACAACATGGGGTTTGAGCCACTCCCAGATATTCTCTGGCGGAAGCCCACAAATTCGGCAGCTAAATTTATGGGAAGCGGGATGATGCCGCCGAACGCCTATGCGACCCTTGAACACGAATATCTACTCATCTTCCGAAATGGAAAAGACAGTCGAGATTTCTCGTCTGGAAACGATGTGCGGTATGAATCAGCATACTTCTGGGAAGAGCGTAACGAATGGTTTTCTGACGTGTGGGAGGGAATCAAGGGAACATTCCAGCAGTTAGAGAACGCTGACGAGGATCTCCGTGACCGTTCGGCAGCGTATCCGTTGGAAGTTCCATACCGTCTCATCAATATGTTCAGCGTGTATGGTGACACCGTCCTTGACCCATTCTGGGGGACTGGAACGACCTCGCTGGCAGCTATGATTGCAGGCCGGAATTCCGCTGGATATGAACTACAGGAGAAGTTCATGGATGTATTCGATTCTGAAGTTTCCGACATTAAGAAACTCGCTCATAGCACTGTTTCAAAACGGATTCGTCGCCACGAGGAATTTGTGGAACAGCGTCTTGAGGATGGCAAGGACTTCAAGTATGAGGCGGAGAACTATGACTTCCCTGTGACGACGAAGCAGGAGAAGCCACTTCAACTTTATACGATTGATAATGTTGAGCAGGCAGAGAACGGATATACAGTGGCACACTCTCCGTACAATAAATCTGAGTCGATTCATGCAGATACAAGCGGTCAGCAGAAACAGGCTACGCTCGGTAGTCAATTTAAATAGTGCCACCAGCAGTGTCCTCTTAAAAAAAGCAGCTCTGAGTAATTAGATTTAATTACCACCGTCCACACGTCCCGGGTATGACGGAGACGCTCACTCCGAGCCAATACGACGGCCTGTTGGCGGCGATGCCGGCGTCGGTCGCCGGCGGCGCCGCAGTCGGGTGGGTGTTTGCGGTTCCCGTTCTCGCCGGAATGGCCGCAGGCAGCCTGTTCGCGGGGCTGTTGCTTACGGTGTCGATACTGTTGGTGCCGCCGCAGTAAAACGAGAGACGCGTTACTTCGCTATCTGGGGTACGTCGTCGCTGGCGTGTTTGGCTTCGAGCGCGGCGCCAGCGGCGAGTTCGCGGGCGAGTTCGACCTCGTCGGCGTCCTCGTCGAAGGTGAAGCCGGTGGAGACGACGGAGCCGGCGGGGGGTTGGACCGCGACGGTCGCCTGCAGGCCGTCGGCACCGTCGACGATTTCGGCGCCGACGACGAAGGTGTCCGGGAGCAGCGAGCGGGTAGAAGACGTGATGGCCTCGATGTTGCGACGCAGCGCTTTGCGCGCTTCGGTGGTGGGCTCCTCCGTGACCCGACCGGCGTGGGGCGTGTTTCCGTGCATGAGAACTTGGTCTGCCTACAGGAGGTGTCGGTAAAAACCCGTCGGCACCTGTACGGTGCAGTACATATGTCTCGGGAGGACGACGGAGGCGTCCGTCGGTTAGCTTCCGGCGCTCTGTTTGTCCAGTCCCGCCGATTGGATGTCCTCGCCGTCGACCGACGAGCGGAGGGCGTCCATCCCGTCCTCGCGGTCGATGCCGAAGTTGTCCTCGTAGAGGTCAGCGACGCGCGTTAGTTCTTCATCGGTGAGGGCGGGCACCTCGCTGGCGGCGGCCCACTCGTCGATGTCCTCGCGGGTGCGGAACGTTGGCGTGACCGAGGCGACGTGGTCCTGTGAGAGCAGCCACTGGAGGCTCGCCTGGGCCATCGTGCGCTCGCCGTCGCGTTCGAGGAAGCGCAGCGTCTCGATTTTCTCCCAGCCGGTCTCGTACCACTCGTCGGGGCGGAAACCGCGGTGGTCGCCTTCGTCGAGTTCCGTTTCGGGGGTGACCTGCTCGTTGAGCAGTCCCGAGGAGTGCGGCACGCGGGGGATGAGACTCGTCGAGGAGCCGGTCCGTTCGAGGGTGTCGAGGAAGTGGTTGCCGACCTCCTGTTCGAGGAGGTTCCACACCAACTGCACGGAGTCGAACTCCTGTTCGATGGCGAGGTCGCCCTCCGCGAGCCAGCCGATGGAGGGGCCGAGCGCCAGCCCGATGGCGTCGGCGCGGCCGTCCTCGCGAACTTCGTCGAGGAACTCCAAGACGTCGGCGTCCATCTCCTCGACGTTGGCGTTGTGCAGTTGCAACACGTCGACGCGGTCCATCCCGAGGCGGTCGAGTGATTTCTCGAAGGCCTCCTCGAGGTACTCCCGGTTCAGTTCCTTCGGGAGCTCGCCGTGGCCGGCCTGGGGATTGTTGTAGAAGTCGTAGCCGAGTTTGGTAGCGACGGTCACCTCGTCGCGGTAGTCGGCGAGTGCCTCACCAACCAACTCCTCGGAGCGGCCGTGGCCGTACACGTCGCCGGTGTCGAAGTAGGTGATGCCCTGTTCGACGGCGTACTGGAGCATCTCGACGGCCTGCTGTTCGCCTCGGTCGCCCCACCAGTCAGTGCCGACGACCCAGGCACCGAAGCCGATTTCGCTGACCTCCACATCGGAGTCGCCAAGCGTCCGATAGTTCATACCATCCCGTTGGGAGGTGACACACTTAGCGGTCGTGGTTCGTCTCAACGAGTGGGACAGCTAACGAACGTGACCGCTCGACGGTGGTTTCGGTGGCTTCGAGTGAATCACCGACGCGCGGGGGACTCCCGGCACTTCAGGTAACCGCGGTCGTGCGCGCCCGTCACAACAGCAATCCCTAACACCTCTCGGTCCCCTCGAACTGACAATGACGAAGCGACACGTCTCGCTGCCGGCCGACGCCGAGGAGGGGCTTCGGACCTTCATCGACGAGGTCGACCGCCGGCTATCGAGCGACGAGAGCACCTGTGACGTCGTCGAGGACGTTCTCATCGACCTCCACGGCGACCGCGACGCCTACGAGCGGTGGCAGAGCGGCGGCGACGTTTCTCCGGCCGAGCGCGTCCGTTTGCAGGGGTACGACCCGTGTAACTCGACGCTGGAGAGCGAGTACTACGCCGAGAAGGACGAGGACGCCTTCGAGCAATCGAAACACCTCCAGTGGCTCTGGCGGCAGTTCGACGCCACGCCGATGGCCGACAACGTCGAGTTCGCGCTTCGGTTCCGGCGGATGCTCGCCGACCACCTCTTCGAATCCTGCGGGGAGAACTGTCGGTTCTTCAAGGGCATCACGTTCACTTACGGCCACAACATCTCCGTTGGCGACAACGTCGTCGTTCACGACGATGTCCACCTCGACGACCGGGGGAAACTCACTATCGGCGACCGCGTCTCGATTTCCGACGGCGTCCACATCTACTCCCACGACCACGACATCGTCGACCAGACCGAAGTCGAGAACTTCCATACGATAATCGGCGACGATGCCCGAATCACCTACGACGCGATGGTTCGAGCGGGCGTCAGAATCGGCGAGAACGCCGTCGTCGGTTCCCGTGGAGTCGCCCAGTCGGACATCCCGGACCACCACGTCGCGGTCGGGATGCCGGCCAAAAGCGTCCGCGTGAAACCAGGGTTCGAGGACGTGGCCGAACCACTCGACAGTGACCATCCCGACGACCGCGAATCGCGACGCATCCCCTACGAAGTTCCAGACGACATCAGGGTGTTCGACGAGTTCCAGCGGGACCTCGACCGACCGTAATTCTCAGTCTCGGCGATACGTCCGAACGCCCTCCCACGTGAGTCCGACGACACTACCGAGCATCGTCAACAGCGCGAGTAGCCCCGGCAGGCCGACCCACGAGGGGAACACGAAGCCAATCCACGACTCCGCGAAGGCGATGGTGCCGGAAAGGCCGCCGCCGTAGTAGGTGCCTTCGAGGTCGTCGCCCGGCGGGACGTTTTCGGGTTCTTCGCCCAACTCGCCGTCCGGTCCGAGCGGGTCGACGTCGTAGACGATGCCACGCTCTTCGCTGAAGTCGTGGCCCCAGACGACCTTCCCAGTCTCGTTGACTTCGAGGATTCGGAAGTTCCGGGAGTCGGCTATCATCGTGTTGCCGTTCGGCAGTCGCTCGGCGTCCCGCGGCCACTGGAGGTGTTCGTCTGCCCCCGGACCTGTCCCTTCGTAGCGCCAGACCTCCTCCATCGTTTCGGCGTCGTATTCGACGATGCGGTTGTTCTCGCTGTCGGAGACGATGACGTGGTCGTGAGCCTCGAGGTAGTCGGGGTCGTGTTGTTCGTGCATGATGTTCTCGTTGCCCGGTTCCCCGATGACGCGGACGATGTCGTCGGTTTCGGGGTCGACCTCGATGAGCACGTCGAAGTTCCGGATGGACATCAGGAAGTTACCGTTGTCGAGTTGGTCGACGTCGTTCATGTGGGTCCAGTCCTGACTGCCGCCGGTGTAGTGGTGGTCCTCGCGTGAGGTCCCCTCGACGTGGTTTGCCCAGAACTCCGTTCCCTCGTCGAGGTGTTCGATGGCGGACCACTCCCAAGTGATGTTCCCCGACTGGTCGACCGTGAACGTCCGGTGTTGGCCCATGTCGATGATGACCGTTTCGCCACTGTCCAGTCGGTCGGCGTCGTGGACCTCGTGGTAGGTGACGAAGTGGTCGTACCACGTGTAGGCCCAGACGCGCTCGTTGGTGTCGGGGTCGACTTCCTCGACGACGTTCTGGACGCAGTGGTCGCGTTGGCCCTCGGGACCGGCGTCCTTGAACTCCTCGGGGCACTCGCTGTTGGGGACGCGCTGTCCGTAGGAGACCATCACGTTGCCGTTGTCGAGCATCTCGCCGTCGAACACCGCGGCGTCGTCGGGCTGATACTCCCAGACCCGCTCGCCGCTCTCGTCGAGAACGAACACGTCGCCGTTGTAGTTGCCGAACCAGCCGTAGGTTTGAATCGTCACCAGCGTGTTCCCCGGGAACCGTTCGTCCGTGTCACCGTCGGTTTCGACGGGGTCACCGGCGGTGACCGCGAGAACGCCGAGAACGCCGAGACACACGAGGAAGATTGCCGTCAGGACGACGACGCGTCGCTTTCTCATACCCACGGTGTTCGCGTCGCCGTGCAAATCTTTGACGGTCTTTCGTCGCCGCCATCCGCTCGGCTTTTCCCCACCGACTCGAAGTAGGGATATGCGGAGCGTCGCCATCAACGTCGGAGCCAACACGAACGAACCGGGGTTCCGCGGCCCGATTTACGACGACGGCCGCTTCGAGTACGTCCCAATCCCCGAATCCGAACCCACCGACACAGAGGCCACCGTGCCGACCTACGGCGACCTCGATTTGCACGTCGACGTGGGTTCGGTCGCCGACGTACCGGTCCACCTCGACCCCACCTTCGCCGGCGTCCACGGCTCGGAGCTGTACACCTACGGCGACCCCCACGGCGTGAAGGCCCGTCCGCTACTGGAACTTGAGGCGGGTGATTTCGTGTTCTTCTATGCGACGCTCTCGACGGCCGGCTCGGACCCCACCAACTGGATTGCTCCCGAGTGGGGCACCTACGTCATCGGCCACTTCCGTCTCGGCCGGGACCCGCTGTCGGCAGCCGACTACCACGACCTCCCGCCGTACGGCAAGGAGGTGTTCTCGGAGAACGCCCACTGTAAGCGCGAGCGCTTCGACGCCGAGGTGCTGCTGTACGGCGACGGAATGGGCTCGGAACTGTACGACATCGCGGTGCCCCTGTCCTCGCGTGCGGCCGGCGTCGACGCCAACCGGCTCGTCACCGACTGTTCGAGTGACTCCGGAAAGGGGCCGTGGTGGCGCCGCCCGATGAAATTCGACGCCGAAGGGACCGAAGAACTGCTTGAGATACACGACGCTCGCGCCCACGAACGGGCGTTCCGCTGACGGCCACGAAGCTTATCTCCGACCGCCGGATACCGCCACGATTGCCTATGAGTGATACAACCGGACCGCTTCGGTTCGTCCCGTCGTTCGAACAGCGGACCGTCAGACGCATCGTCGGCGGCTGTCTCGCGGTTGCCGGCTCGATACTGTTGGTCGGACTCTTGGCTGTCACACCCGCAGTCGACCGCCTGGTCGCGGGCCTGTCGGTGTCGCTGTGGGACGCCGTCGTGGCCGTCCTGACGCTTCTCGTCGTCGTCGCGCTGGTGTGGCTCGCTCCGTCGGTCGAACGCGCCGTCGGACAGGCGCTCGACGGCCCCGATGCCGTAGTGGAGAACGCCGCGGTGGCCGCAAAGCTCCTCGTCGGTTTCCTCGCGGTCACCGTCGGATACCACGGCTTCGAGGTCGTCGTGACGCCGTCGTTCGAAGCGTTCGGCATCGGCGGCTTCTATCACCTCGGCTTCTTGGCAGTCGGACTGCTCGTCGTCGGTGCCTTCGCCCGGCGACTGTATCGCTGTTGGACGCCCGTGACGGAGCTGCTCACCGACCACGTGATGGACGTGACCGACGGGAACGAACGCGGCGAACGTCACTGGGTCGAAGAGTAATCGGCAGCCCTCGGGCCGCCGCTGACGACCCGTCTCTGTCGATGATACTTTATCGCCTCCGGACACAGCAGCAGTCACATGGACAGTTGGCGGCATCGCACGTTCTACTATCTCCTCGGCTTGCTGGCCGTGATGTTCGCGTACACTCTCGCCTACGACTACGGGATGTCGGCCTTCGAGAACGACCCACGGACGTTCCTCGAATCGTTCCAAATCGTCGTCGAGACGTTCACGACGACCGGCTTCGGCTCCGATTCGGCGGGGTGGTCCTCGACGGAGATGCTCGTGTTAATCGTCGTCATGGACCTGACCGGGGTTCTGCTCATCTTCATCGCGCTGCCAGTGTTGGTGTTCCCGCTGTTCGAGGAGGCTATTTCGACGACTGCGCCGACGAGCGTCGAGGACTTCGAAGACCACGTCGTCATCTGCAACCTCACGTCCCGCGGCGAAACTCTCATCGACGAACTCGAATCGAACGGCGTCGGCTACGTCGTCGTTGAGCAGGACCGCGAAGTCGCGGAGGAACTCCACGAGGCGGAGTATTCGGTCATCCACGCCGACCCGAAAACCCTCGACGGGCTTCGCGCGGCGGAGCTCCCGTCTGCCCGGGCGCTCGTCGCCGACGACACCGACCAAATCAACACGAGCATCATCTTGACGGCGAAGGAACTCGCGGGAGACGTCGAGGTCATCAGTTTCGCCGAAGACCCCTCCCGCGAGCGGTATCACCATCTCGCCGGCGCAGACACGGTGTTTTCCCCGCGGGCGCTTTTGGGTCGGAGTCTCGCTTCGAAAATCACGACCAGTATCTCCACGTCGCTGTCCGACACCATCGCAGCGGGCGACCAGTTCGAAATCGTCGAACTGCCAATCCACCACGGTAGCGAACTCATCGGGAAGACCATCGACGAAATCGGCATCCGACAGCGGACCGGCGCGAACGTCATCGGCGCGTGGTTCCGGGGGCAGTTCGAGACGCCGCCGTCGCCGGACGCGGTCATCGACTCCGGAACGGTCCTGCTCGTCACCGGTCAGGAACCGCAACTCGAACGGCTGAAGAACCTCACGCTATCGGACATCCGGCACTTCCGAAGCAGTCAGACGCTTCTCATCGGCCGCGGCGAGGTCGGCGACTCCGTCGCCAGCAGACTCGACGAGGAGGGTATCCCCTACACGACGCTCGACCTCGTCGAGAAACCCGGCGTCGACCGTGTCGGGGATGCGACCGACCCCGAGGAACTCGAAGCGGCCGGCATCCAGGAGGCAAACACCGCCGTCCTCGCGCTGTCGGACGACACGACGACCGAGTTCGCCACGCTCGTCGCTCGCGACCTCTCGCCGGATATCGAAATCCTCGCCCGCGCCGAGGAGAACGAGAACGTCACCAAAATCTACCGCGCTGGGGCGGACTACGTCCTCTCGCTTGCGACCGTCAGCGGCCGGATGTTGGCCTCGACGATTCTCGACGAGGAAGTCATCTCCTTCGACAAGCAGGTCGACATCGTCCAGACCGAGGCACCGGGGCTCGTCGGCACGACCATCGGCGAAGCAGAGGTCCGCTCGGAGACGAACTGTACGGTCATCGCTGTCGAACGGAACGGCGATGTCCGGACTGAAATCGGCCCGGATTTCCGAATCGAGGACGGCGACGAACTGATTATCGCCGGCACCGACGAGGGGACCAGCGCGTTCACCGAACGGTTCGGCTAAATTAGGCGGACACCGGCGACCGAAGTTCGGAGACGTAGGCCGTGAGGTCGGTCGTCGTGAGTATCCCGATGACGCCCTCCGTCTCGTCGACGACCGGCAGGTGGTGGATGCCCTCCTCGAGCATCGTATCGGCGGCCTCCCGAATCGGGTCCTGTGCCGACGCCGTGGTGAGCCCCGTCGACATGTACTCCGAGACGGGCGTCCGGTCTTTCGGCTTCCGCTCGGCGACGATGTCGACGAAGTCGGTCGAAGTGAGAATCCCCTCCAGATGGCCCGACTCGTCGACGACGAGTACGGAGCCAATGTCGTGTTCGCGCATCACGGTCGCGGCGTCTTCGACGAGCGTGTCCGGGGTGACAGTGTGTAAATCCGTGGACATCAACCGTGCGACAAAGATGTCGTCCATACCTTCTCTTCCCCGTGCCGTGTGTTAAGCATTGTCGTCGCGGAACGACAGGAGACGCCGCGGTGTTCGGCTGTCTCGTCGAAAAAAGTGTTCACGGGGTCGCTCGACTGTACGAGGCGCTCCCTTCGGTCGCGCCTCGCAATGCGCCGTCCGGGATGAGAAAACGCGAAGCGTTTTCGAACTACGGGCGGCGCACGACGACAGGAAGTGCGTTCACGGGTCGCTCCGCTCCCCGTTCACATTCCCGAGGCCTCACTCCGTTCGGCCTCGCTATGCGCCGTCCGGGAATTGAACCCGGGCTATTAGCTTGGGAAGCTAATGTCCTACCACTGGACCAACGGCGCGTTCGTCGCTTCTCTCCTCACGCCCCGCGTATCGCGAACGTTCCGGTTCGCTCACCAACGGCGCGCTCACTTCGTTCGCGCTCCGCGGCTCGCGACGGGGTCGCTCACCACCGGAGCTCAAAAGAACGTACCTGACGCCCGCACTTGAACGTAGCGCCTCGGTGTCGCCATCGGAACCGGACGGCCGTCCAAGAAACCCCCGATGACGGGAGGTTATTAGTCACGAGCGAGCGAACGGACCGTCGATGACGAGTGCTTCACCACTGGTCGAGGGGACGAACGTGGACTTGCTGTTCTCCGAGGCGGAACTCGACGCGCACCGGGAACACATCGTCGAGTTCATCGAGAACGTCGTCGAGGACGCGGGTGCCGAGGGAGCCGTTCTCGGACTCTCGGGCGGCATCGACTCGACGCTGACGGCTCACCTCGCCGTCGAGGCCCTGGGAACCGACGGACTACACGGTCTGCTCATGCCGAGCGAATCCAATCCCGAGGCCGACAAGACCGACGCCGAACGGGTCGCCGAGAACCTCGGTATCGCATACGACGTAATCGACATCAACCCCATCGTTGACTCCTTCGTCGAGGCGGCGCCCGACCACGCCGCCGACGACCGGATGGCGCTCGGGAACGTCCGGGTGCGGACTCGCGGCGTGTTGAACTACTTCGTCGCCAACGCCGAGAGTCGGGTCGTCCTCGGCACCGGCAATCGCTCGGAGGCCGCGACGGGCTACTTCACGAAGTACGGCGACCAAGCCGTCGACTGCAACCCCATCGGCAACCTCTACAAGTGTCAGGTCCGGCAACTCGCCCGCGAGGTCGGCGTCCCCGAAGATCTCGTCACCCGGACGCCGACTGCGGGGATGTGGGAGGGCCAAACCGACGAAGAGGAGATGGGACTCGGATACGACGAACTCGACGCGATTCTCGCACTCCACGTCGACGGGCCGTTCTCGAAGGACGCCACCGTGCGGACGCTCGGACTGCCCGAGGAGGCCGTCGAACGCGTCGTCGGCCTCTACGAAAAGAGCGAACACAAGCGGTCGATGCCGCCCGCGCCGGAACCGCTGTGAGAATCAGGCTTCGCTGACGACGATGCGGATGTGGTCGCCTTCTTGGAGGACGTAATCGGGTTGCACGTCTTCGCCGCTGACCTCCACGACGACCTCGTACCCCTCGCCGTCGACG
Source organism: Natronomonas gomsonensis (assembly GCF_013391635.1). Lineage (GTDB taxonomy): Archaea > Halobacteriota > Halobacteria > Halobacteriales > Haloarculaceae > Natronomonas > Natronomonas gomsonensis_A. The sequence continues at coordinate 1,520,570 of NZ_JACAWU010000002.1, read as the reverse complement.
TACTCCGTGCCGTCGTAGGTCACCGAATTATCCGTAATCTCGAATCCGAGGGTGTCCATGCCGTACTCCAGCGTCATGCCGGTCGCGTGTGAGTGCCACCGGTCGTCGGTACTCCCCTCGAAGTGGAACCGGGGGTACTCCTGGGGCTGTTTCCATCGTGCCTGTGAGAAATCGAACGTCTCGCCGGTGATGGTGACGTTGATAGTCCCGTGGTAGTGGGCGCTTCCTGCCTGTCCGATGTCACCGGCGGCGCTCCCGCTGCCGGCGACGAAGACGACGTAGCCGACGATGCCGAGGGAGGCGAGCAGAACGACGCCGAGGGCGATGGGGCCGGTCGGGAGGCCGTCGTCGCCGTCGACACCGCCGACTCGGCGCTTGTCGATGGGACCGAGTTCGTCGGCGTGGGCGGACTTCAGGTGTTCGAGGTGTGCCTCCTCGGTGTCGTGGGAGGCACCACAGTAGTCGCACTCTGGCATTTCTACCACCCCTTATCCGTCGAGGCTTTCAACTGTTACGGTAACTGAAACGAACCGAGTGAGGCTCGACTCACTGACCCAAATCCCGGAGGTCGTCGGCGTGTGCGTCGACGAGTGCCTCGAAGGCCGCCACCTCGGCGTCTTCCTGTTCGGATTTCGGAGCCCGGTCTCGAATCCGCTCTTTGACGTGTTCGAGCGCGAGGCGGTCGTTTCCGGCCACCTGTTCGGCAACGGCGCGCGGTGACTCGACGACGCGGGAGACCAACCCGATGCGGAGGGCCTCCTCGGCGTCGATGACGCGACCGGAGAGCGAGAAATCCAGCGCGTCGCCCATTCCGACGACTTCGGGGAGCCGGACGGTGCCGCCCCACGCGCCGAAGAGACCGAACGTCACGCCCGGTTCCCCGAAGGTGGCCTCCGGAGTCGCCAGCCGCATGTCGCAGGCGAGCGCCAACTCGACGCCACCGCCGCGGGCCGGGCCGTCGATGCCGGCGACGACGACCGACGAGGAACTCTCGATGGCGTCGGCGACGGCCTGCCCGCGACGAACGAACGGCTCCACTGATTCGGGGTCACTTTCGGCAACCGTCGCGACCGTCGAGAGGTCCGCACCGGCACAGAAGGCCTCCCCTGCTCCGCGGAGATACACCACTGGCGCGGCACAGTCGGTGACCACGGCCGCCAGTTCCTCCAGCGCTGCAGGCGTCAGAGCGTTGCGGCGCTCCGGCCGGTCGAGCGTGACGACGCGCACGTCGTCGCCGTCTTCGACGCGTATCATACGGTGAGATTGCCACCGTTTCCAAAGGTCTTTGCCCTTCGCTCCCCAACATGTCGGCAATGGAGGAAGCCGCCGCGGTCCGGCGGGCAGCGTCCGAGTCGGTCGCGGACGTCGCCCCCGAGGAACTCCGTCGGACCATCGACGAGTACGTCGCAGACGGATCCGTCGTCCCCGGCGTGTTGACGCTTCTGAGCGCCCGCGCCGTCACCGACGAACATCCCGAGGACCTCGTCGAACAGGCCGCCGGCGTCCAACTCATCTACGACGGCCTGCGACTCACGCGGGACCTCGCACAGGACGACCCCTGGAACGGCGGCGACCGCGACGCCGCCAACATGGCGATTCTCGCCGCCGACGTGTTGGTCGCCCGCGGGTTCTACCTGCTCGCCCGCACCGACGCCGCCGAGGACGCCGTGGGCGTCGTCCGCGCCTTCGGCCGCGACCAGACCGTCCGCGAATCGGCCGCCCCCGACCAAGCCGCCGCTCTCGACGGGAACCTCGAAACGGACGTACTCGAACTCGCCATCCGCACCGGCGTCTCGGCCTCCGGCGGCCGAACCGACGACGCCGCCGGTCTCGCCGACGATTTCGCGCCCGATAACTCGCCGTTCGACCCTGCGGAGGCGTTTTTCGACGACGGACGACGCGACCGCCTGGCAGGCCTGTCAATCGATAGCGGGCGGCCGCTGAATCGAAACGATTAACGGGGCAACCCGGCTACGGAGAAGTGCCTGCCTGGGTAGCTTAGCGGTAAAGCGCGTCCTTGGTAAGGACGAGAGCCCGGGTTCAAATCCCGGCCTAGGCTTGGTACGATTCGTTCAAATTCTCCCGATTATAGGGAGAATACGCCTTGTACTTCACAGTTCAAACCTCATAAAATGGGGTGTCGCCTGTGACGGACCACCGTCATACGGGCGACGATGCGGATGTCCCTGGACTGGAGGAAATTCATGAGGACTCTGAACGTACAGAGTCAGAGCGAACCAGTGACCTCCTTGAGGGACTTCTAAGAGCAGATATCGCAAAGCATGACGATATTCCAACGTCGAAAAGCGTTGACGACGCTATCGACAATGAAGCCGAGGCTGACGATTGCGTCGAAGAGACGACCACCGGCCGGTGGGTGTGTCGCTTTTGCGAAACTGAACGCCGAAATCCGGATGGCGTGGTCGCCCATCACGCCACATGTCCGGACTCTCAACACTACCGGGATACGCACTGGACCGACGACGAGAAGCCAGTCGACGAACGGGGTCAGGAAGAGGAAAACGAAGAGTCACCGGCTCCCGAAGCCGGTGGTGAGACCCCTGGGGAACAGCGGACGTTCCTGGTCGACACGCAGTGGCACGAGTTTCGGGCATATCTGAAATTCGGCGAGCACGGTCTCGATCCCTACTATGCGCTGCATTCGCTGATGCGCCGGATTGACTGGAGTGATGGCCCGCCAACCCGGGTTATCGAGTACCAGGATCGGAAATATGAGGTGACTCTCACGTTTGACGAGTCGAAGCTGTTGCCCTGGGATGACGAGTCGTTCCGGATTGAGAAGGTACGAGAGTTCCGGCTGCATGTCGAGACGGCTGATGGAATTCGAAAAGCGAACTTCCACATTCGGCCGCGATGGCCCAATCTCGAATCTGAAGAAGGGATCTCAACGCCCTCAAACCCGCGAGATTTCATCGGCATTGATGTCGACACCCAGGGAGCGAACCACCAGCCGGGTGCCTATCCCGAGCTGTTGGACCATGCGATGCAAGCCTTCGAAGTGAACGGTGGCGCAAACGCGGCAAGTGACCGTTATTTGTCGGCGCCGAACGTCGAGCCCTGGAGTCTCGTCATCGACGGTGAGCAGTATGTCCGCATTGATGAGGACTACTCTGGGCCGTTATTCGGCGTCAACGGTCCGCTGGAGCGGATGAACTTGGTACTAGCCGGCGAACGCTCTGGGTACCGCAAGCGCGTCGCTGACGACCAAGAGGTCGCCGGCTACTATCATACGGCAACCTTCGGCTCGATGCGGGCGCGAAAAATTCTGGCCGGGCACCAGCTTGCGAAGGAGGTGAAACACTACCACGTCAAGCATCCGGAGAGTCTCGAGGAAGACGATCCTCTCCGGCACCCTAAGCTGGGGGTCTCCTACCAACGGTCTCGTTCGGATACGAAAGTCTACTGGAACCCCGAGGCGCTGGAATTCGACCGGCAGGCCGACGCGGACGCGATTGGATTGAACGACATGGCACGGGAGCTGGATGAGCAGCTGCTGAACACGCTCCGATGGGCAGGGTTGCCGACGCGGCCGGATCGCCAGGTGTTCGTCGACGACGCGGTGTTCACGGTTGAGCCCCGCCGCCGTGAGCGGACGCTGGTTGCGGATCCACTGCCCGAATTGGAACGAGAACAGGAGCATATGGTAACGCGGGCGGTGACGAAGATGTGCAACCCCGAACGGTACGATACTGATGCGAAAGTCATCAACCGGCTGCTCGCAGACGGTGGCGAAACATCTCCGAAGGGGCTTGCAGCCGATCTGGGCAAGCACTACGAGACGATCCTTCGATCGTTGGAACGGCTCGAGGATGTTGTTGAGCATTCCTACGGCTCGGTCGAGTTGAAGTCGCATCACTTGGCTCAACGGCTAGCAGAACGCGCTGGTGACCTGCTGGGCGACTTTGGCCGATGGCAAGAGCATGTCGACCGGCTTGCCGACAAAGCCGCTCAGTTCGTGGCTGGGGCTGATACTGATGGGGACTCGCCCTTCGACCGATGGGTCCAGCGGTATCTCGAGGGCGTTGACGATCCCGACGGTGACCCACGGCTGTATCTCCGAATGGGATACCGGCCCGAGAGCAGCCAAGAAGCCCGGGAGATCCTCACAGACGGTCTCTCGAAGCTCCGGGCAGCCTTCGGTGGCAAGGATGCGGACGCTTCCCAGTTGGCGCGACACGGCCAGGCTGTCGTGAATCTCACCGATGGGACGAACGTCCATATGGAGTTTGCGCCGACCGTGAGCTAACCGGCTGCCTGCTGAGAGGCATCACTATTCTGGGCAGTGTTAAGCAGCAAAAATAGCTGCTTTTTGGCCCTACTCAGCGGTGGTTTCTGCGGTTTGTTGCTTTGGTACTCAGCCGGCGGTTCGTTGACGCTGTAGAATTCGACTACCCAGCCCTACTTTCCGTTTAGGGGGTGTGCCTAAAGGCACCCAACAAAGGACACCTACGGGCCTTCGGCCCTCCGGTACAGCACCACAACGGCAAAAAGTACTCTCCTGCTATAGGGAGATCAATCGCACGAGTTCGTTTGAAGCACCTTGGGGTAAGAACTGGATGAGATAGTGGTCGCAATTTTAACTGCCCGTGGGTCCGTCTGAAACCAGAACCCACCTCCCTCAAAGACGTACGCGCGGCCGCTTCAACCGCCCACGGGTCCGTCTGAAACTGGGGTTCGATGTCGTACATCGCGTTCTCGGCCTTGCTTCAACCGCCCAAGGATCCGTCTGAAACTGCTTTCGGTGGCCGGCGATGGCGTGCCGTGGATCGCTTCAACCGCCCACGGGGCCGTCTGAAACCCTCAATTTTGGCGAGGAGTTCGTCACGCGGGACCGTGCTTCAACCGCCCAAGGGTCCGTCTGAAACGCGTTGTTCTCCGCCGTGTCAAAGAGCGTCTTGGTGCTTCAACCGCCCATGAGTCCGTCTGAAACAGTGACCGCAACACGGCCGTCCTCCGGGTAGTGGTTGCTTCAACCGCCTATGGGTCCGTCTGAAACCACCTTCCGACCATTGGACCAGTGGCGGGCGTCCCAGCTTCAACCGCCCACGGGTCCATCTGAAACGTTGTCGTTCGATGTGTCAACCTTGGTCAGATCATCTCTTCAACCGCCCAAAAGTCCATCTGAAACGTAATCTCTTGAGATGTTCTTACCGTCGTCAAGTCCTTCAACCCTATAGGAGTCCATCTGAAACACGACGAGCGCAATGGCACCCATGATAAGTACCATACTTCAACCCCTACGGGTCCGTCTGAAACCGCTGCCGGTCCCCCAGGGCTGCTGTTTGGGTGGATGCTTCAACCGCTCATGGGTCCGTCTGAAATGCGAGACACGCGTGGACGCGATCTTGGTTGTGCCGCTTCAACCGCCCAAGAATCCGTCTGGAACTCGAAGCGGTACGCGTCCGGGTCGCTGTCAGTCCCGCTTCAACCGCCCACGCGTCCGTTTGAAACAAGCCGCCCATAGGAACCCGCAGAAGTACCTCGAGCTTCAACCACCCAGGGGTCCGCCTGAAACTCTTTGTAGCTCATAAATTCCTCTGCCGGTCCAGCACTATAAGCACCCGAGGGTCCTTCTGAAACCCACTCAATTACGGGGTTGTCCCGGTCCGGGGTGTTACTTCAACCGTCCATGAATCCGTCTGAAACTCGCTGTCAGCCCGGAGGGGGCTATCGTTCGGGTTGGTTCAACCGTCAATGAGTCCGTCTGAAACGGGGAGCCACGGATACATCTTGTACGTGACGAGGTCGCTTCAACCGCCCACGGGACCATCTGAAACCTCTACGCGCAGCACTGCGCAGACTTCGAGATGTGGCTTCAAACCCACGCAGTCCGTCTGAAATTCAATCGCCTCTCATATCATGTACGCGACCGTCATGTTTCAATCCCACGAGGGCCCATCTGATACACGTCTGACTCAAGATAACGATCGGTCTCTCGATGCTTCAACCGCCCTAGAGTCCATCTGAAACTGATCTCGATGTCACCGAGTTTCTTCAGCCCGCGCGTGCTTCAACCACCGAAGGGTCCGTCTGAAACTAGTGCTTCACCTCTTTCGGGAGATCGTGATTCGGGCTTCCACCGCCCAAGGCGCCGTCTGAAACGGGAGGGACACGCGGAAGCCGTCGCCCTCGCGGTCGATTCAACCGCCTAATGGTCCTTCTGAAACCCGGATGCCCGAAGCATCTCGGCGCCGCTGTTCAGGCTTCCACCGCCCAAGGCGCCGTCTGAAACTACGTCTATAACTCCGTCTGTCGCGTGCTGTGTTCTGCTTCAACCGCCCACGGGTCCGTCTGAAACTTGGCTGTCGATTTCATAGCGATTCGTTCGGGTGTCGCTTCAACCGCCCAAGGGTCCGTCTGAAACGCGGTCCCGAGGACGAACGTTGTCCCGTCAATGATGTTTCAACCGCCCATGGTCCGTCTGAAACAATTCAGGACACTCTGCTCGACGCCAACGAGTGTCTGCTTCAACCGCCCAAGGGTCCGTCTGAAACTCGGTGACGCTCTCCATCTGCGTACAGATGCGCTCGCTTCAACCGCCCAAGGATTTATCTGAAACGAAATCTCTTGGATGCCCTTACCGTCGTCAAGTGCTTCAACCCTACGGGAGTCCATCTGAAACACGACTAGCGCAATGGCACCCATGATAAGAACCATACTTCAACCGCCCAAGGGTACGTCTGAAATAGGTCCGCTTCCCCGGCAGTTCCTGGGTCGCCGTAGCTTCAACCGCCCAAGAGTCCGTCTGAAACAAATTGAGGGTTTCCCGGTCTTCAATCAGGCCGGCGCTTCAACCACCTATGGGTCCGTCTGAAACCCTCCGACTAACTCACATCGTATTCGGGGGCCGGGCTTCAACCGCCCAAGGATCCGTCTGAAACGTCGACGACGAGCTTCGGCGTGATGGCGTCGGCCTCACTTCAACCGCCCACGGGGCCGTCTGAAACACTCTCCGACGTCGAGATCACGTCGGGGATCGAGCGGCTTCAACCGCCCACGGGTCCGTCTGAAACAAAGCGCATACGTGGTGTATGCACTGCATACGGCTGCTTCAACCGCCCACGGGTCCGTCTGAAACGCGACCAAAGGGCTCGGGCCACTCGGCGGGATGGACGCTTCAACCGCCCGCGGGTCCGTCTGAAACGACCAAATCCACGGCCAACTAATCTTCGTCTGGGAGCTTCAACCGCCCAAGAGGTCCGTCTGAAACCATCGGAACAGCGACCGTCTGCGGGACGGTCGTGCTGCTTCAACCGCCCAAGGGTCCACTTGAAACTGGGTTGATGAGCACCGACTCAAATACGAGGGTGCAGCTTCAACCTCCCACGGGTCCGTCTGAAACGCGGATTAGGTCGTTCATTGGATTATGTCGGTGGCGAGCTTCAACCGCCAACGGGTCCGTCTGAAACCGTTCGCACCGCAACTGCCGCAGCGGTTCGTACAGGTGCTTTAACCGCCCAAGGGTCCGTCTGAAACGCTCTTTTATCCGGTGATTGCATCCTTAGCAACTCGAGCTTCAACCGCCCAAGGGTCCACCTGAAACCATGGCAACTCCTGCAGCCATAGGTCATCTTCCGGCGGAAATCACATCAACATTTCCGTCGACCTCCAATAGCCGCCAATCATTAACGGGTCGATGAATTCCAATCTCAGAGAACATAACCTGTTCGTTTACAACTGGACACCACTTCCTGTCTCGATATCGTACTTTTCGTGGATTTCATCCGGACGCACGGCATCCAGTTTGTCCTCGTCAGATTGAGACTCGTCAGAGACGGTCACAAGACACTCTTTGAGTTGGTTGAACTTCTGTCTCGCTGTCTCCCATTCATCAGCCGCCTTCGCGGCAACGTACTCGTCGTAGTGAGTAGTGTCCTCTTCGGTTACTAATACGAGAACCTCCTTGGACGACTGTGTCTCCTCAATCAACGATGCTTCCCGCAGTAGTTTCCCCTTCGCAGTATCGAACGCGGCCGTGAGTCGGTCCTGTCGCTGTCCGGTCTGTCGCTGGTCGTGAAGTGCGTCGTAGTACTCCGATATCCCCGTCGAGATAACTGCGCCTTCGGGCAGTTCCTCAGCTCCATGTTTCGTTCGGAGTGCCTCCAACGCGGTCAACGTTGGGCGGAGTAGCGAGTGATCGCCATAGATGAGTTGACTGGGAACGAACGTCTCCGATGGCTGGCTGTCGAGCCGCCAGATGACCACTTCGCTTGGGTCAGCACTGAAGCTCCGGTTACATCGACCAGCAGCTTGAACAATGGCCGGAAGCGGGGCGAGATCGCGGTACAAGCGGTCGAAGCTGATATCGACGCCTGCCTCAAGTAACTGTGTCGTCACAGTAATCGTTCGCGAGGTATCGAACGGGGTCTCGATTTTCCCATCGAGAATCGCACGCAGGCTTTCGATGAGACACACTCGGTCAACCGGACGAAGCCGAGTCGTCAGGGTGGCAACGAGGAGGGCGTCCTCGTCAACGGTCTCAGCAAGATATTCAAGATACGTACAAGCATCGAACGAGTCACCTTCGGATGCCTGATGATACGATAGTAGCTCGCTTCCTAAGAAGACGACATCTTCTCTCGTGTCTAATTGGGTAGCTAGTGTCGTCGCGGAATCCACCGTGTTGACGATTGCTGCAGTGTTCATCGGCGAAGTCGTCGCCTCGAGGAGTTCGTCGGCTGCAGAGGCGAGCGAATATGGCCGCCCGCCAGGTGATTCGATGTGCCGCTGGAGGCTCTCGTGTAACCGGAACGAAACCCGTGGATAGTCGTCGATGAGATCGATACAGTCCTCGTGCAGTCCCCCGACTGGGGTCGGTGAGGGTACATGGTCCATCTGGTTGAGGATACGCGGCTGCGTTGCTGTCATGAACAGGACGGTCGCATCGTACTCTGAGACGAGATAGCGGGTCAATCGACCGACGAGTTCCCACCACTGAAGCGGAATTGCTTGCGGTTCGTCGAGGATGATGACACTATCCTGAAGCGCAGGGAGTTTCATCGACTGGACGTTCCCTGGGCCAGCCACACTCTCCAATAGCTGCGTAAACGTGGTCAGAATGAGGCCGGATCGCCACGCTTCGGCGTGGAGGGTCTCTCGGCCAGAACTCGCGCTATCTGCGAAGTCGTCTCCCTCGTGTTGAACCGTTCGCGTATCTGCCAAGTGATGGTGTTTCGTGAACGCCGGGTCGGTCTCACTGATGTCGAAGACATCTTCGATATTCGATCCGACTTGGTCGATGATGGAAGTGTACGGCAGTGCGTAGATGAGTCGGGAATTCCGGTGGTCTGCAAGTGACAACCCGGCGCGAAGGCCGGTGTACGTCTTCCCAAATCCGGTCGGTAGCGTCAATTCGAAGACGCGATTACCGGCCGAGAATTCGTTGAGTACGTTCTCTGTCGTCCGAGCATTGGCAGCGGTCCGAAGCCCGTCGAGGCGTTGTTTGATAGATGCCGATTGAGCGGGTAACGGTCGGTCGGGGGTATCGAGATACGCCGATGCGGGTTCTCCGTCAGAGAGTTTCGTTTCAGCTATCTTCCGAACCTCGGATGTAAGCCGATTCGGAGCAGGACGTGAGATCTCGGTGGCTCCAGTGACATCATCCCGTGTCGTTATCCCACTTGCATCGAACTTGTCCGCCGTGACGAGAGTCGACCACATGCGTAGAACACATCCATAGAAGGTTTCGTCGGGAATCCGCTCGCCCATTTGCTTGATTGTGGCCCGTGCACGTGATAGTCCATCAGTTAGCAATTCATCCCACGAGTACGCACCATTTGTCGCCTGTCGTAATGCCTCGTCTGCTGCAGGAGATCCTGTCGCGTCGATGTTCGAAAGTTGTTGTTCGGCAAGTTCGAAGCGTGCATCGACCGCCTCTTTATCGAGATGGTATCGACGAATATCGGTCGGGATGTTCTGGATGACGGAGTGATGCTTTGCGACGGCATAGAACCCTGCTGCTGCCGTCTCTGGCGCATAACCTGTACGGACCATTGCGAGACTCGTGACGAGGGCACCGAACGTCCCGTGATAGGTCAATTCTGGCCGCGGGGCACTCTGTCTATCGCCTGTTTTGAGGTAGGTCTGAAAGTACCCCGTGAGTTTCCCGATATCGTGTGTCCAGGCTAACGTCTGCAAGACCCCGGACCAATCGTCACCGTACGGATTCATTCCTGCGTCAGTGGTGAGTGCCTCGGCACCAGCCGCGACGCCTTCGATGTGTTCTGCGAGAGATTGGCCGGGGCGTGCATCGTACGATTCGAGAGGTTGGTTGGCCATTAGATGAAGCAGACGGATCGGCCGTCAACCGTCATGACATCAGCATCAGGTGCCGACAGTTGATGCTGCTCAGTTGGATAGGCATACGAAATGAATCCAGTAGTCTTGCGACCACCATCGGTTGCTTGCATGTACGCTGGTGTTCGTTCCATTCTGAGGGGTTGGCCTGGACTTGGAACGACGTGTTCTTCGGGAACCGTTGACGTAATCGACTGCAAATCTCCACCGTCTGCCACGGTAGTTCGTTTCACCTCGGAGAAGTTTGCCAAACACTCTGACTTTCCTAAGGCTGGTGTGTAGACTGCCCGCCCAGACTGAAGATACTCTGTCAATTCCTCAAACTTGTCATCATCATCAAGGACGAGGTCAATTCGGTAGGACGGATCAACAATATACTCGAACGTACGCCGCTTCCGCTCCTCGGCGATGGTTTCAGGGTCAACCACTGTTTTCCCAGAGACCCCGTCTGCAGTCTTGATATCGCTCGCCGTGGTCGGTAAGGTCAGTATTGGGATAGACTGCGTCTCAAGTTGGCACTGTGGAGAGATTGCCATTGCAGACGAATCTTGACTGAATAGGTCATAATAGGAGTTGCGCGGCAGTCCGAGAACGGCGGCAAGAAGCCCAGCAACAGTCGTCCGTGGGATAATCCGATACGTCAATTTCTCCGTGGTGGTGTCGATACGTCGGAAATGCGCCCATGGACCACTCACAGTGAACGAGAGGCATTCACGACCGCTCACATCCAGTGATGTCACCGACATCAGGCGTAGGGGTCAACCTCGGTCACCTTCTCGGGACCCACTGCGGATTCAAGGGCCTCGACAAGATATTCTGGACCACCGCGTTCACCGTCTGCTTCGACTGTTAGATGGCGATCTGCGATGACGCTAATCGACGCGACGTGGTCACTATTTGCTTCGAGATCGGTGAGAACCTCGTCGATTCCGACAACGACATCTGCAATGTTCCGCAGCTCCGCATCGGGCCGGTCCTGCACTAGTTCCAGCCCGTCGTCTAATGTTCCGATATGGAACGCATCTGTTTCGTATTCGACACGAAGATACAGTCGAGGCTGATGTCCCATCTTCGACCGCGTCAGCGTCTGGTTCTTTAGTGCGCGCCAGCAGAGCGTATCGAGACGCTCCACGTCGGTCTGGCTGAGTTTGGTATCGTTTGCGCCAACCTCGTTGACGATTCCATGGAACGGAATGAAGGCGTATTGCAAGCGGTTGTCGGTTGCGAAGGTCCCTTGTTCGGCGTCACCACCACTAGAGACGACCGTCGACAGCTGCTTCGACTCGCTCTTTTGCACGACGGTGTTCAGACTCCGGGCGTGGGAGAACTGGACGGGACCGATGAACTGGCCGGGGAATCCCTCACCAAGTGAGCTTTGGAACCCACTACTAAACGAGGCCGTCGCACCGAAATATCGAACGTCAGTAGAGTTTTGTAGGAACGCGTTGGCAGCTTCACTCCCCGACACATCATCAAGATCGTCCTCCTCGTAGCCGGTGACCTGAGTGAAGAGGTCGTCACGGTCGAGAACGGTATCTTCCTCGGCCTTGGTTGGGTTCTTGATGTAAATATCGAAATCGTCGTCGTCGAGTTGGTCTCGAAGGTATCGTTTCAGCCGTACGTCGGTGACGACTGCTTTACCGGTCGTCTCGTCGATTCGCGGCTTGTCGTTCGCGGAGAGTGGATTCCCGTTCGGATTCGTGTCTTCTGCATCGTACGCAAAGACGATTTCCGAGCGGTTCTCTACGGAGTCGGTTCCATCGATGTCGGCCGTGGATTCGTCACTGGACATTGTTATGTATCGGATTCAGTCGTCTGGTCGTCGTCCGGTTCTTCACTTTCAAGCGAGTAGTCGCTCAACCCGTAGGCAATACCGAGACTGTAGAGCCACTGGAGTTCGGACTCGTTGAGTTCCCACGTGTTCGGATCGGCAGCGAGCATCGTGTCTGTCAGCCGCTCAGTATACCGACCATTGGTACGGTAGGACCGTTTCTCGTCTGCTTCAGCGTACGAATTATTCATCTGTAACACCTCCTTAGTCACCTCCTTGACCGTCTGTTTGGTGAGATAATCGACCGGATAGCGACGGATGAGTGTCGATGAGACGTTCTTGTAGTCTTGGTACGCCGAGATACGCCCGACGAGGCCACCGAGAACAAAAACAGCCTCCTCAGTCATTCCATCTAGTGCGTCGTGGTTCTCGATGAAATCGGTCAGGCGCGCGCTGCGGTCTTCATATTCAGTTGTCATTTGTGTGGTTGTGAATTCGAGTGTATTGGTCGTATCGAGCGCTCCGATATCGTCGAGTGCCCGGAGCTGCACGTACTGCTCAACGACACTTCGCTTCGGGAAGGGCATGAATCCGGAATCATCTCCGAATTGATCGCGCTGGTCTTGGACCAGTTGATGGATGTACTCCTCCAGAAGCGAACGTGCGTCGATTTGTGTCCCGGTGAGTAGGTTTCGAACAGGTCGCATCTGACTGTCGTCAAGCGACCCTGTTCCCGGGGGTTCATTTGCTTCGCGGCTACTCCTAGTCGGTTCGGTTGTTCGGCGAAAATACCCGCCATAGAGGATGTATCGGGCAAGTTTGAGTCCAACTCCTAGTAGCGGGCTGGAGTCGGGCGTAGGATTGTTGTGGAAAATCCCGCCACTTTCGAACAGTGGACTACTCGTCGCTTGGTTGTGGGCGTCTTCGAGTTCTGTTGCGGGTGCCATCCCGTCCAAGGTATCGAAGTAGACCCGTTCGGGGTTACCTGTGACCTGATGGACAACGGCGAATCTCACATCATCCCACGAGACGCCGGGTGTCGCTTCGAGGAGGCCAGTTGCCGATTCATCAGCAGAGTCACTTGCCTCCAACCTTGCTTGGGACGCTTCGATGAATAGTTCCTCGAGTACGTCATCGAACGTTCCATCAGCACCATGCTCTGCTGCCTGTAGTCGAGCATAGATACGCCGATAGAACCATTCGAATGTCTCCGGCGAGATTTCATCGCGTCGGGCAGCGATGTAGGGTAGGATGTAGATTCGTCGGTTGTAACGCAACCCACGGTAGAAGTCGTTGAATAGTGACCCCGCGGAGGCGATTGCGGCCGCCGTATCGAATTCCAGAGGCCGTGCATTCCATGCATTTCCGCCGGTTGTATCCAAATCAGCGAAGTGTTCGCGTTGCTTCTTCCCGTTCATCCCGAGCAATCCCGGCGAACCTCCCGTGACCTCATTGGCGTCTCCGGTCACGTAGCCTGTACCATCACCACTTGCATCCTCGACTGAGATGCTGTCCAAGCGATTGAGCTTCTTTTCGTACATCACCTCATTCAGGACCTCAATCTCGCCGGGGAACCTGTATTCGGATCCACCGGGGGTCCGAATTGCAACTGTGAGTAAGGCGTCGTATTCAGCATCTTCGCCACCAGCCAGCTGAAGGAACCGATCCGCGAGGCGGTCCATCTCATTTTCATTGTCACCGAGCTCTGACAACGCATCGAGAATCTGCCGATTTTCGGGCTTCGCTTCCTCTCTAACCGTTTCGGCGTACTCGCTATCGATCCAACGATTGAATCGATCTTGGAGGTTCCCCCTTCCGTACCAGGCATCTTCCAAGCCAGCGATGCGGTATGCCTCTGTGTCTTGATGAGTCGTTATCGAATGAGCGGTCTGATTCGTTTTGTCGATTGGACGGGAATAGCCGATTCGGAATCGATCATCGGCTGTATAGGTTGTAATCTCGACAGGCCCCCCATCCTCTTCAGCCCGAAGCGAAGGGTTCTCCGGGTCACTCAGGTCCACATACGCGACGATGAGGCTGTCTTCCTCCCCGAACAATTCACTCTTCGCACGAGGGGTGAGATACGTGAGGTGCTTTGGGTCAAGGTCCCAATCGATGACATCGGACTCGACCGCTGAGTACCACCCGAGCAGTGAGTACTGCCACGCGACTTCGTAGAGTGACGCCGGGATTCGATTCTGCATTCGGCTGACGGCCGTTGCAGCGTGGGAGTCAGCCGTCATGCTTCCACCTTGTTTACGAACCCGAATCCGAGGGAGTTCCGCTCCCCGATTCCAACGTCTAAGGCGAGATTCAGGTGTCGCCGATGATCGTCATCTCTGACTGTGTAATCGAACCGCCACTTGCTCAACACCCATGTCTCTTCGCGGCCTTCTGTTACGGTGACCGGAATCGCGAACGTCTTGATGAGTTCGTATCCGTCGAACAGATCACCATCGACATCGGATGGCCCCGGGAGGTAGTCCGGACAGAACAGGCCGTGTTTCTTATCGAGGTTCGCTTCAAGTTGGTTCTGAAGCGGTTCCATTGTGTGTTCGGGGCGCCAGAACTCAGCTTCGTCGTGCTCGGTATCAATACCGTATTCCTCGAATCGCCAGGGGGGTATGCGAACAAGGAGGCCAGTTCCAGTTTCGATGGTGCCCGATGTCCCTGGTTCACCAACATCCGGTGAGAGCGCGCTCACGTCTGTGACGGTGAAGGGCATCTCTCCGATATTCAGCTCTGGATTATCTTGGAGGTCGGCCGCCACGTGAGCAAGTAACTCCTCGTCTGTGGAGGCAACTAGAAGCGTTCGCTCATCGCCTTCCTCCATATCACCCGGTGGAAATGGGTTACTGTAGGTGAATGGTTTCGGGCGGTTTTCATCGTGGATTTCGCCATATTCCGTCCCTTCGAGAGCGTTCCATATCCGACCGCGGAGCTTGTTGTGGTATCGGTTGTCGTAAGCTGCGTCCATGCGCGCTCGGAGGCGCACTAGTATACGCATCTATACGATCACCCACCAACCCCAATATATTCAGGAGGCATTGCGTCCACTCCGTCCTCGGGGAGATATTTATATCCTTACCCAGCGAGGTGAAAGTAGAACCGTATCGCCACGGTTGAATGGGAATCACCTGATAATACTCGCACCCTATTCGACGAATCGATTTCTTAGTTCATCGACTTTTATACGTTACACTGCTATTGAGGGTCGATGGAATAGGCTTATAGAAAACATGGCCGATAGACGCTCCATGTCCTGAATTGGGCATGGTTTCAGATGGACCCTTGGGCGGTTGAAGCGAGTTCTGCCGGTCGTTGGCAGTCTGATGAGACTCGTTTCAGATGGACCCGTAGGCGGTTGAAGCAAGGCCGAGAACGCGATATACGACATCGAATTTCAGTTTCAACCGGCATCTGAGTAGGCTGCTTCTACGCACTGCATCTATCTCCCGATATAACTGGCTAAAAAAGAGCCCGTAGGTATATACACATTGTAGATCAGTAGTTCACACAGGTATATGTATCTAGATATTAAAACTCAACCCACCACATATGGCTCCTGATCCCGGTCCTGAAGAAACCGAAACTCTCTACGAGTTGTTGTACGCCTGCCAACGCGGACAACAGGTTGCAATCGTTGGTGGACATACGGATGATGATCCTCTCCGGAACCAACTCTATATCGAACAAGAGGAGGACGAACACGTTTCCTCATTTTTTAAAGAGGCCGACACAGAAGATGGACAACTCCTCATCCTAACGGGAAGCGCCGGTGACGGAAAGAGCGCGCTCCTCGCACGCGGTTTTGAGCACACCGACGAACTTCCACAAGAACGCGTTAATATGGACGCAACGGAGTCTCGACGCCGGGACGGTGATTATGCAGATCGCCTAACATCCTTCTTCGACGATGTCGTTGGTGATGTAGAGACAGGGGCCGGACAGCGAAGCGCTCTTGCAATCAATTATGGGCTTGCTGTGGATTACTTTGAACGTCGAGATACACCAGAAGAATTCCAGCCAGTCTGGGAGGCGTTAAAAACCTCGCAAAGTGTGCCGATACACAACTCGGGAGCGTCAAACATTACGGTAATCAACTTAAGCCATCGCCGAACCTATCGGACACACCCGGATCATCTCGGCGAGGGATTAGTCCGCGATCTCCTAGACCGATTTGATCCGACAAACGAAGAGAGCCCCTTTACTGACGCATTTGAGCATGAAATGGAGAGGTGTCCTGCTGGCGACGAATGCCTCTTACAGTATAACATACGCCAACTCACACAAACGGCTGTCAAAGATCAAATAGCCCGCCTTCTAGCAGGCTGGAGTGTAACCACGGGATCCTACCTGAACCCACGAACAATTATCGATAATATCGCCTCATTGCTCCTCCCGACGGGACTGCACGACCTCCCTGGTCATGAAAGCTGTCCAGTCGGCGCCGCAATTGCCGATGGGCACCTAGAGGCTACAGAATCCGATATCGTTTGGAACTCATTATTCGAATCTATCCAGAGCCACCAAGACGCAAGTGTTAGTTCCCTTGACCCAGCTAGCTATACGAGCTTCAGCACTGATCAAAAAGCACTGAGCTGGGGGGCCGATAAGTCAGAGCTTGACGGCCAACTCTCGGAAATCCCGGCAATCGAATTCAAATCGACGACAAAAAAGGTCCGAACGCTGCTGAGGAAGCAGTATATGACATTGGAGGCTGGCGACACGGTCCTTGATGATCCGCCGTTCGACCAGTTCGTTGCTGGCATCACATACTTTGGACAGGAAGAGGATCACCCAGATCTCATAGAAGACGTCAAAACATTGCTTAACACGACGAAAACCGCCCTTAGTAGCTGGACGGGAAGACAACGTGATGACGATCTCGTGGAATTCGTTGACGGATATCGGTCTCCTGACTATCGTTTTCTCTCCCAATGGAACGAGCCGAACATTGATACAGACAAATCAGGTAAGGAATCACGGTCTCTAGTCGTTCCAGGCCGAATCAAACTGATTGCGGAACCACCACCGGAGATGGACTCGCCAGTCCCGATTCCACTATCCTTCCAGACGTATCGATTGATGACCCAAATTAGAGATGGCTACACCCCCAATGCGACCGATCTAAATAGGTCACACGCAATTAGAATGCTCCACTCACGACTAGATGATTTTACAGAGAAGCGTCAATCTGTGACTATTGAGAACCGAACTGGCTCTCGGAGTATTACTGTCAAAGAGGGAGATCTTGGAATCACCGTCGAATCGGAGGGAATCTAATGAGAGACTTCGGGTTTGTACCTGACTGGGGTCGTTCAAATCGCGCACCTGACCGCACGAACCAGCAAGCATTCTTCCCAGCCTCGCCATCCGGGACTCTCCGTGAGGCGACGCTATCAGAGACATTAGCAGGTGTCCTCGGAGCTGATCCTGAGCATACACCATACGAATTAGAAGAGGAATTCAAGAACTTATCATATCTGTCGGAGATTGAGCAGACTGCATCTGAACTCTGGAAGGCCTTTGAAGCAAGCTACATTACAACCGGTGAACGAGGTGTACGTCGGTCGGGCGCGGCAACACGACCGTACGTTATTCCGTTTCACCGGGTGATGGCGACGGTCTTAGAGGTGGATCAGCCGCGGAATTGGTGGCGATGGTACTGGATGTTGATGACTGAACCGGAGGAAAATCGGATTAATGAAGAATTGCATGAACGGTTTGTTCATGAACTGTTCGAGATGCCGTACTCAAACCTCGTTGAAAAGTTGGCTATCGAGGCAGCGAAAAATCTTGAGGATGACACGACGGACATGGGTGCGAACGAATTATTGACCGAGGATCAGTACAATATTATTCCGACCCTTGTGCCGGAATGTGCGTCTGCGTTTCAGGCCGATTTGGAAGCATGGCTTGATTTACAGTCAACAGAGTCGTCATCTCGTTGGATGCGGGGGCTCCGTGACCTATTGTGTTATCACTATATGATGTATTTTTTGCAGGTGAGCGTTACGTTGGCTGAAGAATATGATTCGATACAAGATGGGCCCCCCTTCGAGTATAAATTCGAACTCCAACCCCTCTATTTCGGGATGGAAAATGAGGCCGCGTCGAAATCACGACAATTTGCGACAGAGTGGGGGGGCGGTGGTATTGAACGCCATTTATACGACTCTTGGGGGCGGTTGGCAGTGCTTAGTCATGTAGTTGACATCGGCTTAGACGAATCGAACGAGGTCGAATCACGGCCATACACTCTCACAGAAGCGCTGAACGAGTTCCCAGTGGATCTTCAAGCAGAGGTTGTCTCACGCCTTCTTGACGAATTCCCCGAGGAACAGCGGCCCGATGAGGAGTTCGAGCTTGACGATGCTGCAATCCGATTCTCCCACGCTGTACGTCGGTACTACGAAAATATGGGGAAGTCCCCGGAATCCCAGACTGCCTACACGATGGGATTCAAGGCTGTGTATCAACTTGGTCGTGGAACTGAACGGCGGTACATTGAACGCCGGCAGCGCGTCGGAACGATTCTTCGGTTGGATCGGGCGAGCCTTCGCATGTTTGCTCGCCTTTTTGACGCGCAAAAAGAGCGTGGTCACATCGACGAATTCTGGCAATACATGTTACAACGAGGAATACAATTTGACCATCGGTCCAAGCAGGAATTGATTGAGCAGCTCGAGGAGATGGGACTGCTACAGAAACAGAGTGACAGTGGGGAGGCAATGTATGTCCAGGCAATTTGAAGACGCGCTAGCCAAGTGGTTTCATACCCAAACATCGACACTAGATCCTCAGCCCGGAGATCGATATGAGGCAGAATTCCCGAATGATGAGACCGCTAAAAATGTCTGTGAAGCCATCATTGATGAACTGGCATCTGAGTTCACTAATCAAGAAGTCGAGTACGAGGGGGTAACCCAATCAATCCCGACTATTGAGGTGGCCGGAACACCGCTTCATATCGTCCTTGTACGTGCCTCTGGTGATGATGTAACCGAGTCGTACGAAGTGTCTCGCTGGTATGCAACGACGATCCGGAATGTGTTAGCTGAACGCGGGCGTACAGAATCGAATGCAGCCCTATTGATGATCTATGAGGCGGGTGTCGGAATTGAGACGCTTGATACGACTCATGCCTTGTTTACCGCAGATGGGCAGCTACCGTTGTCAGAATTTGAAGACCGAATCCGGTCTGACTTGTCTCCGCTTAACACCCCTGGACGGGCGCTTATACGGGCGATCGAATCAGAGCTGAATTTCCCAGATGACCCCATGGAAAACCTTGAGCCACTGCGTATCTATTGTCGCATTTATGATGCCTGTGCCAACGAAGACGGAGGACAGTTATCTGGGCTCATCCCCGAACTCGGTACGTACCTGACCGAGACGGAATTCAATAATGACTGGTTCGAAAAATCCGAGGACGAAGACAACCTCGTTAGTCAAGCAGAGCAAATTCTGGATCAGAACAGCACTCATGCCGAGCGGATTCAGGACGCAATGGCTGTCACAAAGGATACTCGGTCCGAATTGGCTGCCTACTATGATGAGGACTTCATTAATGACATTCTGAGCCGAACGGATTGGGCAGCGGTCACTAGGTCCGAAGCAAAGGAGGGAGAACTAAGTTCATCGCCTGAACCTGGCGAAGATGGTGGTGATGACGGTGATCGTGGTGGACCTATCCGTTCTGGATCCGGTGGAGGCGGCCGAGAGGAAACTAAGGAGCCGGAATTTGAATCGTTAGACGTTGAAACAGACGCAGTAAACGTCTATGGCTCCGGATCAGAGACAGCGGGCGACCGGAGTATTGTTGCAACTGCCCCTGGTGGTTCCTTCGGCGCCACGATCACATACGATGTTGATGTATCAGACGAACCATTAGAATTCGTAAACAGCGCTGGAGAGCGGACCGACGGTGTCTCCGTTAATGATGATGAAATCCATATTTCGCTCTCTGGACTAGATCCTGAGGCTCCGCATTATTACAGTCTCAAGGTCTATGTCGGTCACAAGGAACGTCGTGGGACACCCCAGAACCAATTCGACATCGCGATCGTTCCGACGTGGTTCTTCGATTCCATTGGGGACGACACGTTTGCTGTCGACGTTGAAAATGAAGCACTCATAGTTCGAAATGAGAGTGCAATTCCGCTCGATCCGTCGCGCGAATCTGATGCAGACCGGATTGTCGAAGATATTCAAAACGAATCGCAAACGATCACGCTCTCACGGCCGGTATTGTTACGACCGAAAGCACCACCGAAAGTCGATCGTTTACGATGTCAGATCATCGAATCGGAAGATACCCCCGTTCCGGTCGCGATTGACTTCCTCTCGGAAATTGAGGAAGCTAACCGAGGGGAGGTGCCACTCCCGCTGTCGTTTGCAGCAATTACCGATTCAGACAATTGGGCTGACGATGGCCTCTTAGTTGACTCTGCGGTTGTGACTGATCTGGATAGTGGTGAGTTCCACTCGCCAAACGGTGGACTGATTGAGCTTCCAGAGACTGACCAGCGATTGTTACAGCTTGAAGAGCTGATGGTCAATGATGGTACGATAGCCCCTCGTGTGACCGAAGAAACAGGTGTAGGTACCGGGATTCCGCAAAAGGACGAACTTGAACACGTGGCTGCGGATCTCATTGACGCGTACACACAACTGTTTGCCCACTTCGAGGACAGAGGGACGATCCCATCCACGGATCCGTGGGACGACGAAACCCAGGCGACTGTTGAGCAGGTACTATCGACGTATCTACGGGCTGTCGAACGCCTTGATCAGGGAGCAGCAGTAATCACGTTTAACCCCTACCGCGATCTTGGGACGATCCGATCATCATCTGGTGATGTGGAGTATCTGACGCCATTCCATCCGTTGATGCTCGCGTACGGTCTCCGACTCAGTGAGTGGCGCGAAGAGCTGGTTACAAACGGCCAGACGGAGGGATTTCGATTCGCGCGGTTCAAATCAGTGTTTAATCCGGCTGGCTTTAATCCGTATCGGTGGAGCCAAGCGGCTGATGATATTTTTTCAGGTTTGCAAATAGGGAACAACCACCTTTGGGCGGCTTATGCCCCGATAGAAGGTCCTGGATCAACGACCCCAGATTACATCTCAGATGTCGTTGCGGACAAGTTAGAGGCCTTTGCTAGGGCGTTTCCACTGCTGTTTACCCTTCATGAGGAACGGCAGTTGAAAATCAATCTAATAAATATGGGTGACCTCGGCCCAGTAATCGAGGGTCTGTTTGATTTCTTCGAGTTCATGGTTGACCACCCTGAATTGCATGTACCGCAGGTCACACTCCAAATCTATGGTGACCCAGGCGACGGAGAGACGCTGGAACGATTTTTCTCCTTGGATTCCACGGATTCATCCCTCCGTGATTCACTCCGGAGTCGGTCTCATGAAACAGATATTGTTGATCTGCTTGACCGTCGCGTCACCTACATCCATGCGGACGAGCAATTTGATGAAGATACACGGAGACCAGCTCACTTAACGTTGTTCCGAGGAATTCTAAAAGAACAATCCGGGACAATGGAAGTCGACACCTTCCCCAGCGCGGTCCGTATGGATGGACTATTGCCCCATGACCAGATTGAGGTTGACTCCAGTGGTGGTGATATCGTTTCTCGGTCTGGAGCGGCATTCAATGGATCCGATGACAACTTGCTCAACCGTGTTGGAGCTGCAGTGAATGCATTGGAGGCAGGTGTGAGAGACCAAGGATTTGCGTCGGATCGGACTCTGAGTAAAGTAATTACATCGTCAGACCAGACGAATCTTCCTCGTATCTGGGATGAGTCACTGTGGGTCCTACATGTTGAGCCGAAGGTTGACCTCGACTTCTACGTGCGTACCACTTCACAGGCTGGGACTGTATCGGACCAGACGTTGATGATTCACTACAGCGATCAGTATGATGCAGCCTCCCCCGGCTTTGACGTGATCACAACCACGGACAAACGTGACCCATATCTGCAGTCACTCCAACAGGTTCTGGATGACACGCCCGGACTAGATGACGTCTCGCCTGAGACCGTCCTTACCCGCTTGGTAGCGATTGATGGCGAGCTGGCCCTTGATATCCAACAGGCGACGGGGAGCTCAACTATAGAACTGCTCGGGTTAGTCGGCGGGCTCGCCGTGAGCGCCGAACTGCTCGCACGTGAACTTCCGGCTTACGAGTGGATCCCAATTAGTCTCGCCGAGTTCGCTCGCCATGACCGGCGCTACCGAAGCGACGAAGAAGGACTGTTGCAGTACTTCGGTGACGGTAAAGCATCGGATGATCTCTGCTTTATCGGCGTTCCCAAGGATGAGACAGCGGAGAATCTGTCGCTGAAAATGTGGGTTGTCGAAACGAAGGGTGGGTCGGCAGGTATCGGCAAGGGCGTGGATCAGGTCATCGGTGCGTGCGAGAAATTGACCGATTTGTTCGAGCCTGATGAGGCATACGCGGACACATCGGTGCTCCGTAGCGAATTTGGCGATGTTATCACCAAGATTGCACGCCGACTCTACCACTACGACGTTCTCAGTAGTGAGCGGCTCGAAACCGTCGAACAACACTCCAATGCGCTGATTGATGGCGATTATACTATTGATCTGGTTACAGATGCTGCGGGGAACAAGGGTGAAGTTATCCGTATCCAGCAGAATATTGCGCTTCCCGAGTTAAGTGTCCGCGACGGTGTTCGGGTGCTCAAATTACCAACGTCAGTTCTTTCATTAATTAACGACCCACCGACTGGTGAGAACGAGATTCATCCCGATCTCGATACGGGGCCGCTCGTGTTTGATTCGTATAATCTAGCTCCTGCGTCGGGGTCAGACGTGGAATCGACTGGGACAGCTGATAATGACGATGAAGGAATTGATTCCGACGTGGACGACTCGTCCACAACTGATGTTGAGCCAGATGATTCACCAGACGACGATGAGGAGTCTGTTTCCCCCTCCGAACGCGCACAAACTGGATCCGAATTAGGCACCGCGACAGATATCGTCCAAGAATCCGGTAGTGCAGACCATTCTGGTGAGACTGGGACAGATGGTGATGAGACGGAAGACTCGGAGGATGAAATTGACTCCGTGAATTCTGAGACCGACTCTGACGATGCTACGAAGCGGGGCGAAGATACGGAGAGTAGTAGTACCACCGTTGAAGACGAGACAGATTACGGTCAGGGTCTGGACTTCGATTGGGGAGAAGCCGACTTTGAGTCGCTTACGGGATCGCTGACGCAGAGTCCCGATACTGCGATCACGATTGACATTTCTCGTCTGACCACTGATCTCAAAGAGCAATTTGGCTCACTTGGTGTAGATATTCATGAGCCGAATCCTGCTGATGTCTCGATCGGGCCACGAAAACTCGGAGTGAACGTTCGGCCAAAATCTGGTCAGAAGATTGGTGGCATTCTCAACGCACTTGATTCGATTAGTGTGCACCTGCAGGCCTCAGGGACAATTACCGGTGTTGCGAATCCTGCAGAAGGGGCAATCCGTCTGGAGATCCCGCATGGTGAACCTCGGGATATCTACCTCCGAGAAGCATTCGAACAGCAGGGAGAAACCCTTCGAGAGCCACTCCACATTCCGCTTGGGGTTAATACTGAGAATGACCACATCATTGTGGATCTACTTGAGGAACATCATATGCTCATCGGTGGCGCGACTGGATCCGGAAAATCGAATTTTCTAGCCAGTTGTATCTGTAGTCTGGCCGCCTGCCAACCTCCAACTCGGGTTCGGTTGAGTCTCTTAGACCCGAAAGGGATTGACTTCGGCCGATTTGCATCTCTCCCTCAAATCGACACGTACCTCGATGACGCCGAGGATTGTGTTGGCTATCTGCGCTCACTACTCGAGGGGGAACTCGAAGAGCGGCGGGCGACTCTCCGTGAACATGGTGCGGCATCAGTTCAAGAGTTCAATAAACTTGCCGCAATGCAGGATCTTGAACCGATCCCATATCGAGTGATTGTGATCGATGAGTTCGCTGATCTAATTATGTCTCTCTCGGACAATCAGGATGAGTTCGAGGACGCTGTTGGGCGCTTAGCACAAATTGGTCGTGCTCTAGGTTACTCAATTTTACTGGCTACCCAGCGTCCAGATGCAGATATTGTGTCCGGAAGTATCAAGACGAATTTCAACTGTCGTGTAAGTTTCGAGCTACCCTCGAATACGGATTCTCGCGTGATTCTTGATCAACCCGGTGCGGAGGAACTTGAGGGGGCTGGAGACATGATTGCGTTGACCTCTGCAGGGGATGAGTATCACCTCCAGGCGTATCGGTTGCTACCCGAAGACGCGATTACAGTTCGGAAGCAATTGTCTGGGGACAGTGGGTCGTCATAAGTACTGAGATTTTTAATCCTGTTTTTGAAACGGCAAAATATAAACTAATGTGTAAATCTGATTGGCTTCGTAACCGTAGTTCCTGGGTTATGAATTAAGAATATCGGCAGATAATGTGGATGATAACCGACCAATATCTGCCTTTCTCCCGACCAATTAGCATATTGTAGAAAATTTATCCAGCACGCTCGATTGGTGGCTTTGAGTTTCCATCGTTTCTTCCGGCCAATTCGAATACTTTACCCGAACAATCCCGGCCAATCTTAGTAAGAGAATTGCGAGTGTCTCATGCTATAGAACGCTCTGATTCAAATATAGAAACGCTCGGTTAAGAGTATAATTCTATTATTTCTAGAGTGCAATTTAGCCAATTTCAGCTTTCCCTCTTGGGGTTTTCCGGAACGGTTGGGGAACTCAGACAGAACTGAATTTTATATATCTTCCATCCACAACCCAAAATACAGCAGTAGAAGTTCAGCACCAGACACGAGAATCCCGCACCGGGGCAAATCGATTGAGGGAATTCACCAGGTTCTCTTCAACCGATCCCCGACCAACACTCTGCTGTCCAGTTGGGCTCCATCTCAACATTGGCGCTACAGTTGGTCGGTTGATTTCGTCTACTGACCCCGGTGTTCTCGGATAACAACCAACATATCAACTAAATCATGTCAGCGCACACCGTCAGCATCCGGTCTCTCGATCGTACTACCAGTCTCATCGACCAATCTCAACGGGAGGTGGCTGTCGATGAGTAGTGAAATACCTTCTGGACTGGAAGAATACGCTCGTAGAAACACAGAGTTTCTATCGCGAGTACTCGCCTACGGTGACGAAGAGGCTCGAGCATATGCACTTGCTCTACTTGCGAACACGGGTTCTGTGGAAGCAATCGATCAGGTCCAAGCGGAATTGGACAAAATTCGGCGTGAAGTTCGTCGATGAAGCTATTCGTTCGACAGGGCGTCCACGAATTCCTGCGCATCACCGACCAATTCCGGGTGGTCTTCGATAAGCTCGGAGAAGGTCCGAGATTGTTCGAGGTCGTCGAGGAGTTCGGGGTTTTCCTTGGCGAACCGAAAGACCGCATCTCTAACATCCCGTTCGTCTTGTTCGATAGACTCGATCGCACCGTAGTCGAGGGGCTGATTACACCAGACGCAAGTTTCCCGCTCTCGCGGCGTATCTTTGTCACAACGGGGGCACGTGACAGGTCCTATGGGTTCCGACTCTTCCTCCTCGATATCCATCCCGTGCAAACGCGCGTATTGATCGTCTTCTTCGCCGGCAAACTTGGCAATATAATGGGCGGTCGCTTCGCTCCCACGCTTTCGTCCCTGTCGGTCCTCGATTTGGGCCTGACCAAGCCCTTCCCGAGCCAAGTACGTCGCATTAGACTTACGAAAGTTGGTCGGGGTGACCGGCTTCGTAACCCCTGCACGTTCTGCCGAGTCCTCGAAGCAATTCTTGAACTGACGATAACTGAGTCCCTCTGCTTTGCTAAGCTTCGACCAAAGAGGCGAATCTGGATTATCCGGATCTGGGTGGTCACTCAGCCATCGCTGAAGGTAGGGGACGCTCGGGACGAGTGTTACCGATCGTTGTCCGGTCTTGCCATCGACTCGAAGCATGAGGCCGTGGTCGTGGTCACTCACATCACCAACGGTGAGACCTTGGAGTTCTCCGCTTCGAGCCCCGGAGTCGAACGCAACTGCGATAAGAGCCGCATCTCGGGAGTTTCGAGTGGCGTCTATCATAGGAAGAACGTCGTCCTTCCAGTCCAGCATTTCAGCAGGATCCGGAACCGGGTCGTGGCTATTCGAGGTGCCGGACGGAATCCATTCAATGCCAGGAGGGTGACCTTCGCCTTCGGAGACATGCTTCCCGAATACACGAAGAGCGGTCCGGTAGTCATGGTTGGTATTTTCGTTTTCGTAGTTTTCGTGAATCCAGAGGACGATCTCCTCGGCAGCGTCCCGGTCCTCGAGGGCGTCAGCCAGACCGCCAACATTCTCTGCCATGATAGTGCAATGACGGAGGAGCTTATTGTGTCGGTGATCCGTATACTTCGATCTCAGGAGTTCGATTTTGTTACTGAATTCCAGGAGAAGATCCTTATCTTCCCGACTAATGTCACTAGACTCTTCGATTCTGTCTTGCAGGTTTGTGATTTGCTTTCTGATGTCTGCCACTTTTGGGATACCCCATCTTTAATACATGGGACATTGAACCTTTGGGTTGTGTCCCGGCCTAGGCTTTCCCCTACTGTACCATCGAAATCACCGTTCATAGAGGATTTAGTATAACTTTTGTGCCGTATTGTGCTCGTCAATTCTACCCGGTAGGCGGCAGGATTCACCGGCAGTTTAGCACGTCAATTGGATCCGTAAGCGCAATCAACCCTCGTTATCAGGCGATTTATCGAAATGAGGGAGATTCCCCGGCCTTATCGTTGAAATCAGCGGGAAGGGCCGGCCAAAAATAAGGCCGAGTAGGTTCACCACCCAAACGATTCGATGCCGGAAAGTTCGATTGACCCTGACCAAATCGAGGTCGAGGCAGAGTTCTACTTCAAGCAGGAAGATGGAACCCCATCTCTGAGTTCAAAACAAATGCGGCTCCTCGAAGTGATGACTGAGAGGGGATTCGAGATACTGAATAATGGTGACCGCGTGCTGGAGTTCATTTTTCGTCAACCTCAGCCAAACCCATCACTTTGGTGGCGGGTCAAGGAGAGAACCGGTTTAGCCGAGAGGTCGAACCTACGCACACGCGAGTCTTTAGAGTCGCTGAATCAGACAAGAAATAATCAACCATATCGACTGACGTTTCGATTTGTCCGAGTTGTATGGGAGGACGGTTCTGAAGGGTATAGCCTTGAGGTAGAATCTATCCCTGCATTAAGTGAGAAAATCGACCGGCTCAATGGCGATTTTCAGGACGCGAATCTCAAAAGCGTCGTTCGGACGAATAAGCGATTTCTGAAGGATATCGCTACTGAGGTCGGGGTCAGCATCTCCCGTAGACCCTTCACGCGCTCGGAGAACTATCGGGACACTCTCGAATCACATCTACGCCAGCAACTTCGAGAAACCAATTATGGGTCCTACGTTGTCAACTTCGCAGACGAGGCAGATGAAGCATTCCGATACTCCCTCATGCGACCCGCTCTGTGCGCCTATGTTCATGGAATAGAGTGGGCTATTATCTGTTATATCGCGGATTCGGAGGGTAGAGACATCGTAGAGGAGGAGGGATATGACCGAGGGCTTGAATTTAGAAAACTGATAGATGAAGTAGAGGAGACGGGGGCAGTGTCACAAACGACCTCAGAGGCACTACATACGATGAACACCGAGCGAATCTGGATGGCCCATCACAAATCTGGCCCAGTTACGGACATCGAGGTAAAAAGGGTGAAACAGCGATTCAATATTCTGCTCGAAGAACTTTTCCTCTAATCGCTTAGATTAGACCCCGATGATGTACTGAGCACGCTCGCCCGTCTCTTCGATAATAAACGTGATGCCGAAGAGGTTCTTTTGATTGGGATTGTTATCGAATTTAGCAGTCACAGTTGTCCCACTTTCCGTGATTTCGATACTCGAATTGAGATTCACGTATCCTTCTCCGACGACTGCATTTTCACTCAAGCCGCCGTCTCCGTTGCCAGTCATATTGGTCATCGTTGAAATATTCCCTCCACCGGGACCTGCGTAAAAGAAACTGTACCGAGTTTCACTAAAGTTCACGCTCTCATCAACAGCCTTGAAAGTCATTTCGATTGCACTATTAGGTTTGTCTAAGCTTTGTCCTTCGAGCTTCACCGTCCCGGCCGGGTTTATTTCGCCGGATGGGTTGGGGTATGCTCTCTCTTCTGGGGGGTCATTTTGTTTTGGTGAACTCCCCAGCCCTACTGGTGTACACCGAACCGTGTATTCGGTGTCATCGCTCGGTGTGAGTGTCACGGTAATCGTATTTCCGGACTTGGTGGCATCTGCATCCTCGAGAATTCTCTCCCACTCTGTATCACTGAGTTGCGATGGGAAGGAGATATTTAGTTGGTCACCAGATGCCACTTCAAAGGTCTGAATACCGGTTTCTCCGGGGTAGAATTGTAATGACTCACTACCCGAACTAGCGGTCGAAAATTCCTTAGAGACGAGTGGGAACAGTCTAATCGTGTTTTCGTCGATAAGTTGTTGGTCGTTTTTTACGAGCGGTCGATTTCCATCCGTCTCTCGATAGGTAATCCCGTTTTCGTAGACCAACGCTCCGGTACCACCTAGTTCGTTGTAGTTCGCTTTGTAACGAAGTACGGTGTTGTCTTCTCTACTATCATCTAATGCACATGCATCGACCGGGCTTCCATCATTCTCAACGACTACATCCCCAGATGGACCCGTCGACAACTGCCCCGAAACGGTCGGCGGATTGAGCGCGGCGGCCCGAACCGGATACCGAGTCCCCAACGTCACCGAAGTCGTCCGCGTCCTGCCGCTTGCGGCGGCGTTGCTAATCGCGGGCTGTATCTCGGCGAACTCGTTGCTCACCTGTGCGTCGTGGTTCGATTCGATTTCGGCGTTCTGCTGTGGCACGACGAACGCCTGATAGCTCCCCAATGCGAGGACGACGATGCCGAACAGCAGTATCGCTCCCAGTACTTCCGATACCGCACGATTGTTACCCCACCCCATACCAGTCTAATTCTACAGTGGTGATACATAAATGTTTCAACTGTCAGGGTGGTAGGACGCCGTTAAACGCGATTGACCGTTTTCTGAACGTGAAACCAACAGCAAAAGTTTAGGTGTGGTAACGTACATCATGTACGTATGTGGGGTGACGACAGCGAGGGGGACTCGGAGAGTCGTACAGGTGAGGAGGGGTTCGAAACAGCCTCCGACGGGGGCGTAACTGACAGTGAATCCACCGGAAAGCTGTCCGTAACGCATACTCCGAAGTCGGACCGTAGCGGACTCAGGGAAGCGTCTCGCATCTTCAGGGACTACATCGACCTCGTCGTCGGTGGTGACGATTCCCTCTCGGAGGTTCCCGGGACGGGCGTCGACCGACTTCCGATGGACGACCCGATTCGGGACCACCCGACGCGAATCGAGGTCATCGCCGACGTGGTGGAGTTCTCGGGTATCACGAACGAACTCCCGATCGAGACGCCCGACCCCGACGCCCTTCGCGAGGAGTGGTTCGATTTCAGTTATCTCCGCGCTCACGAGGAAGTGGAACGCTACTGGGTCAACGAGCCGTACGCGTACGTGTCGATTCTTCGGAGCGACGTCGACGGCGAACTCCACTACCGGGTGACGGAACCGGCGTTGGGGGCCTTCGAGGAGTACATCCTCGAGGAGTTGACGCGCATCCTTCGGAACAACCTGATGTACGAGGACCTCGGCAACGAGGCCGAACGCGCCTCGACGTTCGACCGGCGGGTCATCGAACTCATCGACGACCACACGGCGTCGCTGTCGGCGCTGTCGATTCACAAACTCGCCTACTACCTCCGTCGGGACTTCGTCGGCTACGAGCGAATCGACCCGTTGCTGTCGGACGATGCGGTCGAGGACATCTCCTGTGACGGGCGGAACCTGCCCGTGTTCGTCTACCACCGGGATTACCGCGACCTGGATACGAACATCACGTTCGGCGAGTCCGATCTACGCTCGTTCGTCACCCGACTGGCCCAGCGGGCCGGCAAACACCTCTCGGTGTCGAACCCACTCGTCGACGCGTCGCTACCGGACGGTTCTCGGGTGCAGTTGACCTTCGGCGGCGAAATCGCCACCCGGGGACCGAACTTCACGATTCGGCAGTTCTCGTCGGTGCCGGATACGCCGATCGACCTCATCAACTGGGGGACGTTCTCCGTCGAGCAAATGGCGTATCTGTGGCTCGCCATCGAGAACAACCGCTCGTTGATGTTCGCCGGGGGGACCGGCGCCGGCAAAACCACCTCGCTGAACGCGGTGTCGTTTTTCATCCCCAAGAAGAGTAAAATCGTCTCCATCGAGGACACTCAGGAGGTGTCGCTGCCGCACGAAAACTGGGTGCAGTCGCTGACGCGGGAGTCGGCGACCGCCGACGGTTCCGGGGAGGTGACGATGTACCAACAGCTCCAGACCGCCCTCCGGCAACGCCCCGAGTACCTGCTGGTCGGTGAGATTCGGACCGAATCCCGGGTCGCGCTCACGTTCTTCCAGGCGATGGCGACCGGACACACGGCGTACACGACGGTTCACTCCGAGTCCGTGATGGGCGTCATCAACCGACTGGAGAACGAACCGCTCAGCGTTCCGACCCAGATGATAAAGGAACTCGACATCATCTCGATTCAAAAACAGGTGCTGTTGGGCGACGAGCGCGTCCGGCGCAACCAGAACATCACCGAGTTAATCAGCGGCGGCGAGGGCGACGACATCCTCGCAAACGAGGTGTTCGAGTGGAATCCCAGAGACGACAGCTACAACGAGAAGTTCGATTCGAACGTTCTCGACGAAATCGCGGCCGACCGTGGGTGGTCGGCCAAGCAACTGCAGTCGGCTATCGACGGCCGAAAGCGGGTTCTGGAGTACCTCCTGGAGAACGACATCACGTGGTGGGAGGACGTCGCCCGCGTCATCCACTCGTTCATCGAAAACGAAGAGCGCGTGTTGGAGGCCATCGAAAACGGGGAACTCCAGCCGGCGGGAACGCTCGAAGAGGGGGTCTCCGACGAGGGAATATTCGAGGACGGACGATGAGCCACGACGACTCCGAGAGAGACGCGCCGGACCGACCGAAGGGGTCGGATGAGGCGGCTGACGGAACCACACTCAGCGACGGCGGAACCGAAGAGCGACTGCCGGTGCCGGAGTACGAACGAAAGCAGTACCTCCCCACGAGCGGCCTTCCGACCGCACGACGCAAGGTGTTGGTCGAGAAGTTCGGCCCAGTCCGAACGTACTTCAAAGCCCGCCCGGACGATCACTTCGGTCTCCAGCGTCGTCTCAATCAGGCCCGTCTCGGACTGTCCTACGACGTGTACCTGACGCGAACCGTGCTGTACTCGGTCCTCGTGGGGTTGCTGTGTGCGCTGTTGGGCCTCGGCTTGACGGTCGCGCTGTCGCGGTTGGGTGTCCTCGCGGGCATCGAATCGCCCATCTCGGTCTCCAGCGGGTCGGTGCTGTCCGATGTCGTGTTGTTCGTCGCCGCCAACCGGGTGTTCTTTTTCGGGGCGACCGCGACGCTCCTGTTGATGTTCCTCGGTGCAATGGTGACGTGGATTGCGCAGTATTACTACCCCTACATTCTGGTCGACAGTCGACGGCGGAACATCGACGTAATGCTGCCGCACGCCATCGTCTACATGTACGCGCTCTCCTACGGTGGGATGGACTTCATCACGGTGCTGAAGCGGATGGCCGAGGCCGAAGACACCTACGGTGAGGTGGCCCACGAGTTCGACATGGTCGTCCGCGACGTGGAGGTGTTCGGCAACGACCTGTTCACGGCGATACGCAACGCCCGGAACCTCACGGCCAGCGAGAACATGGAGACGTTCCTCGACGACATGCTCAGCGTCCTCGACAGCGGCGGGAACGTCACCGAGTTCCTCCGCGACGAGAGTGACAAGTACATGCAGCGGAGCCAAGAGGAACAGAAGCGGTTCCTCGAGACGCTGGCGATGCTCAGCGAAGTGTTCATCGTCGCCTTCGTCGCCGCGCCGCTGTTTCTCATCATCACGCTCATCATGATGACGTTCCTCGGCTCTGCAGGGTTCAGCATGCTGTTCGCCATCGTGTACTTGGTGATCCCGCTCGGGATGCTGGGGTTCATCGTCCTCGTGTCGATGCTCTCGGAGCCGTACCGCTCGCCGAACCACAGCGTGACCACGGATTCGGACCTCTCTTCGCCGACCGAGTGGTTCGACGACGAAACACAGCACACCATTATCCGACGAATCCGGCTCCGTCGCCGGCTCGACGAGTTCCTGTCGAGTCCGTTGAAGCCGCTGCGACGGCGGCCGGGGTTGACGCTTCTGTTCTCGGCCCCCCTCGCGGTCGCGTATCTGGCCGTTGCCGCCGTCGTCTTCGGGGCTCCGTCGGTCGATGGGATCCTCTCGACGCCGTTCCGGATGACGAGCCTGTTTTTCGTCGCGCCGTTTCTCATCGTGGCGACGCCGATGGCGTTCGTTCACGAGCAGAGTCGCCGACAGCGGCGCCACGTCGCGTCGCGGTTGCCCGACGCGCTCGACATCCTCGCGAGTTCGAACCAGATGGGCGTCTCGCTCGTCGAGGGGTTCGGATTGGTCGCCCGGAACGTGACCGGTCGCTTCGCCGAGGAACTCCGCCACGTCCGAAACGACATTCGCTGGAACCACGACATGCGCGGTGCGCTGTTGTCGATGGCCGACCGGATGGCCGTCCCGCAGTTGACTCGGACCTGCAAAATCCTCGCCGAGGGGAGTCGGTCGACCGGGAACCTCCATCAGGTGTTGAAAATCGCTGCCCAAGACACGCGACATCGCATCCAGATGGAGCGGGCCCGCGAACAGGAACTCCAGACGTACGTCGCGGTCGTCGCCATCGGCTTTCTCGTCTATCTCGGCACCGTCGTGGTCATCGACCAGAGTTTCCTCGCGCCGGTCATCGAACGCATCGGCGAGACCGAAAGCGGCGAACTCGACCAACTCATCAGCGTCGGCGCCGGCGACGTGTCGACGTACAACGCACTGTTCCTTCACTCGGCGCTTGTACAGGCCGTCGGGACCGGGCTCATCATCGGCGAACTCGCCGACAGCGACGTTCGAAGTGGTCTCAAATACAGCATCGCCCTGGTGCTCGTCGCGCTGGCGGTGTTCGCGTTCGTGTAGTCACTCCTCGTCGTCGGACGCTTCCGCCTCGCCTCTCGTCCCGCCCTCCTCGAACAGGAGGTACACGAACAGCACGAACAGGCCGGCTTGGACGACTTTGTCGACGATGCCCAGAGTCAGCATTGGCGCGCCGTCGAGAACCCAGACGATGGTCATCACGCTGATGTAAATCGCCCCGACGAGGTACAACACGGGACTCCAGAAATTCGTAAAGAAAACGACGAAGCCGGCGAGGAGCCCCAGCCCCAGCACCGCGAAGATGTGGTTGCCCGTCGTCGTCGCCAACGCGAGGTGGATGGCGGCGCTGACGAACGACAGGACGACGAGGGCTGCTCTCGGGAGCGTCCACTCGACGGCTCGCAACTCGAAACTCTCGGCAGCCATTGCCCCGGCTTCTGCGGGGAGTCACTAAAATGGCGACGATTCGTCACGGCGGTGACAGGCCGCCGAGCTGCCGGGGGTTTCGTGGGTCTCGGGTTCGCGGCGCTCACACACCGTGGTGAACGACGTTTCCAGTTGCTCCAGCGCGGCCCCCTCGTCACCAGCGAGGAGGGCATCGAGCGCTGACGAAAGCGCCCGCTCGGCGTCGCCGTCGGAGAGGGGGTCGGGAACGCCGTATCGCTCCCGGAGCGCCGTCCGGAGGCGTTCGTTGTCGTCGTCATCCAGTCGCCCTCGAAGCCGTTCGACGTCGATGTCGTCGGCGGTGACGGCGAGTCGCAAGTCCAGTACTGTCCGGAACGTTTCGGCGTCGATGTCGAACGCCTCGGGCGGGATGACCACGGGACAGCGGGTGTGGAACCGACAGCCCGATGGTGGGTCGGCGGGGTCCGGCACGTCGCCGCCGAGCGGTTTCGCCGCCCCGCGCTCGCCGGGATCGAGCGTCGGCACGGCGTCGACCAGCGCCTGCGTGTAGGGGTGTTGTGGGTTCTCGAAGACGGCCTCGACCGGCCCTCGTTCGACGATTTCGCCGAGATACATGACGGCGACGCGGTCACAGAACCGACGGACCGTGCGGATGTCGTGGCTGATAAAGAGGATGGCGAGGTCGTGGCGGGCCTGCAACGTTTCGAGCAGCGAGAGGATTCGCGTCTGGACGCGCTCGTCGAGGGCGCTCGTGGGTTCGTCGGCCACGAGCAAATCGGGGTCGAAGACGAGCGCCCGCGCGAGCGCGAGGCGCTGCTTCTGCCCACCTGAGAACTCGTGTGGGTAGCGATCGGCCGTCTCGGGGTCGATTCCGACCCGTTCGAGGCGGTCGGCGACGAGTTCCTCGCGGCGCTCGACGTCGCTCACGCCGTGGATGTCCATCGGCTCTGCGACGGAGTCGCCGATCGGAATCCGGGGATTGAACGCCTCGTCGGGGTTCTGCAACAGCAACTGCGCGCGCCGGCGAAACCGGTTCAACTCGGCGTCGTCGAACGACCCCACCGACTCCCCGTCGAAGCGCACCACTCCGTCTGTCGGCGATTCGAGGTGCAACAGCGACCGCGCGGCGGTCGATTTGCCACACCCCGACTCGCCGACGAGCGCGAGGGTCTCGCCGCGCCGCAACTCCAGGTCGATGCCGTCGACGGCTTTGACGTGGCCGACCGTCCGGCGAAGGAACCCACGTTTGACCGGATAGTGTTTTTTCAGGTCCCGAACCGATAACAGGGGGTCGCCGTCGCTCACGACCCCTCACCTCCGAGCGCCCCGATGTCGTAATCGGGGCCGTAGAAGACGCAGGCGACTTCGTGGCCCGCATCACCGTTGGCGGCGTGGAACGAGGGATAGCCGTCCGCACAGTCGGAGACGGCGTGGGGGCACTCCGAGCGGAACGGACAGCCGCCGTCGGCGGGTGTCGGGCGGTCGTCGGTGCCCTCGGCGTCTCCCCGAAGCGACCGGAACAGAAGCCGGGTGTAAGGGTGGGCCGGCCGGTCGAACAGCGCCCCGACGCCGCCGCGTTCCATCACACGACCGCCGTAGAGGACGACCACCCGGTCGGCCAACTCCGCGACGACGCCGAGGTCGTGAGTGACGAGCAACACCGCGAGGTCGCGGTCAGAACTCAACTCCCGGAGGAGTTCCAGCAGGCCGGCCTGTAGCGTCACGTCCAGCGCCGTCGTCGGTTCGTCGGCCACGAGCAGGTCGGGGTCGGCCGCCAGTGCCACGGCGATGGCGACCCGCTGTCGCATCCCGCCGGAGAGTTGGTGTGGGTAGGCGTCGATGCGCTCTGCGGGGGCGGCAATACCCACGTCCTCGAGTAGGGAGACGGCGCGAGCCCTCGCCTCGCTCCGGGAGGCGTCGTCGTGGAGGCGTATCGCCTCGATTATTTGGTCGCCGACGGAGTAGACGGGGTCAAGACTCGTCCCCGGTTGCTGGAAGACGTGGGCGATTCGGTCCCCGCGGACCGACCGGAGCGTCCGGTCGTCGCAGTCGGTCAACTCCCGGCCGTCGAAGCGGACCGACCCCTCGACCGCCGCGCCGTCTGCGATTCGAGTCAGCGCCTCACAGGCTGCCGTCTTCCCCGACCCCGTCTCACCGACGAGACAGACGACTTCGCCGCGATCGACGGTGAAGTCGACGCCGTCGACGGCTTCGACAGGCCCTTCGTCGGTCGGGAACTCGACGCGGAGTCCCTCGACCGACAACAGCGTCATCGTCCACCTCGTGGGTCGAGGGCGTCTCTGAGTCCGTCGCCGACCACCTTGCAAGCGACGACCATCGCGGCGAGGGTGACGACCGCGGGCGGGGCGACCCACCACTGCTCCCAAATCGGCGCCAACTCGGGGTCGGTCGCGACCGCGACGGTACGCCCCCACGACAGCAAATCCGGGTTCGTAAGGCTGAGATAGGCGATGGCAGCCTCGGTCAACACGAGGACGGGAACGAGATGTGCCGTCGCCGTCACGACGGCGTTGGAGACGTTCGGAAGCAGGTGTCGACGCAGGAGGTGGCCGGTGTCGGCACCGAGGTTCCGGGCGGCCAGCACGTAGCCCATCTCCGAGCGCTGGCGTGTCTCACTGCGCACGAGGCGGGCGGCGCTTCCCCAACTGAACACGGCGAAGAGGGCGACGAACATCGCCAGACTACGACTGGAGAGGCTGGCCAACAGGATGTAGACGATGACCGCGGGCAAGGTCTGTTGGGCGTCGATGCCGGTCACGAGGGCGTCGTCGACCCGACCGCCGCGATACCCCGACACGAGGCCGATGAGCGTCGCCAGCGGCACGACGAGGCCGACCGCGATGAACGACAGCATCGTCGCGATGCGGGCCCCCGAGAACACCAACGCGAGTACGTCCCGACCGAAGTGGTCGGTGCCCAGCGGGTACCGGAGGGAGCCGTGACACCGTCCCTCGGCTACCGGTCCGACGCAGTCGGTGACCGCCGAGGTGGGGACGGAGGCGAAAAGCGGCGGTTGTGTCGAGTGCAGGAGGTTGTGGGAGGTGGGGCGGACGAAGGGGCCGAAAAGCCCCGACAGCAGGATAGCGAGGAGGACGACCAGGGCGACGACCGCCCCTGTGTCGCGTCGGAATCGCCGCCACACCCGCAGGGAGCGCCGGCGGTTCCCCGCGACCGAAACGGCGATGGCGAGGACGACCGCGACCGACAGGAGGAACAGCCATTCCAGTCGCTCGACGCTCCAGCCGAAGACGAGGTACGCCCCGGGGAGATAGCGGTCGTAGAGGTACAGTGCGGTGACGGTTCCGAGGCCGGCGAACAGCGTCGCGAGCGGCGCGGAGAGGTGCCGGTCGTCGCTTGACTCGCGCGGTTCGAACGTCGGCATCCGGTCGGGCGGCATGGAGGGCGGAACGTCTCTACGGGGTGGCCGCGCACACAAAACTTTAACCCCCTCGTGGCCTGTTGACTCGCCACGATGCCCTCCAGTCGTCAGCACGCCCGCCGTTCGGGGGTGGTTCCGTGAACACGACGCGACTGCTCGCCCGCCGCCTGCTGTTTTCGGTCGTCGTGGTGTGGCTCGTCCTCTCGTCGACGTTCCTGCTCGTCGTCGTCGCACCGGATTCCCAACTCGGTGGGCTCCTCGGTGCGGCGGCCTACGGCGGGGCCGACGAGGCCGAACTCGAAGCCATCGAAGAGCGGTACCTCGAACAGCGGGGACAGGACCGCCCGATAAGCGCCCGGTACGCCGAGTGGATGACGACGATTCCGACGTTCCAGTGGGGCGAGTCGTTCGTCACGGGAGAACCGGTCCGTGAGATGGTCGCCGACGGGCTCTGGCGGACCGCCCAGTACGTCGTTCCAGCGACGGTGCTCGCGGTGCTTTCGGGCATCGCTTTGGGATTGTACGGTGCCCTCACTCCCGGGTCGAGGGGTGACCGCCTCGGCCGACTCGGTGCCTACGTCGCACTCGCGGTGCCGAACTTCTTCCTCGGCTTTCTCGTGTTGCTTACCTTCGGGGACTTCACCCTCTATGCGGAGTACGGCACCATCGCCGACAACGTCTGGACGAAACACGTCTTCCCGGTCGTGTTGCTGTCGACGACGCTGACCGGTGCGATGGTGAGTTACACGCGGGCGAGCGCGAACGAACACGTCGACACGGCGTTCGTGAAGTTGGTCAGAGCGAAGGGAGGCTCCGACCGGCGGGTGGCGCGTCACGTCCTGAAAAACGCCGCACCGCCGCTGTTCGCGCTGCTGTTCGCCGAACTGCTGGCCGCCCTGCTCGTCGCCGTCTTCGTCATCGAATCGGTGTTCGGCATCGACGGCTTCGGGTCGCTCGTGCTCACCTCCGTCTACGACCGCGACGTGCCCGTCCTGTTGGCGATAACGTACGTCGTCGTACTGGTTGGCGTCGTCGGAAATCTCCTGCAGGATTTCGTCTCGGCGACGCTCGACCCCCGAACCGAGTCGTGACTACTGGACGAGCGTCGACAGCACCTTTCCCTCGACCTTTCGGAGGTGTTCGCCGACGGTGCCCGCCGAGACGCCCACCTCGCCGGCGATGTCCTCGTGGGTCGCGTTGCGCGGCACCTCGTAGTACCCCATCTCGACGGCGGCCTCCAGTATCTCCTGTTGGCGTTCGGTGAGCACCGAAAACAGTTGCTCGGAGTCGGGGTGGTAGTCGCCGATGCCTTCCAGCGACAGGGTCAGTGAGTCCGGAATCGAGTCGACGACCCGCTGGATGGTGCCGTCGTCGCCGACGAGCGTCACCCGGACGCCGCCCGACTCCAGACAGTCGATGGGCGTCTTCAGGACGATCTCGTTGTCCTGTGTAATCGACAGCAGGCGTCGGACCGTCTCCGTGGGCTGGAAGTGGATGTACGCCAACCCCTCGTGGTCGCCGGAGACGTCGTGGGCGATGACGTCGTCCTGCTCGTCCAATATCTCGGCGACGGCGTCGAGACTTCCCCGGACGCTGTACAGCGACACGCAACTGCCGTCCGAGAGGAGGTTTATCTGGTGAATCGCGTCCCGGGTGACCGTCGGGTCGCCGGCGAGTGCTTGGTCCGCCGGCTGGAGGCCCCCTCCCTCCGGCGAGATGACGACGGTCGCATAGCGCATACCCCCAGGTGCGCGCCGGGGTGCCTTAGTGTTGTGCTCACACATCGCTTTTAAACACCCCT
This sequence comes from Natronomonas gomsonensis, assembly GCF_013391635.1. GTDB lineage: Archaea > Halobacteriota > Halobacteria > Halobacteriales > Haloarculaceae > Natronomonas > Natronomonas gomsonensis_A. Next base: position 1,481,662 of record NZ_JACAWU010000002.1, on the reverse strand, counting down.
CGGATGGCGGGCGACACGACGATTGCTCGTTCCGCCCTCCGTGGTGGTATGACGCAGATAGAAGACACGACCCGAGAAATGCGAATCGACCCCGACACCGTCGGCGGTGGCTACTTCAAACACGCCGTCTACAACCACTGGGACCCATACGAGGACATTGAACAGGAATTGTTGGAGCAAGACCGGAAACGACTCGTCGAAAGCGAAGAACTGGACGAGTCGGCGTTCGGCGATTTGATGCAGACCGTCGCGCTGTTCGGCGCCGGCGAGGAGGCGGTCACGGAGGACCTCGCGCCGCTGATGCTCACGCTGGACGACATCAACGACCAGATGTTCGTCTCCAGCCAGATTTACGAGGAGGCAAAACACACCCAGTTCTTCGACCGTTACTGGCGAGAGGTCATCCTGCCGGTCGCCGAAGAACGCGGCTGGGAGCAGGTCGCCCCGACCGACCAGCGGTTCTTCCTCGACGGTTACATCGAGTTATTCGACCGGACCGAAGAGGCGATGGAGACGCTTCTGACCGACGACACTCCCGAAAACCGCGTGCGTGCGTACTGCCATTACCACCTCGTCGTCGAGTCCGTGCTGGCTCAGACCGGCTACTACGGCATCACCTCCTCGATGTCGGAGCGAGGAAGCGACGACGTGGCCAAAGAGGACCTCCCACATCTCGATGGACTGGTGAAAGGCATCTCCTTCATCCGCTCCGACGAGGGCCGACACGTCGGCTTCGGGATGCAGAAGGTCCAGGCTCACCTCGCCGAAGACGGCGTCGACGAGCAAATCGTCCGGGACACACTTCAGGAACTGATGCCGCTCGTCGCCGAGACGGTCAGTGCGACCGACGAGGTCATCAACCCACTACCGCTGGTCGACTACGCCAGCGAGAAGCTCACCCGCCGCATCGAAATCATCACCGACCAGCAGGCGACGATTCCGGACGTCGAAGAACTCGTCGCCCTCGACGACGAGCCCGCTGCGGCCGACTGATTCAGCCGGTTTCCTTCGTCTCAGCGACAGAAACGAAGATTTCGTTTCGCCTCGCCAAGGGGTGTTAGAGAATCCCAATCCCTTAAAGACTCCAAACAGTCTAGCCAGTATTAACATTATAATTCATAAGGGTTTTGTACCAGTCCCCGCTCTTCACGAGTGCACAAGATGAGTGACTCCCAGCCCCGCTTCCCGGAGACCCGTTCGGAGGATTCGGGGCTAGAGGAACTCAGGAACCAAATCCGGCGACTCGAAGGCGCTGCCGTTCGGTCCCGGTAATCTACATCCAACCATGGCACACGACAACGACGGAGAGGACAAGGTCGCAAGCCGAGTCCAGAACACCGAATCGATCGTTCGAGACGTTGACAACCCGGCCGCTCGCGAACTCCGCGAGAAGTTCGAGAAGCAGGACTTCACGTTCGCGCCCGGTCTCTACCACGCCCTCGACGCCCGCCTCGCCGAGATGGCCGGCCTCGACGCCGCGTACATGTCGGGCTACTCGACGGTTCTGGGCCAGTTCGGCTTCCCGGACCTCGAGATGGTCACGATGACCGAGATGGTCGAGAACGCAAAGCGCATCGTCGAAGCGACGAACCTGCCGGTCGTCGCCGACGCTGACACCGGCTACGGTGGCATCCACAACGTCCGCCGAGCCGTCCGAGAGTACGAGAAGGCCGGCGTCGCTGCAGTCCACATCGAGGACCAGACGACGCCCAAGCGCTGTGGCCACATCGCTGGCAAGCAGATCGTCTCCCGAGAGGACGCCAAGGCCCGCTTCAGCGCGGCCGTCGACGCCAAGCAGTCCGAAGACACCGTCATCATCGCCCGAACGGACGCCTACGGCTCCGCCAACGGCGACTGGGAAGAGCACCTCGAGCGTGGCCGCATCTACGCCGACGCCGGCGTCGACCTCGTCTGGCCCGAGATGCCCGACCCGTCCCGCGAGGACGCCGTCAACTACGCCGAGACCATCCACGAGACCCACCCCGACCTGGACCTCGCGTTCAACTACTCCAGCTCCTTCGCGTGGAGCGAGGAGGAGGACCCGCTCACGTTCCAGGAACTGGGTGATCTCGGCTACCAGTACATCTTCATCACGCTGTACGCCCTGCACTCCGGCGCACACGCCGTCTACGAGGACATGGCGAACATCGCCGAGAACGACGAGGAAGCACAGTTCGACCTCGAAGGTCGCTACCTCGGCCACGAAACCGAGAGCCACCACGAGCTTTCGTTCGTCTCCCGCTTCCAGGACATCGAGGCGCAGTTCGACCCCGAGGCCAAGGAACGGATGGAGAAGTCCGCGGGCTTCACCGAGGACGAGAACGAGCCGCTCACGTCCGAGCAGGACGACGACTAACGGCTCCCTCGACCGACGAGTTTCCTTTCTTTCGACGCACGCCGAGTCACTACTGTACCCGCCGATAGGACCGTCAATGAAGCCGATTCGGCCACCTTTAATAACCGCGGGTGAATCTCTCCGAGTGACTCAGATGACTGCAATCGACAAACGACGACACGAGCGGAAGTTCGTCCGAACGTTCTTCACGACCCCGACTGCTGTCGAGGGCGAAGACGACTCCGCGAAGATGCTCGCAAACGCCTCCCAGCTCCGCGGCATGCAGGCCCCCGACGTGTGGGTCCCGGACAACGAGGACGCCACCGCGCCGAACATGCGCGACGAGGGCGCCCAGAACATCATCGACGTGGTTTCGGAGAACGGCGCCGACTTCCCCGGCGAGATTCACCCCCGCGTCGTCTGGCACCGCGACAGCCCCGAGACGCGCTATCAGGGCTTCCAGCACATGCTCGAAATCGCCGACCCCGCAAACGGCGCCGTCGACGACATCGACGGCTTCGTCATCCCGGAAGTCGGCGACATCGATGACTGGAAGAAGGCCGACGAGTTCTTCACCATCGTCGAGAACGAACACGGCCTCGAGGAAGGCAGCCTCAAGATGTCGGTCATCATCGAGAGCGGGTCGGCCGAACTCGCGATGGGCAAGCTCCGCGACGAGATGGGCAAGCCGACCAACAACCTCGAACGCATGTTCCTGCTCGTCGACGGCGAAGTCGACTACACCAAGGACATGCGCGCCATCACGCCCACCGGCGAACTGCCGGAGTGGAAGGAACTCCGCCACAACACCTCCCGCGGCGCAAGCGCCAACGGCCTCATCGCCGTCGACGGTCCCTTTGACGACATCCGCAACGTCGAGGGGTACCACGACCGCATCGAGGCGAACAACGCCATGGGGATGCTCGGTATCTGGTCGCTGACGCCCGGTCAGGTCGTCGAGGCCAACCAGTCGCCGCTGCCGCCCGCCGAGGGGAGCTGGCTCATCGACGCCGACGGCCGCGAGGTCGAACTCGAAAGCGTCGACGGCGTCGAAGCCTACGAGGGCGACCGCATCAGTCTCGAAGAGACCGGCGACGGCTACACGCTGACGGTCGGCTCCGATACCTACGAACTCGACGACGAGGAGGCGCTCCACGAGGAGCTGCTCGGCCTGCTCGATTACGTCCCCAGCATGGACGACATCGTCGACTCCATGGAGGAGTTCGAGGCCGCCAAGGAAGCCGGCAAGGGCGCAATCGCGATGACCCAGTCGGCGACCGTCCGCATCGACGGCGTCGAGGTCGACGTCGCCAAGGACCGCATGTGGGACGAGGCGACCTACCAGGCCCTCATGACGCCCATCGCGCTGTTCCAGGACGTCTACGAGAACCGCCCCGACCAGCACGACGACCTCGCGGAACTGTACAGCGAGGACGTCGTCGAGCGCGCGGTCGAAGTCGGTAACTGAGGACACGCGTCTCATTTCTTTCGACGCCGGGCCGACACTGCCAAGAGTCGGCGGGCCTCTCGTCTCGGTATGCGCGCCTTTCGGGTGGCCTACGACGGGACCGGCTATCGAGGGTATCAGCGCCAGCCTCACGGCAACACCGTCGAAGATACGCTGTTCGAGGCGCTGTCGGACCTCGGTGTCGGCTTCGAAGACGGGTCGCCGGTCGGCTACGCCGCCGCGGGTCGGACCGACGCCGGTGTCTCCGCCCGCGCCCAGACGGTCGCCTTCGAGGCACCCGAGTGGCTCCGGCCGCGGGCGCTCAACGGCGAACTGCCGGCCGACGTGCGGGCGTGGGCCGACGCCGACGTTCCGGCGTCGTTTCACGCCACCCACGACGCCGTCGAGCGGACGTATCGGTACTTCCTGTACGCGCCGGACCTCGATGTCGAGCGGGCCGCCGAGGTCTGTAGGCGACTCTCCGGGGAACACGACTTCCACAACCTCACGCCCGACGAGACGGGAACCGAAAGGGACCTCTCGGTGGGCGTCGAACGCGAGGGCCCGTTCCTCGTCGTCGACTGTCGGGCCGGCGGGTTCGCTCGGGAACTCGTCCGACGGGTGGTGTCGTTGCTCGAAGCCCTCGCGACCGGCGAGCGCGAGGCGGGGTTCCTCGACAGGGTCCTCTCGGCGGAGCGGCTCTCCGGCCCCGAGGGGGTCGCCCCTGCTGCTCCCGAACCGCTGGTGTTGCTCGACGTTCGCTATCCCGGTATCGAGTTCACTGTCGACGCGACCGCTGCCGAGAGCGCCCACGAAGTGTTTGACCGGCGGCGCCGAGAGCGGTTGACGGGCGTACGTGTCGCGGAGACCCTCGCCGGCGACTGCCAGCGGGAATGACGACGGGTTTAGAAAGACACGCTTCGTAGCCGTGGCCATGAGTTCGGTTCCGGAACGGAGCGACATCGACGAGGCGTACACGTGGGACCTCACGGACCTCTTCGCCGACGACGAGGAGTGGGAGGACGCCTACGAGGCGGTCGAAGAGCGACTCGAGGACCTCAGGGCCTACGAGGGCCGTGTCGCCGAGGACGCCGAAACGCTTCAGGAGATACTGGAACTCCGGGAGTCGGTGATGCGTGAGGTGTCGAACGTCGCCGCCTACGCGCGGATGCGGAAAGACGAGGATACGACGAACCAGCGGTATCAGGCGCTGTCGGCGCGGTCGCAGTCGCTGGCGGCGGATGCCTCCAGTGCGGCGAGTTTCATCGAACCCGAACTGCAGTCGCTGGACCGCGAGGCGATAGACGAGTTCGTCGCATCCAACCCCGACCTCGCGGAGTACGACCACTACTTCGACGACGTGTTGCGGATGAAACCCCACACCCGGTCAGCGGAAATCGAGGAACTGCTGGCGGATTTGAGCGAGGTGACGGGCGCGGCCGGCGACGTGTACAACATGCTGACGAACGCCGACATGGAGTTCCCCTCGGTCGATGTCGACGGCGAGCCGCGGCGCATCACGCTGTCGAACTTCACGAAACTCCAGAAACACCCGGACCGAGACGTTCGCCGGCGGGTGTACGAGGCGTTCTACGACGAGTGGAGCGAGTACCGCAACTCGGTCGGCACGGCCTACAAAAACAGCGTGAAGGCCGACTCGAAACTCGCGGCGGCGCGGAACTACGACTCCGCTCGGGAGGCGGCCCTGGACGGCCCGAACGTCCCCGCCGACGTGTACGACACGCTGGTCGAGACGGTGGAGTCGAACCTCGACGTACTCCATCGACACGCCGAACTGAAACGCGACGCCCTCGACGTCGGGGAGTTGAAGATGTGGGACCTCTACGCGCCGCTCGCTGATTCCGAAAGTCCCGACCTCCCCTACGAGGAGGCCAAAGACCACGTCATCGAGGCCGTCGAACCGCTCGGCGACGCCTATCAGGAACGGATGGCGGAGGGCTTGGAGTCGCGATGGGTCGATGTCTACGAGACGGCGAACAAGCAGTCGGGAGCCTACAGCGGCGGCACCTACGACAGCCAGCCCTACATCCTGATGAACTACCAGGACGACATCGCCTCGATGTACACGCTGGCCCACGAACTCGGCCACTCGATGCACTCGGAGTTGACGAGCGAGGAACAGCCCTACGTGTATTCGGGTTACGAGATATTCGTCGCGGAAGTCGCCTCGACGGTCAACGAGGCGTTGCTCACCCACCACCTGCTGGAGACCGTCGACGACGAGACGTTCCGTCGGCACGTCATCGACGAGTACCTCGAACGGTTCCGGTCGACGCTGTTCCGCCAGACGATGTTCGCCTCCTTCGAACACCGCGCCCACGAACTGAGCGAGGCCGGCGAGGCGCTGACCCCGGACCGACTCGACGGCATCTATCGCGACCTCAAGGAGGACTACTACGACCCCGCCGATGTCGACGACCGCATCGCCCGCGAGTGGATGCGCATCCCGCACTTCTATCGCGCCTACTACGTCTACCAGTACGCGACGGGCATCTCGGCTGCCAACGCCATCGTCGACCGCATCCGTGAAGACGGCGAGGGGGCGGCGGCCGACTACCGCGAATTCCTGCAGTCGGGCTCTCGCGGGTACCCACTGGAACTGCTCGAAACCGCCGGAATCGACATGTCCTCACCGGCCCCGGTCGAGTCGGCCATCGAGACCTACGACGAGATGGTCGCCGAGTTCGAGCGACTCGAGTAGCTACGAGTATTTCGACCGTTTGAATCGGACGAATTCCCGCGCAGGCGGTGTGTCAACTCCTACCGCAAGCGTCTCCCACACCCAAAGCCACTTTTAATCTCGAACGCGTACCAGCCATCAATGTCGCATAGTCCTTCGCTCCCCGACCGGCCGACGCTGGACCTCGACCCCGAGATGTCGGAGTCAGAACGGCTCTCGGCGCTTCGGGACCACTACATCGACGTCGCACGTGTCCACGATGAACTGTCGGCACAACTGGAGTCCGCACGGTCGCGGCAGTCGGAACTCCGCGAGGAGGTTTCGACGCTCCAGGAGGAAAACGAGGCGCTGAAAACCTCTTCTTTGTACATCGCGACGGTCGAGGAACTCACCGACGACCAGGCGCTGCTCAAACAGCACGGCAACAACCAGGAAGTCCTCACGGACGTTTCGCCGCGGCTGTACGACCGCATCGAGGCCGGCGACCGCGTCGCCATCAACGACTCCTTCGCCATCCAGACGCTGTTGGACACCGAGACGGACGCCCGAGCACAAGCGATGGAGATCTCGGAGAAACCGGGCGTCGACTACGACGACATCGGTGGCCTCGAGAGCCAGATTCAGGAGGTCCGGGAAGCCGTCGAGGACCCGCTCACCAACCCCGAGAAGTTCGACTCCGTCGGCATCGAACCGCCGACTGGCGTCCTGCTGCACGGGCCGCCGGGGACGGGGAAGACGATGTTGGCGAAGGCCGTCGCGAACCAGACCGACGCCACCTTCATCAAGATGGCCGGCTCCGAGCTGGTCCAGAAGTTCATCGGCGAGGGCGCACGCCTCGTCCGTGACCTCTTCGAGTTGGCCGCGGAACGCGAACCCGCCATCATCTTCATCGACGAAATCGACGCTATCGCCTCCAAACGGACGGAGTCGAAGACCTCCGGCGACGCCGAGGTCCAGCGGACGATGATGCAACTCCTCTCCGAGATGGACGGCTTCGACCAGCGCGGGGACATCTCCATCATCGCGGCGACGAACCGCTTCGACATGCTCGACCGCGCCATCCTGCGGCCCGGCCGCTTCGACCGCCTCATCGAAGTGCCCGAACCCGACGTCGAGGGACGGACACAGATCCTCCGCATCCACACCCAGCGGATGAACCTCGCCGACAGCGTCGACCTCGCGGAACTCGCCGAGGAGACCGAGGGTCTCTCGGGCGCCGAACTGGAGAGTCTCGCCACCGAGGCCGGCATGTTCGCCATCCGGGACAACCGTACCGAAGTGGCCGAGGCCGACTTCCTCGAAGCCCTCGATAAGGTCACTCGCGAGGAATCCCCCGGAAAGCCCATCGCGTTCTACTGACTGACTCCCGTTTCGCTGCCGTTCGGTGTATTACCAGTCTATCATCCGCGTCGCGAACCAGTAGAGGCCGTAGACGCAGGCCGCGATTACGAGGAGGGTGATGATGGGGCCCGCGATGTCTCTCGGGAGTCCAAGCGCCACCAGCGCGTCCGTCCCGAAGGCGAGGCTGAACGCGACGACGAACACGATACCGACGAGCAACGCCGAAAACAGGAAGCGACCGATACGAGCAATCGCGAGGTTCCGAATCGCATCAAGCGCCATACAATCCGGTGGTTCACAACTCGATAAAAACCCTAACCCTGACTCGTCTCTCGAACCTAACGCGGAAGCGGCTTCCGGGGGTTAGGCGAGGAAGACGTGTCGCGGTCGGCCGTCGAGGACTTCCCGGCCCCACTGGACGGTCTCCCGGAAGTCCTCCGAGCGGAAGAACGCCATGGCGTCGTCCTTCTCGCGCCAGTGGCTCGCGATGAACATGTCGTTCTCGTCGGTTTCGTTGACCATGAGCCGCGTGTCGAAGTGGCCCTCCATGCCGTCGAGAGCGTCGCCGACGTCCTCGAAGGTGTCGACGAACTCCTCGCGGTACTCCGGTTTGACGGTGTAGAACATTCCCATCGTGCCGAAGCCGCTTTCCTCGCCGGCGCGGGCGACGACGCCGGGCAACTCCGAGAGGAACCCGCCGGCGGTGTCGGCGGCCTCCTTGGTCTCCCAGATGGAGACGATTGCGGTTCGGTCGCCATCGTGTTCACCGGCGTAGACGGCGGATTTGACGTGGGTGTCGTAGTGTTCGAACCGTTCACGGAGGCCGTCGAGTTCCTCACGGAGCGCTTCGGGGTCGGCCTCGGAGTACAACACCAGGGCGTAGACGTCTTCGCCGTGCGGTTGTCCGGCGTAGATGTTCAACTCCTCCAGTTCCCCGCGGATGTCGTCGTCCTCGTCGGTGCCGTGGGTGTCGGCGTCGTCGGCGCCGTCGTCCGAGTCGTCCCCGAGAGCGGCGCCCACGCCGGGACCGGAACCGGGGAGGTCGGCGAGGAAGCCGGATGCGGTGTTGGCGGCGCGTTCGTTGGCCCACAGCGAGATGACGGCGGTGTCACCGGAGTCGGCACGGACGGTCGTGAGGACGTGGGTGTCGTAGTGCTCGAAGTTCCCTCGGAGTCCGTCGACCTCGTCGACGAGGTCCTCCGCGGGAGTGTCGGAGGGGAACAGCAAGGCGTAGCCTGCGTCGGGGTGCTCCGTCAAGTCGATGCCGAAGCGGTGGACGCGACGCTGGAACTCCTCGGCGTCGACTTCCTCGTGTTCGGGGCCGCCGGTGTCGGGGCGGCCGCCCGAGGATTCGTGTTCGTCTTCGGAGTCGTCTGTGGTGATTTCCTCGGTGTCGAGCGGCGCCCCGACGCCGCCAGTGACGCCCGGCAGATCGGCGAGGAAGCCGGATGCGGTGTTGGCGGCGCGTTCGTTGGCCCACAGCGAGACGATGGCCACAGATTCGTCGCTCGTTCGGACTTCGGTGAGGACGTGGGTGTCGTAGTGGTCGAAGTTGCCCCGCAACTCGTCGACGGACTCTTCGAGGACGTCGGCGTCGGCGTCGGATTCGAAGAGGAGACCGTAGCCCGCGTCCGTCTCGGCTACGTCGACGCCGTAGGTGCCGGTCCTCCGGGTGAACGTGCTGGGTGCGACCACCTCGTGGTCGGCATCGGTCGAGGGCCGCCCGCCGGTGTCGTCGTTCTCGTCGGTGCCGTGGTCGTCTTCGCTTTCGGCGTGTGGATGGGCGGCGTCGACGCTGTCGTCGGCCGGGACGGTCTCGCCGGCGAACAGCGCCCCGAGGTCAGACGACGGGAACCGACGGCCGACGTAGAAGGGGCCGAACTCCGCGAACTTCGAGGAGGAGGGGTCGAATCGCATCTCGTACAGCAGGTGTTTGATGTCGGTCATGTCGTCGGCGAACAGCGTGACGCCCCACTCGTGGTCGTCGAGGCCGACGCTGCCGGTGATGATTTGGGTCACTTTGCCGGCGTACTCCCGACCGATGTCGCCGTGGGCGGACATGTACTCCTTGCGCTCCTCGAAGGGGAGGTCGTACCAGTTGTTCTCGGGGCCGCGGCGCTTGTCCATCGGGTAGAAACAGACGTGTTCGGCGTCCGGAATCTCCGGATATATGCGCTGTTTCATGTAGTTGCGCATCCCCGCGTCCTCGATGTCATCGAGGCCGTCGGTGAGGTCCTCGTGCATGTACCCCGAGACCTCGGTGACGGAGACGTACGAGGAGGCACGTTCGGTGAATTCGGCGAGTGCCGTCGACTCGAAGCGCCGCTCGGCGCGGTCGAGGTGTTCCAGCGTCGGTCGCAGATGCAGTATCATGAGGTCGGCCTTGTGACCGACGATGGAGAAGACGGCCGACCCGCCCTCCTCGGCGTCGACCACCGCCTCGTGGTTCTGCAGATAGTCGATACCCTCTTCGAGCGCCCGCTGTCGGGTCCGTTCGGGTGCCTCGCGCCACGCGTCCCAGTCGATACGGCGGAGGTCGTGGAGCGCGTACCACCCTTCTTCGGTTCCCGGCGGTCGTCGTCGTACCATGAGCGGACGTTCGGACGGCCGGATAATGGGGCTTTTGAGTCCGGCGAAGACCGAGCGTTCCGGAGCCGTCGTCCCTTCAGTTCCCCCGGAGATAACACGTTAAATTGCTCTATAAAAGTTCTAAAAGACTCTCGGACGATCTCTAGACGAGTCATTTTGGCGGCTGAAACGTCGAGAACTGCGCGAACGATGCTGAATTCATCGCAAGGCTCTGGCGTTTATATGGGGGTGGCGGCCCCAGAGAGAAGCGAGGAGACCCCCAATGTCGAGCGCCACCCAATCGAACGCCCCCTCCATCACGCCCGGACTCCCGCAGTTGGTGTCCGGATGCATCGAACGACTCACCACCGGCGTCCGCGCGGCCGCGTTCTGGGCCGCCGCCCTGCTACCGCTCGTCGTCATCGCTGGGCTGGCGACGGGACTGGCCGGACAGTACCCCGAAGCCCTCGCTGGTGCACTGGCGCTGAACGCCGTCTGTGCGGTCGTCGGTCACGGCCACGCCCCCCAACGATGAGTACGAACGCCTCCACCCAATCGCCGTATCGCTCCCGGAAGGCGAAGCGACTCGTCGAGTACCTCCGTGCGGAGGCCGAACGTAACGACGGCGACCTCTACATCAAAGGGAAGTTCATCGCCGACGACGTGGAGCTCTCCCCGAAGGAAATCGGCGCGCTGCTGTCGAATCTTCAGGGGTCGGTCCCCGGACTCACCATCGAGAAGTGGTCCTACACCTCCGCGACCACGTGGCGAATCTCCTCGGCCTGAGTATCTCGGCGCTCGCCGGTCTCCGTTTTTGCTTCCGTCCTACCCCAGTAGCTGCGGCACGAACAGCATCCCGAGGAGACTGAGTATCATCGAGGCGCTGATGGCGACGGTCACCGCCGTTGCCACGGCCGGGTCGGGTTCCATCGGCAGTCGTGCTATCGTGGCCTCGACCGCCGACCGAAGGATGTGTCCGCCGTCGAGCGGATACGACGGGATGCAGTTGAAGATGCCGAGGTTCAGATTGACCCAGCCGGTCCAGAACAGCACGTTGATGAGTCCGAAGACGACGCCGGCGCTGAGCGGGCCGGACACCGAATAGAAGTTCGATATCTCGCCGTTGAATCCCGCGAAGTTGTACGCGAGGTTGGGGTCGACGACGCTGGCGAACGGCAAGACGAGCACGGCGAAGGTTCGGGAAATGAACGTCGAGATGGGGTCGTCGCCCCAGCCACTGCCTCCGAGGAGGGCGTGATACTGCGAGGCCGGGTAGGTGTCGATACCGAAGTCGTCGACGACGATTCCGCTCGTGCCCTGCTGGATGCCGCCGACGCCGAGGTAGCCGTACTCACCCTGTGGGTTTTCGCCCAGCGTCACTTCGTAGACGTGGCGCTCACCGTTCCAGGGGTCGGTGCCGTCGCCGTGGTAGGCGACGACTTCGACGGTATCACCGGGCTCGGTCTCCTGAAGCACCGTCGAGAGCGCCTCGGGTGTCGGCGTCGGTTCGCCGCCGACGCTGTGGACGAGCATCGGCCTGTCGGGCGCTCCGCCGTCGGCCCCCAGTGGGTCGTCGGCCGGGACCGCACTGACGAAGACGCCGACCGGGAACTGCGCCGTCCCGTCGTCGGTGTCCAACTCGACGACCTCGTTGCCGGAGACGGCGGCTTCGAACGCCGATTGGGTGTACACCGGTTCGCCGTCGACGGCTTCGATTGTGGTCTCGGTTCCGAACGGTGCGTCGACGACCGCACGGGTGACCATCAGGCGGCGCTGGACGGTGACGGTCTCGCCGCTTCGGCGCTCGACGGTCACCTCCCGGTCCGCCTCGGCGAGGGCGGCGTCGAACGACGCCTGATCGTCGACCGATTGGCCGTCGACGCCCGTGATGACGTCGCCGCGGTCGATGCCGGCGTCGCCGGCCGGCGACCCCGGTAGCGTTCCGCCGATTGCGACGCCCGGGACCACGGTGACGAGGCCGGCGACGAGGCCGAACAGCAGCGCGAACGTGACGGCGGTGACGAGGAAGTTGTTCGTCACGCCCGCGGCGAACATCCGCGTCTTGCCGCCGCGGTCGGCCGACCGCTGGCTCTCCTCGTCGGGTTGGACGAAGGCACCGAGCGGGATGAACGCCAGCAGCGCGACGCCCATCGACTCGATTTCGATGTCCTCGACGCGACACAGGAGCCCGTGGCCCCCCTCGTGAACGACGAGCCCCACGAGGAGGCCGACGAGGATGTCGATGGCGGCGGCCCACGGGAGGAACTGATTGACGCCCGGGATGACGAGTGCGTCCTGTGGGCGGGCGATGCGGGCGGCTTCGGGGGAGGTAATCGCGCTGAACGCCGAGAACAACACGGCGACGAACGACCCGACCATGATGACGACGGCGATACCGACGCCGAGGTTGCCCCACGCGCGCCAGAACCGCTTGGGTTTGGCGAGCCACTCGAGGGCGGCCCGCCCGCGTTTCGTGTGGATGGTCAAAATCGGCCCCGACACCCGGAACGACGACGGCAACACTCCGCGGGCGTTTAGCGCCATCGCCACCGAGGTGTAGATGAGGACGCCGACCAGTATCCACAGCAGCGTGTTCATTACAGTTCCGTAGGGGCTCCGTGGTTCAAAAACCCGACCTTTCGGACACCAGTGGAGCGGTCCCGCCGGTCGTCTCGAAGACGGCTACGCTTCCCGGCGGAGCCGTCGCGTCACGAACTCCTCGTCCATCGGTGCGAGGAACGGTCCGAGGCGTGGCCCCTGTGATTCGTCGAGGAACAGCCGGTAGCCAGCCCCGAAGAACTCACCGACGGCAACGTCGTTTCGCTTTGCGGTCTCGTAAATTTCACCTTGAAGCGCCTCCGCGTCCGGGGATTCGGCTTCGATGAAGTCGGCGAGGTCTTCGAGGGCGGTCGCGAGCTCCTCGTCGAACTCAACATCGGGGAGGTCCTCGGCCAGTCGGTAGTTGAACTCGTTGTCGGTGCGTTCAGCCCACGCGCGGGCCTTCTCGACGCGTGCGAGTGCGGCTTCGAGTTCGTCGTCGGTGGCGTCGGCCGGCAGATGTCCCGACCGACGAGCCATCTGGATTCGGAGGTCGCGGTTGTCCGTCATCCCGAGGACGGCCGCGAACGTGTACGGGATGCGGACGGGCGGGGTTTCGCTCACTTCGTCGACGACCATCGGGTAGGCGCGGTCGGCACGCTCCTGTTCGTCGTCTGCGTCGTCGGTGGCGCCGTAGTAGACGCGCTCGAAGCGGTCGAACTCGTCGACGAGTCGGTCGATGTTGCCGACGTTGAAGTCCCGCTGTTTCTTCGGGTTCTTCGTGAAGAAGTAGCGCAACACCGGCACCTCCAGCAGTTCGAGCACCTCGTCGACGGTGATGATGTTGCCGGCCGACGACGACAGCGCGTCGCCGTTGAGCGTGAACCACTCGTACACCATCGGAACGGGCGGCTCGAATTCGAACACCTCGCGAGCGACGGTCTCACCGGAGGGCCACGACCCTTCGGCGTGGTCCTTTCCGAACGGCTCGAAATCCACTCCCAGCGTGAGCCACTGGGCTGGCCACTCGAAGCGCCACGGGAGTTTTCCCTCCCGGAAGGTGGCCGTCCCCTCGTGGCCACAGCCCTCTATCGTGTCGTCGCCGGCCTGTACGTCTTCACAGACGTAGTCGACGGTTTCGGCCTCGAGGTCGATTCCCGTGATGGTCTCGGTGAGGTTACCGCACTCCGAGCACTGCGCGAAGAAGGGGACGTAGGAGTCGTCGACCTTGTCCTGGAACTCGCTCAACACCTCGCGGGCGCGGTCGCGGTGTTCGAGGACGTGCCGGACGGCGTCGTCGAACTCGCCCGATTCGTAGAGGTCGGTGTTGGAGACCACGTCGATGGGGACACCGACGGCCTCGGCGGAGCGGGAGAGGAGTTCGGTGAAGTGGTCGCCGTAGGAGTCACAGCAGCCGAAGGGGTCGGGGATGTCGGTGTAGGGCTTTCCGAGGTTGCGGCCGAGCGCGCCGGCGTCGACCTCCCCCAGTCCGACGACGTTCCACTCGAGGTCCGCGAGCTTTCGGGGCAGTTTCCGGAGCCGGTCCTTGTCGTCGGTGGTGAACACCTGTCGAACCTCGTGGCCACGTTCCCGGAGGGCCTCGGCGACGAAGTAGCCGCGCATGATTTCGTTGAAGTGGCCGAGATGTGGGACGCCGGAGGGGGAGACACCGCCTTTGATGATGATCGGTTCCTCGGGGTCGCGGGCCTCTATCTCGTCGGCGACCGCGTCGGCCCAGAAGGCCCGCTGCCGCCCGGTTCCGATGTCGTAGAGGTCACTCATTCGGGACGACCTCGGTGCCGTCGAAGTCGTCACCGGCGACGGCGTCGGCGATTCGGTCCGGGTCGGTGCCGTCGAGAACGACGGCTCTGAGTCCCGAGCGCTCGATAATCTTCGCGGCGAGTAAGTCGACCGGCGCGTTCGACCCGGCGGCGGTCTCGATACTGGAGATGACGTCGACGAGTTCGCTTGCTGTCAGGCGGTCGTAGCGTTCGGCGTCGTCGACCTCGTTGGGGTCCGCCGAGAAGACGCCCGGAACGCTCGTGGCGTAGACGAGCAGGTCTGCGTCGACCATCTCCGCCAACAGCGCCGAGACGGCGTCGGTCGTGTGGCCGGGGACCGTCCCACCCATGACCGCGACCTCGCCGCGTCGAAGGGAAGCGCGTGCGGCCTCGTGGGATTCGGCCGGTTCGGGTGTCGCCGAACTGTCCAGCGCGGTGACGAGCAGCCGTGCGTTCAGCCGGGTCACGTCGATGCCGAGGGCGTCGAGGTCGTACTCCGAGGCTCCGAGCTCGCGGGCGGTTCCGATGTACCGTCGAGCGACGCCACCACCGCCGACGACGGTCGCGACCTCGTGTCCGTCCTCGACGAGTCCGTCGATGACGGTGGCGTGGCCTCGGACCCGCTCGGGGTCGAGGTCGGGTGCGAGTACGCTCCCGCCGATAGAAACGACGATTCTCATTAGGTTCGGGTTGCCGTGTTTCGGTCTTAAGGGTTGTCAACATCTCCGACACCTACAAGCCCCAGCGGTCGAAGGACAGGCTATGTACGCGTTCGCCCTGCTCGGCGATGACGCCGGGCGCGCAGTAGAGCGACTGGCCGCCGCCGTCGAGGGCCGAGTCGGCGTCGTCCGGGTCGGCGAGACCGCGACTGACGGCGGCGTGACGGCCGGCTACGGCGACACGGAGTACGTCGTCGAAGAGCGCTGGCGAGCCACCGGCGACGGGCTGTCCGTTTCGGACGCTCTCGACCGACTGGCGCCCGACCACGACTACGCGGCGGTCCTCGGCGACGACGAAACCGGGTTACCGACGGTTGCGGTCGGCAGTGGGGTCGAAGACGCGGTCTTCGAAGCCGACGACGCGAGGAGTTTCGATACGGAGGCGGCCATCGAGGCGATTCACGGGACCGAACCACACGAGACACTCGAATCGCTCGTCGCCGAGGTCAAACGGTCACAGTCGGCCGACTACGCCGGCGCCATCGCCACCTTCACCGGTCGGGTGCGGGCCAAAGAGGACACCGCAGACGATCGAACCCACTATCTCGAATTCGAGAAGTACGAGGGCGTCGCCGAGCGGCGCATGGACACCATCGAGACCGAACTCGAAGAACGGGACGGAATCCTGAACGTACGGCTCCACCACAGGACGGGCCGGATTCCGGACGGAGAGGACATCGTGTTCGTGGTCGTCCTCGCTGGTCACCGCCGGGAGGCGTTCCGGGCCGTCGAGGACGGCATCGACCGACTGAAAGACGAGGTGCCGCTGTTCAAGAAGGAGGTAACCGACGACGAGACGTTCTGGGTCCACGAGCGCGAGACGTAGGTGTGCGTCGAGCACAACCGAGGCGTGCAGCCACGGTAATTAGCAGAGAATTTAGCCGCTAAACGAGCGATTTGACGCCCAATTTCGAGGAGAAGGCCTGAATTAATTTCAAATAATTGTAGAAGCAAGAATTCCTAAAAATAGAATATAAAATGTCTAATAGTCTCTAAACGCTTCGTGAAATGTCGGGATGTTTCCGCAAAACGTCCGAATCGAGGCGAAGTGACCCTAAGGTTCCTTCATTTATATGTCGATACGGAAGATAGCCGTAAGCGAGGAGATAGAAAATGAGCGCAACTATGGAAGCCTCCACGAACGACAAGGAACGTCGCCTCCGAACGTACCTGCGTCAGCGGGTGGAGGATGGAGAGGTCTACATCAAGAGCAAGTTCATCGCCGACGACGTGGAGCTCTCCCCGAAGGAAATCGGTGCGCTGATGGTGAAACTACGCGACTCCGCCACCGACATCGAAGTCGAGAAGTGGTCCTACACCTCCGCGACCACGTGGCGAGTCAGTCCGGCCTGACGCGGCATCGAGACACAGTCCCACCGAGGCAGGCGCTCGCTTGCGCTCGGTCCCCGTTTTTCTGCCTTTGTCAGGGGATTTATCCGCGACAATCCCCTTCCGTAGCGTGATGACTACTGCCGAACCGGCGTCGGACCACGAGGGACCGCCGCCGGAGGCCCTCCTGCCGTCGTTCCGCGTCACCGACGTGGAACGGGACGACGACCGACTCATCTACTACGGTCGTCCCCAGACCGAGTACCAGCGGCTCGAACAGCAACTGTGGCCGCTGTTCCGGGAGTACGGCTACGAGGTTCGACTCGACGTCGTCTCCGACAGCGAACCCGACCCGATAACGGGCGTCGCGGTGACGGAGAACCGACAGGCACTCGTCGCCGAACCCCGCAGCGTCGGCGTCGACAGCGTCCCGTGGACCAACGTCGTGATGCTCGTCGCGACGGTCCTCACGACGCTGTACGCCGGCACCATCTGGTACTACGAGCCGGTGAACGGGCCGCTGGACCTCCTCGCAGGGTGGCCCTTTTCCCTTGCGGTGCTC
Source organism: Natronomonas gomsonensis (assembly GCF_013391635.1). Lineage (GTDB taxonomy): Archaea > Halobacteriota > Halobacteria > Halobacteriales > Haloarculaceae > Natronomonas > Natronomonas gomsonensis_A. The sequence goes on along the minus strand of NZ_JACAWU010000002.1, from coordinate 1,464,341 downwards.
GGCGTCCTCGGCGTCCACGAGTTCGGCCACTACGCGCTGTCCCGGTACCACGACGTGGAAGCGAGCCTTCCCTACTTCATCCCCGTACCGACGTTCATCGGCACGTTCGGGGCCGTCATCAAGATGAAGGGGCGCATCCCGAACCGGAAGGCGCTGTTCGACATCGGCGTCGCGGGGCCGTTGGCCGGTCTCGTCGCCGCCGTCGGCGTCGCCGTTTTCGGCCTGTATCAGGACCCGATTCCGGTCCCGCCGGAGGTACTGAACAGCGAGAGCGCCATCCAACTGGAACTCGGCTACCCACCGCTGTTGCAGTTCCTCTCGTGGGTGACCGGCCAACCGCTGACCTACGAGGACCCCGCGTTGGTGGCGAGTCCCATCGTCTTCGGCGCGTGGATCGGACTGTTCGTCACGTTCCTCAACCTTATCCCGGTCGGCCAACTCGACGGCGGCCACATCATCCGCTCGATGGTCGGCGAGCGCTCCGAGACGATTGCTGCACTCGTCCCGGGTGGACTGTTCGCTCTTGCCGGCTACCTGTACCTGTTCACTGGCGTCAGTTCGAACGCGCCGTTCCTGTGGGTGTTCTGGGGCCTCATCGCGCTGGGATTGGCGTACGTCGGGCCGACGCGACCGGTGTTCGACGAACCGCTGGACCGAACGCGAATGGCCGTGGGCGTCCTCACCTTCGTTCTCGGTGCGCTGTGTTTCACCCCGGTTCCGTTCGAACTCATCGGTGCGTGAAGCCGCGGTCCGAAAGCGGCTCTCCGTCCAACAGAACGTCGCCGTCCGTGACCTCGCCGATTCGTGTCACCTCGACCGGTGCGGCCGTCTTGATTTGGTCGACGGCGCTCTCGGGGACGGTGAACACCAACTCGAAGTCCTCGCCGAAGTGAAGCGACAACTCCCGTCGCATGGCGTTGTTCTCGACAACATCGTCTACCGACGGGTCGACCGGAACGTCGTCGTAGCGAACCGAAAAACCGCAGTCGCTCGCCGCCGCGAGTTGGTGTAGCGAGCGTGCGAGGCCGTCGCTGGAGTCCATCATCGCGGTGGCGTCGGCGGCGACCGCTCGGCCGGCAGCCACACGTGGCTCGAACCGGAACAGTTCGTTTGCCCGCGCGGTCTCGCCGTCCTCGAACAACTGGAGTGCCGCCCCGCTGCGACCGACCGAACCGGTCACACAGACGGCGTCGCCCCGGGAAGCACCGGAGCGATAGACCGGGTCGTCGCTCCGGCCCACCGCAGTCGTGGCGACGGTGAACTCGTCGTGGCCATCGAGGTCGCCGCCGACGTACTCGGCGCCGACGGCTTCACAGACATCCGTACAGCCGCCGAGGAACGCCGATAGCTCCGCCTCACGGAACGACGGCGCACCGTACACCGCGACGGCTGCCGTCGCCTCGGCGCCCATCGCGGCCACGTCCGACAGGGAGGCCCCGACGGCTCGCCAGCCGGCCGTATAGCGGGTCGTCCCGTCGGGGAAATCCGTCGTCTCGTGGAGCATGTCGGTCGTCACGAGGAGGTTGTCGAGAACCGCACAGTCGTCGCCCGACCCCTCTACGTACTCGCCGACGAGCGAGAGCGCCGCCCGTTCGTCCATATCCGAACCTCTCTCCCTGCGGTCAAAGGGCCATCGGTGCGTTCAAGCGCCCGACGGCCGACCGACAGGTATGGCGCTGGACGTTCGTGCGACCGTCGCAGGCTTTCTCGGCGCCGTGGTTGTGTTGGCCGTCCTCGCGGTCGTCGTCGGCGTCGGGGAACTGCTGTCGACGCTTTCGATGGCGCGTCCGTCGCTCGTGGGTGCCGTCCTCGTGGCGGCGTCGCTGTGGCTGTTCGCGTGGGCACTGGCGCTCCGGACGGTACTCGCCGCACTCGGTGCGCACATATCCGTTCTGCAGTCGGTTGCGGTCTACGCCGGCGTGTTGTTCTCCAACAACGTCACGCCGTTCGGACAGGCCGGCGGCGAACCGGTGAGTGCGTTGCTCATCTCGGAGGCCGCCGAGACGGAGTACGAGACGGCACTCGCCTCGATCGCCAGCGCCGACGCGCTGAACTTCGTTCCCTCGACGGCGCTGTCGCTCGTCGGCGTGGCGTACCTCTCCGTCGTCGCGACCGCCGGAACCGAGGCGCTGCAGTGGGCGGCGGCCGCGGCCCTCGGGTTAGCGGTCGCACTTCCGGTCGTCGGCTTCCTCGGGTGGCGGAACCGCGGGCGACTCGAAACCGCAATCGGGCGAGCGGTAACGCCGATTGCACGAGCGGTGGGTCGGCACGCTCCTCGGGTCGACCCTCCCGAACGGACGGCCGTCGAACGTCGCGTCGGTGGGTTCTTCGAGTCGATAGAGGCCGTCGCGACTGACCGGTCGACGCTGCTCGCTGCGCTCGGCCTGTCGTCGCTGGGGTGGCTGGCACAGGCCTCGGCGCTGTGGCTGTCGCTGTACGCCCTCGGCGTCACGGCACCGATAGCGGCCATCCTCGTCGCGGTCCCCGTCGGTGCGATCGCCAGCGTCACGCCGCTTCCGGGTGGACTCGGCGGCATCGAGGCTGCCCTCGTTGCCCTGCTCGTCCCGCTGGCCGGCGTCAGCGGGGCGACCGCTGCGGCGGCGGTCGTCCTCCATCGCGGGGCGATTTACTGGCTCCCGACGCTTCTCGGCGGCGGCGTCGCCTCGGCACTCGGCATCGGCCGCGTGTGACCGCCTCACGACCGCCCTCGGGGGAGACCAACAGCGTTAAACGCGGGCGACGGGAATCGAATCGTAATGACGACGCTCTACGACGTGCCCGCTGAGGACCTCATCGAGGCGGTCGCCGAGAAGCTCGAATCCGAACTGGACGAACCCGAATGGATCAACTACGGCAAGACCGGTATCAGCCGCGAACTCCCGCCCGAACAGGAGGACTTCTGGGCGCGACGCGCCGCCAGCCTCCTGCGAAAAGTCGCCGTCGACGGTCCCGTCGGCGTCCAGCGACTCCGAACCCACTACGGGAAGTCCGTCAACGGGACGACCCGCTACCGCGTCCGTCCGGACCGCAAGACCGAGGGCTCCGGGAACGTCATCCGAACCGCCCTCCAGCAACTCGAAGACGCCGGCTACGTCGACTCCTACGAGGGTCGCGGCCGCACCGTCAGCGGTGAAGGCAAGGCGCTTCTCGACGAGACCGCCGAAGAGGTCATCGAGGACCTCGACCGACCGGAACTCGAGCGGTACGCCTGAAACTTTTTGCACGGTCGCCGAGGGCGACCGGCAAAAACGCCCTCAGAAATCGGAGATTTCTGATGGGTGGTTCGAGAGAGCGTTGCTCTCTCGTCATCTCGAAAGACGCCGACGGCGCCTTTCGTCACGCGAAAAGGGCGCTTCGCGCTCTTTTCAGCAAACCGCTCGCTCACTTCGTTCGCTTGCGGATGCTTGCAATATTTTAATATCCGCGTGCCCGGCGTGTGAGCCAAAATAATCCGCCGCTACCCCTTATCAGCGACTCGACTACTATCTTCCCCGTTTTCCAATTCTTCGACCCGTTCTTCCAACTCCGCGATTCGTTCGTCATTTTCCGACGAGGAATCCAGGAAGAACACGCCGACGAGGGCGGACAGAAGGAACCCACCGAGTACCCCTACAGGGCGGCAAAGAGCCCGCCGAGCGCGGCGCCGGCGATTGGAAAGACGAGCACTGCGACGGCGTCGTTCATATTTTCGAATCACTATCGATTCACATTACTGTTCCGACGGCTCCCGGGAGATTACTGGGCCCCCGGTCGAAACCATTTTTCACCCCTGAGAAATAAGGTATAGACATGAGCGGCGAACCCACAGACGAGGACCTCGAAGAACTGCGCAAGAAGAAGATGGAACAGCTCAAAGACCAGCAGGGCGGCGAGGGGCAAGCGGAGGCCGCCGAGGCCCAACGCCAGCAGGCCGAAGCCCAGAAGAAGGCCGTCCTCCGGAAGGCGCTGACCGACGGCGCCCGCAAGCGTCTCAACACGGTCCAGATGTCGAAACCGGAGTTCGGCGAGCAGGTCGAACAGCAAATCGTCGCGCTGGCCCAGAGCGGCCGCCTGCAGGGCAAAATCGACGAGGAGAAGATGAAGGAACTCCTCTCGGAGATGAAACCCGACTCCCAGAGCTTCGACATCAAGCGCCGATAGATGGAGTGCGGACTGCTGTTCAGCGGCGGGAAGGACTCCTCGTTGGCCGCGTTGCTGCTCGACCGATTCTACGACGTGACGCTCGTCACCGCTCACTTCGGCATCACCGACGACTGGAAACACGCCCGCGAGGCCGCCGGCGCGCTCGGCTTCCCGTTCGACGAAATCGAGATGGACAGCGAGTTCGCCGACGCCGCCGCCGAACGAATGCGCGAAGACGGGTTCCCGCGGACCGGCATCCAACAGGTCCACGAGGACGCCCTGGAGGCAGTCGCCGCCGAATACGACGTGGTCGCGGACGGGACGCGCCGGGACGACCGCGTTCCGACGGTGTCGCGGGCGGTGGCCCAGAGCCTCGAAGACCGACACGGTGTCGATTACGTCGCCCCGCTGTCGGGGTTCGGTCGAAGCGCGGTCGACCGGCTCGTCGACGAGCATCTCGTCGTCGAGTCCGGCCCGAGCGAGGAGATTCCGAAGGGCGACTACGAGACGGAACTCCGGGCGCGCATCCGTCAGCGGTGGGGAGACGACACCGTCCGAGAGGTGTTCGCCGACCACGAACAGACGAGAGTGGTGGGGCGTAGCGAGGCTTCGAGGGGGGCGAGAAACCTCGGAGAGACGAACGGCGGCCAGCGGCCGCCGTGAACAGCGAGGCGTGAGCGAAGCGAAGGCCTCGAAAGGGGAACAGCGAGTGGAGCGAGCCACGAGTAGCGAGACGGAGGTCCGTTGGGGCTGCTCGCGAATCGGCGCACATCTTTTTGCCCCACCGTGGCATACGCTCACACATGAGGTTCGCCATCGTCGGGTACGGTCGAGTTGGGATGCGCACCACGGATATTCTGGTGAACGAAGGTCACGAGGTCGTCATCGTCGAAGTCGACCCCGAAAAGGCCCAGAAGGCCCGCGACGACGGGTTGGAAGTCATCGAAGGAGACGGCGAGGACGAGCGAGTTCTCGAACGCGCTGACCTCGACGAAACCGACGCACTCGCGGCTTTGTCGGGCGATTTGAACGTCAACTTCACCGCGTGTATGATAGCCAACGGTCACGGCTGTCGGACGGTGTTGCGAATCGACGAGGACTACCGACAGGAGATTTACGAGAAGTACGCGGCCGACGTCGACGAGGTGGTCTACCCCGAGCGAATGGGTGCTGCGGGTGCGAAGACGGCGCTTCTCGGCGGGAACCTGAACGTGCTCGCCGACCTCACCGAGCATCTGACCGCGACGAGCATCGACATCCCTTCGGAGTCGCCGGTCATCGGCCAGCGGGTCGTCGAGTTGGACCTCCCCGGAAACGCTCGACTGTACGCCCACGGCCGACGCAAGGAACCGATGACGATTCCGCTCCCACAGACGAGAATCGAGGCGGGCGACCGGGTCGCGCTCATCGCCGAACAGAGTTCCCTGGAGTCGGTCCAGACGATGCTGACCGGATAGCGTCGGCTGGCGACGTGAAAAGCTCGGGCGCGCGATGGGGAGGATGGGGAAAGTTTGAGGCCGTCGGTGCGCGCCCATCAGTTGGGTAGTCGGGGTGTCACATAAATCCGCGTCAGACGGGCGTGTGACCGGCGGCACGCGCCGCTTTCTCGCAGCGGTGGGTAACGACCGAAGGTTTCGTTGCCGCCTCTTCGAAATCACCGTTAGTTTCTGGAAACTGACATACGGCTGCCGTCGAAGGATGAGCCATGGCGACGGTCGGGTTCGCGGATGGGGTGTTCGCGTTCGATTACGGCGAGGTGACGGGCGCCATCGGCGATTCGATTACCGTGTTGCCGTTGGTCGTCGCACTCGGAGCGCTGACGCCGGCGTCGCTGCCACATCTACTGGTCGGATTTGGGGTCTTTCAGGTCGTCTGGGGAGTCTACTATGGCCTTCCGCTGTCCGTCGAGCCGATGAAGGCGCTCGCGGGCCTCGCCATCGCCGGCGCCATCGGCTACGGCGAGTTGGTCGCTGCGGGTCTACTCGCCGGTGGTGTGTTACTCGTCGGCGGTCGTATTGGTGCGGTTTCGCGATTCGCGGCTGTCGTCGGCGAACCGGTCGTCCGTGGTGTCCAGTTCGCGGTCGCCTGTCTGTTAATCGTCGCGGCGGCGGACCTCGTTGCCGCCGCGCCGAACGTCGCTCTCGTGGGCGTCGGTGTCGCAGTCGTGGTCGCGGTCGTCTCCCGCCGTGCTGTCGCACTCGTCGTCCTCGCCGCCGGCTTGGCTTGGGCCACCGTGACGACGGGCGTTCCCGCTCTCTCGGTCCCGTCGATGGCGCTGTTTCCGAGCGGCCTCCCGAGGCTCTCGGTCGGTGCAGTCGAGGGCGTCGCCGCTCAGTTAGCGATGACGGTCGGTAACGCCGCCGTCGCCACGTCGCTGCTCCTCGCCGACTACTACGACGCCGACGTGTCGCCCGACCACTTGGCCGAGAGCATGGGGGCGATGAACCTGCTCGCGGTTCCGCTCGGTGCGCTTCCGATGTGTCACGGCTCCGGCGGCCTCGCCGGCAAACACGCCTTCGGTGCCCGCACGGCGACGGCCAACGTCCTCGCTGGCGGTCTGTACGCTGCCCTCGCAGTTCTCGCTGGCCTGCTCGTCGCCTTCCCGATGGCGCTCCTCGGTGTGCTGTTGGTCGTGGTGGCGCTGTCGCTCGCCCGGACGGCGTTCGCCTCGACCGACCGATGGCTGTTCGTCGCCTCGGTCGGGGGCCTCGCCGTCATCACCAACGTCGGCATCGCCTTTCTGGCGGGTGCCGTCTGGTGGGTACTCCGTTCCCGGCCACCGCGCTTTTCGTCCCTGAACGACGAGTGGTGAGTATGTCTTGGGAAGACCTCTTCGAGCGGGCCGAGGCGTACGACGTGTCCCTCGAAGACGTGACCGAAACGCTCCGGGAGCGACGCGATGATCGGTAACGACCACGAACCGGATTACACTCGAATCGTCGCCGACGCCGACGTGCTGGCGGCCGACCTCCTCGTCGGCGGCGCCTCGCGGGCGACGCTCGATGTCCTCCGGGCGCACTCGTGGCTCACTCCCGTCGCGACCGACCGGCTACTCGACGACGCGGAGGCAGTCGTGGCCGAGTTGGCCGACGAGTCGCTGGCCGCCGACTGGCGCGAGCATCTCGAAGAGTGGGCCGTAATCGTCGAGCAACCCGAAGGGGACCATCCGGCACTCGCGGCCGCCTATCGCGGGAACGCCACTCAGGTCGTCTCCCTCGACGAGCGACTGCTGGGAGCGAAAGCCGCCGCGGCGCTCGGCGGGCGAATCGACGTGAGCGTCCGTCCGCCGGACGCTTTCGAGCGTCTCTTCGACCCCGAGAGCATCTACGAACTGGTCTACGAGGAGCCGTATCCGGGTCCCGACAGCGACCCTCGCAGTTAGTCGGGCGTGTTGAGGTTCTTGGCGACCTGGCCAGTGATGCGGTTCGGGAGGACGTTCGAAATCCGGGTGAGGAGTTCGTACTTCCAGCCGGTGACGACGACGGTGTCGCCCGCCTGTAGTCCAGCGTAGCCGGCTTTCGCGACCATCTCGACGTTCTGCATCGACCCGCTTCCGAGCGGTGTGTCCTCGTTTTCGGCACGCGCCTGAAACTCCGTCTCGACAGGTCCGGGACACAACACCGTCACCGTGACGCCCTCCGTTCGGAGCTCCTCGGCGATACCCTCCGAGAAGTTCTTCATGTACGCCTTCGAGGCGTAGTAGATAGCCATGAACGGGCCGGGGAACCACGCAGCCGTCGAGGCGACGTTCAGGACGCCGCCGTGGCCCCGGTCGGCCATATCTCCGCCGTAGCGGTGGACCAACTCCGTCGGTGTCACCACGTTCAACTGCAGTTGGTCGAGTTCCCGGTCGAGGTCGTTGTCGACGAACGAGCCCTGCGTTCCGATGCCGACGTTGTTGACGAGCACATCGACTTCGATGTCCCGGCGCTCGGTTTCCTCGTACAACTCCGCCGGGGCCTCCCGGGTCGAGAGGTCCTGGACGACCGTGTGGGCCTCGATTGCGTGGTCATCTTCGAGCCGCTCGGCCAGCGCCCGGAGTTTCCCCTCGCGTCGTGCGACGAGGACCACATCGTGGCCGCCCGCGGCGAACTGCTCGGCCAGCGCCTTCCCGATTCCCGCCGACGCGCCCGTCACGAGCGCGGTTCCATCGACTGCCATACTCGGGTGCCGTCCGAGACAGCCCTAAAGCTACGGGCGGGCTATCCGGGCCGTTTAATCCACTCGCCGGTTCGCGTACCACTCGGCGAACTTCCCAAGGGCGCGCCCGCGGTGTGAGATGGCGTTCTTCCGTTCGGCGCTCATCTCGGCGAAGGTGGTGCCGTCGTGTTCGAAGATGGGGTCGTAGCCGAAGCCACCCTCCCCGCGCGGTTCGACGATTGTTCCGGGAACCGCCCCCGCGAACAGTTTCACGGGCAGGTCGCTTCCGGCGACGGTGTCGTCCGTCGTCGCACCCGCCCGGTCGTCGGCCGAGAGGTCCTGTCCACGGCGCTCGCCGGTATCGACGGGTTCGGGTGAGGCCTCGAAGCCCTCGCCGTCGCAGTAGGCGATGACACACCGGAACTGCGCCCGGGTGGCGTCCTCTCCGCGCGCGAGTCGGCCCACCCGTTCGACGCCCAGCGTGTTCTCGACGTACGCCGAATACGGCCCCGGGAAGCCGTCGAACCCCTCGATGTAGAGGCCGGCGTCGTCGACGATGACCGGTTCGTCGGCGTACTCGAAGGCCGATCGGGCGCCCTCCGCGGCGACGGCTTCCAGCGAATCGGCCTGTATCTCCGGGTAGTCGTAATCGAGCGCCGAGATGTCGTCGCCGAGATACTCCTCGGCCTCCCTGACTTTCCCCTCGTTGGTCGTCACGTACCGAAGCATGAACGCCGGTTCGGCGGGAGGGCGAAAAGCACCACCGATACGCGTCGGCAGCGTTCCCGTTTCGCTGCCACCCTGAGGCTTAAGCGCGTGTGAATCGTACGCACGGTCGATGACCGATTCGGATGCGGCCCCGGACGAGATTCGTGACGTGCTGTTGGAGTACTCCGACCACCGGGCCGTCCGCAACGTGTTCAGCGCCCACCGTGGACAGGGGTCGGCGGACCTCACCGACTACGTCGAGGCGATGCGTGCGACCGACGGCACGCTCGCACTCGTCGCCAGCGACGGTGCCGCCGACGTGTACGCCCGCTGGGACGGCCGCGGCGCACGCTACGAGCACCTGACGCTGTGGCCGCCGTGGAGCATCGGCGGCTACGACCACAAGGACAGCGCGACGCTGGCGGCGTATCTCGGCGAGAAGGACGACCTCCGGCCGACGCTTCACGACTACACGCCCTTCGCCGACCAAGAGGTGCTGTCGAGTCTCTCACACAGAATCTGGCCCTGATAGGGAAATCAGTAGTCGTCGTAGGTCGGTCGGTCGTACTCCCCGGGGAACTCCTCCAACGGCACCTGTTTTTGGTCGCCCGACTCCATGTCCTTCAGCGTCACGGCGTCGTCGGCGAGGTCCTGTTCTCCCACGACGACGACCGTCTCGGCGTTGATGCCGTCGGCGTAGCCGAGTTGGTCACCGAACCCGCGACCCGTCAGGTTCGACTCGACGACGTTGCCCGACGCCCGAAGTTGACGGGCGATATCGGCGGCGACTTCGCGGGTGTCACCGACCGTCAGGACGTAGTAATCCGTCGCCAGTTCCTCCTCGGGCCAGACGCCCGCCCGCTGACACAGCAGGCTCAGGGTGGCGTGACCGATACCGACGCCGACTGCGGGCGTCGGCTGGCCGCCGAACCCCTCTATGAGGTCGTCGTAGCGACCGCCGCCGAACACCGACCGCGACACCTCCCCGGCGGTGTCGAAGCACTCGAAGACGACCCCGGTGTAGTAATCCAGCCCGCGGGCAGTCTCCAAGGAGACCGTACAGAACTCGTCGGCACCGAAGTCGTCGGCGGCGTCGAGCACTGCACGCAGGTTCTCGACGGCCGACTCCACGCGGTCGGTGCCGGCGAACTCGACGAGGTCGTCGAGGTCGTCGGTCGCCAACACCGCATCGAAGGATTCGGCTTCCTCCCGGGTCAGACCGGCCTCGACGAGCAACTCGTGGTACTCCGCGTCGTCTATCTTCTGGCTCTTGTCGACGGCCCGAATCGCATCGGCGGTGTCCACGTCGCTGTCGAGTGACTCTAGCAGGCCACCCAATATGTCGCGGTGGGAGACGCGGAACTCGAAGTCCTCGGCGGTCAATCCGAGTTCGGTCAACACGTCGGCGGCGGCCGCGAGGATTTCGGCGTCGGCCTCGGGGTTCGAGACGCCGAAGATGTCGACGTTGGTCTGGTAGAACTCGCGGAATCGGCCCTGCTGGACCTGCTCGTAGCGCCAGAACGGTCGCGTCGAGAACCACTTGATGGGCTTCTGTAACGCCTGCTGTTTGGCGACGACCATCCGTGCGACCGTCGGCGTCAACTCCGGCGTCAACGCGACGTTGCGGCCACCCTTGTCCTCGAAAGTGTACAGCTCTTCGACGATTTCCTCGCCCGATTTGTCGACGTACATCTCGGTCCGCTCCATCGCCGGCGTCCCGACCTCTCGGAAGCCGTACCGACGCAGTTGCTCCTCGATGGCATCGGTGACCTCCCGCCGGGCAGACATCTCGCCGGGGTAGAAATCGCGGAACCCCTTCAGCCGGTCGTACATGCTCACGGCTTCGAGAGGGGAGGCACTAAAAGGTGCGATTGTGCGTGGGGAGCGAGGCTTCTCGCTACTCACGGGGGCCAGCGGCCGCCGTTCGTTCGAGGCTTTTCCCTTCGGTCAAAGCCTCGCTAGTCGTCAACAACGACTTCGACAGGCTCCTCAGTGTCGTCCTCGGTCGCGGCTTCGCTGGCCTGTCGCTGCTGGTAGAACAGCGCGCCGGCGACGGCCAGCACGATCCACGACCGCCAGTTGGCGAGGTTGAGCGTGTAGCCGATGCCGAACGGCTTCTCGACGAGCATGCCCTCGTCGGGTTGCCAGTAGGCGCTCATCATCCGTCCGAGCGACGGTCGTTCGAAGTTGTACGGCACGCCGAACAGTTCGCCGGACTGCGGCTTGTCGGTCATGTCTCGGGGTACGGTGGGCCGGAACTTATAGCCACGCCCCTCGCCACGATGCCGTCTCACACCGTGGTCTCACTGGTATCGCCCGCGGCCCTCTATCCCCCGTAACTGCTGGACGACGCGGGGGTCGCCGGCGTCGCGATAAGCGTCCTCGAAGGCTTCGAGCAGTTCGGGTGCGTCGTCGGCCGTCCCGCCCAACGCGCCCTCGAAGACGTGGAGGTCCATCGCGTAGTCCTCGATGTCGTCGGTGTAGTAGCCCAGCCCGAAGTCGATGAGATAGGTTCGACCGCCGCCGACGCGGGCGTTTCGCGGCGTGGGGTCGCCGTGGACGAATCCGGCCTCGTGGCAGCGAGCGAGGTGTCGCCCGACATCGCGGACGCCGGATTCGTCGAGGTCGTCTCGCAAATCCGCATCGCCGACGTACTCGAAGACGAGCCGACCCTCGGAGGGGTCGACGTCGAAGACGACCGGCGTGGGCACGCCGAGGCGTCGGGCCTCGCTCGTGAGTCGGGCCTCCGAGCGCGTCCGTCGCGTCCGGAGCGCCTCGTCGAGCTGGGGGTGCCGGTACGGCTTCGAGAGTCGCTGTTTGTGCGCCCGTCGGCCGTCGAGGTCGACGACCGCTTCGGCGCCCTGCTGGCGGTCGTCGTCGGCGACCGGTTCGGCGACGCCCTCCCCGGAGCGCCACGTTACCTCCACCTCGTCGGGTCGGAAATTCGGCAACACGCGGGAGTCGGCAATGTCGACGGTGTCGCCAGCCTCGTACATCTTCGCGCCGAGGACGGCTATCATGCCCGCGTTGTCCCGGAGGAATCGGGGTTCGGGGGCGTAGAAGTCCGCTCCGCGCTCGTTGCACATGGATTCCAGCATCGACCGCAGGCGGTCGTTCTGTGCGACCCCACCGCCCAAGACGAGTTCCTCGGCCCCGGTCAACGACAGCGCTCGCTCGCTGACCTCCGCCAGCATGGCGAAGACGTTCTCCTGGAGGCCACAACAGACGTCTTCGACGGGCACGCCGTCGTCGTAGGCGGCCTTCGCCGCCGACATGATGCCGGAAAACGAGAAATCCATCCCCTTGACGACGTACGGCAACTCGATGTACTCGCCGTCGCGAGCGTGGGCTTCGACCTTCGGACCGCCCGGATGTGTCCAGCCGACGTGGCGGGTGAACTTATCGAGGGCGTTACCGACGCCGGTGTCCATCGTCTCACCCAACACGCGGTACCGGCCGTTCCGGTAGCCGAGGACGTGGGCGTTTGCCCCCGACGCATTGAGGCACACCGGCGAGTCGAACCCCGAGCGGTGCCGCCCGACTTCGAGGTGGGCGACCATGTGATTGACACCGACGAGCGGTACGTCCAAGACACCGGAGAGGGCCCGAGCGGCCGTCCCGACGATGCGGAGACAGGGGCCGATACCGGGCCCCCTGGAGAAGGCGACGGCGTCCAGCGCGTCGCTCGGGTCGCCGTAGGTCTCCCGAACCTCCTCCAGAACCGTCTCGACGACGGTCGGAATCGCCTCCCGCATGTGCTCGGCGGCCTCGCGCGGGTGAATGCCGCCGCTGTCCGGTTGGTAGGCGTCGGATTCGATAGAAACGGTGTCGGTCCCGGAATCGAACAGCGCCGCACTGGCGCACCAGGCGGTCCCCTCGATGCCGAGTACGCGGGTCACGACCTACTTGAATTCGGTGTAGCTACACTTCCCGCAGTGCTTGCGGTCGCCGTAGTCACCGAGGAACGTGTCGCCACAGCGGGGGCACATCTCCTTGTCAGTCGTGCCGTCGTCGTTGTAGTACTCGTGACGCGCCATCTAGGCTTCCTCCGCTTCCGTGTCGGCGTCCTCGGCCGCTGCCTCCTCGTCGTCGGCGGTAATCTTGTTCCGTTCGAGCATGTACTCCTGCTCGACGGCCTTGGCGTCGTCGGCGCTGTCGTACACCTTCGCGTAGCCGACGGACTTCCGCATGCCGTATTTGGTGTCGAGTTTGTGGACGACGACCTCGCCGGCGTCCTTGTTCAGCTTCGCGGCCAGCGAGTCGCGGACCGACAGTCGCTCCGGCGTCGCCTCCTCGTGAGTCAGCTGGAACCGGACGTCCGTCCGGTGCAGCATCGGGTTCTCGTCTTCATCGATGATTTCGACGTCCATGGTTACGTTGCCCGAATTTTCCCCCGAAGCGCGTAAAAGGATTTCGAAGCGCGAGACGGCGTCCAGAGGCCGTTTCGGGTCCACACAACCCGTCGAAAACTGGGTGACTGGAGGGTCTCCGTGGCCTCAGACGCCGAGAATATCGAACAACCGCTCCGAATCGCCCTCCATCCGCTCCAGTAGGCCCCGACACTCCGTCCGGAGGGTCTCGTCGACGGTGACGAGTACCATCCCCTCGTCGGGTTGGCCGTAGACGACGGCGGCGCCATCGGGGGCGGCGACGATAGCGGGTAGCGCCGCGAGGTCCTCCTCGCCGACGACGGTGATGACGGTCGTCCCCTCGCTGTCGATAGCGTCGTCGAGTGCTTCGAGCAGTTCGGCGGTCAGCGTGGCCGGCGGGTTCTCGACCTCCTGCTGATGGTCGAAGCCCTCGATAGCGTCGAGGATTTCCCGCTCGACGCGTTCGCGTTTCGTCTTGCCGTCGACCAACGCCACGTCGGGGCGGCGACCAGCCTCCAGGAGGTGATACGTGACGATGTCACCGACGGCGATTATCGGGCCGTCGGTGTCGGCGAGAAGCGCGTCCGTGTCCGTGTAGATGGGTCCGAGGGGGTCTTTCAGTTCGCCGCGGAGCTCCGTCTGCAGTTCGACGAGGACCTCGACCATCTCAGCGGACCTTCAGCGCGTAGCGTCCGGGTTCCGTGATTTCCATCTCGGCGGCGATTTGGCTCTCCTCTGGGTGGGCGATGACGACGTAGCCGGCCCAGTCCTCGGTCAGGGAGTTCGAGGCACAGACGGGACACTGCTCGCCGTCGTCGATTTCGAGGACGCGGTGACAGTCCCGACACACCAGTCTGTCTGCCATCTAATCACCGGCCTCCGCCTCGTGGCGCTCTCGGTCTTCCTTGAGCCAGCCGTGTTTCCCGAGTCCTGGCTGTTTCGCGGTGAGACCGATTTTCGAGTCACGGGGGTTCCGCTCGTCGATGCTCTTGGTGACGATGCGCGCCCGGACGGAGTCACCGACGCTGAGCACGCGGTTGGAGTCCCGAGAGGCCAACTGCTGGTTCTCCTCGTCGTACGCCAGGTACTCGTCGGATATCTGGGAGACGTGGAGCAGTCCGTCGACGGGGCCGATGCCGACGAAGGCCCCGAAGTTGACGACTTCGACGACCTCGCCGTCGACGACCTCCTGCATCTGTGGGTCGTAGGTGACAGCGTCGAACTCCGCCTCGTAGTAGACGCCCGGCCGGTTCGGTAAGACGGCGCCGTCGCCGATTTCGTGGACCTCCGTCACCGAGACGACGCTGCCGACCGATTCGTCCATCCGTCCTTCGAGCTTGTCCTGCAGCAGCCGCTTGACCAGCTCGGGCGACACCTCCGCGAGATGCCGCGGCGGCACCTCGACCGTGTCCTTGAGTCGTACCCGTTTGTACATGTTATGGTTGAGTAACTTCGAGTTTGTTACGCCCCCGTAAACTAATTACGGGAACGTTTTCGTCCAGTAGCCGCCGCCGCAGCGGCATGTCGTTCGTGACCGCACCGTCGACCTCGCGGGCGATTTCGACGACCGCATCGTCCGCGTAGCCCGCTTCGTGCTCGATTACGTCGCACTCCCGGCGTGCGAGGTCCGCGCCGACGCTTGCGGCCGTCGCCTCCTCGCCGTTGCCCTCGGCGAGGTCGTCGAGTTCCTCCAACACCGCCCGCGGAACGACCGTCTCGTGGTCGCCCAGCAGGCGGTCCAACTCCTCGAACGTCCGGACGCCGACTTCGACCGGCATCATCAGTGCGTTCGTATCGAGCACCACGCGCATCACCGAAGCGTTCCGACGCCGATGAGTCGCCAGCGAGCGCCGACTCGGCGATTGATTGCGATTTTCGCTCCCTCGGCGGCACACACCGGCCGCTTGAGGTTCACTTCACACTCGCCGTCGCGGGCGCTCGTCACCGCACCGACCGTCGTCGCCGTCCCGATGGTCATCATCAGCGGTTCGCCCGTCGAAATCTCCTCGACGTCGCCCTCGCCGACGATTCGGTCGAACAGTTCGACGTCCATCGTGAACGCCTCGTGGGTCGGCGGGAGGCTCCCCGGCGGGCCAGCGACCTGTCCGGCGAGGGCGTCGCCCTTCGTCAGCGAGGGGTCCAGTCCCGTGCCGACACCGAGCAGGCCGCCCGGCGAAACCTCGTCGACGAACTCACCGCCGGCCTGCAGCGACCGAACCGTCGTCTCGACGGGATGGTACTCGGATTGGCCGCCCTCCTCGATTTCTCGGCCGGGTTTGATTTCGATTTCGTCGTCGACTTCGAGTTGTCCCTGCGTGAGCGACCCGCCCAACACGCCGCCGGTGAGGTCTTCCCAGGTCGTCCCGGGTCGGTTGATGTCGAACGAGCGTGCGACCTGGAGTCGCGCGTCGGCGTCGGGGTCTCGCTCCGGCGTCGGGATGGTCTCCTCGACAGTCTGGATGAGGAGGTCCATGTTGACGTTCTGCTGGGCCGAGATGGGGACGATTGGCGCGTCCTCTGCGACCGTTCCCTCGACGAACTCCTCGATTTGCTCGTAGTTCCGGAGTGCCTGCTCGCGGTCGACGAGATCGATCTTGTTCTGGGCGATGACGATGTTCTCGATGCCGATGATGTCCAGCGCCATCAGGTGTTCTTCGGTCTGGGCCTGGGGCACCGGTTCGTTGGCACCGACGACGAGCACCGCGCCGTCCATGATGGAGGCACCCGACAGCATCGTCGCCATGAGCGTCTCGTGGCCCGGTGCGTCGACGAACGACACCGTCCGAAGATGCTCACTGGGCGAGCCGTCCGGACACTCCTCCTCGACGGTGTACCGTTCCGGTTCGTCGAGGTCCGGGCAGTGCCGGAACGTCGCGTCGGCGTACCCGAGGCGAATGGAGATGCCTCGCTTCATCTCCTCGGAGTGCTGGTCGGTCCACTCCCCGGAAAGCGCCTGCACGAGCGTCGTCTTCCCGTGGTCGACGTGGCCGACCAGTCCGATGTTCACCTCCGGTTGTCGGTGTTCTTGCGTCATTTAGTAATGATGTGGATATCCACTCGTGCGCGTCATAACGCTTCCGCTTCGTTCGCTCCGCCGAGTGGTCGCGCCCGGCGCTGTCGACGTTCGTTTCAGGACGCAGGGACCGCTAGCAACCGAGTGTGTCTGTCACATGATCACTGCCCACAGTGATAAGCCCCCCGAGCGCAACCACAGGGTATGACCTCGGTCGAAACAGTCACGTTCGACTCCTACAGCACGCTCCTCGACGTCGACGCCGTCGAGGCCGCCCTCGAAGACGCCGTCGAGAACCCACGACCCATCTCCCAACACTGGCGGTCGCGGTCGCTGATGTACACGATGGTCGCAAACGAAACCGACGCCTACGACACGTTCTACGCGTTCAATCGGGCGGCACTGGAACACGCTCTCGAAACCCACGGCGTCGACCTCCCCGAAAGCGAACGCGAGGAAATCCTCGCGACGTATCACGACCTGCGCGTCTTCGACGACGTACAGGACGGCATGGCCGCGCTGACCGAGGCGGGCTACGACGTGTACGTCGTCTCCAACGGCAACCCCGAGATGCTCGCGTCGCTCGTCGAAACCGCCGGCATCGACGAGTACATCGGAGATACCATCAGCGCCGACGAGGTCGAGACCTTCAAGCCGAACGCCGAAATCTACCGCCACGCCGCCGCCCGAGCGGGGACGCCGATAGACGCTATCGCCCACGTCAGCGCGGCCTTCTTCGACGTACTCGGCGCTCAACACGCCGGTATGACCGGCGTGTGGCTCGACCGCGGGAAGGTCCCGTGGGACGGCTTCGCCGGCGACCCCGACGCGACCGTCTCGGACATCCGAGACGTGACAGACGTACTACAAAAACGGAGTTGAGCGAAGATATTAGCCTGCGGCCGCCCATCGTGTGGGTATGAGTGACGCAGAGGGAACCGCCATGGAGCATGAGGGCCGAGGCGCCGCCTCCCCGTTCGACTGTGAGGCGTGTCTCGCCCCCGCAGAGGCCTTCGCGGTCGTCGGCAACGAAACCCGATTCGCCATCCTCAAGGCGCTCTGGGAGGCACCGGACCGTCCGGTGACGTTCTCGGCGCTCCGAGACCGCGTCGGCGTTCGCGACAGCGCCCAGTTCAACTACCACCTCCAGAAACTGACGGGCCAGTTCGTCCGCAAGACCGACGACGGCTACGACTTCCGGAGCGCCGGCCGCGCCGTCATCCAGGCGGTGCTGTCGGGGTCGCTGAACCAGGACCCCGAGTTCGGCCCGTTTTCGGTCGAAGGCGAGTGCATCGACTGTGGGGCCGGACTGCAAGCCCACTACGAGGAGGAACTGCTCTACGTCGACTGTCCGGACTGTGGCCGCGCTCACACCGACTGGCAGTTCCCGCCCGGTGGCCTCGAAGGGCGTGACCGCGAGGCGGTGATGGACGCGTTCAATCAGCGGGTTCGACATCTGTTGTGTCTCTCCGCTGACGGCGTCTGTCCGGCCTGCAACGGGCGCATGCAGACGGACATAGCCCACGCCGACGCGGAAGACGACATCGACGTGACGGTGACCCACCGATGCCGTCGGTGTGAGAACACGACGAAGACGACCGTCGGTATCGCGCTCCTCGACGACGCGGAAGTGGTCTCCTTCTATCGGGACCACGGCATCGACCTCAACGCAGTCCCGTTCTGGACGCTCGAGTGGTGCGTCTCCGACCGCCACACCGAAATCGTCGACGAGGACCCGTGGCGGCTGGCCGTCGAAATACCGCTGGACGGCGAACGACTCACCGTCGTTCTCGACGAGTCACTTTCGGTTATCGAGGCCGAGCGTTCGGACGCATAAGTATCAACCTCTATACCTAACTGGGTTTCAGTCGGTTCGTCTACAAAAGTGTATTTCTGCGAACATATATCCCGATGTGGATCGTTCGTACTGATATGAACCAAGGAACCAGACAGGCCGGACGAACCGTCTCCGCTACGCCCGCGTCGGGGCGTGTCACACGAACCGAACGCGGAGACCTCGTGGTCACCGTTCCAGCGTGGGCCGTGCGAGTGCTGTTAGTGCTCGCCGTGTTGGCCGCCGGTGTCGCCGTCCCCGCCGCCGTCGTCGGCGTCCTCTCGGTCGTTGGAACGCCCCCGCTGGCGTTGCTCACCCTCCCCGCGCTGCTCGCCGTCGGCTTCGTCGCCCCCTTCGCCGCCGTGGGCGTCGCCGCTACGCTGCTCGGATAGCCGTCCCCGACGCTCGGCCCTCCACTCCTCCAACGACCGTCGGTAACCGACCGTTTTTGCTCCTCGCGGCCCCACGTTCGGTCGTGCGGGAGTACCCCTTCGAACTCGCGGTGTGTGCCGCCATCGAGGCCGAAAGCGACGGCCTCCTCGCCCGCCAACTCGGCACGCACACGCGCATCGTCGACGCCGTCGAAATCCGTCCGGGTCCGGAGTTCGAGGACCGCGTCGCCATCACCGCCGAGTCGATTCCCGACCTCGCTATCGAGAGCGACGTTGGCGCGGGGCGGGCCCGCTACTGGAAGGACGCCATCGACGCCGCTCCCGACCGTGCCAGGGGAGCCGTCGACCGCGCTGTCGAAGTCGGGTTCTTCGCGGCCGAGCGCCGCAACGGCCGCCGCTACGTCCGACAGACGGCGCGGTACCCCGACTGGATCGGCGGGTTGCGGGCCTTCGAGAACAAACCCGACCTCGGTCGTCCAGGCGACCTCGAACTCCAGTTGCGGAAGGACGTCTCGCTCGCACTGTTCGACGAGGTCGTCCTCGTCACCGAATCCTACGTCACGGGCGCGCACCTGAATCGCATCCCGGAGTCCGTCGGCGTGTGGCGCTTCGACAGTGAAACGGGTGATACCGAGGTGGTCCGGGAGGCCACGCCGCTGTCGACCGACGAACCGGGAGTCGCCGTCCTCGAAGAATCGCCCGCCCGAGTCGACATCGAACCCGTCACCGCCGCCGAGAAGGCCCGCCTCCGTCGGCGAGTCGCGGAACGCGCCTACGGCAAGGGCTGGCGTCCGGAGACGCTCCCAGCCTGTAGCCAAGCCGACGCGGGGGGCCCGCCGTTCCGGCCGGACGACGCGCTTCCGTACTGCGAGTGGAAGGGTCGGCTGGTCGACCCTGCCCGGGAGTGCGGCACCGAATGTGGCGGGTACGACCCCTCTGACCCACCGGAGGCCGACAGTGAGGCGGCACGCGAACGTCACACGCCGTGGGCCGCCGACCCGGCAGGAACCGACCGAAAACAGACGGGATTGGACCGCTTCTTCGGGACGTAACGCGTCTACACCACGAACTGCTCGCCGTCGAGAGCCATGTCGTCGTCGAAGGCGTCCTCGGCAGCGATGTAGTGTGAGAGATGGACGAGACGGTACTCATCGACCGAGAGGTCCTCGGCGAAGGCGCGTGCGCCCTCGATGGTCATGTGTTTCGTCCCGAAGGTCCGGGGGATACCGTTCTCGTCGGCGTGGTCGCCGCCGTAGGGATGGTACTCGCAGTACGCGGCGGGAACGATGCCGTCGACGAACAACAGGTCGGCCCCGGACAGCACTTCTCGGGAGCGCACGGGGACGCCGTAGTTCGTATCGCCGGACAGCGACAGCACAGCGCCCGTCTCGGGGTCCTCGACGCGCAGGCCGTAACACACCAGCGGCGGGTGTTCGACGGGAACGAGGGTCACCTCGAACCCGCAAGTCTCGAACGGTTCGAACGGCGACTCCGGCGAGACGGTGACGGCATCGAGGTAGTCGTACTTTTCTTCGATGGTCTCGGCGACGCTCTCGCCGGTGACCGGGTCGGTCTCGTCGGCCGCGAACACAGGTACGTCCTCCAACAGACGGTAGGCGTTGCCCAGTCCGTCGAGGTGGTCGAAGTGGATGTGTGAGATACAGATGGCGTCGGGCAACGCGACGTCGTTGTCGAGGAACTGCTGGCGGAAGTCGGGGCTGGCGTCGACGAGCAACGACTCGCCGGTGCGTTCGTTGTGGACGTGAACCGAAAACCGAGAGCGCTCGACGCCGCGTTCGCGGGCCTCGGTGCAGGTGTCACACTCGCAGTTCGGCGTCGGCGTCCCCGTCGTGTCGCCGGTTCCGAGCAGCGTGACTTCCATCAGTCGTGGTCGTGGTCGTGGCTCGGGCTATCCGAACCGCCCGCGACGAGCGCGTCCGCGTCGCCCTCTATCATGTCCATGTTCTTGAGGTTGTCACGCTCCTCGAAGTCCTCGATGGCGTCCAAGAGGTCCTCCTGGGTGAGCGTCGTCCGGTTTTCGGTGAGGGCATCGAGGACGGCCTCACGCAGGACGAGTCGGAGGTCGCTCCCGGTCAGTCCCTCCGTCGCCTCGGCGAGTTCGTCGGGGTCGAAGTCGTCGACGTCCATCCGCCGGGTGACGATGCGGAGGATGTCCGCACGCATCCCGCGGTCCGGTTTCGGGAAGTTGACGATTTCGTCGAAGCGGCGCCAGGCCGCGGCGTCTAGTTGGTCGGGGTGGTTCGTCGCGCCGATGAGGAGCACGTCGTCTTGAATCAGCGAAATCTCGTCGATGCTCTTCAGCAGCGTGTTGACGGCGCGCTTGATGGCGGCGTGTTCGTCCGACGAGCGGGTCTTCGCGACGAAGTCGAACTCGTCCATGAAGAGAATACACGGCGAGAGCCGCTTTGCGACCTCGAAGGTCTTGTCGACGTTCTTGGCCGTCTCGCCGAGGTACTGACTCGTTATCATCGAGAGTTTCACCTCGACGAACGGCAAATCGAGGTCCTGTGCGAGCGCGCGGGCGACGGAGGTCTTCCCCGTTCCGGGCGGCCCGACGAAGAGGAGTTTTCCGATTTCACGCAGACCGATTTCCGCGAGGTAGTCGCGGTGTTCGATGGCTTTGACGACCTTGTGAATCTCGTTTTCCTGGTCGGCCGTGAGGACGAGGTCGTCGAGGGTCATCTCGATCTCCTCGGGGGCACGCACGTCCACGAGGTCGAGCATCTCCTCTTCGTCCTCGTCGAACATCTCCTCCAGGAGTGAGTCTATCCACACGCGGTCGGCGTGGATGGGGCGGTTCTGCTCGCGGGCGGCCTCGTAGTCGACGCCCAACTCCTCGCCGAAGGCGTAGGCCAGCGTCGGATTGCCGAGCAGTTGCTCCTCGGAGAGGCGCTCTTTGAGCCACGATTCGGCCATCCCACGGTCGGTGAACTCGATCTTCCCGGAGAAGTCGTCGCGGTCGGTGAACATCAGCCCCGAGACGGCTTCCCAGGGGCGTTCGACGCCGGTCGCCGCCGCGGCCGTGTTCGTCGTGGTCGTCAGCGGCCGTTCGACCTCGCCGTCTTCCCAGAAAACACGACGATAGCGGGGCGGTAAGTCCCGCTCGTCGAGGTCGTGGTTCTCCGTGTAGATGGCCGCAGTCAACAGAAACTCGACTACATCGAGCTCGGGGCTGCTCATTCCCCGAAGCCTTACCGGGTCGGAAGTATAAGCCCGTCGAAAGGCGCTGATATGCGCCCACGGTTTCGGGACGGGCGGTTCCGCCGCTCGCTGTCGGCGGTCACTCACGGACGCCCCGTTCTTTATAAATTACCTTCTCCACGAGGTTAACAGAATATGTCTGCTGTCCCTAATCCGCTAACAAGACAAAAATGACTGAGTAGAAGCTTTAACGTGCGAGCAAAAATAATGAGGGTTCGTATGAGTGCCAACACACCGGTCGTAGTCAAAGCGTATCGCACCCCGTTCGGGAAGGAAGACGGCGTCTTCTCCGAGGTTCGCCCGGAGGACCTCTCGATTCCGCTCATCAACCGCATCCTCGAGGAGACGGACCTCACCGGCGAGGACGTCGACGACCTCCAGTGGGGCTGTGCCCAACAGCGCGAAGAGCAGGGCAACAACATGGCCCGCGTCATCGCGCTGATGTCCGAACTCGGCGAGGACACGCCCGCGACGACCATCAACCGCTGGTGTGCCTCCTCGGCGCAGGCGGTCATCTCCGCCGCGGACGCGGTTCGTGCCGGCCAGCGTGACTGTATCATCGCCGGCGGCGTCGAATCGATGTCCCGCGTGAAGATGGGCCAGAACAACCAGATTCACCCGGGCCTCAACGACCACCACAACATCGCCGCCCTGCAGATGGGCATCACCGCCGAAACCGTCGCCGAGCGCTACGACGTGAGCCGCGAGGAGCAAGACGAGTACGCCGCCCGCTCCCAGCAGCGCGCCGTCGCCGCCACCGAGGAGGGTCGCTTCGACGACGAAATCGTCCCCATCGAGGGTCACGACGACGAGGGCAACGAGATTCTCGTCGAGGAAGACGAGGGACTCCGTCCCGGCACGACCGCCGAGAAACTCGCCGAGCTGCCGACCGTCTTCCAGGCCGACGGCACCGTCACGCCCGGCAACGCCTCCCAGACGACCGACGGCGCCGCCGCGCTGTTGGTCACCTCCGAGGAGTTCGCCGAGGAGCACGACTTCGAAATCCTCGCGGAAGTCGGCAACAACTCCGTCGCCGGCGTCGAACCCGAGGTCATGGGTATCGGCCCCATCCCGGCGTGTGAGGAACTGTTCGAGCGCTCCGGGACGACCGCCGACGACTACGACCTCGTCGAGTTGAACGAGGCCTTCGCCTCCCAGTGTTACTACTGCCAGCAGGAGCTCGGCTTCGACGACGACATCTACAACGTCAACGGCGGCGCCATCGCCATCGGTCACCCCCTCGGTGCGACCGGTGCCCGCCTGCCCGTCACGCTCATCCACGAGATGCGCAAGCGCGACGACGCCGAACTCGGCCTCGCCACCGAATGCGTCGGCTTCGGCCAGGGCGCAGCCATCGAGTTCAAGCTTCGATAAACGCCGAACGCGTCGAACGACTCACGACTTTCTTTCAGCGACTCCCGACTCAACAGCCGGTAGCGTGGCCCTGTCTATCGGCTCGGTGAGTTTCTCGAAACTATTCTTTGGCTCGCTGTCGGAATCGTCACTCCGTATCGGTCGCCGCTTCCTCGACTTCCGGTTCCTCGTGTTGGATTACGAAGACCGGACCGAGGAACTGATCGGCGACCTGTTCTGCGGTCATCCCAAACAGGAACGTCGTCACCGATGGGTCGGATTCGCCCATGACGATTGCGTCGTTGTCGTCGGCCGCATCGAGGATTAACTGCTGAGAGTCGTCTCCACGCGAGATTTGGGTGTCGATTAACTCCGGAGAGACCCCTTCTTCGGAGAGTCGAGTCGCGATTCCGTCGAGCAGCGTCTCTACGTCCTCGTCTGATTCGTCCGCTTCAGCGACGTGATACAGGGTCACGCGTACATCGAGCGGTGCGAACAGGCCCGAAACCAATCGGACGAACCGGTCGATACCGACGATTCCGCGGACCGCGACCAGAACGTTCTCGAGCGGTCTCGTCGCGTTCGGAATCAGGGCCGCGAGACAGTCGTGCTCGTCCGTCATTCGGTCGATTGTCGTCTGCCCGTCGTGGGTGAACACGACCCGTGATTCGACTGTCGCACCCGCGTCTTCGAGTATCACCGTGAAATCCTCGAGACGGCGAGTGGCCTGATCTTCGAACTGCTGACGCGCCTGGTCGGTGGCGGTCTGTTCCGGCACGACGTGGTAGCCGAGCAGGACGACGTGGGCGTTCGTCAGGAGTTCGGGAACGCCCTCCGGAATCGATTCCCCTTCGAGAACGCTGACCGGGAGCAGGATGGTTGGTCTGTCTTCCATTGTCTGAACGCCCCGTCGAATCCGATGGGACTGACCTAGATGTCAGATGCGCTCCGGTGATAAAGCCAGCGTGCGTTCGGTCGCGCCTCGGGGCTGTTCGCTTTCGTCGTCCCTCATGGCAGTTTGAGGTATCCGTTGCCGTGCCACTGCAACCGCGTCACTTCGGCGACCCCGGAGTCGACCGTGTCGACGCCATCTGCCAGTTCATCCGGCGAATACCCGAGGCGGTCCAGCGAGTTAGAACAGGCCAGAATCCGGACGCCGGAATCGGCCAGTCGGGAAAGCCGGTCGGCGTCGGGTTCGTCCGCCTGCAGGAACCGGGTCGCGTCGCCGTTGACGACGATGGTTATCAGATTCGGTTCGATCGGCACACTCTCGTCGCTGTGGAGGTTCGAGACGTTTCGGAGTGCCTGCTCCCAGTCGTTGGCGTCGGGACTCGTGATGTGGACGACGACCCCATCGATGTGGCCGCTCATGGCCGTGTTTCGTTCGACTTGGAAATAAAGTCCGCCCCGGTTCGAGTGCCGACGCTCACCTACAGTTCGCCTTTCGTACTCGGCGTGTCGCTGCGGCGCTCGTCGATGCGCGTCGCGTCGTCGAGTCCCCGGGCCAGCGCCTTGAACAGCGCCTCGATTTCGTGGTGGGCGTTCTCCCCCGACACCGACGCATGGAGCGTCAAGCCGGCGTTCAGCGCCAGCGATTCGGCGAAGTGCCGCGCCATGTCGCTCGTGAAATCGCCGACCGTCGGCTGAGAAAACTCCCCGTCGAAATAAAAGCGAGGGCGACCCGACACGTCGACGACGACCTCGGCGACGGCCTCGTCGAGCGGCACCTTCCGGTCGGCGTAGCGGACGATGCCCCGCTTGTCGCCGAGGGCGTCCTCGAAGGCCGCACCGAGCGTGATGGCCACGTCCTCGACGGTGTGGTGGTCGTCGATGGCGAGGTCGCCGTCACACCGGACGGTCACATCGAAGAGGCCGTGTTTCGCCAGCGCCTCCAGCATGTGGTCGAAGAAGCCGACGCCGGTTTCGACGGTGGCGTCGCCGTCGCCGTCGAGGTCGAGCGTCACATCGATGTCCGTCTCGGCGGTTTCGCGGGTCCGTGCTGCCGTCCGGTCTGTCATGTGCGGTAGTTCTCGTGCTCGCTTAAGGTGGTTGCGGCGACGTGATTTTTATATGTGGGTGCCGAAATGTCAGTATGCTCGAACTGTTCGGACTCGCGTGGACGGCGTGGAAACTGAGTGTCAAGCGGGTGGGGCCGCTCGGCGCGGCGGTGTTCGCGCTCCTCGTGGTCGTCGGGTTCGTCTTCCTTCGTGATTACCTCGTCGAGAACTACCCCCGTCTCGGGAAGGCCGTCGACGACGCGGTGTAGGTTCTTGTCGGCGTCGAACCGCCCTCGTCGTACGGGTGCGTGACGGCCGTCTGACTGAACGTTTTGACCCCTCGGCGACAACGTCGGGCGTTGTATGAGCGCGCGAAACCTGCTCCCCGTCGCCGCGGCGCTGGCCGAACCCGTCGCGCCGGAGCTCCCGGCGACGACGAAAGCGGGACTGCTCGCACGCGCGGCGGCGCTGTACCGCCGGGTTCGGGCGACGGTTCGCCGTTAGGTCGGTATCCGCCTCGGCGACCAGCGACGGCGCCTACACTGACTCCATCGCTTCTTCGAGCGTGAATTGGCCCTCGTAGAGCGCCGTTCCGACGACGACCGCCGCCGCACCGGCATCCTTCAGCGCACGCACGTCCTCAAGTGTCGAGACGCCGCCGCTGGCGACGACCGGGATGTCGACCGCGTCGACGACCGCCTCGACCGGTTCGCGGCGGATTCCCTCCAGCTGCCCCTCGACGTCCACGTCGGTAAAGAGGATTGCACCAGCGCCCTCGTCATCGTAGCGTGCGGCGGCCTCCGCTGGGTCCAGTCCCGTCCCCTCGGTCCACCCCGAGACGACGACCTCCCCACCCTTTGCGTCGAGGCTCACCATCACGCTGCCGGGGAAGTCCTCGCTGATTGCGCCGACGATGGCTGGGTTCTCGACGGCCGCGGTTCCGAGGATGACGCGGTCGACGCCCAACTCCAGGAGCGAACAGGCATCTCGGGCGGTCCGGATACCGCCGCCCAACTGGACGTCCACGTCGACGGCGTCGAGAATCGCCTCGACGGCGGGGGCGTTCTCGCGGTCGCCCTCGAAGGCGCCGTCGAGGTCGACGAGATGTAACGTTTCGGCGCCTTCGTCGACCCACCGCTCGGCCGCCTCGACGGGGTCGCCGTAGGTCTTGCCGGTGCCGCGCTCGCCGCCGACCAACTGGACGACCTGTCCGTCCTGCATGTCGACCGCAGGGATGACCTCGAACTCCGGAAACATACGTCTTCAACCGGTGGGGGCGGCCAAAAACCTGCCCGTTGGAACGCGAGCGTGGCGCTTATTTGCCGACCAATCCACCAATCCCGTATGGATGCGTTGCTCGTCGTGGGCCTCCTCGTTGCGGTCTTCGTCGGTTACAACATCGGGGGCGCGAACACCGCTCCGGCGTTCGGCCCCGCCGTCGGCGCCGACATCCTCCCGAAGGCCGGCGCGGGACTGTTGATGACGGTGTTTTTCTTCGTCGGTGGCTGGACGCTCGGTCGTGAGGTCGTCGAGACGCTGGGCGGGGAAATCGTCCCTGCCGAACTGTTCACCACGCAGGCGAGCATCATCGTCCTCTTTTTTATCGGCTTGGCGCTGTTCATCTCGAACTTCTTCGGCGTCCCCGCCTCGACGTCGATGACCGCCGTCGGCTCCATCGCCGGGCTCGGATTGGCGACCGGCGACCTCAATTGGGTCGTGATGGGCCAAATCGTCAGCTGGTGGGTCGTCGCCCCCATCGTCGCCTTCTGGGTCAGCGGCGTCATCGGCCGGTATCTCTACCCGTACCTCAATCAGTGGGTCGCCATCGCGGGCACGGAGGGCGGTCCGTTCCGAATCGAGCGTTCGGGCCGGATACCGACGGTGCATCTCACGGAGGGAACCACCCGACGGGAACTCGCCGGCACGTTGCTTCTCGTCGCAATCGGCTGTTTCATGGCGTTTTCTAGCGGCGCCTCGAACGTCGCCAACGCCGTTGGGCCGCTGTTCGGCAGCGGCGCGATAACGATGAATTTCGGCATCCTGCTGGCGTCGGTCGCCGTCGGTCTCGGTGCGTTTAGCATCGCCCGCCGGACGCTCGATACGATGGGCAACGACCTCACACAACTTCCGCTGACCGCCGCCATCGTCGTCGCCGTCGTCTCCTCGACGCTGACGGCGGGACTCGCCGCAATCGGCGTCCCCGCCAGTTTCGTCATCATCGCGACGATGTCCATCGTCGGCCTCGGGTGGGGTCGTGCGACGCGGACGACGACCGCCCGCGATGCGGTTCGTGGCGAGGGTGCGGGAGCGAACGTCTCCGTCGGGGCGCTGGCGGCCGACGACGCGGCGACCGTCGGGAGCACCGAGACGGACGGCGCTTCGGCACGACCGATGGGCGAGGAAAACCCCGAGGACATCCCTGCGGCATCGGACCTGTTCGACCCGGAGACGACCGGACGTGTCATTTTGATGCAGAACGTCGTCCCCGCGGTCGCCACTATCGGGGCGTTTCTCGTGTTTCGGTTCACGCTCGTGGCGTGATGGGAAGCCGTAGCAAAGAAAACTGAACGCACGTACGGATTGCGCCGAAGACCCATCTCCTAACAGCAACCTTCAACACAGAGGCGCGTGAACTCACTCAGTGATGCCCACGGTAGAATACCTCAACTACGAAGTGCTGGACGACCACGGCTGGGACATCGACGACGACGGCCTCTTCGATGAGGCCGCAGACGCCGGCCTCGACGACGAGGACTACGGCACGCTCGATGTCGCGGAGGGTGAGTACATCCTCGAATCCGCCGAGGCGCAGGGCTTCGATTGGCCCTTCTCCTGCCGCGCCGGTGCGTGTGCGAACTGCGCGGCCATCGTCAAGGAGGGCGAAATCGACATGGACATGCAGCAGATCCTCTCCGACGAGGAAGTCGAAGAGAAGGGCGTTCGCCTGACCTGTATCGGCAGCCCCGCTGCCGACACGGTCAAAATCGTCTACAACGCCAAACACCTCGACTACCTGCAGAACCGCGTCATCTAAGCCGCGTGTGTCCTGCTTTGGGACACCGTTTGCGTATCGTGTAGCACCGCGCTCGCCTCGCCGGCGGGGCGTGTCGGTTTCTCTTTCGAGGATCACGGCGGCCCCTGTATCCGTTTTCGAAAAGCGAGGGCTATCCCGACTGCTCAGTCTCGAAATCCGCTGCCGATAGGCGTTCGGCGTCTCGTTCGTAGCGTTCGAACGTCGCTTCGCCCCACTCGCGAAACTCGGTGTTCGACGACTGCACCAGCGCCCGGGGAATCCCCTCGTCGTCGGCGACGCCGATCTCGATCCGCTCGTCGTCCGGTAACCCGAGGTAAAACGGCAGCGGGCCGTCGGCGATGGCGACCTCGAATCGGTCCGTAGCGAGCTTTTCGCGGAACAGTTCCGCGAAGGGCTCTTCCATGACGTGGTCGGCACACGCCGGTCCGAGGACGATGCTCGCGGTGAACTCCCCGTTGGTGATTCGGTCGTGGACGAGTTTCGTTCCGTCGAGTTCGATGGCGGGCAGGAACCCTCGGAACCGGTCTGCGGTCCGTATCGTCTCGGTTTGGGTCTGTGCCGGCGCGTACGGCTCCGCCGTCGTCGACACTGTCAACTCGGCGCCGGCGAGCCACTCCGGTTCGATATCGAACGACGACGGCGGGACGTGCTCCAGCAACGGCGCGAACTCCTCGGTGAGCCGGAGGGTCTCCGAGAGTCGAGTGAACTCCGCTGCCACGAGTTCACCGGCCGCGGTCACCCGATAGCCGTCGTCCGTCGATTCGACCCAGCCGCGGCTCAGAAATCCCTCGAGGGTCCGCCGCACCGTCGACCGAGAGGCGTCGACGGACGCGCGAACGTCCCGACGGCTCATCGCGTCTCCTCGAAGCACGTTCAGTATCCGCAGTCGGTGCCGCGACCCCGAGAGGAAGTCGATATCCGCCACGACCGGGGCGTCCCCGAGTTCGGCCGACTCGTTCACACGTCGTTCGTCACCCATCGCTAGACGGGTACCGCCCGAAACCATTTAGAAGGTCCGCGTGGGTCTCGGACGCTGAGACATCGCTGTGTTTGCGGCCGAACCCGCACAGCGCGTTCGTTACGAGTTGGCTTCCAGCGCCGCCAGCAGCGTCGCGGTTTCGACGACAGTCGCGAACTCCCCGGAGAGTTGCGCGAGAGCGAGTCGGTGGTTCTGCTCGGCGGCGTAGCGAGTGCCGTCGAACTCGCGGTCGAAAGTGACGGAAGCGTCGCCGACGAGGTACACCTCGAAGCCGAGGTTCTCGGCCATCCGGGTCGTCGTCGACACGCAGTGGTCGGTGGTGAAGCCGGCGACGACGAGCCGTTCGATGCCCGCATCGCGCAGTCGACGTTCGAGGTCGGTTCCGATGAAGGCGCTGTTGACCCGCTTTTCGACGACGGGTTCGTCGCCTCGGGGTGCGGCCTCGGGCTTGAACTCGTTGCCGGGGCGTCCCGGCCGCAACGGCGAATCCCGTTCCGTCGAGTCGTGTTTGACGTGATAGATGGGTCGGCCACTCTCGCGCCACTGGCCCAACAGCTCCGCGATGTGGCGCTCCGCGTCGGGGTTGTTCCGGTCACCCCAGCGGTCGTCGTCGAACCCCTGCTGTACGTCGACGAGCACGAGCGCGGCGTCGTCCAGATTCAACGTCTCGTAGTCCCGAAACGGCATGACCCTGTTCGGTCATCGATAGTCAACCGTCGGGGATATACTTTCCCTATCGGGCGTATTCTGTGGGCAAAATAGTGAACGAACGTTCGAAAATGAGGTGGATATGCGGCAATAAAGTCCTTCAGCTACGGTCGGCAAAGAGTGCTTGCGTTTAAGAGGGATGTGGACACACTCCCCTACGTGTCGTCGCTGCTCTTCGATTTCGCGACCGGGCCCGACATCATCCGACTGCTGGCCGTTCCGGTGTTCGGGTGGGCCGCCTACCGCGACATCGAAACCCGGCGTGTCCCGAACCGGACGTGGCTGCCCCTCGCCGTCGCCGGCCTCGTCGCGCTGGCGTGGGACGGCTGGCTCGTGGCCGACGCCGCCGCCTTCGAACAGCGACGCTTCGCGGTACAGGTCGTCCTCTCGGTCGGTCTCGTTGCGCCGCTCGGGTACATCTTCTGGCGACTCGGCGGCTTCGGCGGCGCGGATGCCAAAGCCATCATGACGCTTTCGCTGCTGTTGCCCGTCTACCCGGCGTTTTTCGTCGGGACGGGCGTGTATCCGCCGTCCGGAAACCAACCGCCCCTCGGCGTCTTCTCGCTGAGCATCCTCTCGAACACCGTTCTCGTCGGTCTCGCCTATCCCTTCTTCCTCGCCGGGGTGAACGCGCTCCGAGGCGCGTTCACGCCCGCGATGTTCATCGGCCGCGCCGTCGAAATCGACGACATCCTCTCGGAGTACGGCCGTCTGCTCGAAACGCCCGAGGGGTTCACCCGCCAGGGACTCGACATCGACGCGCTCCGGATGTATCTCCGCTGGCGCGGCGTCTCCTTCGAGGCGGTTCGGACGACCCCCGACCGGTATCGGCACCCCCTCCCGACCGAACGCAACGACCCCGGCGATGGCTCTATCGAGGTCGACGAGCGCGCGTTGACCGACGGTGGGGGCGTCGTCGCCGACCGATTCGATTCCTCCGAGGCGGCGATTCGGCCGTTCGACGCGTGGGGCGCCGAACGGTTCCTCGAAGAACACAGCGCCTACGGGACGACGCCCGAGGAACTTCGGGGGGGACTCGAGGTGCTCACCGAACCGGACCGCGAGTCGGTGTGGATTACCCCCGGCGTCCCGTTCATCGTCCCGATGTTCGTCGGTTTGCTCCTCGCGCTCACGTTCGGCGATTTGCTGTTCGTCCTCCTCGGGCTCTTCGGGGCGGCGTAGGCGTCGGGCTTAAGCCCCCGCAGGCGAACTCTCGGCCGTGATTGTCGTCGCCACGGACGATTTCGAGGTGTACCACGGCGTCGTCGGCGAGCTCCGTGACCGGGGCGTCGAGTTCACCACGCTAGAACCCGGCCAGTCGCTTCCGGAGGCGGCTCGCGTCGCCATCGTCGGTCCCGAGGACGAACACCCCGACGTGGAGACGGTTCGGGCGACGCCGGACGACCCTCGCCGTGCGGTCGACGCGGCGCTGGCGATTCTCCGTGGCGACGGCGGCCAAACCGTCGTCGGCATCGACCCCGGTGACCGCCCCGGGATCGCCGTCCTCTCGGGTGAGACGGTCGTCGCCGCGTTTCAGGTGCCGGCCGACGAGGCCGCGGCGGTCGTCGCCGAGGAAGTCGCCGAGGCGCCCGACCCGCTGATCCGAATCGGTGACGGCGCGCGATTGCAGGGAACGAAAATAATCGAGGCCCTCGACGGCGTGCCGGTCGAACTCGTCGACGAGACGGGGACGACGCCGTATCTCGGGACCGGCGCACGCGGCATGGGTGACGTGCTGGCCGCGGTCAACATCGCGCGACTCGACGGCGAGCGAATCGAGAGTCGGGACATCGAACCGACGGCCGGCGAAATCCAACTCATCAAGAACCGTTCGCGGCGACGGAGCGACGACGGCCGCACCATCGACGAGGAACTCGCCAGACGGGTCGCTGTCGGCGAGTTGACGATGGAGGAAGCCCTGCAGCGACACCGAAAGCGTTGAGACGCCGTCTTATTGCGTGTCGTACTCCTGTCGATATGCGGTCTCGGCACGGCGAACGACATCTCGAATCGCGAGGTCGGTGGCGTCAGCGACCGCCGCGGCGTCGTCGTACTCGGCGCTCACGTCGTACACCTCGCCCGCGTCGTCGGCCGCGATTTTCACCGTCACGCCGAACGTCTCGTCGCCGATGTCGAGTTCGACCGTCTCGAAGGACCGCCCGGCTATCCAGCGGTGGCCCGCCGCCGTCTCGCGGATACCGAGCGTTCCCGTCTCCTCGGCGAGTCGTCTCGCGACCGACGCCACGTCATCGGGCTTGACGATGACTTTCACGAGATGGCCGGGCCGGGATTTCTTCATCGTCGCCGGAACGACCGTCACGTCCCGTGCGCCGGCGTCGGTCAGCGTTTCCTGGAGCCCGCCCAGCATCTCGGGACTCGCGTCGTCGAGGTTCGTCTCCAGCACGCGGATGTCGTCGCGCTTCAGGCCGCCGCTGGAGTTGCCGACCATTGCCCGGAGGACGTTCGGGTGGTCCTCGAAGGACTTGCTGCCGGCTCCGTAGCCACCACTGTCGATGTCCATCGGTGGCAGCGAGTCGACGCCTTCGGCGAAGTGTGCAAGAATCGCCGCCCCCGTGGGTGTGAGAAGTTCCTCGTCGAGGGGTCCGCCGTGTAGTTCCCACGACGCCGCCTCGGCGATGTAGGTCACGGCCGGCGTCGGCACCGGGTAGACGCCGTGGCTCATCGACGCCTCACCACCGCCCACGGCGACCGGCGTCGTCACCACGCGGTCGGCGTCGAGGTCGTCGAACAGCAGCGCCGCCCCGACGATGTCGGCGATGGCGTCGTCGGCCCCCACCTCGTGGAAGTGCGTCTCTTCGAGGTCGGTTCCGTGGACTCGGGATTCAGCTTCGCCGAGCAGCCGGAATACCGCCGTGGCGTCGGCTTCGACGGCCTCTGGAAGACCCATCTCGCCGACGATGTCCCGACACTCCGCGTAGGTCCGGTTCGGGCCGTGGCCCTCGGCGTGGGTGTGGTCGTGGCTATGTTCGTGGTCGTGAGCATGGTCGGCATGTTCGTGGCCGTCGCCATGGTCGTGGCCATGTTCGTGTTCGTGAGCATGGTCGGCGTGTTCGTGGCCGTCGCCGTCCACCAACACGTCGACCGTCGTCGCTCGGATACCGTTCTTCGTCGTCTCGCCGATGCGGTAGGTCACGTCGAGTACGTCTTCGATGGGCGAGAGCACCTCGGAGTCGGCGCCGGCCGCCACCAGCGCGCCGAGGAGCATGTCACCGCTTGCCCCTGTTCGGCCGTCGAAGGCGAGCGTTTTCATGCGAATACGTCGGTCGTGCGAGGCGAAAAGTGGTGTGGTACACGCTTTATGCGGGCGCAGTCCGTGGGTGTCGTATGCGCGCTGCTATCTATCGTGGAGCGGGAGACATCACAGTCGAGGAGGTGCCGAAACCCGAAATCGAGGAGCCGACCGACGCCATCGTCCGGGTCACTCACACCGCCGTCTGTGGCTCCGATTTGTGGTTCTACCGCGGTCAGCGTGACCGCGAGGAGAACTCCCGGGTCGGCCACGAACCGATGGGTATCGTCGAGGAAGTGGGCGAGGACGTGCGGTCGGTCGAACCGGGTGACCGCGTGTTCGCGCCGTTCGTCGTCAGCTGCGGGGAGTGTGAGTTCTGCCGGAAGGGACTCCACACCTCCTGTCGGAACGGCGACTCCTGGAGCGGCGACAACGGTGGCGCACAGGGCGAGTACGTCCGGTCACCACACGCCGACGGGACGCTCGTTCGGGTTCCGGACCGACACGCGGACGACGAGGAGACGCTGCAGCCACTGCTTCCGCTGACCGACGTGATGGGGACGGGCCACCACGCCGCGGTCAGCGCCGGCGTCGAGGCGGGTGACACCTGCGTCGTCGTCGGCGACGGCGCGGTCGGACTGTGTGCCGTCCTCGCCGCCGGTCGACTCGGCGCCGAGCGCATCGTCGCGATGGGTCACCACGAGGACCGACTCGAACTCGCCGAGTCATTCGGTGCGACCGAAACCATCTCGGCGCGGGGCGAGGAAGCCATCGACAGCGCCCGCGAACTCACCTACGGCGGCTCGAACCACGTCCTGGAGTGTGTCGGCGCGGCGTCGTCGATGGAGACCGCAATCGAGGTCTGTCGTCCGGGCGGCACCATCGGCTACGTCGGCGTTCCGCTCGGCGTCGAGGAGGAGGGGATGAACCTCCATTCGATGTTCGGAGCGAACATCTCGCTTCGGGGCGGCGTCGCGCCGGTCCGGGCCTACGCCGAGGAGTTGATGGCCGACGTGCTGCAGGGGACGCTCGACCCCTCGCCGATTTTCACGAAGACGGTCGGTATGGACGGCGTTCCGGACGGCTACCGCGCGATGGACGACCGGGAGGCAATCAAGGTGTTGGTGAAGCCACAGGAGTGAGCTGAGAGGTAGCCGTTGGGTGGCGTGGCAGCAAAAAGCATATCTCCGGCGCGACCCGAATTCACGTATCAGGATGAACGAGGTTCAACTAGAGGTCGCCAAGGCCTACCCGAACGACTCGGGTCGGGGCATCGCGCGACTCGACCCGGACACGCTTTTGCATCTGAAGCTGTCGCCGGGAGACATCATCGAAATCGAGGGTGCCGACACCACTGCGGCGAAGGTGTGGCGTGCCGACCGGCAGGACTGGAACACCGACACGGTGCGCATCGACGGGTTCACCCGCCAGAACGCCGACGTGGGCATCGGCGAGCGCGTCACCATCCGGAAGGCCGAGGCGACGAAGGCGGACAAACTCGTCCTCGCGCCGCCGGAGGAGGCATCGGTGCAGTTCGGCTCCGACGCCGCGGGGATGGTCAAACGGCAGATACTGAAGCGGCCGGTCGTCGAACGCGACATCGTCCCCGTGATGAGTTCGACGAACCATCCGTTCATGCGCTCGCCGGGGCAGGCGATTCCGCTTATCGCCGTCGAAACGGACCCCGACGGCGTCTGTCTCATCACCGAGGACACCGAGGTCGAACTCCGCGAGGAGCCGATTTCGGGCTTCGAGAAGACCGGTGGCGGCATCACCTACGAGGACATCGGCGGCCTACAAAACGAGATCCAGCGGGTCCGCGAGATGGTCGAACTGCCGATGAAACACCCCCAGATTTTCAAGAAACTGGGTATCGAGCCGCCACAGGGGGTGTTGCTCCACGGCCCGCCCGGCACCGGTAAGACCCTGCTGGCGAAGGCCGTCGCAAACGAGACCAGCGCCTCGTTCTTCTCGATTGCCGGCCCGGAAATCATCTCGAAGTACTACGGCGAGTCCGAACAACAACTGCGGGAGATATTCGAGGACGCCACCGAGGAGTCACCTTCCATCATCTTCATCGACGAACTCGACTCCATCGCGCCGAAACGCGAGGACGTCACCGGCGAGGTCGAGCGCCGTGTCGTCGCCCAACTGCTGACGATGATGGACGGACTGGAATCGCGCGGGCAGGTCATCGTCATCGCGGCGACGAACCGCGTCGATTCGGTCGACCCCGCCCTGCGTCGGCCGGGCCGTTTCGACCGCGAAATCGAAATCGGCGTCCCCGACGAGACGGGGCGGAAGGAAATACTGCAGATTCACACCCGCGGAATGCCGCTGGCTGACGACGTGAGTCTGGACCACATGGCCGACGAGACTCACGGCTTCGTCGGCGCCGACATCGAGTCGCTGACGAAGGAAGCGGCGATGAAGGCGCTCCGCCGCTACCTCCCCGAAATCGACCTCGACGAGGAGGACATCCCGCCGAGTCTCATCGACCGGATGATAATCAAACGCGACGACTTCCGCGGCGCGCTCAACGAGGTCGACCCATCGGCGATGCGGGAAGTCCTGGTCGAACTCCCCAAGATATCGTGGGACGACGTGGGCGGCCTCAACGAAGCGAAAGGACAGGTCAAAGAGTCCATCGAGTGGCCGATGAACTCCCCCGAGAAGTTCCAGCGGATGGGCGTCGAACCGCCGAAAGGTGTGCTGCTGTACGGCCCGCCCGGCACCGGCAAGACGCTGATGGCGAAAGCCGTCGCAAACGAGACGAACGCCAACTTCATTTCGGTGCGCGGTCCGCAACTGCTGTCGAAGTGGGTCGGCGAATCGGAGAAGGCCATCCGACAGACCTTCCGGAAGGCGCGTCAGGTCGCGCCGACCGTCATCTTCTTCGACGAGCTCGACAGTCTCGCGCCGGGCCGCGGCAGCGACACCGGGTCGAACGTCTCCGAGCGTGTCGTCAACCAACTGCTGACGGAGTTGGACGGCCTCGAAGAGATGGGCGACGTGATGGTCATCGGGGCGACGAACCGCCCGGACATGATAGACCCCGCGCTCATCCGGAGTGGGCGCTTCGACCGGCTCGTGATGATTGGTGAACCGGACGTGGAGGGCCGAGAGCAGATTCTCCGTATCCACACCAAGGACACGCCGCTGTCGCCGGACGTGAGCCTCCGTGAACTCGCCGAGATCACCGAGGGCTACGTCGGCTCCGACCTCGAATCCATCGGCCGTGAGGCGGCGATTCAGGCGCTTCGGGAGGACGACGACGCCGAAGCCGTCGAGATGCGACACTTCCGACAGGCCCTGGAGTCGGTCCGACCGACCATCACCGACGACATTCGGGAGTACTACGAACAGGTCGAAGACGAGTTCCGCGGTGGCGGCGCCGAAACCGGCCATCGACAGGGCGGCCGCATCGGTTTCCAATAGAACCTTTTTGCACGGTAGACCTCGCTTCGCTCGGTCTACCGGCAAAAACGTTCATGAAAAAGACACGTCGGGCCTCCCGATGGTCGGCCCTCGGTCCCGCGCTCGCTTCGCTCGCGCGGTGAACCGCTTCGAGGGGGTACTATCGAACCCCCTCTCGCGGATGCGATCGAGAAGTGATTGTTTGTTTCAGCGTTTGTTCGGTGAATAGCGTGTTATGTAGCGATGTACAGTTAACGCTGAGGGCTTTGTGGGTCCCGATATTATTGGTAGCGGCGTGGCAAAGGGAGGGTGTTCAAACACCAACGACTGGCGAATGATTCGGAGAGTGGTCGCTGAAGCGGAGTACTGCAGTAGCGCCCGCGAGTGCCGGACATTCGACTACGAGCCCTTCCGTCGTGCAGCGAGCGCCGCAGTTGCAGCAGCTGCAGCTCGGCCACCGCCTACCCGGAGCGTCAACAGGTGACGAGAAGTCACTAAGTAGCTATTTCACCGTCGTGTCCGTCTCGGCTCTTACGGGGGAAAGACACTACACCATGTCACCGACTCCCGAATCTACTCGATTGGACGTCATCTCCCGCCGAGCCCTCCTGAACGCGTGTGCGGGTGGAATGGGCACGGTCGGGCTGGCCGGCTGCATGAGCGAGGACGGCTCGCCGGAGCCTGACACACCGGGTACAGACACGGCCATCCCGGAGGACGATGGCGCTATGGAACTGGACCTCGACACATTGGAGGCCGAGACGGAGGTTGGGACTCTCCAGGCACAGCGGGCGGAGAACTCGTACGTCGGCTGGATCGACGACGGGGAGGCAATCGGCATCGCCTTCCTTGACGACATCGGCGCCGGAGCGGACGACGATATCGTCGTTCACCTGTACGATGGTCAAAGCCTCGCCATCATGCTCGGCGCAATCGATGCCGAGGGCGCGGCGACGCTCGAAAGCGAGGAACCCAGCGACTTCGAGGCCACGGCCGATCTCGTCGTGGGGGACGACGCAGTGACCGGGACAGTCACCGTCGCCGTGGAGGAGCCAAGAGAGTTCACGGCGGACGCCGCGACCGGCGTTTCCGGCGTCTACTGGGCGCACGGGACCGAAGAGGACCCAGATACCAGAGGTTCTTGGGTCGTCCTTTCCGATGGCCGTCAATGGGGCTGTGCTTGCGTG
Source organism: Natronomonas gomsonensis (assembly GCF_013391635.1). GTDB lineage: Archaea > Halobacteriota > Halobacteria > Halobacteriales > Haloarculaceae > Natronomonas > Natronomonas gomsonensis_A. Next base: position 1,426,615 of record NZ_JACAWU010000002.1, on the reverse strand, counting down.
ATTCCGTACACCGGGCCTTGCTGCACTTGCTGCCTACTGGAATGACGAACTCTGTCCGGGGCGGAGCTTCGGATCCTGGGGGTCACTGCAGAGCGACCGTGGTGAGTTTGGCTCAGGCAGGTCGGTCGTCGGACGGGAACAGAGAGATCAAGGACAGTACGTGAGGATGGGTTCGTCGTGAAGAACCTGCCATAGTTCCATTTCCGGGAGGTTCTCATCCACCTCAGGTGACGGAGGGATCATCGGGTCTCTCCGAGAGGATGTCCTCTGTACACAACACGACATTCTGGGTATATTGCTGACTGCTATTTTGCCTCCTCTGAAGCAAACGCCCTGCTGCATACATCCTCTGTATCTCGCATCGCGTTCCTATCAAAGTACGGACGGTTCGAATCTCCCGCCGGAATGTGAATCCCCTATATCGACCGATTCGGTCCTTTGGATAGCATCCGCGAGGGAGCGGAGCGACCGAGCGGTTCTCCGCGCGCCGCAGGCGCGCGGGACCGAGGGCCGACCGGAGGGAGGCCCGACGTGTCTTTTTCATGAACGTTTTTGCCGGCGCCCGCAGGGCGCCGTGCAAAAACTTTCAATAGATGAGTTCGTCGCTGTTGTCGACCATGTATAGCGTCCGCGCGGCGATGTTGACCGCGTGGTCGCCGACGCGCTCGAGGTCACGGATGGTGAGGAGGAGTCGTGAGACCTCCTGCATCAGCGACTCGATTTCCTGATCGGAGGATTCGGCGTCGATTTCCGTCTCGATGAGGTCTCGGACGACGGTACTGGATGCGTTCTCACACATCGCGTCGATGTCGTCGTCGCGGTCGTCGATGTCGAAACACGCGTCGATGTCCTCGTCGGCGTAGGCCGTCATCGCGTCGTCTATCATCTCGATGACGGCGTCGCCGATGCCCTGTACGTCAACGTCGGGGTAGAGGTCGCGCTTCGCCTGCAGGGTGTAGTCACCGAGATTGGTCGCGAGGTCGGCGACGCGTTCGAGGTCGGTGATGATTTTGAACGACGCCGCGATGAACCGGAGGTCGCCGGCGACCGGCTGTTGGAGCGCGAAGAGGTCGATACAGTCCTTCTCGAGTTCGAGGTACATCTCGTTGATTTCGTGGTCGCCCTCAATGACCTCGCGGGCGAGCGATTCGTCTTTCCCTTCGAGTGCGCGGAGTCCCATCCGGAGCCGTTCGAGGACGACCTCGCTCATGTAGAGGACGTTCTCTCGGAGCTCGGTGAGTTGCTCCTGGAATCCCTTGCGTGCCATACGGGACCCTTCTCGGGTCTCGGATTTGTGTCTTCGGGAGGCGTCCGACGCCCGTCAGCCGTTATCCGAACTTGCCGGTGATGTAGTCCTCGACGCGGTCACTGTCGGGGTTCTCGAACACTTTCTCGGTGTCGTCGAACTCGACCAACTCGCCGCCGGTGAGGAAGACGGCCGTCTTATCGGAGATGCGGGCGGCTTGCTGCATGTTGTGGGTGACGATGAGGACGGTGTACTCGGCGGCGAGGTCGTCGATGAGGTCTTCGATTTTGGAGGTCGCGACAGGGTCCAGCGCCGATGCCGGCTCGTCCATGAGGACGACCTCGGGGTCGGGTGCGATGGCCCGGGCGATACACAGCCGCTGTTGTTGGCCACCGGAGAGGTCCAACCCCGAGGAGTCCAGTTGGTCTTTCACCTCGTCCCACAGTGCCGCGGCTTTCAGCGATTCCTCGACGCGGGCGTCGATGTCGCCGTCGTAGCCCTGAATCTTCAGGCCGTAGGCGACGTTCTCCCGAATCGACTTCGGAAACGGGTTCGGCTTCTGAAACACCATGCCGACCTTCCGGCGCAGTGCGACGGGGTCGACGTCCTCGTCGTAGACGTTCTTGCCGCGGAGTTGCAGTTCCCCCTCGACGCGGGCGGCGTCGATGAGGTCGTTCATTCGGTTGACACACCGAAGGAACGTCGATTTCCCGCACCCCGAGGGGCCGATGAGTGCCGTCACCTGCTGTTCGGGTATCTCCATCGAGATGTCCTTCAGCGCCTGCGTTTCGTCGTACCAGACGTTGATGTCGCGGGCGCTGATGATGGTCCGGCCGTTCCCGCGGTCGGTCGATTCGAGGCCGGCGGTCGGTCCCTGTTCGACGAGCGATTCGGACGAGGCGTCGGCGGTGGATTCGTTCCGGCTCATTGGATAAGTCCGTCTCGGCTGAGGGCGAGTACCGTGTCGGGTCACTCGACGGCAGTCCGTCGGTGGATAGCTGTCGGATGCGACACACTCGACCGCCCGTACTTACGTCACGTCGCCACCGATTCCGTAAATACTCCACTATGATTGCTATATAGGGCTATATTCTGCCACGTACTTCGATGGGGTTCTGGACTACGTTTCGACCCACTCTCGTCTATCAAGGAACCATTAGGTCGGTATGTGGGCGTCTCGGAACTCAGTATATATTCCGATGATAATTTATATTGCTGGTTGGTAGGGGTGCTTATGGAGACCCGAAAGGTGCAGGTGACGGGTGGCTCTACATACACCGTCTCGCTCCCGAAGGAGTGGGCGACGGAAAACGGCGTCAGCGGCGGGAGCGTCGTCGAGTTCCATCCCGAGGAGGATTCGCTTCTGTTGACGCCGCGCCGTGACGAGGAGAAAGTCGAAGGGTCACTCGACATCACCGGACTGGAGGGCGACCAGTTGATGCGTGCGGTCGTGACGATGTACGTCAGTGGCTTCGACATCATCACTCTGGAGACCGCCCGCGTCAGCGCCGCCCAGCGCCGGACGATTCGGGAGGCGACACAGGGCCTCGTCGGACTCGAGGTCATCGGCGAGACCTCAGAGCGCGTCCAACTGCAGGACTTACTCGACTCTTCTGAACTGTCGATGCACAATGCCATCACGCGGATGCGGCTCGTCTCGACGACGATGCTCGGCGACGCCGTCACCGCGCTACTGGAGGACGACGACGACCTCGCGGCTGACGTGGTCCAACGCGACGACGACGTCGACCGGCTGTGGTCGATGGTCTCCCGTGTGTTTCGGTCGGTGCTTCGTGACCCCTCGGCGGCCGCCGACATCGGCCTCGACCGCGAGACGTGTTTCGACTACCACTCCAGCGCCCGCCAACTCGAACGCGTCGGTGACCACGCGGCCAAGATAGCAACCCACGCCGGGACGCTCGGCGCACCACCAGACGACGCCGCCGAAGCCATCGAGGCGCTGCACACCGAGGCGACCGAAATCATCGAGATGGCGATGGACGCCCTGCTGGAGGAGGACTCTGACCGCGCGACGCGACTCGCCAACGACGCCCGACAGCGGATCACCGAAATCGACGAACTCGCCCGACGGGTCGACGACCGCATCCGCGAACTCGAACCTCAGCAGGCGCAGTTACTCGGACTCATCGTCGACTCGCTGTCCCGAAGTGCCGACTACGGCGGCAACATCGCCGAGACGGCACTCCAGAAGGCCGCACCGAAGCCCTGATTTTTAGTCTCGGCGCTCGTCCCTCCGGCTATGGTAACCGAACTCCGCGATGGCGTCTGGTGGATAAACTGCACCGGCGTTAACGCCTACCTCGTCGCCGACGACGAGGCCCTGACGCTCGTCGATACGGGAACGCCGTTCGACGCCACGCGAATCGAGGCCGCAATCGAGACGGCCGGATTCACGCCGTCGGCACTCGACCGCATCCTCATCACGCACTACGACCTCGACCACGTCGGTTCGGCGGCGAAGCTCTCGACTGACGCCCCCATCTACGTCGGCCGTGCGGACGCCCCGCTGGTCACCGGCGAAGAGCGACCGTCGCTGTCGGGACACAAGGCGCTCACGCAACTCGTTTCGGGACTGCTCGTCCCCGACGTGCCGGCCGACCGCGTCCATCCGGCCACCGACGGGGACGAAATCGGTGGCTTCACGGCCTATCACACGCCCGGCCACACACCCGGGCACACCGTCTACCTCCACGACGAACACCGGGCGGCGTTCCTCGGCGACATGGTAATCGAACGCGACGGCGACCTCCAGCCCTCACCGTGGCTGCTCTCCTACGATACCGACGAGGTTCGACGGAGTATCGACGCGTTCGTCGACCGCGTACCTGCCTTCGAGGTCGCGGCGATGGGTCACGGAACGCCGTTCCTGAAGGGCGGTGGCGTCCGACTCCACGAACTCGCCGCGGAGTGATTAGATAATCTCTTCGGCGACGGTGTCGGCGTCGAGTAACTCCGGGTCGACGATGTGGCCGGCCTGCCCCTTCACGAACTCCGGCACCGAATCCCGCGTGTAGACGACGACCCGGAGGTCGGGATTGAGGTCCTTCGCGACCGCAATCGAGGTCGCCAACCCGGCGTCGGTGACGACGAGCGTGTCGGCGTCGACGATGCCGGCCTCTTCGAGGGCCGGCCGGTTGGCGGTTCCCTCCGCGTAGCTCACGTCCGCGCCGCGTTCGGAAAGCGCCGCGCCGAGTTCGTCGGGGTCGGCCCCCGCGATGACGACCTTACTCATATTCGATGGTCGCCGGGGGTTTGTGCGTCACGTCGTAGACGACGCGAGAGACGTTGTTGAGGGTGCCAGTGATGCGCGACTGGATGCGCTGGAGCGTCTCCCAGTCGATTTCCTGTGCGCGGGCGGTCATGCCGTCTCTCGATTCGACCGACCGAACCGAGACGACCCAGCCGTGGACGCGGTTGTCGCCTTTCACCCCGGTGGCCTTTCCGAGCACCGCCGCGAGCGCCTGCCAGGGGTCGTACTCTTCGAGTTCCTCCTCGATGATGTAGTTCGATTCGCGGGCGACTTCGAGTTTCTCCTCGGTCACTTCGCCGAGGACGCGGATGGCGAGGCCGGGGCCGGGGAACGGCATCCGCTCGGAGACGACTTCCTCGAGGTCCAGCGCGCGGGCGACTTCCCGGACCTCGTCCTTGTAGAGGTCCCGCATCGGTTCGACGATGCCCTCGAAGTCCACCACGTCGGGGAGTCCACCGACGTTGTGGTGGGACTTGATGGTGCCCTCCGACTCGATACGGTCGGGGTAGATGGTTCCCTGGACGAGGTAGTCGGCGTCGACCTCACGGGCGACCGTCTCGAACTCCCGGATGAACTGCTCGCCGATAGCGTGGCGCTTCTCCTCGGGGTCGGTGATACCCGACAGGGCATCGAGGAACCGGTCGCGGGCGTCGACGATTCGCAGGCTCTCCATGTACTCGAAGGTCTCCCGAACGCCCTCGGTTTCGCCTTTCCGCATCAACCCGGTGTCGACGTAGACGGGCGTGAGGCGGTCGCCGAGCGCCTCATAGGCCAACGCCGCGGCCGTCGAGGAGTCGACGCCACCCGACAGCGCGATGACGGCGTTGGCGTCGCCGACCGAGTCGTCGATTTCGGCTATCTTCTCGTCGATGAATGCCTCGGTGTCGACCATCAGGCCGTCACCTCCTCGGTGTCCGCCTCGTCGGCTTCGAGTATCGTCTCGACCAACCCGACGAACGGCGGCGACGCGCGGGTGGGTCGCGACCGGAACTCGGGGTGGAACTGCGTCCCGAGGAAGTAGGTGTGGTCGGGCAACTCCAGTATCTCCATGCGGTTGTTCGCTCGGCCGGAGAACCGCATCCCCGCCGATTCGAGTTCCTCGATGTACTCGGGGTTGACCTCGTACCGGTGGCGGTGGCGCTCCGTACAGGAGTCGGATCCGTACACCTCGTGGGCCAGTGTTCCCTCGGAAATATCGGTCTCGTGGGCGCCGAGTCGCATCGTCCCGCCCATGTCCTCGACCTCGTACTGCTCGGGGAGGATGTCGATGACGGGGTGGGGTGTATCCTCAACCATCTCCGTCGAATCCGCATCCTCCAACCCGCAGACGTTACGGGCGTACTCGATGACAGCCATCTGGAAGCCCAGACACAGTCCGAGGAACGGCACGTCGTTCTCACGGGCGTAGCGGACTGCCTCCATCTTGCCCTCGGTGCCGCGTGCCCCGAAGCCGCCGGGAACGATGATGCCGTCGGCGCGTTCGAGGCGGTCGGCGTGTTCGTCGTCCATCTCGTCGGCGTCGACCCACAGGACGTTCACGTCGGTTTCGGTCTCGAAGCCGGCGTGTTTCAGCGATTCGTGGATGGACATGTAGGCGTCCTCCAGACCGTACTTCCCGACCAGCGCGATGTCGATTTCGTCGGTGGGGTCGGTGGTGACGATTTCGCGCCAGCCGTTGTCGCGGTCGGCCTTCGGAATCGCCTCTTCGGCCAGTCCCAACCGCTCCATGACGTACTCGTCGAGTCCCTCGTCTTCGACCATCAAGGGGACGTGATAGATGTCCGCGACGTCGGGATTCGAGAAGACAGCGTCGGTGGGAACGTCACAGAACAGGGCGATTTTCTCCTTCGTCTCGGGGTCCAGTTTGTCCTCACAGCGGCCGACCAAGATGTCGGGCTGGAGCCCGATAGAGCGAAGTTCCTTGACGGAGTGCTGAGTCGGTTTGGTCTTCTGTTCGCCGTTCTTCGAGTAGGGGACCAAGGTGACGTGCGTAAAGAGAATGTCCTCTTCGTCCTCCTCGTGGGCGAACTGTCGGAGCGCCTCGAGATACGGCATCCCTTCGATGTCGCCGACGGTGCCGCCGACCTCGATGAGACAGATGTCGTGGCCCTCGGCGGCCTCGCGAATGCGCCGCTTGATGTCGTCAGTGATGTGCGGGATAATCTGGACGGTGTTCCCGAGATAGTCGCCCGCGCGTTCCTTCTCGATGACGTGACGGTAGGTCTTCCCCGTCGTGACGTTGTGGTCGAACGTCATGTCGATGTCGAGGAACCGCTCGTAGTTCCCCAAGTCGAGGTCGACTTCGCCGCCGTCTTTCAGGACGTACACCTCGCCGTGCTGGTAGGGGTTCATCGTCCCCGCGTCGACGTTGAGATACGGGTCGATTTTCACGGCCGTCACGTCGAAGCCGGCGTTGGCGAGCAAGCGCCCGGTGCTCGCCGCAGTGATGCCTTTCCCCAATCCTGACATCACGCCGCCGGTGACGAAGATGAATTTGTTCCCCAATGTGGGGTCGTACTCAGTAAGTTCCGTCGGCATACCGACGGTCCGCGAGCGTCAGACAAAACCGTTTCGGACCGACCTTTTTGCACGCCCGCTCGCGGGGCGAGCGGGCGGCAAAAACGTCGATGAAAAAGACACTGCGGGCCTCCCGTTGGTCGGCCCTTGGTCCCGCGCGCCGTAGGCGCGCGGAGAACCGCTCGTCGCGCTTCGCGCGCCTCGCGGATGCTAGCGAACCATTAGTCCTCGAATCTATTCCGGAGATTATTCAGACGGGTTTCGAACACCACGACCAACAACCCAAGCGGTGCGACGACGAGTCCCACCACACCGACCACCATTGCCACCTGTAGTCGGTTCGCGGCGAAGGCGAGAAACACGGCGGCGGTGAGTGCCACGAGCATCAGCGCCGCGAAGACGCTGGCCCACGGGTCGACCGATTCATTTCGGCGTCGCCGGTCGACGTTCTCGAGGAGGACGACGACAGCTGCCGCGACGGCAGCGAGGATACATAGCCAGAACGCACCGATGACGAGGAACGCCCCGCCGATGTAGGGCCCGCTCGTCAGTTGGACGCCGGCGAAGACGACTCCACAGAGGATAGCGACGACGGCCTAGCTCCCGACGACGAGTTCCTCGGTCCCTCGGTTCGTCGTGGGGGTCACACCTACAAGTCGGCAGTGTCGAAAGAAAGCATTCGGGTCAGTCTTCGAGTTGCTCCAGCGGCCCCTCGTCGGTGGCGACGAGCACCCACGCCAGCCGGTAGCGCCGGTCGACGACGACCATCGTGACGTTCCAGTGTGGCTCGCCGAACCACTCACACCACGCTTCTCGCGTCCGGTGGACGGTCACCTCCTCGTAGCGGTCCTCGACGACGGAATCGCGGAACTCCTCGGCGAGTCGCTTGGCTTTCGCGAACGTTCCGTACTGCTGGTCGAGCGTATCGCCGTAGGAGACGGTGCCGCCGTGGACGAGCTGTTCGGCGAGGGTCCCGTCCATCGACAGCGCCGTCTCGACGGTCATCGACACGTCGGGGTCCTCCGTCACGTCGAGGCCGAGTTCATCGGCGATGGTTTCCGAGCCGAGAAGCCGACCGAAGAACTCCGCGTCGGCGAGGCAGTTCCGGGAGGCGAACCAGTCGATTTCCGGCGAGTCGGGGATTTCGACACAGCAGTAGCGAGCGTCGCCGTGGCGTCGGGTCGCCGCCATCGCGTCGACGTACTCCTCGATCGGTTTCGCGCCGAGGTCGACGGGTTCGAACGTCGACGACCCCCACACCTCCTCGAGACTCCCCCCGCGTGGTCGAGTGGCGCCCCAGTTCGGGTCGTGCATACCTGCGAAAACGGACCTATACGTAAACGTTTCGTGCCAGCGTCTGCCGGACCTTTAAGCCATCCGCACCTCGCGGAAGAACTCGCCGACCCGGTTTCCGACCTTCGCTGCCTGCCCGACGAAGTGGTGGTCGGCGCTCATGACTTCGACCGTGCCGCCCCGTTTCTCGACGGCTCCGGCGACGGCCGCTGCGTCGACCGTCGTGTCGCGCTCGCCGTAGACGACCGCTATCGGACAGTCGATGTCGTCGATTGCGGCCACGGCGTCGATGTCGTCAGTGATGCGGTCGGCCGGAGCGAGTGCCGCCACCGCGAACGGCGCCGTTCCTGTCCCGCTCTCTCGGGCGGCGGCGACCACGGCGAGACAGCCGCCGAAACTGTAGCCGAACAACCCGACGGCGTCGTACCGCTGTCTGGCCCACGCGTAGGCGTCGCGGGTGTCTGCCAACTCCCCGGGCCCCTCGTCCCACTCGCCGTAGTCGAAGCGGAGGCAGGCGCAGTCGAGGGCGTCGCTCACCGCCTGCAGGCGGGGGTCATTTCGGTTCCCGCCCATCTGGGGGTGTGGCGGGCAGGCGACCACACAGGCGTCGCTGTCGGGGGCATCGAGGCTACCCCGAACGTCGCGGTCCGACGGAATCACGACCGATTCGCTCATGGAGGGCCCTTCGAGCGGTGGGGCCTTGAGGCTGTACCCCGCCGCTCGGAGAGCGTTTTAAGGGTTCGGAACCCATCACCTCGACACATGGGCATCCTCTCTCGGGCGTCGTACGTCATCCGCTCGAAACTCAACGCCGTCCTGAACCGCGCGGAAGACCCCTCCGAGACGCTCGACTACTCCTACGAGCGCCTCCGGGACGAACTGCAGGACGTAAAGAAGGGTATCGCCGATTTGACGACACAGAAGAAGCGCCTCGAGATTCAGAAGCGCCGCCTCGAGGAGAACGTCGAGAAGCACAACGAACAGGCCAGACAGGCCGTCGAGCAGGACCGCGACGACCTCGCACGGCGCGCACTGGAGAAGAAGAAACAGAAGATGTCCCAAATCGAGGAGTTGGAGACACAAATCGCGGACCTCCAGAACACACAGGACAATCTCGTCGAAAAGAAGAACGAACTCCAGAGCCGCATCGAGCAGTTCCGCACCGAGAAGGAGACGATGAAGGCCCGCTACGAGGCCGCCGAGGCCAGCACCCGCGTCAGCGAGGCGATGACCGGCGCCGGCGACGAGATGGAGAACGTCGGCCGCTCCATCGAGCGCGCCCGCGAGAAGACCGAGGACATGGAGGCTCGCGCCGCCGCGATGGACGAACTCCAGGAGAGCGGCGCCTTCGAGGACGCGCTTTCGGATAAAGACAGCATCGACCGCGAACTCGAAGAGATGCAACGCGACGGCGAAGTCGAAGCCGAACTGGAGACGCTGAAAACCGAAGCCGGCAAGGGAAGCGTCGAGGAGGAGGCGTCTGTCGACGCCGAGTCCGAAGTCGAAACCGAGGCCACCGACCCCGAAATCGAAGCCGAACTGGACGAACTGAAAGACGACGACGAGGAGTAGCTACGTCAGATTGGCCCGCCACTCCTCGGGGACCGGCGTCGGTTCGTCGGTTTCTGGGTCGACGATGACCTGAATCGTCTTCGCCGTCGCGACCGTCTCTTCGTCGGTCGCCAGCGTGATTTCGGTCGTGATGCTCGTCGTTCCCACGTCGAGGACCTCGACGGTGCCGACCACGCGGTCGCCCGCGAACAGTTCGGCGTGGTACTCGACCTCCATTCGGACCACCGGACGGTAGTACTCCTCGAAGGTCGGCACCGTCTCCCGGAGGAACGACTCCCGAACCCGGCGGACGTACGTCGAGAACACCGCGTCGTCGACGTGTCGTTTGCCGGTGTCGAGGCTCCCGACGACGAGTTCGTGCTCGTAGTCGGTCATTCCTCGACGAAGTCCGGTTCGATACGCTTCTCGCCCACTTCGCTTTCGAGGTGGTCTCGGAACGTCTCGACGTCGACGTCCTTGCGCTCGTTTTCGAAGCGGTCCCGAACCGAGACTGTGCCGGCCTCCTGTTCGTTGTCACCGACGACGAGCATGTACGGCACCCGGTCGTCGTGGGCCTGCTGAATCTTCTTGCCGACCGTCCACGAGCGGTCCTCGATTTCGACGCGGAAATCGCCGAGATAGCGGTTCTGGAGCTGTTTGGCGTAGCCGATGTTGTCGTCGGAGACGGGGAGGATACGCACCTGTTCGGGCGCCAGCCACGTCGGGAAGTTCCCGTTGAAGTGCTCGATGAGCACCATGAAGAACCGCTCGTAGCTGCCGTACAGCGCCCGATGAATCATCACCGGGCGGTGTTCCTCGTTGTCCTCGCCCGTGTAGGTCAAATCGAACCGCTCGGGCATGTTGAAGTCGAGTTGGACCGTCGGGCCGTCCCAGTTCCGGCCGAGGGCGTCCTCGAAGGCGAAGTCGATTTTCGGGCCGTAGAAGGCCCCGTCGCCGGACTCGATGTCGTAGTCCATCCCGCTGGCTTCGAGTACGTCACGGAGTTGGGATTCGGCCTGCTCCCAGATTTCGTCGCTGCCGACGGACTTCTCGGGACGGGTTGCGAGCGCCACCTCGTAGTCGAGGTCGAAGGTCTCCAGGACCTCGTTGATCTGGTCCATGATGACGTTGACCTCCCGCTCGATGGACTCCGGCTTGACGAACAGGTGGCCGTCGTCGATGGTGAACGCCCACACCCGGGAGAGTCCGGAGAGTTCCCCGCGCTGTTCCTTGCGGTAGACCTTCCCGTTTTCGGCGTACCGGACGGGCAAGTCCCGGTAGGACCAGTTGCCCTGATTGAACACGGTCGCGTGGCCGGGGCAGTTCATCGGCTTGAGGCCGTACTCCTCGTCGTTGACATCGAGCAGGAACATGTCGTCGACGTAGTTGTCGTAGTGACCCGACTTCTTCCATAGCTCCGTCCGGAACAGATGTGGCGTCTCGACGAAGTCGTAGCCTTCGGCGTCGTTGAGGTCGTCGACGAAGTCCTCTAACTCCCGCAGAACCGTCTTGCCGTTGGGGTGATACAGCGGCAGTCCGGGTCCCGTCACGTCGGGAATCGAAAACAGGTCTAACTCCTGGCCGAGTTTTCGGTGGTCGCGCTCTTTGGCCTCCTCCCGTCGCTGGAGGAAGTTCTCGAGGTCGGACTCGCTCTCGAAGGCCGTCCCGTAGACGCGGGTGAGCGTCTCGTTGTCCTCGTCACCGCGCCAGTACGCTGCCGCGATGTTCAACAACTCGACGGCGCCGATTTTCCCCGTCGACTCGACGTGCGGGCCCTGACAGAGGTCCTGCCAGTCGTCCTGGACGTAGAAGGAGACGGGGTCCTCGTCGGCGGCTTCGGTCTCGAGGATGTCTCGTTTGTACTCGTTGTCCTCGTAGAGGTCGAAGGCCTCCTCCCGGGAGCGTTCGACGCGCTCGATGTCGTAGTCGGCGTCGATGATGTCGTACATCTCGGCCTCGATGTCCTCGAGGTCCTCGGCGTCGAGGTCGACGCCCGTGATGTCGTAGTAGAACCCCTCGTCGGTCGGTGGGCCGATGGCGAGTTTCGCCTCGGGGTAGAGTCGCTGCAGCGCCTGTGCGAAGACGTGGGCCGCCGAGTGACGGAGGACGCGGAGATACTCGTCGGACTGGTCGGTGACGATGACGAGTTCGCAGTCCTCGTACAGCGGTTCGACCTTGTCGACGAGGTCTCCGTCGACGATCCCGGCTTTCGTGTCCGACCCGAGTCCGGGTCCGATTTCGTAGGCCACGTCCTCGACCGTCGACCCCTCCTCGACTTCGAGTTCGGAGCCGTCCGGCAAGGTGACGACGATGTCGCTCATGCCTACGCAAAACCAAGGCGGGCGGATAAGTGTTTAGAGACGGTGGCGAGTGTTACAGAGTGCCATACATCGGGTTGGTTACAATTCCTCACTACTCGACAGCGGCCCGCCCAGTCGCTCGGCGGCGTCCTCCTCCAGTTTGTACCGCTGGACCTTCCGCGTCCCACTGCGGGGGAGTTCGTCGACGAAGAACACCCGCCGGGGGTGTGCGTACGTGGCGACGTGGTCGAGTGCGAACTCCCGGATTTCGCGTTCGGTGGGTGGATCCTCGACGCCGGGTTCTAAGACGACGTAGGCGACCGGTGCCTCTCCTTTCACCTCGTGGTCGGCGGCGACGACGGCGGCGGCCTGTACGTCCGGGTGTTCGAACAGCGCGTCCTCGACTTCGGCGGGGTAGACGTTCTCGCCGCCGACGATGAGCATGTCGTCGGCGCGGTCGACCATCCACAGGAAGCGGTCCTCGTCGACGCGGGCGATGTCGTCGGTGTAGAACCACCCCTCCCCGTCGAAGACGGCCTCCGTCTTCTCGGGGAGGCCGTGGTAGCCCTCGAACACCTGCGGGCCGCGGATGGCGAGTTCGCCGGTGACTTGCTCTTCGTCGCCGGGGTCGATGCCGTGGTCTTCGAGCGTCGTCGCCGACGTGGGGTCGAGCGCCTCGGCCGGCACCCGGAGGTCTCGGGTAATCGGGTCGACCAGTTTCAACTCGACGTTGGGTAGTGGCTGGCCGATACAGCCCGCACCCTTGTGGACGCCGTACGTCGAGGAAGTGGTACCGGCCGGGGATGTCTCGGTCATGCCCCACCCTTCGGTCAGCGGCGTGTCGAAAGCGTCCTCGATGCGCCGGCGGGTGTCGTCAGCCAGCGGTGCGGCGCCGCTCCCGAGCGTTTCGAGGCTCGAAACGTCGTATTTGTCGGGATTGGCCTCCATTTCGGCGAGCATCTCGATGTAGACGGCGGGGATACCCGCGAACTGGGTCACTTCGAACTCGGTGATGGCCGACAGCAACTCCGAGGCCACGGGCATCGTCCGGAGGACGACCGTCGCGCCGTTGTAGAGGCCGGTGAGCATCACGACGCTGAGGCCGTACATGTGAAACAGCGGGAGGAAGCACAGCGCCACGTCCTCCTCGGGGTCAGAGCCACTGCGGGAGGTGTAGGACTGCACCGTCGACAGGAGGTTCTCGTGGGTGGTCAACACGCCCTTAGGGTCGCCGGTGGTTCCCGAGGTGTAACACTGCACGGCCACGTCCTCGAAGTCCCGGTCGGGGCGGTCGAACTCTGTCGAGGCCGCATCGACGTGCTCGTCGTAGTCCTCGAGCCCCTCCGCACCGCCGGGGATGAACGCCAGCGGCACTTCCTCGGCCAGCTCCGTGCCGACGCTGGGGAACACCGGCGAGGTGACAAGCGCCGCTGCGTCGGCATCCCCGAGGATGTATTTCAGCCGGCCGGTGTCCATCCGGTGGTTCAGCGGCACGGCCACTGCGCCAGTTTTGATGACCCCGAAGAACGTCTCGGGGAACTGCAGGGAGTTCTCCAGATACAGCGCCACCCGGTCGCCGGGTTCGATGCCCGCATCAGCGAGGGCGTTGGCCACCCGATTCGACCGCGCCTCCAGATCGGCGTAGCTGTACTCTTCGCCGCGGTACTCGAAAGCGAGTTTCTCGCCGTAGCGTTCGGCCCCCATCGCCGGAACGTCGCCGACGTGTCTGAGCGGCTCCTGCTGGAAGTACTTCATCGATGGAATCGTGCTTGTGACGTGTTATCAAAAACCTTCGCCCTGTGGACGGAGGCGTCTTTTAGCCGGCGGCGGAACTGGCCGTCGGTTACTCGTAGCCGACCTCGGCGTCCAACTCGACGCCGCTCTTGGCGAAGGTGCCGGTTCCGCGGGCGAGTTGGTTCCCCTCACCGTCTTCGAGGACGCCGTCGGCGATGAGTTGCTTGGGGTGGTCGTTGACGACCTCCGCCCGCGCGACGAGTTCGCCGGTGGAGACGGGACGGGTCAACTGCAGGTGAAAATCAGTCGTCAACACGAACACGTCCTCGACCAGCGAGTTCGCCGCGAAGAACGTCGCGTCGTCGAGCGCCTTGAAGTAATACGAGCCGTGGACGCCGCCGGCGGCGTGGTGGTACTCCTCGCCCACCTCGATGCGGAGTTCGGCGACGCCCTCGTCTTCGATGTGGAGTGTCGGGTCGGTCTCGTCGTTACACGGCGCGGCGTGGTACATCCGTTCGAGTTTCCGGAAGTGTTCCATCCTCCGAGTCCTCGAAGCGGACGGTAATCGGCGTGTCGGTCGCGGGGCCGTCGGTCAGTACCGAGTCAGGTCGCGTTCGAGGACGAAATCCGGCTCCTCGGAGATTGACTGGCGGGCATAGGCGGCATCGGAGACGTGCTGGGGGGTTTCGGGAACGAGCATGCGGGCCTTCTCGGCGCCGGCCTCGGCGGCGTCGCGGGCAACCGCGGCGGCCAGCGACTGTAGCGCCTCGTGGTCGCTCCACGACCCGACGCCGTACTCGGCCCACTGCTGTTCCTCACCGTCTTCCTCTCGCTGGAAGGTCCGGGTCCGGTAGGTCATTCCTCGAACACCGTCGTCATCCGCGACGGTCAGTGTCGTTTCGGCGTCGGCCAGTCGGTCGGGCGTCAGTTCCGCGAGCGCCCACGACTCCTCGAGGTCGAGCCCGAGACCCGACAGTTCGCGGTAGGCGTCGCTGGCGTGGAAGGCGCTCCACGCAGCCGTGGGGTCGGTTAGTACGTCGAGTGTGGAGGCAGCCGCCTCGTCGGGGCTGGGTTCGACCCAGCGGAACTCCGCCAGCGGTTCGAACCCCATCGACCGCGACTGGCCGAGGCCGGCGGCGTTCCAGGAGAACACCATGTTCCGACAGACGGTCGCCCCCCGGTCTGCGGCCCACTCGAAGACGGCCTCGGTCAGCGTGGGACTGATGCCCTCGCCGCGGTAGTCGGGGGCGACGCGCATTCCCTGTGCCCAAGCCTCGTGGTCGGAGAGAATCACGCCCTGACAGATGCCGACGGGGTCGCCGTCGACGACGGCGACGACCGTCCGCTGTGTCTCCCCGTCGCTTTCGACCCACTCCTCGAAGACGCGAGGGATGTAGTCGCCGCCCAACTCCGGCCAGGTATCCTGGGTGAATTCGACGACCGCCTCGCGGTCGTCGTGTCTCGCCTGCCGGACCGTCACCTCGGGTCGGTCGCTCATCGCGTCACGTCCACGGAACCGACCGCTCCTGCAGTTCCCCGGCGATGGGTCGGCGCATCGTCTCCTCGACGCTCTCGACGTTCGAAAGCGCCCACATCAGTTTGACGTACGCCGTCGCCGGCAGGGTGTCGCCGGCCTCGACGACGCCTGCCTCCAAGAGGTCACGACCCGTGTCGTAGACGCGGTCACAGACCCGCCCCTCCAGACACTGACTCGTCATCACGACGGTCGTGCCGTCGTCGACCAACGCCTCGATTCGCTCTATCCACTCGGTGTTGACGTGGCCCAGTCCCGTCCCCTCGAGGACGAGTCCAGCGGCGTCGGCAGCGAGGTCGAGCGTCTCCGGCGAGCGCCCGGGAACGAACTTCACGAGCTCCACGTCGGTCGCGAGGTCGGCGTCGATGTCCAACTCGACGGCGTCGCGGTCGGCGACCGGCCGGCGGAACGACACCTCGCCGCTCTCCCACTCGACCTCGCCGAGGGGTTCCGCGCCGACCGTCTCGAAGGCGTCCCGACGTGAGGTGTGGTTCTTCCGGACGCGCGTCCCGCGGTGGAGCGCGCAGGTGTCGTCGGACTCGTTTTCGTGCATGCAGACGAGCACCTCGGAGTGGTCGGCTTTCGCCGCCTCGACGGCACAGACGGCGTTCATCACGTTGTCGGAAGAGGGTCGGTCCGCCGAGCGCTGACTGCCGGTGAAGACGACGGGAACCGGCGTATCGAGCGTGAACGACAGCGCCGCGGCGGTGTACTGCATCGTGTCGGTGCCGTGCATGACGACGACGCCGTCGGCGCCGTTGTCGATTTCCTCGTGGACGGCCTCGGCGAGGTCGGTCCACACGTCGGGCGTCATGTTCTCCGAGAGGATGTTCGCGACGACGCGGCCCCGATAGTTCGCCCGACCGGCCAGTTCCGGCACGGCACGCAGGACGTCTTCGGCGTCGAACTGGGCGGTGACGGCGCCAGTCCGGTAGTCGACCGTCGAGGCGATGGTGCCGCCCGTCGAGATGAGCGCGATGGTGGGCAGGTCCTCCTCGAAGGTAATCTCCGATTCGGAGTCGCCGTCTTGGGCGCTCTCGACATCGTAGCTGTCCGTCTCCAGTACGTCGACGTTCGCGTCGGCGCGGTCGACGCCGACGTTGTAGCCGCCGTCGAGTTTGACGACGAGGTGGTCGGCGGTCGTCGAGGGCATGAGGACGCCCTCGTAAGTCGCTGTGCCGCGGTCGACGCGGACGCGGTCCCCGGGGTTCATACGTCCGGCTACCGTGCGGGCGGACTTGAAAGCCTCCCTTCGGGGTGGCTAGGAAAGACCGATACCGTTGGCGGCGAAACGGGAACCCATGAGCCGCGACCGAACACGGACCCGGGACCGGTCCGACGAGGCCGACACCGTCGACACCTCCGAGTTCGATGTCGGTGCGGACGTGGCCGGCGAGGCGACCGCCCCTAGCGAGACCGGCGAGTCGGCGGGACTTCGGGGACGGTTGGCCGCCCGCACCGAACGGCTGTTCTCGCCGCGTGCGTTCCTCGCCATTCTCCTGTTGTCGGTCGCGGGGCTGTTCACCGCTGGCACCTTCCTTCCGCTGCCGGGGTCGGGGCTGCTCGGTGTCTTCCTCGCGACGTTCGCCTTCGGACTGGTTGCTTCGGACCGGCGCTACGCCGAGGCCGCCGTCGCTGGCGGTATCACCGTCGGCGCCAGTGCGTTTCTCGACGCCGCTGTCGTCGCCTTCCTCGGTGGGTTCGGCGTCTCGCTCGCGCTTCTTGGCGGCGGCGTCGGCGCGGCTGTCGCCGTTGTCGGAACGTACTTCGGTCGGGACCTGCGGGCTGGACTGACCAGAGAAATCTAACTAGACCAGCCGCCACGTCTCGCCGTCGCGTTCGACGACGCCGTGTGCCGACAACCCCTCCAGCGCGTCGGTGACGACGTCGGGTGGTGCCTCGACGCGGCGACTCAACCGCTCGGCCGTTGCGGGGCCGTCGGCGAGCGCCCGAAGCAAATCCGCGTAGAACCGCCCGTCGAGCCCCTCGAAGTGGGAACTGATTCTGTCGAGCGTCTCCGTCAGCCGGCCTTGCACCCACCGCTGGGCCATCGACAGTTCGTTCTCCAGCCGTTCGAGTTCCTGTAACTCCTCGGTGAGGCCGGCGAGTTCGGGGTCGGCGGCGTCGGGGTCACCGTTTTCGTCGCCGGGTCGACAGCACTCCACGTCGAGTGAGACGTACCGCCAGGAGGTGATGTCGAAGTTCGGCGACGCCGAGTAGGCGCTCTTCGTTCCGAAGTCGTACGGCGAGACGTTGACCTCCAGTCGGAGGTTCCGCGCGATAGAGAAGTACTTCCGGCGACCATCGTCGACGGTCGACTCGACGAGGCCCGCCTCCTCCAGTTTCCTGAGGTGGTCGATGACTGCCTTCGGGCTCACGCCGAGATACTCGCTGATTTCGGTGACGTAGCAGGGCTTTCGGGCGAGGAGCCGCAGGATGCGTCTACGGTTCTCGTTTCCCAGCAGGTCCAACAGCGCCGCCGAGTCCATTACGTTGGAGTTCGGTCCGCGGACGAAAAAGGGTGCCGCCCCGCCGGCGAGGGGGTTTCGAGTCGGCTGCCGCCGTCTCAGCCGTCGCTACGGCTCGTTTCGGAGCCTTCGGGTGTCGCATCTGCGTCGGCACCACCGTCGCCGTTCTCCTCACTGTCTCCGGGCGCAGAACTACCACTGGAACCGGGAGGGCCGTCGCCGCCGGCGTCGGATATCGAGTCGTCGCTGTCCGTATCGACGGGCGGACCGCCACCGTTCGAGGCACCGGGAACGTCGACGGAGGTGTTCGAATCGCCGTCGGCATTACCGGTGTCCCCCGGTGGGCCGCGCTCGCCGTCGAACATCGGTCCGGCGAGGCCGCGCGCCAACTCGGCGACCTCCCCACCGCTGAGGTTGCGGGCCTCGTTTCGAAGCGCGTCGAGTCGCGTCGTGTCGACGCCGGCCTCCGCGGCGACCGATGCGGTCTCGTTGGCGGACTGTTCGAGTCCGCTCGCACCGGTCGTGACGTGTGCGGCTATCGCGCGGTTACGAACCTCCGAGTCCTCCTCAGAGATGGCCGCTCGGCGGTTCGCCAGCCGCTGTTGTCGTTGTTCGAGTTGCGCTTGCCGCTGTTCGATGAGCTCGCGCCGCTCTTCTTTGGTCTCGGCCCGGTTCAACGACGCCTCGAACATGCCGTCGTCGACCTCGCCTTCGGCCTCAGCGCTGCTGGCCTGCATGAACGACGAGACGGACGCGCCGAAGGAGGCGTTCCCGCGTTCAGCCGTCTCGTTCGTCGGTTGGGCCCCTGCCGCGACGCCGCCCATCCCAGCCGTGAGGAGGACGGCGAGTGCCACCAAGACGCCAATACCGACAGCAGTTCGTTTCATCACTGTTCTCTGGGGCACCTGACTCGTAAAAACCCCCCCTCCGTTCTCATCGTTCAGCGATCGAAGCTACGGCCTCAAACGGTCCAATAGCGTTTATACTATCGTTAGGAGCTTCGAATTCGCTCTCAAACACCGGCGTTCCGACTGGCTGCCTCGTCAGGTTTCGGGGTCCGATACCGCTTCCGTCCCGGATAAAGCTTATGTGTGTGATTATCTAACATGCACGTAGCGGCATGTTTGAACCGTTCTCAAGCGGCTACTACCTCGGGCGGCTCTACGTCGAGCCGCACGACGGCGACTGCGCAGTAATGCATCACGAACACCACGAGCGGGTTAACGACCGATTATACACCGAAACGGCGGATTATTCCGGTCCGTTGGTGATGAAAATCGGCTCGGCACACGTTCCGGTCCACGGCGCCGAGGGCGTCCCCGGTCGGACCGTCGCGCTCCCGGAGTCGGTGTTGTCGGCGACGGGCGTCGACAATCCGCCGACGCTCAGCGAGGTGCTGTTGGCGAAAGCCGACCGCGCAGCCCAACTGCTCGGTATCGACGGCGACGCCGCGGACTACACCGACAGGGCCGCGGGCTTTTAGACGCCCGCCCACCTCGGTCCGGCGATGCTCGACGACCTCCTCGGCCGGACCGCACTCAAGGAACGCATCGCGGAACTGGAAGACGAGTGCGACCGGCTGCAGGCGCAACTCGACGCCGAGAGCGACCGCCGTGCCGACGCCGCCAGCGCCAGACAGGAGGCCGAAGAGCGGGTCAACCGCCTCGAAGACCGCATCGCCGACCTGAAGGGCAAAGTCGACGCCGAACACGAGACGGCCGATATCGGATTTCGACACCGAGAGACCGTCCAGGGTGGCCGTCTCGACGAGATATACGGCCGACTCACGTCCTTCGAGGGGTCCGAGGAGACCGTCCTGACGGCGTTCGTCGACGACGAGGTGCCCGACGACGTTCGCGAACTCCTCGGTGACCGCACTCCGCTCGTCTCGCGGGCCGAGCCGTGTCTCGTCTGTGCCGACGACGCCGGTCTCTTGGCAGTCGCCATCCGGCCCCCGGTCGCTCCCGACCCGTTCGTCGAGTGGAACGCCACTCCGCGAATCGACCGCGAGTGGATAGCGCCGACCGGCCGGTTCGCACTCGCGTTGGTCCGCTCGGACGTCTTCGCCGTCGGCGTCTACGAGGGCGACGAGCGGGTCGGCTACGAGGGCTTCGAGAGCGACGTGAAGAGCGACCACTCGAAAGGCGGGTTCTCGCAGGCCCGCTTCGAGCGCCTCCGAGACGAGCAAATCGCCGACCACGTCGAGAAGTGCGAAGACGCCCTGGCGGCCATCGACGCCGAGCGACTGTACGTCGTCGGCGACCGCCGTCTCGTCTCCGAGTTCGACGCCGACGTGACCGCCGCCGTCGACGCCACCGGCAAACCGCGGGCGGCCCTCGAAGACGCCTTCGAGGACTTCTGGACCGTCCCGGTGTACGGCTTATAAACGCTCGACGCGGACTGATGCGTTTATACTCGCGGGTGGTGTCTTATCGGCGTATGCGCATCGCGATTCTCGCCCACGAGCAGTTCCCGGACCGCGCGAAAACGGCAGTCGGCATCCTCAGATACGGCGACGACGACGTCGTCGCGGTGCTGGACCGCGATTCGGTCGGAACGACCGTCTCCGACCACCTCCCCGATGTGGATTCCGAGGCCCCGGTCGTCGAAGGCGTCGACGACGCCCCGGAGTTCGACGCCCTGGTCGTCGGCATCGCGCCCATCGGCGGCGGTTTCGACGAGTCCTGGCGTCCGGACGTCCGCGGCGCTATCGAACGCGGCGCCGACGTAATCGCGGGCCTGCACTACTTCCTCGAAGACGACGAGGAGTTCGCCCGACTCGCCGACGAATACGGCGTCGAGTTACGCGACGTGCGCAACCCACCCGAGGACCTCACCGTCGCCGAAGGCGTCGCCCGCGACCTCGACTGCGAAATCGTCCTGACGGTCGGCACCGACTGCTCGACCGGGAAGATGACGACGACGCTCGAACTCGTTGAGGCCGCCCGCGAGGCCGGACTCGACGCCGGGTTCGTCCCGACTGGCCAGACGGGCATCATGATTGCCGGATGGGGCATTCCCATCGACCGCACCATCAGCGACTTCACCAACGGCGCCGTCGAGCGCATGCTGGTCGAGGCCGCCGACGACTACGACTACCTCTTCGTCGAGGGTCAGGGCTCGATTATCCACCCCGCCTACTCGGCGGTCACCTGCGGCATCCTCCACGGCGCGATGCCCGACCACCTCGTGTTGTGTCACGTCGCGGGCCGGGAGGCCATCCACGGCTACGAGTCGTTCCCGATTCCCGACCCCGGCGAAGTGGCGACCCTGTACGAAGACCTCGCCGAAGGCGTCGCGCCGACGGAACTCCTCGGCGGCGCGTTGAACACCTACGGTATGTCGCCCGAGGAGGCCGAGGCGGCCATCGACGAGTACGAGGACTCCATCGGCGTCCCGGCGGCCGACCCGGTCCGAGACGACGCCGCGAAAATCATCGAACAGCTATGAAGACCGATTTCGAGACCGTCGAGTTGCGGCTCGACGTGCCCTTCACAATCTCCCGCGGGACGACCGAGACGACCGAAAACGTCGTCGTCACGGTCGAGCACGGCGACGAAGTCGGATACGGCGCGGCCGCCCCCTCGCGACACTACGGCGAGACCACCGCCACCGTCGAGGCGCTGTTGCCGGAGTATCTCGACGCAATCGAGGCGGTCGGCGACCCGTTCGCTCGCCGCGAGATTCACGATCGGATGCTGTCGGTCGCCCGCGACAACCCGGCCGCCCGCGCCGCCGTCGACGTCGCGCTGTGGGACCTCGCGGGGAAACTGCTCGACCAGCCGGTGTACCGCCTGCTCGGCGCGTCGGCCGAAACCGAGCGTCCACCCACTTCCTTCACCGTCGGCATCGACGACACCGACGCGATGAAGCGCCGCGCCCGCGCGGCCGTCGAGTCGGGCTACCCTGTTCTGAAGGTGAAACTCGGCACCGACCGCGACCAGCGCATCATCGAGGCGATTCGCGCTGTCGCACCCGACGTGACCCTCCGGGTCGACGCCAACGAGGCGTGGACGCCGACCGAGGCGGTCCGCAACTGCGAGGCGCTGGCCGACTACGACGTCGAGTTCGTCGAACAGCCAGTTCCCGCGGAGAACCGCGAGGGCCTCCGATACGTCTCCGAGCGCTCGCCGCTCCCTATCGCCGCCGACGAGTCCTGTCTCACCGCCGTCGACGTGGCCGACGTGGCCGACCGCTGTGACATCGTCAACCTGAAACTGATGAAGACGGGCGGCATCACGCCCGCCGTCGAGGCGATTCACACCGCCCGCGCACACGGACTGGAGGTGATGTGTGGCTGTATGCTCGAGACGAACGCCGCCATCGCGGGGGCGACACACCTGCTGCCGTTGCTCGATTACGCCGACCTCGATGGGTCGCTGTTGCTGGAGTCGGACCTCTACGAGGGCGTTCCCGTCTCCGGAGGCCGATTCGACCTCGGTGCGGTCGAACGCGGGACGGGCGCTACGCCGCAGTGACGGCTGCTCAGGCCACGTCGAAGGCGACCGCCACCGCGCCGTCGCCGATGACGCCGAAGTACGCGAACCGATAGCGGCCGGCCGGCAGGTCGGGACACACCTCGAAGCGGTCGCCGCCGACGGCCTCCTCGGTCAACTCGATAGACCACTCGAAGCCTTCACCGGGGGCGTGGCCGATTGCCTCGTCGGTGTAGCCGAACGAGCTCTCCGAGCCGCCGCGGACGTCCTGCCAGCCGTCCTCGGTGTACACTTGGAGATTGAACTTCCGGTCGTTGCCGGTCGAGGCCTCTCGGTCGGTGACGTTCGTGAGCGTCATCTCGACGGTGTCGCCGCGCTCGTAACTCGTCTCCGCGACTCGAAGCGCGAACGTCGTCTCGCCGTCGGTCTCGAACTCGCCGTACTGCACGTCGTCTTCGTCGGCCCACTGCGGATGTCGCTCGAAGGCGTCGTCGTCACACGACAGCGGCGCGATGGGGTCGGCTTCACCATCGGGGCGAACGTACCCCGGCAGGTCCGCTGGGTCCGGCGACAGGGAGTCGTCGGCGCTCGCGGTGACCGTTTTCGTCTCGCCCCACCCGTCGGTGATGTCGAGGGCCGTCTCGGTGACCGGCACTCCGTCGAAGGTGATGCGAACGAGCGCCGACGGGAACGTCACCGCCTCTCCACAGGCTTCGTCGTCGCCGCTGGTGTCGACGGCCGAGGCCTCGCCGACGAGCGTATCCTCCTCGACGGCGAAACCGCCGGCGTCGAGTTCCGTGTAACAGGTGTTCGGGCCGACGGTGGCGACGAGCAACACGACGCTCTCCTCGTAGTCGACGCCGTCGAGGAATTCCCGGAGCGCCTGTCGGCGCGCCTCGGGGGCTTCGTGAAGCCGGACCACTGCATCTTGTCGCTTTTCGCTGTCGATGACGACGACGTGGCCCGTCGTCGACTCGTCGTACCACTCGGGTGCCGATTCCTCGATGCGGTACTGCTGGGTCTCGGTGTCGGTCACCGACGGTTCCGTGGGTGTTCCATCGGGGGTGTCGTCCGGCGTTCCGTCCGGGGTTCCGTTTCCATTTCCGTTTCCGTCGCCGAGTCCGTCGAGACAACCGGCGAGCGCGCCGACGAGGCCGGCGCCGGCGAGTCGGAGGGTCGTTCGTCTGTCGGGGGCCATACGCGACGCTACGGGGCCGACGGGGGAGTTCCTTGTGGAGGCTCAAACGGGTCTTTGAGCGACGCCACCGTCGCCGCCGCTAACCGGCGGGAACAACGCGAGTTCGTCGCCCGCTTCCAGCACCGTCTCGTGGCCCTCGTCGTTCACGAAGGGGTTGCGGTCGTTGCGGAGGACGCGGATGTGGTCGCGAATCTCACCCTCTTCGTCGAGCACCTCGTCTCGGAGTCCGGGATGTGCCTCCAGCAGTTGCTCGAAGGCGTCGCCGAACGTGTCGCCGGGGCCTGCCTCGACCGTGACACGTTTCGTGCCGGCGGCCTCGGCGAGGTTAGCGAACAGTCGCCATTCCATGGACGTGGGTCGGCGTGGCTCTCCCTTAGCGGTGTCGCCCGCGGACGACTCGTGTGGCGTGTCGACCGAACGCAACCCTTAGTGCCGTCGCTCGGCAACGGCGGTGTAATGCGCGACTCTTTCGAACTCCGGGACGGAGACGGCGCCGGCCGCATCGGCGAGCTCTCGGTCCCGCGGGCCGGCGTCACCGTCGAGACGCCCGCTCTCCTTCCGGTCATCAACCCCCACATCCGAACCATCGAACCCGCGGTACTCGAAGCCGAGTTCGGTGCGGACGTCCTCATCACGAACGGATACATTTTTTTCAAATCCGAGCAGTTCCGCGAGCGCGCCCTCGACGAGGGGCTCCACGACTTACTGGAGTTCTCGGGTGCCATCATGACCGACTCGGGGTCGTTCCAACTGTCGGAGTACGGTGAAATCTCGGTGACGAACGAGGAGATACTCCGGTTCCAACACGACATCGGCTCGGACATCGGCACGCCGATAGACATCCCGACGCCCCCCGATGTCGGCCGCGAGCAGGCCGAAGCCGACCTCGAAACGACACAGCAGCGACTGGAAGCCGCCGAAGCGGTCGACGTCGGCGAGATGCTCGTCAACGCGCCGGTCCAGGGGTCGACGTACCCCGACCTGCGGGAGGCCGCCGGCGCCCACGCCGCGGGCACCGACCTCGACGTGTTCCCCGTCGGTGCGGTCGTGCCGCTGATGAACAGTTATCGGTACGCCGAGATGGTCGAGGTCGTCCTCGCCGCGAAACGCGGCCTCGGGGTCGACGCGCCCGTCCATCTCTTCGGCGCCGGCCACCCGATGATGTTCGCCCTCGCCGTCGCGGCAGGGTGTGACCTCTTCGATTCCGCCGCCTACGCGCTGTATGCCCGCGACGACCGCTATCTCACCGTCTCCGGAACCGAACACCTCGAGGACCTCGATTACCTCCCGTGTGCGTGTCCGGTGTGTGCCGAACACACTCCCGAGAGCCTCCGGGCGACCGACGCCGACCGCCGCGAGGAACTGCTCGCCCGGCACAACCTCCACGTCAGTTACCGTGAGTTGCGGACCGTCAAACAGGCGATTCGGGACGGCAATCTCTTGGAACTCGTCGAACGCCGCGCCCGCGGGCATCCGGCGATGGTCGACGGCTACCGGGCGCTGCTGGACGGCGCCGACCAACTGGAAGCCCACGACCGCGTCTCGAAGGGGACGTTCTTCCATCTCTCGGCGGACTCGGCCCGCCGCCCGGAGGTCCGGCGGCACCACGACCGACTGTCGCGGCTCGCCGTCGACGGCGACCGCGTCCTGCTGTCGGAGGGCGACGACAACAGCCGCTTCGATACGACGTGGCGGCTGCAGGCCCCGTTCGGCCCGTATCCGCCGGCGCTGTCGGACAGCTACCCGCTGACCGCCGAGATCCCCGAGCGCCTCGACCCCGCGGCCTACGAGGCCGCCGCCGAGGGAGTCCGGCGACTCGCCGCGGCCAATCCCGATACGGAGTTCTGGGTCGGTCACTGGGAGTGGCCCGAGACGGCACTCGCGGCGCTGCCGGAGTCGGTCGGAACCGTCCAGTTGGGCGACGACAGCACGATACCGGCATGGATGGACAACGAGGCGGAGTGAGACCGAAGGAGGGTTACCCACCGGCCGACGAAGGGCGTCTATGACCGACTACTTCGAAGTTCACGAGCGCGATGCCGCCGCCCGCCGCGGCGAGTTGCGCCTCGCGGACGCCGTCTCGACGCCGGCTCTCGTCGACGAGTTCGTCGACGATTCGGGCAGTCGCTGGCACGAGGCTCGCGAGTTGCCCGACGGTGACGACGCGCGGTTGACGATTCTTCCCCATCGGGCGCTGCCGCCGGGCACCGAACCGCCGGTCGCCGAAGCCTTCTCGGGGGAATATCCCGATGTCGACTACCCCAGCGCCGCCGTCGTTTCGCCGGAGACGGCCGTCGACCACGGGGCCGACGCCTACGTCCTCGCCGGCAGCCCCGGGTACGCCGGCCACGCAGAGGCGTTCGTCGAGGCAGTGCTGTCGGTTCGGCAGGCCGTCCCCGACGACACCGCACTGTATCTGTCCGGCGTCGCGACGCCGGCCAACGCCGCCGTCCTCGTCTATTCGGGTATCGACCTGTTAGATGAGAAGCGCGCGAGAGCGCGCGGTCTGGAGGGGTTCTACCTCTCGACAGACGGCGAGGCGTTCCTCGAGGACCTCGATGAGTTGCCGTGTCCGTGTGAGGCCTGCCGAAAGCCCGTCTCGGAGTTCACCCGGGCCGACTGCGCCGACCACAACGCCAACGCCCTGCGTGCGGAACTCGCCCGCGTCCGCCACCGGATTTCGGAGGGCCGATTGCGCGATTACGTCGAGGGACAGGCCCGCCACGAGGCGTGGCTGACGGCGACGTTCCGCCGCCTCGACCAGCAGTACGGCTACCTCGAAGCACGGACGCCCGTATTCCGGCGCAACGAGTTGCTCGCGGCGACCGACGACGCCCTCCGCCGCGTCGAGATTCAGCGCTTCGCCGACCGCGTGACGAGTCGCTACCGCAGGCGTCTCGACGCGCCGCTCGTGCTCGTCCCCTGTTCGGCCCGGAAACCCTACAGCGACTCCCAGAGCCACAAGCAGTTCTCCGAGGCCATCAAGTACCGCGGTCACGTCGTCTCGATGACCTCTCCCATCGGCGTCGTCCCGAACGAACTGGAGACGACCTACCCAGCCCAACACTACGACAGCGTGGTGACGGGCAACTGGACGGAGACGGAAATCGAGTTCGTCGCCGCCGTCTTAGAGCGGTACCTCGAACGCGCCGACTACGACCGCCACATCGCCCACGTCCCCGGCGAGGGGTACCGCGAAATCTGTGAGCGGGTCGCCGATTCGCTGGACATCGACTTCGAGTACACCGTCGAGGACCACCCGACGACCGACGCCTCCCTCGACAACCTCGCCGCGGCGCTGGAGGGCGAGGACAGCTACTACAAGAGCGAACGCGAGGCGGCGACGGTGCGAGCCATCGCGGACTTCCAGTTCGGCGACGGCGCCGGCGACGAGGTGTTCGGCCCCGAGGTCGAAACCGAGAGCTACTACCCGAAACTCCGGGTCGTCGACACCGAGGGCGAACTGCTGGCGACGCAGGTCGCCCAGTACGGTACGCTCTCGTTGACGCTGGCCGGCGCCCGGGCGTGGCTCGACAGCGACGCACCGACCAAGCGGGTCGAAATCGACGCCTTCGTTCCCAGCGGAAGCGTCCTCGCGCCAGGCGTCGTCGACGCCGACGACTCGATTCGGCCGGGCGACGAAGTCGTCTTCGAGGGGCCGAAGGCCTTCGGTATCGGGCGGGCGGCCTCTCACGGTACGGCGATGGTCGAAGGCACACGCGGCGTCGCCGTCGACGTACGTCACTGCGAAGAGCCATAGGTTTCTTTTCGGCGGGTGTCGGGAATGGTGGTATGGACCGCCCTGCCCTCCTCGCAGTTCCGGTCGCAGTCGTATCGGCACTCGTCGTCCCGTTGCGGAGTCTCGTCGCCTTCCAGTCGCTTCGTGAGGTCGTCGACTTGACCGTCCTGTCGTTGCTCGCTCGGCCGCTCTGGATGACGCTCGCCATCGTCGGACTCGCCGCCGTCGGATACGCGTACGGTACGGTGAGTCCCCGCGAGAAGCCGACGGTCGTCCTTGCCGTCGCGTCGCTGTCGGCGCTGGTCGGCGTCGCCGTCGGACTCCTCGTCGTCAGTTTCGGAACCGAGGCGACTGTGGCCGGTCGCGGGGGCCCTCTCGCCGAAGTCGGGCTTCTCGGCGGGTACGCGGTACTGGATGCGGCCCTATTCGGCATGCTCGCCCTCGGCGGGTACGCACTCACCTTCGAGACGGGTCGGTCGGAATAGTTCGCCCGACGCAGGCGCCGGCCACCTTTTTACTGTCGTGGCACCACCACGCCGTATGGACGAGATTTCGCTCGGCGTCCCACAGCCACTTCTCGACTCGCTTCCGGAGGACGGACAGGCTGCCGCACAGGACATGCAACGAGCCGTCGAGGGGTACGAACAGCGCCTCAACGGCGCCATCGAGGAAGCCGACGACGACGCCGAAGCCGCGAGTCGCGCGCTCGACCTCATCGAACACTTCGACGCCCGCCGCGAGCGCTTCGACGAGTTCGTCCCCGAACTCCGGGCGTGGGGACAGTCGCCTATCTTCGCCATCGCGTGGCGGAACCTGTATGCGGACCTCGTCGCCCAACTGTACGAATACGAGTGGCTGGCGGCACAACTCGACCGCGAACGCAACGCTCGCCTCGTCGAAGACGGCATCCGACTCTCTGATTTATGAGTGAGACGGACCAACGGCGAGGCATGAACATCGAGTTGCGGTTCTTCGCGACGTTCCGGAAGGCGGTTGGTCAGAAAGTCGTCGAACGGGAGTACGACGACGACGCCACGGTCGGCGACGTGCTCGCGGCAATCGAATCGGAGTGGCCGGAACTCGTCGGCGAAATCCTCGACGACGACGGCGACATCCAGCCACAGTTGAGCATCCTGAAGAACGGCCGCGAGGTGGTTCACATCGACGGCACCGAGACGGAATTGGACGACGGCGACCGGCTGAGCGTCTTTCCGCCAGTGGCGGGTGGATAGATGCAGGAGACACGGCAGTTCCGCGGCATCTCGAAGCGGTTGGCCGCGAACTATCTGGAGAACCTCGGGGGCGCCCGAACCGACGAGAGCGGTGACCGCATCGAGGGCGACGGCTGGCACGCCGACCTCTCCGAGGAGAAAGTCGACGTCGTCGGATCGATAACGCTGACCGAAGTGACCGTCGACTTCGAAGGTGACGACGAGACGCTGGAACCGCTCATCGAGGACTTCGCCCGCAAGGCGATTCGTGCGGGTGGATAGATGGCGGGCGGTCCGCTACAGGGCAACGCCCTCGTCGTCGCGGCCGCGAAAGCCTCCGTCTCCGGTGAAGCGCTCCCAGACCTCGTCGACCGCGCCCAAACGCACCTCGGGGCTCGACTCCCCGACTACGGCCGACGCTACGAATGCGTCCACGAGGACGAATCGACGGCTGTCTTCCTCACAAGCGAGGGCCACTGGGCGGATGTGGGCGAGGCGTTGGACCTCACCGACCGCGAGTGGAAGGCGATTCGCCGCGCTCACGCCGAACACCTGAAACGACTCGGTGACGACCTCGACCGCCGTCAAGAGTTCGAGACAGCACTGGAGGTGCGGGAGGCCGTCGTCATCGGGAAATGAACGCCTCGATGTCGGCGCCCGTCCGCTCGGGGTACTCGGCGTGGAGCCAGTGACTCGCCTCCGGATAGTGTTCGACCGTCACGTCGTCGAGTTCTCGCTGGATGACGTTGGGGATGTGCCCGCCGAGTGCGCGGTCGCGTTCGCCCCACAGCAGTAGCGTCTCGGCGCCGACGCGTCGGCCGGCATCCCACCGGTTTCGCCACAGTCGCTGGACGTTCTCCCGGCCGAACGCCCGGTAGTAATCGAGCATCGCCCGAATCGCACCCTCCCGGCGCCACGCCCTCCGGTACGTCGCGATATCCTCCTCTGTGTAGGCGTCCGGAACGACCGGGTCCTCACGGAACAGTCGTTCGAGCAACGCGAAGTCGTTGGCCGAAAGCAACCGCTCGGGAATCGCGGGTAACTGGAAGAAGCCGGCGTACCACGACCGAAGCGCCTGCCTGAGCGTGAACTGCCCCTCGAAGGCCCCGGGATAGGGTGCGTTGAGGACGACCAGTCGGTCGAGGACCTCGGGTCGCTGGAGGGCGGTCCCGAAGGCGACGACGCCGCCCCAGTCGTGGCCGACGACGTGGGCCGTCTCGTGGCCGGTCGTCCGTATCAGTCCCGCCACGTCCTCGGTTACTGCTTCGAGTCGGTACTGTCGGACTTCGTGGGGCTTCTCCGAGCGATTGTAGCCGCGCAGGTCGGGAACGACGACGTGGAACGACTCGGCGAGGCGCTCGACGTGTCGCCGCCACGCCCACCAGCACTCCGGAAACCCGTGAAGTAAGACGACCGCTGGGGCCTCGGGGTCGCCCACGGTGACGTAGTGGAGGTCGACGCTGCTGACGTCCGCGATTCGGTGGCTCCAGCCACGTTCGTCGGTCCACTCGTCCCGTCCGTCCCGTCGGAGTGCCGGCTGGCTCATACACGTCCTTGGGCGGCCGGACGCTTGAGACCCGTGTTCGGCGCATTCCTTCGCCGGTTTTCCGACGCTCGCCTACTCGCCCTCGACGCCGGTGGCATCGAAGCCGAGTTCCTCGACGCCCTCGACGATGGCCGTCTGGTCGGCGTCGGCCTCGTAGTAGAACACCACGTCGTAGGTGCCGTCGCGGACGAGCTGTTGGCACTCCCAGACGAACTCCTCGTCCTCGAGGGTCAGTCCCTGATGTTGGTTGACGCCGAAGCGGTCGTCGTCGTTGCCGGAGTAGACGAAGGTGTCCGTTGGGTCGATGCCGGCGGCTTCGGCGATGATGTCGCCGATGTCGAGGGTGGCCTGATGGAGCGTCGGCTCCTCCTCGCCGGTCAACTCGGTCCGGACGATGACGCCGTTCAGTTGGATGTCTCCGGGTTCGAGCAGCGCCTTCGTCCGCTGATAAAGGTCGTCGTCGATAGCGTCTGCCATTGAGAAAGCAGAGGCTATCGAGGGTAATACAGGTCACGGTCCGCGCCGAAGCCCGCACCGCACCGAAGTCGTAAACGCTGTGCCTGTGTGCCGTCTTACAGACGGGTCAGATTCTTCGCGCGCGGGCCCTTCTCGGCCTCCTCGATGTCGAACTCGACTTCCTGCCCCTCCTCGAGGTCAGGACCGCCGACGTCCTCCATGTGGAAGAACACGTCTTCGTCCGCGTCGTCAGTTTCGATGAATCCGTAGCCGCCAGTGTCGTTGAAGAAGTCAACCGTACCAGTCGCCATTGCAACTGACGGGATGACGTGGGTGCATAAAAAGGCTGCGGCTACATGATTGTGAATCGACTGTTTTTGGTGGTGATTTGCCCTGAACTGCCCGTAAATTCGGTCGTTCGGTCTGTGGCGGGCCGTTTATTGCCGGGTGCCGACACTCGGAGTCGTCTGTGCCGGCCGGCGCGCGCCGGCCGGACCAACAACACTCATTTGCCTGGGTGCCTTCGACTCAGACAGATGAGAGGTCCCCGTCGGCTCCTGGAAGCCGCCTACGAGCGCGTCTTGGAGCGAGAAGTGTCCGGTGCCCCGTCCCACGTCGCGGTCATTCAGGACGGCAACCGTCGGTACGCCGAAAAGCAGGGCGAAGCGAAGACCGAAGGTCACAGAGCGGGCGCCGACACAACCGAGTCCGTGCTGCGGTGGTGTGCGGACCTCGGCGTCGAGGAGTTGACGCTGTACACGTTCTCGACGGAGAACTTCGAGCGCCCGCCGGAGGAACGCGAGGCGCTGTTCGACCTCATCACCGAGAAACTCCGAACGTTCGCCGACCGCGAGGAGGTCCACGACCGCGAGGTCCGCATCCGCGCCATCGGCGAGGTCGAGCGGCTCCCGCCGCGCGTCCGTGAGGCCGTCGACTACGCCGAATCCCGGACCGAACAGTACGACGAACTGTACCTGAACGTCGCCTTGGCCTACGGCGGCCGCGCGGAACTGCTCGGGGTGGCCCGCGACATCGCTCGCGAAGCCGCCGCCGGCGAGTTGGATCCCGAGTCGGTCTGCGTCGAAGAAATCGAGCGCCGGATGACCGCCCGTCCCACCCGTGCGGTCGACCTCATCATCCGCACCGGCGGCGACGAGCGCACCTCGAACTTCCTGCCGTGGCACGCCAACGGCAACGAGGCGGCCGTCTACTTCTGTACGCCATACTGGCCGGAGTTCTCCCGCGTGGACCTCCTGCGTGCGGTCCGGACCTACGAGTCGAGACAGGAGTCGTGGCGCCGGACGCGCGCCCAGCGTGCGGCCGCGCTGTTGCGCGCCGTCGGTGACGTAGAACTCCAGGAGGCCCGCCGCGTCATCGGTCGGTTCCGCGATTCGCTGCCCGATGGCGAACTCGACGACATCGAGGAGGCCGGCGAGGCCGACCCATCGGTCGAGTGAACGACGTGTTTCGGGCGGTCCGCCGCGCTCACCGCTCGGCCCGTCGCGTCACTCGCTTCGCTCGCGCCGCGAGGGTTGGAAGACTCGCTGCCTTCATCGTCCAAATCGTCTCTGCCGCTCCTGATACTCCCGAACAGCACGCAGGAAGTCCCGCCGCCGGAAGTCACGCCAGTTCACGTCGGTGAAGTGCAACTCGGAGTAGACGGACTGCCAGATGAGGAAATCCGAGAGCCGTTCGGCGCCGGTCTTGATGACGAGGTCCGGCGGCGTCCGGAAGACGAGATGGCGCTCGATTTCGGCCTCGTCGATGTCCTCGGGGTCCAACTCGCCGGCAGCGGCGTCTTCGGCGATGTTTCGGACGGCGGCGGCGAACTCCTCGCGGCCGCCGAGGCCGATGGACACTTGCACGGGCGCGTCGGCGGCGTCGTCGGCGTCGGGGCCACGGACGGCGACCGTCCTCGGACTCTCCAACTCCGAGAGCGCGTTCCGAAGCGTCGGGACGGCAGCCTTGTCGAGGACGCTCACGTAGATGAGCACCTCCTCGACGCCGGTCTCGAAGGCCCACTCCAGAAACGCCGAGAGGGTGTCGTAGGCGCCCCGTTCGAGCAGGTCGTGTTCGGTGATGACGAGTGCGACCCGCTCGGGAACGGCCGCGTCGCTGAGACGGATTCGCGTCGCGAGATACCGGTCGTACAGTCCCACGTCCGCGTGTTCTCGCCGAGGCGCCTGAACGTGTCGGTCCACCTTCGGGAAGGTTAAGTGGGCGACGGCGGAATCTCGGGGCGTGACTGGCGACGTACGTCGGGCCGGCGGCTACTTCCTCGTCGGAGCGCTGTCGCTTATCGCTCCGGTGTTAGACGGCGCCACCAGCAGTCGGCTCGCCGCCATCACGACCGTCGCCCCCTTCGCGTTCGTCGCCGCCGTGGCGCTGGTATCGACACGAGGCCCGCTGTTCGAACTGTTCGCCCGCGACAGCGACCGCAAGGAGGGCCGGCTGTACGGCCTCGCCTCCTTCGCCCTTGCGGTCGCCGGTCTCGCCGTGTTGCTCGTCGGTTTCGAGTTGCCGACGGCGGCGTTCGTCGCGTCGGTGTTCGTCCTCACGACTGGCAACCTCGGACAGATGCTCGTCGCGACCCGTCTGCTGAACCCGTTCGTCCTCGTCTCGGCGTTCGTCGTCTCGGGGATGGCCGGAGCCATCGGGTCGATTTTCCTCGCCGGTACCCTCGGCGCCGCGACGCCGTCGCTCCCGTTGGCGACGTTCTTCGCGGCTAGCGGCGCGCTGTTGGCGGCGCTCATCCGGTCGGCGCTACACATTCGCGACGACTCGCTCGTGTTGCTCTCGACGGGACTCGTCATCTGGTTCCTGCTCGAACTGGGTCTGGAGGCGACGACGTCGTCGACGCAAATCGCCGTCGGGCTCGGACTCACCGTCCTGCTCGGCGGCCTCGCCTACGGACTCGGAACCGCCTCGATTACCGGCATGCTCACCGGGGTGTTGCTCGCGCTGTTCGCCGTCGTCCTCGGGGGCTACGGCTGGTTCGTCCTCCTCATGACGTTCTTCGGCGTCGGCGGCCTCGCCTCGAAGTACCGCTACGACGAGAAACTCGAACGCGGCATCGCCCAGGAGAACGAGGGCGCCCGCGACAGCGGGAACGTCCTCGCGAACTCGGCGGTCGCGTTGGTCGCCGTCGCCGCCTACGCTGGCGCGCTCCACGTCAACATGGACGCCTCCGTATTCCGGTTTGCCTTCGCCGGCGCGGTGGCCGCGGCGCTGGCCGACACCCTCTCCAGTGAGTTCGGCGGCCTCTTCGACAACCCGCGACTTATCACGACGTTCGAACGCGTTGAGGCGGGCACCGACGGTGGCGTCACGTGGCAGGGCGTCGTCGCCGGCCTCGTCGGCTCCGGCTGTATCGCCGGCCTCGGCGCGCTGTTCTTCGGCCTCGGCGTTCCCGGTACTGCGACGATTCTCGCCGCCGGGTTCGTCGGCATGACCGTCGACAGCATCCTCGGGGCGACGCTCGAAGGCGGTCGCCTCGACAACCAGAGCGTCAATCTGCTGGCGACGCTGTCGGCGGGGCTGGTCGCCGGGGCAGCGGGGCTCGTGGTCCTGTGATTCGGCCGATAGTCCCGGCCGACGAATCGGCTGTCCGGTCGTTGCAGTCGAATCTCTCCTACGCCGACTCACAGTTAATCGACGCCGCCATCGACGGCCCGTTCGTCGGCCGGGTCGCCGTCCACGAGGGGAGCGTCGTCGGCTACGCTATCGCACTTCCCGGCGAGGAGACGACGCTCTCGGAGTTGGTCGTCGCCGCCGATTTCCGTCGACACGGATATGGTCGAGCGCTGGTCGATGCGATCGCGGAGGTGTCGGGCGCCGACCGAACGGTCGTCACGACGCCGGCGGAAAACGAGGGGGCCGAACGCTTCTATCGCGCCATCGGGTTCGCGGTCAGAGAGCGATTGCCGTCGTTTTACGCCGACGGCACGGACGCACTACGCCTCGTTCGCGGCGAGTAACGCGTCGGCGGTTCTGACCCGGACGCTCGTCGGCTGTTTGACGAACTCGCCGGTCGAGGCGGCGACCACCTGGTCGACGCCCCGCTGGGCGGCCACGTCGAGAAGCCGCTGGTCCAGTTCACCGTCGACGACGACGGCGGTGGGCACCGTCTCGGCGTCGACCAGACAGTCGAAGGCGTCCGCCGCGGGGCACTCCTCGACCGCTCGAAAGTCGGCATCCAGCAGTCTGGCGCGGCCGCTCTCGTCGCCGATGATTTCACGGACGTGCCCGCGAAGCGTTCCGGGGTCGCTGTCGTCGTCGCTTTCAGTCGCCGTCGCTTCGGATTCTTCGGGTTCGGTCGTCTCGATGTCGGCCGTCGCATCGGTGTCGGCCGTCGCATCGGTGTCGGCCGTCGGCTCCTCGGCGGAGGCTTCGGCCGACGCGTCGACCGCGGCGGTTCCGTTGTTCGTCGGACCGGACGGCTCGATTGAGGATGACGACTCGACGCCCGGTGTCTCGGGGGGACTCTCCGCTTCGGCAGCCTCGATGGCTTGTTCGTGGGGGACTTTCTCCCGAAGCGCGGCCATCACTTCGTGGCGCGCGAGGTCCTCTACGCACTTGCCCTCCGGCGCGAAGGCAACGTAGTCGATGTCGCCGACCTGCGACAGTTCCTTCCTGATGAGTTCGCCGCCGCGGTCGCCGTCGAGGAAGACGGTGACGGTCTTCGATTCGGTCAATTCGGCGACTGCGTCGGGGACGTTCGTCCCCTCGACGGCGATGGCGTTCTTGATGCCGTACCGGAGCAGCGTGAGCACGTCGGCCCGTCCCTCGACGACGACGATGGCGTCGGAGTCGGCGACGCGGGGGCCGGCCGGGAGGCCCTCGTATTCGGTGATGTCCTCGACGCGGACGGCCTCTCGGACCTCCTCGACGAGGTCACGGCTGGAGCGGACCGTATCGTCGAACGCCTCGCCGAACAGCGCCTTCGCGCGCTCGACCACTTCCCGGCGCTTGGCGGCGCGGACGTCCTCGATTTTTCTGACCTCGATGGTCGAGCGACACGGGCCGACGCGGTCGATAGTCTCCAGCGCCGCCCCGAGGATGGCCGTCTCGACCTGGTCGAGGCTGGTCGCGATGGTGATGCGGCCGAACGACTGGCCGTTCTGGGAGTCTATTTCGACGTCGATGCGGCCGACTTTCGAGGAGTCCTGTAACTCCCGGAGGTCGAGTTCGTCGCCAAGCAAGCCTTCGGTCTGCCCGAAGACCGCCCCCACGACGTCGGAGCGCTCGACCACTCCGTCGGCGGTGATGTCCGCGTGAACGAGATATTTGGCTGTGTCCTGCATTGATGAACTGCCCGTCGCCGGGCGTGGATGGTGATGGTGAATCCATGAGCGAACTCATGGGTATATAAATTACGCCGACACGCGTATATAAACCTGCGGACGGACTCGGGCTTTGGCTAGCCTCCGGGACCGTTTATGTACGTCCACGACGACGGCGGCGTATGGGTATCGACGAACCCGACATCGACCCGACGGCGTTCCTCGAGGACGTGGAGATGCGCATCGGCGAAATAACGAGCGTCGAACCGTTCCCCGAGGCCCGAAAGGACGTGTACAAACTCGAAGTCGACTTCGGCTCCGAGACGCGACAGTCGGCGGCCGGGCTCACCGACCTCTATGACCCGGATGACCTCCTCGGTCAACAGGTCGTCGCCGTCGTCAACCTCGGGACGGTGAACATCGCGGGCTTCGAGAGTCAGTGTCTCGTCACCGGCGTCGACAGCGCGGGACACGGTCCCGCGGAGAGTCGGACGGAGTCCGACGACGGCGACGGGAGCGTCGTCCACCTCCAACCCGAACGCGACGTGCCGAACGGGACGCGCGTGTACTGATTGCCGTCGGCCTCCGGCTGATGAAGAGGATTCTTCTTCGATACTGGCCATTGTCGAACGATTAGCAACATTTAGGCGTGCGGGTCGGTAAGGAGTGTCAACCAATGGTCTCGACAGCGGAGAAATACGGTTGGGCGGTCGTATTTGCGCTGCTGGTTACGTTCGCCATCCCGTGGTTCCTGTGGGGCGACAGTCGCATGGCGCTCGGATTGCCGGTGTGGCTGTGGTGGCATATCGGCTGGATGGTGCTGGCGTCGGTAGCCTTCTGGACGTTCGCGAACCGCGCGTGGGGTATCGGTATCACCGATACCGACGGCACTACGACGGGTGACCGCGCATGACTGCGACGCTGCAACTCGGCATCATCGTCGCCTACCTGTTCATCGCGTTGGGCGTCGGCCTGCTCGCCTACCGCCTCACGGAGCGTACCGCCGAGGACTTCTATCTCGCCAGTCGCACCTTCGGCACCGTCGTGTTGTTGTTTACCGTGTTCGCGACGCTCTTGTCGGCCTTTACCTTCTTTGGCGGACCCGACACGTCGTACGCCTTCGGCCCCGAGTGGATTCTCGTCATGGGCCTGATGGACGGTATCATCTTCGCGGTGCTGTGGTACGTCGTCGGCTACAAGCAGTGGCTCCTCGGCCAGCGACACGGCTACGTGACGCTGGGGGAGATGCTCGGCGACCGCTTCGGGTCCACCGGCGTTCGGGCCCTCGTCGCCGTCGTCTCACTGTTCTGGCTGTTCCCCTACGTCATGCTCCAGCAAATCGGCGCCGGCGGGGCGCTGTCGGCGCTCACCGGCGGCGCCTTCCCCTTCTGGGCCGGCGCGACGCTCATCACCGCGTTCATGATACTGTACGTCGTGTTGGCGGGGATGCGCGGTATCGCCTGGACTGACACCTTACAGGGTGCGTTCATGCTGGTGATGGTGTGGGCGGCGGCGCTGTGGGTGCTCTTGGCCGTCGACGGCGGCCTCACCACCATCAACGCCGGCCTCGAAGCCACTCGGCCGGAGTTCTTCGCGCTGGGAAGTGACTTCTACACGCCCGCGAACATGCTCACCTTCGCCATCTCCATCGCCTTCGGCGTCGCCATGTTCCCGCAGGTGAACCAGCGGTTCTTCGCAGCGTCCTCCGAGACCGTCCTCAAACGCTCCTTCGCGCTGTGGCCCGTCCTCGTCTTATTGCTGTTCGTCCCCGCGTTCCTGCTCGGGACGTGGGCGACGGGCCTCGGCCTCGAAGCGGACATCGGCGCCGGCGAGAGCATCCTGCCGGTCATCCTCGGCGAGTACACGCCGGCGTGGTTCGCGGCGCTGGTCATCGCCGGCGCCATCGCCGCGATGATGTCGTCGTCGGACTCGATGCTGCTGTCGGGGTCGTCGTACTTCACCCGCGACATCTATCGGCCGGTCGTCGACGCCTCGCTGTCGGAGCGCCGCGAGGACCTCCTGGCCCGCGTCGGCGTGGCCGTCTTCGCTATCGCCGCACTCGCGGCGAGCATCTGGGCCGAGGCCGGTGCCTTCGGCGCCGACTCGGTCGGGTCGATTCTCGTCACCATCGGCGATCTCGCCTTCGGCGGGTTCGCCCAACTGGCGCTGCCCGTCATCCTGGCGCTGTACTGGCGGCGCACGACACGGGGCGGCATCGTCGCGGGCATCCTCGTCCCGCAGGTCGTCTACGTCGCGTTCAACTTCCTTCCGGAAGTGCCGCTCGGCCCCGTGACGCTCTTTACGGACACCTACTTCGGCTGGGGGGTCTCCATCTACTGTATGGTTCTCGGACTGCTCGTCACGGTGGCCGTCTCCACCGTCACCGCCCAGTCGCCCGACGAGGACACAGACCTGTACTTCGAGGGCCTGAGCGCCGATTGAAAAAGGGAAAGCGTCGATTAGTCGTCGGCGGCCGCGACCGCCTCGCCGTGGCTCACTTCGTCGCCCAGCAGTTCCATGAAGCCGGCCAGCCACTCGGCGTGGTCGGGCCACGCCTGCCCCGTGACGAGGTTGCGGTCGGTGACGACGCCGTCGACCCACGAACAACCGGCGGCCTCACACTCCGCTCGAACCGCAGGGTAGGAGGTCATCTCGTAGCCGTCCAGTACGCCGGCGGCCGCCAGAATCTGCGGGCCGTGACACAGCGTCGCGACCGGCTTGTCGGCCTCGAAGAAGTGCTGGACCGCCTCGATGACCTCCTCGTGGGTCCGGAGGTACTCCGGTGCCCGCCCGCCGGGAACACACAGCGCGTCGTAGTCGCTCGGCTCTATCTCGGCCATCGTGGCGTTCAACTCGAAGTTGTGCCCTCGCGACTCCATGTACGTCTGGTCGCCACGGAAATCGTGGATGGCGGTCTTGATCGTCTCGCCCGCTTCCTTGTCGGGACAGACGGCGTGGACCTCGTGGCCCACCATCTGCAGCGCCTGGAACGGTACCATAATCTCGTAGTCCTCGCCGAAGTCACCGACTATCATCAGGATGTCTTTGCCCATCGGTATCACCCACCATATCTACAGAGGGAGACAGAATAAATCCGTGCATGTCTCACGGGCCCGTCAGGTCGTGGGTCTACGACGTACGCTTATGTGATACCGAGCGGTATCCGAACCCGAATGGACGTTCTGGTGACCCACTACGAACAGAACGAGACGGTTTCCGTCGCCATCGAGAGTCTTCGTCGACAGCTCTCGGCGGAGGACGGAATCTACGTCGTCGACGCCGGGTCGGAGGACGACTCCTTCAGTGAACTCGAGCGCTTCGACGCCCAGCGGGACATCGAACTGGTGTATCGGGACGGTGTCTCGCGGGGACGAGGGCGGCAAATCGCGTTCGAACACGCCGATTCGGACGTGGTCGTCGCACAGGCGGACCTCGACACGGAGTTCCACGCCGCGCTGCCGGACCTCGTCGAGTACTACCGCCGTCTCACCGACGACCGGGGCCCTGGAATCCTCCTCGTCAACGGCTGTCTCATCGGCTATCGGGACGTAATCGAAGACGCGGGCGGCTGGCGTGACCTGCAGGTCCACGAGGACAAGGACCTCTGGATGCGCGTCGACGAGCGGGCGACTCTGTACGTTCTCCCGGTGACGACAATCAAACACCACGCGAACTTCGAGTGGTCGTCGCTCCGATACCGACTCCGCCGACGGTACCGGAACTACCGCGACGCGCTCAGACTCGGTGTTCCGGCCGACGTGCTCGCGGCGTCGCTTCGCCATCATCGGCCGATTCACCGTCGCGGGACCGACGCGCTGCTCTTTGCTCTCGCTCGGCGCCGTGCCGCGGCCCTCGAACAGTACTCGACGCTCGACGGCGTCGATTTCGATCCCGAAGCGTCGTTCCTGCGGGAGCTGACTTTCGAGGCCCTCGTCGACAGTGGTGCCATCGACCCCGTCTTCACGTCTCCCCCCGAAACGCTCCGACAGTACGAATCCGAATCGGCGTATCCGGGCCAGACCAGTTATTCCGAATCGTCCTGAAAGGCCTCGGTCTCGATGCGGTGGAAGCGATCGAAGCTGTGTTCGACGCTCTCGTGCCGGACGACTGCCTGAAGGAAGTACAGCGTCGTCAGCAGGAACCCCGCGTACACGACGGTCAAGACGGCAGCGAGGCTGACTGGCACGTTCTCGGGACGCCCAATCCATAGGCCGACCATCCCGCCGAGGATTACTAGCATGAAAATCCCGATGACGACGTACTGTGCCTGATAATGTCGCTGATAGATGTCGCCTTCCGGTTGATTCGAGGCCCTGAACCGGAGCCACGTCTCCCACAGCATCACTGGCTCTTCGAACTGGTCTTCGTTCAGTCGCTTCTCGATAGTCGAGATGTAGTCGCCGGCCCGCATCATCCGGGTCTGTTCGATGTTCCACAGCACGGCGAAAAAGAACGCCAGAAACGGGAGCGACACCAAGAGCATCCGGGATGCTTGGACGATGCCGACGCCGAGCAGCAGCGACAGCGCCGTCCCACCGTAGCCGAGGATGCGGACCTGATTGCGAATCGACTCCTCGACTTCCGACCGGAGGTTCTGGTACTCGAGACGAACCGCGTCGTATCGGCGGTTCCCCTGCTCGTCAGTGTCACTCATGCGTCGGCCTCGTTGGCCCCCTCGTTGGCCACCGTTATGATACTTCCCGGAACGTGTCCGGTGAGCCGTCGAATCGAGAGCCATTCACCGTGACGACCTGCCGGGATTGATAACCGTCCCGCGCTGATTCGGGAGTATGCAAACCCACATCGTTCCGGTCGGCTTCGATTACGACCGGCTCATCGCCCCGCTGGTGCGGGACCAACTCGACGTGGACCGCGTCGTCCTGCTCGAGGGGGCGGTCGGCAGCGAGGCCAACGTCGAGTACTCTCGGAACCTCGCGAAGAAACTCGAAAAGGACTTCACGAACCTTCTCGGCGCCGAAACCGAACGGTTCGTCGTTGAGGACGTCTACGACTACGACGCCGCCTTCGAGCAGGCCTACGACCTCATCAACACGGAACTCGACGCCGGCGGCGAGGTGTGGGTCAACGTCTCGGCGATGCCTCGCACGGTCTCGTTTGCCTTCGCGACCGCCGCTCACTCCATCATGGTCGAACGCGAGGGCGACCGCGACCGCATCCACACCTACTACACCGTCCCGGAGAAGTACCTCGAGACCGAACTCGCCGAGGAACTCCGTGCCCAGCGGGACCTGCTGGAGGACCTCCTCGGCGACGAAGTCGACGACGAACGCATCG
Organism: Natronomonas gomsonensis; assembly: GCF_013391635.1. Classification (GTDB taxonomy): domain Archaea; phylum Halobacteriota; class Halobacteria; order Halobacteriales; family Haloarculaceae; genus Natronomonas; species Natronomonas gomsonensis_A. The sequence continues at coordinate 1,385,538 of NZ_JACAWU010000002.1, read as the reverse complement.
AACGACACCTCGACCTCGCCGACGACTTACTGGAGGAGTTCGACGAACGCGGCACCACCATCGGCGCCAAGCAGTTCGGCGACAGCCACATCATCGAGTTGCCGGTCGCCTCCTTCTCGAACGTCAAGCCCTTCGAGGAACTCATTCTCTTCACGCTCGGTGAACACGGCGTCTTCGAGTCCGTCTCGGAACTCGCTCAGACGCTCGCCCGGGAATTGGGCGAGGAGTACACCGATTCGTTCCGCTCGAAGGTCATCTACAACGTCGACCGCCTCGGTCCCGGCGGGAAGGGGTACATCGAACAGGAAGAACACGGCAAGTCCTACCGGACGCGACTGTCCCGCATCGGGGAGCTATGGGTCAGGTCGCACGCCGACCAGTCGGAGTTGTAATCAGCCGGTCCGAAAGGAGAAATCCAGCGCCGACGCCGAGTGCGTCAGCGACCCCATCGAAATCACGTCGACGCCGGTCGCCGCGTAGTCGGCCACGTCCTCGACGGTGATGCCGCCGCTTGCTTCGGTCAGCGCCCGGCCATCGACCGATTCGACCGCCCGCTCGATTTCGTCCGGGGTCATGTTGTCCAGCAGGACGATGTCGGCGCCCGCATCGACGGCGTCGACGGCAGTCGACGGTTCCTCGACTTCGACCTCGATTTTCGTCGCGAACGACACCTGTTCTCGGAACCGCTCGATGGCTCGTTCCATCCCCAACTCGGCGACGTGGTTGTCCTTTACCATCACCATATGCGAGAGGTCCAGTCGGTGGGTGTCGCCGCCACCCGCGGCGATGGCGCGTTTCTCGATTCCCCGAAGGCCGGGTGTGGTCTTTCGGGTGCCGGCGATGCGAACCTCGTCGCTGACCTGACGGGCGGCGTCGACCGCCTGCCGGGCTCGGGTGGCGATACCCGAGGCGTGGCCGGCGACGTTGACCGCGACGCGCTCGCCGCGAAGGATGTCGGCAGCAGCCCCCGAAACGCGGAGAACGGTCTCACCGGCTTCGATGGCCGTACCGTCGGGTTCCCGACTCTCGACGGTAACGCCGAGGTACTCGAAGACGGCTTCGGCGGCGTCGAGGCCGGCGACGACGCCGCGCTCTTTGGCGACGAGTCGTCCGGTCGTCTCGCCGGGAACGTCGTTCGTCACGTCGTGGTGGCCGAGGTCCTCCCGGAGCCAGCGTTCGACCTGTGAGCGCTCAATCGGCATCGGCGGTCGGTTCCTCGACGAGGTGGTGACAGCCGCGCGATTCCTCCTGTTCGGCGGCAGCGCGTGCCACAAGCAGGGCGGTGACGCAGGTGCCGCGGAGTTCGTACAGCGACCGACTCGTCCGGGTGCGGGTGTAGGCGTCGACCTCGCCCTTCAGCCGCCGGAGGACGGCCTGCGCTCGACCCAAATCCTCGGGAGTGCGCTCGATGCCGACGTACTCGTCCATCACGCGTCGGAGACGGACCGACTTCTCTTCGGCGAACCCCTCGGGTAAGGTGGGGTCGCGGTCGAGCAACTCCGGCGTCTCGATTTTCTCGGCCTCGAAACCGCCGGCGGCCTCACCCGCCCGGAGTCCCCAGACGAGGGCTTCCAGCAGGCTGGTCGAAGCCAGTCGGTTCGCGCCGTGGACGCCCGTCCGGGCACATTCGCCGACGGCGAACAGTCGGTCCAGCGACGCCCGGCCCTCGGTGTCGACGTCGATGCCGCCACAGAGGAAGTGCTCGGCGGGAGCGACCGGAATCCCCTCCGTGGGGTCGACGCCCCGCTTCTCGCATTCGGCGGTGAGGTCCGGGAACTCGGCTTCGAAATCGAGCGGGCCCACATCCAGATACACCTCGCCGGTACGGTCGCGTTCCGCTTCGACGGCGCGTGCGACCACGTCACGGGGAGCAAGCTCGGCGTCGGCGTGGTACTCCGGCATGAACCGCTCGTCGTCTCTATTCCGAAGGAGGGCGCCCTCGCCACGGACCGCCTCGCTGAGGAGGAAGGTTCCCTGTCCGTCTCCGTCAGCCTCGCCCCGCTCTGCGGCTTCGCCGCTTCGCTTCGAGGCGCGTGGCGCCTCACCCGCGAACGCGGTGGGATGGAACTGGACGTACTCCATGTCCTCGAGGTCCGCGCCGGCCAGCGCCGCCATCGCGATGCCGTCGCCGGTCGCCGTTTCGGGGTTCGTCGAGCGACCGTAACACGCCCCGATGCCACCCGTCGCCAGCACCGTCGCGCCGGCGAAGCAGGGGGCCCACTCGCCATCTCGTTCTAGCATCGCACCGTGGACTCGCCCCTCGTGGGTCAGCAATTCGAGGGCGGCGGTGTCCTCCAGTATCTCGACGGCGTCGTGGTCGGCCAGGTGGTTCAAAAACGGTGCCAGCACGTGTTTACCCGTCGAGGCGTCGACGTGGAGGATGCGCGCCTCGCTGTGGGCGGCCTCCCGGCCGTAGTCGGGGATATCGTCGCCGTCGAACTCGACGCCGAGGGTCTCGACGAACACGTCTTCGACGGCCTCGTCGGCCGAATCGACCAACACGTCGACGGCCTCGGGGTCTGCCGCGCCGTCGGCCGCTTCCAAGATGTCGGCTCTGAACGCCTCGGGGTCGCCGCGAGTGACGGCGACGCCGCCCTGTGCCCAGTAGGAGGTCGACTCCTCCGGACGGGTGGCCTTCGTCGCGAGCGTCACGTCCGCGCCCGCTCGGGCGCCGGCGAGGGCGGCCGCACAGCCCGCGACGCCGCTGCCGACGACCAGCAGGTCGGTGGTGCGTTCCTGCATCGTCATATCTCTAGCATCCGTTCTAACGCCAGTCCGGCGAGTTCCTTCTCGCGCGGTGCGACTTCGATGACGTTGCGTTCTTCGCCTTCGGCCAGACCCTCCAGTACCCACGTCAGGTAGTTGGGGTCGACCTGTCGCATGGCGTTGCAGTCCATGCAGGCGTCGCCGCACAGCGGCACAACGTTCACCTCGGGATGCCACCGCTGGAGGTGATTCGTGAGGTGGATTTCGGTGCCGATGGCCCACGTCTCGCCGGGGTCGGCCTCGGCGACGGTGTCACAGATGGTCGAGGTCGACCCGGCCACGTCGGCCGCCTCGACGACTTCCCGTCGACACTCGGGGTGGACGATGACGTTGGCGTCGTCGTGCTGTTCTCGGACTGCCTCGATGTGGGCCTCGGTGAACCGCTCGTGAACCTGACAGTAGCCGTCCCACAGCACGATGTCGGCGTCGGCCACCTCGCTGGCGTCTTTCGATTCGGGATCCCACGGGTCCCACTCGGCGACGGCGTCTTCCATTCCGAGGCGGTGGGCGGTGTTTTCTCCGAGGTGTTTGTCGGGCAAGAACAGCACCTTGTCGCCACGCTCGAAGGCGTACTCGAAGGCGTCGTGGGCGTTCGAGGAGGTACAGACGAGACCGCCCTGGTCAGCACAGAACGCCTTCAGGTCGGCGTAGCTGTTCATGTAGGTGATGGGAACGATATCCGCGTCGGGTGCGGCGGCGGTGAGTTCGGCCCACGCGGCGTCGACCTGCAGCGCCTCGGCCATCCCGGCCATCGGACAGGAGGCCTCCATGCTCGGCAGGATGACCGTCTGGTCGTCGTCGGTGATGATGTCGGCCGATTCGGCCATGAACGTCACGCCACAGAAGACGACGTAGTCCGCATCGGCGTCGGCGGCCCGTTTGCTCAACTCGTAGGAATCGCCGATGAAGTCGGCGTGCTCGACGATTTCCCGCCGCTGGTAGTTGTGGCCGAGGACGATTACGTCCTCGCCCAGTTCCTCCCGGGCGACAGCGACGCGCTCCGTGCGTTCGTCCTCGTTCAACTCCCGGTACTGCGACGGGAGCTGTTCGAGGTTGTCGTACTTGAACAGGCTGAGGTCGGTCTGAAGGTCGACCGTTTCCATTTCGGGCATGGGTAGTACTCCTTGGGGTATTCTAGCCCACGGACTGGCGTATTGATAAAATTTTGTCTTCAATATTCTCTGTTGGCTGAGTTAGTGTCCGATACTACGCACTCCGAACTGCAGTATTCAATCAAAGACCGGCGTATGCCGGTTTTTTAATCTACCCCGGTGTCGGTAGGTCGTATGACCACGGCCGAGTCGGTGTTCGTCGCGATTGCCGGTCAGAACCCCGTGATGCAGGCGTTCGTCGGCGGCCTCGTCATTGCCGGGTTGAACCTGCTGGGTGCGGCGCTGGTCTTCGTCTGGCGGAACCCCTCCGAGCGGTCGCTGGATACGGCGCTGGGGTTCGCCGCCGGCGTCATGCTGGCTGCGAGTTTCACGAGCCTCATCCTCCCCGGCATCGACTTCGCGTCGGAGGCGGCGTACAACCCAGTCACTCTCGGCGGGGTCGAGTTGGTCGGTATCGTTCCGGTTCTCGTCGGCCTCGTCACGGGAACGCTGTTTCTCGACCGCGCCGACGCACTCGTTCCCCACGCCCACTACCTCGTCACCGGGGAGCGGCGGACCGACGCGGCCAACCCAGACACTGACGGTCTCCCAGATGTCGACGCACGCGTCGCCTCGGTGACGCTGTTCGTCCTCGCCATCACGCTGCACAACATGCCCGAAGGGTTGGCCGTCGGCGTCGGGTTCGGGTCCGGTGACCTCGGCGGCGCCATCGCGCTGATGATTGCCATCGGCCTCCAGAACATCCCCGAGGGGCTAGCCGTCTCCATCGCGGCGCTGAACGCCGGCCTCGACAGCCGATGGTACGCGGCAGTCGCGGGGCTACGGGCCGGCGTCGTCGAGATACCGCTGGCCGTCTTCGGCGCCTTCGCCGTCCAGATTGCCAGTCCTCTCCTCCCCTACGCGATGGGCTTTGCCGCCGGCGCGATGCTGTTCGTCATCTCCGACGAAATCATTCCCGAGACCCACACCCACGGCAACGAACGCGTCGCCACGCTCGGAACGATGGCCGGTATCATCGTCATGCTGACACTCGACGTGGTGTTGGCCTGAGTCGAGTCAGGCCCGGTAGACGACCTGGCCGTCGACGACCGTCATCGAGACGGGGATATCGGCGATTGCGTCGACGTCGACCGCCCACGGAGATTCCTCGAGGACGACTAAGTCCGCCCGCTTGCCGACTTCGACGGTGCCGAAGCGGTCCTCGTCGTGGCCCGCGTAGGCCGCTCCGGAGGTGTAGGCCTCTAACGCCTCGGTGACCGAGAGCCGCTGGCCTTCCTCTGGGGCCGTCACCGCATGCTGGACGCCGAAAAGCGGGTCCAGCGGCATGCAGTCGCTGCCGAATGCCAGCGGTACGTCCGCGTCGAGTACGTCCGCAAAGCGGTTCGATTCGGCGGTTCGGTCGGCGCCGAGACGGCGCTCGTAGAGCCCACCCGCCCGCGCCCACCGCAGGAAGTTCGGTTGCATCGAGGCGACGGCGTCGAAGCCCTCGAGGTCGGCCGGTAGCAACTCGGCATGTTCGATGCGGTGCCGCATTTCAGGGTCCTCAGGGAGGGTCTCGAGGGTGATTTCGATTGCCTCGTCGCCGATGGCGTGGACCGCCAACTGCATCCCGAGTTCGTCGGCGCGTTCGGCGATGTCGGCCAACTCCTCGGGGTCGACGACCCACTCGCCGGTCCCCTCGCGGTCGGCGTAGGGTTCCGAGAGCTTCGCCGTTCCCGCGCCGAGAGAGCCGTCAGTGTAGGTCTTGATACCGCCGACGGAGACGTAGGGGCCGCCGTGGTTCGTCACAAGCCCCGTCTCTTCGACCGCATCGAGGTGGTCCGCCCAGTAGTACAGTCGCACCCGCAAACCGAGGTCGCCGTCGCGTGCCAACGCTCGATAGGCCGCCGGCGCATCGGAGTGTCGGACCATGTCGTGGACGCCCGTCACGCCGAGTCGGTGGGCTCGGTCGCGTGCGGCCTCGACGAGCCGTTTCGTCTCGGCGCGTCCGGGTGCGGTCTCCATCCGCAGGAACTCGGCGGCGTCCTCGGTGACGACGCCGGTCGGGTCGCCGTCGTCCCGTTGGACGCCCGATTCGGGTAAGGACTCCGCGTATCTGTCGAGGACGACGGAGTTGACCGAGGCAGTGTGGAGGTCTTCTCGGAAGGCGACGACCGGCCGGTCACTCGACACCTCGTCTAACTCCTCGCGGGTGAGATAGCGGTCGTCGTCCCACGACGATTCGTCGTAGCCGTAGCCAAGAATCCACTCTTCGTCCGGCGCTTCCCGAAGACGGTCGAGTGCTGCCGTCCGGTCGTCGGTCGCGAGGTCGGCGTGGACGAGTCGCCGCCCGACGATTTCCATGTGGGTGTGGGCGTCGATGAATCCCGGCAGCAGGACACCACCGTCGCAGTCTATGACCTCGGTGTCGACGCCCTCCAGAAACCCGATTTCGTAGGCGGAGTCGACGCGGACGATTCGGCCGTCTCGGACGGCGACGGCCTCGTACGTCTCGTCGGGGTCGGCCAGCGTGTGTATCTCGGCGTTCGTGAAGATGCGGTCCGCCGCCTGTGTCATACCGAAAAGGCGGAACCCAGCGTCTTGAAACTCCCTGTGGAAGCGCCTCGACTAGTTCGTCGCCCCATCGAACGGGGGTTAGGTTATATACTTCATACTAGTTTGGTATTAATATCTTGGGGAAGTATCGCGTACTGATTCGTGAGGTTTGAACACATGAACCAAACGCGGCGGGCAGTACTGAAGACGATTGGCGGGAGCACAGCGCTGGCGGTCGGCGTCGGCACGGTGAGTGCCAGAGGCCGTCCGGAGAGTGCCAAGGGACGGCGTACAGGAGCCAGCGGCGACGACACGATAGTCGACATCGCTGTCGAATCCGAGGATTTCACCGTTTTGGTCGCTGCCGTCGAGGAGGCTGGACTCGTCGACGCGCTGAGCGGCAACAAACAGCTGACGGTGTTCGCACCGACCGACCAGGCGTTCGAAGACCTCGCCGGAGCACTCGGCGTCGAACTGGAGGACTTACTCGAACTGGAGAACTTGGCGGACATCCTCCTGTACCACGTCACCAACGGTCGTCGATACTCCCAGTCGGTCGTCAACGCGCCGAGAATCAGAATGCTCAACGGCGGCACCGTCGACGTCGATGGGACCGACCTGAACGGCGACCAGGCCGACATCGTCGACACGGACATCGAGGCATCCAACGGCGTCGTACACGTCATCGACGGCGTCCTGCTTCCGGAGTAGCGACCGTTCGAGACTATCGAGATTTTTCGGGAACCGGGTCCGACGAGCCGAGGGTAGAGGAGTTCGAACAGTCCACGCCGCAGTCCGGACAGCGAACCTGAAATTCGGCTGAATTGACCGCTCTTGCTGGCGTGTAGCCAAACTACTTGGCATCGTGCGGCATGGTCTGAGCATGCAGATTACCGACGTCGAGTCGTTCCCGATAGCCATTCCGCTGGAGACACCCGTCTCCTTCTCGAATCGCACCATCACCTACCGCGACCACGCGATAACGTACGTCCGAACCGACGAGGGACACGAAGGCGTCGGCTACTCGTTGGGTTACGAGGGCGCAGGTCTCATCGCCGAAGCCGTCGAGTCGCTTCTGAAACCCAACCTCATCGGCGAGGACCCCCGAGACACCGAGGCGCTGTGGCGGACGATGTACGACGGTAACGTCCAAATCGGCCGTGCGGGCATCCTCCTGCGGGGCATCTCGACGGTCGACATCGCCCTCTGGGACATCAAGGGCAAGGCCGCCGGCGAGCCCCTGCACAAACTTCTCGGCGGATACGCCGACAGCGTTCCTGCCTACGCCAGCGGCGGCTACTACCGCGACGAGAAGGGCCACGAGAGCCTCCGCGGGGAGATGCGACGCTACCTCGATGAGGGCCACGACGTGGTGAAGATGAAAGTCGGCCGCCGCTCTCTCACCGAAGAGGTCGACCGAATCGAGGCGGTCCGGGATGAAATCGGCTCGGAGACGACGCTACTGCTCGATGCCAACGGCAAGTGGGACTCCACCGTCGAGGCCGTCAGAGCCTGTCGGGCCTTCGAACCGTACGACCCCTACTTCATCGAGGAACCGGTGATGATAGACCAAGTCGAGACGATGGCGGAACTCAACGGCGCCATCGACTTCGCGGTCGCCACCGGAGAACTCGAAGGTAATCGGTACAACTTCGCTCGGTTGCACGACACCGGCGCGGCGAGCATCCTCCAACCGGACGTGACGGTGTGTGGCGGCATCACCGAGTGGCTGAAAATCGCTCATCACGCCGCCGCCTACGACGTACCTATCGCGCCGCACTACAACTGGAATCTCCATGCGCCGCTCGTCGGCGCTATCGAGAACGGCCACTGGGTCGAGTACTTCTATCGCGACATGGACGTGACCGTCTTCGACGACGTGGTCGAAGACCCACTCGCCCCGGTCGACGGCGTCATCGAGTTGCGCGACACTCCCGGCCACGGCGTCACCCTCGACGACGGCGCAATCGAGGAGTTCCGCGACCACCACGCGGCGATACAGCGGGGCGACGCCTGACCGTCCGCGGCCGGACGGAAACCCTTAGTCGCCCGCCCGCAACTCGACGATATGGACACAGAGGAACTCGTCGAAGGCGTACAGGACGGCGAGTTACGCTTACACGAACTCGAACAGCACGCCGACGCCGACGCTGCGGCCGAGGCGCGTCGACTGCTCCTCACCGCCGAGACCGAGGCCGACCTCGACGCCATCGGCGCCTACACCTTCGACGCCGCCGACGCCGGCCCGAACATCGAGAACATGCTCGGCGCCGCACAGGTGCCGATGGGTATCGTCGGCCCCGTCCGCATCGACGGCGGGGCAATCGAGGGCTCGAAGTACCTCCCGCTTGCGACGACTGAGGGCGCCCTCGTCGCCTCGGTCAACCGTGGCTGTGCGGCCATCCGGGCGGCCGACGGCGCGACCGCTCGGGTGCTGAAGAACGCGATGACCCGTGCCCCGGTCTTCCGCGTCAACGACGTGGGGGAGGCCAGCGAAGTCGCCTCGTGGGTCCGAGGCAATATCGAGACACTCGCCGAGGCTGCCGAGTCGACCACCAGCCACGGCGAGTTGCGCGACGTGACGCCCTACGTCGTCGGCGACAACGTCTTCCTCCGATTCGCCTACGACACCAAGGACGCGATGGGGATGAACATGGCTACCATCGCCACCGAGGCCGCCTGCGACGTGGTCACGGTGGAGACCCCCGCCGAACTCGTCGCCCTCTCCGGAAACCTCTGTTCCGATAAGAAACCGGCCGCCGTCAACAGCGTCGAGGGACGTGGTCGGACGGTCGCCGCCGACGTGGAAATCCCGCGAGAGACCGTCGAGAGCTACTTCAAGACGACGCCGGAGGCCATCGCCGAGGCCAACACCCGCAAGAACCTCGTCGGGTCGGCGAAGGCCGGCTCGCTCGGCTTCAACGCCCACGCCGCGAACACCGTCGCCGCGGCCTTCCTCGCGACCGGCCAGGACATCGCACAGGTCGTCGAGGGCAGTAACGCGATTACGACCGCCGACGTGCGTGATGGCGACCTCTACGCCTCGCTGACCATCGCCTCCTTGGAGGTCGGAACCGTCGGCGGCGGGACGAAACTGCCGACCCAGTCGGAGGCGCTCGATATCGTCGGCGTCCGCGGCGGCGGGGACCCCGCTGGAGCCAACGCCGACGCGCTGGCGGAACTCATCACGACCGCCGCACTCGCCGGCGAGTTGTCGCTTCTGGGGGCGCTGGCGTCGGACCACCTCGCCAGCGCTCACGAGGAGCTGGGCCGATAAGGCGCGTGGCGCTGGGACTACAGCCGGCGATAGACGCCGCCCGTCTCGGTCACTTCGCCGGCACGCTGGAGGCGCTCGAGCGCCGTCTCGACGTAGGACTCGGGCACGCCTTCGGCGGTGGCGTACTCGACGACTGCCTCGGTGGTCGGCTCCTCTAACTCCGAGAGCGCGTCGAGGACGATTTGCTTCCGACTCCGCGAGCGCTCCGTGCCGCCTTCGGCGCGGTCGCCGGCCGCCGCCACCTCGTCGGCGTCCAGTCCCGAGGCGGTGAGATACTCCTCGTCGTCGACGCCGACGCCGTCGATGTCGATTTCCTCCGGGTCGAGGAACTCGCCGTCGTCGGCGCGGTCGGCGAGCATCGAACTCCGGACGCGGGCGGCCGCCTCGGAGGTGTCGGTTTCGGCGAACTGCTTCAGCTTCCCGAACTGGTGGCGTTTCCGACAGCGGGGACACTGCGTCGTCTCGGGGCGGTCCTCGACGACCCAGAGGGCGAGACACTCCTTGCACCCGACGACGGAGTACATATCTGACGGTTCCGCGCCTCGGGCTAAAAGTTCGATGCATCGCTTTCCTTCCGGAGAGCCGTGCTGGGCACCCGGAAACGTATCAACGCCCGGCGCCCAATGGTGTGTATGCAACGCGTCGGACTCTCCGAGCGGGATTCGGTGGAGGCGGTCGAGGCCGTCCACCTCACGCAACTGGCGACGGGCGAGGAGACGAGCATTCAGGCGTTCGAAATCGAACCGGGCGCGACCGTCCCCGAACACAGCCACCACCACGAACAGACCGGCTTCGTCTACGAGGGTGAGTTGACGTTCGTCGGTCCGGACGGCGAGACCGTCGTCGGCCCCGGCGACTCGTTCACCATTCCGGGTGAGGAACCCCACGCGGCCGAAAACCGTGGTGACGCGGTGGTTCGCGGTGTCGACATCTTCGCGCCGCCGCGGCCGAACCCCGACTGGGCGGAGTGACGATGCCGGTCGGCCGGCGTCGGTTCCTCGCGGCGGTTTCGGCACCGCTCTTGGCGGGCTGTAACACCAGCAACTCGAACGCCGAACCCGTGGGAACGCCGACGGCCGTTCCCGTGCCGACCGACCGCCCGACGCCGCAACGCAGGCCGCCGCCGGACCTCACGGCACTCGGCGTCGAGGACGCCCCCGAGTTGGCTCGCAGCCACCGCGACAGCCTGCTGGCCGGCCCGCACGCCTTCACCCGCGAGGTGGTCGTCACCGAGGACGGCACGCCCATTCGGACGCTCCGGGTCAGCGTACGGTCGGCCGCCGACGCCGAGGCGTATCACTTCGTCTTCGACACCGAGGACACAGAGCGGTATCCGACCCAACCCGCCGAACCGTACTTCGAGACGTGGGACGACGGAACGACGCACAACCGCTACGGGCGGCGCAATCCGGAGTACTTCGTCTCCGAGAGCCGGGCCTTCGACTCGCCGGCCGACGGCACGACCGACCGCTTTCGCATCCGCAGACTGTTCGGCTCGTTCGCGTCGGTGGCCATCTCGGAGACGACCGACGGCGCGTCCGCGGTCGGCACCGACCTCCGATCCGGGTGGGACGTAACGCCCGCACGGATTCGCGTCATCACGACGCTGTACAGCGGGCGCTTCGAGGCGACTGTGCGGTCCAATCCGCTGTACGTCGACGGCTACGACCTCTCGGTTGCGGCGTCGATTTCGGGTCAGCCGGTCGACATCGAGGCGACCGTCGACTACGAGCGACTGGACGAACCGCCGGCTCCTCCGGCGTGGGTCGAGACGGCGAAAGAAGAGGTAGATTGAGTTACGCCAGGTCTTCGAGGTTGTCGATGACGGCGTTTGCGTACTCGCTGGTGGCGAGTTTCTCGCCGCCCTCGATTTGGCGCTCGATGTCGTAGGTGACCTTCCGGTCGACGATGGTCTGCTCGACGGCGTCACGAACGAGGTCGGCGGCGTCGTCCCAGCCCATGAACTCCAGCATGATGCGGCCGGAGAGAATCATCGCTGTGGGGTTGACCTTGTCCTGGCCGGCGTACTTCGGTGCCGAGCCGTGGACGGGTTCGGCCAGCACGCGGCCGTCGCCGACGTTGGCGCCCGGCGCGATGCCGAGGCCGCCGATTTGGGCGCCACAGGCGTCCGAGAGGTAGTCGCCGTTGAGGTTCGGCAGCGCCAGTACGTCGTACTGGTCGGTGCGTGTGAGAATCTGCTGGAGCATGTTGTCGGCGATGCGGTCGTTGACGACGACGGCGTCCTCCGGCGGTTCGCCGTCGCGCTCCTCCCAGAGGGTGTCCTCGGTGATGACCTCTTCGCCGTACTCCTCTTCGGCGACTTCGTAGCCCCAGTCGCGGAAGGCGCCCTCGGTGAACTTCATGATGTTGCCCTTGTGGACGAGCGTGACCGAATCGCGGTCGTTCTCGAGGGCGTAGTCGATGGCCTTGCGGACGAGTCGCTTCGTCCCGAACTCGGTGATGGGCTTGATGCCGATGCCGACCGGGCCGTCGTGGATGGTCGAATCGAAGCCCATCTCGTCTTCGACGAACTCCTTGACTTTCTGGACGTCGTCGGTGCCGGCCTCCCACTCGATGCCGGCGTAGACGTCTTCGGTGTTCTCCCGGAACGAAACCATGTCCATCTGCTCGGGCCGCTTGACCGGTGATGGGACACCGTCGAGGTGGTAGGTCGGACGGATGTTGGTGTAGAGGTCGAGTCGCTTCCGGAGGGCGACGTTGAGGCTGCGGAAGCCGGCGCCGACGGGCGTCGTCAGCGGACCCTTGATAGAGACTTTGAACTCCTTGAGCGCCTCGATGGTGTCGTCGGGGAGGTTCTCGTCGTATCGCTCCCGTGCGGACTCGCCGGCGTAGACGCGCATCCAGTTGATTTCCCGGCCGGTCGCGTTGGCGGCGGCCTGCAGCACGTCCTGTGCCGCCGGGCCGACGTCGACGCCGATACCGTCGCCGTGGATGATGGGGATGATGGGGTCGTCCGGTACGACGAGTTCGTCGTCACCCGTTACCTCGATTTGCTCGCCCTGCTTGGGCACCTCGACTTTATCGTATCCCATATGCTCGTGCTTCTACCGGCCCCCTGAAAGGCGTACCGCTCTCGCGGCGAATTTTGCATGAACGACCGGGGAGAACTCCCGAGCGGTTTCCGAGCATTCGACTTTCCTTCCGCCAAGCCGCAAACCGTAACACGGCGGCGGCCGGAGCGAACGTATGCGCGTCATCGTCCACGGCGGGGCCGGCAGTCCGGCCGACGAGCCGACACCGCGACAGGAAGTCCTCGACGACGCCGCCGAAACCGGCACGGCGGCCGACGACCCGACCGATGCGGTCGTCGCCGCGGTTCGCGTCCTCGAAAGTGACCCACGGTTCAACGCCGGCGTCGGGTCGGCGGTCCAGTCCGACGGCTACATCCGCACCGACGCCGGCCTGATGACCGACGACCGCGAGACGGGGGCGGCCTGCGGGATGCCCGGCGTCGAAGCCGCAGTCGAGGTCGCCCGCCTCGTCAAAGAGGAGACGCCACACGTCCTCGTCTCGGGCGTCCACGCCGTCGACCTCGCGGATGCCTTCGGCGTCGAGACCGACGCCAACCTCTGGTCGGAACGGACTCGCGAGCAGTGGGAGGACCTCGACGAGCGCCCCGCCGGCGACGCCCGCGAACACGCCGAGTGGGTCGCCGAACGGTTCGGCGGCGACCCCGAAGGTCGGAGCGAAACCCCCGCCGACCACGACACGGTCGGCGCGGTGGCGACCGACGGCGAGGCGGTCGCCGCCGCCACCTCGACGGGCGGTCGCTGGCTCGCGTTGGCCGGTCGAGTCGGCGACGTGCCGCAGGTCGGCAGCGGCTTCTACTGCACCGACGCCGGCGGCGTCTCCGCGACGGGTACCGGCGAGGACATCGCTCGCCTGAACCTCTCGCGGCGCGCCAGCCAGTTCCTCGAAGACGGCCTGGACGCTCAGGCGGCCGCCGACGCCGCCCTCGCGGAGTTCGGCGACCTCGCAGCGGGGTCGGCGGGGCTCATCGTCCTCACGCCCGACGGCGATTTCGGGGAGGCGTACAACAGCGAGGCGATGCAGACGGCGATTGCGGGGTCGTTCTGACGGTTCCCCTCGCAAAATTATATGCGTGAAAGCACCGACTTCGCAGTATGCCGAATCAGATACTCGTTCCCCACGACGGTGGGGCCCCGGCGGATGCTGCTCTCTCGTTTGCGCTCCGGGAATTCCCCGACGCCTCGATTACCGTCTTGCACGTCGTCGAACCCTTCGCCGACCACACGGCGGCAGGTACGGAAGGGCAATCGGCCGATAGCTGGCAGGACCGAGCGGCAGAAATCGCCGACGAAGTGTTAGCGGGGGCGCGAGAGGTCGCGGCCGACCACGCCGCCGACATCGACACTCACTGGGAGTACGGCCGCCCTCGTCACGTCATCGTCGGGTACATCGGGAACAACCCAATCGACCAGGTCGTGATGGGGAGTCACGGCCGCGGTGCTGTCTCCCGGTTGATTCTCGGGAGCGTCGCGGAGGCGGTCGTCCGCCGCTCGCCGGTCCCGGTCACGGTCGTTCGCGAACCTGAGGACGACTGAGTCCGTACGGCCCGTTCTCGCTGGCCGAATTTACGGCTCCTGCCAGGGTTCGTCGACGCTCTCGCCGAACAGTTCCCGCATCAACACGACGACGCTCTCCGGTGGGAACTGGCCGCGCTCGGTGACGATGGCGTCGACGTGTCTCGGCGGCGTCACGTCGAAGGCGGGGTTCGCCACCTCGATGTCGCCGATGTCCGCGCGGGTTTTCTCGTCGATGACCTCCGAATCGTCGCGCTGTTCGATTTCGACCGCCGCGCCGGTCAGGGTCTTGGGGTGGAGTTTGATAGACTGGGCGGCGACCATCACCTCGACGCCACGGTCGCGGGCGGAGACGGCGAGGCCGGCGGTGCCGATTTTGTTGACGACGCTGCCGTCGGCGGCGATGCTGTCGGCACCGACGAGTAAGTGGTCGGCGTCGTCGAGAAACCGGTGGGCGGCGTTGTCGACGACGAGCGTCACCGGCACGCCCAACTCCCGGAGCTGTCGGGCAGTGATGTGGCCCTGATTGCGCGGGCGCGTCTCCTTGACGATGGCCTCCAGTTCCGTGCCGTCCTCGACGGCGGCCTCGATGCAGGCCATCGCGTCCGTCGAGTGACAGTGAGTCATCACCACGTCGCCGTCGGAGAGCCGTCCCGCCCCGATACGGCCCAGGCGGTCCTGTGCCTCGTCGAGGTCCGACCGGAAGCGGGCGACGGTTCGCTCGACGGAGCGCCGCAACTCCTCGACGTTGTCGCCCTCCATCCCCGAGAGGACGTATCGGAGGGCGTTCGGGAGGCTAACGGCGGTCGGCCGGGTTTCGTGGAGTTCCCGAGCGGCCGCCCGGAGTTCCGCCCGGAACACCGCCGCCGACTCGGCGTCGCTGTCGGCGGCCTGCGTGCCGAGGGCCGCGGCGGCCGCGTCGGCGATGGTGGCGGCACCGCGAACCTCCATCTCGGCGATGCGGTCGGCCGTCTCGTGGACCTCCGGATGTAGCGACGGCGGTTCGGTCATGGTTGACGTTACCACGGCAGCGGCAAAAGACTCGCGCCCGATTCGCTGTCGCCCTCGGACGGAGCGAGGGGTCGATTTATCCCGCTCGGTCGCGAGGTGTTCGGTATGAACCGCGCCGAGTTCGCCGCACGCATCGACCACACCGTCCTCGGGCCGGAGACGACGTGGGACGAGGTGAACGCGGTGCTCGACGCCGCTGCCGCCCACGGGATGAACGCGTGTATCCCGCCGTGTTACGTCGCCGAAGCCGCCGAATACGCACCCGACGTGACCCTCGTCTCGGTGTGTGGCTTCCCCCACGGACAGGAAGCACCCGACACCAAGGAGTTCGAAGCAGAACGGGCGTGGCAGGACGGTGCCGACGAAATCGATGTGGTGCTCAACGTCGGCCGTCTCCGAAGCGGCGACACCGAGGCGGTCGCCGAGGAACTCGCCTGCGTCGTCGCCGCCGTCCCCCTCCCGGTGAAGGTCATCGTCGAGGCACCGCTCCTCGAGGGGGACGAACTCCGGACGGCATGTGAACTCGCCGCCGAGGCCGATGCGGCGTTCGTCAAGACCGCTACCGGGTTTTCCGAGGGTGGCGCGACCGTCGAGGACGTACGCGTGATGGCCGAGTACCTCCCGGTGAAAGCAAGCGGCGGCATCGGCTCTTTCGAGGACGCCGTCGCGATGCTCGAGGCCGGCGCCGAGCGCATCGGTGCCTCCTCGGGTGTCGCGTTGGTCGAGGGGTTCGACCCCGAGGCGTTCTGATTACTCGAGGGCGTACAGTGTCGCCTCTCCATCGTCGTTCTGGGCGGCGCCGAAAACCGCGCCATCTGCGACGGCCAGCCCCGTGACGACGATACCGTCGACCTCGTGTCGCCAGCGCTCGGTCCCGATTCGGTAGTCGTCGACGCCCGTCCCGCCGTCCATCGCGTAGGCGGCGATGAACCCCTCGCCGCCTGAGTAGACGGTGTCGCCGGCGCCGGCCGGCGGCGCTCGCAGGCGGTCGTCGACCGACCACTGCCGTTCGCCGGTTCGGGTGTGAATCGCCGCGAGACCGCCGCCGACGGCGTAGGTGTTGCCGGCGACGACGAAGCCGTGGGAGCCGGTCTGGTGGGACCAGCGTGGGGCGCCAGCACTGTCGCCGTCGCGCCGACTCGTCGGGCCGCCGAACACGGAGACGACGAGGCCGTCGCCGTCGAGCAGGCTGACCTGCATCACTCGCCCGTCCAGCTGTCTCCGCCACATCCCCTCGGGGTCCTGAAGGTCGAAGTAGACGAGCAGTTCGCCTCCGGTCGTTCCCGCACAGAGCTGGTCGCCCCACGAGGCGAGCGCGGAGACGGGGGTGAACGTTTCGCGGCCCCACAGTCGTTCGCCATCGAGGTCGACGCCGACGAGTCCGCCGTCGGTACCGACGGCGAGTCGCTCCCGGTCGTAGTCGACGACTGGCGCCGTCGTCGGCGAGGCACCGATGTCGACCTGCCAGTTCGTCTCCCCTGTTTCGACGTCGAAGGCCACGAGTTCATCCATCCCACCAGCGTAGCCGACGCCGTCGACGATGATGGGGGCCGTCTCGATGGCGAGTTCCTCGTCTTTGAATCCGAGTCGCCAGCGCTCCTCGCCGCTGAGGTCGTAGCCGATAAGGCCGCCCTGGGACGGAAGTACCACTCGTCCGTCGGCGACGATGGGGCGCCCGGCCGGCCAGACCGTTTCGACCGCCCACCGTTCTTCAGGTGCTTCGCGCGGCGCGACGGCGTCGGCACGATAACAGTCGAAGCGGTCGGTGCCGCCGGGTTGGGGCCACTCGGTGTCGGCGTCGGTACCGGGGGTCGCGTTGCTCGCGGGACCGGCGTCGGTACAGCCGGCGAGTCCGACCGCGGCAACGCTCCCGAGACCGCAGAGAACGCGTCGTCTGGAGGGCATGTTCCACGAATTTCGAACCTCCGGCAAGTGTTTTTCGGTGGTGTGCTACCGAGGATGCCCGGGTCGGCCGAAACGTCGCCCTTTTGCCCGCCCACCTACAATCGAGGGGCAAGCCGATGGCCACGTACCACATCGAGACGTACGGCTGTACGTCCAACCGGGGTGAGAGCCGACAGATCGAGCGCAAGCTCCGCGATGCGGGTCACTACCGCGTCGACGGCCCCGAGGAGGCGGACGTGGCCATCCTCAACACCTGTACCGTCGTCGAGAAGACTGAACGCAACATGCTACGGCGCGCGGAGGAACTCGAAGCCGAGACCTCTGACCTCATCGTCACCGGCTGTATGGCGCTCGCACAGGGTGAGGAGTTCGACGACCTCGACGTGCAGGTGCTCCACTGGGAGGACGTGCCGACTGCGGTGACCAACGGCGAGTGTCCGACGACGACCCCCGACGCCGAACCGATTCTGGACGGCGTCGTCGGCATCCTCCCAATCGCCCGCGGCTGTATGTCGAACTGTTCGTACTGCATCACGAAGTTCGCGACGGGTCGAGTCGACTCGCCCCCGGTCTCGGAGAACGTCGAGAAGGCCCGGGCGCTGGTCCACGCCGGCGCCAAGGAGATTCGCATCACCGGACAGGACACCGGCGTCTACGGCTGGGACAAGGGCGACCGGAAGCTCCCGGAACTACTCGACCGCATCTGCGATATCGAGGGCGACTTCCGCGTCCGACTCGGGATGGCCAACCCCGGCGGGATTCACGGCATTCACGACGAACTCGCCGACGTGTTCGCCGAAAACGAGAAACTGTACAACTTCATCCACGCGCCGGTCCAGTCGGGCAGCGACGACGTACTCGAGGACATGCGCCGGCAACACCGCGTCGAGAAGTTCCGCGAGGTCGTCGCCGCCTTCGACGACCGTCTGGACCACTGGACGCTCTCGACGGACTTCATCGTCGGCTTTCCCACCGAGGACGACGACGACCACCGCAAGTCGATGAAACTGCTCGACGACGTTCGCCCCGAGAAAATCAACATCACGCGCTTCTCGAAACGGCCCGGCACCGACGCCGCCGACATGAAGGGCCTCGGCGGGACCGTGAAGAAGGAACGGTCGAAGGCGATGACTGACCTGAAGATGGATGTCTGCCGGGAGGCCTACGAGTCGATGGTCGGCGAGACCCACGAGGCGCTGGTCGTCGAGGAGGGCACCGGCGATTCGGTGAAGTGCCGCGACGAGGCCTACCGGCAGGTCATCGTCACCGACGCCGAGGCGAAGGGCATCGAGGTCGGCGACTTCATCGAGGTCGAGATTACCCAAAACGAGACGGTGTACTGTTACGGCGAACTGGTCTGACCTTCTTCGGCGTCCTTCCACTCCCCGATACCCGCAGGGTCGAGATGGAGGTGAGCGTCGCCGACGTCGTCTAGCTCGCGGAGCATATCCATGAGTTCGGTTTCGATGTCGTGGGCTTCGACGAGCGTCAACTCGCCGTCGACCTCGACGTGGGCTTCGACTTCGAGGTCGGTCCCGTCGTAGAACACCGCCGTGTCGTGAACGCCCTCGACAGCGGGATGCGAGCGGAGCGTCTCGACGATGCGACGGCACTCCTCCTCTGAAGGGGCGGCACCGACGAGATACGTGACGTTCTCGCGGCCGATGTCGGCGCCCTGATACACGACGAGCAGGCTGACGAGTCCCCCGGCGGCGGCGTCGAGAACGGGGTAGCCGAAGAAGACGCCGATGACGCCGACCAGCGCCGCGATAGTGGTGTAAATGTCGTTGAGACAGTCGACGGCGAGCGCTTCGAGCGCCGAGGAGCCGATACTCGCGTTGACGCGCTCGGTGTACCAGTACAGGAGGTACATGTCGGCCATCGCGAACAGCAGCGCGCCAATCAAAAACGGGCTGAAGGTGACGGTTGGCCCCTCGATGAGGCCGAGTGCGGACTCGTACAGGAGGTTCAACCCGAGGATGACGATGACGCTGCCGACGAACAGCGCGGCCAGCGGTTCGACGCGCTGGTGGCCGTGGGGATGTCGTTCGTCGGGGTCGGCGTAGACGCTGCGGCCCCACACCAACACGACGAGGCTGGCGACGAGGTCGGCGACGGAGTGGGCGGCGTCGGCCACCAGCGCGACCGACCCGAACGTCAGTCCGGCGGCGGCCTCGACGACGATTTTGACGGCGTTGCCGAGGACGTTGACGACGCTGGCGCGGGTGAAGCCCCGCTTTGCGGCGTCGGTGTCCAACCCCGCCTCGGCGACCGCCGTGTCGCTCATTGCCCGGAATACCGCAACCGGACTGATAAGCGGTCGGGTTAGCTGAGCCGAACCCCGGGGTTCGACGGGGCTAAAACTCGATGCGGATCGATCCGCTGTCGGTGACGGCCGCGCCGTCCTGCTCGCGGAACGCGTCGTGGAGCGTCTCGTAGGTGTCTTCGACAGCTTCGACGATGACTTTCGTCCCCGAGGTGACCGGCATGAAGTTGGTGTCGCCGTTCCAGCGCGGAACGACGTGGGTGTGGAGGTGGTCGTCGATGGAGCCACCCGCCGCGTCGCCGAGATTCAACCCGGCGTTGACGCCGTCGGCGCCCAGTCCCTCCTCGATTGCGCGGATGGTTCGTTGTTTCAGGCGGGCGTGGTCGAGGAGGGTCTCGTCGTCGAGGTCGCCGAACGAGCCCGTGTGTTCGCGGGGGATGACCATCGCGTGACCGGGGTTGTACGGGTAGTTGTTCATGAGGACGAACGCGCGGTCGGATTCGGCGACGACCAACGCCTCGCGGGCGTCGTCTCGCTCCGGGAGCACGCAGAACGGACAGCCGTCGATGTCGGCGTTGCCGTCGTCACGCTCGACCCACTCGATTCGCCACGGCGCGAACAACTGGTCCATGTCGGTCGATGGGGCCGGTGGGTGGTTAACGCTGTTATCCGACGGAATGATATACTATATAAAACTATTGGCTGTTCAACTATCCGAAGGATGAATGAAGGGTTGAGAACGTTTTCTAAACCGTCTCGAGCGATTTCGAACGCCGAACGTGCTGTGGGGCAATAATCGCGGGATGAACGGTTCGAACGGAGTCCAACCGAATGGGGTTTTTATGCTCCAATCCCGGCAATCCGGAGTCACGCATGGCAACCCGAATCGACGACGACGGTATGACCGAGGAGTGTGACGAGTGTGGCCGCGAGACGCCCCACGAGGTGAGCATCGAGCTCCTCACCGAGAGCACCAAAGAGGAGAACGCCGAGTTCTCCCGGGAACCCTACCGCGTGTCGACGTGTCGCGTCTGTGGCACCGAGATGTCGGTACGGATGAACAACGCGTGACGAACGCGCCGCCGAACCGGTAGCTGTTTTCGAAGCCGCGTTACCGCGAACGAGTCGTCACTTCACAGCCGTCCTCGGTGACGATAATCGTGTGTTCCTTCTGGCTGACGAGGAAGCCGTCCTGTTCTTTCAGGACGGGGTAGCCGTGGACGACGTTCTGCTGTTGGAGTCGTCGCAGTGCCATCTCCGCCCGGGAGGTGTCGAGCCACCGGCGGGCGAAGGGCAGCGTCTTGAACTCCTCGACTATCTGTTCGAGGGCTTCCCGGGCCTGTCGGTTGCGCACCGACGCTTCGCGTTCGAGGGCGTAAATCTCCTCTTTGGCCCCCTCGGTGACTTTCCCGCCGCCATCGGTTGCGAAGGGCTCGATGGCGACCACGTCGCCGACCTCCAGTTCGACGCCCTGTTCGACGCCGCGGTTCGGGATGTTCGGGTCGGTGTGCTGTTCCCAGTGGCCCAGGCCGTGACCCGAGAGGTTGACGACGGGGTTGTAGCCGTAGCCGTCGATGACCGACTCGATTTCGGCGCCGATTTCGCCCGTCTCGATGCCGGGTTCGATGATTTCGAGTGCGGCGTCGAGCGCCTCGGCCGGCGCCTCGGCGAGTTCCGGGTTCCCGGAGAGGTCGACCGTCACGGCGGTGTCGGCGAGCCAGCCGTCGATGTGGACGCCGATGTCGAGGTTTATCATCTCCTCGCCGAACGTCGAGTCGTCGTCGGGTTTCGGCGTCGCGTGGGCGGCCTCCTCGTCGATGCTGATGTTGACGGGGAAGGCGGGTTCGCCGCCGAGTTCGCGGATGCGCTCTTCGGCGTACTCGGCGATTTCGAGGTGGCTGGCTCCGACCTCGACGCGGTCGGCGGTCTCGTCACGGACCTGCGCGAGAATCTCGCCGGCCTCGCGGTTCTTCTCGTAGGACTCCTCGGTGAGGTCGACGCTCATGCCGCCCGCTTCGGCGGGTTCGATAAAAGGGGTTGTGTTCGGGCCTCGCCGGCTTCCACAATCGCAACGTTTTCCGGCACCGGCGTCGCTGGATACGGTAGTGTCGCCACTCCCATCGGGGTTCGCCCTGCCCGCCCTGCCGTATCTGGTCGGCCTGCTCGTCACCGCCGCCGTCGCCGGTGGCCTCCTCTACCGTCGGCGACCGCCGGTCACCGAGGCGACGGCGACGGCGCTGACACCGTGGATGGCTGCCGGCGGCGGCCTGTACGCACTGTTCCAGTTCGGTGCCGTGCCGTCGGCCGTCGCACCGCTGTTCGGGTCACCCGCCGTCTACGTCTCCGTCGGCGTTCTCGCGGCGATCGTCTGGGCGGCCGTCGCCGACCGCCCCGCCGAGGGCTGGGGGCGGACTACTGCCCCTGGACTGCTCGCCGGAGCGGGCGGCCTGCTGCTCGCCTCGACGGTCGCCGCCGCCGGCATCGCCGCCGCCTCCTCCGTCGGTGGCCGCCCCGACGCCTCCGCGGGAATTCTCGTCGTGACGCTCGTCGTCACGGCCGCGGTGTGGGCGGGTCTCCGACGCGTCGCCACCGTCGATGCGACCGGTTCGGTCGGCGTACTCGTCGTCTTCGCTCACGCCCTCGACGGTATCTCGACGGCGGTCGGCTACGACCGCCTCGGGTTCGGCGAACAGACGCCGCTATCGCGAATCATCATCCACGCCGGCGAGGCACTACCGACCGCCGAACTCATCGGTGCCGGGTGGCTGTTCGTCGTCGTGAAACTCCTGCTCGCGGCGGGCATCGTCGCACTGTTCGAGGAGTACGTCCGCGAGGACCCGACCGAGGGCTATCTACTCTTGGCGCTCATCACCGCCGTCGGACTCGGGCCGGGCGCACACAACCTCGTGTTGTTCGCGCTCGTTTGAGCTAGGGCGACGGTCGCTGGGGAATTTATCACCGACCGGCCCGGAGTCGAGGGCATGCGAGTGGTCTGTGCGGGACACGTAAACTGGGACGTGACGTTTCACGTCGACCGGCTTCCCGGCCCCGACGAGGAGGCCCACGTTCACGAGCGGGCGGCGACGGGCGGCGGGAGCGCGGCCAACGCGGCCGTCGCCTTCGCCGGGCTGTCGTGTGAGCCGCGACTGCTCGGCAGCGTCGGTGACGACGACTGCGGGGAGCGAGCGCTCGCCGAGTTGGAAGCCGCCGGCGTCGACACGCGCGTTCGGGTCGTCGAGGGGAGCGAAACGACCACGAAGTACGTCCTCGTCGAGGAGTCGGGGGAGGTCGCCGTCCTTGGAACAGACGGCGCGAACGAGGCGCTCGGTCCAGAGGACGCGTCGCCCGAACTGCTCGACGGCGCCGACGCGCTCCACCTGACGAGCCAGCGACCAGATACGGCCGAACGGCTGGCCGAACTCGCCGCCGACGCCGGCGTTTTCGTCAGTTTCGACCCGGGAAGACGGCTCGCCGACTGCGACTACGGGGCCGTCCTCGACCGGAGTGACCTCCTCTTCGTCACCGACACCGAGGCCGCCCAAATCGACGCCGAGGGGATTCCACAGGTGACGAAACGCGGCATCGACGGCGCCGTCCTCCGGTGTCCCGCTGGCACCTTCGAACATCCCGGGTACGACCTGCCCTCGGTCGATTCGACGGGCGCGGGCGACGCCTTCGCGGCCGGCTTTCTCACCGTTTGGCTCGACGACGACTCCCCGGAGCGCGCGCTGGCGGTCGCAAACGCCTGCGGCGCCATCGCGGCCAGCGAGCGCGGCCCGAAACCGGACCTCTCTTGGGAACGCATCGAGGCAGTGATGGCATGATTTCGTCGTCCACGCTGGCAGTTCCGCTGCACGTTCCCGGAGAGGTTCCGCCCCCGTTGAGCATCCGACTCGCCGTCGCGTTGCTCACTGGACTGCTCGCCACCCTCGGCATGACCGTCGTGATGCGTCTGCAAT
This sequence comes from Natronomonas gomsonensis, assembly GCF_013391635.1. Classification (GTDB taxonomy): domain Archaea; phylum Halobacteriota; class Halobacteria; order Halobacteriales; family Haloarculaceae; genus Natronomonas; species Natronomonas gomsonensis_A. The sequence goes on along the minus strand of NZ_JACAWU010000002.1, from coordinate 1,362,142 downwards.
CGTACGGCTACGTCCCCGCCTACGTCGCCGCCGGGGCGGTGTGGCAACGGCCCGCCGAAGGCGTCTCGTGGTCGGCCGCAAACGCCGTCCACCTCGCAGCCGGAATGCTCGCCGGCGTCGGCTTCGAGGCGCTGCTCGTCGGCTACGAGCAGGTCCGTACCGTTCTCGGTATTCGAACCGAAGTCGTCGTCGCCAACGTGACGACGGCATCCGAACTCGCCATCGTCGCCGCCGTCGTCGCCTTCCTGTATGGGTTCTTCTCGTGGGTCGTCTTTCCCCGCTACGGCGGCGCCGCCTACGAGACGCGACCGGAGACGGTTCGCCGGCAGTGGGCCGTCTCGGCGGTCGTCTACGGCGGCTGTCTGTTCGCGGCCGTAACTGTCGTCTACAGGTTCCTGCCGGTATAGACCGGCGAAAGGGGTTTACGTTCCACAGCGCCTACCTGATGGCATGACAGTCGGCTACCTCTTCGACCTCGACAAGACGCTCGTCACCTACGAGCCGGAGGTTCCGGGCATCTTCCGGAACGCCTGCGCCGAGGTCGGCGTCGAGCCGACGCCCGAGGCCGTCGACACCCTCGCCCCGAGTTACGTCGAGACGTTCCTCGAGTTCGAGGAGAGTCCCTACGTCGGTGCCGCCCGCGCCGCCCGCGATGCCGGCATGGACATCGACCCCGAATCCTTCGCCGACACCTACGTCGACGCCGAAATCGAGGCGACACACGTCCCCGAGGGCGTCGGCGACCTCCTCGCATCCCTCGACCGCGTTGGCGTCGTCACGAACGGCTACGGGCCAGTCCAGCGCCGGAAACTCGCCGAGAAGGGGCTGGACGTACACATCGACGCGCTGGTGTGTGCCGACGACGTGGAGGCGTTCAAGCCCGACGATGCGCCGTTCGACGCCATCACCGACGCCGTTCCCGCCGACGACTACGTCATGGTCGGGGACAACGTGAACTACGACATCCGACCGGCCGCCGAACGCGGCTACCGGACGGTGTTCGTCGGCGATGCACCCGACGCCGAAGGCCTCGCCGACCACCGCGTGTCGGACCCATCGGACCTCGCGAAGATGCCGACCCTGATGCGGCCCTGAGGCGCTGTCTTATCTTCCTGTCGCAGGGGACATCGCCGTCGACTGTGGTTTTACATACGGGCTTTGCGTACTCCCCGTGAGGAATGGGGGTGCGGTTCCGACCGTCGAAGAGACTCGAGGATACAGAGAGCTTCGGCTACGATAACCGGGCAATCGCGCCGGCAGTCGGGATACTCCTCCTCGTCGGTATCGTCCTCGTTCTCGCCGCCAGTACGGGTGCGTTCGTCCTCGACGACCGGAATCAGCCCGAGGAGTCGTCGCCGGTGGCGGTCTTCGACTTCGAGTACCAGCCCGGCGATAGACGGTCGGGCGACGAACTCACCGTGACGCACGTTCGGGGTGACACGATAGCCGGCGAACGGCTCGACCTTCGGATTCGAAACGCGAGATACGAAGAAGAGCGGTTCAGCCACGAAGCGGACGCCTCACGGAAACCGTCGACATCCTTCTTCGGTACGGAATCGGTCACCGCGGGCGATTCGACGACCGTGACGACCGGCGATTTCAGACGTGGCCTCGGCGTCGGACTGGTCGGTGACCAGGACTTCGACCTCTCGAAGGCGGAGGTCTGTGTCGTCTGGCAGACGGACGGAAGCGGTCCGGAGACGCTGACGTGCTGGCGTGGTCCCGATACGAAGGGGTTCGTCGAGTAGCCGCCGAGGCCGGCAGTCGACACGTCGCTGTAGCGACCCGATGCCGACCGACTTTTGACCGTCGGCGGTGACCTCGTCACATGGCAAAACAGCCGCATCTCCTCGTCGAGGACGGCGATGTCGCCGACATCGCGCTCGTCCCCGGGGACCCCGGCCGCGTCGACCGCATCGCCGATCTGTGCGACGACAGCGAAACCGTCGCCGAGAACCGCGAGTACAAGGTCGTAAACGCCACCTACGAGGGGCGGAACCTCACCATCTGCTCGACCGGAATCGGGTCGCCGTCGGCGGCCATCGCCGTCGAGGAACTCGCCGCCGTCGGCGTCGAGACGTTCGTCCGGGTCGGCACCACCGGCGCGCTCCAGTCCGACATCGAAATCGGTGACATGGTCGTCGCCACCGGCGCCGCCAAGGACGAGGGGACGACGAAGCGCTACGAGGCCGTCGAGGTTCCGGCCGTCGCCGACTACGGGACGCTGTCGACGCTGGTCGGGTCGGCCGAGCGACGACAGGCACCGGTCCACGTCGGCCCAATCGCCACCGACGACGCCTTCTACGCCGAAACCCAAACCTACGTCGAGGCGTGGAACGACGCCGGCCTGCTGTGTGTCGAGATGGAAGCCGCCGCGCTGTTCACGCTCGCCCGCCGGAAGGGACTGGCCGCCGGCGCCATCTGTACCGTCGACGGCAACCTCGTCGAGGGCACCCAGAAGGGCGAAACCGACGACGAGGAACTGCCCGAGAAGGCAAAGGACAACGTCGGCCGGGCCATCCGCATCGCGCTGGACGCCGTCACCGAGCTGTAGCGTTTCTTCCGAGATGACTTTTTGCCGTTGGGTCCAGCCCAACGGCTCCATTCACAGAGGTCTCCAGAGTGGAACCGACTCCCAAAACCGAACTCACGTAACGATTCAGAACAGATAGCGCTCGACCATTCGTCGGAGTCGCCCCGGTTGATTTGCATCGTAGACGACCAGCGTCCCGTGTTCCGTGCCGACCGTCACCGGGTTCGGAACGTCACCGAACAGCCGGTCCGTGAGTCCGCGTTGTATGCCACCGACGACGAGGACGTCGGAGTCGCTGGCTGCCAGTTCGACCGCGTGGTCGGTGCCGGCCTCGACGATTCGCGTCTCGACCGGCGCCTCACACACCGCCACCAGTTCCGAGAGATAGTCCTCGGTGGTGTTCCGGTGGCTCTCGGGTGGGTCCGCGCCAATTGGGAAGTAGAACGTGATTCTCGCACCCACTGCCGTGGCGAGTGCGTCCGCGAGTGCCACCTTCGTGGGGTCGAAGGGGCCTTCGTCGGTCACGACGCCGATACGTTCGACCGCATCGTGATCGAGGTTCGACACTTCGATAACGTCGCAGGGGGCGTGGTCTTCGATCCAGTCAGCATCGCTACCCAGCAACCCTTCGGTGCCGGTCGAGCGCTCGATAATCAGCGTGTCGACGCCGACCTCGGCGGCGTAGTTGACGATGGCGTGTCGGGTGTCGTGGCTGACGACCTCGCCGTACCGAATCGGTATCGTCGAGTCGGTCGCCCGGTCGGCCAGTCTGGCCTCGAAGGCCTGGTCGGCTTCGGTAAGAGTGTCGGCCGATTGCGGGAGCGGCGTCTGATCGGGCGTCTCGTCGAACTGGGCGACTCGGACACCCCCCTCGCGGGTCCGTGCCAAGTCGGTGGCGAGGTCGATGAGCGACCGCTCGACGGCAGGCGATGTCTGCTCGGTGACCGCCACGAGCACCTCGTCGCCGTCGGTTCCGACCTCGGATTCGGTCTGTTCGACGACGTCTCGCCCGACGCTGCGCCGGATGGCATCGGTCATCGCGCCCTCACGGCTGACGCCGCCCCGTCGGTAGACGAAGAAATAGTACCATGCCATCGAGCCAACGGTAATGACTATGGCCCCGACCAACGGGACGAACCCGATGTACCGCAGCAGGACGGCGCCGCCGACGATGCCGACGAGTTGTGGGAGTGGGTACAGCGGCGACTCGAAACTGGGGTCGTAGGCTTCTATCGAGCCCTGTCGGAAGGCAATCAGCGCGACGTTGATGAGGATGAACACCACGATTTTGAACGCGCTGGCGAGTTTGGCGATGTCGTCGATGGGGACGAAGGCGATGAGGACGAGCAACACACCGCCGGTAATCGTAATCGCGTTGACCGGCGTCTCGAAGCGGTCGCTGACGTTCTCGAAGATGTCGGGGGCGAGGCCGTCGCGACTCATCGCGAAGGGGTACCGCGAGGACGAGAGAATGCCGGCGTTAGCGGTACTGATTAATGCGAGTAGCGCCGCGACGACGACGGCGATGACGCCGAGTGCGGGGAGGGCGTTGTTGGCGGCGACTTCCATCGGGGTTTGGGTGTCGGTCAGGGCGGCTTGCTCGGCGACGCCGACCATCACGGTCACGATGGCGACGTAGATGGCGGCGGTGATGACGAGGGACCCGAGGATGCCCAGTGGGAGGTTCCGGTCGGGATTCTCGACTTCTTCGGCGACGCTGGCGATTTTGGTGACGCCGGCGTAGGAGACGAAGACGAACCCAGTCGCGCCGAGGATGCCCTCGAAGCCGCTGTCGAAGAAGCCCTCGAAGCGGGCGCCTTCGACGCTCGGTGCGCCGGCGACGATGAACCAGACCATCACCGCGAGCATCACTGCGACGATAGCGATTTGCATCCGGCCGGTCTGTTTCGCGCCGGCGACGTTCAGGACGATGAGGAGCGTCGCGACGGTGAGCGCAACCGGTGTCACGGGCAAATCGAACAACAATACCAGATACGGCGCGCCGCCGACCAGCGCCAGTGCTCCCTTGAACGTCAGCGAGAACCACGTCCCGACGCCGGCGATGGTTCCGAACAGCGGGCCCATCGCTCGCTCAATGTAGAGGTAGGTCCCGCCGGCCTCGGGCATCGCCGTCGCCATCTCGGATTTGCTCAGGGCGGCGGGCAACACCAGTACGCCCGCGAGGAAGTACGCGAAGACGACCGCTGGGCCGGCCATCTCCATCGCCAGTCCGGGCAGGATGAAGATACCGCTGCCGACCATCGCGCCGATGCTGATGGCAGTTACTGACGGGAGACCGAGGTCACGCTCCAGCTGTTTCCCCATTACTGTGTGGAGGATTCAGTGTTCGAGGTGTGTTCGAGTAGCTCTCCGGCGGACAGGGACCTACTGGCGACTGGCGGGCCGTTCATGCGATTCTGATATTGTTGAAGCAACACATTAAACCCCGATGCAATACCGATGGGTGGGCGGACCCACCGACCCTCGCCGTGTGCGTCGAATCGCTGGTGGTGCCAAGTCCCGGCGACGGCACGAACGACGCTCGAACCCGCGATGGAAACGCCTTTCCGGGTTCACGGATTCGGTTCCGGTAATGACCAGTGTCAAGGAATTCCGCGTCGAGGAACCCGCGAGTGCCGACTCGCTCGGGCGCGGTGCCTTCGTCTTCACCGACGACTACTCGGTGTTCGACTGGGGGAAGATGCCCGATTCGATTCCGAACAAGGGTGCGTCGCTGTGTGCGATGGGTGCGGCGAACTTCGAGTTACTCGAATCCGCGGGCATTCCGACCCACTACCGCGGCGTCGTCAACGGGGCCGACGTGGTGCCCCTCGGGGATGTCGTCACCCCACCACGGGAGATGGCGATCGATTTGACACAGGTGCCGGACCTCCCCCACGAAGGGCGGGAGTACGACTACACGGCGTTTCACGACGCTGCGGGCGAGAACTACCTGATTCCGCTGGAAATCGTCTTCCGGAACACGGTTCCGGTGGGGTCGTCGCTGCGCGGCCGTGCCGACCCCGAGGAGTTCGGTCTCGACTACGCCGAGTGGCCCGACGAGCCGGTCGACCTTCCCGAGCCGGTCGTCGAGTTCTCGACGAAGTACGAGGAGTCCGACCGCTATCTTTCCCGGGACAACGCCGACTACATCGCCGGAAAAGCCGACGTAGACGACCTCGAAGCCATCGCCCGGGACGTAAACGACCTCGTGACCGAACAGGCTGCGGAGGCGGGGTTGAAACACGAGGACGGTAAAATAGAGTGTCTGTACTTCGACGGCGAGATTCGCGTCGCCGACGTGGTCGGAACGTTCGACGAGAACCGCTTTTCCTTCGAGGGCCAACAGCTCTCGAAGGAGGTCGTCCGGCAGTACCACAAGCGGACCCAACCGGAGTGGGTCGAGGCCGTCGATGCGGCCAAGGCGGAGGCGAAAGACGAGGGCGTCGCCGACTGGCGCGAACTGTGTGAACGCGACCCGGAACCGCTTTCGGGCCACGTCGTCGATGCGGTCCGGGACATGTACACCGCCGGCACGAACGCCTACATCGGTCGAGAGCTGTTCGACGCGCCGTCGCTGTCGGAGGCCGTCGAGACGATTCGGTCGCTCTGAAGCCGCTGGAACTCCAATCGCGGAAAACCCACGAGGTTTTTATTCTCCGACGCAGAACCGCCGGCTATGTTCCCCCTACAGACGATTTCGGACCCGGCGATGGCGGTGGTCGTCCTGAGCGTCGTCATGACGCTCGTGGTCATCTTCAGTTTCATCTGGGCCTACGGAAAGATTCGCGAACCGCCGGAAGAAATCGAGGACCACGAAAGCGGCAACGGTCACGGCGCCTGACGCCGTCGATACGACTCGCGGGTTTTTGACGTCGAAAGGGACAGACGCGGAGTCGACGGGCAGGCGCCCGCGGCCCGGTTGTGTCGATGCCCACGGTGTGACCGGTGCCGTCCGCTGCGCGAGCGTCGGACCACTCGATTGACTCGCGCTATCGTTTTAGGTGGGCCTAAAACACAAAAAGCTATCGACTCTCTACTCCTCGCTTCGGGAGACCACGCTGCCGAGTCCGTCGACGGGGCGGTCGGCCAGCAAATCGTCGACGGCGTTCGGCAGGCCGAACTGGTAGCCTTCGGCGTCCACGTCGTCGCGGAGTTCCGTCCGGCCGTGATACACCGAAATCGCGCTGTCGAGATGCAACTGAACCGCCTCCAGGAGCGCTTCGGCCTCCAGCGGTTGGCCGCGTCGCTCGATTTCCTCGACGGTCGCGCCCGCGGGAACGTTGAAGGCCCGCTGGGTGATGATGGGCCCTTGGTCCAAATCCGTCGTCACGTAGTGGGCGGTGACGCCGGCGATGCGGACGCCCTCCTCCCGTGCCTGGCGGTACGCTTCGGCGCCGGGGAACGCCGGGAGCAGCGAGGGATGGATGTTGATGATGCGGTCCTCGTAGCGGAAGACGACGTTGGGGCTGAGGATGCGCATGTACCGCGCCAACACGATGAGGTCGGTGTCGTACTCCGCCAGGATGTCGAGCAGCTCGGCCTCGTCGGGGTTGCCCTTCTCGTCGCCGATGTCGTGGAAGTCGACGCCGTAGTGCTCGGCCAGCGGTTCGAGGTCGTCGTGGTTGCCGACGATGACGCTGATTTCGGCGCCCAACTTCCCGTCGGCCCACGCCTCGAACAGCGCCTCCAGACAGTGGGACTCCTTCGTCACGAGCACCGCGATGGTCCTCGTTTCGCGGTCGGCCGGGAACCGAACCTGGATGTCCATATCGAGGTCGTCGCCGAGGTCGTGGAGCGCCTCGCGGAGTTCCTCTTTTTCGGTCGTCATCTCGGCGGTGTCGACGTGCATCGTCATCCGGAAGACCCCGTCCCGGACCGCCTGGTCGAGGTCCTCGATGTTGATGTCGCGTTCGAACAGAAGCGTCGTCACGCGGGCGATGAGTCCGGTCTTGTCGTCGCCGACGACCGTAATCTCGGTGTACTCGCGGGTCACGGGCAATACCTCCACGTGGTGGCGGCAGTCATACTACCGCCTGAGAGGCGGGTTCTCAAAAGGGCGACGTTCCGTGCTCCGGGCCGTCTGTTTTTATACAAAGACGATACATCTCTAATCGATGGAGTTCGATAACGGCGTTCTCCGAATCGACAAGGAGCTTTCGGCACTCGACGAGTTCGTCGCCGAACGAGACAGAATGACACCGAACTTCGAACTCTGGTTCCCGAAAAACGAGTACGACAGTCGTGCTCTTGATGACCCACTCGTTGCCGATGTCGCCGGACACGAACTCAATATCAGTCCACCAGAGCAGCAGATCGCGTACAAGCTCTTCCTTGGCACCGAGAAGGACTTTGAGGACGCCCTCCACCTGTATACGGTGTTTCGGGAACAGCTTGATACCGACACGCTCGAAATATACACCGAGGGACTGGAGGTTACTGACCGCTATGCCGAACTTAGAAGAACTTAGAGAACAGCAGCGTGCGAACGTCCAACAGCGTCGGGAGTTCGTCAAGCAGTGGGCAGAGTACGGAAAGAACCACTCCGACGAGGAGTGGTCCTCCGAGGTCAACGACGTTATTGATTCGCAGTATCCGGATCCCGACTCCGGATGAACGGCGTTTGATACACGAACGTGCATACCCGTTCGGATACACAACCGTTTTCACGCACGAACACGCCCCTTCGCGTATGACCGCCTACACCGCGACCGTCACCGTCCGGCTGAAGCGGGGCGTCCTCGACCCCGAGGCCGAAACGACCCAACAGGCGCTCGAACGTCTCGGATTCGAGTTGGACGACCTCCGGTCGGCCGACCGCTTCGAGGTCGACCTCGACGCCACCGACGCCGACGACGCTGAGGCCCGCGCCACCGAGATGGCCGAGCGCCTGCTGGCGAACCCGACCATCCACGACTACACGGTCGAGGTCGCCGAAGCGTAACCGATGACCGTCTCTCTCAATCCGATAGCGACGCTCTGCTCCCACACGAGGTGGTCGCTGTGACCGTCGCCATCGTCCGATTCGGCGGGTCGAACTGCGACCGCGACGCCCTCCGTGCGCTGGAGCATCTCGGCATCGACGCCGAAATCGTCTGGCACGACGACGGCCTCCCGGCGGACACGTCGGGCATCGTCATCCCGGGGGGATTCTCCTACGGCGACTACCTGCGGGCTGGCGCGATGGCCGCCCGAGCGCCCATCATGGACGAAATCCGGGCGGCGGCCGAAGAGGGGACGCCCGTCCTCGGCGTCTGCAACGGCGCCCAAATCGGCTCCGAGGGTGGGTTGACCCCCGGCGCGTTCACGACCAACCGGAGCGCGCGGTTCCAGTGTGAACCCGTCTACCTGCGCGTCGAGAACGCCGAGACGCCGTGGACCGAGGCCTTCGAGGAAGGCGATGTCATCGAGGTTCCCATCGCTCACGGCGAGGGCCGCTTCGAACTCCCCGACGACCACCTCGAAACGCTGAACGACGAGGACCGGGTGCTGTTCCGGTACTGCGACGCCGACGGCAACGTCACCGACGAGGCCAATCCGAACGGGTCGAAAGAGAACGTCGCGGGCGTCCTCGGCGCCGACGACAACGTCGCAGTGTTGATGCCCCACCCCGAGCGGGCGTCGCTGCCCGACATCGGCCCGACGGACGGCCAGGGCGTCCTTCTCGGCTTTCAGTAACTACCGGACCAGCGGCTGGTTGTACGTCGTCTCCTCGCGCATCACGTACTCCCAGGTCGCCTCACACTCACAGGACACTTCATCGAACACCGAGGGGTCCTGCCGGAGGTCGAAGTCCTTGATAGCGCGCTGGACGAGGTCGTCACACTCCCCGCAGTTGTGCGGGCCGCGGTCCGACCCGTGGCCGACTGGGTCGGAGACGACGATGGCATCTACATCGGCGGTCGACTCCAGCACGTCACACACCGACCACAGCCACGGCGGCCGGTAGCCGCCGTCGTGGAACAGTTCCTCGACCATGGTGTAGCGCTGGACGTTACAGGGGTTCATGGAGACGGTGTGACAGCCCTCGACGGCGGCACAGCGGCGAATCGAGCGTTTCATGTCCTCGACGGCGTCGGGTTCGGCGAGGAACGGCGGCTTCATCAGGAGATACGCCTTCACGCCCGCTCCCGCTGCTCGCGCCTCCTCGCAGGCGTCCTCGAACTCCGAGAAGTCGAAGTACTTGTTGACGGCGTCGTGGCGGACGCGGTCGGTTGCGGTTTCGAGGCCGACGGCCACGTCGGTTTCCAAGTCCTGTTCGGTGAAATCGCCCAACTTCTCGCGGTCGACGAAATCGGGGAGAGACTCGACGACGATGCGGTCGCGGTCGCCGAACGTTTCGGCGATGGCTCGGCGGGTCTCGGCGGGCACTTCCCGCTCGTCGAGGAACGACCCGGAGGTGTAGATCTTGATGAGATCGGCCGTCTCTCCGTCGGCGTTTTCGGCCTCGTGGTCCAGACAGTGCTGGATTTGGGTCATCAGGTTCTCGTGGCCGACGCTGCCTCCTTCGACGCTCTCGGCGACGTAGCCACACATCGTACACCCACCGGCGCGTGCCCACCGACAGCCGCCGGTGTTGAGAATGATAGTGAGCGACTGGACGACGCCGTCGGGGGTGTTGTCCTCGTCGAGCCACACCCGCGTCGGCTCCGTGGGGTCGTAGGTCGCGTCGTTGCGGCCTCGAATCTCCCGCATCACCTCGTTGTGTGCGTCCATTCCCCGACCCTGCTCGTGTGCGTCGGGACTCGGCTGACTCATTGGCGGGCGTAGCCGACGCGCGCCTAAAGCGGTGTCGTCTGTGGCGCGGGGCTATCGCTCGGCACCGAACCACGGCGCCGCCAGCCACCACAGCGCCGCTCCGATGGTCGCACCGCCAGCGTTCACCGCCACGTCGAAGGCACTCATGGTCCGGTAGGCGAGAAAGCTTTGTACGACTTCGATGCCGGCGCCGTACAGCATTGAGGCCGTGGCCGCGATGAGAAGCGCCCGTCGGTCAGTGGCCAACAGGGCGTAGCCGACTGCGCCGGCAAAGCCCGCGTAGGCGACGACGTGGAGATACACCGTCACGCCGATGCCGAACAGCCTCTCCGGAGTGCCCTCGCCGGGGTCCAACACGGACGCATAGAGGATGACGGCGGCACACGCGAACACGCCGAAGTACCGCAACGAGCGCGGTGCGGGTGGCAACGAAGTGGTCACGGCGGTAGGTGTTCGTCGGCGGACTTCAACGACCCGGTCCGACTCAAATGGGTAGTGGCGTTCCGAAGTAGCCGGCGGTCAGGCGGACGCCGAGATACACCGCGAGGACGCCGCCGACGGCGAGAGACCCGCTCCGGCCGGCGTAACGCAGCCTCACGTCGTCCGTGCCGGCGTCGATGACTCGTTCGGCGTCGAGCGTTCCGCCCGTATCGACCTCGCCGAGGACGGTCAGTTCTCGGCCCTCGGCGGCGACGGCCTCCTCGTATCTGTATCGGTCTCCGCCGATGGACGACCGGAGGTTCGAGCCGATCTCGCCGGGTTGGGCCTCGTCGGCGTCGTACACGTGACTGCGGCCGCCGTACAACTCGATGTGCGCCCTTCGGGGGTCGACGGTCACCGGCCCCGTGCCGTCGTCGAGGATGAACGGAGCGCCGCCGGAGCCGACCTGGTCGGTCTGCCAGCCGATGTCGCGGTCCTCCCAGCCGAGTTCGAGCGACCACGTCCAACAGGCCGCCTCCCGGCCGAACACGGGCGACGTTCCGGACGTCTCGTCGACGAGCCCCGTAACTGCGATTCGTTTCGTCCCCGCTCGGCGGGCGATGCCACCAGTGTTGGCCGCTTCCGCGCGCACCAATCGGAGGGCGACGAGGCCGTTGTCGACGGCGATAGCGAGGGCGCCACAGCCGACGACGAGCGGGGCGACGTTTACAAACAGGACCAAGGCATCTCCCCGACCGCCGAACCCCTCGGGGAGCGAGCCGTACAGGGCGATGACGCCGGCCGCGACGACGCCGAAAAAGCCCGCCGTCATGTACCACGTCGTCGGCGTACCGGTCCGTTGCTCGATGGGGTCGCCGCCGGATTCGGCCTCGTAGTACCCGGCGGCGGCAAACACCGCGACGAACAGGAGGACGACACCGAAGACGTACCACTCCACCAGCGCGGCCATACCCACCGTCGGACCCCGACTGACAAAATACTCCCCCGGAAACGCTGTCCGGAACCACGGTGTGTAATTACCGTAACCAGTTGTGGTTATGTCCTCGTGGCAAGTATTACACCGGTTGCGAACTACTAGCAAGTGTAACACGTTACTATGACAGACTTAGGCGGTTTCCACGACAACGTAGCTCGGGTCGACCTCTCGGAGGGGAGCGTCGACTACGAGAGCATCGACCAAGAGGACGCGGAGAAGTACATCGGCGCACGCGGACTGGGTGTCAAGTACGTCTTCGAACAGGGACCGGACGTCGACCCCGAGGGACCGGAGAACCTGCTTGCGTTCATGAACGGCCCGCTGACGGGCACGCAGGTGACGATGAGCGGCCGCATCGCCATCTGTACCAAATCACCGTTGACGGGAACGGTTACGGACTCCCACCACGGCGGGTGGTCCGGCGCCCGTCTCAAATGGGCCGGCTTCGACGGCCTGCTGTTCGAGGGGAAGGCCGACTCGCCCGTATACGCCGTCGTCGAGGACGGCGAGGTCGAACTCCGGGACGCCTCCCATATGTGGGGTTGGGGCGTCCACGAGACGATGGATGAACTCGAAGACGAGGTCGAGGGGTCGTACGGCAAGAACCTCTCGACGATGGCCATCGGGCAGGCCGGCGAGAACGGCGTCAAGTACGCCTGCATCATGAACGAGGACGACCGGGCCTCCGGTCGCGGCGGCACCGGCTGTGTGATGGGGTCGAAGAACCTCAAGGCGGTCGTCGTCAAGTCCTCGACGAAGATGCCGAAACCGGCCGACCCCGAGACGTTCAAGAAGGGCCACAAACAGGCGATGGAGGTCATCACCGAATCCGACGTGACCGCGCCCAACGAGGGCGGCCTCTCGCTGTACGGGACGAACGTCCTGATGAACGCCACCGAGGAGATGTCCGGCCTGCCGTCGAAGAACGGCAAGTACACCTCGACAGCCGACGCCCGAAACGACGGTTACGGTGGCCCCGGATTCGACTCCGAGAAGGTCTCCGGCGAGAACGTCCGGGAGAACATCCTCGTCGACGAACCGACGTGTCACTCCTGTCCGGTCGCCTGCAAGAAGGAAGTCGAAGTCGACGTGATGCACAAAGGCGAGGAGCTGAACGTCCGCACCGAGTCCTACGAGTACGAATCGGCGTGGGCACTCGGGCCGAACTCCGGGCACACCGACCGCGACGAGATCGCGCTGATGCTCCAGCGCTGTAACGACTACGGCATGGACACCATCGAGGCGGGCAATATGATGGCGATGGCGATGGAGATGTCCGAGGAGGGCAAACTCGACGACCTCGAGACCATCGACTGGGGCGACTCCGAGGCCATCGTCGAGATGATTGGCCGCATCGCCAACCGCGAGGAGGGCCTGCCGGACCTCCTGGCCGAGGGACCGCGCCGCGTCGCCGAGCGACGGGACGCCCACGACAACACCCTCGCCGTGAAGGGTCAGACGATGGCGGCCTACGACCCGCGCTGTATGAAGGGGATGGCTATCGCGTACGCCACCTCCAACCGCGGTGCGTGTCACCTGCGCGGCTACACGCCGGCCGCGGAGATTCTGGGGATTCCCGAGAAGGTCGACCCCGTCGAGTGGGAAGGAAAGGGCGAGTTGACGGTGCTGTTCCAGGACATGCACTCGATTTCGGATTCGTTCGACATCTGCAAGTTCAACGCCTTCGCCGAGGGCATCGAGGAGTACGTCATGCAGTACAACGGCATGACGGGCCGGGATGTCGGTGAGGAGGAGTTGATGCAGGCCGGCGAGCGCATCTACACCCTCGAGCGGTACTACAACAACCTCAACGGCTTCGACGGGTCTGACGACGACCTGCCGGGTCGGTTCGTCGAGGGCCACGAGGACGCCGTCCCCGGACAGGGCGGCGTCGAGGGCAGTCTGGTCGAACTCGACGAGCTCAAAGCGGAGTACTACGAGGTTCGCGGCTGGGTCGACGGCGTCGTCCCGGACGAGAAACTCGAGGAGTTGGACATCGACATCGGCCCCGGAACCGGCGTTTCGGCCGGCGATTCGGCCGCTCCCGCCGACGACTGACCCCGAGATTCGTTCTTTCTTTCGCTGAGTGAGCAGCCGTCGGCTCGTTCACCGAGGCCAAGCCGAGGGGTTCAAGTACGCGGCAGGGCACCGATAGGGTATGAAGAGCCACGCGCGGTCCACGAAGAAACGGACGGGCGGCCGACGCCGCGCCGTTCGCAAGAAGCGCAAACACGAGATGGGTTCCTCCCCGACGGAGACCCGTGTCGGCGAGGAGAAACTGAAAGTCGCCGAGACACACGGCGGCAACACGAAGGTTCGCGCCATCGCCAAGACCGTCGCCAGCGTCGCCACCGACGACGGCGCCGTCGCCGCCGACATCGAGGACGTCGTCGAGAACCCCTCGAACCCCAACTACGTCCGACGGAATATCATCACGAAGGGCGCCATCATCGAGACCTCCGAGGGACGCGCCCGCGTCACCTCCCGACCCGGCCAAGACGGTCAGGTCAACGCCGTTCTCGTCGAGTAGCGACCGAACGCACTTTTGCGGCTACGCCAACTCCCGGAGTCGCGACTTCACCATCCCCGACAGCGCCCGGAGTTTCGAGGGCTGGCGGATGCGGCCCATCTCCGCGTCGGTGAGTTCGAAGTCGAACACGTCGAGGTTCGCTTCGAGGTGGTCGCGACTCGTCGCCTTCGGCACGGTGGCGACGTTCGGCTGTTGGAGGAGCCAGCGAATCGCCACCTGTGCAGGCGATTTGTCGTGTCGTGCGCCGATTTCTGCGAGCACAGGGTCCTCGAGGACACCGCCGTGAGCGAGCGGCGAGTACGCCGTCAACAGCACGTCGTGAATCCGGCAGTAATCGAGCAGTTCGCCCTGGCTCCAGTAGGGGTTGTACTGGACCTGATTCGTGAGAACCCCGTGTTCGGAGAGTCGGCGGGCGTTGTCGAGGCCGTCGACGTCGAAGTTAGAGACGCCGAGGTGTCGGACCCGCCCCGAGTCGACGAGTTCGTTCATCGCCGCGAGGGTGTCCCGAAGCGGCGTGGTGAGGTTTGGGTGGTGAATCAACAGCAAATCGACGTAGTCGGTGCCGAGTTTCGCGAGGCTCTCCTCGGTCGAGCGGAGCACGTCGTCGTAGCCCCGATTCTTCGTCTCCAGTTTCGTCGCGAGGAACACCTCCTCGCGGTCGACGCTGCTGTCCCGGAGGGCGTTTCCGACCTGCCGTTCGTTGCCGTAGGCCTGTGCGGTGTCGATGTGGCGGTAGCCGACGTCGAGGGCGGTGTGGACCGCCTCTCGACAACTCTCGCCGGTGAGTCGCCACGTCCCGAGGCCCACGGCGGGGACCTCGACGCCTTGGACGGTCGTGAAATCCATAGTGGTCGTACGACCGCCGTGGTTGTATAGATGCGGCCCTCCGCGCACGCTCGGTTAGTGTGTGAAAATCACACGCATGCGCAGGGACGTACGGGGAGGATTAAGTGGGAGACCTCACTCGACCTAAACGACAACGACCAACACGAGGACCACCTATGCCAGAAGAATACGACTTACTCATCGTCGGCGGCGGAATCAGCGGGGCATCGTTGCTATACACCGTCTCGAAGTTCACGGACGTAGAGCGCGTCGCGCTTCTCGAAAAGGAGGAGGACCTCGCGGCCATCAACTCCCATCACACCAACAACTCCCAGACGCTTCACTTCGGGGACATCGAGACCAACTACACCCTCGAGAAGGCCGAGGAGGTAAAGGAGGGCGCCGAGCTGCTCGCGGGGTATCTCGAGGCGGTCGACCCCGACCGGGAGATGTACAGCAAGCGGAGCAAGATGGTGCTGGCCGTCGGCGACGAGGAGGTCGAGGAACTCGAAGAACGCTACCACGAGGAGGGCTTCGGCGACCTGTATCCGAAACTGCGTGCCATCGGGCGCGACGAGATTGCGGACCTCGAACCGGCCGTCGTCGAGGGTCGGGACCCCGACAAGGAGATGCTCGCCCTCCAGACGCCGGACGGCTACACCGTCGACTACGGGCAGACGACGAAGTCGTTCGTCGAGGCCGCTCGCGAGGAGGCCGGCGTCGACGTCTACACCGGCACCGAAGTCGAGGACATCAACGAGACCGACGAGGGCTTCCTCGTCGAGACCGACGACGGCTGGTTCGAATCCGAGGCGACGGTCGTCGCCGCCGGTTCACACAGCCTCCAGTTCGCCCAGGAGATGGGCTACGGCGAACACCTCTCGCTTTTGCCGGTCGCGGGGAGTTTCTTCCTCGCCGACGACCTCCTGAACGGGAAGGTGTACACCCTCCAGATGAAGAAACTGCCCTTCGCCGCGGTCCACGGCGACGCCGACGTTCACGACGACGGCGTCACGCGGTTCGGCCCGACGGCGAAGTTGGTCCCGACGCTCGAACGCGGCCGCATCTCGACGGTGAGCGATTTCTTCGACGTGTTCGGACTCCGACCGGCCTCGGCGTTGAGTTACGCGAACATCCTCTCGGACCGCGTCCTGTTGCCGTACGTGCTCCGGAACCTGGTCTACGACATCCCGGAGGTCGGCAAGCGCGCGTTCCTGCCGAACGTCCAGAAGGTCGTCCCCGGCGTCGAACTCTCCGACATCGAACGCGCGGAGGGTTACGGCGGCGTCCGCCCGCAGATCGTCGATACCGAGCGGAAATCCCTCGACATGGGCGAGGCAAAACTCGTCGAGGAGGATATCATCTTCAACATCACGCCGTCGCCGGGCGCCTCGACGTGTCTGAAGAACGCGATGCGCGACACCGAACAGGTCGTCGAGTTCCTCGACGGCGACTACACCTTCGACGAGGAAGCGTTCCGGGCGGCGACTATCGACAACTTCCCGCGGGCCGAGGCGGACGAGGAGGCCGAAGCCGACGCCGATGAGGTGGCCGCCGAGTCGACCGTCGGTGCAGAGACGGCCGAGACGGCCGATGCCGGCGCTGACAGCGACGACGACGCGGGCCAGACGGCGGTTCCCTCCTCGACCGACGACTAGGGGAACTCCCGCAGGGAATCGAGCAGTTCTTCGAGCGGTTTCGTCGTCGTCGCAAGCGAGACGCCGTCGGCTTGCGCGAGTGCCGGCGCGTGCTCCCAGAGATTCTCCTCATTGAGACCGTGAAGGACGACCGCCGACGGTGTCGGCGTGACCACCCGCAGTGCGACCAGCGGCGACTCCCCGCGCGTGACGTTCGTGAACACGAGCGCGCGGTTCGTCGACTGGCCGTACAGGCGGTAGAACTCCTCGCTGGAGAGGCGTTTGATGGCTTCGACGCTGTTGATGACGGTGTGGCCAGCGACGGTGTCGGCCCGGCCGGCGACGACCTCCTCGGCGTCGATGGCGCCGTACAGTCGGTCGGTCGGCACCGTTACGGGGTACTCCCGGAGGTCGTACACCACGTCGGATTCGAAGCCAGCGGAGATGACGCGGGCGTGTTGGCGGACGCGGTCGCCGCCGCGACGCTCGTCGACGGCGAGCAGGCCCTCGACGACTCGTCGAACGATACCGATTCCCGGGTTCTCCCGGCGGCCGCTCTCGTAGTCGGAGACGACCGACGCCGAGACTTCGAGTTCGTCGGCGAGCGTCGTCTGTGCCACGTCGAACTCCTCGCGCCACTTCCGTATGGTCGCGCCGGGCTCTTCTGAGAGCGTCACCTCGCCGGCGATGCGCTCGGCGAGTTCCTCCCGTGGGTCGCGCATGCCCTGAGGGAGTAGACGGCGGGGCATAAGGCTGCCCGAAGGAATTAAGTGGGTGTGTAAAGTACACTTTACTGTAAAGCGAGCTTTACGGAAGTGATGCTTTACACCCTCCACCCATGACAGCGAACACGTCCCCAACGACGAATCGCTCCTCCAGTCCACGCCGGTATCGAATCGCGATGTACGGGTTTCTGGCCGTCGGGTTCGTCGGCTACATCGCCGGCCTTCGAGTAGACGCACCGCTGGCAGCCCTCGGTATCTACTGGGTCGGCTTCCTCGGATTCCTCGGCGTCTGGAAGGGCAGTTCGGTCACGCTGTACGACGAACGACACGAGGCACTGGAAGCCGAGGCAATGAGGGCCACTTTCGGCGCCGTCGGTGCGGTGTTGATACTCGTTGGCCCGGCACTCCCGGCGGCCCTCGATGCCGGCTACGAGGTACCGTCACTCGCCCTCGGCGCACTGTACGGCTACGCCGCGATGTTCGGCGTCTACATGCTCGCCTCCATCGTGGTTCGCATCCGCTCTTGATACTTCGACGATGAACTCCACCACAACGATACGGTTCGACCCCACGACGTACAGACGCACGACGTTCGGACTCACCCTGCTTGCCGCGTTCGCCCTCGCTTTCGGGGTGGTCTTCGAGGTACCGTTCGTCGGCATCGCCGTCTACGCCCTCGGGCTCGTGACGGTGTTCTCGCTGCCGGCCGTCACGGACGTGCGGCTGTTCGACGAACGCGACGACGAAATCGCCCGAAAGGCCGCCGGGACGACGCTGACGCTGTTCGGCTGGCTGTCGGCCATCGTCTACCCCTCGCTGGTCGCGCTGTCGGCGACCGGGCAATTTTCGTGGGGGCCGGCCAGCACCGCCGTCGCCTTCGCGACTGCCGCCGTCTACGCCGTCTACCTGCTCGCGCTCGGCTACCACCGATACCGATGAAAAACGACCTCAAGGAGCGCCGCGCCGACCGCGACGAGAGCCAGGCGGACCTCGCGGCAGCCGTCGACGTGACCAGACAGACAATCAACGCCATCGAACGGGAACGGTACGACCCATCCCTGGAGTTGGCCTTCGCCCTCGCCGAGCACTTCGACTGCGCTATCGAGGACATCTTCGAACCGGAGTGAGTGTTCTCACTCCCTGGGAACGGGCGTTCGGCTACATGTCGCCAGACGGCCAATCTTCGTTCGGGAGACGATGACGACACGAATCAACCCATTCACCGAGTTGGAACGCTTCTTCAACCAGCTGAGCGAGCAGTTCGACGACACGTCGAGAGAACTGGGGACAGCCGAACCGTTCAGTCGGCTGTCACTCGGGGTCTCTCGGATGGCCGTCGATATCGTCGAACACGACGAGACGTTCGTCGTGACCGCCGACCTACCGGGATTCGACAGTGACGAGGTCGACGTTCAGGTGACGGACCACACGCTCCGTATCGACGCCGACCACGAGGAAACGACCGAAGCGGAATCCGAGGGCCGGTACGTCCGGCGCGAACGCCGACGCGAATCGGTGAACCGGTCGGTTCGGCTCCCGGGCGACGTCGATGCCGATGGCGTGACAGCCACCATGAAGAACGGTACGCTGACCGTTACGCTGCCGAAGGTAGCCGCCGAGGACGCACACGAAGTCGACATCGAAGTCGAGTGAACGACGGCCGGAGCGGGCCTTCAGAAGGCGGTCCAGCCGCCGTCGACCGGGATGTTCGCCCCCGTAATGTATGACGCCCCGTCGGAGGCGAGAAACGCCGCCAGCGGCGCTATCTCTTCGGGGTCGGCCGGTCGTTCCATCGGCGTCCGGGCCTTGAGAAACTCGTAGAACCGCTCTTCGTCGAGGAGTTCGTCGGTCATCGGCGTCCGGACGAACCCCGGACAGATGCCGTTGACGCGAACGTTGTCGGGTGCGTAATCGACGGCGACCTGTTGTGTGAAGTTCACCACGCCGCCCTTCGACGCCGAGTAGGCGGCTGCTCCCTTCCCGCCGCGCAGTCCGTAGATGGATTCGATGTTTATGATACAGCCCTCCGACTCGAGGAGATACGGGAGCGCCGCTTTCGCGCCGTGCATCACGCCGTCGAGGTTCGTCTCGATGACGGTGCGCCACTCCTCGAGGCTCATCGCTTCGAGTTTCGACTCACTGCCGACGCCGGCGTTGTTCACCATGATGTCGAGTCGTCCGTAGTCGTCGGCGACGCCCGCCACCAGCGACTCGACTTGTTCGTACTCGCGGACGTTGCAGTGTCTGTACTCGGCCCCGATGTCGGCGGCGGTTTCCGCCCCGGCATCGTCGTCGATGTCGGCGACGACCACGTCCGCGCCCTGTTCGAGGTACTCCGCTGCGATGGCCTTCCCGATACCCATCGACCCGCCCGTGACGATGGCTACGTCGTCGGATAGCATACTTGAAGTAGGCTCGCTTGACGTATATCCACCGCTGGCAGTTCCCGGTGGCTGGGAACGGCGTGTGCGCACAGCAACTACTGTTAAGCCCCCCGAGCACTACGCCCCGGCAATGCCGCCGACTCTCGTCACCGTCGCCGTCGGCGTCCTCATCGGTGTCGCGCTGCTCGGCCCGGTCTTCGACCGGCGATCGCTGGCCCTCGTCGCTCTCGCGGCCGCGGTTCCGGACCTCGACGCTGCGGTCAGCCTCCTCGTCCCGGGCGTGACCAACGCCCTGCTACACTCCGCGTTCGTTCCGGCGGCCGCCGCCGTCGCGCTCTACTACGACACCGAACGCCGGGAATCCTCGTGGCTCCGCCGGCGGTACGGCTGGTACGGCGTCCGCGTCGCGTGGGTCGCCGTCGCCGCCTACGCCGTCGCCGGCATCGGCCTCGATTTGTTCAACATCGACAGTGCCGCCGCGCTGTACCCGCTGTCGGACCGGTACTACTCGATTACGGGCAAACTCGTCCTCTCGACACAGGAGGGGGTCGTCCAGACGTACGTCGAGTGGGGCGACGGCTGGCTAGAAGTGGCCTCGCCCGGAACGACCGAAACCCACCACGTCGAGACGTGGCTCAATCCCTCGGCGGCGGCCGACGGCGACGTAGCCCGCCGCCTCCGGGTCGTCGATTCCGGGTGGCAACTCGTCGTCGTCATCACCGCGGCGGCCGCCGCGCCCGCGAAACGACTCCTCGATGGAGGGGGTGACTGATGCCGTCGACCGTCGTCCACGCTGCGGTCGCGTTCTGCCTCGCCGTCGGCCTCCTCGGGGAATTCTACGACCGGCGGGCGCTCGTGTTCGTCCTCGCGGTCGTCCTCGCGCCGGAAATCGACACGTTCGCGGGATGGTTCCTCGACGGCGCCCACCGGGCGCTGTTGCACAACCTCGTGTTCACCGCCGTCGCAGTGCCGGTCCTGTTGTGGGACACGACGCGGGAGTCGTCGTGGCTCCGCGAGCGCTTCGGTGCCCGCGGCGTCCGGCTCGTGTGGATCGGCCTGTTCGTCCACACCTTCGCACACATGCTCTTCGACTGGGCCCACCTCGACGGAATCAACCTCTTTTACCCGATTACGGACCGCTTCTTCAATCTCGACGGCGAGGCGTTCTTCTCGACGGCCGAGGGATTCACCCAGACGTTCATCGAGGTGACGACCGACCCCGAGACGGGCCAGCAGTCGGTCGATGCCGGACAGGGCGGGACGACCGGGAACACCCACGTCTCCAGCCCGGTCGACCCCTCGCCGGACCCCGAACCGGAGACCGTCGACCGACGGGCGCCCATCGCGGTCCAGGGGTGGCAGCTGTATCTCATCGTCCTCGGTGCGTTCACGCTCGTCGCGAAGAAGCTACAGTCGCCGCTCCCGTCGGAACGGGACGATGACTGAGGAGCCGACCCTCCGGCCGTACGACCCCGAAACCGACCGAGAGGCACTGTGGGAACTCAAACGGGCGTTCGAGACCGGACTCGGTGCCGAAGGCGGCGAGGAGAAGGCCGCCACCTACGAGTCCAAACTCACCGACGAGTACCGACGCGAGTGGCTGGCGTGGGTCGACCGCTGTGTCGCCGACGACGAGCGCTGCGTGACGTTGGTGGTCGCCGACGGCGAGGCGGTCGGCTACGTCTTCGTCCTTCCCGAGCGACTCGCCTTCGTCTGGGACGCCGCCGTCGTCAACGAACTGTATCTCGACGCGGCGTATCGCGGCAGCGGCGTCGCCGAGGCGCTGCTGGAGTCCGCCGTCGGCCTCGCGACCGAACAGGACCTCCCGCTGGACAGGCTGTTGCTCGACGTGGACCCGGACAACGAACGGGCCTACGCCTTCTACGAGAAGTTGGGGTTCGAGCCGTGGGGCGAAATCGTCGCCCGGGAGCTATAGGCCGCTGGAGTCGTCCTCGGCGGTCGCACCACCGATAGCGCCACCGATAGCCCCGAAGACGACGGGGTATACGAGACCAGCAAGGAAGATGGCGGGAATGAGGTCCGGTCCGCCCGTCGCATTCTCGACAACAATCTCGAAGAGGAACGTGCCTGCGATGCTCACTATGAGATAGCCGGGGACGACAAGTGCGCCGGCAATCGCGCCGTCGTTTGTCTCTGTCGCACCCTGATACCGACTGATGGCGAGCCCCGCGGCAATGAGTAGGGCCGGAGGAATCACGTAGAGCAGAGCAGTGAACCCGTCTTCACCACCGATGAAGTTCGCTGGCGGAGCGAATGGCCCGAGATTCGTGTAGGTAATGCTCACCATGTGGGCGTTGTAGAACACCCATCCGACGAGTTCGTACGTTGCAGATTCACCGCCAGTGAACTCGATAATCTGATTGAGGTTCGATTGCTGGATATCCGTACCAGCCAGCAGATACGTGAACACGTATCCGAGAACCCACGCGGCGACACCGGCGAGGGCACCGGGGACCAGTGGAAGGCTATCAGCATCGATGTTGGACGACATATCACTCAAGAGGACACCCGGCTACGTGAATAAATTTGTGGCCTCGTGAAGGACGGACTACTGGAGTGTTGCCTCGGTGTCGACGCCGTACACTCGCGCAGGGGTCTCGACGTGGGCCCGGTACAGCGCCTCGGAGTAGCCCTCTTCGGCGAGCCACTCGGTTCGCCTGGGCACGGTCTTCGGCCCCATGACGGCCCCGGGGCGGTCGGGGTCGTCGATGAAGTCCGTCTCCATGAAGAAGGGCCAGTCGCCGCCACAGGCCCGCTCGAGTTCGTCCTTGTCGCAGATGACGCTCGGAATCGGCCCCTCGACGTAGCCCTCCGAGTAGTGTTTGACCACCTGCTCGCGGGGCAGCCCCTCGGCTTCGGCCCACTCGGCCACTTCCGTGAACTCCTCGCCGCCTTCGGTGTGCAGTTGGACGGCACAGCCGACCTCGGCGCCGCGGGCGAAGGCGTGACGCATCACGTCGTTGGAGGCCGCCCAGACCGCGTCGCTGGTGTCGTAGTGCGGCCGACCGGATTTGATGGCCAGCGCCGGTCCCTCGGCGACGTACTCGGCGGCAACGTCGATACCGGTCTTCATCAACTCCGCGGCCGCCTCGGCGTCGTAGCCGCGGTCGACGAGCTGGGATATCAACGCCGGATGGACCCCGAGAACGGGCCACGCTTTCCCGGGGAGTATCTCGTCGGCCGCTTCGGTCACCTCGACGGTGAGGTCGAACGTCTCCCGGAAGCCCTCGGCGTCGTCGACCTCGCCGACGAGGTGCCACGATGGCTTGTTCAGGACGTTCAGATGCGTGCCGCCGACCTCGGCGAACTCCGCGGCGGCCTCGGCGCCGCGGCCGTTCACCGGGTCGAGATGGAGGTGATTGTCGAGAATCGGCCCGTCGTACATGGAGAGGCGTTGCGGCGGGGCGGCCAAAAGCCGTGCGCTCCCGTTCGGCGCTTCACCCCAGCGTAATCTCGTCGTGGGCGGCGTTCCGGAGCGCGTCCGAACGGCCGTGTGTCCCGGGCGCGACGGCGACCGTCCGGAGGCCGCGTTTCGACGCCGTCTCCAAGACCGGCTTGAAGTCGGTGTCCCGTGAGACGACGAC
Source organism: Natronomonas gomsonensis (assembly GCF_013391635.1). GTDB lineage: Archaea > Halobacteriota > Halobacteria > Halobacteriales > Haloarculaceae > Natronomonas > Natronomonas gomsonensis_A. Next base: position 1,338,728 of record NZ_JACAWU010000002.1, on the reverse strand, counting down.
GACCGTATCGATTTGCTCGGCGACGGCGGCCTCGACGGCGTCGACGGCGAGTTTCACGTCCACGTCGCCGCTGGTCGTCACCACTTCGAACCCCCGTGCTTCGGCGGCCTGAATCAGCCCGCCGGTGGCGTTCTCGTCGACGTAGACACGGGCGACGGCGACCGTCCCCTCCCCACGGGCGATGTTCCGGAGTTCGTCGAGGTCGACGTCGAACTCCTCGCGGAACACGTTCGGCCCGTCGACGAATATACCGACGCGGGTCGAGCGGGGGCGAAGGCGGTCGAGCAGTCCCATGACGGCCTCTCCGCGACCGGCGGTGAAATCGGTGTTGGTCGGCGGCGAGGGGAACTTCTTACTCCCCGGCCGACGAGGAGTCGAGTATGTCCCTTCGAACGCCGCCGCTCGGCGAGGCGCACGCCGCGGCGGAGGCGAAACTGACCGAGTTCGGTGGCTGGGAGATGCCCGTCGAGTTCGACTCCATCACCGTCGAACACGAGGCCGTCCGCGAGTCCGCGGGCAAGTTCGACGTCTCGCATATGGGCGAAATCGAAGTCTCCGGCCCCGATTCGACCGAACTGATGAACCGTCTGACGACCAACGACGCTTCGGCGCTCGACCCCGGCGACGCCCAGTATTCGGCTATCACCGACGAGGCCGGCGATATCATCGACGACACCGTGGTCTATCGCCTACCCGAGGCCAACGACGCGGAGTTCCTGTTCATCCCCAACGCGGGCCACGACGAGGACGCCCACGACCGCTGGGTCGAATATTGCGAGGAGTGGGGCCTCGACGCCACCGTCGAGAACGCGACGACGGAGTACGGCATGATAGCGCTGCAGGGCCCCGACGCCCTCTCGTTGCTCGGCGAGCTGTGTGAGGCTCCCGAGGACATCTCGCGGTTCACCGTCGCCCTCCGCGACGTGGCGGGCGTCCACTGTCTCGTCGCTCGGACGGGCTACACCGGCGAGGACGGCGTCGAGTTGCTGTTCGACGCCGACGATTCCGAGGCCGTCTGGTCGGCGTTGGACTGCCAACCCTGCGGTCTCGGCGCGCGCGATACGCTTCGACTGGAGGCGGGCTTTCTGCTCTCCGGACAGGACTTCGACATCGATGAGAACCCACGGAACCCCTACGAGGCGGACATCGGCTTCGTCGTCGACCTCGATACGGAGTTCGTCGGCCGCGAGGCGCTCGCGGCGGCCGCGGAGTCGGGAATCGAGGAGAAACTGATCGGCTTCCGCCTACAGGAACGCGGTATCGCGCGTCACGGCTACGACATTGCCGTCGACGGCGAGGTCGTCGGCACCGTCACGAGCGGGACGATGAGTCCGACGCTGGGCGACGCCATCGGTCTCGGTTACGTCCCAACCGAGTACGCCGACCCCGGGACCGAACTCGACGTGTTGGTCCGGGGTCGTGAGAAACGAGCGGAAGTCGAGGAACTGCCGTTTTACGGTCGCTGATTACCGCATTTCTTCGAGCGACCGAACGGTGTCGGACATCAGCCACGCGGTCTCGCTGTCGGGGTCCTCGATGGAGAGTGCGAAAAACGACTCGCGACCCTCGTCGACGGTAATCCGGTATCCGCGCCCCACCAAGCCGTCGGACTCGTCGGTGGCGTCGGATTTTGGGGTGTTCACGCTGGGCCCTCAGGGACGACGAAAAATAACGGGCACGGTTCCGGCCGCGAACGGTGCTGAGTCGATACCACTACATTCCCCACCACAGATACGATACCTATGAGCTTCGACGTACCAGACGACTGTCGGTATCTGGAGAGCCACGAGTGGGTCCGCGGCGACGGCGACACCGCACACATCGGCATCACGGATTTCGCACAGGACGAACTCGGTGACGTGGTGTTCGTCGAGTTGCCCGAGGTCGGCGCGTCGGTCGACAAAGACGAGGAGTTCGGCGTCATCGAGTCCATCAAGGCCGTTTCGGACCTATATGCGCCCGTCTCCGGTGAGGTGGTTTCGGTCAACGAGGACCTCTTCGACGCGCCCGAACTCGTCAACGAGGACCCCTTCGGCGACGGCTGGATGCTGGAGGTCGACCTCGAGGACGAATCGGAACTCGAGGCGCTGTTGTCACCAGCGGACTACGAAGCCCAAATCGCATAACCCGGGGGAATCCCCAAAACCCCACACGTACTGCCGCTTTCTTTCAATTCTCGTACAAACACATAAGGTGGTTCCTGCCGTATGAAACACGTACCGAATGGTCGACGACACCCAGCTTGCAGAGAGCAAGTCCATCCACAGAGCGACTGGGAAGACCTTCTACTACGCGACGAAGCTGCTGCCCGAGCGGGTCCGCCACGCGACGTACGTGCTGTATGCCTTCTTCCGAGTCGCCGACGAGGTTGTCGACAATCCCGAGGGAATGTCGCCCGACGAACAGCGCCGCCGCCTCGAAGAGATTCGTGAGGCGGCGCTCGGCCGCGAGCCGACCGACGACCCCGTCCTGTCGGCGTTCTCCGAACTCCGGGAATCCTACGACATTCCCGACGAGGAGGTCGACGTGTTCATCGACGCGATGTGTGCCGACATCGAAACCTCCCGCTACGACACCTACGAGGAACTCGAAACGTACATGCGCGGGTCGGCGTCCGCCGTCGGCGTCATGATGACGCTCATCATGGAGTGTGACGACCCCGACACCGCGATTCCACACGCCCGGACGCTCGGCGAGGCGTTCCAACTCACCAACTTCATCCGCGACGTGGGCGAGGACATCGCCGACCGCGACCGCATCTATCTCCCCCGAGAGACACTGGACGAACACGGTGCCGACCCCGCCGACATCGAAGCACGGCGGTTCACCGACGAAATCGGTGCGGCCATCGAACACGAACTCCGGCGCGCGGAAGGGCTGTACCGCGAGGGCGTCGCCGGCATCCAGTATCTCCCACGGGACTGCCAACTGCCGGTCCTGACGGCAGCCGTCCTCTATGCCGACCACCACCGACTGGTGCGACAGCGGGGCTACGACACCGTCACCGAGACGCCGTCGCTGTCGACGTGGCGGAAGCTCTCGTTGGTCGCACGCACCCGATGGCACTGGTTCTGGAGCAAGGACCCCGAGACGGTGTTCTCGAAGGTGAGCGCCGTCCCGTCGGCGGCCGATCACCGTACCGAGCGCCGGCCGAACGAACCCGCCCCGACGCGATAACTTATCGCTCCGGGAAGTCGAAGCGGTCCGTTTTCCACAGGGCGTAGCCGTACCCCACCGCCAGCGTCGCGGGAATCCAGTTGCCGAAGTAGGCGTTGATGCCGCCCCACAAGATGACGAAACTCACGAGGTCGTCGAGCATGAACCGACAAGACTCCAGCCGAGCGAGGACGGCGTTTCGGTCGAGGGCGTAATCGAGGACGACGACGGCGACGACGGCCGACAGCAGCCACCCGGCGTAGTTCGACCACGGGACGCCGTAGTAGAGGCCACCGGCCTCGTAGGCCCAGAATCCGACCGAGACGGCTGCGGGGTCGAGGACGAGGTCCATCCCGATGACGGCGGCGACGACGACCGGCACCCGGAGGGCGACCCGTCGGGCGGCGTCGCCGAGGAGCAACAGACACAGCAGGTAGGCGTTGCCGACGAGCGGGAGGAAAAACAGCGGCAGCGCCACGGGAATCCCGCCGAGCATCGGCCCCAACTCGACGCCGTAGGCGAACTCGCCGTAGGGGAAGCCCGTCGTGACGCCGACGTACTCGATGGCGTAGGTGTAGCCACACAGGATGGCGAGGCCGGCGGCGGCCTTTCGGGTGAGCACCGGCGCGAGGCCGGCGACGAGCGGCAGCCGCATCACCGCGACGCCGAACAACAGGAAGTAGGGATTGAAACTGAGCGGCTCCGGGAGCAGGCCTTCGGCGGAGGCGAGTAGCGTCACCGCCCCGAGCGCCGGGAAGACGACGGCGATGGTGAACCGGTTCTCGTCGACGAGTTCGTCGAGACGGCGCTCGAGGTGCCCTCGGGGCGGCATCTCGAAGTCGGTGACGGCCTCACGCATACAGCATCACCCACAGTGCCGCGAGCGTCAGCACCATCCCGGCGGCCGTGTTCAGTGACGGGAACCACCAGTAAGCGCGGTCGACGGCCACGTCGGCGGCGACGATGCCGGCGACGAAGACGGGATAGACGCCGAGGACGGCGGCGAAGAACGGATGGACCGTCCCGAAGACGGCGGCCGCGGCGAGCCAGCAGGCCGCACAGTAGGCGTAGGTTCGTGACTCCCCGAGGAACGTCGCCGTCGTCTCGATGCCGGCCTCGCGGTCCGGTTCGATGTCGGGAATCGCCGAAAAGGTGTGCATGCCCATCGCCCACAGCCACCCGCCGGCGACGGCGGCAAGCGGCGGTGCCGTCCCGGCGACGGCGGCGTAGGCGACGACGCCCGGCAGGACGTAGAGGCCGTTCGACAGCGAGTCGAGAAACGGCGTTGTCTTGAACCGCAACGGTGGGGCGCTGTATTCGACGGCCAACAACAGAAAGCCGACCATCGCGACCACGCCGGCGGTCGGAAGTGTGGGGAGGAACAGGAGGCCGGCCAGCCCCGTCAACACGACGAGGGCGGGCACCAGTCGGTCGCCCTGATAGCGGACTTCGCGGTCGTCCTTCTTCGGGTTCGCCTCGTCGATATCGGCGTCGAAGACGTCGTTGACGCCGTAGAGGAACACGTTCGCCGGCAACAGGAAGTACGCGAACAGGGCGACGGCGAGCGGGCCGAACAGCTCCGACGGCGCCTCGGCGGCGTAGGCGACACCGACGATGACGGGGCCGGCGAGGTAGAACCAAAAGCGGGGCCGCGACATCCGGAGGACGTAGCCGCTCGGCGTCGCCTCGCTCGGCAACAGACGGTCGATTGCGTGGTCGGTCATGGTCGGCGAGTCCGGTCAGGCGTCCTCGATGAGCGCGTCGGCGGTGTGTTGGCCGCTGATGAGACACATCGGGACGCCGATGCCGGGAGTGGTGTACGAGCCGGTGAAGTACAGTCCCGGACAGGCCTCAGAGCGGTGCGGCGGCCGGAGCAGCGAGGTCTGTCGCAGGGTGTGTGCCATCCCGAGTGCCGTCCCCTGTTGGCTGTTGTAGCGGTCTGCGAACTCCGAGACGGAGAATATCTCCTCGAAGACCAGTCGGTCGCGCAACTCGACGCCGGTGTTCTCGGCGATGTCGTCGAGGATTACATCGCGGTACCACGTCCGGACCTCCTCGGTGTCGTCGAGGCCGGGAGCGATGGGGACGAGCGCAAAGAGGTTCGAGTGCCCCTCGGGGGCGACGGTGTCGTCGGTTTTCGAGGGGACACAGAGGTAGTAAGCGGGGTCTTCGGGCCAGGTCGGGTCCTCGAAAATCTGCTCGAAATGGCCGTCCCAGTCGGTCGGGAGGACGAGCGTGTGGTGTTCGAGTGGCTCCACGTCGCCCTCGACGCCCATGTACATGAGGAAGGCACTCGGTGCGTAGGTCCGGTCGTCCCAGTAGTCGGCGTCGTACTGGCGTTCGTGTTTCGGAAGCAGTTCCTGTTCGGTGTGGGCGTAGTCGGCGTCGCTGACGACGTAGTCCACCTCGAAGTCGCCGGCGGCGGACTCGACGACGAACCCCTGCTTGCGGTTGACGATTTCGGTCACTTCCGCGTCGGTGACGTACTCGACGCCCAACTCCTCGCCCAACTCGACGCAGGCGTCGACGACCGACCCCAGTCCGTCCTCGGGATAGTAGACGCCGAGGTTGAAATCGACGTGGCCCATCATGTTGTACAGCGCGGGCGTGTTCGAGGGCGCGCCGCCGAGGAACACCAGCGTGTACTGCATTATCTGCTGGAGTTTCGGGTTGTCGAAGTAGTCGGCGACGTAGTCGTCCATCGTCCCGAGCAACTGCAGGCCGATTGGGGCGGCCTTCATCACGTCCCAGTCGACCCAATCGCGGAGGCGGGGGCGGTCGGTGTAGACGAACTGCTCCATCGCCACCTCGTAGTGGGTCTCGGAGGTGTCGAGGTACTCCTCTAAGGCGTCGCCGGCGCCCTCTTCGTAGGACTCGAAGAGGTCGTACATCGCTTCTCGGTCGGAGGTCACCTCGGCGGTGTCGCCGTCCTTGAAGAAGATGCGATAGTGGGGGTCCAGCCGATTGAGGTCGTAGTAATCCTCGGGTTCCTTCCCGAAGTGGCCGAAGAACCGCTCGAAGACGTCGGGCATCAGGTACCACGACGGGCCCATGTCGAACCGGAAGCCGTCGGCTTCCAGTCGGGAGGCCCGCCCGCCCAGTTGCTCGTTCTTCTCGAGGACCGTCACGTCGAAGCCCGCCTCGGCGAGATAACACGCGGTCGAGAGGCCGCCGAACCCGGAGCCGACGACGACCACCTCACGGGATGTGGACATAATCTGATATAGGGGCGGACCGCCCATAAAACGGGCGTGGGGAACGGTGGCACGGTGCTAATGCCGTGGCCGTCCGGACCGCCGCTTGGGAAACGTCCTTGTCGCCGCCGTACGACTGTGTGGTATGAACACTGCAGTCGTCACCGGTGGGTCCCGAGGCGTCGGCGAAGCCGTCGCGAGACTGCTCGCAGCAGAAGGCGTCCACGTCGTGCTGTGTGCGCGGGATAGAGACGCCGTCGAGTCGGTCGTCGAAGCCATCGAGGCCGACGGTGGGGCGGCGACGGCAATTCGCGCCGACGTTCGCGACGAGTTCGACGTCGAGCGACTGATGGAGACCGCCTCGCGGGCCGGCGAGGGCGGTGGTATCGACTTCGTCGTCGCCAACGCAGGCGTCTACCACGGCACCCCCGGCGAGACGCCGCTGGCCGAGGCCTCGTACTCGTCGTTCGACGACACGCTCCGCATCAACGGTCGCGGCGTCTTCGCGACGATTCGCGAGGCCGTCCCGCACCTGACCGACGACGCACGGGTCGTCGTCCCGTCTGGTGCCATCGCCCGTGAAGCGAAACCCGGATTCGGCGCCTACGCGGTGTCGAAAGCGACCGCCGAAGCCGTCGCCCGACAGTTCGCCGCCGAACTGGAGCAGGCCGTCGGCGTCCTCGATTTGGGGCAGGTACAGACGGAGTTGACGAACCGGATGCAGGGACGAGACCCCGCCGACGTCGCGCCGATGTTCTGGTGGGCGGCGTCGGAAGCCGACCCCGAAACCATCGATGGGGCGGTCGTCGGGCTACGGGAGTGGAAGGCGGCGACGCGGTGACTACTCGTCGGCGCCGTCTCCCTCGGTCTCGCGGCGGACGACCAACACCGGGCCGACCGACGCGGCAGCGAGGCGCTCGGACTCGTCGCCCAGCAGGAACTGCGACAGCGACGGTGCGGCCTCGCCGACGACGACCGCGTCGTGGTCGGGAACGGCCTCGATTAGCGTCTCGAAGGGGCGGTCGCTGACGACGCGTTCGGTCGTTACGTCGAGGCCGCCATCTCGAAGCTGTTCGGCACTTCGCTGTAGCAGGCCCTCGGCGTCGTCGGCTTCGCTGGCGAGAAACAGCGTGACGGCGATGTCGCGGCCGCCGACCAGTTCCGCGACGAACTCGAGGATGCGGTCGACGGCCACGTCACCGCTCAGCGGGACGAGCAACCGATTTACGTCGCCGGTCGCGCCGTTGATGGCGTAGGCCCGAGCGCCGACTTCGTCGGCGACGCGTTCGACCGACTGTTGGCGGTCGTGGGTGAAGACGAGTCGGTAATCGGCGGCACCACCGGCCTTGCGGAACTCCTCGGCGGTGTCTTCGAGGCCCGAAACGGCCCGCTCTTCGTACTGCTCGCGGGCCTGGTCGGCCGGGGTCTGTTCCGGCAGGACGTGATAGCCGAGGACGGTCACGTCCATCGTCCCGAGTAAGTCCATCAGTCCGTAGGCGACCGATTCACTCTCCAGCACCGCCAGCGGCATGAGTACTCGCGTCATCTTACAGTGCCCCCTTGAGTGTTACATCGCGTGCATAGTAGAAGTACCACCCGGCGGCTCCGAGCATGATGAGGAAGCCGAGTATCTGTGAGAGCGGTTGCATGAACAGAATGAGCGCGAAACTCGCGACGCCGCCGACTATCGGCACAGCGGGGTAGCCGGGGACCCGAAAGTCGGGGTCGTACCACTCCGGTTCGTCGCGTCTGAGTGCGAGTAACGCGACGCAGATGAGGCCGTAGGCGACGAGGTGCAGAAACGAGGCGACTTCGGCGAGCACTTCGACGCGGCCGGTCGCCGTCAAGAGGAGAATCGGACCGCCGGCCATTCCCAACGCGACGTGTGGGGTCCCGTATTTCAGGTTGATACGACTCGCTCGACTCGGCAACAGCGCGTCCTTCGAGACGGCGTAGACGGCTCGGGAGGTCGAGAGAATCGAGGCGTTCGCACTCGACATCGTCGCTAGCAGGCCGCCGAGGATGATTGCGAAGCCCCCGGCCGGACCGAGGAGTTCTCGGCCGACGTCGACCATCGCGGTCTCGCCCGCCAGCGACAGTGCGTTGCTCCCGATCGCGCTCGTCGCGACGAAGATGGTCACGACGTACAACACGCCGACGATGACTACCGACCCGACCATCGCCAGCGGGAGGTTCCGGCCGGGGTCTTTCATTTCGCCGGCGACGGTCGCGACCTGTGCGAACCCGAGATAGGAGGTGAACACCAGCGCGGCCGTCGTCAGAATCGGGAACGGGCCGTAGGGAGCGAACCGTTCCGGCGCGGTCGGTTCGCCGACGAGGCCGACGGCGTCGAGGATGCCGAATCCGAGAAAGACGACGAGAATCGACAGCAACAGCGCGACGACGCCGTTCTGGAGTTTCGCCGCGTTCTCGGTGCCGGTGACGTTCAGGAGCGTAAAGCCCAACCCGAACAGCAGCGCAATCGGGATGACGAGGCCCTCTCCGACGGCGATGCCGAGAAAGCCGAGAGCGTCGACGGCGTAGTAGCCGAAGCCGACGAGGTAAAACGCCGTCGCAAAGACCAATCCGAGCCAAAGCGAGAGGCCGACGACCGACCCTGCGAGCGCCCCGAGGCCGCGGGAGATGAAGTAGTAGCCGCCGCCGGATTTCGGCATCGCCGTCGCCAACTCCGAGGTCGGGAGCGCGACCAACAGCGCGATGACCGCGCCGATGGTAAAGGACAACGCCGCCGCGGGTCCCGCACGCCCCGCCGCGAGACCGGGAAACACGAAGATACCGGCGCCTATCATCGTGCCGATACCGATTGCCAACCCCCCGGAGAGCCCGAGCGTGCGTTCGAGTTCGGCGTTCTCGGTGACCGTCGCCTCGTCAGTTTCGACGACGGGTTCGGCGGACGGTTCCTCACCCTCGATGTTCTGTCCGCTCGGAGCCTCACTCATACGCACGGACGGACGCGAGGCGGCGGCTTAGTACTGGTGGAGAACCCAAGCGATTGAACCCCGATGCCGTCGACGTGGGAGTGCCCTCACAACCCCGTCGGGTGGTCGACGTACGTCGTCTCGACGCCCCACTCCTCGACGAGGTCGGCGAGGGCGCGAACGCCGAACGTCTCCGTCGCGTAGTGGCCCGCGAGGAAGACGTTCAGCCCCGCTTCGCAGGCCTCGTGGTAGGCCTTCTGTTTCCCCTCGCCGGTAACTAAGGCGTCGACGCCGGCGTCGGCAGCCTCTCGAATCCAGTCGGTACCGGAACCGGTGACGATGGCGATGTCCTCGATGCGGTCGGGGCCGAAATCCAGCGTCCGTACCGACCCTTCGCCGGTGTCGAGGTCCGACAGTCGGGATTCGAGGTCCGAGACGGTGTACGGGTCGGCGGCACGGACGCGCTGGCCGATGGTGACTCCGCCGTAGTCGCCGAACGGTTCGACGATTTCGCAGTCGAGGAATTCGGCGAGGCCGGCGGCGTTGCCCAACTCGGCGTGGCCGTCCAGTGGAAGGTGTGAGACGTACAGCGCGAGGTCGTTGTCGACCAAAGCGGCGACGCGGTCGTAGTCGCGCCCCGTCACTCGGTCGAGACCGCCCCAGACCATGCCGTGGTGGACGACGAGGACGTCCGCCCCCGCGTCGGCAGCCGTTTCAGCGGTCGCCTCGACGCCGTCGACGGCGAAGGCGGCACGCTCGACGGTTCGGCCGTCGGCCCTGCCCACTTGCAGGCCGTTGGCGCTGGCGTCGACGCCCCCGTAGTCGGCGTGGTTCAGTCGGTCGTTCAGCCGGTCGCGGAACTCCGAGAGTTGCATACCTGACCCTCACTCGGCTTGCATTTGTATTCCCTGCTCGCCTCAGGCGTCGCCCTCCGTGACGTAATCGCTCTCGTCGCCCGAGGCGAGCGTCAGGCCGTCGTACAGCAGTCGAACCAACAGGACCGGAACGGCCGTTCCCGAGGTGAGTGCGATTCCCGACAGGACGGCCGCGCCGGGAATCCACTGGACGGCGTTGTCGACACTGAATCGCGCACGGACGGCCAACAGACCGGCGGCCGCGATTGCGCCGGCGACGTAGGGGCCGCCGCCCAGGGCGAGAATCGCCTCGATGGCGACACCGAAAAACAACAGCGCCTCGACGGTCGCACCCGTCGCTGCGACCGCGAGGCGACGGTGAAGCGGTTGCTCGAAGACGACGAGCGAGGCCGGGTCGGCACTGACGCCGCCGCGGAACTTCGCGACGAGCGCGACGACGAGCATCGTCCCGCCGAAGGCGATGAACCCGAACAGAAAGCCGTCGACTATCGCCCCGACCGACGGGACGACGAGGCCGGCGTCGGCGGGCGAACCGGTGGCGGCGACCAGAGTGACGATGCCGACGAGAAGCGCCGCGTTCAGCGCCAACCCCCGTCTGAGTTGCGGCCAGTCGGGCGGCTCCGAGCGCCCCCAGTGACGATACAGGCTGACGATTGGGACGGTGACGACGACTCCCAACGCGAGGAGGGACACGAGCGTGGAGGGCGGCATACACTCGCCCGCTGGTCGGCGCTCGAAATAGTAGTTTTGAACGCGCTATCGTGGGGTTCGGGTCCGCCGTGTGCGGCGGGCTTCGTTACTCCGAACTGTCGGCGTGGGTGAAGACCAACTCTCGGAGCAGTTTCGCCGCAAGCGAACCGGCCTGGCCGTCGTCGCGGTCGTTGACCTCCACGATGTCGAAGCCGACCGCGGAGGGCGCGACCGCTCGAACGACATCGCGCATCTCTCGTGAACTCAGTCCGAACGGTTCCGGCGTTCCGGTGCCGGGGGCGAAAGCCGGGTCGGCGGCGTCGATGTCGACACTCAGGTAGGCGTCGCCGTCGAAGTCGGGCCGCCACTGGGGGACCTCTTCTGGGGTCACGATGGTCACGTCCGACTCTGCGGCGCGGTCCCACTCGGCCTCGCTGCCGGTGCGTGCCCCGAGTAAAATCGCCTCGTCTACGATTTCGAGGGCGTGGTGGGTCACCGTCGCGTGTGAGTATTCGTTGCCCGCATACGCCTCGTAGAGGTCGAGGTGGGCGTCGAGACAGACGTACACGTCGGGGTCGGCCGCACGGAGTCCGGCGACGGTGACGGTGTGTTCGCCGCCGACCAACAGGGGGAGGCGGCCGTCGTCGTGGTGGTCACGGAGGCTGCCCGAAAGGAAGTCGAGATAGTCGGCGGCGTCGTCCCACGGGGACACGTCGCCCGAATCGAAAACGAGGTCCGAGAAATGTTGGTCCGTTCGCTGGTCGTAATCATCGAACGGGCGAGCGAACCGTCGGACCCGGTCGGGTCCGAATCGGGTTCCGGGGCGAAACGTGGTAGAAACGTCGAGTGGTGCGCCGACGACGGCGTAATCGGCGTCGTCCGGGTCGGCGTTCGCACCGGGGAACTCGCCCATACCCACCTAGACGACCTTGCGCTGGCCTTCGTACTCGAGGTACTCGATCTCGTCGTCCGGCGAGGGGTCGAGGTCATCGGGGATGCGCATCGTGATGGTCTCGTAGGTTTCGAGGTCCATCACCTGCATGTCGCCGCCGGAGACGGAGACGACCTGTCCCTGCTTGCGGTTGATGATGGGAACCCACACCTTCGCGTCGACCGGCTGGGTGAAGTTGCGCTTCTGGCTGTCGAAGACACCCTTGCCCTCGACGCGGGCCTTCGCGCTCCCGTGTTTGCCGGGCTTGGACGTGCTGTAGGCGTAGATTTTGCTCGGCACGTCGTCTATCATCACGTAGTTGCCTTCCTGAAGATCTCGGACCTCAGTCTGCTCTCTCGGCATACCCACGGCTTGCCTTCGGTGCAGTATAAACGGTTTGGAAAGCCCCGGCGGTGTCACGCGCCCGCGTACGCACCGTCGACGCGCTCCGCCAGCCCGAACGTACAGGCCCACTCCAGGAGCCGGTCGATGCGCTCGCGCCACACCGACTCGGGGTCGGTGTGCCGCAGTCGCTCCCACTGTGGGAGGCGGTCGGCCAGTCGTTCGAAGACCGTCTCGGCGGCCAGCGGTTCTTCGGCGTTGTCCAGCGTCGCGACGACCGCTTCGGCGAGATACACCCGCTGTAGAAACGCCGACCGCAGCGCTTCGGGGTCGACCTCCTGCGGGAGTCGCCGGTACTTCCCGTCGGTTTCCTCGACGAGCTCCAAGGCCCGCAGGAACGTCAGCCACTCCTTGGCGCGGTCCTGTGAGGAGACGCCCGCCTGCTCCATCACGCGCACACAGCAGGAGGTTTCCCCGTCGGGGACGAGCGGGACCGCCCGCTGTACCTCGGCGATGCGGTCGATTGATGGGGCCGGTTCGGGGACGACTTTGAACTTCATGGGAGTCCGAAGCTCTCGGCCAACAGCGCCTCGTCGGTTCGGCCGAGGGCTTCGACGCCCTCACCGACCACGTCGATGGTTACCTGCGCCGGCGCGAACACTTCGAGCGGGAGGTCATAGAAGTCCCACTCGTGGTCCTCGAAGATGTCGACGAAGGGTCGACCGAACTCCTCGCGAGCCGTCGAGGAGACCTCGTCGAAGCGGTCGAAGCCCTCGTCGACGCTCATGTGGACTTGTCCGCCGTAGGCGAGTGCGTCGTTGGTTCTTGCCATCGCCAGCTCGTCGCTTTCGGCGACGGGGGCGACTGGTGCGGAGGCAGTCACCGTCAACAACTCGACGGGGTCGTACCCCAGCTCCGAGAGCCGGAAGGCGGCGAGTTCGCCGGCTCGCCCTGCCAGGGCGACGCTGCCGGTGACGCTTGCCGTCGAGAACGTCGGCAGGAAGACGCTCGAGACGGGGACGCCACAGCGGTCGGCGATGTGTTCGGCGACGGCTTCGTCGGGCAGTTCCTCGCTTTCGATGGCGAGGACGGCAAAGTCCGAGGCGTCGCGGTAACCGACGCGGGCGTACTCCTCCTCTTCGGCGACGAGCGCCCGTGCCGGCCCCGACCCGAGTCCCTCGAAGCCCTCGACCGACAGCTCCCAGCCGGCCTTCTGGGCGCACAAGAGCGCGAGTGCGGGGTGGTCGGTCGACGTTTCGACGTGGGTGAACGGCACGCCCTCGATTTCGTCCATTCCAATTTGGACCGTCGACAGCCCGCCGGTCTGGATTTCGGTCAACAGCAGGCCGGCCTCGATGCCGCCGACCGCCTCGACGCCGAAGTCGAGAACGACCGCGCCGTTGTCGAGTTCGTGGACCTCGATAGCGAGTTCGTCGGCGAAGTCGATGGCCTCGTCGACCAACTCGACGGCCATCCGATTGAGACTCTCCATACCGACCTCTCGGACGGATTCGGTGAAAAGGGTTCGTGACTCGACCCTCACCCCGAGAGGAACCACAGGACGCCCCCGCCGACCATCACGATACCGACGTATCTCGTCAGCATGACCTTCCAGTCGGCGGGTTCGACCTCCGACCAGCGGCGTTTGCTACCGATAGCGTCGAGTTGCTCTTCGAAGCGGGCCATCCGGTAGGGCCAGACCGCACTTGGGAGTCCGAACAGGACGAACAGGAGGGCAATCGGCTCCATACACGGGGGATCTCGACGCGCCGTAAAAAACCCCGCCAGTCGCACAGCGGAGCGACCGCTCAGTTCGTCGGCGGTTCCACGTCGCCGCCCGGCAGACTGCCCTGCGGGTCGGCGGTGTCGAGGCCCACGGCGACGACGTTGCCGGAGGTATTGGGGACGGCGACGAACGGCACGCCGTCATCACCGGCGTCCTCGGTCGGTTTCGCCTCCGCTGGCCCGAACTGGTAGGCGTTGGACTCTTCGAGGCTGTCGGGCGCTTCGACGAAGTAGGTGTAGGAGGAGGTCTCGCCGGTCGCAGCGCTGTCGGCGAAGTAGACGAACTGCGGGCCGCCCTCGGTGGGTTGGTCGACGCGCTCGACGGTGTCGGACAACTCGGTGAGGACGTTCCACGACCCAGGGACCACGTCGCGGACGAGGGCCTCCTCGTCGGGGTCGGTCACGTCGACGGTGAGGCGGTTGGCCTGTCCGCCGGTGACCGCTGTCGCGTCGCTGGTCCGTGCGCCGTCGGCCACGTCGAAGGTGTTCTCGGCGGCGTCCAGCGCCACGGTGAGGTCGAAGTGGCTCTGAACGTCGAAACCGTTGACGACGCCGGGAACGTTGACCAGTTTGGCGACGACGACGTAGGTGTTGGTCTCTTGGTCGTCGTCGGGGACCGAGACGGTCACCGACGGGGCACCGGTGGCGCCCTGAGCGCGGGCGACGATGTTCGGTTCGCCGCGGTCGGTCGGATTCGCCGGGTCGTAGACGAACAGGTCGATGTGGGGGTCGCCGGCGGCAATTCCCTTGTTGCCGCCCGAGAGGTGCGACAGCGACACCTCGACGGTCATCGTTCCGGTCGGCGCCTCGACGTAGCCGGCGGTCGCACGGGAGTCTTCGGGGACGTAGAGGCCGAGGGTCTCCTCGGTGGTCGCCGAGCCGGTCGTCGGGTCACCGTCGTCGTTCGTGAGTTCGGGCGTCAAATCCCGCGTGACGGCGTCGACGGCGGCGTCGGGGTTGACGCGACCGAAGCCTTCGAAGGGGTCCCGGCCGCCGAAGTCGTAGGTCGGCCCCTTCGGCGGGTTCTGGCCGGCGTGATACGGCGCGGCCGTGAACACCGACTCGCTGGCCGTCGCCAACAGCAGACCCTTCAGCCGGTACACGTCGGATTCGGTCGTCGCGGCCGGTTCGGGAAGCGTCAGTTCGTCGGGTCGGTCGCTGCCGTCGGGTCGGCCGAACTCCATCGCTTCCGCCAGCAAGCCGGCGACGCCGTTGACGTACGGCGAGGACATCGAGGTGCCTGCCTTGTCGGTGTAATCGCGTGGCGCGAACGGTTCGTCCGCGCCGGTATCCGCCGAACCATCGGCGTCGCCGTACGTCCTCTCGGGGTCGCCGTTCTTCGCCGCACGGGCGAGTTCGTAGTTCGACGGAATCGGGTACTCGATGCCGACCGGCGGTTCCGGTCCGGCGCTGACCGGCGGGTTCGTCGCCAGTCCGAGGCCGATGTTCGCCAAGGCGTCCGGCCCGATGTCGCCGCCGGGGGCGGTCACGTCGGGTTTGGCGTAGGCGGGGCTCGATTCGGGCGAGTCGTCGCTCTGTTCGTCGACGCCGCCGATGCCACCCGAGGAGTACGTCGAGATGCCGTCGAACGGCCCAGTGGCGACGACGGAGATGGCCTCGTCGGCCGCCGCCGGCCCGCCGTTGCCGTTGGCGGGTGTAAAGGAGTTACCCGCCGACGCACAGACCAACATCCCGCCTTCGGTGATGCGACGTACGTCCGCGCGCGTGGAGTCGAGCTGTTCGACCTGACCGAGGGGAGCGCCCTGTAGCGGCCCCCACGACATGTTGACCGAGCGGATGTTGAACGCTTTTTTGAACTGCTCGGCGTAGTCGCCGAGGTCGACGGTCGGTTCGCCCAGTCCCTGCAGGCCGACGATGCCGGCGTTCGGGGCGACGCCGGGATGGAGTGACTGCTCGCTTTCGCTCACGTCGCCGGGGATGCCCTCGCCTGCGGTGTTGGCTGCGAACTTCGTCGTCCCGACGGCGATGCGTTCGAGCGTGCCCGCCGTCGGATTGCCGGATTGGGCCTGCTCTCCCGCACCGCTGACGACGGTGTCGGTCTCTCGGGGGCGGACCTGTACGGTGTAGGTGCCGTCCTCGTCGATGGGTTGTTCGAGAATCAGCGAGTCCTTCCGGACCGGCGACTCGTCGAGTTCCCGGCCCTCCTCGTCGATGATGTAGAGGTTGATGTTCGTCCCGAACGCCGACGCCCAGACGCTCTGGCCGGCCACGGCGTCGACCTCGTATTCGAGGAAGTCACTTGGCAGCAGCGTCGCGTTCTCCTCGTGGATCGTCGAGGACTCGATGGTGCTTGCGCGTCCCGAACCGGCCATGATGGAGGAGACGTGGGTCCCGTGGCCGTTCTGGTCGCGCGGGCGGTCGAAACTGCCATATCGGCTGCCGGCGTCGTACCAGCCGAACGTCTTGTTGGAGGGGTCAGCGAAGATATCGCTGGCGTCGACGCTCGCCGTCTCCCCGCCGTCGCCGTTCGACACCGCCTCGACGTACGTCGCCTCGACGGTGTACTGGCCGCCGACGGCCGCGTACAGTTCGATGACGAACTGGTACTCCCGACCCTCTTCGAGGTCGACCAGCAGCGTCTCGGGGTTGTCGGCGCTCGCGACGCGGCCGACTTCCGTCCGCTCGTCGGTCACGTCGTCGATGCGGAACTCGAGGTCGTTGCCCGGCGGCGTCCACGACAGTTCGGCGTCGAGTTTGCTCGTCGCCTGTGCGGTGAACGTTGCGCCTTTGACTTCGCTGAACTGCTCGTTCGGTGCGGCGAAGGCACCGGGGGTGAAGGTACCGGAGTCGGACTCGGTCAGCGGCTCGCCGTCTTCGGTAATTGGTTGGAACTCGACGCTGCCGCCCGAGTCGCCGTCCGAGCGAACCAGCGTGAACTCGCCGTCTTCGATTTCGACGCGGACGCCGTTCCACGGGCCGAGGTCGGGGTGGCGCCCCTCGACGCCGGAGTCGGTCAACGCGAGGGTCCGGTCGCGGCGCCCACGGAAGCCACGGTCCCACACCTTCCGTGCCTCGACGGCACGCCAGTTGAGGAAGCGCTCGTCGATAGCGTGGTCGGCGCTCGCAAGGGAGGGCCCCGTCGCTGCCGCGAGAGCAGTTATCCCGACGCCCTTCATGAACGTTCGTCGTGACAGTCCCGAATCGTCTCTACTCATGTCGTGGTCGAAACGACCGTCGATACCCCTATGAACGTTCTAACAACCGCATCGAAACGACCGCTAGAGGCCAGCAGTCGGCCGTGAATACGAGGCGAATATAAAAGTCCGTCCATGACCGGTGAAACGGACTTTCGTAATCGGGCCCATCCGTCGCCAAAGGGGGTTACTGAATTGGAACTACGATTACGCACGCTCGTCGTCTGTACGCTGCTCGTCGCCAGTGTGGCTCTCTCCGCGGTCGCGCCGGCCGCCGCAGCGATATCCGACGATGACGACGACGAGTGGGAAACCGACGAACGCGAGTGGGGCGACAACGACAGCGACTGGCAACGAAACGACTCCGAGCCGGTTCGTAACCTGACGGAGACGGCGACAGGAACTGTCGAGAACACGACGGGAACGGTCCTCGACAACGCTACGAACGCCACGAACGCCACGAATATCACGAACATCACGAACGCAACTGCCGGAACCGCCACGGACGGCACTGACGGCGAGGAGTCCGTCGACCGGCTCGTAGCTCTCTCCGGGGCGGACACGGAGCAATGGCGTCTCGACGACGGAGTGGCCGGCCTCGATGGCGTGACGGCGTCGCCGGCGCTCGCTGGGGCCCCCACCGTCGACGTGACCTCTGGCGGCGTCGCCGTCGAGGTCGGCTCGACGACGAACTCGGCGCCGGGGTTGGCAGTCGACGTTCCGCTGTCGGGGTCGACGACCTCCGACTCCGGTTCGTCGGTGACACCACCGGCGGACACCGATGCTGCCGATGGCCCCGAACTCGCTGCCCCCTCGACATCGGCTGAGACGGACGGTGACGCCGACGCCAAGACGGCGGCTGCCGACGGCGAATCTATCGCCGTCGAGCCGACGACCGGCGGTGACACCACCGGTGGCGAGTCGGCGGAACCGAGCGCCGAAGACGACGGGGAGCCGCCCGCGTCGCTGCTCGGGTCCCTTGCGTGGTTCGACGGCGCCGCGCTGCTCGATTACGTCCCGGCGCTCGGGACGGCGATGTTCGTCGCGGTGGCCCAACCGTGGACCGGTTTCCTATCGGTGGGTACCGCGCTCGTGGCCGACTGGCTGGGGCGGTTCGGTGCGATGTTCCGCTTCGGCCGCCACGACGGCTCCGACCCCCTCGAACACGAGACACGGGAGCGAATTCACGACCGCATCACGGACTCCCCGGGCGTCTCGCTGTCGGCGCTCGCCGACGACCTCGACACGCCGCTTTCGACCGTCCGCCATCACCTCCGCGTCCTCGAACGCGAACGGCTCGTCACCTCCCGGAAGCTCCGCGGCAACAGACGGCTGTTCCCCATCGGGACGGAAAACGAGGAACTCGCCGCAGCCCTTGAGAAGGACTCCAGCGCCGCCATCATCGACGTACTCAGGACCTACGGCGCGGCGACCGTCGGCGACATCGTCGACGAGGTGGAGACGAGTTACAGCACGGTGTCGTATCATCTCTCGCGACTCGCCGACGACGGCCTCGTGGTCCAAGAGAAAGACGGCGCGAGCAAGGTCACGCGACTGGCGCCCTCCGTCAGGTCGACACTGGACAACGGCGAGGGCGGCGTCTCGGCCAGCGGCGGTCGCGAAGTCAGCGCCGACTGACCCGCCGTCGACGGCTGAGAGTTAAGTTCTCGCGGCCGAATCGGTCGGTATGACGCTGAACGAACTGCCGGCGGTCGACCCCGCTGCCGGCGAAGTCGAGACGGCGGAGCTGGTGGTCCACGACGACGTGCTCGTGAAACTGTTCGCGCTCGGCCCCGGTGGTGCGTTCGACCCCCACGTCCACGACGACTGTGAGAACGTCTTTCACCTACTGGAGGGCGAAGTCGTCGTCACACAGGACGGCACCAAGGAGACGGTTTCCGCGCCCGCAGTCGTCCACAACGAACGCGGCGTCGAACACGGCGCGCGAAACGAAAGCGACGAGCGGGCGCTTCTGACGGCGAGTCTCTGTCCGCTTCCCTAAGCGGGGTCGCCCTCGTCGGGTTCGTCGCTATCCTCGGTCTCGGCACTGTCAGCGGTCTCGTCTTCCCGACGGGCGAGCCCGGCGAGATGCGGCGCCTCGGCGACGATGATGTCGTCGACTGCGAGTCGAACCGCGTTCTCGCTGCCGGGTAGGCAGAACACGGGGACGCCGTCGGCGATGCCCGCGGCGGCACGCGTCCCGACGACGCGCGTCCCGATTTCCTCGACCGACAGCGACCGGAACAGTTCGCCGAACCCCGGCAGTTCCTTTTCGAACAGCGGTTCGACTGCCTCGACGGTCACGTCGTCGGGCGTGACGCCGGTGCCGCCGGTCGTCACGACGCAGTCGGTGTCCTCGCGACCCACGAAGCGGTCGACGGCGTCCTGCACGCTGTCGTAATCGTCGCCGACGAGTTCCCGAACCACGACGGTGTGGCCCGCCTCCTCCACGAGGTCGACGATGGCGGCGCCGGAGGGGTCTTCCTCGATGCTCCGCGAGGAGGAAACGGTCAGAACCGTGACACCGAGTTCATCAAGGTCGTGGGCGTGGTGGTTGTCGTGTTCGTGGTGGTGCCCGTGGGCTCCGTCCTCGTGGTCGTGTCCATGGTTCTCCGCTTCGTGGTGGTGGCCGTCGTCGCTCATGGCTCGGTCTGGGTCGGCCGGCCGCTAAACTCCACCGGGGTCGTCTCCGACTCCGCTAATGTTTTGCACACCCCGCTCCGAAGTGGGGGTATGAAAGCGGTCTTCTACGACGAACACGGTTCGACCGACGTGCTCCAGTACGACGAGTTCCAGGATCCCGACATCGGCCCCGAGGAGGTACTCGTCGACATCAAGGCGGGCGGTTTGAACCACCTCGACGTGTGGACTCGCCGCGGGATGCCGAGTCCCGAGGAACTGCCGCACATTCCGGGCAGCGACGGTGCGGGCGTCGTCAGCGAGGTCGGCGAACGCGTCACCCGCTTCGAGGAAGGCGACCGCGTCGTCGTCGACCCCGGACTGTACTGCGGGGAGTGTGAGTTCTGCCGGAAGGGCGAGCAGTCGCTGTGTGTCGACTACAAGATGATTGGCGAACACGTCCGCGGCGTCCACAGCGAGCAGGCGGCGGTGCCCGAGACGAACCTCATCGAGCTGCCCGAGGGCGTCGACTTCGTCACCGCGGCCTCGGCGCCGCTCGTCTTCCAGACGGCGTGGCGGATGCTCGTCACGCGCGCCGAAATCCAGCAGAACGACACCGTCCTCGTGTTGGGCGCCTCCGGTGGCGTCGGCCATGCCTGCGTCCAAATCGCCGCCAACGAGGGGTGTGAGGTGTGGGCGACGGCCTCCTCGGAGGAGAAACTCGACCACGCCCGCGACTGCGGTGCCGACCACCTCGTCAACTACGAGGAGGAGGACTTCGCGGAGGTCGTCAAATCCGAGACGGACGGCCGCGGCGTCGACGTTGTCGTCGACCACATCGGCGAGGCGACGTGGGACAATTCGCTGTCGGCGGCCGCCCACGGCGGGACTGTCGTCACCTGTGGAGCGACCTCCGGTGTGACGCCGGAGACGAACATCCCGAAGGTGTTCTGGAAGCAACTCGACATCCTCGGGTCGACGATGGGAACGCCCGGCGAGATGGACGACGTGATGGCGAAGGTGTTCGACGGCACCTTCGAACCCCACGTCCGTGCGGTGTTGCCGATGAGCGAGATGGCCCGTGCCCACGAGATGCTCGAAGGACGAGAAGGGTTCGGGTCGGTGGTCGTCGTCCCCGACAGCGAGTACGACCCCGACGATTATGAGTGACGGCTACACCCACGACCCCGACGCCTTCGACGATGACGACCAGTACACGCCGGAGGCGGCTTCGGAGACGGCAGACGACGAGTCCGACCGTGACCCGATGACCGTCCACCCCGACGAAGTGGACCGTGAGTTCGACAAACGCGGGTGGACACTCGTCGCGGCCGTCTTCGTCGCGTTCGTCGTCGTTCCGGGCATCATCTACGCGTATCCGTACCTCGGCTCCCAGCTCGGGCTCTCCTTTTGGGACACGTATCTCGCCCTTCCGATGGTACCGGCTATCCTCCTCGGGATACTCGCGGTGTGGGCGACGACCCGGCCCTGACCCCGCCGCCTGCGAACGTTTTTCACGTCGGCAATGGTATCGTCTGGCATGACATCGACTGGGGCCCTCGCGGAGTTCGCGGCGGGCGTCACCTACGACGGATTGCCCGAGGAGGTTCGGGAGGCGGCCAAACGCCGCGTGCTCGACGCCGTCGCCGTCGCCCTCGACAGTGTCGGCACCTCGCCGACCGACGGCATCCGCCGCACCGTGGCGACACAGAACGCGACGGGCCGAAGCAGACTGTGGGGATCGGAGTTGAGCGCGGCGGCGTCCGACGCCGCGATGTACAACGGCGCGCTGGCCTGTGCGGGCAACGGGACGGTGTTTCTCGCCCCCGCGCTGGGGTCGGCCTCGATCTCCGTCGCCGCGGTGTTGACGGCCGCGGAGGCCCGAAGCGCGACGGGTGAAGAACTCCTCGCCGGTGTCGCCGCAGCCCACGAGGTTCACGGCGAGTTGGCGTGGCACGCGCCCCTGGACGGGTTCCATCCGGCGACCCACGGCGCCATCGCGGCGTCGGCCGGCGTCGGCCGGGCGCTGGGATTCGGGACCGGCCGTCTCGAAAGCGCAATCGGTATCGCGGCCGGCCGCGGAACGCTCGCTGTCGACGACGAGTTCGACCCGGTCGTGGGGGGAAACGCGACACACGAGGCGGTTTCGGCGTGTCTTCTCGCCGAAAGCGGTGTCGTCGGCCCCGACGCCATCGCGGGGCCGGGCGGGTGGCACGACCTCGTCGGGCCGTTCGATTTGGACCTTGACCCAGGCTGTGAGCGGGTTCGCGACGCGGCCATCCGCCCCTACGACGCCCATCCACACGCTCAATCGACGCTCGAAGCCGCGTTGGACCTCGCCTCGGACGTGACGCTCGACCCCGCCGACATCGACTCGGTTACCGTCGAGACGTATCCGGAGGCCGTCGAGGCGCTCGATCCCGTGACGCTCGCCGCCGCTCTCGTCGACCGCGACGCGACGAAACGCCCCGCCGCCCGCGAGGACCTCAGACCCGTCGCGTCGGCCGTCGACGCCCGAGTCGACGACGAGTTGCGCGAACGAGCCGAACGCGGCGAACTGCCGGCCCGCGTCACCGTCGACTGCCACGACGGGGCGACACACGAGGCCGAAGAGAAGTGGTTCACCGGGCATCCCGCACGCGCGGCGTCGTGGGGCGTCGTCGAAGAGAAGTTCCACGCGTTGGCCGAGGACCGCTACGACATCGAACGGCGGAGTAGCATCATCGAGACGGTTCGCGGGTTGGAAGCGGAGACGGCGGCCGAACTCAACCGACTACTCGATTAACCGTCGAGGCGGACGGCATTCGTGTCGGCGTGTTCTTTCGGTTCGGCGTCGAGGTCGTCTGTCGATGGCGCCGGAACGATGGCGCCGCAGGTTCGGGTGTAGCGGCGCAGTTGCGCACGCGACAGCCCGGCGTGTCGGGCCGCCTCACCCTCCGTCAGCGTGCCGGTCAGGTGTAATGCAACCGCGGTCCGAACCTTGTTGTTGTACATCGGAACGAATAGGCATACAATACGATATTACCTAAAGCTTTCTACGCTACTGTGTGATGAACATCCATATTTTCTCTACAAACTGTGACGAACGTGCCCCTCCGTCTCCGGGACGGGACCCGTTCGAGACGAATTACTTCGAGGTGGGTTTCTTCACGCTTCGGCCCGAACTCAGTAGTGCCATGTCCGAATCCGAAGCATCCGAGCGAGTGGTCGAAATTCTGAAGAAAGCCTACAGCGACGAGATGGAGACGGTGATGAACTACCAGACGAACGCCATCGTCCTCGACGGCGTTCGTGCCGAGGAAATCAAAGAGAGCCTCCAACAGGACATCCAGGAGGAACTGAGCCATGCCCAACAGTTAGGTCAGCGCCTCAAGCAGTTGGACGCCCGACCGCCGGGGTCGGCGGAGTTCGTCGCTCGACAGGACACCCTCCAGCCGCCGGAGGATTCGACGAACGTGATTTCGGTCATCCGCGGCGTCCTCGATGCCGAGGAGGGCGCCATCGAAACCTACCGGACGCTCATCACCGCCGCCGAGGAAGCCGACGACCCCGTCACGGAGGACCTCGCGGTGACGATTCTGGCCGACGAGGAAGCACACCGCACCGAGTTCCGCGGCTTCGAGAAAGAGTACCAGAACGACTGACAGCGAGCGTCATACGGATTGCTGTAGTCTTCTATCGGTCATCGCTGACCCGCACTGGCGATGACCGATAAATCGTTACACCAATCCGTATCAGTCCTCGGCGAAGTCCCGCCGCATCGCGATTTCGAACCACGGACAGAGTCGCAGCTGTCGGTACCACTTCGGGTTCTCGTGGAGTCGCTCGTAGGGTACCCACATCAGTCCCGCGACCTCCTCCTCGTCGGGGTCGAGCGTACAGTCCTCGAGCGTCGCCTGCAGCACCGAACACACCTCCCATTCGACCCCTTGGTCGAGATAGTAGCGCTTGTACTCGAACTTGTCCGTCACCCGAAGGTCGCCGTACTGCTCGGGTGTGACGCCGAGTTCCTCCTCCAGTCGTTCCCGGGTTGCCTCGAGCTGGGTCTGGCCCTCGACGGGGTGGGAGGCGACCGTCCCGTCCCAGTAGGTGTCCCACAGGCGCTTGTTCGGCGCGCGCTGGGCGAGCAAGACGTTGCCGTCGCCGTCGAACAGAAGCGCCGTGAACGCACGGTGGCGGATACCGTCGCCGGTGTGGGCGTCGAGACGATTGACGAGCCCTTCCGGGTTGTCGTCGCCGTCGACTGCGATAACGTCTTGGAGGGCGTTCTCGTGGTCGGGCGTCCCCTCCGTCTTCGACCCCGCGGGGTCGATGTCGTCCGTACTCATGGCTACGAAAACGGGGAGGGTTGTTAAGGAGGCTTCGACTCGTGGCCTACTCGGTCAGCGTCTCGTAGGCTTCGGTGAGTCGCTTGAACTCCGCCTCGTCACCGCCTCTGTCGGGGTGGGCCTCCTTGATTCGTTCCCGGTAGGCGCGTTTGATTTCGCCCTCGTCGGCATCGGTGTCGAGGCCCAACCGGCGGTAGGCTTCGGCGCGACTGAGTCCGGGTGAGGGGTCGACGCCAGCCCGTCGCCGGCGTTTCTGTTGCTGTCGCTGGCGTTGCTGGCGTTGGCGGCGCTCCCATTCCGCGCGTGCCTGCTGGCCGCGTGCGCTCTCGAAGCCGCTTCGGGGGCCGGCGCCGAACCCACCCCGGCCATCGCCGGTGCTGCGGGCACCCGGCCGCGTGCGGGCGACGCGTTCCCGGAGTCTCCCCGAGGACTGATACCAGAACATGTAGGCGGCGGCGCCGAGGGGCAGCGCCACGAAGAACAGCACCGGCTCGACGAGCGCGACGCTCAACAGCAACACGAGCGCCGTCATGGCGCCGAAGACGACGGTGAGACCGAGGACGAGCCGCTCTTTTTGCACACCTACAATACGTTCCCAGACACCGTAAATTCGGGGATTGATTTAGGGGCGTGGACGCCCAACGTGGGGTATGAGCGTCGCTGGACTCTGCGAAATCTGTGAGTCCGAGACAGTCGAGGACGGCTGTGACCGCTGTGGCCGACTGGTGTGTGCCGACCACTACGACCGGACGAGCGGGCTGTGTACCGACTGTCTCGCCGAGTTGGGCGACCGACCGGCCGGCGACTCCGACCGAGAGGAACGGGAGTACCCTGACGGAGTCGACGAATACCGATTCTAACCCACGTTTTGCACAGGAACGCGGGTCGCGCGCCGGACGGCGCGCGACACCGGTTCGTGGCAAAAACTTGGGGAAAACTAGCGAGCCGGCCAACGGCCGCCTTGGGAGCGTTCTCAGGAAGACTCTCCCGGTCGTCTTCCAACGCTCTCGTTCGCTTCGCTCACGAGACCTCCGAACGTCACCTCGGCGGATGCTGGCAGAGGGTAATCCGCTTGTTTCACCTCACGATAACTCCATTGAGCGTCACGTCTAGCTGTGTATTGGCCGATAGTGAGACGTACCTCTTTGAACAGCGACACTCCATCGTAGGCGGTCGTTACTGCCACATAGCGACTGTATATCTTTGAGGTATCACCCCGCGAAAACACATGTCGTCACCGCGACGGTGGTGTAGCGGAACACGTGACCTTTCCAC
The DNA here is from genome assembly GCF_013391635.1 of Natronomonas gomsonensis. Lineage (GTDB taxonomy): Archaea > Halobacteriota > Halobacteria > Halobacteriales > Haloarculaceae > Natronomonas > Natronomonas gomsonensis_A. The sequence continues at coordinate 1,313,439 of NZ_JACAWU010000002.1, read as the reverse complement.
GGTCAAGCCGGAGGTTCAACTCCTCCCCGTAGCATCTGTTCTCACAATTTCGCCCCTATACTGACCGACAAGCGTCCGCTAAGGATGTCTCCACTTGCAACTACATCACATGGCCGTCACTTCGACTGTGGAGATTGGATAAATGCCAATAGCTGTAACTCACATACTCAAAACCCGACATCGAATGAAAACTATTGGAGTTGATTCACCTTCGCCACGTACTGGGTAACGCAGAGACCGAAACGTCGGTTCCCAAACAACAGATATGGAATATTCAGATACAGAGCAGATTGTCAATCAGTCGTTCGAATTCCCAGTGACGCATGCGGCTGTCGTCGAACAGATTGGCGCCATTGAAATAACGTCTCCTCTCGGCGACTCGGTGACAATTCAAGACATCTTAGACCCACTCGAAGAAGAGAGTTACCTGACTTCGGACGCGCTTTACACCGCAATCATCGGCAACCTCGATGAGACATTCATCGGACGGAAATATTACGATGACCGAGGCGGCACGTCATTCGGGCCCGTGTCGAGGGATGAATCTACCGTCTCATTCTGACGATTGCTCACGCCCGTCCGGAACTGGAACTACTCCAGCGAGAGTTACGCGCGCTGTACTGAGTGGTCGGGACTGGAAAACATCGACGGCGAAGATTGTCAACGGTATTGGTTCAGTCGCTTTTTCAGTCGTTTCGCGGCGCTGCCGGCCGCCCCGAAGTACGCCGTCTCGTCGTCGGCACCTTCCCCCGCGAAGATGATGCCCCGAGAGGAGTTGACCAAGCCGACGCCGTCGGCGAGGCCGTACTCGACGGCCGCCTCGGCGTCGCCGCCCTGTGCACCGACGCCGGGGACGAGGAAGGGCAAATCGACCAGTTCCCGGACGGATTCGAGTTCCTCGGGAGCCGTCGCGCCGACGACCAAGCCGACGTTGTCGTTGTCGTTCCACTCCGCACAGCGCTGAGCGACGTACTCGTACAGCGATTTGCCGTTGCCGACTTCGAGGTTCTGGAAATCCGCGCCGCCGGAGTTGGAGGTCCGACAGAGGACGATGACCCCCTTCTCGGGTTTCGAGAGGTACGGTTCGAGGGTGTCCCGGCCCATGTAGGGGTTGACGGTCATCGCGTCGACACCGAGGCCGTCGTCGTCCAGCAGGTCGGCGTACTGTCGGGCTGTGTTGCCGATGTCGCCGCGCTTGGCGTCCAGGAGGACGGGAACGCCTTTTCCGTGGGCGTAGGCGACGGTCTCCTCTAAGGCCCGCCAGCCGTCTGGGTCCTCGTAGAAGGCGGCGTTGGGCTTGTAGCAGGCGGCGTGTTCGTGGGTGGCGTCGATGATTCGGCGGTTGAACGCCCACCGCGGGAGCTCGGAATCGAGAAAGTCGGGCAGGCGGTCGGGGTCGGGGTCTAACCCGACGGAAACGACGCTGTTCGTCGACTCGATGCGTGCGGCGAGGTCGTCGAAGAAGCTCATTGTCGGCGCGTTGCGGCGGTGGGGCAAAACGCTGCCGTTCCGTACTGTCGGCGCCACTGCCCGGAGTCGACCCCTATATATCGTCGGGGTCGCTACGGTCGGTCGTGCTTCGCGCCGTCGCCTTCGACCTCGACGACACGCTCGCGGTTACGGCCCGCGACCGCGAGACGCTCCTGGCCGAGGCCGCCGACCGTGCCGACGTGGCACTCGATTTCGACCGTGAGGACTACCTCGCTGCTCACCGGAAACACAGCGGCACCGAGAGCCGCCGACCGGTGTTCGAGGCGCTCGTCGGCGAACAGGCCCCGGCAGTGACTCGCGCCTATCGCGCGGCCGTCGGAGAGGCGATGGCGCCCGTCGACGGCGCCGCAGAGACCGTCGAGTGGCTTCGCGAGCGCTACCGGGTCGGCCTGCTGACGGACGGTCCGGACCGAACCCAGCGGGACAAACTCCGACGGCTGGGGTGGACCGACTCGTTCGACCAAACCCTCGTCACAGGCGCCCTCGGCGCGCCGAAACCCGACGCCGCTGCCTTCGCGTCGCTGTGTGACGCCCTTGATGTCGCTCCCGAGGAGGTAGCCTACGTCGGCGACGACCCCGACCGGGACGTCGCGGGTGCCGCCGCGGCCGGCCTCCTCGCGGTGCAGGTGACGTACGACGGCGGGCCGGCGGTTCACCCCGACGCCGACGCGTCGCTGTCCCGCGATGAGATATCGACGCTACCGGCACTCCTCACGGAGTTGGTCGGCGACGGTACGGACGACGCGTAGCGCCCGCTTCACTTCCGCACCGCTCTCGACGAAGACGAGCGTCCGCGGTGGGTCGACTGCCTTCGGTCGGACGCGAAGGCCCTCTCTGTCGGCCGCTTCGGCGGCCGTCTCGACACCGGCGAGGAACTCCACGCGGGCGCGGTCGGGGTGGACGTACACCTCGGCGATTCGGCGCGATTCGTCGTCGGTTTCGAACGCCACGCCGTAGGCGAAGGCGCCGAACTCCTCGGGGTCGACATCGGGGTCGGCGTCGACCACCGAGAGCAGACCGAGGCTCCCGCGTTCGTGGCCGTGTATCTCCGAGGAGAGCAGTTGGGCGATTCGCGTGCCATCGGTGGTTTCGTCTTCGACCATTACAGTTCCCCCAGCGCCGTCTCGGCGTGTTGCTGTACGTCGACGGCGTTGCGGTGTGCGTACAGCACCGCCGCGGCCTCGATGGTGATGCCCAACTCCGACTGGAGGCCGTTGACCGCGGCGACGGCTTCCTGTTTGTCGTGACCGGCATCGACTAAGGCGTCGAGGACGCGCTCGAACGTCGAGCGCTTCTGGAGGATGGACTCCTCGGGGGTGAACCCTTCAGGAATGTCGACTGACCCGGGCTCGAACGACACCCGCAACTCCCCGTCGTCGCGTTCGAGCAGGCCCTCGCTTGCGGCCACGTCGACCAACCGCTTGGCCTGGTCGGGCGAGAACCAATCGCGGTCCAGCGACAGCGCGACGACGAAGGCACTTTCCCCCATCTCGCGGCTCCCGGCTTGGCGAAACGGCGCCGCGACGGCCGTCCGGAGACTCATGGCCGCGGAGTGAGGCGGCGGCGAGAAATAGCCGTCGGTCTCCAATCGAACGTCGTCAAAACTCGTCGAGTGCGGACTGTTCGGCCGCTGCCAGTACGTCCTCGCAGGTCGACCACGACCGCCGGGCACAATCGGGCAGCGTTCCGGTCTCGGCGACGTACTCTCGCAAGAACGCCCGCGTCGTCGGGTCTGAGGGGTAGCCGCTGCCCACGTCGCCGAAGCGCTCGGCGAGCGTGGCGACGTGGCGCTCGCGGGCGCTCTTGGCGAGAATGCTCGCCGTGCCGACCAGCTCGTCGGACTCGTCGGCACGGTGTTCGGCGGCGAGACTCACCTCGGCATCGAGTCGGTCGGCGACCCGCGAGGCGAAGCGGTCGGCGTCTACGTCGCCGGCATCACACAGTCCGGCGTCGCCGTCCTCGGCCACCTCGGCGAGTGCCTCGGCGTGGGCGGCGACGGTGAGGTCGTTCATGTTGCCCGCGTCGATGCGCTCGGGCGTGATTTCGGCGATGCCGACGCTGATGCGGTCGTCCCCACGGAGCCGGTCGGCGAGTTCCTCGCGGCGCGTGTCGCTCAGTCGCTTGGAGTCGTCGATGCCGTCGGGGAGGGCTTCTCTCGGCGCCTGCACCGCCGCGGCGAACATCGAACCGAGTACTGGGCCTTTGCCGGCCTCGTCGACGCCGAACTCCATGGCGGCCGCTCGAAGGCGGGTGACATAAAACAGTCGTCAGCGTCGTCGTGTTACTGCAGCGCCGCCAGCGCCGTTCGGAACTCCTCGTCGTCGAACTGTTCGGCGAGGTCGACGGTTTCGGCGCGGAGTTTGTCGATTTTCGCGAGCAGGTACTGGTATTGGGGGTCCTCGGCGAGTTCTTCGGGTTCGTGTTGGTTCTCGAGGGCGATTTGCTTGGAGATGGCTGCGAACAGCTCGCGGACGTTGTCGTCGTACACCCGCCGGTGCAGCAGGTGGTTCACGAGGTCGAACAGTTCCTCCTCGCGGACGGGTTTCGTGATGTAGGCGTCGAATCCCATGTCGACGACGTCGACGTCGGGTTCGACCGCGGTGACCATCGCCACCTGACAGTCGGGGTCGCGGTCCCGGATGAGTTTCAGAACCGCGGCGCCGTCCATCCCGGGCATCTGTCGGTCCAGGAGGACGACCTCGACATCCTCGTCGAACTTTTCGAGGGCTTCCGACCCGTCGTTGGCTACGCGGACCGGATATCGCTCCGAAAGCCACCCACTGTACAGGTCCGCCAAATCCTGCTCGTCCTCGACGACGAGAATGACGTCTTCGCTCATGTGAAACCGTGAAACCGGTTATAACGGTGTAGGGCGTTGATTCCTAATAAAACCCCGGTCGCGGCCGATTTACGACGCGCCCGTCACAGGGTCGCCGTCGCGCTCGAGTTCGTACTCCTCGGTGAGGAACGGTTCGTCGACGCCCTGTACGTCGATAACGTCGAGCGTCCGGACGGTCGCGCCGACGCCGAGAAGGCCAGTCAGACTCGGTTCGGTGCGACCCTCGTCGCCGCTGATGAGCTCCTTGATGTAGAGGCCGCCCTCGCCGTGGACGTCGATGGTCGCCGAGAGGTCGTCTTCGAGCGTGCCGTCGATGGAGAGGACGGTGCGCTCCCGAACGAGGTCCGCACGCCGGTGGGAGACTCGATGCGGCGTCCGCTGTTCGACGGTGGTGCCGTCCAATTCCTCGAGGGCCGCCTCGAAGTCGGCCTCCGACACGGAGTCGTCGAAGTCGACGGTCGCCCGGTAGGTCTTCGTCGCGTCGTGTTCCTTCACGCGCTCGACGGTGTCGTAGGTGGCGAAGGCGAGATCGGTCACCTCGACCTTGCCGTCGGTGCCGGTGTTGACGGCGTCGGCGAGTTCCTCGAGGTCGGCGTCCCGTCGACGGGGCTGTTTGATTTCCAGCGCGAACGGCCGCCCGGAGTCGAGCATGAGCGCGTCGACGTCCTCCCGGCCGGCGCCGTGGAAGACGGCCTCGGTGCCGCGGAACGCCGACAGAAACGGCGGCGCGACCAGCTCCTCGACGCTCTCGTCGAACTTCTCCCACTCCGTCTGGGGAATGTCTCGCTGCAGTTTCCGGTAGCGGCCGTAAATCGTCACGGAGTTGCGCTGGATTTCCACGTCGACGTCCTCGCCGGCGAGGTCGATGAGGAACTGCACGTCCGGACGCTCGAAGTCGACTTCGGCGCCGAGTTTCGCGCCGACGCGGCGACCGACTTCGCGGTTCACCTCGGTCTTCAGCGGTTCGCCGGCGTCCTCCTCGAAGCCGGCATCGAGTCGCAGGAGCCGTTCGTTTTCTTCGACGAGTGGCGGGATGCGCGTGCCGACCTGATAGGTGTACAGTTCGGTTTCGCCGAGCGCCTCGACGACGCGGTCGGCCAACTCGTCGAAGCGGTCACAGATGCCCTCACACACCCAGCAGTCGGCGTCGGGTTCCTCGAAGGGGTCGTCGTCGTCGAGTGCGACGGCGGTTCGGAGCGCCCGCCCGCGTTCGGCGTTGGTCAGCCCGAAACTGCGGTCGGCGACCGGCCGCCCGAGGCAGGCGTCACACAGCGGCCCGGTCGCGAGCAGCGCGCGGGCGTCGTCGATGAGGCTCATACGGCCCGGTCGGTGCCGCGACGGTAACACGCTTGCCATCCACGACGGTACCGCCTGTCCCGTCCGGCCGATCAGCCGCTACCGGTTCGAAGACCGTCCAGTTCCTCGCGGCGCGTACGTATCGCTCGTCGGAAGGCCTCCTTGTCTTCGAAGTTCGCCGACTCGAGGCGCGCTTCGAGGACGAGCAGTTCGAGCTGGAGCTCCCGCGCTCGGTCGTGGTGTTCCGGCGGCACGTCCTCGGGTGGTTCCCGCGGATATTCGTCGTCGGCCATACCGACGGTACGGTCGGGAGCCTGCTGTGTGTATCGCTCGCGGAAGCCGCGCTCCGCCGATAGTTTCAACCGGGGCGGCAACGACCCGTCGGTATGGACATCACGACCGGCATCGTCCTCGCAGCGGGGGAGGGGACGCGGCTGCGACCGCTGACCTTCAACCGACCGAAGACGATGCTTCCCGCGGCGGGACGACCCATTCTCGAACACGTCCTCGACGTGTTGGTCGACTGCGGCATCGAACGGCTCTGTCTCGTCGTCGGCTACCAGCGCGAACGCGTCCAAGAGCACTTTGGACCCTCCTACCGCGACGTGCCCATCACGTACGTCCACCAGACGAAGCAACTCGGGAGCGGTCACGCCCTCCAGCAGGCCGCTCCGGAGACCGATGGACCAGTGTTGGTCCTGAACGGCGACCGCGTCATCGACGAGCGAATCGTCGCGGACGTTCTCGAGGGGTTCGACGGAACGCCCGCGATGGCGGTGTTAGACCACCCGACGCCGACGAGATACGGTGCCGTCGAGGTCGACGACGGCACGCTGTCGACGCTCGTCGAAAAACCCGACAGCGACGCCTTCGGTCGCATCAACGCCGGTGTCTACGCCTTCGACGAGTCGGTGTTCGACGCTATCGAACGAACACCCCGGCGTAACGGCGAACTCCAGTTGCCCGACGTCATCGAGACGCTGATGGACGACGGCGATGTTCGGGCGGTGTCGACGGATGGGCTGTGGGTCGACGCGACCTACCCGTGGGACCTGCTGTATCTGACGCGTGAGTTGCTCGCCAACGGGCGCGTGCAGTTTCCGGAGCGAAGCCACAACGTGTGGGTGGCCGACAGCGCCCGCGTCCACCCCGACGCGACCCTACAGGGACCGGTCGTCGTCGGTCCCGACGCCGAAATCGCGGCCAGCGCCGTCGTCGGCCCCGACGTAGCGGTCGGACGGAACGCGACAATCGGCGGCAACGTGACGCTGCAGAACACGCTGTTGGATTCGGACTGTCGGGTCGGCCCCGGGTCGACGCTCGTCGACTGCGTCGCCGGACAGAGCGTCTCCATCGGCCCCGGAACGGTCGTTCCGGGCGGTCCGAGCGACGTCCGGGTCGGCGACCGGGTGTTCGAGAACCAGGGGCTCGGGGCGGTGCTTGCCGACCGGGTATCGGTCGGCGGCGGCGCCACGTTCGTGCCCGGCACGCTCGTCGGTGCCGACGCGACGGTCGGGACGGGCACCCACGTGAGTGGCTGGATTCGTAATGGCGCGGAGGTGGTCCGCTAATGTGTGGCATCATCGGCTGTGTTGGCCGTGGCGACGGGACGCTCGATACGCTGCTGCACGGTCTCTCGAAACTGGAGTACCGCGGCTACGACTCCGCGGGCGTCGCGTTGGTCGACGACCGCTCGGTGTCGGTCGTCAAGAAATCGGGCGAACTCGACGCGCTTCGAGAGGAGTTGGCTGCCATCGACGTCAGTGGACGGGTCGGCATCGGCCACACCCGCTGGAGCACCCACGGACCGCCGACGGACGGCAACGCACACCCCCACCGCGACTGCACCGGGGACGTTGCCGTCGTCCACAACGGCATCATCGAGAACTACCAGTCGCTCCGTGACGAACTGGCCGAATCGGGCCACGAGTTCCGCAGCGACACCGACACCGAGGTCGTGCCGCATCTCGTCGAGGCGAGTCTTGAATCGGGAGCAGACCCTGAAGCCGCCTTCCGGGAGGCCATCGGTCGTCTCGAAGGGAGTTACGCCATCGCCTGTGTCATCGCTGGCACCGACTCGGTGTTCGTCGCACGCAACGACTCGCCGCTCGTCCTCGGTATCGCCGAAGACGCGACGTATCTCGCCAGCGACGTGCCCGCATTCCGGGAGTTCACCGACAAAGTGGTGTACCTCGAAGACGGCGAGTACGCCCGACTCGACACCGACGGCTGGCGTGTCTCCGATATCGACGGCGGGACCATCGAGAAATCCATCGAGACGGTGACGTGGGACCCGGAGGACACCGGCAAGAGCGGCTACGACCACTTCATGCTCAAGGAGATTCACGAACAGCCGCGTGCGTTGCGGCAGTGTCTCCAGGGCCGAGTCGATGAACTCCGCGGGACCGTGACTTTAGAGGAATTGGGCGAGTTGTCCCTCGAACGGGTCCATCTCGTCGCCGCAGGAACGAGCTATCACGCCGCCATCTACGGCGCCCAACTGCTGCAAGCCAAGGGCGTCCCCGCCCAGCCGTTTCTCTCTCACGAGTACGCCACCTCGCCTCCGCCGGCCGAGGACGCCATCGTCGTCGGCGTCTCACAGAGCGGCGAGACGGCCGACACGCTGGCGGCGACCCGAGAGGCCCGCCGTCGCGGTGCCGAAACGCTCGCGCTGACGAACACCGTCGGGTCGACAATGGCCCGCGAGTGCGACCACGTCTGTTACATCCGCTCCGGCCCGGAAATCGGCGTCGCGGCGACGAAGACGTTCGCCGGTCAACAGACCGCGTTGAACCTCCTGACCGAGGCGGCGACGGCGGGACAGGCCGACCGCGACGTCATCGCCGCGCTTCGGAACGTGCCGGGACAGGTCCAGGAGGTCCTCGACAGTTCGAAGGCCGAAGCCGTCGCCGAGGCCTACCTCGACAGCGACGCCTACTTCTTCATCGGCCGGTCGCTGAACTTCCCGGTCTCCCTCGAAGGCGCGCTGAAGATGAAGGAGATATCGTACGAACACGCCGAGGGGTTCGCTGCCGGTGAGTTGAAACACGGTCCGCTCGCGCTCGTCACCTCGCAGACGCCCGTCTTCGCGACCGTCGTCGGCGACGGCGAACTCGCACGCAAGACGGTCGGCAACGTGAAGGAAGTCGAAGCCCGCGACGCCCCTGTCGTAGCGATTACCGACGGCCAAAGCGACGTTGCCCGATACGCCGACCACGTTCTCGAAATCCCCGAGACACACCCACGGACGGCGGCGATTCTGACGAACGTCCAGCTCCAGCTCGTGGCGTATCATACCGCCGCGAAACTCGGACGGTCGATAGACAAGCCTCGCAATCTCGCGAAAAGCGTCACCGTCGAGTAGTCATTCAGTTTCGGAGTCGGGTTGCTGTCGGTCGTCGGCTGGCGGGTCCGGCGGTGCGAACGCGGCTGCCAGCGCTCGGCCAACGCGGGTGTCTCGGATTTCACCCCACGACCGGCGTTCAAGGAGCGCGAGGAGGGCGATTCCCGACAGCACCAGCCAGCCGCCGAGGTCTCCGGACGAGCGTACCGCTGCGACCACGCCGGCGACGGCGACACCGAACAGCACGATACCGGCGACGTGAATCGGTCGTGAGCGAACCCACTGGGCCGTCTTCCGTACGGCCGCAGCTAGACCGCTCCGTTCTGCGAACCGACTCCCGTGGCCGAGTGCCCACTCGATTGCCCGAAGAATCGGGCCGATGGTGTACGTCTCACGCAAATCGATGACGATGACCTCCGGTTCGGGTTCCGCAAGGAACCACTGGACGATGCGCGAGCCGCTGGCCCACCGCGACAGCGTGGCTTCGATTCGTTTGCCAGCGCCCACGATGCGAGATTCAGCGACCGCTGTTCCGAGCCGATGCCGAATCGACTGTACCCAACCGAGCACCCCACTACTCATTCACGCCGACGATTTCGGCTTCGAACTGATAGGTGTTCGTTTCGAGGAAGAGCGTTCGGCCGAGACGGACCGGACCGCCGCCGTACTGTGGGCTGTCGTCGACGAGTCGGGTTTCGAGTTCGACCGAGGCTCGAAGTTCGCTGTGCGTTTCGTTGACAGCAGTCGTCTCGACGCTTCCGACCGTCGCAACGGTGTCGTCACCGACGGTCTGTTCGTCGCCCGTTCCGACCGCCTCTGCGACCGGGCGGCGAACGGTCGTCGTCACGTTCACCGTCGTACTCTCGGTGTCGAACGCTGGCGAAACGTCACGTTCGACGACTCGGGTCCCGACTCGTGCCGTCTCCGTCGTGATGGTGTAATCGTCACTGACTCTCACGGGATTGCCGGCGAATCGAAAACCCTGTTCGGTTTGAACGCCTTTGAGGGCGACACGGAGGAAACTCCGGGGACCAGGCGTGCGGTGGATGGCGGTAACCGTCGCACGCTCGTCGCCGACGGTTACGTTTTCGGTTTCGAGCGTGGTCGCAGCGTCATCGGTTGTCACGAGCGTCACGTGGAGGGTATCGGCTGGTGGAGCATCGGAATTGGGTTCGGTTTCGTTCGCGTTCGGGTCGTCACCGAACACCAGTGCCGCCCCAGCGGCGAGCACTGCAATCGCGAAGAGGACGACGAGTACGTCGATGATATTCACGCGGCCGAACAGTCGGCCCTTCTCGTCGATGAGTTCCATCTGCCCCGGTGTGTTCCCGGTGTTCACTAACGTGTTTCGTTCCTCACGCTACGGCGACGAGCAGTCCCCCGACGACCGCGAGCGTCCCCAGCGAGACACACACCGCCCAGAACGGTACGCGTTCGACGAACCGCATCAGGGCGTCGATGGTGAGATAGCCGACGACGGCGCTGGTGGCGAGTGCGACGCCGGCCGCCAGCGGCGAAATGCCCGGCAGGCCCCCACCGCTCACCACGACGAGTGCGGCGGCACCGACGCCGGCCGGAATGGCCAACAGGAACGACAGTCGCAGCGAGGCTGGCCCCTCGTAGCCACGCAGGAGAAGCACCGAAACGGTCGTTCCCGACCGCGACACGCCCGGGAGGATGGTGAGGCCCTGAAACGCGCCGACGAGCAGCGTATCGAGGAGTGTGGGCGTCTCCTTGCCGACGAACCCCATCGAGTCGGCGGCGCGCTGGAGCAGTCCCGTCGCGACCAGTAGGCCGCCGACGACGGCGATGAAGACGCCGCCGGCGAGTCCGGCGACGGCGTCACGCAACGTGAGATACAGCGGGATGCCGACGACGCCCGTCACCAGACTCGCGAGGACGAGGTACGTCACGTCGGCGTTCTCCGGATCGAACGCTGCATCCGGCCGCCATCCGGGAGCGTTCGAGAGTGCGTCGGTGATGTCCTCGCGGTAGTAGGCGGCCGCAGAGAAGACGGTTCCGACCTGTACGAACAGCGCGAGGTCCAGGGCGACCACGGGGTCGACGCCCCCGACAGCGGTCGTGACGATAGAGAGGTTGCCCTGACTGGAGATGGGGAGCCACTCCAAGACGCCCTGCAGGATTCCCACGAGCAGCGCGAACAGCAACTCGGCGCGGTTCACTGCTGGCACCTCGGAGCGTCGGGTAGAAAACGCCGGTGGTTCCTGACGCGGTCGGACTCGTCGAGTCGGCGTCGGTGTGGCCCCGCAATTCGACCAGCTGATGTGGGTGCTGAACGTTCGGTCGCCGTCGACGAAGGTTCGCCTTCCGATGGCTGTCCGGAATGAATTAGACTAAACCTACGGCGTCCCCAGTTATAGTAGAGGCTTTATATCTGATGAACGAACCGTTCTGGCAACTGGTGGATATGTCCCGATGAATCCGAGCCGAGTCGACTTCATGGTTGACATGGCGTACGGTCTCCTGCTGTTGGTTGCGATCGTCCTCATCGCCACCGGGTCGACGGGGATCGGTATCGCCTTCGGACTCGGTGCACTCGTCTCATACGCCGTTCACGTTGCCTGGAAGATGGCGCGATTCGACCCCGACTGGATGACCAAAGAGGTCACCGAAAACATCGAGGAGTCCCTGACAGAGGAGGTCTCCGAGAACGTCGGCGAGAAAGTGACAGAAGAAGTCACCGAGAGCGTCGAAGAGAAGGTCACCGAGGAGGTCACGGAAAACGTCGGGGAGAAAGTCACCCAAGAGGTCACGGAGAGTGTCGAGGAGAAGGTGGCCGAAGAGGTCACACAGGAAGTCACCCAAGAGGTGACAGAGAACGTCGAGCAGACGCTTTCCGACGAGATCGAGACCATCGTCGACCAACTCGAAGCCGTCAACCAACGCATCGACAGACGGCCCCGGAAGGAGGAACTCGACGCCGAGGAGGTCGAAGCGGCGGCCGACGGGGACTCGAAGAACAACTCCGACGACGAACGGGACGACGAATGATTCGGAGCGTGCGACGGCTCGAAACGGAGGTGGTCTGAGCATGGTCGAGGTACTCATCGGCGTCGGGCTGCTCGTCGCGCTGTTCGTCGGCTTCAACATCGGTGGGTCGACGACGGGACCGGCGTTCGGGCCGGCCGTCGGCGCGGGTGCGATTTCGAAGTTCCTCGCCGGCGTGTTGATGTCGATATTCTTCGCCATCGGCGCGTGGACCATCGGCCGACGCGTCGTCAACACGCTCGGCCGGGACCTCGTCTACGACCCGGGCGTGTTCACCATCGAGACGAGCATCGTCGTGCTGTTCTTCATCGGCGGCGCGCTGTTCGTCGGCAACTACGTCGGTGTCCCAGCCTCCACGTCGATGACGGCCGTCGGTGCCATCGCCGGCCTCGGCGTCGCGACGGGCGAACTCAACTGGACGGTGATGGGCGAAATCGCCATCTGGTGGATTGTCGCTCCACTGGTCGGGTTCTGGGTGTCGGTGATGATTGGCCGGTACGTCTACCCGACGCTCAACAGCTGGATTGCGATTACCCAAACCGAGGGCGCACTCGTCGAGTTCGACCGGTCGGGAGTCCTCCCGGTTCCGCAAGCGGGGCCGAACACCACCCGTCGTGAGTTCTTCGGGACCATCGTGTTGGTCTCCATCGGCTGTCTGATGGCGTTCTCGTCGGGAACGTCCAACATCGCCAACGCCATCGCGCCACTGTACGGCGCCGGCGTGTCGATGAACCCGCTCATACTGGCCGGGTCGGCGGCGGTCGCCGTCGGCGCGCTGTCTATCGCCCGCCGGACGCTCGACACGCTCGGCAACGACATCACCGACCTCCCGCTGACGGCGGCCATCGTGGTCGCCGTCGTCGCCTCCGCAATCGTCATCGGGCTGTCGGCCATCGGCATTCCCGCCAGTTTCGTCATCATCGCGACGATGTCGATCGTCGGTCTCGGCTGGGGTCGGGCGACCCGAACCGCGACGGTCACCGGAAGCATCCGCGGCGAGGACGAGACGAACGTCTCGGTCGGCGCTTTAGCCGCCGAAGAACCGGGGGAGGAGGCTCCCGACATCGGCGAGGAAGAACCCGAGGACATCCCGCAGGCGTCGGATCTGTTCAACCCATCGACGACGGGGCGGGTCATCCTGATGCAGAATCTCGTTCCGGTCATCTCGACGCTCGGCTCGTATCTCACTTTCTGGGCGCTGTTTGCCTTCCTGTGGTAGGCAGGTCCCGAGCGTTTATTCGGCTCTCGGGTGTAGTCGCGGTATGACGACACGCGTCCTCGTCCCGATGGACGATTCGGAACTCGCCGAGAATGCGCTCAGATACGCCCTCGAAACCCACGGCGACGCCGAGATTACAGTCATGCACGTCGTCGGCGGGCCATCGTCGATGTTCGGCGAGGCGACCACGTTGGCGCTGGAAGACGACATCGAAGCCGCCGCCGAGGAACAGGCGAGTGAGGTCCTCGACCGCGCCCGCGACATCGCCGCCGAGTACGACCGCGACATCGACACGATCATCGAGATGGGTCGTCCGGCGCGGGCCATCGTCGAGCGTGCCGAGACGTTCGATACGGTCGTCGTGGGGAGCCACGGCAGTTCGTTCGCCGACCGCCTGTTCGTCGGCGATGTCGCACAGACCGTGTTCCGCCGTTGTCCCGTTCCGGTAACGGTCGTTCGGTAGGGTCCCGTCGTACCGTCCGATTCAGGCTGATTTACACTTCTCTTCGCGGGAATTCCGCTCATCGGCGAAGCGGTTTTGCCGTCGCGAACTACAGCGGTACGTGTGAACGATTCTGATGCTCCTCGGCCGCCGGACCGAATCCGTAGCAATCCGATACGGACGGCCGACGACTGGACCGAACAGCGACGACGCGCCCGCGAGGACCCTGGTGCGTTCCACGGCGACATCGCCAAGCGCGAACTGCACTGGTTTCTCCCCGAGGAGGGGACGTGGGCGAGTTTCGACGCCGATGCCGAGACGTGGACCGGCTTCGAGGGGTGTACGCCGACGAAACTCGACTACGGCGCGGAATACGAACCGTGGGACGTGGCCTTCGACGATTCGGACCCGCCGCTGTATCGGTGGTTCGCCGGCGGCCTGACGAACGCCTGCTTCAACGAGGTGGACCGCCACGTCCTCGCCGGCCACGGCGAGGAAATCGCCTATCACTTCGAGGGCGACCGCTGGGACCAACTGCAAAACGACGGACGCGGCGGGCCGGTCGTCTCCGAAGCCATCTCCCGACGAGAACTGCTGTACGAGGTGGTCGTCGCGGCCGAGGTGTTGCGGGACCTCGGCGTCGAGAAAGGCGACCGCGTCGCGCTCAACATGCCGAACGTTCCCGAGCAAATCTACTACATCGAGGCCTGCAAACGCCTCGGCGTCGTCTACACGCCGGTGTTCGGGGGGTTCAGCGACAAGACGCTCTCGGACCGCATCGCCGAACTGGGTGCCGACGTGCTCGTGACCGTCGACGGCGGCTACCGGAACGCCGAGGTGACGCCGTACAAGGAGGCCTACGCCGACCCAGCACTGGAGGAGTACCTCCCGACGGAGACCGTTCTCGATGTCGTCGATCGGACGCTTTCGGACCTCGAACTCTCCGAGGAGCAGGCGGCGACTGTCCGCGAGGGCGTCGAATCCGCCATCGAGGGCGAGATAACGGTCGACAGGGCCGACGCGATGCGCGGGGTGGGACACGCCCTGGATTCGCTGTCGCTGTCGCCCGAGCGGGCGTCATCGGTGCGGACCGAACTCGCCTCGGCGCTCGTCGGGGCCGACCACGTCGTCGACGAAGTGGTCGTCGTCGAACACACCGGCCACGAGATTCAGTGCTACGAGCGGGATTCCTGGGCCCACGAACTGGAAGCCGATGCGGGCGAGCGAGTCCTCGAAAACGCTCGGGACGCCGGGTTCGACGTGGAGACGCGCGAAGACCTGGCGGGGCTTTCGGACCGGGCCTTCGTCGAGGCGCTGTGGGCGAGCAACGAACCCGAGCCGGTCGACGCGGAGTACCCGCTGTTCGTCATCTTCACCAGCGGGTCGACGGGGAAGCCGAAGGGTGTCGTCCACGTCCACGGTGGCTACACCGCCGGCATCGCTCACACGATGTCGGTGTCCTTCGACGTGGTGCCGGGCGAGGACACGATATTCGTCGTCGCCGACCCCGGCTGGATTACGGGGCAGTCGTATCTCATCAGCGCCTCGCTTTCGACGCGGACGACCGGCGTCATCGCCGAGGGGTCGCCGCTGTACCCGGACGCCGGCCGATTTACCTCCATCATCGAACGCTACGACGTGACGGCGTTCAAAGCCGGCGTCACCTTCCTGAAGACGGTGATGGAAGACGAGGAGAACGTCGCCGACATGGAGGCGTGGTCGACCGAATCGCTCCGCGTCGCGACGTTCTGTGCGGAGCCGGTCAGTCCGGCCGTCCAGAAGTTCGGCATGGAGGCCGTCTGTGAGTGGTACATCAACTCGTACTGGGCGACCGAACACGGCGGCATCGTCTGGACGCACTTCTTCGGCAACGAGGACTTCGAGTTGCGCCCGGACGCCCACACCTACCCCTGTCCGTGGGTGTTCGGCGACGTGTGGCGCAAAGAAGAGACCGCAGACGGCGTTCGATTCGAGGACGCAGACGTAGGCGAGCGCGGCGAAATCATCATCCGAGAGCCGTACCCGTATCTGATGCGGACCGTCTGGGGCGACTTGGAGGGATGGGACCCCGAGAACCCGACCGACTGGACGGGCAACCGCGAGCGCTTCGAGGACACCTACTGGGTCGAAAAGGAGGGCGAACTCGCCTACCTGCAGGGCGACGTGGCAAAGCAGTACGACGATGGTTCGTTCTCGCTGCACGGTCGCTCCGACGAGGTCATCAACGTCTCCGGCCACCGGATGGGCACGGAGGAACTGGAGGGCGCGATGTTGCGCGACAAGCAACTCAATCCCGAAACGCCGGTCGCAAACGTCGTCGTCGTGGGCGCGCCCCACCACGAGCAGGGGCTGGTTCCGGTCGCCTTCGTCCAGACGCGGGAGGGGACGGAACTGACCACGGAGGTCGAACGCCGACTCGCGCGTCTCGTCAGAGAGGAGAAGGGCGTCGTTGCGGTCCCGGATTCGTTCATCGAGGTCGATGCGTTCCCGGAGACCCGCTCGGGGAAGTACATGCGCCGGATGTTGACGGCGATGCTGTCGGGTGAGGACCCCGGCGACACCACGACGCTGAAGAACCCGGGAGCGGTCGAGGCGATTCGGCCGAAAGCCGAGCGGTGGCGGCGACGGCAGCGCATTGCCCGCGAACAGGAGGTCCTCGACGAGTATCGGTTCTTCACGGTGCAGTACAACACTGTCCCGGGGGCCGATGCGGACGTGGCGACGGTCGTTATCGACAACCCGCCGGTCAACGCGCTCACCGAGCGGGCGCTGGACGAACTCAACACCGTCGCGAACCACCTCGACCGCCGCGAGGACGTTGGTGCGGTCGTCCTCGCTAGCGAGAGCGAGGCGTTCGTCGCCGGCGCCGACATCGAGCAGTTCCTCGAAGAGGTCCACGAGGCCGACACCGCACGGACGCTGGCGACGAAGGCCCACGAGGCGTTCCGGAAACTCGAGACGCTCTCGGTCCCGGTCGTCGCGGCCGTCAACGGCGTCGCCTTGGGTGGCGGCAACGAACTGCAGTTGGCGACCCACTACACCATCGCGGACGACCACGCCGAGTTCGGGCAACCGGAACTCCGGTTGAACCTCATCCCCGGCTACGGCGGCACCCAGCGTCTGCCGCGCGTGCTCGCCGAGGGACGCGGAACGGAGGGTGTCGTGGACGCGGTGACGATGATAACGAACGGGCGGTCGGTCGACGCCGACGACGCCGAGGCGATGGGCCTCGTCGACGAGGTGGCCACGGGAATGACGGCCCGCTCGCGGGCGGCCACCCTCGCACGGGCCCACGTCCGCGGCGAGACGGCGACGCTTCGGGATGCCCGCGAGGACCGACAGGCCGCCCGCGAGCGCTGGCGAACGCCCGGCGAGTTCGAGGAAGCAGTTCTCGAGGCCCCCGACGTGGCTCGCAATCGACGGCAGTGTGAACACGCGAGCGCCGGCCGGGCGGCCGCCTTCGAGCGCGCTGTCGACGCCATCCGGACGGGCTTCGAGGACGGCATTGAGGCGGGGTATGCGACCGAAGCGGAGCACTTCGGGGCCGCCGTCGTCGACCCCGAGGGCGGCAAGACCGGCATCGAGAAGTTCCTCGACAAACGGAGCGAGCCGCTGCCGCTCCGACCGCGGGAGGGCCCCGGTATCGAGGACGCCGAGGAACTCATCGAGGCGGGGGAGGCTATCCCCGTCGGCGAGCCGTTCTACCCCGGCGTCGACGAGGTGCCGGATTGGCAGTTCGGCTTCGCCGTCGAGAAGGCTCCCGAGACGGGCGAACCGAACCACGGCGACCCACTCGAGGCGGAACTCGAGGGCGTCTACCCGGTCGAAGAGCCCGGTTCCAACGAGGTCTTGCTGTACGTTCTCGCCAGCGAGGTGAACTTCAACGACATCTGGGCAGTAACCGGCATCCCCGTCAGCCAGTTCGACAACCACGACAGCGACCGCCACGTCACCGGCAGCGGCGGCGTCGCCCTCGTCGTCGAACAGGGGGCGGCCGTCCGCGAGCAGGGCCGCGTCCAGGTCGGCGACCTCGTCACCGTCTACTCGGGGCAGAGCGACCTGCTGTCCCCGCGGATGGGGCTGGACCCGATGTACGCCGGCTTCAGCATCCAGGGCTACGAGGAACCCGACGGCAGCCACCAGCAGTTCATGGTCGCACAGGGGCCGCAGGTCCATCCGATTCCGGCCGAGGCGACGCTCGAAGAGGCCGGGTCGTACGTCCTCGCACTCGGGACGGTGTATCGGGCGCTGTTCACCACCCTCGACATCGAATCGGAGACGGCGATGTTCGTCGAGGGTGGCGCCACCGGCACCGGTTGGGAGTCCGTCCGGACCGCCACGCGCAACGGCGTCTCGGTGAGCGGCCTCTGTTCGAGCGCCGACCGGGCCGACCGGATAGCCTCGGCGGGCGCCCACGCCATCGACCGGACCGAACCGCCGTACGACGACATCTGGGGGCCGATTCCCCGTGACCCAGAGACGTGGGCCGACTGGAAGGAAGCCGGCGAGCCGTTCGTCGAGGCGTTCGAATCACACCACGGCACGCGTGCGGATTACGCGGTGAGTCACGCCGGCGAACAGTCCTTCCCCCGCACCTTCCAGACGCTCGGCGAGGGCGGCACGCTCACCTTCTGGGGCGCCTCGACGGGCTACGAGATGACGTTCCTCGGCAAGCCCGGCAGCGAGACCCCCGAGACGATGTTCGACCGCGTCGATTTGCGCGCCGGCGACGGCGTCGTCGTCTACTACGGCACCGACACCGGCCCCGACGATGTTCTCGACGAGGTGGGGTTGCGAGCAATCGAGGCGGCCCGCGAGAAAGACGCGACCGTCGTGGTCGTCGCCTACACCGACGAGCAACGGGAGTTCGTCGAGTCGCTCGGCTACGGTGATTCCGTCGCCGGTAGTTACTCCATCGAGGGGTTACAGCGCCGCGAGGACGACTTCGAGTGGCCCGAAACGATGCCGGAACTGCCGCATCCCCAAGCGGACCCCGAGGCGTTCAAGCAGGCCGTTCAGGCCTACACCGACTCGGCGTTCAAGCCGCTCGGGAAGGCCATCGGCGAACACCTCCGGACACCGGAGAACCCACGCGGCTACCCGGACGTGGTGTTCGAACGCGCCGGGCAGGACTCCCTTGGCGTCTCGACGATGCTCGTCCGCCCCCACACCGGCCGCGTCGTCTACAGCGAGAGCCTCGAAGACCGCCGGTACTCGTTTTACGCGCCGCAGGTCTGGATGCGCCAACGCGAGATTCACATGCCAACCGCGTCGATTCTCGGCAGTCACCTCTCGAACGCCTACGAGGTCCAGCAGTTGAACGCCGCCATCGACGCCGGCGCACTCGACATCACGACGCCCGAACTGGTCGACTGGGAGGACCTCCCCGAAGCCCACCAGGCGATGTGGGACAACGAACACGACGCCGAGTCCTACGTCGCGAATCACGCCCTGCCGACCGACGGGCTACGGACGCGGGACGAGTTGTTCAAAGCGTGGGGGCGGAAGGAGTGAGATAGAGGTCGTTCCTCTTCCAGACAGCCAGATATTTGTCTCGGCCAATCCGCATATTCGGTCGATGGTCGCCCTCCAGACCGCACAGCACTACAGTCCTCCCGCGGAGACGATAGCCGTCATCGTTGCGAACGCGGTTCCACTCGTCGGCGTCGTCTTCTTGGGCTGGGACCTCGCAGCCCTCGTCTTCCTCTACTGGTTCGAACTCGGTATCCTCTCGTTTTGGGCACTCGTTCGGGCGCTATTCGCCGGCCGGCCCTCCGAACTCGATGGCGACCCACTGATTGCGGGGGCGGTGGTGAGGAAGCGAACGACGATTGCACTCCCAGCTACCGATGTCGGTATTCGGCTTTCGACGCTGCCCGTCATCGCCATCGCCACTCCCATCCTCACACTCG
The DNA here is from genome assembly GCF_013391635.1 of Natronomonas gomsonensis. Lineage (GTDB taxonomy): Archaea > Halobacteriota > Halobacteria > Halobacteriales > Haloarculaceae > Natronomonas > Natronomonas gomsonensis_A. The sequence continues at coordinate 1,293,888 of NZ_JACAWU010000002.1, read as the reverse complement.
TGTGGTTTTTCGCGGGCGTCACGACCGTCGGCGTCATCGGGACCGAGACGCCCGACCCGGACGCACTGCGGATGGTGGTACTCGCAGGCTTCGGCATCTTCCTCAGCGAAGGAGCCTCGACACTTGTCGAGTATTTCTACCGTGGCGGCTACCGCGAGGAGAGCGCTCAAACCGCGATTCAGAGTGTGTTCATCCGTGCCGCGGTGGTCGGTGTCGGCGGGATGCTTACAGCAGTGTTCGTGGGACTCGGCGCCGGTTCGGTCGCGCCCGACGAACCCATCACGGCCGTCGACCCAACCGTCGTCGGGTTGCCACTCCTGGTCGGAATCGTCCTCGTGAAATTTGGATTCGACCTCGGGGGACTGTACCGCGAGCGCCTGGTCGCCTTCGACGAGGCGTCGTACTTCGAACTCGGGTGGGCGTACGACCCACCACAGGATGAAACGATTCCCCCCGTCGAGACCGTAGCCGACAGACTGCGACCGACTGTTCCGGGCAGAGTCGTCGGCAGCGTTTCGGTCTTGAACATCCGACGTCATCCGGGCGCGGTAGCTGTCGGCGGGTTCATCCTGCTCATCTCGCTGCTCTTCGTTATGGGCGGCGTCTGGGATGTCGTCCTCCTCTTGGTGGTGGTCAGTCTCGCCGTTCCCATTGGGCTTCTCACGCTCGACTACTGGCTGCGGTACGGCGGCGTCGAGTATCGGGTGTCCGGAGACGCGGTCGTCGCCTACGACCGACTGTTTCGGACGCGGTTGTGGCGAATCGAACCGTGGGACGAGAGCGGATTGCGACTCGAACGTGGTCGCCTCCACCGGTTGCTCGATACGTCGACGGTCGTCATCGAGTGTTCCGACCGGGATATTCGGCTTCCACACCTCCGAGACCCCGCGCCGATTCTCGACGTGTTCGACCGCCGTGTCAGCGGTGTCTGAACGAGCCGAGCCGCTGAATCGACCGTGACTGCTTGAGGTGTTTCGGGAACACTGACTAGTTTTATTATCCGCTGGTGTCGAGTTCGTATTGATGCCCTCCATTCCGAAGCCCGATGCCGTTAGCCCTGCCAGCGTTCTCCTCTTGGCGACCTTGGCGGCTCTCCTCGCACTCATCGGATTGTGGCTGAGCTAGTTGACCGACTGACGCGGATCGAAAACAGCTGATTGCGCTTGGGAGGTTCCGGTGGCCTCCCTTCCAGCCACGAGCGGGTACTCGACTAGTCACGACTGCCCGTCGATGGAGCCTGCAAATGAGTCACGTTGCGCCATCTGGGGTTGAGTCGGTGGAACCCGTTACGAAAGCGTCGGCTCCGTAAACACCACTGACCCCCCGAACTCGTATCGACGAGCGTCACCCCAGTCCGTCTCGACCACCTCGTAGTCGGCGTCGCCGTCGATGATGCGTCGAAGCCCGTCTTCGAGTCGGTCGAGAATCGCCAACTCCGCACCGACGAACGGCGGGTTGTGACTCGTGAGCAATGTCTCGAAGCCCCCTGCGTCTCGCAACTCGCAGAGTCGCTCGAAGGTCTCTAGATAGGCCCGCAAGTCACCCCCTTCGAGGTGGACGTACAGCCCTTCGTCGACGTGTATCACGTCACCGCCGTAGAGGACGCCCGACTGGCGGTCGAGAAAGCCCAACTGTCCCGGAGAGTGTCCCGAGAGGTGGAGGCTTTCGAGCGTTCGGTCACCGAGGTCGAAGGTCTCATCGCCCGACAGTGACGTCGGGTTCTCGACTGCCTCGATTGCGTAGTCGTCGGCGTCGAAGCCGTCGGGCAACGCCTTGCCGGCGGCCTGCCAGCGCTCGAGGAAGTTCGCCGGACGCCCGAGGAACTCCTCGGAGCGGCCGTCGAGTGCGACCCGGCCGTCCGGCGAGCGTTCCCGTTCGTGGATACGAACGTCGTCGAACTGCGCTGCGTTGCCGATGTGGTCCCAGTGCCAGTGGGTGAGCAACAGCGTGACGGGGGTGTCGACCAACCCCTCGACGAGCGCGCGGAGGTCACCGACGCCGATGCCGGCATCGACGAGATACGACCGCTCGGTTCCCGCAGCCAGATACATCCCGTAGTATGGTCCCTCCGAAATTCGGTAGGTGCCATCGGAGACGGCCTCGACGTCGTACCACTCGTCGGTGCTGTTCATTGTTATTGTGAGGTGGCGGTCCCTCTTGACAGTTTTCGCTCGCGAACCCCCGAGGATTCGTTCGGTTTGGACGTTCTCAGTATTGTGGAATTTGAGAAATACTTTTGGCACTCCCACCCGAACTATGACGCATGGGTGATACATTTGTCGTCATCGGCGGAGACGCAGCTGGAATGAGCGCCGCGAGCAAGGTCAAACGGGATAACCCGGAGATGGACGTCGTCGTCTTCGAGAAGGGCGAGTGGGTGTCCTACGCCGCCTGTGGGATGCCGTACTACGTGAAGGGCGCCGTCGACGACATCGACGACCTCGTCACCGTGACGCCCGAGGAGTTCCGCGAGGAGCGCGACGTGGATTTGCGGACCGGTCACGAAGTCGTCGGTATCGACCCGGAGGGCCAGACGGTCACCGTCGACGACGGCACGGAGACGTTCAAGCAGCCCTACGACGACCTTCTCGTGGCGACGGGCGCGACCGCAATCGAACCGCCGTTCGACGGGATGGACCTCGAGGGTGTGTTCACCATCCACAATATGGACGAGGCCGAGGCCATCGAGACGTTCGTCAGCGAGCACTCCCCCGAGACGGCGGCCATCGTCGGCGGCGGCTACGTCGGCATCGAGATGGCCGAGGCGCTGGCCGAACGCGGGGTCGACGTTCGCATCTACGAGATGCTGCCGCACGTGCTCCAGCCCTTCGGGGAGACGGTCGCGGAAACCGTCGAAGAGCACCTACGAGAACAGGGCGTCGGACTCCATCTCGAGACTGCCGTCTCCGGATTCGACGGCGACGGCTCCGTCGAGGTCGTCGAGCTGGAAGACGGCACCCAGCAAGCTGACATCGCCATCGTCGGCGTCGGCGTCGCACCGAACGTCGACCTCGCAGAGGACGCCGGCATCGAGTTGGGTCCGACCGGCGCCATCGCGACCGACGACTACGGCCGCACGAACTACGAGAACGTCTACGCCGCGGGCGACTGTGCGGAGGCACGCCACGTGGTGACCGGCGAACCCGACCACGTCCCGTTGGCGCTGACGGCCAACCGCGCCGGCCGCGCCATCGGCCAAACGATTTCCGGGTCGCCGACGCCGACGGGTGACATCGCTGGGACGGCCATCGTCAAGGCCTTCGACCTCGGTGCGTCCCGGACCGGCCTCATCGACGAAGAGCAGGCCCGAGAAGCCGGCTTCGACCCCGTCTCGGTGACGATTTCGGCGGCCTCGCGGGCACACTACTACCCCGGCGGGTCGGAGCTAACCGTCACGCTGCTGGCCGACCGGGAGTCCGGTCGCGTCCTCGGGAGTAGTCTCGTCGGGCGAGAGGGCGTCAAACGCATCGACACGGTCGCGACCGCACTCGCCGCGGAGATGACCGTCGAGGAACTCCAGAACGCCGACCTCGCGTACGCGCCGCCGTTCAGCCCGGTGTGGGACCCGGTGCTCACCGCGGCAAAGGTCCTGCAGGGCAAACTGGAGTAACCGGCGGTCGCTCCGAGTCGTGGCCGTTTCTTAACCCGCTGAGGTGTCTCTGGACCCAAGCACGTCGAGTGGCGCGTCGATTTCCCGTATTACTCACATAATAGAACTGTTTTTGGAATATCGTAATTGTGGAGAATTTGCAATACTGTCGGAATGCTTTTGTTCGTGGCGTCGGATAGCTCTGGTAGAACCATGCCTTCCGTCCCCGAGATGACGCCCGAGGAACTGTACGAGCACATCGAGGCGGGTGAGCCGGTCACGGTCGTCGACGTGCGCCAACCGCACGAGTACGAGAAGTGGCACATCGAGGGGCCGAGCGTCGAAACGGTGAACGTGCCCGACCGGACGCTGACCCAGTCGGACCCCGGGGAGGTGCTGGCCGACCATCCGACGGAGACGGTCGTGACCGTCTGTGGGACGGGGAAAATCAGTCGTGAATCGACACGTCATCTCCGGGGGGCCGACGTCGACGTTCGAAATCTCGCTGGCGGGATGGAGGCGTGGGCGGACCTCTCGGTGTACACGGAGCTGACGACGGACGCCGATGCGACGATACTGCAGTTCCGGCGGCCCTCCAGCGGCTGTCTGGCGTATCTCGTCGTCTCCGGTGACGAAGCGGCGGTCATCGACCCGCTGTCGGCCTTCGCCCGGGAGTACGTCGACGTTGCGGCCGACCACGGGAGCGAACTCACCTACGCCGTCGACACGCACGTCCACGCCGACCATGTCAGCGGCGTCCGCGAACTCGGCGAACACACCGACGCGACTGCGGTCGTCCCCGCGGCCGCGGTCGACCGCGGCATCGACTACGACATCTCCTATGAGACGATTTCGGACGGCGAGACGCTCGCCGTCGGAGATAGCACGATTGCGGCGATTCACACGCCCGGACACACCTCGGGGATGACCGCCTACTACGTCGACGAGGCGGTCCTGCTGACCGGCGATGGGCTGTTCATCGAGAGCGTGGCCCGGCCGGACCTCGAAGCCGGTGCCGACGGGGCACCGGAGGCCGCAGCCCAACTGTATCAGTCGCTGCAACAACGGGTTCTCACCCTGCCCGACGAGACGCTCATCGCGCCGGGACACCACGGGACCCACGCCGAACCGGCCGCCGACGGGAGTTATACGGCCACCCTACGCGATGTCATCAAGCGACTGGACATCCTGTCGCTGCCCGAAGACGAGTTCGTTGAGGCCGTCCTCGCCGACATGCCGCCGCGGCCCGCGAATCACACCCAACTCATCGCGGCGAACCTCGCCCAGCGCGACATCCCACGACAGCGCGCCCTGCAACTCGAACGCGGGCCGAACAACTGTGCGGCGACGGCCGACTGACCGGCGAGCGGGCTGTGTGGGTGAGGAGCCACTCACTTTCGGACGGAAAAGCGTTTAATGCGATTCCGAGGAATTTCTCGCTATGGCTGACTCTAGCATACCACTCGTCGAGGACCGTCCAGTCGTCGCGTTCTTCCTCGGCGCGTACCTCTACACGTGGGTGGTTTCGGCGCCGGCCGTGTTCATGGAGCCGAGTTGGTCGGCCGCGATTCTCGTCTACGCGGGGAGTTTCGGCCCGCCGATTAGCGCCGCGGTCGTCACGTGGCTGCGCGGCGACGACATTCGGGCGTGGGCGCGACAGATTACTCGCTGGCGGGTCGGCTGGAAGTGGTGGGCCGTCGCCGCCGGCCTCCCCATCGTGGCGGCCGTTGGTATCACGCTCGTGCTCGTCGTCGTTCGCGGCCCCGTCGACCTCGGGCAGGCGTTTCCCTCGCCGGTTCTGTTCGCAGCCATCTTCCTGTTCGCGCTGCTGTTGAGCGGCGGTCTCAACGAAGAACCCGGCTGGCGTGGATTCGCCCAGCCACACCTCAACGAGCGCTACGGCGCGGTGCCGGCGAGTCTGCTCATCGGCGTCGTCTGGGCCGGCTGGCACGCCCCGTACTTCGTCATCCCCGTGACGCCGCACTCCAGTTTCCCGCTCGTCAACACGCTCGGCTGGATAGGCGGGATTCTGACGCTGTCGATTCTGCTCGGGTGGCTGTACAACAACACCGGCAGCGTTCTTCTCGCGATGGTCCTGCACGCGATGGCGAACACGGCCGACGTGGTCATTCCGCTGGCGGCGGACCAAATCGTCATCGACGGCATCATCGACGAAAGCGCCGTCGGCGTCGTCACGGTCGTCCACCTCGCGGTGTATGTCTTCATCGTCTTCGCCGTCATCGCCGTCTACGGCCGGGAGCGACTCACCGACGGCGAGATGCCGGACGCGACGGACGCCGGCGCCCGCCCCTGATATCACGGCGTCGCCTCACGTCCAGTACTCGATGTCTTCGATAGTCGCCCGCCAGTAGGGGCGGTCACCGTCAGGGAGGGCCCAGGCCACCTCCGCCTCGGTCGGCACTCGCATGCCGTCGCGACGCTCGTAGGCGCGAAAGTGCCCAGTCCACGAGGCGTAGTCGTCGTCTTCCTGTCGGTAGCGTTCGGCAGTGACGCGCTCGATTTCGTCGTCGGCGTCGAAGTGAAACACGACCGAGGCCGTCACGTCGCCGTCTTCGAGGGTTGCACGCGCCGAGCGGTCGTCGATGGCTTCCCAAGAGATGCCTGCGCCGGGCAACAGGGCGGTCGGCACCCAGACCGCCTCGGCAAGATACCTGAGGAGTTCGCCCTCGTTCATCTCCGGGGAGGGGCCGGCGCTCGCCACAGGGACGATGCCGAACAGTCGTGCCTCGAGGAGGCCCTCGCCGTCCCGATACAGGTCGACGACGCGGGCGGGTACCAGCGGTGCGATGTCGATACGCCCGTCCCAGACGAATCCCGGTGGCTGGACGGTGGCGTGTTGGGTCGCTTCCAGCGGGCGCCAGTCGGCGTCGTCGCCGCCGAGGCGGAACTCCCCCTGCTGTCGCAATCGCGCCGTTCGGACGTGAGGCTGTCCCGGTTCGAGGACGCGCTCGAAGTACCGGCGGACCGGCGCCGGCAACGACTCGATGTCGTCGGAATCGAATCGAGGGGGCCTCGGCTGTTCGGAGTCGGCTGTCGCATACAGGGCGTCGACGTGGTCGTTGATTTCGGCGACAAAACGGTGGCGGGCGAACACGATGGCGGCGATGACGACCCCGAGCGCTGCCGCGAGCAGCGGCCAGCGGCGTCGGGAGGGAGATGGCTCCGAACTCGACATACTCGTCGTACGGCAGGAAGAGGGATAAATCGATACGAGGGGTCTCGTCGCGCGGCCCGTCGCTTCGCCGCCCGGGTCAGTCGGGTCGTTTCACCACGAGAACCGGAACGTCGACCGTCCGAAGCACGGTCGAGGCGACGCTACCGAGGAGTTGACGCTTGAGGTTCGACCGGCCGTGTGACCCCATCACCACGAGGTCGATTCCGTTCTCCACGAGGTATTCGCTGACGCCGGCAGCTGCTCCTCCCATCGAAGTCGTCCGTTCGACGGCGGCCTCGACCGTCAGCGACGGGGCAGAGTCCGTGATGTCCGTCGCGACGCGATCGACTGCGTCCTGGCCTCTCGCTTCGAGCCGTTCGATGAACGCCCGGTCGAGTCCGCCCGCGTCGAACACGCCGCCTGCAGCTTGCAGGTCGACGACGTTCAACACGTGGAGCGTCGAATCATAGCGTTCGGCGACGCCGATACCGTGCGGGACCGCCACCTCGGCGTTGTCGCTGCCGTCCGTCGTGATGAGAACGTCCGAATAGTCGGTGTCCATTTCATTCCCGTCGCCATCCGGGACGACGAGCACAGGCGTGTCGCCCCGATGGAGGACCTGTTCGGTAACGCCGCCCAACAGACGGCGACCGAGCCCCGTCCGCCCCTGTCTCCCGACGACGAGTAAATCGGCATCCGTCGTGGCTGCGTGGTCACAGATTTGGGCGGCGGGCTTGCCTTCGAGCAGTCCCGTCCGAACGGTGAGGCCGACCTCCGCTGCGAGGCCCTCGATTTCTGCGAGGGCTTCCTCACCGCGTTCTCGCAGCTGGCGCTTCTCGTCGGCCGTCTCCGTAAGTCGGAGCGTTTTCCGCTCGACGACAGAGACCACATCCACCTCCGCATCGAAGGCCTTCGCGAGTGCGAGCCCTCGTCTCGCCGCTCGACGGGCTTCTTCGCTCCCATCGACGGCGATTAGGATTCGGTCGTACATCTCTAGTTGGACGTTGGCGGGCTACCCCTTCACCGTTTGCCGATACGACACGAGCGCCGAAACGAAGCGTGTGCGGATTCTTTACCTTCCCGATACGAGTGGTGCGTATGACGTCCACCGACCCGTTGGACATCGAGTATCGGTCGCACGAACGGGTGCAGGAACTGATCGACCGGATTCGAGTCTGCGTGGAGGATGTCAGTCTATCCTTCGAGCGTTGGGAGGAGCCGTACGTCACCGGGCCGGGGCTGTATTTCGCCGTCGTCTCTGGGCCCACCGTCGGAACTCACGCGGACGCGATGGGGAACAATCGCTGGCCCGACGCCGACAGTCGTGACGTCCTCGCCGACGTCGATGCCTTTTACGAGGCGACGACCGAGGTCGCTCGCACTCGAGACGGTGCAGTGGTCGTGAGCGTCGACGGCGTCGTTCAGGAACAGCTGGTCCGGTTCCGAAGCTACTCGCCGGATTCGGCACACTCATCGGAACACTGCAGTCAGTACGCCGACTGGATGGGGTCTCGGCACATGAGCGCACTCGATACCTCCGCTCGACCGGACGTTGTCACGACGATCACGCTGAGCGCGGAGACGGGACGTGTGACCGTCTTCGAGGAGGGAGAATACACCACGACGCCGCGAGAGGAACTAACACGAACGTGGGTCGATTGATCGGAACCTCGCTTCGGTCGCGGGCTAGCGAGGGCGCGAATCGACGCGGACTCCCCTCGGCCGTAGAACTTTGGTCGTCAGTCCCGACTACACAGTCAGATGGATGAGACGGCGTGGCATGCAGCCACCGTAGACGAGACCCTCGAGGAAGTAGCGTCGAGTTCGGACGGGTTGAGCAGTGACGAAGCGGCCCGTCGGCTCGACCGATACGGGCCGAACACGGTCGGGGAAAGCGAGGTCGTCAGTCCGGTGAGAATCTTCCTCCACCAGTTCACGAGCCCGCTCATCTACGTCTTGGTCGTCGCCTTCGTCATCACGGTCGCTATCGAGCATTACGCCGATGCGATCGTCATCGCCCTCGTGCTCGTGATAAACGCCGCTATCGGGTTCGTTCAGGAGTACCGGGCGGAAAACGCGATGGCGGCTCTGGCGTCGCTCGTCACGCCGAAGGCGCGAGTCCGCAGGGATGGTGCCGTGGCCAAGATCGATAGCCCGAATCTGGTACCGGGAGATATCGTGCTGCTGGAATCCGGCGATATCGTCCCCGCGGACCTTCGGTTGATCGAGACGACCGACCTGCAACTCGACACCGCGATTCTAACCGGGGAATCGGTCCCAGTCAGCCGTTCGACGGACCCCGTCGAAGCGGAACACACCGTCGTCGACAGACGGAACATGGCTCACATGGGCACGTCGGTGGCCTCCGGTCGCGGGGTCGGTGTCGTGGTTGCGACCGGCGAGGACAGCCAGGTCGGAACCATCGCCGGGCAGGTCCGGGAGACCGAGCGCGTGGCGACGCCGCTCCAGACGCGGATGCATCGGTTCGGAAACCGCATCAGCGTCGCCATCCTCGCGATCGCGGTCGGCCTCGTCGTCATCGGGGTCTGGCAGGCGATTCCGCTCGCGGACGTCTTCTTGCTCGCAGTCGCGACGGCGGTATCGGCGATTCCCGAAGGGTTGCCGGTGGTCATGACGGTCGCACTCGCGGTCAGCGTTCGCCGGATGGCTGGGCGCAACGCCATCATCCGGCGACTTCCCGCCGTCGAGACGCTCGGCTCCTGTAGCGTCATCGTCTCCGATAAGACGGGGACGATCACCGAAAACCGAATGACCGTCCAGCGGATGTGGACCGTCGACGGCTTCGTCGACGTGACCGACGATGGACTGTCGGGAGCGGGTGAATCCTCTCTCAGCGACGGCGCGAACACACCCGGAGCAGGAACGCCGCTATACGAGACGCTGCTCGCCGCGGTGCTGGCCAACGAGGCGTCGCTCGAGGAGGCCGACGACGGTGCGCTTCGAGAGATGGGGGACCCCACCGAAACGGCGTTGCTCGCCGCCGGCCGGAAGGCGGGCCTCGACCAGCGTGAACTGTCCGACGCCCATCCACAGGTCGGCCACCTGCCGTTCGAGCCGGACCGCCGCTTCGCTGCATCCGCACACACGGTCGGCGACAGCACCGTCACCTACGTCAAGGGCGCCCCTGAGCGCGTCGTCGAGATGTGTGACACGGCGCTGACTGCGGAGGGCCGAACACCGCTCGACGCTGCAGCAGCGCTCGCGAGGGCTGACGAACTCGCCGGTAACGGGCTTCGTGTCATCGGGATGGCCCGCGGTGACGGTGACCTGACGGACACCGATGAACTGGATGGGCTGACGTTCCTGGGGTTCGCGGGGATGATCGACCCGCCGCGGTCGGGCGTCGCGGAGGCCATCGAGGCGTGCGACCGCGCCGGTATCGCCGTCAAGATGGTCACCGGCGACCACGCCGTCACTGCGAGAGCCATCGCCGAACGGGTCGGTATCGAGAGTGATCGGGTGCTCACGGGCGCTGACGTGACCAAACTCTCCGATGCGGAACTGACCGACCGCCTCCGGGACACGGCCGTCTTCGCCCGTATCTCGCCGGCCCAGAAACACCGGCTCGTCACACTACTGCAGGCCGACGACGAGATCGTCGCCGTCACCGGCGACGGCGTCAACGACGCACCGGCGCTGAAGGCAGCACACATCGGGGCGGCGATGGGAATCTCCGGGACTGACGTGGCCAAGGAGGCCAGCGAGATGGTCCTCACTGACGACAACTTCGCCACGATTTACGCCGCCGTCGAGGAGGGACGCACCGTCTTTTCGAACATCCGCAAGGCGACGATGTTTCTGCTCGCAACCGGCGTCGCACTCGTCGTGGCGATACTCACTGCGTTCGTCCTCGCTATCGGTGGGGTGCTTCCGCGGGACGACGCGGGGCTCTTTCCGCTCCTCCTCTTGCCTGCCCAGGCGCTGTGGTTGAACGTCGTCAACAACGGTATCCAAGACGTCGCTCTGGGGTTCGAACCCGGCGAGCGAGAGCAGTACGAACGGCCGCCGCATCCTCCAGACGCGGGGTTGCTCTCGCGGGAGCTGCTCGAACGGACGATTGTGGTCGGCGTGTGGCTCGCTGGTCTCGCCCTCGCTATCTTCTGGTATGAGTTCACGAACGGTGCGGGCCTCGGGTACGCTCAGACGGCCGCACTCTCGACGATGGTCGTCTCGATGGCGCTGTTCCTCGGGACGTGTCGCTCCGAGTCCCGCTCCGTTCTCGGGAAGAGCCCGTTTTCGAACCCGCTCCTCTTCGGCGGGACGCTCGTGGCGCTGGTGGTGCATCTGCTCGCGATTCACGCCACCCCGACACAACTGCTGCTCGGCGTCGAACCGATTGCGATGGACACGTGGCTGCGCATACTCGTGCTCTCGCCGACGGTACTGCTCGTCGCCGAAGTACACAAACGCTGGCGGAGGGATTGAACTGTGATGGCTGCCAACCGAGACAGGAGGCTGACCGAATGAACCACCACGAACTCGCCGACGTAGCGACGGTCAGACTCGGTGCGCTACTGGCGGGTGAGCGGCGATTCTTCGGTCGGTCCGCCGAGTCGCCTCCGCTCGTCGGTGTCGCGGCGAACGCCGAGGCGACGGTGAACGACATCACCCGTGCCGGCCAGCGAACGGTCACCGTCGAGACGCCACTCGGTCCCTTCGAGGCCGCCTACATGCCCTGGCAGTGGCTCGGTGCTGAGTATCCGACGCTCGTTTACCATCACGGTAGCGGGGAGCGGCCATTCGATTTCGGCCGATTCAGTTCGAACTCCGTCCGGCGGCTGTTCGCCGGCCCCGACATCGACGTGCCCGCCAACGTCGTGGTCGTCCGGGCGCCGTTCCACGACGGGTCGAACCGCGAGTACGTCGAGTCGATGGGCGAGTTGGCGAACTTCGTCGGCATGCTCGCGGCGGCGAGCGGCCTGACCGAGGCGCTCGTCGAGGAGATCAACCAGGTGGGGAGTCGGCCGGTCGTCTCGGGTATCAGCCTCGGTGGGTGGGTGACGAATCTCCACCGCGTCTGCTTCGGGTCGGCCGACCGTTACGTACCACTGTTGGCTGGGGCGGCGCTCGGTGAGATGTTCGTCACGTCGGCGTATCGGCATCTAACCGCCGATTCGGCGCTATCGCGACCGGAACAGCTCCGGGACACGCTGGATTTCGGCGCCGAGTTTCGTGCTATCGAGGCCGACGACTGCCGTCCGCTGTTGGCTCGCTACGACCGCATCATCGAATTCGACACCCAGCGGCCCTGCTATGAGTGTTCTGTGAGGACCATCGAGAAAGGCCACGTCACGGGATCGCTCGCCAGCGACGTACTTCGCGAACACATCCTCGACGCCGTCGGCAGCGAGTCCCGTCTTGGCGAGTGAGAATCACCCAAAGCGCTATCGGGGATGTCGCCGATTATCTCTGTATGGCCCTCCATGCCATCGACGACGTTAGCGACGCGATAGATGTCACACGGGAGTTCCTGTTCCCGTTCGAGTTGCGGCGGTGGCTCAAACTCGCCATCGTCGCGTTCTTCATCGGCGGCACGACGAGTGCGCCGACGGCGAACTTCAACACCGGTGGGACGCCGAGCGACACGCCGGGGCAACAGCCGGGGCAATTCCCCGACGGCATCCCCTCGACGCTTCCGGACGACTTCCTTCTGATTGTCGGCCTCGTCGTGGCCGTCCTTCTCGTCATCGGCCTCGCGTTCGCGATAATTGGGTCGATAATGGAGTTCGTCTTCATCGAATCGCTTCGCAGCGGCGAGGTGTCCATTCGGCGCTACTGGAATCGACGGTGGGGACAGGGGCTCCGACTGTTCGGGTTCCGATTCGCTATCGGTCTTCCCTTCCTGTTGCTCGTAGTCGGCTGGTTGGCGCTTCTCTTGGTGCCGCTGCTTACCGGTAACGCTGCCCCCGGTATCGCCGCCTTCTTGATCGGGATTCCGCTCATCTTCATCGCGGCGCTCGTCTACGGGGTCATCGACGCCTTCACGACCGCGTTCGTCGTTCCCCTCATGATTCAAAACGACAGCGGCGTCCTCGCCGCGTGGGGTCGACTCTGGACGTCGGTGAAATCGGCGTGGAAGCAGTACATCGCCTACGCACTCGTCGCCTTCGGCCTGGGTATCGTCGCCGCCTTCCTGCTGTCGATTGTGGTCGGTATCGGCGCAGTCATCGTGGCCATACCGTTTGCCATCCTCGGTGGGATCACGTACCTGACGCTGTCGTTCTCGCCGGCCGGCCTCGTCATCATCGGGGTGCTCGCAGCCATCTTCGTCGTCGCCGTCATCGTCCTGACGGCGCTCGTTCAGGTCCCAGTGCTCGCGTACCTGCGGTACTACGCCCTGCTCGTGTTGGGCGACATCGAACCCGATTTCGACTTGATTCCCGACCGCCGTCCCGTCGACGACGAGTAGACAGCGGGCGGTGTGATTTGAACTCGCGAACACGAAAGCGGGCGAAACGGGGCGGTTTTGTATCGCGAGTACAATCTCTATTCGATGAGTAACATTCGCCCGAACGAGTTGGCCGACCGCCTCGATTCCGCCACGGATGCCGACCCGTTCCTCCTCGACATCCGCCCGGAACGCTCGTTCCAGTCCGGTGCCATCGAGAACAGCCACAACGTCGCCGTCTACGACGACCTACGCGGGGGCGACGACGCGACGCTCCGCCGGCACCTCCACGACATCCCGATGGATCGCGAGGTGATCGTCATCTGTAAGATGGGCGTCGTCGCGAAACGCGCCACCAGCCTGCTGAACGAGGAGGGATACGATGCGGTGACGTTGCGCGGTGGGATGAGCGGCTGGCGGGGCTACCAGAACGGGTCGGTGAGCTACAAACTAAGGTCGTTGCTCTGGCGGCTCACCTGAGCGCCGCAGTCGGCGCGGGCTGTTCAGGTGCCGGTATCTCCTCGGTCGTTCTCGAGCAGCAACCCGGTGGCCATCAACCGCCGAACGATTGTGACGAGACCGTTGTCGAACCCGGTACCGAACACGCCCTGTTCGTGTTCTCGTCGCTCCGCTTCGGTTTCGGTGAACGAGCTCACCAGAATCGCCTCTCGGTCGACCATCAACAGCCGACTGATTTCGGTGTCGTCGTCCGGTAATGGGGACTGACTCAACCACTCCAGTTCCGACACGAACACCTCGACGTCGGGGAGCGACTGTTGAATCTCGGCGTGAAGCGCCTCGTCGATGGTGCCGACGATGACGTCGACGCCCCGTCTTTGGGCCACCCCCAACTGCTCGGCCAGGCGGTCGGTGAAAATACTCTCGTGGCCGACGACGAGAATCACTTCTTTTTCCGCCTGCTCGATTAACTGCTCCGTCCGACTCGTGATTCCCTGGTCGTCGGAGAGCATCCACACCTCGTGGGTGACGTCCGTCGACTCTGTGTCCTCGACCGGTTCGAGCCCCCGCAGCGTGTCACGGAGCGATTCGGTGCGCTCGGTGTACTCCGCCTGAAGGGTGTTGATGGCCTCGTCGATCGAGACGGCTCGAAACACCTGTGGATTGGAGTGTTGGGTCTCGACCAGCCCCTTCTCTTCGAGGACCCGAATCGCGTCGTAGACGCGCGTCCGGGGAACTTCGGAGGTCTCGCTGATGTCTTTCGCCGTACCACTCTGCCGGCGCGTGAGTGCCACGAACGACTTGGCCTCGTACTCCTTGAGCCCAAGTTCCTGGAGCAATCCAATCGCTTGTTCTTGTTTTGACGTATGATCCATTGGTCCCAACCTCAACCGCTAGCGGTTCGTTTATCCCCTAGGTGTTTAGTACGTCGTTTCGTGCTCACTGGCTGTAACTCGGATAGTTACGATATTCGCCGGTAGCACCGATTAGAGGCGTCGAACCACCAGCTCTCTGAGTAGATTAACCCGATTAATCACAGTACATCTATGTGGGAGTGGCACGCAGGATAATATGGCGTGTGGCCGCAGACTGGTCCCAACCTCTCTGTCACTACACGCCGGAACCACCCTACTCGGTGGTTTTTGAGAACTGTTTGAGACATGCCTTCGAGCAACGCTTCGAAACGGACTGGAAAGAGAAACAACCCTGAGCGCCCGAGCCCCCAGTCGTCCACGCCTCAGTCGTCGTGGTGAACAGTAGTGTCATCCGCTTCGGACGCCAACGCCGAGCCCTGAAGCACGTTCGCCACCCCACGTCTGATTCGTTGTGAAACCGCGGTATCGGAGATGTCCAACTCGTCTGCAAGTTCGACGAGTGTCGTCCGTCGGGGCACCTCGAAATACCCCGCGGCGACCGCACGAGCGAGCGCATCCCGCTGGTCGGCCGTGAGCCGTCCGTTCGAGTGTCGGTCGGTCGTTCCCTGCTGGTTCAGGCGTCGGACGGTAATCGGATGGCTCTCGTCGTCGTACCGCCTGTAGAACCGAGAGGAGGCGTCCGTACTCGGGAACCGGACCTCGAACGTCCAGGTGTCGGTCGTGGCGGTCGCCGAACGAATGGTGCCGTCAGTCTCTCGAATACACGCCAGTAACTCCGGCATGGTGGTGTCGAAACGCACCCGAAACACTGTCTCGGTGTCGCTCGTGGCCGTGACGCCGTCGATAGCCGGCCGTTCTCTGAGTGAGCGCGTCACGGTCGCAACATCGTCGCCAGTTACCACGAGCGAGTGGGGCCCGCCATCGAACCCGAACGCGGTTCGTTCGAACTCGAGTTCGGTCCCCTCCGGAAGGGGTCGGTTCTCGAGAAGCCCCAGCACGCTGGCAGGTGCGGTGATTTCCACTAACACTGCTCGAGTAGCTCCTCGACGATGTCGGTGGCGTGGTACCGAATCGTTTCGCGCTGCGGGTCGTATTCGATGACGCCCGCATCGTGGAGCTTCGGTAGATGGGTGTGGTGAAGACTGATTTCGAGTTGGTCGCGCGTCGTGTCCGAATCGGCCGAGTGAGTGGTGTCGGCCAGGAGCGCGTCGACGAGTTGGTCAACCGTTAAGGGTCCGTCTTTGTCAGCGACGTGTCGGAGGGCCCTCCGTCGCTGTTCATTGGCTAGTAACTCGAAGGCTGTATCGGTCGACAGTGGCTGTGGCGTTGAGGTCATCTTTCGTCCCACCATGTCCCGACGAAACATCCATTCGCGTGAACATGGTGGATATAAAATCACTCTCTATGCAGAAACCCGTGTCGTTAACCCGGATTGTCAAACAGCCATATGGGAATTGCAACAAATGAACAAGAACGGGTTGGCGAGTCGGGAACGGGAGCAAACGAGTCGGCGTCCGCAGACGTTCAGGCATCCAGTCACTCTCATCGGGTCTCGTGTCGTCGTCCCGCCGTCAGAGTTCGCTCTCGAGTCGGCGAGTAAGCCGATAGCTAGCAATTAACTAAGCCGAAACGAGGGCGACCTCTGGAGACGATGAAACTCGCCCTCATCGGCTTCGGGAACGCGGGGTCGAAGATTACGGACAAACTCCTCGAATTCGAACGCGAAACCGGCCGGACGCTGACCAGCGCCGCGCTCGCCGTCAACTCCGCGAAGGTCGACCTGGAACGGCTCGAGTACGTCCCCGACGAGAACCGAGTTCTCATCGGGCAAACCGACCACCGGTCGAAGGGCCACGGCGCGGGTGGCGACCCCGATCTCGGCGCCGAAATCGCCGACCAGGACGCCCACGAAATCGAGCGTGCACTCGACCGAGTCCCGATTTACGCCATCGACGCCTTCCTCATTGTGGCTGGGCTCGGCGGCGGCACGGGCAGCGGCGGCGCGCCGGTGTTGGCCGAGACGCTGCGAGAGACGTACAACGAACCGGTGTACGGGCTGGGTGTCCTCCCGAGCACCGAGGAGGGTGGTCGACCGGCGCTGAACGCCGCCCGGTCGTTACAGTCGTTTGCGGACGCCACCGAGAACCTCATTCTCTTCGACAACGACGCCTGGCGGCAGAGCGGTGACACCGTCGAGGCGGGGTACGAATCGACGAACGAGGAACTCGCCAAACGCGTGGCGACGCTCCTTTCGGCCGGCGAAATCGACGGCTCACAGGTCTCGGAAAACGCGATGGATTCCAGCGACATCCGCCGAACCCTCGCGACCGGCGGCCTCAGCGTCATCGGTTACGCCGAGGCCGAACGACGCGCAGCCGACCGGACGGGGCTACTCGACCGACTTCGCGGCAGCTCGCCGGCCGACACCGACGGCACCGACTCGGCGACGAAGATCAGCAGCCTCGTCCAGAAAAGCGTTCAGTCCCGGCTGACCTGTCCGTCGACCGTGTCGTCGGCCGAGCGGTCGCTTGCTGTCGTCTCCGGGCCCCCGGAGGTGTTATCCCGGAAGGGAGTCGAAAGCGGTCGGCGCTGGCTCGAAGCCGAAACCGACAGCAACGAAGTGCTCGCCGGTGACGACCCACGGAGGGCTCGCGACGTGATTTCCGTGGCGGTGCTGCTGTCGAACGTGACCGACATCCAGCGCGTCAAGGAACTCCAACAGCAGGCCGTCGATGCCAAAGAACAGATTACTGCTGCAGAACAGCGGCGTGACGAGGAGATACAGGACCTCATCACCGACGACGAGGGGGAACTCGACCCGGTATGACATCCTCCCCGTCGTGAACGACGGGACTCTCTCGCTGTAGAAAGGTAGTCGGCCGAGGATGTTCGGTTTCGTTCTCGGTTGGGTACTCGAGTCAACACGGTGGCGGGACGTTCGGCGTCCGAGCGGGACGCGCGGGTACTCAGGGAACGAAGTACGTCGGCGTCCGCGGATTCACTGCGGCGCAACGGGTGATTCACCCGATTACTCAGCACACCGTCTCACTGAGAAATTCGGGGCTACTATCCTCTCGGCAGCCGTATTCTAGTGTGAACGGAATGACTGAGCCCATCCCCAGTTTTGCGACGGCGGAGCTGACAGCTGCTGGTGCAGACACCGACGCGATACGCGAACGAATCGAGGGCTGTCTCAAGGACATCAGCCTCGGGTTCGAGCGATGGGACGACCCCCGCGCCCGTGGCCCCGGGCTCTATTTCGTCGTCGAACGTGACTCCAAGACCGAATTCGCGGCTCCAATGGGAGCGAACCGCTGGCCGGTCGAGGACTGTGCGAGTGTCTTTGCCGAGACCGACGTGTTTCTCGAGACCGCACGAGAGGTCGCGCTGTCCCGCGATGGCGCAGTCGTCGTTCACAACGATGGCACGATCGAGGAGACGATGGTTCGGGTCAAGCAACTCTCTGCGGCTGAAGGCCGACGAAACGACGACCTTCAATTTGCAGGCTGGATGGGTGCCCGTCACATGAGTGCGCTGGAAACTTCAACACGCGAGGAAGTACTCGCGGCGCTCACGCTCAGCGAAGAGGACGGCCGGGTAACGGTTTTCACGAATGGTGAATTCCACGACATTCGTCCCGGCCGTCGTTCGGATTAAGCGTCGGTCCCTTCGTAGGCATCGAACCAGCCAGTGACCGTCTGCTCGAGCGCCCCGGTCGTACTCCCGAGATTCAGCATCTGGTAGCCGTTCGCCGCTTTTTCATTGACATCGTCCATCCCGAACCCGAGACCAGCAACGGGAACGCCCGCATCGACAGCCTTCGACCGAATCGTCTCGACGGCGTCCTGCACATCCGGATGGTCGATTTCGCCGGGATGGCTGAGCGACACCGAGAGGTCGAGCGGGCCGATGAAGACGAAGCCCAGTTCCGGGACGGCCAGGATTTCGTCGAGGTTCTCGACGGACGCCTTGGTCTCGATGGTCACACCGACGAGGGTCTCTCTGTCTTCGGTCGCGACGTACTCCTCAGCGAGCCCCCAGCGGCGAGCGCGTGGCGACGCCAGGCCTCGATGACCGGGGCCATCGTCGTACCGGAATCGAGCGGATCGAACCGCCTCGCGGACTTCGTCGGCGGTTTCCACCCGGGGCAGGAACACGTTTCTCACGCCGAGGTCCAGTACTTTCCGGACGAGCGTGGGCTCCGTATCGGGAATCCGGACGAGTAACTCCACGTCCGTCCGCTCGCCTGCCCGGAGCAGGTCTTCCATCTGACTCGCATTCCACGGGTCCGGTCCGCCGTGTTCGAAATCCAGCCAGATGAAGTCGACGCCGAGTTCACCGTAGAACTCCACGAGCGTCGGACTGTACGTGTTATCGAGTATTCCCAGCGCGATATCTCCGTCATCCAGTGTCGCGGCGAGGTCGTTGGTGGGTTGTGAAGCGGTCATGAGCTAGTGGTGGCGGTCGGCTCTATTGAACTCTTCACGAACTGAGGCCGGACTGTGGAATACAGGGAATACGTCTGGCAAGTCGTCAAAAGTGGCGTCTCGGTCGTCAATATTTACTCGCCCTGTTCGACTTCGAAGATCTCGTCCGCGGTGAGACCGTGGGCTTCTTTGTGGACCTTCTCACCGGCTTCTTTGCTGGGGCCTTCAAAGAGGCAAAAGACGGCCCCCTCGTCTTCGTCCACCCAGTAATTCAGGTATTTCACACCGTGTTTCTCCTGGGTCTCGAGATCCTTTTTGTGAGCCTCTACAACCTCATCGACGCTTGCATCGACATCTCTGTGAACGTCCATATACAGTGGCATGGTCACATCGATATGGGGCCTGGCCATGGTTAGTTATTTAGCGTGATTTTGCGGTACGACGCAATTATTTCACCGAGAGACAGCGAGTGGTCGGACGCTCGCCGAGTAGGCGCGGCCACCTTCACGGCACCGACTAGCTTAACGTAGTGTTTTGATGATTCGGGTGAAAATCAAGTGCGTTTTGCTTGTCTACCACGAAACGGTAGTATGGAGTACGAGATCGGGCCGAACGAATCGATAAGTACGGCTGTCGTACGTGCGGTGAGCGCCGTCGAGGGTCGTGACCCACGGTCGCTCCGGCCGCTCGCTGACGTTCTCGAACCTGCTGCGTTGGATTCGCTGTTCGGGTCGCCGGGTGAGGAGTTCTCGCGACCAGGCGCCCGTCTCAGATTCGTCTACAGCAAGTGCTGGGTCACGGTCGACAACGGCGAGTACCTCACGCTAGAACCATTCGAATCAGAAATCCGCAACGAGCGTCAGGGTGTCACTGATAATGACGTTCGGTGATTGGACGAGCCAGTTGGCGGGCGCAGCAGAGGACTCAC
The DNA here is from genome assembly GCF_013391635.1 of Natronomonas gomsonensis. Classification (GTDB taxonomy): domain Archaea; phylum Halobacteriota; class Halobacteria; order Halobacteriales; family Haloarculaceae; genus Natronomonas; species Natronomonas gomsonensis_A. The sequence continues at coordinate 1,274,026 of NZ_JACAWU010000002.1, read as the reverse complement.
GAGGCGGGATCGCGCTCGGTCAACAGTCCCTGTGACATGAGTCGGCGGGCGATTACGATGAGACCGTTTCCGAACCCCTCTCCGAAGATTGCTTTTTCCTCTTTCGCCACGGGCATAATCGAACTCACGAGAATGGTCGAGCGGTCGATTAGCAACAGCCGACCGATGGCGGTTTCGTCTTCGGTGGAGTCTTCGCCGTGTAACCACTCCAGGCCCGATATGAACGTCGTGGCGTCAGGGATGGCGGTTTGAATCTGTTCCTGAAGCGGTTCAGTCAGTGCGCCGATGAGCAACTCGACGCCGCTTTCGACCTCGTTGAGGGTACCGACGAAGTCCTCGGTCAGTAGCGACTCGTCGCCGATGACGAGTACGATTTCGTCGGCTGCCGCGTCGATGAGCTCTTCCGTCCGATTTTCGATGCCGTCGTTTCCGGACATCGACCACACTTGCTGGACGGGTTCCTCGTCGCCTTCGTCGACGATTTCGACGGTGTCGAGGGCGTCCTGAAGTCGTTCGACGCGGGCCTCGTATTGGTCGCGGAGCGTTTCGGTCGCTTCTTCGAGGGAAACCGCGCGGAATCGCTGTGGACTCGAATGGTGGATTTCGACGAGGCCCTGGGCTTCCAGTACCCGAATCGCGTCGTACACCCTGGTTCGAGGCACCTCGGTCAACTCGCTGAGTTTCTTCGCCGTCCCTGTCTCTACCTGTGACAAGCCGACGAAACACCGCGCCTCGTACTCTTTCAACCCGAGTTGCTGGAGTACTTCAATCGCCTCTTCGATGTTTTCGGATGCGTTCATTGTGTCCCAACCGGCCCGTTTGAATGGGCTAGACTACCAATTGTGCCGGGATACGGATAGAGGTTGTCACTCGAACCATCACTCCGATGTCGCTCAAGAGGGTGGGGTTCTCGGAACGCGGATGCTACTCGATAACTGGACCGGATACAACGGCCTGTTGTAACTCGATGGGTTACAATCATCTCGGGCAAAGAAGCCGATGCAAAGCGAACGAACTCGGCCACGAATATCCCACTTAGCTAGTTTGTTCGACGCGGTCGACGGCGGTGTTGCACGTAGCACACGTGCGTTTGTCGGTGGCCACGTAGATGCGGTCACACGACGAACAGTTGTACAGGTGCGGTGATTGGGCGGCCGCAGAGTCGTCCGTGGCGGGGTCCTCCGGCCTCCCGCTATCCTCGCTAACCGGCGTGTGGGCCTGTGGCCACCCGTCGGCACCCCCGTCGGCGGCTCCCGTGTGCAGTCGGCCGAGTAAGGTCTTGATACTCCCTAACATATCTGTCCCTCCTCCGGAAGGTCGTCGTCGGGTAGTACGTCACGTTGGGCGTCCAACGCTGTGAGTATGGATTCGACGGCCTCGAAATCGTCGCCTCTGTTCACGGTGCCAGTCTCCCGATTCCACACGACGAGGTCGTTTTTCTCGAGCAGCGGGAGGTGGACGTGATGGAGCTGAATCGCTCCGTCCCCTTCGTCTCCGTCACCGGAGAACGGACGGACCTCCTCGTCCGTACGGAGTGCAATCAGTATCTGTCGGCGGCGCCCGTCCGATAGCGCGTGCATAACTCCGTCAAAGTCGTTCATCTTCCGAATAGATGGACACCGCTACCGTTTCAACTCGTCACTTTTCACAATTAATGGGTTTTTGATTATCCGAGAGACGAGACACGGCCGTCGGCCACTTCGACGGTATCAACGTATTCGGCGTATCCACTGAGACGCTGGCTACTCCAGCGCCACCTATGGGGCCGTCTCAGGCCTCTTCTGTGATGTGGCGAACGGCGACAGTCCCGTCACTGTGGACGCTCACCTCGTATTCCGAGACAGCAAATGAGACGGTAGTGCCGCCATTGGTTGGGCGTGTCCCAGTCGATTGAATAAGCCTGTCCAAGGCTTCCGAGTCGACAGAGTCGTACAGTGGCTCGATTTCAGAGGGGTCCGTGTTTGCTGCGATGGCTATCGTCTCGATGACGGCCGTACTTGGAGTGACCGACTCCCAGTCGAACTCGGTCTGAATCGTACTGTGCGAATCAGGAGCTGGCTCGCCGTCCCCTGGTCGATTCGGTATCGTCATGTGTGATACCACCAATGCGTGTGTCGGCGTGATTCAGTTCGTATATCCATGTGATAGGTACTGCACGGTGAGGATTCGGTAGGTTTCATCATTCCGGATTCTCCGTAGCGAGTCGCCAGGTAAAAATCGCCTTCAAGACGACGACCAGACTGTTCGTGTCGCCTTCACCCCAGATGGCGGTCTCCGACCGCGGGTCGGATGGCGATGCGTCCGTACCGTTGACGAGTGCGCTCACGAGGGTCTTTCGCCCGTCGATCATCATGAGTCGGCCCGCGGAGGTATCCGACCAGACCCACAGCGACTCGAACATCGTCGCTCCGGGGATGTCCTCTTGGATGCGCTCTTGGACAGCTGTCGAGACGCCGCCAAGTTTGATGGAGACACCACGCGCTGCGGCCTCGCTCAACGCGTCGATTAGGTCGTCCGTGAGGAGGTCCTCGACAGTCATGTAGACGATTTCCTCCTCCGCGTTCTCGAAGAATTCGATGACTCGCTCCGTGACCGACCGCTGTCCATCGACCGTCCAGACGCCTCGCTGTTCGGCTCGTCGTTCGACGGGTTCGATCTCGCTTAGTGCCGCCCGAAGGACGTCAGTCCGGTTTTGGAGTTCGTGTTCGAAGGTTCGGCTTGCAGTTTCGGCAGAAATCGCCCAGAACTGCTTGGGTGAGGACTGGAGGATGTCGACGAGTCCCCGGTCGTGTAATTCGTCGATTGCATCGTACACGCGGGTACGTGGTACGTCTGACACCTGGCTGATGTCTCTGGCCGTTCCCGTCCCCAGACTCGCGAGGGCGACGAACGTCCGTGCGGCGTACGCACTCAACCCGAATCGCTCGAGTTGCTCGACTGCTGCGGATTGGGGGTCTTCGATTGGGTCGTTGTTCATCGATTGGGCTGACAGCCGGTAGTACGAATCCGGTCACACGACGTGACCGGGCTGGCACACAGCAGCACGGTGGTTGGGACACAGAACTGACCTGCGTGCAAGTGAGTAGTCGTGGTCTAGTACATTATCTCTTTTGTGATTAAGCGGGTGACAGTAGTGGCAGGGGTTTTCCCGGAGTTGAATCCCCTAAGCACTTGTGAGCAGTGGCCGTGGTAGCGTCATGGATAACCTGGTCCCCAGACAGCCGGATAACGGGGACGGCGAAACGGGGCGTCACGAGAGGGGACTCGGCCGGTGGATTCGCAGGTCTGTCGCAGGCGGCATGCTGGGTCTGGCGCTGTATGCGGGCTACGAATCGGACCGGGAGCCGGAGATACTCCGCGAGCGGTACACGTATCCGGATTCAGAGTTCGTGACCGTCGACGGGTTGGCCGTTCACTACCGCGATGTCGGCCCCGAGGACCCCGACGCGCCGACGCTGGTGTGTTGTCACGGGGTCTTCTCGTCGCTCCATACCTGGGAGGGGTGGACTGAGGAACTCGCCAGCACGATACGGGTCGTAAGCCTCGACCTCCCTGGATTCGGCCTCACTGGCCCCCACCCGGAGGGACACAACGGCATCCAGGAGACCGTCGACTTTCTCGCGGCCTTCCTCGACGCCGTTGGCATCGAGCGGGCGTCGCTGGCTGGTAGCTCCCGGGGCGGCGAGATTGCCTGGCGATTCGCGGTTGACTACCCCGACCGCGTTGACCGTCTGGTGTTGGTCGGCGCGGCGGGCTATCCACGCACGGAGACGCGGTGGCTGCGACGGGTACGGGACCTCGGCCCGCTCTCGTGGCCACTCAGACACCTCACGCCACGAACCTTGACGATGCTCGCTGTGCGGAAGGCCTACGGCAACCCTGCGCGGATGGCACCCGAGACGGTGACTCGCTATCACGACTTACTCCTGCGGGCGGGCAACCGCGACGCGATCGCCGATCTGGACGTCCAGACCGGCGATCGGAGCGCCGACGTCCCGCTGGTCAACACGCCGACGCTCGTGCTGTGGGGCAGCGAGGACGAGATCATCCCGCCGGCACACGGCGAGCGGTTCGCCCGCGAAATCGCTGGTGCCGAACTCGTCGTCTACGAGGGGTTAGGCCACATCCCGATGGAAGAAGACCCAACGCGGACGGCTCCCGACGTCCGGTCGTTCCTGCTGGACGGAGAGTGATGCACCCGAACAGCCAGAAAAATCACGTGTAACAGAGACACGCCTTGACGGAGTTCCTACACGGGGTGTTCTGAGCAGTACACTCTTTTCAGTTCGGGTCAAACGCTCTTCGTATGCCCGAGAACGTTCTCATCGCCTTCGACGGGTCGCCGCTTGCCGAGCGTGCGCTCACGTATGCAATCGAGAACTTCTCGGATGCGACCCTCACTGCGATTTACGTCATCAATCCGATTAACTCGGTGATGGACGTAGAGGCCGGCGGTTTACCAGCGGCTGAGGACTGGTACGACAATGCCAAAGCGCGTGCAACCAGAATCAATGGGACGGCCACGGAGATCGCGGCTGGACACGACATCGACCTCAAGACGGTCACCGAAGTCGGCCGGCCCGCACGAGCGATCCTGAAATACGCTGACGAAGAGGATATCGATCAGCACTTTCGAGGTGGAGCCCCCAACCTCAAGGAGCGAACGGAGTGAGCGAGTAGGTCGGGGAGGAAACCGACATGGGACGACACAACCGCCACACTATGACCGATCGACTCCCAAGTCTATAACTACCGTCGGGTGTTCTCTGAAAACATGGGTGTGCGTCGAACCGCCGTCGTGAAAATCGCCGTTTCCGACGAGCAACGCGACGCACTCCACCGAACCGCCGAGCAATACCTGTACTGCGCGAACCGAACCGCCGACTACTGTTGGTCCGACACCTCCTATACCGAGTGTAAGACCAACAAACGAGAGGTCCGTGACGCGCTCTACTCCGAACTTCGAGAGGAGACAGACCTACAGGCCCAACTTGTCCAAGCCGCTATCAAACGCGCTGTCGAAGCTGTCAAAGCGTGTGTCGAACGGTGGAAAAAGGGACAGCGCGTCTCTCAACCGACGTTCACCGCCGAAACGATGGACTACGACACGCGGAGCGCGACCTTCTACCGGAACAAGGTGTCGCTGGCAACTGTTGAGGGCCGAGTCGAACCGTCGTTCGTTCTCCCGGCAGACAGTCCGACGCCCTACGAGCGGTACGTACTCTCCGAGAACTACGAGTTCCGCGAGAGTACGCTTCGGTACGACGTGGCCACTGACGAGTTCTATCTCAACCTTTCGACGCGGCGAACAGACGGTGACGATGAGGTTTCGGAAGACACCGGGCACCCCGACCAAACGGTCCTCGGTATCGACCTCGGCGTCAATAGCCTCGCTGTGTCCTCAACCGGCACGTTTTGGCAGGGGGACGACTACGACCACTGGTGTCGTGAGTTCGAGAAGCGACGTGGCGAGATGCAACGGCGCGGCACGCAGGCCGCACACAAGGCCCTGCTTCGCCTCGGGAAGCGTGAAGAAGCCTGGCGCAAACAATACATCCACACGGTCGCCAACGAACTCGTCGAGGAAGCCCTCACTCACGACTGCGACGTGATTGCGTTCGAGGATTTAACCGACATTCGAGAGCGGCTTCCACACGCGAAGTGGCACCACGTCTGGGCGTTCCGACGCCTGCTTGAGTACGTCTCCTACAAAGCCCCTGAACAGGAGGTCTCCGTGGAACAGGTCGAGCCGAATCACACATCCCAACGCTGTTCTCGAACGGACTGTGGGTTCACACACGAGAATAACCGCCACGGAGAACACTTTGAGTGCCAGAAGTGTGGGTATGAGGTGAACGCGGACTACAACGGTGCGAAAAATATCGGGCTACGGTACGCTCGAAAGCGGACACACAGACTCCGTTCCTCGCCCAAGCCGGGGAGCGGAGACGCAGAAGTAGACCTGCGTATAAATGGTGGGACGTTGAACGGCGAGAATCACCAGCCGATTGCTGGCGATTGATTGCTGGGAGTCCACATCAAAGCCCCACCCTCAAGGACCGAGGCGCGGAGCGCCGAGGGAGTAGGGTGGGGTAGTTTACTCCGCGGTAGCGGGTCTCCATCTAGATATGCGGTTCGACGAAAACGACCCGGTGGAAGCCGGTAGGAGTCGCGCCGAGCGATCGAACGCTTTCCCCGAGCGTCGCGGTTCGATGTGGTCGCCTTCGACAGCCGGTGTGTCGACCGAGACGTTCGACGAGGGACGGTGATGCCGATGGGACGCTGGAACACCACTGACGCCGACGACGATTCGGTCGTTTGCATCGCCTGTGGCGACACCGTCTCGCGATCGGCGGCGCGGGAGTACGACAAGTACGGCGACCGCTGGGACCGTGACGGCAAGCGATTCGAGTACCTCTGTAAGCCCTGCGACAAAGAGCGATGTAATCACTCACGGGACGGCTTAGAGGCGTTGCTCGTCGAAGCCCACGCGGGTAAAACCGACGACAAGACGTTTCTGCGGAACTTCGCGGAACTCGTCGAAGAGGACGCTGGCGCGGAATCGAGGCCCTGAGTGTTCACGATACGTTTCTCGGTGAATCTTGGTGACGCCGACCGTTCCACCTCCCAGTACGTCGGCCGAATGAAGAGTCAACACGGGCCGTTCGTTTTCAAGTCTATCGATGGCGTCCGCCTTCTGACTTCGTCCGTCATTGTTACAGTTTTATTTCGGGGCAGGTGAATTATGAGCATATGTTCGAAGCGTTTGAACGCGGCGACCGTGTTGAGATCTCGTATCTGTCTGACCGCTCCGGCGGTGAGGTATCACGGACGGGCACCGTCCTCCAGGTCCCCGAGTCGGAGGGCAAGCGTGGTTTCTTCGTCGAGACCGACGACGATCAGTTGACGGGCGTCATGGGTGGGCGGGTGTATAGCCTCTCGGTGGGGACGGAAGATGGCGAGCGAACCGTCCAGCGGAAGACCTACCTCGGCGAACTCGAAGACGTCACGGCAGCGTAGCACGGGCTACTTCGGGTACTGTGAATGGGACTTGTGTCGAGAACTCAATTTCCCTGAATCGCATCGATGACGATTGCTGCGATCACGACTGGCTCGGTCGGGATCGAACTTGTATCGGTAAGCGTAATCTCGTATTGATCGAAGGCAAACAGAGCGAATTCACCCTCGATAGAGCCGACTTGATTGCCTGCTGAATCAGTTACCTCGTACTGGTGAGCGATCCCTTCGCCGGCCGGCAGGAACGTCCGTGCGAGGGTGATGAGTGCGCCACGTGAGTTGATCGTCGCAAGCAGCGACCCATCGTCGACATCGCGGAGTCGCCAGGTATCTTGCAACAACGAAAAGTCATTGTCGAAGATAAGGAGTTCTTCGTCGGTCTGGCTGTCCGTGAGGAGATAATCACCGGCGATATCCCACGTATCGATAGCTTTCACACGACAGATCTCAGTACCGTCAGCATCCACGAAGGGAAATTCGTCGTTTTCTTCGTACATCTGGTATGTGGTGCGAAAAATCGTGTCGCCTGTAACGTCCGTCGCTTCGTACTCTGGTCGAAAGTTCTTATCGCGGCCAGTCTGCTCAACCGTATATTGGCTTCCCGAGAGGTCGATCGCAGAGAGTTCATACTGTTGGGGGGCTGTCATCGTTTGATATGCTCGACCATCGCAAAAGTAAGTACCGTCTGTGGTACACGATGAACTGCCTCGAGCATACTTCAATCGAAAATTCCACGGATCTGCCGTTTGCATCGTGTACCGACACGAAACTGCCAGTGTAGATACCCAGGGCGTCGAAATACTGGCTGCCGGGACAAGAGATACCCGCCGCATCGCCGCAGCAGAACGAACTCCTGAGAGCGGACGGTGCGAGGCTAGCTATCTCGTGTGGGTACGTCACCGAGCGCCCCGAGACCATCCATGGTACTGGCGGTAAAGAATACGGCTCCATCAACTAGCACAGGTGGTGTCATCACATTTGGTGACCGATTGAATGCGTAGTACCAGCGCATCTCTCCTGATTCGCAATCGAACGCACTGATTGTCTTCTTCCCAGGTGCGAATTCGGGGTCGTTTATCGGGACAATGACTGTTTCGGTTCCCACACAGATTCCCGGGTCATACACTGGAGCGTCGCGACGCCATCGTTCCGTTCCAGTTTCGCTGTCGACCGCGACGGCGCCGGAGGCGCTGGTAGCGAATACGGTTCCGTCGGCAACAGCAACCGTCTGCGGGATTCCAGAAGCACCCTCGCCGAACGAGTGGAGTTCGCGGCGCCGGTCGCCGGTTTCCCTGTCGTAGACGACGAGCGTTCGGTCCTCGGAGACGACCACTCCCTCCTGGGTGGCGACAGGCGCAGCGGACTCGGGCGTGGACGTGAGTTCACTCCGCCATAGCTCCGAGCCGTCATCCAGTGAGAACGCAACGAGAACCGGTGCTCCATCCACGTTACCGACCGCGAACACACTCCCAGCGTATACTGCAGGCGCACGGACAAGTTGGCGGACCGTGTCGGTTTCCCAGTGTTTCTCCCCGTCAGTTGCCCTGAATGCCTCGATACCGCTCTCGGAAGCAACTAATACGGTTCCGGTGGCTTCGTCTGCGACGAGCAATTCCCAGTTGTCGAGGCCGTTTGTCGGTTCCGTCCAGATCCGCTCACCCGTCTGGGGATCGAGTGCCACCAGTTCGGTGTCGTATGCCACGAGACATCGATCGTCGACGACGACAGTTCCATTGTCCCCGCTGGCGTTGAGGGTGGTCCGCCATTGTTCGGTGCCGTCCTGGGCGTCGAGTGCAATTGCACTCCCGTCGTTGCTGGGGTCGAAGTTCGTCGTGTACACAGTCCCGTTTGAAACCACGGGTTGCCAGCGTGTGAAGGCCTTCGACGTCCATGCCAGATTCCCCTCCGATGGCACGGATACGTTCGATGCGAACGAATTCGTGCCGTCGGCTCCGTACTGTGTCCACGCTCCGGTGGGAACGTCCGGCAGGGAGGTATCTGAGTCCAACGACGGGATCGTCGACAGACATCCTGAGAGTGTACCTGACCCGACAATTGCTGTCGATAGGAACGTCCTCCGGTCCATATTAATATTATTTTGATAATTTAACAATCATTCTTCCGATATTGACATCGTTAGGTAATTCGACCGACGTACCATACCATGAAGAGCGAACTGGTAGAAAATTATTTGTTACCCTCGGGCCCGACGTGTACACAGAGCGTGTACCTATTATTCCGGATCTGTCTCCGAGAGCAATATCTATCTGGATGGCTCTGGTGAAGTTCGATTTGAGAGCCCGCCTCAGTTGGATTGATATTAGTTTGAGATATTCCTGGCTGAAATAACCGGTAGTTAGAACTACGAATGTCTCGGGGACAACCGCATTCAGAGATACGGTATCAGACCGAGGATGTAGACGATTTTCGTTCTTCCCACGCGGCAACGAGTCCGCGAAAAAATAAGCCGAGGAATCCGATCCACAGTAAAATTCCACTAATCAGCCCGAGTGGGTAGGGAAGTAAGCTGACCCACCCCTAAAGGGGTGGGCTTTCAGCATGGACTCCCGCTCTGGCCGAATCTTCGGCAGGAGGCACATATCCTCCATTCGCGTTCAACATCCCGCTGTTCAGGGCAATGCCTACGGATGCCCCTCCGTCGCCCCCGGTTTGGTTGCGACGGAGATACCGCAGTCCAATATTCTTCGCAGCATTGTAGTCAGCGTGGTTCTCGTACCCGCACTTCAGGCACTCGAACGCCTCGCTCTCACGGTTATCTGGGTGCGTGAACCCACAGCGAGAACACCGCCGCGACGTGTTCTCCGGGTCTACTTGGTCTACGTCGATACCGTACTCGGCGGCCTTGTACTCGACGTACTCGTACAGGCGGTTGAACGCCCACTTGTGCCCCCACGACGCACGAGTGCGGTCACGAATGTCGCTCAAATCCTCGAACGCGATCACCGAACACCCGTATTCGCGGGCTTCGCTGACTAACTCATTGCTGATTCGGTGGAGCGTTTGTTTGAACCGACCTTCCTCTTTCCGTCCAACCGCCTGTATATTTTCGTGCGCCCACCGAGTGCCATGCGCCTGTAAGTCACCGCGACGGTTCTCGTATTCACGCCGCCAGTGGTCGAACTCGGCACCCGTCCAGAAGGTGCCCGTACTGGTAACGGCAAGGTTGCGGACGCCGAGGTCTACCCCGAGAACCGTTCCGTTCTCGGTGGCATCCTGGTCCGGCGTGTCAGACTCCACTTCCCGTTTGCAGTGGATGTGGAGCATCCAATTGCCATTTGAGTAGTGCAGTTCCGCCCCCGTTGTCTCGTACTCGTCCGAGAAATAATATTCCGCATGGGGCGTCTCTCGCTCATCGTCAGGAAGCACGTAGTCGGCTTCAATGCGGCCGTCGACGGTAGCCAGCGACACGTAGTCGTCGTGGAAGGTGGCGGTGCGGTGATCGTACACGAGGTGTGGACTCGTGAAGTGAGGCATCGACGCGTTCGTTCCTTGCTTCCACTTCTCGACGACGCTCTTGCAGGCGTCGGCGGCCTTGTTTCGGGCGGCTTGGACGTGGTTGCTGTGCAACGCCGTCTTGTCGCGCACAACGTTGTAGGTGTCGTCGTGGAGCGTCGTCTTGCTTGTCGTGACGTATTCACCCTCGAACGCGTGGCGCGTGACGTAGTTGGCGGCCCACAGGAACTCGTCGATGGTCTCTTCGAGGAGTGCGGCGTCGGCACTATCCACGTCAAGTTTCACGGGGACAGTTCGACGCTTCTCCATACATCAAATGGATACTATATGATTCAAATATATTGGGGAGTCGGCCCTGCCGTAGTCGGTGGGTTGTCGCACTGAGTGGACGCGCTTCCTCCCACCCCTGAAGGGGTGGGTTTCCGCGCTGTTACCGCTATGACTTAATTTTCTCCCATTCACCCTCAGTTGAGGATAACTGTACAACCTATATCTACCGTTCAGAGGGCAGTGTCGCTGGTGTGAGTGAGACAGCCAACAACGAGTTCACGGAACTGCTTCCATCACCGTCGTGAGCGGACGAATGAGCCAGGTTTCCGTTTAATGTGTGAGTTTACAGAGATTCGAGGAAAAAGCCCACGACTATTGCCGTGAGAGAAGTCACGTAGACGTGCTAATATACTACCCCTAGCTTCTCCCAGGTCCCGTTGATAATTCGAGAGACATGCGGCATAACGAACATCGATTCAGTAGGTGCACCTATCCTACTCACCGTATGTGATCAGATGTACCTGTTCAGCGGATACCATACGTGACACAAAAAAATTAAGACTTGATACAAGACGTGAACGTGGCAATAGCATGCAAAAGATCGGACTGCGAATGAACGCACTCGGACTGTTACTCAGTATCGTGGGTACCCTGTTGCTGTTCCTGCATACGACCAGCCAGTACAATTCGGCCATTCAGGACATGGGGTCGATAGCTGTTGGATACCTCGGCTTAATCCTTCTTGGAGTGTCAGTTTCTGTGACAGGAATTGCGCTTCTCTTAAGCAGTAACGGTGATTGATGGGGGTTCATTACACCAATAAGCACAATTCCGATTTGAGTTATCGGGGCATTGAAACACGCTGCTTGGCAAGAGTCTGATACTCGTGATATTGAGTAAGCATTACCCTCCACATGAACAGATCTGTCAGACGGAGACGCTTGGGGCCCAATATCGGTAATCAGTGAGCAAGTAATGAGTACGCAATATACTCGACGGACGTTGTTGACAACACTCGGTGCAGCGGGTGTCACGAGTGCCGCTGGCTGTTTCTCGCTCGGAAATAGTCGCTTTCGATTGAGTGCGTACCCGGTCGAGAATCCGTACGCGAAGTTCCTGTGGGCGGATCCAACGGCACAACGAGCGCAGTTCGCTATCGACTACCCCGACGAGTACAAACAAACGGTCTACGACAATCTGCTTGCAAGTGGCTCCGTGACGGTACTTAACTACGAGTTGGCCTACAAATATCAGTTCGGCTCCGAGCAGCGGGAACGACCGCAGTTCGCCACAGACGGTGACCGATACTACCGAATCCATGTCGAGACCGTCCAAACCGTCGAACGAAACTGGTGGGAATTCTACCTCGACCTCCAAGATCCGGACCAGTCCGACGGTGTCGAATCGACAACGGTACCAGTCACGTCGCTATCCGATCTGGATCAGCAGATACTCCAGCGGGCAATGGAAGCTGCTGCCGCGGATCGAGACCCTGCGATTGATGTCGGTGACCGGAACCCAGGTTCTCGTGGTGTGCTGTATCACCATCATCTGGATGCCGATGAGAGCGATTTCGTCCCATCACCGCCGTTCGAGTATCTCCAGCACAACGACCATCTGTTCCAGGCCCGAGCCGAACAGAATGCTGTTCCCGTAACCGAACGGACATTCACAGCCGAGCCGATCGGAGACTCTCAGTCTGAATACGAGCAACACGTAGACGACACCGTTCTCGAAGTCGATTTCTCGACGGTTTCGCTCTCAAGTGAGGCGACAGAGGTACTCGAAACGGCAACAGATGGACGACCAGTCTCTGGGTTCTATGAAGAGTCACCACCGATGTCAGACGGGCTCGAAGCAGTACTCACGCAACTCAACGCTGCAAGCCACATTGGAGCACACAGTGACTATGCTGAGTACACGACGTTTCCGAATATGTACGCGATCTACGACGGGAACTGGTTTGAATTCGATTTAACTGTCTATCCGTAAATGAGACCTTCTCTATTACACGATCGTAGCCGCGAAAGCGAATATCTTACAGTTCCTGATTAACTACCGCCTGTCTATGTCCCTTGCCCTCCAATTCGGTTCAGTGATCGCGTTCCTCGCTGTCACACTTCCAGTATACTGGGTGCTCTCTCGACTCGCGCTCCGGACATCCGCTCCGACCGTGTGGCTTCGTCGCCTCCTCATCACCCTGATTCCAGCCGCTGTGAGCGCAAGTCTTCTATTTATCGCCGCAGGCACCGATGACGCCGCCCGAAACACCGTTACAGGACTCCTCCCTGAATCTGCCCCGCCAGCAGTATCGTCACTCGCCGGTGATGTTGCGGCGCAGTTCGCGCTGTTTCTCTCGGCGGCCAGCGTGACGCTCGCTGCCTACACCGTTGTCGTCCCTGCAATACGAACGGCTCGGGATATCGAACTATCGACGTGGACAGCCATCCGTCGGGCTGGCCGGTTTGCCCTCCTCCTGACGGTCCTTCTGACCGTCGTGTTCGTCCCATTCCGGCGTATTGTAATGGGTGAGGATCTCGGGGTGGCTCCAGTGACGCTCATACTGTTGGTACTGCTGTTCCCGTTCGTAACGTCGGTTCTCTTCAGGGTCTTCCGATCGACCCGTGCTCCGACGCAGGAGGAGCGCGATAGGATCGAAGCTCTCTGTACACGCGCTAGCCTGGACGTGGACGATGCCCGAATCCTAACCGATGCGACCGAGACGCTAGAGATCCATCTCCGTGGACTTCCGGGACAACAGTCCCTGTACGTCTCTGCGTCCGTACTGGAACGATTCGATGACGAACCGCTGAGTGCGCTGCTGGCGGTGAACGGCGGGAGCGTTGCACATCATCACCGGGCGATCAAGGTCTATTCACTGCTCGGGTTCCTCGTCGTTGGCGTAGCAACACTCGCGTGGGGCTCGACACTTGGGTATGTGATAATAATCGGACTCGCGCTTGTGGGTTGGCTACCAGTGCTGTGGGCCGCACGGCGGGCAGTTCGGCGCGGAGACGACGATGCAGCCGACCGGGTCGGGGCAGCGACTGTCGCGGACGCACTCGAACGTATGGCGACCGAACAGAACCTCGACATACCGTCTGGTGGGGTCGGAACGATCTTCAAAAGCCGCCCACCGTTAGGGAACCGAATTGACCGCCTCCGGAAACAAGACGGATGAAACAACCATTCGGTGAACGTGCTCATCCGTTGATTACATTCTCAATTATGAGGGCACCAATAGCATAGATTGGGATTACGAAGAGTATCAGAAGCACTGGAATCACGATGAATTCTGGCGTAGTCCCATCCCCAGTTTCGTATATAAGCGCTGCTAAAAGGAACACTATCAGAGCGAGAAACAGTTCCGTCCGATTCATATTAACTAGAACTCCAGGATGGTGTTACGAGTTTTGACGTGTGTTTATAATAGCTACCGGTCATTCTAATCAAAGTTCCAGAGGCCATCGACCGAGTGGATGGTGAGGTATGTGCCATCGGAGGAGGCGGTAACCTTGGTATGGACTTGGACTCGGTTGAAGTTCTCCCGTGTCGTCGCAACGTTGAAACTGCCGACCGACTCGTCATCTTCGGCCCACTCGGGGCTGGTCGTGCCGATTACATAGCGCACGGAATCGAACTGTTCGGTAAGCCTCTCGTGGAGCGAATCCGACACGGTCGGCTTTCGGGGTATTGGAAACTGATCTGTCCACTCCTCGTTGAGGTAGACGAGATTCGGAGGTGCACCGTTTTCGTAGCTGGCATCGACGTGGATAATCGAGACTTCAGTAGTCTCGCCTTGTTCCTCTATGAGGCCGTCTATCAGCTTGAATTGTACGTATCCTTCGACGCGCTGGGCAGAGTCGAGACACCCGGCCAGTGCGAGCGGGACGGCAGTCCCAACGGTGGTCAGGAACGCTCGTCTGGAGGGCATATGAGTTCAATTACTGGTTGAATTCGGGATACATTAATTGAATCATTTCATCAAGCCTTGGCCATTCTCGAGACCCTGACTCTCCGTAAGTTCGGCTCTCTTGGGATCCTCCGTAATGGGACATGCTAAATCGCTGTGGGCCGTCCAGAGAACTCACCGACCGCGAGAATAGATGGCATGTGAGATAATGAATACAAACGCGGCAGAAAAGAAGATGCCCAGTATCTCGATAGCTAACTCGCCTATGACCCAGTACTGGTACGAGAGAACAATAAACCCAGCAAGTAGAGCCGCTGCGAATCCGTTTCTGTAGCTTCTCGCTTTGTCTCTATCTAGGTCCGAATCCAAGATTACGTCTGTGATTCCCATGGGTGAGAAGGATCACAGCTAGGGATAAATGTTTGTCCGAAAAACACAACGTGGCAGGGACGTGCGTACTCGTCAGTAACTTAATGTACGTATGATGGTGTGTCTGGAGGTTGTGTTTTCAACAGAGCCGATTTGTGGACTCTCCTTGGTCTTTCATGGACCCGGTGGCGGATAGTGTGGAATCGCTTTCTCGATCCTCCCGCCGATATGGTGGAGAACTCGCTCGATGAAGTGGGTCCATTCGAGTAGTGTCGATCGCTCACGATTTTCGGACATCCGATATTGAATCTGAAATGATGTCAAAAACGACAAACCCAATGAAAATCGCGGTGCTATAGAGTAGAAATTCAATACCGAGCCGTACCGGTGTAGCCATTCCCTCCGTGTAGGCGTTGAAGGCCAATATCACGGCCGATGCAATTGCTGCCTTTGGAAGGTGAGTTGTGACCAAACTACGGAGACCCATATTCTGGATCAATCCAATCCCAGTAAATAACTGACTTTTTCGCTGAAAGATGGGTTCCGACAGAGCCGCTATCGTCACCGGAGGAGAACGCCCACGACGAAACTTGGGTGAGTACTCACAGTCGAGACACAACCCGCCGATAGATATCGATTCGACGCAAACCGTACTCAATACCGCCAGCGATGAGCAGTATCCCCAGATACAGGAACCAGGCACCAAAGTAGAGCGCGTGAGGATCCTCGACACTCGCCGTGAACTCGGCCTGAACGTTGAGCAGGATGAACAACGTGAGAAGCGTCGCCGGGGCGAGCAGTCGGTGACGAACAAGTAGATACAGCGGGACAGCAGCGAGTATCAACATGCCGATTGCTCCGAAGAGATACAGCGTCCACTCTCTCCCACCGGAGAACGTCACGCCAAGTCTGGCGGCGAACCACACCATGACCACTGCGTGGATGATGCCGCCCGCCGTTGCCACGGCTACCGCTCGTTGACGTGAGGCCGGAATCGACAGCCATGGAATTGCCTCACGGCCGGTCGGGAGGGCGTTCCAGGTGCTTCGGCTGACGTATTCGACGAGGCCGAGAAACAGGAATCCCACCGTCCAGACCGATGCGTTGACGATGTATCGGACGATGTAGAGGCCATCCTCTACGATCGTGATACCGGTGGGTTCAGCAAGCCCCTCGAGTTCGGCGGCATCGCGAAACGTCGGTCCTGGCGGCAGGAGTTCCATCCCAAGAACGTAGCTTGTCGTGATGGCGAGTGCAACGAGCGGTGTGGCGAGTCGGTACCGGAGTGCGAGCCACACCGGAAGCGCCGCTACGAGAACGAGGCCTCCGTATCGCCAGCCTATTCCAACGGTCGAGTACTCTCCCGGGCTGACTGCGTAACCGAGGTGGAGCGCAACGGCGAGCAATCCTGTAGCGTGTACAACGCCGACGACGAGACTGATGATGAGCGTGCGGGTGGAGGGCATCGAGTGGGCTGTGTGCCCCACGGATTTTGGTGTTATCGCTCCGGAATATCGTCGGAGTCGGCGCTCACCGACTATAAACAGTCGATCAAGCAGTTCTGCAAGTGGATGCATGACGGCGAGGAACCATCAGAGACAAAGTGGGTTCAACGTGGCCGCCGGTCGTACGTCTCCTCACGGAGCCCTTGGGCTGAGCCCTCGGTATTCGCCCGTGGCCACGAGATGAACAGACGCAGTCAGTGAACTGTCTCAGGGTCAAGTGGTTCGAGACGCCAAAGGCGTCTCGTCATCACGGAAATCTTCGATTTCCGAACGACCCTGAGGCACTCGGCCTGCTCCGCCTGTAGAAATCGCTGCGTGTTGGGCATTGGGAAGGGCTTCAATCTCGAAGGCTTTGCACTCCGTAAATCACGACTAGCAGTAAACCCGCCGCGACGCCTATCGCAATATGACCGCGAATCGATGGAAACACGGTATTTATCGCGATCGTAACGCCGATGAGCACACCCGCGATGGCCACCCACTTCAAGATCGCCGCCAACACAAGAAACGCAGAGCGACCCGGACTGGATAACTCTTTGCAGACCCGACTGACGAACACCGCTGCGTAGGTCGCACATCTACTGACCGACTGTTTTGGCGTATTTTGTCGAGACGCATCTGTAATCGACGTGTTCCACAAACCACTCGGTATTGACCCCATCGGTAGTCCATCATTGGTCGAACAGGCGTGTCGCGCCGTCAATCCAATCGATTTCGTAATAGCCGGATTTCACAGAGACGCCAAGAGGAAGCCCACGGCTTAAACCGTGGGTTACCGACGTGGACAGGTATTTCTGGTACTGGGTTCGTTTTTTCATATGGTCGAAGAGCAGGCTGTCTCGCTTTTTATCAATCTCGCTGCGACCGGGATTACAGCGGGATCTGGGGTGGCGTCACGGAAGGCCCAGGACGTGCTTCGGCGACGGACCCATCAAGAGGATCTCGAACATGTCGCAACCGAGTTCAGCAAAGCACTGCGGCAGTCGATCGTCGACGTCGATGCACGGACGGACACGAACGAACTGGCTGCCGTGGCCGACAACTGGGAGGCAGTCATCACCGAACTTGCGGGACTCTCAGAAGACGCCAGCCACCCGGTCCATACTCCGGGCGAGCGTGACCAACTTGACTTCTTGCTCCACGCTGATACCGAGACGGATGCGGTGCAGGAAATCACCGAAGCAATCGCGACGGCGAACGGCTTCGATCTCGCAGACACCCCGCAACTGCGCGGGGAACTGACTGACGCCGTCGCTGAGGCCTACTGTGAGGCGCTGGTTGACTTCCAGCACCGCATCGCTGGGACCGACCTCGCTGACGTGTTCCAGCAGGAACTCGGATTGCATCTCTCCGATCAGCTTGCGGACGCTCAGCAACGGTTGACGACGCTCACCGAAATCGGCAATCAGTTGCTCACTCAGGATGCTCGCAACGAAGGGTTCCGCCAACTGTCACCCCCATACTTCCAGCGGACACCGGTCACCCCCGAGTTGTCTTGGCGGACGACGTTCAGTCTCGCTGATGTCGCCGCAGACATCCCAGCACAGCGGACGGGAATCGACGCAGACGTCGCCAGTCAAGAGTTGCTGGAGTCGCTCAAAACGGGGACGGACCGACTGGTCATCGGCCGGGCTGGCAGCGGCAAAAGTACGCTCTGCAAACAGGTCGCAATCGAGTGGTATCGGAATGACGACACTGGGCCAGTGTTCTACCGTGACACCGACCGGGCGGGGAGTCGCTTCGAAAGTCGTGAGTCTCTCCGACAGGCGATTGAGCACGCACAGGGCCACGTACTCGTTGGGGTTGAAGATGTCGTGCGCTCGGACGCCAGAGCAGTGCTGCGGGTGGTGGAAGAATACGACGACGACCCGGAAGTGAGCTTCCTGCTGGACGCTCGCAGCTCGGAACTGGACGATGAGATGGGCGCCCGCGGCTACGATGAATCCATGGCTCGCCGAACGCGGGCGATTATCGACGATGTGACGCCATACACGCTGCCAGTGATTTCGAAACCCGACGTCCAGCGAGTCGTCGATTCGTTTGAGGACGCCACCGGCCGAACGGTCGCCCAGTCGAGTTCGGAACTATACGAGACGGTCCGTAGCGAGGACATTGACGGGATCGGCGCGTTCATGCTGTTGGCATTTCACTTGCCGTTCGGCACCGATTCAGTCGAAAATGATGACCAGGCTGAAACCGGCTTGGAGGGGCACGTCCGTTCGCGGTATGAAACAATCAACCGGCCGGCCGATAGGCAGTCTCTCCGGGACCTCTCGCAGTTCGATCCTGACCTACTGGCTGACGTGGCCGTAATGGTGAACCTGTTGAACGCCAGTGGAATCGGCATCTATCCCGAGCTGGTCCACGCGCTCGGGTACGAGTATGGACACGACATTGACACTCACGATGAAATTGCCGCGATTCGCGACGCGCTGACCGGGTGGTTCCTCTATCCTGTCGAGACGGGTGAACAGGCCCACACAACCCATCCTCTGTGGTCGACGCTGTATCTGCGTGTGCTGGCCCAAGACCATGCTGACCAACAGGCCGATAGTCGGCGACGGCGTCGCTCTGAGCCACGGACCGGACGCTGCCTGGACGCCCTGTTTCGGCTCTTTGACGACACCGACCACCACGAGTCGACAGCACGGGAGTTTCCGCAGTCATCAGTGTTGACAGAGATTGAAACTCTCCCGAGCGAGACAGCCGACGACTACGTCAGGTCGGTGATGGACCTCTGCCGTAAATGGCCGATTTTGGGTCCATTGGTTGGGACATCGGAAACCGCTCGCTATGCGTTGCCGGAGTGTTGTCCGGACAGCAGCCACCAACAGGCCCGCCTCAGTCGGGCGTGGACACACCTACAGAACGGCTCGAAAGACCACGCAAAATCGGAGTATGAGACGGTTCTCGAACGGTCGGACATTCTCCACCCGAGGGAGAAGGTCGCTGCGCTTGCCGGCCTCGGTACCATCGCCCACCAACGGGGCAACCCGGAGCAGGCAAACGACATTCAGGAGGAACGGCTCGAGATCTGTCGTAGAGCGGGGTATTCAATCGGTGAAGCCGACGCCTTAGACAGCCTCGGGAACATCGCACTCGTCCTCGGAGAGTATCAGACAGCCAAAGAGTACTATCAGCAGAGCCTCGACCTGTTTCAGGACGTCGGGTTTTCCTTCGGTGAAGCACAGAGCCTCAACAATTTGGGCGTCCTCGCCCAAGAGATGCGTGAGTACGAGCGGGCCCGAGAATACCACAGCCGTAGCCTCGACATCTACCGTGAGCTAGGGGCTCGGCAAATGGAAGCCCGCGTTATGAGCGCGCTCGGAAGCGTCGCTAAGTCACTCGGAGAGTTTGAGTCGGCCCGAGAGAACTACCAGCAAAGCCTCGCTATCAGTCGTGAAATCGGTGATAGCTTGGGTGAAGCGAAAAACTTCGAAGGACTCGGAACAGTAAGTGAACAGGCCGGAGACCACCAGCAAGCCGAAGAGTACTACGAGCGAAGCCTCGAACTGTTCGAAGCGGTTGACGACCCGCGCGGGCAAGCCTCGAGTCTCAACAATCTCGGCGATATCGCCAAGGAACGTGAGGATCTCGAGCAGGCAGAATCGTACTATCAGAAGAGTCTAGCGCTCTATCGGGAAACCGGTGACCGCCGCGGTGAGGCAGGCAGCCTCAATAGCTTCGGACTTATCGCACGGTCACGTGGGGACCTCGAGATGGCACATGAGTACTATCAAGAGAGTCTCGAGATCTTCCGAGACATGAATAAGCGCGGAGACGAGGCTTTGGTGCTCACGAATCTCGGAAACCTCGCTCAAGATCGCGGAGATCTTGCAGAAGCGATATCCTACCACGAACAGCGCCTCGACATCTCCCAGGATCTCGACGACAGCCAAGAGGTCGTAGCAAGCCTTACCAGCCTCGCCGATCTTGCAGAGGAACGTGGCCACCTAGAGACTGCCACCGAGTACTTACAACGGAGTCTCGACGCCTCCCGTACCCTCGATGATCGCACAGTCGAGGGGGTACTTCTTGAGCGTCTCGGTGAGGTTACCGGAGACCGTGGCCAATTCACGCGTGCCAGAGGCTACTATCAAGCGAGTCTCGAAATTTTCCAGGAGATCGGTACTCCGGCCGATACTGTTCTCATTCAAGTCCACCTCGGGACGCTCGCGCTTCTCCTCGGCGAGTACCACCAAGCAAGAACGCATACCCAAGAGAGTCTTGCAATCGCGAGAGACGTCGACCATGCTCCTGTAGAGAGTCTCTGCCTCACTCTTCTCGGGGAAGTCGCCCACCAACTGGGCGACTACGAGACAGCCACCGAATATCTCAACCAGAGTTTGGATATCGCTCGTGAAATCGGACACACTCGAGGAGAGACCAGAGTGCTCAGAACGCTTGGCGAGGTGGCTCGGAGCCAACAGGAGTACGAGGACGCCAAGAGATACCACCAACAGAGTCTCAACAGCTATCGAGCGCTCGACGACGAACAGAACCAAGCCGAGGTGCTGAGAGACTTCGGAACGACGCTGTTACTGGAGGGTCGTCCCACCGAAGCCCGAACTCACTTCGATGAGAGCCTCGATATGGACGTCGAAATAGAGCATCCTCGACAGGAGGCGCTGTCTCAAGGTACACTCGCAGCTCTCGATCTCGCCGAAGGGGAGACTACCACAGCGAGAGACCAGCGTGATGAAGCGATTTCGTCGCTTCGCGAGATGGATCTCCTCCCTGATGAACTTCAAGTTCTCCGTATTCACCTGCAAATCGAACGCGAGTATGGCGACGACGAGGTAGCCAGAACGCTCTACCAGCACGCTTGTGAGCGAATCGAGAACGCTGACCTGCCGCTGGACTCCCACCGCGAACGACTTGACCATCAGGTTGGTCCGGTTTTGTGATTCGTCGCGAGGAGCGTTCGCCGAACGCTTATACGGCCCGTCACCCAATACCACTCGAGATGGCCAGTTCGACCCAGGACGGAGAAATCCACGACGGAGAGATCCGACTCTGGCAGGAGGACGACTGGTGGATCGCCAAGGACGTTGAGACAGGGGTCACCACCCAAGGTGAGTCCCGGGAGGCAGCCTTAGAGAACCTCGACGACGCCGTGGCGTTGCACACCGGCGAGTGTGGTCGAGCGCCGAGCGACGATGAGCTTCGGGAAGCGGGCATCGATCCTGCAGACAACGTCACAGGCGACCAAGACCCTCCGGACGTACTCGACTGATCGATGGGACGGCGGACATTCTCCGGCATGGAGGTCCTGAAAGTACTCGTAAATACAGGTGGGTTTGAGTGGCGACGGACGACCGGTGACCACGCGCAACTGTACTACGAACACCCGTCAAACGAGGACGACCGCCGGCAAGTGACGGTCCCACTGCACGAGGAACTCCGTATCGGGACACTTCGCGACATCGCCGAGAGTGCGGGGGCACACGACTTCGACGCATTCTGTGAGTGGATCGACCGGAACGGCTGACAGGGTCGTGTCTCATCGCTGCTGCATCCATTTCCTCTCTCGGGCGCCCAGAAAGATATGAGGATGCGGTCCACCTGTACACGCTTTTCGAGGAAGCGCTTAGTGTCCCCCGCCTCGAAGAGTGGGGCACGCGACTTGCTGTCGAGACCGAATATGAGCGACTCAAACGCGCCTGACCACCTCGCTGCAAAACACGAACGCAACCGCGAACAGCGGATTGCGGGTATCAAGCGATGGGTCGAATACATCACGTCTGAGCCACCGGAGACGTGGGGGCCACAGCAGAATGCGGTCGTCAATGATCAACTCGAGGCCGCCCAAAGCGTCGAGACATCGGCCTCTCACCACCAACACGTGAAGACAGTTGCAAAAGACATTCTCGAGGAGAACGACTCCGACGACGAATCGAGCTAAGTGCGGCTTTTTTGAGCGTCATTGCCGTGGTTTTGACGTTGTCATCACGTCCACGGCCGACCGCGGCTGCCCGGCGAGTTCACAGAACTGCTCGCTGTGGTTGATGCGCTCAAACAGCTCTCCCAAGAGCTCGGGCGCAAACATCTCGTTGCCGTCGAACACCGCTCGTGCCTCGTCGGGCAGATAGTCACTCGCTGCCGGTGTTGTTGAGCGCGCTGTTCAACTCGAAGAGTTCGCGAACGACGTCGCTGTCTGCGACACGGTACCGGCTCGGGGACGTATTCGGGACTTCTTCGATGAGCTCGACCTCAAGCAGAAGGTCGGTGTAGTTACCGACTGTTTGCCGCGTGACGCCGGCGTGCTCGGCAAATTCGCTTTTGTTGAACTCGCGGTTCGGCGGGAGATCGAGCAATGCGTCGACGAGAATCGGGATGGCGTCGTGTTGAGTGAGGTAGAGCCACCCGCTGGGATGTTCCTTTCGGAGTTCCTTCTTTTCCCCACGGTCAACCGCGTGTTCCATGCTGTTCATACAGAGAGACATCCGGATAAATCGTCGAGAGTGGCGTGTTCATGACGTTTCATTTGATCCGCTCAATCGATTCAAGACCGGGAACCTCGGCAAGCCAGCATCTCACTTCTGTATCGGTCATCGCCGCGGTCCACCGAAGCGTGATACCGACGGTGACGACCGTGGCCGAAAGCTTCGGGTCGAGACTGTGCAGCTCGTCAATCGAGACCCCATCGATATCTTCGCCCCGCGAGAGGCGCTCTTCGGCGTCGGTGACGATATCGCTGTCTGCGCCACATGGGATCCGGATCGTGACGACAGCAGCCGTAGTCGATTCGGTGTCGTTGTCACTGGTGATTGCCATAGTGTCACCTCTGTTGAAGAGCGTCGCTCGGGCTGTTTGGTCCACGAGCTGCGCTCCGAGTGCGCGAGGAGCGATTCGAACGCCCGTCTCGGTCGTGGCACGACCGCGTGATACCGAACTACACTACTCGCGCGTGACGAAGAAAGATGAGAAGACCGCGCTATGCAGGCTCAAAGGCTTCGATTTCATCGATGACCTGCTTCGGATTCTCGGCGTGTTCGATGAACAGGAGAACGTTCTCCGACCACCCGGAGACGTTGTAGACGTTCTCGTATCCCTCGGGAGTTACGAGATTGCCGTAGGACGCAAGATCGACGAGATACAGCGCGGTGTCCGAGGAGACTTCATCCCGATACGCATCGAACGCGTCTTTGACCGTCTGGGTATCGCGCGCCGTGGATGGCGTGCTGTCCCAGATCTGCATGTCGGTGAAGACGACGACTCGCTCAACGGGTTCTCCTCGGTCGCGGAGATACTCGAACGCCCTCCAGCCGTTCGTCGAGTTCCCGACGTCCTCGTCGATAGCCAGTACCGCACCTTGACGCTGCAGTACTGGCGTGTCGACGTGCATCGGAACGGTCTGGAAGTCGTCACCGAACCCGCCGACTTCGGCACCTTGGTCGGCCAGAATCGCACCGAACAACGCACCGATTTCCTTCAGCCTGAGCGTGCTGTTCGTGGATAGCGCTATGTCCATCGACCCTGAGAGGTCCACGGCGACGAACGTGTCTCCGAGTCCGTCAGGCACCGTCTCGACAGCGACGTCGATTGCGTCTTCGAGCCACTGCTCGACCGCCGGTGCCTGGACATCCGTGTCTTGCAGCGCGGTGTAGGCCTGGTAGTACCGGAACGGGTACAGCGGCGCGTGCCGGACGGCCTCTAAGTCGAGGTGATTCACGACGGTGTCCTCCGGAACGCCGGCTTCGAGCATGTTCCGGAGGTTCCGGATCGACGCGAAGATGGGCAGCGTGTACTCGTCGTCCTCGATGAGCAGTTCCCAGGCGTCTTGGGTGTTGCCGCGCTCGGAAATGACCGTCTCCCACGTATTCGGCGCCGGCAACGGGTCGACGTCGGGATAGTCGTCGAGGCCGCCACGCATGAACCGCTCGAAGAGCGCTTCCTGCTCGGCGTCGACAGGCGTGGGGTGGACACGGTTGAAGACGTCGTGTAGCGTCACCTCGCGCCGCGACAGCTCGTACTTGCCCAGCGTGTAGGCGTCGGCCATCTCCACCAGCGCGTCCTCGATCCCACGTCGAAGCGGCCACGGCGCAGTCCCGCCGAACAGCTGATCGTGGACCGCGAGCGCGGTGGCTGTCTCGTCCATCCGCTGGATGATCGCCGGCGCCCATTCGCGGATGAGCGACTCGGGGGAGTCGTCCTTGAACCGATCGTCGTTGGCTGCCAACACGAGCAGTACTTGCGGGATGTCTCGCAAGTAGAGCTCCTGGCGCGCATAGGCCGCGAGCTTCAGGACGAACTCCGGGTTGTCGTTTGCGGCGGCATCGAACTGGCGAACGACAGCAGCGAGCTGTTCGTCATCGGTCTCGTAGAACGAGCCCTCTAGCAGTTGGTTGATCGTGCGCTTGTACAGTGCGAGTCGGGGGTCGGCAGGCTCGAACGCTTCCCCACCTTCGTAGTTGGTGGTCCGCGTTGCCTCCGCGACCGTTTGCTTTGGCGTGTTGAATTCCATCCTATCACCTGGAGCCGCAACAGGCGACTCCGATCGCAGCTGCCCACACGCTCTGTGAGCAGCGAGTATCGGGAGAGAAACTTCCCGAACCAGCCTCGCATCGCTCGGCTGGACGTTCCCGGCACGATTCGAACGTGCGACACCCGGCTTCGAAGGCCGGTGTCCTCGTGAGGGTCGAAGACCCGAACGAGGGCTCGTCAGAGTTCACTCTGACGGTGCTCTGTCCTGACTGAGCTACGGGAACACGAGTGGCCGGACAATTTCTGGAGCGAACGACGGGATTCGAACCCGTAGAGTGCCATCGACGTAGCGCTCCAGATCGACGGCCACTGGCGACACGGCGACCGGAAAACTGTCGGAGCGGGACCGGTGTCGAGGGTCCTCTCGTACGCTCTTTGTCCGGGATGTTCTCGATGGACTGCGCCACCGACAGGATTTGAACCTGCGAGTTCCTGGCGAAGCAACGCTCCGACTCGACGGTCGCCACGTGCGGTCGGGCAACCGGTGGTGCGACGGGCTATGACTCCCGTTGGTGTGCTTTGCGGGCGAAGAAATGCACCACCTCGACGACCACACGCTTGGGGAAAGCCGACCGTGACAGCGTCACGGATCCGTGGCTGCCCGCTATGTCAGACACGGGAAAACGCTGTCAGAGCCAGCCCCCCGAGTGCTCCCGAGGGGAATCGAACCCCTGGCCTCCAGTTTGAAAAACTGGTGTCTCTCGCCAACGGAGACTCCGGGAGCGCAGTAGGGACGAAATCAAGCACCGAGGTATGGGCACGCACGGGTCACTGCAGCCGTTCGAAGCCCTCGAGTTGCCCGTGCGTGAACGTCACTTGATACGTGACGAGTGTATCGAGATTCTCGAAGGAGTGTGTGAGCTTGAAGCGGCCGTGGTAGTCGTCTCGTTCGATCCAGCCGTCGTGGACTCGATTCAGACTGCCGGCCATGTAGCGAAAATCGTCCTCGTCGATGTCGTCACGGCTCGCGTATGGCCGGTCTTCCGGCGGGACCGCTTCGGTGTGCCACTCCTCTTCGAGGAGCCGACCGTCCGCCGTAATCCGAAATGTGGTCATGCTTGGCCGTTCGATGCCTTTCGTCTGCCAGTCGACGTCCTCGGCAGGAGTAATCCCTTCGAGGTACTTCGGTAGGTGGACGTCGTCGTAGAGTTCGACTGTATCGAATAGTCCCATTGTTATCCTCCATTGCGGGACCAGGAGTCGAACCTGGACCTCGGGGATATGAGCCCCGTGGACTGCCATTACCCTATCCCGCAGCACCACTATCCGGAACTCACTCATGGGCATCTCTCAGTTCTCCACAGCTGTCCGTCCCTCAGTCTAGTCGGCTGGAAGTGAGAGGTCTCGGACTGTTGGAGAATGCTCCAGCCCGGATTCGAGCCGGGGGCTCGGCCGTGAGAGAGCCGTGAGTTTGGCCACTACTCCACTGGAGCGGGTTGGCCTCACCTGGAAGGGGTCATCGGCCAGTGGGACGGGCAGGATTCGAACCTGCGTGTTCTCGTTACAAGTGAGATGAAGGAACTCTCACCGTCGCACCGGGTCTCCGGTGAAAATTCGGCGAGAGTGTGTGAATGCCAGGCTCTTCCACCGTCCCGCAGTCTCCCCGGCACGACTCGAACGTGCGTCTCCTCCTCTACAGGGAGGCATCGTAGCCGCTAGACCACAGGGAGAAATGTCGCCGCGAGGATTTGAACCTCGGAAGGACCTACGCCAGCGGTTCTGAACCGCTTCCCGTTGACCACTTGGGTACGGCGACGTAACGTTTGAGCGGGAATTGTCTACCGGCACGATGGCCGGATGCCGCCACCAGGATTCGAACCTGGGAAGGACTAACCACACGGCTCTCAACCGTGCCCGTTTGACCACTCTGGCATGGCGGCGCAATTCGAAAATCGCCAACGACTCTGCGAATCACTTCGGCACGCAGCGGCGGGAGAGTGATTTGAACACTCGTGTCCTCGCGGACGCCGCGGTTCCAATGCGGTCCCTTGACCAAGCTAGGGAAATCCCGCCAACGGTGAGACGGAGAGTCGAACTCCGAAGCCTCGCGGCTCTCGGTTTCAAACCGAGCACGGTCGCCTATCCGCATGTCTCACCATCACCGTTGGAGCTTGCTCCGACGAGCCCGCCTCGCGTTGCTCACCGGGACGCCGGAAGACGTACATCGCTCATCTTCTGACCCTCACTTTCGCGGCGAATGCGCTCATCAGCACCCAGTCACGGCAGGGATGGATGACGGTTACCTCGTTCCGTGGAAGTACGCGCCGTCGCCGGTGACGCAGATTCTCACACTTCCAATCGTGTCGATGGACGTTGTTTCGCCGAGCGGGACGTGGCGGAACGCTTCCTCCTCGCAGTTAGGGCAGACATTCTTTGGCATCACGCCGTGTCCCGGAGTCGAACCGGGAACCCGTCGTCGGGGCTGGCATAGCAGGCCAGTGGGGTCTCCATTCCCCAGACACGGCACACTGAGCCGACGAGGATTCGAACCTCGGTCCTGTGCGCCCGATGCACAGATCGTCGTCCGCTGGACCATCGGCTCACGGGACTGCCGAGCGTTCGGCAGTTGATTATCTATCTGTACGACTTTCCAACTGCGCAACCGCGACCTCTCGGTCGTTATTGCGCGTCTCATCGCGGGGGCGTGCTTCGGGATCTCCCGGGAATACCACACCGGCTCATATAGGTTACAGACCCTGCTGGGCCCAGCATCGTAGGAACGATCCAACTGATCGCACCAACGAGCTGCCTACCTCGATGGGTATCCCCACGTGGCCACGCCACGCGTCCACGCCGACGCCGGGATTCGAACCCGGATCACGGCCGTGATAGGACCGTATGCTCGCCGGATTACACCACGTCGGCATGTCGCCCCGGCCGGAATCGAACCGGCGACCTCCGGATTCAAAGTCCGGCGTCCCTCGCCAACGGAGACTCCGGGGCTTGACGTAGCCGCAGCTAACGCTGCGGGAAAGCGTACCAGCGACTCTTGGTGCGTTCAGCACGCACAGAATCGCTCGTTCGTCCTACAATCAGGAACGAACGCAGACCAAACTGCCGCGAGCCTCGTCCCCCGTACTCGCGTACGGCTGTGAGCCAAGCGAGTACTAGGCGAAAGCAGGCGGCAATCCCGTGTTCCCCAGCCCCTGACGGGTAGTCCGCGTGGGAGCCGGGTTATGCGGGTGAGGGTGTCCGGAGATCGCCGGAGTGCGTCGCACTCTCGTATTCGATGGCGACGCAGGCCCGACGATTCTCGACCGGTCCCTCCGTACGCTGGTCTTGTAGGTACTCGCCGAACACGCGACCCGCGGCTAAGCGAGAACGAGCACGCCGCGGTTTGAAGCGAGTATCGACCATGTTGCGGGATTCTCTGTTTACGAGGTTTGTTTCGGACGTCAGTTACGGATTATCGTGGCAACTGTATTAAAATTAATCAGGGTGTGATAACCATAGGCACGGTTTTAACGAGTGTACGATTCGATCCTTGAAACAACGAATCTCATTTTTCAAGCTGTAGTCCAGTGGTAGATCTGTGATGACATGGATGGCACGTCACAACATCTATTGTTGTAGGGAACGAGTAGATAAGATGGCGACGAACAACGACAAAATCCAGTTCCGGGGGGAAGCTGAGAAGGAAGCAACGCAGGTCGTCGACCAGATGCGTCTCGGGGGAATAAACATTAGTGAGCTTGCCCGACAGGGGCTCCGAGAGAAACTTCGAGAAGCCCTTTCGGACGAAGAGAAAATCACTCTTCACCAGCGGTACAAGCAGGGAGATATCTCTGAAGATGTTGCAGAAATTCTTCTCGATGATGGCTTAGAGGAGATTGAGCGCGAGCGGAATGCCTTTGAGGAAGCTTCAGAGCTTGATACGACGGGGGTATTCCAAGAGTAGCGATGGCGGACAATGAAGTACGCTATCCAATTATCGTCGATACTGATGCACTGATCGCTGTCGCAAACACCAATCTCTGGTATCGTCACGGTTAGAACCCTCTGATGGAGTGCACAGAAACTATTTACAGCACCCCGATAGTTGTTATTACAGATGGCTGGTCTCCCGTCGGTCGGGTTCTAGCCGGGAACCCAGTCACCGACGTGACTGATGGTTCTCGGTTAGAGACCAATGACCGAGAATACCGATGCGAGTAAATCTGAACAAACAGAGCATATCAGCGCGTATCCCCACTACATCGACTCTGAGGAGCGCTCCGCACGTCAAGATACGAGTTCCCGTCCAACATGCGATGCGTGCGACACCACACATCATGGCGAACTCCACGATGTCTGTCTCGGAGAGACCGAGTACGATGTGTGTGGTGACTGCCTCCAGCTGCTCGTTGACCAAGTTGAACGATACTACTGGTGGGACCACCTGACTGAAGCGCACTACAATCGCGCAGCAGCATTTCTTCGGTCGCTCGATGAGATTTGGTGCGTCAAAGATGGGGCATACGCTGGCAGTGAGTTGTGGGTTCATACGCCCTATTGTGATGCAGCAGTCGTCAGAGATGTCTGTGACCACTTCGGGTTTCAAATCCGGTGGTTCAGCGTCGTGTATGCTTGTGACGAGGGATTTGATTGCGTCTCAGAGCATGGACCCTGTATCGAAATCAACCTCACCTACACGAACTGCCCCTCAAATCCACTCCCGTTAGAATACGACATCCAGGATAACGTGACGTACCATGAGGTCGAATGGCTCGAAAAACATCACCGGCTGTTCGACTCGACAGCTGATTGAAATAGAGTCAAGCTGGAGACGAACTAGATGACTACACTAAATCTGCTAGATTGAAGAGCCGCACATCCCCGCGCGTGTCAGCGACCTGTTGGAGGTCGTCGGTAAATCCGGAGCGGCTGAACAGTACGTAGAGCGGGTTCCCATCTGCTGGGGCCTCCGACCACTGTACTTCCGATGCTGTTCGTTCAAGATCGGCGAGGACGCCTTCACTCACCGGCTGGCTGGTGAACTTACACTCACCGGCGACGAGTCCTTCACTGGTGAGACCGAGAACGTCGAGTTCGTGTTCTTTGAACCACCATTGGCCGACGTTCCGAAATCGCCGGTCGATGAGCCCTGGGAGCGCCTCTTGGCAGAGGCGCTCGAACAGCGGACTGACGTAATCCGCCAAGTCGGGCGCAACGAGTTCCTCGTAGGCGTCGGCTCCGAGCAGCCCGAGTTGGTCTTGTTTCCCGTAGACGAACCGAAACCAGAATTGGAACAGCGGTGCTGCGATTCGATACCGACCGCGTTTTGAGGCCGTTGGCGATGCCGTCACGGGGATGTGGCGTTCGACGAGACGCAGCCGACGAAGCGTCTGGAGGTACGTACTGAGCGAACTGGATTCGACGCCAGCCATGCCCGCGATTTCGTTGGGTGTCCGACGTCCGTGGGCGAGTGCTCGGAGAATACTGAAGTACGTATTCGGTTGTCGGAGTTCGATTCGCAGCAGGAACTCCGGTTCGGAGTACAAGAGCCCCTGTTCTGAGAGAATCGTCTCTTGGACGTTCGATTCCAATGGCTCGTCGGGATCGATCGTTTGGAGATAATACGGCGTCCCACCGTAGATCGACCATGCGGTGATTGCGGTCTCGGGGTCGTACGCCGGGAAGAACTGACGTGCATTGGCAACGGAGAGCGGTTTGAGGTCGATCGTTGCTGTTCGGCGGCCATACAGCGGTGCGCTCCCGGAGAGGACTTTGTCTTCCATGACGCTAATCGACGAGCCAACGAGGACCAGTGTCATCGCGGTCTCCTGTAACGCCGTGTCCCAGACGCGCTGGATACGCGAGGGTAGTGACTCGTCCTCCTCGATGAGGAAGGAGAACTCGTCGATGATCACGATCGCGTCTTGTCCACCGAGGGCTTCGAGCAGTATCTCCCAGTCGCGACGGACGGTTTCCAGTGCGGGGAACTGTGTGGTGGCGGCGTCGACGAACTGTTCGAGCTGGTTCTCGGCGGTCGATTCGACGGCTTGGTAGTAGATCGCGTCGTCCCGATCGGCAATCGACTGGCGGACGAGTTCGCTCTTCCCGAGACGCCGCCGACCGTACAGCACGACGAAGTCTGCCGTCTCGGACTCATAGCAGCCCGTGAGTTGCTCGAGTTCGGTTTCCCGATCGACGAATCGCTCCATAGCTACCGTCCCACGGCCATCAGTGTAGAACTTTCAATTTCGGAAATCCAGATTTCCGAATTTGTAATTTCTTTACTGTACTGGAGTTTGAAGCTCGCCGAGTGCTAATTCATAGGTGTCTCCAGGGCTGGGTGGACGATCGTGCCGCAAGCATTCCTCGAAATTTTAGACGTGATTCCGGACTTGACGACCCAGTATGATTCGGAGTGAGACGACGATGAAGGCCCCCTAATCATCGACCTGGACGATTCTGAAGACAAGTACGGAACATCAGTCGAATCAGAGGATTGTGAGCTTAGAGTCACGTGATATCGGACTGATACGGGAAGTGTGAGGAAAAAAATCGGGACGTGAGCGTGCTTTCAGATGATGGGCGTTTGAAACATCGCCACGAAGGGGTTATTGCGCTTTCGGGGTAAATTACGAATCCAAATGAGTGAGCCGCCGCCGAATCGAGATGTGATCCCGGAGACGCTCCTAGAATACGACCAATGGCTCTGCTGGCGTGCGGAACAACGCAACGGGAAATCGACGAAGATTCCAATCGACCCGACGAGCGGCGAGTTCGCGTCGACGACCGACCCGGAGACGTGGGCTGATTTCAAGACGGCCAGCGAGCAAGTACAGTTCGGCCAGGAGGATGGCCTCGGTTTCGTGTTCACGGACGCAGACCCCATAGTTGGTGTCGACCTCGACGACTGCCGAAATGCGGAGACGGGCCGACCCGAGGAATGGGCGAAGGACGTCATCGAGACGCTCGATTCCTTCACCGAGGTGAGTCCCTCGGGAACCGGGTATCACGTCCTCGTGGACGGTTCGCTTCCGAGGGGCCGCAATCGCAAGGGTGACCTGGAACTGTACGAGACCGCGCGCTTCTTCACCGTGACCGCCGATCACGTCCACGGGACGCCCGAGGCGATTAAGGCCCGTGAGGAGGAACTCGCAGCGATTTACAACGAGTATCTCGCCCCGGACGAGCCTGAAAGGTCGGCATCCGATTCTAACATCGACGACGAGCGGACAACCAGGTCGCTGGAAGATTCAGAGTTGCTACAGAAGGCCAAAAACGCCGTGAACGGCGAGAAGTTCGAGGCGCTGTATCGCGGCGACACCAGCGGCTACGAGAGCCACTCGGAGGCGGATATGGCGCTGTGTTCGCTGCTGGCGTTCTGGACGGGCGGCGACGCTCGACAGATGAATCGGCTGTTTCGAGATTCTGGACTGATGCGCGAGAAGTGGGACGAACGGCACTTCGCGGACGGGAGTACCTATGGCGAGAAGACCATCGAGCGGGCGATTGCTGGAACGAGCGAGTTCTACGAACCCACACCTGATACCACAAAATCGTCAGCAGGGAGTAAGAAATCGGTATCGGAGTCGCCCACTTGTGACTTCCGCCATCGCGAAAGTCTCGACCGCATCGAGGAACTCGAAGAGCGACTCAGCGAAGTCCTCGATGAGAAAGCCGGGTTGGAAGCCAAATTGGACGAGGAACGAGCTCGGCGTAACGCCCTGGAGGCGGAGTTGGAAGCGGAACGCGATTCGAGTGGGTCGTTCTTCAGTTGGCGGTGACACGTCATAGTCGGGTCGTCTGTGTCTGAGATGGAGAACCTACATCGATACAGTAACGGGGCCCGGCCCATGGCTCCGAATATTCCAATCATTCGCTCGATTCGTGATATTTCCAAATCGGTTCATTAGCCGTCCATGACGTCAATATCGTCACTTCTACTCACTGAGAGCAACTGAAATGTGCGAACAACGGTCGGGGGAATTCAGGCCAATCGTCGGCTCATGCCGACCCACGCTGCATTCGATTCTCGGAGAAGAAACGCCGCTTTCAGGGGGTCTAAGCACCGTTTCGATAGCACCCCGAATCACGAATCTTCCTAGCCGATCCCCTGGCTTTCGCTCAACTGGTGAGCTGGGACTACGCGAGTTTCAAGATGGTTCATAATCGGTCTCAGGAGGTCTCTCGGTCGAAACCAGGCATCTGGCTTCTAGAACAAGTGTTCATATCCGGTGGCCTGTCCGCAAGATACTGTCCGTGTTCAGTTCGAAAGGGGAACTAGTCGGCCCAACCAGAGACGCTCAAGACCGTAGTAGAGCGTCTCTCATGGTGTTTTGGCTCCGTATTCGTCTGTCTGGAGTTCCTGGCTTTGGGTCCGATATCTGTTGGTGCGAGCGATATAGTGCTTCATAATCGGCTGCAGTCATGCGGTTTTGATTGGAGGCGCTCTCATAAGGCTTCATCGCGGGATTCATACTCCAACTATTCCGTTGTAGTTCCTGTTTAGCGGGTTCTAGGCAGGCGATTTGGATTCCAGTAGTGATACCGAGATGCATTTTCCTAACTCGGGGTCACACCCGGGATACCCCAGGCTTTCGGACGATGAGGCCGATTATGATGATCTGGCGCTGTTGGAATCCGTTTTTTCTGTGAGAAGAGACTACCGTTGGGTACGATACCAGAATCTCGCCGTTATTTTCGGGGGCGTTTTGAGTGCCAGGGGTTGAACGGGTTCAGTTCAAGCCGAAACTTAGTTTGAACGCATCCTCTATGGTATTCATACGCTCCGTATCGAGGCTTCCGACGACGGCATCGATTCGGTCATTGCTGGGGGCGACTCGAATCTGGTTGAGCCGAATCGACGAATCTTTTTGCTCGCGAATCGGCTCTCGGTGGCCGCGAGTTTTTCGTCGGTTGCTGGCGACACTTCAGGCCCTTCATGCTACGCTAGCCGATCGCGAACCCACGTGATCGGGTACATACCGGTGAGGCCGGGTTCGTCGATCCGGAACTGCTGTGGAGGTGTGGTGCCGGCGTAGGTTTTCTCGACGCGGCCGCTCTTGTTGAGCGCCTGGAGGACGTCGTGGCCGGCCGACTGGGACATGACGACCCAGATGGCGTCATCGGGGTCGCAGGCGGCCATCTTATCGAAGTCGGCGGGGACGGCTTCGGCGACGTCGTTGTTGATGCGTTCGACTTCGAGGCAGACGGCGACCTCGCCATCTGCATCGAGTCCGGCAATGTCGAGTCGGCTGGCGTTACCGCTTTCGTCGCGGTCGATGTGGTCGGCGATAACTGTCTCGTCGAGTTCGAAGTAGGGAACGATGGTTTCGACGGGCGACTCCGGGTCGCGGACGTACTCCTGGTGGAGCCAGCGCCGCGCGATCTCGACGCCCATGATATGCTGTGTGGATTCGCCGAGGTCGCCGGTGGCGTGGCCGTGGTCGACGCCGAGGCGGTATTCCTCGCCGAGCAGGTTTCGGCCCTCGGAACTGACGGTGTAGAGTCGGTGGGGATGGTCGGTGTCGTGGCGGAGGAGGCCGTCGTCGAGCAGTTCGTCGACGGCTTCGGCGTCGATACCGACGTATTCGCGTAACCGGAGCATGCTGTCGGTGAGGAGGTCGTAGGTCGGTTCCGTATAGCGGAGCTGGGCGGCGTTGTAGACGGCTTTGAGGAACATGAGTTGGCCGTCCGTGTAATCTAGCTCGCGACGCTCTTCGCGAGTGAGTTTCAGCGTCACGTCACAGATCGGGATATCGTCAGAGTCGATCTCGCCATTCGGACAGCATCGCAGGACGCGCGCCATGCCGTCCGAATTAGGGTCGTATCTCGTATCACAGCCCAGGCACTTCAGGGCGTGACGGTCGGCTATGTACGTGACGTGGTCGGGCAATCGCTTCGTGTAGGGCAGCGTCGTGTCGACGCGCGGCCGCAGTCCATCGCGTTCGTCCGTGTTGTCGCTATCAGGTGCGTCCGCATCGGCTTGGGAGGCGTCGGCGACGGTACTTGGCTGAGCTATCGTCAGACCGGCGTCCTCGCGGGTGCGTTCCTTACAGAGGTGGAGTGCGGCGTCGAAGGCGGTCAGGCGAGCGGGCGAGAGCGGCTCGTCGCTCGCCGGGTGACCCGCGGGTGGCTCCGCGGACGCCAACAGGAAGGGTCGCGGTTCGGGGTCGTCGAAGCCCGCGGGGAGTTTCGCGAGCCACTGGCCGCGCCGGAGCCCACGCAGGCGGTTCGCAACGTCGCTGGGTGGCATAGCGTCGGTCGCAAGCCGCTCGGCGAGTGGCGTGTCACGCCCAACGTTGCCCGTGACGAGCGTGGAGACGTTGTTCAGTACCTCGTCGTAGACGCGGGGCGATGAATTCCGAAGCTGAGCGGGGAACTGCATCGCGAGCGTGACCGACAGCCCGAAGCCGCGGGATTTCGCGAGCAGGTCGCTCATCAGCGACGTGTCGGCGATGTCGGCGGCCTCCTCGATGTAGAGGTTGACGAGCGACGGGTCATCGGCCGCAGCCTGCTTGTCGCGTCGGCGTTCGCGTTTCCGGAGCGCCGCCCAGAGGTTCGAGAGCACGACCAGGATGAGCGCGCGCTGGGCTTCGGTTCGGAGCCCGCCTGTATCGAGGATGACGACCGCGTCCTCGTCGAGGTGGTCCGCGAGATCGAACGACGGCCCACCCTCGATGGATTCGTCGGCAGCAGTTTGGGCGTCAGATTCGGGTGGCGTGTGTTCGAAGAGCCGTGCGGTGCGGCTGTCACGGCTGACCTTCTCGATGCGGCCGTTCACGCCCTGCATGACGCTCTGGAAGACGTCCGAGCGGTCGGCGGCCACACCTGAGAGCATGCGTTCGAGATGTGGATCGGAGACGGCGGGCGGCGATTGGCGCTGAGTCATCCGCTTGACGGCGGCGTCGAACTCGCTTTGGGTGAACGCATCGCTGCCGTGAACCGGGTCGTACATCGCCTTCAGGAGATACCGGATGATGTCCGGCGCTCGCTTTGACTGGAAGGCCTCCTCGCCCATGATGCCCGCCAGGATCTCGATGTAGTGGTCGACCTTGTCCTCGACGGCGGTCGCTCGCGGGACGCCGGCTTCGATGTCGTCGCTGACGTCGAAATACGAGATGGCGGGGACGAATCGGTCACATTCAAAGTAGTAGACGTTATCCAGGTGGCCGTGACGGCGATAGTGCGCTTTCAGGAGGTCCTCGGCCATGCCGTCGCCCTTGGAGTCGATGACGATATCGGGCCCGCCCGTACGAATGGTGTTGTCGAAGATACCGCGGGTGATGCCGACTGATTTGCCAGCGCCGGTCTTCCCGAACCACGCGGCGTGCAGCGTCTGGAGGGCGGGCGGCAGCGCTACTGTCCGGTCGGTCGGTTCGTCGTCGGCATCGAGCAGGCGGCCGAGTGTCAGCCCCTGGTCGTAGCGGTCCAGTTGGTCGTCGCTCGGCGGCGTGACACCCGACTGTTCGCCGTGCGTCGTATCTAGCGCCTGCCGGCCCTCCGGCGTGAGGGCGTCACCGTCGAGAAACCAGAACGCCGGCATTGACTCCGGATCCGCGTGGACAACCGGCCGAGTGTTCGACGTGGAGGGAATCCGCTGGAGGAGCCGGCGCGTGAAGCCGTGTTCCAGGCGGTGTCTACGCTCACGAATGGCTTCGAGGACGTCGTGGGCGTCCTCGCCGTCGACGCGGAGCGGCCTCACTCTGTAATAGTCGCCGTCGAGGCCGCCGAACGGTCCCTCCAGATCCGTCGCGACCCCATCGGCGTCATCGCCCGCGATGTAGAGGCGCGCCGTGATCGCCCATGTTTTCCGTGGGGCCGCCTCGTCGAGTTCCTCCAGGCGTAGCGCGTTGCTTCGTGCGATGTCGTCGCGATCCGTGCTCTCCTCTAAACCGAAGAGAAAACTCCCGAGCCGCTGGCCGGGAGTGTCCTCATGCCAGCGGAGGTCCTCGCGACGCAACTCCTCGTCGACCCTCCAGTCCTTGAACGGCTTCAACACTGCCTGGAAGACCGCGACGGTACCGGGTGGCGTCGCCGCAAGTCGATCGACGATGCCCGTCAGCGGCGATTGAATCGCGTCCCGCTCGGTGTCTATCGCTGCCTGTAGTTGCATCTGCCAATCGCCGCTCCGGGCGGCTGACCCGAGATACTGAATCGCTACAGCGGGCTCCGTCGCTCTGTCTTCGTCTTCGTCTTCGTCCGCTACCCCTTCGTCTTCCGGTTGGGATAGTGCGAAATCCTCGAGGATTTCGATTGGCGGTCGCTCCGTGGTCCTGATCGATGTCTCCTCCGGGAACACCGAGTGTAGCAGGTGGTTTATCTGGCGTTCGTTCCCGGCGTCAGTTCCGATGTAATAGTCGACGCCGTTCCCGTCGGCGATCAGGAGACATTCCAGCGTGAGTTCGGTCACGCTATGCAACCGCGTTACCGCGCGTTCGATGATGGCCGGATCGCCCGGCTCTGCGGCCGGCTCGATCTCGAAATATATGCGATCCTCGTTGTCAGTGTCTGATTCCGAATTGAAGAAATTTGGAAGCATTATGTATCTACGTCTGGTGGGGTAGCTCGCGAATGGACCCACTCCATCGGCGCCATTCTGTACCGTCCGATATCACCACTTTGCCGGTGTCGTGTGACCGATTCTGCCATATCCTCAGCGGTGGATTGATATCCGGGTTACGAGTTGCTTCGATCAATTCAGATACTGGTCGCGAGCCTGTTTTTCCGACTCCGGGAGCGAGAACGTCTTCTCTTCGCCGTGGCGGTTCACGCTGGCCGTTATCGTCTCCGCCGCACCCGTGTGGCTTTGACGCGTCTCCGGCATCGAAACCGGAACCACCGGCGTCATCGAGGTATCCAGATCATCCATCCCGACCAAGACCCCCGCGTCGTCCGTTCGCAGCCAACAGAGTGCTCCCTCCGCAACCGACGCCTCTTCTGCCCGCTTCAGGTAGTCGGCGAATGCATCGAGAGACGTCGTCAGCAACGCGTCGCTGATTGATCCTGACTCATCGTCGGATACCGTCGCATAGTCTCGGCTACTAACCACGACAAGCCGAGTATCGACGGACTCGTCAATCCCGATGCGGAGATGCTCCGGGAGTTCACGACACGCCGGGCCGCTGAAAACGGGGGCGAGCGGGCAAGTGTCCGTTTTCGTGACCAGTTTCCGATAGAGATCGCCATCACCCGTTACGATCTCGTCGATACCCTCGACGACGAGCGGGAACGCGGCTCTCCCTGCACTCGCGGTCTGTGCACCTTCCCACAGGCGCGCACAGATGGCCGCAATCAGTAGCCGTGAACCGAGTCGACGCGAGTCGTCATCGAGTCGGTCTTCAGTAGCCGAGATCGACCCCGTTACGAGCACGATATTGTCGTTCTCGACCGCCCTCGCCGGATCGTACGTTGTCTCCTCGTTGAGCGGGTTCTCCGGGTACGGATCCATCGGCAGCCCCAACAGCAGCGACGCCTCTGGGAACACCGTCGGGTCGCGATTGCAAGCGAGGTTGAACGGTGACTGATATCGCGATTGCGTAGCGACGTCGTCATTCTCTGCGAGCCAGCGCTCGAGTGGGCGAGGGCTGTTCTCCCGGTCAGCTCTCCGCAGAGCCATCGTGGCATCCAGGTATCGCTCGGTACTGCTGAGGAGTTTCGGCAGTATCGTCTGCAGGATCGCTCCCGAGAGCCAATTGAACTGGTCCTCCGCCGTGAAAACGTCGAGATACGCGCTGGTTCGCAGTGTCACGGGATCGACGCAATAGTGGTCCGTATCCTGGCTTCGGGATTCGAACGGATTGACGATGACACGCGTAAACGGCGGTAAATTGTATCGGCTCGCTGTTTCTCTGCGGTCAATATCGATCCAGATGACGTCCTCGAGCCGGTCCGCTGGGAGCCGGCGGAGCAAGTCGAACGGCTCCGGGCCACGCGGATGGATATAGCAGAAGCCGTGGCCTGCTTCAGCCCACTGGACGCACCACGATTGCAAGAGCCCGGTCTGTACATTGCTATCCGAACCCTCGACGTAACAGCCCGCTCCCAGGGCGCCATCTGGAAGGCTAACCGTTCGCGAAGGGTCGTCCCGATGTCGGCCAACAACCGTCCGCGGCTCGTTTCTACCCGATTTATCGCTGGTTTCTGAAGACATGTATATTATCAGTTATGGTACTGTTTCAATTTCGAAATTCTCCATAAAGGCATGATCTGGCTATTTTGTTCGATCCATCCGAGCACGTTATCCTCAACGAGCTGCTCGAGGTACTCTTGGAGAGTCTTTACTGATACGTCAAGTTCCTCGGCTATCCACGAGGCAGTCCGGGGTTTCCGAAGTGTTTGGGCTGCAGTCAGAATCCGTTCGCGACGCGTCATCGATTCCCTAGCAGCGTTCGGTGCGTCGTCAGGTGCATCCTCCTGCATATTCGCTGTGGTAATATTTTTGCTATGCTGGACATATTTGGGGCTTAAGCGTACCTAAGCCGTGTTCGCTGCTTGGGTTCCGGGTTCCTGATGGCTTAACTGTACTGAGTCGTCCTCTTCAGTGTAACCAACAACTCATCCCGTCTGTTGGTTAAACCGTATCCACCTCGTCGTCCCCTCTCGTTCGTGAACAGGGCGGGAATTGACGGGCGTTCGGTGAGGAGCGGTCGGCTCGCCGCGCTCGGTGCATTCCGCCCTTCACGCGCTCACGGCTCACTGCTCGCTGGTCGCGGTGCTCCCCGCTCGCTATCGTGGTCTCCCTCCGGTCGACCACGAACCGCTCGCCGTTCGCTTTCGAGACGCTCCCTTCGGTCGCGTCTCGCTGTCGTTGCCCGCATCCGTAACCCTACGCGTAACAGGTAGCGGGCGGAAACCCGACCTTTCAGGGATAACTACTGTCGTGGAAGGGTGTCAGAGGAGTAATCGGTCAATCGAGTCACTGATGAGTTGCGGTTCGATCTGGAGAAGTGTCGCAGCGTTTTCGAATACTTGGTCGTCTAACGCTTCCGTAAGGTGATCCACGTCAGCGTCGGAAACGTATTCCAGTGCACCGGCTTTCATCTCAGTGTAATCTGTGACGTACCAGAGGAGGGCATGGAGGTCAGCGACATCCTTCACTCGTTTATGACTCTTGTCTCGATCGGGTAGCGAGCGGATTTTCATTGCAGCCAGCAATTCCGGTGAGACGATCAGCTTTCCGGCAGACGGTGACCACGATACGTACTCCGCCAACGGCTCACCCCCGTCCGCTTCGAATACCGGTCGTAAGAGTGGCTCCGCTGGTGGTTTGAACCCGAAGACGTCTCGGAATCCGTCTAACGCGGTCGTGTCAGGGATAACATCGACGTAGACCTGGAACACCTCGTGCATACCGTGCTCGCTGGCTTCCTTTTCGCTAACTCGTTCCTGACTGTCGCGGAGGAAGTTCTGGACGAATCCAAACCGGCTCTTCGTGTACCCCAACGCTTCGATTGCCGAGATAGACTCACCAACCGGTGTTTCTGCAAGGCACTCACCAGCCAATTGCTCGTCAACGGGGATTCCGATGTCGATGTCTCGTGATCCGATGTATTCGCGGCCGTGTTCTGAGCGAAACCCGGAGGAGACGTGAAGATGGACTGCCCAACCGCCGAGCAGACAGACCGGCGGTTCAGCTGTTTCGAATACCGCCTGGAGTTCTTGTTCGGAGAGCTCCGTCACCTGTGGGACGTAGTACTGTCTCACCACTGGTTCTCACCATGATTCGAATCAATGAGTTTCTCGGCGGCTTCTTCACATGGCCCGCCTTCGGCTAGCAAATCTAGAATTAGTTGGGGGATGGACACCGTCGGGAAGCCATCGACTTCCTGGTGATTGTAGAAGACGTGGTCGTCAAGCACCCGGATTCGGGTATTTCCACCGCCTAGCAATCCATTGTCCTCGATGATGGCAAGCCACTCGGTGATCTCTTCTGGAGCGATATAGAAGTCAGTCGTCGAGGTGAAGAGAAGTCCCTGATGAAGATTCTCTGCCTGGTATGTCGTCAACGCGTACCGCAAGTCAGTCTCTGCTAGCAGATCCATCGGCTGTTGGAGTGACACTTCCAAGTGGTTGGGCTCAATCCGTTGCTCCAACCATATCCGGTACAGCCGTTCAGGTGCAACGACTTCAGTCCCTTCGAGCAAGCCCTGTTCTTCGAGCTGATCAGTGTACTGCCGCGTCCATGGCTCGGATGCCTCTGATAGTTGGGCTAATCGGTACTTCGTCAAACCGTCCCCCATATGATTCAACAGGACGCGGATGATTCGTCCCTTGTTGAATCCGCGTTCTCTATCCGGCTTCGCCAATAGCGCCATGTACATTGGTTAACGCATGTACTTATATATCTAACCAATGCATTGGTTGATTCGCTTACTTAAATGCCGAACCACTCAATACTGAAACCTGTAGAACGTCTACATACCGGCTCGCCGCGCTCGACGCATTCCGCCCTCCATGCGCTCACAGCTCACTGCTCGCGGGTCGCGGTGCTCCCCGCTCGCTATCGTGGTCTTCCTCCGGTCGACCACGAACCGCTCGCCGTTCGCTTTCGAGACGCTCCCTTCGGTCGCGTCTCACTGTCGTTGCCCGCACAGCCACGGTCGAGCTACGGAGAGAACTGGAGGATGGAAATGAAGGAACGTTCTCGCTCGTCAGCCGGTCGGCCTGTTGGGCAGCAGTCAGATGTGACTGGGTCGTCGGATCGGGTACTGTTTGCGATCCCACTTTCTCGATCTCAAGTGCGCGGTCGCGCCAGCACTGAGGGCCAAACACTCAAGAATCGTGTAATCCAATATGTATCTATCGCCACCTTCGAAATTGACGATGAGGTGTATGAAGCATTGCGAATTCCAGAAGGGGAGCGATCGAAGGCGATGAAGCAGGAGTTAGCAGTGTCACTCTATGCACGCGATGTTCTTTCGTTTAGCAAAGCCCGTGCGTTAGCCGAGCTGTCTAAACGCGAGTTCCATACGCTCCTCGGTGAACGAGAAATCCCTCGACACTACACCGAAGCTGAACTTGCTGAAGACTTCGAATATGCCCAGTAGTTAGCGACCCACGACTGAAGTCGTGGGCTTGTCAGTGGACTCCCCTTCTGCCATGACCTTCACGACATCCCGACCGGAAAACGTGCCGCGGGTCATCTATCGAATCCTGTCCGGTGGTCACTCGAAGGTCTCAGAATCTGCGAGCGAGCCGGACTCGGTTTCCTCGGGGGAAATCCCGAGTGCACGCAGGTCTTCCACCATCGGCTCGCCACCCTCGCCACGGTATCCGGTACGCCCCTGCGAAGCTGAATCACTTCGGCGTCGTTGTCGTTCGAGTCGAGGCCCGCTTCGTACTATGGCCGTCCCAGTTGGCCGCTGAACGCGTCTTCAGTATGAGTTAGTGCCTCCAGAAGGGCGTCCGGTTCGTTAGGCATCGCTCAGCACCTCGCGCTTGAGTTCCCGGAGCGTCTCACTATCAACGAGTGTGATTGCGTCGGTGAACACGTCTTCGAGGCGGTTGCCGTGCCCGCTGGCCGAGTCCGGTGTCTCGACGAGAATCTGGAACTCGTAGCGGTCACCGTCGAATCGTTCCTGCCCGAGTTCCGTCGCGAGTTCGTTGGCCCGGTGCTGCTG
This sequence comes from Natronomonas gomsonensis, assembly GCF_013391635.1. Taxonomy (GTDB): domain Archaea; phylum Halobacteriota; class Halobacteria; order Halobacteriales; family Haloarculaceae; genus Natronomonas; species Natronomonas gomsonensis_A. Next base: position 1,231,439 of record NZ_JACAWU010000002.1, on the reverse strand, counting down.
GCCGCGGTCGCCAGCCAGCACCCACAGATCGATATCGCTCTGTCGGTCGGCCTGCCCCCGAGCGACGCTGCCGAAGACGAGAACGCCCTTGACATCGTCGAGTTCTGCTTGGAGCCGGTCGAGAGCAGCCCGGACGGGCGGGTGAAATCCCGCCTGTGGAATCCGCAGAACTGGATCATCCGGCTTCGAAACGCGGGCCCGATTGATGCCAACGAGACGGCGGTTACCCTCTGTTTCGGTCACGACGAGATCGTTAGGCTCGAGGACATCGACGGCGCGTTTTACCGACTGGGCTGCGTTGTCGGTGAGGCGAGCCAACTCTCGGATGGTGAATTGCTCATAGGGATTCTCGAGTAACAGTCGGAGGAGGTCGTCGGTCGCCGCATGGCGGAATAAATCCGGCTCCGGCGTCGGTATGGGGAGACCGACGGTCGCCTGTTCCGTCTGGCCGACTGCATCGTTTTGTCCCGTCATACGTTACGTGTCTCGTCTTACGAGACAATAAGCTTCGGGTCGGAGAGAGTTCGTTCGCCTCCGTTCCGCTCAAACCTGAATTTCACTTAGGTAAAGCGGCCCGGAGAGGCGTTTGACGAGCTCCTCGCCCGGCTTGCTGTCGACCGCACTGAAGCCGACGTCGAAGCGCTGGCTGGCTTTGCCGATGAAGGGATCGAGCAACTCATGCGTGCCGAGCAATCGGCTTAACCAACACGTCCTTCAGACGTTGGTTAATCCGTCGATAGATTGGCCACTCACTCTCGGTTGTCAGCCAATTGGTCCGGGATAGACGGTTTTTGGTGCGAAGCGGTCGGTTCGCCGCGCTCGGCGCTGCTGGCGGTGCGCTCTCGCGACCGACCATTCCGGGCGTGCGGGCGCTCTCCGCACCACGAGCGCCCGTTCCGGGCTAAAGTGAATCTGGTCTCGACGCCAGCGGGTAAGCGCCGGGGGTTGCGCGCCAGTGGGTGCTCACCCCACGACGCTTACTCCGCTGGACGAGCGCACCGCTCAGGTCGCTCGCGCGCGGCTTGTTTCTTCCCCGTCTGTGGCGCGCTCTCGCTCGCGCCCAGGGGGCGCTCGCGAAGGCGCGAGCGAGAGCGCACAAGGCAGTCGTGACTGGTCGGTCGCTGTGGAAAAACCCGTGATAGGACACGGGGTGTCGGGCGCTCGGTGAGCGCCTTCGGGGTAGAATACCCAATGAATTCTAAGAAGGTAATCAAACTTGAAGATTCGGTCGAATCGGAAACGAACGAAGCGGACGCGGAGCGCGTCGTCGACGTGCGAGGTGCGTCGTGGCAGTCGCGGTGTCCGGAGTGTGAAGGCCGGGTACATCAGCGGGGCCACGAGTCGGTGTGTGACGAGTGTGGACTCGTCATCGCCGTCGAGACGCTGGATCGGACGCCGACGCTGAAGGACCATGCACCGACGACGGACGATCGAAGCGGTGAGTGGTCGTGTGAACCGACGAACCAACTCCGAGTGGATAAGGGTCTCGTGACGACGTTCTTCCTTAACACCGATGGGAAGGGCAATCAGCTGAGTTCCGAGCGGAAAGACCGGATGGAGCGACTGCGGCGGCGGCACAAGCGGTTCACGATGCACAATCGGCGGAACCAGCGACTCAACGAAGGGATGCGTGATATCGGGATGCTCGGGGCGAACCTCAGTATTCCCGAACACGTCCAGACGGATGCGAGCCGATACCTGAAAGCGGCCAAGCGTGAGCGGCTTCCCGGTGGTCGGATGCCCTGGGAGGGGCTGGCGGCCGGGGCGATGCTGTTAGCGACCCGAAACGCAGGCATTGAGCGCGACCCGGTGGACGTCGCCCAGTACGCGAAAGCGTCGCTGGATCGAGTGTGTGCCGGCGCGCGGAAGATCCGGCTCGAAACCGAGGTCGAAGCGCCACCAGTGCGTGATCGGGCGGTCGATCGGGTCGTCGCAGCGCTGGATGATGTCCTCGACGTCGAGGCGGCGATCGAGTTGGTACGCGTCGGCGAGCGGCTGCTGGAAGTGGCCGATAGGGAGGCCATTGGGTCGGGCACGCATCGGATGGCGATGGCCGGGGCGGCGGTGTACGCAGCCGATCGGCTGACGAGCGAGAAACATCTGACGCAAGCCGAGGTGGTCGCGGCGGCGTCGACGGTCGTCCCCACGTCGAAGAGCCAGATTCGAAGCTACTCGCGAGAAGTCCACGACATCGGGCAGGCACGGTTGCAGTCGCTGTCGAACGACGCGCTACCGGGGCTGGTGCAGGCCGACTGAGGGGTCCTCTCCTTCGTTTTTTGTGGCCACCACGCCACGCCCACCGCCCCACCCACCGCTCCGTGCTCGCTCGTGCTCACGGCTCGCTTCGCTCACCGATCGCACAGTACGAGACGCTCCCTGAGGTCGCGTCTCGCAGTCGCTGCGCGCGCAGCCACAACCTCGGTAGCGACGACGTCCAAGCGACGGTCGCAACAGCGGGCGTAGCACCGTGAGGTTGCTATCTGCTGTGGGCCATCGAACGGCTGAATAGCAAGTCAAACTCGCTGTGAGGGGCAATATCGCTTTGTTCGCTCGCCCACGTCGATCCGCTGAACGCGAGCGGCTTCGCCCCCGACCCTGCAATTAATCGTCCCGTCAAACGAGGACCGACACCAGCCCGACGAGCGCGATGGCGACGAGCACACTGGTGAGCGTGCCGACGAGGAAGTACTCGGCAAAGGGCTGTTTCTTCAGCTCTTCGAAGCGGGCGATCGACTTCGCGGCCACGACGAGCCCGACCGCGCCCCACAGCCCGGCCACGCCGAGGAAGAGGATGATCCACCGTTCGAGGCTCCCAATGAGCGACCCCGCCTCCAGTTCGTCCTCCGAGTCGGGGATCGGATCCTCGTCCGGGAGCACGCCACGGACGATGGCGTTCCCGCCCTCGTGGGCGAATACGAACACCGCGAGGTAGACCGCTCCCGTGGTCACCGCCGCCCAGGGTAGCTGGGTCACGCCGCGAACCCCGGTCAGCAGCGGTGTGAGGCGCCAGACACCGGGGGCAAGCAACGCCCACCCAGCGAGGATGACCAGAAGATGGGCCAGTTGGTCACCGAGAAACAGCAGTGCCGACCCGCCTTTGCGCTCGCGGAGCTGCGCCGAGATGGCGTCGATGGGGAGATGGAGCAACCCGATCACCGCGACGACCACCACTGACTGGACGGTCAACAGCGGTGCGAATACGGCCACGTGGACGAGCCAGACGATGCCCCAGTGGGTGAGTAACGGCCGGAGGCGGTGTTTGGCCATCGCCAGGGCGTCGGTCTGGAACACGAAGTCACCGAGGACGTGGCCCAGCACGAGCAGTGCAAGCGCGGTCCCCGCCGGGCCAAGCCCGGTCAGCCACCCGCTCATGCTCGTTCCTCCTCGAGCGCCGCTTGTAACTGGTTTCCGAGGGACGCCTCGGCCTCGCGAACCTCCTGGACGTGCCCTGAACTCAGTGATTCACTCACCGTGGATTTCGAGACATCGAAGCGCTCAACGACGCGTTTCTGGGTGCCCTCCGCTTTGAGGGCTCGCGCGAACTGCGCCTGCCGATCCGTCCAATCTTCACGGACACACTGTACCAGGTCGAACATCGCGTTGACGTGGGCCACTAGCTCGCTCGACCAGCCATCGACTCGGACCCACGCCCCCGCGTCTTCGGCCGCTTCGATCGCCTCTCGTGCCCGGTGGAAACACGGGCCATCCATCCCGATCGCCTGGGTCGGGTTCAGCTGCGTGTCCAGCGCCCCGACCCCGATGCCGAACCGGAGTCGAGCCGGGTGGAACTGGTCGCTTACCGAGACCACCGCTTCGACGGCATCGGTCGCCTCTCTCAGGAGCGCCTGGAACTCGTCGCCCGTCGTGACGGTGAACTGGGAGGCGATGGATCTGTCCGGGAACTCGTCGTTCAGCGAGTTGACCACCTGCTTGAACTCCTGCTGTGCTTCGCTCCGATCTGCGAGCTCCCGAGACCCACGGATGTCCCCGATGACGGCTACGAACATGGCGTCGGCTTGCTTCTTGGGCATTTGTTCGCCTCCATTACCGAACTCGGCGTTGGTTCGGTTTTTCCACCGAACTATGATGAGTGTTGTGGTCAGAGATGTATTCGGCTATTGGGGCGAACAAGCTTCGTGTTCGCCGTTGACATCCTCCCGCGCCTGAAGACGCGGGAATCCCACGGTACCGCGCCGCTGGATTGGGATATTAGGGTTTGCAGTCTACCACCTCTGTCCGAGGTTGGAATCCTCGGGAGAGGTCATGAAGGTAGACTCCGGGCTGTGCCAACCAGCCGGTACTCCTATCGCCACCCAAGCTGGGTGGAGACTCGGAGTTACTTTGATTGATGTCGAGACGGATGTTCTCCGCCCCATTCACGTCCGCATTATAGGCCGCATCACACGGCTCACACACGTACAATCCGCGTTCGACACGCTGAGTCTCGTCTTCTCTACCGCAGACGCAACACGTCTTGCTCGTGTCACGCTCGGACACCTCTACGACTTCGATGCCCTCGACTTTCGCTTTGTATTCGAGGATGTTCGAGAACCTGTCGAACGCCCACCCGTGCAAGTCAAGGTTCCCATGCTTCCCCCAGTTCTTCGACTCGCCGTTGTCGTCCTCTCGAACGCTAGCGAGCTTCCCAACGTTGATTTGTCCAACCTCTTGCTCGACACACCGTTCAACGATGTGTTTGGCGAGGCTGTGGAAGAAGTGGGTGCGGCGCTCCGACCATTTCGCGTGGAGACGAGTGGCTCGTTCGCCCCCCGAATCGTCGCACTTGGCGACTTCCTTCGGGAAGTAGTACCCGTCCTGTTTCAGGCGATTGCCGGGGTACAACTCAGCCTCCTCGGTGCTGTACGCGACCGCCGCAAAGTTACAGATGCCGAGGTCAACACCCGCTGTTTCGTTGCCGGGTGCGTTGGGCGTCTCGATTTCGTCTTTGCAGACGAGATGGAGTTCCCAGCGTCCTTTCGCCTTGTCGTAGACTGCACGGACTTGTTGTAGGTTTTCGACGGTGACACCGGGTCGTGTCTCGTATTCAACAAGGATGTATTCCCACGCCTTGGGGTGTTCCTTGTGATTCGCGCCTTTGGACAGACGAACACGATTGTTTTTCGAGTCGTGTTTGATGCCGTTTTGCTTCCACGTCACCGTTGACCGAGGGTGTTCTTCGTGGACACGGCGGCCCTGTTGGTCGTAGTAGTTTTTCTTGCGGTAGCCGGGCGGATTCGCTCGGTCGTCAGACTTCCTCTTGCCGTACCACGAGTTGAAGGCTTCAGCGAGTTCCTCCAGAACGCGCTGACTGGACTGACTATGCAGCCCCTTGTACTTTGGATGAGTCTTCAACTCGTCTTTGAGGTCGCCGTGGTCAGGAATCTCGCCCGTGTTCTCCCAGACTTTGCGGGAGTGGTAGTTGGCGACGTTCCAGAGTTTGCTGGCATCCCATCCATGCAGGTCAAGCATCTCAGCCACCTGGCTGTGGTTGAGGATTTTTGCTCGGTGGGTGCGATGGACTTCCAGCATTCTGAACGCCTGTATAATCGATTATAATCGTATCTCTTGTAAAGATTCGGAATGGGAATGGTGGAATATCCGAGCCTGCCATCGGCGGTGGATTGTGGAGGGGGTGTCGGATTCATCCCGCGCCTGAAGGCGCGGGTATTCTCCTTGCGTTTTATATCAGAAGTCGTTGGCTGTCACGTTGGGACCGCTTGAAACGGTGAAGTTTGTTTCGCCCCGACGGGTGCGGGGCGATTCGAGTCGGTCCGCGTGCCGTTGTTTCGGTGATTCTGATGGCTACGTCCAGTGATCCGTCGGTCTCGTTCACCGAGTCCGATACACGATCCGAGGAGATGCACAGTACGATCGAACAGTGGGTCGAGGACCTCGTCGCGGCAGTCGACGACGCACAGGCGAGCGAAGCGTTCCAAGCGTGGCTGGATGCCCAGAGCCAATTCCACGACTATTCGTATCGAAACACGCTACTCATCAAACAGCAATGTCCGGAGGCGACACGCGTCGCGGGCTATCGGACGTGGCAGGAGGAGTTCGATCGGCACGTCACAGAAGGCGAGTCAGCCATCTGGATCTGGGCGCCGATCATTGCTCAGCGGTGTCCCGAATGCGAGAATTCGCCATCCTACCACGAACAGATCGACTGTGAGTACGACGAGACCGACCCGGAGGAGTGGTCGCGCGGGCTCGTCGGCTTCAATCCAGCGCCCGTCTTCGATGTCTCACAGACAGCGGGTGAGCCCCTGCCCGAGCTGGAGACAGCTGCGACGGGCGAGGCCGGAACGCTCGTCGGGCAACTCACCGACGCCGCTGCGGCGCTGGACGTAACGGTTAACGTGGTTGCTGCCTCGGCGTGGCCGCACCCAGATGCTAACGGCGTCTGTACGTATCCAGAGCATCCTGACGAGACCGCACAGGTGAAGGTGCGTGATCGGCCGAACGAGGCCGACCTCGCTCGGACGCTCATCCACGAATATGCCCATGCCCTGTTGCACAGCGATGTCGACGACGAGACGGAACGGGCGAAGCGAGAAGTCGAAGCCGAGAGCGTCGCCTACGTCGTCGGTCGCTACCTCGGGCTGGACACGAGCGGGTCCGCGTTCTATCTGGCCGCGTGGGAGTCGGACGATCCATCGGTCGTCCGGGAACGGCTCGGACGAATCAGCCGAACGGCAGAACGGCTTATTGACGTGCTGGAGGACTAGCGCCACTCGAACCACTGGTCAGTCGTGGAGAAAACATAGTACGGCCGCTGCTGGGCGTCACGATTCGGGATCCTTCGACTACGATGCATGATAGAACACGTAGTCGATCCGCGCAAGGACCGCGAGCAATAATGCGTGAAATGGGCTGTGTATGAGACCCTGAGACGGATTGAAACACCAAATCCAGAGGTGGCAGTAGTGTGTTGGACCGCTTTTAACGAATGCCCTCAATGGGTTCGATATGGGCGCTGAGTCGCCGCGGGACTACGACCGAGAATACACGAAGCCACTCTCGGATTCGCTCCGGATTCGAATCGGCTTCAGCCACAGCCGCGGGAAGGTCATCCGATTCGTCGTTCAGTTGGAGTACAGACTCGAGAGCAGCTGGCGTGAGGTCGTCCGCTACGACCACGACCCAGTCAGCGACTTCGGACATGATGTCACTGAGGAAGGCCTCCACATCGACATCTATCGCAACGGCGAAAAAGCCCGATCCGAGTACGTTGCGCCGCCAATGCCGGCCGACCTTGCCCTTGATCGCGCCGAAGACCATTTATCCAAGAACCTCGAAGGATTCGTCAAGCGGTTTGAATCATGGCACGGGATCAACAGCCGATGACTGAAGAAGAACTTGAGGAGGCCACTCAGAAGCTCGAGGAGCTCCGTGAAGAGATTCGAGAAGACTTAGCCGCCGATTTGGGCGGGGACCCCGAAGACTATGACGCCACCCGCCGCCCTGTCGCCGATGGCGGCGAGTGATATTGTGAACGACCTGGGGGTCAAGCCTCGAGGCCCTCGCCTTTCTTAGCGAAGTTTGTATCGCCCCCGACGGGTGCGGGGCGATTCGAGTGGGTCCGCGTTCTATCTGGCCGTGTGGGAGTCGGACGATCCATCGGTCCTCCGGGAACGGCTCGGACGAATCAGTCGGACGGCAGAACGGCTTATCGACGTGCTGGAAGAGTAGCGCCAGCCGAACCACTGGCCAGTCGTGGAGAAGGGCTTAGTACAATCAGTACATATCGATACATGATGCCGATCAGTACAGATCGCTTCGAGGAGATTGCCGAGGACGATGATACACCCGCTCCAGGGACGAACGCCGAGGCAATCCTCTCGTTTCTGCGGTCGAACGCCGACCAGGCATTCACCCAGAGCGAGATTGCCGATGGCACGGACGTCAAACGTGGCTCCGTCGGGCCGACGCTTGTTCGGCTCCGAGAATCGGGGCGCGTCGACCATCGCGGGCAGTACTGGCGTATCAGCGACCACGAGCGAAGTCTCGATGCTGCACTCGAGCATGCTGCGGCCGCTGCTGGGCGCCACGAGTCGGAAACCTTCGACTACGATGCGTGGATGGAGCACGCCGTCGATCCGCGCGAGGACCGTGAGCAGTAGCGCATTCCAGCGAGGCGATGTCTTCTGGGCCCCGGATCCGTTCAGGCAGCATGCAACCCTTCGGCTATGGCTCGTCCTCGCCGCTGACTCGCTTCCGTATGCTGGCGAGGAGTACATCTGTGCCGCCCTGACGACGAGTGATCTCCCCGAGAACCACGAGATCGGGGCGGACTGGATCCGTGGTCGCGACCCGTCGAAGACCTCGTACTGTTCTCCCTGGGTCGTGGCGACGATCAAACACCAAGCCGTTGCTAACCCACAGGGTGAAGTGACGACGGCGTTCGCAGACCGGATGATCGATGAGTGTACGGCGTACCTCGATTCCTGAGCAGTTGTCAGCTACCACTGCTCGGACACTCCTTGAGGGGATTAGTGACGCTCACAACTGGGACGCGAACAGCTACCTGCAACGCGCTCGTTCGCTGCTTGAGGGATCCTAATAGAACATCGCGCAGTTACCGATTCGCCTCGACACCGAAGTCTTCAGGGGCGAACACATCAGGTAATGGTTCGTCTCGAACCCCACGGATATCGTCCAACACTGGTTTGATGTACGACCGGAACAGTTCCGGGCCTTCAGCCATCGGGAAGTGCCCGATAGCCTTCATTTCGTGTGCCGACGCCCCCTCGCCAATTGCCTCTGCTGCCACTCGTGCATCGTCCGGATTGGTCAGGTAATCGTACTCGCCGTTCAGCAGATACATCCGAGTCTGGGTCGCGTCGATATCGTCGGCTGAGTCCCGATAATCGTGTTCGACGGAATAGTAGTAGAGATCGCCCTTGAGAACACCATTTGCGCCCTGTTCGTAGTTGTACAGCGTCTCTCGGCGAGCCCACTCCGGGGAGTGTGGCGCCATCAATCCCCACGTCGCATACGAATTGACGTCGTTCGCGTTGACGTGGGGATGGGCAAGCCACCCGATGTAGAAGCCAGGGGTGAACAGGCCTGCCTCCAAGCCGATGAGCGCCCGGAATCGATCGGGGTACCAGTCGGCAAGCTCCATCGTGATCGTCCCACCCATACTCGATCCGATGAAGACCGGCTCATCGAGTTCGAGGGCGTCGGCAATCGAGACGATCGTCTCGGTGAACCGCTCTCCGGTGAGGTCGTACTGGTCGGCCCACCACGACTCACTCGACGGAGGCACCGACTTCCCATGCTGTGGGAGGTCGTATGCGATGACGCGGAAGTGCTCCGTGATCTCGTCGTCGTTGAGCACGTGCCGCCACTGAGAGTTGTTACAGCCAGCCGTGTGCTGACACAACAGTGGAATCCCATCTTCGGGACCATTCGTCTCGTAGTAGATCCGGTGTGTGATCCCGTCCAACTCAACATTGACGTACTTGCCAGTGATTTCATCGGTTGGTTCCGATGGCCGGTTCGTCCCTTCCGTTCGTGGCGTGGCTCCGTTCTCGGTGGTCCGCATCAGATCGAGCGCTCGCTGGACCGACCGGAAGTTCTGGAAGACCGCCTTGTGGTCACCGACGATGTCGAAATACCCCTCTTCGCCCTTGACAGCCGTCCGGTAGAACGAGGCGAACAGTTCGTTGTGGTGGGCCGGTGGAACCTCCTCGACGAAGTGCTCCCACGCGTCGCGTGCCCCGACGATGGTGAACGCCCACGAATCGTCCAGCCCCGGTGTTCGAACGTCCTGTACCGCCCCGTTGTGGAAATCAAGGAGGTGGTTCTCCTCGCCGACCGCGATCACGAAGTTCTCATCGAACGCATCGCGGCCCTGCAGCGTCATTTCGGGGTCTTCGTCAACGACGTCTCGATATTCGTCCCACCACTCCTCGCTCAGAAAAGTTGCTCCTGTCATTGGTTGTCTCCCGTACTCACGCGTGCAAGCGTAGCTACGAGAGCGAGACGTTTCGCGTGTAATTAGTTAACAATTGGGTCAGCGGTGAACTGGGAGGGTGCAGTCGATTCGTCCAGTGTGTTGTAGTTGCTAACGGCGTCCACCAATCGAAAGCCCTCGACGCGGCGGCGGTCGCTACGCGAGATATCCTCGTTGCCTCGGATAGCGCCCGCGTAGCGACTACATGAACGCCGCCGTATCTCGCCCTTTCAGTCCGCCAGGCACCACGGGGCTCGAGTCACGAGGCTGTCCACGATGGATTACGGAAAATCAAGGAGAAAGCCCCGCCCTTCAGGGCGGGGATGAATCCGACACTATCTTTCACTAACCACGTTCGATGGCAGGCTCGGATATTCCACGCCGATCCATACTATTAAGTAATATTATCAACATAGGTTACGTATGGCGAAACAGGTCGTCACCCGCACCTACACTGCTTCCATACGGAACCAGCTACCGGTGTCTGACGACCTCGATTCGCTTGGGTTCGCAGCCTCGAAACTCTGGAACGTTGGACGGTGGGTCTGTGACAGAGTGTGGTCTGAGATCGGCCACATCCCCGGTCACAACGAGCTCACCTCGTACCTCAAGTCGCACGAACGCTATGATGACCTGCATTCTCAGTCAAGTCAGCGGGTCCTCCAAGAACTCGCTGAAGCGTTCACCGGCTGGTACGGTAAACGACGCAACGGAGACACGAGAGCCAACCCACCGAAGTACCGCAAACAGGGCGACGAACACCCGCGTTCGACAGTCACGTTCAAAGCCGCCGGATTCAAACTCGACACCAAATACAACCGAGTTCGGCTCAGCAAAGGCTCGAACTTGAAAGACTACTGGTCTGACTTCATTCTGTGCGAGTACCAGACTCGTCCCGACGTTGACCTCTCCACCGTGGACAACGTTCAACAAGTCAGAGCCGTCTGGACTGGTGACGAGTGGGAACTGCACTTCATCTGCAAGGTCGAAATCGAAGTGAGCGAATCGCCCGGTGAGAAGACAGTGGGTGTTGACCTCGGTATCAACAACTTCGCCGCACTCGCCTACGAAGACGGTCGCAGCGAGTTATACCCGCTGAACTGCTTGAAGCAGGATGACTACTACTTCAGCAAGCGACTCGCCCAGTGTGACGATTCGGACTCCGAGCAGGCCATGCGACTGAACCAGAAGAAGGCGGCTCGCCGTACCCACTACTTCCACACACTCTCCAAACACATCGTTCAGCGGTGTGTTGGCGAGGGGGTTGGAACGATTGTCGTGGGCGACCTCTCCGGCATCCGTGAGGACAAGGAGAACGGTGAGTCAAAGAACTGGGGGAAGCACGGCAACCTTGACTTGCACTCGTGGGCGTTTGACCGCTTCACCGACATCCTTGAATACAAGGCCGAGATAGAAGGTATTTCGGTTGAAGAAGTGTCTGAGCGGGATACGTCGAAGTCGTGTTCGTGCTGTGGTCGGAAGCGTGACGCAAACCGTGTTGAGCGTGGGTTGTACGTCTGTGATTCGTGTGATACGGTGGCGAACGCGGACGTAAACGGTGCGGAGAACATTCGACAGAAAGTATCTCCGAGTCTCGCCTGTGATGGGGGAGATAGGAGTAACGGCTGGTTGGCACAGCCATCGACGTATCTGTTTGACAAGGAAACTGGTGCGTTCGCACCTCAAGAACAGGTCACGTCGTAAACCACAATATCCCAACGCGGTCGGGAATCCTCGCCCTTCAGGGCGGGGAGGATGTCAAAGAGATTGGAGCAGTACTTATGAGCGTTGAGATGCAACTTATCGGTAGAACGAATCGTAGCATCGGCACGAGAAATAGTGCGAAAAGGGTTTAACCCCACGTACCAACCGTGTGGCCACGAACTGTATCCCGACCAACCATGACACTCGAAGAAACTGTTCGCGTGCTTGAACGCGATCTCGACATGACGCAAAGCAGTCGGGTCGAAAATACCGGCCGATCCCTCGCCCATCTCCGCGACTAACCTGTCGTTTTCTTTCATAGTAGCCTGAAACCCTTCCGACTCAGTGATTAGTCCATTTCTTGAAGTCGTTCAGCGAACTCCACTTTGTCGAGTGGTGCACCGTTTCGGAGTTCTTTCGTTCCCGCTTGTTTGAGTACTGTTTCAGCGAACGCAACACTTCGCTTCGTATGATACTCGGCATAGTGTTCGAGAGCCTTCCGCGGGTGCATATCTAGATCATACTCATTGAGATGGATTCGGAGCCCGTCCTTCCGCTCGACCACGTTACAGCCGTACTCGTTGAGATAATGAAACCGAATTGTGTTCCGACGCACCGTGATGATCTCTTTTGACTCTTCGATGTAGTCGTTCACCCATCCTTCCCAGTCATACTCTTCAGTTGCGGTAGCAGGCATGTCGAATTGCGGAGAGATTGCTTGGTAGTACAAACTCAGCATTGCGAGGGAGGTGCGGTGGTTTGCATTCGGGAGTGAGTGCCGGAGGATGAGACACGAGACGAGTTCGCCAGCTGTCTCCGTTACCGAGTCGCCCCAATGTACCCTATCGAGGGCTTCGGGAATCTTTTTGACCTCTATATCCTTGTATGCTGCCAGTTTCTCGTTTTCTTCTTCATACTTTTCTTCGATAACGGATTCAAGAAGTCGGAGAATACGAGTGGTGATAATCTGATTCGCCCATTCCATATCAGCGACGCTCTCATAGATATCTAAGTCAACATCATCAGCAACTTTAGGGACGATAGTCCCGTGATAGACGACATAGACGGTGCCATTGAGGTCATATTCTTCAATTTGATAGATATCACGTTCGCTACCCCCGGTGCGGTCTTCGGCAGCCTCGAAATCATGAGTGACGTAATCGATAGAAAGCCGTGAATCCTCGGGATGATGATAATAAACCGTCGTACTCATCGGTGTATAGAATCACTAATACACCGTTTAATATGTAGCTTTTCTCCGGCGAACGGCTATACGAGATAGTGGGCTGATTGGTGGGCGAGTATGGGGTGTCGCCAGCCGTGTCAATCAGTTTCTATCCCGTACGTGTCACTCATACAAAGGAATACTCAAAAAGAGAATCGGGTTTTGATATCTCTGTAGCAAGCGCTTCGGGTAAGGTGTGCGGCAATCCGGTCGAGAATCTCCGTATTGATGGGGCCGGTACTGGGTGAAGCCGCCGGGGAATCAGACATCGATATGACTGGGAGTCCGATTTGTAGCTGGGATATCATGCTCTGCCGCGTCGAACAACGCCGCTGGCAGCGTTGTGCCATGCCGCGTCAGTATCGTGGTCGGCGTATACCACGCCCGTATCGATGAGTACTGTCATCCGTAGAGGATGTCGTCGACGTAGTCTTCGTCCGTCTCGACGCCGGAGCTGATCCGACCCGCTTGTATCGTCTCTTTTTCGGCCTCCGATAGCGGGACCGTCGACTCACGAAACGAGTCCATAATCGCTTCTCGGGATTCGTAGGCATCGTTGATGAGGCTGGTCAGAAGCTCCTGTTCGGTGACCTTCTCGCCAGTCTGGAGTCGAATCTCAGCTTGCAACTCCTCGAGACGGGATTTCGCCTCCTCGTCGATGTTGACCGGCGGTGCCATAGCAGTAGTAGTCCCTGAAACTCTGTAATCGTTTCTACGACCGTTATGGTGGCATCGAACCTCGACCGCAGAAGCACGGAATCGGTACCCTTCGTCTTAACCAACAACTCCCGAGTATGTTGGTTAATTAGCAGACGTGTTTTCATTCGTTAGCTGGCCGGCTGGAATCGACGGTTACCCCGTGAGTGGTAGCCGGCTCGCCGCGCTCGGCGCTGCCGCCCTCCACGCGCTCGCGACCGACCATTCCGGGCATGCGGGCGCTCTCCGCACCGCCCGCGTCCGTTCCGGGCTGAAGTGAATATGGTCTCGGCGCCAGCGGGTAAGCGCGAGGGGTTGCGCTCCAGTGGGTGCTCACCCCCCACGCTTACTCCGCTGGACGCGCGTTCCGGGCGGTCTCACCGCGCGCGGCTGGTTGTGTGCACCGTCTGTAGCGCGCTCTCGCTCGCGCCCAGAGGGCGCTCGCGAAGGCGCGAGCGAGAGCGCGCAGTCGTGACTGGTCGGTTCGGTTCCGTGGAAAACCCGCGAGTGAGGTCGCGGGCGTCGGACGCTCGGTGAGCGCCTTCGGTCAGTGAAGACCAATGCAACGTAACAACCCGATTCGTGAAAAGGTCTCGGTCGAACAGGAATCAGAACAAGAAGCAGTCGAGGAAACCCCGGAGCTGCGCCCCACGGTTGAACTGCAGACCCAGGCGAAGATTGACTCGGACGTGCGTGATGCGATTGCGGCGGCTGACGAACAGGACCACCCCCACGGGATGACACTGGAAGCCCAAGAGAAGTGGGAAGCGCGAGAAGCCGAAAAACAGCGGACTCGTGAGCGCGAGGACCGCGCCCAGACGAGTCGGCGCGAGGAACTGTGCCGGGAGATGACGCAGGCGAAACACTGTGGGTTGTCCAGTGAGGCAGATCCACGTGAGCAGTTAGACATCGAGACGCGGCGGGAGGTCGAGAAACAGGCCATCCGGTTGGACGGGAAGTGTCGCGGTGGTCTCGGTGTCGAAGCCATCGAACGGGAGTTGGCTGCCCGTGTCGAGAGCGGTCGGTCGATGCAGGATGCGGTGTTGGACATGGTCGATGACGTGCAGGCGGCGCCGGGGGCGATCGTGGCACTCGGGAAGTTGGAGCAAGTCGGTCGCAAGTGGGTGGATATCGAAGCGACAGTCGAGACGCTGTGGGAGCCCAGCAGTCCCTCGATGCAACAAGTTGGCTTGCTGGAAGACGAGACAGGGAAAACCAAGCTGACGGTGTGGAAGCGCTCAAATCAACCCATCATCGCCGAAGGCCAGACGGTTCGCATCAGGGATGCGGCGGTGAGCTGGTACCGAGGGCGGGCGTCACTCGCACTCACCGGGCGGTCGACGGTCACTTTCCCCGAACGAGCGGCTTGGTGGTGAGCTCGTAGGCAGCTCTTTTCTTTTTATTGTGACCGCCACCCACCAACCACCTCCCCACCCACCGCTCCGTGCTCGCTAGTGCTCACGGCTCGCTGCACTCACCGTTCGCACAGTACGAGACGCTCCCTGAGGTCGCGTCTCGCAGTCGCTGCGCGCGCAGCCACGACCTGTGGATTCAAACCAACGTTTCGAGCTCGCCAAGGCCGAACAGCGACCAGTTGTTGTCTAGTTCGTCGCCGAGCCCATCAACGAATCCGCTTTTTGAGAACACTGCAAACTCCTCGGTTCGGTTGTCTGGCCCCCAGCGTACGTGTTCGGCTTTCTCGCGAAGCTGTGAGACGAGCGCATGGCCAACCGGTTCGGAGGTCCACTTACATTCAGCGAGCAGCAAGCGGTCATCATCGGGCGCGAGACCGACGATATCGATTTCGTCTTCGCCGTACCACCATCGCCCAACTTCGGAATACGAATCGAGTTCAGTACGGCGAATTGCTTCCCAGATGGCTTCCTGACAGACATCTTCGAACGTCGTCGCGACGTGGTCGGGGAGGTTCGGCTTGATCGTTCCATCATATACGATCCCCGGAGCCTCTTCGATGCTGGAGCGGTTCGGTTCGACGAAGCGAAACCAAAACCGAAGGAATTCATCAGCGACATGATACCGCGACCGCTTAGACTGCTTTGCTGAAGCAGTGACGGGGACTTCCCGGTCGATGAGCCGGAGCCGTCGAAGCGTCTGCAGGTACTTCGACAGCGGACCGGAATCGATGCCGGTTGCGCCAGCGATCTCCTTCGGTGTCGTATGTCCTGTCGCAATCGCTTCGAGGATGCTTAGATACCGTGCGGGGTTGCGCAGCTCGGTTCGGAGCAGGAACTCGGGTTCGTTATAGAGCATCGCCGTCCGGGTGAGGATATGGGTCTGAATGTTCTCACCGAGGGATGTGGTGTAGTCGAACAGCGTGAGATACATTGGAGTGCCGCCGGTGATGGCATACGACCGGATGGCGTCCGTGAGATCGTATCCGATTGCCTCGCGGGCCTGCTGAAACGAGAACGGCTGGAGGTCAATTTGTCCAGTTCGACGCCCGTAGAGTGGGCTTTCGTGCCCGAGGACATCCGACTCCATCGTGCTGACGCTGGAGCCACATACCACGAGCATCGAGTCAGTGTGCTGGAGTTGTTCATCTATGAACGACTGAATGTAGGACGGAAGCGAATCGTTTTCCGCGATCAAATACGGAAACTCGTCGATGACGACGATACACTGTTCTGCGGAGAGTTTCTCCCCGAGATAATCGAAGGCTTCGTCCCAGTCATCGATACGGGGGACGCGGTCATCGAAGTGGGCGGCAATTTGATCGACGAATTTCTCACGCTGTCGGTGTTCTGCCTCCTGGGCGGCGAGAAAGTAGACGTGCGGCCGATCACGACAGAACTTCTTGAGGAGTTCCGTCTTCCCGACTCGACGCCGACCATAGACGACCTGGAAGCCGTGGCCCGGTGACTCGAATGTCGTCTCGAGAGCGTTAAGTTCCGCTTCCCGATCGTAGAAGGTCATACTCTGGATAATGATTATTGTGATAATGACTTATACGTTGTGCCTATTCGGACTGCATACGTTATTGTTTATTGGCCCCTGACGGGCAAGGGGGCGCTGAAAAAGCGTGTCTCATGACTCGAAAAAGCCCCCGAGAAACCTCTACGCGAAGACCTTCGACGGAAAAGTACAGTAAACCGACCTGTCTGTAGGCTGGGTCAGGGTCGGCAGGGGTTACTTCCCCGACTGATGAACGCGTTTCGATATCACGGAACGTACGATCGGTCGGCTGATCGAAATGGCTGAAGTTCGTTATGTACTACCATGCCCTGTAATTACAGAAACAGGTCGATTCGATACGTTTCGGTTGCTACCGGCGAGGAGTGTCTCGATTCCGTATGAATTATACTATATCCGGGAGCCCGCTACAATACGAACGTGATGTCTGCGTGATGTAGGTCCGTTCGACATATCGATGGGTGGAAACTGAATACGATGCTTTCGAGAAACGCGAACGAGTTCATTATTAATTGTATTGTATTGGCACTTCTGCTGACGCTGATTCCTATTGGCGCGTTACTAGGCTCGGGACCAGTGGACGCAAATCCGGGAGATCTGAACCAGGAGCTGGACGTCTCTCCGGAAAATTCCACGTTACCACCGGAGGGCCTCTATCCGGTGACTGTCTCCCTCTCGGTGGGCGAGGGGTCGTTTCTGTCCGGAACTGAACTCAAGGATCCCACACTGGAGGTAGCGGTCGAGGGGGGAACGATCCACAGCATTCAACCTACGGACTACACGAACGCATCAATAGGGGACGACAACAGGTCAGGCACATTCACTGGTCAGAAGTTCCGGTCCGGAACCGAACACCAGGCGGTCGTGTTGGTATCGCCGAACACGGATGCTGAGACGGTCTCGCTGACCACGACTGCCAGCGGCAATGGCGCGGAGACGCAATCCATCGAGCAGAATTATTCGGTGGGTTCGACGTCACTCAATTCCTCGTTGGCCGAACGTGCCGACGCACGTGCCCAATTGATCTCCTCGTACCGGACCAGTTACGAACATCTGCTTACGAACGACCCCTGGAACGAAACCGTCGACCAGTCGATGCAGGACGCCTTCGCAACAGTCGCCGTCGAACAGACCAAAGGGTTGGTACTGAGCCAAGTGTCCTTCGGTGTTGGCGGCGTTTCGATGTCCGCCGACGACGTCTCCTCGATCTATGGCCTCTCTACCGGGCAGTACAGCGGTGGAACGGCCGGGGAAATCGCGAAACTGAACACCAAGTTGGTGAACAATCTCCACAGCAGGATGGACCAGGATCGGGTTCGGCGAGCAGGGACTTCTGACGAGGCACTGGCGTCCCTGGAGGCGGCGTACAGGGACGAGGCCAGAGCCTGGCGAGCGGGCGATCGACAGAATGCCTCCGACGCAATCCAGACACAGCGATCCGTTCTCGGGCTCCAGTCAGATTCTACAGACGCTCAACTCTATCAGGAGTCCCAAGCGCAACGGGACGCGGCTCAACGTTCGACAGGCTTCGGCGACCCGAACGAGGATCTGGCGACGTACTTCAAATCACTCAACTCCTTTGCAATCGAGGAAGAGACGGCAGCCCAGAACCGACTCCAGTTCGTCAAGGATCCAGCGCCGACCGTCCGGACGCAGCGGTCGAGTGAGGCGATCAGATCCGACCTAATGAACGATACCCGAACGAACGTGACGTTCGTTGTTTCGAACGGCGAGTATGCCGGGCTGACGAGCGAACTCGGCTATCTTTCCGTCACCCACGCTGACTCGCTGAACGTCACCGGGGTACACGGTAATGGAACGCTTTCACAGGAGTATCGGGACAATCTGACAAACGATGAAGTCACCACCAGAGATGGCTCTACCGAACCAATTTCGACCCCGCTACTGGACGTCTGGGGGCAGTATGAGCCTGGACAGACTCGCAACATTACAGTCACACTCGAACGCGAGGGCGACCAAACACCCTGGCTCGCCTATCGTGCGGCGTTCGAACCAGTGTTCGCACCAAATGACGTCTCTGAAGACGAATCACAGGGCGTCTTCGAACGGTATCCGAACACCGGTAGTCAGGACCAGCAGGGATGGAGCGTTTACAACATTACTGAGGAGCCGGCTCGTCCGCAGCCGGCAATCGATATAACGCCGTCCCACCCATCAGCCACCGATGCGGAGCCACCGTCCCAGCCGATAGTCGGCGGCGAGACCACACTCGATGCCTCGGCCTCGACGGCAGAGGATGAGATCGACACGTACGACTGGCAGATTGATACGGATAACGACGGCACCTACGAGGAGTCGACGTCGGGACGGACCGAAAACGTGACTTTCGAGTCCGGAGGTACGAAACGGATCCAACTCGAACTGACCGATACAAACGAAAGGACGGTATCCCGGACTATCGACGTAGACGTCCTCAGCAAATCACCCCGTGAACGCACCCGAACGATAGATATCATGGCGAATCGGACGTATCCGGAACCCGGTGGCAGTATTCAGTTCGACGCGCCGTCTTCTGTCTCCGACATCGCGTGGACGGTCGAGAAGAACGGCTCTGAGATCGAATCCGGATCTTCAGGCTCGTTCCGGCCGGAGTTGGCCGACTCAGGTGTCTATCGCGTCTCGTTCTCGGGTGAGGTCGATGGCACGCCGATTGACCGGGAGTCGGTATACACCGTCGCTGCACGCGAGGAGCGGATCGCATCGCCGCAGGTGTCAGTTGCTGCCCCGGAGCATGTGGAAGCCGGTGCGGCGGTGCCGTTCGATTTCGAGGAGTCTGTCCACCCGCACCCGAATCGAACGATCCAGTCGTATGAGGTAGAAATTAATGGCACCACCACCGAAACGTCGTCGACTTCGCTCGACGATACGATCGATTCTCCCGGCGAGTACATCTTCAACGTCACGGCAATCGGCAGTGCGGGCAACGAATCCACCGTGACGCGGCCGCTCACGGTAACACAAGCTGATAAACCGAGAACCCGCTTTACGAGGACCCAAGGTGGGTCCTCCCCTGACGCGATCACGTCGACAGACGATGGTGGGTACATACTCACGACCGGCAGTGGTCTCACGAAGGTCGCGAGGAATGGAACCACGGAGTGGTCACGGAACTACGACATCATCGAATCGGGCGGCTTTGAATCCGTCATCGAGTTGTCAGACGGTGGATACGCTGTGGCAGGCCATACGAATAATATCGATTCGGACGATACCACGGATCGTTCAGGTGCAGTGTTGCTAAACGTAGCAGCGAACGGGAGTAAACGCTGGGACCGAACCTATGGGGCACACGATGACGATAGTGCCTCTGACCTCGTCGAGACGGCGAACGGCGGGTTCATCCTCTCTGGAACAACGAATACGTACGGCAATACGAGTTGGGATGCCTGGGCGATAAAGACGGACGAGGAGGGCGTCGAGCAGTGGAACCGGACATATGGGCACGGAACCCACGCCACCATCGAGACCTCGGAGAATGGTCGCGTCGTGCTTGGAGGCAGTAACGCATCGATGGCCGTCCTTCGAGAAATCGGGCCTGAGGGGGACGAAACGTGGGAACGAGGCTATACGGGGTCGCATGTGACCTCCATCGACAGAACGCCCGCTGGTGGATTCGTTGCGGCTGGTGAATATCCACTGCAGGATAGCTTCTACGCGAAAGCGTGGTTCATGAAAACCGATATGGACGGTGATGTCCAGTGGAACCGAAGCTACGGTACTAGCGGGGATGATGCTGCTGAATCGGTCGTAGCGAGAGAGGATGGGACGTACGTGTTCGTGGGGCGTACCGAGTCGTTCAGCGATAGTGACAAGCCAGATGCATTTGCAGTTAAAACAACCCGCTATGGTGAAACCCTCTGGGAGGAGATCTACAGTGGTGGATACTACGACGGTGGGTATGCGGTATCAGAAACACGTAGCGGCAATACGGTCTTCCGAGCCGAACTTAGCAACGAAGGAAAGGTCATTGGGCTCAAGGACGGAATAACCGCTCGTCTTTCAGGCCCGAATGACACCCGGGTCGACACGCCGGTTGTCTTCGATGCAGGGGGCACGAGTGGCGACATCGATACCTACCGATGGGACCTCGACGACGATGGAGATGTCGAACGGAACACTACGCAGGCTCAACTGGAGTACACCTATTCCGAACCGGGTGTATATCCGGTGACTGTGGAGACGGTTGGTGACAACTATACCGACAGCGTTAGCCGATCGATTGTAGTTCGGCCCAGCTACGAGTCCGTGCAACCCCTCGGTGGCCCAGATTGGACTCACGAGGATGGCAACGCGGCAGGAACAGCATCGAATCCCGACGCGGCTGCGCCGCACGGCAGTGCCAGACAGATCTGGATGCACTCCCCATTCAGCAACGAGGGGTCGATATTCGGTCAACCACTCGTCGCCAACGGAACGGTGTACGTCAAATCCCAGGACGAACTCGTCGCCGTCGACGCGGCCACCGGAGATCGTCGCTGGAATCAGTCGAACGAGCACGGGCAGTCGATGTCGGAACCGATGATCACGGACGACACGCTGTATAGCTTCGATGAGGCAGAACACAGTGGCTTCCTACTCCGATCTCACAATCGCTCAACCGGGGTGATTGATTGGACGACAGAAATTGACCGGCCGAACCAAAAGCTGGCGACTGAGACAGGCGTCTACATCACGGACCACAATACGACTTACAAGTACAATACGAGGGGAGGCCTCGAATGGCAGACGACGATACCTGGGGAATATGGCCTTGAGGATCTCACATTGGCCGGCGATTCGTTAATCTTCGAGAACACGTCACATCTCCACGCACTAAATCGGGACAACGGTACGATCGAGTGGACGGCCAAATCCAGACAGGCTACACATACGAGCCTCGATGGAATGGTCATCGCGGAGCACGAGGAGTTCATTGCTTGGGATAGGGAGCAGCAGCGAGAGATTAGTAACCGAAATGTCACCGGTATAGACGCTGATTCCGGGACCAACAAATGGTGGTTCAACACGTCACGAGATGCGCGCGTGCAGGCGGTCGCGGATGGGACGGCCTACATTACAACCGGTGATACCATCCACGCAGTCGACATCGAGAACGGCACGCGTGACTGGCGGACCGAGACCGATTCGCTCGGCCGGCTCGTCGTTGCCGACGGGGAGATATACGCTCGAACCGGGACGGATTCGCAGTTCTTCCCGGAGCGGAATTTGACGATGTTCGACGCGGCAACCGGGGAACAAACATGGACGTACCACAGCGAAGAGTCCATTCGGGATTTCGTTCCGGCTGATGGTCGATTGTATCTCCGTGTTGGTGATGGGTATGAGCAACGGCTCGCCGCAGTTTCCGAAGGCGCTGTCGCCGAGAACCTAACAATCAAGCATTCGCGAAATCCTAAGGCGAACGAACCTGTCGAGTTCAGTCTCGAGCACTCGAACTCGCCGTCGATTGAGTCCTACGAGTGGTCGTTCCCGGATGAGGGAAGTACTGATGCAACGCCGAATTACACGTTCGACCGCAGCGATACGTTCAGGGTCGAAGTGACGATTACCGATCCGGACGGCCACAAGAACACCGCCATACGGACAGTCTCAGTAGATTCGGAAGGGAGTACATCGACACCGACGCCCACGGCGACGCCAACGCCTACTGCGACACCAACGGCAACGCCTACGCCTACTGCGACACCAACGGCAACGCCTACGCCTACTGCGACACCAACGGCAACGCCTACGCCTACTGCGACACCAACGGCAACGGCAACGCCTACTGCGACACCAACGGCAACGCCTACGCCTACTGCGACACCAACGGCAACGCCTACGCCTACTGCGACACCAACGGCAACGCCTACGCCTACTGCGACACCAACGGCAACGCCTACGCCTACTGCGACGCCGACGACAACGGCAACGCCTACTGCGACACCAACGGCAACGCCTACGCCTACTGCGACACCCACTGAGACGGAAACGTCCACCGCGACGCCAACGAAAACGCCTACAGCGACGCCAACGGAAACGGAGACGACCACACCCACTGCGACGGAAACGCCCACCACGACTCAAACAGCGACGCCGACGGCAACAGCAACGCCTACTGCGACACCAACAGCAACGGAAACGCCCACTGCGACGCTAACGAAAACAGAGACGCCCACACCCACTGAGACGGAAACGCCCACCGCGACTCAAACAGCGACGCCGACGAAAACGGCAACGCCGACGACAATGGAGACGACGGCACCGGCTAACAACGGTGGCAGAGGCGACGCCAATCCATCTTCAGGCGATCCGGAACCCGAGACTGATGATTCGACACCCACTCCGTATACCGAGCCCGACACGGCGAATCAAACGCATGTTACTGAAGAGATTTCGGCCTCGAACGGTACTGCAGCGGTAACCTTCGACAACGATTCGATCAGCGTGGTTAGCATCGAGTTCAACGAATCCACAACTGGTGAGGTTGCTGTTCAGCCAGCTACCGAGACGGACACGCCTGCTCCTGGTGAGGAGCTGGCCACTTACGACATCGAGGTTCCGGATGCGGCCACCGATTCGGCCGGTGAAATCAGATTTGAGCTATCGCGGAACGAAACAGAATCCACAAACGCCGATGATATCACGGTTCTGCACTACGAGAACGATGAGTGGCGAACACTCAACAGTACGGTCGAAGATACCGAGGATGGACTCGCGGTGATTGCTCGCACAGACGGGTTCTCACCATTCGCTATAGTGGCTGATGATCAACAGTCCACACAATCGACTGCGACCACGACTGTCAGCCAGTCACCGACCGAATCTAGCCCGACAGCGAGTCCAGAGTCCGATCCCCAATTCGGATTCGCCTTCGGAGCTATCTTTATCGGGCTTCTCCTCGGAAGCTGGTTGGTCATTCGCCGTCGCGCGTGACCGATTGAGGTCCCCGGCCGCTAACGACTGCTGTTTTTTAGCCCCCGATAGGCGAGGGGCGCTCGAAGCAGTCCCTCGTGAGATCGAATGAAATCTCCAGAAACATCTACCGTGTTCGCTGGCGTCGACGCGAGAACAGATACCGACCTTCCTGAGTGGTACGAGGCACGACAAGACACCGACGAGGTGACGACCTTCGCCGAAGCAATCCGAGAGCTTCCACGAGCGACAGAGACCAAAGTCGGCTACGAAAACCCCTACACGGGCGAATGGGTCGAGACGGAGCGATTCAACGCTGTCGTCGAACCGAATCGACTCATCGACCAAGCGAACGCCGACGCTGATGCCGAAACGCCGTTGTTCAACATCCCGACGGACAGTTACGCCATCATCAACCCAACTGACGTCTATGGAGAACTGGAGGACGTCCTCCGTGCCGAAACCTACGAGGATACTCCACTCTCGGAACTCGTCTTCGGCGAAATCAGGCAGTATCGCGGCGGCGGTGAAATCCACATGGACATCATGTTCGATGGCCTCTCGGTCATCCTCCCTGGACGGAACGACCCGATTACGATGGGCGTCACCTCCGGCTACGATTTCTTCGGCAACAACGCGGTCTACGTCGAAGGATTTGCCCGAGATAGCTACTGTGCGAACTCGATTCGTTCACTGACCGACAGAGAAGTGGTCAAACACGTCGGCGACGTGGATGGCTTCGGCCCGTGGTGGGAATCCGTCCTCGAACAACTCGAACTCGTCGCGGACGACCTGTTGGGCTTCATCACTGACGCCCAAGACATCACCCTCTCCCTCCCCGACGTGCCATTCGACCTCGAGGGATTCTACGAACTGCTCGGCTTCCCGGAGTATCTCGCCCAACAGGCGGCGAGTGACGCTCGAGCGAACGCTGCCGATCCCTTCGAGATCGATATGTGGACACTGCACTCAGGCGCAACGTACGCGCTGACGCACTTCTTCCGCGGCAAAGAGGGCGACGCACTCGATGGCTACGTCCGGACGGCCAACGATATCCTGTTCAACCCGGATGGCACGCTCGAACGGGTCGAACGCGAGTACGAACAGCAGGCCGAAGCGGAAACAGACGGGGACGGACAGACGGGGCTGGAAAGTCAGGTTGCACTCGCCCAGATCGAGCAGGTGAGCGACAGCGTCCGGGAGAAAGCCGAAACGTTCGAAGAACGGGAAGCAGAACTGCGAGAGCGCTTCGCTGAGGCGGCTGATTAGGGGCTCACCGTCCGCCCCGCAAAGATATGAGTTCCTCCGCGAGCACGGTGCTCGAACTGAACGGAAACAACATTCAGAGACGGACGTCCGTGTGTAAGCGACGGTCGACTGACATCACCCCTCCAATTTTTTGCCTGACTGCAAGCACTGCTGAAGGGCACTATCTCCACTCCGATCAGGGGGTCCCGACCCCTTCAGCTCAGGTGGTCAATCTGTGCAGACAGATACGCTTGGAGAGCGGTGACCGTTTCTTCTGAGACAGCTGAGGCCCCGAAGTCGCTCCGAAATCCGTGCTTGAGTTCGTCGCTCTCCAAGATCTCCAGACCACGCTCAAGTTGCTTCCGCAGCGCATCGTCGTCCCCTCGCTGTAGGTGGGGCGTGACACGTTGCGAGCGGAAGCCCACGGCTTCAGCCGTGGGTCAGAGCGGACACTCTCGTTCGACGAACCGCGTGCAATGGCCTGCCGTGATTCTCCCGACGGCAGCCTTTAACACCCAAGACCGCCACACGACAGGTGGATGCGACGCGCCAACACGTTCGACGTCCGGGCACTTTCCCACCGCGGGAGGCTCGCCCTCATCGAACTGTTGGACGCATCATCCGCCTGCTTCAACGAGATCAACTACGACCGCCGTCAAGCCTACTTCTCCGCACGGTACGACACGGACGACAACCACACCACCTCGGAACTCGAAGACATCGTCGGAGACGCCGCCTCTCAAGAGGAGTACCGTAACAAGTACATCCAACAGCTCTCATCGAGCATCCCACAGCAACTCGAGCGGAAGAACCGGCAGACGTGGACAGGTTTCTTCCGACTTCTCCGCAAGTACCGCGACCCCGAGGACGACTCCGTGGTCGACGAACCCAGCCCGCCGGGGTACTGGAATGACGACGGCAACCGCCAACTCCACACCGTCATCCGAAACGACACCTACACGCTGGCACTCGGGGAACGCTCCCGTCTTGAAATCCCGCTGGGGAAGGCGTTGAAGGAGAAGTACGGCTACGGTCACAACGAGAAGCTCCGCTTGGAAGTTAGGGGCCGCCCGCACTGGACGGGCCCGAACGGTTCCCTCGAACTCACGTACGACCGGACTGCCGAGTCGTTCACCGCACACCAATCCGTCGGACGCAACGATTCTCCTGCCGTCCGACGATTCACGCATACCCATGCACTGGCCGCCACCCCGGGCGAGGAAGGGGTGGTGGCAGCGGTGGACATCGGCGCCAACAACCTCGCCGCCGTCGTCACGAGCGAGGGCGACCGCGTGGTCTTCCACGGCCGGCCCTGCTTCGAGCGGTTCCACGACCTCACCGCCGCGATCGCGGACTTGCAGTCACGACTCCCCGACGACCGGTACTACACCGAACGGATCGGGCAGTTGTATCGCCGCCGCGACGAGCACCGCGATCACGCCCAAGACGCGCTCATCAGGTTTCTCGCCGGGTGGCTCCTCGAGCGTAACGTGGTGGAGTTGTACGTCGGCAAACTCGACGACGTGCGCGAGGAGCATTGGTCGGCGGTGGTGAACGAGAAGACCGATCTGTTCTGGGCGCACGGCCGCTTCCGCGATCGCCTCCACGACGTGCTGGAGGACGAGTATGGAATCGCCGTCCACGAGGAGAGCGAGGCCGGCACGTCCAACCGGTGCCCGGCGTGTGGGGGTGGGGACGTTCACCGTTCCGGCGACGATTTGCAGTGTCTCGAGTGTGAGTTCGAGGGGCACAGCGACGTGGTGGGGGCGGTGAACTTCCTCGTGGAGCAGGCGGACGAGGTCGATAGAGGTGGGCCGATGGCTCGGCCCGCGGCCCGCGGGCAGAACAGCCCAAGGGACACACCTGTGTGCCTCGAGTGGGACGATCACCGGTGGCAACACCGTGATCATACGACCAAAGAGGAACCCGCAGACCGGAGTACCACCCGTAGTGGTGGGAATCTTGCCTCCGGTGTTGGTTCAGGCACGGCCTGAATCACCCACGCGGAGGAATTCCACGGCTTCAGCCGTGGGAGGAAGTCAAAGCGTCGAGATCGATCTCTTCAGCCACTGCCAGGACGTCTCGGAGGTCCGTTTCTCGGCCACTGTGGAGCTTTGCCGCGACGAGGACGGCCCCATCGATCACTCTGGCTGTCGTCGTCATTGTGCCTCCGCTCACCTCCTGTTGGAGGCTGTGGTCGTACAGGTAGTCGAACGACCACTGTGCCTCCGTCTGGCGACACCCGAGTCCATTCACTAGTAGATCGAAGCCGATCGGCTGCTGCGGCGTGAGCCGCTTCTCGTACTCGATTACTTCGGTGTCATAGAACCATTCTTTGGCGTGGCTGTCCGTTTCCTCGAAACCTCGCTGTTCGAGGAACTCGACGAAGTCAGCTTTGGAGTCCGGCGCGACGACAATATCGAGGTCCGTAGAGAAGCGAGCATTGAACGCTGAGACAGCGTAGCCGCCGACAAGGACGTACTCATGGCCCTCTTGGATGAGCTCCTCGAGCAGTTCGATGAGCGCGTCACTTCGGTTGTTGAAGCTCATGGTTGTGCCCGTTCAGTCTCTCGATACGTGACGCCGAGGTCGAGGTCCTCGTACATCCGGTCGAGCATCGCCAGCGCCGACTGGAACTGGGCGTAGTTCTCGCGCATATACTCGATTGTCTCTGCTCTCGGGATCACCGGGTACCCTTCGACGTGCTCGATATCGAGTGACGCGCGTGGCTCGAGGACGATCTGCAGCGGTCCGTCCAACTCATCTCGGGGCTGTCGCTCGAATGCGGTCGGGAGGTCAAACCACTCGAAAAACGACTCCCAGGCGTCGACGTCCTGCTCACGAACAGCAAGGAACAACGGATAGTCGTCGGGCTCGCGACCGACCTGGTAGCCGCCCTGCGTCCACACGTAGACGGCGTCGATCCGCGTGAACGCGAACGGCCAGTCACCGAACTGTGGGATGACGTACGTTTCCTCGATGGAGGGTGGACTGACGCCGGCGCTGGCAGCGACGAGCTCGAGCGCTGCGTCGCGTACGCGCTCGTCGACGACGGTGAGGCCGCCGTCATAGGAAACGTAGCCCTCGTCTTCCAGCCGATTGACGGCCTGTCTCACTGTCTCGTAGGGTGTGTGGAGGTGTTGGGCGACACGGCGGATGGAGTCACCACTCTCAATGGCGAGGATAGTCTGTGCCGCCGTGTCGTCGAGAACCTCATACATCTGGTGATTACCAATAATCCGGTAACAGTTAAAAAACTTACTAGAGGGTCAGTTAGCTGAATTGAGGCGCTAAGCCCCCTTCCTCAGCGAGCACCGACCGAACGGGAGACGCGAGCAGGGAGGGGATACAGCGCCGCACAGTTCTCATACACGATTCGGTGGCAGGCCCACATACCCACGCAATCACAACGTTTTTTCAGTGGGGTAGTATAATATTGACCGAACCCAATGGAGTACGACCTCGACTCGGGAGCGCACTCGACGTATTCCCTACACTACCACCTGATACTCACCACGAAGTATCGGCGCGGAGTGCTAACCGAGGAGCGAACCCAATTCATTCACGAGGTCATCAGCGGGTTCACGGACAACTACGGTGTCGAACTGACGAACCTCGACGGAGAGGACGACCACGCTCACATTCTGTTCCGAGCGAAACCCACCACAGACCTAGTGAAGTTCATCAACACGGTCAAGGGCGCGACCGCCCGCCGTATCCGAAACGAGTACGAGGATGAACTGAAGACCGAACTGTGGGGTGACTCGTTCTGGAACGATTCGTACTGCCTCATCTCGACGGGGCAGGTGTCTCTGGATGTGCTAAAACAGTACGTCGAAGACCAGCGGGAGAGCTGATGTACTACGCCTACAAGTACCGACTCAAGCCGTCCGACGCCCACCGCAAGGAGTTGGACCGCCACCGGAACATTTGTAGGCAACTGTACAACCACACGCTCTACCGCCTCAACGATTACCAAGACGAACACGGTGAATTGCCGTCCATGACCGCCTTGCGGTCGGAGCTACCTGACCTCAAGGAGTGGTGGGATGGCCTGTCCGACGTGTACTCGAAAGTTCTCCAAACCGTCGTTGAACGGCTGTTCGACAACCTCAACGGACTCTCCAAACTCAAGGAGAACGGCTACGGCGTCGGTCAACTCAAGTGGAAGCCGCCACGGGAGTTCCGCAGTTTCACGTACAGTCAGTCTGGCTTCAAGCTCGACAAGAAGGGCGGTCAGACTGTCCTATCACTCTCGAAACTCGCGGACATACCGATTCGGCTTCACCGCGCCATCCCCGACGACGCCACACTCAAGCAGGTCACGATCAAGAAGGAACCGACGGGCGAGTGGTTCGCCACCTTCGGCGTCGAAATGGACCGCGAACCGCCTGAAACGCCTGAGAACCCCGAGAAGTGCGTCGGTATCGACGTTGGGATTCTCACGTACGCCCACGACACCGACGGCACGGCGGTCGGGTCGCTCAACCTCTCAGACGAGCGTGACCGCTTGGAGCGCGAGCAACGGGAACTCTCGCGCAAGCAACACGGGTCGAACAACTACGAGAAGCAACGACGGCGCGTTGCGGAGTGTCACGCCGACCTCCGTCGGAAGCGCCGCGACTTCTTGCACAAGCTCTCGGCGTACTACGCTCGGGAGTACGACCTCGTAGCGGTCGAAGACCTGAACGTGAAGGGGATGATGGAAAGTCCGTCGAACAGTCGCAACACGGCGTCTGCCGCGTGGCGAACGTTTCTCTCGTTGCTCGAATACAAGTGCGAGCGGGAGGGAACGCACTTCGTCGCGGTCAACCCGAGAGGGACAACCAAAGAGTGCGCGTCGTGCGGCGTTTCGACGGACAAGCCGTTGTGGGTCCGTGAACACTCCTGTCCAGCTTGCGGGTTTGAGGCGGACAGGGACGCGAACGCGGCGTGGAACATTCTTTCTCGCGGTCTAGAAGATGTAGGAGTGGGATACTCCGAATCAACGCCTGTGGAGACTGCGCTCCCTGTGGATTCGCCTGTATCTGCAAAGCGCGTCGTGGAAGCAGGAAGCCCTACCCTCAAGAAGCGAACGGCTGACGCCGTGAGCGAGTAGGGTAGGGTAGTTCACGGAATACACCACCCCGTTGCCTTCCTGAACAGGTACGAGAGGAGTGCTGCCGGAAAAATATAACTCATACGAGAGGCTACTGTACAGTATGAGTATCACCCAAGACAAAGACGTACTCGGTGGTGAGCCGCGAATCGCCGGCACACGCATTGGTGTTCGCCACATTGCTCCACGGGTGATCGATAGCGGACAGTCCCCCGCTCTTGTCGCAGATCAACTCGACGTATCTCTTGGAAGCGTGTACAAAGCCCTCTCCTACTACTACGCTCACATCGACGAACTGCGAAAGCTGGAACAGGAGAACGAGGCGGCATTCGAGCGGGTCCGAGAGTCGTCTCTCAAGCCTAAGGACCCCGTGAAGTGACACTTTCGGAATAGTGTGATGTCACACTAGGCTTTTGACGACCGGGGCCGTACTGGTGGCTATGAGCAGCGACCGGATTGACGCCGAAAGTAAGGTTTCGGGGAACCAGGCGAACATCCCTGCACGGATTCGACGTGAACTCGATATTGATGATGGTGACCAACTTCGCTGGCACCTTGAGGCAGATGGCAGTGTCCGTGTAGAAGTCGTCCAACAACAGGCGGGGACGTTCGCCGAGTTCGATGGCTACGATGGAGAAGAGACAACCGATGTAGTGGACGAGCATGACGCCTGGGGCGTCAACGTCGAATAGATGCCGCGCGCACTCATCGATACAACAGTTCTCTTTGCGGCAGCGTATCGACGCGATAGTTCCCATGAGACTGCACTTCCGGTCATTCGTGGTATTGACAACGGTACACTGCCGGGAGCGGTCGTGCTTGACTACGTTCTCGCAGAGACGCTGAACGGCCTCACGACCCATGCAGGCCACGCTGCAGCCGTTGATCTCCTTGACCGAATCGAGGAAAACGCACGGTTCCATATCGAGTCACTCAGTACTGATGCCTTCGCGACAGGGAAATCCCTGTTCAGGCTGCACAAACCCCTCTCGTTCGTTGACGCCTGTATTGTCGCGTATATGCAAACCGAGGGGCTCGGGTATCTGTATGCGTTCGACGATGATTTCGATGCCGTCGACGACATCTATCGGCTTGATACAGCGACGAATCCATACGACCCGAGTTGATCAGTAGAGCGAGGCAAGCGACAGTTCTCCGCACCGAGACGCCCGTAGCTGCACCGCGGTTGTGTTTTGTTGGCCCCTGACGGGCGAGGGGCGCAGGAAGGCGTGCCTCGTGAATTGAGATGGCTTCGAGAAACATCTACGAGCAGACGTTCGACGAGGACGTACAGGAACACGAACAGAACAGTTGTCCGGAATGCGATGGTCGCGTCACGACCAACGCTCACGAAACGGTGTGTGAGGACTGTGGTCTCATCCTCGACGACGAAGGACTGGACCACGGGCCGCAGTACTGCAAGGCCGACGAAAACGCCTCGGAGCGACGGCGGACAGGGGCGCCGAACACGGTCGCCCGGCACGACCACGGTATCGGGAGCGAAATCGGGTGGAAGAAAGATTCCGAGGGGCGAACGATCGGCGGGAAGAAACGGCGGCAACTCGGTCGACTGCGTCGCGAGCATACACGAGCGAAAATCGGCTCGAAAGCGAATCGAAATCTCCTGTCGGGGCTGGTCGAGATTCGGCGGATGACGTCTGCCCTCGGTTTCTCGGAGAGTCTACGAAACCAGGCGTGTCAGTTGTTCCGGACAGCACAGAGCGAAGACGTCCTTCGCGGTCGGTCGATCGAAACGATAGCGTCCGGGAGCGTGTATGCGGTCTGCCGACTGAACGAGTATCCACGGACGTTCGAGGAGATCGCTGGAGTGTCGAAACTCGATGATGGGAAGGTCCGGTTGGGGTACACCGTGTTAAATCGGGAACTCGAGTTGCCCGTGCCACCGGCAGGGCCGACGCAGTATCTCCCACAGATTGCATCGGAAACCGATGTGAGCAATGAGACGGAGCGTCGCGCACGAGCGCTCCTCGAAGCCGCAGCGGGTGAGGCCGTGACGAACGGCTGTAATCCCGCGGGCGCTGCAGCAGGCGCCTTGTACGTGGCTGGACAGGACACTGGGGAGAACCTGACGCAAGCCGAAATCGCGGACGCGGCGGACGTGTCTAAAGTGACGGTTCGAGAGCGATATCGGGATATCGAACGTGCTGTGAATTGAGTCGACTCAAAGCCTTGCCTAGGCCTAAGTTTCTGTGAGTGCAGTCACGACATCTGTGAGGCTGAACAAACGGAGGTCGTCTCGTTGACTGGCTGCCTCCGTGACCGATTGTTTGAACCCACTTCGGGAGAAGAGGGCGTACTCGACGACCCGGTCACCCCCGCTTTGTGGAGACCATTGAAGTTCGTCGGTGTGATCCTCTAGATTCGATAGCGCATCGTATCCGAGTGGTGACTGTTGGAATTTGCATTCACCGACAATAAGCGTCTCGCCGGTGGTCAGGCCGACGGCGTCGATCTCGTGTTCGCCATACCACCATTGTCCCGTGTTCGTGATCGTGTACTCGGGGTGACATCCTCCCCGCCGTGAACGGCGGGGCTTCCCGTCCCGCAGGTGGGATATTTGCCGGTCTACGATACGACCTGTTCTCTCGTGGTGAACGTCCCGCTCTCGCGGTCGAACAGGTGTACCGATGGCTGTGCCACACAGCCGTTACTCCTATCCTCACCGTGAGGACTCGGAGTTATCTTCTGCCGCATATTCTCCGCCCCATTGCAATCCGCGTTCCCGACCAACTCACACGACGAGCAAACGTACAACCCACGCTCGACACGGTTCGACTTCGTGTCGTCACCACACCGCGAGCAGGTCTTACTGGTGTTCCACTCGTTCTCCTTCAGCACCTCAACACCGCAGATCTCGCCTTTGTATTTGAGGTACTGGTAGATGCGGTCAAACGCCCACGAGTGCAACTTCTTGTTCCCCGTCGCACCCCAGTCATGTTCGCGCACGTCTTCGGGCCAACTCACCGCGAGCGTCCCAACACCACGTTCGACACACTCCGTGATGATGGTATCTGTAAGCGTGTGGTAGAAGTGTGTCTCGCGTTCTGTGAGTTTCTGTCGTACCCATATCGACTTTTCTGAGGGACCGTTCTCACCTTCGGTGTCGTACTCGGCTTGAGTGAAGTAGTGCTTGTCTTGTTTGAGGGAGTTACCGGGGTAGAGGACGTATTCGTCGGGGAAGGCGACCGTGGCGATGTTCTTGATGCCAAGGTCGATACCCGCCATACCGTCGCCTGCCGAATCGTTGGTTTCGAGTTCGACTTTGCAGACGAAGTGCAGTTCCCACTCGTCGCCGCCCCAGACCGCGCGAACGTTCTGTACCTTGTTGACTTCTGAGAGGTCAACGTCGGGGCGGTTCTGGTACTCGCAGAGCAAGAAGTCTGAGAAGTGTTCTTTGAGGTTCTTCCCCTTTGAGAGTCGGACCCGGTTGTTCTCTGGGTCGTGTGTGAACCCGTCTGCTTTGAACGTAACCGTACTCTTGGGTCGAGTATCGCCGTGTTTGCGGTAGCCGGGCGGATTCGCCTCTGGGTCGTTCTGTCGCAGATCGAACCACGACTGGAAAGCGTCGGAAAGTTCTTCGATGACTTTCTGACTGGATTGTGCATTCAAGTCTTTCCAGCACGGCTGGTTCTTCATGTACGCTTTGAGCGGGCCTTCATCAGGGATTTCGCCGGTTGCATCCCAGATTCGGTCGGCTGTCCAGCGTGCGACGTTCCAGATTTTTGAGGCGGAGTCTCCGAGCGAATCGAGGCCATCACGTACCTGACAGTGGTTCTGGATGGAACCAATGTAGGTGCGCGTGACCTCAATCGCCATACATAGCCTATGTAGACAAACTTACTTAATGGTGAGGATGGGCGTTGAGTATCCGACCTGCCAACGACGGTGGTTGGCGTCCGCGTTGTCGGATTCACTCCCGCCGTAGACGGCGAGATTTTCTCCTCGAAGAAATATCGTACTTTTGGTAATCGTACTTTGAAGTATGATACTCTATAGTATCATTAATATTCAGCGCGTGACGTACCGGTTCCGTTTTGTCGTGCGCCCGACGGGCGGGCGCAGGCGAGTCCAGCCCTGCACCCGTGATTCCATGCAAGGAGACGAACCAGACAATCACAACGACATCGACCAGCGGACTAAACGAGCACGAACGGAGGATATGACGGTCACACTCCGTCGTTCGGGCGGCATATACACGGTGCAGTCGGAATCTGGAAACGTGTATCGGGTTGATGTACTCCGAAAGGGGTGCACCTGCCCGGACCAACAGAAAGCCTCGGTCAATCGATGTAAGCATCTCCGGCGGGTCGACATGGAAATTCAAAACCGAACAGTTCCAACGCCGGACGGTCGGCTTCCAGAACGCCCGCGTGCGGATGGCGGCGTGAAGGAATCGGTGAGAGGTCCTTCCCAAGCACCCACCAGTGGCCGAATCGAAGGCCCGCTACAGGAACTCGACAAGCATGGGAATCCCACCGGAGAGTCGTACTTTCGGTGTCGGGCCTGTGGACGAGAGGCGATGCGCAAGAAGGACCTCGAAGACTGTTGTCCGGAATCGTCTCAGACTGGCAAAAAGATGTCGAGAAACCAGTAACAGCCGCAGCGGAAGCTGAGGCAAACAAAATTAACCAACATAGTGACCGTATTTGTTGGTTAATACGGAGAGATTAATCCCTGCCGCTTTCAGAGAGAACAGGACAGCAAAACGAATAGTGGTGTCGGCGCGTGGCTAGCGACTGGAATCGTTGTATCGCTCGCGAGCCCGTGTTTTCGATTCCTCGGACACCGTCTGTAACTCCCCGCCGTAGCGATCGATGCTCCGTGTGATCGCCGCGGCGACAGCCTCCTGGCCACGCCGGGTGTCTGGCGGGTCGGGAGCCAGCGCTGGACGCATCGACTGCTGTACCCCCTCGGGTCCAACCAATCGCCCGGCGGCGTTCGTCCGGAGCCAACAGAGCGGGCCTTCCCCAACCGTTCCGGCCTCCTCCTGGTCGAAATAGTGTTCGGCGGCATCCAGCGACCCGTTAGAGAGGGCGGCTTTGAGATCCTGATCTCGGTCCCGTGATTCAGGTCCGCTTCCGGCGCCGTCCGTGACGCCTACGCGGGTCTCGATGTGTTCCTCGACACTGATGTGGACCGGTTCTGCAAGCGTCCTCGCCGGGGGGCCGGCGTAGACAGGAGCTAGCGACACGGGGTCGGCGAGGAGCTTCCGGAACAGATCACCGTCGCCGGGAACCAGTGTGTCGACACCATCGACGACGACCGGAAAGGTCCTCTCCGTCGCTGTCGTTTGGGCGCCCTCCCAGAGCCGACAGCACACAGCTGCCACCAAGAGATGGGTGGCGATGGTGCCATCCATCGTTGGATCCGTCTCTTTGAACGGGTCGATGTCGCCTGTGATCAAGATGATCTCGTTTTCCGTGAGAGCACGAGCCGGATCGTAGGTCGAGTCACCGAGCAGTGGATTGCTTGGCCCGGGGTCGAGCGGCCCGCTGATGAGCGACGCTGCAAGCCGTACGGGTTGACCTTCGCGTGTTTGTGCCAGTTCGAACGGTGTCAGCGAATCCAAGGCGTCGAGTTCCTTGAGGGGTTCGAAGGAATCCCTGAAATCCGCCTCCCTGAGTGCAGCCGGATACTCGTAATACGGCTCCTCACCCTCGAACAGCGCGGGCAGGATAGCCGAGAGGATGGGGGCGACAGCGGCGTCGAACCGGTCCCACACTGTTGCCGCATCCATGTACGCATTCACTCTGGTGGCGACCGGATCGGTCGTGAACGCGTCCCGATCTGGCGGTGCCTCGAATGGGTTGACCGCGACGCGCTCTACCGCTGGCACATCTAACTTAGAGGCCACTTGCCATCGACCCGCGTCGATCCAGACGACGTCCTCGAGGCGTTCCTGGGGAAGCCTCGCTAAGAGATCGCGTGGCATTGGGTCAGACGGGTGGATGTAGCAAAACCCGTGCCCCGCTGCAGCCAATTCGACACACCATCGCTGAACGATGGCAGTCCGCCGGTCGCGATTGCCCGCGACGTAACAGCCGTCATCGAGCGCGCCAGGCGGCAGGGGCACCGTTTCACCGAGTGCGTCGGGATCTCGACCGAGTGTGAGTTCCGGCGCTGTGTCATCGCTGTCGGTGGACGACATCGTTGGGCGAAACCTTCAGGCCATTATACTAATCGTTTATCGTTGAAAGAAATGATGCCCCCACATCGCTCGTGCTTCGCGTCTCGCCCCTCGGGTTGTGGGTGCCACTGGTGATGTGTTGATATTGCGGCAGAAGGACGCGAAAGATCTATTCGTCGTATACGATGAGTCCCGAGTGGCGATAGTCATCGTGCAACCGGAGAACGTCCGTGTCGTTGGTCAGCAGCACGAGATCATTCTCCACAGCGTACTTGAGATGTTCCGAATCGGATCGACCAGACTCATAGTCATCCGAAACCCACTCAACACCGTATCCATTGGCCCTGAGCTCCCTGATAAAGACTCTCTTAACGTGCTCATCGCAGAGCAACGACAGGGTCATTTCGTGGCCGTTTTCGGTGGATCGAGGGCCTCTTCACGCACTCGGTCCATAGCTTCCCGATGCCGCTTGCGAACTGTAGCCATCTCCTCAGGGTGATCATAGTAATACGTCAGCGCCCGGTGAACGTCTGCCAGTTCGATTTCGAGTTGGTCAGCCACTTCTGCAGGCTGGACACCTCCATCTATCGCCAACTCAGCGATCTGGCGGACCGCGATACGACGACCCGCTAACCGGGGCTCACCACCCAAGATGTCCTCGGTGCGAACGATACCCTTCATTGGGTATTTGTTACTCGCTCTCCCGCTTAAGGGTTCGTCTGAGAACTCCGGATACCTGACCATTGGACGTCTTCATTTTGCCGACGCGTGTGAGTCGGTGGTGTCACCGAGTGACTTGCTGAGTTCGACCTCGATTGTTACCGTGTCATAGGGTATGTGTGGCTTCTTTGCGCCATCCTCTTCGCGGAAGTGGACGATACGATACTCGCTGAGAATCTGGAGATCGTCGTGAACCTGTCGGACGTCTCGATCGAGGCGAGCGGCGAGGGCGCGGATGCTCTCGGCTGGCTCGTCCATCAGGCTTCGAACCAACTCCAACCGGCGGGGCGTGAGGATGCGCTGTAGTCGGCTGGCGTCTTGGAAGTTGACGACATGCGGCACTTCTTCACCCTGCTCGCAGCGCTCGGCACGGTCCAGAACGCTCTCCTTGTGGTCCTCGAACGGCTTCGACGTGATGCGAAGCGTCGAGGGATATTCGACATCCTCCGGGGGTTCGTGGGCGTGGTCAGGCGAATTCTTGCTCATGGATGGTTTCGACCTCGCTGTGGTAGTGGCGGTGATGTCGCCCAACGTCGTGGGCGTCGTTCGCGTTGTCGTATCGCAGGATCTCTTCGTCGGCCGGCCCAAGGTACTGGAAGCTGTACTTCAGTCCCTCCGGGAACTCATCACTCTTTGGGACATCCCAGGCGAGGGCTTCCCATCTGTCGCCTTCTGGGAATTCGTCGTCGTCCTCGAAGATTTTCGTCCCCGGCATTGGGCCACCTGTGTTGTCCATCTACAACAACGGGCGGCACATTGGTAATTGTTGTGGTAACTGAACAACAGGAAGGTTCTTGCTACCAGTCAGCCACACGGGAACTCGTCGCTATTGCGACTATCTTTGTGGGTGAACCCACTCGACATGCGATTACATTGCCGCTAGCGTATCCGCGGCCACCCACTCAGCCCGAATTCTGTCTCTATTGAGATATATGGTGTCTGATATATTCTCTAAACTCTGTCAATATCCCGAGGTGGGTCTCACTGCTCACAAGCGATCCAAACCTCTCGAATCGAAAATTATTCCGAAGATTGGACATATTTGAACTCAATGGCAACCCGTCGCCAGCTACTGACGGCGATCGCGGCCACGACACCCCTACTCGCCGGGTGTTCGAAAGGCCCTGTGGATGGCATCAACGATGAGAACCAGCGCCAGACTCCCAAGAACGAAGCCACAAGCGACGAGATCGAGACACTCTCTGAGGACCCCGAGTGTTCGAACCCCGACGAACAAAGTCGGCTGATAGTAACACCACGTGGGGTGTCCGTCGTCGCAGAAACCAAAGAGGCAGCCGAATCCTTCACCGCCGAGCTCGGACCGGAGATGGAATTCGAAATCGTCGAGACGGGAGACGAGTATGCGGTTGAGGTGCGTAGCGATGCCATATCGATTGAGGAACTACGGAGCTATACCGATGACCGATCTGATCTCGGCCCGGTTCGTGTGGGCCTCACGACGCCCACGCTTAGGCGCATTGCACAATCTGTCAGGGACTCTCTCGACCAGTCCGAAGACGTGTCGGCGTATTCGGTGTATCGTATTCGAACGGGCGAGTCCGAGTCCGATCGAATTGTCGCGGTCATCAATATACAGGGCGCGGAGGGTCTCTCCCCCTCAAGTGACGTGACGTTTTATGCTGAGTCGGATGGTGAGCGCCGAACGCTGGTTGACAAGTCCTTGTTCCAAGTGACCGAAGTAACAGAGGATAATAACCGAATATTAGTTCATATCCAACTCACGGAAACTGGGCGCACGCAATACCGCAACAGACTCAGGGAGGTAGTGGACCTCCAGGGGCAAGTTGGCCAAGTGTTGTACATCGATGTGGGAGGAGAGACAGTGTGGAACGGCGGGATATCGCGCCAGCTCGCCGAGGCAATTCGGTCGGGTGAATGGAGTGGGGAATTCTCCGTTGTATTCCCCGGCCGGGATGAGGCATCGGCGTTTACCAGTACAGTGAACTTGATTCAGTTGTCGGTGCCCGCGGAGACGCGGCTGGAACGCTGTTAACCGGGACTAGGGCCCGTGAACGACCCCAGACTCGCTTCCTTGAGAAAGGGGCTCACCGCCTATTGGAACGATCATCGTGTCCGGTCCGATGACTGCTCGTCGAATGTCGCGTCCGTAGCCCACCCTGGCCGGAGGTCACCGTCCCGGAGATCCTCACGGACGGTTAGCCTAATGCGGATACGGTTCCCGCTCTCACCGAACCACTTGCCTGCGCGAATCGCAGTACGTTTCGATGTGAGGGACACGTTCACGTGAACGATATGCCCGGTCGTCTGGTTCACGTACAGTTCGCCACTCGTATTCGAAATATACCAGTCAGGGTCGTCATCGACAGTTCCCGGTGTCTGAGCCCATCCGGAGGTGGGTACGTATTTCTCGACAGGATCGCCTCTGAACGTCGTCGACCCATCGTGCTCGAACGGCACTCGGTCGATGAATCCAAGCGGCGGCATCAAATCGGGGACGACCTCAAACGCGCTCTGTGGCCGCTTTCGGTAGTGGACGTACGTTTGCGACGTGTTGTTGACGGAGAGCGACTCCGCATCCGGGTTCAAATCGTCACGGATGGATTCGACTCTGGTATCGAATGCGTCGGATTCCGGGTGGTGATACCGATTGTACTCGTGAGTTGCGTTTTGAGAGTACCGCTGATACTGACCCATAGACACCTCGCCGTCCGCGCCCGTAGAGTTGAGCCACCCGAGACGCTCCTCCGCGTCGGCATCGTACACCACTCCGGCCGACCAGTTCGTCGTATCGGACGGCTCCTCGAGCTCCCGAGTCGTTACCATCGCAGTCATCGTGAACTCGGGTGGCGCTGTCGAGAGGTTTGGATCCGGCGTGGTTGCGTTCAGGTCGCTTTCAGTTGTTGGCGGTGTAGCCACGAACAGAAACCACAGGCCTGCAGCCATCACCATCGAAATACAGAGAACGGCGAGGCCGGCTTTCAGGAGCCGATTCCGCTTCATCGTGGCGTGGGTGTATTCTCCTCACTATTCATTTTTTGCCGATTTTCGGACACTGTATCCGCTTGGGGTGGTGTGGAGTAGCAGATTCTCGCCCACCGTGAACGGGAGATACTCTCCATAATGCAGGTAGTTCCAACACTATGGCATCTCGCTGGTCAGGCCAGCTGTTCAACTTGCGCAGACAGATACGTTCGGAGGGCTGTGAACGTTTCTTCCGAGACAGTTGAGGCCCCGAAGTCAATTCAATAGCCGTGATTGAGTTCATCACTCTCCAAGATCTTCAGTCCTCGCTCAAGTTTTACGGGTCAGCCAACTGGTGACTCGCAGTTACGATGAAAGCCGGCAGTCAAATAATTCATCAATTTAAGTTGTGGTGCGGGGGAAATAGGCAGCTATGTTTTCTCACGCTATTTTGCCCCTACATCATCCAGATTTTGTAGACATATTATTATTCCCATACAATTTCATTTTGCCTGAATCATAGATGTGTATCATGTTGGTGTTTCTTTGTATCTTACCCTCAGACATTTCCCACGACTGTACGGTGACCCAGTTAGGCAAAGCAACATAATTCCATCCAGTGTATGTGACATAGATCCCCTCCTTTACTTGCTGCTGAGTCCGCATTTTGTTAATGTCAGATATAGTTAACACCCCAACTTGGATTCCACTTTGAGACTCCTTGTATGACTGTAATGCATATGATTCCACCAAATATTGGCTCGTCTTTGTAGTTAATACAGGTTTATTTGAATAATCTGACATGAATTCACTAGATTCTTCATATTCCGAAAAACCATCGACGCGATTGATGCTGTTGGA
Organism: Natronomonas gomsonensis; assembly: GCF_013391635.1. Lineage (GTDB taxonomy): Archaea > Halobacteriota > Halobacteria > Halobacteriales > Haloarculaceae > Natronomonas > Natronomonas gomsonensis_A. The sequence continues at coordinate 1,190,992 of NZ_JACAWU010000002.1, read as the reverse complement.
TTGGAGGCCTACAGCATAAAATATAGGTGCCTGAATGAGTAGCAGTACGAGTGCTACGACTACTATACTGCGTCGGGTTTTTATATCGAGAACGGCTGATTCCCGGTCCCTATTTTTCCAAAGATAACCAATAGTAAGAATCATCGGCAGATGAAGCCATTGTACGGGTATCGCACCAACAAAAATCCGGAGAAACATGAAGATACCTACGCTCAGAGTCAAACTACCCATTATGAGGTCATCAGCGTATAAGTCACGGTGTCTAAGGAACTGGAGTATTAGTATTCCCAGCAAGCTAAGGATGAAGAGAACAATCACATATTTAAAAACTGCTAGATAAGTTAGGGTTGGGGGCCGCGTGAAATATATCGCAGCAAGTTCTTCTGGAAGGTCATTCGTACCAAACCAAGCACTTGTGAACTTTGAAAGGGTGGAAAATTCTTCTAATCGAAGAACAAGAGGAATAGCAGTTGAATATATGAAACTACTCATACCGAATATCACGATAGCAGCTAAGGAAATACTTATAATCAAAGATTTACTGGTTGAGTAAGAAAACCAATATTTTGATGTCTTATTAGCACAACTTTCCAGTAAATTTGTACTGATAGCAAGGATACCCAGACAAGCCAGTGCAATCACAGATAAATTGTACGACACAAACATAAGGGATGTTAAGATAATTACGAGGCATAAACTCAGTCTCCTATACCAGCGCCCATTTCTAACGGATACAATGAGCAAAATAAGTACTGTAAAAAATAGCATTTTGCCAAATCCGTGTGGCCAAAAATAGAGTTTTTCTGTGCCTTCCAAGCCGGTTAGATATTGAAGTAAAACAACCCCACCAGCGATCCTGTAATCACTAGATAATTTATATGTCAAAGTGAATAGTATTGGGATATATGCCCAGACAGTTAGTGGAAAATATATCAAAGCCGACGGATCAATATTTGAGACTATAACAAATATCGCACCAAATCCATAGAAGCCCTCGACATTTATTCCGGACTCAGGAATATGGCCCGTCTGGACCGTTTCAGCCACATGGTATGCGTGTTTAGGAGCAAACCCGTCTACAGAGATAGTATACATAAAAAAAGCGGATGCAAGTGCCAAAAATACGGCAATGAGTCCAATTTTAGCTTGACGGGACACTAGTCTATCCAGTTCTGTCTGGTTGTATAACGTTATCGATATCACCATGATTTTTCCTATTGAATCGCCGTAGCGCGTCGAAATCAGTGGGTCACGTACTGTTTGAGGTTGTAAACATATGGGAGCAACCCCCAGGGTCTCGTACAAATCGTTTTTGTTCAAGGAGCTGCCGCCCAGGAGGGGGTGGTTTATTGGCTACCGTCGCAATACCTTTTTGTCAGCGAACCCACCACCTTGGTAAATAGTATAGTGTGGTTCCTCAAACTGACACTCATTCGCATCAACTCCATTGATTTATCGACCTATTAAGTCGTTGTCTGGGGATTTAGTGGGCTAAATAAACACCTTTTTTATAATAGCATGTTGTGACCCTCATATAACCGTTTGTTGTGGCGACCATTCACCTCCATTAAATAAATGCAATATCTCGAAGGAACTTCAGCATGTCTTTATTAAAGAACGTCAAACAGCTTTTTTTCCTACGGGTCTTTGGGCAACTCTTGACATTATTATCAGTCATCTATTTTACTCGTTCACTCCCACCAGGAACATTAGGCGAGTACTTCTACTTCGAGTCTCTACGAGGTATGGCTGGACTCCTAGTTTCATTTGGAGTCGGAGGTGCTACAGAAAAGTTTGCGAGTGAAAATGAAGATCCCGATGGGTGGTACTCCACGGGTTTGGTGATGACGACCGCACTAGCTGTAATAGGCTCTATACTGTTCCTCGGGGTCCAGTATGCATTTGATGGTATAATAGCCCAAGAGTACCTTATATATTTCATCGTTGCATTGACAGGACAGCAATTCATATCATTCTATAAACATATATTCAGAGCAGACCTCCGTGCAGCAGTTGGTGGTTTCGTAAATTTGCTTAGAGTTATAGCATTTGTTATAGGTGCGGTTGCCGCGGTCCGGCTTGGAATGGGGGCGCTTGGAATTATTGCATCCGCGACCTTTGCGAGACTCTTGGTTATTCCAGTTAGTATATATTTTACGAACCGGAAGTTCACTATTCCATCTATTGAGATGGCAAACAAGTTGATAGGTTTTGCAAAATACTACTTTCTAACCGTCATCGGATCAAAGATACTCTATTTTGCGGACATTGTATTAATCGGAATCCTGCTGACAAAGGCCGATGTCGGACTCTATGAAGTAGCGTGGCGTCTAATGCTCGCGGCAATCATCCTGAATGGAATTCTTGCGAACACAATCTTCTCATATATAAGTAAAGCAGATAGCCTGAACAATACTAAACAAATACGTGACGATATCGAGACTTCACTCCGATTTGTCCTTATTCTGCCATTTGCAGGTGTTATTGGGGCGGCAATTATTGGTTCGGATGTATTGGCTCTCCTTTTCACGGCTGAATACGTTTCAAACGAATATCTACTTTCAGTTCTGATGTCTGGGTTCATTTTTCAATCGATATATTTTTTATTTAGCCGTTCACTTGTAGCCATGAATAAACCGAAAGTGTCATTTTATGGCACGGCTACCACCATCATCTCGAACTTGGGGTTGAACCTGATGTTGATTCCTCGATTTGGAATCATTGGGGCTGCCTTCGCCACGAGTGCGTCATTTGTTATTGCAGCAGTAGTTCACGTTTTGCTCCTTCGTCAGTTTGTGAGTTTTTCCTTCCCCAAATATCGGTTTTTAATCCAGTTCATTTCAGCCTGCACTATGGGGGTTTGCGTATGGTTCGTAAAGACGCGGGTCATCTTTTCCGGGAATACTGAAACAATCTTATTGATTATTTTGGGAGCGACGATCTACACTATCCTTCTGTTGTCGATCGAACGTACTCGTGAGGATTTATTTTCTTTTTTACGACACTCATCAGGCTAATCATACCTCCAAACTCAGAGGTATCCAAGACTTTCTAACTGTTCTGTAACGTCTACATCCTCTCTAATCGAGGGATTAGACTTTGGATTACGTGTTCGCTGGTCGTTCGCACTCGTACGAACCCATGGGACACGTTTCAGGTCTGGATGCGGAAGACCGAAGAAGTGACCGTATTGGCCGAACTCACCCAGTAACTCACCGTGATCGGATGTGATGATTACATCCTCTGCATCGATGTTCTCCAACAGAATTTCGATAGAACCGAGAGCGAGACGGAGATTGTCCAGATAGGCTGCCCAAAGATCTGATTTGGTTATTTCACCAGCCTGCACCGCTCGATATGGGCTCTCTTCAGTGACACTCAGCGGCTGATTTTGTCTGATCAAGCCGTCAACGAAGGGTCGATGCGGCTGGAAGTAGTGGACAATAATTTTCTCGTAGTCGTTGCGACCCGCAGCAATCGCCCGGTCCGTAATGTAATTCGGATCCTGTATCGCGTCGAAGGTGGGGGCGTCATCCCCCAGATCATCGAAGGGTCGTTCGTGTTGTCTCGTGTACTCGATATGCGCGAATGCCTCCTCTGAAACGTGCGACCAGTCCGTCCAGGAAAACGGGATCGGTATTCGAGGATCGGTGTCACCGTGTTTGAGTACGGCCTCCGCGTTCGGGTTGCTGGTGATGAGTGCGGTCTTTGCAATTGCCTCCGCGTACTGCCCGGTGAACGTGTTCAGGTACCACTCCTGTGAATTACTTCCGACGCTCCAGATACTGTCAATATCGCCGAGAAAATCGTACTCGTCAGCGACTTCCCGGAGAGCGTCGACTCGACACGCGTCCAGCACGATCAACACGTCCCACTCGGCATCGTAGACGTTGGTTCCTAGCGGGTGTCGGGACGTTACTGCCTGCCAGCCGGCGGCGTAGACCGAGTAGATACCCTCAAGCAATTTTTCGGTGTCTCGCTGCCTGATGGCAGTACTCATGTGAGAAGCCCAGTTCCTAGCTGACAAGCCCATTGTTAACTGGCCTGCGAGGGCTGATATTCAATCATTCGATTGGGGTCTTCAATTTGTAGGGAACACTAGCACGGGTCTGGACTGATATCGAGGCCTCTCAGGTAGCTGGGTCGAGTTACGCCGACCGAAACCGGAGTACTCAACATTCAGGGCGGCACCGATATCCTAATTACCGTGGAAGAAGCCAGGCTGTGCGCGGAGAAAGAGGTGCTCGTCGTATCCGAGCACTCGAACCAAAAGAAAGTCGAGAGACACATCGGACCACTCGCTGACGTGGCCGGGCAGACCACAATGGTCTGTCTCACACCGAACGAATCCGTCGATATCGACTACAAGATCGTTCCGTCGGTGGGAATCCGACTGCTCGGAATCGGGTTGATGTTTCTATATGCGCTCCGCGAGGTGCTCACGAACGACTACGACCTCGTGGTCTCGTTCTCGCTGGTACCCTACGGCCTCATGGCACTCGTGGCCGGTGGCGTCTCTAACACACCGACGCATCTCGGGGTTTTGGGCGCGGACTTGGATGTCCACGCACACGCGTGGTACGGGTGGGGACCGCGGTTCGCGTTCCCTCGCTTCGACTCGATTTCAGTACTGGGGAGCCGTCACCGGCAACAGCTCGTGGACTACGGAGTCCCCGCCGAGTCAGTGTTTATTCTGACGAACGCCATCGAAACAGACGTATACGACCCGAAACGTGGAGCGGCAGAGTCCGAGTACGATTTTGTCTGGTCGGGTCGATTTTCACCGGAAAAAGCGCCAGGGCTATTCGTCGATGCGGTGGATGAACTCAATCGGCGGGGGTACAATATTCGAGCGGCAATCCTCGGCTCGGGAGACCTAACGGAATCGATAGAAGCGAAAATTCACTCGGCAGAACTCTCCGACATTGTCGACACACCAGGCTGGGTTGACGAACCAGCCGACTACTATACCCGGTCGGATACCTTTGTCCTGACTTCGGAGCGTGAGGCGCTCGGACTCGCACTGATCGAGTCGATGGCGATGGGGTTGTCATGTATCGCCCCACGCATCGGAAACATTCCGGACATCGCTGACGACGGCGAGAACGCGTTGCTCGTTGAGGAGCGTACTCCGGAGGCCTTCGCTGACGCTATGGAGCGTGTGCTCATCGACGCGTCGCTTCACGAGCGACTCGGTGCGAACGCGATTCCCGTCGGACAGTCATTCTCCTACGAGAATGCGCGGGAAGACTGGCGAGAGATCGTCGAGTATACCACGCGGTAGCTCACTTCATGTACCCCAAGTCCTCCAGTTGCGCCTGCACGTCGTCTTCGAGGTCGTTCATTCGGTTGCCGTCCTCGCTGATTTCGATTCGCTCCAGTCGTCCAACACGAGCCGATAGCGCCTCGGCGAGTTCGGACTCAGCGACACCGTCTACGGTTCGCTCCTCGAATCCCAGGCCCTCAAACAGGAACCGCTCGCCGGTATCGCTCCGGACGAACTTCCCGTCCGCGGTCCCCAGCCCGCGCCAGTAGGTGACGCCGTCGTCGGGTGATTGCCGACCAGTGTGTGGGATGTGGTCCTCGAACAGCGCGTGGTCGGGGGCGGGCTGGTACTCGTGGAGTGGCTTGGCCGCACCGTCAAGCGCGTACTCGTGGGTTGAGACGAGTTCGGTCGGTTTATCCACCACGTCGCCATCCTCCTGACCGGGCGCTTTGACGAGCAACGGAACCCGAGTGTTGATGTCACGGAGGTAGTGGGGTGGGCTCTCCGACCGGTCGAAGCCCCCGAGCGTCTTTCCGTGGTCCGAGCAGATGACGATCAACGTGTCATCGTATGCGTCGTTCGCCCGGAGGCTGTCGAGGATTTCCGCTACCTTCCGATCTTGGTAACGGAGGCTCGCATCGTAGAATTCCATCACCCGCTCTCGGGTCTCGGGGTCAAGGTCGGCCTTCCCCATGACGTAGGCTAGAAGTTTCGTGTTCAGAATCCGCGGCTCGACTGGTCCGGGCGTCTCTAGCCCTAACTCTCTGAACGCCCACTTGCGGGGAAAGTAGGGACTATGCGCCTCCATTAGATTCATAAAACAGAACCACGGCTGGGAGTCAGCAGTCGCTTCAATCCACGAGGTCGCGCGTCGTGTCAGCGAGTCGGTGAAGAAGGGGCGCTTGAGAATGTAAACCGGCTGGCGGGCTGCGTGCCCAACCCATGAGTGGAACCGCGAGACGAGGCGGTCGGTTCGGTCGTGTATCTCCGGGGTGGTCTCCGCCCCAATCTCGAGATTCCACTCGACGTAGTCCTCAAACCCCCTGTCGAGACCTGAGGTCTTTCCGACCCATGGGTTGTTCGAGAATCCCGCGGTCCGGTAGCCATCATCTCGAAGCTTCTCCGCGAGCGTCGGAATCTCCGATGAGAGCCGAAGGTTGCTGTCGGGAAAGGCGTTGGTGATACCGTGTTCGGACGGAAAGAGGCCGGTGAAAAGCGACGTATGCGTTGGGAGCGTCCACGGGGCCGGAGTGTACGCGTTTGTGTACCTCGTTGCATCCGTCCCGAACGCGTCCAGAGTGGGCGTCGTATCCCGGTCGTGGCCGTAACAGGACACCCGGTCCGTCCGTAGCGAATCCAGAACGAGAAAGAGAATATTCGGGAGGTCGGGCATTGTCAGCGGTTTGGACTGACGGTCCAATATATGTTGTCACTTCGATTCTTCCGTGGGTACTGGACAGCCGGTTGCAAACGATTTAACAGTCTCCTAGAGGTGTACCGACTGTGAAACTCGGCGGAATATCGCAGGGGACACTCTACGCCTCGGGATGTGCGTCGGTGTTCGCCGGAGCAGACCCTCGGGACATTCGACGGATCGGCCGACTCCCCGATGTCGGTGTGCGTGGCCGGTCCATGTCTCGTGTCCTTCAGACCAACTGCGCGAGTAAAGCCGTCCTCCAACGACTGTTCGGTACCTTCCCGACGACGAACGTGTGGCCGGTAGGTGACGACGAACTCTACGCGACACGTGGGGACTGTCTCTTCCGTAGCACCGACGGCGGCGACACGTGGGTACGTATCCGCCGGTTTCCGCGGTCATCCGGGCCGATGGGAATACTGCCAACCGGGTTGTGTGTGGACGACGATAATTTGTACCTCGGCGAATATCCCCTCAACGACGACATGCGACCCCGCGTCCTGCAGAGCGTGGACGGGGGAGAGACGTGGAAAACGGCTGCGACGCCTGCCGCGCGGCACGTCCACGCCGTCACCATCGACCCGTTTACCGGTGACCGCTGGGTGACGACCGGCGATGGCGACAACGAGTCGATGATCGGTCGGTTGACGGAGGACGGTCTCGAAACCGTCGGAATCGGGAGCCAGATGTGGCGGGCCGTCGACGTGGCGTTTACGCCCGATGCCGTACTCTGGGGGATGGACTGTCCGTACAGTAGGAAGAACCGCCTGCTCCGACTGGAGCGAGATCAGGTCGGCGCGAACAAGCCGTCCGTCGAGACGCTACATACGGTGACAAGCCCGGTGTATTTCGCTGAGACCGTGGAACTGGACGGTCAGTACCACGTGTTCTTCTCGACTGCAATCGAGCCGGCAACAGCCCCCCGACACTCCGCCTGCGTCCTTCACGGGTCAACCGCTGATGACTTCGACACTTGGCAGACGCTTGCAACATACGACAGAGCGTCTTCACCCTTGGCAAGCGTATTCGACACTAACGCCTACGTGTTCCTCGCGGCCGATGCCGACCGTGGGCTGTTCGTCAATCCGTACAACACGGACACGGACAGCGGAACAATCCGGAACGTCCCGGTCAGGCACCTTCGGACTCACGTAGGCTGAGCGCCGAGAGCGCCCGACACATCCACGCCTGGCTCCAGCGCATGTAAGGGGTTCTGTCCGTGAGGACTCGGCCGACCCGTCGGTGGAAGTACCCGTCGTCGTCGAGTAGGTTCGCTGTCGTCCACTCGTACACTGTCCGTGCCATCTCACGGTCCCGACCGAGATCGCGTTGAGCGAACGTGAGTATCGCCTGTGCGGCGGCGTGTACGTCGTAAGGGTAGCGCCTGTCGGCTTCGAACCGCGGCGCACCGTTCTCGTCGAACAGATTGTCACGGTAGAACCGGAGGCCTGTCTCGTAGGCGTCCCGAGAAGGATGGTCGGTCGGGTGGTCCATCGCGTAGTCATGGAGGCTTTCGAGGACGAATCCGGTGTGGAAGTTGTCGTGGGTCAGATGCGACTCGGTCGCCGGCATCGCGTAGTACCAGCCGCCGCTATCTGCCTGCGCGTCGACGACGAACTCGAACAACTCAGTGGCCCGTTCGAAGAGTTCGCCCGAGTCCCTGTGGGGTGCGAGCCGATAGAAGAACCCGGCTGCGAGCGCGTTCGTATTTATCAGGACAAACGAATCGTGAGGTGTGTAGGTGAACACATCGAATCCGTCGACTCGCTCGCGGTTGATGTGTTCCCTGATGAACGAGGCGGCCGACTGTGCCGTCTTCAGAGCCCAGGATTCGCCGGTCGTCTCGTAATAGTCAAGGAACGCCCGACCGCCGAAGACGGTCACAACGATGGACGGATGATACTCCGGCAGGAAGAACTTACGTCCGTTCTGCCAGTCGAAGTTGTATCCCCACGCAGCCAAGTCGTACTCCGACGACCGATTTTCGTTGAGCCAGCGGAGGAGGGACTCCGCTCGCTCTTTCTCGACAGCATCACCCGTCTCCCGATACCGGTTCAGGTACGCCATCGCGAACAGGGCGATTCCTTTTGGATTCCGCTCGGCTGGCACCCCGAGTAGAGGCCGAAGGTTTACCGGTGACTTGTGCACCGCGTGAAGCCCGACTAACCGCGTCAGCCAGTTGTTCGTCAGTGAGTCTACGATCGTACTGTTCAACCCGTCGTAGGGATCGTACCCGGCGTAGTCACGCTCACGGGCCCACGCCAGACAGTCGTCACAGACCACCCCCGGGCTCGCCCCCGCGTCGTCAGTCCAGTCACTCGCCATCAATGAGTTCTCCGACTAGCTCGACGACTTGATCTCGAACAGCTCGGGACCGGGTTCGATCCGGTGACACGTCCGCGTCACCGAGACCGTCGACGTAATTGAGAATTGTGGCAGGCTCTCGGGAGTGGAATATCCGGCCCTGGGCCTCCATTTCTTGGTCGACCGACAGCAGCGTGTTCGGGAAGAAGGAGACGGCTGGCTTCTCCATGCAGGCCGCCTCACGTGCCATCGTCCCCGATCCGGTGAGCATACAGCGACAGTGCCACGCCAACTGGAGCCCGTTCAGTGCGCCTTCGGGGACGTACACCTGCGTCTCGTCGTACGGATGAGCGTGAGCCTCGTCACCGCGGCCACGGGGGAGATACACGACCGGTATGTCTCGCTCGGTGGCTCCCCTGAGAAGGTCCGGGACCAGTGAGTGCTCGGCGTCTACGTAGGCGGCGTCGAGCGCCTCGGGCCGAATCACGATGTACTCCTCAAAGGGAAATTGGTCGGTGAACGACGGATCGGGGTCGAAGTCGGCAATATAGATGTCCTCCTTGTACCCGTCGTAGGTGTGGATACTCCCGGGATCGGCCCCGCGTTTCACCAGCTCGTCGATCTCGAAGGAGGACGGAACGACGTTGTGGGTCGCCATCGCTTCCAGCCGGTTGTACAGTTTCTCGTACCTGAGTCCGTCCACGTGGGCAGTGATGTCATTGTCCGTGAAGTGTATCGAGGGGATTCCGCGGGTCTTCGATGCCAAGATACACATCGCGTTTCGGGACGACAGCGAGACGTCGGCCGTGGGTGCGGACAACGCGAGCTGGCCCGTCCGAAGCGGAATCCCGACTTTCCTCAGCAGGGGGTTGTCGAAGTCCCTGCCGATAACGGTGTAGTCGAATCCGACCTCTTCGGCCAGATCGACTGTCTCCGTCTTGTTGCGAACGGTCGTCCGAAATGTTACGTCGGGGATCTCGTCGGCGAGGGCGTGAAAGAAGAACGGATGTGACGGACTCGCGAGATCGATCCATCCGGTCGTCGACAGTGCCATGGTCGTGCTCAGATGCGCCGCAGTGAGAACCCTTCTGATATCCACTCGCGCTCGGGAAGGATAGCCTTCGTATCGACGAGCAGGTCGCCGGTCATCGAGTTGAGCACCGGTGCCGGCTCCAACTCGGCGAATTCGTCGTGATCGGTCGTGATTACGACGGCGTCGGCTCCGGTGACGGCTTCGTCGAACCCCACGAGATCGAGTACCTGATCATCGACGTGGGGATCGTGCATCCTGATGTCGACGCCATCGCCGCCTAACTGGTTTCCGCCGTCAGCCGTCAGTTGCGACTGGTCGGCGGCTGCTTGCTGGAGTTCGGCAGCGAGGTCGAGCGCCGGACTCTGTCTCACGTCGCCGACGTTCCCCTTGTAAGCAACGCCGAGCAAAGCGATCTGTCGGCCGTCCAGCGTCCCCAGTTCCTCACGGAGGATGTCGACGATGTGGCAGGCCATCCCGTCGTTGATCTCCCGTGCGGTCTCGATTAGGTCGAGTTGGTCGGATCCGTACCCGAGGAACCAGGGGTCGATCGGAAGACAGTGACCACCGACACCCGGTCCCGGCTGGTGAATTTCGACCCGTGGGTGCGTGTTCGCCATCTCGATGGCCTCGCGAGAGTCGATATCGTAGTCAGCTGCTAACTTCGCAATCTCGTTGGCGAGGGCAATATTTGTGTCCCGAAATGTGTTCTGAATCAACTTCACGAACTCGGCGGTCGTCGCGTCTTCAGTTGTCCGAATATCGCCTTCAACAAACGACCTGTACAACCGAACAGCGGCTTCAGTCGAAACGCCGTTTACACCACCGATAATCCGGTTGTTCTGGCGGAGTTCAGTAATGATGTTACCGGGTAGAACCGTCTCAGGGCAATGGACCAGCGCGAAGTCTTTGCCAGCAGCTAGTCCGGATTCTTCAAGCACGGGTTTGAGTTCGTTGAACGTTGTGCCAGGCGGTACTGTCGACTCCAGAATGACCGTATCGCCCGATCGGAGATGTGGGCCAACCGCCTTCCCTGCTTGCCGAACGTAATTCAAATCAGCCTCCTTTGATTCCTCGTCGAACGGCGTCGGAACGCAGATGACGTGGTACTTTGCCTCAACGACTTCTTCGACGATATTTAACTGCCCAGACTCCAAAGCTTGCGTCACAAACGCTCGAAGGCCGGGCTCATCAAGATGTACTTCACCACCACGTAGCTGTTCTGTCACCTCCTTGCTGGCATCATACCCGTAGACATCGTGGTCGTAGTTAGCGAGCATCGCCGCCGTCGGAAGGCCAATATAGCCTAATCCATGTACACAAACTGAACTCATTGTTTCACCTGCTGCGGTTGCTTCGCCACAATATCGAGCATCTCCGCTGCTGCTTTTCCATCACCGAACGGATTTGCCCACTCAGTGGGTTTTGAGAGCATCCTTCTGGCCTCTTCTTGAATTGATTCCGGGGCAGTCCCACTCAGTCGGTTCGCCCCTACATCCAACGTCTCTGGCCGCTCCGTATTATCACGAAGTGTCACGCAGGGAACACGGAGTACACACGCTTCTTCCTGCACCCCTCCGGAGTCGGTAAGTATAAGATTTGCATCTGCCTCTAATCGGAGGAAATCAAGATACTCCTGTGGTTCCGTAAGGCGAATCCGTTCAGACACGTCGATAGCGAATTCATCAAGCTGATTTCGCGCCCGTGGGTGTATCGGATAAATAACGGTGGCACCGTGAGTCTCTGCAGCCTTTGCAACACCAGATAGTAACTCACGGAACCGACCTTCATCATCAACGTTCTCTGCACGGTGGGCCGTCATGAGGAAGTACTCTTCATTAACCATATCCAATTCCGCAAACACGTCACTCTTCTCGCGTGCAAGTTCGCGGTTTTGATAAAGCGCGTCAACGACGGTATTGCCGGTCACGTAGATATCTTCCTCAGGACGGCCCTCATCAAGCAAGTACTCTCGACTCTGCTCTGTCGGTGCGAAGAGATAATCCGAGACGTGGTCGGCAACGACGCGATTCGTCTCCTCTGGCATGTCTCGATCGAAGCTTCGGAGCCCTGCCTCGACGTGGGCTAGTTCACAGTCAAGTTTGCTACCTGCGATCGCGCTCGCAAGCACGGAGTTCGTATCGCCTTGGACGAACACCACACTCGGCTCAACTTCAAGCAACACCTCCTCGATTTGAATGACCATCGTTCCGGTCTGTTCACCATGAGAGGCAGATCCAACCCCGAGATGATAGTCGGGCGTCGGAAGCTCCAGTTGGTCGAAGAACACCGAATCCAGCGAGTCGGAATAATGCTGGCCGGTGTGGATGAGGACGAATGGCTGGTCTCTCTGCTCGCATTCCCGAATGAGCGGCGCCATCTTGATAATTTCCGGCCGAGTCCCCAACACGAACGCGAGTTGTGTGTCGTTCTGATTCAAATTTACTCACCGTCAAGGCCAGCGATCATATTCTGCACCTGACTCAACACCAGCCCACAGAACAGGCCAATCGTACCCAGTAGGATGGTGAATCCGCTGATCGTGACACGCCATTGGTGAAACGCACCCGTCGTCTGATACAGCCATGCAGCATGAGTCATCACCAACCCACCCATCGTCAATAAGGCCAATCCGGGCACCGCAAAGAACAGTAACGGATGTCGGTCACGGATCAACTGCGTCAGGAACACCGCAACGCCCAACCCGTGACGCAACGGATTGTGGGTCTGGCCGTCCACCTCTTCATACCGGACATCGATCGGCACTTCTTCGATGTCCAGTCCGTTCTCGGAGGCCTGCCCGATCATCTCGCTTTCGACGCCCATTCCGTCGGTGCGGATATTCAACTCCGCAACGGCGTCGGGTGAGAACGCCCGAAACCCACTTTGGGTGTCCGTCAAGTTCTCCCCAGAGGAGCCGAGCGTCAGATAATCAAGTACCCGTTGTCCAAAGCGGCGATACACGGGCGTCTCCGTGTCATCGTCCTCGAGATACCGGCTGCCGATAGCGATATCGCAGTCATCATCGACAACCGGTTCGACGACTTCGGGGATGTCGCCGGGGATATGCTGGCCATCCCCATCAAGCAGGACAACCGCATCGAGATCAACGTCCTGAAAATGGCCAAGGATGGTCCGAATCGCCCCGCCTTTTCCCTTGTTCGTCTCGTGTTCAATGACGGTTGCCCCAGCTGCTTCGGCAATCGCCACTGTGTGATCGGAGCTGCCGTCATCAACGACGACGACTTCCTCAGCATACTGCTGTGCCTGGAGGACAACACTCCCAATCGCAATCTCTTCGTTATACGTCGGAATGCCAACGACAATCTCTTCCGCAACTGTGCTCGATACTTCTGAAATAACCGACTGGTCGGTAACACTCGATTCACCCCCGCTTCCGTTCGTTTGTATTCCCATTGTGTAGCGCACCCGTCTACTCAACCGCAGTGGCTGGCCCTCCAACCCAGCCGGAGACTTCTGGTAACGATATGATAATCAAACTAAACTGGTTTAAAATTATCGTACAGGAGCAGACGAGTACAACCACCGTGGCAATCGCTGTTGATGTGGGTTTAAGCACGTATTAATCCAGTTTTGCCTGCATCAACACCCCGAGTATACCTCACCTACCATCAGGCGCTCGAAACGTTGACCCACAGGTGGAGATCTCGATAGGCCGTCGACGTATCAATCTCCGCTGGCGGCTCACCACGATACAACAGATACTGCAACCGAAGGTTCTCACCAGTCATCCGCGGCGCGACAGTATGCTGCCGATGCCACGTCTCATTGTGGGGGAGCGTCGTCTGGAAACGTCGCAACTCCTGTGATTCACGCACTCGTGTCTCATTGCCCACGGTTTCAACCCGCTGAATCTCCACCACCACCGTGTAGTTCGCCCGCTGGTGTTCCTGATTGCCGATGCCGACGACCAGCGAGCGTTCCTCACCTTGCGTGAAGTTCGTCGGATAATTATCGGCGACCAATCCCTCGGCGTTGGAGACCTCTTGGCCGTCCTCGGCTTCGGTAAGGAGGTAAAACTCCGAGAACTGCTCACCCTGCGGTGGCACCGCAATCGCATACCCAACGGACCCTAACGCAAGCACCACACTCACCGCCAACGCCACGTTCAGGACGGCGTCAGTACGGGAGGATGGCTCAAACACCTCCTCGCGACCCGCCTTAAGCCATGCCCGATACGGCACGGCAAAGCGTTCGTCTTCGGGCAGCTCCCAGCGCCGAACGGTTGCCACGGCGGTCATCACAACAGTAAACCCACTCAACGACACCATGATCGGCGCCAGTCGAATCCCCCACGGCGTGAAGTTTAGTGCCAACCCGATCAGCGGCGTAATCGCGATACTCAACCCAAAGGCAAGCGCGAGGCGTTCGATGCCGTCGATACCACGATCACTGCCGAGCGGACCACCCAACGGGCCCTTGAGAGAATATCCCGAGTCATCGCCATCATCGTCGTCTTGTGCCTCCGCGAGCGCCTCCTCCGTTGGTGGCTGTCCCGCTTCGGGAAACAGCGCCGCGATGAAGACGTAGCCGGGAACGAACAACACGAAGGGCAGTCCCAACAGCACCCTCACCGGCGATTCCCGGACGATCGGCAGAAAGACGACCGCGTTTGTCAGCACGACCACCGCAAGCATTGCGGCGAGGTCGGCTGGCAACCGACGGACTGGACGGGGCAACAACAACCAGAGGTCCCGTCGGCGTGACATCTACTACAGCGAAAGCGGGTGCCGAACAAAAAAGCCGCGGTCGGTGCGTCGCCACGGCGACGTGACGGGTATCTTGCGGATTGCCCCGAGGCAAGAGCTTCGTTGTTAGGTGGTCATTCGCCGACAACACGCTTTGCTGCCCGCAGTGCCGTCCGCACCTCGCTCGGTTCGATACTGCCGGCGAAGGTCGCCCGTTCGTAGGCATCCACCACCGTTGACAGCGCTTCGATGTCGATATCGTCGATTTCGGTCCCACAGACCGCAAGGAACTCCGTGTGCGTCAACGTGTCCGAGAGATCGATGCGTTGGCCCAAGCCCGCTCTGACTGCGGCGTAGGTGGCGATGGCTGCGCCCTTATGGTCGCCAGCAACGAGCGTTGTTTCGGCATCGTCGATCCACTGCTGTGGCGTCGGCCCACCGAGACGGTCGTCGGATGATTCAGGCGTCACTGCAGTCTCTTCAGAAGTCTCAACGCCGTCGTCACGTCGGACCCACACGACCGCACCAGCAAGGAGGACAAGCGAAACGACGCCACCGCCGATTGCGAGCGACACCGTCTCACTCCACGGCAGGAGTCCAGTCGACGCACTACCAGGAACAGCAATCGTCGTCTCCGCGCGACTCGACTGAAGATTCCCGCCAGTAGCATCGAAGCGTGCAGTCACCGGCACAGTACTCGCGTTCTCATCGGCCGTTCCAGTGACGTTCCGCACCGAAGTGCGATACCACCCAGATTCGTTTGTCTCGACGGTCTGGACGGATTCGCCAACAGCCACCGAGACGGATTGATCTGGAATCCGCGTCCCACTCTCTGTCCGCAGTCGACCCTCAATCTCGAGACGACCGCCCACGCGTTCGGCAGCCACTGACAGCCTCGTCGGCGTCGACGTAACCGAAACCGTCGCGGTCTCCGTAATGGCCCCGACCGCTCGATTTGCCAACCCGTGTCGAACGGATATCGACTGGTCGCCTGTAGATACCGCGGCAGGCACGCGGTGGTCGGTCCCAATCCTTCCCGAGGCGTTCGTCATACGCGTCCGCGTCGCGCCGCCGAACGTCGCGGTAAGGGGCAGCGATGGAACCGAGCGATTCCCAACGGTTGCCGTCGCTGTCGTGGTTACGGTCTCGCCGTAACCAGCCTCTGCTGGGCTCGCCGACACTGCAAGCGTTGGCGTCACCTGCCGGACGTCGACGGAGACGTTCTGTTTGGACCCGAGATACGGTGAGGTGGCAGCTGGTCGGAACTGGACAGCAACTTCACTCGCGTTAACCGGTAGCGAGACCGGGCGATAGGCCACTTCAAACCGCCCTTCGTTGTCAGTCTCGATCGAATACGTGCGGTCAAACACGACGATTCGAGCCGGTTGGTTCCCAACAGCCGTTCCATTGGCCGTGGTCACACGCCCAGAGATGCCAAGTGGTGCATCGAATGCGACTCGTGTGCCGTTCGTCTCGACGGTCAGCTGTGTCGTAACGAACGTTTGCTCCCGAACGGTCGCCTGCTGGGACGTGATATTTCGTGTTGTCGTCTCAACGGCCTCCTCGGACTGGTCGAAGTTGCGGCCGGTTTGGTTTGCTATCGTTCTGTAATTGCGGTTGAGACTCCGGTTGAGTATGGTTGCGTTCTCCGAGAGCGATTCGAGGCGCCGTGCAGCCGCCCGAGCGCGCGTCTCATTACCGTTCGCCCGCGCCTCGTCATATTCGTCTTTTGTCTCGCGATACGATTGGACCGTCTCACCGAACTCCCGTTGGTTCTGTTGGGTCTCACGGAACGTCTCGGCGCTGTCGTCATCATCCGTCCCTTCAGTCTCCCCCGCAACGTCCACGTACTGCTCGAGTCGCGAATCGTACTCGTCACCGAGCAGCTCTTGGCCCTGTTCGTACTCCCCCTCTGAGATCTCGATCGCGCTGCCCTGGAGTTGCTCAGAGAGGCGGCCTTCGAGCCACTGGCTCACCCGCTGGGAGTCACCCGACTGCGACACCGAATCCGGGCGTTCGTGTTGGACCGTCGTATTGTTCGTCGGCGTCGCCGTCGTCTGTTGGGCTACGACAGCGTCGCCATCTGTCGCGACGGCGAGTGTCGAAACGCCAACGGCGACCGTCGCGGTACTCACCACGACAAGTGCGACAACGGCAACAGCGAGGCCGGTCCGTCTCACAGTCGCTGTCTTGCGGTGGGCGCTCAAAAAGCCATGTATTGTCCGTTCGAGTTGTCGTGGTCGGACCGGCTCTGGCAGTGCCCCAACACGTTTCACTCCAATATCGCCGCGATGCCGTGACGCGGTGCCACTGTAAACGATCTATCAAACCCAGGCGTATTGGCACCCAGTTTGAAGAAGCCACCCCTGCTTGGCCGATGTATGCCTGACGGGGGAACCTGCGCGTACGTACTTGATTCGAGCGACCCAGACACATGGGGTGGGGAAGACGGGGATACGTGCTACGTCGAAAAAGGACTACTGAACGAGGACGGAGAATGGTCCTGTCCACACGAAACCCGCGGTGACAGTAACCTGTGTATCTTTCATACACCAGTCACCCAGAAATCGGACGACGAAGTGAAAAGAGCGTTCAGAGACACGGTACGCACGAATAGCTCAGCGGAGAATGCAGACTCAAAACCTGATTTCGAATTTATCGGCGCGAAGTTCGGAACGTTCGATTTGAGTGACGACCCCCTCGAACTCGTCGCTGGCGAAGCGAATCTCGATTTCTCACACGCCAGATTCGAAGGGCCAACCGACGTCTCCGACTCGGAGATCGATGTTGCTTCCATCCGCTTCCGTGGGACCACGTTCCAGAATGACCTCACGTTTTCGAAGACAACAATCAGGGGCGATACCGAGTTCGATTACGCGGAATGTACCGCTGCCGCCGTATTCGACCACGCGGAGTTCCTCGGCGCCCTATCGTTCGATAAAGCCCTCTTCCGGGAGTCGGCCCAATTCAAATCCGTACAGTTCGGCGGCGCTACCGACTTTTATAAAACAGAATTCATTGACGAGACTGTCTTCAATTCAGCTGTATTCGAAACGGCAGCCGACTTCTTTGATACGTCCTTTGGGGCCAACACGGATTTCTCCGACAGCTCATTCCAGTGTACGCTTAATTTGAGCCAAGCGACGTTCAACGGAGACCTGAACGTCGATCGGGCGACAATTGACGGAGAGACAGATGTTGGAAAGGGAGAATTCCGTGGCGATGTGACGTTCTTTGAGACGGAGTTTCGTGATGACCTCGTCGGCCAGTGGGCAGAGTTCAGTGGACGGGCTGACTTCAGAGCAACATTCGGAGGCGATATCCAGTTGCCACTAGTCGAGTTTGACGGCTCACTCGAGTTCGGTGACGTGGATATCGGCGGCATGGTTGATTTCAGTAGTTCAGAGTTTGGCGGCCGCGTCGACTTCCAACTGACCACATTCGGAGCCGATGTAAATTTCGAAGGGGCGGTATTCGAGCAGGATGCCGACTTCGGACACGTCGAGGTCCCAGGCGAGGCTGATTTCTCAAAGGGACAGTTCAACGACAGTGCCACGTTTGAACTCGCCTCGTTTGCTGGAGCTGTCGATTTTTATCAAACGGAGTTCACCGAAGATGCTAGTTTCCGGCGTGCAACGTTCAACGACTCCGCTCGGTTCATGCTCGCAGAATTCAAAGAAACATGTCAGTTCTACGGTGCAGAATTCCTCGGCGAGGCGCAGTTTCCCGAAGTCGAGTTTCGTGACGGCGCGGACTTCGGGACCTGCGATATTTCCGGCTGCGTGTTTGAGAACGCGACACTGACTGCGTCGTCATTTGAGGACGCGGAGGCCACAGCTGCCAACTTCCGGGAGGCGAACCTCGAGTCGTCGGATTTCAGTAGTGCAGATCTCAGCGGTGCAAATCTCGAACGCGCAAAACTCTCGAATAGCGACCTGTTTGATACGAACCTCAGTGGGGCGCGACTGTATGGCACTCGAATGGGTGACGTTGCTATTAACTCACAAACAGTGTTCGACGACCATGGAACGTACCGCTGTGTTTACGATCCGCACTCGGAGTACGAGTATACCCCCGACGACGAGAACGTTGGTCGGCTCACGAAATCGATGGGTGCCTACCACGTGTTGGAGCAACTAACGAGAGCCAACACGCTCCCCGATGAGCAGTCCAAATTCTTCGCTCGCAGACAAGATATGCGCCGCGCACAACTGCGGTCGGAGGGGCGACGCGTCAGCTACTGGTTTGCAGAAGCCCAGAACGCCATTTTCCGACACGGTGAAAGTTTTTCGCGAGTCATTGGCTGGTCCATCGGGACCATCGTCGCCTTCGCCTTCATATACCCGTTAGGTGGATGGCTACAGAGCGATTCAACTGGAACGATTACATACGGAGCTGCCGCAGACATTCCAGGAGTGCTGTGGCAGTCCTTCCATCACAGTTCACTGCTCTTTCTAACCGGTGGGGGCCCACTGAATCCGACTGGGTTTATCGGGGAGTTGCTGATAACGATTGAAGCAATGATGGCGCCGATACTGCTGGCGCTCCTGATATTCGTCCTTGGTCGACGGGCGGCTCGATAAGCCCGAGGCACCTGAGTAGTTTGCGAACTTCGATTTTCCGAGTCGGGGTGTACACCATTATCGGTGCCAAAGCGAATCCAAAATGCAGCGATGGGGTTCGACCACTCTGGTGAGTGAAAATCCACCTCCGATCAAGGGGCAGCAGTAGCCGTGTCGCCCGCCTCTGGGTCGAACGGGAGATTGATGACAAGTTCGTCGAACCAGACGACTGGGCGTTTACTCTGGCCGTCTTCCTCGAAGAAGATGATGCCCAACTGGGCGAGTCGACTGAGTTCTTCGTGGACGTTCTTTACGTCTCGATCAACAACTCGTGCAGTTTCGTTGATGCTAGCTGGCTCTTCCCGGCGGATGGCTTCGATGAGATCGAGCACACGTGGCGTTAGCGTCGCCATCAGGTCGTCGTAACTCACAAACGACAGCGTCGGCGTGGAATCCACCGTCTCACCCTGTTCAAGCACCTGTATGGTGTTCGTGACATCGTCGTGGAACTCGTCGGTCGACTTCACAGTCACGTTGAGCGTTGATTCCGCTCGAAGCTGTTCGCGTTCCATCGGATGCAGCGGCGGTGTGGTGTCGTTCATAGATTTGACCTCGTTTGGTGTCTTCACGTACCGTTGAACTCGGATTTCGGGACCTCACTCCAGAACCGTTCCCAGAGTTCAACCATGCCGGGAAACTCGATTATCTCCGGAGTAGGATCTGGAGCAACGTGCAGTTCGTGGCCTTTGGTGTCCTCATGTGAGTTGTCGTACCGACGAATCGTTCCATCGTCAAGCGTTCGGGGCGGGTCTGGCTCTGTCGAACCGTAGTGGAGCTTGTAAGCCCATCCAGATGGGTACGCATCACGGACGGTCCGCATGCAGAACACGCGGATGACCGTCCCATCGGGATACTTCCGCCCCTCACTTACGCCATCGAGATCATCGTCGGTCAGTGATCCCATCCACTAGTATTGGTACATAGACCAATGTAATAACGATATTGGTTGGTTCACCAATAGCAAGTAAAACCTGTGAAAACTCATCTGTTGGGTCTTAGCCGTTCACTCGGCAACACGGGATCTTCCCTAACCGACGAAAACCTTGAGGTTGTGGAGAGTCGGTACGTCGCTCATATTCCTTTCGACAGAAATCATATAATGTGTAAGCTAACCACCCCTAAAGGGGTGGGCTTTCAGCGTGGACTCCCGCTCTGGCCGAATCTTCGGCAGGAGGGTCATATGCTCCGTTCGCGTTCAACATCCCGCTGTTCAAGCGCACGCCTACGGATGCGCCTCCACCGTCTCCAGTTTGGTTCCGGCGGAGATACCGCAAGCCGATGTTCTTGGCGGCATTGTAGTCAGCGTGGTTCTCGTAGCCGCACTTCAGGCACTCGAACGCCTCGCTCTCACGGTTGTCCGGGTGCGTGAACCCACACTCAGAGCAACGCCGTGAGGTATTCTCCGGGTCAACCTGCTCTACGTCGATACCGTACTCTGCGGCCTTGTATTCGACGTACTCGTAGAGGCGGTTGAACGCCCACGTGTGGCCCCACGATGCACCGGTTCGGTCACGAATATCGGTCAAGTCCTCAAACGCAATCACGGAGCACCGGTATTCGCGGGCTTCAGCCACCAACTCGTTCGATATGCGGTGAAGTGTCTGCTTGAACCGACCGTCTTCTTTCCGCCCGACCGCCTCCATATTCTCGTGTGCCCACCGCGTACCGCATTGCTGCAAGTCGCCACGGCGTTTCTCGTACTCCTTGCGCCAGTGGTCGAACTCGTCGCCAGTCCAGAACGTGCCCGTACTCGCAACGGCCAGATTAGTCACGCCGAGGTCAACCCCGAGAACCGTTCCGTTCTCAGTGGATGCCTGTTCCGGCGTCTCAGACTCCACCTCTTTCTTGCAGTGGATGTGGAGCATCCAGTTGCCATCTGAGTAGTGCAGTTCCGCCCCAGTTGTCTCGTACTCGTCCGAGAAATAGTATTCCGCATGGGGCGTGTCCCGCTCATCGTCAGGAAGCACGTAGTCGGCTTCAATGCGACCGTCCGTAGTGGCGAGACTCACAGACTCGTCGTGGAAGGTGGCGGTGCGGTGGTCGTAGACGACGTGTGGACTGGTGAAATGTGGCATCGACGCCTTCTTGCCCTGCTTCCACTTCTCGACGACGCTCTTGCAGGCGTCGGCGGCCTTGTTTCGGGCGGCTTGGACGTGGTTGCTGTGTAGTGCCGTCTCGTTGCGCACGTCCGCGTAGGTGTCGTCGTGGAGCGTGGTCTTGCTCGTCGTGACGTATTCACCCTCGAACGCGTGGCGTGTCACGGAGTTGGCAGCCCACAGGAACTCGTCTATGGTGTCTTCGAGGAGTACGGCGTCGTCACTGTCCACGTCGAGTTTCACGGGGACAGTTCGACGCTTCTCCATACGTCAAATGGAGACTATATGATTCAAATATATTGGGGAGTCGGCCTTGTCGTCGGTGGTGGGTTGTCGCACTGAGCGTACGCGCTTCCTCCCACCCCTGAAGGGGTGGGTTTCCGCGCTGTTACCGTTATGAAGCAGGATTCAGGTCACCTGCCCGCGACTTCGATGAGTTTCTACAGAAATGAACAGGTGATGACGGCGCTGTATCCCCTCCCTACTGCGCTACTCGATCGCTTCGCTCCTTGCGTTGCTCCTTGAGAAGGGGACTTAGCGCCTACAATTTTCATAGCAACCGCGGATGGTCGTACTTCTCAAGGGAAGGAATCCCGGGATGGGGGTAGGATACTTGGAGCCCAGACAGCGACGAACCACGCCTGACGCTGTTGGAAACCGCTCTATGGCGCGAACGATGCTCCAACGGTGGGTGCAAGCGGTCCCGGGATGACAGCCTGCTCGGCGGCTTTGTTGCACCCATGACCACATCGTTCATACACCGGTATTATTGTTGGGAAGGCTTACCATCACTTTCGTGGCAGCACCAGTGGAACGATCGTCAACAACGTCGCAATCGGGTTCATATGGTTTCGACACAGTACCTAATGCATTATTGCCAACCCAATATTCAAGCAGTAGAGACCCCATATCCGACTCAGTAAATGTCGCTATCCGGTCAAGACCCCGATTTCTGGAATGATAGACGGGGCATTTCGGCGCTCATCGGTGCGATGTTTCTCTTCGCATTCGTCGTGATTCTCATCTCAATGAACCAAGCCTACGTGGTGCCCCAGGAGAACTCAAAAATCGAGTTTCAGCATTTCCAGGATACCCAAAGCGAGTTAGTAAGCGTCCGGAGTTCGATTCTCCAAGCCGGCCAAGCGGATGTCTCTCAATACGCGACCGTCAAATTGGGCACGAATTACCCCACTCGAATCTTTGCAGTGAATCCACCGCCACCGTCAGGGACCATTCGTACCAGTGAAGCCTACGATATTGAGATTTCCAATAGTACGGACACAGTCACGATATCGACTCGATTTATCGAGTATCGACCTGGGTACAACGAGTTGAGCGTCGGCTCGACCTGGTACGAGAATTCAATTCTGTATCTTGATGAGACACAGCAAGGTGGCCGGATAATCTACGAGGACCAACAGCTCGTGACAAATGGCGATACCCTTCGGATTACCGCCTTACAAAACGAGTTCGATGAATCTGGAACGGGACGTGTAGCGTTGGAATTGTACCCGACGGAGACCACTACAGCAGGCGACATCCCCACAGGCGATCTGGACATTAGGGTTCCCACGCGGTTGACTAGCGACGAATACTGGGAAGAAGCGATGCAGGGGCAATCCTTCTATGATGGCGTTACCGAGGATGATTACGAGACGGGCGTGCACGCTCTTGAGTTCTCAATTGATACTTCGCAGGATTCGAACGATTTGCAAGTGAACACGGTGGGGATACAGTCGGAGCCAACCGAGGGGCCATCGAAGCAAAACGTGGGAAGTGGCAGCGGTGATGGTACTGATAGTGGCGATGATGGCAATGGTGGTTTCCCGAGCTGTACGGAGTTCTTGAGCGGAAATAGCTTTGATATTGGAAAGGACGAAACATGTGAGGGGGATGTTACGCTTCTAAATAATGGGGATATCGATATTGGAGAGAATGCCGAGGTAATTGGTACTCTGCGGATCATGGGCAACGGGAATATTGATATTAAAAAGAGTGGCCGTATTGACGGAGACCTAATTGTCGATCAAAACGCTAATGGCCAAATCAAGAATAAGGCGGAAGTAACTGGGTGCGTAGATGTTGGTACAAATAATTTGAATGTAAATCCAAATGCAGACATTCAATACTGTAACGCATAACAGAAGCCAAACGATTTCAGAGTATTATTCTAATTAGCTGGCCCCATGAGTCGCATTCACAGGGAATCAATTTTCAACAGTCTCTGCTTGGGCATGCCTAGAACAGCTTGGGAACAAATTGGTTTGGCATTTCATTCCTCTGAAGGTATGTTCAACGCTGGGCAGATTCCTGTAGCATCTGTCTCGAAATCGGAGAGCGTGGCGATGGAGTGATGCTTGGATCCACGGAGATGAATTACGGATTTCGACCGCGCGTTCAAAGACTAGGTCGGCAGAGATCTCGAAAACTTGGCGGTGGCACTCAGAACGTGGTTTTCATAATCTACAGATACCATTGATTCAACCCGGATCTCAGACAACTGTACATGGAGACTGACGTGGCGTACAAGACTATTAATTGGCGCGTCCTACACTGTCTTCGAGCACTGAACGCGCCACAACCATAACTCGAAAGCCCGGTCGTCCAGATTGGTTCTATCTTACGTCACCGACTAGACTATGTCTCGTGAAGCTCACTGTTATCTCGGATACTTCACTGAATCCATTCTCTATACTTACCGACTGCTCACCAATCTATCACCAGCGGAGGATTTCAACAAAGCCGGTATTATGCAATTTCGTAGTCCGTAACACCCAATATAGTCCGTTTATATTGGCTTTGGTATTGATAGTAGTCTCCATTACCTCTGTCCCCGGGCTACAGACAGCTGCTGATCACCGAGTGAAGCATATCTGGATACTCGGACTTACCGCCCTTGCGATTCACGGTATTTTAGATCCATTCGTATCCTATTTCGCGATTAGTGTCTTCGACGTTGCGAGTGAAGCAAACCCGCTGATGGCACCACATTTCCAGGGAGGGGTTGACCGATTACTCTTGATTCACATCCCGCTGTTTATCCTGGCGATTACCGGCCTCTGGCTGCTGACGTGGTTATTTTCGTTGGGGACGGATCCTCAGAAGCGCCAAGTCTATCTATTATCAGTTGGTTTGTGGTCACTAATCATCCTCTGGGGGAGTTTCGTGGTCCTGAACAACCTCTTCGTCCTTTTCCAAGGCGTATTATAGCTTGGCTGCCCCACGTGAAGTTCCGGAGCAACTCGTCGCTCTCAGGGATGTGGCAGATGTCGGTGCCGACCCCCTGACGAAGCTTCTGTTTGAACACATCGGCCGGATACCGGAACCAGTCGTCGTATACCAAGCGTTCGCGAAGGGCACTCTCGTCGAGAGGATTTTCTTATGCTCAACTCAAGCCGAGTGTAACAGTCCACCAGTAGGCGATTTCGGAACTCCTCAATGGTGACGTAGCCTGCAGCCATTTCCTCGTAATACCGCTCCGTTCGTGTTGCAGGCACGCCCTCGCGGTTTAGACGATGCTCAATGACGGTCTTGGGATCTGTGAAGAGTCCCGGTAAGTAGCGAGGGGTGAGTTAGTGTCCGTCAACTCAGAGAACTTGACTCAACCGACTGTTAATTGCCTGAGCTCCCTGCGAAGGTCACCGCAACTGTTCCAATGGCCGCAGGCGACTGAGATACAGCGTTGCCGCCAACCCTCCAACGAGACTCACCGCAAGCGAAACAGCGAACCCGCCAGCCAGGATTCGCTCCGAGACGGAGACGACCCCCTCGAAGCCGCTGAGGGCAGCGGCGACGTAATTCAGCCCCCAGATACTGGGGATGGCAAGCCCAACGCCGACCAACCCACCGAGCAGCCCCAACGCCAGCGTGTTCGTCAGCACGACGACCGCCAGCGACGACCGTGAGGTGCCCATCGCCGTGAGCGCACCAAAGGTTTCGCGGTGGCGATAGACGAACGACAACTGCAGATTCGTCAACAACAGCACCCCAGCGACGACGGCCAACACGACAAGGCCGACGCCGCTGGCCAACACAACCGCTTGTTCTTCCAGCATCGACTCCAACTGTTCGCGGTTCGTCCGGACCGTGTACTCGGGGAAGTCCTGCTCGATTGCGGTTGCAGTCGCCTCGACATCCGCACCGTCGGCTACCTGCACGGACATCATCGTCGCACGGTCGCTTGCAGTCGTGCCCGTAATCTCTTGCATCTCACTCGGCGGCATGACGACCGTAGCAGCGCCGACGAACTGCGAATACGTCGATGAGATGCCGACGATGGTGAACTCGTTGTTTCGGGCAGTCGCCAATGTTCCACCGAGGTACAAGGTATCGCCCACGGACACGTTGTACTGGTCGGCCGTCCGCGGGTCGATAATCACCTCGTGTTGCATCGGCCCATCGTAACTCCCGCCGGCGTAGTGGCTGTCACCCCCCTCGATTGGCCCACCTTTGGAGAACGAGACGCTTCCCCCGGAGGAGGCAGCGCCCACGCCGACGAGGGTTTCGTACTCCTCGCCATCGGTGCTAGCATACAACGTTTGGAAGATGAGCGGGTTAGCCGTGCGGACATCTTCCCGCTGTTCGAGTTGCCGTTCGACGGTATGGGCATCGACAAGCGAGTTCTGGAAGCCACCAACTGAGCCGGGGCGTAACTGCACGGGGCCGCCGCTGACCCACAGATCTCGGCCGGACTGATCGAACTTCTCTTGCCCTGTCGCGACGACACCGGCGCCGACGCTGGCCAACAGCACCGACGACAGGACGGCCATCGCGACGCCGACGACGGCAAGGACGGTCCGCAGTCGCTCGTGGCGCAACTGGACGAGTGCCACACCAATTAACGCCCGCACTCGCGAGATGACCCGCATCAAGACAACACCTCCAGTGGGTCGGTACGCCGACTCAAGACGGCGGGATAGGTCGCTCCCAACAGCCCGATGAAGAACGCGACGATCAGGGCATACACCGCCAACCGCGGTTCGAACACCGCGACGGTGTCGACACCGAACGTTTCGGTCCCGAGGCGATTGACGCCGAGAACCCCGAGCCCACCAACAGCGATCCCGACGCCGCCGCCCAACAGCGAGATGATGACCGTCTCGGCAGCCACCACAATGGACCGCGACCGTGCCGAGACACCCAGGGCAGCCAGCGTGCCGAGTTGCTCACGGTCGGCACTCACCTCCAAGCCCATCAGCGTCGTCACGAACAGCACGCCAACGACGACCGCCGACAACAGCGCCGCGATGGCCACCGCCAGCGGCAGATTCGACGTCGACACTTGCTGGGCGGAGAGCCCGCTTCGGGAGACGACGGTCGTCCGGTCGTAGCGACCTTCGAGGCTATCACGAACAGCCGGGTCGTTCGTACTAACCAGCAGTTGGTCAGCGGTATCGCCGTTCGAGGCGCCCGTAATCGTCTGCAGTTCGCTCAGATGCACCAGCATCATCGGCACTGTCCCGCCCACGGCTTCCGTCCCACCGGTCGAGACGTTCGCGACGGTCAGCGACCGATTCGTCGCGTTGCCCGACAGCGACAGCGGCTGGCCAGACGATGTGTTGGTCACCGTTGCCGCGGCATCGTTGAGGATGACCTCGCCGGTCCACGGGCCATCATAGCTCCCGTCGGCGTAGTGTGGGTCCCCGGGGGTCAGCTGATCGGTCGACAACCCGAGCACGTCGGTCGACTCGCCGGGGATAACACCCGCCGCGAGGACGTACTTTCGCTCCCCAGTTGTGGCGTCCTCGATCGGCACGAGTTCGAGTAACACCGGGGTCGCATAGTCGACGCGCTCGTCAGAGGCAATATCGCGACTCGTCGAATGGACGTCACCCAACCGAACGCCACCGGTCGAAATCGCGATCGATTCGACATCGGCCTGTTCCGGGACGATCCAGTAGTCGACGCCGTCGCTTTCAACGACCGACTGCGAAGCCAATCCCAGTGAGACGCCCGTCACGGTGACCATCAGCCCAACGGCGAGCGCCACGCCGAGGACGCTCAACAGGACGCGCTGGGGGGCGATCTGCAGGCGGCCCGAGACGCGGCGGACGGCAACCCCAAGGAGGGCACGGAAGCGTCTCAGTACCATTCAGACCACCCGTTCAACCGCGCCATCGCGGAGGTAGACAACGCGGTCACACACGTCGAGCGCCTGCTGGTCGTGGGAGGCCAACACGACGGCCTGCTCGTCCGCGATGTCGACCAACAAATCGAGGACGCGTTCGCCCGTCTCCGAATCGAGTTCCCCGGTCGGTTCGTCCGCGACGATTAACGCCGGTTCGCTCGCAAGCGCTCGCGCGAGTGCGACGCGTTGTTGTTCCCCACCGGAGAGTTGCCCCGGTTTGTGTGTCAGTCGGCCGTCGAGGCCGACCTCAGCCAAGAGCGTTTCGGCGCGTTCGCGTCGACGCCCCTTGGAGTACCCCAACTCGACGAGTGGGAGGGCGACGTTCGCGCGTGCCGAGAGCGCATCGAGGAGGTGAAAGCGCTGAAAGACGATGCCGACGTTGTCAAGCCGCAACCGTGCGCGCTGGCGGCCCGATAGCGATGCGATATCTTCGCCGGCGAGCGTGACGGTACCACTGGTCGGCACGTCGAGCCCGGCGAGGAGATGGAGGAGCGTTGATTTGCCGCTGCCGCTCGGCCCGGCGATGCCGACCACCTCGCCTGGCGAGACGGTCATCGACACCTCGTCGAGGGCTTGGACGGTCGGCGCGTCACCGCCGCCGAATATCCCACCACCACCCCGGGTGTAGGAACGGGAGACCGCATCGGCCGCGACGGCGGCGTCGGCCGCGGCTTCAGCGTCGGGGACCTGCTGTTGTGCCATTGCCTACCCGGGGTTCCGCTTGGACGACCGATAATTGTTTGGACACAGCGGTATCGAAACCCCAAAGATTGAGTAGGAAAGTGCCGAGAACCCAGATATGTCTAGTCTCCGCTCCATCGTCCCTCCACTGCTGCTTGCGTTGATGTTGGTCGTCATCCCGATAACGGGCCTGGCCGCGACCGAGTACGGCATCACAGCCGACCCCTCGATGGATACGCCATCCGAGACAACGACCTACGAAGGTACCGAGTACACTGTCAGTTCAATAACCCCAATCACGTCAGATGAAGCGATTTCGGTGCAAACATCGGTTCCCGATGGGGCGAGTTACGATATTATCTTTCGTGGCCCAGAAAACCAGATAATCAGCAGTAAACGGTCAGCGGGCGATGTAAGCTACACCATCGACTACATCCCCGAAGTAGCGGGGACGTATGCTATCACGATTCAGAGCGAAGGAACAGCACAAACTGTCCAACCAGTCATTGTTCAGGGGTACGATATCGCAGTTTCCGCTCCTGAAACCGTCGAACAAGGGGAATCAATTACCATCGAGGCGTCGGCCTCTGAACGTTCCATCGAGAAACACTCGTCGTTCGACCGAGTGGAGTTCGTCATCGGCAACGAGGACATCGCAGTCCGTGAGCAGATGAGTCAAGCCGACGACGGAACGTATACGGCCACAGTGTCGACGGACGATCTTGAGACACAGAGTTACAACGTGTATGCGGCCGTCCGTGGAGAGAAAGAGGTCCGGAAACGCGACGAGATACTCGGTGTTAGTGAATCCACGTCGTTTGAGGTCACAACCGCTGCCACCGAAACGCCCGCTGACTCCAACCCAGGGGGATCGACAGGGTCGGAGCCAGACAATAGTACAGCAACGCCGACGACACCTGCCACAACCCCAACTGTGACATCGACGATCGAGGCGACCCCGACGCTGACGATGACGCCCGCGCCGACTGCAACACCAACTGACAACACACCGAGTACTTCGCCGACTACGACGGATAACTCCAGTGTCATAGAGCCGTCTACCGCAACACAAACAGCGACAACCGATGCTGATGGGCCGGGGTTTAGCGCACTATTGGCTTCTATGGCTATAGTGGGTGCGTTCGCCATTTTCCGTCGTCGGTGATAGTATACGTTACAGATTTCTGAACCCCCACATTCAGCGAGAGTTGATGAAAAAACGTTCGCATTGACCGATTTTCAGAACCCATCGGCTGAGGAAAACCTTCTTTACTGAGTGATTTGATGTCGGAGTAAGCCCATGAGTAGACAGAATCGCGGCTTGGCCCTCTTACTCAGTTCTCTGATGGTTCTCAGCGTGCTGGGGGCAGGGATAGTTGCCGCACAGAATAACCCAAGCAGTATTGATGACGATGAGGTATATGAGATCAGTAACGATGGTAAAATACAGGGGTGGGAACGCGCTGCCTTCACTCTTCGAACGGACGATACGACCGCGGCTACAAAAATAACACCACCACACGGAGAGTATGGAGGAGTGTTCGGGGAAAGTTCGGATGGGACTCAAGAAGAGCTGACGTGGTATCACGGGACTACTCCAAACCCGATCGGTGTCCACTCGACGAAAGAGGATGTCACGATAGAATTTGATCAGGAGAAGGCCACATACGGGAATCTTGACAACGAGGAAAATGTCCAATTCGTTGCCGCTCGCCTTACACCACAAGACGGTAAGAGTGTTCCAGAAACGACGCAAGGCGCAATGGATCTGTTCTCCAGTATCGACAAAGCGAACAAAAATGCCTCATTTAAGGATATAACTACAACAAGTCTAGAGAACGGCAAGGCCAGTATTCCTGAAACATTCCAAAATCCCGGGAATTGGATAATATTCGCTGCCGTCGTAGAAGATGGGAAAGGATTCCAAATCAATTCGGGAGATATTTCCTCTGTTGAAGGGGATACTGTCATTATCGGTGTGGACCACCTTGCCGTTCAGGAGGCCAAGACAACGGTAAATTCTATCTCTCCTTCGAATCCCAACCCCGGCGAGGACATCACGTTCGATATTGACGCGGAAGCCTTCAACGAAAAAGAAGACGTTACACATGCTGTTGCGGTTTATGACGCCTCTACATTCGAAGAATCTCGCTTCGAAGTAGTCGTCGACGAATCCGAACTGGGCCCGGACTTCTCGGCGTCCGATGACATCCAGCTAAAGCATTCGATCAAGGATGTCAACGGTGTAGCTGATGTGGAACCCGGAACAACAATTAACGGACACGAACTCACTGATGGGCGCGTCAGTCAGCCTGGAAGTGTAGCAAGTATCATCGACTTCCTCGCGGATGAAGCTGGCACCGACGATCCCAACACGCAAGCGATCAAAATTGGTGATCCCAAGAGCTACCAAACCATTGACGCCTCGGTAACTGTGGTAAACGACAGAAGCGCAAACGCGGAGGTCACCGTTGAAACGAATGAAGATTTCTCCACCGGTGATTACCGCTATGTCGTGCTTTCGTCACCTGATGGTAATGAGCAGAGGATGAGCACGAATACGGACACCATTACGCTGTCGGATCCGAGTGGCGGTGGCGATGGAGACACCGGTGATGACCCTGACGATAACAATGGGAATAATGATGGAAACACTGGCAGCGGCGGTGGCGGCGGTGGCGGCGCCGCTCCGTCCCCCTCCGCAGAGTTCGACATCACCGATGCAACGATCAATGAAACGGTAATCGAAAGCGGTGATACCGTTGGTGTGAACGTCACTATCGAGAACACCGGCGATGCCGACGGTGACTTCGACGCACGACTAACGACTCGTGGTGTCACCCTCGACGAGCAGACCGTCGATATCGATGAAGGGGCGTCCGAAACGGTGCACCTGAACAACACGTTCAACGAATCCGGTGCCTACAACCTCAAAATCAACAACGACTTCGATGTCGGCATGGTCCTTGTTGATCTTGAACCGGCCCAGGTGGCTGTCAACGAGACACGGCAGTTAGCCGATGAAGCCCCTGACCAACCCGGGCTCCGCGTTGGATTCCGGAACGTGTCGGTTACGAACATCACCTTCAGCAACGAGAGCGCGACCGGAAACGTATCCGTTGAGGACCTGACCCGAGTACCACGCAATATCACTCAACCCAATGGGAGCGTCGTCCAATCGACGCAAATCACGGTTCCCGAGTCCGAGCGGAACCGTAGTGCGACGGTTCAAATGCGAGTGAACGCAAGTCAGCTCGCCGAGTTCAACGCCTCCGCTGAGGAGCTCGTCATTACTCGTTACAACGACACGTCCGAGGAGTGGGAGGATCTGAACACGTCCGTGATTTCCTCGGATGACGAATCAGTGCTACTCGAAGCCGAAACGCCCGGCTTCTCGCTGTTCGCCGTGACGGCACCACAGGAAGAAGAGACCACGCCGACGCCGTCGGAGCCCACGCCAACACCGACTGAACTGACGGCGACGCCGACTGAAACCGACACGACCGATGACATAACGACAGACACGCCGGACGACACGCCAACGGAAACCGACTCCGAGACGCTGCCCGGCTTCGGCGCTATCGTCGCGCTCATCGCGCTGCTCGCGGCCGCTCTACTGGCTATGCGCCGCCAGTAAACCCTCCGGCTTCGCGGGCTGACACACCGGAAACATCCGACTCGATTCCTCGTTTTTCGAATTCAGCGGCTGTTCCACGAACGCTGAATCTGAAGCATCGCGATAACGATGCCCCCACCGACGACAGTTGCTACGATGTCCGAAGGCGCATCACCCGTTTGGAACGTAATTCGAAATATCGGGGTGGGAATGTGCGGCTCAATCAGTTCCCAACCGACAGCGATCAGCACCACAATCGAGACGACAGCGCCATCAGTGAGTCGAAACAGCCGTCCAGTAGCCGCAATTGCCCCACCGGCCAGTCCGTGCGCCAGTAAATCCCACCACCAAAACGTCGTATACAGTGGTACCGTCGCTGTCGAGCCCGCGATGGCACACAGTCCTGCAGTTAACACTGCTTGCCGAACCGGGATCATCTTGGAGATGTCCTCAGGGTCAGAGGCGACGGTATCACCTTGACCCACTACTCCAGTAACGTATTCCCTCAGAGACATTCGGGACTGTTGCCTCCGTCGTCGAACGACCTGGTAGTCGGTTCAGACAGCCGTTCGCCACGGTGTGTGAGTCCCGTCATAGACGTATTATGAGGAACGGCAGGCTTCGTTATGTGCCGTCTACACGGATAGGGAGGTCCACACCTCGGGGCTTGCCCTAGGGTGGTCCATACCTGCCCAAAAGGAAGCCCACGACTGCAACGGTAAAAGAACGTGCGTTATCCTGCAGCGGTGTCGTTAACGAACGCGACACTACGACGAATCAGGTGACCGAGGAGTCGAAGGCCGGGCATCCCGTCTGCGACCCACAAGACAGCAGCAAGTGTGAAAAGTCCAAATTCACCGAGTATCCGAGGCGTCAATTCGGCGGCAACAAAGTGTGCGATGATGCCCGCAGACTCCTCGTACTCCGGCACGGAGGTAACAGGCCACAGTAGATACCCTAAGTCGGCGTAGTGTCCATCGAGAAGCGCATACAGGCCATCGGAAAAGACGTGAGCGAGATACCCGATGCCGAACCAGAGACCAATAGAACGTCGCTCAATGCGGTCTAACAGGAAGATGAGACAGACGATGAGTGGGATTGCGACGAGCAACGAATGGGCGCCCGTGCGACCGGATGGGAGCACACTGAGATGCCATGCCAACGGTTTGTCGATCAGGTCCGGGAACTGGGTGCCAAACGCGAGCGCGATAGCCACGCCGGCAGCTGGTGGCTGCCGGTATCGACTCCGCATCCAGAGGCTACAGAGAAGGTAGCCAACGGCCAGATGTCCCCATGGCCACATATCGTAGCAGCGGAGAGCCGCGGCGATGAACCTTTTGTTCGAGACGACAGGTACAAACCCCCGCACTTCGAGGTGCCGACAATGCCGACACGGCGGCGACAGCAGTTCATCACAGGCCATCTCGCGTGGATGTTAGCTACCGTGCTCGTATTGACGCTCCTTGAATCACTCTCGTATGAACTGTTCTTCGTTATCTCCCTCATTGGCTTTCTCGTCGTTACCGAACTGACTGCACCCTTCGCCGTGAGGCCACGCTGGCGGCGCCGGCTGAAATGGCTTATCGCACTCGGATTGGCCGCCTTCGGCTACATCGTCGTGCGTCGGATCCTCGAAATCCTTCCATCGGGGGTGGTCTAATCGTGCTTGAGGACTACTCGTATCCCCGACTACTGTTGGTGGGGCTTGCCGGAACACTCGCCATCACGTTGATTGTACTCGCTGGAACCTCGTCGGCGTCACTTGGCGTGTACAACGCCGATTGGGACGGCACCTCCGAGATCCGATCAGCCGCCGAATCCGCTGGCGCGGAGCCGACAGTCGCACAGAACGTCAGTGCCTATGAGGCTGCCACCCCAGAGGGGACGCTAGCCGTTGTCCTCTCGCCGTCAGATGCGTACGGAAGTGATGGACAGGCTGTTCGCTCCTTCGTTCGGTCGGGAGGGACGCTCCTCGTCGCGGAGGATTACGGCCAACATGGAAACCAGTTGCTCGATGGCGTCGGGGCGGACGCACGCATCAACGGAACGCCGCTGCGAGACGAACAGCGCGCCGGGCCCAGCCCCGATTTCCCCCGGGCAAATCCAGTCACGAATCACACCTACACCGACGGTGTGGATGGACTCATGCTCAACCACGGCAGCACTATCGATGCCGGTAACGCCACAACCCTGTTCGCCTCCTCGGAGTTCAGCTATCTGGACACGAACCGAAACGGCGCACTCGACGACGCAGAGACGCTCCGCCAGCGGCCGGTTGTGACCATTGAGTCGGTCGGGGAGGGCCGCGTCATCGTGGTCAGCGACCCCAGCGTGTTCCTCAATTCGATGCTCGACCGGAGCGATAACGCTGCCTTCCTCCAAGTACTCGTCGAAAGCCACGACCGCGTAGTGCTCGATGTCTCACATAGTACCGCACTGCCGCCGCTCGTGACCGCTCGCTTGCTGCTTCAGGACTCCGGGGTGGCCGCGTTCATCGCCGGAGCGCTGTCCGTGCTAGTGGTTACGGTCGCACTACAGCCGGTCGGGCTTGTCAGACGCCTTCGCGGGCGACGGTCGGGACGGCCTGACTCACCGGGGCTGTCCGAGACCGACATCGCGGCCTCACTCCGGCGTCGACATCCGGAGTGGGATAGCGACCGAATCGAGCGGGTGACGGACAGTTTGATGGAACGGCGTCGAAAAGGAGGGAGCAATGACTGACCCCGCCGCGCTCGCCGACGACATCGCAGCCGAGATGTCGACAGTTCTTGTCGGCATGGACGAGCAGATCGAGTATCTCACGGTTTCGCTGCTGAGCCGTGGGCACGTACTGCTTGAAGGGGTGCCCGGGGTGGCAAAAACGACGTTAGCTAACGCATTCGCACGAGCCAGCGGCCTGTCGTACAATCGAATTCAGATGACGCCCGATACCCTTCCCGCAGATATCACCGGGACGAACGTTTATCGAGAGCAGGCCGGCACCTTCGAACTGCAGAAAGGGCCGATCTTTGCGAACGTCGTCGTCGCCGACGAGATCAATCGCGCCACGCCGAAGACCCAGTCGGCGCTTCTGGAGGCGATGGCCGAAGAACACGTCTCAATCGAAAGCGAGACCCTTGCGTTGCCGACGCCGTTTCTGGTCGTTGCGACCCAGAACCCAATCGAGATGGAGGGAACGTTCGAACTGCCGGAGGCCCAACGCGACCGGTTTCAGTTCAAGCTCCAGGTCGAACTCCCGGAACCTGACACCGAACGCGAGATGCTAACCCGATTCGACAGCGCACCAACGATGACCGCCGACGACATCGAGGCCGTGACGTCTCCAGCGGAAATCCTCGAAGCGCGTGAAATGGTCACCGAGGTCAACGTCGAGTCGATGGTTCACGAGTATATTCTGGATCTCGTCACCGCCTCACGAGAGCACTCGGATGTCGCACATGGTGTTTCCCCTCGAGGGTCGCTGGCGTTACTCCAGACGGCCAAAGCACGGGCCGCAGTTCGCGGTCGAGAGTACGTCACCAGCGACGATATCAAGCGGTTAGTCGGTCCGGTGTTCCGGCACCGTCTGGTACTCACGACAGACGCCGAACTCGGAGACGTGAGTCCCGAGTCAATCATCGAACAGATCCGGTCGTCGGTGCCGACGCCGGACGGCACGGTGGCCCAACCGGAACCCAGTGGGGATTCGGAGGAAGCATCGATCGACTGAAAGCCGTCTCGTCGATGGAAATGAAGTACCAACAAATTAACGTCGCGCCATCAGAGGGGTGAATAGATGCGGGTCACGCGTCGATACTGGGCTGTTGCAGCCATCGTGGCGGTGATGGTTGCTTGGGCCATCGTCTTGGAGCAAGCGATTCTGCTCGTCGGAGCAGTGAGTATCGCGGCGTGGCTCCTCGTTCGCCAGTATCGGTTCGTGCGTAGCGTCGACGGGACGGTCGGGCGGATCACCATCGATCTGGAACTCGATAGGTCGCGTGTCGTCGCCGAGGAGACATCGCTCGGCACGCTGCACGTAACGAGCGAACGCCCAGCGGGGCTCTCGGTTCGGGTGGCCGTGTCACCGCCGACAGGAGCCACCGGGGAGACCATCGCCTGCGTACTCGGTCCCGATGAGAACCTCACTCAAGCAAGCTTCGAAGTGAATTGGCCGATCGCTGGGCGTTTTCAATTCGACCAACCGACAGTCACGGTGAGGGACTCACTCGGCCTATTTCGACAAAGCACAACCGTTGGGTCGACACCATCTGTGACTGTCGAACCGCGGACACCGCACGATATCCACGTCGGCGAAGGTGGCACCCGTCTCACCGCCGGGTTCGGTGAACACGAAGGCGGGCGCACTGGCAGCGGTCTCACCCCCGCAGAGGTGCGTCGATACACGCCGGGTGATACCTTCAGGCGAATCGATTGGAAGGCCACGGCCCGACTGGACGAACCGCATATCCGTGAGTTCGAAGCCGAGCAGGACTACAAGACGCTGCTCGTCGTCGACCACCGAGCGACAATGGGGGCTGGACAGGGGGGTCGGCGCAAACTCGACTTCGCTCGCCAAGTGGCGCTAGCACTCGTCAAGAGTACGCGTGAACTCGGCGATCCGCTTGCCTGTTACACCGTCGGTGATGAGGGCGTCACCAACGCGTTCAGCGCGAGTTCAGACGACGACCAGTATCGGGCGGTCGCCCGAACGCTTCGAACTCTCGAACCGACCACGGCAGACGAGTCGGGGAACGGTATGGGAAGCCAGTCCGGCACCCAGGTGCTCAATCCGGGCGAAGCTCGTCGAACAGCACAACTACTGTCGGGGGAGACGGACTTCGAGAGGCGTTTGCGGCCGTTCTTCGCCGACGCCGAGCAGTACGTCCAGCGCATCGTTGATGAACCGCTGTTCGGTGCAGTGCGAGTCGCGTCGACAACCCAAGACAGTGGGGCGCGAACGATCATCATTAGCGACGACGAGCATCGAACGGAGCTACTAGAGACCGTGAAAGCGGCCCGCGGTGGAGACGGCCACGTTGTGGCGTTCATCACCCCGAGTGTGCTGTATGACTCTCGAACACTAACTGAAATTGATGACGCCTATCGTCGATACACAGAGTTTGAAGCGTTTCGGCGGGACCTCGCCGGAGTATCGCGCGTCAACGCCTACGAAGTCGGACCGGCTGATCGACTCACAACCGTCCTCGCCGCCGGCAAAGCAACGCGTCGAGCGAACCAATGACCGCACAAGCAACCGACGAACGGGACCCTGAACAGGGGTCAACAACCAGCGATAGTCGCTCTTGGCTGGAGGCAATCCGGTGGCGGACCGACGCACCGATTCTCGGGGGGCTGGCGCTTCTCGCTATCCTCGCGGCGTTCTGGTGGCTTGGCGGCTTCGGCGGAGTAGCCGCGTGGGTGTTCGTCGCCGCGGCGTGGCTGCTGTGGCCGCCCATCGTTCCCGTCGCAATCGCGCAGCTCGCGCTGCTTGTGGTGCTGCCAGCCGACGCCGCGCTCACGACGATGCTCCCGGCCGAAGCCGCGATCGTGACGCCGCTCCTTGCGGACATCCTTGGCGGGCGAGACACGACGACCATCGTCGATACCGCCCTGTTCGTAGCTATAATCTGCGTCGGCGGCGCATCGGTGCTCCTCATCGCCGAGGTGGGCGGCCTTATCGCCGCCGGAATCGTTTTGCTACTCGTGGCCGGTCTTGGCTCGTATATACTCCATCGCTCACTCCTGCTGAAACTCGGACATCTCAATGAGGACTAGAAGAGAATCGAACGACCCACGACTGGTACGGGCTTCGGTGGAGCCGGAAAACGGTACTGTAATCCGATACCGACTCCAGCCGTCTGCTAGCGACGAGACACATCTGTTTCACCGATGAGTATGAAAGGCCGACTCGACCCGGACGCTGATGGCAACAAAGATGGCGACGAATCCATCGCCGAGTTACGCACACAACTCGAAGTCATCACCGAAGAGAATGAAGAGCTCCGAGAATCCTACACTCGCGCAAAACAGGCCCAATACCAGCGAACTGCCCTCGGATTGGGTCTCATCGGACTGCTCGCTGCAGCAGCGGGCGTACTGCTTCCAGGTGCACGTGATGTCCTGTTCGCCCTCGGTGGCATCGGGCTGTTCGGAGCAGTGCTCACTTACTACCTCACGCCGGAACGCTTCGTCTCTGCCGATGTCGGTCGCGATGTTTACGCGGCGCTCGCCGGCAACGAAGCGGCTCTGGTAGACGAACTTGGCCTCTCCGAGACCCGCCTATATGTACCCACGGAGAGCGGTGGCGATCCAGTCCGCCTCTTCGTTCCCCAAAGTGAGGCGTATTCAATCCCAGAGGACGCGGCACTGGCAGACTCTATCGTGGTCACAGAGACCGACGACACGCGCGGTGTTGCGTTCACACCAAGCGGCGGGCCACTTTTTGAGGCGTTCGAGGCGGCACGGTCCGGACCGGCTGCTGAAACCCCGGAGGCAATCGCAACCCAACTGAGCGATGCGCTCGTCGAGCAGTTCGAACTCGTAGACAGTGCCACGCCAGAGTTGGATCCAGATGAATCGCGTTTGACGGTCGCTACCGACGACACTGTATATGGCACGCTTGATCGATTCGACCACCCGGTCGCGTCGGTAATCGCAGTCGGGTTAGCAGACGGACTCAACACACCAGTCACACTCGAAAAATCGGCAGCGAACGACGACAAATCGGAGTACCTGCTAACCTATCGGTGGGGCGGAACCGATGGGAATAGCTAGGACCCCGCTAGCATGGGCGAGGACGAACGCGGCAAACCACGGGTCCGTCCCGCACTAACAAATCGTCGGGACGATTTCGAGATTTAGTCGGTCGTGAATTGGTTCATTGTCGAAACCGATCGAATTTGCTGGTGAACAAAACCTGCACCAACGGAGCAGATGCCGGTCATACTCCGTCGTTCGGGCAGCGTTTACACACTCCAGTCGCAGTCTGGCAACGTCTATCGCATTGATGTCGTTCGCAAGGAGTGCACCTGCCCAGACCAACATAAAGCCCCTGTTGAGCGGTGTAAACTTCTCTGCCGTGTCGATATTGAAATCAGGAACCTTATAGTTCCAACGCCAGATGGTCGCCTCCCAGAGTTGCCACGAGCTGATGGTGGGGTGAGGGAATCGACGTGAGAGTCTTAAGCACCCACCAGCGGCCGTATCGAAGGGTTGCTACAGGCAGTCAACAAACATGGCGATCTGATCGGAGAGGGATATTTCGATGTCAGGCCATTGTACGGCAGGCGATACAAGAACGGACCTCGAAGATTATTCGTGATGCGACCGCCCATCCGGAGCCTCTCGACAGATGCCCGCGACGATTGCTGCGGAAGAATTCGCCATGCGGCAGGGAGACACTGAATCGGGCAGTCGGGAGTATGTCCTTTCAATAATGGCTCATGGAGAGTGATTTCGATGAAAAGCTCGAACTGATTTCGGCTACAGACGACCCTAATGAGACTGCGACGATTCTCTGAGTATCACCTTGACCGAAGGTAGCGTGGACAGCGCGGTTGTGCTTGATTGTCCTCCTTCTTCTTAACCAACAGTGTGCTCCGTCTGTTGGTTAAACACACTCCCAGGTTCGAACGGTCGCACTCGTCCATCAGCCACTCGGACTCTGGCGGCCGTCTGGTGTGTGGACAATGGTCGGTTCGCCGAACTTGACGCTACTGCCCTCCACACCCTCACCAATGGATTGGTACGGCAGAGTATCGGTGGTTCGTCTGGGATGGCTGGAAGTGTGAGCCGCCGTTTGAACCACAAAGACACTCCACCGTTTCAACTGAAGCTGCCCCAGTGTAGTGGTCTCGGTATGGTACCTGGAATTTACCGAGGAATCTCATATTCGGTGGTCCCTCGTGGGGAATACTAGCAGAGACACTCCACTGTTTCAAGTGAAGTTGGGTATAGGATAGACCGATGAGAAAGCCAGGTACCAATTATGGGGATCGACGCATTCGATTGTCTCCTTGGTCATCGGTTCTGTGAACACACGACACAGTGTGGTGTTTGCCGATTTCGAATTCTCCCAATTCGTGGGAGACATCGCGATATTCCATCGCTTCACTCGAAACGGTGGAGTGGTTCGGCAGTACCGTTCGGGTGTATCAACAATACTATCGAGCTGCTGTCTGTCGCTGGAGCGGATCGGATTCAAGTTCGGCTGCAGCTCCCGCTCGCTCAAGTTGATCGGCGACGTCGCCCGGCTTGCGAGGGTCGGTAAGAGAGAGTACGTTTCGTGTGCTTTCGGTCAGCGATAGCCTTGGGAGTATCACGTGGAGAGTGGATTTCGTTTGCTTTCCACGCTGGTTGTGATGACGGGATTGGCAGGGAGTGAGAGAGTACGTTTCGTGTGCTTTCCTATATGTTATTCACAAAATGAGGGCGACGTAACCGATATTTCTGGCTTCAATCGATTTCCATAGTAGCATACGAAACAAACAACGCTTGGTTTTATATGTCTATGTCGAGTTGAATACGATATCCATGGGTGGCCCGTTCGATGATCTCACTGAGACGGTATTTGCGGACAAGGCGGTTCTCACAGAAAGCTACCAACCGGAGACGATTCTCGAACGAGACGAAGAGATCGAGGCGTACAGCCACGCACTTCAGGACGTGCTGTTCGGCCGGGAGCCAGAGAACATCTTCGTGTACGGGAAGGCCGGACTCGGGAAGACAGCAGTCACGAAGTACATGATGGATGAGCTGCGCGAAGAGGTAACGACGCGAAAGGCGGCAGACGACCTCCACATCCATACAATCAACTGTAACGGGCGGACGCTGTTCATGGTCGTTCGCGGCCTTGTCAACGAGTTGCTCCCGGAGCATGCCAGTCGCTTCCCGAAGCGAGGGCTCGGGACCGGGGACGCCTTCGACGAGCTGTACCGACAGTTCGACCGTCTGGGTGGAACACACCTCGTCGTCTTCGACGAAATCGATCATCTGGAGGAGGCGAACACGCTATTGTACGAACTGCCACGTGCGCGAGCGAACGGTCACGTCTCAGATGCAAAGGTCGGTGTGGTCGGAATCAGTAACGACTACACCTTTCGGCGGACGCTCTCGCCGAAGGTCAAAGATACGCTGATGGAGACCGAGATCTCTTTCAGCCCGTACGACGCCCAAGAATTGCGGGAGATCTTAGCGCATCGAGCGGAACGCGCTTTCGTGGAGGGGGCCTGCGATACGTCGGCGATTGCAAAGGCGGCCGCGCTGGCCGCACAGGACATGGGGAACGCCCGGCAGGCGCTCGATTTACTCCGCGTCGGCGCGGAATTAGCCGAACAGAATGGTGCGACGCCGGTCACGGACGACCACATCGAGGCCGCACGGGAACGGGTACAGCGCGGTCGGTTAGAGAACAAGATCCGCGATCAGACGGAACACGCCCAGTACATCTTGGAAGCGATCGCGAACCTCCAGACCAGCGGTGCTGTTCCGGCCCGCTCGAAGGAGATTCAACGAACGTACGAGCAGGTCGCTGACTCACACGCCGCCACGCCGCTATCGACTCTGAAAAGCATCCAGGACCACCTCTCGGATCTCCACATGCTGGGATTTCTCCACAGACATGAGCAGAACAAGGGACTGAGTGGTGGCCAGTACTACGAATACGAATTGGATCTTGACCCAGAAATCGTGTTAGAAACCCGGTCGGAGATCGCCG
Organism: Natronomonas gomsonensis; assembly: GCF_013391635.1. GTDB lineage: Archaea > Halobacteriota > Halobacteria > Halobacteriales > Haloarculaceae > Natronomonas > Natronomonas gomsonensis_A. The sequence continues at coordinate 1,149,430 of NZ_JACAWU010000002.1, read as the reverse complement.
AACACACGGGGTGAAAGCACACGAAATCTACTCTGTGTGTATGTGTCTGCACCCGGCCGCGTACGGTGGAAAAGCACACGAAACGTACTCTCTCACTCCGGTCAAACCGTGCGTAGTCGGGATTAGCAATGATTTCGGGTTCCGTGATGAGCTTTCCCCGAAGGTCAAAAACACGTTCTGCGAGCAAGAGAGTCATTTTCCGCCATATCAAGCGCTGGAACTGGAAGAGATTCTACAGCGACGCGTTGAGGGCGCTTTGTACGACGGTGCGACCGCGTCAGGCGTAATTTCGCTGTGTGCGGCGTTATCAGCACTAGATACGGGGAGTGCCCGGCAGGCACTCAGTCTCCTGTACAAGGCCGGTGAGTTAGCCCGCGCCGCTGGCGAATCGACGATTACTGAGTTTCACGTCCATGAGGCACAGGATGCGCGAACTCAAGCGGCATGGCCATCTCGCAATAGTCGCGACGCTGGATCTGGCGTTGCGTGACGAGACGCTGGCGCGTGTTCGGGACACCTTTCCACGGTATCGGACGATTGCCGAACGCTCTGGCGCTGCCCCCTCGGCCGCCGTCGGATGCACAACCACCTCGTGTGACTGGGGGGCGAATAAACGCTCCGACTGCGTCTGACCGTTGTCGAACGGGAACTGACTTTGGGTGCAGAACAATATTCGACGGAGACGATTGTATCATGACGCCCGGAGTGAAACCGACTCTGTATCAATCGGCCACCAGAGACTTCCCGGTAGCCGTCTTTCCCTTGCGTAGTGCCTGAAGAACGAGACACGGCGAATCGGAGATACGCAGTCGGTTCAGCACTGGTGGTTGTGGTCCTTGCTGTCTGTCTCGGTGCCGTGTTCTACTACGGTGTGGGTCCGGCCCCTGGCGGCACGGGCTCTGGAGAGGAACTTTCGGACTTCCCGACAGCCACGCCGTCCGATAGCGGCTCGGGTAACGATGGGGCCGGAGGGGCCGCGACAGAAACGCCGCCGTTCTCGTTGACTATCAATAATATCAAGGAGTGCGGGCAGACCTGTCGGGATGTCACGACGACGCTACACAACAACCAAGATGAGACGGCGACCGGGACTACCGTATACACCCGGATTTTTGCTGGTGAGGACAATACCGCTGAGGACGACATCGTCTGGGAGGGCAAGAAGGAGGTCGGCACGGTCGAAGCCGGGGGCTCCCGTACTGCTACCGAGCGTATCGACCTATCGCTGCAGGAGGCATGGAAGATAGACCGGCAGAACGGCTGGATTACTATCGTCATGACCATAGAAACGGACGAACGGACCGTCACGTTCCAAAACAGCGAGCAGGTAGCGTAGGTATAGCGTTACTGACCACAACTGCCACCATCGGTATGGAACAGCTCCTGACTGGGAACGCCAATCGCGGACCTCCGACAGAATCCCGGTCTGTAGTCGGTACGGTGCCATGCTCGCTTGCGGTCATCGTACGGATGCTCGTCGCTCAGTTTGCACACGTACTGGGCAACTGTTCCACTACAGATGGTATCGATATGATAGAATCTCAACAGAGCAACAGAGGCCTGTTCGCACTGAACAGAAGCCTTTTTCCAGACCGTGCCGCACCTATCGACCATGTCAGAGCCCTCCACATCCGAATCGGCTGGCCGCTACGACATCTCGACGGTCAATCTTAACGACGACCGTTATGAGGTCAAACAGTCGATGATTCGGAATAAGTACGTCGTCCGCGACAGCGCCGGCGACGTCGTCCTGCGCGGCAAGCAGAAGATGTTCAAACTGAAAGAGGAGTTCCCCTTCGTCACCGGCAACGACGCGGATGCCTTCAGTGTGAAAGCCGGCGGCATCATGGATATCGCGGGCAACTACACCATCACGGACTCCGGCACTGGCGAGGATGTCGTCGTCCTTGACGAGGATTACTCACTGTTCGTCGAGAACTGGACGATTCGCGACCCCGATACGGGCGAAGCGTTAGCGACCATCAAGTCGAAGAACAAACTGCTGTCGGCGCTTCGGCACCTCTTCTCGGCCGCGAACCTCGTCCCGAACAAATACGAAATCTTCGACGCCGACGGTGGCCACGTCGGCGACATCGAAGGCAAGTTCTCGATGCGAGACGCCTACACGGTCACTATCGACGACGCAAGCGACGTGCCGAAGGAAGCGGTCATCGCCGCTGCCTGTATCCTTGACGCGCTGGAGAACAAGTAACCAACCCCTCATTCGACTGGGAGGCGGGCGATACAGTGCCTAGTGAAACCCTAGCAAGGAACGCCTCCTCACTCACCTTCCGACCATAGCGTCTCGATTCGCTCATCGATTGCTGTGAGGACGGTCGAATACACTTCGAGCGGATGCTCAGCCAGGTCCGGAATGTCTCGAACGTTCGTCCCGGTTGGGGGCATATGAAAGTGGAGTCGGGTGTTATGCTCATTGGGATGACGGTCCCAACGACACTCCCAGTGCTGACCTGCCGACTCGGTTTCGAGGTAGTGAAACGAAAAATCGCCGCTGGTGAACCACTGAATGTCGATTCGGACTGTCTCTACCGATTCCGGATAGCGACCTGTATCAAGCGAGGCGTGCAGGAGACGTGGTTCGTACGGATCGGGGTCGATGCTGGTCGACTCCACTAGTGGGTCGTCGATGAGGTGTGTTTCGAGGAGTCGGAGGGTTTGTCGGTCAACTGGCCCCGTCCTTCCAGTGGGGGCGTCTGTTGGTGGGCCCATTTATGCCGGGATGAGATGGCCGTCGTTTTCGGCGAGCCGTCGGGCAAGATCGTACAGCCGAACATCTCGAACGATACTCCGCCAGTCACTCAATGCCTCCATACGGTCGTGAATAGCGTCGTGCGTTTCGGCATTGACTGCAGACAGCGTCGCCGGGTCCGTGGTCCCGAAGCGTTCCTCGTAGGTTGCGCGTTGGGTTTCCAACTCCTGAACGCGGTCACGGATTTCTTCGACCGAGAGAGCGTTGGCGATTCGACTGGCTTCCTGCCATTCGAGATACCCGTCGTTGCGCGCGTATTTCGCCGGTCGGCCATCGGTATCAGCATCGGCGATACCCATCTCAGTGAGCCTGTCTAAGTGCTTCTTGGCGGCGTTTGGCGAACAGGCCGCGGCTTCCGCGAGCTCCCTATAGGGCGTCGGTGTCGAGGTTCCGAGAAGGACGGCATACACACGGCCGAACGTATCCGTACCCTCCTGCCACCGTCGCGACCCGTCTTCGGACCCTGCTGATGGAACTGGGTCGAACTCGGCCATGCTGGGACTAGCCACCAACACGCAATATAATTTTGGAACATACAAATATATGAGCTCAATGTCGCTGCTGGAGAAGCCGTAGACAGGTCGATAATACTCGGGTGCGATTGTTCACCGTACCTCCGGTGCTGTCAATGACCCTCAATAGAGTATATTTGCGACCCCCACGCAGTCTCACTCCCTGTGGACGACAACGACCGTTCCATCGTCGGGTTCGTGATGGCTGGCCACGCGATGGTCCACATCTACGAGCTATCGATTCCGATTTTGATGACAGTGTGGCTGCTCGAATTCTCGACGACGACTGCTGTACTGGGCACGGCAGTCGCCGTCGGCTACGGCCTCTTCGGCGTCGGTGCACTTCCCGGTGGCCTTCTCGTCGACCGTTTCGGCTCCCGCCGGCTCATCACCCTCTGTCTGGCCGGGATGGGCGTCTCGTTTCTCATCTTGGGCATCGCCCCAGGTGTCCTCGGCATCACCATCGCAATCGCGATCTGGGGTGCTGCGGCCAGCGTCTATCATCCCGCGGGGCTGACGCTCATCAGCAACGGGGTCCGCGAACGCGGCCGAGGGTTCGCCTATCACGGCATGGCTGGCAACGTCGGTATCGCTGCAGGGCCACTGTTGACGGCGCTACTTTTGCTCGTCTTCGAGTGGCAAACCGTCGCCGTTATCCTCGCGATTCCGGCGCTCATCGCTGCAGCTGCGGGGCTATCCATCGAGTTCGACCCAACTGCAGCCGTCGAGGTCACCGATGGAGGCCAGGAACGACAGCCGCCGTCGTCACTCTCGGAGTTTTTCGCCGAGACGCGGCAGTTGTTTACTGTTGGTTTCGCGCTTGTCTTCGTCATCGTCGCGTTCAACGGGCTCTACTACCGCGGCGTCGTCACGTTCCTCCCCGAATTGCTCGGGGAGTTCCTCACCGCGGCTATCGGTGATGCCCGTCTCGGGCTCTTTGACCCCAACAGCCCGATGGCGGAGGAGTTCGATCTCGCACAGTATCTGTACGTCGGCCTGCTGACGATTGGCATCGGCGGGCAGTATCTCGGCGGCCGCCTCACCGAGTACATCGAACCCGACCGCGGGATGTTGCTGATGCTCGTCTTTCTCACCACCTTCGCGCTGTTGTTCGTGCCGGCCGCCGGGACTGGGCTGTGGGGGCTGTTGATTGTTGGTGCGCTACTCGGCTTTGCGCTGTTTGCGATGCAACCGCTCTCCCAAGCAACTATCGCCAAGTACTCACTCGCTGGCTCGAGAGGGCTCTCGTTCGGCTACACGTATCTCGCTATTTTTGGCGTCGGCGCCCTCGGTGCCGCGATTATCGGGACGGTCCGGACCTACGGTTCGATGTCGGCGGTGTTTCTCGCTCTGGCCGCCTTCTCGACCCTCGCAGGGACGTTCGCCGTGATACTTGTGACGCGAGACTGAACGTTACACTCTATTCTGACATCCTTCACGACTGAAGTCGTGGGCTTTGGCCACAGTCCTGTATTACGGGAAAAGACTTAGATATGCACGTATATTATCCCAATATATGGGAACAACAGCTGATGAACGGGGGCGAATCTATCTGCCAAAAGACGTACGAGACCAGTACGGCGACGAGTATCGAATAGTCAAGTTACCAAGTCATGTCGTACTTTTACCGATAGATGAAGACCCGCTTGAAGGCGTTCACGAAGCTGTCGGCGATGCCTTCGAGGGAACGAGTCGAGATGAGCTAGCGAGTCAAGCCATCTCCAAGGCAAAGGCCGAGATTGAATCTGAAATCGAAGGCCGCGAATCGCGGCGCAAGGAATAGATTGTGTACGTAGAAACGGATTTCCTGTTGGCACTCGCAAAGCCCGACGACTGGCTTCAGGACTCTGCTCGTAAGGCACTCGAAGAGCATGATGATATTCATACGTCAATCAATGCCTACACGGAATTACTCCTCTACACATACGACTCTGAAGCTGACGAGTACACGATTGATGTCGAGCGGGCGCTGACGAACTTAGTCGAACGAGTTCCTGTCCAGCCGGCAGTACATGAAGAGGCTGTTCTCGTCGCTGCTGTCCTCGCCAGCGAAGACGATTTCACGCCGTTCGATGCGATTCACGCCGGCATCACTATTGCGACCGGGGAATCGATTCTTTCGAGCGAGCAAGATTACGACAAAATCGACGTAGATCGCCTCCCACTCGAACCCCACGACTAATCGATTAGGTTCCCATTTCTGTTGACGCCAATCGCCCTCGACAACCTATATATCGGCGCCCGGAGATACCCGTCGTATCGCGATGGCAGTCTTGGACGAGCTCTCCGGATACGAGTTCGAGGACCTCATGGAGGACGTCTTCCGGAACCTCGGCTATGAAAACGTCCGGCAGGCGAGTCGTACGGCCGACGAGGGCCGCGACATCCTGATGGAGGAAGTCGTCGACGGTACTCGGCGGGCGGTCGTCGTCGAATGCAAACACACCGGCTCGGTCGGCCGCCCCGTCGTCCAGAAACTCCACTCGGCCATTGCGACCTACGACTACGACGGGCCGAAACGCGGGATGGTCGTCACGACGGGGCGGTTCAGCGGCCCTGCTGAAGAATACGCCGAGCGGCTTCGCAACAACGACGATCCCTACCCCATTGAACTCATCGACGGGATGGACTTACGCGAGATTGCCGATGAAATCGGTCTCGATTTGTACAACGGTCGCATCGAAATTCTCTGTTCGGAATCACTCCGGCCGTACGAACGGCCCGGCACCATCGACGCCCCGGTCAAGACGGCGTTTCGCGACATCGACAACATCGACCCGGGAGCCGTTCCATCACCTCGGACCAGCGTGACGTTCAACCCTCTCGTGACGATTACCGCCGAGGTCAACGCCGTCTTCGAGACCTCGGTCGGCGTCATCCACCGCATCAACGACCGCTCTCGGTTCGTCGCCTACGCCGGCCGGGGCCACCCGGAACTCGCGAATAGCACTGTCCGGACGCTCGTCAAGGAAAATCGCCACGCGACTATCGACCTCGAAGAACGACGCGCGGACCTACACGAGGTGTTCGACGACATCGAGGAAGGCCGCTTCGGACAGACCCAAACCGAGTACAAGGAGTGGGCGGTCGACCGCCTCCGAACACGGCACACGACGACGGTCACCTACACCGGCGACAACAACGTCACGTACAACAAGACCTGCGAGCCGAAGCAATCCGACATCTCCGTCCAGTCCATCGACCCGGTGTATCTGCCGCAAATTCGACAGACAGTGAAGCTGCAGTCCTACTCCTACCCCTACGAGTACTACGCTGCCGGCCCCTCACGCGCCACAATCGAGGACGGGATTCATCGCTGTGTCCACTGTGATACGGCCGGAGACGACGGGCAGTACACCTACTGTGCCAACTGCGGCAGTATCAGTTGTGGTGACCACATCGAGACCGAACGTCTCGAAGGCTCGCCGGTCTGTACCGGCTGTGCGGTGACCGAACGCTTCGCGCTCAAGACGAAGTACTTCTACGACAGCGAGAACCTCGAAACGTTCCGAGCGGAGTACGACGCGATGCCCCTCCACGAGAAAGCGATGGAGAACAAACCGCTCGTCGCCGGCATCGCCGTCTCGATTCTCTTCGCTCTCGTTCTGGCTGCCGTCTCCATTGGCGTGATTTGAAGCCGATTCCGGAGTTCGATTCCCTTGAGGCAACGATGGGTAGGCCTATTGTACTTCGGTGTTCATTCGAATCCGTGCGGGGGAGCGTCATATCGTGAGGTGGGGCCGATGTTAGTTGCAGCAGGGATTACTGCGCTGGGACTGCTGTTGGTCGGCAGCATCTCACAGCTTTTCGGGCTTCGATTGGGCGGGACCATTGCCATCCCAGTCTTGGCCGTCTACACCCTGAAGAACGCCCTGATGCTCCCGATTTTCGTGTTGAGTACGATACTCGCCTTCCTCGGTCTCAGTATCGTCAAACAGCGAACGTTGCTCTACGGTCGTGACGAACTCCTCGTCGCGATGGCCATCGGCAGCGGGGTTCCAATCCTGCTGTTGGTCGGGCTGGAGTCGCTCATTCCGGAGTCCCTCCAATCAGTCGTCTTCATCGGCAGCATTCTCCCCGGTCTCGCCGCGTACAACTACCACCAACTCAAGCCCCAGTACCGTGTCTTCGACGTGCTCGCGGCAACGGGGCTCTACGTTGGATTAGTCGCCCTCGGGTGGCTACTCATTACGCCGAATCTGGCGGCGACGATCGGCGAGATTACGCCGCCGGCGCTGTACACGACGACGACCGACGTGGCCGTGTACAAAAACGCCGCACTCCCGACCGAACTCGAACCGACGATTCTCGGCCGCCCGCTCGTCATCGGACTCTTCGTGCTCGGACTCCTCGTCTCCGAGCGTGTTCGCAGTCGCTACGGCATTCGGATGGGGCTTATCGCGCTTCCGTTGCTCGGTATCTATGCCCTTGCGAGCAAGTGGCTCATCCTGCTGTACGTGATTCTCCTCGCGGCCGCCTTCGGCTTCCTCTCGGTCGTCCACTACGTGACGCTCCTGTACGGTCGCGTCCTCATATCGCTCACCACGGCGTTTGCCCTCCTCGCTGCGGTTCCAGTCGTACTGTTTCTCCCGATTACGCGTGGGCTCTCGGCGTACTTTGTTGCCATTCTCGCGGGGATTGCCGCCTACAACTGGCACACAGCTCCCGGGGCGAAACGGAAACTCTTCGTGCCGCTGCAACTCGGCACATTCGCTCTCGTGTTACCGCTCGCCCGCGCCAGCGGCCGAATCCTCCCGCGGGGCTTCCCACAGCAGTTCGGCGTCCCCCAAATCGCCCTCGCCGTCGTGGTCGCCGTCGTCTGTTTCGCATACGTCGAGTACGCTACGGTCGACCAACCCGCCCACGAGCGGGTGTTCGAGGCGTCGATTCTCTCCGGAGGTGACGACGAGTGATGGAGCAAGGGATGTTCGAGGTGACTAGAAACGAGGATGGGTGGTTCTGGCGTCTCTGTGACGCCGAGGTCTGTCTCGCGGTCGGGCCGAAACAGTACCGGAGTTCGGAGGCGGCCAGACGACGCATCGACCGAGTGCGCGACGCCGCGGCCGAACTCGATGACTTCGACGCCGAGGACTTCGAGTACGTCGAGCCGCCGGAAGCCGGTGACAAACCGACGCTTCGTGTTCGTGGCGACGAGGAACACGGAATCTTCGATTGGGTGCTTCGCGATGACGGCGAGACGCTCGCAGTCACGAATTTCACCTACACCGAGCGCGCCAACGCACGCGAGGCGATGCGACGGTTCCGCCATCTGGCGACGGGTGCGGTGCCGGTGTATCTCGTCGCTGACGAGACGGACACCGAATCAGACCCCTTCGAAGTCGGGATGTCGAACGTCCGTGGTGCTCTGTCGCTGCTCACACGCGGTCGCGACCACCGCCAGTTCCTCGATGGCATCGACACGCGAATCGTCGTCTCCGGTATTCGCGGAAAATCATCGACCGTCAAGCGACTCGACGACGTGTTCAGACGGCGTGGCTACGACACCCTGACGAAGATTACGGGTAACCACCCCGTGTTGATTCGCAACGGCGAAGTCATCCCCATCGAGCGGACGGGCGCACACACCACGCTGTACGAGAACATCAACGTCCTTCGGGAGTTCGGTCCCGAACTCGAATCCTACACGCCCGACGATGTCGCCATCTTCGAGAACCAAGGCATCACCGAGTACACCACGCGGTTGATCAACAAGCGATTCGTCAAACCGCACGTCGTCGTCATCGCGAACGTCCGACAGGACCACCAGGACACGCTGGGCAAGACGGTTCGGGACCTCGCTCGGGCCTTCGCTCGGACGATTCCGGCCGGTACGAAAGTCGTCAACGGCGAACAAAACCCCGTCCTCGCGGAGTACATGCGCGAAGAAATCGAACAGCAAGGCGGCGAGATGCGGCAGGTCACGATTCCGGCCGACCAGCAGGGCCGAATCGGGGCGGAGACGGTGTATGCAGTCAACGACGTGTTGCGGTGGCTGGATATGGAGCCCGTGCCCGAAGCACAGCTCAACTCGTATCTCGACGCCATCCAGCCACGCTGGATTCGACTCCCACAGGGCCGCATCTTCAACGGCGCCGAAATCAACGACATCGAGAGCACGGAAGCGATTCGGCAGGCGCTGGCCGGTGACGACTACGTGCTGCCCTTTGTCTACCTCCGGTCGGACCGCCGAAGCCGAACGGCATCGTTCGCGAAGTATCTCAACACCTTGGCAGACCGCGACCTAATCGAACGCGCACGTGTGGGCGGGGCGTTCACCAGCGTCTTCGCTTCGAACGTCGACGTGCCCGTCACCGAACACGAGCGCACCGAAGACGCCGGCGATGTCATCGACGACATGTTCGACGAGGGGTATCCCGTGTTGACCATGGGGAACACTGTCGACGACTTCATGCGCGATTTGGAGGTCGAAATCGCATCACGTGCGAAAGTGGCCGCCATCGAGGCGGCTGACTGACGGCCCTTGCTGTCTCTCTGGGTTCGATGAAATCTCACGATGACGAAATACTACGGAAAATCCGGATTGGGGCGTCTTGCCCCCGAAACACGGTCATCGAACGCTGATTACCGAATCCCGGTGGCGGGATCACTCAGCATCTGCCAATTCTTAGATGCCTGCCATTATCCGTCTGCGACGACGGTGACGTTGACTCGCTCGTCGTTGACCCACCAGGTTTCGCTCGTTCTTTCAGTGCTCGCGCGTTCGGTCGTGTTGGTCTGACCGATGCTACTGGGCTCTGAAAGTGCCGACGCTTGCGTGCTGTGTCGTACTGCCATCGACTCACCGGGAGCAACGCTCACCATCCGAAGCGAACCCAATCGGCCGTGCTCGGGGGCGAAATTGACCGCGAGCATTCGCGAACTGTTGCCGTTGTTGTAGACGACGCCCGTCACGTCGTAGGACTCGTTCGGCGTGACGGCGCCCGGCGTGGTGTAGGCGTCGATACCGACCTGCGAGTCGTTTTCGTCGAGTACCGACACGCTCCCCAGTGTGGTGTTCCCGACGGCCCACGTTTGATTGGCTCCCGAGGCGTTCACGTCGGCGGTCGCCTCGTGGGTTACCGTCTTGGTTTCGCCGGACGAGAGATATACCGTCTCGTTGGCGACATGGGTCGTGTTGTTAGCGTCCCCACCGGCAGCGAAGGGGACGGTCGCATACCCCGAATAGTTGCCGGTGTTCTCGACAGTCGCCGACACCTCATAGCTCTCGTTGGGCATGACGGCCGAGCGTTTGATTGCTCCCCCGGTAACTACCACGTTCTCAGCGGTCAGTTGCCGTTCGTTGACTGTCACATAATCGAGGAGGCGGTGGTTAATCTGGAGCATATATCGGTCGACCTCTGCGTACGAGATTGGTGCGCTGAACGTGTGTGTTTCCCCAGATTCGATCTCAACCCGCTCGCTGTAGTGGACCTGGTCTGAATCGGTAATCCGGGCGTGATACGTACCACCGGCCGACCCGTCGTTTTCAACAACGACATCAGCCGTGAACGTTTCATCGGTGGCGACAGTCGTGTTGCTAAGCGATTTCTCGATCACGTCGAAATCGGGGGATGATCTCGTCGTTTCCGTGGTCTGGGTTGTCTCCTCCTCGATTACCTCGATGAGATCGGTGACGATTGTTGTGAACGACTCGGTGTTCACGTCAGTCCATTCGCCACACGCTACTGCCTCTGACATGGTCTTGAGTTCGTCCGCCCCCTCGATATCGCCCGAATACCAATCAGGCGAAACTGCTACGAGACATGCGTCTTCGTCATCGATTCGTTGGAGTGCTTGCTGTCTCGCAGTTTCCGTCCCATCATCGTCCTCGTCGGTGATCACGACGATAATTTTCTGGGCATCGTCGCGGTAGTCCATATCGAGTGCGGTGTGAATACCGTGGGAAGCGTTCTCGGTACCTCCGAACGTGTATATTCCGTCGAGTCCGGTTTTCAAATCGTCTGGATTACTTGACAACGCGAGGTTGACTTCCGTACTCTCCGCGTCTTCGTAAGTTACGAGCCCGTAACGAGCGTCGATTCCCTGTGTATCGAGTTCTTCAGCAACGTTCTCAACTTCGTTTGCCAAATCCTCAGCTTGGGCATCCATACTGCCCGTCTCATCGAAGACGAAGACGACATCTGCATTGCGGGTCTCTGCGGCTGCTGTGCCGGCGAAGGCAACGCTTGAGAGAAGGACGCTCACGACGAGAATTGTCGATAAAACGACTGCAGTGAGCATCCGAGACCGCGATGTCATTTTGGCACCTCCAGATGATGCGTTACTTTCGATCTGTTCGCTGTGACGCCGTGGCCGTTGGTTAGGTATTGCTTATTCATGCTTTTCCCCACCCCGTGTAGTGGTAGCGGACGAATTTGCAGGTTCTAACAACCTATGTATGATGTGCCTGAATCCACGGCGAAATCGGATAATCAGCCATTATTGTTTATTCTATGGCAGTTTATCGATGAAAACTGAACACCTGAAAAACGTTTACGGTGCTCTCATGCTACTCGATGACCAGAAATTTATACCAAAATATCTACAATTCCGGGGTGTTTCACCCGTTAACTGGAGGGTTCTCGATGGCCGACGACATCAGCTGCCAGCATTCACGGTGACAGACACTGTCTCGTCGTTGACCCACCACGAATCCATCGTACGTACGAGGTTGGCATCGGTTTCAGTTGCATTCGTTGTCGCGGCACTACCGTTGTTGCCACCGGCTGGCGCTTGAACAGTGTGTGTCAATTCAACCGATTCACCGGGGTTGACGGTCAGCATTCGGAGCGTCCCTATCTGTCGGTCTTGGGGAGCGACGTTGACTGAAACCATCCGTGAGTCATTACCGTTATTGTAGACGACGCTCGTCAGGTTGTAGGACTCGTTCGCCCCGACTGACGACGATTCAGGATAGCTATCGATACCGACCCCGGAGGCATTGCCGTCCAGCACCGACACGTTTCCTACCGTGGTGTTCTGGACTACCCAGGTCTGGTTGACACCCGAAGCGTTGGCATCGGCGGTCGCTTCGTAGGTTACTGTCTTCGCTTCGCCCGACGAGAGGTAGACCGTCTCGTTGGCGACGTGCGTCGTGTTGTTGCCGTCCTCTCTGACAGCGAACGGTACGGTTGCATAGCCCGAGTGGTTGCCGGGGTTCTCGACAGTCGCCGCAACGGCGTAGCTCTCGTTGGGCATGACGACCGATCGCTTGACTGCGCCATCACTGACGGCGACGTTCTCGGCGACCAGTTGCCGCTCTTTGACCGTCACGTGGTCGAGGAAGCGATGGTTAATCTGGAGCATATGCTTGTCGACCTCTGCGTACGAGAGCGGTGCGTTGAACGTGTGGGTCTCTCCGGCCTCTATGTCGACCCGTTCGCTGTAGTGAACCTGGTCTGAATCGGTAATCAGCGCGTGATACGTACCACCGGCCGATCCGTCGTTTGTGACGACGACTTCCGCCGTGAACGTCTCCCCCGCAGAGACCGTCGTGTTGCTAAGTGATTTCTCGATCACCTCGAAATCCGGCGCGCTTCGCTCTACTCGGTCGTCCCGACTCGTCGATTCGGGATCACTGGTAGCCTCATCTTCGATGACTGCAGCAACGTCGGTGAACGACTCAGTATCGAAGTTCGACCAGTGGCCACAGTCGACCTCCTCGGTGTACGTGTTGAGGTCGTTGTAATCACGGTCACTGTCCGGCGAGAACGCCACGAGGCACGCGTTTTCGTCGTCGATGCGCTGGAGTGCGCGTTCCTTTACGGCGGTGTTGTTATTTGCGCCATCATCGTCTTCGTTGGTGATGACGACGACGATCTTCTGTGCGTCATCACGGAACTCCATGTCGAGTGCCATGTGAATCCCATGCGAGGCGTTCTCCATGTTCCCGCTGGTTTCGAAGTTGAGCGATTCCTTCAGCTCTCCCGTGTCGCTCGTCAGCGGCTGTCTGACCTCGGTGTTCCAGTCTTCCTCGTACGTCACGAGCCCGTAGCGGGCGTCGATGCCTTTGGATTCGAACTCGTCGGCGACGTTCCCGATGTCATCTTGGAGGGCCTCCCTGTGGGGATCCATGCTGTCGGTTTTATCGAAGACGAACACGATATCGGCGCTGTCGGACTGTGCGGCTGCCGGGCCGGCGAAGGCGGCGGTTGCTAACAGACTCACAACGAGCAGCGTCGCCCAGACGACTGCAACACCTGTTCTGCGTTTGCGTGTCATCATCTGGCCCCCTCTGTGCGCGTGTGTCTGAATGGCGATACTGGAGTGGTGACACTGTGGCGTGTTGGCGTGGAATCGTTCATGTCCATGCGCTCTCGGCTACCCGAGAGTTAGCTAAGCTTCCACAACCAACCGCTTAGATAGAGACTCGTTAAAACAAGTTATAGATCACCAAACGCAGGTTAGAAGCAGTGTACACACGTCTGTGAACGTTGAAAGTGACTATCACTTCAAGAGCGTGCGGGCAGTTGTATTAACCTCGTGCGTACACGTGATTGCCGAGTCCTGCCTCTGAATTTATATATGGATGCCGGTCGTCAGACGTGTGTGTCACGACATACCAAATCGGCTGTACCTGCCGTTTTCGGGAGCGACACACGTTGTCACGACTCCTGAAACCCCACAAAGCATTTATACCAAGCAAGAGTGGTTTGGAGCGTACCCCTACCCATGACAGTGTCGCTGTACCCACACGATGACTCGGTGTCGTCAGCCCCCGACGCGTTGGACGTGTCGGCGGGCGTTACGAACGACTCGAGTGCATCTGTGGCGTCTGGGACGCTGTCGATGTGGTGCGATGCAGTGCAGTGCGGTGCGATTGCAGAACGAAACTAACCATGACAGACAACAATAGCAAGCTGCGTGCGGTACTCCTCGCGGCGCTGATGGTCCTGTGGGTCTTCGCAGGAACCATGGCGTTTGCAGGCGGTGCTGCAGCAGGCGTTGGCGATGGTATCACCATTGACAACGTTGACGTCAACCCGCAAACGGGCGATCAAACAGCAACGTATACAATTAACACAACCTTCGACCAGCAAGGGTCTCCCCAATCCGATGTCACTTCGGGAACGGTTGACCTAAGCGATGCGGACTCTGCTGGCATTGACGCTAGCAGCGGGACTGTTCGCGTGTTTAACGCCAGCGACGGTTCGGAGATTACCACCACGAGCGTTAGCGAAAGCGGTGGTGTCATTGACTTCGACCTCGACACGGCGGTAAACACTTCCAACACGACCGGTCTGAACATCGTTCTTGAGGATGTCGACAATCCCTCGGCGGGAACGTACGATGTAACTACGACCTTATACGAAACTGCCGGTCAATCGGACAATAACAGTACCGACACAGCTTCGTACTCGATTGGTGCCAGCTCGGCATCCGAAGCAGGTGCGGATGGTGCCTACGACACGGGAACGACCCGATGGCAAGGTCAGGAGCTGTTCTTCGACCAGGGTGCCCTCTCCGATAACCACTCCAACTGGCAAGTCCGAAACTGGGACCGAACGGCGTCCAATGACCGCCTCGGTAGCCTTGTGAGTGAACTCTCGTTCGAGAACGGTCAAACGGTTATTGACACGAGCAATCTTGAAGGAGACTACGTCATCACGGCAAACGATGACAGCGCCAGCGGTGAAAACCGAGAGGTTATCATCACGAACAATCAAGGTGTCGCTACAGATTCGGTGAGCTCGAACAGCAGTGCAGCAACCAATGAGTACGTCGAAATCGTCGTCCAGAACCTCGATGCGACCTTCGAGGACGCTGACGGTGACGAAGTCGACGATGTCGACCTCGACGATTCACGAACGCTCGTTCTGGACTCCAACCGGAACGGATTCGGGGTTGAAGTCAGCAGCGAGAATCTGACGCAGGACCAGCTCGAAAAGGTCTTCGACGATTCCACCTACAGCGTCGCTCCGACCTCGGATGATGACGATAACGTCACCATCTCGGGTCTCCAGAGCGAATCTGAAATCGAGGCGACGTTCAACGAATCGAACGATATCGAAGAAGGTGACTCTCTCGACTTCAACTTCGAAGCAACGGACACGACCGCTAACGCGGATGCTTCGATTACCGTCGGTGAAGTCACTGACGGCGACGCCAACTGGGACCAGGCACAGTACGATGAGAACCGTGGTGACGTCGTAACCGTCTCGCTCACCTCCGAAGAGCTTGACCGATTCAACGTCTCCCTCGGCAGCGACGATGCAAACTACCAGGCAGATCTCGAAGTTGAGCCGAACGACGACGGCGAGGTTGAACTGGAAATCAACACGTACCTGGCAAGCCGGGTTGCTCTGGATGACCCGTCTGTCAGTACAGGCGACATCTACGATACCACCGACGATGGCGGAGAAATCCTGAACCGCTCCGAAACCGGTATCAACGACCGTGCACTGGACCCTGGACTCTACGACCTCATCATTGAGGACAGCAACATCACGACTGCTGAAGAGGAGATTCAGGAGTACGACGTGAGTGTCCTCAGCCTACAGGAGCGTAGTACGGGGAACATGACGATTCACACGGCCCCGAGTAACGACTACACCAGCATCACCGAAACTGAGGATGTCCTCGAGATGATCGAGGAGGGTCAGATTACGGAAACCAACACGATTGCGCTCAACACTGAGCGCGATTCGAGCGTCCGCGGTGACGCCGTTATCCACCGCATCGATGTTTCCGGTATCGGTGGTCTGTTGGCCTCCGATGGTCAGACTGACTATGAACAGATTGCCAACAACAACAACCTTAACCTGACGCTGGAACAGCAGAACCCCGGTCAGAACGAGGATGCTTTCGTTGGCAACCTGAGCGACATTGGTTCGTCCAGCACGAACGTTATCTCCGATACGGATAACGACACGCTGTACGTCGTGCTCAACTCCAACGCTCTCGAGGCAGCTGGCCTCGAAGAGGGTGACGAGCTTGAAGCCAGCTTCAACGTCACGGGGCAGTACCAGAACCAGTTCCTCCGTGAGCGGAACCATGTGGACCCCGCCGATCCGGATGACGATGAGTCCGCAATGGGCACCTACGAACTCGTCGACCGTGAAGCGACGTTCGACACGGTCAACGATGAAGTTCGCGTCCAGTCCGCAGCCGACCAAGTCATCAGCGGCGAGACCACGGTCGCCCCCGGTACGGAAATCACCGTCCGTGCCCGTGCAACCGCTGAAGACACTGACGGCGAAAACGCGTTCCTCAAGAGCGCATCCACGGAAGTCAACGCCGACGGAACGTTCGAAGCGACGTTCAACGGTAGCGACTCCTTCGAGGACGTGACGCCGCCGCAGAACTTTACGGCGACCATCCAGCGTCAGTCCTTCGAGGACGACGCTGAGACCGACGGCCGCGTCATCGAAGGCGACTACGCCGAGGTCTCCATCACGAACCAGACGACTGACGGCACAACCGTGACTGTCGACAGCGTGTACGTCCCGGACGGTGGCTTCGTCACCATCCACGACGGTACGCTCCTCGACGGCGCCACGTTTGACAGTGTCCGCGGTACGTCTGACTACCTCGAATCCGGCGAGCATGAGGATGTCGAAGTCACCCTCGACACGCCGTACGAGGGCGACAACGGCACGGTCATCGCCATGCCGCACCAGGACTCGAACGACAACGAAGAGTACGACTTCGTCACCAGCGAGGGTGAGGAAGACGCTCCGTACCTCAACGCTGAGGGCGAAATCGTTCTCGACTCCGCGACGCTGACGGTCGACACGTCGACGCCGACGCCGACGGCAACGGCAACCGCAACGCCCGAGCCGACGGCGACTGCAACCGACGAGCCGGCCACTGACGAGCCGACGGAAACCGAATCCGAGGACCAGCCCGGCTTCGGTGCCGTCATCGCGCTCATCGCGCTCCTCGGCGCAGCACTGCTGGCTGCCCGACGGAACGCGTTCTAACTGACTGAATCGAGCGGTTCGGTTCGGTTTTCGCGGTTTTATTTTTTTTTTTGGACGCTAATTGAATAGCGGCGGTGATATCATCACGCGCTCGTACATCCGGCGAGTCATTGACAATATAGCCAGTATTTGTCGTTCCGCATTGCTACGATAATGTGTCGCTCAGTGTTCACCTATGAGTGACCTATCCGTAATGCCGGTTCCAGACGTGCTCGCGGAAGTCGACGGTTCGACTGTGTGATGCCGTAAAAACTGACCGTTGCTGCGTTGGTCTGCTCTCGGTGTTGTGGCTGCTCCTCACAACCCACTTTACGCCTCCGACCACCGAGGTATAATCGAGATGGTATAGGTTACTACCCCCGTTCCGGCGTGTCTGTAGGTCTGTTGGTGGATGTATCACGGCCGGGATTTACTGGTGTTGGTCTCTGTGGGGAAATATCGTCGCCGACGCTCGTCGGGTTCATGGAGTCTAACCGAGTTTATTCTTGATTGTCCTACCTGGCTGGATGCCCTTGCTTCGGCATCGACCAGCGGGCAGGACGACTTCTCTGTAGCCGACCTCTTGAGTTCGTGCTCGGAAGGAATGATACTCATCGTCCGGTCGTTCGCTCTCAGGCGCCAGAGCCGTATGTGTCGATGTTTCGACTGAACCCTCGCTCCAAACAGGTTGGAAAGCTACAGGGGACTTCGAAAATTAATCACCAGCCATTAGGGCGTTCATTTATTTGAAGTGGATTCACCACCTCTGGGTCTTGGTTCCGGTGACTGTGGGTTTTCTATGTTTTTCGTCTATATAGTGGTTTAACCCGCATTGACATCGATCATGTAGACCTGTCCGTTAAATAGGCCAGTATATACACTTAAAAAAAATAATACGCCTGTTTCCAGCCATTGATGCGATTGCTCACTCAGGGGCGCGGTTGCCTCGTCTACCGTGCCTTCGTACCCCTCATTCAGTCGCCGTTCAGCCTCCTCACGGTCCTCGGGATAGCCGATGTCCATCCGCTAGTCGTCCAATCGAATGGCGTCGATGGTTCGACCGATTTACAACAGGAGGTTCACTGCGTCGGTAATCCCGTACTCGCCGCAATAGAGGGCTGGACTAGGTGGTAAGCGTGGAAGATAGCCAGCGTGAACGTGTAGAAGCCGGTCATCACGAGATTAGTCGGCGGTGCGTCGGGCTTTTCAATCACCTCGGTGATTTCGCCGTAGTCGTTAGTGTCACAGACACCATAGCGAGAGGCATCCGCGTATGGAACTTCTTCTCCTCCGAAGAAAGCCTCATCGGCACGGGCCTCGCGTTGGCGACGGACCATGTCATCAAGATTCGCTTCGAAGATGTTGCCACCCAATATGAGCATGAAGTCGTCGTCGAAGTGATCCTCAACGGTCAAATTGCGTGGGCGAGTTCTTTCGGCTCTCTTAAGTGCGTATAATTAATGGGAATGCCTTCGTAATCATCGCCGTAGAAGTCGGTGATTTCATCTTTCCTGTAGCCGACGACGACGAGTAGTTCGTCAGCGCCCAACTCGGCAACACGGTTGAATCATTGCCTCAGAATCGGGCAGCCGTCGACTTCGACGAGCGCCTTCGGTTTGTCCTCGGTGAGGGGTCGCAATCGGGTTCATTCGCCGGCCGCGAGCACGACAGCTTGCATACTCCCACAACCGAATGGCTTGACCAAATGCTTTCGGTTCACCTCGCAGATGAGTTGGGCTACTTGGACTTGTACGGTAGCTGAATCGGACTGTTGGCAAGTACAGTCGTTCGAAACGACTTCGAGATACAGAACAAGGTTCCAAAATATGTTCCTGCGCCGATGACGACTAGCGAGACGAGGATGGCGAAATTGTGCGAAAAATTTGTTATCTCGATTAGTTTTTCAACCGCCCAAACACCACCCGCCATGATAGCTGCAGCCGCGAACTGACGAGAGAGTTCGTTCGTTGGGATGGCGAACGAAACCATCGAGCGAATAACGTACATTGACAACGCCAGTCCAAAAGCGGCCGAGATGGCTGTTGCAATTGCTGCTCCGACGAATCCGAGTGTCGAAATAAACACGAGATTCAACACAACGTTGCTGGCAATGAAGACGAGATTGATGCGAAAGGCAGCGTCCGGTCGGTCGATACCGTTCATCGCATTCATCAGTTGCTTCTGGTAGGAGTATAATAGCGTCGCGAGAATCAGTACCCAGAGGACTGTTGACCCTTGGACGAACTCCGGGCCGTAGATTTTTAGCAGTCGGTCAGCCAGAAGCCATCCTCCTAATAGTCCGGGAATTAGTAGGAGACCACCGTACGTTAACGAATCCTCGATGAGTGTTGAGACGGTCTCGTCGCTGTTTTCGGCATTAGCTCGACTAAGTTCCGGAAAAAGGGTCGAACTTATTGCGGAATCGAACAGCGTGAGAAACTTCGAGATGCTCCATGCTGCCGAATATACGCCGATAAATGACGATTGGACGAAAACTCCCAATAGAAGGATATCCACGTCATTGAACGACCGGTTCTTAAGCCCACCGAGCCACGAGAATTTCGCGTAATCGATGAGGTCATCGAAGTGGCTTCTTCGGGGCCTCGTGAGTTTCGTCGAGAGCAATAGCAATCCGATACTGCCGACAATAACGCTTCCAATAGCGCCTCCAGCGAGCATCCCCATCAGACCTAATCCGATCGAAACGAGAGCGATTTGAATGATGCTTCGAGCACCAATCCCGAGTGGTGTGAGGAGACCGGCTAAATGAACCTTATGTTCGCCTTGAAGTGCTGCATTTGTGAGGGCTTGAAACAGGCCAACCAAAAGGAGCACGGCAACGAGAGAGGCGACTGACGCGCCCACGTAGTCGTTGATATAGGGGGCAAAAACGAGTACCAGAATCGAGAGACCAAGCCCAAGGACCGATACTAGAATTACGCTTGCCGCCGCGAATGCCGCTGGATCCTCCCCCTCGCTCATCCGCTTCGTCATCGCCGAGGAGATACCGAGGTGGCCTCCGAGCTTGAGCCACGCGACCAGCGCGATGACCAGCGCATAGTACCCGAGAACTTCGGCACCGAGTTCACGTGCGAAATAGATCGTCGCGACGAAGCCCAGTGCTGACCCGACGAACTTCGATCCGAAGACAATAACGGATGTTTGGCCGATTCTCATCGTGAATTGACAGTCTCTTGGGTTATATTACGAGACAAATGTAGTTGAAGGAGACGTACTAATCCAATTTAATGAGTCTAAAATGGATTGTTGATCTACTATACTCTTCGAACGAAACCAGTATACAAAAGGCTTATTCGGCATTCGTGGGTAGCCTTGCCCGATGAAGGTCTCGGTCGTCATCAGTACGTACACCGAAGAGATGTACGAACACTTCGAGGATGCTCTCCAGAGCGTCCGTGAACAGACGTACGATGACATCGAGATTGTCGTCGTCGTTGACGGCAACGAGCCGCTGTACGAGCGGATTCAAGATGACTACGGCGACGACGAGGAACTGGTGCTCCACTGCAACGAGGAGAACGTCGGCCTCTCGGCGAGTCGTAACAACGCCCTCGAACTCGTCACTGGTGACGTAGTCGCACTCATCGACGACGACGCCGTTGCCGACGAACACTGGGTTGAGGAACTCGTCTCCGTATACAAATCCACTGATGCCATCGCCGCGGGCGGGAAGATGACACCGCTGTGGGTTGACGGCAAACCTGAGTTCCTCCCCGAGGAGTTCTACTGGCTGGTCGGCGTCACACACCGCGGATTTGCCGAACCCGGTGAAGAGGTCCGCAATACCTTCGGATCGAACATTTCCTTCAAAACGGAGGTGCTGAAGGAGTTGGGCGGGTTCGAATCACAAGTCGGTCGGCAGGGGGAAAAGAACCTCCAGGCCCACGAGACGGAGTTCTGTGCACGGATGCGCGAGGAGTACGGCCAAGGTGTCGTCTACAATCCCGATGCGAAAGTCGGCCACAAGGTCTTCGAGTGGCGGACAGACAAGCAATGGCTGCTGGAGCGGTCGTTTTGGCAGGGCTACTCCAAGCGAGCGATGGAGACGCTCGTGTCCGAGGACTCCAGCGAAGAGGAGTCTGATTTCCTCAAACAGCTCGTCTTCGAGTTCGTCCCCTCACGGCTGAAGGGACTTCTCACGGACCCGAACGTCCCAAAGGCCAAACAGCTCGTGGCGCTGTTCGTGTTGACGGCGACAGTCGGCGTGGGTTACCTGTACGGGCTTTTCAAGTGGTGACGGCAGCGGTAGGAGCTGTATAATCGTCTCTCAACACCCCGCTCTCGCAAACGATGCCCTGAAAGCCCCCACGCTCTTGAACTACTCCAATGAGTACACAGACGCGCGTCGGCGTCATTGGGTTGGGCTACGTCGGCCTCCCGCTGGCGCTTGCGATGCATCGTGCCGGCCACGAGGTGGTCGGTGTCGATGTCGATGCCGATACCATCGAACGCCTCCGAAACGGTGACTCAACCGTCAGCGACGTGAGCGATGCCGAAGTGAAGGATGCCGTCGCTGAAGGCATCACGTTCACAACCGACTACAAGGAACTCGGCGATGTCGACGGTGTTTCCATTTGTGTCCCGACACCGCTCCGGAAGACCGATACCCCGGATCTTTCCTTTGTCGTCGATGCGGCAGAGCGGCTGGCGACGGTCATCCCGACCGGCGCGACCGTCATTCTCGAAAGCACCGTCTACCCCGGTGCGACCGAGGAAGTCGTGGGCGACGCCCTCACAGAAAACGGCGCGACTGTCGGCGAGGACGTGTATCTCGCCTTCTCTCCGGAGCGTATCGACCCGGGCAACAAGGAGTACGGCCCAACGGACATCCCAAAAGTACTCGGCGGCGTGACGCCTGCTTGCGGAGACCACGCCGAAGCGCTGTACAGCCCCGTCTTCGACGAGGTTGTCCGCGTCGAATCGGCGACGGAAGCCGAACTCGTAAAACTGCTCGAAAACACCTTCCGGGCGGTCAACATCGGCCTCATCAACGAACTCGCACAGGTGGCTCATGAACTCGACGTTGACATCTGGAACGCCATCGATGCGGCCAAGACGAAGCCGTTCGGCTTCATGCCGTTCTACCCAGGGCCGGGACTTGGCGGTCACTGCATCCCCATCGACCC
The DNA here is from genome assembly GCF_013391635.1 of Natronomonas gomsonensis. Classification (GTDB taxonomy): domain Archaea; phylum Halobacteriota; class Halobacteria; order Halobacteriales; family Haloarculaceae; genus Natronomonas; species Natronomonas gomsonensis_A. The sequence continues at coordinate 1,127,100 of NZ_JACAWU010000002.1, read as the reverse complement.
GTTCTATCTCTCCTGGAAGGCCAACGAGCAGGGTATCGACACGCGATTCATCCATCTCGCCGACACGGTCAACCGCGAGATGCCCGACCACGTCGTCCAACGCGTCGTCGAGCAGCTCAACGACCGCGGCGTGGCGCTCTCGACGGCCGACATCCTCGTCGTCGGCGCAGCCTACAAGCCCGACGTTTCGGACACCCGCGAATCGCCGGCCGTCGATATCGTTCTCAAACTCGAAGAGTGGAACGCGGATGTCGAGTATCACGACCCGCACGTCCCCACGCTCGCTGTCGGCGACGAGACCTACGAGTCCGTGCCGCTGACCGACGACCGACTCGAAGCGGTCGACTGCATCATAATCGTCACGGACCACTCAGCACTCGACATCGAGCGCATCGTCAAGCGCTCTGCGATGGTGTTCGACGCCCGCAACGCGACCGCGGACATCGACGCCGACAACATCGTCCTACTCTAATTTTTCAGTCGGAGTCGACACGTTCAACCGCCCGCCCCGAGGAGCACCGGTATGCCGACTGCACTCGTCACCGGAGCGGCGGGCTTCATCGGGTCAAGCCTCGCCGATGCCCTACTGGACCGTGACTACACAGTCCGCGGGATGGACAACTTCGAAACCGGCCGCGAAGTCGCTCTTGAGCCGATGGAAGGTCGCGAGGACTTCACCTTCGAGGAAGCTGATATCCGTGATGCAGAAGCTATGGCAGCCCTCACTGACGGCGTCGATTACGTTTTCCATCAAGCAGCTGTCCCCTCGGTGCCGCGAAGTGTCGACGACCCAGTGACGACGACCGACGCCAACTGCACCGGAACGGCGACCGTATTAGATGCGGCCCGAAAGAACGATGTCGATTCCGTCGTCGTAGCCTCTTCGTCGTCGGTGTATGGCTCCAGTCAACAGCTACCGAAGGTTGAAACGATGGAGTCCAACCCCGAGTCGCCCTATGCGCTTTCGAAGTACTTCACCGAAAAACTCGCCCTGCAGTGTAGCGACCTCTACGATATCGACACCGCCGCACTGCGGTACTTCAATATCTTCGGTCCCCGACAGGATCCGAACGGTGAGTACGCCGCTGTTATCCCGAAATTCATCAATTTGATGCTTGCGGGCGACCAGCCAGTCATCTATGGTGACGGCGATCAGTCCAGGGATTTCACCTATATTGACAACGCGATTCAGGCCAACATCTTGGCCGCCGAATCAGAAGTAACTGGCGAGGCCTTCAACGTCGGCACTGGTGGCCGCGTCACTGTCAACGAACTCGTCAAAACGTTGAATGACCTGCTGGAAACAGATATCGACCCGATCCACGACGACCCACGTCTTGGCGACGTTCGGCACTCTCACGCAGAGATTGCGAAGGCGGAGACGTTACTTGGGTACAAGCCTGATATCGGATTTGAGGAAGGACTCAAGCGGTCCGTCGAATACTACCGTCGGTAGGGGCCTGCGGCGATGGATGAGCGAACGAATGCTACCAAGGTTTTCACATCAAGATACTATTTATTTAAGAAAAATAAATCGAAAGGAGCATTTCGATTGATTGTCGACCGAACCCTAGTAGATATCACGAGAAGCGTCGTGAAATACAATGCAGATCCAATTCCTACGAGTACGCTTACAACAACCAAGTTGTGTCTAATTAATCCTGATGTCTCCAAAAGGCTGCGTAACAGCCACACTACGCCTCCCATCAGTAACGCTGCGACTGTTTGTCTACCGATTTCACTATACGGCAACTGAATGCTGACGGTCCGGACGAGGAGGCGGTAAGAGTGTAGAGTTCCAACCGTGACGGAAAGTACGCTGGCAATTGCGGCTCCAATCCATCCAAGAAAATATATGAGAATAATATTCAAGGTAGTATTACAAATAATAAAGACAATGTTGGCTCGGAATGCAATTTCTGGTCTATCAAGGGCATTCAATGCGTTCAAGAATTGCCGCATAAAACTGTACAAGAGAATTGAAATGAGTAATAATGACAAGACTTCCGTTCCTCGGACGAACTCAGAACCATAGAACATGAGCAACCGGTCCGAAAGCAGGATTCCACCAACGGCCCCCGGTATGGAGATGAAGCCCGCGAAGGCAACGACGTCCTCAATAAGTCTACTGGCTGCATCCTCTGTTTCCTTGGCGGTAAGATTGCTAATTTCGGGAAAAACCGCGCCACCGATAGCATTCCCAAACAGGTCAAGGAACTTTGTAAGACCCCAGGCAATACTGTAGATTCCGACTAGTGACGAAGGAACCATCGCACCTAGAACGAGTATGTCGACATCATTGAACGAACGGGACTTGAGTCCGCCGAGCCAAGAAAATTTCGCGTATTCAGCTAAACTCTCGAAGTGAACCCGTGTGGGTGTCTGCAATCGGATACTGATAAAGACGGTACCTATGACGACTACTAGTATCCCACCAACGATGTAGCCGACCAAGAGGCCCACGACACTGAAACCTAGTACGACCAGTGCTACCTGAAAGACACTTCTGAGGAATACCCATATAGGATCAAGAATACCAGCTAAGTGTACCAAGTGCTGTCCTTTGAGCGTGGCCGTGATGATGACGTATGCGAGTTGGACCACCAAGAGGATAGAGACGAACCAAACTACCGATAGAGCAGCGTACTCGCTGAAACCCCCAATATAGGTTTCGATGTACCTCTGCCCGGTGAAGACGACTACCTGCAGCAGCATGAGCATGATTCCGATGGCGACGATGCCTGCGAAGAGATACTCGCCTCGGTTTTCATCTTCACTAATTCGCTTCTTCATTGCCTTCCCCAGACCTAGGCGACCGCCGAGTGATAGCCAGGCAACCAACGTGATAACGAGCGTATATATACCGATAACTTCCGCACCTAGCAATCGAGCAAAGATGACTGTCGCGACGAACCCAATAGCGGAGCTCAAAAGTCGAGAGAGAAACACCACCATCGAAGTTTGACCAATATTCATATAGGTAGCTCCTCCTCTGGGTCTCGTACGTAGCCCCTCGGAAACGAGTCCTAATCTTCCTAACGGTTTGAAGTAGTCGCGCCAAACTCGCCATATCGACGGCGTCCCAATCATGAAAATATCCTGTTGATTTATAATCTAAAATTACAAATGTAGTATATTGATTATTTAATGACACTGCCAATCGGGCCGCCTACAGACGAAATATTATACTTAATTGATCTGAAAATTAAAGTGTACTCACGGTGCGCGGTCCGTCTGGCAGGCGAGCACTTCCTAACGAATATCGAAAATCTCTTTTAAAACCAATATTTCTGCGAGAAGGATAGAATGTTGCCAATTACCGACCAAACGGCGGCACGGAACCATCTCAACAACAGGTGCTATCGGGGATCGGCGACAACATCAAAGAGAAACTCGCGAGAGTGTCTTACGGTAACGAGTCACATTTACATGATTTTCGCCGTGGAGAGCCAGCTGAATCATATCTTGACCTGCGATGCAGGCAAAATTGGATATAGCCGCCGAGTATATACTTGATACCGCCAACGACCCGGGACCGGAATGGAAGTCGTTCATACACCTAGAGAATATCAACACATACCGCATTTTCCTAGCTGTGGATTCGAAGGTGATTCTAACAACCTGTACCGCCATACTACAGAAACCTTTTCGACGGTCCAGACTTTGAGATTAGACAGAAAGCGTCACAAACCGCGAGCGTAGATATCGGTAACCCGCAGCTCGAACGGTCAAAGCTTAAGAAGAGGTATCCCACGTCTGTAAATTCTGGGTAAGTCATGATCAAGGATGCTAGCAAACCGTACGGATAAGTCCGCGAAGGGATTGAAATTGAGAATTATCTTGCGAATGAATAAGGATTTTAACGTGACCGGGTCTGACTGATTTGAAACAGAGAGATGGCACGTATTTCTGGCGATACACCGGTGAGCACGGCCACTAAGACACGTAGGACGAGCGTTCTGTAAACGTAAAGTCCCGGGCCATTGTTGGATGTTGTTCGAACTCGGGATTCGATATAAATTCTGATCAGTGAATGTTAGCTATACTTATGCCATAGAGTTACCGAATCGATTATATACACGACTGAAATCATATCATATATGAATCCATACCCGGCAGACATTGAGGAACAAATGTATTGGGTCCGGGATCTCCTGGAGGAGCAGGATGTTTCTTACTGGCTGGATTTGGGTGTATTACTCGGCCTGGTTCGTGAGGGACACCCAATAGAGTGGGATGATGACGTCGAGTTTGGAGTGTGGGCCGACGAAATTGAGACCGTTGAAGAAATCGTTGAATCACTATGTGGGTTTACGGTTCGTCGAAAAATATATGATGGTGAGGTTCACGGAATGGATGTACTCCCTGAATCACCCAATGACGGCGTGAAAACAACGTTTGTCGTGTATCGAATTCACGATGATACTGCTTGGAGTGCTACCGCTGTTCGATCGAACAATTTGAATCCGTTTGCTCGTCTCCAGACGGCCTACTATTGGTACGTCCATCAAACGGAGATATTGGATCCGGTTTGGAATACGATTAATGAAATCCGTACTCGCCAGGCTCCTAAACAATTCTATATGGAGCGGAACTACAGCGAAGAGTTTGAAATTTATATGCCAGCCCAGGTTGAGGAATATCTTGAGTATGTTTATGGAGACTGGAGAACACCGACAGACGACTACCATTATTGGGACGATAGCGGGTTGGTAAAACAGGAAACTCCGATTGAACTTATGTCGTAACTTAAACACTTGAATTGTCCCGGCTGGCAATAAGAAATGTGACTAAACGGTTCGATAAATTTGCGTTACGAATTCGAAATCCCGCGTTGGCCAGCATTTCGTGAACCTCCTCTATATCAGTTCCGAGATTCTTGAGTTTTTTAGGGTGGACCTCAATAAATGCTGTTCGTACTTGGGGCAGCGTTTCTTCAAGACCGGCTAGCGCCATCGCCTCAGCGCCTTCGATATCCATCTTGATGACTGAGGGGGTGGGAACCGTATCGACTCTCGTCAATTCGTCACCAGTACGAACAGGCACTTTTATGGATTCAGTAGAATTTTTTATTGAGGCAAGTGAGCTTTTTCCTCCGGTTTTGCTGCCGTCAACATTAATAGACATTTCATCGTGGCATTCGCCGAGAGCGATTCGCTCTATTATCGCATCTGTGTCGTTCAACTCGAGATTCTTTTTGATTCGATTTGCGTTGTTCGGTACCGGTTCGAAAGCGATTGTGGTGTCGCAGATTGGCGCGGCGAAACATGTGTAAAGCCCGATGTTCGCACCCACGTCCCAGAAAATGTCTGTCGGTTGGAGCTCCGAGATCACTGTTTCGAGAATTTCGCCTTCGTTTAGAAACGTGAATCGCTTGAGCTCAATCTCGTTTTCAGTATAGAAATTTCTCGTTTGACCACCGACAGTACAGGTGGTGATGGATCCGGGCAGTAGCAATCGGAGCCTCCAATATTGCGGAAAAATATCGTAGGCAATCTTTCGCTTTATTCCATCTGTGACGGCCGTGGTCCCGCCCTCTTCGTGCAACTCTCGAATACGATTTAATAGGTCTGCCATAGTTTTAATCAAGTCCTTCGGAGATCTCGCTGATGGATCGGTCTAGAAGGTTCTCAATACCTTTAGCCTGGCTAGCTTGGATACCGATATCGTGGTCGCTGCTGGTCGATAAGTAGGGCGTATATTTTTTGGCCCGAACAACGATCCCCCTTGGACCGGTCACATCTGTACATAATTGCCAAGTTTCCCCAAGTCCTGGTGCTTCGTTCAGGATTGTGGGCGGGTGAATATCGAGGGAGCTATATTCATCTTTTGCGTTCTTAAGCAGTCTCTTTAAGCAATATTCTATGGAAAGATTAGTCGTTGGTTGAACTCGAATTACCTTCATTATGTCCATACCTTCAGTAGTCTGCTGAATCTATATAAACCCGTACAAATCTCTGGGTGGTTACTGAATTGAACTTGCTGGTTATACGACGACGCACTCCGAAACAAAGGATTCTCAACATTAACTCAACCATTAGAAAGAAAGAATTGGCTATGGAATCCTGGTCACGTTTAAAATACTCAAGATATATATATTTACCGGCCTCTTCTGACTAATATGACTAATGACGGTTCGCTTAACGTCAGTGTCCTGCTAGAGACCGATTCGCTCCGCCGACACGACTTCACAGCCCTTGAGACGATGTGTCGCGAGACGGATGTCACGGTAGACTACCTCGTAATAAACGAAACCAAACACGAAGAGGCTACTAGTTCGGCAGAGGAGACCACGGCGGACGGATTTCCTGGCCTACTATCGAAGTTCCTTAGCAAGGTCGCGTCAAGGGACGCGTCAGTCTTGATGGGCCTCGAGTTCAGGACAGCTGAGTTTCTGGGTGACAAGTACATCGAGGAGCTAAAGACATATTACAAACGTACGAATATATCTGAAATTGTTGCTCTGGAAGATGTAGAAAAGTTGATTTTTTGACCTAAAACCGTAGATTCAGGCGTCGGAACCGAGATACCAGACGAAATCGTCGACAAGGTGTGCGAGACGTCCGACGTGGTCGTGAATTTCGAGCACGAGATTCTCCGTGGACGGATTCTCTTTGAGCCCAAGTATGGGATCTTGAGCTTCCACTCGGGAGACGTACGGAAGTACAGGGGCCGCCCGGCAGCGTTCTGGCAATTCATCAATGGCGAGAACGAGATCGGCGTCACATTACAGCGTCTGACCGACGACTTGGACGGCGGGTTCCCGATTGTTATAAAATCGGCCGACATCAGCGACGCGTCCACCTACTGGGAGGTGAAGGTGAAACAGAACCGTCTGTACGACGATATGCTGGTTGAAGGAATCCGGCTGATACAGGACCCAGATTTCTCCATAGAACGTCCAGATGAACTAGGCGATCTCACGCGCCAGGAAGACATAGAGGTTTGGCGTAACACCGGGCGGTTAGTCCTCAAGGATATTCTTGGACGAGTGACTAAGTGAAGGGCCCCGTCAATCACGAGGTCCCATGCTGGCTTCCCCATCCCGGAATGCTTTGATGAAGAGATCGTTCGAGCGATCCATGAGGTACTCGCATTTGAACCCAAGTGATGTCAGTAGTATCAGCATCTCGTCGAAAGACCAGTTCTCCTCAAAATACCGTCGGAGTTCGTCGTCTGTGAGTTCGTAAATTGGTGGGTGACGGTGTTCAGTGTCCGTACTTGGCGGTTCTATCTCTATATATACTAGCCGACACTTTTATTTTGCCAACAGTGGTTTTAGCGCTTTTGAAACGTCCCAATCCCATCCGTTGACGTCGATTTTAACAACTGTCGGATCTGGGAACCTCCGGTCGGAGATCTCGGAGCCGTCAATAACTTCGATATCTTCCTTCGGAACTTCCTCGGGGCCAGAAGTCAGCGTCACGTGGCCGTTCCGTACCGTCCTGTAGTACTGACTCTTAGAATGTGTACCGATAGCCTCATCCACGATTTCGATATCGAGACTACGTTCCACAGCTGTTCGCCTGAGAGAATTTACAGAATTCGTTGGTTCGAAGGCTACGACCGCCTGGGGGGAATCAGAGAGTTGTGCCACCTTCAGGGAGTACTTTCCCGTCCTGGCCCCAACGTCGTAGAACACGTCTTCGGAATTTAAATTCGAGAGCACATCGATGATGATATCTTTCTCCGTATTTGATGCTAGATCGAGGGCTTCGTCGAAATTCAGCCCGTAGCGTGTTTGATAGATAATTGCGTCAAAAAATAGCCGGTTTAGGTACACGCCCGTAGATAATCGCGGCCGGCGAGTCCACGTACTTGAGGTGTGCGTTTACCTCCTCCAGTACGTCGCTAAATCCGTCCTTGTACATCGTCCGAACAACCCGTCGTAGCTTTTCTGTTGGCACAACACGATGTTATTCTACGACCACCGAATATCTAACGCACCCAAAACGGACCTTGATTCCTTCTGACATTACTCTGCGAGAGATGCGAGTTTGAGATTCTTGCCAACCTCCGGCGACTGCGTGTTCCGAACCAGTAGAAATTTGCCTATCCTCTGCAAACACTTTCCTTCATTGATGTTCAGTAATCGAACAAGCCGTTATTGTACTCAAATCGTTCAAAGCCTGCGAGTCCTTCTACTCCGCAGTTTCTTCTGTTGACCCCAAATCGATATACCTATTCAATTCTCCGTCAGAGTAAAGATTCTGGTACATCTCCAAGTCTTCAACAGTGTCAATCTCCAGCCAACCACCGTCAACGGGCACGGCCCTCACATCCCAGCCATCATCGATCATCCTCTGAATGAAGTGTGTCATTTCAACTGACGCGTACTCGGCGCCGTCCTTCTCAGCGAGTTGATTGTACTTTTCCGCGAATGGCCCGATCTGGTCGGCTCTAATCTTAATGAGCCCGATGTATTGTCCTTGGATTTCGGACGATGTGTCCGGTGTGTTACCGATATCCTTGATTCGATTGTTCTCTCTGAGGCGCAAGGTTTCAGCGTCTTCGAGCGGGTCTTCGAATCGCGCGTCCCAAAGATCCTTCCACTGTCTATCAACAATGACGCTGACGCCAGCATCGGATTCAAGCAAGGCTTCGACGACTTTCTGTTCGTAAATGATGTCACCGTAGGAAATTAGAAGGTCGCGATCCTCCGGAAACATATCTTGGGCACAGAACAAGCTGTAGACCATGTCTGTTTTGTCATATACGGGGTTGTGTTCGGTGTCGTATCCCAGTTCCTGGATTTGGTCCGCACAATAGCCTGTTACGACAATCTGATCAGTGACTCCACAATCCCTGAGTGTCTCGACGTTTCGCTCTAGCAGCGATACTCCATCGAGTTCGACGAGTGGTTTCGGGCGATCGTTCGTGATAGGCCGAAGTCGCCTCCCCTCACCGGCAGCGAGGTGAATCGCACGTGCAGTTACGTCATCACTCATGCTTAGTTACCACCTAGAACATGGTTGAGTAACTGTCGGTCGAGGTTCTTCGATGGCGATTGTCGTTCTGGATGCCACATAATACCCCAAATGGGGTATTCGCTGTGGACCATACACTCCACTGAGTCGTCTGGAGATTTCCCGAGTACCTGTAATTCGTCACCGACCCCATCCATGGGGATAGCATAGTCGTGGTAGCTGTTGACGATTACTCGATTCGGAAACTCGAAACCGGACTTTTCATTCGTGAATTCAACGGCGTGTGTGGTTGCAACGTGACCGTCAATCGACGCGAGTGACCCACCGAAGTAGGTGTTCAGGAGTTCGAGGCCACGACAGACACCGAGAACTGGTAAGCCGGTATCAATCGCATACTCCAGTGCCTCGGTCTCGAATCGGTCACGTTCTGGTGCTGGGTTTGCTGGATACTCGAGTGAAGAGAGATCATTCCCGCTTGTCAAAACGAGGCTGTCTAGTTCCATCTCCGTGAGGTGGCTGGTGCCGTCATTGACAGAGTTCGGGAGCGGTATCGGCGTGTGGCCGAGGTCCTCGAGGAGTGTCGTCCACTCCTGATCGAGACAATCCCTGCGTTCGCCAAAGTCCTCGACAACGCTCACTCGCTGGGTCAACCCGATGCGAGTCACTGTACCACCTTGACATTCAAAGCTGCACAGTTCAGTTCGACGACCTCTGCCCGACGGAGCTGCTCATAGCGGTTCTCGCCGACGCCGATGGCGGCTGGCAACGAGAACTCGGCAGCTCGTACCGCCATGTGCGAATTTGCACCTCCGTACATCGTCACCAAGCCAGCGATATCGTGACCGAACAGCCAGTCGTATCCAGGATCTGCTTGCTCGATGAGGACAATTCGCCCGTTAAGCTCCTCGGGGTATACGTCACTGTCATTGAGTTCGACCACGTCGGCTATGAGGGTTTCGTTGGTCACGAAGTTCGCCTCACGTGACGGGCTTTCGAAGACGATGAAGTCGCTCTCATCAAAGAGGAGGGGTGGTAATTCGACGGATGTCGTCACTGTGTGTTGGTTTCGGCCGGCACGTATCTGTTCAGAGAGCCATCCTTCGACATCCGATGGTGGGTGGTTCAACGCCAGCTCGAAGTACGACTCCAGAGAGACGTGCGAGAGGTCCTCCCTCGACAGGCCGTGATCGGCACCGAACTCGGCGATACGTTCGAGTGCCGCACTCAAATTTCGTGAGAAGACGAACTTCGAGCGCTCCCGTCCCTCAATTGCCCGGACGAGGAAGTCGACGAACTCGTCCGCGGCAACCGGCAAGCCAATTCGCTCGAGTTCGTCCTCAATTCGAAGCTTCGTATCTTTGTCCCAGACATCGATGGGATTCGGGTGGCTTTCCGGTTCGCTGTCAGTCTCGACTACCGGACGAAGGTACTCCTTGGGGTTCTCAGCGTAGGCAGGCGAGGTAATCTCATACGTACCCGGACGAAGGTGACCGTAGGTGTCGACAAACTCATCCCATTCCAGGTCGCCCGAAGAGACTCGATAGCCGTCGCGTTCGAACTGTCGAGCGATAGTGTTCAGTGCGTTCTGAAAGTTACTGCGCTGGTCGGTCGTCAGAACACCCTTCCGTTCAAGTGAGTGTAGCAGTGACGTGGCGACGAATGCCGTCCGAGCGAGGTGGGCGAATGGGAGCGTACCGAACCTCCGACAGTCTTCGAGAAGCAAATATGCTTCCTTGAGCGATGGAAGATCTACCGAGGTTATCTCCTCATAGCGTTCCTCGAGCCGTTCGATCTGTGTGAGGTCGTCGTCGAGTCGATTGTACGCTTCAAGAGTAATCTCTTGGAGACCGTCCCGGAATAGCTCCAGTTCGTCTTCAGTGAACCCTGCATCGCGGAGTGGTTCGATTTGGTCCTCGTAGTCGAAAGTTAGGCAGGTCAGGACGATATCGAATTCAACTTTGTCGTGATATTCCGGATGAGCCTCAAGTCGATCGAGATAATACTCAATGAGACGTTCGGCGAGGTCGTCGGGGACCGAAGCCGGAATGAAGGAGTTGAAATCGGCTCGAACGTCCACATAGGGCTGTCCGGCGAAGCATTTCATCAAAGAGTGGGGGCGGACGTCACGGTAACCGTATTCGGCACGCTGCTGTGCCCAGGTTTCGTTCATAATTAGATAACGGTATAGTGAGGTGGCGAGTTGCTTAGGTTTCCGTCCGATAATCTCCGCTGGGTTCCAGTCGGGCATCACGCCGTAGATGGTCCGGTCGCCCATGACGACCGGCGGCGTAGTTTGGGAGTTGACGAACTCCTCACCCGCTTGGTCGACGGTTTGGAAGAGGGTTTCGTCGTCGACTCTGTTCTCTGTGGGATCAATGGTCATTGGCCGCGCTTGAAGCACATAGACGTTACCCAAACTGTCGACGGCGAATTCGATATCGAGGCTATCGTGAGCGATGAGCTCCTCAAGCTCCCGTATAGCTTTGAATAATGGACCTATCGACAACTTCGAGGGAAACTGTTGCCCTTCCGATGCGGACTCTATGTCCTTGATATCGACGTCCTTCCTGATAATTGCGGTTTTAAGGTGTTCACCGGTTCCGTCGGTCACGGATTCGGTGCTCGATGTCGTTGCGTCGTAGTTGATTACGTAATATGGGCCTCCGTTTCCGAGCGACCGGGTCATGACAACTCCGCTCTGGTCAACATCGTCGACCATCGGCTGAACAAGGACCTGGTTCTCTGGATTGTCGTCCGGGTACGAGTCAATCACTTTGACGATTGCGTCGGTTAACTCGGCCGAATTATCCGAGGAAACATTGAGAACGCTTTCGAAGGCACCCGCGTTTGACTCCTCGAAGCCATCCTCGGCGAGGGCGCTACTACGGACGATGATTGGTTCTCCCTTGAACCGCGTATGGATTAATTCGCAGATTGAATCTGGATCATCAAGCCACTCATTGACGGTAAATGTGTGTTGGTCGAGAATATTGCTCTCGGTAACGCGGGATTGGAGTCGCCGGAGAGTGTTGGCCTTCGTATCTAAGACGAACCGCGAGATGTCCTCGGCGGTCTCGAGTTCTGCCCATTGGCCGCCGATGTCGACCACTTCTATAGTAATGCCGGTTGCCGCGAGGGATTGGAGGAGGTCGGGGATGTCGGCATCTCGGCTTATCGTCCGGGCGCTCCATAGCGACCGAGATCGCTTGATGGCCATCGGGGAGAGTCGGACCAGTCCGGTGAATTCTGCGTCGGCTTCGCTCTTCGAAATGTCGGTGTCCGCAGCGATTAGCCTTCCGTCCTTGATACAGACTTTCTCTGCGCGCTCAAGGCTCTCCTCAGTCCGTGTATGGTAGCGAGTCTGCCAATCAAGGTCAACTGCCACTGAGTTCATGCCTTGGAGGGCGTCGACAGCCGTCGATTCGAAAACGGTGTCCGCATAACAGACGAACACAGAGCGGTCGGTGGAAAGCGGCGCCGCAAACAGTGATGCGACGGAACCAGTCTCTTCCCACTCCTCATTCTGCGAGAAGTGGATATTCGGGTACTCATCGACGATTTCGTCCATTCGATATCCTCCCACGAAATGAATCTCCGGATCCTCAAGCGACTGTCTGAACGCTTCAAGCAGCCAGTCTAAGGCTCTCCGGTCGCCCGACGTATGGGTCAGTGCGGAGGGCTCGGTGCCGGCGAATGGGCGGCCGGCACCGAGGATAATGACCATAGGAGAGTTCATGTATGCTTGCTATTTGAGTTGGCAGTTAAGTTTCTTTCTAGTATTACACTCTGTTAGATTCGGAACTCAACCTAGAGAACTGAGATTCTCGGGGCGTTGTCCTTATGCAAGTCGCTGAAGAATCACGGCAGGCTTGATATACTGAATAAGGTCTCTGTTTCGATTTCATTGGTCCGATAGTGTAATGATTACCTGAACAGTACGATCTCGAAAGCTCTTGAAACGCTCGTCAACGCTATGGGAATCTCTTCGATCAACTTTGATAGGACCAAGCAGCTACTCAACTTCGTCGTGAGTCCGACGGTTGAATTCGATGGCTTCCATGAGGTGAAGCGACGAATCCGCCACACGCGTATCTCGGCGCATATTCATCGGGATGTGAGATATTGGGGGCCACTCAGCGTCGCCTATGATCCCGACCAAACGGATATTCGCGCTACTCCACTCACCCATCTAACTTGGTGACAGCTCGTTTATTTTTACGCTGTGTATGTACACTCTAAGGCGTACGTATTGAGGGAAAAGGCTAGGATCTGAGTAATTATTGAGCTACTCCGGGCCTTCACGGTGAACCGTCCATCCGCACGGCTTCTGAGTCTCTCCGGGCTCAAACGGGCTGTTATAAGAAAGTAAATTCGTTCGTTGACCCGGTGGGTCGACCTGATAATCTAGAACCACTCTAGAACCGATTCAGACATAAACATGGATGGCGCCGACTGCTTCTTCCAAAGGTTAACTTCACTGGAAATCTGAGATGGACAGCAGTGAACAACATCCTGTTCGTAACCACGTCAGACCTCTCTGGCACGCTTGGTCACAATATCGCGACCCGGGAGGTGGTAGCAGCACTGTGCAGGCATCCTGACCTCCGGGTATCGGTGATCTGTCCGTCGCCGCTTCGGACGATGCCGGAGGAAATACAGTATGATATCGCAAAGTTCTATTTCCTACCGCAACAATTAGATGGATCAATCCGGACTCGATTTGAGACGCAGACTAAGATGTTGGTGAAGATCCACAGAGCTATCCAGGAGATGGATCCGGATGCAGTCGTTAGCCGCCACTCTCCAACGATGATATCCGCGCCGGTCGGGACAACGATGTACGGACTTCCGTATATCCTGCTCGTTCGCGGACTTTCCCACGAGGACCTCAAATTTAGTACTATTTTGCGGTTGTTGTTCCATATTAATGTTCGGGCAGCCGACGAAGTGTATGCCGCATTCAAAGAAATTAAACAACGGACAGACACGATTCGCCGTCCGGAACAAGCGGAGACGAACCTCTTCGCCAACGCGGTGAATCCAGCGAACTTCAAGACCGACGATCTCGAAACATCTCGGCGCGGACTAGATTTTGATATCGATCCTTCGGAATTCGTGGTTGGATTTGTTGGCAGCCTCGAAGCCTATCACAAGGTTGACCACCTGATACTCGCAACCGCCGAGTTCGACGACGTTTCAGTCATTATTGTCGGTGATGGACCCCAGCGGAAGCGTCTGGAAGAACTTGTCGCAGAAGAGGGTTTGACTGATCGCATTCGATTCACGGGCTATATAGACCATGACCGTATCGACGAATACATCGCCGCCTGTGATGTGATGTACGGGGTAATAGCCCCAGACCACCCAGGAAATGCTATCAAGTGTTACGAATACCTCATTTGTGAGCGTCCCGTAATAACCGACTCAAGGGAAGCATTCGAGTTCGTTGGCGAAATTGGGGCGGGCCTCACCATCGACTCCACGGAAGTTGACGATGTCGCCAAAGCGATAACCGAACTGAAAGAACGCCCTCGGACCGAACTCCTTGAGATGGGACGTCGTGGCCACGATTACGTCGCTGCGAACCATACGTGGGACCAATTGGCAGACTCCATCGCGACCGACATAGAGCAACTGATCGACAAGTAGGTGGCTATTTCAAGTAGCGAAACTGACTAAGGCCAACTGTTGAGTCCTCGCATAGGGACGATTGATATCTCGTTAGCCTTGTGGTGGTTCGCAAGCGTTTTTATGAACGTTTCAATTGGAGGCCACTGAGATTCGTTCGCGAGGTTGTACAGGTGGCTCCAGTAGTGAATCGAAGTGTCATCTCGGACGGCCCGCTTTAGCCCTGACAGGAGAAATTGCTCATGGTGAGCCTGTCGCATGCGGCGAGGCAAGACACGATAGGCCAGATGTGGATTTGCTACCCCTCGGGAGAGGTACGTCGCTGTGAGTGTCATCAATGATGACGACCGTGTCTCGGTTATCCCCTCTATATCTACTGGGTCTCCGACGGGATGGTTTCGGAGTAGCGTCCAGAGATACTCCCTGATCGGGTTTGACGGTCGGGCCTCATCAAAGGGCATCCGTATCACCGAGATACCGTGATCTTCGATTACATCTCGAGGAGGGTCGCTGTGGCGTGGTGGCACCATCGATGTCAATGACTCGGGGTGAACCTCCTCCACCTTCGAAAGCTCCCAGTCCACTACATCGCGCGAAACTTCTGCACAGAGGATATGGCTAAATGTATGAGTGCATATTTCATGATCTACATTGGACTCACGAATCGCTTCAATGAGGTCAGGCGCGTAGAACAGGGGGTCCCGATCAACATTGGTTCCGGGATCTGCGTCAAACCACCCCTCTGGGTGTGGGCCTTTGTGATTCCCACTGCAGGTGTTAAGGAGGAGGTGACCGACAACGTCGAAGCTAATCGGTATTTCGAACTCGTCACAAAGTTCTAACAATCGTTCGAGAGCGGCTCGCTCCGCCTTCCCGTCATCACTGAGTTCGGGAATATCTGACGGTGGAGCGAGGTCGTGGAACCCCCACCCTAGTTCCACCTCAAGGCTAATTGTGACTTGTCCAGCCATTCGGAGACTTCTACTACTCCAGAAGGTATAGGTTCCGTGGTACGTACCCCACAACATGAGCAAGGAACGACCGAAGACGGTCGTGTTCGGTCTTGACGGCGCGCACTTCGAACTCCTCGAACCGTGGATTGCCGACGGAAAACTACCCAACGTTGAGCAGGCTATTAAGGAGGGTGTCTCTACGGACCTGCACTCTGTGCTACCCCCTGTCACGTCGCCGAATTGGAAATCCTACGCAACGGGGAAGAATCCTGGAAAATTCGGCATCTTTTGGTGGGAGAATATCGATATCGATCAACGACGTATATATTATCCAAGCGATAGGAAAAACGTTGAGGCCGAGTACTGGGAGGTACTTTCTGAGATCGATGATGAACGGCCCGGGGTCCTCGGTGTGCCGACAACGTATCCACCAAAAGAGGTTGATGAGTTCGTTGTCTCAGGGGCGCCTGATAGCGAGAACACTGGTTACACCTATCCGGCCAGTCTTGAACACCGCCTCCGTGAGGAGTACGACTATCAAGTCACAACGAAGAACGAACTCCGGGCAACGCCCAACGCTGCGGCTGATGAAATTCTAGATCTTATTGACATCCGGTTCAATGTGGCACATGATCTCTTCGAAGAGTACAACCTTACCTTCCTGCAAGTGACTACGTTCTATATCAACTCACTACATCATTACTTCTGGGACCACAAGTACACACTCCAAGGGTGGCAGATTATTGATAAACACCTAGGGAAATTCCTTGACGAAGGCTTTGATGTCGTCCTCATGAGCGACCATGGGGCGAACCAAATCGAATGCACGTTCAATATTAACACGTGGCTTGAACGGGAAGGGTACCTGGAACTTGATGCCGGCGTCGCTGAATTCGTACACGGGCTGGGTATCAATAGAGACCGACTTCTCCGGTTGGCGTCAATTATCGGACTTCAGGATTTGGCTGTCCGGTTAACCCCACAGCGGATACGCGACATGATACCCGACGAACAGGGACAGCTTATCCATGAAAGTAAGGCGTCGAACATCGACTGGGAAAAGACTGATGCCGTCGCAAGTGGACAGGGACCTCTCTATATTACCCACAATCGGAATTCCTCAGAGTACGATGATATTCGAGAAGAACTTCGCGAGAAGCTGTTAAGCGTCAAGGGACCGCGCGGGGAGGCGATTGTAGCTGATGTCTACCGGGGAGAGGAAGTGTATTCTGGGCAGTACAGCAACGAAGCTCCGGATCTCGTGATTGACCAGGGTTCCGGCATTCACATACCGGGTGGTATCGGTCGTGACGAGATTTTCAGTAGGCCTGAAGAGGATGGCTGGCGGGGAGAGAACAAACGCGAGGGCCTATTCGTGGCTACAGGTCCCAGCTTTACTCAGGGCGAGACCGAACCATTAAGCATCCTCGACTTGGCGCCCACCCTCCTGCATCTCCGCGGGTGTTCGGTACCGACCGACATGGACGGGGAGGTCCGGACCGATATCTTTGCTGAGGAGAGCGACCCTGATCGGAGGAAGCCAACGTACCGTCAGGTGGACATGAAGATGGCCGAGAAAAGACGAATCCGACAAGCAGCAAATCAGATATCACTCAGCTGAGATAGCCGAGATCCTCGAGGCGACTCTCGACCTCTTCATTTCGCTTTGTGTCGTTCTCCAGTTCATTCATCACGAGGGACAGCACCGTCTCAGCGTACTCCTCGATTGAGTCGAACCCGTGTTCGTCGGCTCGTCGCTCAAGTACGGCTCCGGTGTCATCATCAACATCGAGCGTCAATTCCATATATCATCACTCGTCTGGAACAATTTATTTTAATCGGAGGAGGCGGGCTCGGGAGTCAGAATCGGGTAGAGTGTGTCTAGCCGGTTAAAGGGTTGAGAGTATCGATTCGTAACGCTCTATCGCGGCCGCGAAGCTATACTCCTCTTCGGCGAAGGTACGACACTCGTCGCTCGTCTCCGTGGAGGTGGCTTCCAGTACCGAGACGATTCGCTCGGCGGCTTCTGGAGGTGTCTCTTCCTTGAGCAAGTAACCAGTCATTCCAGGCAGCACGACATCTGTCACACCTGAGACCGGACGCGCACACACGGGCGTCCCACATGCCATCGATTCCAATATCGTAGTAGGGAGTCCCTCGGTCCGCGATGTCATTACTAAGAGCCGAAACTGGTTGAGGAGTTCGGGAACTCGGTTGTGGTTGACCCAGCCGGTTATCTCTACTCTTCCAGCGTTAATTTCGGTCGCGAGTTCGTCGGCAATCCACGACCGTAATTCACCGTCGCCAACGAACACAAATTTAATATTGGTAGGGAGTTCTGCTACGATGTCAACTAGCTCCCTGATGCCTTTCTCTTCCGCCAACCGTCCAACGTACCCGAGACAGCGGTCGCGCTCTTGGTATGGAGTAATCGGCCGGAACTGCTCGGTATCTACGTGCCAGGCTCCGTTACGGTGGAGCTTCTCCTCATGTATACCTAACTCAAGGTCGTCGGCCATCCCCGATGAGAGAGTTATTATCGCGTCGGCCGCTTGGTATCCCAATCGTTCGAGACCCCAAACCAGCCGCGAAGCAAAGTACGCAATGGGATATGGAAGCTTTTCGCACCAGACCTGATAGAGCGACTCAGGCACGTTTCCTCGTGGTTGGAGTACGACAGTCTTGCCGAGAAGATTCGCAAAAAGGATGGGCAGCAAGTACGACGTTGAACCGAAGAATAGAATGACATCCTCGTCCCGTTGAAGAACTGCCCGACAAATTCGTAGCTGGTTACGGAGGAACCGTGCAGCCGCCGTTGGAAGTCTCTCACCTGTCGGGGCGTCGCTTATTTCGACGGTCTCGTAGGCGTCCCTCAGCGAGGAATTTTTTGAGAGATGCGCTGTGACGAGTGATACTGTTGTGACCGCACTCAGAACCTCAAGTAACTGCATTGTCGCCGTCTCGCTTGCTGAAGCAAGTGGTTGCGTAACGACGCAAACGGAAGGCTGGCTAGACATCTATAATACCACCTACTAGGGGTATACGAATGGCTTTTTTGGACGGCGATGACAGAATTGACTACTGAACTATGTATAAGTTCTCAGACACCCGTATCTCTGCTAATAATTAATTATCGTTAGCGTCATTGGGTGGAGATATGTGGGCACCAGGTTATCGGAATGTCCGCCGGCTCCAGGTCAGAAGTAAACGAATATGGATGTTAGCGAGATGACGGCCGAACGACTCAAAGTTGGGGCGCATGCCATACTTGAACCCGGCCACAACCTGTGGGTCTTCCCCCACTATGCAAACATAATCTTCAAATATCACAGACTAAACCAGGTGCTGAGAATTGATTGCGAGAAAGACGCAAATGATACTTACGCAGCCGTAAATATGAGTGCTGGACCGTCTAAGGTAATCACTGGCTACTTGTAATCAATATCACCATATCTCAGTAGCATTTTCCATCCGATCTCCTATGCACAGACTCCTCCATGCCGATATGCACGCATGTACGCATACACTACTCCGAGAACCGGAGCGAGTACCAACCATAACGGCCCGACGCTGTAGGAGAAGCCGTCGGCGCTCGTCTCGTAGGCAAAGAGGAACAGCGGCGAGTTCGGGAAACCGAGGCGTATCGACCCTACTCCAGTCACTCCTAACACCAACGGCACGACGACAGCAACGACTACTAACACGGCAAGTGCGGCCGCCCCGGTGCCCAAGAGTACGTCCCAAACGACTCTAACTGGTGATTGATCCCCCATCGATGGCGCCTCATCGGGTTGACCATACACCGACAGCCCGGTTCGCGTATCGAGTACCGTCACGGTCGATGGATAGCTAAGCATCGTCAGCGCCATCCACACGTCGCCGACCGCACCACCAGCGTTCGCCGCAAGCGGGACGGCCAGCCACGGGAGTTCCAACGCGACCATCAGCGGCGTGCCGACCAGCGTCAACACGACTAGCGGGGCGAGGGTGATGACGAGAAACTGGTTTCGGGTGAAGCGGTCTTCGGCCGTTGCGTAGGCATACGGGAAGACGAAGTACGAGAGACCGAGGCCGTATCGCGGCCGCCCGCCGTACAGTCGCATCGCTAGTCCGTGGACGAGTTCGTGAGGAATAATAACGCCGAACAGCAACGTGAGGAACACGAGTATCGACAACCCGGCGTTCCACCAGCCGGCGTCGCTCCCGATACCGAAGGCGAAGGCGGCGCTGTCGCCGGTGGCGAGGTAGTACACGCCGATGAAGGCGAATAGACCGGCGACGAATCCCATGGTGGAGACCGCGGTCCACTGCAACGCCAGCGAACGAGACAGCGAGTATTCGGCCAGGCGGCTATCGGAGGGTTCAGCCGTCGACATACTTCTTCGACCGCGGCTGGCAGGGTAAGTGTGGGGGCTGCCGCCCGTCAGCGGTAAGCCGAAGCCTCAAACCCTCCCGACTGCAACCCAGAGGCATGAACGTAAGCGTCGTCGGAAGCGGCTACGTCGGGACCACGCTGTCGGCGTGTCTGGCCGACCTCGGCCACGATGTCACCGCTATCGACGTCGACGAGGAGACTGTCGAACGACTCGATGCTGGCGAAACGACCATCCACCAACCCGGACTTGACCCGCTGGTTTCGGCGTACGCCGGATCGCGCCTCAAAGCGACCACCGACCACGCGGCCGCTGCTGACACCGACCTCACTTTCCTCGCCGTCGGGACGCCCGCTACTGAGGACGGCTCTATCGACCCGAGCGGTCTCCTCGCGGCCGCCGAAGACGTCGGTGAAGCAATCGCCGACAAAGACGGCTATCATCTTGTCGTCGTCAAATCGACTGTCCTCCCCGACATTATCGAAGACGAACTGATCCCGGCAATCGAACGTGCCTCAGGGAAGACCGACGGCGAAGAGTTCGGCGTCGCCGTCAACCCCGAATTCCTACGTGAGGGCAGCGCCGTGGACGACTTCATGGACCCCGACCGAATCGTCATCGGCACCGACGGCGACCCACGTGCGCTCCAACAGCTCGCTGAGTTGTACGAACCGCTCATCACCGACTGGGATGTACCAACTGTCGAAACCGGGCGTCGGGAGGCGGCGATGATAAAGTACGCCAGCAACGCCTTCCTCGCGGCGAAGGTGAGCCTCATCAACGACCTCGGTAACATCTGCAAGGAGTTCGGTGTCGACACCTACGCGGTCGCCGACGCGATGGGGATGGACGACCGCATCGGCGAGCGGTTCCTCAATTCCGGGGTGGGTTGGGGGGGTAGCTGCTTCCCGAAAGAGACCGCTGCCCTCGCTGCGGCTGCCCGGGACAACGACTACAGGCCGGCGATGATAGAAGCCGCAATCGAAGTCAACGATGGCCAACCCGAGCGCATGCTCGAACTGCTCGATTCCCACGTCGATAGCGAGGCCAAACGCATCGCTGTCCTCGGGTTGGCGTTCAAAGCCGGAACCGACGACATCCGCGGCTCTCGTGCCAAGCCGATCATCGAAGGGCTGCAGAATCGCGGCGCCGACATCGTCGCCTACGACCCACTGGCCAACGAGGCAATGGCCGAACAGTACACTGATATCGAATACGTCGACTCAGCGGCAGAG
The DNA here is from genome assembly GCF_013391635.1 of Natronomonas gomsonensis. Taxonomy (GTDB): domain Archaea; phylum Halobacteriota; class Halobacteria; order Halobacteriales; family Haloarculaceae; genus Natronomonas; species Natronomonas gomsonensis_A. The sequence continues at coordinate 1,105,984 of NZ_JACAWU010000002.1, read as the reverse complement.
GCCCTCGACGGCGCTTACGGCGTGGCCGTCGTCACTGACTGGCCGGAGTTCACTGACCTATACGAGGAGTTCGACGAGATGGCCGACCCCGTGGTCGTAGATGGCCGGCGTATCATTAGCCGACGGGACGGACTCACCTACGAGGGGCTGACCTGGTAGAGTAAAACGCGACGCCTATACCACCAGCCATTGCAACGAACTGTATGCGCCAGTTCGTCATCGTCGGCCACGACGCGCCGACGACTCCCGACTTCTCGCTCGAAGACCTGCCCGGCACCGGCCGTCTCGACGTGTTGTGTCGGTGTGTCAACAGCGCTTTTTTCCTCTCACACGCGCTCCGTGAGGACGTTTGCGTCCACCTCGTGTTGGCCGACGAGTACGTCGTTCGCTTCGAAGGCACGGAGCTGCGGCGACTCAATCCCGACGAGCGGTCGACGGCAGCGCTGATTCGCGGCGCGCTCGAAGCCCGTGAGGGCGCCATCGGCGCGATGGAGGCAAACCCCTCTCCTGGCGTCTACATTGGCAAAGGGGATTTCGAGTCGACTGTCCGCTCTGTCGCCGAGGAGAGCACGGTCGTCGAACTCCACGAAGAGGGCCGGCCCGTGGTCGAACTCGAACCACCAAGTGACTCAGCGTTCGTTCTCTCGGACCACCACGACTTCACCGACGACGAGGCCGAATGCCTCGCCGAGTTGGCCGACGAACGCGTTTCCCTCGGCCCGAAGGCACTCCACGCTGACCATGCCATTACGGTCGCACACAACTATCTCGACACCGACGGGTTCAATATATACTGAACTCTATCCCCGGTTTAAGCTGGGAATTTAAGTAAGCCGATGGAGAATCCCACTGTGTATGTCCCTCCAAATCGGTGACGCGCTCGGTGACGGTATTCGCCGGTCGCTCACGTACAGTGGTGGCGTCCTGATGGTACTGACGTTCGTGTATCAACTGCTGTTCCTCGGGTCGGTCAACGCGGTGTTCATCGACATCCTCCCGCCGGAGGCCCAGCAATCCGGCCAGCTCGGATTCGCACTGCCGGTTCCCGCGGCCGTCGCCAGTGTTATCGCGGTCGTTGGTCTGGCGTTCGGTGTCGTCCTCTACATCGCCGCGACGCGGGCGTTGACCCGCGAGCAGTCGGAGTTGAACTCCCTGCCCGGAGAGCTCTTCACCCGCCGAATGGGCCGGGCGTTCATCTCGTCCATCGGTGCCAACATCATCGTCACGATCGCGGTCACTATCGGGTTCATCTTGCTGTTCGTCCCCGGTATCTTCCTTGCGATTAGCTTCATTTTCGTCATCTTCGCCATCGGCGTCGAGGACGAACGCGCTATGGACTCCTTGAGCCGCAGTTGGGAACTCGCAAGCGGCAACCGCTGGGGCCTGTTCGCGCTCGGTCTCATCGTCGGCGTCATCACGGCTGTCGGGAGTAGCATCGGCTCGGTGGCTTCCTTCGTAAGCCCCGCCGCCGGTCAAGTCCTGAGCCTCGCGCTCACGTCGGTGTTCGCTATCATCAGCTATGGTATTCTCGCCGACGCATACCTGCAAGTTCGTGGCGAGAAGCCGGGCAGTGGCGGTGGCACCACAGAGCCAACCTCGGACCCCGAGGCGCTCTGAATCGAGCCGCATCATAACCCTTAAAGTCGGCGCCGGCCTCGTATCGAGTGCGGGCCGGTGGGGTAGCTTGGTATCCTTCGGCCTTCGGGTGGCCGTAACCACGATTCAAATTCGTGCCGGCCCATTGCCCGCTTCGGTTTTTTGATACCTACGTTCCCACAGCGACAGTTCTCAGGGTTCGGCGTTTTCGCTACTCTTGGCCGTCTCGTTCGCCACTCTAACGGAGAAGTGAGTCGATAGGGTGTGAACTCATTCTGTCGGCTATCCCTACCACTTGGTGTGTCGTCACAACCTGAAGACGGGCCGGGTGTTTTATGCCGATAGCCACCAGAGGTAGAGATGCACTCGACGGGGTTATTCCATGCCCTGAGTCGGTGTGCGCCCAAACCGGGTGCTGTCAGCGTCACACCTCGGCCCCCTCCGCCGGGGGCTGGTTTCGTGACTTCTCGAAATTCTCAATCTATCAGTGTGCCGTCCGTGGGTTTTACCCGCCCGACTCACGGCCTGAGTCGGCTTGCATCTTTATTACAGATGGCTCTGATTGGATAGGATAAGCGTACCCTACCCGCAGAGGGTGTGTGCGTTGACACAACCATGGAATTGAAACACCTGCTCACAGCAGACGAGGAGAATCGTGCGGTATCCCCCGTTATAGGGGTTATCCTGATGGTCGCGATTACGGTGATTCTGGCAGCCGTCATCGGAACGTTCGTGCTGGGGCTTGGCGACCAGGTCCAGCAAACCAGTCCGAATGCACAATGGAACTGGGAGGTTGACGGAGGAGACCTCAACGTCACCCATGAAGGAGGAGACTCAGTGGAGGCGACCACATTGGAAGCCACGGGGTCAAACACGCCATCGGGAGCCACTTGTAGTGTTAATGATCCCGCAACTAGCAACAATTGGACCTCTGCATCCGTGACTGCTGGCGATACTTGCCAGGTCAATAATAATGACATTTCTGATGGTGATGAGTTCCGCCTCATTTGGACAGCCGAAGGCGGCGGCTCCTCCTCCACGCTCACGTCCTACACGGCCAACTAAAGCAACCGACAATTCAAAACAATGCAATTCACAGGCCTCTTCAAATCTGACGAAGAACGCGCTGTATCGCCCGTCATCGGGGTTATCCTGATGGTTGCGATAACCGTTATCCTCGCGGCCGTCATCGGGACGTTCGTCCTCGGCTTGGGCGACCAAGTCCAGCAAACGAGCCCGAACGCCCAGTGGGAAACCGACTACAACTCAAGTTCCTCGTGGGCGATCTCCCACACGAGTGGTGACGACGTTGACGAGACGACATTGAAAGTGTCGCTGAGCGGAGCGAGTAATCTTGATAATGGCGATTACGACTGGTCGACGTTAGGAACAGGCTCCGATACGACGGTCTCCGCTGGAGATAGCGCGGAATTCAATAATACTGCAGGTTCCTACAATAGCGGGTCTTGGACTGATGGTGAGCTGGATAGCGCAACCATTCGTCTCGTCTGGACTGCCGAGGGCGGCGGCAGCTCCTCGACGCTGACCACGTGGGAAGGACCAAACGCCTAAACTAATTAACACGATAATGAGATTCACACAACTCTTCACGACCGACGAATCGGAACGCGCAGTCTCGCCAGTGATTGGCGTCATCCTGATGGTAGCGATAACCGTCATCCTCGCGGCCGTCATTGGGACGTTCGTCCTTGGCTTGGGCGACCAAGTCCAGCAAACCAGCCCAAACGCCCAATGGGATTGGGATCAGAACAGTAGCAACGCGCTCGAAATAACACATGAAGGCGGAGACTCGGTCACGGCAACGAACTTAGAGGTAACTGGTGGTAGCAATCTAGGCACGTCGCCTGCATGCGCATCCGCGAATGCTCACAATAACTGGACCAGTAGCACCGTTACTGCTGGGACCAGTTGCCTTGCCGTTAACGGTTCAGTCACGCATTCCGAGCCAGCTTCCGGTACGTACCGCCTGATCTGGACGGCAGAAGGTGGCGGCAGCTCGTCGACGCTCTCGACGTACGAAGCTAACTAACGACCGTCATCAATTTTTCAGTATTTGCTCGATACACCAACAGACACATCAACTTCGAAACGGGCGCTTGTCCGAACGGACAACCCGCCAACGTACGCCGACCCCTGGCGTCGGTTGTTGAACTCCCACGATCTCCGATTCGTCCGTGGATCGACGGCTCCCGCCCGGTCTGCTATCACGGGCTGCAAGTCGCCATTCAGCACGATTGGTTGCTGGAATCGTGGGACGCCGTTACGGCACGCGCGCTCAACGAGCTGGCGGCGTGGGTGTGTGCCTCCGGGTCGATAGACGGCGTGTTCACGCCATACTTCGTCGTCGAACACGCCCTCGAAGAGCGATTCCAACAAGTGGCCGCCGCCGCCAACCTATCGGTGCCGCGGATGCGCGACGATTCCGACCGACCGCCGGAGCGGACACCCACGGAGCACCAGACGGTGTTCGGTCGCCTGCTCAACACGTGGACAGGGCTGCAGGGCGATAAGAGCGCTCGCAGCGCAGTTCCCACGATACCCGTGCTTTTCCCCAGAAGACATCACACCGGCGTTCGCAGCTACATACGTTCATCTTCGAGCATCGCCGACGGAGCCATACGGCACGCCAGCCGTCACACTGCTGGAGGACCGCTCCGAGCGGTACTAGCGTGATGTTCGTTCGTTGCTGGAGCGGGTGGTTGAGGAGGCCGACATGATTTGTGGGAATGGCTTTCCGGTGTACATCATCGGCAATTCCGTCCAACAGCTTTACTTCGAACCCGAGTAACGACAGCGGCTCTTCAAGTGGTATTCGTCCGTAATATCATACCATGTCAAAACTTTTGTGAGTTACCTTCCGTACCCTCGTTTGGAGTTCGAATTTGCGTGCGACTGCGGGCACGATATCTCTAAGTTTACACGGGAGAAGGGGACGAAGAACGTGCATTTGGAGTGTCCGAACTGTAGGGCAGTGTGGGCGCAAACACTGACAAATATTCGAGCAGGGGAGAAGCCGGCGTAGCAACCCTACTGGCGAGGTCGCATTCGTTGACACAGTGGATTAGCTCCTTTTAAGCCGTGTCTCATCACGGTAGAACTTCGGCTTTTCACCGAGGGGAACGCATTCTGTCACTCAGATATGCTAAATAAGCCTGTATACTGACATATACATGGGTACCTTACTAGAGCTACGCCGGTACCAACAGCTATCGGAAGTACTACTCCCGCCGTTCCCACTCTGGCGCCGAAATTAACTCCGGCCGAACCGAATTAATATCCATTTCGGCGGCACCATAGAAACGTTCTCGACCAGTGGGCGTCTGGAGGCGGAGCACGACCGTTTCGCTCGTGGCGCGGAATATCGAGAGCGTCCACGCGCCGCCCACTCGCTCCCACGTACCGAGTTCGACTGCGTCACTGACGACATTGGAGCCGAGCTCCCAACTCAGACGCGTCACCTGTGGTAGGTCGAAGGGCACGATATGAGGAAGTCGAGCGACGGTCCCATCGGTCGGTTGTGGTCCACGTGTAGCCATACCACGAGTGTTCTTGTCGGTCACGAAAAATCAATCGCTTCGCCGTAGATTATTATGAAACACTGACAGCTCGATAATCCTTGATTCACAGCCACGGAGGTTATCAGCGATGCCGACCCACAGATAATATGACCTCATTTGCGGATTTGGACCTCGCCGATGTCGAGGAAGTCGCAGAGCGCCGTGAGGACCTCCTCGCTGCGGTCCGTGACCACGCCGGCCGCATCGCCTACCACATCGCCCGCGTCGACGGCGGCGACTACGGCCAGCGGTCGTTTTCGACCGACGACGGCGAGTGGACGGTCAAATACGAGGCTGGCGACCTCGAATACCTCCGGTTCGAACCGCGTGGCGGCGGCGAGACGTACGTCATCTCGACACAACAACCGGCCGAGCCGAAGGCGCTGGCGGAGGCCCTCGAAGACTACCCCGCCTTCGTCGCGGCGTACAACGACTACGTCGAGTCACTGGCCGGACTGCTCGATTCGGTTGAGACATCCTTCCCAACGGTGGAATCAACCGAGAGTGTCGTCGCCGAACGCGACCGCATCGTCGAAACTATCGAAGCCTGCTGTGACCGGATGGCGGGCGAACTGCGCCGCTACGAGGGCACCGAGTACGGCAGCTTCGCGGCCCGAATCGACGGCACCCGCTGGGAGTTGAAGTGGGACGAAGACGGCGCGTCGTACCTCCGTGCTGGCGGCTCGGGCGGGGTGTACGTCCTCTCCCAATACGGCCCGCCCTCTGCGGCCGACGTACGTGAGTACGCCCCTCGATTCGGGGGGTTCGTCGACGCTTACAACGACCACGTCGCCGAGTTGGAGTTGGACCTCGAAACAATCACTTTCGACACCTGACTCGACTGGCCGTGAGGGTTTTGCGGCTGGAGTCAAAATATCGTGTGGAGGGTCAACACATGTGTCACCACACACTCGGCAAGGAACAAGCAAAGTGGCGTCACGAACAGGCCGAAGACGAAGAAGAGGACGAACCTGCTGAATCGGCGGAACCACCCGAATTCGTCAACGAAGACACCGCAGTCGACGTCGAGTTGCTGGATGCCGACGACTGACTGCCGCAGAGCACGCTGTGAGCAGTGACGATGGTCCGTAGTTATCCGCATTTTAGGCAAGACGAAAATATATTTTCAATTTGAGTAATTATAAGTCGCTGGCGACCCAACTACAGATGTAATGAGCACACAGAAGACCACCCGTCAACAGGCTGGCACCGTCGAAGAGAACGCGCTCCGACTCGACACCGAGAAAGCCGAACAGATCATCGACGCGCTGAACACGGACCTCGCGGACGCGTACGTCCTCTATCACCAACTGCACAAACACCACTGGAACGTCGAGGGCGCGGAGTTCCTCGATATTCACGTGTTCCTTCAGGAAGTGTACGAGGACGTCGAAGACGCCGCCGACGAACTCGCTGAGCGTCTGCAGGCGCTGGGCGGCGTTCCGCACGCCAGCATGACGACGCTCGCCGAGAACGCTACTGTCGAGGCCGAAGACGAGGACGTCTACGACATCCGAGCGTCGCTGGAGAACGACCTCGAGATGATGGGCAACATCATCGAGAGCTACCGGCAACACATCGAGTTGGCCGAGGGCCTCGGCGACTACGCGACAAGCGAGATGCTTCGCGAGCAACTCGAAACCATCGAAGAACACACCCACCATATCGAACACTACCTCGAAGACGACTCGCTCGTCCTCGAATCCGCGACGAACTAACGCCGACTGACTACCGAACGTCGGGCGCCGATTCGTCGCTTCGCCCCGGAATCTCTACCTCAATTTCTAACTCCTGGTCGCCGACGCCGTCGAAGTCGATTTCGACGTCGATGGGCTCGCCGAAGGCAAAGGGGAGTTCCCACTCGTCGTCGACGAGCGTGAGTTCGTCGTCGTCTCTGAGTTGTTCTCCCAGCGCGATCAGAAACTCGCCGGCTTCCTTCGAGTCAAGACGGTATTCGCGTTCAAACTCTCGTCCCGCCCGAATCGTCGTCCGGTCGTCGTCTGTAGCTGAGTCAGAATCTGCCACGAGTACTCACCGTCGAACGTCGACCGTCAGGTCACTCGCAATCCAGCCGTCGTTGTTGTCCGTTTCGATGAACACGGATTTGCCGGGAGAACTCTCACACTGGGACACCTCGGGTTTGGAGTCGGCGTCGGAATCAACGCCCCGTTCCGAACGCCGCTGGGCACGCGCCGTCATTATTTTATTTAGGTAAGCCTAAAGTAAAAGCGCTTTCGGTCCCGGCGTCCCTGTCAGTGCTCGTTCGTTTCGGACTCCCGGCCACTCCCATGGCTTTCCCTCTCGTGACGCTGCGGGCGTCACGTCTCGCTCGTCGCTTGTGACTGCCGGTCAGGTGAGCCGCGACAGCAGCCGCGACAACAGCCCACCGTCCGGTGGCTGCTGGTCGTCGTCACCGTACTCACGATAGAGGTACGCGACGATGTCGTCGCTTTCGGCCATCCCCTCGATGCCGTTGGCGTTGTCGACCAACACGGGCACGCCGTACTGGCCACTTACTTCGTACACTTCGTCGCGGTTGCGTCGTCGACCGGCGACAGAGTGGGTTTCGTACGACAACTCCAAGTCGTCAAGCGCTCGCCGCACCTTCGCACAGTAGGGACAGCCGCTCAGGTCGTACAGCTCGATGTCGGCCATACGTTGAACTATCGTTCGTGACTCCTGAATCCGCCGCGATGGGGTACCGCCGTCGCACAGCCGCCCCGTATTTCTGCCGAGGACACAGCGTTTATGCGTTGCCTTCGAGTGGCCAAACCCGATGGCTGCGACTATTCGCGGGACGGTACGGGGGATGGCGAACCGAGCGAATCCGGCGTTTGCGGTCGGCGCTGTTGCGATACCCGTTCTCGCCTTGGTGTACGTCCTCCAGTGGGGGAATCGACCACAGCACATCTACGTCCACGTGATGGCCGGCGTACTGTGGACCGGCATCGACCTGTTCATGGCGATGGTACTGGGACCGGTGTTGGGTGGGCTGGCCGTCGAAGAGCGGGCGAACGTCTTCCAGCGGTTCACGCCCAAGATGACGTTCCTGATGCCGACGCTGGCGCTCGTCACCATTGCCGGCGGCATCACGCTCGCACTGCGGTTGGAGGTGTTCTCGAACGCCCAGCCGTGGCTCGCGCTGTTTACCGCCGCCTCGCTTTTGCCCGCGATTATTCTCATCGGCTGGCAGTTCGACGCCTTCCGGGACTGGCGGTGGCTGGCCGTCTTCGCCGTCGTCCTCGTCGGCTCCGGCGGATATCTCGCTGTAACACTCCCTGCCTTTGCGATGACCGAACCCTCCATCGCCGTCGCACTCGGCATCGTCACCGTCCTCAGCGTCCTCGGCTTCGGCGTCCTCATGCCCGGCGAGGTACGGATGTATCGGGAGATGGTCTCGGAAAACCCCGACACAGATGTCATCAGCAACATCGGGATGCGCAACGCGAAACTCAGCGGGATTCAGGGTGTGTTCCAACTCGCCGTCATCGTCGTGATGGTGTGGATTCGCTGGGGCAGCCTGTAGTCGGCGGACGGTTTTTGTCGCTGCGGCCCAACCGCCGACCGTGAAGGTTCACGGTCACGAAGTCCGCGGCATCGGCGTCGACAGCGAGACGCGGTGTGCCCACTACGGCACCAAGCGCGACGTCGTTGCGATGAAATTCGGCTGCTGTGAGACGTACTACCCCTGTTTCCGCTGTCACGCCGAGACGACCGACCACGACGCCGAACCGTGGCCGCTGGAACGCCGTGACGAACCCGCCGTGCTGTGTGGCGCCTGCGGCGCCGAACTCGCTCCCCAGGAGTACATGGGCGTCGACTCCTGTCCGGAGTGTGGCACCCAGTTCAACCCCGCGTGTGCCGACCACTATCACCTCTACTTCGAGGGCGTCGAGGAGACGCCCGAACGGCGATAGTTTTGTCGCCGGCGAATCAAGCGGGGGTATGGCCGACGAAGACGACCTCGCGTGGGAAACGCTGGATTCGGAGACCGACTACACCTGCCCCGGCTTCGACGTGGTTCGCGACGACGTACGTCTCCCCGATGGCACCGACACCGAGTTTCACTACGTCTCGGAACCGCCGTCGGTCGTCGTGCTCCCGTTCACCGACGACGGCGACGTGGTCGTCATCGAGGAATGGCGACAGGCGGTCAAACGCCGCAACTACGGCCTCCCCGCCGGCGGCCTCGAAGACGACGACACCGACCTCCTTGCGGCGGCCCACCGCGAACTACAGGAAGAGACCGGCTACGAGGCCGACGCCATCGAGCGACTGGCCACCTACGAACCGGCCAACGGCCTGTTCGATTCCGTGTTTCACTACGTCGTCGCCCGCGGGTGTACGCCGACCGCCGAACAGGACCTCGACGACAACGAATCGATTCGCGTGACGACCACGACGTTCCCGGAACTGCAAGAGCGAGCCGTCGCCGGCGACCTCAGAGACGGCCGGTCGGCGCTGGCGGTGTTGCAGTACGCGCTTCGGGTTGACTGAAGTGTTCGATACTCGGAGTCTTCTGTAGTCGGTCGCCCGAACATTTATTTCAGTATATTACATTCTATTACACATGCCGATTCACATCGACCGCTTCGAGGACGGTCCCAGCGATGCGCTCGACGTTCAGGAGGGGACGCAACCGTATCGAATCCTCCAGTTTCTCGCCGAGAACGCCGAACAAGCGTTCACACAAACCGAGATACACGAAGCAACCGGAATCAATCGGGGAAGTGTCGGTGCCGTCCTCTCGAGGCTGGAAGAGCGGGGACTCGTTCGACACAAGGGCCGGTACTGGGCCATCGGCGATGACGACCGATTGGCCTCCTACGCGGCACAAACGAACGCCAGTTCGGCGTCGACGACAGACGACTACTACGGCGAGGAGTAACAGATGTACGACCGCGGCACTGTCGTGAAAGGCCCGGACCTGCTGGCAAACCACGACTTCCGGCCGTACGTCTGTTTAAGTGACCGCACTCATCCATTTAGCGGAGAGGAAGGGCTCTACGCCGCTGCGACGACGACCCGTCGGCCAGCTGCCATCCTGCTCTCCGAAGCGGATTTCGAGACAGGTGGCCTCCCGCGTGAAACCTACGTCAACCCATGGACGGTCGTCACGATTCGACACGCGGATATTCACGGTGAAGAGGGTCGGCTTGTTCCAGCGACGACTGAAGAAATCGCGATAGATGCTGCGGGCTATTTAGGTATCGATTAGTTCATCGCGCCTTCGTCGATGTCCGGGTTCTCGCGGACGAACTCAACGAGGTTCTCGGCGTAGGAGTCGAAGGGTGGACACTCGATGCCCGACCCTTCGAGGTCCTCGACGGCGTTGGTACAATCGAAGCTCGCACCCCACGTCTGATACTCCAGTCCGCCGCTTTTGAGCAGGTCGCTCTCGGGCGATAACGACGCCAGGAGTCCCTTGACGATACCCTTCGGATACGGGACGACGATGGTTCGGCTCTTGCCGGCGGCGTCGCCGAAGGTCTTGATGAGTTCGGTCGTCGTCGGCGGGTCGGGGTCCGCGAGGTGATACACCTTCCCTTCGGATTCCTCGATACCGCTGAGATAGCCCAAGGCGTCGACGACGTAATCACGGGGCACGAGGTTGAACTCCGCGTCGCTGGCGCCACGAGGCGCCGGAATCACGGCGTTGTTGCCCTGGTCGAGCAGCATCTCGACGAAGGCGTAGGGGCCGTCGTACTTCTGTGTCTCGCCGGTTTCGCTGTCGCCGACGGCGACGCCCGGCCGGTAGATGGTCGTCGGAATCTCCGCCATCCGCTGTTGCACGAGCACTTCGGCCATGTGTTTGGTCGTCTCGTAGTAGTTACAGAACTGCTGGCCCTCCTGTAGCATGTCTTCGGTGAACCGGCCCTCGTAGGTGCCCGAGACGACGACGGAACTGACGTAGTGTAGGCGGTCGACGTTCCCACCTTCGGCGAAATCGAGGACGTGTCGCGTTCCCTCGATGTTGACCAGCCGGCCGGGTTCCCGATCCATCGTCAAATCGTAGATGGCCGCGAGGTGATACACCTCGACGCTGTCGGCCTGGAGGTCGTCGTAGGCCTCACCAAGTCCGAGATCGGCGTTCGTGATGTCGCCCTCGACCAACTCGATGCGCCCCTCGGCGTCGTGTTCGGCCTCGATTTCTTCGGCTTTCGATTCGGCCTGTGAGCGGTACTTCGCCTGAATGAGACAGGTGACGCTCGTCTCGGCGTCGTGACGCTCCAGCAGTCGTTCGACGAGTGCGCTCCCGAGGAAGCCGGGGAAGCCAGTGAGGAATACGGTCGTCATGGAAACTCACGACTCGCGGACCCTACCTATACGTTGTGCCGGTGTCCCAAGGTGGGTTTTATCACTGCCGGTGTTGGCGTCGACTTCGTCAACGATTGCGCCGAGAGCCGAACGGCTAAATCGACGCCGCCACAAGGTGCTGGATATGTCGCAGGACTCCGAGCAGGATCCACTGGAAGCCCTCGCCGCGCTGCCGACGCTGGCGCATCCGACCGTCTCGCCGGACGGCGACCGGGTAGCGTACTACCACGACGTGACTGGTCGCAACGAACTGCACGTCCTCGACGTCGACTCCGGTGAAGTAACGCAGTGGAGCGACGGTGAGGTGCCCCGGAACGCCCGCTGGTTCCTCCAGTGGGATGCCGACGGTGACCGCGTGTTCTTCCACGACGACGAGGGCGGCGACGAGCAGAACGACATCCGCGCTATCGATGCCGACGGAGATGTCGAAACTGTCGCGGCTTCCGAGGCCCAGAACACCCTCCACGATGTCGACCCCGACGGGGAGTTCGTCGTCGTCGGCTCGTCCCGCGATGGCCAGATGAACTGCTATCGCCACGCCCTCGGCGGCGACGACGTGACCCAACTCACCGACTACGACCGCGCAGTCTGGTCGTCGGTACTCTCGCCGGATGGCGAGCGCATCGCCTACACGACCAACGAAACCGACGACTTCGACAACCGCGACGTCTACGTCGCGTCGGTCGAGTCGCTCGCTGCCGACGGCCCCGCCGGCGGCCCAGACGACCATTCGGACGCTCGCAATCTCGACATCGGCGAGACGGGCGCGGAAGCCGTCGTCGCCGACTGGGGTCCCGATGGCGACCGCCTGCTCGTCTCCGATAACACCGAGGACCGCACCCGCTGTGGCGTCTATGACCTACGCGAGGATACCGTGAGGTGGCTCGGTGACCTCGCATTCGAGGAACACCCGGAGTGCTTCGGCGACGACGGCGAGTACGTCGTTGCGACGCGGGTGCGAGACGCCTCGGTCGTTCCGGTCGTCTACGACCTCGACTCCGGCGAGAGCCGGGAACTGGACCTGCCGGAGGGCGTTGCCGACTTCGGCCTGGCAGGGAACTCCGTTATCGACGAAGACCGTATCCTGTTGCAACACACGACGCCGACGCGACGCCCCGATCTGCTGGCGTACGACCTCCGAGACGACACCACCGAGACACTCGTCGAAGCCGACCACGGCCCCTTCTCATCCGACGATTTCGCCGACGCCGAGTACTTCACCTTCGACTCCGACGGCGTTCCCGAGGCCGACGCCGAAGCGGTCGCCCACGACCCCTACGAGACGTACGAAATCGGCGCGCTGCTGTACGACTCCGGGCAACGACCCTCGCCGCTCGTCGTCAACCCCCACGGCGGCCCGCGCGGCCGCAACGACAAGCGCTTCGACCTCTACACCCAGGTACTCGCCCAGCAGGGGTATTCGGTCCTGCAGGTGAACTATCGCGGTTCGACCGGCCGTGGACGGGAATTCATCGAGGCGCTGTACGACGACTGGGGCGGCGCCGAGCAGGGCGACGTGGCAATCGGCCTCGAGGAAGTCATCGCCGACCGTGAGTGGGTCGACGAGGACCGTATCGTCGTCTTCGGCGGCTCCTACGGCGGTTACTCGGCGTACTGGCAGCTCGTCCAGTATCCCTCGCTGTACGACGCTGGCGTCGCGTGGATCGGCCTCACCGACCTCGAGGAGATGTACGAGACGACGATGCCACACTACCGGACCGAGTTGATGGAACAGTACCTCGGGACGCCCGAAGAAAACCCCGAACTGTATCGGGAGCGCTCGCCCATCACCCACGCCGAGAACCTCGCGGCGCCGCTGTTCATGCTCCACGGCGTCAACGATAGCCGCGTCCCCGTCTCACAGGCGCGACTGTTCCGCGACCGACTCGACGAACTCGGCTACGACGAGGGTGAAGACGGCGACTTCGAGTACCAAGAACTCGGCGAGGAGGGCCACGCCTCCTCAGACATCGACCAGAAAGAACGGATGTTCAGGCTGCTCGTGGATTTCCTCGACCGACGGATCGCTGGGGACTGAACGAGGCCGTCGCCGTCCGTATCGAGCGCGAAACATCGGCTGACATTGAAATACCAGCAGCGGATACACCACGTATGCGCACGACGGGTGATACGATTCACATCCTGCACGTCGATGATGACACCCGTCTCACGGAACTCGTTTCACGGTTTCTCCAGAAGGAAGACGACCGATTCGATATTCACCCGGCAGCCAGCGCCGAGGAAGGGTTAGCCCGACTCGCCGAGGAGGACTTCGATTGTATCATCTCGGATTACGATATGCCCGGCCAGAACGGGCTTGAATTCCTCAGGGCGGTCCGAGAGGAGCACTCGGACCTCCCGTTCGTCCTGTATACGGGGAAGGGCTCCGAGGAAGTCGCGAGCGAGGCGATTCGCGCCGGAGTGACCGATTACCTCCAGAAAGATACCGGCACCGACCAGTACACGCTCCTGTCGAATCGGATTCGCAACGCGGTCGAACAATACCGGGCGAACCGACAGGCGGCGGCGGAACAACGAATCAATACGGTCGTTCGGAACATCGACGAAGTCCTGGTCCGTGCAACGGCGCGAAGCGAGGTCGACGCCCGCGTCTGTGAGATTATCAGTGATGCCAAGCCGTATCAGTTCGCGTGGATTGGTGAATACGACGCCGAGACACGAACCGTCGAACCCCGGAATTCCGCCGGCATCGAGAGCGATTACCTCGAAGCAATCGAGATAACCGTCGACGAGAGCCCCACGGGGCGTGGCCCCACCGGGCAGGCAGTCCGAACCGGCACCATCGCGGTGATGCAGAACATCCCCGAGGACCCCGAGTACGAACCGTGGCGGCGGGAAGCCCTCGAACGAGGGTATCGATCCAGCGCCGCCGTTCCACTCGCTCGCGAGGGGACGCTGTACGGTGTCTTGAACGTCTACGCCGACCGAACCTACGCGTTCGACGAGCGCGAACGGCAGCTGCTCTCGAACGTCGGCGAGACGATCGCACACGCCTACCACCGAATCGAACTGCAGCGACAGTACACCGACCAGTATCGGACGCTGTTCGAGGAGGCCCCGGTGATGGTGGTTCTCACGAGAGCCGTCGACGGGGAGCCGATTATCGAGGACTGTAATCGAGCCTTCGCCAACCGACTCGGATACACCCGCGATGAACTCCGCGGGACGCCACTGGCCGACTACTACACCGAACGGTCGACTGGACGGCTAATCGACAAGGCGGGGTACGAGCGAGCCCTCACCGGCGATTTCCTCCGCGAACAACGGACGCTGGTGACGCGTGCGGGACAGGAGATACTCACGATTCTCCGCGCGGTACCGCGTCGAGACCGGAATGGCGAGATAATCGGCACGCACGCGTTGTATCTCGATATCACGGACGAACAACAGGTGCGGGAACTCGAACGGCAGAACGAACGGCTCGAGGAGTTCGCCAGTGTCCTGTCACACGACCTCCGGAACCCGCTCACCGTCGCCAAGGGACGGTTAGAACTCGTCAGCGAGGAGTGTGACAGCGAGGACATCGAACACGTCCGGAAGGCTCACGACCGAATGGAGGCGTTGATCGAAGACCTCCTCACGCTCGCCCGGCAGGGCGCGACGGTGACTGACCGGGAACCCATCGCGGTATCGCCGCTCGTCGAGCGGTGTTGGTCGAACGTCGAAACCGGGGACGCGACCCTACGAACGGACATCGACCGGACGGTACTGGCCGACGAGAGCCGCCTGAAGCAAGTGGTCGAGAACCTCATCCGTAACGCCGTGGAACATGGCGGTGAAGGCGTGACGGTGACGTTCGGCGAGTTGGACGACGGCATCTACGTCGAAGACGACGGGGCTGGTATCCCCGCAGAGGACCACGACGACGTCTTCGAAACCGGCTATTCGACGCGAGAGGAGGGAACCGGCTTCGGTCTGAGTATCGTTCAACAAATCGTCGAAGCCCACGAGTGGTCCATCGACGTGACCGATGGCGCCGACGGTGGCGCACGATTCGAAATCACCGGTATCGAGTTCGCCGACGGCTAGCGGGTCATCTTCGGTGACAGCGTACATCCGCGACTGTTCAGACCACTCGTGGACGGCTTCGACCGGCGCGTCGGTGGTGACTGATGTCGACAGAACCGCCAAAATATGTGGTGCCGTCACCGACACCGACCGAGTGCGTTCACCGACTATCTTTGCCGGTGTTGACGTACCGGATACACTGCCCTTGGTTCCGGAACCCGTAGTCATCCCAGCCGCCGTCCCTACAGTCGCTCTTGGTTTCAGGGTCACACGATGGGACGCTGAACGGCGTCCAGTCGAAGTCCCAGTCCCGCTCACCGCCGAGAGCGAGTCTGATCTCCACCATACTCGTCGCGTTGAACGTCCGGGTCTCGACGACCGGGTCGGATTCACCACGGCCGTCGACGGTCACGCCCGGATAGATTACGTCATCGTCGACGACGGGATGGTCACCGTACGTCTCGTCGGGCTCCTCGCCGTCGATTCGGTACTCGAAGTACGCCAACGCGTTCGTGTCGTTGATGAACTCGAGAGTCACCTCACAGTTGTCGTCGTCGACCGGCTTGACGTATGGCCACCCGTTTTCCTTGTTGTCCTCGTTGGTACTCGGGAAGTCGTAGGCAGCCGCGACACCTGTGCCGCCGATCAAGAGAGCCCCGCTCGTTACCGCGCCCGCCTTCAGCACCCTCCGTCGTGAGAGTGGCGTCGAATTCGATTCGTGTTGGTCCTTCATGTCTGATTTCCGTTTCGGTGGTTTCGCTCGTAGTATTCCTCGACCTGTCACTGTCGTCGCCTCCTCAGTATCGCGTCTTCCCCTCCACTAAATCCACCTCACCGAGATGGGTGGAAAAGAGGATGGCTTCCTTCCGGCATTAATCGGACCGACAGTTCACGGTAGACAGAGCGTGTAAGTCGGTCGTTAACCTGATTCAGGTTTCCAGCATCCCATCCTACTCTCCGATAGACGCCGCCTGCCGTGCGATTTTTCCGTATCACACCGAACACAGCGCCGAGAATTGCCTGGAGAAATCGCGGATTTCCAACCGTCTCGAACAATGACCGTCTCACCGATTGCCTCCCCGACCACAAATTCAGTTACTGGAGGTCACTGAGGGGACCACTGTGTACTGGGTGCTATGGTGTCGAGATTTCTCCTAGCAGTTTCAGCACTTTCGAGGTGGAGCCCCCAACCTCAAGGAGCGAACGGAGTGAGCGAGTAGGTCGGGGAGGAACCCGACATGGGACGACACAACCGCCACACTATGACCGATCGACTCCCAAGTCTATAACTACCGTCGGGTGTTCTCTGAAAACATGGGTGTGCGTCGAACCGCCGTCGTGAAAATCGCCGTTTCCGACGAGCAACGCGACGCACTCCACCGAACCGCCGAGCAATACCTGTACTGCGCGAACCGAACCGCCGACTACTGTTGGTCCGACACCTCCTATACCGAGTGTAAGACCAACAAACGAGAGGTCCGTGACGCGCTCTACTCCGAACTTCGAGAGGAGACAGACCTACAGGCCCAACTTGTCCAAGCCGCTATCAAACGCGCTGTCGAAGCTGTCAAAGCGTGTGTCGAACGGTGGAAAAAGGGACAGCGCGTCTCTCAACCGACGTTCACCGCCGAAACGATGGACTACGACACGCGGAGCGCGACCTTCTACCGGAACAAGGTGTCGCTGGCAACTGTTGAGGGCCGAGTCGAACCGTCGTTCGTTCTCCCGGCAGACAGTCCGACGCCCTACGAGCGGTACGTACTCTCCGAGAACTACGAGTTCCGCGAGAGTACGCTTCGGTACGACGTGGCCACTGACGAGTTCTATCTCAACCTTTCGACGCGGCGAACAGACGGTGACGATGAGGTTTCGGAAGACACCGGGCACCCCGACCAAACGGTCCTCGGTATCGACCTCGGCGTCAATAGCCTCGCTGTGTCCTCAACCGGCACGTTTTGGCAGGGGGACGACTACGACCACTGGTGTCGTGAGTTCGAGAAGCGACGTGGCGAGATGCAACGGCGCGGCACGCAGGCCGCACACAAGGCCCTGCTTCGCCTCGGGAAGCGTGAAGAAGCCTGGCGCAAACAATACATCCACACGGTCGCCAACGAACTCGTCGAGGAAGCCCTCACTCACGACTGCGACGTGATTGCGTTCGAGGATTTAACCGACATTCGAGAGCGGCTTCCACACGCGAAGTGGCACCACGTCTGGGCGTTCCGACGCCTGCTTGAGTACGTCTCCTACAAAGCCCCTGAACAGGAGGTCTCCGTGGAACAGGTCGAGCCGAACCACACATCCCAACGCTGTTCTCGAACGGACTGTGGGTTCACACACGAGAATAACCGCCACGGAGAACACTTTGAGTGCCAGAAGTGTGGGTATGAGGTGAACGCGGACTACAACGGTGCGAAAAATATCGGGCTACGGTACGCTCGAAAGCAGACACACAGACTCCGTTCCTCGCCCAAGCCGGGGAGCGGAGACGCAGAAGTAGACCTGCGTATAAATGGTGGGACGTTGAACGGCGAGAATCACCAGCCGATTGCTGGCGATTGATTGCTGGGAGTCCACATCAAAGCCCCACCCTCAAGGACCGAGGCGCGGAGCGCCGAGGGAGTAGGGTGGGGTAGTTTACGTTCCGATGAAGTCTTGAGTAAGTAACGCACTCGGGCCGGAGTCCGGTCAGTACAGTGGACGTATACATCGCAGAGGCCGTGAGTCGTCCCGTTGATGAATTACGCCAATCAGGTCACCTTGACAAACTCAGCACGGCCGTTCTGTTCGACGGTGATGCGGTAGCCCTCGTAGGTGAACGTGATCGTCAGCTGCGCTTCCGGCGAGGGAGGGTTTGAGAAAATGTGATCAAGGACACCGTCAACGCAGTCCCACGTGGTTTCCAACTCTTCGATGGATTTCCCTTCGAGTTCAGCGAGATTCTCTGCAACCCCCATCGCTGGTGAATCTCTGTCTTTGTCCAACTCACGACGCACGATTTCCTCATCGTGATTTACCATATCTTTCAATGATAAAGAGACAACAGATAGTGTTTCTTCCCACTTAGTTACCGATTGAAACGGATCCATGGGGGCCTCTTACCACGCTCCCATATCCTACAGAATTTGCTACCTGTGCACGTCTACCGAACATCCATTCCATGCTGTATTGGACTTACAGAAGAGGATTTCAACGGATCCCACGTTCAGAAAATATCGCGTTCGAGAGATTTCGCGAACGCAGAATCCACGTTTGTGCCTCAGTCGATAAATCGCCGACAGAAGGCGTTCTCTCGGGCGTTATCGCTCGATGTCGACCGACTCGATTTCGACATCGTCGTGCGGCTTGTCGTTGCGGCCCGTCGGGACGTTGCCGATTTCCTTGACCACGTCCATCCCGTCGACGACTTCGCCGAAGACGGCGTGTTTGTCGTCGAGGTGCGGCTGGGCGTCCAGCGTGATGAAGAACTGGCTGCCGTTGGTGTTCGGCCCGGAGTTGGCCATCGAGAGGATGCCGGCGCCGTCGTGGCGGAGTTCGGGGTGGAACTCGTCGTCGAACTGGTAGCCGGGGCCGCCGCGGCCGGTGCCGGTGGGGTCGCCACCCTGAATCATGAAGTCCGCGATGATGCGGTGGAAGACCGTTCCCTCATAGAGGGAGTCACCGCGGGTTTCGCCGGTTTCGGGGTCTTCCCATGTGGTCGTCTCGGGGGCGGGGTCGTCGTCGGCCGCGGGGTCGTGTTCTGCGAGGTTGAGGAAGTTCTCGACGGTTCGGGGTGCGCGCTCTTCGAACAGTTCGATGGTAATGTCGCCGTGGTTCGTACCCAGGGTGACAGTCGGGTTGTCGCTCATACCCGATTCAGGCGCGGGCGTCGCAAAAGGTTGCCGACTGCTGTCGTCGCCGAAACAACCCGCGAGGGCGCCACTCAGCATCGCTGTCGCCGCCCCGAGAACTGCCCGACGTTCGATTGCCATGCGACCCCTCCGATGTCGAGGAGCATAACCGCCCCGAAACGGCGTTTCCCCGTCTTCGCAACCGTTTATAGGCGTGACTTAATATCTCCCGTATGGTTCGGGACCCGCTGTCGGACACCGACGATCCAGACCTCGAAACGGTCGTCGGGACGCTCGACGACGAGGACTGTCGAAACATCGTCCGGCAACTCGACGAGCCTCGGACGGCGAGTGAACTCGTCGAGCGGTGTGACATTCCGCGGTCGACGCTGTATCGGAAACTCGACCGGTTGACGGAGTCGACGCTGCTGCGGGAGGGAACCGAAATACGGCAGGACGGCAGCCACGCCGGCCGCTACGAGGTCGACTTCACCGAGGTCATCGTCGAGTGCGACGACGACCGGGAGTTCGGCATCGAAATCGAGCGGCCGGCCAGACGCGCCGACGAACGACTGGCCGAACTGTGGTCGGAAGTCGGCAAGGAGGTACGATAATGGTTCACACGCAATCTACGGCCGGAATCCAACTCGCCATCGCAGTCGTAAAGACACTCATTCTCGTCGTCGGCGGCGTCGTGACGTATCTCGCCTGGAGTGCCTACCGCCGGACCGGCGACCGGTCGCTGAAGTTTCTCTCGGTCGGATTCGCCTTCGTCGGCATCGGCGTCCTCATTGCCGGGTTCACCTTCGAAATCCTCGGGACGGACATCGGCATCGGCGTTCTCATCGAGGGCCTGTTCATCCTCACCGGCCTGAGCATCATCGCCTACTCGTTGCGCGTGCAGTAAACCTCCGGGGGATTCTCAATTCTCAACTCCCACGGCGGATTCCCACCTCGGAGAAACGATTCTCAATCCCCGGGAATCCGCCTTCCGTGCTTTACGTATAGCCTTACTACGTCGAACTGTAATGACTGACAACATTGGCGCACCCGGAACGGACTTCTCGCGCCGGGATTTCGTGAAAGCGACTGGAACCGTCGGCGTGGCGGGTCTCGCGGGCTGTTCGACTGGATATCAGGGCCCGGCCCAACAGGCGACGGGAACCCAGGACGGCGAGCAACTACCGCTCGCTGGTGCGCCTGAAGTCGTCGACGTGCACGAACAAAACAATCAGGTGACGCTCCGCTCTGTCACCTCGCGACTCGCCGCCCACCCCGGCGATTCGATGGGCGGTCCCGTCGAATTGCCCGCCGTCTGGGCGTGGCAGGCCGACGACCGGACGCCGAGCGTCCCCGGTCCCGTCATTCGGACCGTCGAGGGCGAGGACATCGAGGTGACGCTGGACAACACCGACGCGATGCACCCCCACACCCTCCACTTCCACGGCGTCCGGAAGACCTGGGAGAACGACGGCGTCCCGACGACGACGGGCATCACCGTCGCCCCCGGCGAGAAACACACCTACGAGATTCCCGCGAACGTCCCCGGGACGCACCTGTATCACTGCCACTACCAGACCCACCGGCACATCGACATGGGGATGTACGGCGTCTTCCGTGTCGACCCCGAGGGCTACGAGCGGGCCGACCAGGAACTGTTCATGACGCTGAAGGACTGGGACTCCCGGCTCAACCGACAGATCGCCGGCGAGGACGTCTCCTACAGCCCGCGTGACCGTTCCCCGGACGTGTTCACCATCAACGGCCGGTCGGCGCCGCGGACGCTGCACCCAGAGGACGGCTCGCCGGTCATCGTCTCACAGGGCGACACCGTTCGACTGCACCTCGCCAACAACGGCTACATGAGCCACCCGATTCACACGCACAACCACCGGTTCCGGCTCGTCCAGAAGGACGGCTCCGACGTGCCCGAAGCCGCCCAGTACGAACAGGACATCGTCAACGTCGCGCCCGCAGAACGGAAGACCATCGAGTTCGAGGCCGACGCCGACCCCGGGATCTACCTGATCCACTGCCACAAGGTGAGCCACGCGATGAACGGCAACAGCTATCCCGGCGGGATGGTCGGTGCCATCGTCTACGAGGAGGCGATGGACTCCGACCTCTTCGCGGAACTGATGGACTACGCTGGCTACGAAGCCTAACCGGATTCGAGGGCACGGTGTCATTCGACCTCGTTTGACTGGTAGTAAATTTAACACCGTTTGTCCCTGATGGTCTGTCAGTGATTGACAGTGTCTGACGGGGACGTACGCGAAGCCACGACCGAACGCGCCAGCGAAACGACCGACTTCGACGCCGTCGTCGTCGGCGCGGGCTTTTCGGGACTGTACATGCTGCACCGACTCCGAGAATTGGGACTGTCGGTGCGTGTCTACGAGAAGGGCGACGGCGTCGGCGGGACGTGGTACTGGAACCGCTATCCGGGCGCCCGCTGTGACAGCGAGAGCCACATCTACTGTTACTCCTTCGACGAGGACCTCTACGAGGAGTGGGAGTGGTCGGAACGCTACCCCGAACAGCCCGAAATTCTGGAGTATCTCAACTTCGCCGCCGACGAACTCGACCTCCGCCGGGACATCGCCTTCGAGACGGAGGTCACTTCGGCCAGCTACGACGACGACGCGGCGACGTGGACCATCGAAACCGCCGATGGCGAACGCGTCGAGACCCGGTTTTTCATCAGCGCCGTCGGCTGTCTCTCCGAACCGTTCAAACCCGACTTCGATGGCCTCGACACCTTCGAGGGCGAGTGGTACCACACCGCCCGGTGGCCACACGACGGCGTCGACCTCGACGGCCAGCGCGTCGGCGTCATCGGCACGGGGTCGACGGGCATTCAGTTCATCTCCGAGACCGCCTCGCGAGCGGGCCACCTGACGGTCTTCCAGCGGACGCCGAACTACGCCGTCCCCGCGCGCAACCGCCCACTCGAAGCCGAGGAGTACGAGGAGATACGCGAGAACTACGACGCTATCTGGGAGCAGGCCCGGAACTCCCGGTTGGGGATGCCGTTCGACCCCGACGAGAACTCCGCTCGCGGGCTCTCCGAAGCGGAGATACACGACATCCTGGAGGACCGCTGGCAGCAGGGTGGCTTCCGATTCCTGCACGCGTTCGAACCCGGCCACGTGCTGTCGAACGCCGACACCAACGCCATCATCTCGGAGTTCATCCGCGAGAAGATTCGCGAGCGGGTCGACGACCCCGACACCGCAGAGAAACTCGTCCCGACGGATCACCCCTACGGCGCCAAGCGCCCGCCGATGGACTACAACGACTACTACGGGACGTACAACCGCGACGACGTGAGCCTCGTCGATGTCGAGGAGAACCCGATAACCGAAATCACACCTGATGGCGTCCGGACGACGGCCGACGAGTACGACCTCGACGTGTTGGTCTTCGCAACCGGCTTCGACGCCATGACCGGCGCGCTGCTCGCGATGGACATTCGAGGGCGAGACGGCTTGCCGCTCGAAGAGAAGTGGGCCGATGGTCCGACCACGTACCTCGGTCTCGGCATGCACGACTTCCCGAACCTCTTCACCATCACCGGCCCCCAGAGCCCCTCCGTGTTGACGAACATGCCGATGTCCATCGAGCAGCACGTCGAGTGGATAACCGACTGCATCGCCTACATGGATCGCGAAGGCTACGACCGCATCGAAGCGACCGCCGAATCCGAACAGCAGTGGGTCTCACAGACGAACATGCTGGCCGACAATATGCTGTTCTCGGAGGCCAAATCGTGGTATCGCGGCGAGAACGTCCCCGGTAAGCCGAGCATATTCACGCCGTTCCCGGGCGGTCTCGAGATGTATCGCGGCATCTGTGAACGGGTCGCCGAAGACGACTACGACGGCTTCGAACTCCGAGAGGCCACCGACGCCCCGACAGTCGAACAGTAGTCGGCCGTCTCAGAACGACCGAAGCGCGTCGAGTTTCTCCGCCGCTGCGCCCGATTCGAGTGCGTCGCGGGCCGCCTCAAGACCACCACGGATGTCGTCGGCGTCGCCGCCGGCGTAGATGCGCAGGGCGGCGTTGACGGCGACAGCGTCGGCGAAGTTGTCCTCGCGGTCGCCCGACAGCACGTCCTCGGTAATCGCCGCGGAGTCGGCGGCCACGTCGTCGACGCCGAGGTCCTCTTCTTCGAAGTCCATGCCGTATTCCGGCGTCTCGATGTCGAAGTCGTCCATCTCCTCGCCCTCGTTCCAGACGGCCACCTTCGTCGACCCCGGACGCACGTCGTCGTACCCCTCCATCCCCTGGAACATGACGACGCGGTCGACGGTCGCGGTTTCGCTTTCTTGGAAGGTGTCGATGATGCGCTTGGCGTAGGGCAGGTGATAGAACGACCCGAGGTGCGTCGACGCCTCGGCGGGATTCGCCAGCGTCTCGATGGTGTTGACGAACGTGCGGACGCCCATCATCTCACGGCGCTCTTCGAGGGCGGTAATCTCAGGGGCGAAGTTCGGTTGGTAGTAGTAGCCGAAGCCGACCTCGTCGGTCATCTCGGCGGATTCCTCGGGCGTGAGGTCGGTCCGGACGCCCAACTCATCGAGGACGTGCTTGTAGGCGTCCTGTTTCTGCGTCGGGACGCGGTCCCCGGAGTGGACGACGACGGGCGTGCCCGCGGCCGCGGCGACGAGGCCGGCGGCGACGCCGAAGATGGCGCTCCGCCCCTTGCCGTCGTAGTTCGCCCCACAATCGACTGGGTCACACTGCGGCGCGTACGTCTCGGTTCCCTCCGCCATCACGTCGATGTAGGCGGCCAGCTCCTCGGGCGTGTTGCGCTTCCAGCGGTTCGCCAGCCAGAAGGCACCCAGCGTCGTGTCGTCGGGTTCGAATTCGAGGATGCGACGGAACGCCTCGGCGGCCTGCTCGCGCGTCATGTCGTCGGCGGACTTGTGTCCGGAGCCGACGACTTCGGTCATCAGACGCTTGAGGGGCCACTCGCCGTATTTCTCGGTCGCTTGGGCCATACCGAAGATTGGGGCAGGGGCACAAAAACGTCCACGGTTGCCACCTGTCACGGAACGGCCCGCCGGAACCGACGGACCCTAATCCCCGCCCACCGTATCACCGACAATGAGCACGTCGGCGGCCGACGACGCGGACTGGCGTTCGGACCTCGATGCGGTCGACGAAGCCCTCATCGACGGCTACCAGTCGGACTTCCCCGTCGAGCGGCGACCGTTCCGCCGCGTCGGGGCGGAACTCGGCATCGAAGCGGACGAGGCGCTCGAACGCGTTCGGCGACTCCGTGAAGCGGGCGTCTTCCGGCGCTTCGGAGCGGTGTTGAACCCGCCCGTCATCGGCGCCTCGACGCTGGCGGCGGTTCGCGCCCCCGAGGAACGATTCGACGAGATCGCCGACATCATCAACGGCTACCGGCAGATCAACCACAACTACCGCCGCGACCACGAGTGGAACATGTGGTTCGTCGTCACGGCGGGGTCGCTCGACCGCCGCGACGAAATCCTCGCGGAAATCGAGGAACGAACCGGCTGTGAGGTACTGAACCTCCCGATGCTGACCGACTTCTACATCGACCTGGAGTTCCCGGTCGTCAATTCGGACCGGTTCGCCCGGGAGTCGGTCGAACGGACCGAGGTGACGGCGACGCGCATCTCCGAGTCGGCCGCGGCGAACCTCTCGGATCTCGATAAGGCGCTGCTGTTGGAGATACAGGACGGCTTCCCGCTGTCGATGACGCCCTACGAGGACATCGCTGACGCCGTCGACGCGCCAGTCGAAGACGTCCTCGACGCCATCGAAGCGCTCCGTGCCGACGGCTGCATCAAGCGCATCGGCTGTGTCGTCAACCACGTCGTCACGGGCTTCGACGCCAACTGCATGGTCGTCTGGAACGTCCCCGACGAGGAACTCGACGCCCGCGGCGAGACTGTCGGCGAGTTGCCCTACGTGACGCTGTGTTATCACCGGCCTCGGCGGCCCGAGCAGGGGTGGCCCTACAACCTCTTTACGATGATTCACGGCCGCGACCCCGATGCCGTCGACGCGAAAATCGACGAACTCGCCGAGGAGTACCTCCCCGTCGAACACGAGCGCCTGTACTCAACCGAGACGCTGAAACAGACCGGCGCGCGCTACGACGACATCGTCACCGAGTCGTGAGCCCCGATACCACACCACAATCAGTTTCTTGACGCCGACTCACGACGCCCGAGTATGGACGTTCGGGAGTTGACCGACGAGACGGAGCGCCGTGAGGCGGTCCCGATTCTCCGACAGCTGTGGACCGAGAAATCGCCCGCGGACGTACTCGCATGGACCGGCGAGGACGACTACCGCTGTTTCGGCGGGTTCGTCGACGGTGAGTTGGTCGCCGTCGCTGGCGTCCTCGTCGCGGGCGTTCTGCATCACGCCCGGCACGCGTGGCTCTACGACCTCGTCGTCGACGAACCACACCGCGGCGAGGGCTACGGCACCGAACTACTCCGGTTCGTCGAGTCGTGGGCGGACGCGGAAGACTGTGCGTTCCTCGCGTTGGCGTCGCCGGAAGCGAAAACAGACACTCACGACTACTACGAGCGCCGCGGCTACGACAGGTGGGGGTACGTCATCGAGAAGGAACTGTAGGGGTGACGGCGCGTCAGTCGTTCCCCGAGACCGCGACGACGGGGCCGATGACGGCTAACCCGATGCCGAGGAAGAGGAACGGGACTTCCATCGTCGACGTTGGGGTGACGATGAACAGGATTCCGAACAGCGACAGTTGGATTCCGAGGACTTTCACCGACCGATTGATTGCGAACCCGCCGACGACGGCGAGAACGAACCCGACGAGGAGTGCGTGCCCGACGTGGTACTGCCGCAGGAAGTCGTCGACCAGTTGCAGCGGCATCTCGAACATCTTTGGTGGATATCGCGGTGTTTCGTTCTTAATGGTTCCGTTACCCCTCGGCGGGACCGGTCAACTCGATGTCGCTGAGCCACAGCACCCAGACGATGATTATCACGCCGGAGTAACACACCGCCCAGACGAAGAGCCCGAGGTTCCGGTAGCCGGCGTTGGTCAACACGTAGTCGGTGACGCCGGCGATGGCGACGGTCGTCGCCAACAGGAACATACCGAGGGCCCACCCCGGAACGTCGTTGTCTTCGAGTGGGTTGTTCATGACTCCGGTAGGGTTCCGACGGATTCGAGTGTTCCGGTTCGTGACTACAGATCGATTTCCTTCAGCGATTCCATCCGCTCGATGAGACCGTCTAGCCCCTCGTTTATGTCGGTGGCGTGCGTCTCGAACCCCTCGGCGGTAACCGCGCCATCGGGCGTTGGCTCGATGAGGCCGTCGTCCTCCAGCATCCGGAGAGAGTAGCGCGCTTTGTGCTCGTCGATGCCAGTCTCCGTGGCGACGCGGGTGATACCGATCGGCTGGTGTTCGATGACGGCCTCCAGCACGCGGAGGTCCCGTTCCTCTTTCGCCAGCTGTCTCGCCAGCCGTTGTATCATTGCTCCGAAGTACCAACCCCACCGGCAAAACCCTACCGTTCGGCTACGGCTTTCCGGTAGCCGCGGCGTCGAGGATGTCGTCGAGTTGGGCGTCCCGACACGCCGAAAACGGCGTCGGGTCGGCCGGGTCGTCGCTTCGGGCGGCGAGGCTGCGTTCGAACCACGCCACGTCGTGCCACTCGCCGTGTTTGTAGCCGGCTTCGGGTAGCAACGCCGCGCGCTCGAAGCCGAAGGCCTCGTGGAAGCCGACGCTTTCGGGGTTCGGCAGCGTGACGACGCCGTAGGCGCTGGCAAACCCCTGTTCGCTGAGCGTCTCCAACAGTGCCGCGTACAGCGCCGACCCGACTCCCGCACCGCGGGCCGACCGCTCGACGTATACCGAGAGTTCGGTCACCCATCGGTAGGCCGAACGCTTCCGCAGGTCCCCCGCGTAGGCGTAGCCGACGACCGACCCGTCGACTTCCGCGACGAACCACGGGTACGTCTCGACGGTGTCGGCGATGCGGCGCTCGATTTCCTCGGCGTCTGGAGGTACCTCCTCGAAGGTGACTGCAGTTTCCTCGACGTAGGGGCGATAAATCGACGCGATGGCGGCGGCGTCGTCGGTTGTCACGACGCGGAGGTCGACCGTCGTCACAGTCGCTCCTCCTGTAACAGCAACACGACCATCGATAGCCCGGAGACGGCGAGTAAGAGGAACGCGGGGACGACGGCGTACTGGTAGTAGGCAGCCTCTTGGGCGCGCCAGATCTGGGTGACGATGGTCTCGAAGCCGGTCGGGCGGAGGATGAGCGTCACGGGTAACTCCTTCATCGTCGTGAGGAAGACGAGGGCGGCGCCTGCCACCACGCCGGGCGCGATGAGCGGGAGGGTGGTTCGTCGGAACGCGCCGACCGGCGATTCACCGAGTGTGCGTGCGGCCTCGACGAGCGTCGAGTCGACCTGCAGGGTCGACGTTCGAATCGACCCGACGGCCTGCGGCATGAACCGGACGACGTAGGCGAACACGAGGAGTGGAATCGTCTGGTACAGCCCCGGGGTGAAGGGGATGTCGAGGGAGTCGTAGCCCGCGGCGAAGTACACCAACGCGAGCGCGAGAACGATACCGGGGACGGCGAACCCGAGGTACGTCATGCGTTCGAACACTGCCGCGAGGCGGGAGTCGTGTTGTGCGGCGAAGTAGGCGATGGGGAGGGCGGCGAGGGCGGCGACGATGGCTGCCACGAGCGAGACGCCGACGGAGTTGAACGCGTAGATCCACTCGAAGGCAAGCGAGGGCCGACGGCCGGCCTCGGAGTTGACGAGCAACAGGCCGAGAATCCAGATGGGAACGGCCAGGGCGATGGTGGTGACGGCGACGGGCAGAAGCGTCGCGGGCCAGCGCCAGAGGCCCAGGGTGACCGTCGAGTCGCCGCTGGAATCCGACCCGCCCTTGACGGAGGTCTGCGGACGCACCCACCGCTCCAAGACGAGGACGACGAGGACGATGGCGAGTAACTGCAGCGACAACAGCGCCGCGAAGTCCTGACCGAAGGCGTTGTACTCGACGTATATCTGGCGTGTGAACACCGGCAGTCGCATGATGCCGGGCGTTCCGAAGTCCGAGACCGCATACAGCGCGGTCAGCAGCGCCCCGGCGACGACGGCCGGTCGGATGTGCGGTATCGTCACGCGACGGAACGCGGTCAGGCGGTCCTGATTGAGCGTTCGGGCGGCGTCGATGAGCGTCGTATCGAGCGACAGAAGCGACGCTCGCGTCGTCAGATACACGTACGGGTAGGTGTACAGCGTGATGACGAGTATCGTCCCACCGAGGCCGTACACTTCGGGAATTTGCTCGATGCCGAGCGGCGCCAATAGGTCGGTAAATTCTCCGCGGGGGCCGAACGCCGAGACGAAGGCGAAGGCGCCGACGTAACTCGGTACGACCAGCGGCAGCGCGACGACGATGGTCCAGAAGCGACGGAACGGCAGGTCGGTGCGGACGGTGAGATACGCCAGCGGAACGCCCAACAGCACGGACAGGCCGGTCACGCCGGCCATCAGAAGCAAACTGTTGAAGATGATCTCGGCGGTCCCCCACCGGAACAGGAGGTCAGCGGCGCGCTCGGTGTCGACGGTCACCGCCTCGATGAACAGCCACGACATCGGGAACACGAGCGCCACGGCGATGAACCCACAGAGAAGCGCCAACCCGAGCGGGAACTCCCCATCGAAGCGTTCCCGAAGTCCCGCGATATCCCTCATTGTCCGACCGTTCGTGTCCCGACGTACTTGAGCGAACCCATTCCAACGGATATATTTTAGGCCAGCCTAATTCAATCCCATGGAACTGACGCGGCGCGACGCCACCATCGCGTTGGCAGCCCTCGGCACGGGCGGCGCCGCCGCAGCCGGTCTCAGAGCCACCCGGGAGCGAGACGAACCCCCCGACCGACTCGACGACGACGCGGTCGTCTCGGCGATGGTCGCACTCGCCGAGGTTCTCTACCCCTCGGAACTCTCGGGTATCGAGCCGTTCGTCGAGACGTTCGTGACCGAGCGACTCGAACGCGAAGGCCACGGCGAAGCGCTGCGAGCGACCGCGACCGACCTAAACGAGTTGGCCGCCGCCTGGCACGACGCCGCAATCGCCGAGCTGTCGCCGGCGGCCCGCGAGGAACTGCTCCGGGAGGCCGGTGCCGACATCGCCGACGAGGCGCCCGACGGAACGACCGCCGAACGCGTGCGATACTTCGTCATCAACGAACTCCTCATGGCGCTGTACACCTCCCCGACCGGCGGGGAGCTGGTCGGCATCGAGAATCCCCAGGGACATCCTGGCGGCACCGACACCTACCAGCGGGGGCCGCCGTCGTGACCCGAACGCCAGTCGCGGGCGCAGACGTGTGTGTCGTCGGCGCCGGTCCGGCCGGCACCATCGTCGCCGACCGCCTCGCCGCGTCTGGCCACGAGGTGGTCGTCCTCGACGCCGGCCCGCGGTTCGACCCCGACGACCGACTCCGCAGACAGGAGCGTTCGATACGACCTTCCTTCTCTCGGCCGGACGTGTGGGACGGCGACGCCGACCGCGACGCCTACACCTCAAGCGGCGAGAAGGGGTATCCGCTGAATCACGCCCGCGTGAAGGGCGTCGGCGGGTCGACGCTCCACTGGCAGGGGATGGTGATGCGGCTCCACGAGGACGACTTCAACTCACGCAGCGAGCGCGGCGTCGGCGTCGACTGGCCAATCGACTACGCCGACCTCCGACCGCAGTACGCCGAGGCCGAACGGGAGTTGGGCGTCTCGGGCGCCTCGGACAACCCCTTCGCGCCGCCACGAGAGGAACCACACCCGATGGCGGCGTTTCCGCCCTCCTACAGCGACAGCCTGTTCGCGGAGGCCTGTGAGGAACTCGAAATCGCGATGCACTCGGTGCCCAATGCCCGCAACTCCGAGTCCCGAAACGGCCGCAGCGCCTGCGTCGGGTACGGCACCTGCCAGCCGGTGTGTCCCTCGGGTGCGAAGTACGACGCGACGGTGCACGCCGAGGCCGCCGAGCGACGAGGGGCGACGGTCATCGACCGCGCGCCAGTCCAGCGGCTCGAACACGGCCTCGACTCGGTCGAGGCGGCCGTCTACGCCACACCGGACGGCGAACGCCACAGACAGGAAGCCGACGCCTTCGTCGTCGCTTGTGGCGGCGTCGAGACACCCCGGTTGCTTCTGCTGTCCGAGTCAGAACACTACCCCGACGGCCTCGCCAACTCCAGCGGTCTCGTCGGCAAGTGCTTCATGGACCACCTCTTTGCGGGGATGGGCGGCCGGCTCGGGGAACCGACCCGACAGAACCACGTCGGGTTTCTCACCAGCGAGAGCCACCAGTTCTACGACGACGCCGACGAGACGGTCGGCCCGTTCAAACTGGAGTTCTTCAACTACGCCGGCCCCTCGCCGGTGGAGATGGCGCTGACCGGCGACGACTGGGGCGACGACTTACTCGAACGCCTCCGGGCGAACTACGGCGACCACGTCGGGGTGGGCGCGCTCGTCGAACAGCTGCCCAGCGAGGACAACTACGTCACTCTCGACGAGAGCCGCACCGACGATCACGGCAACCCAGTTCCCGAGATCCACTGGTCGCTCGACGACCGCATGCGCCGAACGATCGAGCGTGCAAACGAGATACAGCGGTCGATTCTGGAGGAGTTGGGCGCCGATATCACGTGGCAGGTCGGCTCCGAGAACACCGGTCCCGCGTATCACCACATGGGGACGACCCGAATGGGGACCAACCCCGACGACAGCGTCGTGACGCCCCAACTTCGCACCCACGACCTCGAGAACTGCTGGCTGGCGGGTAGCAGCGTCTTCCCCACCGGCGGCGCGATGAACCCGACACTCACCATCGCTGCACTCGCGATTCGGGCCGCTGAAGCCATCGACGCGTCGCTCTGACTCTGTTTTAGGTAAACCTAAAAGCCTAAGTCGGTGGGAGATAGACGACAGGACAATGAGTCAGTTACAGCACTCTAACGGCTCCGAACCCGCAGACGATGCGGAGACAGCAGACGGCGACACGGCGGACGATTACACCTTCGAGGACCTCAGCGTCGTGATGGGCACCTACAACGAGGAGGCCGCCGTCGCCACCGTCCTCGAGGACATCGAGCGCGTCACCGACGGGCAGGCCGAAGTCGTCTGCGTCGACGGCTCCGACGACCGGACGCCCGAAATCGCTCGCGAACACGGCGCCCGCGTCATCGAACAGGAGCCACAGGGGTACGGCGTCGCCGTCCGGGAGGCGATTCTCGCCCCCGACCGCCCCATCGTCGTCACGACCGACTGCGACGACACCTACCCGATGGAGCAACTGCCGGAGTTCCTCGCAGCCATCAACGAGGGATACGACGTGGTCTCGGGCGACCGCCTGTATCACGGCGCGGACGCGATGCCGGCGTTCAACCGCCTCGGCAACCACGCCTTCGCCGCCGTCGCCAGCGTCCTGATGGGCGAACGCGTCCACGACACCACGACGGGGATGCGCGCCTACCGACGCGATGTGGTCGAAGACATCGAGTGGACCGAAAACACCGGCCTGTCGGCAGAACTGCTCATCCGCCCGCTGATGCGCGGCTACGATATACAGGAGCGGCCCATCGAGTACGCCGAACGCGCCGGTGAGACGAAACTCGACCCCATCGAAGGCGGCGCAGCCATCGCGAAGTCCATCGTGAAGGTGTGTCTCGAAGAGCGGTTCCGGTAACTCACCGCGACGGTTCTACGTCCGTCTCGAAGGAGACGCCGATGAAGTGTTCTTCTGGGTGGTCGGGGAGGTAGGTTCCCTCTCGGCCGCAGTAGTCGACCAGCGGGCAGACGCTTCGCTCGGGTGGCCACACCACCTCGACGGTGTCGCCCGTGGTTCGCACGGTAATCTCCTGTCGGTAGGTCAGCGTGCCGCCGTCGGGTTGAGACAGTCGAACCAGCAGGATGAGTTCGTCTGTCTCGGCGACCGAGACGGTCCCGTTCGCGCCGTCGAGACGCGCGCCATCGCCGTCGAGACTCCACGCGACGCTCACGTCGTCGCCGGGGTTTTCGACGCCGTACTCGACGTGGCCGCCGGAGACGCTGAACAGCCGGACGGTCGCCCGCTGGACGCGCCCGGGGACGCCGACGGTCGTCTCGCCGTCGAGTCGACTGCCTTCGCGAACCTCGATTTCGTCGAGTTTCGGCGTGACGTGACGGTCGGGGTCGGCCGTCCACTCCCCGCGGTAGGTATAGCGGTACTGCGTCCGGTTCGGGTAGGCGTCCATCACGGCGAAGTCACCCGCGGGGTCGCGGTCTAGGGCGTAGACGACCGGGCCGTCGAAGCCGGGGTCGTTCCGGAGGTACTGGAAGGGGTGATTCTGCCAGTCACCGTACGGCGCCGGGATGAACACGACGGCATCTTCGAAGTCGGCCGAATCGATTGGCTCGTAAGCGGTGTCGAACTTCTCTGTGGCGCTCGCGTGACGCTCGACGGGTGGCGTGAGGACGGCGGCGTTGGCGACGCCGCCGACGAGAAGCACCGTTGCAAGCGCGACGATGCCCACGGCCCGGACGGCCCGCGGCGAGGCGGTAGCGGTGAGTCGTTCGACGGCGGCGCTGTCGCGGGCCGCTCGCCAGCCGACGACGAGTGCGAACGCCGCAAACACCGACAGCGGGACGAGCAAATCGAAGTGATAGAACGCGCCGAACTGCGAGAGCAGGCCGTCGGTCGGATCGTCCATCGTCGCCAGCATGTTGTAGTTGCCCCAGAAGGCGATGTTGCCCAGCGGGATGGTCACGAACAGGGCCGCAAGGAGGGTGCCCACGCGTCGGCGTTGGCTGGTGAGTTGGCCGTCGAACCAGCGGCTCGCGGCGACCGCGAGGCCGACGGCGGCGACGACCGTCCCGAGGAGGCCGGCCGTGAACCACCGGGTGGCGAAATACCACAGGACGTAACCGTTGGCTTCCAGCGCGAGGTCGAGCGTGTAGTCGATTTCGTGGCCGAGAATGCGGCGCTCGCCGAAGCCGGGGCCGTCCATCGGCGCGAACGCCTCGTAGGGGAAGACCAGCGGCGACCCGGTCATGCGTGCGTTGTACGCCAACGCGAGGCCGACGCCGAGGAGGCCAAAGGTGGCCGTCAGAGCGTTTCGACGTGCGGCGTCGGCGAGCGGCCACACGCCGTCCGTCCGGACGCCCTGCAGGATGGTCCACACCGCGTGCGCGATGAACGGCGCCGCAAAGAGGACTGCCGTGTACGGGCGAGCGAAGAACGCGATGCCGACGACGGCGCCCGCAAGGCCGGCGCTCCGGAGGGAGTTCTCCCGGACTGCCCGGAGATACAGCACCGCGAAGGCGAGATTCAGCATCGTCGTCGGCGCGTACGGCAGGAACACCGAGGTAGTGATGAGTGCCATCGGTGAGACGGCGTAGACGACGCTGGCGACGAGACCCACGCGGCGGTCGAAGGCGAGCGACCCGAGCCGGTACACCAACGCCACGTTCGCGGCGGCGACGACCGCGAGTGTCACGCGCGGCTCGCCGAACAGCGCCATCGAAACCGCGTACATCGCGGCGGGGACGGGCGTGTACTTGGGGTAGAGTCGGCCGCCGTCCTCGATGAAGAACCACGGGTGAAACGCGTCGGCGAGGCCGCCGGCGTACAACTCCAGTTGCCCAGCCAACAGCATCGATGCCTGCTGGAGATAGACGCCCTCGTCGTGGTTGCTGGAGTGGTAGGGAAACAGCGTCTCCGCGGTTGCGAACACCACGATGCCGGCGAGGACGGCGAGGCCGGCCGCCAGAAGCGTCTCCGTGGGCGTCTCACGGAACCGACGGCGGAGGGTGCGAAGCGGCCGAATCACGTCGAATCGTACAAAGCAGTGGAAATAAGTCGTGTGGTCAGACGTCGATGCCGACCTCGCGCATGAGGTCGATGGTCGGTTCGAGGTCGGACAGCTGCGTCAGGTCGATATCCGGCACGTCGAGTTCGTCGATGGTCGGCAAATCACCGATGGGTTCGACGTCGCTGACGAGGGGGTACTCGAAGGTCGAGCGGGCGAAGTAGTCCTGTGCCTCCGCCGACAGCAGGTGTCGGACGAAGTTCGAGGCGAGCGTCGCGTCGCCGGCCGCGTCGGTGACGGTCGCGCCCGCGACGTTGAAGACGGCGCCGGCGTCGCCCTCGGTGAACGCCGTTGCGATGGGTGCATCCGACGAGCCGTCGAGGACGCGCTGGATATAGTAGTGGTTCGTGAACGCGGCGTCGATTTCGCCGTCGGCGATGGCTTGACACGTGACGAACTCGTCGGGGTAGGAGGTGATGCCCGAGTCGACGACGCCTTCGAGCCACTCTCGGGTCGCGTCCTCGCCCTCGATGATGCGCATGGCGGTCACGAACGCCTGACAGGAGCCGTAGGACGGCGCCCACCCGAGGTCGCCCTCGAAGTCGGGGTAGGCCATGATGTCGTTCGGGAGGTCGTCGCCCGAGTACGCCTCGGTGTTGTAGGGAACGCTTCGAGCGCGGCCGGAGGTGCCGACCCACTGGTCGGTCCGGAACTCCTCGCGGACCATGTTCAGCACTTCGTCCGGAAGCGCCTGCGTGCGGTCCGCGTCGGTGAGTGCGCCGAGGGAGCCGGCGTTGACAGAGTAGAACACGTCGGCCGGCGTCCCCTGGCCCTCGTTGATTATCTGATTGACGAGGTCCGTCGACCCGGCATACCGGACCGTCAGCGAGAAATCGTCGTAGATGTCTTCGATGTAGCTGATGAGGTCGCCGACGAGGAACTCCCCGCGACCGGAGTACAGCGTCAACTCGCCTTCGAGGTCCGGCATCTCCGCCATCGGGGTACCGCCGGGGGTGCCGCGTCCCGCCCGGCCGGACCCGATTTGTCCGATTGGGCTGTCTCCGTTGCCGTTCCCGTTGCCCTCGCCGTTACCGAGGATGCTCGAACACCCTGCCAGTCCGACGGTTCCCGCGGCGGCCGCCCCCGCGAGGAACGACCGCCGGTCGGTTCCGTCGAAAAACGAATTCGGTGCGTCCATGTGTTTTAGGCTTACCTAAATTAACTTATAGTCGTCGGTTCAGTCGTCCGCCGCCGCCGGGACGCGCTGCAGCGATTCCAGGCTGTCCAGACAGTCCAACCAGTCGTACATGTACTCGCCGACGTGGTTGAAGAACGCCCCGTTGTTGTACGCCGAGTAGTCCCCGTCGCGGAGTTCCTCGGCCATCGCCTCGAACACCGCCGCGTAACTGTCGGCGTCCGCGCCAGCATCGTCGATAATCTCCCAGAGGTGTTCGTTCAACTCCAGGCCAGCGACCTCGTTGGTGAGGTCGTCGAACGTCGACCGTGGCGCCTTGTTGTGTTCACACAGCGGGTAGCCGTTGTAAATCTGCTTACCCAACACGTCGCAGGCGCGCTTGAGGAACACGCCGCTCCAGATATCGTCGAAGCGACCCACGTCCCACTCGTTTTCGTCCATCGGGAGCTGGTAGAACGCGGGGATGACCTCTCGTTTGAACGCGAGATTCATCGAACAGACGGTGAGATAATCACCCTCCGCAGCGACGAAATCGCCTTCGAAGTCGTCCCGACTCGTTCGGGTTTGGGCCTGTCCCTGCAGGTCGCCGTCCATCAGGATACGGACGGCGTCGAGGTCCGGCACGTTCGTCCACAGTCCCTGTGAGGCGACCACGTCGTCGACGGACTCGGTATCCGTCTCGACGGTCTCGTCCATCGCCGCGTAGGGGTAGCCGCGTGGATACAGGCCGTGGTCGTCGGCGTTCTGATACAGCACGTTGACCCACTGCTCGTCGGAGGACACCGACTCGATGTCGCCCTCGTAGGCGAGGTTCTCCATGTGCCGGCCGAAGAAGTCGTCTTCCTCGTGAGGCAGGGTGTCGTCGTCGATGAAGAAGCCGTACTCGAAGCGCTCGTTGGCCCACATGTACAGCAGGCCGAAACTCGTCTCGGCGTGGCTGGCCGCCGGAACGACGTGGCTGTACTCCGCGATGTCGTTTGCCTCGTACCACTCCTGTCGGCGTGAGCTGTCGAAGACCTCGCCGGAGACGCCCTCCTCGTCGAGCATCGCTTCCATCTCGTCGGTATCACAGAAGTCCTCGGTCACGAGGACGACGTGCAGTCGTGAGAGGTCGAAGTCGTGGCGGCGAGCGTTGTCGAAGTACGCCCGCATGCATTCGTACTCCCGAATCGTCGGAACGACGACGCAGATGTCTTGACTCATCTTTCGCTTACCAGCTATGTTTTAGGCTGGCCTAAAGAGTTGTCGGTTCGTCGTCCCATCGACTCCCCGCTTGGGTTTCGACTGCTTTTCGGCTTCGTGCTGCTGCCACTCATCCACACGCCATTCCCGGATTTATAAACAGTTATTCGTTCGCTGTCGAACCGTTCAGTACTGACGCTCGAAATGGGGCTCTTCGAATCTATTGGGAACGAGGCGAGGCAACTGTGGGGCGACGGCAGGGGCCCGCTCCTCGTCACGATCGCGGGCGGGTGGGGGATACTGCTCGGGACTCGGATGGTGTATCCCGTGCTGTTGCCCTACCTCCGGGAGTCGTTCGGTCTCAGTCTCACGGTCGCGGGCCTACTCGTGACGGTGCTGTGGCTCGGATCGGCACTCGGCCAGCTCCCGGGCGGCATCCTCGCCGACCGATACAGCGAACGGGCGGTCATGACTGCGGGGACGATCGTCGTCGCCATCGCACTCGTAGCCGTCGTGACGGCACCGACGCCACTCGTCCTGTTCGCCGCCACGGCACTCGTGGGCCTCGGCCAGTCGCTGTATCCCATCGCGCGCATCACGATACTCTCCGACATCTACCCCGGCCGAATCGGGAGCGCCCTCGGGGTGACGATGGCGACCGGCGACCTCGGCCAGACAGTGCTGCCGCCGATTGCAGGAGCGCTCGCGGCCGCCGTCGCGTGGCAACTCGGCCTGGGATTCATCATCCCACTGCTCCTGTTGGTCGGCGTCGTCCTCTGGGTAGTTCTCCCGACACAAACGCCGACGGCCAGCGCGGTCGATTCGCTCTCGGCCGACAGCGCACGCTACGTCATCGCCGAGTTGCGCCAGTCGAACCTGCTGTTCGTCGCGTTCATCCTCTTTCTGTACATCCTCATCTGGCAGTCGTTCACCGGGTTCTATCCGACGTATCTGGTCGAAGAGAAGGAACTCCCGTCGTCGGTGGCCGGGGTGCTGTTCAGCGTGTTCTTCGCCTTCGGCGTCGTCGTCAAGCCACTCGCCGGCGCGGCCTACGACCGGATCGGTATGCGCCGCTCTCTCGTCGCCGTTCTCGTCGGTCCCGTCGTCGGACTGGCGTCGCTCCCCTTCATCGATGGCATCTGGCCGCTCGTCGCCGTCACCGCCCTCGTGAGTACGATGCTCGGCTCCGGGGCGATTACCCAGTCGTTCCTCTCGGATGCGATTCCCGACGAGATTCAGGGAACCGGACTCGGTGCGGTTCGAACCACCTCGGCGACACTCGGTGCTGCCGGGCCGGTGCTTTTCGGTGCCATCGCTGACCGGGGATACTTCAACGAAGGATACCTGCTGTTAGCCGGAATACTGGTCGTGGTCGTGCTCCTCACCCTCCGGCTTCCCGAGCACGGCTCGAAGGACTGAGCGGTCTCTTCGGCTGTCTCGGGTGTACTGAGTAATAGCTAGAACGGCAGAGACAGAGGAGCGGACGACTAGTCGTCGGTCGGGTGGGGGATGAGCGGGACAAAACTCGAGAACGAGGTGTTCGAAAGGATCTATGATCTTTCCGCTTGGCCGGTGGGGCCGTCGGCCCCCGAGGGGTGGGGGATCGTTCTCAGATCGTCAGATTAGACTGCTGTTTATATCGGTTCTGCCCCCCAATGGTTCAGTATGGAACTGCTCGTCGCTGTTGACGGATCCGAGGAGAGCAATCGGGCGCTTTCGTACGCCACGAATATTGCTAACGCGACCGGCGGATCAATCACACTGATCCACACGATTGAACCGGACATCTATGATACTGGCGGTGGAGAGCCGGTCTCCGAATCTGACCGTCGGGACAGGCTGATCATCGATAGCTTTGACGCCGCGGAGGTGGAAGGTCAAGACATCTTGGACGAGGCGATCGAGTTTGCCGCGGAGCGGGGACAAACCGTATCTGGCGAATTACGCTACGGCAAACCAGCGAGGATTATACCGGATTACGCTGAGGAGGGGGCGTTCGAGACGCTCTACGTCGGTCACCGGGGGCGGTCGGAACGAACCATCGAGTTCATGGGCAGCGTGGCGCGAGACGTCGTCGAGCATGCTACCGTTCCGGTTACCGTTGTCAGGTAACATTACCAACGAAATTGGAGTTGCCTGCCTTACGGCGCCCTCACCCTCTCTATCTCGCAGTCGATTTCTACCAACTCCTGTTCTGTAACCGAATCTGCCCACTGGAATTGAGTTCGAGCTCCCGGCTCCTCACCCCCGGTCGGTGGGACAGTCATAACCGTACGCCGATCCTCTATCAAGAGAGAGTCAACATGGACATCACCGAGATCGTTTCCACATCGTTCACCGAATTCGACATTGGGACACCGCTCTCGAAGGTCGCAGGTGCGTTCGAGAATCAGGAACTCGATGTCGTCGTCGTCACGGACGGCGACGAGTATCGCGGCGTCGTCAGCCGTCGACAGCTGGCATCGTCGTCCAATCAGCCCTCTGCGAAGGTCGGCTCGCAGGTGCAACACGTCCCGGCTGTCGAACGCACCGAAGACGTCCGCGAGGTCGCCCGACTCATGATCGGGAGCGACGCCAAGACACTTCCCGTCCTCGACGACGAACGCGTCTATGGCGTCGTGACCGCAGATGCCGTCCTCGCGGCCGTCCGTCCGTTCCTCGACGCGGCGACCGTCGACGAGGCGTACTCGGCCGAGTTGATCAGCGTGACCCCCGAGACCGGTATCGGAAAAGCGCTCAACACGCTGCGGGAATCGGGCATCGCCCATCTCCCGGTCGTCGAGGACGACGAAGTAGTGGGGATGCTCAGCCTCTACGACGTCATCGAGTTCACGACGCGAGGGGGGAGTCGGAGTCAGGGGGGGTCATCCGGCAACGTCGGCGCCGGTGGGAAAGCCGCCGGTGGGAGCCACGGGGGCTTCGGCGCGCGCGAAGGGGAGTCTGATCGGATGCTCGATCTGCCGGTTCGGAACCTAATGTCCGATGCGGTCGTGACCATCGGGCAAGACGCAACGCTCGACGAGGTGGTTGAGATGATGTTCGAGCAGGAAATCTCCTCGCTCGTCGTCACTGACAGTGAGACGGGCGAGCCCAGCGGGATCGTCACGAAAACGGATGTCATCAAGGCACTCACCTGGGAACAAGACAACGGGCGCCAGCCTGTGCAAGTGTTTGGTCTCGACCTGCTCGATGGCATGGACTACGACGGCGTCTCCGCATTGATCGAGAGCATGACCTCGAAGTACGGCGATATGCAGGTGATCAAGGCCAGCATCGAACTGCAAGAGCACAAGGAACAGACTCGGGGCGTGCCGCTCGTGCTGGCACGAATACGGCTGGTCACTGATCGTGGCTACTTCACCGCCGACGGCGAGGGTTACGGCGCTACCCATGCACTCCGTCTCGCCGCGAATACAGTCGAACGACAACTCCTAAAGGGGAAAACGTACGGCCAATCGAAGAAGCACCCCGACGCCGAGGAGCAGGAGAAGCTCTACGGCTGGTGGCTCGGTGGATAACGGTATTAGGCACACTTACTGAGCAACGTGGCCCGAGACGACCAACGTGCCTCGATTGCTTACAGAAGTTGGTTTTCCTATCGGCTCCACCCTTTCCCCTTGGACTGGTAAGACTCGCCCGGCACGAATGGATCCAGATGGGGCCTTGGTGAACTCGGATTAAACAATTTTAACACGGGTTTGTGCGCTCTGTATTCAGCATGGCCCCAAGAACATATCACCGATTGAGGACTTCATCAGAGCCGATTGATATCGAAAATTGTAATCGTCTTCCGCCGTCTCGCGCAGAGAGAGATACTGATACTCAAAAAATCGCCTGTACTTCCTCAATGATGTACTCCGCCCTCTCGTTTCCGTAATACCGGATATTTCCCTGTCTTTGGTCGTACGCAAGCCAATTCTTTTCATCCAACCTTGGGAGGTGCTGGTGATGGAGTTCAGTTTTCAATTGTTCGTGACTCTTCGACGGTATTCGGTGGCTGATGTGCGTAGCTAACTCCGCTATGTGCGCTGCGTCGCCGTTCACGCTATCTTCGAAATACCTGATTGCCTCTCTTCGAACCGTGTTGCTCAGCGTCTCCAGTACGCTGTCGACAACCGGGGCCTTGGTCGAATAGGCACCTTGTGAAGACATGGCATAGTCCTTATTTAGAGATAATTCAAAGAGTTGTGCTTGGCATATCATGATGGTTACCGATAAGTTAGCAATTACTAACCGAGAGTATGATTTGGCATGTACTCAGAATCTTGTTAACGAGCACAGGCCTCGATTCGGATTAACAACAGCAATAACGTCTCGGTTACGGACTGAGCCATGCCGAGACCGAACACCACCGGCTCAGTGATCTCTCCGGCATCCTGAGGCTCGCTCGAAGGCTCGAAATTCGGGATGATGGAGCGTGACGAAGTCGTCCCCGCCATCCTACAGGCCCAATGTGGGCATCATCGAGTCATGCTACACCTCCGGTTTCGGCTAAACGAACCGCACGACGTGAGGGGTGGGCGTCAGGATACCTGTTCGGATTATCCGAAGAGCGCCGCTCTTCGAGAAGTGGTATCGTCCGAAATTGGGCGCCTACGGGAGTTTGGCCACCGATTTCCGTCGGCCAAGGGCCGGTTGGAAACCGAGTGGGCCAACTCGGTTCCGGATTACTCGATTCTGGCGCGGTTCGTCGACTCTGTAGGTCTGTGGTTGCTTGCATCGTTAGTCCCGTAGGTAATCGCGGCGCTGTTCCATCTTCTCACGCCCTGAACGCCGGTCGTAGTGGCGATTCAGGATTTTCGGCGATACGTCCATCCGACCGCTGACTATCTCGGTCGGGACATCGTCCATCAGGTGGGCGGTGATTGCCCCGCTTCGAGCGTCGTGCGGCGACCTCGTCGACGGGCACTTGGTGGCCGTGTCGAAGGTGGTCGCTTCGCACTCCTCGGGCTCGCGGTCGTGGGGGCACTCCTCGCCGACCATGCACGGGCGGGTCCACCGATAGAAGGTGTCTCGAATCGTCGACCGACTCGCCCGCCCCTCCCGAGTCGTCAGAAGTGGCTCCCGGCCGAACTCGTCGGTCGTCTCGACTCGAGGGCCGTCGATGTAGTCCTCGACGACGCCGACAAGGTAGTCCGTCAGTGCGACCCACCGCTCGC
Source organism: Natronomonas gomsonensis (assembly GCF_013391635.1). GTDB lineage: Archaea > Halobacteriota > Halobacteria > Halobacteriales > Haloarculaceae > Natronomonas > Natronomonas gomsonensis_A. Next base: position 1,064,247 of record NZ_JACAWU010000002.1, on the reverse strand, counting down.
CGTGGTCGGCGTTCTTCAGCGGCGTGTCCTCCTCCGGTCGGTGCCGGATTCGGACGGCCGGGTCGTCGCGGTCGAGATCGTCGAGGTCGATACCGCGAAGCGCTCCGGTCCGCATGCCGGTCCGCCACAGCAGCAACCAGATGATGTGGTCGCGGCTGCCGTACTCGTACTTGCCGAGATAGGCGAGGATGGCTTCGGCGCGGTTCGGGTCGAGGGTCGATTCACTGACGTCGTCGCCTTTGCTCACCGTCGGGAGCAGTATCTTGTCCGGTAGTCCCTCGGGGACGGCGTCGATAGACGCACAGAACCGGAGGAACACCCGGAGCGTGGATAGCTGACCCTGAAGCGTGACGGGCTTCAGGTCGTCCTCCTCGCGCCGATAGACTCGGTAGGCGTGGAGGTCCCGACCGGTGAGGTCGTTCATGTTCGTCACGTCCCCTTCGGTGTTGCACCACTTGACGAAGGGGTCAAGTCTGTACTCGTGGGTTTGGCGGGTCGACTCGCTCACACCGTCCTGCCGCTGGTCGAGGTAGAGTTCGACCGCCGCCTCCGGGTCTATCGGGTCGAGGTCGTCCGTCACGGGTTACCTGCCTCCTGACCTTCGAGGGTCCGCTGGTTCTCGGCGAGTTGTCGAAGCCGCTCCTCGGGCTGGATGTCTCGCACGTCGGCGGCAAGGTCTTCGAGCCGGTCGCGCATCTCGCCGAGTTTTTCGTCGAGTTCTTCGAGGGTGTCGGCCTCGACGGTGGCCTTCATCTTGTCTCGGTCGTCGGTGCCGGTCCCGCGGGTGAGGGTGACGGTCACCGAGTAGCTGTCTTCGTCACCCATCGAGGACCACCCGGCCACAGTTCGCGCAGGTGTCTCCGGCGACCGCGCCGACGACGGTGATACCGCACTCGCACCGAATGACGAACGAGCGGCGAGTCGCTTCGCTACTCATCGTTCTGAACCTTTTCGTAGTCGTCCCGATTTTCGTAGACGTCGACGTTGCCGCAGGAGTGACAGGCGAGGACGCCGGGTGAGGTCATTACGAGCTCCCGCCGGTCGTCACAGGTCGGACAAAACCCGTGTTGGGTGAGGCTCATTCGCTTTCGACCTCCTCGACGGTGACGTGGTACACTGTTCCGTCCCGAACGGCTGTGACCTTCTCTGCGGCAGCCGCTTGAACAAGCCAAGATTCGGCTGGCGCGTGTTGAGGAAGGTGTTCGTCGTCGCCACCGTCTGCACGGAGCCGGGCGCACGCCTCACAGGTCGCCTCGCCGCGTCGGGCGTCGAAGCCGTCGAGTGGGTCACCACACGCGCAGCGTGCGGTGTCGCTACTGTTATCAGAAAGCGGTCCATCTGGCCTTTCGGGGCTCACAAGCCCCGTAGTGGTTCCGAACATGGTTCCGAGTCGGAACCGACTTATCGGGCCGCGTTGCAGCGCGGCCCGTTCTTCACACCGCCAACAGAGTCATCTTCAACCGGGTCGTCGGCTCGCATCCTCAGTAGTAGGTCATCACTAATGAAACTATTGACTCATGAGTTCATTGTATAATAACTACAATAGGTCAATACCCCGAAGCGGAAACATGGCCGAAGATAAGACGACAGTGACGGTTACGGACGATACTTGGCGTAGGTTGATGATGAGAAAAGGTCGGGGCGATTCTTTTGACGACGTGATAGGTGAACTCCTCGACCTCGCCGAGGAGCACGAGGAAGAACAGGACGAGTCTTAGGCCCTGCTTACTTCTTCTACCCCCACACACGCCCGCTGGTTGCATCCCTCACAGACGAGTAGGATTTCAGGGCGCGGGAGCGGATATACGGACACGTCGGGGCTACGGCACCGTGGGCATGAGGTCCAATTTCCTAGAGACATGCGGAACAAGTGAGGCCGGGAGGGGTAAAATGTCTAACCGGGGCGTTTCCGAATTTCCGAAAAGTCACCCCATCGCTTCGCCGATACGCTTCTCGGTTGGCTCGGCGAGGTACGGTTCTATCGCCGAGTAGTCCGACCACCCGCCGATGGACATCATCGTCCGCACGTCAACTTGCCGCTCGACGAGGTGGTACGTCGCCCACGACCGTCGAAGGTCGTGGGACGATACTTCGGACCACCGTTCGTCGTCGGCCTCCTCAGCGAGCGTCTGAGCGGCTTCGGTGACCCACCGACGCACGGTAGGCGTGGAAGCGTCGACCCATGCCTCCGACGCGCCCAGACCGCGCTCACGGCTGAATTTGTGAACGTCGTCGGCGACCTCCTCCGGCATCCAAGCGTCACGAATCTTCGGCTCACCGCCTTTCGTGTTCTTCCCGCGGACCTCGAACAGCCACACGTCCCCGTCGTCGGACCACCGGAGGTGTTCGTCGCCGGGGTACGTCACCTCTGACGCTCGAAGGCCACACCGCCCCATCAACTGCATGGCGACCTCGCGCGCCCACCCGTCGCGGCCGGCGGTCCGTTCCAGCCGGTCGAGTTCGTCCGGCGAGAGCCAACACTTCGTCACGTCGCCCGAGTCGTCGAGTCGAACCATAATCGGATTTACAGGGCTATCCGTCTAGTTCTTTCGGTCGGGTGGGTGGGTCCGAGGTGATATACAGCGAAAAGCGGGGTTTTCTAATCGCGTTGTGGGACAAGTCGATTACGCTATTCGTCGTCACCGAGGCCGAGTTTTCGACGAGCAGCTTCGCGGAGTAGTTCTTCCCAGCGCGCGCCGGACACCACAGCGAGGGCTACCGCGCCGAGGATGTACGGCATCATCGTTTCGAAGCTACACATCGTCCTTCTCCTCCGGGCCGCCGTCGGTGACGTGCAGAAGGCCCTCTCGACTGAGGGCCAGCCGGATGCGCGTCAACCGGGAGTCGTGTTCTTCGACGAGTCCTATCAGGCCGTCGTCGTGGTCGACGTGTTCGGACCCGAACACCGCTCGCTCGGTGCGTAGGACGCTCCGAAGGACACCGAGTGCCGCCCCGAAGGTGCCGATAGCCGCGGCCGCGGTGACGGCGGCGAGCACTTCGACGGTGACGGCTTCGAACATCTAAGCAGGGTCACCTCCGACGTTCCACGTCACGGCCTGACCGACGACGTAGATAACAACCAGCAGCAGGATGGTTCCGAGGGTACCGCCGGCGGCCCACGGTAACCAGCCGGGAAGGTCCACATTCAGTTCTTCGGGTATGTCGACATCTCGAATGTCGGTCCCTGTTCCGAGGTCAATATCAGAATCAGCCGCTCCCTCGGCAGGGCTAACAGTTCCATCGTAGACCCACCACGGGTCGCCGGTCGGGTCTGAGTCGGGGTTCTCCTCGAGGTCGTCGGGAGAGACGTAATTCTCGCCGAACACCGCCGCGGAAAACGCCCGCCCACTTGTGAGAATTTCGGCGAGTGTCGGGTCGTCGCCGGTCGGCTGTTCGTCGCCCGACCAGTTGGCGTCTGACTCCGGCCCCACGAACTCGTAGCCGCCGCTGTCGTAGCCCGGCACGTCCGAATCGTCGGGCGCCGGCTCCACAGGTCCCTGCCACTCGTGGTCGTCGAGTAGGTTGTCGTCCATCGACGTGGTGCTCACTTCACCGTCCCCCGAGTCGACGCCCTCCATCTTATTCCCTCCCGATGACGGCGGCGCCGATGCCGAGGGCGAGGGCCGCGCCGGTGAGCAGCAGCCCGCCGTTGCCGTTGTCGCCGGTGACGTCGTCGGCGACCTCCTCGACCGTGGGCATCGACTCGGGCATGAGAGAGTCGGGCACCGAGAGCGTCGACGGGTCAAGTGCTTCGAACGTGGCGCCGGCTATTTCGTTTCCGTAGGCCACGGCGTCGGCTTCGAGGGGGGTTCTCTCGCCGGCTTCGGAGGTGTCGACGGCGGCCGTTCCGGTTTGCCGAATCTGGTCAAAAACGTTCCCGACGAACCGGCCGCCGAGGTCTTCTTCGACGGTCACCTCGGGGGAATCGGAAACGTCTTCGCCGAGTTCAGTAAAGTCGGTGCCTTCGTCGGGCGACCGAGTGGCGGCGCCACCGGACCCGCTCGTGAGGTCTTCGTCGGCGACGAAACCTTGGTCGGCCATGTTGTCGGTGACGATGTCCTGAGCCTGCTCGTCGAACTCGTCGGAGCCGGGCGCGGGTGCATCGTCGCTGTCCGAGGTGATGGAAACTGTCCCCCCGCTGCTGTCGGTGCTGGTACTGCCGCCCCCACCGCCGCCGCTGCTGCCGCCGTCGTCGTCGGGGGCGTCTTCGCCTATGTCGTCGTAAACGCTGTCTGGTAGCTCAACCATGTGTGTAGACTCGTCTGAAGGTTACTTGAGAAAGAGGACAAGTCTGAAAGAGGCGATAAATTCTGTCGAAAGGCGACTGAATGGGTCGGTCAGCCTACCTCAGCATTAGTGGATAGGCCAGATATTATATACTCCACACCACCACCACTCCATAATGCCTAACGTTGGCGATTGGAGAATGAACTTGGTTCAAGTCTGGATTTTTTCAGCTCTTGTAATCACACTCATGTTAATCATTTTCCATGCGCTGACGTACTCAAGGTTATATATTGCAGCTTACACATCTTTCACCGCACTAGCGTACTATTTTATGCCATCAAGTGGTGCTGAAAGACGAAAAGTGCGTAATATCGTCATTATCGGGTCTATTGGAGCAATCGTCTCGTTCTTTGTTATTCTCAACTCCGAACTTGGAATCCCAATTCCCATAATTTAGTCATGAAATCACAGTTCGCCAAATTGGGCGGGATTGCTGTCTTGGTCGCTGTAGCAGTCGCCGTTTTCTGGGATAGCGCCCTATTTTCCATATCCATCTACACTTCTACTCCACTACTCTTCTGGGCTCTTGCCGGAATAGCCATTATAATTGGAGTAAAGATATCTATTCACCGAGATCCGCATTGGTCAGGCACTATTGTAGTAGCATCAAGTATGCTTGCTATAGTGGGGTTGCCATTACTACGGGGCTCATATATGATTGGGAAAGGTGACCCACTCACCCACGTCGGTTGGACGAAAGATATACTAAGGTCTTCAATTGTTGCGACAGATCTCCTCTATCCCCTCCTTCACCTTACCGCAGCGCAGCTTACTAGAGTTACGAATTTAGAACCGAACCGCTCGCTACTCTTGATAGTCTTTGTGTTTGTTGTTCTATTCGTCGTCTCCTCAGGTGTTGCTGTTCGGCAGATTATTTCCATCATAGAAGCCCCAGGTCAGCAAGCAGCCACTATAGGTGTATTTTCAGGGCTCCTTTTTCTTCCAATCAATCATATCGGCGTTTATTTGATGCCCCATCCGACGAGCCAAGCGGTCTTATTCTACCCGCTTCTAATCTTCGTCACTATTCAGGCAGCCACCACTCGGAGTCGTCGATGGAAATTTCTAGTTTTGCTCACTACGGCGACATTGATTCTATTACACCCGATGCATGCCATAATTTACACTGCAATTTTAGGTGCCGTATCAATTGCATCGCATTTTCTGTCGTGGTGCTACGAGGAGTGGTCTATCCACTTCCCTCTCAGCCTGTCGGTTTTTTTGGGCGTAGCCACGGCTGTGTGGACTCTCGAACACCGGCGGTTCTGGGTAGCTGCGAGCGGATACATAGGCGATATCCTGTTCATTGATATTGGGGGTTCGAGTCGCGTGGATTCAACTGCTGGTTCATTAACTGATCTAGGTACGTCTGTTGTCGAGTTGGGTACCCGACTCTTTACAGTTAGTGCAGTGTTCGTGGCTTTGACGATTAGTTTCGTCTTCTGGCTATTCCTGCGAAAGCACTCCCGCAAAGAACGAGGGAAAACGAATCTAGTGCTTGGGTTTGCAGTATCACTCATACCAATATCATTGGTGTCTGCCTTTTTCATTGTAATCAGGCCAAACACCATCCCGTTCAGATTCTTGGGTGTGTTGATGGTTTTTGGGACGATTTTGGGTGGTTCAGCACTTGCCATTATAAACAAAAAACTGCCAGCAAAGATCTCCAAAGAAGCGCTATCTGTATTCTTTGTCATTATGCTGTTGGTGTCTGTCCCAGTCGTATATCCGTCGCCATACATTTTGAAAGGCTCTGGAGAGATCCGGCAACCAGCAGTGCAAAGTTACGAATCGACAGCTGAGTTCGGCGCGGAGGAGAATAAATTTCGTAGCGTTAGAACACCACCAGAACGGTATTTCCAAGCTGTATTCGGTGTTTCAGAAGCCACAAGACGGGGGTTATTAGTCAATGGACGAGTTCCCGCCTCTAGGCAAGTCCCTGACCATTTTGCAAATCGTTCACTCTCTTCCGAATATTCTGACGATTTTTATTTAGCTATCCATATCCGTGATAAAATACTAGAGACCGATTTGTATGATGGGTTTCGGTATAATGAGGGGGACTTCCGGTATGTTGAGTCAGACCCGAGAATCAATCGAGTATATGACAGTCGGTTCGTCGTTCTCTACCGGGTAGAGGCGAAGCGGCAGTAGGTCAAACACTGATTTTTAATTTACCTAATCTATTATAATTTCAAGTCGGTGTTAATGTCGGGTCAGCCATTTGAATGTCGGAAAACCACCGACTACCTACCAAATGGTCGGGTTTAAACTCGGCCGTTGAACATTTTTACACCACCTAAACTGTCTTGGCGGGCTTGTGGATGTGGGAGTTCCCGGCGTTAGACTCTGTGATGACAATCCGCCCATCATGATTGACCAGCGTTGTGGCAGCACCGTCGATTACACCACCCAGTTCGGAATCAGTCATTCCTCGTGTGTCTGTTGGTGTTGCGGTGCCGTTTGTACTGCTGTCGGTAAATGCAAACGAGAATTGCCCCCCGACGTTTGATTGAATAGGGGACTGTGACCCGTCGTTATTGATTGTGCAGGACTGGAACGCCATGTAAGGATTATTTGTAACGTTAATCGCTGTCCCATGTGTCCCATCTCCGATTGTCGTTGACGATAGGAACACGATCCCGCTTTTCGTCCCGATGCATTTGTTGGTGAATGAACTAAAGTTATTGTTCACTATTGTACACCGATCAAGCCTCATTTTCCCGTGGGTCTGGATGCCGTTGTTAAACGTCACGTCGCGGAAATTCAGATGGTCGGAACGTGCCCACGCCATCATTTGGACTGTCGGCTTCAATTGAACATCGGTGCGGTCATTACTGTTGCCAACAATCCGTACCTCGCCTTTATTATTGCCGTTAAACACGCTCCAAATTATGTTTCTAGCCCCATCGTAATCGTACACGGCCGGGAGGTTACCATTGCTTGACGGAACGGTGTAAAGGTCAATAATATACGCACGATTCGGAAAGTACGGCACAGTCTCTAACGCCCCTCGGAGCGTAAGCGGGTCCGATTCTGTCCCTGCCGCCTCACGACTGCCGTTTGGGGAGCAGTAGAGCGTTGTATCCGTGTAATCACTATCAAATAGTGGCCTGTTGGACACTTGCGGCGAGGCCTCGTCTATTGGATACGTCACGTCGAAATCGCCGTTTGCTTCCTCTGTATAGAACGCTTCTGCCGGGTCGTCCTTCCCGACGCTTTTCGGGTTGATGTCGCGGTCGCGGACAGACGATGGGCCGGGGTCGAAATCAGTCATTCGCCAGCCCACCCCCCTGCGACTCGCGGAGTGGTCCCGCTCGGGTCGGTGATAGTCACCGATTCGGCGGAATAGCTCTCGATACTGGCTTTCTGGTCGACGGGGATAACGACGGTACCGCCGTCAACGGTGTCGATTTCGACGTTAACCTCTCCCTCGACGATGGATAGAAGAACCTCCTCGATAGTGCCGGAGTTCGTCATTTCGACCGGGTAGCTGTCGCCGGCTGCTGTGTCGAAATCGGCGCCGTTCGGGTAGGTGTTCGAGGAGACCGTCGCCGACACGCGCACGTCTCGGCGAACGTTCCGCTCCAAAGCCACGCCCTTCAGCACCTGGACCTGACTCGTTGACGACGATACCGTTTCCATCCAGAGACCGTCTGAGAAATCGAGGGTATCGAATCCCCAGCCCTGTTCTTCTCGGATAGCGAACTCGTCGTCTGTGCGGAACGGGATACCGCTGCCTTCGGCGTCTTCGGACCCGAAGATTTGGATGTCGGTCCCGTTTTCGTCGTTCCGAATGGTCATCGCGTCCTGCTGAAGCATCTGCTCGGTAACGACCTGAACGCGCTCGTCTTCTGGTATCGTCTTGCTCATCGCTGGTCACCGTGGTTGTGTTCCAAAAATTGGGTCATGCTGAACCTCAGGCCCCGGAGTAGAGGCCGTAGTGTAGCTTGACGTTGCTGTCGTTGCCAACCACGACACCGTCCTGAGAGGCGTCGACCTTCACCTGAAGGGCGAGGCTCTTGTCTTGGCTGGCGGCGGGCTGTACTTCTGCCTGCATGGGCCGGTCGGTTCGGGAGTCGCCCTTCGCGTCGGCGAGGTCGTCGAGGTCACCGAACACGCGGCGGCGGATGTCGTCGCCGGTCGAGTCGACGATAGCCAGCCGCAGCTTGCCCGAAATCTGGTCGCCGTCGGCGCCGGTGCCGGAGCCGTCGGCGAGGAGCTCGCAGTACGCGAAACTCGCGTCGGCGGCCTCTCGGTTCCGCGGCCCGAAGCCGAAGAACTTCAGAGTGTCCGCCTTCACGTCTTCGCTCCAGATGGTGATGTACTCACCACTCTGGAGAGTCGCCCCGTCGAGGTCCGCGCCGTTGATGAACTGTGGCGAGGAGTCGGGGTAGAGGTAGCTGTTACCGCGCTGGCGCGGATTGTAGAGGGTCGGACGGGCCATTTAGACCACCTCAGGGCTGTCCGCCCCGTCGTCGCCCGCGGGGTTGACCCCCAGCAGGTTCCCGATGAAGCTGTTTGCGTTCGATGCGAGTTCGTCGCCGATGTCGCGCGACATGGCGAACACAGTCATCCCGAGGATGAGGAGAACGACCGTAGCGGCGGCCGAACCGGGCTCGCCGAAATCAATCGTCTCTCCCGTGAACGGGATTGGTACTTCTCCGAACATTACAACTGAGTTGTACCACCCACTAATATTAGTAGATGGAGACAAGACTAATCGGCGTATGGTAAGCTTCGAACTGCTGCTCCTGCTGGGGGTACTGGCGGGGATACTCGTGTTCCAACCGTTGATAGGCCTCCTGTGGGTCTATGTCGTGTACAAGTTGATTGTCCGGTTCACTCGAAAACAGGCAGAGGAGGCCGTCGACGGTCGAATAGACCGGGTAGCGGCCCACGTCCGACACATCGCCGGAGGTGCCGAATGACTGTTCCAGCCTGTCCGATCGGATGTGAAGAAGGCGGCCCGTTCTCGACGAAAAACGGGGCTGTGATGCACATGATAAACAAGGAAGACGACCTCCACGCGGAGGTATCGAACAAGGCGGACGCCTACGCGCTTCTCGAAGGGGACGGAAATCAAGAGACGGCAGAAGATTCAGAGGGTTCCGACGAGTCAACTCCCGAACCCTCTCCCGAGGACACTGGGTCGGTCGACTTCCCGACCGCGCCCGACGGGCCGGCGGACCGGGACCCGACAGAACCGGCCGAACAGATTCAGACCGACACTCCCGACGACGACCTCGACGACGGGGGCGACGACGACCCGGACCCACCGGCAGGGGCGGCAACTGCTGGCGAGGGGTCCGCGGCGGCCGGCCTCGCGGTCGGGGCGGTCGCTGTCGCCGGGCTCGCGTTCATGAAATTGCGTGGTCAGCAGCGTGGGTCACAAACAGACAACGGGCCGAACTACGAGGTGGTCTAAGATGGGGGACATGGACCCGTCTTCGGCCGCGGCGAAGGCGCTCGGAGAGGAACCGGACCGAGAGGCGGCAGAGGGACGGCAGACGTCTGAGAGGTCGACCGACGAGACAAGTCGGGAGTCGTCTCGGGAGTCGTCGCGCACGTCGGGGCTTCGGTCGATGCTCTCCTCGACGGAACCGGAGGTTTCGCCACAGCAGGCCCGCGGGTCGTTCGACCTCTCGACGCCGTGGTACGCCCACTTGGAGGCCGGAATCGAAAAGGCGTCCAACGCGCACGGAACGCCGGCTTGGGTGCATCTCACCGTGGCGTTCCTGCTGCTGCTCTCCGCCGAACTCGACTTGTCGATTCCGACCGGCGGTGATGAGTCGGGCGACGGTGACGACCTCGAGGACGAGGGCGACGGCGCGGCGGTCGACGGGGGTGTTCACTCGATATGAACGACCGATTTTACCTCACCGACGGGGCACACGTGTTCATCACCGGGGCAACCGGAGCCGGGAGCGAGTTCGGTGGCAAGACCGTTCTTCTGAATTGGTGGGTGACCCGCGCCGTCGAGCAGGGACACCACGACCTCGGACTGATATTCAACGCGAAAGGTCACTCGTTCATCCGGGGAAAGACGGTTCGAACGCTCCAAGACCTCGCCGACGCCTACCGCTCGGGCTATCGGCTGTTCAACTTCATCCCGATGGATTCAGAGGACGACCACGAGGGCGTGATGCAGATGCTTCGGGAACTGCCGGGGTCGAAGATAATCGGGCATGACGAAGGCCACGAGTACGCCGATAGCGAGATGCTCGACTGGATGTTTCGACAGGGTGGGAACGTCGAAGACAGTATCCGGTTCGAGACTGGTAACATCCGGTCGCTGTTGACCTCGCAACACCCATGGGACCTGCCTGAAGCGGTGACGAACAACGTTCCGCTGTTCGTCTATCTCGGCCGTAAGAGTCCGCAGGCGAAGCGATATTTCACAACGATGCAGATTGCCGGGGCCTACGAGCAGATGCCCGACATGGACCCCTACGAGTGGACCGTGTTCAACGCCGGCGAGTTCGTCGAGAAGAACCCGCCCGTCCCGGAGGAGTACGCGCCATGAGTTTGCCGACAGTCTGCCGAAAGTGCGAGGAACGGACCCGTATGCGAGGAAACTTCATGTGCCCGACGTGCCACCCAGAAACCTCACCGGACAGCTACGAGGGGGAATACGCGGATGATTGAGCTACCGATTCGGTCTCTCGGCCGGTCCCAGCAGCGACGGGTCCAGGGCGACGAGTTCGATTCTCTCGCCGAGTCGTTGGTCGCCGAGGAGTACGGCCTGTCGGAGTTCAACGACGCGGAGTGGTACGACTGCGTCTTGAAGTCGACCGGGGCGAAGTACGAGGTCAAGAGTACGTCGTCGAGGATTAGATCGGGGCCGGGGCGGTTCCGACTGTGGGAACAGCAGCATCGGTCCATGACGGCGGCAGAGGGCCAAAACGCGGCGTGGTATGCGTTCGTGCTGCTGGATACCGACGACGGCGTGATTCGGATACAGCGGCGTCGGCCGTCGACGGTGACGGGCATCATCAACGACCGGGGTGGGTGGAACCGTTCGGGTCACCAATCGAAGGGGCGACAGCACAAGCTACCCATCGGCGAGGTCTTCTAAGAAAGAGCGGCGGCCCTATCGGCCGTGGGGGTCGTCGTTGGTGCCGTCGTCGAACTCGGTTAGGTGGCGTTGTAGCACGTCGCCGAGTGCTTCACCGGCTCGCGCTCGCGTTCTCATCCGTCGGTTACCTCCTCTCGGAGCGTCAGGGGGTGGACGGCCACGTGGCCGCCTTTCATCGTCAACAGGCCGCTACCGTCTAACCGCTCGATGACGGTCTTTCGGATGAGTGGTTTCTTCGTGTTCGGGTGGGTGCTGTTCGCTAAGATGTCGACGGCCTCCTCGTAGTCGTAAACGCGCTTTTCGTCCTCGTCGGCCAACTGAAGATAGGCGTCGGCGAGGTCGCCGTCTCTCGGTAACACGTAAGCGCTGTTTTCCGATGACGGAAGGTACTCGTCGAGGGCGTCCCGTAGGATGGAGCTTTTCTTCTCGCCGGTGGCGTCGAGGTACTGGCCGAGTCGATAGGCCAAGTCGCCCGACAGTCGAGTTTCGGCGCGTTCTTCGACGGTGTGGCGGTCGTTGCTCTCCGAATCGCCGGGGAGTCGAGAACCGCTGCTCATGCTCGCCTCCTGTCCGCAAACCGCGGTGGGTGTGCGGACACAGATGAAACGGAGGTTCGAGGACCCCGCATGCGGGGGGTCGAAAAACCGGGGTCGTTTCGACTGGACGGTATGGTGGCGGACACCCCCCCGCGGAAGGCTAAAGGTGTGGGGCGGGTCCCCCTCACTTCAGTTCACCTCGTCGTCGGCCGCCGTCTGCGAGGGCGCGTTCTACGTCGTTGCTGTGTCGCTCGTCGTCGTCTTTCAGTCTCTCGCGGGCGAGGTGCGACCGAACGGCCCAAAGGTGGGCGCACGGGCCGTCGTGGTGGACCCAGCCGCGGCAGCGGCCGGTCCGGGTGCCGTCTTCGTCGACGGTCCAACAGTCACCGGCCCAGCCGTCGGGCTCGCGCTGGAGTTCAGCGAGGTGTACGTCTTCGCTGTCGGCGAAAGCGATGATGTAGCCGCGGCCGCTGGGGTCGGTGACTACCTCGTAGTCCGTGCTGCGGGCGCGGTCGATGCTGGCCGAGTCGTCGTCGAGGACATCGAAGCGGAGAGACTTCGTCATGGTCCGCGGTACACCTCCCCGGCTTCGTGGGGGCCGTTCGGGCACTCGTAGCTCGGAATGCCGGACCCGGGCGAGGTTGTCTTCTTCATCCTCGCCGCGCAGTGCGGACAGTACCGGGTCATGCCGCACCTCCGGTTTCGGCTAAGAGAATCGGGCGACGTGAGGGGTGGCCATGCAAAAACCTCCTCGGATTATCCAAAAAGCGGCGCTGCTGGAAAGGTGGTATCGCCGGAAATTGGTTGGCTGGGGAGGTCTGCGCCCGTTTCAGCCCCGGACAACAATCGCCGGGGAAAGGGATGGGCCAACTCGGATTTGAACCGAGGACCTCCCGGTTATCAGCCGAGCGCTCATACCTAGCTGAGCTATTGGCCCTAGGTAGGCGCATTTCATCGTAGCGCGGTTGGTTGTTTAAACGTTTCTTTTCGGCGGCCCTTCGGTTGGCGATGTCACGCCCGGCGGTCGGTTGAATCGTCGCCGTCGTCGTCAGGTTCCTCCGCGTCGGAAAACTCGTAGGCGTCCTCGTCGATATCGACCGGCTCCGAGCCGGGGCGGCCTTCGTCCATGCCCTGTCGGAAGAACTCCTCGCCGGGGTCGCCGCCTTCATCGGCGTTCGGGAACCCGCCGATGTAGACGTTGCCGGAGGCGAAGCCGCCGGTCTGGGCGTCGATGTACGGCTTGACGACGTACCGCTTGGTGAACACCCGGATGGGATACCGCGTCGGCGGCAACACCAACAGCAACCCGAGGAGGTCGGTCACCAGACCGGGGGTGAGCATCAAGACGCCGGCGACCAACAGGAGAGCCGCGTCGAGCAGTTCGTCGGTCGGTGGCTCGCCTTGTGCCAGCTTTCGCTGGAGGCGCTGGAGTGTGTGACGCCCCTCTGCGCGGGCGAGCAGCAGTCCGATGAGCGCCGTCAACACGACGAGTGCGACCGTCACTACACCGCCCAACTGCGTCGCCAGGACGACGAGCAGCATGATGTCGAGCAGGGGGACGAGCAGCAGGACGCCGATGACCCGCAAGTCCATACCACGGTGTCCGGCGGGGCGCGGGAAAACCCTTCCGAGACGGCAAACCGACGAACACCGACACGGCCTTACGCCGCCGACGGCTTCCCTCGGGTAATGAGAGCAGCGCTGGTCATCCTCGACGGCTGGGGGCTCGGCGACGGTGGCGAATCGGACGCCGTCGCCGCCGCCGACACGCCGACGTTCGACCGCCTCCGCGAGACGGGTGCCTTCGGAACCCTGGAAACACACGGTCGACGCGTCGGCCTTCCGGAGGGACAGATGGGCAACAGCGAAGTCGGCCACCTCAACATCGGTGCCGGCCGCGTCGTCAAACAGGACTCGACGCGCATCACCGACGACATCGACGCCGACGTCTTCGCCGACAACGAAGCCATCATCGACGCTTTCACGCACGCACGCGACAACGACGGCCGCGTCCACTTCATGGGGTTGGTCAGCGACGGCGGCGTCCACTCCCACCAAGCACATCTCCACGCACTGGTCGAACTCGCGGGCGAGCGCGGCGTCGATGCCGTCACCCACGCCTTCACCGACGGCCGCGACACGGCCCCGAAAAGCGGCGCGGGCTTTCTCGCGGACCTCGAAGCGGTCGCCACGGAGGCCGGTACCGGCGACGTGGCGACTGTCTGCGGTCGCTACTACGCGATGGACCGCGACGAGAACTGGGAGCGGACGAAACGCGCCTACGACGCCATCGTCGACCGAGAGGCGCCCTTCGAGACCGATTCGGCTGTCGAGGCCGTCGAGCAGTCGTACGCCCGCGGCGACACCGACGAGTACGTCGAACCAACGCTCGTCGCCGACGGCCCCGCGCTCGAAGACGGCGATTCGGTCGTCTTCTTCAACTTCCGGTCGGACCGCGCCCGCCAACTCGTCAGGATGCTCGCCGACATCCGCCCGGAGTGGGACTTCGAGACGACGCCGCCGGACACCTACCTCGTCACGATGACCGAGTACGACGAGACCTTCGAGTTGCCCGTGGCCTACCCGCCGTTAGAGCCCGAAGAGACCCTTGGGGAGACGGTCTCGAAGGCCGGCCTCACGCAACTCCGGATGGCCGAATCCGAGAAGTACGCCCACGTCACCTACTTCCTCAACGGCGGTCGCGAGGTCGAGTTCGAGGGCGAACACCGCGAAATCATCCCGAGTCCGGACGTGCCGACATACGACGAGCAACCCGAGATGAGCGCCCGCGAAGTGACCGACACCGCCGTCGACTACATCGACCGCGAGGACCCCGACGTGTTGGTGTTGAACTACGCCAACCCCGACATGGTCGGCCACACGGGCGACTTCGAGGCCGCCGTCGCCGCTGTCGAAGCCGTCGACGCACAACTGAACCGACTCGTCGAAGCGGTTCGGGCGGCCGGCGGACACGTACTCGTCACCGCCGACCACGGCAACGCAGACGACATGGGCACTCCCGAGGACCCCCACACCGCACACACGACGAATCCCGTTCCGTTCGTCTACGTCGCTCCCGACGGAACCGATGGCGGCCGCCGCGTCCGGGAGGGTGGAACGCTCGCGGACATCACCCCGACGCTACTCGAACTCATCGGCGTCGAGAAGCCGGACGCGATGACCGGCGAGAGCCTTTTGGATTAAATCGCACTCGCACGCTGCTTTTCGATTCGTGTCGCCAGCGCCAGATACACCGCGATGACGAGCAACACGACCGCGCCGGCGGCCGCGACGCCGAGTGCGTCGGCACCCAAAAAGACGGGCGTCTCCCGCTCCAGCGGAATCAGGGTGTGATGGAGGTCGCCGCGAACGGGAACGAAGTAGTCGACGACGGTGTCGACGGTGTACCACAGCGTCGCGACGCCGACCGCCCGCGGGTCGAAGTCCCCGATTCGGTGCAACAGGAACGCCTGAACCACCATCGCTGCGTGACTCCAGATGAGGAACTGCCGCATCGCCGGGTGGAGATAGCTGAAGGCGTCCCAGTAGGCGAAGTGAACGTACACCGTCCACCCGCCCAGGATGATGTTGCCGAAGAAGGCGAGTGCCGTCAGCCACGCCTGTGGCCGGTCGAGTTTCCACGCCGCCAAGGCGAGGGCGATGAGCAGCGTCGCCGCGGGGCTGTCGGGGACGAACGGCCACATCTCGACGGGCGTAATCTGGAACTGAAACCGGTAGTAGTAGAAGCCGAAGGCGGTGCCGGCGAGGTTGACGAGGACGACCAGCCACGCGAGGTTGAGGCCGAGGTTCTCGATGGCCTCCGGCAGCGGCGCGACGTACCGCGGGAGGTCCTCGCGGGGCACGTCGGATTCGAACAACCCTCGAAAGTCCATGTGGCCTCCACCGAGCGATGGCACAAAAACACCTCGGCACCGGCCACCACCCGTCGAAAGACACGCGTTAAGTGGGTCCGACTCCAACACGGGCGTATGACCGAAACGGACCTCGAAGAGCTCCGTCGCGGGACGGACCTCGTCAAGCGCGGCTTCGCGAAGATGCAGAAAGGTGGCGTCATCATGGACGTCGTCACCCGCGAACAGGCCCGAGTCGCCGAGGACACTGGCGCAGTCGCCGTCATGTCGCTGGAGGCAGTCCCCGCAGACATCCGCAAACGCGGCGGCGTCGCTCGTATGGCCGACCCCGCGGCCCTCGAAGAGATCATCGACGAAGTGTCGATTCCGGTAATGGGGAAGTGCCGCATCGGCCACACCGCCGAGGCACAGATTCTCGAAGCCACGGGCGCCGACATGCTCGACGAGAGCGAGGTGCTGACGACCGCCGACGAGCGATACCACATCGACAAACGCGATTTCACCGCGCCGTTCGTCTGTGGCGCCCGCAACCTCGGCGAGGCGCTGCGCCGCATCGACGAGGGCGCCGCCATGATTCGAACCAAAGGCGAGGCCGGCACCGGCGACGTGAACCAGGCCGTCACCCACCAGCGCAACATCCAGCGGTCGATTCGGAAGCTCTCCGGAATGAACTACGAGGAGCGCGACGAGTGGGCCCGAAACAACGAGGCTCCGCGCGAGTTGGTCCACGAGACCGCCGAGATGGGCCGACTGCCCGTCGTCAACTTCGCCGCCGGCGGCATCGCCACCCCGGCCGACGCCGCGCTCATGATGCAGTTGGGCTGTGATGGCATCTTCGTCGGCTCCGGCATCTTCGGCGCCGAGGACCCCACCGCGATGGGCACCGCCATCGTCGAGGCCGTCAACAACTACGACGACCCCGAGAAACTCCGCGACATCGCCAAGGGCATCGGCAAGGGCATGAAGGGACAGGCCAACGAGACGATGCCCGAAGAGGAGAAACTGCAGGGCCGCGGCGTCTGAACGCCCGGTAACCCGACTACTGTATTCGACTTCCGGACGATATTCTTACGGTCGTGCCGACTCGACTCCCGAGTCATGGCGCCGCTCGATATCGGTCTCGTCACCGGTGAGAAAGCACCCTCCCTCACCGACGACGGCAAGGATCTCGCCGCCGAGCTGTCGACTCGCGGCATGGAGGCGGAGCCGGTCGTCTGGAGCGACGACCGGGCCGACCCCTCGGCGTTCGATGCCGTCGTGTTTCGGTCCTGTTGGCAGTACCACCGCCAGCCGGAGGCGTTCCGACGCTGGCTGGACCGTCTGGACGAAGCGGGCGTCACCGCCGTCAACCCCACGTCGGTCGTCCGCTGGAACATGCACAAGTCTTACCTCCGTGACCTCGCCGAGGCCGGCGTCGATATCGTCCCGACAGCGGCGGTTCCGGCGACGAGCGACCGGGAACTGGAATCGATACTCACACGTCGCGGCTGGGCGGAAGCCGTCGTCAAACCGACTATCGGGACCAGCTCTGCGGGCGTCTGGCGCGTTTCACGCGGTGCCGCCACCAACAGCGACGCCCGAGAGCGATTCGAACGTGCCCGTTCGGAGGGCGACCTCCTCGTCCAAAAATATCTCCCAGAAATCTTCGAGGGCGAGCGTTCCCTCGTCTTCTTCGGCGGCGAGTACAGCCACGCCTCCCTCCGGTTGCCTGCAGACGACGACTTCGCCGCAAACGACGTAGTCGAACCGTACGACCCGTGGGAGGCGACGATAGCGACCGCGCAATCGATTCTCGACGCGGCACGGGCCCGCTTCGACCTCGCTCCCGAAGCACTGCCGTACGCCCGCATCGACGGCATCGTTCGGGAGGGCGAGTTCCTGCTGTCGGAGTTGGAGCTCATCGAACCGTTTCTCGGACTCGAACGTTCGCCCGGCGCCGTCGAGCGCTTCGCCGATGCTATCGAGGCGGCTCTCGCGGTCGATAGCACGGAGTAGCGCTCGGTACGCTCGTTTCGGAAAAGGGGTCGACGACCCTCCGTCAACGGCTCGTGTTCAGCGTCGTTCGAGGTGGAGCCTCCGACCTCAAGGAGCGAGCGTAGCGATCGAGTAGGTCGGAGAGGAAACCGACATGGTACTACACCAACCACGCTCGATGACTGGCCGACTCCCCCACCAAATCGTTTGTGATATAAAGGCATGGCACTACACCTGAAACACGGATGGAGGTACGTCGCACCGTCCCCGTCAAGCCAGAACGGGAGTCCACGCGAAAGCCCCACCCTCAACGAAGCGAACGGCGAAGCCGTGAGCGAGTAGGGGTAGTTTACACGTAGCCTTCGTCTTCGAGGCCGTCCATCAGGGCGTCGACGAGTTCGTCGACGCTGTCGTAGGGGTAGTCGGCCTGTCCCGACGCTTCTTGATTCAGCTCCATCGCCGTGATGGTCTCGTCGCCGATGTCGAACGTCGTACCGGGGCCCTGCGGCAGGGCGGGCACGAGGTCCATCGGGCTGTTCACGGGGTAGTCGGCGCCACCGAAGGCGTCCTCGAACTGCTCTCGAACTGCGTCTCTGTCTGCCATGGTGCACCACGACGGTTCTCGGGATTCGAGTTGGGCGTGATGCCTCTCAATGCTGGCCGTTTAAAACGAGACGAGTCGGAACCGGTCAGTAGGTGTACTCCGTGTCGATGCGCTGGCCCGTCTCGCTCATCGCGACGGCGGCCTCGCTGTACTGCAGGACTTTCTGCATGTCGCCTTCGATGTCGAAGACGCCGGACATCATCCCGTCTATCGGGCCGATGTCGCCCTGATTGAGCGCGACCCAGTCGTCGTAGTCGCCCCGATAGACGAATCCGGCGTCGACCTCGTCGGGGGAATCGATTTCCCGCGCTTCGGTGCAGGTGCCGTCCTCGAGAGCGATGAAGAAGTATCGGTCTTCGGGGAGTCGGTCGTCGGCGCGGATGTGGAACACGAAGTCCCCGTTGAAGCCGACGCCCCACCCCTGACCCTTCTCGGCGTACTCGTCGTTGTCGTTCAGTTGTTCACGCCACTCTACGATCCACTCTTCGGATGGGAACGGAATAGACATGTGTGAATACCTGTGGTGTGTGTCGACAACCCACTATCGGTCGTGTCGGAAATAAAAGGTTCGGCAGGGGACGGCGGTGGCCGCTTTCGGTTCCCCCGGCTTAAATGGCCGTGTACACCCCCCGCAACGCTTTATTACATAGCACAGACACACCCGTGTAGATACTCGTGACTACCCGTAACGCACAGAGTCAACCCGAGGCGTCCGAGGAGGCTGCCTCGCTGGACGACGGGGTCTTGGGGGCGGCCCTGGTGGGGTCGATACTCGGCGGCCTCGCCGGCCTCGCGGTCTTCAACAGCCTCGCGCCGATTCATCTCGCGTTCATCGGCAGCGTCGTCGGCGTCGGCGGCACCGCGAGTTACGGTGCGTGGCTCGGCTTGGCCCTCGTTCTCGGCTTGGTGTTCGCCGCGTTCGCGGCACCGGCCATCACCGCCTATACCGCCGCGACCACGTGGTTGACCGCACGAATCGTACTGTTCCGCAAACTCGTCCAACCGCTCGTCGTCCGCTCGCCGCTGGGGACGACCGCGGCCGGGGTCGGCCTCCTCTACGGTGCCCTCGCGGGCGTCGTCGTCGGATTGGTCGTCGTCCCCTCGTTCATTCCGGCGGCCGACGTGCCGCTGACGAACACGAACATCGTCGCCGGCTACGCCGTCTTCGGTCTCGTCTTCGGTCTCGGATACGGACTCACGCTCGAAGGAACGATTCCGCTCCCCTCCTTTTCGTTCATCAGTCCTCGGGTCCGGGCGACCGTCCTCGCACCGACTCTCGCCAGCACCCTCTCGGGTGCCATCGTCTACTCTCAACAACCGCTGTATCTCCGCTATCTCGGTGCGATAGCCGGCGACGGCGTCCCGACGACCGGTCTCGGCATCTGGGTTGGACTCACCGCCGTGTTGGGGCTGTTGTTCGCGCTCGTCGCCGGAGGTCACGCCGCTCGCGGTAACGGCACCACCGGTTACGGTTTCGTCTACGGCATCGTGCTGGCCGTCTTCGTCGGCCTGCTCGCGGTGCCGGCGGTCGCCTCCGCGGTGACGCCGTTCGAACTCGGCTTCGGCAACGTCGCGGTGAGCACCCTCGGCGCGTTCGTCGTCTACGGCGTCGTCCTCGGATCGACGTTCGGGAAGGTCGTCAACCAACGGCCGCTCCGACCCGCCTTCCTCGTCGGCCGAAGCCGTGCCGTGATGTTCTCGGCGCTCGTCGCCGGCGCCGTCTCCGGCGGACTGCTCTACGTCAGCTCTCCGGTCTACCTCCGACTGCTCGGTGCCATCGTCGGCTACGGCGGCTCCGAAGGCGTCGGGTTCGGCATGTGGCTAGGCCTCACCGTCCTGTTCGCGATGGCCTTCGCCGCGCTGGGCGCCCGTCGCGTCGAACGGAACGACGTGCCAACCCAGACCGGCCTGAAGGTCGGTTCGGTGTACGGCGTCCTGCTCGTCTTCGTCGGGATGCTCGTCATGCCGTCGGTCATCAGCTCGGCGACGCCGTTCGGGCTGCCGACGCCGCACACCAGCGGCACCGTGTTGGGCGCCTACCTCCTCTTCGGGGTCGCCTTGGGCGCCGTCTACGAGGGGACCCGGGGTGCCGGTCTCACGCCGGCGTTCCTGCACGGCCGCGGCGTGCCCGTCATCGGCGGCGCTGTCGTCGGTGGCGTCGCCGGTATCGGCCTCGTTTACGGCGCGCTCCCGCCGAACCCCTATCTCTACGTCCTCGGAAACATCGTCGGGATGCCGACACTGACCGGCGGCGTCGCCGTCTGGTTCGTCCTTTCGCTCCTCGCCGGCCTGCTGTTCGTGCCGCTGGCGGCCGGGACGCTCGAACGCCGCCTCGGCTTCGTCCGCGGCGTCGGCGTCGGCGTCATCTACGGAGCCGTTCTCACCGCTGCTTTCGGCGTCGTCGGCGTTCCGGCACTCACCGCCATCGACCTACCGCATACCGCCCCGCCGGTCGCCGGCTACTTCGTCTTCGGTGTCGTCTTCTCGGTCGTCTACACGCAACTCCGGAAGCAAACTATCGTCCGCGAGGACCTCCCCACCTCGACGGCCATCGGGACGAGCGGCCAGCGCGCCATCGTCTTCGGGTCGCTGTTCGGCGGCTCCGTCGGCGGCCTCATCGTCCACCACATGGTCGGCGGCGGCGCGATGCGGTTCCTCGGTGCCATCGTCGGCTACGGCGGCAGCGTCACTATTGGGTGGGCAGTCTGGCTCACCATCTCGCTGATTCTCGGGTTGATGTTCGCCGTCGCCGTTGGCCCACGACTCAGCAAGTACGCTCGCTCGATGGACGAGTTCGTCGAAAGCGACGCCGACCTCGACGCCGTCTTCGGCGACTTCCTCGACCGCGCCCCAGTCACCACCGCGGCCGCCGTCGCCGGCTTCGTCTACGGCATCGTCGCCGCCATCGCCGTCGGCGCCATCGCGGTTCCCCTGGCCGTCAACACCGTCACGCCATTCGGACTGTTCGTCCCCACCCTCCAGCCGTGGTTCCTGCTGGCCTTCGTCCTCTACGGTGTGGTGATGGGCGTCGGCTACGGCGTGATTAAGGAATTCTGAATTCCACCGTTTGATATCGAATCTCGCGCCTCTCTCCAAGTACGGTTGTTCTGTCGGTGCCGCTTCGCTGTTGTCGAATACCTATGGAGTACCTATTTTATCGTAGCAAAACAGAACCGAATATGTCGAACAGCAGCCAGCACAGTCGGTACAACTCCTTACTCATCGAGGTATTTGCGAGTAAGTTGTATCTCGACCGACTATCGGAGGCTGTCTTCGGACGGCGGAAGTACGGACCCCATCTGCTGCTCGGCAGTGCGATTGCTCTCAGCTATGCCTTCCGTACACCGCTGTTGCTAGCCGAGCCGTGGCGATTTACGACGAGTCTGAGCATCGTCGGGGGATTGTGGCTTGGACTCATCGGAGCACGATATATGCGTAACGGGTACGAGGATGCAATTGACCACCTGCGGTTAGAGCAACGTCCCACGGAGTACGACCACAGTCAGTTCGCGACGATCGTATCGCTCCGAATGCAAGCGGCGATTTACGTCCTTGCGCTGGTTGGTATCTATGTCAATTTCTTCGGGTTCGGTGCTGAGACACTCATCGCCGAGTAGGGAACGTGGCCGGTCGCCGTTCGATGGTTCATCGCCCTCCCGCTCGCTTACGTCCCCATCATCATAGACGTCGGGACGATGTTTTTGGGGGTTCATTTCCTG
Source organism: Natronomonas gomsonensis (assembly GCF_013391635.1). Classification (GTDB taxonomy): domain Archaea; phylum Halobacteriota; class Halobacteria; order Halobacteriales; family Haloarculaceae; genus Natronomonas; species Natronomonas gomsonensis_A. The sequence goes on along the minus strand of NZ_JACAWU010000002.1, from coordinate 1,042,177 downwards.
CTTCCACGGCGCCTCGAGAAGGCCGATTTGAACCTCTTCTTCTACGACCCACGGAATATGGGTGGCTTCGCCCCAATCGGCCAACTGCTGAAGCGTGCGTATTACGTATACACCGGCGGCCTTCTCGCGTACTTCTTCTTCATATACATACCAATAATTTTCTCCGGCGTCATCGACTCCACCTACGAGGTTGGCACGTCTACCACGGTGTTCTTTTCGGTCGCTTGGCTGATGGGTGTCGTCTCTATCGGCTACTCGATGTGGAAGGTCCACACGCTCATGGCGGGAAAGAAAGAACGCCGACTGAAGGAGCTAGAAGACGACCTCCGTGACGTCATTGAGAACCCCTACGACATCCGGAACTCGACGGTGGCCGACGAGGGAAAGCGCAAAGAAATCGTCCGCCAGTTAGACCACGTCAGAGGTATGAAGGAGTACCCGACGACGTTCACCATGTGGTCTCAGATACTCATCAGCGTAATCCTACCACAGGTCCTCAATATGACGATTCAGATAGCGGGCTGATGACCTCATAGGTTCCGAAACCAATCTTTTACGGACTCTCCGACTCAGTAAATCGTCGCGCCTTTCCCGATTTCCGTCTGGTAGGCCCGCGCCTCGACGCCCGCGTCCTCGAAGGTATCTATCATCGTTCCAGCGATGTCACGACGGTCCCGTTCGTGGCAGGCGGCGATGACCGCCGGACCTGCCCCCGAGATGGTGACGCCGGTCGCGCCGGCCTCGAAGGCCGCCTCCCGGACTTCGCTGTACCCAGTGATGAGTTTCGCACGTGCAGGCGTGACGATGCTGTCCTTCATGCCTCGGCCGACGAGGTCGGGGTCGTTTCGCGCCATCCCGACCGCCAGCGTCGCGGCGTTGCCGACCAACTCGACGACCTGTTCCATCCGCGCGCCATCGGGAACGACCTCGCGGGCGTCCCGCGTCGAGACGACGATTTCCGGCAGGCAGGTGACCAGTGGAATCGAGGCGTCGAGTTGGGTGACGCCGTCCTCGCGAGCGATGGTGAACCCGCCCATAATCGAGGGGGCGACGTTGTCGGCGTGGGCGGCGCCGGAGACGACCGCCTCGCCCTCCGCGGCGATGGGAACCAACTCCTCGCGGGTGAGACCGCGGTCGTACAGTTCGTTGAGGCCGACGGCGGCAGCGGCGGCGGAGGCGGCCGACGAGCCAAGCCCCGAGGCCGGCCGAACCCCCTTGTCGATGCTGATGTGGGCGGGGGCGTCCAGCGCCTCCGCGACCGCCCCGACGGTGTTCTTCTCGGGGTCTTCGGGGATGTACTGACTGCCGACGCCGGTAACGTCGATAGTGGTGCGGTCGGCCTTCTCGACGCGAACCACGTCTGCGGGCCGCTCTAAGGCGGCACCGAAGACGTCGAAGCCACTGCCCAGATTCGCACTCGTCGCCGGGGCCCGCACCGTGACCATGCCCGCTGTACCGGTCGGCCCCGGATAAAGGTACCCGAACTGCTCGCCCAGTCAAAAGAGCCAACACCGCCGAGGGCGCAGGCCCGAACATGATTGGTATCGTCGGCGGCGGGCTCGCGGGCCTCGCTGCCGCCTACCGCCTCCAGCAAGCGGGCCGGGAAGCACACGTCTTCGAAGCCGCCGACGGCGTCGGCGGCCTCGCCGCCACCTACGAGACGAGCGGCGACCGCATCGAGGCCTTCTATCACCACCTCTCGAAGTCCGAGGAGACCATCGTCGAACTCGCCGCGGAGTTGGGCGTCGACGACCGACTGGAGTGGCGCTACGGCTCCGACGCCTACTACGTCGACGGCGTCGTCCACCCCATGAACAAACCCTGGGAGATACTCGCCTACCCGCATCTCTCGCTGTACGACAAGTTCCGCCTCGGCATGCTCGTGTTGGACATCGATGTCCGCGGCGGCGTCCCCTCTTTCGACAGCTACGAGCGACTCGAAGATTTCGAGGACGTGCCGGTGAAGGAGTTCATCCTCGAACACACCTCTCGGGGCTGTTTCGAGCACTTCTTCCTGCCGCTGTTGCGGGCGAAGTTCGGCGACCGCTGGGAAGAGGTCAGCGCCGCGTGGCTGCTCGGCCGCATCAAATTCCGCGGCGAACGCGACATCCTGAAAGGGGAGGTGCTGGGCTACTTCGACGGTGGGTTCGGCACCTTGCTCGATGCACTCATCGAGGCGGTCGGCCGCGAGAACATCACGACGGGCGCACGCGTGACCGACCTCGACGTTGCGGACGACGTTTCCTCGATGACCGTCGAGACGGCCGACGGCGTGACGACACACACCGTCGACGACGCCGTCGTCGCGGCGATGCCGAACGTCCTGGAGGACCTCACCGGCTACGAATGTGACATCGACTTCCAGGGGACGGTGTGTTCGGTCATCAGCGTCGACGAGCCGCTGACCGACACCTACTGGCTGAACATCGCCGAGGAGGTCCCCTTCGGCGCGCTCATCGAGCACACGAACTTCGTGCCGCCCGAACGCTACGGCGGCGAACACCTGCTGTATGCGGTCAGCTACATCCAAAGCCCCGAAGAAGAACTGTGGCAGATGGACGACGCCGGTGTCGAAGAAGCATGGCTCGACGGTATCGAATCGCTGTTTCCCGACTTCGACCGCGAGTCGGTCAACTGGATACGGACCGCGCGCAATCCACGGACGGCGCCCATTTACGAGCGAGGGTATCTCGATATGGTCGTCCCCTACGACCTCGGCGACGCCGTGCCGGGCGTCTACTACGCGGGGATGGCCTCGCGGGCACAGTACCCAGAACGGAGCCTCGACGGCGCGATAGAAGCGGGGTATGCGGCCGCCGACGCGATACTGGAGTAGACTCCGTCGAACTCTTCAGTAGCGGACACTCTCTGATCCACCTGCGGTCAATACAGGGGGTGCGATGTGTGTTCGAATCGGTCAGCCCGATTGGCGACCAAACCATTATCCGAATCGATTCCCTATTTACACGGATGGCAGATGACAAACAGGGCCGAGACGACCAAGCCGATGATGAAGAGCGACGTCAGCGAGAGCGTGAGCTAGAGGAAGCACGTGACCGCGGCGATGAAGCCGAACCGATTCAGGACGATCCTGGACAGGAACTTGGTGACCTCGATGAAGCACTCCAAAACCAGGAGTATCCAACCACGACGGAAGAATTGATCGAGGCCTTTGGCGACTACGAGATCGAAACGCAGGACGGACAGAAATCCCTCGATGAAGTGCTGGCCCCGATCGACGACCAAACGTATGAGTCCGCTGATGACGTCCGAAGCCGGATACAGGGACTAGTACATCGGTGATGAATCGGTTCTAACAGAGCCCTGGAGCCATAGTCGGCGTCGACTCAGTCGGCCTTCGCGTCCTCGTCGGAGACGCCGGGGGCGTCGGTGACGCTCACGTCAGGCTCCTCGGTGTCGCCACCGACCACCGTCTCGCCGTCGGCGGTCTCGACGTACACGTCGTCGTCGAATCCGGCGACAGCGTTCTCGTACTCCGGCTCTTCGAGTTTTTCCAGCGTCTTCGGCGCCTCGGCAACGCCGTCGTCGGGTGCGAACTCTCCGAGGGGGTCGTCGATGGTGATGTCGTGGGCGACGAAGAACGCCTCGTAGCGACGGTAGTGCGGCTGTAGTTCGTCGCCGGGAATCTCCATCATCTCCGTCCAGCCGTGGTTGAAGAAGTCGAAGTTCGCCTGAATGTGCGTGATTTCGCGGGCTTCGGCCTCGCTGTAGCCCTCCTGTAGCGCGGCGACGTAGGCGTCCATCGTCGCATCGAAGAAGTCATCGAGGTGGTCACGTCGCTCCTCGTGGCGCTCTTCGTCGGCTTTTCCGAGGAAGATTTTCGTGTGCATCTTCACGAGCGCGTAGTTGGCGACGTTACGAACCCCCGGGGTCGTCAACGCCTTCATCGACGCCCAGTGTCGCGGGTTCTGATACAGTTTCATACGCCTCGGTTGGTGTTCGTCGTTCTTCAACCCCCGGAACGCGGCAGCCGTCGGCTTCGAGCGGTAACGATCTGCTCTCGGTCGTGTACAGCGATAACGTCGGATTCTCGTTTCGTTTACAGCGTTCCGAATCGAACCCGAACGACCGACTTCGCCCCGGCGAGACGTGAAGGACCGCGACATAGCAATTCACATTAAGCCCGGCCCTCTACCCGGTGGTATGTGTGCGTCGCACGTCATTATCGGTGACGGCATCGCCGGCTCGTCCGCCGCGGAGACGATTCGCGAGGCCGACCCGGATGCCGATATCACCGTCATCACGGAGGAAGGGGAAGCTCTCTACAATCGGATTCTGATAAAGGAGTTCGCGAAGGGCAAACTGCCCGCCGCGCCCGTCTCGATTCACGACCCCGATTGGTACGAGGAACGCGACATCGATCTCGAGTTGAACACCGTCGTCACGTCCGTCGACACCGACGACAAGGCGGTACACACCCACGAGGGCGACGTCTACGAGTACGACAAACTGCTCGTCGCCACCGGCGGGACGCCGACACAGCTCCCAGTCGACAACAGCGACGCCGAGGGCGTCCACCACTTCTGGACGTTCGAGGACGCCCGCGCAATCAAAGAGAACGCCGAACGGGCCGACAAGGGCGTCGTCGTCGGCGCGGGCCTGCTCGGTATCGACCTCGCAGCCATCTGCGGCGCACAGGGTATCGACGCACACTACCTGATGCGTGGGAACGCGTGGTGGCGCTACGCGCTGAGCGAGGAGGGCGCCGAAATCATCCACGAGGCGCTGCGCGATGTCGGCGTCACGCCCGTCTTCGATTCGGGCGTCGACCACTTCGAGACCGACGACGAGGGCCACGTCACGGCTGCGGTCGACCCCAACGGCGACCGCTTCGAGGCGGAGTTCGCCGGCGTCGCCATCGGCCTGAACTTCAACACCGAATTCCTCCGCGGCAGCGGCATCGAGACGGACAACGGCATCGTCGTCGACGAACACATGCAGACCAACGTCGAAGACGTCTACGCCGCCGGCGACATCACGCAGTTCCACGACGTGATTCTGGGCGAGCGCGCACAGAACGGCGCGTGGGGATCGGCCAAAGAGCAGGGTTCTATCGCCGGCGCGAACATGGCCGCCGACGGACCCGAAGAGACCTTCGAGTGGGTCTCCTCGTACTCCATCACGCACTTCGGTTTTCCCTTCCTCTCCTTCGGCCATCCGACGCTCGGCGACGATTCCGTCGAAAAGAAGTACGACGAGGGAACGTGGCGCCGCGTCGCGCTCAAGGACGGTCGCGTCATCGGCGGCGTCCTCATCGGCGACCTCGCACCGCAGTCCGGCCTGAAGCGACTGGCTCGCGAACAGATCGACGTCTCCGGCAAGGAAGACCTCCTGCTCGAAGAGCAGATCGATGTCGAGGCCTTCGAGGAACCCGCCACGGCAGAGTAACTCCCGACGAAGAATCTGGCGTCGATTCTGCAGTTCGATTTATGTAACGGAGCCACCTCTCTACCGAGGATACTCGGATGGATGGGGAGTGTTCACTACTCGAACGGTCGCTGGATGCCCTCGGCGATATCTTCTACGTGTACGACGCCAACGGGCGGTTGGTTCACTGGAACCGCCGTCTGAACGAACTGTTCGGTCTCTCCGACGCCGAACTCGAAGGGATGCTGCCGGCGGCATTTTTCATCGAGGCCGACCGCCCGGCCGTCAACGACGCCGTCGCCGAGGTGTTCGAAACCGGCGTCACCGTCGTCGAGGCGCGTGCCGAAACGAGCGAAGGACTCGTCCGGTTCGAACTCACCGGACGGAAACTACTCGATGGCGAGGACGTAATCGGGTTCTCCGGGGTCGCACGCGACGTGACCGACCGCCGCGACCAGGAGTGGCTGTTGGCGACGCGCAACGAACGGCTCTCGGAGTTCGCCGACGTGTTGGCACACGACCTCCGGAACCCACTGGCGGTCGCGCGGGGGAATCTCGAACTGTATCGGACCGGCGGCGACCCGGCGACGCTGGAAAGTGTCGAGGGCGCACTCGACCGCATCGACGCCATCATCGCGGACATCCGAACGACGGCACGTGATGGCATCCCCCGCTCCGAACTCGTCGAGGTGTCGCTGCCGGAGGTCGCCGAACGGGCGTGGCAGGCCGTCGTCAGCGGGACCGGAACGCTAGACGTTCGAACGGACGGCTCGGTCGCGGCCGACCCCGCACAACTGCAGCGAGTCTTCGAGAACCTCTTCCGAAACTGTATCGAACACGGCCCCCACGGCGTCACCGTCGCCATCGTCGAGACGCCGACGGGGTTCGCTGTCGAGGACGACGGTCCAGGACTATCGTCGGTGGACCGCGCCGAAGCCCTCCAACCGGGCGTAAGCGGGTCGGACGACGGGACCGGACTCGGACTCTACATCGTCCGAAGCGTCGCGGAGTTCCACGGCTGGACGGTTGTCCTCTCGGAACGTCCCGGTGCTGGCCTCCGAGTCGAATTCGACCTCGAATCGGCGTGAGACCGGCGTTCAAACGCCGTACAGCCAGACGATTCCTAGCGTCGTCACGGCGGTGAGGAGCAACTGCAGCGGCGCGCCGACGCGCGCGAAGTCGGTGAACTTGTAGCCGCCGGGACCGTACACCATCAGGTTCGTCTGATAGCCGATTGGCGTCAGCATCGCCGTCGAGGCGGCGAAGGTGACCGCCAGCACGAACGCGAAGGGGTCGGCACCCAACTGAATAGCGGCGTCGTATGCGACCGGCACCATCAACACGACGCTGGCGTTGTTGCTGATGACGTTCGTGACGAGTGCGGTGAACAGATAGAAGACGGCGAGTAAGGCGACCATTCCCAACCCGGCGCTACTGCCGACGACGAGGTCGGCGAGCCACGCGGCCGCCCCCGACTCCTCCATCGCCACGCCCAGCGGGATGAGGCCCGCCAACAGGAAGATGACGTTCCAGTCGACGGCGTCGTACACCTCGTTGGGCTTGACACAACCGGTGACGACCATTCCGAGGATGCCACCGAGTGCCGATATCATGATGGGGAGGATGTCGAGGGCCGCGAGGGCGACGACGCCGGCGACGATGCCGACGGCGACTGGAATCCGTTCCGACCGGAAGTACGGCCGGGTGAGTTCCTGGGCGACGACGAAGTTCCGGTCACGGCCGAACCGGTTGACCGTGTCCTCGGTGGCCTGTATCAACAGCGTGTCACCGGCACGGAGGCGGCGTTTGTCCATCCGCTGGTGGATGATTTCGCCGCCGCGGCGAATCGCGAGGACGGTCGCGTCGTAGCGCTGCCGGAAGTTCAGCGTCTCCAGGGTCTCTCCGAGAAGGTTGGTATCAGGCGTGAGGACGATTTCGACGAGGCGCTGTTCGCCCTCCTCGCGAATATCGCTCTCCTCACCTTCGAGGAGTTCGTCGGTCGCGTCCACGTCGGGGGCGAAATCCAGTCCCTCGGCGTCCATCAAACCGACCAGACTCTCGCGGTCGACGCGCAACACGAGAATGTCGCCCTCCCGGACGACTTTTCGGGACAGCGGTTCGTTGAACGACTTCCGGTCGCGAATGAGTTGGACGATGTCGGCGTCGACGTCGATGTCCGACAGCGACTCGTCGACCGAGCGACCAACCATCGGCGAGTCCTCCCGGACGACGACTTCGGTGAGGTACTGCTTCATCTCGAACTCGTCGGTGAGCTCGGTCCGGGCCTTGATGCGCTCAGGGAGGAGTCGCGGCCCGAACGCCAGCAGATACAGCGTCCCCGAGACGAGGACCAAGAGCCCCAGCGCCGTGAACTCGAACATCGAGAACGGTTCGGTCGCGGCGCCGCCGATGCGGTCGTAGACGTCGGAGGCGAGGATGTTCGTCGACGTACCGATGAGCGTCAGCATGCCGCCCATCATCGACGCGAAGGAGACGGGGATGAGCAACTTCGACGGCGAGATGCCGGTTCGGTCCGACAGTTCGGTCACCATCGGAATCATCACCGCGACGACCGGGGTGTTGTTGATGAACCCGGCGCTGCCGCCGGCGAGACCCAGCACTGCCGCCAGTTGCCCGAAGGGACTCTCGCCGAACCGCTCGGCGATTTCCCGACCGATGATGTTGACGACGCCGGTCCGTCGGATACCCTCCGAGAGAACGAACATCGCGAGCACCGTCACCGTCGCCGAGGAGGCAAAGCCGGAGACGCCGTCTGCGGGCGTGACGCCGGTCCAGGGCTCCAGAACGACCAGCGAGACCAGAACGCCGATGGCCGTGATGTCGATGGGAACCGGCTCGGCGACGAAGAGGGCCAACGCGACGAGGATGACCGCGAAGACGACGAGCATCTCCGTCGTCAGCCCGGTGCCGGCGAGGAGGGGAAACACGCTCGCGGATTCACCTGACCGCCGCCTAAAGGTTCTGGTCGGGGGTGAGCCGCGAGGACAGTTCGTCCGCGCCGAGGCCGATGACGGCGCCGAACAGCATCGACACCACGGCAGCTAGCGTCTCACCGGGGAGGCCGGTGACGCCGAAGGCCGTCGCTTCAGCGGCTTCGACGCTGAACATCGTCGCGTATCCGAAGAACGCACCCGGGGTAAACGACAACAGCGGGACGGTTTCGTGCAGACTAGCCAGGAACATGAACCCGCCGACGACGAGGCTGAGCGCGAGGACGCCACCTCCGAAGAGGCCGTCGACGATTGCGAGTGTGGCGGCAGCGTAGAGGATGCCGGCGAGATTGCTCGCGTACCCCCGGACGAGCGCGTCGAAGCCGCTTCCAACCGCGAAGAACGTTGCCGACGCGATGAACGACGGCCACAGCGGTATTTCGAGCCCCACGACGAAGCCGTAAGTCCACGGCACCGAGGCGATGCCGAAGACGACGGCGAGTGCGGGAACTCGGTTCCACTCCGTGAGCGGACCCGGACGGACGGAACCCATACCCGCTCCGTCGACGTGGGCGCCGATAACTGTCCGGGTCGAAGGCGGGGCCGCCTCCCCGTATCCAAAGTGTTTTCTCCGGTGGCCTCCCCCACTCGCGTATGGATGGCGGCGGCTCTACGGACATGACACTCGCGTTCGAGCTGGAGGCGCTCAAGCGGCTTGCACGGCCCGAAGAGGTGTTCTCCGACGCTCGCACGTGGAGTGAGTACGTCGGTGTCGTCTCCGATAAGCCGACGTACGTCGTGACGAACTTCACGCGGAAGAACCGCATCAGACAGGACTTCTTCTCCGGACCCCGGGGCCGCGAGGAGAGCCTCGAAAACGTCAAGAAACAGTTCGACACCGACCGACACGTCTTCATCGGCGTCGACGACGACGATGCCGCCCTCGCGGAGTCGGTCGACTGGGAGTTCCTCCCGGTCGAACAGGCTGCCGAGGCCGCCGAGTGGGACCTCGGCGACCCCGAAGACGAATCAGGCGACGAGGACGGCGAGGAACGCGACGACTGGCCCTAACGGTTTCGGCCACGCTTAAGAGGCCCGCGGGCGCCCACTCGTCTATGAGTCTCGACATCGGCGAGGCGTTCAGCGACGGTACCTCCAGAACGTTCGCCAAGAACGGCCTGCTGTTGGCGGCGGCCTTCGCGGTGGTCACCCTCCTCTTCGGCGTTTTCGCACAGACGCTATCGGTCGGTTTACTCGAAACGATGCTCGAATCGTTCCAAGGGCTGTCGCCGGAGGAACTCAACGTCAGCCAACAGGAGTACGAGACGCTGATTTCGGACCTGCAGACACAGGTGGAGGCGGCTCGGGAGTCCTCACCGCTCGCGTTGGGACTTCCCGCGGGCGTCGCAGCGGGCGCCCTCCTCGCGCTCTCGCTGGTTTCGGAAACGGTCTCCATCGTCGCCGTGCGGACGTTCGCTGCCGCCGACTCCGAAGCAGTCGCCAGTGAGCGCCTCACCGAGAACATCCTGCTCGCGACGCTCAACGGCTTTATCGGCAGTATCGTCGTCTGGGGGCTCATCATCGTCGGGTCGGTGTTCCTCCTGTTGCCGGGGATATTCTTCGCGGTCGTGTTCCTCTTCATGCGCCAGCGAATCGCCATCGAGAACGAGAACTTCGTCGAGGCGATGGCCGAATCGTGGCGGCTGACGAAGGGCCACCGCATCGAGGTGTTCGCTCTCGGATTGCTCGTCGTCGTCGTCTCGCTCATCGACGAACTGGTCGGGTCGGTTCTGAGCCTCGTTTCGCCAATCGCTAGTGCAGTGATTACCGCTGCCATCGGCGGGGTCATCTTGGCCTTCGGCGCCGCAGTCGTCACGCGCGGCTACGTCCAACTCGAAGCGGACGAGACGGAGCCCGACGACGAGGACGCCGATCCCTACGACGCGGCGCTCGGGCCGGAGGACATCCCGGAGTAACGGCCACTGGATTATTTCTCGCTGCGGATCGTATCCCTCACCATGAGCGACCCGGATATCGAAGTCGACGTGGAGGTCGAGGTAGCGGTCGACGAAGACGAACTCGAAATCGAGGTCGGCGACGCCACCGAGGCCGAGGCGGAACTGGAGGCCGACGGCGTGGAAATCGAAGTCGAGGTCGAAGTCGAGCGGCACGCAGTCGATGAGAGCTCCGAGACGGAGGGGAGAGAAGACGACGCGGAAGGGGACCACGAAGGGGACCACGAAGACGCTGACTCGGAGGAGCCATCGTCTGAGAGCGACGAGGACGAGGAGGTGGACGAGCCCGACGACGACGAGCCGTGAGTCCGACCGTCGCGGAACGCTGTTTTTAACCCCGCAGGCGACCGAGAGTGACCAATGGCAGAACCGCGCGTTCCGGGCGACGACCCGGGCACACTCGAGTTGGCGTGTGGCGAGACGGTTCACGCTCGGGACATCGACATGGGGATGCGCGACGTTTGCTGTGACTGCGGCGAGCACCACGCCGTCGTCGTCGACGTCCACCCCGTCTCCCGGTTCGTCCCCGAATCCATCGCCGAGGTGTTGCGCGAGACCATCGAAACCGCCGACGAGTTCCCCGAATTCGGCATCGCCCACGTGATGGGTATCGTTCTAGAGGAGTTCCCCGACGAGGTCGCCGTCGCCGACGTGAGCGAAGACGGCTCCGTCGGCTACGCCCTCGTGTGGGTGACCGATTTCGACTCCCGACGGCTCCACGAGACCGTCGTCGAGCTGCTCGTGGAGTTGATGGATCACGCCGCCAGCCACGGCGACAGCGACACCGCTTCGGCGTTCGAAGAACAGATGCTGGAGTTCGACGTCGAGGCGTTCGTCGAACAGTACCGCGAACAGCGGAACTTCGAGTCGGAAGTCGACACGCCGGTGTGACACCGCGTCACACGAATTCGATGTTCGATGTCTGACGAACGTCGGCGAGTCCATCCCTGCTCCGTCTTTCGGTTTTCGTCGTTCACTCGTCCGACGTTTGTCTGACGGGGTGTTATGGTATGTGGGCACATGTGTAAGAACATGCGCATACGCCGGGGTGAGTTCGAGCGCATCCGAACCGTGCTGTCGAAGGCCGACCCCGAGGAGCCGCTGACGGCCCGGGAGATACTCGACCTTCTTGAGGAGCACGGCGAGGAGTTCGACAGCGCTCACCAGGTTGCGACCGTTCTCGGCCGAGAGGCACAGGTCGGCGAAGTCGAGGTCATCGACGGCCAGCCCTATCGCTACCGACTCGGCGAAGTGAACTGAGTTTTCCTCCCGTCGCTGCTGTTTCACCTAGAGCGGCAGCGCTGGCGCCGCCTGCAACAAACCTCTTTCGATTCGAAATTCGTACTCGCGTTACGATATCCGCATTCTATCGCCGGGCTTATTACGATGTACGGATTGGGGTCGAGTAATGCCAGACGAGGACCGCACTATCCTGCTCATCGGCAGCGGACCCATTCAAATCGGACAGGCGGCCGAGTTCGACTACTCCGGCGCACAGGCGTGTCGGGCGCTCCAGGAGGAAGGCGCCCGGGTCGTCCTCGTCAACTCCAATCCGGCGACCATCATGACGGACCCCGAGATGGCCGACAAGGTGTACGTCGAACCCATCACCACCGAGGCCATCGCCGAGGTCATCCGCGAGGAGAAACCCGACGGCGTCATCGCCGGCCTCGGCGGCCAGACCGGCCTGAACGTCACCGCCGAACTCGCCGAGGAGGGCGTCCTCGAGGAACACGACGTCGAAATCATGGGGACGCCGCTGGACACCATCTACGCGACGGAGGACCGCCAACTGTTCCGCGAACGGATGCGGAATATCGGCGAACCCGTGTGTAGCTCAGCGACCATCGAGTCGATGGACGAAATCGAAGACGCCGTCGAGGAAGTCGGCGGTCTGCCGGTCATCGCCCGCACCGCCTACACCCTCGGTGGCTCGGGTTCCGGCGTCGTCGACGACATGGACGAACTGCGGGAAATCGCCCGCAAGGGCTTCCAGCTCTCCCGGAATCACGAAGTCCAGATCACCGAGTCCATCGCCGGCTGGGTCGAACTCGAATACGAGGTGATGCGGGACGCCGACGACTCCTGTATCATCATCTGCAACATGGAGAACATCGACCCGATGGGCATCCACACCGGCGAGTCGACGGTCGTCACGCCCAGTCAGGTCATCCCCGACGAGGCCCACCAGGAGATGCGCGACTCGGCGCTGAAGGTCATCCGCGAACTCGGTATCGAGGGCGGCTGTAACATCCAACACGCCTGGCGCGACGACGGCACGCCCTCCGGGGAGTACCGCGTCGTCGAGGTCAACCCCCGCGTCTCGCGGTCCTCGGCTTTGGCCTCGAAGGCGACCGGCTACCCCATCGCCCGCGTCACGGCGAAGGTCGCGATGGGCAAGCGCCTCCACGAAATCGACAACGAAATCACCGGCGAGACGACGGCGGCGTTCGAACCCGCAATCGACTACATCGTCACGAAGGTCCCACGGTGGCCGAAGGACAAGTTCTCCGACGTGGAGTTCGAACTCGGCCCGGCGATGAAATCGACGGGCGAGGCGATGTCTATCGGCCGAACGTTCGAGGAGTCGATGCTGAAGGCGCTGCGGTCCTCGGAGTACGACCCCGCTGTCGACTGGGCCGACGTGGGCGACGAGGAACTCGAAGAACAGTACCTCATCCGGCCGACGCCGGACCGTCCCTACGCCATCTTCGAGGCCTTCGACCGCGACTACACCGTCGAGAAAGTCGTCGAGTTGACGGGCATCTACGAGTGGTACGTCGAGCGGTTCAAGCGCATCGCTGATGCCGCCGACGCCGCACAAGACGGCGAGTTCCAGATCGCCGCCGATGCCGGCTTCACCAATCAGGAAGTCACCGCCATCGCCGGCGGCGAATTCAACGACACCCACGCCTCCTGGATACCCTCCGAGGTACAGGACGCAGAAGACGACGACGGCGAAGGTCGGCCGGTCGAAACCGACGGCGCAGGGGTGACAGTCGACGACGTGGAGAACGAAACCTCCAGTCGCACCTACAAGCAGGTCGACACCTGTGCCGGCGAGTTCCGTGCGTCGACGCCGTACTACTACTCCGCGCGTGAACCACCCACGGGACAGGGCGCAAGCGAGGTGCAGGTCGACCGCGACGTCGAGTCGGTCGTGGTCGTCGGCGGCGGCCCCATCCGTATCGGACAGGGCGTCGAGTTCGACTACTGTGCGGTCCACGCCGTGCGTGCGCTCCGCGAGGAGGGCATCGACGCCCACGTCGTCAACAACAACCCCGAGACGGTGTCGACGGACTACGACACCTCCGACGGGCTGTTCTTCGAACCCATCACGGCCGAAGAGGTGGCCGACATCGTCGAGGAGACCAACGCCGACGGCGTGATGGTCCAGTTCGGTGGTCAGACCTCCGTCAACGTCGGCGACCCACTCGAGAAGGAACTCGAACGCCGCGACCTCGACTGTGAAATCATGGGCACGTCCGTCGAGGCGATGGACCTCGCGGAGGACCGCGACCGGTTCAACGTCCTGATGGACGAACTCGGCATCAGCCAGCCGAAGGGCGGTACGGCGACCAGCGAACAAGAGGCCCTCGAGTTGGCCCACGACATCGGCTATCCTGTCCTCGTCCGCCCCTCCTACGTGCTGGGCGGCCGCGCGATGGACGTGGTGTACTCCGACGAGGAACTGAAGGAGTACATCGAGGAGGCGGTTCGCGTCGCCCCCGACAAGCCCATCCTCGTCGACGAGTTCCTCGCCGACGCCGTCGAACTCGACGTCGACGCAGTAGCGGATGGCGAGGACGTGCTCATCGGCGGCATCATGGAACACGTCGAGGCCGCCGGCGTCCACTCCGGTGACTCGGCGTGTATGATTCCGCCGCGGTCGCTGTCCCAGGAGACGCTCGAACGCGTCCGCGAGGTGGCACTCGACATCGCTCGCGCGCTCGACACCGTCGGCCTGCTGAACGTCCAACTCGCCGTCCGCGACGGCGAGGTGTACGTCCTCGAGGCCAATCCCCGTTCGTCCCGTACCGTCCCGTTCGTCTCGAAGGCCACGGGCGTCCCCATCGCCAAACTCGCGGCGAAGGTGATGGCTGGCCAGTCGCTGGACGAACTCCAGGCCCACGAGCAGATTCCCGAACACGTCTCCGTGAAGGAGGTCGTCCTGCCGTTCGACCGCCTACCGGGCAGCGACCCCCGTCTCGGCCCCGAGATGAAATCCACCGGCGAGGTCATGGGAACGGCACGCTCCTTCGGGAAGGCGTACCTGAAGGCCCAATCGTCGACCGGCAAACCCATCCCCACCGAGGGGACTGCCGTCGTCGACCTCGAAACCCTGCGCGGGATGTCTCAGAAGAACGAGGACATCTCCGACGTGCGCGAGGGCGCCGAACGCAACTTCGAGGTCCATGAGAAAGACGACTTCGAGGACCTCGAACAGGCCATCCGTGACGGCGAGATAGACGTCATCTTCTCGCGGGACCGCGACGTTCTGGAGGTCGCCGTCGAGGAGACGGTGACCTACTTCTCGACGGTTCCGAGCGCCCGTGCGGCGCTGGAGGCCATCGAGACGAAGGACGAACCGCTGGACGTGATGGCGCTGTCGGAGCGGCCGACCGAGCGCCGCAACTGGGGCGAGTGACGCCTCGGCGTGCGACGCGGTAACTAAACCCCGCGTTTGTGTCTTCTGAAGGCCTTTAGGTTCGGCTTCCGTCACCTCGGATATGCCCTTCGAGCCATCGCGGCGGCGGTTCCTCGTCGGCGCCCTCGCCGCCGGCACGACCGCCCTCGCGGGCTGTTCTACGTTCGGTGGTGCCAGACGAACGCTCAAGAGCCGCCCCGAGGCTGGTGCCGACCCAGTCGAGTTGTTCACGTGGCGGCCAGCGTCCAACGCCGTCCACTACGACGAGAGCGACGCCGAACGCCTCGCGGAGGAGTTACGCGAGACCGGTTCGGTCGAATCAATCGAGATTCCGCTGGTCGAGGAACGACCCAGCGGCGAGGACGGCTACCGCCCGGCCTACACCGAAGTCGACGGTTCCTACCACCGCGTTCGTGTCGAGGCCGAACCGGCCACACTAGAGCGGTGGGTCGTCTGGATGGAGCCGCTCGATGAACTCCCCGCGGGTGTCGACTACACGACGACGCCGCGGGATGGACTCTCGGAGTCGGACGCCGAAATAGTCGACGACGCCATCGCCGAGGCCCACGTCTCGGTGCTGGAAGAACGCGACCACGAGGCCCAACGGGCGTACCGCCGGGGAACCGTCTTCTTCGAGCCGCTGGACCCCGAGAACAGCGACCTCGTTCCCGACCCACCGTTCGAGTACGCCCTCGTCGAACCGGATTCGGAGTTCGGTCCCGAGGAACTCGCCGTTCGACTCCACGTCGAGCGAGAGGCCGTCGAGACGACGCGGTACACCCACACCCTCGATTCCGTCGCGGACGGGCGGTCGGCACTGGTCGACCACGTCGAATCCGAACACGTCGTCGCCACCGTCGAGAGCGACTCGCTCTCGGAGGCGGAACGGGATCTCTTCGAGGAGTCGACGGCGATAACGGGATACCACGAGGAAGGCGCCCCATCTGAGGCCTTCGAGTCGGTGCTCTCGACGCTTTCGGCGGATGACCTGTCGCTTCCCGAGGGGCGGGAGGTCGCGAGTTGGCTCCGGTTCTACCGACGTGACGGCGACTACTTCGAGTCGCGGATTCGAATCAGCGACACGTCGCTCGTCGATATCGAACTCGGCGGCTGACTCACTCCAACAGCGGTGCGATTCGCTCGTCGCTTCGAAGCGCCGACCGCACCGCCTCGGGGTCGCTCGTCAGCGAATATTCGAGTCGGCCCTTGCCGACGGGCGAGTGGCTGTCGGGTGAGGACTCCTCGACGAACTCGGATTCGACCAGCGCGTTGAGCGCGCGCATCACGTCGGCTTCGGTGAGGTGGCCGGCCGCATCGGTGTCCGTCTTATCGATTCGCTCTGTGGCCAACTCGCGTATCTCCGCGGAGTTCGCTGGCGTCGCCCCCTCGGTCGAGAGGTCGGCCAAACAACAGAGGATGATTCGCTGGGCGAGTGTCGTCCCGTCGATGTCGTCGACCATACAGGGTGATTCGGCACGCACCGCATAAGTCCTGCCCACGACTGGTGTCGGACGGGTTCCACAGCGTTTAGCGGCCTGCCCGTCGTCGTGGTGGTATGGAGATCGAGGACGTCTTCCCCGAAATCGAGAGTATCGACGACGACACCCTCCGAACTGGCGTCGCCTCGGCGTGGACCACTGCGGCCGGCATCAACGGACTCGACGTCGAGGACCTCCCCGACGTGCCGTGGTTTCCGCCGGCTCAACGCGAGTTGGACATCGAGGCGGACGAGGCCTCACTCGTCGAGCACGTCCGTGACGTGACCTCGTGTGCGGTCGGGCTCGCCGAGTCGCTGCTCGCCCGCGATTCGGACCTCGACATCGACCTCGATGTCGTCATCGCGGGCGCGCTCGTCCACGACGTCTCGAAACCCTACGAGTTCGACGGGATGGAGACGACCGAAGTCGGCGACCTGTTGGGACATCCCCACTACGGCGTGGCGGTCGTCTCCCGTGCCAACCTCCCGGTCGAAATCGCCCACATCGTCCTTGCCCATTCCTCGCGGACGACGGTCGAACCGGCGACGCTGGAGGCCGAAATCGTCCGACGGGCCGACGAGGTGGCGGCCGCGGGGATTCGCTCGAAGGCCGTCGACGACCTCCGAGAGGCGTAGGGCGATGTCGGTCGCTCCGCAATCACTTTACCCGCCACGAACCTCCCTCCGATAATGAGTGATTGGACGGAAAAGTACCGCCCTTCGACGCTGTCGGAGGTCCGCGGGAACGACAAGGCCCGCGACGCGCTGAAGGAGTGGGCCGAAACGTGGGACGACCACGGCGAGGCGGTCGTCATCCATGGCTCGCCGGGCGTCGGGAAGACCTCGGCGGCCCACGCCCTGGCCAACGACATGGGGTGGCCGGTGATGGAGCTGAACGCCTCGAACTCCCGGACGAAAGACGAAATCGACCGCGTGGCGGGGCGGGCGGCCTCGAATACGACGCTCGGTGGCTCCCGACAACTCATCATCTTAGACGAGGCCGACAACCTCCACCAGCACAAGGACCGCGGCGGCGCGGCGGCGATGACGCGACTGGTGAAAAACGCCACCCAACCCATCGTCCTCATCGCCAACGACTACTACGAGATGTCGTCGGGGCTCCGGAGCGCCTGCCGCGACATCGAGTTCCGCGACATCTCCTCGCGCTCTATCGTCCCCGTCCTCCGGGATATCTGCCGACAGGAGAACGTCGCCTTCGAGGAATCGGTGCTGAAGGGCATCGCCGAGCAGAACCGCGGTGACCTTCGAGGCGCCATCAAGGACCTCCAATCACGGGAACGCGACGGCGAGATACGCCCCGAGGGCGAGGAAAGCGACCGCGACAAGACGGTCGACATCTTCTCGTTTCTCGATGCCGTGCTGAAAGAGGAGTCCGCCGAAGACGCCCTCCAGACGGCCTACTCGGTCGACGAGACACCCGACGACTTACTGCAGTGGATAGAGGACAAGGTGCCCAAGGTGTACGAGGGTGACGAACTCGCCGACGCCTACGAACACCTCGCCGACGCCGACGTGTGGCTCGGTCGGGTTCGTGCGACCCAGAACTACAGTTACTGGCGCTACGCCACCGACAACGTCGCCGCGGGCGTCGCGGCGGTCAGACGGTCCGACCGCGGTGGCTGGACCCGATACGGTGGCGCGCCGTATCGGTCCTCGCGAGACTCGACGCGGGACTACATCGCCCGGAAAATCGCCGAAACGGCCGGCGTTTCGACGGCGACCGCTCGCCGGGAAATCATGCCATATCTCGCGGCGATGACCCACCACTGTCGGAACCGCGACCTCACGGTTCGGATGGTCGCTCGCTACGACCTCGATGCCGAACACGTCTCCTTCATCACCGGGTCGGGAAAGACGACCAACAAGGTGCAGGGAATCGTCGAGGACGCCGAAGAACTACTCGAACAGGAGGCCGTCGACCACTCCGGGGGCGCCTTCGCCCAACTGGAATCGGCGGCCGAAAACGGCGACGACGAAACAGTGTCCGAAGACGGCAGCGAAAGCAGCGGCACGCTCGCCGACTTCGGCAGTTCGGAGCCCTCGGACGACGGCACCGAAAGCGACGATGAAGACGCCGAGCGGACCACCGAGGAACGCGCCGAAGCCGCCGAAGATGACGACGGACAGGCCGGTCTCTCGGATTTCATGTAGTCAGCGGGATGACGACCCCAGTCCGGGAATCGCCACCGCGTCTTCGAGTTTCGACATCGCGAGTGCCGTCGTCAACACCAAGGCGAGATAGAACAGCGCGGCGATGACGTAGATATCGGTGAACTGGAAGGTGTCGGAGCCGATGTTTCGGGCCTGCCGGAACAGTTCCGGGACGGTGATGAAGGCCGCCAGCGAGGAGTACTTGATGAGGTAGACGAACTCGTTGGTCCACCCGGGGATGGCAAAGCGCAGTCCCTGTGGGAGGACGACGTGTCTGATGCCGTCGAGTTTCGAGAGGCCGACGGCCCGCGCGGCTGTCAGTTGGCCCGCGTCGACCGACTGCAGTGCGGACCTGATGTACTCCGATTGGTACGCCGAGGAGTTGATGGTGAAGCCGATTATCGCGACGAGAATCGACGCGCGCGGAATCGCGCCCTCACCGACGAACTCGAAGCCGTTGAAGAAGCTCGCAAGTGGCAGCCCGAAGTACAGGAAAAACAGCTGTGCGAGCAGCGGCGTCCCGCGGATGAGTTCGGTGTAGACGAGCGAGATTCCCGAGAGAATCGGCCCGCCGTACACCCGAGCGACCGACAGCGGCACGGCGATGACCAGCCCGAACAGCATCGAGAGGATGGTGAGATACACCGTGATGAACGCCCCGGAGGCGAGTGCGGGTTCGGTCGTCGTCGCAAAGGCTGCGAGTTCGAACGGCCACGCTGCCCACCCGACGAGGAACTCGAGGGGGCCGAAGGCACTCTGGACGCTCAGGATGGCTTCCGCGACGGATTCGAATGGCGCTGCTGGAAGCCACGGCTCCTGTTGGCGGTAGCCCAGCTCCGAGCGGATGAGGTCCGGAAAGCCCAACGCGGTGAACAGGCGGTCCAACAGCGTGTTGTGGTAGGCCCACCGGGCGAGCAGCCACGTCCAGAAGACGGCCCCGACTGCGATGACGACCAGTCGCTTGCGCCCCGGAATCTCGCCGACCGTCGACCCTCTGACTTCCGTCTCGCTCATCAGTGGAGGTCGGTCAGTTCACTGAGGAACTGTCTCGTGCGGTCGTGTTCGGGGGTATCGAACAGCTGTTCGGGCGGGCCGCGCTCGACGATTCGGCCCTCATCGAGGAACGTCAGCGTCGACGCCGCCGAGCGAGCAAAGCCCATCTCGTGGGTGACACACAGCATCGTCATCCCGCCCTCGGCGAGGTCGCGCATCACTTCCAGCACCTCCCCGATGAGTTCGGGGTCGAGTGCGCTCGTCGGTTCGTCGAAGAGGATGAGTTCGGGGTCCATCGCTAGCGCGCGGGCGATGCCGACGCGCTGTTTCTGGCCGCCGGAAAGTTCCGCCGGGTAGGAATCGGCTTGTTCAGCGAGGCCGACGCGACCGAGGTAGTCGTCGGCCTTCGCTCGGGCCTCCTCCTTCGACAGTCCCAGCACCTCGGTCAACCCGAGCGTGACGTTGCCTCGGGCGGTGCGGTGGGCAAAGAGGTTGAAGTCCTGAAACACCATGCCGACGCGGCGCCGAAGGTCGTTTTCGTCGATACCGTGAATCTCCTCGCCGTCGAGGAAGATGGCGCCGTCGTCGATTTCGGTGAGTCGATTGACACACCGGAGCATCGTCGATTTCCCCGAGCCGCTGGGGCCGACGATGACCTCGACGTCCTGGCGGTCCATCTCGAAACTCACGTCGTGCAGTACCTCCTCGTCGCCGTAGGATTTGTCGACGTTCTCGACGCGTAGTAGACTCATTCGTTGCCTCCGGGTGTCGCGTACACGGATTCGATGTAATCGAGCGAACGGTTCGTCGTGAAGGTGAGCACGAAGTAGATGGCGCTGATGGTGATGATGACCTCCATCACTGCGGTGCCTCGTCCCGGCTGGAGATAGAGGTTCTCCGCCCGGGTCAGCAGCTCTGCCAGTCCGATGGCGAAGGCGACGCTCGTGTCCTTGAGAACGATGGTGAACTCGTTTTGGAACCCTGGTACCGAGCGCCGAAGCGCCTGTGGGAAGACGACACGGCGGATGGCCTGCAGTTTCGTCATTCCGACCGAGCGTGCGGCCTCCATCTGGCCCTCGTCGATGGACTGGATGGCGCCGCGGAACACCTGTCCCTGGTAGGCGGCGCTCCGGAGGCCCAATGCAAGCGTCGCGGCGAGGAAGGTGCTCATCCGGATGTCGAGGGCCTCGATTCGGCCGATTTCAGGAATCGGTAATCCGAAATAAAACAGGACGATGAGCACGACGATTGGCGTCCCGCGCAGGACGACGCCGACGGTGCTGACGATGTCCTCCAGCCATCCGGAGCCGTACACCTCGATGGCGCCGGCCGGAAAGCCGGCGAGGAAGCCGAGGCCGAGGCTCGTCACCGTCAACAGCACGGTGACGACCGTACCGACCAGCAGGTACGACCCGTTCGAGGCGATGAACGCCCAGTCGCCGGCCTGCAGGAACACCGGGTCCATCTATCTCACTCGAAGTACTCGGCGACGAGGTCCTCGTAGGTGCCGTCCTCGCGAATCTCGGCGAGTGCGTCGTTGATGTCGCCGATGCGGTCGTCGTCCTGTCGCATCCCAAGACCGTACTCCTCGCCGGTCTCGATGACGAAGGCGACCTCGACCGACCGGCTGTCGGCGAAGTTGTTCGCGACCGGCACGTCGATGATGATGGCGTCGACGTTGCCGTTCTCGAGGTCCTCGACCGCCAGCGTGTAGTTGTCGTACTGGCGGTAGTCGTCGCCGTCGACGACGCCCTCCTCGATGAGCCGTTCGGCTTCCGCGGCGCCGGTCGTCCCGGATTGGGCTCCGATGACCTGGCCTTCGAGGTCGGACTCGCCTTCGGGTGCGAAATCGCCGTCGGAAGAGACCAACACGGACTGATTGGCCTCGTAGTAGGGGTTCGAGAACGCGATTTGCTCCGACCGCTCGTCGGTAATCGTCATCGCGGCCGCGACGAGGTCGATGTCGCCGCCGGTCAACGACGGGATGAGCGAGTCGAATTCGATGTCGACCCAGTCGCCGACTTCGTAGCCGGCGCGGGTAATCGCCTCCTCGGCGAGGTCGACGTCGAAGCCGACCAACTCCCCGTCTTGGGTGTACTCGAACGGCGGGAACCCGGAGGCGGTCCCCGGAACGATTACGTCGTTGCCGTCGCCGTTTCCGTTCCCGTTTCCATTGCCGTTCCCATTGCCGTTGCCGTTGCCGTTCCCACCGTTGCCGAGACAACCCGCAACCGCTGCGGTCGTCCCCGCTGCTCCGACCGTCTTCAGATACGCACGACGGTCCATGCTGAACTTGCGTGCCATACCCCGATTGTCGGGGGAATCGGGTTTCAACGTTTCGACGGGCGACTGCCGTACTGTTACCACGTTTCACGGAGAAAGCGGACAGTTGTCCAGACCGAGGCGGTTACTGACCGTTTGACTGTGCGTCGACGACCGCCACACCGGCCAGATTGACGATCTCCTCAACTTCCACCTTTTTCCGCCTCGGGGATCGCTTCGCTCCCCACTCGGCGCAAAAACGTGGGCGAAAAAGGCCGACCGCTCCCGACGGTCCCGGTCGGCTACTGTCCGTTGGACTGTGCGTCGACGACCGCAACGCCGGCCAGATTGACGATGTCTTTGACTTCGTCGCCCCGCTGGAGGACGTGGACCGGCTTGTCCATGCCGACGAGCATCGGGCCGATGGCCTCGGCACCGCCCAGCCGTTGGAGCAGTTTGTACGCGATGTTGCCGGCTTCGAGGTTCGGGAAGACCAGCACGTTCGCTGGCTCGTCCAACTCCGAGAAGGAGTAATCGCCCGTCAGCATCTCCTCGACGACCGCCGTGTCGGCCTGCATCTCACCGTCGACCGGGAAGTCGGCCTCGGGGTCCTCGTGGAGCATCTTCGCGGCGTTTCGCGGCTTGCTGGTCCCCTCGTTTCGGACGCTGCCGAAATCGGAGTACGACAACAGCGCCGCCCGCGGTTCGACGTTGAACCGGCGGGCGAGTTTCGCGGTCTGTTTCGTGATTTCGGCGAGGACGTCCTCGTCGGGCGATTGGTTGACGGTGGCGTCGGCGACGAAGACGACGCGGTTTTTAAACGTCAGCATGTACACCCCTGCCGCGTAGTCGGCCTCGGGGTCCGTACCGATGACCTGCAGCGGCGGGCGAAGCGCCGAGGGGTAGTGGTGCATGAGGCCGGTGAGCATCGCGTCGGCGTCGCCCATCTCGACCATCACGCTGCCGAGGTAGTTGCCGTCCTCGATGAGTTCGTCGGCCTCGCGTCTGGTGACGCCCTTCCGCTGGCGGAGTTCGTACAGTCGCTCGGCGTACGGCGCGAGGTTGCCCTCTTCGGGGTCGACGATTTCGGGGTCGAAATCGAGGCCGAGCCGTTCGGCGTGCTCCCAGATTTCCTCGCGGTCGCCGATGAGAACCGGTTCGGCGATGCCCTGGTCGACGAGCTGGTGGGCTGCACGCACCATCTTCTCGTCGTCGCCCTCGGCGAGGACGAGTCGCTTCGGGTCGCTTTTGGCCTTGTTCAGCACCACGCGCATCATCTCGCGGGACTTCCCGAGTCGTGCCTCCAACCGCTCGGCGTACTTCTGGAGGTCGAGTTCCTTCCGGGCACATCCGCTGTCCATCGCCGCCTTCGCCACTGCCGGGGCAACCTCGAAGAGGACCCGTGGGTCCAGCGGTTTGGGGATGATGTAGTTGGGGCCGAATTGCAGTGGTTGGTCGCCGTAGGCTTTGACGACGGCGTCGGGCACGTCCTGTTGGGCCAACTCGGCGAGCGCCTCGGCGGCGGCGACCTTCATCGCCTCGTTGATTTCCGTCGCCCGCACGTCCAGCGCCCCGCGGAAGATGAAGGGGAACCCGAGGACGTTGTTGACCTGGTTCGGATAGTCGGAGCGACCCGTCGCCATGATGACCGTGTCGTCGCGGGCGTTCTTCGCCGCCTCGTAACCGATTTCCGGGTCGGGGTTCGCCATCGCGAAGATGATGGGGTCGGCCGCCATCGACTGGACCATCTCCTCGGAGACCAATCCGCCGACGGACAGGCCGACGAACACGTCGGCACCCTCCATCGCATCCGCGAGGTCGCCTGCGGGACGGTCCTGTGCGAACTCCTGTTTGAACTCGTTTACGTCGCCGGCTTCGGCGCGTTCCTCGGTGATGATGCCCGAGGAGTCACACATCGTGATGTTGTCGCGGTCGGCGCCCAGAGAGACGTAGAAGCGGGCGGTAGCGAGCGCGGACGCGCCGGCCCCGGAGAAGACGATTTCGACCTCCGAGAGGTCTTTGTCGGCGATTTCGGCGGCGTTCAGCAGTGCGGCCCCCGAAATGATTGCCGTCCCGTGTTGGTCGTCGTGGAAGACGGGGATGTCCATCTCTTTTCGGAGCGTCTTTTCGATTTCGAAACACTCCGGCGCCTTGATGTCCTCGAGGTTGATGCCGCCGAAGGTGGGCTCCATCGCCTTCACGGACGTGATTATCTCCTTGGGGTCGTGTTGGTCCAACTCGATGTCGAAGACGTCGATGTCGGCGAAACGCTTGAACAGCACGCCCTTCCCCTCCATCACCGGCTTCGATGCCTGCGCGCCGATGTCGCCCAATCCGAGCACAGCGGTGCCGTTCGAGATGACGCCCACCATGTTCCCCTTCGTCGTGTAGGTGAACGCTCGCTCGGAGTCCTCGGCGATTTCGTTACACGGCGCGGCAACGCCGGGTGAGTACGCAAGCGAGAGGTCCCGTTGCGTGTTCGTCGGCTTCGTCGTCGATATCTCGATTTTCCCCGGCGGCTCCCGCCGGTGATACTCGAGTGAATCCTCGTCCAGTCCCATACTGGTACCCCGTCGACTGGCCTCAAAAAGCTACCCAAGCCGAGGAGTTCGGCAGACGTTGCCCCAACCGGTCGTCGGCTCCCGCCAGCGTCCGGTTTCGGGGGGTATATACTCCCGTAGTACCGAACGTCGATTATGGACTTCCGTCGGCTGTTGCTCGTCACGACCGTCACGACGGCGCTCACGGCACTCGTCGGGGTCATCACGGCCACGTCCGGGGCCGGACTGACCTGTGAAGCCCGGTGGCCGCTGTGCGACGGCGCCGTCTTCGGGCTGTTCCCGGCGAACTTCATGTCGTTCATCGAGTGGTCCCACCGACTGGTGGCGATGATAACCGGCTTCCTCATCATCGGCTCTACGATTGCGGCGTGGCGCGGTGGTCACTCACGACGGATTCGCCTCGCCACCCTCGCCGCGATGCTGTTGACGCCGGTGCAAATCGTCTTCGGGGCGTTCACCGTCCTCGTAAACGAGTTGGTGTTCGGCTACTCCATCGTCGTGTTGACGCTGCACTTCACGTTCGCGTCGCTCATCCTCGCGTTCCTCGTCGGCGCGACGGTGTGGGCCTACGCCGACGTGTCCGAGGTGACCTTCGAGAAGATTCAGACCGCCGCGACCGCTGCACTCCTGGGCTTTCCCGTGATGGTCGGCCTCACCCCGCGACTGTTCGTCGCCTTCGGCGAAATCGCACAGTTCGTCTACTACGGCCTCGGCTTCGCGATGTTCGCCGCACTGTGTCTCGTCGCGCTGTGGAGTCGGGAACTCGGCGCCCGGGCCGTCGCCTACGCGGGCGGGGTCGGCGCTGCACTCGTGGTCTCCCAACTCGTCGTCGCTCGCCGCGCGTTCGGCAACGACGGCCAACTGTTGATTCTCGGTCTCTCGTTTGTCGCCTTCGGACTGACGCTCGCGGCGATTCGGCGCACCCGAGCCCTCGGTGCCCGCTCGACGGCCGCCGCACCGGCCGGCGACTGACCGGCCCCTCGCTGCTCGCGTAGTTTTATCGGGTCACGGACCGACTACTCACCCATGAGTGACCTGCTATCCGACGAGGAAATCGAGCGTCGACTACCGGAGGGCTGGGAACGTGACGGCGACAAAATCGTCCGCACCTTCGAGTTCGACTCGTATCTCGAAGGCGTCGGCTTCGCCGCAGGGGCGGGCGGCCTCGCCGAGGAGGCGTTCCACCACCCCGAGATGACCGTCGGCTGGCGGGAGGTGGAGGTCCGACTGACGACCCACGACGCCGGCGGCATCACCGAAAACGACACCGACCTCGCCGCGCGGTTCAACGAACTCGCGGACTGAGACCGATGAGCGACCCACAGGACGTGGGCGATGCGGAGTACGTCTTCGCCGTTCGGCTTCGACTCTCGCCGTCGGACCCGACGGTCCGACTCGACCCCGCGACCGTCGAGACGACGCTTTTCAAGCGGGCAGCGCCGCCTGGCGAGGACGGCTGGCTGTTTTTCAGAGATAACCTCTGGCGGGGCGAGGTGAACGACCACGGCCACATGTGTGAACTGGCCGAGGAGATGCTCGGGACGGATGTCGAGTCGGTCGAGTTTCGGGAACTCGGGACTGACGACGCGTACTACGAGGCCCTTCAGGACGCCATCGCGGCGGACCTCGAGTTGTTCAACGCAGACGACGTACCCGAGGTCCTCACGAAGTATCTCGGCTCCCGAATCCACGTTCGGGACAGAGAGTAGCCTCCGCCGGCGTCGGCATCAGCAACCAACCGCCTCCAGAAAGCACTTATTCGGTACTCACCTACGCTGGAACCCATGAGCGTCCCGTCCTACGACCACTGGGTGTTCGACCTCGACGGCACCCTCGTCGACGTAGAACCTGGATACGTCCACGACGTGTTCGACCGCGTCGGCGACCGCGTCGGCCACGATTTCTCCGAGCGGGAGGCCGAGGCGGTGTGGCACGGCTTGGGCGGCGTTCGCAACGACCAACTCTCCGAGTGGGGCGTCGACGTCGAGACGTTCTGGGAGGTGTATCACGAGGAGGAAGACCCCGAGGCCCGTGCCGACGCAACCTATCTTTACGACGACGCCGAGGTGGTCGGGAACCTCGATTCGCCGACGGTGCTCGTCACGCACTGTCAGGAGTACCTCACCGACCCGGTGTTGGAGGCGCTCGACATCGGCGACTGGTTCGATGCGGTCGTCTGCTGTACCGAGGAGACCGGCTGGAAACCGGACCCGGAACCCGTCCACATGGCGCTGTCGTCGGTCGGCGCCGACGGCGACGGCGTCCTCGTCGGCGACGGCCCCCACGACGTGGGAGCAGCGTGGAACGCCGGCCTAGACGGCGCACACGTCGAACGCCACGGCCACGACCGACGTGGCCTGTGTGTCGTCGGCGACCACCGCGTCGACCGCGTCGACGACCTCGTCTAGTCGTACAGTTCGTCGTCGAGCGGCAACTCGAAGTCGCCCTCTTCGACGCTCTCGACGGCCGCGTCGACTTCGAGCGCTTCGCCGCACTCCGGACAGGCGAGTGCCAGCGTCACGTGAACGCCGTCGTCGCCTTCGTAAATCTCCAACACGTCGGTGTCGCCCGGATACAGATACTCGGCATCGAGTTCGTGGTCACAGGACATACCGAATCATGCAACCCGTGCTGACAAAAACCTACTGCGAGTCGTAGCCGGGCAGCGACTCGATGACCGAGGCGCCGTCATCGATGACTGTCGCCAACCGCGTGACCCCCGGCTTTTCGAGGCGGTCGTCGCTTCCGTACACCCGTACCGTCTCGGTTCCGCAGGGGACGAACCCCATCCCGAGTGCGTCGGCGGTCGCGGCCAACCCGAGGCCGGCGTCGGCCTTTCCGGCGAGGACTTTGCGTGCGGGCGATTCGTGGGCACGAACGGCGAACTCGAAGCCGTCGATGGCCTCCACGAGGTCGTGGCGGTCGACGCCGCGTTCGTCGGCGAGGTCGGCAACAGCGTCGCCGAGGGTGGTCCGAAGCCCTGAGTCGGTCGTCCGGTTGACGAACCGGAGTTCCCGGTCGACGAGGTCGGCGAGGCCATCGATGTCGTCGGGATTGTCGGCCGGGACGACCAGCCCCCACTCGCGGGTCCAGCCGCCGAGTTCGGTCGCGTCGGCGGGTTCGGCGTCGCCCGACACGACGGCAACGTCGGTGACGCCGTCGCGGAGTCGTCTGATTCCCTGTCGGCTGCCGACGCCGAGATATCGCGGTCGCTCGACTCGGTCCAGCAGCCGCGACAGCGCGGGGTCGTCCTCGCCGGCGCCGAACAGGCTGGGCGGGCGAACGTCGGCGGAGAACAACTGCACCTCGACTTCCTCGCCCGAATCGAGGTACTCCACGTCGGGGTCGACGGCGACCACGCCGTCCGCCTCGACGAGACTCGTCGTCGCGCCGCTACCCTTGTCGACCGGGTAGACGAGCGTGGTTCCGTCGCCGTCCTCGACCACTCCGGCGGGCATGTATCGCAGTCGCCCCTCGCTGTATCGCTCCCGGACGGCCATCTCGCCGGTGACGGTGGCGGTTCGCGGTTCAGGCAGTCCGGCAGCGCTCCGAACGGCGGGCGCGACGAACGTCCGGAAGATGGTCAACGCCGAAACCGGATAGCCGGGAAGGCCGATGTAGGCTGACCCATCCAGCCGCCCGACGAGCATCGGTTTGCCGGGTTTGACCGCGACGCCATGGAGGAGGAGTTCGCCCGTCTCCTCGACGACGCGGTAGATGACATCGACGGCCGACGCCGAGGTCGACCCCGAGGAGAGCACGAGGTCACACTCGCTTGCGGCCTCCCGGAGGACCGACTCCATCGCCTCGTAGTCGTCGCCGGCGTGAGGGTACAGCCGCGCCTCGCCGCCGGCTTCCTCGATTGCTGTCGCCGTCGTGTAGCTGTTCACGTCGTAGATTTCGCCCGAATCGCTGTCCAGTGGTTCGCCGGGACGGACGAGTTCGTCGCCGGTCGAGATGATGCCGACCGTCGGCTTTCCACGAACGGGCACTTCGTCGACCCCGAGGGCGGACAGCAAGCCGATTTCCCGCGGCGTCAACACGGTTCCGGGGCCGAGGGCCCGCTCGCCGGCGGCCACGTCGGCGCCCGCGAACATCACGCGGTCGCCCGGCGCCAGCGAGGTGCGGACGAGGACGGTTTCACCATCAGTGTCGGTGCGCTCGACCATCACCACCGCGTCGGCGCCCGGTGGGAGGACGGCACCGGTCGAGATTTCGGCACACTCACCGTCTTCGACCTCCACGTCGGGTTCGGCGCCGGCGTGGACCTCGCCGACCAGCTCCAACTCGACGGGGTCGGCCTCGTCGGCGCCGAAGGTGTCGGCGGCTTTCAGCGCGTAGCCGTCGACGCTCGCGCGGTCGAATCCCGGCACGTCGAGGGCGGCGTCGATGCGCTCGGACAGCACGCGGCCGCGGGCCTCTCGGAGCGGGACGGTCTCGTCGTCCGCTCGGAGGTCCAGCGAGGCGATTGCCTCGTGGGCCTCGGCGGGGTCGGCCAAATCGCGGAACTCCTTTCTACGCATTGTACTCCCAGTCTTGGACGGTCACGGTTTCGCCCTTCGGAATCCCTTCGCGGCTCTCCTCGACGACGACCCACCCGTCGGCGAGAGCGACACTGGAGAGGATGCCCGACCCGCTGGCCCGTGTCGGCGTCGCTTCGACGGCGTCGTCGCCCCCGTCACGCGGCACGCGGTCGAGCTTCACCCGAACGAACGTCCGAACGCCGGGTTCGCTCCGTATCTTCCGCGTCAGTTCAGCCTCACGTGTCGGAAGCGGATTTCTCGGCATCCGACCGAGGTGTTTGATGAGCGGTCGGAGGAACTGGACGGCGTTGACGATGGCGGCGACGGGATAGCCGGGCAGCATCACGACCGTCGTGTCCTCCACGCGGCCGAGAGCGACCGGATGGCCCGGTTTCAGCGCGACCCCGTGGACGAACACCTCGCCGAGTTCCTCGACGACTTCCGGGATGAGGTCCCGTTCGCCGACGGAGGAGCCGCCGGTCGTAACCACCACGTCTCGCGTGAGGTCGCGTTCGACGGCGACGCGGAGCGCCTCGTGGTCGTCGGTGACGATGTTCCGCCGTGTCACGTCGGCGCCCCAGCGCTCGGCGAGTCGCGAGACGGTAAATCGGTTCGTCTCGATAACCTCGCCCGGGTCGGGGTCGGCCTGGACGAGTTCCTCGCCGGTCGGGACGACGGCGACTTCCGGTCGGGAAACCACCTCGACGGTGTCGACGCCGATAGCCTTCAACAGTCCGAGGTCCGAGGGACGGAGCTGGTGGCCGGATTCGTAGAGCCGCTGGCCGGTCTCGACGTCCTCGCCGACAGGGGCGACGTTTTCGCCCTCGGCGACGGCGTCGAACACTTCGAGTTCGCCGGCTATCTCCTCGGTTTGCTCGACCATCACGACCGAATCGGCGCCCTCGGGGAGTTCGCTGCCGGTGTGAACGCGGACGGCGGCGTTCGGCCCA
Source organism: Natronomonas gomsonensis (assembly GCF_013391635.1). Classification (GTDB taxonomy): domain Archaea; phylum Halobacteriota; class Halobacteria; order Halobacteriales; family Haloarculaceae; genus Natronomonas; species Natronomonas gomsonensis_A. Next base: position 1,012,237 of record NZ_JACAWU010000002.1, on the reverse strand, counting down.
GCCGACTCCGCGGGTCGGAGTATCGCCGGCGAGCGGTCGGAGGCGCCGAAGGTGTCCTCGGCGCGCACTGCCCACCCGTCCATCGCGGCGCGTGCGTAGTGGGGAACGTTTCGGGCGGCGTCGATGGGTTCGGCGAGGGTCCGGCCGTCTGCCACCGAAAGGGGGACGCGCTCGGTTCTGTCTAGGGGGTCCACGTCGAGTAAGCGCTCGCGGGCGTCAGCCACGCGGATGCGCTGTTTGAACCCTGTTTCGCGTACGTCGCTCATACCGAACTCTGAGGCCGGCAAGGTGAAAAAGGGTCGCGCCCCTCACAGCGGCGAGACCAACACGCTACCGTCACGGACGACGAACAGTGGGCGTCGATAGCCGAATCACCGCCACCGAGGGCTTTAACGCTCCGGCGGGCGTACCCCGGCGTATGCAACTGCGTGAGGCTCTCGGCGAGCTCCCGGAGACGGTGTTCGCCGACTTACTGGAGAGCGACGATGCCTATCTACTCGTCGTCGACCTCCCCGGTGCGACGGCCGACACCCTCGACGTGACACTCGACGACGGCCGACTCCGCATCGAGGCGCGACGCGAGAAGTCGCTGCCGACCTCCTTTCGCTACGTGACCGAGGAGCGCTCGCTGTTTCTCGACGCCGAACTGCCGTTGCCGCCCGACGTTTCGGGCGCTGACGCATCCGGTGAGATGGAGCGTGGCGTCCTCACGCTTCGGCTCCCCAAATCCACCGAAGAGAGCGGCCAGCGGATTCCCATCTCCTGACGCGTGTACTCCACTCTTATCACTACGGCATCCCCCGTACGTCTGCAGCCCTTCCGGTCGTCGAGCGGCCGGTTCGGTGAGGTGTCCTCCCGGTGAACTTTCGTGTCTATCGGCGGTTCGTCGTCGTCGCCTACCAGTTCTTGCCGCTGCTCTTGGCGTACGCGCGGGACCGAAAGCGATTCTTCCTGTTCGGCTCCGGTCGCCGAGTCACGGCCGAAACCCGACGGAAACGTGCCCAGGCGCTGTTGAACTCCCTCCTCACCCTCGGCCCGACGTTCATCAAACTCGGGCAGCTGCTGTCGACGCGGCCGGACATCCTCCCCCCGGAGTACGTCGATGAGTTCGAGAGCCTACAGGACGACGTCCCGCCGGCCGACTGGCGGGAAGCAAAGCAAATCTTCGAGGAAGACATCGGCCCCATCGAGACGACGTTCGACGAGTTCGACACCGAGGCGATAAGCGGTGCGAGCCTCGGACAGGTGTACATCGCCTCCCTCGACGACCAGCAGGTGGCGGTGAAGATTCGCCGGCCCGGCATAGAGGACCTCGTCGAAGCCGACCTCCGGGTCATCCGGTGGTCGCTGCCGATACTGATGCAGTTCGTCGACGACACGCGGTCGTTCTCCTTGGAGACGCTCGCCGACGAGTTCGAACGGACCATCCGCGAGGAGATGAACTACGAGCGGGAGCGTCGAATGCTCGAAGAAATCGGCGGGAACCTCGCCGACAATCCCAATGTTCGGGTTCCCGTCGCGCTACCGGAGTTGTCGAGCAAGCGCGTACTCACGATGGAGTACGTCGGCGGGACGAAAATCTCCCAAATCGACAACCTCGACAGCCTCGGACTCGACCGAACCACGCTCGCGGAGACGCTCCAGCGCGTCTACCTCCAGATGATCGTCCAGGACGGCGTCTTCCACGCCGACCCACACCCCGGAAATCTCGCGGTTCAAGACGACGGCACCATCGTCTTCTATGACTTCGGGATGTCCGGACGGGTCGACCCGTTCATCCAGGAGAAAATCATCGACTTCTACATGGCTATCGCCCGACAGGACATCGACGACATTCTCGACACCCTCGTCGAGATGGGGACGCTCAGTCCGCAGGCCGACCGCGAGGTGATGGCGAACGTTATGGAACTGGCTATCGCCGACGCCCGGGGGGAGGACATCGAACAGTACCGCGTCCAGCAAATCATCCAGCAGGTCGAGGACACCATCTACGAGTTCCCGCTCCGGTTGCCGCCGAATCTCGCGTTGGTGTTGCGGGTGGCGACGGTCGTCGAGGGCGTCTGTGTCACCCTCGACGAGGACTTCGACTTCATCGAGGTGGCGACCGACTACCTCCGCGAACAGGGGTTCATCGAGGAGAGCGCCCGCGGGTTCATCGAGGACCGGGTGACCGAAGCCCGCGATTTCGGCGAGTCGATGGTTCGCGTCCCGCCGAAACTGGAGAACACGCTCGACCGCGTCGAGCGCGGCGACGTGACCGTCCAACTGGAGATTTCCGACGACGAACGTGCGCTCGACACGCTCGCAAAGCGGTTGATTCTGGGCGGGCTGCTGTCGGCGACCGTGATGGCGTCGGCGGTGCTGTACGCCTTCTCGACGCTGGAGGCGTCGCTCGTCGCGGCAGCCGTCTCGATTCCCGTCGCGGCGCTCCTGTGGCGGTCGTTCCGAAGCCGAAAGGGTATCCGAGCAACCCCACAGTTCACTCGGCAGAGCCTCCGGGAGCAGCGCGACGAAAAGTAGAGTCCCGTCGCTGTCGGAGTTGTATATAAATGGTGGGTTATAACCGGAAATCGAAACAAGAAACTTCGGAGTCACCTGCCAACCGTGTACCCTATGAGGGGAGATGGGTCGTTTGTCGACGACCAACGTGGTGTCTCTGCGGTTCTGGGGTTCGTCCTGATGTTCGCCCTCGTCATGACGACGTTTGCAATCTATCAATCCGACGTGGTCCCCCACCAGAACGCCGAGGTCGAATCGAGTTACAGCCAGTCGCTGGACGGCGAGGTTTCGGAACTGCGGTCGACGACGATGGACGTGGCGGCCAGCGGCGCCTCCGCCTCCGAAACGGTTCAGGGTGCTCCCGACTACCCCGATAGGGCGTTGGGAATCAACGCACCGCCGCCGAAGAGTCGGCTATCGACGACTGCCGAACACGAGGTGTCAATAGCGGGGTTGGAATCTGCGCATAAACAGTACTGGGACGGCACCGAACGGACCTTCGAGACGCGACTGCTAGCGCTCGAACCCTCCTACAACTACATCCGGACCGAGGAAACGTACTACTTGGCGAACGGCGTCGGAGTCCACGAGTCCGGAAACGGGTCGTACGCCACTTCGGTCGGCGGTGAGGTCGTCAACGGCGACCAAATCGACATCGTGCTGCTCGACGGCGACGTGGACCAACAGGCCAGCGTCCACGACGTGTCGCTGGAACCGGTCAGCACGAACTCGGAATACAATTCCGTGACACCCGAAGACGATGCGAGCATCGATCTCCCGACGATTCGAAGCGAGTCCGCGTGGGACGAGATTGCCGCCGAGAACCCGAACGTCAACGACACTGAAGTGACGTGTGGCGACGGGAGCGACCCGCCGTGTGATGCCAGGGTGAACACCGTCGAAATCGAACTCAACGACAGCGTCGAGAGTTACGACTTCCGAGTGACGAAAGTGAGTCTCGAAGAGCCGTCTTCGCCCGACGGCACGTACGTTACGATGCGACCAGCAGGTGGTGTGACTGACAACAGCGGACAGACGTTCACCGTGACGGTCCGCGACGAGTACGGCAATCCGGTATCCGGCGCCTCGGTGGATCTCGATAGGACCGGCCCGGGAACGCTCACGGCCGCGGCCGTCACAACCGACGACGACGGAGAGGCAACGTTCGGTATCCGAAACGCCCAAATCGGCGTCACAGAGGTCACTGCCGAAATCGATGACGGCTCCCCGGATTACGAAACCACCAGCCGTATCGTCGGTGGTGCCGGTGCTGGCGGGGCGCCGACGTTCGCTGCCTACACTTCTGGGCAGTACCGTCCCGGCATGGGTGATATCGAGTCGCTGAGGTTGTCGGAGGGGCAGTTGGTCCCCAACAGCGAAGAGAAGTGTCTGCTCTTGGGCGACGGTGGCGGCCTCCTCGGTGGACTCCTCGGTGCCATCAACTGCGTCGACGACGACTTCCTGACTCTCCAAGGGAATCTACGGATAGAGAGTGACAGCTATCGATACCACCTCACGTACCAGTTTATCGACAGCAACCGGAACGAAAATATCGACAGCGGTGACGACGCCGCGCTCATTGAGATGACCGACGGTGACGGCAACAGACTGTTCCGAGGCGAACTGACGAACGGTGCCGCGAACCGAATCCTCTCTGGAAGCGGAGCAGACATACTAGCGTCCAGCAACTACGAGGAGGAGGGGTGGGAGGTCTGTGACGGTGGCGTCTTTGGTCTCGGTGAAGACTGCTACGCTTACGGCCACACCGACTTCGATGATTTCGACCTCGACGACAGCGACGTGTTCGTCGAGGACGCACACGGCCGGGTCACGGTGACGATGGATGACGACTGAGGGACGTGACCGAGCGTTTTTGGCTACTCTACTCGACTACCGGGTATGCAAATCCCACCGTTCGCCCTCGAACGCTGGTTCGAGGAGGTCGAATACGACGCCGACATCATGCTCGCCGAAAGCGGCATCAGACCGCTGGATGCGAGTCGCTTCGACACCGACCCCGGCAGTCTCGGCTACGTCGTCCCGACGGCCGGTGACCCCGAGTTTCGCGCCGCCGTCGGCGAGCATCACGGCCGGAGCGCCGAGGAGACGCTGTTCACCTGCGGGACACAGGAGGCGAACTTGCTGGCGTTTCTCGCGTTGGTCGAAAACCACGCGGTCGTCGTCACGCCGACCTACGGGTCGCTGACGGCGCTGCCCGGTACGTTGGCCGATGTAACCGAAGTCCCCCTCGAGGAATCCGACTGGACTCTCGACGCCGATGCCGTCGCCGAGGCGATTCGGCCGGATACCGACTGCGTAGTCGTCAACAACCCGAACAACCCGACGGGACGATACCACGACGAGGCGACGATGCGGGCCATCTACGAGGCGTGTGCGGACAACGGGACGTACCTGCTGTGTGACGAGGTGTACCGACTGCTCGCCGAGGAGCCACTTCCCCCCGTCGCGAGTTTCGGCCGATACGGCGTCTCGACGGCAGGTGTCTCGAAGTCCTTCGGGCTCGAAGGGTTGCGGTTCGGGTGGTTGTGTGCCGCTCCCGAGGTCGTCGCCGCCGCCGCGAACTGGAAGGATTACACGACCATCGCGCCGCCGGTCTTCGGCCAACACGTCGCCGAACAGGCCTTCGAACGCCGCGAGGAGTTGCTCGAAGAGAACCGCGACCTCGCGGCCGACCACCGCGCCGTCGTGGCCGCGTTCCTCGAAGAGCGTGGCCTCGCGTGGTCGGAATCCGACTGCGGCGTCAACGCCTTTGTCGAGGTACCCGAGGGATTCGCCGGCGGGGAGTCGTTCTGTCGGGCTCTGGTCGAGGAGGAGTCGGTCGTCCTCGCGCCGGGTGAGGCCTTCGGCTACCCCGACCGGTTCCGCATCGGCTACGGGCTCCCGACAGCGGAACTCGAAGAGGGCTTGGGTCGGCTTGCGGCGTTTCTCGATCGCCACCGCTGAGTTCGCGAGCGATTTTTGTCGCTCGACTTCGAACACTGATTCGTGCAACCGGAGGTCGAAGCCGTCCTCTTCGATGTCGACGACACGCTGTGTCGGTACCGTCGGTCGGGCGCGGAACTGCTGGATGCGTCCTTCGAGCGGACGGGCGTAGAACGGTTCATCACCGTCGAGGAGTATCACGACCGCTACCCGGAGTTCGTCGATTCGAGCGATTCGATGGTCGACCTCCGTGAACGGTGTTTCGCGACTATCGCCGACGAGAAGGGGTACGACCCGGCAATCGGCCGGGAAATCGCGCGCGTGTACGCCGACGAGCGCGACCACGGCAACGTCGAACCGCTGCCGGGCGTCGACCACGCGCTGTCGGCGCTGTCGGAGTGGCCCCTCGGCGTCGTCACGAACGGCGCGCCGTCGATGCAACGGCGAAAACTCGAGGCGCTCGGGCTGGCGGAGTCCTTCGACGTAATCGTCCATGCGGGCTACGACGCCCCGGCGAAGCCCAGTCCCGAACCGTTTGAGGCGGCGCTGTCGACGCTCGACGTGCGACCCGAGCGGACGGTTCACGTCGGCAACTCGCTGGGGTCGGACGTTGCGGGCGCCCGTGCGGCCGGGGTGGGTTCGGTGTGGGTGCCGGATACCGACGAATCGGCCGAACCACAGCCGGATTACACCGTCTCGTCGCTGTCGGACCTCCCGTCGCTTCTCGGCGTCGAGTGAACCTACCGGGGCGGCCGTCGCCCGTCGTCGGCGTTCGCAGTCGCCATTCGAACGAGTCGGTCGATGCGCTCTTCCATCCGCGGATGTGTCGCCAGGAGTCGCGTCAACAGTCCGCCCTCGTCTCCGTGGATGTACAGCGGCGACAGCGTCCCCCACCCCGGCGTGGCGGCGCGCTCGATTTTCACGAGTGCCCGTGCGAGCGCGATCGGGTTTCCGGTCGCTTCGACGGCGCGGTCGTCGGCGGCGTACTCCCGGCGACGGGAATGGGCACGCAGCGCCAGCGTCAGCACGAACAGCAACAGCACCACGAACTGCGCGACGCGAAACTGGACGATTGCGAGGTGTTCCGAGAACGGTCTGGGCGTTTCGCCGCGCAGCCACGAGAGCGCCCGGAGGACGCCACCGACGAGGAGGCCGACCGGCAGTAACGCGAGATACAGGACGCCTCCGACGGTTCGGACTTGCGTGTAACCGAGCGTCTGAATCAGCCCGTCGCGGCTCTCCAGGTGGGCGAGTTCGTGGGCGAGGACGGCCTCCAGTTCCTCGGCAGTCAGTATCCTGAACAGGCCGTAATCGATGACGAGCGAACCGCCACGAGCGGTACCGAGCGCGAAGGCGTTCGGGGCGTCCATCCGGGCGGTGTACATCGTCACGTCGCCGACGCCGATGTCTCGCCGGAGAGCGTCGACACGGGCGTAGAGCCACGGCGCCTCGGCCTCGGTGAGTTCTCTGGTATCGAGTTCCGACAGCAGCGCCTCGGTGCCGAGTCGGTAGCTCAGATAGCCGACGACGAGCGTGGCGACGACGAAGTATGCGACGGCGCGTACGGGGTCGGGACGGAGCTCCCACACCACCGTGAGCAACTGATAGCCGGCGAGTGCGGCCAGCAGATAGCCGGCGAGAAGCGTCACGCCGACGAGTGCCATCAGGAACCGAAGACGGAGCCGTCCCATGCCGGATAAAACGGGTGGCCGCGTTAGGAGTCTTCCGTCCGGTTGCCGTCGACCGATACGTCGGTGACCGTCCCGACGCCCTTCGAACTGCCTTCCCGGAAGACGAACCGCTGGCCCTCCTCGACCATGTAGGGCCGGAACTTGAATCGGATGTGTGCGCGGCCGGTGTCGCCGGGGAGCAACTGCCCGCCTTCGGGGTGAATCGAGACGGTCTCGGAGACCGTTTCGAGGTGGACGACGGGTTCGTAGCCGTCGTCGATGCGAGTCGGATGATTGAGGACCATCACCTCGGCTTCGAACTCCCGGACGGGGTCGGGGTCGGCGTCTCGGGGAAGCAGCACCATCCCGCGTTCGAGGTCGGCCTCACTGATTCCCTTCAGGGCGATGCCGACGATTCGGCCCGCGGAAGCCTCGTCGACGCGGTGGTAGTGCATCTCGATGGAGCGGACCTCGACCGCCCGGAAGGCGCCGTCCGCGAGCGGCCCGACGAGTAACTCGTCGCCGGCCTCGACGCTGCCCGAACGGACAGTCCCGGAGGCGACGGCACCGACGCCGGTGACGTTGTAGGTGCGGTCGATGTACATCGAGAAGTCGCCCTCGGTGGCGCTCGTCTTCGGGAGATGCTCGAACAGTTCGTCGAGGACTGGTAGGCCCTCCATCGTCACCGCGGACGTCGAGAGGACGGGAACGACCTGTTCGTTAATCTCCTCGATTGCGGCCTCGACGCCGTGGCGGTCGACCGACAGCGGCGTCTTGTCGGCGTTCCGGAGCAGGCGCTCGACCTCGCGTTCGACCTCGCTGACGCGCTCCTCGGAGACCATATCCGCCTTCGTGATGGCGACGATGGTCGGGAGTTCGGTCGCAAGCAGGATGCCGAGGTGTTCTCGAGTCGTCTTCGTCGGGCCGTCGTCGGCGGCGACGACGAGCAGGCCGTAGTCGAGTTTCTGGCCGACGAGGCCGCGAATCGTCGTCCGGAGCCACGGTTCGTGGCCGACGGTGTCGACGAAGGAGACGAGGCGGTCGGCCTCCTCGACGACGCGGGCGCGGTCGGACTTCCGGTGAGGGTTGTCCATCCGGACCGGTCCCTCGTCGTCGAAGCCGTAGACGCCGTAGGAGAGGTCGGCCGACAGCCCCCGGTCGACCTCGTGGGGCTGGACGTCGAGGAAGCCGCGGGTCCCGCCCTGTCCGTCGTCGTGGTCGCCCGTGACGAGCGAGCCGACGAGCGTCGACTTGCCGTGGTCGACGTGGCCGGCGGTGCCGACAACGATGTGGTCGTCGTCGACATCGAGGACGGCGCCCTCCTGTAGGGTGGCGACGCCGACGATACCCTCGCCGATGCCCCACGTCTGTACGTCGTCGATGTGGGCGCCCGCCTCCTCGGCGAGCAGCGACAGTACGTCCATCGACTCGGAGAAGGCCTCCGGCGAGATGCCGGCGATGCCCCCGTCGTCGGTGACGCCGACGACGTAGGTGGCCTCGCCGTCACCCGACAGCACGCGGTGGCGCAGCTGCGCAGCGAGTGATTCCAATCGCCCGTCTGCGAGGTGAACCGAGCGAGTGAGCCGTTCTTTGAACTCGACGCTGCCGCCCTCTCGTTCGCCCCGTTCGAGGGCGCGCTGGAGTGCGGCCCGGTCGGCGCTCATGTGAGCGACGGTAACAACCACACAGCCAAAAGCTTTCCCCGGAAAATAGGCAGAAACGACCGTTTGATGCGACTTTCTGTGGTGTTTTGGGACCGTACGTCTCAGGAGCGGTACGAACGAGTGTCGGGGGGTCACCACTCGGTTCGAATCGACTCCAGGGCCTCCAGGAATCCGTCCGCAAAGGCGCCCTCAGTGACCACGTCGGCGGCCGAAAGAGCGTGGTCGTCGGCGTTTGCGACGGCGTAGGCCGTCCCGGCGACGCCGAACACCTCGGCGTCGTTTTCGGAATCCCCGACGGCGACGAACTCCTCCGGGGCACAGTCGAGCAACCGCGCAGCGGTCTTCAGCCCTTCACCCTTGTCGACCTCGGGCGATTTGACGTGGTAGGCGTAGCCCGTATCGACCACGTCCATCTCGTGGTCGGCGGCGATGCGCTCCAGTGGCTCCAGCGGTCGCTCCCGAGAGACCGCGAGTTCGGTCTCCCGCCAGCGGTTCACCATGTCGACGGCTCCCCATCCGAGGTCGTAGCCCGCTTCGAGGTAGTCGGCCGCGACGGCCTCGGCACCTTCGGGGTCGCCGTTGTACACCACCTCGCCTGCCTCCTCGATGTACACTGCGCCGCCGTTCTCGGCGATGACGTTCAGCGGAACGCCGAGGAACTCACAGAGGCCGACCGGATAGGGAAAGGACTTCCCGGTGGCGATGACGACGGGGGCGTCCCACGCCCGGATGGCGTCGAAGACGCGGGGGTCGATGGACTTGTCCGGCCGGGTGAGCGTTCCGTCGATGTCGGCGGCCAGCGGCGGCACCATATCGGGGTTCGGGACGCCGCAGGTATCAAGCCACCCCCTTCCGTACGGCGGTACGTGACGGTCACACACGCACTCGACGACATCTACACCGTCGACCCACATCTGATGGGGACGCCCGGTGCGCTCACCCTGTATCTCATCGACGCGCCGAACCCGACAATCGTCGATACCGGTTCGGCGAACTCCATCGACCGGATTCACGACGCCCTGCACGAAGTCGACATCGCGCCGGAAGCGGTCGAACACGTCCTCGTCACGCACGTCCACCTCGACCACGCGGGCGGAGCGGGTCATCTCGCCGACGACCTGCCGAACGCGACCTTCCACGTCCACGAGAAAGGGTTACCCTACGTCACCGACCCCGAGCAGTTGGACCGGCTGAAACGCAGCGTCGACCGGGCGATGGGCACCGAGAACGCCTACGGGGAGCCGAAATTGCTCCCCGAGGAGCGCTGTCGCTCTATCGCTGGCGGCGAGTCGGTCGACCTCGGCGACCGCGAACTCGAACTCGTCGACGCGCCCGGCCACGCGCCGCATCACTTCGCCGCCTACGACTCCGCAACAGGGGGGTTGTTCTCCATCGACTCGGCGGGAATGCATCTCGCCGGCGAGATGCGTCCGACGACGCCACCGCCGGGGTTCGACCTGGAAGCCAACCTCGAAACCGTTGCTCGACTCCGCGAGTTCGAGCCCGAGAAGAACTTCTACGGCCACGTCGGACCGGGAGGGGACGACGCCGTCGGCGAACTGGACCGCTACGAGGCGATGCTCCCGGAGTGGGTCGACCTCCTCGCAGAACGCCGCCGCGAGCACGACGACGACATCGGCGCTATCGTCGAATCCCTTGACGACCGCTGGCTGAGTCCAACCATCCAGCGGGACGTAGCCGGCGTGCTGCACTACCTCGACAATCGGTAGCTCGACCGAGACGCTATCCCAACTTCTCGTCGAGGATGAGCCGCGTCTTCGTGGAGACGACTTCGTCGAGTTCCCGCGCTCGGGTGATGAGGTCGTTCAACGTCCCCGTGTCGGCGGTGTCGACGACGACGACGATGTCCTCCTCGCCGGAGACCTGCCAGACGAAGTCGACCTCGGTCCAGTCGGCGATGGACTCGGAGATGCCGCCGGTGTCGACGTCGACGGCGACGCCGACCTCTATCATCGCCTTGACGTTGCCGGTCCGGGTGGCGATGGTGAACCGTTCGATGACGCCGTCTTCGAGCAGTCGCTCGACGCGGTTTCGGACGGTCCCCTCGCTGGTCCCGACGCGGTCGGCGATCTCCGTGTAGGGGGTTCGGGAGTCCCGCCGGAGGATGGCGAGTATTTGACGGTCGAGGTCGTCCATTGAGATGTGACGATTCAGACTGCCCCCACTTACCGATTACGAATTTCGTAACGAATCTTCGAACACAAGCGTTATTTGGGGGTGCTTCATACGCATCTCGTAATGACGGATGCCTACGTGGCGCTGGAAAGCGGGCGTGTCGTGGAGGCACGCGCTCGCGCTCCCGGCCGCAGTCGTGGTGAACTGGTGTTTACGACAGCCTACACCGGCTACGAGGAGTCGCTCACCGACCCGAGTTACGAAGAACAGGTGCTGACGTTCTCGTACCCACTCATCGGCAACTACGGCGTCCGAGAGGAGCGCTTCGAGTCCGACCGCGTCCACCCCCGCGCCGTCGTCGCTCGCGAGCTCACCGAGGACGTCGCCGAGTGGCTCGAAAGCGAGGGCGTCCCCGCCGTCGACCACCTCGACACCCGCGACCTCGTGACGGGCATCCGGGAAGGCGGGGCGATGAAGTGCGGCATCGCCGCCGGCCCCGAGGCGACTCCCGAGGCCGCCAAGGAAGAACTCGCCGACTGCAAGGGCATGAGCGAGCACACCGACATCGGCGCACAGGTGTCCACCGACGAGCGACTCACACACAACGCCGATGGGGACGGCCCCACCGTCGCGCTCATCGACTGCGGCGCGAAGGGTTCTATCACCGAATCACTCGTCGAACGGAACGCGACGGTCGAAATTCTGCCGTACGACGCGACAGCCGCCGACGTGGCGTCGGTCGACCCCGACGTGTTGTTCATCTCCAACGGTCCCGGCGACCCCAAGAACTTCGAGGCCGCCGCCGCCCTCGTCGACGAGTATGTCGGCGAGTTGCCGCTTGCGGGCATCTGTCTCGGCCAGCAGGTCATCGCCGAAGCCCTCGGCGGCGAAACCGAGAAGATGGAGTTCGGCCACCGCGGCGTCAACCAGCCGGTTCAGGACCTCCGCTCGAAGAAAGTCGTCATGACGACACAGAACCACGGCTACACCGTCTCCGAACCCGGCCAGCTCGAAGTCACGCAAATCAACGTCAACGACGACACCCCCGAAGGCCTCGAGAGCGACGAACTGGATATCATCACGCGTCAGTATCACCCCGAAGCGAACCCCGGTCCCAACGACACGCTCGACTTCTTCGACGACGTGCTCGCGCTGACCGAGGACGCGCCGACGCCGAACGCGGACTAAACGGGTCTCGACTCTGGCTGCCCGGTTCTACGTGCGGAACGTAGCGTCATTCACTACCGTTTCCACACCGCATCGATTCCGAGCTTTTCGGCAAGGAGTTTGAGCATCAGTAGCAAGAACACCAGAACCAGTGCCGTTCCGAGGTATCCGAATATCGGATGTACGAGCTCGGAGACGATATCCGGAGAGATAAACAACAGAACCAATCCAGCAAGGGCGAACCCGGCGGTGTAGGTCGTTGTCCAGTACTTCGCGGAGAGATAGATACCCGAGAGCGTAAGCGCGGTCAGAGCCAGCATGACGACCCCGGCTACCGTTTCACCCCATGCGGTCCTGGCATAGACGACGCCTAGCAGGACGACGATGGACGGTATCGCGATCTCTCGAACGGCTCGGACGATTCCGTTCGTGATCTTCGGCGACCCCATCCCTTTGTGTGTACCGCGGTTCCCTTCGGGTAAATTTACTCGGTTCGCTGCAACCGTCTCCCCGTCACCGCCATCGGAGCCAGGTTCAGTCGCGATATCAGGCAGGCCACAGTTCTTCGACGGTCGCAAACGAAGGGGCGTGCGTCTCGAGGAACTCCTCGAACGCCTGATTCAGGTCACAGAGCGTCCCCGAAAGCTCCCGTGAAACCTCGTATCCGAGGTGGTCGTGAGCGATGAAGTACGCGAACACCGCCCCCGTCCCGTACGGGAGGAGTCGGAGTGGAACCCTCGGACGTGTCTCCCCGCCTCGGTTGTGTATCGAGGCGTTCTCGACGTCCGTTCGATACCGCAGCGGCCCGACTGCGTCTTCGAGGACGAGCCAGTGTTTCGCTTTCGAGGAGGAGTTCAACCGCCCTCCCGTAAACCGTATCACGCCCTCGATTCGCTCTATCTCCTCCCACGAGACGGTTGCTGTCCCGTCGGGTGCAGTTAGCGTTTCGGGGGCGTTCCTTCGACGCAGCGGTGGGTCGGTCTCCTCGTCGGCGAACGAAACCGTTACTCGATGGCTCTGTCGACTCGGAACGTACAGCACATCGCCGTCCGAAGAGTGCAGGACGGCACCGTATCGGCCTTCCGCGACGACGTTCATCTACGGTCCTCCTGGGAGTTGCTCCTCTGTCGGCGATTGTCCTCGACCTGTACACCTCGTTCCTCGTCTCCAGTCGACCTTCGGTGGGCCAGTACGACACTACAGGCGATTGCAACGGTGGCAGGCGATCCTCCCACGAGACCAGCGATATTGGCGCCGACAAGACAGAGAGCTATCGCACAGCCGACGCGAAACCGTTCGATATCGAGTCGGCGAAGCAGATACGGGCGGACGGTGACGACGAACGCGACGACCCCGACACCGACGCTCGAAGCGAGTCCCGACAGCCACATCGTTCGCCCGTTCACGATAAAATCGACCGTGACACTGCCGGTCAGCAGAGTACTCAACGCGTCCAGTGTCGCCACGAGACAGAGCCCGAAACCAAGTGTAACGGGCGATGGAAGCCACCACGGGTCGTCACCGAATCCGATGGACACGCCGATAGCACCCACGACGAGTGCAGTCAGTGTGACGAACAGTTCGACCCGAAGCAGCGTCCGAACGGTCGGGCTCAGTGCCGCCGTGAACACGGCCCCGGGAATCAGTACGACACCGACCGCCGCGACGATACACAGCCCACGAGAGCGGGGCCCCTCGAAATCGGCGAGGACGATGGCGACGCTCGCACCGCCACTGAATACGAGCACACCGAGCTCGATCGCCGATATCACGGAGGTGAGCCCTCCAGCGAGGACGATCGAGGGGTAGATACCCGACACGATCGGCAACAGCATGACGACGGCCAGCGACCTCGCACCGGACGTGGCGAACAGCGAACGGACCCGTGCGACTACCGCGTGAACTCCGGCGTCGCCCCACGTTTCGCTGTCCATCACCGTTCGCCCTCCATCACGGGGCAGACTATCCGCTGTCGACTCCGATCGAGTCGGAACTGTTCCGGGCGGCGTACAGTAACGGTTCTAGCTGCTATCGCAACGATAGAAACGGAGTGAATTCTAAGCCGTGCGCTTGCCTGCGTGGTAGGCCGAACCATAGGATGCCGCGGTGGTGGCCGTCACAGGTGGTCTGTCGGAATCAGACGCGTTGTGTACCTCGAAATAGTAGCTGGATGATATAAAAATCACACGAACGGTTTGAGCCTCGCTTTGGCCGTCGCCGCTGCGCGATACCGGTATTGGCCGATTGGCCAAGGATTACGTATCGGCTTTCAGAGATACACTGTATGGACCTCGGCGTACTCGGACTCGGTGGTGGGGGAAGCGAGATACTCGATTCGCTTCTCCGTCGGGAGTTCTCGAACGGGACGACTGTTCTTTCTGAGGTTATCGCAATCGACTCGGCTAAATCCGGCCTTGCAGAGTTCGAGTACATCCCCGAATCACAGCGGGTGATAGTGGGGGACTCGAAAGTACGTGGGCACGGTACCGGAGGCGATATAGAAATCGCCGGGGATATCGTTCGAGATGACGAGCGTGAGATCGCCTCGGCGGTCAGCGCTACGATGCTCAACGATGTCGATGCGTACCTCGTCGTGACCTGTGCTGGTGGCGGCATGGCTGGCGGTGCCCCCGAACTGATAGATCTGTTTCACGCTCTCGGGACGAAGCCTGTATACGCGGCCGTCGTGCTTCCTCATGCCGATGAAGCCGGTTTCCACCAGCTCAACGCAGCCGTGAACCTCAACAACGTGTGTCGGGCGGCCGATGGGGTTCTGCTCTTCGACAACGAGATGTTCTACGATGAATCGGAGGAGGAACTCCGAGTCGAAGACGCCAACGAGGCGTTCTCGAATCGGATTCTCGGGCTGTTCTCGTCGGTAGACGCCGACTCCACGACCGGTGTCGGCACCGTCTTTCCCGACGAACTCAATGCAATGTTGGGGACAGAGGGGATTGCGACAGTTGGACACGCATCCGATTCCGTCGACGTGGGGTCACAGGGTGCCGTTTCACGATTCCTCGGTGGGGAACCGGATGTCGATACCGACGAGGCGACCGAGAAACTCGTTTCACTCACCAAATCCGCCGTCTCCGATACCGACGTGCGGGTGGCCAACGACCGCATTCCATACGCGGCGCTCCTCGTATCCGGGCCGGAGTCGTATCTAGACCGTGATGCCGTCGCGGCTGCAGAACGAACGCTGACCGATGCTATCCCCTCGGAGATGGCTATCGGGACGAAAATCGCCAGCGGTGCATCGACGCTCGAAGTCATGGTCGTAATCGCCGGCATCTCGGACGCACCGGTACTCGAATCCTTCGAGGAGATTTACGATGAAGCGTACGACGGCCCGAGTACGGATGCCCCCAAACCGCCGTTTTTCGTCTCCAATCGTCCCGAGGACGATACTGGAACCGACAACGATACCGGTGACGACGATGCTACCGAACCGTCCCAGCCAACGAGCGACGGTGCCTCCCCTACCGAGGAACCGGACGCGGAGGCCGACGTTGACGAGACACCGACCCCTCCGGCTCCGGATCCGTCGGACGTTGAGGGAGTCGACCGGCCGCCGAAACGAACGTTCGACGACGTGATCGGACTCTCGGACGTTAAAGAACGCATCCGTGAGGACGTATTGCTCCCGGCCAGGGATGAGCGATTCGACGAGTACGGTATCGGCTCGGTGACCGGTGTGCTGTTCCACGGGCCGCCGGGAACCGGCAAGACGTATCTCGCGAAGGCGACGGCGGGTGAACTCGGATACAACTACATCGAAGTCGACCCGTCCGACGTCAAGAGTCAGTACGTCGGCGGTGGGGCCGAGAACGTAAACGAGCTGTTCGAACGCGCAACGGAGGCCCAACCGACGCTGATGTTCATCGACGAGATCGACTCCATCGCGAGTAGTCGCTCCGAGAGGAGTGGAATGACACAGTCCGAGCGCAGCATGATAAACGAACTGCTTGGTGAGCTTTCCGAACTCAACGAGAGCGATGACGACGTCATCGTCGTCGCTGCGACGAACGCCCTCGACGACGTCGACTCCGCCATCAAACGGTCCGGGCGGTTCGATACGACGATTCGTATCGGGGCACCGAATTTCGAAACACGGTACGGCATCCTTCGGTCGACGTTAGAGAGCGGCCCACCGAACGAACTCGACGCTATCGATTCGGACGTGTTACGCTCGAAGACCGACGGGCTCGTCAGTAGCGACATGGCGGAGATCGGGAAATCGTCGATTCGGAAAGCCCTCTCGGCGGCCGAAACCGGGGAGACCCCTCTGGTCAGTGCGGACCACCTCCTCGAGAGCATCGAAGAGACCGTCGAGAAACGTCAGCAGGACAGCTCTGCGGCGAGTATGATAGAGGCACCACCGGAGACAGATTTCGACGATGTAGCCGGGATGGATGACCTGAAACGCGAACTCCGTCAAACAGTAATCGACCCGGCACGGAACCCGGAGAAATACGAATCGTACGGATTGAACATAACCAACGGTGTGCTGTTGTACGGCCCGCCGGGGACCGGCAAGACGTATCTCAGCGAGGCCGTCGCCGGTGAACTCGGCTTCAACTTCATCAGTATCACTGCATCAGACGTCGTAAGTAAATGGATCGGAGAAGGGACGGAGAACGTCAACGAACTGTTCGAGACGGCGCTCGACAATCAGCCGTCGCTCGTCTTCATCGACGAGATCGACGCCATCGCGAGCCAACGGGGTGGAGACCGGATGCACCAAGACCAGAAACAGATCGTCAACGAGATTCTCACCGGGATGTCGGACGTACAGGGCGAAGACGTCGTCGTCATCGCTGCGACGAACCTCCTGTCGTCACTCGACGACGCACTTACCCGCTCTGGACGATTCGACGAGACGATCGAAGTCCCGCCACCGGATGACGAAGCGCGGATGGAGATGCTCAGGTACCATCTGACCGAGCGACCACTCGCTACCGACGAAATCGACTGGGCGGAACTTCGCGCATTGAGCGCGACGGATGCAAGCGGCCGTCCGTACGTCGCCTCCGACATCGAACTCATCGCCGAAACTGCCGCACGACTGGCTTTGAATCAGGGTTCCGAAATCACTCAAGAACATCTCCGTCGGGCAATCGAAGAGACGGACGCCAGCTTTTCAGCGTACGAGTAGCCGGCCTATCGAGCCGCGAATCAGCAACTGTCGAAACTGTCTCCATCGCACTCGACGTCCCAGTCGTCGTCCCAAACGGCTTCCACCGAGGACCGGGATACGATTTTGGCGTTGATGTAGTGATTGTCTAATCCCCGAGCCAGCTCGTCCTCCCGGTCGTAGCCGTAAGGGGCGGCGATTTCGCCCACGTCTGAGTCCCCACGGAAGACTCCATCGAGAACGACACCGTTGACAGTCCACGTGTCCGCCTCAGTCAGTGTGTATATTTTCATCGCCATCTACTATCACGTTCTCGAACCGTGGATACGGTTCATACCCTGTCGAGGAACTGTGTTGGGACAGACCGGTTGATGGACACTCCGGAGGGTTTCACTTGTTTTTGCTGTGTTCATCGGAGGTCGAAATATCGAATGCAAAAATCAACGATTGGCGGCGTCTCGTCGAGTTCCCGTCTCGCCTTCCAGGCGATTTTGCCGGCGAGAGATCCCGTCTCCGTCTTCGAAGGGTCGGGGAGCTCTTCGTTGGAAACCACGCCGAGCCGGATTGCCTCTTCGTAGAGCCTTTCGATGGCTGCCGCCGTTGGATCGGCGTTCGCTAACGATTTCGCGCGTTCGTGAAGGGACTCTATGTCGAGGAACCGTTCAGTAGCGTCCGTCCAGCGTTCTTTTTCGATTTCGATCCCGTCGGGCCGATCCGTGTTGAACGCGTGTATCCAGTCGCCACCGACTCGGTGATACTCGTGAAATTCGTGGATATCGTCACAGTCGAAGGCGTCACGACGTGTTATCCAGCCGCCGAATCGGTATCGACGCCAGCATTTCGCCCCCGCAATGTACACCGGATTCGAACCCTGGTCGGGTGCAATCGGGATGACCCCGTCGTCTGTCTCCGGTGACTCACCCGGTTGATACCCCTCCCAAGGGTCGTCTTCCTCGGTATCTACTGCAAGACGGTCACAGGCGTCACAGACCGGATTCGAATACCCTATCGGAAGATCGACTCGATCTTCTTTCGCACCACACGTCGAACACCGAATGGGGCCTGTGACATCGCTTTCATTGGCGGCAACGATGATCTCCGCTGGTGGGGCGGCGGCATTGACGAGTCGCTCCGTCGCCAACGTCTCTCGTGTATCCATCTCCGTAGGAACCTCGCTTACCTGTGGTTATAGCTATTGAGAGGTAACTGTAACGTGTCTAAATAAATATATTCGAACGGTTCGAAGGGGTTCCCCAGCCGTAGCACCTCGTTCGTACTCAAACACGTCACCGAGAAATCATCGGCCCCAGTCGTGAGCTTCTACTCCACGTAGTCGTACTTCCGTTCGCCCATACGGCCCCAGCCGTCGAAAACGAACTCGCCGTCCGGGACGGTAAACTCCTGGAAGCTCCGCTCCTCGTCGTGGTTGTGGGCGTCGTGGACCGTCTCGTACTCCTCGAAGGTGAGGTCGTAGCGCGATTCGAGCTGTTCGTCGATGTCGAGCGCCTCGATTTCGTCTTTCCAGCCCGGCTGGACCGTCTCGGCGTGAATCTCGGCCTGGGCGCCCGAGCCGTAGGAGCCGACGAGCATCGTCGCACCCGTCGCGTCCTCGCCGGCGTCGGCGAGTTCCATCAGCCCCGACGCGCGGGCGACGTGGACCGACCCGGTGTACCAGTTGCCGACGTGTCGGGAGATGGTCAGCGTCGGGTCGACGACCCGGTCGTACCACTCCCGATAACGGTCGGTTTCCTGTAGGGCGTCGGTGTACTCCCGGACGGCATCGAGGTACTCGTCGTCGTCATCGAAGGCCTCCTCGCGAGGCTGTGGCCCGATTTCCTCCGCGAGGGCGTCCTCGATTTCGGTGTTGCGAATCATGTGGCGATACCCCAGCACGGCCGCCTTCCGGACCATCCCCGGGAACGGCGTGTGGAACGGCACCAGCCGGATGTCGTAGGGGTGGACCTCGCCGGCGACGCTCTGGTAGTCCACCAGCGCCTCCCGCATCCGCGCGAGATACACCTGCACCGAGCGCTTGCCGTCGACGCTCGGGAACTGCTGTTGGGGCTTCAGGAAGTCCGTCTCGTCGGCCGACCCGTAGCCCTGCTCGGTCGACAGTTCCACGAGCGAGGGGTCCTCGCTGATGAGCATCGCGACGGCGCCGGCGCCCTGTGTCGACTCGCCGGGGTCGTCACGCGCATACAGCGCCGTGTCGGTGGCGATAACGAGCGCCGACCGGCCGCGATTGCGCCCCGCCTGAATCCAGTTGTACGCGTCGTCGATGCTCTGAGTCCCCGCCACGCAGGCGAACTTCCGCTCGCCCTTGTTGGCGTGGTGGAAATCGCCCTCGAAGACCTGCTCCAGACACCCCGCGATGTACGTGGAGACGGGCTTGGAGTGGTCGAAGGCGCTCTCGGTGGCCACGTCGATGCGGCCGATGTCTTCGGGTTCCAACCCCTTCCGCTCCATCAGTTTGTGGGCGGCGTTGGCCCCCATCGTCACGATGTCCTCGTAGGTGTCCGGGAACGAACTGGCGTGCAGTCCCAGCCCCTTCGTGTACTTCTCGGGTTCGTCGCCCATCGCGGGCGCGAACGTCTCCGCGAGGTCGAGTTTCAGTTTACCGGCGTGGATGGCGATGGCGTCGATGCCTACGCTGGTCATGGATGTTCGGTTGGTGGTTTAGTATAAGTGTTTGTCGACGTGTGGTTCGTCGATTGTCGAACTAGTCTGGGGTCGCCTGTTAATTCGAATAATCACAGAACCCAACCCACAGATTAGCCTACTGTAAAGCTATTTGACGCAGTTTCAATTTTGTCGGAGTGCGAGAAGTATGCTGTGTATGTACCTTCGTTTTTATTTGCGTCTGCCTCAATTGATATGCTAACCGTGGTGCTTGGAGGGTCTCCGTTGCTGTTGTACGTGACTACATTCCCGTTTAATGATACGTCTCCATTCCCACCACTGACTACAGTCGGATTTGAGTAGCCAACTCCACCATTAACTGCTTCACTCAAATCAATTTCGACGGTTTCTCCACTGCTAAGTTGGTCGCTTAATTCAAAAGACAGGCTCTGGTCCCGGTTGTTTTGAGCATTGAAATCACTCGCTGAGACCGAATTAAACCCGCTTCCTGCCGGTACCGTTCCACCTCCACTACCGCCACTTCCTCCGCTAGAGTCACTGCCACCGAGATACAGAGACTCCTCGTTCCGGTCGTCAATGAAACTGATACCAATCAAGTCTCCAGCAGCATTATCATCGAAATCAAGTACGACAGTTTCTGTATCACCTGCTCCGATTTTGATTGGATTCGACAGTGTAACGTACTCGCCTCGGAGTTGCAGCGTATCTCCCCCGATTTCGACATCCTGCTGTGCCTTCTCGTTCGATGCATAATAAAGGACGTACCGTGCCTGTTCGAAGGTTCGGTCCTCACTACCCCGGTTTTCGAACCTGAACTCGATATTGCTGCTTCCGCCCCCTCCCTGTCGAGAGATGTCGGTCAGGAAGATGTCCTGCGCTCCGGAGGGGTTGATTTGACCATTATCTCCGGTACCTCCGGACAATCCGCCTTCGTTGCGTGCACCTCCCGGTGGCGCAGTGTTAATTCCCACAGGAGAACAGACGAGGTTGTACTCGCCGGACAAATCGAGTGTCAGAGTGTCACCGCTGACTGTGGCTGATTCACCGCTGTCGAGTTCGTCGGCGAGTAGCTCGTTCCACGTCGCTTGGTCAAGCTCTGTGGGTAACTCGATTACCGGGTCGGTGACGGTCTGGGCTTTGACACGCCCGGGCACCGGTTCGATAGATTCCGCTTGGATACCGGACTCGGAGAACTCTCCCTGTATCGGGACGAGATTGATACTCGCGTCGCTAATGAGACGCTGTGCCGATTGTGGTCTTGCCGTGTTATCGAACTGGCGGTAAGCGACAGTGTTCTCGATTCGGTACGTCGGATAGCCCCTGAATTCGTTGTAGGAGGCTCGGTACTCCAGTGACCGAGTTTCGTCAGGTCCTCGACAAACGTCGCCCGTGATGTCTGTCCCGCCGTCCTCTACCGAAATCTGCTGGGAGGCTGTGGTTTCGACGGTGCCGGTCGCTGGTGGTGGGTTGAGTGCCAGCAGACGAGCGGTGTAGTCCGTCCCGAGAGTGAGTTCGGAGAACGAACTCGTTCCGCCTGTTGCAGACTGCAGTATGTCGTTCCGAATGTCGAGGAACTCTGACTGTACCTGCTGTTCGTGTTGGAATTCGGTTTCGGCGTTCTGCTGAGGGACGGCGAACGCCTGATAGCCCGCAAAAGCCAAAATCAGTATCGTAAAAATCAGCAACGCTCCGATGACGACTGGCTGACCACGTTCGTCATCGGCGAATGTCATAGCGACGGTTCGCACGTCGAGAATAAAAACACCACGCCGAACTCGGCGGCGTTACTCGTCTTCGTCGATGACTTCGGGGTCAGCGAGTGCGGTCCCCAGCGAATCCAGTCCGTTCACCCACTCGGCGACGAGGCCGTACTCGATGTCCTCGGCGATGTCCATGTCCAGAGACTCGCCGTCGAACAGGAGCGTCCCGGCCTGGGCGCAGTAGGCGAGTGCGGTGTCGACGTCCTCTTCGGCTTCGGCGTCGGCGGCCGCGCGGATGTACTCGGTGACGGAGCCCTCCTCCGGTGGGCCGCCGGCGACGTATTCCTCGGCGGCGTAGAAGACACAGACCAGCGAGGTCTGGACGCCGTCGATGAGCATGCGCTTTTCTTCGTCCTCGAAGTCGACTTCCGAGAGGACGATGTCGCGGACGCGGGCCAACTCCTGGAGGGCGGCATCGTCGTCGATTTCGCCGTCCTCGTACTCGGCGACGATTTTCACGACGGCGATGGCGGCGTCGTCCTGGAGGTTCAACAGCAGGCGTGCGGAATCCTCGTCCTCGGGGTCGATGTCCTCGTCCCGGAGTCGGTCGAGCCAGTTGTTCCACCGCTCTTCAGTGTAGTACTCGCCGGGGGGTGTGCTCATGCTCGAAGGTACGGTGGACGGGGGATATGCCTTTTCCTTATCGCGCCGGATACGCGTCGGTTCGCGGGGCGTGGTCGGTGGCGTCGGGATTTAACGCTCCCGTCTGGCTTCGCGACCGAGTTCCCGCTCGACGGCGGCGACCTTCTCGCTTGCGCGCTGGTCGCGGGTTCGTTTGTCGTCGATTTTCAGGAACGTGCTTACACGGTCGGCGTCGACGGCCTTGTGTGCGGCGCCGACCGCCGCGAGCAGCGTGTCGATGTCGTCGGCTTCGATGACGGTTCCCATCGGGTTGGTCTCGTAGGACACGTCGAACTCGTCGAGGGCGGCGACGGCGTTTGCGACTTCGGCGGCCATGCTGTCTTCGACGACCGGTGCGACGCTGAGGAGTGCGACGACGCTCATACAGAAGCGAGGGCACCAAGGGATAAATAGCCGCCCGCCGACGCCGTCTGCATGAGCGACACCGAGTTCGACCGCCTGTCGGTCGACGCCAACGGCCTCACTTTCGAGTGTCTCCGCGCGGGCGACGGCGACCGCCTCGCCGTCTGTCTGCACGGCTTCCCCGACGATGCCGGTTCGATGGCACCGATTCTCGAGGCTTTGGCCGACGCCGGCTTCACCGCCGTCGCGCCGTACATGCGCGGCTACGGCCCGACCGACCCCGCACCGGACGGCGACTACTCGGCGATGGCGCTGGGCGCCGACGCCGTCGCCCTAGCCGAGGCGCTGGGCGAGCGCTTCGACCCCGACGACGCCGTCCTCGTCGGCCACGATTGGGGCGCCGTCGCCGCCTACGCGGCCGACCGCGTCGATTCTGCGGCGTTCTCGAAGATGGTCACGATGGCCGTGCCCCCAGGATTCGAAGGGTTGCTGTTGGACCACCCGAGACAGCTGCTCCGCAGTTGGTACATGTGGTTCTTCCAGGTTCCGGACGCGCCCGAACGCGCCCTCCGATGGCGGGAGTTCGCTCTCGTGGAGTTCCTCTGGGGGCTGTGGAGTCCCGGGTGGGACTACCCCGACGAGCGCATCGAGTCGGTCAAAGCGACGTTCCGAACGGGTGAGACGGTCGAACACGCCGTCGAGTACTATCGGGATACGGTCGGTCCACAGCTGTCGTCGATGGCTCGCGGCAATCTGCCCTCACTCGAGGACACGCCGCCGGTCGAGACGCCGACGCTCGCCATGGCCGGCGAGAACGACGGCTGTATCGGCCCGGCGCTGTTCGACCACGCCGGCGAAATCATCGAAGACTGCCGCGTCGTGCGCGTGCGCGAAGCAGGTCACTTCATGCATCAGGAACGGCCCGACGTGGTGACCGAGGAAATCGTCGATTATCTCGTCGAGTAATCGGTACAGAAACCCGCTGGGGGGATGTTGAACCAAAGGAAGACGGTCGCCTCCCGTCGGTCGGCGCTGCGACTTCCAGGGTTCAAATCCCGACCGCATTCGTGATTCGCGTTTGTCCGAGTACACGCTCGCTAACGCTCGCGGTACTCGGTGTGTTGCTCATCACAGAAATGCGCTGGCGGGGATTTGAACCCCGGTTGTGACCATGGCAAGGTCACGTGATACCACTACACTACCAGCGCGCCTTTCGCATCAACTCGTACCGGGGAGATGGATAAAAGGCTTGCGAAAGCGCCGACTGCGTGGCCGTCCGTCGCTTGGCAACGCGCCACACTCCGAAACGCCTGTCAACGGCCGACACGGCGCGTGCATACCGCGATACTTTTAAGCTAGGATTCTGAAGGGATAGCACAGTCTGGTGAACGGAAACGGAAGCGACACGGCATGACACGCAGCGTACTCGTGCCGTCGTCTTTGACCCGGGAGGCCGAGGACAAACGCGAGGCGACTCGCAAGCTCGGCTACGTCGCACGCGCGGCGGTCATCTTCCGGGTGGACCGACTCGTCGTCTACCCCGACCGTGGGGGCGACGACGGGCGGTTCGGCGACGGGTTCGTCGACACGGTACTGTCGTACGCCGCAACGGCACCGTACCTCCGAAAGGAGGTGTGGGCCCAGCGGGACGAACTGGAGTACGCCGGCATCCTGCCGCCGCTCCGCATCCGCTCACAGACCGGCTCCGGATCGGACGGTTCGGGGTCGTTAAGACAGGGAATCGTGACCGAGGTCGGATCTGACGGGCGCGTTCGGGTCAATTGCGGACTGCAACACCCGATCTCCCTCCCCGTCCCGCCATCGATGGCGGTCGAGGAGGGGGAGCGCGTCACCATCAGGGTCTCTTCGCGACGGCCGGTTCGCGCGAAACTCGTCGACGAACCCCTTCCGGGGTTCTCGGTGGAACGCGCGACCATCGACGACGCCCTCACACGACCGGACGCCGGCGTGCGCATCGCCGCCTCCCGGTACGGTGAGGAGTTGACGGTCGACCGCCTCGACCAACTGGTCGAGCGGACGGCCACCGACGGCCTGACAGTCACCTTCGGCGCCCCCGAACGGGGACTGCCGGAGATACTCGACTGTCAGCCAGGCGAGGAGGTCATCAGCGATGACGAACCCAAAGCGCGGTTCGACCTTTGGCTCAATACGGTTCCAAACCAGGGTAGCGAGGTCGTGCGCACCGAAGAAGCGGTGTTTGCCACGCTCGCGCCCCTCACACTAGAGTGAGACACAATGCCACAACCAAGCAGACCACGCAAAGGCTCGATGGGCTTCAGCCCCCGCAGCCGTGCGGCCAGTGAGGTCCCGCGCTTCAACTCCTGGCCGGACGACGAGGGACAGCCCGGGCTCCAAGGCTTCGCCGGATACAAGGCCGGCATGAGCCACGTCGTTGCTATCAACGACGAGCCCAACTCCCCCCGAGAGGGCCAGGAGGAGACCGTCCCGGTGACCGTCGTCGAGACGCCACCGATGCGGGCTGTCGCCGTCCGAGCTTACGAAGACACGCCGTACGGACAGCGCCCCTTGACCGAGGTGTGGACCGACGAGGTCCACGAGGACCTCGAACGGGCACTGTCCGTCCCAGAAGAACAGACCGGAGACGCCGAAGGCCAGATTCGGGAGGCACTCGACGCGGGTGACCTCGCGGACGTGCGGGTCATCACCCACACCGTCCCGAGCGGGCTTTCGAGCGTTCCGAAGAAACGTCCCGACGTGATGGAGACACGCGTCGGCGGCGGTTCGCTCGCGGACCGATTCGAGTTCGGTCTCGACCTCGTCGACGACGGCGGGGAGCACGCGGCCACGGACGTGTTCCGTGCCGGCGAGTACGCCGACGTCGCGGGTATCACGAAGGGCAAGGGGACGCAGGGTCCCGTCAAGCGATGGGGCGTCCAGAAGCGGAAGGGCAAACACGCCCGCCAGGGCTGGCGCCGACGTATCGGCAACCTCGGCCCGTGGAACCCCTCGCGCGTCCGGTCGACGGTCCCCCAGCAGGGACAGACCGGCTACCACCAGCGCACCGAACTGAACAAGCGCCTGCTCGCCCTCGGCGACGAGGACGTCACCCCCGACGGTGGCTTCGTCAACTACGGCGAGGTCGACGGCGCCTACGCACTGGTGAAAGGCTCCCTGCCGGGTCCGAACAAGCGCCTCGTGCGCTTCCGACCGGCGGTGCGACCTGCCGACCAACCGCGCCTCGACCCCGAGGTGCGCTACGTCTCCACCGTCTCCAATCAGGGATAACCCATGAAGGCAACAGTACGTGACCTGAACGGCGACGACGCGGGCGAGGTCGACCTGCCGGGCGTCTTCGAGACGCAGTTCCGGCCCGACCTCATCAAGCGCGCCGTCCTCGCCGCACAGGCCAACCGACAGCAGGACTCCGGTACAGACGAGTACGCGGGTCTTCGAACCCCGGCGGAATCCCACGGCAGCGGCCGCGGGATGGCGCACGTCCCCCGACAGAACGGGCGTGCCCGGGAGGTGCCCCAGGCCGTCTCCGGCCGACCGGCACACCCGCCGAAGGTCGAGAAGGACCGCGGACTCGACATCAACACGAAAGAGCGCAAACTCGCCACCCGCAGCGCCATCGCGGCGACCGCGGACGGCGACCTCGTTTCCGAGCGCGGCCACGACTTCGACGGGGACCTCGAGATTCCGCTCGTCGTCTCCGACGAGTTCGAGGACCTCCAGAAGACGAAGGAGGCCGTCGAAACGCTGGAAGCACTCGGCGTCTATTCGGACATCGAGCGCGCCGAGGACGGCAAGTCCGTCCGTGCCGGCCGCGGGACGACCCGCGGACGGAAGTACACCCAGCCGAAGTCGATTCTCGTCGTCACGAGCGAGGAGCCCTCGCTGGCCGCCCGCAACCTCGCGGGCGCCGACGTGACGACCGCCGCCGAGGTCAACACCGAAGACCTCGCTCCCGGCACCCACGCCGGGCGACTCACGCTGTGGACCGAGAGCGCCCTCGAGGAGGTGGCCGAGCGATGACGTTGAAACACCCGCTCGTCACCGAGAAAGCGATGAACGCCATGGACTTCGAGAACAAGTTGCAGTTCATCTGTGACTCCGAAGCCACCAAAGGCGAGATCGCCGACGCCATCGAGGCGCAGTTCGACGTGGCCGTCGCGTCCATCAACACGCAGAATACGATGAACGGTGAGAAGAAAGCGACCGTGCGTCTCTCCGAGGACGACGACGCACAGGAAGTCGCATCGCGAATCGGGGTGTTCTGAACATGGGACGACGAATCCAAGGCCAACGACGCGGTCGCGGTACGTCCACGTTCCGGGCGCCGTCGCACCGCTACAAGGCGGACCTCTCGCACCGTAACGTCGAAGACGCGGACGTCATCTCCGGTGAGGTCGTCGACATCGAGCACGACCCCGCACGGAGTGCGCCGCTCGCCGACGTGCAGTTCGACGACGACGACCGCCGACTCGTCCTCGCACCCGAGGGCATCACCGTCGGCGACACGATTCAGGTCGGCGTCTCCGCCGAAATCGCTCCCGGGAACACGCTCCCACTCGCGGAGATCCCCGAGGGCGTTCCGGTGTGTAACGTCGAACGACAGGCCGGCGACGGTGGGAAGTTCGCACGCGCTTCCGGCGTGAACGCGACGCTTCTCACTCACGACCGCAACGCCGCGGTCGTTCAGTTGCCCAGTGGCGAGATGCGCCGCCTGTCGCCGGACTGCCGCGCCACCATCGGCGTGGTCGCCGGCGGCGGTCGAACGGAGAAGCCGTTCGTGAAGGCCGGCAACAAGCATCACAAGATGAAATCGCGGGGGACGAAGTACCCGCGCGTCCGCGGTGTCGCGATGAACGCCGTCGACCACCCCTTCGGTGGCGGCGGCCGACAGCACCCCGGCAAACCCAAAAGCATCTCCCGGGACGCGCCGCCGGGCCGCAAGGTGGGCGACATCGCCTCCAAGCGGACCGGTCGGGGCGGCAAAGGAGGTAGAGAATGAGTTCGGAATACCAAATCGGCCACGAGGGTGACTTCACCTACCGTGGTCACACGCTCGACGAGTTGCAGGAGTTGGAACTCGACGAGGTTGCGGAACTGCTTCCCGCCCGACAGCGGCGAACTATCAAGCGGGGCCTCTCGACTGAAAAGCAGAAACTGCTCGAGAAGGCACGCTCGCGTGGCGCCGAGGAGACCGCGAACGACCCGATTCGAACCCACCTGCGGGATATGCCGATCCTGCCGGAGTTCGTCGGATTGACGTTCGCCGTCTACACCGGCCAGAGCTTCGAACGCGTCGAGATAGAACCCGAGATGATCGGGCACTATCTCGGCGAGTTCCAGCTCACGCGTTCGTCCGTCGAACACGGACAGGCGGGCATCGGGGCTACCCGCTCCTCGAAGTTCGTCCCGCTCAAATAATCATGGGAATCAGCTACTCAGTCGACGCCGACCCCGACAAAACGGCGAAAGCCATGCTTCGGGAGCGTCACATGAGCCACAAGCACAGCAAGGAGATCGCCCGCGAAATCAAGGGCAAGACCGCTTCCGATGCGGTCGAGTACCTCGAAGCGGTCGTCAACGAGGAGAAGTCCGTCCCGTTCAAGTCCCACAACTCCGGTGTCGGCCACCGAAACGACATCGAGGGCTGGGACGCGGGTCGGTACCCCAACAAGGCCTCGAAGGCCTTCCTCGACCTCCTGGAGAACGCCATCAACAACGCCGACCATCAGGGCTTCGACGGTGAGGCGATGACCATCGCCCACATCGCGGCCCACAAGGTCGGCGAGTCGCCGGGACAGAAACCCCGCGCGTTCGGTCGTGCCTCGGAGTGGAACACCCCGCAGGTCGACGTCGAACTTATCCTCGAAAGCGAGGAGGAGGACGAATAATGGCAGACGAACATCAATTCATCGAAAACGGGCTTCAGCGAACCCAGATTGACGAGTTCTTCTCGGACGAACTCTCCCGTGCCGGCTACGGCGGGATGGACGTCGCGAAGACGCCGATGGGCACCCAGATCGTGCTCAAGGCCGAAAAGCCCGGTATGGTCATCGGCAAAGGCGGGAAGAACATCCGGAAGATCACCACTGAACTGGAGGAGCGGTTCAACCTCGAAGACCCCCAGATCGACGTTCAGGAGGTCGACGAACCGGACCTCAACGCCCA
Source organism: Natronomonas gomsonensis (assembly GCF_013391635.1). Taxonomy (GTDB): domain Archaea; phylum Halobacteriota; class Halobacteria; order Halobacteriales; family Haloarculaceae; genus Natronomonas; species Natronomonas gomsonensis_A. The sequence continues at coordinate 983,475 of NZ_JACAWU010000002.1, read as the reverse complement.
GATCGTCGCCGACCGACTCGCCAACGCCCTCGAGCGGGGTTGGTACTTCCGGAAGGCCGGTCACACGACCATCGACCGCATCATGGATTCCGGCGCCCTCGGCGCCGAAATCGTCCTGAGCGGGAAGGTCACGGGTGCACGCTCGCGCGTGGAGAAGTTCAACCGTGGCTACATCAAGCACAACGGCGAACCCGCCGAGACCATCGTCGACAGCGGCGTCGGCGTCGCGGTCATGAAACTCGGCACCATCGGCGTACGTGTGAAGATCATCCCGCCGAACGCGGAACTCCCCGACGACTTCGAGGTCTACGAGGACGTCGAGGTCGAGGACTTCGTCGAAGAGCCGGAGGGCGAAATCGAGGACCTCCTCGAAGAGCCCGAGGACGCCGACGCCGAATCCGTCGGCGCCGACCCCGAGGAAGTCGCCGAGGAGGCGACGGAGACGGAGGTCCCCGACGACATCGAAGAGGAGATCATCGACGAGGAGGTCGACAGCGAGGAAGGCGCATCGCCGACGTCGCCGCCGGACTCCGCCGAGGAAGACGAACCGGAAGCACTCGACGAGGATATCGAGGCCGAAGCGGCCGACCTCGTCGAGGAGATGGAAGCGGAAGCGGACGAAGACGAAGACGAGGAGGCTGAGGAATAATGGCCATCCTACACGTCGACGAAATCCGCGACATGACGCCCGCCGAGCGCGAGACGGAGCTCGAGCAGCTCGAAACCGAGCTGCTCAACGAGAAGGCCGTCCTCGCCGCCGGTGGTGCCCCGGAGAACCCGGGTCGCATCGGCGAACTCAAACGAACCATCGCGCGCATGAAGACGGTTCAGCGCGAGGAGGGCGACTTCGACGAATGACCCCGAAGTCGCTCGTCCGTCACGAACTCGCCGGCCTCGATGTCGAGGTCACCGATTCGCCCAACCCCGACCTCGTCGGGATAGCCGGGCGCGTCGTCGACGAGACGACGAACACGCTGCTCGTGGCGACGAGCGACGGGGTCAAACAGGTGCCGAAGGCCGCGGCGACCTTCCGGTTCACCGTCGACTCCACCGACGTGGTGGTCGACGGCGAACGGCTCGTCGCTCGCCCCGCCCGACGCACCGAGCAGATTGGAGGTTCACTATGGCAATAGGACTCGACGTAACTCAGCCTCCGGAACCGGATAATCCGGAGGAGTACGACTACGAGACGTGTCCGTTCTTCGGTGAGTTGCCCGTCCGCGGGCAGGTCATCGAGGGGACGGTCGTCTCGACAGACATGGAACGTACCGTCGTCGTCGAGCGAGAGTACGACGTGAAGGTACCCAAGTACGACCGCTACATGAAGCGGCGGTCGCGTATTCCGGCCCACGTGCCGGAGGTACTGGAGCCGCTCTCGGTCGGCGATGAAGTAAAGATTGCAGAGACGCGACCGCTCTCGAAGACGAAGAGCCACGTCGTTGTCGAAGTCGCGGGAGGTGAGGAGTGATGGAGGCGCTGAACGCCGACGTCACCCAGGGGCTCGAGAAGGGCTCGCTCATCACCTGTGCCGACAACACGGGCGCCCGAGAGCTGAAGGTCATCTCGGTCTCCGGCTACTCGGGGACGAAGAACCGACACCCGAAGGCGGGTCTCGGTGACAAGGTGACCGTCTCGGTCACGAAAGGGACGCCGGAGATGCGGCGGCAGGTGCTGGAAGCGGTCATCATCCGCCAGCGCAAGCCGGTCCGCCGTCCGGACGGCACGCGCCTCAAATTCGAGGACAACGCGGCCGTCATCATCGACGAGAACGAAGAGCCCCGCGGGACCGAACTCAAGGGTCCCATCGCTCGTGAAGTCGCAGAGCGGTTCGGGAGCATCGCCAGCACGGCGACGATGATAGTATGACACGACAACCAACCAAACAGCGCAATCGACAGGAGCGCGCCCCGCTGCACGAAAAGCAGAAGCAGGTTCGTGCGCCGCTCTCGCCGGAACTCCGCGAGGAGTACGGCCAGCGGAGCGTCCGCGTCAACGTGGGCGACACCGTGGAGGTCCAGCGCGGCGACTTCGCCGGCGATGCCGGTGAGGTCATCGACGTCGACCTTCGTGCGGCCGTCATCCACGTCGAGGACGTGACTCAGGAGACGGCGGACGGCGAGGAGGTTCCCCGTCCGCTCGAAGCCAGCAACGTTCAGGTGACCGACCTGGACCTCTCCGACGACGTGCGCGAGGCGCGACTGGAGGAGGATAACGAATGACGAAACACCAGAAACGACTCTCGGTTCCGAAGTCGTGGCCGGTCGAGCGGAAAGAAGAGACCTACACGACGAAGGCCGCCGCGGGTCCGCACGGCGAGGAAGGGGTTCCGCTCCTCATCGTCCTGCGTGACGTGCTTGGCTACGTCGACTCGAAGAAGGAAGCCCGCTACGCGCTCGAACAGGACAGCGTTCTCATCAACGGGAAGGCCGTCTCCGACGAGCGCCGACCGATCGGAATGTTCGACATCCTCGCGTTCGTCGAACGTGAGGAGTACTACCGCGTGTTCCCCGACGAGGGTGGTCGGCTCTCGCTGACGCCCATCGACGAGGATTCCGCGGGCTCGAAACTCGGCAAAATCATCGGCAAGACGCAGATTACTGGCGGCGACACGCAGTTGACGCTGCACGACGGCCAGACGCTGCTCGTCGACGACGCAGCCGAGTACGACACGAACGACTCCATCGTCGTCTCCAACGACGACGGCGAGGTCGTCGCCCACTTCACCTACGAGGAGGGCGCCCTCGTGACGGCCGTTCGTGGCGCACACGCCGGTCGAATCGGGACCATCGACGAGATTCAGGTCACGCCCGGTTCCTCGGCGAACAACGTCCTCATCGAGGGCGACGACGACCGCTTCGAGACGGTCGAGGAGTACGTCGTCGTCATCGACGAGAACTTCACGGACGGAGGTGACGACGAATGAGCTCGGAATCAGCCGACTCGGAGTTCCACGAGATGCGCGAACCGACCGTCGAGAAGGTCGTCGCCCACATGGGCGTCGGCGAAGGCGGTGAGCCGCTCGCGACCGCCGAGAGCATTCTCGGCGAAATCACGGAACAGCAGCCGGTTCGAACGACGGCGAAACGCACCATTCAGGACTTCAACGTCCGCGAGGGCGATCCGATCGGTGCGAAGGTCACGCTCCGCGGCGACGCCGCGGAAGCGTTCCTCGAGACGGCGCTGGAGATCGCCGACATCTCGGCGAAGCAGTTCGACGAGACCGGCAACTTCAGCTTTGGCATCGAGGAGCACACCGACTTCCCGAGCCAGGAGTACGACCCGACCATCGGGATCTTTGGTCTCGACGTGACGGTCAACCTCGTCCGGCCGGGCTACCGCGTGACGAAGCGCGACAAGGTGTCCCAGCCGATTCCGTCGAACCACCGACTGACCGCCGAGGACGCCATCGCGTTCCTCGAAGCGAACTACGACGTGGAGGTGACCGAATGAGCGAATCCGAACAAGAGACAGGCGAGCAGGCCGCAAAGCGAACGGGCCAGCTCGAAGCATGCCAGCGCTGCGGGCGCGAGCAAGGACTCGTCGGCAAGTACGACATCTGGCTGTGCCGACAGTGCTTCCGCGAAGTCGCCCGTGGCATGGGCTTCAAGAAGTACAGCTAACAATGGCGGACAACGACCCACTGGCCAGCGCGCTGTCGGGACTCGACAACGCCGAGAGCGTCGGCCACCTAGAGCAGACGATACAGCCCGCCTCGAACGAAATCGGCTCCGTACTCGAGGTCTTTTACGACCGCGGGTACGTCGACGGATTCCAGTTCGTCGACGACGGGAAAGCCGGTCGATTCGAGGTCGAACTGAAAGGAGCGATCAACGAGTGTGGCGCGGTCAAGCCCCGCTATTCGGCGGGCGCAGACGACTTCGAGAAGTGGGAGAAGCGGTTCCTCCCCGCCCGTGACTACGGGACGCTCGTCGTCACGACCAGCCACGGCGTGATGAGCCACTACGAGGCCCGCGAACAGGGTATCGGTGGCCAAGTGATCGCGTACGTCTACTGACCATGCGAAAGGAAATCGACATTCCGGACGAGGTCACGGCGACGATGGACCACTTCGACATCACCGTCGAAGGGGACAACGGGAGCGTCACGCGACGCCTCTGGTACCCCGACGTGACGGTGTCCGTCGAGGACGGTTCGGTCGTCGTCGAGACCGACGACGAGAACGCGAAAGCCCGTGCCACGGTCGGCACCTTCCAGAGCCACGTCACGAACATGATTCACGGCGTGACCGAGGGCTGGGAGTACAACATGGAAGTGTTCTACTCTCACTTCCCCATGCAGGTCTCCGTCCAAGACGGAGAGGTCGTCATCGAGAACTTCCTCGGCGAGAAGGCGCCGCGACGGACGCCCGTCCGCGGCGACACCGAGGTCTCGGTCGACGGCGAGGAACTGACCATCACGGGCCCGAGTATCGAAGACGTCGGCCAGACGGCGGCCGACATCGAACAGCTGACCCGGGTTCCCGACAAGGACACCCGCGTCTTCCAGGACGGCGTCTACATCACACAGACGCCCGAACGAGGTGAGGTCTGATGGCTGACGACGAAGAATACGAAGCACTGACCGACATCAGCGGCGTCGGTCCCTCGAAGGCCGAAGCACTGCAAGAGGCCGGCATCGAGACCGTCGACGACGTCCGCGAACGTTCACAGGATGAACTCGCGGAGGTCGAGGGTATCGGTAACGCCCTCGCGGCGCGTATCAAAGCCGACGTCGGCGGCCTCGAAGTCTCCGAGGACACCGAAGCCGAAGTCGAAGAGGACGAGCCGGAGGAAGCCGAGGAGACGCCCGACGAGGACGTCGAGACGGAACTGCAGCCCCGCGGACTGGCCGAGAAGACCCCCGAGTTGAGCGACAACGAGGAGCGGCTTCTCAAACAGCGCCAGCGCGTCGGCAAACCGCAGTTCAATCGGCAGGACTACCACAAGAAAAAGCGGACGCCGACCTCGTGGCGCAAGCCCCGCGGTGGGCTCTCGAAGCAGCGCCGCGGCATCAAGGGCAAGGGCCCGAAAGTCGAGGCCGGCTACCGGACGCCGAAGGCGGTGCGCGGCAAGCACCCCAGCGGCTTCGAGGAGGTTCGCGTCGAGAACGTCGACGACCTCGACGGTATCGACGGGGACACGGAGGCCGCCCGAATCGGCTCGACCGTCGGCGCTCGCAAGCGCGAGCGTATCGAAGAGGTCGCCGAGGAGGAGGGCATCCGCGTGCTCAACCCGACCTACATCGAAGTGGAGGTAGAGGAATGACTGACCTGAAAGCACAGAAGCGACTGGCAGCGGACGTGCTCGGCGTCGGGAAGAACCGCGTCAAGTTCGACCCCGACGCACAGGGCGAAATCGCCGACGCCATCACGCGCGACGACATCCGAGAGCTCGTCGACACCGGCGTCATCTCCGCGACCGAGGCCAAGGGCAACTCCCGTGGCAAGGCTCGCGAACGGGCGAAGAAGCGCTCCTACGGTCACCAGAAGGGACACGGTTCCCGGAAGGGGAAGGCCGGAGCACGACAGAACAAGAAGGAGGATTGGACGAGCCGCATCCGCGCTCAGCGTCGCGAACTCCGCGACCTGCGCGATGACGGCGAAATCGACCGCTCGCAGTACCGCGAGCTGTACGACCAAGCCAGCGGTGGCGAGTTCGACAGCGTCGCGGACCTGCGACGGTACATCGACGACAACTACGGTGAAATCTGATGGCAACGGGACCAAGATACAAGGTGCCGATGCGGCGTCGCCGCGAGGCCCGAACGAACTACCACCAGAGGTTGCGCCTGCTGAAATCCGGCAAGCCACGGCTCGTTGCTCGCAAGAGCAACAACCAAACCAGGGCGCAGCTGGTCGTGACCGGCACGAACGGTGACGAAACGCTTGCGAGCGCTTCCTCGGCCGACCTCGAAGAGTTCGGCTGGGAGGCGCCGACGGGCAACCTGCCCGCGGCGTATCTGACCGGCTTTCTGGCCGGCAAACGTGCCGTCGAGGCCGGCCTCGAAGAGGCAGTTCTCGACATCGGGCTCAACACGGCGACCCCCGGCAACAAGGCGTTCGCAGTACAGGAAGGTGCAATCGACGCAGGTCTGGAGATTCCGCACAACGACGAGGTGTTCGCTGACTGGCAGCGCACCCGCGGAACCCACATCGCGGAATACGCCGAACAAGAGGACGGCCTCTACAGCGGCGACTTCGATGCGACGGAGCTTCCGGACCACTTCGACGAGGTGCGAGAGCGCCTGGAGGATGAACTATGAGTAACGGATGGGAGCCGCGTACGCGGCTCGGACGCAAGGTAGCAGAGGACGAGATCACCTCGATGCGTGACGCCCTGCAGTCGGGGCTTCCGCTGAAGGAACCGGAGATCGTCGACCAACTCCTCCCCGGACTGGACGACGAGGTCCTGGACATCAACATGGTCCAGCGGATGACCGACTCCGGCCGACGCGTGAAGTTCCGCTGTGTCGTCGTCGTGGGCAACCGCGACGGCTTCGTCGGCTACGCGCAAGGTCGAGACGACCAGGTCGGTGGCGCGATTCAGAAGGCTATCAACGTGGCCAAACTGAACATCATCGACGTCTCGCGTGGCTGTGGGTCCTGGGAGTGTGGCTGCGGCCGCCCCCACACCGTCGCGCTGCGGACGACCGGCAAAGCCGGCTCCGTCGAGGTCGAACTACAGCCCGCCCCGCGTGGGCTGGGGCTGGCGGGCGGAGAGACCGTCCGGCACGTCCTCGAACTCGCGGGTATCGAGGACATCTGGACGCGCTCCAGCGGGAACACCCGAACGACGGTCAACTTCGCGAAGGCGACGTTCAACGCCCTTCGTGCGACCGCAGAGGCCCGCGTCCCCGAGCGCACCCTCGAGAAGCGTGAGGTGGTCGAATGAGGGCCATCGTCCAACTGCGCGGTGAGGTCAACCAAAGCGAGAGCGTCCGAGACACCCTCGGCATGCTCAACCTCCACCGCGTCAACCACGCCACGTTCGTCCCCGAGACGGACGCCTACCGCGGCATGGTGACGAAGGTCAACGACTGGGTCGCCCACGGCGAACCCACCGAGGAGACCGTCGCGCTGCTCGTCAGCCGTCGCGCCGAGCCCGCCGAGGGCGCGGCCGACATCGACGACGAGTGGGTCGCGGACAACACCGACTACGACGACGTCGACGCGCTCGCGTCGGCAATCGTCGCAGAGGAGACGACGCTCCAGGAACAGGGGCTCTCGCCGACGCTCCGTCTGCACCCGCCACGTGGCGGCCACGACGGCGTCAAACATCCGACGACCGAGGGCGGCCAGCTCGGCCCCCACTCGACGGAAGACATCGACGCACTGCTGGAGGCGATGCGATAATGACATCCAAGAAACGACGACAGCGCGGTTCTCGCACACACGGCGGCGGCACCCACAAGAACCGCCGCGGCGCCGGCCACCGAGGCGGGCGCGGTCGTGCGGGCCGTGACAAACACGAGTTCCACAACTACGAACCGCTCGGCAAATCCGGCTTCAAGCGACCCCAGAAGACCGACCGGACGGTCGAGACCGTCAACCTCCGTGAACTCGACGAGGACATCGCGATTCTCGTCGAGGACGGCGTCGCCGAGGAGTCCGGCGACGGCTACGCTATCGACGCTCGGGACCTCGTCGAGGACGGCCACGAAGCCGACTCGGTGAAGGTGCTGGGCGCCGGTCGCGTCTACAACGCTCTGGAGGTCACCGCCGACGCCTTCTCCGACAGCGCCGAGGAAGCGCTCTCGGAGGCCGGCGGCGAAGCGGTCCTTTCGGAGCGCGGTGAAGCCGCCGAAGAGGCCGACAAAGATACAACCGACGAGGACAACGAGGAAGCGTAATGAGCTGGAAGGAGGTCGCCGAACCGGTACTCACGCGCCTGCCCGCAGTGAAGCGACCGACGGGACACGTACCGTTCCGTCGGAAGCTCGGCTGGACCGCGGGCGTGCTCGTGTTGTACTTCTTCCTGACGAACGTGGCCATCTACGGCCTCGGGCAGAGCTCGGACATCTTCGGGCAGTTCCGAACCATCCTTGCGGGCGCACAGGGGTCGCTACTGCAGGTCGGTATCGGTCCCATCGTCACCGCGTCCATCGTGCTGCAGTTGCTCGGTGGCGCCGACCTCCTCGGACTCGACACCGAAGAGAACCCCCGCGACCAGGCCATCTATCAGGGCCTTCAGAAGCTCCTTGTCGTCGTGATGACGGCACTGACGGCGTTGCCGATGGTGTTCGCCGGCTTCCTACAGCCGAGTCCGCAGGTCGCGGCGACGCTGCCGTTCGGGACGACGGGACTGGCGTGGCTGATGTTCGCCCAAATCTTCGTCGGCGGCCTCCTCATCCTCTACATGGACGAGATCATCTCGAAGTGGGGGGTCGGCTCCGGTATCGGCCTGTTCATTATCGCCGGAGTGAGCCAGCGACTCATCGGTGGCTTCATCGCCTGGAGCGGTCTGGGTGCCGGCTACGTCGGGTTCTTCCCGCGGTGGTTCGGCATCGTCACCGGCGACATCGAGATCGGCTCACCGCTGACTCAGTCGGGGCTGTTCGACCTGTTCCTCGGCCCCGGTGAACTGCTCGGCCTCATCACGACGCTGTTCATCTTCGGCGTGGTCGTTTACGCCGAATCCGTCCGCGTCGAGATTCCGCTGAGTCACTCCCGCGTAAAGGGCGCCCGCGGTCGCTTCCCCGTGAAGCTCATCTACGCGAGTGTCCTGCCGATGATTCTCGTCCGTGCCCTGCAGGCGAACGTCCAGTTCCTCGGTCGCATCCTCAACGCACAGTGGACTGGCATGCCGCTGTGGCTCGGTGATTACACCCAGCCACAGGCCGGCGGCTTCGCCGAACCCATCGGCGGGTTGTTCTACTACCTCGCGCCGATTTACACGCCGGAAGACTGGATGTGGTGGCTCGGTGAGACCACCGCAGCGCCGTGGCAAATCATGCTCCGCGTGGGTATCGACCTCACGTTCATGATCTTCGGCGGCGCCATCTTCGCCATCTTCTGGGTCGAAACGACGGGCATGGGCCCCAATGCGACGGCCAAACAGATTCAGAACTCCGGAATGCAGATTCCCGGGTTCCGACAGTCGCCCGGCGTCACCGAGAAGGTTCTCGAGCGGTACATCCCGCAGGTCACCGTCATCGGCGGTGCCCTCGTGGGACTGCTCGCGGTCATGGCGAACATGCTCGGTACCATCGGACAGGTCTCCGGAACGGGTCTGCTGCTTACGGTCTCTATCACGTACAAACTGTACGAGGAGATAGCCGAAGAGCAGATGATGGAGATGCATCCGATGATGCGGGAGATGTTTGGATAGGTCGGCAGATAATCTGTCCGACAGCCGACTCGCTTTTTATTTGATGTCAGCCACACTGGCTGCCCCGGCTCTCAGTACTGTTCTGCGCGATACGCCGTCTCCTTACTGAGTTTCGTATGTCGTGGTACGACCGTTTGCGGGCGCTGAGCGCGATGTTATCGACGCCGTACGTCTGGCACGCGCTCGTCGCTCGATTCGAGATGAACTCGTATCGTGGATACTCCCGGACATCGACATCACAACTCACTCTTCCGTGCAGAGACCACGTCGGTTTCGAGCGGGACGACGTTCGTGATGTTGTCCAACAGCGGCGACGTGGCTTCGACTCTTTCCTGAAGTTCGGCGAGTTCCTCGTCTGACGCATTCGCGTCGATGTAGGCAGTGCAGGTCACCGCGTTGTACCCCGCACGGATGTCTTCGGAGATTCCGAGGAATCCCCGGAGGTCGACGTCACCTTCGAGTTCGAATCGGAGGTCGTCGAGTTCGATACCCATCGCGGCGGCGTTTGCCGCGTAGCCGACGCTCAGACACGACCCGAGAGCTGCGAGCAATAGCTCGACCGCATTCGGTGCCGCCCGCTTGCCGAGGATCTGCTCCGGTTCGTCGCCTTCAATGTGGAACTCCTGGGTGTGAATCTGCTCGCCTGCTTGATCGAAGTCGTCGATCGTCGTGATGGACTGCAGGCCGTCGGTCCATTCGGTTTCCGCGCGGAACCGGAATTGACCGACTTCGGGTTCTTCCGTGATTGTTTCGACCGCCTGGCCGAGCTGTTCTACGTCTACTCCGTTTGTGGTTGACATGATGTGTTCTCCCTTCTCGTGACCGCTGTTCGCGAGTGAAACTGACCGAAGGGCGACTCGGTCAGTTCAGTCGGCTCCTGCTGGTGCGGCCTCTTGTTCTTCCAGGTACTCGACGATCTCCGACGTTTCGGTGACGAAGTCGTCGAGGTCCACTTCGCTCCCGTGCAGGACCGTCGAGGAGTACCGGGTCGAGCTTGCCAGGGTGACGACCTCTTCAATCTCGTCTTCCGTGACATCTGCCATCCGAGCCTCTTCTTTGTGGAAGTGGGTGCAGTATGGACAGTTGATACTGGCTGCGACACCGACTCCGATGAGTGCCTTCTCGCGTGGAGTCAGTTCGGTCTCACCAAAGGAGAGGTCCCGAAAGAGACCCCAACTGTGGTCGCTGGCTGGTTCTGCGATGCTTTCTATCCAACTCGGAACCTGGCCGAGAGACTCTTCGATTTCTTCTCTCGTTTGGGGGGATACCATAGTGGTTCTCTCCGAGTACCACTACGAGTGAGACAGAGATGTAGGCATCTTCTGACAATCGGTCACTCGATGACCGCCGTGCAGGTAGTGCAAAAGACGTCCTCGGATACAGATAGGCACTCGACAGGGGTGTACCAGCCGCTAGCTCAACCGACAGCACCGTACAGTCACTCTGCAACCGATTCGAGGGTGTGTGGTCGTGCCTCACGTCGGTAGGATTCGTACGTCGATTCCGCCCACTCGCGGACCGCCGCCGCGTCGGTATCGACTACTGCGTGTACCGTACCGCTGCCTTCCTCGTAACAGCTGATTGTAATGCAATCATCGAGCAGACCGATTCCGCACGGAGGGAACTCGTCGTGCTCTAGAACCGTGAAATTGTCCCGCTGTATCATCTCCGAACTGCGGTCCGGGTACGTCGAAAGGAAGTATGAGTGGCACTCTGGGCGGTCAATCAGGGTCGTCTCTACGCCGTCTTTGACCCGTTGGTGGAGAACGTCGAAACAGAGATCCATCAACGCGACTTCGGGGCGAAGAAACCGCAACGTGGTCGTGGTCCGGAGAAGCGACTCGAATCGTCCCACGGGACAGTACGGTGAATCAGGTTCGGCGACAGTTATCGTCAGTTCCGACCAGGTTTCGAACGGGAACTCGCTGATCTCGTCGGGGAGCCATGGCCAGACGTAACGCAACTTTCGCTCAGTTTCGACTCGCTCGATCAGGTCTTCCATTCCGGATGCGATAGCCTCTCCCAGTCGTGTTGCCACGTACTCGTGCCCGTTTTTGCGAACCCAGGTCCGGTCGTCGAATTCGCTTAGCGTCCGGCGCATCGTGGAGGACGAAACGTCGGTCAATCCACAGAGCTCGGACCGACTCCGAGGTTGTTCGGTCAGCGCGACGAGTGTCGGGACGCGGTGGTGGGAACGCGCGAGATACGCTATGTCGTCGATCGGTGTGTTCCGGTTATATTGATTCATGCTAACTCGGCCCAATGATGGGAATACAGTAAGAAACGTGATAACGATTGTGTCCACTCACGTGTTGGTCGATAACTGTCCGGCTAACAGAACGTCTCTTGGCAGGACTTCGGCGGCCTCACTAGCCATGCGAACGGACTACCACTGGGTATCCCGTTTCCCTGATGCCGCGGGAGATGTTCGGTTAACACTCCAGCAATCGCTATCACACTGCCGGTTTTTTTACACTAACCGACCAGCAGTGGGGTTTCGTATCCGCTGCCGATGAGCGGCGCTACTCGGCCTTGGCCTTCGAGCGGCCGAGGACCCGGTCGGCCAAACTGCCGAGGGCTTTCAGCGCGACGTTCACGTACAGTCCGACGAGGAAGGACACGCCGGCCGCGAAACGCGGTCCGGATGTCTCGACGACACCGCCGAAATTGCCGAGAAAGAGGTACACGCCCGCCGCGAGGACCCACGCGGCCGGAATCCGCATCGCCATCGCGGCCAGTTGTTCGATTTCTCCCCACTCGGTGTATCGCTCCAGTTCGCCCATCAGTTTCGTGAACACGTATCCGAGTGCCCCGAGGCCGGCATACAGATAGACGTACAGTGGGACCGTCACGCCGCCTGCGTCGGTCCCGCTCGATGAGGTTGCCACCAGCGGTTCGATGACGCCGACGGAAAGCACCATCCCCACGAGCGTCAGTGCAGTGAATACTGCGATGACCGTCCAGTTGGCGAGCGACCACCCCGGTCCCTTCTCGATGCCCTCTCTCACGTTCGCGTTCGCTTCCGTCCCCGATTCGCCACTCATGTGAGTTCACCCTTGATTCACGTCCGTGTTTCTTGATAATAATTCACGTGGGTCGGATACGGGGTATGCGTCTCCCCGAAGCCGCTGGCACAGGCGTCCGAACGCTCTTAATCATCCCCGCTGACGGTTGGAACGATGAACCGGAGTCAGACGTTTCTCCTCGGACTGATTGCCGTCTTCGCGGCCCTCGCGTTCGTCATCGTCTTGCCGTTCGTAGAGTACGTCGTGTTGGCGGCGCTGCTGGCGTACGTTCTTCACCCCGTCCATCGACGCCTCGAACCCCGTCTCGGAGAGATGGCGGCGGCGATAACGCTCATCATTGGGACGCTTCTGGCTATCGTCGGACCCCTTCTGTACGTCATCTCGGTGTTCATTTCTGATTTGCGTACCATCGCGCGCGGGGAGTCCGGGCTCGACGTCACCGTTCTCGAGGCTCGAACTCTCGAGTTGACCGGCATCGAGGTCGACCTCTCGGAGATACTCACGTCGAGTGCCCAACAGATATTCACGGTCCTGTTCGGGGGGGTCGGCGGCGTCGTCGCCACGACCCTGAAAATCGGGATGGGCATCGCAGTGATGGTGTTTCTGCTCTACTACCTGCTGTTGGAGGGGGAGGCGTTCGTTGTGTGGTTCTACGACCTCGTTCCGCTGCCCGACCACATCACCGAACGCCTGCTGCAGAAACTCGACGCCACCACGTGGGGCGTCGTCGTCGGGCACATCTCCGTGGCCATCGCCCAAGCGCTGCTTGCCGGCGTCGGCCTCTGGGTGGCGGGGGTACCCGACGCCTCCTTCTGGACGTTCATCATGGTCATACTGTCGCTGTTACCGCTCATCGGCGCGTTCATGGTCTGGGGTCCCGCCGCCGCCTATCTCGTCGTCGTCGGCGATGTCGGAAGTGGTGTCCTACTGGCGTTGTACGGTCTGACTGTCGTCAGTCTTTTCGACAACTACGCCCGGCCGATAGTCATCGACCGACGAGCGCACATCAACCCGGGAGTGCTCCTCCTCGGCGTCGTCGGTGGCATCTACGCCGTCGGCTTCACCGGTGTCTTCGTCGGCCCGATCGTCATCGGCGTATTCGTGGCCGCAATGGAGACCTACCGAACCGAATTCGACGCCGTGTAACGTCTCGTTGTCGGTTTCGCCGTCGGTCGGTTCGCCATCCGATTACTCCCGTGGTGTGTACCCGATAGTAACCGACTTACCGTCGGCCCGTGTGGACGGCGGTATGCACGTCGTCATCATCGGTGCTGGGGAGGTCGGAACGTCCATTGCGGGCAGTCTCGCCCAATCCCACGACGTCGTCGTCATCGATATCGACTCCGAACGGGCCGACCAGCTCAAGTACGAACTCGACGTGATGACGCTTGCGGGTGACGGCACCGCCTCGTCGACGCTCCAGCAGGCGGGCATCGAGGAGACAGATATGCTCATCGCCAGCACCGACGACGACAGGACGAACCTCGTCGCCTGTGAGACGGCGAAGACGCTCGCGAGTCCGTTCACCATCGCCCGAGTCAAGAGCGTCGAGTACCTCCGGACGTGGGAAATCACCGAGAAGGCCTTCGGCGTCGACTTCATGGTGTGTTCGGACCTGTTGAGTGCCGAGAACATCGTTCGTATCGTCGGGCTTCCGGCCGCAATCGACGTCGACCCCTTCGCCGGTGGCTGCGTCCAGATGGCGGAGTTCGAGGTCATGGAGGGCAGCCCCGTCGCGGGACAGACCGTCGCCGAGGCCGACCGCTTCGAGTCGCTGACGTTCGCGGGGGTGTTCCGGGGTGGCGAGTTGATACTCCCACGTGGGGACACGCTCATCGAGGCCGGCGACCGGACGGTCGTCATCGGGAGTCCCGAGAGCGTCCAGGACTTTGCGACGGATATCGCTCCAGAGACGACGCCGGGAGCGGCCGATGAAATCGTCATCATCGGTGGGTCCGAAATCGGCTATCACACCGCCCGACTGCTCGAAAGCCGGGGACTGAAGCCGCGCCTCATCGAACGAGATCCCGAGCGCGCACGCGAACTCGCCGAGGAGTTACCGAACACGCTCGTGATGGAACACGACGCCACCGACACCGAGTTCCTCGCCCGCGAGCACGTCGACGAGGCCGACATCGTCATCGCCGCACTCGACAGCGACGAGAAGAACTTGCTCGTTTCGGTGCTGGCGAAACGAATCGGCACCGACCGTGTCGTCGCCGTCGTCGACAACGGCGAGTACGTCACGCTGTTCGAGGAAATCGGCATCGACATCGCCATCAATCCCCGGCAGGTCACTGCCGAGGAGATAACCCGCTTCACCCACGAGGGCGTCGCCGAAAACGTCGCGGTACTGGAAAACGACCAAGCGGAGGTTCTAGAGTTGGAGTTGACCGACAGCAGCGAGTTCGTCGGGCGTCAGATACAGGATATCGTCGCGGACCTCGACGCCAATCTGGTCATCGGCGCAGTGACACGGAACCGCGAACTCATCACGCCACGGGGGAGTACCGTGTTGGAAGCCGGCGACCACCTCATCGTCTTCCTCGAGTCGTCGTTCATCGACGAACTCACGTCGATGGTCTGATATGGCCGTCATCCGAGTCGATTGGCGGGCCAGCCTCGATTTGACCGGCCGGATACTGCTGTATCTCGCCGGGCCGCTGTGTTTCCCGCTTCTCGTCGCCGTCTACTACGGTGAACCGATGGTTCCGTTCCTCGCGGCCATCGCCGTAACCGTCGTCCTCGGCGGCTCGTTGCGGGGGCTGCCGGGGGAACCCGGTGAACTCGGACCGCGGGAGGCGTTTCTCGCCGTCGCGCTGATTTGGTTCCTCGTCGCCGCGGTCGGGGCCGTCCCGTTTTTCGTCGCCGGCGTCGGCATCATCGCCCATCCGGTCGACGCCATGTTCGAGGCGATGAGCGGGCTGACGACCACGGGAGCGACCGTCCTGCGGGACTTCTCGATTCACTCGCGGTCGATACTCATGTGGCGGCAGGTGCTCCAGTGGCTCGGCGGCCTCGGCATCCTCGTCCTCGCGACGGCGATACTGTCGGAACTCGGCGTCGGTGGTGCCCAACTGATGGAGACCGAAACCCAGACGCGGAACGTCAACAAACTCACGCCGCGTATCGCCGCGACGGCACAGCTCATCTGGGGGCTGTACATCGGCTTGACGCTGCTGGCCGTCGCGGTGTACTACGGGCTCCACCTGCTGAATCTCGCGCCGAACATGGGGTTTTACAACGCCGTCGCCCACGCGCTCACCTCGGTATCGACGGCGGGGTTCTCGCCGGAACCCGACAGCATCGGCGCGTTCTCGCCGGTCGTTCAGTGGGCCGTCATCCCGTTCATGCTCGTCGGGTCGACGAGTTTCGTCCTGTTGTACTTCGCCATCAACGGCGAACCGATGCGATTGCTCAGAAACGAGGAGTTTCACTTCTATCTCGGCGTCGTCGCGACCGGGAGCGCCCTCGTCGGCGTGGCGCTGGCAGTCGACCCGACCGTCCCCTTCGGCACGGAGGCGACGATTCGGCATGCGGTGTTCAACGTCGCCTCCATCGTGACGACGACGGGGTATGCGAGTGCTGACTTCGAGTTGTGGTCGCCGGCCGCCAAACACGTCCTGTTCCTCTGTATGTTCATCGGCGGGATGGTCGGGTCGACGACCTGTTCCATCAAGTCGCTCCGGTGGCTCGTCGCGCTGAAGGCGTTCAAGCGCAACCTCTTCACCAGCATCCACCCGGAAGCGGTTCGACCGGTTCGAGTCTCGGGCAACCCCGTCGAGGAGGAGACGATTCGCGACATCTACGCGTACCTGCTTTTGAGCATCGTCATCTTCACGCTGCTCGCGGTGTTCATCGTCGTCGACGGAACGCGCGCACCAATCGAAGTCACGGAGTTCGAGGCGCTCGGAGCAGCGGCATCGACGTTTCTCAACATCGGGCCGGCGTTCGGCGATGCCGGTCCCTACGGTACCTACGCGACCTTCCCCCGGTCGACGCGAATGGTGATGGTCGTGATGATGTGGATTGGCCGGATCGAAATCATCCCCGTCTTGGTGCTGTTCACGAAAGCGTTTTGGACCTCCTGAGAAACGAATCCGCCTGTTTATTACATCGGCGGTGAGACGGGACGCGTAATGGAGGTCGTCGTCCAGTGAGATTTCGAGTTCATTGGCGAACGAGTTTTAGCCTCGTCGGGAGCGTCGTCAAGTATCTCGCAGCGGCGATGCTCATTCCACTCGTCGTGGCCGTAATTTACGGTGAGGACATCTGGGTGTTCGCCGTCTCGATTCTCATCACGGTGTCCGTCGGTCTCGCGCTCGAACGACTCGACAGGGACCCCGAGGTGAATGCCCCCGAGGCACTCGCCCTCGTTACCTTTTCTTGGCTAGCCGTCGCGGGTATCGGCGCCGTTCCGTATCTACTCGCTGGCTACGGCACATCATCCACGCTTGCTATGCCGGTGAACGCGCTGTTCGAATCGATGTCGGGCTTCACGACGACCGGGGCGACGGTCATGGGAGAGATAAGCTTCGAACAACACTCCCATGCGTTGCTGATGTGGCGACAGCTCACTCAGTGGCTGGGTGGGATGGGAATCATCGTCCTGATGATTGCCATCCTTCCGGAGTTGGCTGTCAACGGGGCCCAACTGATGCAGTCGGAGGCGCCGGGCCCGGAGCTACAGAAGCTAACGCCCCGAATCGCGGAAACAGCGCGCGCACTCTGGTTGGTGTATCTCGGATTCACTGTCGTCTACGTGCTGTTGCTTTACGGGTTGCATCTAGCCAATCTGGCCCCGAATATGACGTTTTACAACGCCGTCGCACACGGCTTTACGACGCTACCGACCGGTGGATTCTCACCCGAAGCCGACAGCATCGCGGCGTTTTCGGCTGCCGTTCAGTGGGTCGTTATCCCCTTCATGTTCGTCGCGGGTGTCAACTTCGCGCTGTTCTGGCACGTTCTCAAAGGTGAAATCGACGAACTGACCGGTAATCCCGAGTTCAGGTGGTATGCCGGAAGTATCGCTGCGGTGACGGCCGTATTGACGGCCTTGTTGTTCTCCGGGACCGCACCGGTTCTCGACCTCGGTGGGGCGACGGAGGGTGTCGCCGAGAACTCGCTTCGACAAGCGACGTTCCAAGTCGTCTCCTTGTTGAACTCGACCGGATACGCAACGAGCGACTTCGCTCAGTGGGATAGCAACGCACAGATGGTGCTCCTGTTCGCGATGTTCATCGGTGGGTCTGCGGGTTCGACCGGCGGTGGCGTCAAAGTCGTTCGCTGGCTCGTCGTCATCAAATCGATTCGTCGAGAACTATACAAAACGGCCCGGCCGAGCATCGTCGAGCCGATTCGGCTCGGGGGCAACGTCGTCGACGAAGACGCCGTTCGAGGCGTGGTGTCGTTTACACTCCTATATCTACTCCTGTTTGGGGTCGCGACGGTGGTCATCTCGTTGGACGCCCACAGAATCGGCTACGATATCACGACGCTGGAGGCGCTCAGCGCGTCCATCGCGACGCTCGGAAACATCGGTCCGGGATTCGGGTCACTCGGTCCTTTCGGCAGCTATCTCGAATTCCCGCGGTCGTCGAAGCTCTTGATGGTCGTCCTGATGTGGGTCGGGCGTCTCGAAATCGTCCCCGTGTTGGCGCTGTTCATCGGCATCACGCGGGAGTGAGTGATTCAGGGTCGTAGACCGTAGATGAGCGCTCGTCCGAACACCAAAACCGGGATGATTTCGAGGCGGCCAATCCACATGTTGAGAACGAACATCGCTTCGGCCAGCGGGTGCATCGACGGGCCGACGATACCAGTCGACAACCCGACGTTACCCTGTGCGCTTGCCACCTCGAAGAGCGCATCGGCATAGCTGAAATCGGGCCCTGCGAGATTAACCAGGACGATACTCGATGCGGCCAAGAGTGATATCCAGAGGACACCGACGATGGCGGCTTCGCTGAACTCTCGGTCCATCTGCTGGCGCGTGAGCGTTCGGTCTCCCACTTTCGCCGTCGCAACCGCGGTCGAGGGGAGAAACACCCGAGAGAACTGCCACTTGATGCCCTTCGCGATGACGTACGCGCGAATGATCTTGATGCCGCCGACGGTCGACCCCGCCGCTCCGCCGACGACCATCGCTCCCGAAACGATGAGTTTTCCGCCGTCGCTCCAGTTGACGATTGGCGAGGACTGGAACCCGGTACAGGTCAGCGCGCTGATGAACTGGAACGTTCCGTCCCGAACGGCGTCGGCCTCCGCCGTCGTTACGTGTTGGGCGAGTATCTCGGGGACCGGCACCGCGTTCCCGAGTACGCCCGTCTCACCGACGAACAAGAGGTTCTGAATCGACAGTGCGGCCACACCGACGCCCAGCAGGACGAACAGCCATCGGGTCTGGATGTCGGAAATCAACCCTCCGAGGTCACGGTTCGAAAGAACGGCAAAATGAATCGGGAACGCGATGGCACCGAGGGTCATCACCGGGAGGAGAACGGCTTCGACGAGCGGTGAGTTGTACGTCCCGATGGAGTTGTCGGTGACGCTGAAACCTCCTGTCGCGAGTCCTGTCATCGCGTGATTCAGGGCCTGCCAACCCACCTCGAACAGCGGCAGGGAACGCCCGTAGTCGCTCATTCGAAGTGCAATAAAGAGGACGATGATGGAAACGACGGTGTACGCAAAGAAGATCTTCCAGACGGTTCGGACCGTCGAGACGACGCTCGGGTGAATCTTCCGCTCTCGAGTTTCGCTCTGATACAGCGTGTAACTCCCGCTGCCCGGGCGTGCGAGGATGGCGACCGTGAGAACGATGACCCCGACACCGCCGACCCACTGGATGACGGTGCGCCACCATTGAATCGCACGCGGAAGGGTCGGTTCGTGGACGGCCATCGTGAGGCCGCTCCCCGTCCACCCGCTCATCGATTCGAAGAGGGCGTGTAGCGGATGCCGGAAGTGCCGAAGACTCGACGCCTCGAACCCGGCGGCGTTTGCTGTCGCCGCTGCGACGGCCGGTGGGGTGAAGTGTGCGGTCAACAAGAACGGCAACGCGCCGAGTACCGCCGTACAGAACCACCCGGCAGCCGCGATTACCATCCCGTGTTTCATCAGGGGGGCTGGCGCGTCGAGGAACCGCCACCGTGCGAACCCGCCGATGCCGGCTGTCAAACCACCGGAGACGAGAAACGCAAGCGCAGCGTACCACTCTCGGAAGGCGATGGCGACACCGAGGCTGACCGTCATCACGAGGGCCTCTATCAGCAGCAGCGACCCGATGTCACGCGCAATCGTCGCGAGGTCCTGCGTTCGTGTCCGCTCCATTATGAGAGGAAGACGTCGAGGACGGACTCGGTAATCCCCGTCCCGGAGTACGCTGTCACCATGTCTCCGCTTTCGATTCGGGTGTTCCCTCGGGGTGTAATCGGCCGTTCGTTATCGTCCCGTTCGATGGCGACTATGAGCATTTCATCGCCCAGTAACCCTTCCTCAGCCGCCTCGGAAATCGTCAGTCCGACTATCGGGGCGCCTTCTTCGACGGCGACTTCGAACACTTCGGCCTCCTCGCCGATGTGCATGTAGTCGACGACGGACGGTCGGCGAACGGCCCGATAGAGGTACTCGGCGATGAGCCGTTGGGGGTTCTGCATCGTGTTCACGCCGATTTGCCGGAAGATGTTCATGTGGTTGGGGTTGTGGACCACGGAGACGATTTGCGGTACGTCGAACTCCTGGGAGAGGAGACACACCATGATGTTCGTCGCGTCTTGGTCGGTCGTCGAAATGACTGCATCCGCTCTGTCGAGTCCGGCGTCGGCGAGTGTCTCCTTGACTGTCGCATCGGCGTTGAGAACGAGGCAGTCGAACTGGCTGGCGGCACGCTCGGCACGCTCGTCGTCGTTCTCGATGACGACGACTTCGTTTCCACCCGATGTCGCGATTTCGATGAGTGGGATTCCGATATCACCTGCCCCGACGATGACGACGTACATTCGTCGTCGGGTTCACCGGGTACTCACGAAAAGGTACCGTTACGGTCGTCGGATTTCGAGTTCGTACCCCTCGTCGGCACCGTAGAGGTCTCGAAACAGCGACTCGACGAAATCGGCGGCGTGTTTCGGGTCGGTGACCGCCGAGAGATAGACGACTTCGTCGTCGGCCTTCCGGGTATCGGGCTGTTTGATTTTGAACACGTGATACGCCGACAGCAACGCGTCGAGACGGTCGCGCTCGTCGGCGTCGAGTTCCAGCCGGAGCCGCCGGTCGTCGTACTCGACGCGATGGCCGGCTGCCTCGAACACGACGGGGGCGCCGCCCTCCCGTCGGTGGGCGACGATGGCCTCGACGACCAGTCGGCGCCTGTCTTCGGGCGTCGTCGCCTGGGGTGACATACCGGACCGTCGGCGCGCCGCGGTATGAAGGCGACGCTCGGTGGTCCGTCACCGTTTTTTACCCGTGCTTCGTGGGTCGGTTGTGTCGCTGTACGAACGTTTCGAGGACCTCGACGACCGCACTCGCTCGCGTCTCGACGACGTACTGATGGCCGAAGAGGCGTTCGTCGTCGGAGGGCGGGCGATCGACGGACTGCTCGCGCGGTGGTGTACCCGTGTCGTCGTGACGACCGACCGAGTGCTGGAGATACGCCACGTCGGCCTCGACTGGTCGGTCGAAGGGCACAGGCGGGAACGGATTCACGATGCCCGAGCGACCGGTGACGGCACCCGACTCCGGTTCGAGGCCAGCCTCGACGAAGTCGAGTACGATTTCGCGGACGAAGCTACGGTGGACCGTCTTCTCGTAGAACTGGCCTGACGGGGCTGTTCCGTCGGCTAACGCGTGACGAACGTCGTTTCGTCAGCAGACGAGGACCGTCGCGTAGGCCCGGCCGTCGGCGGTGGTCACGCCGACACCGAGATATTCCGCACCGTCTGCCAACAGCACTCGGCGGGCGTGGTCGTCGTCCATTAGCCCGTCGGCGATTCGTTGGCCCAACTCCGCCTCGGAGTGTTCACCGATGTCGACGCTGTACAGCCCTTCGAGTTGTTTCCCGGAGAGGAGGGTTCCGCTGTGTTCGACTCGACAGGAATCGAGGCCGACCGCTTCGAGTCGCGCTCTGGTTCCGATTCCGCCGGCCTCGTGGCTCACCGTCCGTTCGGCAGCCATCCGCTCGCTGTGGGCCGACGCCGCCTGCTCGAGTTTCGACGGAATCGTGCCGGTCGTCGACAGCGACGCGTCGTAGTAGCTCTGTGGCGTGGGGCCGACGTTCGCGTAGTAGTTCCGATACAGCGCCAACTCCCGTTGTATCGACTTGACGACCGCAGCGGTGTCGATATCGCGCGGCGGTTGCGGCGTGGCGGTCGGTGTGGCAGTGGGCGTCTCCGTCGGTGCCTCAGTCGGCGTGACGGTTGGCGTCGGCGCCGCCGTGGCTGTGGTAGTGGGCGTCTCCGTCGGCGTCTCGTCGGCGGTACCGACGCTCCCGTTTTGTGGCGTCGACTCGCCGGGGTCGCCCATCGTCGGCGACTCACCCAGTCCGGGAACTGCCCCCGGCGCACCGACGGCGAACAACACGATACCACCCACGAGTGCCACTGCGAGCAACGCCAGTTTGTTTCTCCGTCCCATTATTCGAGCTACGTCCGGAGTCGGCGGCGGCCCACTCCTCCGTCGAACCTTACGGCGTGTTGTTATGATAGTCGCTTAAATATTTGGTTCGCCTTCGGCGGTAAACCGGTGGATGCAGCCGGTTCGATGGCCGTCCCTACCACATGTTTCATATGGCCCGCGAATGAATGACACGAAAATGACTAGAAGTCGTCGCTCCGTGCTGGCCGCGGTCGGAGCGCTGGGGTCGGGATTGCTGGCGGGGTGTCAGACGGGACAGTTCGGGAACGACGCCGGCTCCCAGCGGACCCCGGATTCGACACCGACGGAATCGAGGGCGACTGCGACGCCCGAACCGACCGATTCGGCGACGCCGACGGAGTCGGTGAGTCGCTCGACGGACACGGCCGAATCTCGCACACAGTCCGTCGAACAGGTCGACCGCATCTACGAGAAGTTCGTCTTGCCGGCCGGCGAGCGCAAGACGTGGAGCCTCTCCTTCGATTCACCGGTCACCGTCAGTATCGACCTCATCGTTCGCTCCGGACCACCCATCGACGTCATCCTCTTCGACGACGAACGGGAGTACCGGGCGTATCTCCGGAACGACCGCGCTCGCTACGTCGATTCGGGTAGCGCCTTCTACGTTCTGAACCTCGACGACCTCACGACCGACCTCTCACGCGGCGACTACTGGGTCGCACTAGACAACTTCTCGTGGCGTGAAGGCGACGACTTCCAGCGAGCCTTTCCGTCGATTCCACAGCAGGACTCCGACGAGTCGGGGACGATGCGCGTACAGTTCGGCCTCACCGCCGAGACCTGAACGGGGGCGACACCGAGACGATTCAGACAAGCCTTTTACTGGAGGGGTAAAAGCGCCAGTATGAGCCAGCCGAAGATTCTGCTGCTCGGGCCGCCGGGGGCCGGTAAGGGAACGCAGTCGAAGAACATCGCCGAGACCTACGATGTCGACCACGTCACCACCGGCGATGCGCTCCGAGCCAACAAGGACATGGAGACCGAACACGGGACGCCGCGGTCGTTCATGGAGGCGGGCGAACTCGTTCCGGACCCGGTCGTCAACGAAATCGTCCAGGCGGCACTGGAGGACGCCGACGGCTTCGTCCTCGATGGCTACCCGCGGAACCTCTCGCAGGCGGAGTACCTCGACGACATCACCGACCTCGATTTGGTCGCCCTGCTGGACGTCGACCATGGGGAACTCGTCGACCGACTCACCGGTCGACGCGTCTGTTCGGAGTGTGGCGCGAACTACCACGTCGAGTTCAGCCCGCCCGAGGAGGAAGGCGTCTGTGACGAGTGCGGTGGCGAACTCATCCAGCGCGACGACGACAACGAGGAGACCGTCAAGGAGCGCCTCAACGTCTTCGACGAGAACACCCAGCCGGTCATCGACTACTACGACGACGAGGGCGAACTCGTCCGCATCGACGGCGAGGGTACGCCCGACGAAGTGTGGGCTGACCTGCAGGCAGCCATCGAAGACGCCGTTTGAACGGCGGGGAACCTCTTTTCGCGGTCCGTCTGCTCGCCGAGTCGAGCGCGCCGCCAAGGTAAAAGGTTGATTACCCGTCCTTGACTAGGGAGGGTAATGGCACGCACGGCATCGAAAGTACAGGAACTCGTCCGGGAGGACCCCGAGATGGAGTCCGCCATCGAGTACGTCCTCGAACGCGCCGACGAGGGGACGGTCTCGTGGGGCGACGTCTCCGACGAACTCACGAGCGGACAGTGGGGACGGCTCATCGAGAAGGGCGTCCTCGTCGACTCCGACGGCGAAGGGTTCGACCTCGAAAATCCCGACGCGGTGCGGGAGGCGCTCGAAGACGACGACCTCGAGATACCGGACGCCCCCGACGAGGGCTCCTCGTGGACGAAGTGGGACAAACTCGCCGCCGTCGGCTCGGTGTCGATGTTCGCCGGCTACACCTTCCAGTCCGTCCGAGACCCACTTGCGAGTACGCTCGATATCCTCCTGGGGCCGCTGCTCGATATCCTCCCGTTCTTCGCGGTCGTGATGATTTTGTCGCTGTTTACGGGGCTATACTCGACGCTGTTGCAGGCGAACCTCATGGACATGGAACTGATGGGCGAGTACCAACAGCGGATGAAGGACATCCAGGACAAGCGCAAGGCGGCCAAAGAACGCGGCGACGACGAGGAACTCGAACGTATCCAAGACGAACAGATGGAGGCGATGGCCGACAACATGGGCATGTTCAAAGAGCAGTTCCGCCCGATGGTGTGGATTATGCTGCTCACCATTCCGGTGTTCCTGTGGATGTACTGGGCTATCGGCTTCCGCGGTGGGCCGGAACACTACGAACTCGCGACGATGGTGATGCCAATCGTCGGGCAAGTGGAGTGGACCCAGGGCTTCGTCGGACCGATTCAGGCGTGGATCGTCTGGTACTTCGTCTGCTCGATGTGCTTCACGCAGGTCATCCGCAAAGCGCTGAACATCCAGACGACCCCGACGTAACCCGGTCTCGTTTTTCACTGCCGCCCCGGTTCCGCCCCCGCATCGGCCGCCCCGAAGGGTAACCTCTTTCAGTCACAGCGGCGGAGTACTGATATGTTAGTGACCATCTCCGGCCCCGCGGGCAGCGGGAAGAGTACGGCCGCTGCCTCCCTGGCCGAGGCACTCGGATACGAACACGTAAGCGGTGGTGACATCTTCCGGGAGTTGGCCGCCGACCGCGGCCTCACGCCGCTGGAGTTGAACAAACTCGCCGAGGAGGACGACCAGATAGACCGCGACCTCGACCGTCGGCAGCGGGAAATCGCCGAAGAGCGAGACGACGTGGTCCTCGAATCCCGGCTGGCCGGCTGGATGGCCGGCGGACACGCCGACTTCCGGGTGTGGCTCGATGCGCCGTTGTCGATTCGCGCCGAGCGCATCGCCGACCGCGAGGACAAATCCGTCGAACTCGCACGCACGGAGACGAAGGAACGCGGCGACAGCGAGGCACTCCGGTATCGGGAGTACTACAATATCGACATCGACGAACTCGGCATCTACGACCTCGCGCTCAACACCGCCCGCCTCTCGCCGGAGGGCGTCCTCAACGTCGTACTCACGACGCTGGAGTCCTACGACGTCGAGAGCGACGAGGGGAAAGCACCCGTCGAGAACGTCCGCTACGAGTTCTGAACATGGAGGAACGTGGGCCGCCCGACGACCGTGACCCGGCGACGCTGCTCGAGTTCGGCGTCATCAACCTCGATAAGCCACCGGGACCGTCGGCCCACCAGGTCGCCGCCTGGGTCCGGGATATGGCCGATGTTGGACAGGCGGCCCACGCGGGGACGCTCGACCCCAAAGTCACCGGCTGTCTCCCCATCCTGACCGGGACGGCTACGCGTGCCGCACAGGTGTTCGACGACAGCCGGAAGGGGTACGTCTCGGTGCTGGAACTGCATGCAGCGGCGCCGAACGATCTCGAATCGACTCTCGAAGAGTTCGAGGGGCCGCTGTACCAGAAGCCGCCGAGAAAATCGGCCGTCGCTCGACGGCTTCGAGTCCGGACGATTCACCGCCTCGACGCGCTCGAAGTCGACGGCAGACGTGTCTTACTCGACGTCGAGTGCGAAAGCGGGACCTACATCCGAAAACTGTGTCACGACCTGGGCCTCGCGTTGGGCACCGGCGCCCACATGGGCGACCTCCGGCGGACGAAAACCGGCACCTTCGACGACCGGACGCTCGCCACGCTGCAGGATTTCGCCGACGGCCTCGCCTTCTGGCGTGAGAACGACGACGCCGAACTGCTACGGGAGGTCGTTCAACCGGCCGAACGGGCGCTGGAATTCCTCCCTTCGGTGACCGTCGCCCCCTCCGCGGCACGCGAAATCGCAAACGGCGCGCCGGTGTACGCACCCGGCGTTATCGACGCGAACCTCGATGGAGCCGACGACGACACGTTGGTCGTCTGCTACACGCCTGACGGCGCAGCGGTGTGTCTCGGGCATCTCCTCGGCGACCCCGACGCCGACAGCGGTGAGGTGGTCGAACTGGAACGCGTCCTCGTGTAGGCCGAATCGAAACGAAGAGGTTAAAGGCCGGTGCGCCCTCCGTCGAAATGCAAGGGACCGTGGGGTAGTGGTATCCTCTGCGGATGGGGTCCGTTGGACCCGTGTTCGAATCACGGCGGTCCCACTACATATTATCTAACTGCTAGATTAGTGGACGCTTAGCTACCTCTCCGTTCAAAATTCTCTCTAAATTCCACCGCCCAGCATCGACCTCAACAGCGAATATGGCCGGTGGCACTTCGGTATTAACCCGTAATATCACACCATATCAAACCTTTTGTAGGTTTCCTACGATTTCTTCGTATGGAGGTTGAATTCTCGTGTGACTGCGGCCACGATATCTCTGAGTTTACGCGGGGGAAGGAGACGAAGAACGTGAAATTGGAGTGCTCGAACTGCAGGGCCGTGTGGACGCTCACGCTGACGAATATTCGGTCAGGTGAGCGGCCGGCGTAGCGACCACCAAATCAACGTCGCTTTTCTGACCAACCGTAACATCGATTCCAGCAGCGACCGCCCCCTCAGTTGAGCTCCGCCTCGACATGACCATCGCTGGCCACGGTGACTCGACAATCATTGTAATCGAATGGGAGGAATTCTGCACCACGGAATCCACACAGTTGAAAACCACATAAGAGCCGAAGGGAGGGGACCTCAGTTCATAGTCAATGATGTCGACGGGGTCACCGATGACCGCGAGACGAGTCATACCGAAGGGGTCTGGATCGACGGCGGCACAGCCACGCGACACCCCCTCAAGAGTCGTAGCCGTATTCGGTCGCCTCCCACCGGGAGACGATGGCCTCGGCCAGCTCGCTCGAGGAGTGGGACTCGACCAGATGGTCCTGGAGATGCTCCGAGTCGTCGAGTTCAATATGGCAGAGTGGACATTGGACCTGCGGCTTCGAGGCCATGACCACTCAGTCGGCCCGTAGTCACAAAAACACCGGACAACGTATGGCTCTCCGTCTCAGTGGTTCCCGACGACGCAACGTCACCGCGATTTCGTCCATCGAAAGCCGTCGAGGTGAGCCATTGGAAAGCCATCCCTACGACCCCGGTAAACACCGAATAACGATGCCCTTTGCGTTGTCCTGATGGGATGCGGTTCCGGGTCTTCATGGTCAGCCGGGGGCGGTGGAGCGCCCCCGGATTCCGATAGTGATACTGGAGTGCCCACGATGAAACGCCAGAGAAGCTAATTAGATAGGTCGAACCGCACGGCCGTGTTTCGCGGTAGTCGTAACGACAATCTCGTTTGTAACCCCCAACACGGTATCGCGTAGACGCCTCAGTAGCCGTCGAGCGTTCCCTGTTGTTCCCCGTAGCCGTACAGCACCGCCCAAAAGAGAGCGATGCCGAGCGCCCACAGCAGGAACGCAGGTACGAGCCAGACGGACATACGGAGCGAAACGGGAACATCTCGGATTGTTATCAACCGCCTAATACCCCCTCGGCGGTAGGTATATCGTTGCGTGTGCGTATATCTGTCATGGACGTCGTACGGCTGAGTGAAACTGATGCGGAACGACGAGACGGATCGGTGTTTGAGACACAGGTGCACGTAAAGCCGGGATTCGAGGACCCCTTCGACGGGAACAGGAGACTGTCGACGAACGAGGTGTTCTTCGGGCCGGGTGAGCGAACGGCGGTACACGAACACACGATTCGCCAACTCCTCTCTGTCACCGGCGTTGAGGGACTGATAGTGTCCGGGGGGAAACGTCTCGAAGTCGGCGCTGGCGACCTCGTCTCTATCCCTGCCGAGGAGAGACACTGGCACGGCGCCGCACCGAACTCGCCGCTCGGTCACGTCTCGATTGTCGTCAAAGACGACGACAACGACGGAACGGTTGCCGTCGAGCGCCCTGAACGGAGCCCCTCGGAGTGGCGACCGCAGAATCAATGAGTCCACTACGAACCCACGCACCCGTAATCGAAGAGTTGTGGGCGCTTCTTTCGAGTTATCGTCACGAAATTCGGACGGCCACCGAAACACGTCTCCGAAGCGTCGCCGGAACCCCGCCCGACGAGAGGCTGCTCGAACGCCTGTCGGAGCCGTTCGACTCCGTCGACGACGCTGCAGAACGGTTGGCGAACGCGGCGGCACATCTCCGGGACCGAAGCGACAGACGCTCGGTGTTTCTCACGGTGTACCGCACCATGACGGAGGCCGTTCGAGCGGGCATCGATTCGGCGGCCTTCGAGGATCCGGAGTGGATCCGGGCGTACCTCGTCACGTTCGCCGAACACTACCGCCGGGCGCTTCTCGCCTTCGAGCGGCGTGAGTTCGGTGCCGTACCCCGCCCGTGGCGAATCGCCTTCGCCGCATCCCTCCGGGGTGAGACGCTCGTCACGCAGGATGCGCTTCTCGGCATCAACGCCCACATCAACTACGACCTCACCTACGCTCTCGAGGAGGTCGCTATCGACCCGAACCGCGAAGCGAAGCGGGCAGACCACGACCGGATAAACGATGTTCTCGAACGGCTCACCGACGTGGTTCAGGAGACGCTCGCTTCGGTGTACGGTGCGGAGGGCATCTCCGAACTTGATGCAGCTCTCGGGGAATTCGACGAACGACTCTCGCTTTCGGGTCTCGCGGGGAGCAGGCACTTCGCGTGGCGGAACGCCGTTTTACTCGCTGACTGGCCGTCGTGGCTGGCAACCCGGTACGTCGACTGGCGGACCCGAACAATCGCCACCGGCGTGGCCTCGGCCATCCTCGCTCCGGGTCTCGACGCCACGGTAGCTGAGCGACTCCGGGACATCGAGTCGGAAGGAACGACGCTTTCGTCGTTCGACACGGTGTTTCGGAGACGAGCACGAGCCACCGTCGGCATACTGTGATGGCCGCCCGAGACGCTTCGACGCGATTCGACGGGGCCTGTCGCTAGAAATCTCCGTGACCGGACATTTAACACTCTCCCGTCGCCGAACTCGCGTATGACTCTCCTCGTTCCGTTCGACGGGTCCGAACTCGCCGAGGCGGCGCTCGTCCGTGCGACGGAGTTCGCGGTAGTGTTCGACGAAGACGTATTGGCCGTAAGCGTCATTCCGAAGGGGAACGCCGGCTACGCGAGGAAACGCGGCTGGCTCGGCGAGGAAGAGCCCTTCGCCATGCAGCCCATCGTCTCGAAGTTACACGAGCAGGTCGTGGCGTTGGCGCCGAGTGCGGACTTCCGACACAAGACGGTCGACAAGTACGCGCCGTCGGGGTCCATCTCGACCCGAATCCGACAGATAGCCAAACAGGAGGACGTATCGATGGTGTTCATCGGCAGCGACAACGCCGGGCACCTGGTGACGAGCGTCTCGAGCGTCGGCGGCAACGTCGCCACCGACGAAGCCTACGACGTGGTCATCGTCCGCAACCGGAGTCCGGCGAAAATCGCGAAACTGAAGAACGCCTCCCCTCACCGACACACGAAGTCCGACTTCTACCTCCCGGATTGAGTGTCGGCGTGGTTTCGTTTGGACGTCTCGGCGATCCGTGGCGACGAATCTGTGTGCATATATACGGGGATGTGTAACGCCAGTTGTGCCCGACGGATTCGATGGAGACACCGACGAGGTCGGCTGTCCGGACGAAATCGACGACACGCCTACCGTGTCGTGTACCCAGTGTAGCCGGGAGTGGGACCTCGAATACGAACTCGACGACCTGCGCGTCGGCAATCAGGCGCTCGAACGGTTCGCGTTGGACCACAAACGTCACACTGGCCACTTCCCCGACGAAGTGACGCCGTGGGTCGTCGCCTGCCGACAGTGTCCCGACGGCGACGAGTTCCTCTCGGAGCGGCCCGCGCGGCGCTGGGCAGAGACTCACGCCCGCCACACGAGACACAGCGTGACGGTTCGCGGCGACGACGGCGACGACCCGACGGTTGTCGAACCCGACGACTGAACGACAGCGGCTCTGTACAACCGCGCGCAACCTTTTTCGAACGGCCGGCCGACGTACGGCCGTGAGCAACGAGGGGTCGAGCGACTCGGACCTCGAAGACGTCGCAGTCGGGGAGATCCGCTCGCAACTCGCCGAGCTGGAAGCCACAGTCGACGACGACGCCGAGCGCCGCGAGGTCCGTGACGTGATTTCTCTCGTGGACCGTCTGCCGGAGCCGTCCGTCTCGGAGACCATCCGGAAGTTCACGCGGCGCGACATCGCGGAGGCCACCGTCGGCGCGATTATCATCTCGATTCCGATGTTGGTCGAAGACGGCGTCTTCGATATCGCTGCGTATCTCCTTTCGACGCCGGCGTTGTTTCTGGTGAACGCCACCTTCGTCGTCCTGATGGCGATCTCTCTGCTGTACTTTGCGGACTTCCGTGAGGTCATCGTCAACCGACCCATCTTCGGCCTCGTTCCACGGCGACTCGCCGGCGTCCTCGTCGTCGCGTTCCTCACCGCCGCGTTCACGATGACGCTGTGGGGCCGTATCGACTGGGCCAACCCCTCGGTCGCTCTCGCTCGCATCTCCGTGGTCTGGACGGTCGCCTCCTTCGGGGCCGCACTGGGCGATATCCTCCCCGGAGAATCGTCAGGGACCGACATCAACGACGAACTCGAAGAGCTCGGCGAACGGCTGGGTATCGGCGACGAAGAGGGGCGGTTTTAGACCCACGAACTTTTTGCACGGCGCGCACAGCGCGCCGGCAAAAACTTCGATGAAAAAGACACGTCGGCTCTCCTTCCAGTCGAGCCTCGGTCCCGCGCTCCCTGGGGTCGCGCAGTGTGGTTCGAAAGACGCCTCCGGCGTCTTTCGTCATGCCAAGAGAACGCACCGCGCTCTCTTGAGCAAACCGCTTCGGCGCGCTGTGCGCGCCTCGCGGATGCTATTTCAGCGTCAGTCGTCGCGCTTCACGCCGGGGTTCGTCACCGCGCCGTTGGCGGCAGAGCCGAAGGCCATGCCGTACTTCGCCAACACGCCGGTCGGATACGAGGGCTCGGGCTGTTCCCAGTCCTCGAGACGCGCTTCGAGTTCCTCGTCGGTGAGGTCGACCTCGATGCTCCGTTCGGGGATGTCGATGGTGACGTGGTCGCCATCTTCGAGGGCCCCGATGGGACCGCCGACGAACGCCTCGGGGGCCGCGTGGCCAATCATCGGTCCGCGCGTCGCCCCCGAGAAGCGGCCGTCGGTGAGCATCGCCACGTCGTCCTCGTGGCCGGCGCCGACGACGGCGGCGGTCACGCCGAGCATCTCCCGCATCCCGGGCCCTCCCTGCGGGCCCTCGTTGCGGATGATGATGACGTCGCCGGACTCGATGCGGTCCTCCTGGACGTACTTCATCGCCGACTCCTCGTCTTCGAAGACGCGGGCCGGCCCCTCGTGGAAGAAGGCGTCGTCGCCGGTCACCTTCAGCACCGCGCCGTCGGGTGCGAGGTTACCGGTGAGAATCTTGATGGCGCCCTCCTCGTGAATTGGGTCGTCGACGGTGTAGAGGAAATCCGCCTCGATGTCATCGTCGTCGGGGAGGTGGCCGGTCTCTTCGAGCAATTCGAGTTCCTCCTCGATGGTGCGGCCGGTGACGGTCATCGCGTCGCCGTGGATGTAACCGCCCTCCAGTAGACGCCGGATGACGACCGGCACGCCGCCGATTTCGTGGAGGTCGTTCATCACGCGGGTACCGCCGGGCTGGAGGTTGGCGATTTTCGGCGTGCGCTTCGATATTTCGTCGAATTCGGTGATGTCGAGGTCGATGCCGGCCTCGGCGGCCAACGCGAGGACGTGGAGGACGCCGTTGGTCGACCCGCCCAACGCGACTTGGACGGCGATGGCGTTCTCGAAGGACTCCTTCGTGAGGATGTCGGAGGGCTTGCGGTCCTCTTGGACACACTCTAAGACGAGTTCGCCGGCGCGTTCGGCGACCTCGTAGCGCTCGTCGCCTTCGGCGGGCGGGGAGGCCGACCCGAGCGGCGCCATTCCGAGCGCCTCGCTGATGGAAGCCATCGTGTTGGCGGTGAACATTCCACCGCAGGACCCGGCGCCGGGACAGGCGTGGTGTTCCATCTCCTCGAGTTCCTCTTCGCTCATGTCGCCGGAGGCGACGGCGCCGACGCCCTCGAAGACGTTCTGAATCGTGATTTCTCGCCCGTCGTGTTCGCCGGGCATGATGGACCCGCCGTAGAGGAACACGGAGGGGAGGTCCGTCCGGATGGAGGCCATCATCATGCCGGGGAGGTTCTTGTCACAGCCGGCCACCGTCACGAGGGCGTCCATGCGCTCGCCGAAGGCGACCAACTCGACGGAGTCGGCGATGACTTCCCGGGAGATGAGGCTGGCTTTCATCCCCTCGGTCCCCATCGAGATGGCGTCGGAGATGGTGATGGTGCCGAACTCGATTGGCATGCCGCCGGCGCCGTCGACGCCGTCGACGGCCGACTGCGCCACGTCGTCGAGGTGGACGTTACACGGTGTGATGTCGGCTGCGGGGTTGGCGACGCCGACCATCGGCGAGGCGAGGTCCTCGTCGTCGTACCCCATCGCGCGGAACATCGCACGGTGTGGGGCGCGTTCGGGGCCCTCGGTGACTTCACGGCTGCGGAGATGCTCCGGCTTCTCCTCGTCGCCGGCCGCCCGCTCCGGCGGTTCCTGTTGGCTCATATGTAGTCCCTTGCCGTCGACCGACTTAACGACCAGCAATCGACTCACTTCTTGCAGGCTGTTGCGCGCTCGGGATATGGTCTCTTTTCACCGGTGAAAAATGTCCGAACGTCCATTGTTTACGGAATTAGACTGTACGTTACTAGTAATATTAGGGTGTGAGTTAAGCTACCTCATAACTCACGGTTGGATATGCGACCAGCTACGCAGAAATCGGGGACCGAACTGTACGAGTGCTTCGACTGTGGTCGGCGGACCGAACACACGGAATCGCTCGTTTGTACGGCCTGCGGCGGCGAGCTGTGGAACCTCTCGCAGTCCCGGGACCTCTGAGGCGTGAATCGCTGCCGCTGTCGAAACGCACAACCCGGCCAGCGTCGAACGACAGGGCATGCGCGCCCGTGTCGAAGCCGGCGCTCGCCTCCACGTCGGCTTCGGAAACCTCTCGCTGGCCCACGAACGGCTCTACGGCGGCGTCGGCGTCGCCCTCGACGAGCCACGGGTGGTCATCGAAGCCGAGCGGGCCGAGGCAGTCGTCTGTGAGGACCCGGTCGTCACGGAGTACGCCGAGGCGGTCTGTGACGTGCTCGACGTGCCGGGCACCGAGTTGACGGTCGAGGAGACGCTCCCGCGACATGTCGGGTTGGGGAGCGGAACGCAACTCACGCTGGCGACGCTCGCGGCCGTCGCGACCGTTTATGACCGCGACCCGAACATCCGGGCGCGTGCGCCGGCACTCGAACGCGGTGGCCGAAGCGGCGTCGGCGTCGCGGCCTTCGAAGCGGGTGGGTTCATCGTCGATGCCGGCCATCCGACCGAGCGATTCACGACGGCGCCGCCGGACCCCGGCGAGTGGGAGGTGCCGGCGGTCGTCGCCCGCCACGACCTCCCCGACGACTGGCGGTTCGTTCTCGTGTTGCCCGACGCCGACCCCGGACGCAGCGGCGCCACCGAAGACGAGAGCATGCGGTCGGTCGTCGAGAACGCCGACCCGGCCGTCGCCGACGAACTCGCCTCGCTGCTCGTTCGCCGCCTCCTGCCGGCGGCCGCGGAGGGCCGACTCGCTGCATTCGGCGATGCAGTCGGCGCTTTCGGGCGACTCAACGGCGCGTGGTACGCCGACGAACAGGGCGGGGTGTACCGGCCGCCGGCCGGCCGCCTCATCGACGAGTTGGCCGAGACGCCCGCACTCCGGGGCGTCGGCCAGTCCTCGTGGGGGCCGGCCGTCTACGGCGTGACCGACGCCGACTCGGCGACGGCGTCGCGAGAAGCCGCCGAAACCGCACTCGCGGAGACGGGCATCGACGGCGACGTGCGCGTAGTCGAACCGCGAAACGTGGGCGCACGCGTCGAAACCCACTAAACGCTTTAAAGCCGGGGGACCGAACGGGTGTGCATGGACCGCATCCCGTTCGGGATTCGACGCTTGGACACGACCATCGGGGGTGGTGCGCCGCCCGGCAGCGTCGTGCTGCTGTCGGGGGAAGCCGGCGCCGGCGCCCGGGAGTTCATGTACACCGCGGCCATCATGAACGGCCTCGCGAAGGGCGACCCCGAGCTGTTCGACCTCTACTACGGCGGCATCGACGACCGCGCCTCCGCCCCGGAGGAAGTCCACTACATCTCCTTTACCTCCGAGAAACGGCAGGTGAACCGCGAGATGACCCTCGCGATGGACGAGGAGGTCGTCGAGGCGGGCATCGACAACATGTCGTTTCACGACCTCTCGCCGGAGTACTTCCGTCTCAGCCCCGTCCCCCGGGAGTGGTACGCGGACAAGACGGCGAGCATCTCCGATTTGGGACAGACCCAGGACAGAAAGACGGTCACTGAGGCACTCGGTGACCGACTCACGAGCCACGCTGCCGGCAACGTCGTCGTCATCGACTCCATCGCCGACCTCATCGGCTCCCGGACCGACAGCCTGCCGTGGAGCGACATTCCGGTCCTGTTGAAGGGACTCTCGCGGGCAGCCTACGAGTGGGGCGGGCTCATTCTCGTCCACATCAACCAGGAGACCCTCGGTGCCGAAAAACACGGCCAACTCGTCGACGCCGCCGACGGAACGCTCCTGTTCGAGTGGGAAAGCGGCGGGAGCGCCCGCGCGCGAACGATGGTCGTAAAACAGTTCCGCGGGGTCCTCTCGCGCATCGAAGACGAGAACATCGTTCGCTTCGAGACGGAAATCGGCGACGCCGGATTCGACATCAGCGACGTTCGGAAAATCCGATAAGCCGGGGGTTCCGTCCGGTCACGTCGCGATACGGCCGAACCCTTAACTGCCCGTCGTCGGTAAGGGGTAGCAATGGCTACGGAGTCGGCTGACGAACCCGACATGTCGGTGACGCTACCGTCGGAACTCGAACGGTGGCTCGACGACCGGGCCGACACCCTCGACGTCGACCGCGAGGAACTGGTCGTCCAGTTGCTGAGCGCCTATCGAACGACGGCCGACCTCGATGGCGACGAAACTACGTCCTTCGAGAAGCCGACGCTCGACGCCGAATTTCTCGACGACATCGAGCGTCGAATCGAGACGGTTGACGAAGCGGAACTCGAGCGACTGGAGCGCCGCGTCGGCTCGCTGGAGTCCGAACTCGACGAACACGTCGACGACATCCGAAACCGGGTGCTCCAACTCCGCGATGGGTTACAGGACCGCGCGAAGGAAGACCACGACCACGCCGACATCGACCAACTGAACCGACGAGTGGACGGCCTCGCCGAGGACATCGACGGGCTCGGAACCGACGTGGCGAACCTCTCGGATAGTGTCGACGCAGTCGAGGAGCAACTCGATGACGTATCGTCGAAACTCGGCCGACTGGCGCGCATCGTCGTGGCGCTACGGAACCGAAGCGACGACGTCGACACCGAACGGGAGCGGCACCTCGAGGACCTCAAACGGCGGGCCGGTCGGGAGGGAATCAGGTCGGCGAAGTGCAGCGGGTGTTCGAGTTCAGTCGATATCGCGCTGCTGACCGAACCCGCCTGCCCGAACTGCGGCATCGAGTTCGGCAACGTGGCCCCGTCGACCTCTCTCTTCGGAAGCCCGAAACTGACCGCCGAGGACCCGCCAGCAATCGAAAGCGGGGAGGACACCGATGCGTGACGACGACGGCCGCGACGATGCAGTCGGCGACGCGGAACGGGACGACCCCTTCGCGGAACTGGACCGCGATGTCGACGGCGACCTTGCCGACGTGGACCCCGACGAACTGTTCGACGAGATGGAGGTCGGCGATGTCGACGAAGATGCTCTCTGGGACGCCCTCGAAGACGGGGAAACGTCCGAGACCGTCGCCCGGGCGGATTCGGTCGCGGCAGCCGACGACGACGTCGACCGGGAGGGCGATACGGCCGTCGTTCCGAAGAGTCGGTACTGCCAGTCGTGTGAATACTTCTCGACGCCGCCGGAAGTGTCCTGCTCCCACGACGGCACCGAAATCGTCGAACACGTCGACATGGAGTCGTTCCGGGTTCGGAACTGTCCAATCGTCGCCAAGCGGCGCGGGCCGACCGACGAGATACTGACCGACGAGGAGTGATACGGAGTGTTGTAACGATGTATCGGCCATCGCCAGTGCGGGTCGGCGATGACTGAGACCAAGCGACAACAGTCCGTGTGAATCCACACGGTTTTGCCTCTCGGACCGCTAGCACCAGCCATGCAGTTTTGCGACGAGTGTGGTTCGATGATGCACTCCGCGGACGGCGAGATGGTGTGTTCGTCCTGCGGGGCGAGACAGTCGAAAGACGAAGAGCGGGCCGCGGAGTTCGTCACGACGGAGGCCCAATCCGAGGCCGAACTCATCGAAACCGAAGAGGGTGCGAACTTCGAGGGCAAGCCGACTGCAGACGACGTGACCTGCGAGAAGTGCGGTCACGGGAAGGCGTGGTACACCATCAAACAGACCGGCGCCGCCGACGAACCGCCGACGCGCTTTTTCAAGTGTCAGGACTGCGGGTACCGCTGGCGGGAGTACAACTGACCGCTCGGCCGTCGTTCGCATAGTCTGTCGCCACGACAACACTTTAACGCCAGTCGGTGGTCGTAGTGACCATGCCAGCGAAAGCGACGGACTCCCCCACCGACTACGAGGAAATAGACCGCTGGATGGGCGGCGTCGGCTGGATTGCACATCCCGAAGAGACGATGCAGCGAGCCAGCCACGCCCTATTGACGAACGACGGCGTGTGGCTAGTCGACCCAATCGACGCCCCCGGAGTCGACGAGCTCATCGCGGAGTTCGGCGACGTTGCCGGCGTCGTCGTCCTCTCGAATCACCACACCCGCGATGCCGACACGTTCGCCGAGCGCCACGGCGTCCCGGTGACGCTGCCGGCACCGATGACCGACGTGGCCGGCGCCATCGACGCGCCGACCGACCGTCTCGACGTGGGCGGAACGCTCGGCGAGTACGAACTCATCGAGGTTGCCCGGAGCGGCAGCACCTGGCAGGAGTACGCCCTCTACGACGGCGAGACGCTCGTGGCGTCGGAATCCGTCGGCGCCGCCGACTACATGCGCGTCGGCGACGAGCGCCTCGGCGTCATGTTGCTCCGTCGGCTGACGCCGCCTCGGGAGGCGTTTGCCGACCTTCAGCCGAACCGGGTGCTCTCCGGACACGGTCCCGGCGTCCAGGAGGATGCCGACGACGCCCTGACGGACGCCATCGACAACGCCCGGCGGCGGTTTCCGAAAGCCCTCGTCGCTAACGGTCTCGCGCAGGTCCGAACCGTCGCAGCCGCGTTGCGAACCTGACGCCGTCCGTCGTCCGTCCGAAAATCGCGCCCTTGAAACGCTCGCCGGCCGACCGTCCCACAATGAGCGACGACAGCGAGACCTACGAACCGCCCGAGCGCGAGGAGTTCGACCACGACCCCGTCGAGCACGCACGCGTCACCGCGGGGATGTCCGTCGCCGACCTCGCCGACGAGTACGGCAAGGCGGGCATCGGTGCCGCGAACCTCGGGGAAGCAATCGACGTGACCGGCGAGATATTCGCCAGCGAGGAGACGACCACCTTCTTCGGTCTCGCAGGGGCGATGGTTCCCGCCGGGATGCGAGCCATCGTCGCCGACCTCATCCGGGAGGGCCACATCGACGCACTCGTGACGACCGGCGCGAACCTCACCCACGATTCAATCGAGGCCATCGGCGGCAAACACCATCACGGCCGGGAGGAGCACCCCGACCTCGAGGAGCGGGACTTCGACGAGCAGTTACGCCACGAGGAAGTCGACCGCATCTACAACGTGTACCTCCCACAGGAGCACTTCGCGCTGTTCGAGAACCACCTTCGAGAGGAGGTGTTCGAGGCCGTCGGCGAGGAGGTCGTCTCCATCGCCGAATTTACCCGTGAACTCGGCCGCGCGAACAGCGAGGTCAACGACCGCGATGACATTGAGGAGGACGCCGGCATCGCCGCCGCGGCATACGAGAACGAGGTGCCCGTCTACGTCCCGGCGATTCAGGACTCCGTCCTCGGGTTGCAGGCGTGGCTCCGCTCGCAGGTCTCGGGCTTCTCGCTGGACGCCCTGAAGGACATGTCGCCGCTGAACGACCTCGCCTACGAGGCGGAGTCGACGGCGGCCATCGTCGTCGGCGGTGGCGTCCCGAAGAACTACGTCCTCCAGACGATGCTGGTGACGCCGGAGGCCTACGATTATGCGGTCCAGTTGACGATGGACCCGCCGCAAACCGGCGGTCTCTCTGGAGCGACGCTCGACGAGGCGCGGTCCTGGGGGAAACTGAAGGAAGACGCCCGGAACGTCTCGGTGTACGCCGACGCCACCATTACGCTCCCGCTCGTGGTCGCGGCGGCGCTCGACCGAAGCGACTAGTCGAAACACCCGTCGGATTTTTGCCCGACGGCGAAGAGA
The DNA here is from genome assembly GCF_013391635.1 of Natronomonas gomsonensis. Lineage (GTDB taxonomy): Archaea > Halobacteriota > Halobacteria > Halobacteriales > Haloarculaceae > Natronomonas > Natronomonas gomsonensis_A. The sequence goes on along the minus strand of NZ_JACAWU010000002.1, from coordinate 944,964 downwards.
CGACTGCCATGGGGGCGTATCAGGTGTTCGTCTGGCTGTTCGCGTGGGGGTTCGTCGGCGCGTCGATCGTCGTCGCCTCGACGTCCGGAGACCCGACGACCGTGACCGACAGCCTGATTCAGTTCGTCGGATTGTTCTATCTCGATACGGTGTCGACGCTGCGGGAGTTCACCGAACTGACCGCAATCGCTCCCAGATGGACGGATGCGGGGTACGCAGTCGTCTCCGTCGTCCCGCTGGGGGTTCACGTGTTCCTCGCGACCGCTGCGGCCGCCTATCCCGACGAAGAACCACTCGGGGCCGGGGACGCGGTGTTCGGCCTCGGCACGATAGTCGGCTTCTGTGCGGTGCTCGCTGGGCTCGTTTTCGGCCTCGGCGCACAACTGCTCGCGGGGTCGGTTATCGCCGTCGGTATCGGCGTGGCGATGTTCGGCATCGAAGTCGCGTTCGGTTCCTGACCGGGCGCTTCCCTTCCGGCGTGGAGACGCTCTCTCAAAGGGTGTGCGTGTTCGTACTCCCACACTCCGGACACTGAGTGAGCGTCCCGAGCGGTGGGTGTTCGACGCGACTCCACGCGTCGGAGCCCGGCGGCGCCTCGAAGCCACACTCCAGACAGCGTTGTACGGTACCGAGGGACATGGTACTTAATCGCGCTGGAGCCTACTTAACAGCTATTCCAGCAGGCTGTCACGTCGCTGTGGCGACCGGACCCATCCCGTCGTCTCGAAGCGGCACTCTCGTGGAAAGGCGTGGATTCGGGATTCCACGACCGTGGAAAGCCCTCACCACCGAACGTGTGCCGGATTTCGAGAGAACCGCCACGCCTATCCCGCCCGAACGAGTCGGACGAATCACATGAGCGACGCACGAGAGCTGTTCGAGGAACTGCAGGCACAGATGGAAGACACCGGTCAGACGCTCGGTGACTTGCTCCAGCAGGCCGTCGAGGACCCCTCCTCGGCGCCCGACATCGCTGTCGAACTGCTGGAAGAGGCCGCAAACACCGGCCAGTCCGTCGGCGAACTGCTACAGGACGCCGTCGAATCCAGCGACGAGATCGCTGGGGAGTTCACCGACGGGAACTTTCTCGTCGACTTCGGCGAGGACACGCTGTCGATGGACTTCGACAACGACCTCCTGCTCGTCGACCCCTCCGATGAAGAGTTCGCCGAACTCCTCCGACAGTTCGACGTTTTCGGCGTCGGCGAACAGTTCGGCTTCATCCCCTCGGCCGACGAGGAGTAACGACGGAACGCACTTGCCGTTCGACGTTTTATCCGTGAGTGGCCGATGACGAGCCAGCGGGCCGAGTTGGTGTAGGCAGCCGACGGTGACGAGCCCTATGAGTGCCGAGGCCGCTATTTTGACGGTAGAATGAGTCTCTGTGGTATCTGGTCGTGGCCACCGTAGACATAGGCCCCGGTCAGGCTCTCGCCGAGTAGGCAGACACGGATTTATGAACGTTGCCGAGCAGTCATACGGTATGGCCGCCGAAATCTCCGACCGGGTTCGAGAAATCGCCGAAGCCCGTGGCCTTCCGGAGTCCGAAGTATTCGAGCAGGCACTCGAACGCGGTCTTGAACACCTGTGGGAGAACCTCGTTCTCGCGCGGTACCTCGACGGTGAACTCGACCGCAAGGAAGCAATCGAACGTGTCGGTCGGACGAAAGTCGAGCGAGCGGATCGAGAGCGGGAGGTCGTTGAGGCAGACGTCGACTGGGGTTTGAACGCGTGACGCGTGCGGCTGTCTCGGACGCATGACCGCTCATTCACCTCGCCGAAATCGACTTGCTCGAACTGCTCGCGACGTTTGACACACTCCTCGTTCCAGACACGGTTTACAAGGAGGTCGACACCGGTGGCGTTCCAGAGGGGTTGGCCGATTTCTCGTACGAACTCGTCGAAGCCGGTGGAAGCCGAGTCGGAACTGAAGAACTGGACGCCGGAGAACGCGCCGCGATTGCAGTCGCTGAAGAGCGGGGAATCGTTCTCCTAACTGACGACCTCGCTGCCCGAGAGGTACCTCCAACACAGGTGTCGAAGTACGCGGTTCTATCGGCGTCATCGCTGTCGGTTTCGGTCGCGGATTGCTCGGCAGAGACGAAGCAGCATCGCGTATGCGAGCACTCCAGCGTGAGACGAGTCTCTTCGTGACGGAGGCTGTTGTGGAGCGCGGCATCGAGTTGCTGGACGAACAGTAACGCGAAGAGTGGACTCTACAATCCCGCTACATACGTTCACCGTGGATAGATTGTGAGCCGTGAGTGCAATGGCCGCCACTTTTGACCGCAAATCCCGTCTCTACGGAGATCTGGATGTGGCCACAGTATAGACATAGGTCCCGGTCTGGTTCGCGAAACCACGGAGGCTCGCGGGGACTTTTGCAAGCAAGGACACCCCAAACGCATTCGACGTTGGCGCGAGTATGTTCGTACGTATGGTTGCTCAATACACCGACAAACACCTCGGAAAGCGGGTGGTCGACCAGAACGGCGTCGAGGTCGGTATCGTGGAGGACGTACGGAACGGCGACCTGTACGTCGAAGTCGGCCCGGACGCCGATTCAAAGACGCTCTCGGAACTGAACTGGGACGGAACGGTGAACCAGGGGGTCCACCACTTGACCGACCAGTACGTCTCGAAAATCACCGACACGACAGTTCGGCTCAACGTCTGATACCGACCGAGATTCGCATCCCCTCTATGGAACAATCGTAGTTCGCGTTTCTGACGATTACCTCCGGGTGAGTCGAGCGCCCCACTCACTTCAGGTACGGCTCTCGAAGTACCTCTCGCCCGTCCGCAGCCTTGACGGTAATCGTGTCACCGTCGTCGTTCCAGACCACGTTCGTGGCGTCCCAGTAGACATCGGTCTCGGTGTCGGACCCCCGGCCGCTGTGCACCGTGACGTTCTGGCCGGAATTGAGGATGAATCCGTCCGGGAAGACGAACCGCTGGCCGTCTTCGTTTTCGACGACCCACCCCGAGAGGTTCAGTGCCTCGTCGCCCGTGTTCCGGAACGTCAGGTACTCCTCCTCGACGTTGTCTACGAGTTCAGGCTGCTCGTGAATTTCGTCGAGGACGAACGCACCTACCTCGTCGTCGCGTGACGACGACGATATCGCGGTGTCCCCTTCAGCCGCGTCGTCCACGTCTGAAGTCGGCGTTTCGTCTCTCTCGGCGGCCTCGTCGCTACGGGCGGCCGTCTCGCTGTCGACCTGTGTGACGCCGGTCCCCTCCGTCCCCGGTCCCGGGGGCGTCCGCTGACTTTCGCCGTCGTCCTCGTGCATCTCCGCCTCGAAGGAGTCTGGGGGCACCTGTTCGTCGACTTCCGCTTCAGTAATCTCGTCTCTGTCCACGAACTCGTAGGCCGGCTGGCCTCCTCCCCTGGTCGCCGTCTCCCGGTACCGAAGCGCCAGCGGTTCGGTCTCGAAGCGCTCGAAGAACCGGTCCCAGGACAGCTGTTCGCCGAGGTCGTCGTCGGGGTTCGAGAGCAGCCGCAGATTATTACCACCTCTCTCGTCGAGGACGGGCACTACCTCGTGGTCTTCGGCCCACTCTCGTATCCGTTCGCGGTCGGTCGTCACCTGCCACGCAGCGCGGTCGGAGTTATCGGACATGGCAGCGCATTAGCGAGGACTACCCGTTAACTATCGACATCGTTTCGCAGGCTGTTCGGTGATAATTCGCTGTTACTTCCCGTAACCCGCTCTTACGAGAGTCCCCGACCATTCTAACGTTCGAGGACCTGTCCCTCCACGTCCCAGCGATACCGTCGCAGCGTCTCGCGACGACGACTGACTCCGGGTACTACCGATAGATATCAGCCGCGGTGTATACCCGCTATCTTTGGACGGTTTAGGTATCCCCTCCGTCTCCATCTTCTTCGGTGGGTGTGTCTTGCGTAGGAGTGTCTTCGGTGGGTGTGTCTTGCGTAGGAGTGTCTTCGGTGGGGGTTTCCTCTCCACCATCATCCTCACCGTCTTCGCCGTTCTCTTCTTCGCCGTCACCGTCTACCGCTTCGACGGTCAATGTCCCCGTTGCGGAGGTGTCGCCGGTGGAAACGACGTACTCGTATTCGCCGGGGTCGAGACCGACGGTTTCGATTTCTTCGTAGTCGAGCATTGCTGATTCCCCACTCTCGAGCTCCACTTCTCGTTCGCTGATAATCTCCTCAGCGAGCGAGAGTTCGACCGTCTGCGTGCCAGCCACTTCGCCGACGTTTTCGATTCTCGCCGTGAGGCCGAACTGCTCCCCCTGGGCGACGGTTTGAACCTCCGGCTCGAGTTCGGCGACCACGAACTGGGCTTCTTGGACCGCTTCGACGGTCAGTGTCCCCGTTACGGAGTCGTCGTCGGTGAAAACACCGTGCTCGTATTCGCTGGGTTCGAGCCCCGAGGTGTCTACCGCATCGAAGCCGACCGCTTCGGACGCCCCTCCATCGAGTTCGAGCGCTTGGTCGTCGATGGTTTCGCCGCCGATTCGGAACTCGACCGTCTGTGTACCCGCCGCCTCGCCGACGTTTTCGATAGTCGCGGAGACATCGATTTGGTCTCCGCGGGTGACGGTCACGTCCATCGGCTCAAGCTCCGAAACCATGAAATTCGGCGGGCTCAATACGGTTAGCGTCGCCGTCTCCGAATCGTCTTCGGTAAATATACCGTGTTCGTACTCGTCGGGGTCGAGTTCGCTCGTGTCGATCTCCTCGAAGGCGATCCGTCTCGACTCGCCTCCGTCGAGTTCTAACCTCCCTTCGGCGACAGGCTCGTCGTCGACCCGGAACTCGACCGTCTGCGTATCGGAAACGTCGCCGACGTTTTCGATGGTCGCGGAGACATCGATTAGATCTCCCTGCGTGACGGTCACGTCCTCCGGGTTCAGATCGGAGACTCTGAACTCCGCCGGTCGCAGGACGGTGAGCGTCCCCGTCTCCGAATCGCCTTCGGTGAACGTACCGTATTCGTACTCGTCCGGGTCGAAACCGTCGGTGTCGATATCCTCGAATCGAATCCTCCTGGAGGAACGGCAGGCTAGCTCCAATTCGCGCTCCGCGACGACTTCGTCGTCGATACGAAGTTCGACGGTTTGGATGTCGGTAATGTCGCCGACGTTTCGAATCCGCGCGGACACGTCTATCTGCTCGCCACGGACCACTTCGATATCATCCGGGTCCAGTCCCGAGACAGTGAACTCCGCCGGCACCGGTTCGAGTTCGGTCTCCTGGCCGAAGTCGAATCCGCGGATCTGTCCGCGAATCTCTCCGCCCGGATTGTGGACCGTATGTACGTTGACGTAGTACGCTTCCGGATCGTCCAAGATGGCTTCGACGAGCTCGGGGTCGTCGACGACTGTCCCTTCGATCAGCGGGACGTCCCGAGGGGTGGTTAGCGGATCGCCGTCACCGCTCCCGTCCACTTCTTCGGTGTAGCCGAGAAGCGGTGCCACAACCGGTCCATCCTCTCCCCGCCCGCCCTCGTGGATATGCGCCTGGGTGACACACTCGATATCCTCGAGCACGAGATCGACCACGAGCGTCCCTTCCTCACCCGGCATCATGTGCGTGCAACCACTCGCATCGGTTTCGACGTCGGCTTGATTCCCCGACAGGACGGCGACGTGTGCTTCCCAGATATCCACTGGGGGCCACTCTTCGGGTTCGTCATCCGTTTGCGCTTGTGCTTGGCTGCTGGCTTCCGAGCCGAGTGCGCCGAGACTCGCACTCGCTGCAAGCCCTCCCATTACCGTTCGGCGTCGATACGTACTTTTCCTCGCGGACGACTCAGGCGGTTCATTAGACATCGTATCCGACCTACGTGAATCGATTGTTTAGCTATGAAGCGACTATCTGGAATAAAGTGTAATCTCACGGATACGCGGTCTGGCGTCGACGATATCACTGCACAAAGAAAGTGAATAAGCCGATCGAAGCGGTTCACGTTTAGGTGTTTCCGCGTCATCGCTGAACGAGTCTGCTGACGGTCTACTCTCGGTTCATCTCAGCTTATTCGCGGTCAAAGCCCGTCTTTCGCTCGTCAGCGTGGGACGGACGTGAGTAGGCTTACCAAGTGGTTGCGTGTGTTGATGACGCGGCCTTCAAGAACGAAACCGTGAATCGGAGGGGCTCGGTCAACATACGCGAGGCAAAGTCTTCACCTTCGAAACGCTTGAGTATCAGCTCGTGTCTCTCGAACGTGTGTCACCAGCGATCCGCTACCTCTCATCGAGTGGTTCCGAATCCGCTCTGATCGAGGCGTACACGCGGTCGGCCCACTCGCACGCGATCGGCTCGTCCGTATCGACGAACACCTGCATGAGTCCAGTGGCCTCGTCGTAGCCTCCGATTCCGACGCACTCGTCGAAGATTGCGAGACCGTACGGCAGATCGTCACGGGTTCGGAGGGCGAGATGTCCATGGTCGATTGCCTCGCGGGCGCGCTCCGGGTAGGTCTCGAAGAGTTTCTCGACAATGTGGGGGAGATAGACGATTTCCGTGTCGGTTTCCTCGAAGATCTGGTAGTGGAATCCGCCGAGGACGAGCGGTGCCATGTGTGTCGTGTTGAATCCACGGAAGGTCTCCGAGTCACTGAGTAGCGAGATGAACCGCTCGACCGGTTGGTATGGATTCTCTGGCTCCGCAAGAGTAACTCTTGCATCCACGAACGGTTCGATCACGAACTCTTGGTGGTCCTCACAGATGATGTCGAGAAGCGGTGCGAGCCGGTCGACGGTGCGAACGTTCGCCTCGAACCGGAGCACGTCGTCGGCGACCGCCTCACCTCGCCCAGTCAGTTGGAACCGACCGTCGACCTTCTCGACGAAGCCTTGTTCGTCGAGCCACTGCGTGAAGCGGTGGCTCGTTGCGCGCGAAACGTCGAGGCGTTCCTCGATCTCCCGGCGATTGAGCGGTTCCGCACGGAGCGCCTCCAGAACCGGTCCGTGTCGCACGATATCGCCGAGTAGATCTGTGTCGACACGATCGCCCGCGGCGTCGAGGCGCTGTCCGAGGTACTGTTGATTTCGTGCGTTCTCTAGGAGTGCCTCAAGGACCGGTGAGCCAGGCGGTGGGCGTCCGTCATCAGCCGTTTGCTCAGGGTTGTTGAACTCCACGGGATTCACTACCTTGACAAAAGTTAGCATAGATTATGACTCTATCGCGTACGCAACGTGAGAGGTATCTCACGGCCTGAAACAGCGTCTATCCCGCCAGACGCTTCTCAGTGAATGAGGCTAACAGCTCCGCAATCGTTCGGGTGAGTATGGCACAATCAATCATCAACGAGGAACGAATCGAGCAGTTTCAAACCGACGTACACGGGGACGTGATTTCTCCCGCTGACGACGAATACGACGATGTGCGCGCCGTCTGGAACGGAATGATCGATAAGTATCCGTCGCTGATCGCCCGCTGTCGAGGCACGGCAGACGTCGTTCGTGCGGTCGAATTCGCTCGCGAGAACGGCTTTCGTGTGGCTGTCCGGGGTGGCGGGCACAACGTTGCTGGCACGGCCGTCTGCGACGATGGGCTCGTGATCGACCTCTCGGAGATGCGGGCCGTGTGGGTCGACCCTGAAGAACGGACGGCGTGGGTCCAGGGCGGCGCGACGTGGGCCGACGTCGATCACGAAACCCAGCCGTTTGGCTTGGCGACGCCCGGCGGCGTCGTCTCGAAAACCGGCGTAGCGGGGCTCACCCTCGGCGGTGGCATTGGCCACCTCCGGTGTAAGTACGGCCTGAGTTGTGACAACCTCCGCTCTGTGGACGTGGTCACCGCGGACGGCCGGTATCTGACCGCCAGCGCCGACGAGAACGAGGAGCTGTTCTGGGGGGTTCGTGGCGGCGGAGGCGGACTCGGAGTCGTGACGGGCTTCGAGTTCGAACTTCACCCGGTCGGACCGGACGTGGCGACGTGTTTCGTACTCTATTCTGGGGAGCGGACGGCCGAGTATCTACGCGCGTACCGCGAGTACGTCTCGGATGCGCCCGACGAAGTTACCACGCTCTCGTCAACAGGCGTGATGCCGGACGAGGAGCTGTTCCCCGACGACGTGGTAGACGAGCGTAAGGTCGGTTTTCTGGGATGTTACGCAGGACCCCCGGAGGAAGGTGAAGCGGCGCTTGCACCGCTGCGGGAATTCGGCGAACCGATAGCTGACTTCAGTGGAACGATGCCATACGCCGAGTTCCAACGGATTCTCGACGAGGATTACCCCGATGGGATGCGATACTACTGGAAATCGCTCTATCTCGATGGACTCACCGAATCCGCTATCGACCGAATCCGCTACTGGGCGGAGACCGCGCCGTCGCCGCTCACGACCGTCGACGTTTGGGAGTTGGGTGGCGCGATCACGAACGTCGACCCCGGGGAGAGCGCGTTTGCGGGCCGGCACGCGCCATTCCTCTTGGGAATCGAGGCGAACTGGGAGGCCCCCGTGAACGACGGGGCTAACGTCGAGTGGGTTCGCGACTGTATCGCCGATATGCGGCAGTTCTCCGACGGCTCGTTTTACCTGAACTTCCCGGGCTTTTTCGAAGGGGGTGAGACCGCACTGGAGACCACGTTCGGTCCGGCTTACGAACGATTGGTCGCGTTGAAGCACGAGTACGACCCAGAGAACCTGTTCGACTTGAATCGGGATGTCACCTCCACCGATTGAGGTGACCAGTATCGACCGATTCTCGCTTGTATTCTTCAACTCACTGTATGAATCTCCGGGTGTGATTTCTGCGGCCAGCCTTCTATCCAGACATTTTCGAGAAGAGACGAGCAAACGTCGGCGAATCACGTCTGTAGTTCATACGGTATCAGCACCCTACCGTCTCTAGCAGCCGCATAGTGATTAGCATACGCCAGCATAGTCGAACTAATCGAGTTGACGACGTTATTTCCGATCAGGTCACAGATACAGCCGATACAGACGCTGATTCCGACTCTTTCGGAACTTTTTCCCGAAATCCGGTCGGCTGGTTGATTCGGTGGGTGTTCTTATCCGGAGATCGACGAGTACTCGCACTTGTCACGGAGGTCGTCATCCTGTTGGCGCTGCTGATGGTCGGAACCGTCTGGGAGTTCGAGATGGAACGGCTCGTCACCGAGACACGAGCGGTTCAGACCCTGTTCAACACGCTGTTAGGCGGAATCATCCTCTTCGTCTCGGTCGTTCTCTCGATCAATACTGCGGCCCTCGCCCAGGAGTTCGCTCCTCTCCAGGTCAAACTGGCCAGCATCGAGGACTCCATCGATTTCCAGATCGAACTGGAGGAACTCGTGGAGGACGGCGTCAGTCCGGCCGGGTTACAGCCGTTTCTCCAGTACGTCATCGAGGCGATCCATTCTGAAACGGACTCGATCCGGACCACCGATAACTCGACGACCGACGAGCAAGCGAGGGCGAATCTGCTCGCCTTCGCCGACGATATCGAGACGCGGTTGTCCCAAATCGAGAGGCGAATCCGGCAAAGCGATCCTCGAGTGTCGATCCTCCTTTTGAGCACGCTCGATTACCCATACGCCCGCCACATCAACGTGACCCGCCGCCTGAAAGCCACCCACGGGGACGCACTTACGGAATCGGATCACGATTCGCTCGCGACACTGCTTCGGATACTCACGATTCTCGCGTCCGGTAGAGAGTACTTCACGACGCTGTATTTCAAGCGGGAACTCCGAAACCTATCGAGTTCCCTCCTCATTCTCTCGCTCCCGGTCATCGTCTTCACGTCGTACGTTCTGCTCGCGATGGATACTGGCCTCTTCCCGCGAACGACACTTCCGGGAGTCCGATCGAGACTCCTCTACGTCAACCTCGCGTTCGTCATCGCGCTTTCGCCGTACGTCCTTCTCAGTTCGTACATGCTTCGCATGCTTACCGTCTCGAAACACTCCCTCGAATCGACGGTGTTCACCCTGAAGGCCGATGTCGGACTGGAGTTCGACCAGTAACACCGTGATTCAGGCGACGAGCAACGGTGTTCGCTGTGCACTGCTGTCGATAGACGGGAAGTACCAACACGAGCTGGTTCCATAGAGTCGCTGAACGTATCCATTGGATGGATTGTGAGCCGTGAGTATCGAGGCCAGTCCTGTGTGTACTTTCTCAGCCGAAGACGGTGTGGAAATCGGCCATCTAATTCCGCCAGTGGTTAGTGATTCTCGATAACTCCATCCCCTGACCCCGAGCCGTTCCCACGTTTACCCTCCCGGTTTCGTACTGCTGGCGCTCGACGAACTCGACCCGGACGGCCACGTCTCGTTCAGTCGTTTCCGATATCGTTTCTCCCAAGGTCTCGGCGAGCATCGGGTGCGATTGGTCCGCCGGGCGGCCGACAACGACCGTGATGCCGGGAGGTTCGGATCCGGGGACGAAGAGGAAATCCGTCCGGGTTCGAACCAGTTCTAAATCCTCGTACTCTTCCTCATCGAGAGCCTCGTTGACTGCTTCGTTGACCTCGTTTTCGAAGGAGGCCTGTAGGGTGAACGTGGCACCGGTGAGTACGACGAGAGCGACGAGGCCGATGGCAACAACTGCCTTTCGGATAGCGGAGAAATCGGTGTCATCCTCCGATTGGTAGCCGAACGCCCGAAGAGTCAGGTAGCCGGACGCGTTGACAGCGACGAGATTGGCGATGAGCAGGACCAGCGCCCCGATTGCGATGCTCGGCGCGTTCCAGGCGAGACCGATTCCGACGGTCGCAGCCGCTGGAATGAGCGCTGCAGCAATCATGACGCCGACGAGTGACACCGGGAGGGCCGTCGCCAAGCCCACGGCTCCTGCACTCCCTGCAACGATGCCGACCGCCAGCGTGAGCACTCCCGGCGAGGTCCGTTCGCCCACCTCCGCGATAGTCTCCAGGTGCACTACGGGAGAGACCGAGCCGATTGACTGCAGCACCACGCCGAATACCGCACTCCCGACGATGGCGAGCGAGAGACTTACGAACTGTGCGCGCACGCCGCGTTTGAGCATGGACCAGTCGTGCATGACTGCCCCGACGCTGGCGGTGAGCGCTGACCCTACCTGTGGGGCGATAACCATCGCACCGACGACGAGCGCGGCCGAATCGAGCAGGAGGCCCGAAACGGCGACGAGCGCACTGATGACCGTCATTGCGTAGTATGCCATCGGATCAGGATGGAGGGAGAGGGCTGTAGTTCGCAGTTCCTCCGGTGAGATGCTGTCTCCCTCTTCAGTCCCGGTAATAAACCGGTCCTCGAGCGCGGCGAAGCGCTCGGTCTGGGCCGACTCAGCCCTGACCGTAACGAGATACCGGCCCGTGACGCCGGTTTCGTCGAGTCGGTCGCGGACGTACTCGACTGCCTGGTCCGGTAGCGGGAACTCCACGAGTAGTTCGTCGGTGGACCCGGTTCCGGTGTCAACCCTCTCGAAGCGGAGATAATCGATTTCCTCGTCGTCGAGCACCGCCAGTACCGGTTTCAGGTCGCCCTCGTCAACGATGACCTTCACCAGTCGCATGAAGAGTTCCGGTGACGGAGGTGTATATGTATAGACCCCGTAACGTCCCGACGTCGTCGGTCGCTCGAACGGTCACCTGTCGGGCTGGTCGTCGACGTCGACTTCGACGCCGTCGGTCAAAACGGCGTTCAGAGCCGCCCCAGTAAGGAGCATCAAACCACCGACGTACAGCCACGTCAACAGCAACAGGATGCCGCCGGCGACGCCGTACAGTTCGACGCTCTCGGAGGTCGAAATGTACAGTCGGAGGCCGACAGCACAGAGCGCCCAAGCGACTGCAGCAAGCGCCGCTCCTGGAAACGCCTGCAGGAGTGTGGTTTCCGGGGCCGAAAACCGATAGTACATCGGCAGAAACCCACCCAAGAGCACGACACACAGCAAAGGGGCACTGGCCACACTGACGACCGAAACGTCCGTTACGACCATCAGTACCACAACGAGCAGCGAAATAGCGGGAACGACGAGGATAATCGTTGCGAAAACGATCAAACTGTCCAGAATCGTCCCGAGTAGCGAGTGCTCGTGGCGCACGTTGTAAATCGCTTGAAACGACACGTTGATAGCCTGGACCAACCGCAGCGAACTCCACAACAGAATCAAACCGGCGATGACGGCTGCTCGTCGTCGGTCGGCGTCGTCGCCGACGACCGAGTCTAACGAAGCGACGAACTCCCCGATATCGAGTCCTGCTACGGTCCCGAAGAGTTCGATACCGGGCCCGAGCCTCCCGGTCGCAGAGAGTCCGATAAACACGAACAACAGCAACGGCACGAGCGAGTTGAACAAATAAAACGCAACGCCCGAGGCAACGATGCTGATGTCGTTTTTCTGTGCGAGTGCGATGACCTCTGAGGTGAGCTCCCGAAACGACGTACTGGAGTCGTCCCCGGTATCGTCCTGTCCCGACGAGCTCATGCGTCGAAGGGAACGCCGTACTCAGTCATCGGGGACGCTCAGAGGAGGAGCGAAATCACGGCCAACACCAGGAAGATGATGACGAACCACTTCGCGACGGTCATCGAGACGCCTGCGATTCCGCGGGCACCGAAGACTGCTGCGACGATGGCGATGATGAAAAATATCACCGCCCACTGAAGGAAATCGCCCGAGAACTGTAGCGGAACCAGGGTTCCGACCCCGGACAACAACTGATGTTCGACTGACGCTGCGATTGTGGTGGTGTCCATGTTGGGAATGGTAGGGACGCGCCATTAGTTATGAAGTCTCAAAACTGACAGAATGTGAGTAAGCCGAGCCTCAGCAGCGATAGAACGCGATGCATCTCGAAACCGTTCTCGGCAAGCTACTGGGTGTGACGGTGCGTCGTGAGTTCTACACTCGCAAGACAGAACGGTCGAGAGTGAACCTCAACTACTGAATCAGTTTTTCCAAAACACGTAAAATAGTAGGAATTATCCGTTCACTTCCGATTTTAGTAGATTTCGACTTCCCTCTCAATACAGGGAAGGTCGAACGCGATATTGGGGTCGTGTCCCTCACCGAAACGGAGTGCAACCCGCTCGATTCCCTCTCCGGTCAATTCGATGGTGTAATCGCCGGGGTGCCCTGCTTCTGCATCACAGGCATCACCGGCCTCGTAGAGGTCATGCCAGAGGACCTCATCCTTTTGACTCGTCTTCCAGGCCGTCTCCGGATTCACAGCGGAATTAGTCCAGTATTCGATTTTCTCAGAGTCGACTTGGTTGTCAGCACCATCGAACGCAGTAATCTCGACGAGGTGATGCCCATCTCCGTTAGGATTGTAGTCGCCGAAATCCAGCATCCGCAGTTCGAACTCGAAGACTGGGTCTTCGAATTCGAAATCCAAGTTTTGAGGGTCTCCACTCTCCTTCGCGTCTCTGTCCCCAAATCCGACATCGACCTTCTCACCCATACAGCCATTACTGACGGAGTTGTCGCCGTTGGGCGCACCATAGAATGTAGGTTCTTGGCCCTCTTCTGCTGCTACAATTGAACCACCGCTTGCCGACGTGATTGTAACACCCTTGAGATTATCTCCGCCGATTTCATCACCTGCTTCGAGGTCCCCGAAATCGTCTACGCATACCGTTTCTTCTTATGTACAGCTCCCGATACTGTACTGGAAGTAGGTCGCCCAGTTTCCGCCGTCGGTGATTTCACAGCCCTCACAGCCGTCGCCCCACGCAGTTTCGTCTGCGGTGCAGTCCTGGAGCACCTCGATGCCATCGAGGTCGAACCCGTCGGCGTTCCCATTGTGGGGGCCGGGATCGGTCGTATCGACGATACGGAGTTTCTCCGTCGACTCGACCTCGTCGTAGTTCTCGTCGGCAGGGTCTCCGAGATCGAACGTCGATAGCGTGTGTGCTTCGGGGCTTCCCTCGTCGCCCTGTCCCGAGTTGTCGGCCTGGCCCAGGTATACCCACTCGTCATCGTACCACGCATAGACGTCGGCCGATTCCAGTGGATACGGTGCGAACGTAACTTCCCAGAGTCGCAAGTCATCACCGTCGCCGTTCACTACGGGGCAGTCGAAGGTGACCTCGACCCAGCCACCTTCCTCCTCGAATCCGCCATCTCCATCGGGCATGAATCCGAGGCTGAAGAAATCCCCGTCGGGATACGCCTTGACCAGCGCGTCTTCGGGATTCGACCTGTCCTCATCGATGTCATTTCCATTCTTTTTGACGCCCTGCTCGGCCTCGTAGGTCGCATCCGCAGCGAAGTACGGTGCTTCTTCGAGAACCTCGTCAACCACTGCGTGGGCGGCAACCCAGATACAGTCGCCTTCCGCTACGCCACAGCTGTCGCCTACGTCCCACTTGCCACCCCCGCCTTTGCCGTTTCCGCCCCCGAGTTCGTACTCACAAATCTCGTCGAAACTGATAGTGTACGTGTCCTCAGTGACACCGTCACCGTAATCTTCCTTGCTGAACGGGAACTGACCGGGGGAGCTTGACAGCTCCCGAGGGTCCGTCGTGCCAACGTACAGGTGCGTTTCCCTGAGATACCAGTCGTTTTCGGTATCGTCGTTCAACTCGTAATTGACGTCGATTTCTTCCTCACCGCTCCTCCGTACATACACCGTGCCGACCTCGATATCCTGTGCAGCACACAGTGGGACTTCGGTTTCACACGCTTCCGCTGCCGCACAATCGTCCGAACAATGACCGTCAGCAGCAACCGTCCCGCTTGCCGACACACCAACCAATCCCGCGCCCGAGGCCGCCGCCGCACTTTTCAGTACTGTTCGTCTATTGATTCCCCATTCTGGCTTCTCTGATTTTCGGCTCATCTGTTACCACCCCTAACGGGTAGAATTACCTTCCAGAAGTGAAATCAAATAAAGAGAAGATGGTTCAGAATCGTTCATCGTTTAAACGTAATACCGGAAATTTATTGGATAATATATGATTGAAATATATGATAATAATACGGTTGCAGGTCGGATTTCAGCGCGTGAAACAACCGGTAGGTACTTATTATAATCGAGGAAGCGGTCCTCTGGACCCCCTTGCCGGGAAAATCGCTGACCGGTGGATACCTTGGTAAATCGGTACTCGGAATGGTCGGGGCCGGCTTTCGGGACGGGGCGTCCGAAGACGAACGGGACGTCGAGCACTGTCACCAGTAGTTCTTAGCCCGTCGGGTCCGTCCGTCGGGTGTGTCACCGGAACCCCCCGTCGACCGGGAAATCAGCGCCCGAGACGAGAACGTCCATCGAACCTGGAGTAATACTCTCGACCCTATCGAGTCGGTCGAACCGGGGTCAGTCGTACGATTCGAGTGCCGCGGAGCGCCGGACGGTCACTTCGACAGCGAGTCGACGGTCGAAGCCCTCGAGACGATGTCTTTCGAGGGGCACCCGCTGACTGGCCCCGTTCGAGTCGAGGGGGCCGAACCGGGTGACGTACTCGCCATCGAGTTCCTCGACTTCCAGCACAAGGGGTTCGGTGTGAGTTACTTCTATCCGGGCGATACGGGGAAGGGACTACTTCCCGAGGCGTTCGACGACCCCGGACTCCACGTGTGGGACCTCGAGGGCGATGTCGGCCGGTTCGTGAACGGAATCGAAGTCCCGCTACACCCGTTTCCGGGTGTCGTCGGCGTCGCGCCGTCGGAGTCGGGAACCCACAGCACCGTCCCACCGCGACCGGTGGGTGGCAACGTGGACATCAAACACCTCACGGCGGGGTCGACGCTGTACCTCCCGGTCGAGGCCGAAGGTGCGCTGCTCAGCATCGGCGACTGCCACGCGGCACAGGGTGACGGTGAGGTGTGCGTCACCGGCATCGAGGCTCCGATGTTCGTCACCGCTCGGCTCTCGGTGCGGTCGGATATGGACATCGACGGCCCTCAGTTCGAGACGATGGGACCGTTCACGGCGAGTGGTGCCGACGAACCGACCTACGGGACGACGGGTGTCGCAGACGACCTCATGGAAGCGACGGAACTGGCCGTCCGTCACATGGTCGACCACCTCGAAGCGGAGCGGGGACTCACTCGCGAGGAGGCGTATCTCCTCTGTTCTGCCGCGGTCGATTTGAAAATCAATCAGGTCGTGAACCGACCGACGTGGACGGTGTCGGCGTACCTTCCGGAGAGCATCTTCCCGAGCGATGACGCGAGGTAACTCTGAATAGCGCTACACCAATGCTAACTGTCCACATAATATGTCGAATAGGTGAGAACTTTGGGTTCCACCGAAGCATCCGTTGGTTCTGCTGAATCGGACAATATTTCTGAAGAACACCGCATACACGCAGTGATGTTCTGGTGATGGCGTCTACACTGGATGTTCGTATACTAATTTGGCGAAATGAGCGACGTATACGGAACCCTTATCCGTGTACCTCTACTCCGGTTAATCGCAATGGTAAACGGTAAGGTTGATTTCTTCAACGACACAGGCGGCTACGGTTTCATCGCGACTGAGGACTCTGACGACGACGTTTTCTTCCACATGGAGGACGTTGGCGGTGAGGATCTGACGGAAGGGACGGAAATCGAATTCGAGATCGAACAGGCCCCCAAGGGCCCCCGCGCGACGAACGTCGTCCGCGCGTAATTAACGGTTACTGCACCGTCGCCACACGGCGACGCCACGTAACTTCGCTTCTTTCGAGGACTGCTCCGATAGCGACAGCGCTACAGAAGGTGCAGGAACGGGTTTCGACCGATTCCCGACGACCTCGTTTTAATAATCACCCCCACGAGACGGCAGTATGGTCACTCGATACTCGAACGGACGCACGCCTCGGAGGCGACGATGGTAGACGTCGCCTTCTCCGCGGCGCGAGTCCTCCTCGCTCTGTTCCTGGTCGTCCTGAACGGCTTTTTCGTCGCCTCGGAGTTCGCCTTCGTCCGGGTTCGGTCCACGTCGGTCGAACAACTGGCCGAGGAGGGACGCGCCGGTTCCGGCGTCCTACAGGACGTGATGGAGAACCTCGACGACTACCTCGCGGCGACCCAGCTCGGTATCACCATCGCCTCGCTCGGTCTCGGGTGGATCGGCGAACCGGCCGTCGCAGCGCTCATCGAACCGGTTCTCGAATCACTGCTGCCGGCGAGTCTCATCCACCTCGTGGCTTTCGCGATCGGCTTCAGTTTCATCACGTTCCTCCACGTCGTCTTCGGCGAACTCGCGCCGAAGACCATCGCCATCGCCGACGCCGAGCGGGTCTCGCTGTTGCTGGCCCCGCCGATGAAACTCTCCTATTACCTGTTTAAACCCGGCATCGTCGTGTTCAACGGCACCGCCAACGCCTTCACCCGCCTGCTCGGCATCCCGCCGGCCTCCGAGAGCGACGAGACGCTCGAAGAGCGTGAAATCCGTCGCGTACTGATGCGGTCGGGAGAGGAGGGCCACGTCGAGATGGCCGAAGTCGACATGATAGAGCGAGTCTTCGACCTCGACGACACCGTGGTTCGGGAGGTGATGGTGCCGCGACCGGACGTGGTGAGCGTTCCGGCCGACCTGTCGTTGTCGGAGTTGCGGACGATGGTTCTCGACGCCGAGCACACGCGCTATCCCGTCGTCGAGGCCGACGATGCCGACCGCGTGCTCGGGTTCGTCGACGTGAAAGACGTGCTCCGCGCCAGCGAGACCGGGTCGGAGTCGGCGACCGCCGGCGACCTCGCACGCGAAATCGTCGTCGTTCCGGAGACGACGACGGTCAACGACCTCCTCTTGCAGTTCCGTGACGAACAGCGACAGATGGCTGCCGTCATCGACGAGTGGGGGGCCCTCGAAGGCATCGCGACCGTCGAGGACGTCGTCGAGGCCATCGTCGGCGACCTCCGAGACGAGTTCGACGCCGAGGGACGTGAACACTCGATACGCAGCCTCGACGACGACACCTACGATGCCGACGGCTCGGTTACGCTGTCGGCCGTCAACGATGCACTCGACACCGACTTCGAAGGCGAGGGCTTCGAGACGCTCGCGGGGTTGGTGCTCGATCGTCTCGGGCGGGCTCCCGAGGTCGGCGACAGCATCGAGGCCGACGGGTACGGCGTCGAGGTGACGAGCGTCGACGGCGCCCGGATTTCGACGCTCCGAATCAGGAACACGACCGACGACCCGGATACGTCGACGGAGTGATCTCCCGTCGCCGGTCGGTACATCCCGAAATCCAGAAGGTTTACGCCCGAAGAGCGGCCGAACGTACCCGTGCTTGAACTCGCTATCGTCCTGAAATGGCTCGTCGCGTTCGCGGCGCTGACCGCGGTCGGCGCGCCGCTGGCGGCGGCCGCCTTCCCCCGGCTCCCGCGTCGCGGTGCGGCGCTGGCCCTCCCAGCGGCCGTCGTCCCGCTTGCCCTGTTCGTCTTCTGGATCGGACAGGTGACCTTCGGCCTCCACACCGTCCTCGTCGGCCTCGGCCTCGTCGTCGCGGCGTCGGCGCTAGCGTATCGCCGCGGCGCCGAACCGGAGTGGCGCGCCGTCGCCGGCGGCTACGCCGTCTTCGCCGTCGGGTTCCTGTTTCTCGTCTCCTTCCGGATGTACAACGCAGGCATCACGCCGGCCGGGGGCGAACAGTTCCTCCACTTCGGATTGGTGAAGGCGCTGTTGCGAGCGGAGGCGCTTCCGCCCGAGGACTTCTGGTTCGCGGGCGAACCGCTGCGATACTACTACGGCACCCAGATGCAGGTCGCCAGTTACACGCTGTTGACCGACACCGCGCCACGGTATGGCTTCAACCTCGGCATCGCCGCCTTCTACGGCTTCCTCGTCGTGTCGGCGTACGGGCTCGTCGGTGCCGCGACGGCGCTCCGCGGTCGCTCCTACCGTCTCGGCGGCGCACTCGGCGTGTTCTTCGTCGCCCTCGCGGGCGCGCTGACGACCGCCGTCCGCCTCGGCTTCGGCCTGCTTCCCCGCGAGACCGCCCTCGAGTACGGCCGGCCCGCCTTCGATGCGGTCCGGCACATGCCCTACGAGGAGGCCGTCGTTCGGCTGAGCAATCCCTTCGAGTGGGGCTGGTTCTACACCCGCTACGTCGTCCCGAACACCCTCCAGGAGTTCCCGCTGTACTCCTTCGTGAAGTCCGACCTCCACGGGCACGCGCTGGCCAACGGTTACATCCTCTTTGCTGCCGCCCTGGCGCTCAGTTACTACCTGACGCCAGCCGAAGAACGCGGCCGGCGTCTCGCCCTCGTCTACGGTGGGATGGGACTCGTCGCGGGCGTCTTCGGCTTCATGAACACGTGGTCGCTGCCGACGGTCGTCGGACTGGCGTGGCTCGCACTCGCTGCCGCTGACGCCCACCCGGCGACGCTCCTCCCCGGCGTCGGCGACCGCCTGACGTTCGATGCCGACCTCGAATCTGGCGACCGCCTCGAATGGCTCGGTGCCGAACTGTGGCGCATCGTCCTCGCGGGCGTCCTCGCGGCGGGCGTCGGGTTGGTCGGCGTCGCTCTGGCCTCGCCGTTCCTCATCTTCGGCAACGTTCCGACCAACGAGGGTGTCGGCTTCCTCCCGCCGCGGACCGACCTCTGGCCGTTCCTCGTCATCTACGGCAACGTGCTGGCGCTGTTCGCCGGCTACTTGCTCTACAGCGGCCGCGAGGCGATTCGTGATGCCTCGCCCGTCGCCGTCGCAGCCGTCTCGCTGTCGGGGCTGGCCGCCGTCGCCGCCTTGCTCTGGGTCGTCGACTTCGCAGTGCTGGCGGTCACCGGCCCGCTGTTGCTCGGTGCGTGGTGGCTCCTCCGGACGGACCGAATCGGCTTCGAGGGCCTGCTGCTCGTCGCTGGTGTCGGCCTCATCCTCTCGATGGACATCGTCTACGCGAAGGTGTGGCCGCCGACCCAGATTCGCTGGAACACGACGCTGAAAGTCGCCGTCCAGGGGTGGACGCTCGCTGCGGCAGGCATGGGTGGAGCGAGCGCGCTCGTCCTCTCGGATGCTCGTCAGTATCTCGCGGAGCGACTGTCGACCGAATCCGCCGACGCATCGACCGACACTGCCGCCCGCGCAGACGGCGGGGCAAAAGACGGAACAGGTCGGATTCCCTCGATGCCGACACCGACGCGCTCGGCGGTCATCGCCGGGACGTTGGTCGTCGCCGTCATCCTCTTGAGCAGTCCGTTCGCCGTCCTGACCTTCGCCGGAGAGGTTGGGTCCGATGCGGCCGCCGACCGGGACGCGACCATCGACGGACTGGCGACCCACGAACGCTGGCACGCCGAAGAGATGCAAGCCATTCACTGGCTCGACGACCGGCAGGGGACGCCGACCATCGTCGAGGCGCCGGGTCGGTCGACGTACCGCTGGAGCAGTCCCGCCTCGACGCTGACTGGCCTGCCGTCGGTCATCGGGTGGGACCACCAGCAGGGGTATCGCGGCGTCGAGGCCTTCGAGCGCCGCGCCGAGGAGGTCGACGCCGTCTACGACGGGCCGTGGTCCGACGCCGCAGCGACACTCCGCACCTACGACGTGCAGTACGTCTACGTCGGCCCCAACGAGCGCGAACAGTACGGCGAGAACCTCCGGGCGTTCGACGAGCGGCCGGAGCTATCGGTCGCCTTCGAGAACGAGGCGGTGACTATCTACGAGGTCGACGGCTCCGCGCTCTCCGACTCCGGGAGTGGCTGACGGCGTTCAGCCGGCCGTCTCGTTCCCGGGTGCCGTCTGCTCGATGACGTATCGCTGGCCGACCATCGGGTCCAGTAGGCTGTCGACCGGCGCGCGGTCGTCTCTAAGTATCGGCACGTCGTCGGTCGGTTCGTCGCTCCGATAGCTCCCGATTTCGCTCTCGAGGTCGATGCCGATGTCGCGCTGGCGGTTCCGTTCGCGGAGTTCGGCCTCGGTCACCTGCTCGGGGTTCTTCGTGGCGACGATTTCGATGTTCTGGACGACGCTCGACCCGGCGGTGGGGAAACTGTACACCTGCGGGTACACCTGCTCCATCGTTCGGAACTCGGCGCGGTAGAACTCCGAGGCCGGCCCGCTCGGTGCCGAGATGAGGTTCGCAAACAGGATGCCGTCCTCCGAGAGGCGGTCGTTGGTCAACTGCATGAACTCCACCGTCGTCAACTGGAACGGTACCTTGTCCTTCTTGTAGGCGTCCAGGACGATGAGGTCGTAGGTGTGGTTCGTGTTCCGGAGAAACCGCCGGCCATCGCCGTTGTGGATGTTGAGTTGCTCCGACTCCTCGACCCGGAAGTACTGCTCGGCGACGTCGATGACTTCGGGGTCGATTTCCACCACGTCGACGGTGGCGTTGTACTCGGCGGCGAACCGTTTCGGGCCGGTGAACCCACCGCCACCGACGAACAGCACTCTATCGATGTCGTCGGGGTCCTTCGCGAACAGATACGGCATGTGGAAGTACCGCGTGTACTCGAAGACGTGGCGGTTCGGGTCGTTCAGGTCCATCGCGCTGTGGCGCTGGCCGTCCAGATACAGCGTTCGGGTGTCGCCGAGGTCGGCCACCTCGAGTTCCTGATACGGCGTCTGGGTCTGGTAGATGACTTGTCCGCCCGTCGAGACGCCGACGGCGCCGCTACCGATGGCGGCGACGAGAAGCACCGTGACGCCGACGGTGGCGAACAGCGGTTCGCGATTCATCCTCGGCAGCGAGATGGACAGCGCCGTCCCGACCAATAGCAAACCGAACAGGAAACTGATGGCCTCGATGCCGAGCGACGGGATGAGAAAGAAGGTGGTCCCGAAGGCACCGAGGATGCTCCCGACGGTCCCGACTGCGTACACCCGACCCGAGGCCTCGCCGATTTTCTCCGTGTTCGACAACTCGGCGGCGTAGGGGCTGATGAAGCCGAGCAGGTAGGTTGGGGGGCCGAACAGCAGCGTGATGGCCGGCAGTGAGGCGAACCGACTGGGTAACGGGAACGACGACCCCGCCGCCAACAGCAGGTCCCCGGCGAAAATCAACAGCGCGACGTAGGCCGCAGTTCCAAGCAACAGCCACGTCAGACGGTTGACGCTGGCTCGCTCGGCGGCGCGCTTGCCGCCGAAGTGATAGCCGAGACTCAGCGCCGCGAGGAACACTCCGATGATGCTTCCCCAGGTGTAGATACTGCTGCCGAACTGGGGAGCGACCATTCGGCCGGCGAGTATCTCGAGTCCCATACTCGCCACACCGGAGACGAACACCGCGAGTTCGGGTGCGGTCACCCGACCGTACGACCGACCCGGAAACGAATCCATATGTTAGTCGGTACGGCTTTCCGTGAATAAAGGTTGTCGAGGCGGAAGCGACGGTTACTCGTCGTCGACCAGTGCCGCGTCGCCGTACTCCTCGCGGAGTCGTTGGAGGTACTCCCGACCCGCTTCGACCCGCGGCGTCGGTTCGGCGTAGGCATCCGCAAAGAGGTCCTCGGGGTTTGCCTCCACGTCAGTCCCGCGGTCGATGGCGTCGGCCACGGTCTCCCGCACCTCCTCGCCGATGGCGTCGATGCGTTCCTCGTCGAGCGAGCCCCGTTCTCTGAGGAACGTCTCCATCCGGGGTATCGGGTCCCACTCCTTCCACTGTTCGACCTCGCTGTCTTCCCGGTAGGCGGTGGGGTCGTCGGCGGTCGTGTGGGCGCCGAAGCGGTACTGGATGGCCTCGACGAGCGTCGGCCGCGTCTCGGCGTCGGGGTCCTTCGCCTTCGCGAGCGCCTCAGCGACGACCTCGTAGGTCGCGAGCGGGTCCATCCCGTCGACGACGACGCCCGGGAGTCCATAGGCGGCCGCCTTCTCGGCGTAGGACTCACTCGCGGTCTGTTCGTCGGCGGGATGGGAGATGGCCCACCCGTTGTTGTTGCAGATGAACACCGCGGGCACGTCGAAGACGCCGGCGAAGTTCAGCCCCTCGTGGAAGTCGCCCTCGCTGGTCGATCCCTCGCCGAAGTGACAGACGATGGCGTTGTCGTCGCCCTGCAGTTTCGACGCCCACGCCATTCCCGTCGCGTGAGGGATGTGACCCCCGATGGAGATGTTCAGCGGCGCGATGTTGTGGTCGGTCAGCGCGGCGTTGCCCGACTCGTGGCCCATCCAGTAACGGACGTACTCCGCCAGCGGCCCGCGGTCGATGACGGCACCGTGTTCCCGATACTGGTACAGTATCCAGTCGGCGTCGTCGACGGCGTACATCGACCCGAATTGGGACCCTTCCTGTCCAGCCAGCGGGGCGTAGGTGCCGACCCGGCCCTGTCGCTGGAGGCTGACCATCCGCTCGTCGAAGTGCCGTGCCAGCCGCATGTCGGCGTACAGCTCCACCAACTGCTCATCGGGCAGCGGCGGCTCGTAGTCGTCGTCCAGCGGTCGACCCTCGGAATCGAGTCGCCGGTGTATCTCGTCGTCCGAGCCGAATGTCATACCCCCCGTTCCACCGGGAGGGTCATATCGGTTCGCCATCCGGTGAGATGGCTGTCAGGAGCGGCCGACTGCGCCGACGGTGACGCAACGCTTTTTCCGCCCGGCGCTCTCCGAACGCGTATGACCGACTACATCGTCGAGGAAGAACAGCAACTGTCGCCCATCGTCGTGGCCTCGTCGGCCGTTCTCGTGGCCGCGTTCGTCCTCGGATTGCTGTATCAAATCGTGTTGTTCGTCCTTTGAATCGCCGCCCCCAACGCGAACTTCTCGCTCGGAAGGCCGGACCTCGTCGCTACCGAGGTAGGATTTTTTGACTTCCGACCCCGACCCCCATCCATGTCCGATGCCCTCCAACGGACGATTCGACGCTGTACCGCCGTGTTGGCCATCCCCCTGTCGCTGTACCCCTTGGTGTTCGTCGCCCGACTGGAGACCGACGGCTACCCGTACACGAACCTAATCCTCGAAGTGGCCGACGAAATCGCGCTCGCCGTACTGGTGGGTGCCGTCGGCTACCTCGTCGTGAGCGTCCTCCTGCAGTTCATCGTAGCCGACCCAGCCCCCAGCCAGGGAGTCGACGACACCGGGGCGAACTGATTCATCCTGTTCCAGCGCCCGAGACGGTCACAGCGTCCCCGACAACACCAGCAGGTTCCACGTCGTCACGAGACCGCCGACGACCGCCAGCGCAAGCGGGACGGCGGTCCGGCCCGGCGTCCGCAACACGCGCCACGTCAAATAAAACAGCGTGAACACGACCGCCTTGAGGCCCAACAGTGCGACTGGGCCGTACAGGTCGATGAACGGCCCGGCGATGGGGCCGGCCTCCGCGGCTCCGCCGACTGAGAGCCCCCAGAACGTCGTCGCGGTGTCGCCGACACCGTACAGAAGCACCGCCGCGACCCACAGCGGCCGCTCGGCGTCGGCGAGCAACTCGAAGGGGCTCCGGGCGGGCGTGTCGGCGCTCACTGGGCGCCCTGTCGAGTCAGGGCGTAATAACGGCGGCGGCTGTGAGCGCGACGAGCAGTGTCGCACCGAACAACAGGAGGAAATCGGCGGTCGGCGAGATGTAAGCGGCCGACTCCGACTCTACGCCCTCCGTCTCGACGGCCGTGGCGTGGTCCGTTGCCATACCCACCGTAGCGGACACGTCCGATTTAACCCCCGCTCGGTATCGAGCGTCGAATCGTCAGTCGAAATCGACTGCAGTGTGTCACCGAAACGCACTGACGGCGACGATGGAAGCCCTCTTGAACGCCAGCGAGCAACCGACTGTATGAGCTACACGGTCGGACTCGTCGGCAAGCCCTCGGTCGGCAAGTCCACGTTCTTCAACGCCGCGACCATGAACGACGTGCCGGAGGGCGCGTATCCGTTCACGACCATCGACCCCTCCATCGGCGAGGCGTACGTCCGCGTTCCCTGTGCCGCCCCGGAGTTCGACGAGACGTGTACGCCCGACTCGGGTTTCTGCCGGGCGGGCGAGCGCTTCGTCCCCGTCAAACTCGTCGACGTGGCCGGACTCATTCCCGGCGCCCACGAGGGCGCCGGCCTCGGCAATCAGTTCCTCACCGACCTCAACGAGGCTGACGTGTTGGTCCACGTCGTCGACTTCTCGGGGACGACCGACGCCGAGGGTGAACCCACCGAGGGCCACGACCCACGAGAGGACATCGAGTTCCTCGAAGACGAACTCGACATGTGGTATCTCGACATCCTCGAACGCGGCATCGAGCGCTACGAGGGCGCCTACAACACCGCCGAGACGGACATCGAGGTCGAACTCGCAGAACAGATGACCGCCTTCCGAACCAACGAAGACGAAATCAAACGGCTCATCCGCCGGGTGGGTTGTGGCTTCGACCCCGGCGAGTGGGACGACGACGACCGCGAAACGCTGGCGAGAGAGATTCGACAGGCGACGAAACCAATCGTCATCGCCGCCAACAAGATGGACACCCCCGAGGCACAGGCCAACTACGAGGAAATCACGTCGGACCCCGACTACGACCATCTCACCATCGTCCCTGCCAGTGCCCACGCCGAGAAGGCGCTGAAGGCGGCCGACGAGAACGGCGTCGTCGAGTACGTCCCCGGCAGCGCCGACTTCGAGATAGTCGGCGACATCTCCGAGGAGCAGGCCGCCGGCCTCGACCGCATCGCCGAGTTCGCCGCCGAGTACGACGGCACCGGCGTGCAAGCCGCACTGGAGACCGCGCTGTTCGACACGCTCGACCTGCTGGCGGTGTTCCCCGGCTCTTCGGGCGGCCTCGGCACCGCGGACGGCAAAATCCTTCCCGACTGTTTCCTGTTGCCGCCGGATGCGACCACCTCGGATTTCGCCTACCACATCCACTCGGACCTCGGCGACGGCCTGCTCCACGGCGTCGACTGCCGTGCCGGCCGGCAAATCGCCGGCGACCACGAACTCGACCACCGCGACGTGGTCGAACTCATCACGACGAACTGACCGCTGGCGGGGGGCCGTTGCTGCGGGAGAGAGGTTCTTATCGGTCGAGTGCGTATAACGAACGTGCCCGAGAAACGCGACCGGAACCTGCGGCGACCCGACCACGCCATCCCGCCACAGACTGACGAGATACGCGCGGAACTGGAGGCGGGCGACCGCGAACTGCTGCACTGTCTGAACTGCGGTCGACAGTTGGTCGCGCTTCGACACGGCGAGCGGTGTCTGTTCTGTGGCTCCGGCGCCACCGTCGTCGAGGAGTGGCGCTGAGATTTTCGCTGGTACGTCCGGTTCGGCCCTTCTGTAAGCATACGCCGAGCGCAAGCGAGGCGTTTCACCGGACGCGACCGGAGGGAGCGTCCGGGTCGTTTTTCCCCATGTTTTTACGAGGAGCGGGTCGCGAGCGTAGTGAGCGACCCCGACGAAGTAAAAAGTGGGTGGCTAGCGATACAGCGACATGTAAATCATCGCGAAGCCGACGATGAACGGCACTGTC
Organism: Natronomonas gomsonensis; assembly: GCF_013391635.1. GTDB lineage: Archaea > Halobacteriota > Halobacteria > Halobacteriales > Haloarculaceae > Natronomonas > Natronomonas gomsonensis_A. The sequence goes on along the minus strand of NZ_JACAWU010000002.1, from coordinate 918,730 downwards.
TCGGCGATTTGCAGGTAGAACAACTGCCGGCCGAGGTCACCGCCCACGCCGACCTGTGTCGTGAGGTTCGTCATCGCGACGCCCATGCTGATGAACGCGAACCCGATGAACGCGTACTGCAGTCGGTCCGAGCCCCGCTTGGAGTACGCCTGAAAGCTGATGAGCGTCAGCCCGAGCGAGAGTCCGAAGAGAACGAGTCGCATCAGAATCAACACGCCCTGCAGGATGTCGACCATGTGCGGGGGATTCCTGCCGTCGTATTAAAACCATCCACCCGGTAGTCCGAGTCGACGCGAACGCCGTCGTCTCACTCGGCGCCGAGGTCGTCCCACAACTGCGTGAAGCGGTCCGGAAGGTTCTCGCGTCGATAGATGCGGACCTTGTACTCGTCGTCCTCCAGTTGGATGACGGTGCTGTCGAAGTTGCACTCGTAGACGTTGTAGTGGTTGCCGTCTTCGGCGACGGCCGTCTGTTCGATGATGAGGTCGTGGTCCTGTAACAGTTCGAGCCGCCGGTAAATCGTCGGGAGCGACAACTCACACTCCTCGGCGAGTTCCTTCGCCGAACGGGGCTGACGACTAATCGCTGCCAGCACCGTCCGTGCGTGTTGGTCGCCGATTGTATCGAGGACATCCTCGATGCTACGGTCGTCTGCCACAATCCGTCTCAGGCAGGGCAGAATAAAAACGTTTCCGACGGTCGCGCCGTCCCCCAATCCGGGACAGCCCGTTTGAAGTAGGTGGCCATCGGAGTGGCCTGCATGTACGATTCCGTGCTGTTGCCGACCGACGGAAGCGACGGGGCCGCCGAGGCACTCGAACACGCCATCGGAGCCGCAACCGCCTACGACGCCGACCTCCACATCATCTCGATTGTCGACCGTCGGGTCGTCTTGGCCGCCGACACCGACGAGAAGGAGACCGTCCGGACCGAACTGTCCGACGACGCGACTGGGGCTGTAGAAGACCTCTCCGCCCGGGCTGCGGAGTCGGACATCGATGCCACGACCGCGACCACAGAGGGCGTCCCTCATCGCGAGATTCTACGCTACGCCGAAGACAACGACATCGACTTGCTCGTTCTCGGAACGCACGGTCGGACCGGCCGCGAGAAACGCCTCCATCTGGGGAGTACGACCGAACGCGTCGTCAAGGAGTCCGAACGCCCCGTCGTCGTCGTCAATATCGGATAGGCCGAACTACTCGACGGTGTTCCGCAGCGTCCCGATTCCCTCGTAGTGGATTTCGATTTCGTCGCCCCGTTCCAACAGACCGGGGTTGGCAGGACTGCCGAAGGAAATCACGTCGCCCGGCTTGAACGTGAAGCGCTCCGAGAGGAACGAAATCACTTCTCGTGGTTTGATGAACATGTTCTCGGTGTTGTCCTCCTGTCGGAGTTCGCCGTTGATGTGAGTCGTCATATCGAGGCCGACGGGGTCGACGTCGGCGACGACGGGGCCGAGCGGTCCCGAGGAGTCGAAGGCCTTCCGGGCGGTGCGGCGCTCTTGATCGAGGCAGTCGAGGTCGTTGAGGATGGTGTAGCCCCGCACCACGTCGTCGACTTCGCTTTCCTCGACGTTCTTGCACTCCGTGTCGATGACGGCGGCCAACTCGCCGGCGTAGGTCAACTCCTCGGTGAAGGTGGGATACGGAATCGGCGTCTCGGGGGCGTGCAGCGAGACGGGGGGCTTGATGAAGAAGTCCGGCACCTCCGGCACTTCGTAGTCCATCTGGTCGACCTTCTCGCCGAAGTTGCGACCGACACAGTAGAACACGGACGGTTCACACGGCGCCAGCAAATCGTACTGAGCGGGTTCGTACGTCCCCTCTTCGGTGTGGACGGTGCCGTCGTCGTCGTACTCGCCTTCGAGGACGCCGTCGGGCGTCTCGATGCGTGCCTGTTTCATGTTCGGGCCGCCGGCCGCCCCGGACTTACGTGTTGTTATCGTCGTCGAGGCGTGTCACGTCGCCGATGGAGACGGTGGCTGTCTTCGCGAACGCCCGTGTTATCGCCAGCGACTCGTTTGCTACGCATCTACCTGTTAAAACGCGGCCCCGACGTTCAAATCAGCAGTCGTCATCACAACGGCCCGATGTCGTCGACCGAGACGACGACGAGCGTTCGGTCCTCGCCGGACATCGGTGAGGCGCTGACGGTCAGCCAGAAGTCCCCGCTGGGAAGCGATGCTTCGCAGTCGACGCCCTGCATCGCGGTTCCGGCGCCGGCGACGACCTCCCAGAGGTACTCACCGTCGGCAATCGACTCCCCGTCGGCGTTCCGGAAGGTCACCGACGGTTCCGCCGGTGAGAGACCGATTAGTTCCTGTCGCTCCATGCCGAACACCTCGGCGGCCCGGTCGTTCGCACGCCGGATGTGGCCGTCCCGCTCCATCAAGAGCAACGGCGCTGGACTTACCTCGAGAATTCGGTCGGTGAGGTCCCGTTCTCGCCGCAGGCGGCGTTCGGTCTCGCGACGCTCGCTTATATCGCGACTGTTGACGACGAACCCCTCGATGTCAGGGTCGTCGAGGCGGTTGGCACCTCGGGATTCGATGTACCGCCAGTCGCCGCTTTTGTGTCGGAAGCGGTACTCGACGGTGGGTCGGTAGTCGGGGTTCGACAGCGATTTTGCGAACTCGCGTTCGACGCGCTCGCGGTCCTCGGCGTGGACCCTATCGAAGGCGCTCTCGCCGCGGAGTTCCCGTGGCACGAACCCCGTCACCTCCTCCATCGAGGGGCTGACGTACTGGAAGGTACCGGTGTCGTCGAGGAGACACACCGTCGCCGGGGAGTGTTCGATGAGGGCTCTAAACCGAGCGCGTTCGGTGCGAATGGCCTCCGTGGCCTGTTCCCGTGTTCGTTCGACCTGCTCGGTCGCCCGCTGTGCATCGACGACGCTCTCGATTCGGTGTGCAAGCCGGGTAAACCGCTCGGAACCGCCCGATTTCGTGATGTAATCCGTGACGCCCAGCGAGATGGCGTCGCTCGCGACGTTCTCGGAGCCTTCGCTCGTAAAGAGGATGAATGGGATGTCGTCGTCGAGGACGCGAACCTGTCGGAGCAACTCGAGGCCGTCGATACCGGGCATCTCGTAATCGGAGACGATGCAGTCGAACTCCGCGAGGCGGTCGGTTACCGACGATGGGTCGGTTATCGCGGTCGTTTGTAGGCGGCAGCTCGTTGCTTCGAGACCCTCCGCAGTGAGGTCACACAGTTCCGCGTAGTCGTCGACGCACGCGACCGATATCGGACGCTCGAGGCTCAAACCCGGGCCAGATGTCGAATTTATCGCCATTTGTGAACACGGATTATACACTCATGATATAAATTCTATGGTGACTATCGTCGGATGAAACACATACCGGTACAGTCACTCGGCGGGATAGGCGACCGACAGTGCCTCTGGAACCACCGCGAGTTCGGCCGCAGTCACCGGCTCCGAGACGGGCGTCCCGTCGAGTTCGACCGGGAGTCCCGCCTCCGAACGGAGCCGTGCGGTCTCACCCGTGGCATATCGAACCGACGGGTCGTCGATTATCCGACCCGCTCTGGCACGCCTTGCGAGCCGAACGGCCGCACGAGGCCCGACCGATTCGACGACGAGGGCATGGAGGAGTCCGTCGCCGCGTCGGGACTCCGGGAGCAGTTCGAAGTCGCTCCCGCGGTAGCGGCCACCGCCGATGGCGACGACACGTGCGGCGCCGTGATACATCGGGTCGCCCCCGACCGACAGCGACAGTTCGACGGGGTCGTCGGCCAGCGTCGCCCATCCGGTTGCGAGGAGGTACGCGAGCGGTCCGGGCAGTCGTCGCAATCGTTCGGCGTAGCCGAGTGCGCTCCGGAACAGTCCGGCAGTAAATCCGAGCACGAAGTACGTCGGGGCGATTCGAGGTGTCGTGTCGGCTCGACCGACCTCCAGCGGCCGCGTCTCGACACCGTCGGCCAACCGAGCGGCGACGCTCCGCCAGTCGGAATCGCCGTAGAGATGCCGATACGAGGAGTTCCCCCTGCCGGCCGGGACGACGAACAGCGGCGTCTCGATGTCGGCGTCGACGAGCGCCGAAGCCACTTCACGGAGAGTTCCGTCGCCACCGATCGCGACCACGAGGTCGGCCCATTTCGCTTGCTCTAGGGCCGCGGTGGAAACGTCGTCTGCGCCGGTCGTGATGATCGCATCGACTTCGGCCCCGGGGAACTGGTCGGACAGTTCGGCGAACAACTCCGCCGCCTTCCCGCTACCGGATTGGGGATTGACGACCGCACCGACGCGCTCGGGTTTCACGGCGACCCCTCCGGGGCGAACGCCTCCAGCGAGACGGACGGGACGCTGTCGACGGCGAACAGTTCGTCGACCCGTTGGGTCGCATCGGACGGTCCGACGCCGGCGGCTTCGAGCCCCGAACGGCACTTGTTGCGGGCGACCGCCCGTATCTCTTCGAGCGGCTTGCCGGCGAATCCCGACGGATGGTCGACCGTCGTCTCGATGGTCCGGCCGTCAGTGGTCGTCACCTCGACGCGGGCGCCCATCCGCTTGTCGGCGTCCGAGAAGTCCGACGGGAGCGGCCGCTTGCGGGCGAAGCGCAGCAGCGTCGGGAGGTGCCGGAGCGTCGCGCCGACGCCGACGGTTTTCGCCGCGTACCCCACGACGGGCACGCCGACCCGGCGAAGCATCGCCCCCACCGGCACTTCGGACTCCAATGCAGCCATCGTAAACGACGCGTCGTGGTGGACGAACACCCGGTCAGCCAAACGCCAGACATCGGCGTCACCGACCCGTCCGGCCAACTGTCGCGGCGTGTGTTCTCCGTCGATGAGCGCCACCGCGACGTTGAACGGAATCGTAAACGACAGCGCGGAGACGGGACTGTTCGGGCCGTCGAGGTACGGCGAGGCGCGGTCGTCGACCTCCGTCGCGAACAGCGACCCGTACACGTCGACGCGTTCGATAGTGGTTCGGCCGCGGTCGAACCGCCCGCGAGCCTCCAGTGCGGCCTCGATTGGCGCCGTCACGTACGCACAGCCGGGGACGCCCTTCACCGTCACGGCGCGGGTGTGCCAACGCTCGCCGAACCCTTCCAGGAACTCCGGAAGCGGAAGGTCGGCGAAGGAATCGAGGAACCCCTCGTCGGCTTCGGTGAGGTCCGGACGGCCGGAGAGCCCAGCGCGTGCGGAATCGACGGCGGCGATGCCGCTCTTGAGCGGTTCGCTCGCACTCCAGACCTTCGCGTCGCTCCCGAGGAACGGCGATTCGAGCGGCCACGGTGGCTGTAACAGCGCGGTCCCGAGAGCGTCGCTCAGCGTTTCGGCGTCGTCGCCCTCAATGACCGCACGTCCCACAGCGGCAGCGACCGCGTGGATGTAGGCGGTCTGTTGCCCCCGGAAGGGGCCGATTGCCGCTGCGGCGGCCAGTCGTGCGGCCACCTCGTTTGCGGCGACGTGTGCGACGAGCAGTCGCTCGCCGCTCGCCCCTGTCGATTCGGCGTACGCCAGCGGGACGAAGACGCTGCTGTGGCCGGTGTGGCCGCCGAGGACGGTGTCGTCGAAATCCAGCGCCATCGACAGCGCGGCGTTGCCGGCCGCCGCACCCTCCGGCGACAGATCTGCGCCTCCGAGGAACGTTGCGTCACCGTCGGCGTGGCTTTCGGTCGCTGTCGCGATTCGCTCGCCGAGTGGGTGAGAGCACGTCCACACCGCCGCACCGACGGTGCTGACCAACTGTGCGCGTGCGGCCCACCGCACCGGACGCGGCACGTCGCGGTACTCCAACTCGGTCGCCCACCGGGCGGCACGCTCCAGAAACGGGTCGAGTTCCGTTTCCTCCTCGCTGCCGAGCGGTAGGCGGTCGGTGACGGTCATTGTTGGCCAGTCGTCGCCCGTCGGTTTAGGCGTTCGCCCGGCCCAGACCGGCCCCGAGGCACGGATTTACCCCTCGACCTCCCGAACCAACTCCGGGCCGTCGTTGGCGGGGTTGTTCACGGCCGTCGAGACCGAGTACGACCGGAGGCCGTCTTCGGGAGCGGGGTCCAGCGGGACGGACTCCCCGTCGAGCCACGCCCCCTCCTCGTCGGGACTGAGGATGACGGCCATCCGGTGGTGCAGCGGCTCGACGACCCCGTTCGGTTCCGTCGTGACGACGGTGAACGTCTCGATTGGGTCGGCCTGCCCTGCCGACCCGCTCTCGCCGCCGTCGAACTCCCCGAGACCGGTCTGGAGCGTGTCGGGCGTCCACCGCTCGTAGAGACCAGCCATCGCGAAGGGGCGGTCGTCCTCGTAGGCGACGCGGTAGGGTCGTTTCCCGCCACCGGTGTCGGCCCACTCGTAGAAGCCGTCGGCGAGAACGAGACAGCGCCGTTGCTCGTAGGCCTCGGCGAAGGCGGGCTTTTCGTCGACGGTCTCCGCGCGGGCGTTGATGTGGCCGTCGCTCCGGTCGTCGGCCCAGCGCGGGACGAGACCCCATTCGAGCCGCTGGATGGCGTCGGGTTGCTCTCCGGTGATGACCGGAAGTCGTTGACTCGGCGCGGCGTTGTACCGCGGCTCGAACTCGAAGGCGAACGTCGCATCGAAGCGGGCTTCGAGTTCCTCCGGTGGCGTGAACAGACTGTAACGGCCACACATGACCGCGACTACGGACTCCGATTCGATATAGGTGCCGGAGATGGAGTTAGCGAACAGGCGGGAATGCGTAACCGGCGGCGGGTCCCACGCTACGGCCTCGACCGACCGCCGGCCTCTCTCAGGTCACGGGCGGTCTGGTCGCGGCATCCGATAAAAAGGGTCGGCCGCTACAGTCTGTCGGCCGTCGGCTTTGTCTTCACGACGATGGTGTCGGCGACGAGGTCACCGACCCGCTGTTTGCGGTCGGTGACGTAGATGGCGACGAGGCCGACGATGTAGAAGAACGGCAGTGCGTCGACGATTCGCAGCAGCGTCCGAATGGCCGAATCGCGGTAGGTAATCGGGTCGCCGTCCTCGGTGACGACGACGATGTCCATCACCATCTTCCCGACGGTCTGTCCGTACTCCGCCTCGAAGTAGATGAAGTAGATGAAAAACAGGAGCGTTCCGAGACCGCCGACTAACACACCGAGAGTCTCGGAAATCACTGCCAGGACCTCGGAGACGATACCTATCAAGAGACCGAACCCGATGGCGTCGACGAGAAACGCGAGGATTCGTTTGACGACGACATCGCCCTCGGTACCCAAATCGGGAAGCGGCCGTTCGAAGGTTACCATGTCCGTTCGGTGCACGTCGGTTGGGGATAAAGATACAGGAAGCCGATTCGGCGCAGGTGGTTCGGTCCACCCGGCCGCCGAGTCGACTCCGCCCGCGAATTTAAACGACAAGCCGCCGTAGCGGCCCCGTGGCCGACGACGACGACCCGACGTTCGCCATTCCGACGCCTCCCGAGCGTCGCTACCCGCGGGGCGGCGGCGTCGAGTACGAAGGCGAGACGGTGTTTTCGGTGCGGCCGACCGCAGACTTCGACGACCGCGAACTCGTCGAACTCGTCCAGTCGGTGCTCGACGCCGGTCCGTATCGGTACGGCGACTGGTTCGACCTGCCGATGCCGCTGTATCTCGTCCACGACGACGACACAGGCGACACGTTCCGCGTCGCGGTCCGGGACGGTGCCGTCGAGTTCCACGTCCTCCCGGCGACGGACTCGGCGGGATTGCGCGGGCTGTATCGCCGATTGACCGATGCGACGGACTCCTCGTGGTCAGTCGCGCGAAAAGGCGAGTGACCGGACCTTTGGATGGGTTTGTCAGAATCGGATTAAGTATGGCTTCGAGAGTTGTCGGTACCGATGAGCGACGACGGCATACACAGACGAACGTTCGTGAAGGGTATCGGCATCGCAGCCGGGACGGCGGCCTTCGTAGGCACGGCCGCGGCGAACTCGACGGTCTCGACTGCGATTCTCGACGAGGAGTTCGACCTCGACGGCGGCCTCCAGGAGGCGCTCGTCGTCTTCGATTCCGCCGACGACGCCGAACGGCTCGATACACTCGACCTCGAAGAAGGCTACCGCCTGTTCGAACATCTCGGTATCGCCTGGACGCACCTCCGACCGTCCCAAATCGAGACCGTCGCCGGCTGGGACTCGGTTCGGCGGGTCAAGCGCTCCGAACAACTGGAGTGGCACAACGACGACACCTCCCGGGAGTCGATGGCCGTCGAGACTGTCCACCAGGACCTCGGCTACACCGGCGAGGACGCCCACGTCGTCGTCATCGACTCGGGACTCAACGCCAGCCACCCCGGTATCGGCTCCGAGCGCGTAGAGGCGAATTTCCGGTACGTCGACGAACCGACCGGGCCGCGGGACCCCCTGTGGATCGATGCCGGTCCCGGCGACACCGACACCGTCGGCCACGGCCAACACTGCGCGGGCATCGTCGCCGGCAACGGTGAGGGCGGCGTCAACGGCTCCTACGAAGGGATGGCCCCGGACGCGACCATCACGAGTTACGCGGTCGTTCAGGGAGTTTACCTCCCGTACGTGGTCGCGGCGTGGGACCACCTCCTCGGCCGAATCCGGACCGAACCGGAGTTCGACCCCGACGTGGTGTCGAACTCCTACGGCGTCTCCCGGAACAACGTCTACAACCCGAACGACCCCGTCAACGTCGCCACCTGGGAGGCGTTCACCGAGGGCGTCCTCCCCGTGTTCTCCTACGGCAACGACGGGCCGGACCTCGGGTCGGGCAACCGCTTTGCGAAGGCACCGCACGTCCTCGGCGTCGGCGCCGCCGAAAAGACCATCTCGCCCGGAGACAACGCCAACAACCGCTCGATTACGAACTTCTCCTCGCGCGGTCGTGAGGTCGAGGACGACACGTTCTACAACCGCGAACAGCTGCTCCGGAACCTCCGGGAGTTCCACGCCATTCAGAGCGGTTCCCACGCAACCGTCGACAGCGGCACGTTCACCGGCACCGTTGGCCCCGGAGTCAACACCAGTCCGGGCGCGGCCGCCGTCGACGAGGACACCGGCTCCGCCTACGAGCGGCTCGAAACCTTCGGGAACGTCGACCTCGTCGATTTGACGCTGACACTGGACCCTGAAGGCCAGTGGGTCCGGATGCGCGTCTACGAGGAACAGAACGGCGAGTGGGTCGAAATCGCCCAGTCACGGGAGGAACCGTTGAAGCAACACGACACGCTCACCGTCGATATCGACGGCGGGAACACCTACCTCGTCGAACTCGAACCGGAAGACGCCGTCACCGCCGAGTACACCATCGAGTACGAACAGTACGAGAAGGCCGACGGCGACCTGAGCGAGGCTCGGCCGCTGACCCTGTTCCGCCCCGGCATCAGCGCCCACGGCAACCTCGTGTTGAGCACGCAGGACAAAGCCGACGTGCTCGGGCCGCTGGGCGAGACGGGCGACGCCGAACCGTTCTACGGTCGCCTCTCGGGGACGTCGATGTCCTGCCCCGGAGCAGCGGGCATCGCCATGTTGGTCCAGGAAGCCTACCGCGCCGAGAGCGGTGGCGAGGAACTCTCCCCCATCGACCTCATCCGCGTGCTGGAACACAGTGCGGCTGATTTCAATCCCGACTACAGCGTCACGAACACGGGTGCCGGGTCCGTCGACGCCGAGGCAGCCATCGAGACGGCCGAGGCGCTGGCCGGGGGTCTCACGGTCGCTGACCTCGACACCGGACTCGACGCGCTGGTCGAAGACGTCGAATCGGTCGAACCGCCCGAGACGTTCGATTTGACGGCCAGCGGCAGTCGGGAGAACGACGCCTCGGTGTTCACAGGTGGACAGGCCACTCGCGTCACGGTAACGCTCCGGAACTTCGACACCGAGGCCGCCGACTCCGTCCGCGTCGTCGACCAGTTCCCCTCGGAGTGGAACTTCCTCGAATACGGCGGGAGCTACGAATCTGTCGACGACGATGCCGGAACTGTCGACTTCGGCACCGTCCCCGCATCCGACCTCGACGACGGCTCGGTGGAGTTCACCTACTTCATCGAGGCACCTGAGGGCGTCCAAGCGAGCGGGCCGTACACTTTCGGTGCCGCCGAGGCCACCGTCGAGACGTGGGCAGTCCCCGAGGAGAAACGTGGCTCCGGGGAGACGACGTTCGGCGGGACGACCGACGTGGTGGTCATCGGACAGTCGACGTAGGGTCTGGAGCCGTCGCTCTTTCCGTTATTTTGCCGCAAAAGCGGGGACAGGGATGCCTCCGTTCCGGGTGTCGAAGTGGTCGGTCCCACTCACACCCACTGGTACTCAGTATCAACCGACGTATCAGTGTTTACCCAAATTCCACCCACATCTCGCTCCTCACCCACAACCGACTTATCGACCCGAACCGACGCACCGATATGAGCGTCTCTCGCGTCGTCGAGTTGGAGGGCCACATCATCGACTCGGGGATGATGCAGGCTGCGTTCGGTATCGTCATGGACCACGGTGGCTCCTTCGACGTCGAGGAGTTCGACATCGGCCGCCACAAGGACAAGGAGTCCTACGCCCGCATGCTCGTCACCGCCGATACCGAGGAGGACCTCCAGCGCATCGTCCACGAACTCCACCAGAACGGGGCGAACCTCGCCGACCCCAACGACGCGAAACTGGAACCGGCCCCCGAAGACCAGGTCGTCCCACACGGCTTCTACTCGACGACGAACCACCCCACACAGATTCGATACGAGGGCGAGTGGGTCGACGTCGAACACATCGAGATGGACTGTGCGGTCATCGTCGAAGAGCGGGAGTCGCGTAGCGACTCCGAAGGGTCGAGCGGCGACGAGCCACGAGACGGATCCGATTCGGGCGTCCGCGCGTACACGAAGGTTCTCAACGCCATCGAGGAGGGCGACCGAGTGGTCACCGGCGAGGCCGGGATTCGAGTCCAACCGCCGGAACGGCCCCGGAGTCAGGAGGGTGCCTTCGGGTTCATGCAGGGCGGCATCTCCAGTGAACGCCCCTCCGAATCGACAATCGAGCAGATCGCCGAAGCCATCGAGGAGACAAAAGCCGAGGACGGCGACGTGTTGGTCGTCGCCGGCCCCGCGCTCATCCACTCCGGCGCTCGGGAGGACCTCGCCTCGCTCGTCGAAGAAGGGTACGTCGACTATCTCTCTATCGGCAACGGCTTCGCCGTCCACGACATCGAGCGTGACCTCTACGGTACGTCACTCGGCGTCAACACCGAGACGCTGGACCACGCCCGCCACGGCCACAAACACCACATCTACGCCATCAGCGAGGTCATCCGCGCCGGCGGCATCGAGGAAGCCGTCGAGGACGGACTCCTCGAATCCGGCGTCATGTACCAGTGCGTCCAGAACGACGTGCCCTACGTCATCGCGGGGTCGATTCGGGACGACGGCCCGCTGCCGGACACCATCACCGACGCCATTGAGGCCCAGAACGCCATCCGCGAGCAGGCCCACGAGGCGGATATGGTGTTGATGCTGTCGACGCTGCTGCACTCCGTTGCCGTCGGCAACTGTCTGCCGTCGACGACGCGGGTCGTCTGTGTCGACATCAACCCGGCGACGGTGACCCAACTGCTCGACCGCGGGTCGGCACAGGCAGTCGGCATGGTCACCGACATCGGGACGTTCGTGCCCATCCTCGCGGAGAATCTGCTTGAGAAAGGCGCCGTCGAGTTGGACGACTGACACGGGTTGTTGTAACGATCGACCGGTCATCGCCCACACTGGAGTAGACTGATAAAAGACTACAACACCCGTATGATTCTACGCGCCGGGGACGCCTTCCCGGTAGGTTATCAGCGCTGCTTTCGCGTCGGCGACTGCGTCTGCCGTCTCGTCGGTCGTCTCGTCTGTGAGTTCGTCCAGCGTCCGGTCCATTCGTGCGAGGGCGCCGTGGTCGAGTTGTCGTCCGGCGTCGAGCGCCTTCGACACCTTCTCGACGATGCGGTCGAGTCGCTGTTCGGCGTCGCCGTCGGCGAGGTCGCGGGCGGCTTCGAGCGCGTCGAGCGCCGACTGGAGTTCGTCCGCGCTCATGAGTCGAGTGGGATGGCGACGACCGGCACGTCCGAGGTCAGCAGCACGTCCTGTGCGGTGGAGCCGAAGACGATTTTCCCGGTCCTGCTCCGCTGTCGGATGCCGAGGATTACTTCGTCGACGTTGTACTGGTCGACGAACTTCTGGATGTCAGTCGAGGGATCGTTCCCCCGGACGAGCTGGTGAGTTTCGGCGTTCGGAATCGACTCTGTGAGTTCCTCGGCGGCCTCCTTTCCGTCGAGGACGTCCCGGTCGGACGTGCTGTCGCCACCTTTCAGGGAGTTGACGACGTACACCGTGTCGTCGTCGGTGACTCGGTTCTTCAGGTACCGCCGGAGTCGTTTGCTGGTCGCCTCGTTGTCGGTCGCTGCCAGGAACGTCGTCATGTGCATCCACGACGACCGGTACCCTATTAAAACCGTCCGCTGACCTATGGATACATGTTCGTGCATATATTCTGGGCTTCTCGAACCAGAGTATGCAGTTTACTGCAGCCGAACCGGGGCTATCATTAGCCATGCGCCGAAAGGGCGTGTACGCTCAGTTTCCCATGACAGCCAACGGTAGCCCCTACGCACCCCACACGCCGGCCGAAACCGAGGCGATGCTCTCGGCGGTCGGCGTCGACCGCGAGGAGGCACTTTTCGACATCCCCGACGACGTTCGATTCGACGGCGAGTTCGACATCGACGCCCGCAGCGAGCAGGCGACGCGCGAACTCGTCGAGGACACGCTCGCCAAAAACGACGACCTCGTCGAGTTCCTCGGACGCGGTCACTACGACCACTACGTCCCCTCGATGGTCGACCACCTCTCGGCGCGCTCGGAGTTCCTGACGAGTTACACACAGTACCAACCCGAGGTCGCACAGGGGTTCCTCCAGGCGCTGTTCGAATATCAGTCGATGCTCGTCGAGTTGACCGGTCTGTCGGTCGCCAACTGCTCGATGTACGACGCGGCGACGGCGTTGGGCGAGGCGGCGACGCTCGCCGTCCGCGTCCGTGAAACCTCCGGTGACCGCGTCGTCGTCCCCGAGACGCTGTCGGCGGGCCGCCGCGGCACGCTGGAGAACTACATCGCCGGTCACGACATCACTATCGACACCTATCCGATGGACGACGGCAACGTCGATCGCGAGACGCTGGCCGAATCCGTCGACGAGGAGACGCTGCTCGTCTACGCCGAGAACCCGACGGTTCGCGGCACTATCGAGGAAGGTCTCGAAACGGTCGGCGAACTGGCCGACGACAACGACGCGCTGTTCGTTCTCGGCTCGGACCCGGTCGCACTCGCCTTGCTGCAGGAACCGGCCAGCGTCGGCGCAGACGTGGTCGTCGGCGACGCCGCGACGCTCGGCTTGCCGGCCGCCTATGGGATGGGGCTCGGCGTCTTCGCCTGCCGAGAGGAATTCCTCCGGCAGGTACCCGGCCGCCTCGTCGGCGCCAGCGACGATACGACGGGCCACCGGGCCTACACGCTCACCCTCCAGACCCGCGAACAGCACATCCGGAGGGAGCGGGCGACCTCGAACATCTGTACGAATCAGGCGTGGGTCGCCCTCCGGACGGCGATGCACGTCGCGTGGCTCGGCCCCGACGGCTTACTCGACCTCGCGGAGGACTGTGTCACCCTCGCTCGTGACCTCGCCGACCGACTCAACGGTATTCGAGGAGTGAAAGCGCCGGTCCACGACCGCCACCACTTCCGGGAGTTCGTCGCCCGAACGGACCAACCCGCGTCGGCGGTCGCCGCGGACCTCGAATCCGCGGGCTACGCCGTCCACGTCGTCAGCGAACACGAACTGCAGGTCTGCGTGACCGAAACCAACGAGGCCAAAATCGATGGCTTCGTCGCCGCCTTCGAGGAGGCTGCACGATGACCGACGAGTCGCCGCTCGGCTACGACCAGGCGCGGTGGACCGACGACGAGGACACCTACGAGCCGCTGCTCTCCGAGAAGAACACCGAATCCGTCGCCGTCGACTCGGCGCTGCCTGACGACCTCACGCGCGATGAACTCGAACTACCGAACCTCTCGGAGCCCGAACTCGCCCGCCACTACACGCGACTCTCCGAGATGAACTACGGCGTCGATTCCGGGCCGTTCCCGCTCGGCTCCTGTACGATGAAGTACAACCCCAAGTTCACCGAGGACGTGGCCGCAGTCGCCGACGCGTCGGTCCACCCGGACCGCTCCGAGCGGAGCACGCAGGGAACGCTCGAACTTCAGTACGAACTCCAGCAGTATCTCGGAGTCATCGGTGGGATGGACGCGGTGACGCTACAGCCCCCCGCCGGCGCCGCCGGCGAGTTCGCCGGGATTCTCATCGCGAGAGCATATCACGAATCCCGGGACGACGACCGCAGCGAGGTCGTCATCCCCGATTCGGCTCACGGGACGAACTTCGCGTCGGCGGCGTTGGCGGGCTACGACGTGGTGACGCTTCCCTCCGGCGAGGACGGCCGCGTCGACCTCGAAGCGCTCGAGGCAGCTCTTACGGAGGATACCGCCGCGCTGATGCTCACCAACCCGAACACTCTCGGCCTCTTCGAGCGGGACATCACCGAAATCAGCGAGATGGTCCACGACGCCGGCGGTCTGCTGTACTACGACGGTGCGAACCTCAACGCCCTGCTCGGCCACGGTCGACCGGGCGACATGGGCTTCGACATCATGCACTACAACGTCCACAAGACGTTCGCGACGCCACACGGCGGGGGCGGCCCCGGAGCGGGACCGGTGGGCGTCGTCGAGGAGTTGGCCGAGTTCCTCCCCGATCCGCACGTGCGTGAATCCGATGGTGGATACGAACTGTACGCTCCCGAGAACTCTATCGGGAAGGTCCACGGCTATCAGGGCAACTGGCTCGTTGCGGTGAAGGCCTACGCGTACATCGCCCGCCTCGGCGACGAGGGGCTGGCCGACGCCTCCGCGAAGGCCGTCCTCAACGCCAACTACCTCGCTGAGATGGTCGACTACGAGGTGCCGTTCGGGCCGTTCCACCACGAGTTCGTCGCCTCGGCCGGCGAACAGGACGCCGCCGACGTGGCGAAACGGATGCTCGACTACGGCGTCCACCCGCCGACGACGAAGTGGCCAGAAATCGTCGGCGAGGCGCTGATGACCGAACCGACCGAAATCGAGAACAAACGAACGCTGGACCAACTCGCCGCGGCGTTCAACGCCGCCCGGGCCGACGACATCGAGACGCTGGAGGCTGCCCCCGAACGAACGGCAGCCCGCCGAATCGACCAAGTGTCGGCCGCACGGGACCCACGGCTGTCGTGGCAGGCGCTCGACGACGAATAGCCGCTCCGTTTTTTGTCACTCGAAGCCGCCGTCCACAGTCGCGACTCTGTGCGAATCGGGCGATTTGCTATCGCAATATATGATTTATAAGTCGGCTGTCCTCCGGGGTCAATCCGCGGTTTCGAGGGATTCGGTCCGGTTTCGGAGGTGTTCGATGCGCTCTTCGGTGGCGGGGTGTGTTCGAAACGGCCCCGTCGTGATATCCGACGCTGCCGGCGGCAAGATGTCCATGACTGCGACGGAGTGTTCCCACTCGCGGAGGTCGGTTTCCGGTCGCCTCCTGGCGTCGTCGAGTCGACGGAGCGCGCTCGCGAGAGCCACCGGGTCGCCCGTCAGTTCGGCAGCGCCGGCGTCGGCACTCCACTCGCGTCCGCGCGAGAGGATGGCCGTCCCGAGTTGGCCGTACAGCTTCAACAGAGAGAAAACGCCGTTCCAGATGCGGTCTCCGAAGTCGTGGGGGTCGTCCTCCATCCACTCGTCGGCGGCGAGTACCGGTCCGAGTGCGGCGCCCATCACGCGACTGTCCCCGTTGGCCAGGTGGCTGATTTCGTGTGCTAAAACAGCCTCGAGTTCGTCCTCGGTGAGCGTCTCCAGCAGTCCAGTCGAAACCACGATGATTGCGTCATCCCCGTATCCCACGGTCACGGACTCCGGACGGGCCGTTTCAGTGATGTGGACTGCTGGTTCGGGAACGTCGGCCTGCTGTGCGAGACGACTCACGGTTGTGGCCACCTCTGGGTGGCTTTCCTCGATGGGGTTGCTGTCCGCTGCGAGCGTTTCGCGCAGTCCCCGAATCCGGGACCGAACGTCCGCGACCGTCACCCACAGCGCGAGGACGACGCCAAGTCCGAACACGACGACGAGACCGACCGCCGTCGACAGGGCGGCCCGTAGCGCTGCGCTCCCCTCGACGAGCGTCAGGTAGAGACAGCCGAGCAATCCGGCGGTAACAGTCAGGGAGATGGGTGTCGTCGGCGGAATCAAGTACTCCGTCCCGGTGTAGTTCCGAACGTAGGGCCACCCGCGAACCACACCCACGATGGCGGCTATCGCGGCTGAGGCCACGGCCCATGCCGGCACGGGGAACGCTGTCGACAGCCGTGGCAGGTCGGCAAGTGCGTCGGCGCCCTCGTACACCCAGCCGAAAATCGCGAATCCGAGCATTCCGCCGAAAATCGAGAGAATCACGGCGAGAACGAGCGATATCGACAGGAGGATGCCGAGGGCGACGGCCATTCGAGCGAGAAGCGAGAGCCGTAACCGGAGCTTCATGCTATCCGACGCACGCACCGAACCGACAAATCACTCGGGGTCCGACCTACGCCGAGGTGGAGGTGTCGATGCCGTTGATGGTGACGAAGCCGTAGTCACACTCCGGGCAGTGCCACTTCTTTTTCCTGCCGAGGTGGATGCGCATGCTCGCAGCCTTGTAGAACTCCCGGCTCGACTCACAGACCGGACAGTCGTCTTCCAGTGAGAGGCTCATGAGTCGCCCTATTCGGGGCGGACAGTTGTAGTTTACTGGTCGGCGGCTTGCAACTGATTGGAGTTCTTTTAATAATAAACTGTATGTGGGGATATCGAATCGGCACGCTGCGTTCGGGTCGGCCGTAGGCAAACGTCGAATATGAACGTGCCTGTCATGGCCACCACAACGCACAAGGGGGACCTTTACCATTGTTAGAGAGACTCATGAGTACACCAGTCATCGTCGACGCCGTTCGAACGCCGTTCGGCAAGCGTGACGGCTCGTTCAGCGACACCCACCCACAGGACCTCGCGGCAGAACCACTGCACGCCCTTCGAGAGCGAAACGACTTCGACCCCGAAACCATCGAAGACGTCATCTACGGCTGTGTGACGCCGGTCGACGAGCAGGGGCTCAACATCGGCCGACTGGCGCCGATGGTCGCCGGCTGGGGCGACGGCGTACCCGGCGTCCAACTGAACCGGATGTGTGGCTCCGGCCAGCAGGCCATCAACTTCGCGGCCGGCCAAATCGCTGCGGGTCACCACGACGTCATCATCGCCGGTGGCGTCGAACACATGACGCGCGTGCCGATGGGGTCGGACGGCAACAGCGTCACGGACACGTACTTCGAGTACTTCGACGAACTCACCACGCAGGGTGAGGGTGCCGAGCGCATCGCCGAGAACTACGGCTTCTCGCGGGAGTATCTCGACGAACTCGCCGCCGAGTCCCAATCGCGGTGGGGCGAGGCCGCCGAGGCCGGCCACTACGACGACCAGGTCGTCCCCGTCGAGACGGAACTGGACGACGACCGTGTCACCGTCCAGGAGGACGAACATCCCCGTCCCGGTACGACCGCCGAGAAACTCGCGAACCTCCCGCCGTCGTTCCGCAGCGCCGAGAACGGCTTCCACCACGCCGGGAACTCCTCGGGCATCGTCGACGGCGCGGGCGGCCTGCTCATCGCCAGCGAGGAAGCGGCCGAGGAACACGGCTGGGACCCGATGGCCCGCATCGTCGACAGCCACGTCGTCGGCGTCGACCCCATCACGATGCTGACTGGTCCGATTCCGGCAACGCAGGAGATTCTCGAGCAGAACGACCTGAGCATCGACGACATCGACCGCTTCGAGGTCAACGAGGCCTTCGCGGCCGTAGTCGCCGCCTGGCTCGAGGAGACCGGCGCCGACTGGGAGAAGACGAACGTCTGGGGCGGCGCCATCGCCCACGGCCACCCGCTGGGTGCGACCGGCTCTGCACTCGTCGGCAAACTCCCCTACCAACTCGAGGAGTGCGACGGCCAGTACGGCCTCTCGACGATGTGTATCGGCTTCGGGCAGGGCATCGCGACCATCATCGAACGGCTGTAACGTCGATTGCCGACCGGCATTTTATTGCTGTCGTCCGCGTAGAGGATTCGATGACCACCGTCACGGCCGACGAGAACGACCTCCGAGAGCGTATCATGGCGTTCCTCCGACGGAACTTCCCGCAGATAGAGATGCACGGCGGCAGCGCGGCGATTCAGCAACTCGACGTGGACGCCGGCAGCGTCACCATCCGTCTCGGCGGCGCGTGTTCGGGGTGTGGCGTCTCGCCGATGACGACGCAGGCGCTGAAGACGCGGCTCGTCCAGGAGATACCGGAAATAACGCGGGTCGAAACCGAAACCGGGGACGGGGACGCGGGAACACCCCGGGGATTCGACGCCGACGACGTGCCGTTCTGAGGGAGGCTTTTATCGCCGGCCACCGAGGGTCGAGTATGCAGGAAACGAGACGACAGGTCCTCGATTCGGTCGCCGACGGTCCGGTCGCTGGGCCACAACTGGCCGAACGGCTCGGTGTCTCTCGGGCGGCGGTGTGGAAACACGTCGAGGCGCTCCGCGAGGAGGGGTTCGGAATCGAGAGCAGAGACGACGGCTACGTTCTCACGTCCGTTCCGGAGTTCGGCGGTGCGGCCGTCGAGTTCGGTCTCGAGGCACCGTTCGAAATCGAGTACCACGACGCCGTCGGAAGTACCAACGACCGGGCACGGGAACTGGCGGCCGACGGCGCGGCCGATGTCGCCGTTCTCGCGGACGAACAGACCGGCGCCCGGGGCCGTCTCGAACGTGCGTGGTCGGCGCCGTCGGGCGGCATCTGGCTCAGCATCGTCTGCCGTCCCGACCTCACGCCGGCGCAGGTGCCGATATACACCCTGGCAGCGGCGGTCGCCACGGCCGAAGCACTCCGCGATGTCGGGGTCGACGCCGGTATCAAGTGGCCCAACGACGTCCTCGTCGGCCCCGACGAGAAGAAAATTGTCGGCATTCTCACCGAGATGGAGGGCGAGGCCGACCGCGTCTCGTGGGTCGTTCCCGGCATCGGCATCAACGCCAACGTCGAGTTGAGCGAGGTTCCCGAGACGGCGACGACGATTCGAAACGAGGTCGGCGACGTGAATCGTGCCGAGTTGACCCGGGCGATACTCGAACGGTTCGACGAATTACGGCGGGACCCGGAGTTGGTCCTGCCGGCGTGGCGTGACCTCTCTATCACGCTCGGCCAGCGGGTCCGAGTCGAGACGGCCACGGGCGAGGTGGTCGGGGAGGCCGTCGACGTCGAGTTCCCGGGAACGCTCGTCGTCGACACCGAAGCGGGTGAGAAACGCGTGTCGGCGGGCGACTGTGAACACCTCCGGCCAGTCTGAACTCCCGGTTCCGACGAGGAGCTGTGACGCTACCTGAGCACTTCCGAGACGGCGGGGTCGGCCGCGAATGGCCGTTCGTCAGCGGCCTCTTCGGATAGCGGTTCTTCGATATCGCCGACCCGGACGGTCAACACCGGCACCTCAGAGCCGCGGACGACCCGTTCGGCGACGCTGCCCAGCAGGAGTCGATTGAGTCCACCCCGTCCGTGGGTGCCCATGACGACGAGGTCACACCGGTTATCGCGGGCGTATTTGACGATTTCTTTGCTCGGTGGTCCCTCGGCCATCGCGGTGGCGGTTTCGGTCTCCCGGAGACGTTTCTCGGCGTTGCGAAGCGCGGCCTCTCCCTCTTCGCGGAGCATTGAGGTGACGCTCTCCCAGGATGTCTCCATTGGGAGGCTCGCAAAGCCCGCGGTGTCGACGACGTAGAGGAAGTGGACTTCGGCCTCGTGGGCCCGCGACAGTTCCGACGCGTGGTCGATTACCCGGTCCATGCCGCCCGACCCGTCAGTCGGAACGAGAATTCGATTGTACATTGTCACCACACCACATGAACAATGACGACACCGGCACAAACCCTTTTCGACCGTTCACGAACGGTTTTGGGCCGCTTACGCGCTGTCTCGGGGCGTGACGATTCGCTTGACGTCGTCGACGCCGGCGCGACGGACCACCGCCCGAACCGGGTCGCGAGCGCCGGTGAGGTTGTCCGAGTCGCCGTCGAGAACGAACAGTCGGGCCTCTCGGCCGGGCTCGACGACGCCGCAGTTCAGCCCCGCGATGTCGGCGCCGGCGGCCGTCGCCATCCGCAGCACCTCGGGGGCGGTCACGTCACACAGTTTCGCCGTGAACTCCATCTCCCGGAACATCGACGGACTGTTGAGCATCACGTTGTCGGTGCCGAGCGCGACCGACGTGCGTTCCAGAAGGTCCGAGACGGGCGGGACGCCCACGTCGGTGACGAGGTTCGACCGCGGACAGACGACGACTGGCGTTTCGCTGTCCTCCAGCCGTTCGAGGTGCATCTCCTCGGCGTACACCATGTGGACGACGAAGTCGGGGTCGAGGTCCAAGGCGGGGTTGATGTCGTGGGGGTCTCGCTCGCCGGCGTGGATGCCGAACGGCTTCTCCGCGTGCAGGGTCGCGTTGCGCTCCGCGGAGAAATCCGCATCGCGGGCGCCACTTGCACCGTAGCCGTCGGCTACCTCCAATACGCCGATTTCCTCGCGACCGAAGACGAACGGCTCGATATGGAGGCGTGCCGCCGCATCGAGCAGCGCGTGAACGCCGTCGACGCCGCCCTCCCGAAACTCCAGAAACGCAGTCGTTCCGCTCGATTCCATGAACGACAGCGAGCGACGCATCGCCTCGACCAACTCCTCCCGCGTTGCGTCCTCAAGCAGTCGGTGTTTGAGGCCGTTCGGCGGCGCGACGAGTTCGTCCAACGAGAGACCGCGGCCGGCCTCCTTGGCGATGGAGTCCCCGATGTGCGTGTGGGCGTTGACGAACGCCGGACAGATGATGTCCGTCGAGGCCGTCTCGACCTCCTCGATGGCCGTTATTTCGCCGTCCTCGACGACGACGCGGCCCTCGACCGGTTCGTAGTCGGCTCCGGCGAGTATCGTCCCCGACAGTTCCATGTCCCCCTCTGTGTTGGCCTCAATAAAAACGGCCCGTTCTCGGATTGTCTTTCTCCGCAACGGGTTTTCGAGTCAGGGCGCCGTTAGAACTCGTCCAGCGTCGCGTTGATGCTCTTCCGTACGTCGACGACCAAGGCATCGAGGTCGAGGCCGAGGACCTCCTCGGTGGCCTGCCCGACGCGGTCGGTCGCCTCCTCGGGCGCGTAGACGCCGAGACGCCACTGCTCGTGTTGGGCGCGGCGGAGCGCACTCACCAGCGTCGACTGCGTTCCGAGCTGTCGCACCTCGCCGCTGACGACGACGCGGCTCGTCGACTCGCGCATCTCCGGCCGGGAGGGAACGTCGAGCACGACCCAATCGGGGTCGACGTTCGCGCGGTCGGCGATGTCCCGCTCGAAGGCCGCGATTTCCTCGTGGTCAGCGTCGACGATGTCGTCAGGAACGTCCCGCAACTCCGCCCACACCGCCCGCTTGTAGAGGTCACGGTCGTCGAGACGCCGTGCGAACTCGGCCGAGTCAGGACAGTCCCGCAAGGCGACGGTGAGGTCGCGGTCGTCCATCCGACGGACCGTTCCGGCGTCAGCGGCCCCCGACGACAGAAGCGCCTCCGTGCCCCGCCGGAGCATCGCCTTCGAGATACGGGCGACGTGGTGGTTGTACACGACGGGATTCATCAGCGCACGGGCGAGCAGCAGCGATTCGGCCGTCTGGACGTTGCCGTCGGCGAGCACGAGTTCGCCGTCGACGAACCGCAACTCCCGGACCAGCCGTCCCGTGTCGATAGTGCCGTACGGGACGCCGGTGTGGTGGGCGTCGCGAACGAGGTAGTCCATGCGGTCGACGTCGAGCTCCCCGGAGACCAACTGGCCAAACTCGCCGTCGCCGGAGACGAGGCCGGCGACTCTCGTGGGGTCTATGTCGTGAAGCGCGAGGACGCGAGCGATTTCGCCGTCGGTCAAGAGGTCCTCGACCTCGTCGTGGTACTTTCCGGTGTGGCGGGCGACCAACTCCTCGATGTTGTGGCTGAATGGGCTGTGGCCGATGTCGTGGAGGATGGCGGCGGCGCGGACCCGCTCGGCTCGCTTGCCCACGATGCCGAGGTGGTCGAGCGCGCGCGTGGCGAGGTGATAGACGCCGAGTGAGTGTTCGAAGCGGGTGTGGTTGGCGCTCGGATAGACGAGTTCGACGGTGCCGAGCTGCTTGATGCGTCGGAGGCGCTGGACGGCGGGGGTGTCGAGGAGGTCCTCGGCGACCCCGTCGACGGCGATGTGGTCGTGGACGCTGTCCTTTATCGTCGCCATTACGCCCGCCTTTCGACGGCATCAGATAAAAACCGTCGTGCAGCTACGCGGGCTCGTCGTGTGCCTGTGACTCTCTTTTCCGGTTACGACTCCTCCGAGAGGAACTCCAACGTTGTTTCGTCGCGCTCACCGTCGTAATACTGCTCTAAAGCGGTCCAAAACGGGGAGGCATCATCCGCGACCGCTTCGAAGAGCGTCATCGATGAGCGGAATTTCAAATCGTCGGGTGACCCGAAGACCTCGTGTGCCGAGCGCCCATCGATGTCGTTTACGAGTTCCGTACACTCGCGCAACCGTGGGCCCAATATCGGATGTTCCAGATAGGCTTCGGCCTCTTCGCGCGAGGCGATTGCATATCGCTGTGCCTTCCGACTACTGCCGAGACCGGCAACCTGCGGAAAAATAAACCACATCCAATGGCCGCGCTTCTCCCCCGAACCGAGTTCCTGTTTAACCTGTGCTATCACCGGATTCTGCGCCTCGACGAAGCGCTGCAAATCGTACGGACCCCCCAAACCAGCCATTACGACGCAGTGTAGAACGGATTGTCAGATATACTCTTGGTTCAGAGTCAAAACGGGGCACAGGAAGCCGTTCTTCACGCTTGATGCGGACTACTGCTCGCCGGACTCGTGTGGAATCCAACCCCTGGGCACGTGTCGGTACCGTCTAACGGCGCACCACAGAGAACGCAGTTCAGGCCCTCGAACGGCTGTCAGAGAAGCCGACCGAGGAAGACATCGACGAACGTGAAAAATATCGGGAGCAGAAGCGAGGAAATCAGGCGGACGATGATTCCCACCGAAAGCGGATAGAGGCTCACGCTATCGTACTCGTTGAACTCGTCACGGAGTCGCTGCATCTCGAGCCGTGTCGCCACTTCGTCAAGCGTCCCTGTGTCGTCTGTCGTCCCGTCGGATTCCTCGAGATTGGCGGCTTGCCGCTGTAGCTGCCTGATTTTCCGCCGGCGGTTCTCGAGTTCTTGCTCCTGGATGGCTCGGGCGCGCCGATTCACGTACACGGTGGGATAGACGAACGACACCCCGATAGCGACGACATAGATGCCCACCGCGAGATATACGACGGCACGATACCCGCCCTCCGTGCCGAGCAGGAACGCCAACGGAAGGGCCAACGACCCGACCGAAATCAGCATCGTCGTCCAGATCGCAAGGTGGCCGATCATGCTCAATCCCCCGAGGCCATCCGGGTGGAGTGGCTCGATCTGCAAGTCCAGTTCTCCCACCGCACGAATCGTCCGAACCGCGGTTACTGCACCGTGGAACCCGATACCCGTAATCAGTCCCCACCAGACCGCAAACAGCAGATAGGTCCACAGCGCGGGGTCGCTGAAGCCCTCGATGCCGACTGTCTCGAAGTAGCCGATATTCAGCCCGACCAAGCCGACGATCAGGGCCGTCCACGGCACGACGAAGTACCACGAGCGGGTGGTGAAGATGCGCTTGTACTGCTCGCCGGTGCGCTGGACGGCCGTCGGGTTCGTCGCTAAATCGGCACTCTCCTCGACGAACGTCGGGAAGACACGCACGTCCCAGTACCAGATGGCTGCAGGGCCGATAACGGGAACGCCCATCGCCAACAGGTGGGCGATGAGGAAGTCCCTCGGCATTCGACCCTCCGCCAATACGAAAAACAGGGCAGTCAGGAACACCGGGACCATCCCCAACGTAAGCGTCCCGCTTACGAGCGGCGGCAACCCGAGGCGGTCCTGAATCCTGTCAATAAGTCGAGTGACCCATATCCGGGACAGCGTCCCACCTTGTTGGCCCATTGTAAGGCCATGCGGACAGAACTGGCTTCAAATTATGGCCGGTGGAACCGGCGATGATAGCAACGAGGCAGATTTCATCTCCGTCGCCGTTCTACGTGGTCGTATGAACGTCACGGTCTACGGGGAACTCCGTGCAGCGACGGGCAGCAAGACCGTCGAACTCGATGTCAGCCCCGAGACGGTCGCGAACGTACTCACCGCGTTCATCGACGCCTATCCCCGCGCTCGCTCGGATATCTTGGACGACGCCGGCGAGGTCCGGCCGAGCGTCCGCGTCATGGTCGACGGCGAGCGTGCCGACCTCGGCGACGACTGTCCGTCGGATGCGACAGTACAGCTCTTTCCCGCGATGCAGGGCGGCGCGAAAGACGAGAGCTAAGGATTTGCAGGGGACCGTACACCTCTCGTCTACAGGCCGTAGTGGTTTCGAACGGCCTCCTCGAGGCCGCACTGCTCGAGGAGGTCGGTCGGCGCCAGCATCGACAACTGTACGACGCCGGGGAGGCGAGCGATTTCGACGCCGCCCGAGAACGTACAGCGAGCGCGGACTTCCCCTTCGGTCATGCCGAAGAGGGTGCCCGCTCGTTCGAACGCGTTATCCGTCGCGTCGTTGATGGTCGCACCGCTGCCGATAATCTGAATCGGTGCCGCATCGTGCACCTCGTCGACGCTGTACTCGTCGGCGAGGGTGTCGCCGGCCTCGCGTTCGGCGTCCGTGTAGGGCCTCGCAATATCCGGCAGGTCCGATTCGTTCGGAAGCAGCAGTGGCCCGTCGATATCGAGGCCCTTGATGACCTCGACTTCGAGTTCGGTCCGGCCGCTAACGTCCGTCGTGTGCAATGAGAGTTCGCCGTCGCCCTGGTTGGCATGGAGGTCGCCGACGTAGAGGCCTGCGCCATCGATTTTCACCGGACAGATGAGCGTCGCGCCGGGCCGGACGTCGTTGGAGTCCATGTGGCCGTCGGTCCGGTCGGCGAGGGCATCTTCGTCGGGCAGTCCCCAGTCGTGGTCGGCGCCGATGAGGAACTGCCCGAAGTCGCCGGCGTTGTGGGAGTCCGGGAGTTCTCGCGACGGCGTCGTTCCGATGTTCCCGATGAACGGCCGGAGGTGGCCGAGCGTGCCCGGAATCCCGTCGGGCTTGTACAACAGAATCGGATGCTGGCGAGAGTTCTCCGGCAACGCCATCGCCTCGTGGGCGCGGTTGGCGAGGTCGTCGGCCCCATCGGAACCGACAGTGAGGCCGACCGAGCGGTCCTCGTCGAAGGCGACGGTGTAGCCGAACTCGAAGCCGAACGACGAGGCGTTGGCGCCACATTCGGCACACCGGATTGCGTCCTCGCCGGTTCCCTCGACGACGCTGTCGGGCCACTCCGTCCCGCATTCCGGACAGACGTGGTCGACGAACGGGTCGTCACCGAAGGCCCCCTCGCGTTCGGCCATGCTACCGGTGCTGGTCGCGACGCTGGTCACCTCGACGTCTTTGATACGGACCACGAGAGCGTCCCCGGGTTCGGCGTTCTCGACGCGAATCGGACGTGTGACTTCGTGGCCGCCGCGGAACTCCGGCGTAATCATCGGTCCCCAGCAGGCCGGTGGGGTGTGCGTTCGAATGGTACCGCCGTCGGCGACCGTGCCCGCCCACTCCTGGTCGGGACCGACGAGACCGAGTGTATACTGGTCTACTTCGAGTTCTTTCTGGACTTGCTGAGACATCGCCCTAGTGTGTTAGTTGGTCCCAAGCTTAAAACCGATTCTCGGTCGGTTGACCTGACGGACGGATGTCGGGTCTCGAAAGCCATCGGTGCGGTGGCGTTCGGCGTTCACAGCAGAAACACGAACACTGGATAGGAGGTGACAATCGCCAGTGACGGCGTCAACACCCACATCGTTACGATACGCTTGGCCGCTTTCGGATCGAAGAGACTCCGCTCGTCGAGGTCCGCCGGTCCCTCCGCGCCGACGGCCGGGACGTCCGGGATCTCCTCCGACTTTTCTGCCGGTTTCTCCTGTCGAGCAATATCCCCGATGGTCGGGCCGGCGGGAGCGTCCTCGGCGCGTGAGGTGACTAAGGCTCCTGTCGCGAGTTCCACGTCCGGCCGCTCGGGTGTTGGCGTCGCTAGCTCCGCCAGTGTCGCCGCTCGGCTCGACCGACCCCACCCGAGTCCGATGATCGTCGACGTCGTACTTACCGCGAGACTCGCGGGAATGCCGAAATAGGAGAGAATCGTGATTACGGTCCCACCGACCACGGAGACGATCAGTGACGCGAGAATCGGTAGTTCCGTAATGTTGCTTCCAACCGTCTCCAGCGTGCGACGGGCGATCGTGAAACTCCCCAACCCGAACGCTGCCACCGCGAGCAGGACGCCCTGATCGACGGTGAGCGATCCACCCGCACCGACGAGGGGAGCCACGGCGTTCGCCGCATTCGACGCCCCTGCCGAGAACGCCATATAGCAGGCGATAATGACTACCGAAAGTGACCCGACGATATCCTGTGGTGAGGCGTTCACATTCACGTACGGACGCGGAATCGTCCCCGATCGGTCGAGTTGGATGAAGTGGAGGTTGAACGTCGTGAACGCGATGTACCGGTCGAGATACGGGTAGACGTAGCGTCCGACCACGAACCCGATAAGAAAGCTCAACAGCGGTGCGGCGATCCACGCCGAGACGATAACGAACATAAGCGCCTGATTGAGCGTGCCGGAGGCGAGGCCCAATCCGACGATGGCGCCAACAGCCGTCATCGAGGTAGAGGCTGGAACGCCATAGAGATTCGAGATGAACAACGACGCGCCTGTGAAAAACAGGACGGCAACGCTTGCAGCGGGGGTGAACTGGGTTGCCGGCACGATACTGCTGCTCATCGTCGCGATGACGTTCCGACCGACGGTCCACGCACCGAAAAAGGCGAATCCGATGAACAAGCCCGCTGCGGTCGTCTTCCGAACGAGCCGCGAGCCGACTGCCGGACCGAACGCCACGCCCGTCGATGAGCCCCCTATGTTGAACCCGACGAATACGGCGACAACGATTCCGACGACGGTTAGCAGCATCACCATCGTTTCGTATCTGAGTCAACGTTGTCCGACTCGCATATATAATTCCTGCAGCCAACTCCGGGTTGGTCCTGGATAGTTTACTCTCGGCAGGTCTCATAGAAAGCAGGATCGGCGAGTACCTATGTGCCTACACCTTCGACGGGAGCGTTCAGATGCGGTGACTCCCTGCGAAGGCGAATGATAGAAGCAACCAGCGGTCCCGCGCGGTACGTGACATATTCGGTGCTTGAACTCGTGGGCTACGTATGGTCAGCGACCGACTCACCGTCTCTCTAGACGAGAACTCACGAAAATCTCTGGACGACCTCGTCAATCGAACTGGAAAAGGGCAAAGCGAACTCGTTCGACGTGCCCTCGTGTTCTATGCGGCGAACTTCCAGGCGGCGAGTACGGACGTAAGCGGTACACTGGAGGAGTACCACAAGATGCTCGCGAGCGGTGAACACGTCCTGCTCGATATCGACTTCCTACATTGTCTCCTGGAATACGCAATCGAAGACATCGACGACCCTGATCCCGAGTTCGTTGAAGCAATCGACCAGGTAGCCCGCTTTCACGCAGCAGAGTACCAGGACCGTTTTACCAGTTTAGAAGAACTGCTCGATTGGCTCTCTGTCTGCGGGTTTCTCACGGTTCGTGAAACGGACGAGAACACCTACCATGTCGTGTTCCCGTCTCAGCAACTCCGCTGGTTCATGACGCGGTTCGTACAGGAGAGCACGGCCGGATTGCCGTTCGAACTCGAAATCGAGGAGGGCGTCTCGAAGGTCATATTCAAAGAATTCCCCACCGACGACTGAATTCATATCGATTCATACGAGAGATGGCGTCCCTCTTAACAACGTTTTTGCAGATTCTACTGCTGAGTGTGAACAAGAGACAAATGCACGACCAGATAACGACTCCAACCAAGTCGGAGGTGTGTTGACGTGACTACCCCACACGTCGGCGTCGACGTCGGAGGGACGTTCACTGACGTGGTGTTAGCGACAGCGGATGGCTTGACGACAGCGAAAGTTCCCTCTACGGCAGACCAAAGTGAGGGGGTGTTTACTGGAATCCAAAAAGCGTGTCAGAAGGCCGAACTCGACGTCGAAGATATCGAGGTGTTCACACACGCGATGACGGTATCGGTGAACGCGCTACTGGAAGGTGACGGAGCAAAGACGGCGCTGGTGACGACGGAAGGCTTCCGGGACGTGCTTGAAATCGGACGACAGACTCGTCCGGATTTGTACGACCTTTCGGCCGAGCGTACCGAACCGTTAGTCCCACGTCGACGCCGGTTCGAACTCGACGAGCGAACAACCCCCGAAGGCGTCAAGCAAGAGGTCGATCTTGCAGCCGTCGACGAATTGAGCGACCAGCTTGCGTCGGCAGAAAGCATCGCTGTCTCTCTGTTGCACTCCTACGCTGACCCCTCCAATGAGTCAGGTATTGCAGAGCGCCTTCGCGACCAGTTCGATATACCAGTATCCGCGTCGCACGAGATCCTCCCCGCATTCCGCGAGTATGAACGGACTTCAACGACAGTTGTGAACGCCTACGTTCGGCCTGCAATCGATTCGTATCTGGGGCGGGTCACAAGCGAAGCAGAAACCCTCGGCGTTCCAGAGCCGCGTGTGATGCAGTCCAACGGCGGTATCGCTGACCCCGAAACAGTTCGTGAACATGCGGTAACGACGGTCCTTTCGGGGCCTGCGGCGGGTGTGGTTGGTGCCGCAGCCAGTGCAGAATCAGCGATATCGGCGGCCGGTCTTAACGGACTCGTGACGTTCGATATGGGCGGAACCTCGAGCGATGTGAGTCTTGTTCGTGACGGCGACGTTGCACGGACGACGTCGGCCGAGATAGGCGGCCACCCTATCGCGACGCCGATGGTCGATGTGACGACCGTGGGCTCCGGTGGCGGAAGCATCGCCTGGGTCGACGCCGGGGGCGCATTGCGCGTCGGGCCCGAGTCGTCCGGTGCCCAACCCGGTCCAGCGTGTTACGGACGTGGCGGAACGAAACCGACGGTTACGGATGCGAACGTGGTCCTCGGATACATCGGGGAAGACGCAGCTCTCGGTGGCGAGGTCTCGCTCGATGTCGATGCCGCCCGCGAGGCCTTGGCTTCGTTAGCTGATGAAGCGGGACTCGATTCGGCACTGGAGGCTGCAGCAGGCGTGTACCGCGTTGCCAATGCGAAGATGACACGCGCGATTCGGTCGGTCACCGTCGAGCGAGGCCACGACCCGCGGGAGTTCGGATTGGTCGCCTTCGGGGGCGCTGGACCGATGCACGCCGCTGCGCTGGCAGATCGTCTAGAGATGGACCGGGTCATCATCCCACTGGCAGGTGGTGTGTTGTCCGCCTTTGGCCTGTTGGGTGCCGACGAGAAACACGACAGAATGCGAACGCATCGAACACTGCTCGACGACGCAGACGTCTCTCGACTCGAGTCGATATACGAAGCACTGACCGATGAAGTGCTAGACGATGTCGAAACCACCGGTACCCCAATTGTCGAACGAACAGCCGAACTCCGGTATGCGGGACAGAGTTTCGAGTTAGCTATCGACGTTACCGACCCCGTTAACTTGGACGCCGTCGCGACTCGATTCGGTGCGGCTCACGAACAGGCCTACGGATATCGGATGGACGAGCCGGTCGAGTTAGTCACGCTCGGGGTCTCCGCCCGTGTCGAACACGAATCTCCACCAACGCAGTACGAGGGAACGGACAGCTCCAGTGTCGGCACCCGTGACGGATATTTCGATGGCGAACGTTACGATGTTTCCATCTGGAATCGAGATACGGTTCAGGTCGGGACGTCGATTACCGGGCCTGCAGTTCTCGAAGACAACGAAAGTACGGCCGTCGTGCCGCCCGGATGGTCCGGTTCAGTGCACGACGATGGCGGGCTCGTGCTCGAGCGAGGTGAGACACGATGAATCTCGACGCCGTTACGCTTGAGGTCGTGCGAAATCAGCTAGAGGGAATCGCCGATGAGATGGGGGATGTGCTCATCCACGGTGCGTATTCTCCGAACATCAAAGAACGGCAGGATTGCTCGACGGCCTTGTTCGATGCACGCGGCCGGATGGTTGCCCAAGCCGAGCACATCCCAGTCCATTTGGGCGCTATGCCCGAAGCGGTTTACGCAGTCCGCGACCGGAACCCGGTGCCTGGAGAGGCATACGTCTTGAACGATCCGTTTACGGGCGGGACCCATCTCCCCGACGTGACGATCGTCGCGCCGATTGACGTGGAGGGAGAAATCATCGGGTACGGCGTCACCCGGGCACACCACGGCGATATCGGCGGGATGACGCCGGGAAGTATGCCGGCCGGCGCGACGGAAATCTATCAGGAAGGTCTTCGGTTGCCAGTCGTGAGACTCGTCTCTGAGGAGAACATAAACGCGGAGGTGATGGACCTCGTTCTGGCGAACGTTCGGAACCCGAATGAGCGCCGTGCAGACATTCGTGCGCAACTCGCAGCGAACGACCGCGCTATCGAGCGGGTTCGCGAACTCGTCGAGAAACACGGCTGGCCGACGGTCGAGGCGGCGTTCGATGCGGTTATCGACTACTCGCGAAAGCGCATCGAAAACGAACTCGAGGAGATTCCGGACGGCGTTTATCGAGCCAGCGACCGACTCGAGGGCGACGGTGTGACCGAAGAGGAGATTCCAATTGAGGTGACCGTAACGGTTGATGACGCCACAGTCGATGTGGATTTCTCTGGAACATCCAGCCAAGTTGCAGGGAATATGAACGCACCGCTGGCCGTTGCGAAGAGTGCGGTGTATTTCGTCGTCCGAGCCGTCACGGACCCGGATATCCCGCCGACAGCGGGCTGTTACCAACCGATTTCGGTTCGGGTTCCCGAAGGTTCGTTGCTCAATCCGACCCATCCCGCTGCCGTCGTCGGCGGGAACGTGGAAACAAGCCAGCGAGTCACCGACGTGGTGCTGGATGCCTTTGCAGAGGCGGTTCCAGAGCGCGTCCCTGCACAAAGCCAGGGGACGATGAACAATCTCATCATCGGGACCCGAAACGGCGATGGGTTCACGTACTACGAGACGATTGGTGGCGGGTTCGGCGGGCGTGCAACCAGTGACGGAATCGACGGCGTCCAAGTAGGCATGACGAACACACTCAACACACCGATTGAAGCGCTCGAAGCGGAGTATCCGATGCGTGTCGAGCGGTACGAACTAAGAGACGGCAGTGGCGGTGACGGAAAACACCGTGGCGGCCTCGGTATCGAACGCTCGATTACCGTCGAGACGGCTGCGACGGTATCCCTGTTGACGGAGCGCCGAAAATTCCCACCACGGGGCAGCCACGGCGGGGCGGATGGAACGACGGGTGCGAATCTGATTGACGGGTCACCAGTGCCGGCGAAGACGACAGTTGATATCGATGCTGGGTCAACTGTTACGGTCAAAACACCGGGCGGTGGCGGCTACGGCGACCCGACGGAACGGTCGGCCGCCGAATGTGCCGAAGACCGAATCGATGGGAAGACTGGTGATGACGATGAGTAATCCGGCCATCTCTCATCGATTGAATGAGCTGACGTGGGAGGATGTGGAGACGTATCTCGAGGATGAACCGTCGCCGACGGTTATCGTTCCGATTGGGTCGACCGAGCAGCATGGCCCTCATCTGCCGCTTGGTGTCGATGCAATGCAAGCAGAAACGCTCGGAGACGGCATCGCCGAACGCGCCGACGTTCTCGTCGCTCCAGCAATCCCATACGGTGACGCAGGCCACCATCTCGAGTTCCCAGGGACGATCTCGCTGTCGACAGAGACCACGACATCAGTGCTGGTCGATGTCTATGAGAGCCTCATCGGTCACGGTTTCGAGAACATCATCACCGTCAACGGCCATCGCGTCGCGAATCTCACGGCGATCGACACAGCGAGCAAGCGCCTCGTAGATGAGCATCCGGACGTGTTCTTTGCGACACTTGATCCACTTCGGTTCGGCGTTGAGATCCACACCGATCTTCGCGACGGTGGCTCCGAAGATGGAATGCATGGTGGCGAGTTCGAAACCTCATTCATGCAGTTCCATTACCCGGACCTTGTCCGAGAATCGAAGTTCGAGAAGGAAACGAGTGAGACGTTCTCACAGTTCCAATCGAACAATCTCGTGGGGAACGGTGATCGAATCCTCTCACCGAGCAGCGGACACGATCCAGCGGCAGGACATCTCGGCCACGTGGGGGATCCGACGAACGCCTCAGCAGCGAAGGGAGAGCAGTTGTACGAACGGCTCGTAACAGATGCGGTCACCTTCCTCGACGAGCTTGCCGAACATCGCTCGGCGAGTAGTTCGTAGAGTGGGGTTCGACGCTCAGGTGCCGGGACTTCGGAGAGAACGTCCTGGCTCCCGGGCCGGGACGATCACTCCACGTTGCTGTCCGATGAGAGCGTATTCAGCATTGCCCTGATTGACCGCTCCATCGCACCGTAACTCATGCTCGGAGAAACCTCATCACGGCGGGCAACCTGGTCATGTGTGAACGGTACGTGAACAAACCCCGACCGGATGGAGAGGTCGTTTGTTTCGATGTAGTGCCGCGTAGCGTAGAGAATATTGTTACAGAGATGCGTTCCTGCAGTGTTCGAAACCCGAGCGGGGACGCCAACGTCTTTCGACGCAGCGACTAGCTCTCTGATAGGGACTGTCGCAAAGTAGGCGGTCGGCCCATCACGGTCAACAGGCGTATCGACGGGAGAACACTCAGCATTGTCCGGAACATCACCCGCATCTCGGACGTTGATGCCGACTCGTTCGACGGAGATCGCCTCTCGTTCCGGCATCAATCCCGTTGAGAGGATCGAATCCGGAGCGTGAGCGTCGATCTCGTTGATAACCATTGGCAACGCCTCATCGAAGACAACAGGCAGCTCACGACCAACGATCGTGTATTCGCCGACTGTCTCTCCATCGAGGGCGTGTGCGATTCGCGCCGAGGGATTCGTCTCGTACGATCCGAACGGTTCGTATCCAGTGAGCAGTAACGTGTTCATGACTCGGTTGTCTTGAGTGTAAAGTACCCAATGACGACGAGGAGGATACTCGATACTACGACTGTAAGTCCAGAGATAGCATACACCGTTGGGTCCACTCCGAGGTTCTGGACTCGGCTCAACACGTAAGTCGGGAGCGTATCAGTTGGTCCTCGAACCAGCATTGTCCGAGAGAACTCGTTGAACGAGAGCGTGAACGAGAAGATCGCAGCCCCGATTAGCCCGGGCTGTATTCGCGGGAGTTCGACGTCCCGGAAGGCCCGCCACTCGTTGGCCCCGAGGTCATAGGCAGCCTCCTTCAGATGTGGATCAAAGCTCGCCATGCTCGTCAGGATGATTATGTAGGCGAACGGGAACGTCCACAGAATGTGACCGATGAGCATTGTCCAGATCGACAGGGAAACGCCAATGAGTTCAAAATAGACCGCAAGACCAAGCCCAACGCTGACGCCAGGCATGAAAATCGGGAGTAGGAAAAATCCGATTACCAAATCGCGACGAGCGACGTTTCTCGTCCCCGCTGCTGCAAGGAATGCCAGTGGCGTCGTCACGACGGCAGTCAGCAAGCCAAGTTGGACGGAAACACCGAGTGCTGAAAGCAGACTTCCGTTTGCGAAGAGCTGAGAGTACCACTTGAGCGTGGGTGACGTCGGTATCTGGGTCAATCCGTCGGGGTGCATCGAAATTGGGAGAAGATACGCTAACGGCAGAAGCAGAACGAACACGACTGCCGCAGTGTAGAGTGCGAACAGTCGGTTGACGGTCTGCTCGGAAACCTCCGGGAGTTTCGCCAGTATCCCTCGTTTCATTTCGCTCATTAGTGCGTCCCTCCGAGGCTGACAAGTCGGTCGATGTCAAAGAAGTGGGACCACAGTCCTAGGAGGACCAGCATCGTTGCAATCGAGATACTGCTGATGGCAGCTGCAAGCGGATAATTCAGGACTCCAAGTACACTCGTGATCGACGTACCAACTGTCGAGAAGCCGCTTCCACCGAGTAGTTGCGGGATGGCTGTCTCGCCGAACGCCGTAACGAACGAGAAGATACTTGCCGCGAAGACACCGGGGAGCGACAGCGGGACTGTTACTCGTCGAAAGGTCGTGACAGGATGAGCGCCGAGGTCAGCACTCGCCTCTAACAGCGAGTCGTCGATCGTTCGGAGTGAGAGCCAGACCGGGAAGATTACGAACGGCAGCGTTGCCGTGACGAGTCCGATAACGACGGCGACTTCGGAGAACAGGAGCCAGTCGAGCGGAGCGTTAACGAGACCCACTGCCACGAGGGTCTGGTTCACGAGGCCCTCACGACCGAGGAGGAACCGCCACGAAAGCGTTCGAACGACACTGCTGATTATAAACGGCAGTACGAACACGAACAAGAGCCCGAAGGCGACATCTTCGTCGAGCCGGCGACCCAAATAGTACGCAACTGGATAGCCGAGACTCAACGAGAGAACCACCGTAATCACACTGAGGCGAAGGC
This sequence comes from Natronomonas gomsonensis, assembly GCF_013391635.1. Taxonomy (GTDB): domain Archaea; phylum Halobacteriota; class Halobacteria; order Halobacteriales; family Haloarculaceae; genus Natronomonas; species Natronomonas gomsonensis_A. The sequence continues at coordinate 883,946 of NZ_JACAWU010000002.1, read as the reverse complement.
TCTGCAAGTAGACATCTACTCGCCCTGAGGAGAAGAACGCCTCGTAAGACGCGAGCGTGAATCCGGGTTCCATCCAAAACTCGGTTCTGGGCCAGAATCCCCACATGAAGGTCATTACCAACGGGACAACAAAAATCAAAAACAGCGTTGCGACTGCGGGCGCAAGCTGAAGCTGTGGCAGTCTCTGTCGAAGTTCTGTTCGCATATCAGGCGCTTCGGAGCCGCTCCCACTGTTCTTCGTACACTTCCCGCTCGTCGGGCCACCGCTGCTGCCAACTCCCTCCGACCTCGAAGCGTTCGCTGACTCCTTCGTGAATCTCACGAATCTCGTCGGCGTCGAATTCGTCAGATTCCTCCGCGTACTCTATCGCAGCAGGGTTCGTCATGTAGCCCGTCTGTTGGGTTATCGTCGCTCCATACCAGCCGGCAAGGTTCCAGTCAAGGAAGTCGTAGATTGCTTCTTCTCGGGCGTCGGAGCGCTCCTCCTCAGGCCTGACGACGTAGTCGGCGAGTGCCCAAAGGAGGTACCCCTCTTCAGGTTCCGCGTACTCTGCATTGACGCCCTGGTCGCGAAGATCGAAGACGACCGGTTCCCACGTATCCATCACGACGACCTCACCGTTCGACATCAGGTTTACCGCGTTCTCGTATCCGGACCACATCGTCCTGAACTGTCCGGACTCCTTCTGTTCGATGAGGAAGTCGACGACCGTTTCGAACTCCGATGCGGTCATGTTTCGGGGATCCTCGATGTCCTCGATATCGTGGTGGTCGAGATACATCGCCGTCTTTTGGCCGGCAGTCGTGTAATTGTCCTCGATAGCGACTTGGCCAGCGTACTCCTCATCGAAGAGTGCACCGTAGGATGTAATCTCTCCGACCTCATCCGGCAGGTACGCAATCGAGTCACCCTGCCAGACGATCGGGATTCCGTAGATATCACCGTCATGGCTGATGAAGTCCCGACCCTGATCAGTTTCCCAGTAGTCGTACTGGGCATCCCAGTTGTCTAATCGGTCCGTGTCGACTGGCTGAATGGCACCCTCCGATGCAAGCGGCGGCTGAATACCACCAACAGGTCCGAGAACGTCGTAGAGTTCGCGCCCTCCACCGGCGACGAGCGTGCTGAGGAGTTCACCCGGCGTGTTGCTAATCGTCGAGAAACTCAGTTCCCAACCGGTTTCATCCTCGAAGTCGCTCCAATCCCCCGCGTCCGCGGTCGCGATGGCTCCGTATTCGAGCGTACTCGTTTCATCGTCACCGTTGCCACCGCCGATACAGCCCGCCAACCCAGCAGCCAGCGCCGCGGCAGCGGCGCCTTGGGTGACGTACTCACGACGGGACAGGTTTCCGTCTGACATTACCTGACACAGGCGAGCGTCTGTCAATAAGTGTTGTTGTGAACTGTTCATACAACATAGCAGAGATTCATAATTTGGATGAATGGGGAGTATTTCAGACATTGTTACCCCGAATCAACGAGTTGGAGTAACAAACAGGTATAAGCCCGTCAAGGGGGAGGTACCAACAACTGAATGAGTACTGTTATCGGACTTCGCGAGGTGCGCAAGGAGTTCGGAGACGTGGTCGCGGTGGAAGGTATCGATCTCGATATCTCTGAAAGCGAGTTTTTCACCATTCTTGGCCCGTCAGGGTCGGGGAAGACCACCGTTCTACGGATGATTGCTGGCCTCGAAACGGCGACAGATGGGATAATCAATCTCGGAGATACGGATGTGACGGATGCGCCACCGTATAATCGAGACGTGAATACGGTCTTCCAGGATTACGCGTTATTCCCTCACATGACCGTCGGCGAGAATATCGGGTATGGGCTCGAAATTCGCGGTCGTGACCAATCGACGATTGACCAGCGTGTCGACGAACTCCTCGAGTTAGTCTCACTACCTGGTCTTAAAGAACGGCAGGTCGACGAGCTCTCAGGCGGGCAACAACAGCGCGTTGCGCTTGCCCGTGCCCTCGCGATCGAGCCGCGTGTCCTTCTTCTCGACGAGCCACTCGGTGCATTGGACGAGAAGCTCCGGCGCGAAATGCAAATCGAACTGAAAGAGATTCAAGAAGAACTCGGGACCACGTTCGTCTACGTGACGCACGACCAGGAGGAGGCGCTCTCAATGAGCGACCGCATTGCGGTAATGGACAGTGGCAAAGTCGTTCAGGTCGGGTCTCCAGAAGAAGTGTACGAACAGCCCCGAACCCAGTTCATTGCACGGTTTTTCCGCGGGTCGAATATTTACGACGCCAGGTTGCGTGACATCGGGGAGACGGTTACCTTGGAATCCCTCGAAACTGAAATAACGGCAAATACGCCGGCGTTCGAACTTCCTACGGAAGAACCGGTCCAGTTCTTCGTCCGGTCAGAGAACGTTCAGCTAGGTGCTGGCGATAATACCGTGACGGGAACGATAGAGAACGTCGTTTATCGAGGTGAGCTCACGGACTACACCGTGCGTATCGCAGGGGATGAACGATTCGTCGCGACACTTCCAGACGTTGAACACGACGAGGGAGATACAATTACGCTCGGTTGGGACACGGACGATACAGTCATACTGCATCCAGAAGCAAAGTGACAGCGCCGAAACGGCGCGTCAGTACCGTTTCCGGCCTGTGAGTCAGTATCTGGGCATTCGTTCCTTCGAGAGCTGTGGAATCGCCCACCTTCCGAAATTGGGTGAGAATTCGGAAAACTCTCTTGAAGCAGTTCGGGGTAGTTCGGGTACCACCAGTGCGTGCGGGAACCTCCGGAGAACGGGCGTTCGAGTGACCGACGCTGGATTCCGACTATGAGTAACACGAACACGCGAACGGATGTCGAGCGGGGAACCGAAGCAGCCGAATCGACGACGGAACGCCGCACGGCTGACTCACGGGAACGCACGGAGGCCTGTCCCGAGTGCGATGGTCGGCTCGAAACTGCCGTCGATACGGGCGAAACTGTTTGTAGCGAGTGCGGACTGGTCGTCGAGGAAGACGAAATCGACCGCGGGCCTGAGTGGCGCGCCTTCGACTCCGCCGAGCGCGACCGGAAGTCCCGCGTCGGCGCGCCGACGACGAAGATGATGCACGACGAGGGGCTGTCGACGAACATCGGCTGGCAGGACAAAGACGCCTACGGCAACTCCCTGTCGAGTCGCCAGCGCCAGAAGATGCAACGCCTGCGGACGTGGAACGAGCGGTTCCGCACCCGTGACTCCAAGGAGCGCAACCTCAAGCAGGCACTCGGCGAAATCGACCGGATGGCAAGCGCACTCGGCCTCCCCGAGAACGTCCGGGAAACCGCCTCGGTCATCTATCGGCGGGCCCTCGACGACGACCTCTTGCCCGGTCGCTCCATCGAGGGCGTCGCGGCCTCGGCGTTATACGCCGCTGCCCGGCAGGCCGGGACCCCTCGCAGCCTTGACGAAATCGAGCGCGTCTCCCGTGTCGGCCGCAGCGAAATCTCACGAACCTACAGGTACGTCGTCCGCGAATTGAAACTGGAAATCCGGCCCGCCGACCCGAAGAGTTACATCCCGCGGTTCGGCAGCGAACTCGGCGTCGACGAGGCGGTCGAACGCCGCGCTCGGGACCTCCTCGACAGTGCCGCGGCCGCCGGCATCGTCTCGGGGAAGTCACCGGTCGGCCTCGCCGCCGCCGCGGTGTACGCCGCTGCGTTGCTCTGCAATCAGAAGGTCACCCAAAGCGAGGTCAGCGATGTCTGCGACATCTCGGAGGTCACCATCCGCAATCGCTACAAGCAGATTCTCCGGGCCGCCGACGTGACGACGTGACCGTCGGCTAACGGTCAGATACAAACCCGTCGGCGCGAAAGCCGACGTATGGTTACGTTCCTCGCGGGCGGGACGGGGACGCCGAAACTCCTCGACGGCGGTGACGGCGTCTTCGACCCCGCCGAGACGCCGGTCGTCGCCAACACCGGCGACGACGTGGAGTTGGGTGGCCTGCTGGTCTGTCCCGACGTGGACACGACCCTGTTCGCCGAGAGCGGCCGCCTCGACCGCGAGACGTGGTGGGGTATCGAGGACGACACGACGGAAACCCACGAGGAGTTACAGGCCCTTGCCGATACAGCCGGCCTCGACGCCGGCCCGCGATACCTCCCTGATTCGGCCCAGACGGCCGGCCGGGACATCGCACGTTGGCGGCGCTTCTCCGGCGTCGCGGAGTTCATGGAGTTGGGCGACCGAGACCGTGCGCTCCACATCACCCGGACGGGACTGCTCGACGAAGGTCGGACCCTCACCGAGGCGACGCGGACGCTTGCCGACGCCCTCGGCGTCGAGCGCCCCATCCTGCCGATGAGCGACGATTCCGTCGCCACCATCGTCCACACCGAGTCGGGGCCGATGCACTTCCAGGAGTTCTGGGTCCACCGACGCGCCGAACCCACAGTCGAGTCCGTCGAGTTCCGCGGCGCGGAGACAGCAAGCGCCACGGATGCTGTCCGTGATGCCCTCGACGCCCCGGTGGTCGTCGGTCCCTCGAACCCGGTGACGAGCATCGGGCCGATGCTCGCCCTCGACGGGATTCGCGAGGCGCTCGAATCGACACCGGTCGTCGCCGTCTCCCCGTTCGTCGAGGACCGAGTGTTCTCCGGGCCGGCCGGGAAACTGATGGCCGCGACGGGCTCCGATCCTTCGACGGCCGGCGTCGCGGAGGCGTACCCCTTTGCCGACGCCTTCGTCCTCGACACCGACGACGGAACCGACATCGACCGCCCGGTCGTCCGGACCGACACGACCCTCGACGACCCTGCCGACGGCGAACGCGTATGCCGGGCCGTCCGTGAGGCCATCGAACGCGTCGGAGGGGTGGTCTGATGTTCAGTCCTCGTCTCGCCGCAGCGTCGCTGTCCGGCCAATCCGACGCCGTGTGGGCGAAGCAGGCTGCGCCACACGTCGGTTGTGCCATCCTCGGCGGCGTCGCACTCGACGAAGCGACGCGCAGTGCCGCCCGAGACCTCCGCGACCGCGACCGCGATGAGTTCCTGCCGGCGGACCCGATAGCGTTCGTCGACGACCAACTCACGGCGCTCGATGCCGTCGGCGTGCTGCCGGGGGTCAACGTTCGCAGCGCGACGCTGGACCCCATCGCCGAGGCGGCGGCGGTCTGTGCCGACCACGATGCGCTCCTCGAAATCAACGCCCACTGCCGGCAGGCGGAGATGTGTGCCGCTGACGCGGGCGAATCGCTACTCAAAGACGGCGAGCGCCTCTGTGAACAGGTCGCCGCGGCAGCCAACGCCGGCGCGACCGTGAGCGTGAAAGTTAGAACCGAGGTTCCGGGCGTCGAGTTGCCGGGGCTTTCGGCGCGACTCGTCGATACGGGGGCGGACGTAATCCACGTCGATGCGATGGACAGCGAGTCGGTCGTCGGTGACGTCGTCGAGGCGGTCCCGGAGGCGTTCGTCGTGGCGAACAACGGCGTCCGGGACCGCGAGACGGTCTTTGAGTATCTCGAATACGGTGCGGACGCCGTGTCGGTCGGTCGTCCTTCGACGGACCCGGCAGTCCTCCGACGTGTTCGGGAGGCGGTTGAGGCGTACTTCGCCGACACACGGTCGGGAGCGGAGGTGTCGCCGGATGCGTGACGCCGCCGAGAACGGTCAACTCGCGTTGCTGCTTGAGGTCTCGGGAACGCCGAAACCGGGCAACGTCGACCGCCACCGCGACTACGACGACCTGCGGTTCGAGCAGTTCCTCGCGGGGGCCGTCGGCTCGCTTCGCGGCCTCCGGATGGCCGCCGACGGCGCGGCGGTCGGGCGAGCCTTCGAGCGTGCCGTCGCGGGGATGGCCGAGCAATCCGGCGGCAACACCCAGTTCGGTGCGCTCCTGATGTTGACGCCGCTCGTTCGGGCGGCCGCGACCGACCGGCTCTCCACGGCGGGAGTCGCCGATGTCGTCGAATCGACTACCGTCGACGATGCCTGCGATTTCTACCGGGCGTTCGACCACGTCGACGTAGCAGTCGACGACCTCCCCGAGGATGCCGACGCACTCGACGTACGCCGCGGGAGCGACGCCGTGGAGACGCTCCGGGAGCGCGGAACGACGCTGTACGACGTGATGGAACTCTCGGCGGACGTCGACGGTGTTGCAGCGGAGTGGACGAACGGCTTCGAGCGCAGTTTCGAAGCTGCCCAGTGGTTGCTGGAGGACGACGGACCGATTTATCGGCGCGCCTCGCGGGCCTTCCTCCGACTGCTCGCCGAACAACCGGACACCTTCGTCGTCACGCGCAACGGCGAGGCCGCCGCCGAGGAGGCGACCGAACGGGCACGGGCCGTCCTCGACGGCACCGAAGACGCCGAGGAACTGGCCGAGGAGTTCCGCGACCGCGATATCAACCCCGGCACGACGGCCGACCTCACCGCCGCCGCGCTGTTCGTCGCGCTGGAGCGAGGCATGGAGGTGTGAGCGATGGGCGAAAGCGGGGGGGCCGCCGAGTGGCCGGCCGAGTTACGCGGCGTCACCGAATCGGTCGTGACGACGCTCGGGCCGAACGGCCGCTGGAACGTCGCCGCACTCGGGCTGTTCGCCACCGACACGTCCGACGGGACCGCAACCGCCCGCACGTGGGGCCGGACCCGGACCTGGCGGAACTTCACGGAACGCGGCGAGGGGCACGTCCAGTTCACCCGTGACCCGGTCGACTTCGTCGACGCGGCGTGTTCGGTCCGGGAGGAGGACGACCCGGTCCTCGACAGCGCCGACGCGTGGGTCCGCGTCGAGGTCGACGCCGTCGAGGATGGAGTCGAGGGCGACACGCAGTGGGTCGAGTGGGCGCTCTCACCCGTCGAGTCGGCCGTCGAGCGGCGCGTCGTCCCTACGACGAACCGCGGCTACTACGCCGTCGTCGAGGCGACGGTCGCCGCCTCGCGGCTGGACGTGCCGAGTTACGACGACGAGACGCTTCGGGAACGGTTGGCGTACTTCGCCGATGTCGTCGAGCGATGCGGCGGCGAGCGAGAGCGGGCGGCCTTCGACCGCCTGCGTACACACGCCGATATCTCGGTCTGACGCCGCCGCACCCGTGTTTCGGTCCCGCACGGTCTGACGGCCCTTTCGAACCTTTTTTGAATCACAGCACAGTAGGGGACTTTACCAATGGCCATCAAGCCCGCCTACGTCAAGAAGACCGCAACGCTGCTCATGGAACGCTACCCGAAAGCCTTCGGTGCCGATTTCGAGCACAACAAGGAACTGGTAGAGGAGCTGACCAACATCGAGTCGAAGGGCGTCCGGAACCGAGTCGCCGGATACGTCACTCGCAAGCAGCGCGCGACGCCGGCGTAGAACGGGCTTTCGTTTCTCTCGCTTTCGAACGGACAGCGACGGTACCGGCAGGAATCGCCGGACAGTTCCTGCGTCTTTCACAACCGTTTTTGGTGGGCTCGTTATACGTCCACCAATGTCTACCCGTGTAGGTGTCCTCGGCGCGACCGGCGCCGTCGGACAGCGACTCATCCAACTGCTCGCACCACACCCGGAGTTCGAAATCGCCGCCCTCACCGCCTCGGAGGATTCGGCCGGTCGGACCTACCGCGACGCCGCCAAGTGGCGCGTCGGAACGCCGATTCCGGAATCCGTCGCCGACATCACCGTCGTCGAAACCGAGCCCGACGCGGTTCCCAACGACGTTGACCTGCTGTTCTCCTCGTTGCCCTCCAGCGTCGGCGCGGCGGTCGAACCCGCCTTCGTCGAGGACGGCTACGTCGTCTCCTCGAACTCCTCGAACGGCCGGATGGACGAGGACATCCCGCTGACCATCCCCGAGGTCAACGCCGACCATCTCAGCCTCATCGAGGTCCAGCGCGACGAGCGCGGCTGGGACGGCGCACTCGTGAAGAACCCCAACTGCTCGACGATTACGTTCGTGCCGACGCTGGCGGCCCTCGACGACTTCGGCGTCGAGCGCGTCCACGTCGCCACGCTGCAGGCCGTCTCCGGCGCCGGCTACTCCGGCGTCACCTCGATGGAAATCATCGACAACGCCCTGCCCCACATCGGCGGCGAAGCCGAGAAGATGGAGACCGAATCCCGCAAACTGCTCGGTGACTTCGACGGCGCCGAGCTCCGGATGCACGACGCCGAGGTGTCGGCCTCCTGTAACCGCATCCCCACGCTCGACGGCCACCTCGAGAACGTCTGGGCCGACCTCTCCGAGGACCCCACGGTCGAGGAAATCGCCGAGGCGATGACCGACTTCCCGAGCGTCGACCTCCACTCCTCGCCCGACCAACTCATCGAGGTGTTCGAGGACCCCGAGCGGCCCCAGCCCCGAATGGACCGCATGCTCGGCGACGGTATGTCCGTCGCCGCCGGCGGCATCGAGTCGACGCCACACGGCGTCCAGTACAACTGTCTCGCCCACAACACCATCCGCGGCGCGGCCGGCGCGTCGGTTCTCAACGGCGAACTGCTGCTCGAAGAGGGCTACCTCTAGAGTCCCTCGATTTTATATACGAAACCGAGGCCACGGGCCGTATGCGCTGACGAGCGGCCGTGGTCCGCCGTGGCGGGAGCGTGGCACACGGGCTACGGTGACTGGAGCGTGCCGCCTGTTCGCCCAACCGAAACCGTCCTAAAGCGGCGCGTCCACGGGCCGGTATGCGCGAACACCTCCTCGGGCGGACGCCGCGGCTCACCGGCTACTTCTGTGGCATCGCGGTCGGGTTGGCGCTGCTCGTCGCGGGGCTGGAGGCGGCCCGCACGGTCTTCGGGAGCGAGTTCTCCCCGACGGTTTTCACGGTGTACGCCGCCGTCGGCGTCCTCGGCGGACTCCTGCTTTCGTTCGTCGCCGGCTATCTCAACGGAAGCGTCCTCGCCAGTTGGGCCGCGGGGACGGTGCCGCTGGCCGGCCAACTCGGCCCCGTCCTCGTCGAGGAGTCGCTGCGAGAAGTCGGTCTCTCGGCGGTCGGTGCCGTCGGCGGCGGGGTTCTGCTCGGTAGCGTCGGCTTCGCCATCGCCGTCGAGAAGCATCGCCGCGACGCAAAAACAGCCGACCTCCCCGACCCGCCAACGCGGGCCGACTTACTCGGCATCCTCGTCGTCTCCGCCGTCCTCGGCGGGTCGATGCTCGGCGTCGCGGCCGCCCTCTGAGCGGTCGACATCGTCGGTGTTATGGCTCCCCGGTGTGCCGCTGTCGTATGGTCATCCTGCACACCTGTCTGAACGTTTCGGACGTCGACCGGTCCATCGAATGGTACACCGAGAACCTCGACTTCGAGGAGTCGTGGGGCTTCGAGACGCCCGACGGCGAGACCGTCAACCGCTACGTCGCCGACGACAACGGCGTCGAACTCCAGCTCTCCGACACCGAGGGGCAAACCCCCAGCGAGGCGGGCGACCTCTGGGACCATCTCGCGGTGAAAGTCGACGACGTCGATGCGGCCTTCGAGGAGATAGACGACCACGGCGTCATCAAAGAGCCGGGCGACCAGCCCGCCGCTGGTGCCCGGACGGCATTCGTCCGCGACCCCGACGGCCACGCTATCGAGCTCATCGAACCGCTGGAGGATTAGGACGTCCGCGCCGGAAGGACGAACACGGGCTTGTCGACTTTGTTGAGGACGGTCCGTGTCGTCGACCCGATAGTCGAGATGCCGCCGCTTCTCGCCGGCCCGACGATGATTTCGTCGATGTCGTTGTCGCGGACGAAGTTGACGATTTCCTGTCCCGGGACGCCCTCGCGCCGGAACGTCCGGACCTCGACCAGACCAGTCAACTCCACCTGTGCCACGTCGAGTGCGGCCTCGCGGTCGTCGGCCTCCTCGGGCACGTCGACGGTGAGGACGTAGACCTCGTCGTCGGATTCCAGTTTCTCCGTGAGGTACTCGCAGGCGGCCTCCGTGGTCGGTGCGGACGCCGTCGCAACGAGGTACCGTGTCATCGTCGGAGACGTTAGACGACCCGTCGCTAATGGTTTTCGGCTGTGCCGACCTGATTGCGGAGCGGCCGGTCGTTGGCCAAGCGCCGCACGTTGTCCGCGACGATGTCGGCCAGTCGGTCGTAGTATTTCGGCGTCGCCCCGGCGGTGTGTGGCGTTATCAACACATCGTCGAAGTTCCACAGTGGATGGTCGTCGGGAAGCGGTTCGGGGTCGGTTACGTCGAGTGCGGCGCCACCCAGACGCCCTCGGCGAAGCGAACGGACGAGTGCGTCGGTGTCGACGACCGCACCGCGGGCGACGTTGACCAGCACCGCATCCGGCGGCAGCGTAGTCAACTCGGCCGAACCGATTAGCCCCCGTGTCGATTCTGTAAGTGGACAGCACAACACGAGGTACTCCGTTCGGGCCAGCGCCTCGTGGAGGCGGTCGGGGCCGAACACCTCGTCGGTCGGACCGCCGTCTTCGGGCGTTCTCCGGACGCCGAGGGTGGTCACCTCGAAGGAATCGAGGCGGTCGGCGATCGCGGTGCCGATAGCGCCCAGTCCGACGATAGTCACGGTCGATCCCGCAAGCTCACCTGGGTCAAGAGCCTGCCATGTTTCGGCACGTGCGGCCTCGTGGAGGCGCCGCGAGAAGGCGAGTATCGTACCGAGGACGTGTTCGGCGGCGTTCGGTGCGTGGACGCCGGTGGCGTTCGTTACCGCGATACCGGCGTCGCGGAAGGCGTCCATCGGGAGGTGGCCGTAGCCCGCATAGGTGCAGGCGAACAACCGCAGGTTCGATGCATCGTCGATTGCTTCGGCGTCGATTCGCGGTCCGGTCACCACGTCCGCCGACGCGAGCAGTCGGCGTTCGTCGGCCGGCGTTGCGGCGAACCGAACCCAGTGGTCGTCAAGTCGCTCTTCGAGCCGTTCGGCGTAGGACTCGGCCGACAGCCGGTGGACGCCTTCCCGCAGGACGAGCAGTTCCATACCGGAGGTTCGTCGGCACACCTAATCAACGCCAGCGTCTCAGACGGACAGGGGAACGACGACGACCGGCACGTTGGCGCCTTCGAGTATCCGTCGTGCGGTGCCGCCCAACTCCGGGCCGGAATCGGGGTCGCCGGCGTGGGGACCGATGACGATAACGTCGATGTCGGCGTTGTTCGCCGCCGAGAGGATGCCCGAGGCGGGGTCGCCGTCGGTCAGGAACTGCTCGGTGGTGATATCGGCGCGTCCGGCCAATCGAGCGGTCACGACATTGAGAGCGTCTTCGGCGTCGCGGCCGTCGGTTCCGGGCACCGAGACGACGCTGACGAAGTCGTCGTCTTCGAGCCGAGGGTCGAGATAACCACAGGCGGCCGCCGTCGTGTGTACGGAGTCGGTCGCGACCAGATAGCGCATACGACGGCTTCGACGGCGGTGCCCTCGAAGCTTCGGGTCGGCTCGAATCGCGTCGCTTACCAACGGGCCGGTCGTCGCAGTCGACAATGACGAGTCGTCGGCAGTGGGCGGCGCTGAGCCTCGCCACCTTCGCGCGGTTTGCGGGCGCCATCCTCATGGGAACGGCCTTGGCGGTAGTCGTCGAGGCACGCGCCTCCGCCTTCGCCGCCGGCGTCGTCGGCACCGCATACTACGCCGGATTGATGCTGTTCTCGCCGTTCTGGGGTGCCCTCGCGGACATCACCGGAAAGCGCCGACTCGTTCTCCTCGTCACCGGTATCGGTGGCGTCCTCGCCGTTCTCCCGTTGGTCGTCGCCGACACCGTCGCCGTCGCGGTCGGCTCTCGTGGCGTCTACGCCGCCTTCCTCGCCGGATTCGCGCCGGTCGCACTCGCCATCGCCAGCCACCACGGCGGCACGACGGGACGGGGGCGCTCCATCGGCATCTTCAACAGCGCCCGCTCCGGTGGGTTCGCGCTCGGATACGTCGTCTCCGGCGCACTCTTGGAGTACGTCACGCCCGTCGACATCTACTGGGCCATCGCCGCGGTGACGTTCCTCTCGACGGTCGCGGTGCTCGCGGTGTCGGACCCGACGCCGACGCCGGAGCGGCAACCGACCGCGAAAGAAGTCGCCGCCGAGACGCGTAGACGACTGTTCCCCGCACCGGACGAACGCGGTCACCTCACGACGAACGGGTTGCTGTGGCTCTACGCGGCGGTCGCGCTCCGAAACCTCGCCGTCCTCGGAATCATGGCAATCGTCGCGCCGTATCTCATCACCATCGTCGGCGTCACGCAGGTCCTGATGGGCGTGCTGCTCGCGTTCAACCACGGCTCGCAAGTGCTGTTCATGTACGCCCTCGGCGTCGTCGCCGACAACATCGGTCGGAAACCGCTGGTCGTCGTCGGGATGGGCGGTAGCGCCGTCTTCGCGTTGATGGCTGCCGGGCTGACGGCAGTCCCGGCCGGCGTTTCCCGCCTCGCCTTCGGCGTCGCCACCTTCGTCGTCTTGGGCGCGTCGTTCTCGGCGATGACAATCGGCGGATTGGCGTTCATCAGCGACGTGGCGCCGGCTACCCGCGAATCGGAATTGATGGGGATACGGGAGACCGCGAAGGGGCTCGGGGGCGTCTTCGGTCCCGCACTCGTCGGCGGCGTCGCGACGCTGTACAGCTACGAGTTGGCGTTCGTCGCGGCGAGTCTCGTCGGCTTCCTCGCGACCGCGCTCGTGGCGTGGGGGCTGGTCGAAACCTACGATGCCGAACGCAGCGCCGTTGTTGTAGACGACTGAGGCGCCTTACTTCCCGGTGAAATCCGGTTCCTCGTCGCTGTTGAACGCGGCGTGTCCTCGCGAGAAGTCCTCGGTGTCGGTGAGGCCGGCGATGGTGTCGCCCTCCTCGGCGAGCTGTTCGTTCAGCGAGTTGTCGAAGCTCTTCCGGAGCAGTCCCTTCGTCGCCGCGTAGCTCTTCGTCGGTCCAGAGGCGAGTCGTTCGGCCTCCTCGGTGAGGCGCGCTTCGAACTCGTCGTCGACGACGACTTCCGTCGCCAGCCCGATGTCGACGGCCTCCTCGGCGCCGATTGGCTCGTCCCGGAAGGCGATTTCCTGTGCGGTTCGCATCCCGACGAGTCGCGGCAACAGGTACGTAGACCCGCCGTCGCCCGAAAGCGCGATTCGGGGGTAGGCGAACTCCAGTCGCGCGGATTCGGCGATGAGGACGATGTCGCCACAGATGGCCGGGCCGAGGCCGCCGCCGGCGGTGACGCCGTTGACACCCGTGACGACCGGTTTCGGCGCCCGAATCAGTTGGGCGACGAACTCGTGAAGCAGGTTCGTCAGCTTTCGCAGGGTTGGTTCGTCGGTCTCGTCGCCCGACAACATCGTGAGGTCTGCACCGGTGTTGAAGACGGGGCCGTTGCCGGTGAGCGTGATACACCGCACCGAATCGTCGCTGACGAGGTCGTGGGCGGCCGCCGCGAGTTCCTCGCCCATCGTCTCGTTCAGGGAGTTGTGTGCATCCGGGCGGTCGAAGGCGACGCGACCGACGGCGCCATCGCGGGTCACCTCGATGGTGTCGTACTGTGACATACGACACCCGACGGCGCGGACCCCCTTAACTTTCGTCGCCCGCGAAGCGCCGGTCGACGCTCTCGGCGTGGGCCTCCAGTCCCTCCGCGCGGGCGAGCGTCGTCACCGTCTCTCGGATATCCGCGAGCGCATCGCCGTCGAGTTTCTGTACCGTCGTCGAGCGGAGGAAGTGGTCCACGGAGAGGCCGCCGGCGACCTTCGCCAGCCCGCCGGTCGGGAGGACGTGGTTCGGGCCGGAGGCGTAGTCGCCGGCAGCGACCGGCGAGGCGGCGCCAAGGAAGACGCTACCGGCGGAGTCGATGCGGTCCAGTATCGCCTCGTCGTCGTCGGTCTGAATCGAGAGGTGTTCGGCGGCGTACTCCTCGGCGAACAGCACGGCCTCGGGCATCGACCGGGCCAGCAGCACGCCCGAGGCGTCGTTGTCCAGCGCCGCCTCGATGACCTCCCGGCGCTCCCGGTCTTCGGCCTGTTCCGTGCAGGCCTCGGCGACTGCCTCGGCTGTCGCCTCGTCGTCGGTGACACAGACCACCGAGGCGTTCTCGTCGTGTTCGGCCTGTGCGACCATATCGGCGGCGACGAGCTCGGGGTCGGCGGTGTCGTCGGCGACGACCAACACCTCGGAGGGGCCGGCGAGGAAGTCGATTTCAACGTCGCCGCGCACCTCGGCTTTCGCCGCGGTGACCCACCTGTTGCCCGGCCCGACGACTTTCTCGACGGCCGACACCGTCTCCGTACCGTAGGCCAGCGCCGCGATGGCCTGTGCGCCGCCGACCTGGTATACCGCGTCGGCGTCGGCGACGTGTATCGCCGCCAGCGTCGCGGGGTTCAACTCCTCGGCCGGCGGCGTCGCGACCGCGACGTGGTCGACACCTGCGACTTTCGCCGGGATGACGCCCATCAGGACGCTGGATGGGTACGCCGCCGTGCCGCCGGGAGCGTACACGCCGACGCGCTCAAGGGGTCGATAACGTCGCCCCAGCTCCCGGCCCTCGAAGTCCTCCCGCCAGTCCTCGGGGACCTGTCGCTCGTGGAAGGCGCGGATGTTCTCGGCGGCGTTCTCGATTGCTTCACGAACCGCGTCGTCGACTTCCTCGTAGGCGCGTTCGGCCTCGTCGCTCACGTCGATGTTCCCGATTTCGACGCCGTCGAACTCGCTTGCGTACGACCGCAGCGCAACGTCGCCCTCCGTCCGAACCCGGTCGACGATGTCCCGGGCCGCCTCGCGGGCGTCGGCGACGCCGGCGTCTCGCTCGAACAGCGCCGCACGCTCCGCCGGCGAGAGGTCGGCGATCTTCCTGACGTTCATATCTTGCGTTGGGCGGTCGGACCGGAAAGCGGTTTCCATCGTCGCAGTTGGTACACGCCAACGACGGCCTCATTCGTTCGCGGTTCCTAGTTCCAACATGGCCGAAACAGCGACGGAAACCGTCCGGGTCTGGCTCGTCGAGCGAACGTACGGAGACGACGAACTGAACATCGTCATCCTCACCTACGCGACCCCAGACGGCGAGCGATACCTCCGGAAGGAGCGCGCGCTGACGAGTTTCACCGGCGCAAAACGCGAGACGACCGCCGCCATCGACGCCGACCCCGCGAACCTCGGGGAGACGCCCCCGGAGGACCGCGAGTACTTCGCCGACGCGGCGAGTCGAACCGCCGAAAAGTACGACCCCGAGGAGACGCTGTAACCGCCGTCCAATCGGACGAAAAACACTATCCCTTCCGGTCGCCAAGACTCGGACGATGCTGAGCGCCGTCATGGAGGACTACATCAAGGCGATATACATCATCGGCAACGACACTGACGAGCGCGTCAGCACGTCGGAACTCGCCGACTACCTAGATGTCACCTCGCCGACCGTCTCCAGTATGGTGAAGAAACTGGAGGAGCGCGGACTCGTCGACCGCGAGGAGTACCGCGGCGTCACGCTCACCGAGGAGGGTGAAGTCGTCGCCCTCGAAATCCTCCGCCACCACCGGCTTCTGGAGTCCTTCCTGACGGAACACCTCGACTACGATTGGGCCGACGTCCACGAGGAGGCCGACCGCCTCGAACACCACGTCTCCGACGAGTTGACCGAACGAATCGCCGAGGCGCTGGACAACCCCGGTGTCGACCCCCACGGCGACCCGATACCCGACGCAGACCTCCGGTTGCCGGAGGTCGACGAGCAGACGCGGCGTCTCTCCTCGGCGACCGAGGGCGACCACGTCGTCGTCCGGCGCATCCGCCATCAGGGCGACGAGGAGTTGCGCTATCTCTCCGGCGCCGGTATCGAACCTGGCGTCGAACTCGAAATCGTCGAAATCGCACCGTTCGGACTCGTCACCGTTCGGACGCCCCAGGGCCGACAGAGCCTTCCCGAGGAAATCGCCCGACTCATCGAAACCGTTCCCGTCACCGAGGCCGAGGCCTGACCGTCAGGCCGACGCGGTCTTTCGGGCTCGGTACTCGCGGATTCCCCACACCAATCCGAGGGCGGCGACGACGACACAGCCACCG
Organism: Natronomonas gomsonensis; assembly: GCF_013391635.1. GTDB lineage: Archaea > Halobacteriota > Halobacteria > Halobacteriales > Haloarculaceae > Natronomonas > Natronomonas gomsonensis_A. Next base: position 868,017 of record NZ_JACAWU010000002.1, on the reverse strand, counting down.
AGGAAGAAGGCCAAAAGCGGGTCGAGTGCGGCGACGCTGGATGTGGCCGCGTCGGCCGCCGACTGTGACTCCGCCATCATCCCCACGTCGTCGCTACGTGGCTGTGGGGCCACCTCCGGTCTGAGCAACTCCGAGACCGCCGCGAACACCAGTGTCGAGAGGCTGACGACGAAGAACAGTCCGAACAGCCGCTGGAGGGTGTTTCTGAGCCGCGAACTGTCGTTGTCACGGCCCGCAAAGAGGACGACGGCTTCGCTCGCCGGCCCGTAGACGGTCATCTCGTTGCCCTTCTCGGAGTAGCCCATCCCCGCCGGTTCGATGAGGCCGGCGTTCTCCAGTCGGTCGAGGTGGTAGTGGACGTTCTGTAGCGACGTACCGACGCTCTCGCGGACCTCCGTCGGCGTTCGTGGCTCGTCGTAAATCGCGGCCAACACCTTTCGGGCGGTCTCCGACCCCAGCGCGTCGAACGCCGCGTCGGCACCTTCGCCGTCGATGTCGAGTACCTTCGGTTCGTCGGGCGACGGTGACACCTCCAGTCGACTCGGCAACAGACTCATTGCCGAGTCGTACTCGAGATGCGGAAATACCCCTTCCGGTAACTCAAACCGGCATTTCACTCTTCGAGCGGGCGGATTCCCGACACCGCAAGCACCGACCGAAGGGTCAGAAAGACGATGAGTGCGCCGCCGGCGAGCATGGTCGGCGCCGAAAGCAGCCGTGCGGTGTCGTCGGCGAGGACGAGTCGCGACGTCCCCATGAGAATGAAACTCGCGATGACCAATCCGAAGGCGAGAAGCGAGAGTCGGACGAACGTATTCTGTCGCATCAGCAGTCGCTACCGACTCGGACGTGCGCAAATAAAAAGGGTGTTGTCGGCGTTTAGAGGTGACCTTCTTCTTCGAGGCCTTCCATGATGTCGTCGACGAGAGACTCGACGTCATCGTACGGGAAGTCCTGGCTGCCCCCGCCCTTCGTGTTGAGTTCCATGGCGGTCATGGAGAAGTCGCCGGATTCGAACGTCGTGCCGGGGCCCTGCGGCAGGGCGGGCACGAGGTCCATCGGGCTGTTGACGGGGTAATCGGCACCTTCGAACGCGTCGATGAACTGCTGACGGAGGTCGTCTTTGTCGACCATTGCGTACGCTCATGAAACGCACATCCAATTGAATGTTGTGCTACGCATCGCCGTGTGCTTATATACCAACCCGTTTCAGGGCCGAAACCGGGCCGCGTCCGGACGGCGACGGCGAGTGGTTTTATCCCTACTCGACGCTTCCGGACGACCGATGTCAGACCGCGAGGACTCGACGGAGTCGATGTCGCGAGAGGAACTCGAAGACGCCCTCTCGCGGCTGTTCCGGAGCGGCCGGACCAACGCCGTGCTGTCGTGGCTGTTGGTGGCCGTCCTCGTGGGCGTGTTCGTTGAGAGTCTCCTCGATTTCGACCGGCTGTGGATAGCGTTCGTCGCCGCGACGGGCGCCGTCGTCCTGCTCCCGCCACTCGCCCACCGCGAGTGGCAGGTGATGCTCCCGTGGGAACTGCTCGTGCTCGCGCTGTTGCCGATTCTCGTTCGCGGTACCGTCGGCGGCGAACTCGGGACGTTCTCGTTTTACCTCTCCATCGCCGCGCTTGCGCTCATCGTCTCCGTCGAGTTGCACATGTTCACTGCCCTCCGGATGACCCACTGGTTCGCCATCACGTTCGTCGTCATGACGACGATGGCCACCGAGGCGGCATGGACGGTACTGCGGTGGAACGCCGACCAATACCTCGGTACCGAGTTTCTGGGCGGTGCCAGCCTCGGGCAGGACGCTGCCAACGCCGCGTTGATGACCGAATGGGCCTACGTCACGCTGGCCGGTTTCGCCGCCGGAGTCATCTTCGATGCGTACTTCCGACGCCGCGGTCGGCAACTCAGGCGGCGCATCCGGACGGTGATTCGCGGATGAGCCTCCTGCCGCGCCCCTCGCGTCGAAACCAGCGTCGATTAACCCGTGGGATGCAAGTCCTGTTGGTCGGTATCGTCGTCAGCGGGGTCGTCTTCGTCCAACCGAAGGCGATAACCAACGGCACCATCGCGCTCGTAATCACCTTCGTCCCGGCGCTGCTCAGGCGGAACTACGACCTACCGTTGGACCCGTGGCTCGCGCTCTGGATTACGCTTGCCGTCTTCCTGCACACGCTGGGGTCCGCTGGTCTCTACAGCCAACTCGACTGGTGGGACAGCATCACCCACGCGATGTCGGCGTCGCTCGTCGCCGCCGTTGGCTACACGTTCGCCCGCGCTGTGGACCTCCACAACGACGAGATCTACATCCCACGTCGCTTCTTTTTCGTCTACCTACTCGTCGTCGTGTTGGCTTTCGGCGTCGTCTGGGAACTCTTCGAGTTCGGCCTCGACGTGGCGGCAACCGCGACCGGACTCGACATGCCGGTGTCCCAGCACGGACTCGACGACACCGTCCGGGACCTGATGTTCAACTCCCTCGGTGCGATTCTCGTGGCCGTCTTCGGACAGGCGCACCTCTCCGGCGTCGCGGAACTCATCCGTGAACGGGTGCTCATGGGACCGTAATTCGATCTCGCCCGGAGCGTTGATGGCCGTGGAGAGCGACAGACTACCATGCCTCGGCGACGGCTGGCGGCGTACCGCGACCGAGTCAGAGCGTCGTTAGAGGACGCCTTCTCCGAGGAACTTCCGCCCCACGACGTGGCGACGAGCTTTTCGGTCGGCGTGTTCGTCTCCGCGCTCCCGAACCTCGGTATCGCCTTGGTGCTGTTCGTCGCACTCGCCTACACCTTCGAGCGGGTCAGTAAACTCGCGCTGTTCGCCTCCGTCGTCGTGATGAACCCGCCGGTGAAGTGGGCCATCTACGCCGCGAGTTTCTGGCTCGGTTCGCGTATCCTCGGGCCGGTCGAGGGCGCCTCCGTCTCGGAGTTGTCGCTTTCGCTCGGGCCGGAGGTGCTGGTTCGACTCCTCGTCGGCAACGTCGTCATCGCAGTCGTCGTCGCCGTCGTCGGTTACGGGATCGCGCTTCGACTCATCCGGGAACTCCGACGCCGGGATATCGATGTCGTCGACCACATCGCCGAGCCGTTCTCGGAGTGAGCGTCACGGGAACGGATGGTGGTCTCGGTCCGGTCGGGGCTGGAACCCGAGCGACTCGGGCACCGATTCGGCCCGCTCACCGAAGTAGGGGTCGTTCGTGAAAAGCGGCTGGGCCTCGGGAACGACCACTCGGACGGCCTCGAACCCGAGCGTCGCCACGTCTCGCGGGGTCACCCGGGCACCGTAGGCGTCGAGTCCGGCATCGGAGACGCGTTCGACCAACGCGTCGAGTTCGGCTTCCCCGTCGGGCGGCGTTTCGGGGCCGACGCTCGCCGCCGGTATCGTCGTCTCCGGGGCGACGAACTCCCGTGCCGTTGCCGGGAAATCGGCGTAGTGGCCGATTGCTCCCGGTTCGTCGGCAGCGCGGTCGGGGCCCATCCGACGCAGTTCGAGCCAGTTCTGGATGGCTTCCTCCAGGGCGTCCCGCGCGGCCGCCTCCGGGTCGAAATCGGCGGCCATCCCCGCCGCGAACCGCGGCCACTCCCCTTCGCGGTGGACGCAACTGGCGACGACCGGCACGTCCACGTCCTGTGTCAACAACAGCGCCGTCGCGGTCAGTTCCTCGCTCCGTGCGCGCGCAGCGAGGGTCTCAAATCCCTCGTCGTCGATAGCCAACCCAAGAGGTTCGAACGTCGAGTACCACGACAGCATCGCGGCGTCCCGCTCTATCACCTCGTACAGTCCGGACAACAGCGCCTCGACGCCGCCGTTGCCCAACCCGAGGCCGGTCGTAATCGCGGGGCGAATCCGACGCTCCGGCGGCGGGAACACGACCAACTCCGCCGGCAGTTCGACGGCGTCACCGGTTTCGAGGTTCGTCGCCGGGTGCCACCGCTGGACCGAGTCGGCGCCGACGGCGTCACCGGGTGCGACGAACCGCACCGGGTCGATAGGATTCGTCGGATTGCGCTCGAACGCCGATTCCCGATACACCGCGGCGCTGTAGCGCTCTAAGGCCTCGCCGAGTGCCTTCATGAACGCCGGGTCCCAGTCCAATCCGACGCCGGCGGCGTGTTCGGGTACGTCGGCGTCGGAAAACGGCGTCCCGTTGAGCGTCGACAGGTAGTACGGGACCGGGAACGACTCGATTTCGCCGACGCTCGCGATTGGCCCGACGCGCTCGTCGAAGGTCAGTTCCGCCATCGTGAGCGCCTCCTCCAGCGGCCGCGGGTCGTGATTCCGGCGAAGGCGTCGGTCCTCCGAATCCGCACAGTCACAGTACGGTAGCGGTAGGACGCGACGCTGGCTGTGTGGAACCTCGACGACGCCCCCGACGACGGCCGACTGTCCGCCGGCGACGAGCGTCGTCAACTCCCGTCCCGCGAGCGCGCCTGCGAAGCGTGCGGTTCCGGCGTCGTAGGCTCCGCTGTCGGTGTCCGGTTCGGCTGCAGCAACCCGTCCACGGAGACAGTCGTGACACGCCGTTCCGGGGGCGAACCCCGAGACGGCGGCGTCGACGCCCTCGACGGCCAGACCACCGATGCCGCCCAGTTCGATGGCGAGAAACGCGGTGTCCGTCCGTCGCGCCGCTGCCGTCGCGGCAGCGAACCCGTCGTCGCCAGCAGGGCCGACGGCTGCGGCGACATCGGTCGTACCGATACGGTCGGCATCGATGGCGACGGCGTCGGCATCCGTATCCGAAAGCGCCGAACGAATCGCTTCGACAGCGGGTCCACCGCCGAGTAAGCCGACCGTGGTCACGCCGACGACACCGCCATTCGGGAGGCGACCGCGGACGGCCGTTCGCGATTGAGTTCCATGACGGTCCCTACCGGTCGGCGGTCGATAAACGTGGGGGCAACGGAGGGAAAACAGCGGACCGTTAGGCGCTTCAGGCGGCGAGCATCGACTGTGCGACGCTCGCGAGTTGGCCGGTGTCGGCCTCACGCAGGCGGTCGTCGCCCAGTTTCAGACGGAGGCGCGGGCGACCCACGTCGATGGGCACCTTCTCGGTGTCGATGAGTCCCATCTCTTCCATCCGGGTCTTCGTCCGGGAGAAGGTGGCCTTCGATGCGATACCCACGTCCTCGCCCCACTTCGAGATGTCGTAGAGGAGGTCTTCGTTCTTTGCCGCGACGAGCAGGGAGATGGTCACCTCGTCGAGCCCCTCGCCGTCGCCGCGGGCCGTCTCCAGCGACTGGAGGACGCCGTCGAAGTCGTCGGCGGTCGGTTCTCCGAGTTCGGCCGTCAGCGTCTCCCGGACACGAGAGATGGCGGGCGTTCGAAGGTTGAACGACTCGGCGTTCTCCCAGTCGCTCGTGAACTGCTCGTATGCGCTCTCGATGAACGCCTCGTTGTCGGTCGCGAGGCCGGCGACTCGGTCGCCAGCGCTGACGATGGCGACGACGGAGGCGTCGGTGACGAGAAGCGTGTTGGTTCCGTCCTCGTGGGTTCGAACGTCGAGGCGTTCGGCCTCGATGTGGTCGGCTGCGCGACTCGCGACGATGAAGTCGTCCATCACGGATTTCAGCTCGCTCTCCGCTGCGAGCAACCGTACCGTCGGTGCTCCCTCGCCGAGTACCTCGACGAGTTCCTCGATGACATCTGCGGGGGGGTTGACGACGAACAGCTCTTCGTCGGCGGCGCTGAGCGCCTCGTTGAGAACGTCGGCAACGGTCCGCTCGACAAGGTTTGATTGCATTATCGTGTGTGAAAGTATGTCTCTGAACGTATTTAATATTAGCGGGAAACTCGATGGAAAACTCCTCGAAAATACATAAATTGCCGTACCTGTACGGCTTCGATTATTTATGCAGCGGTTCGTCGCCTATTTAATCGTGTTGTCTCGTCGCTTCCAATCGCTCCGCCAGTTCCGTCGCCCACACGAGGTTGCCGTCGTATCGCACCGGCACCGAGTGGCGTGACAGCAGTTCGCGGAGCCCCCCGCGGTCGAGGGTCGCGGTCGCCGACGTTCCCGCGAGTCGCTCCCCACCGTCGAACGGTTCGATGTACCGCCTGCCGGCCGAATCCGGTGCAGTCACGTCGTATCGGACGGTGAACGCCTTGCCGTCGGTCTGTACGTCGAGCGTCGCCGGCTGTCCCGTCGGCTGACGGAGTCGATGCGTGCCGTCACCGACGACGACGTAATCACGCCCGACGATGATTTCGCGCCGCGCCACCGACAGCGCCCGGTCGAAGGAGTAGCCGGCGGCGAGCAGTTCGGCGAACGTCGTCCCGAGTCGTACCGCCTGCTCGTCGAGTACCGCCGTCAGCGTCGTTGCGCCGACGGTTGCCCCCTGTCTGACGAGGTCGTATCCTTCGTAATAGGAGCCACAGGCGTTGAGGAAGAACGCCGCTGCGCCGCAGGTATCGAGGTCGGCCGCGGCGAGCGTGCCGTCCGGACACACCAGTCCGTCCGTTTCGACGTGACCGATGAAGTGGACCAAATCGGTCCGGCCTTCGAATACCGCTGCCAATTCCCGGCGCTGGAGCCCCTCGTGGACCCGGACAGATACGCCGTGGCCCGCGAGCCGGCGGCGATACACCGCAGCCACCTCCCGTTCCGACGCCATGTCGGCGTCGTTGCACACCACGTCGACCGTCAGCCCCTCCGTCGGCGGTTGTCGGCCCGATTCCGCTCCGAGGAGGGTGTAGGCGTCGACGGGGGTTCCGTCGGCGAGCCACGCGTGGAAGCGACTCTCCGAGAGCGCCGGGTCGACGGCCTCGACGTTCGGGGACTCACCGCGATAGAACTCGTCGAGGCTCCGCTTCAACAGCGCCTTCGGGTCGAGCGCCGACGACTCCGCGGGGTGGACGAGGCTCAATCGGTCGAGCACGTACGAGAGATACCGACCGTTTTCGACGGTTTCGTCGACGTACGTCGACAGCGGCCACTGCGGCAGCGTCGGCGAGGACGCCTCGAGTGCGGCCCGCAACCGCGCCGTCGGCGGTGCCGACCGCAACGTCTCGGCATCGTAGCCGTCGACGGACATCGGCCCCGACTCACCGGGGACCGAACGCAGTCTGCTATCGAGCGTACAGAGTCGTCGGAGCCACTCAGCGACGGTGTCGCCGAACGCGGGGAATGGCTCGAAGGTCCGAGTGAGTGCCGGACTTTCGATGTGTGGCACCCCTTCGGCCACCCGCAGCTCCGCCCCGAGGTAGTACGTCATCGGTGCCGCGACGAGGACGGCTCTCGTCGAGGGGGGAACGGTTACCGTCGCCGCCGGCGAGCGGTCGCGAAGCCCCGTCGGTATCGACTGCTCGCCGAAGGTCACGCGGGGCGTCCGAGGGCGGAACCCCGGATGCGAACGGACCGGGCCAGCCGTTCGGTGCGTCCAGCCGGCGGCCGTGACTGCGGTCGCCAGTCCCGCCGGCGTCTTCGGCACCGTCACCGTCGGACGTGGCGCCGGAGCCTCACGGAATCCGACGGCCACTGCTGTCGGTTCCGAAAATTCGACCCCGAAACCGTCACCGGCGTCGACGACGGTTGCCGGACCGTCGAAGGCGAGGTGCGATTCCAGCGGCGCGGCCACCCGGAGGTGGTGTCGACCGGCCGGAAGCGCGCCGGGTTCGAGCGGGCGGCCGCCCGACGAAGCGACGGAAACAGCCACATCCGCGGGCAAACCGAGCCTGGTGGTCGTGCCGACGACGACGGCGTCGGTGGCGGCGGGTAGCGACGGCGGGTCACCGCCGAGCTGCCAGTCACTAACGCCGATTTCCACCGAGTCGTCGTCGCCGAATCCGCAGACACAGTCCTCAGCCGCGGCCCACTCGACCATCTATCGTTCGGTTGGTTTCCTGTTGTATAATACTACTCCCAGCTTCGAACGGTCGTTCCGAACGGACGATAGTCGACCCTTCGACGGCACCGACACCGGCCGTGCTTGCCAAGAACGGGTAGCTTCTTGTTCCGGCGTTCCCGACCTGCAGGTATGAGCTACGAGCAGGTACGGGAGTCCGACCCCGCGGTCGCAGACGCCCTCGACGGCGAACGCGACAGACAGGAGCACACCTTGGCGATGATCGCCTCCGAGAACCACGTCTCGAAGGCGGTTCTCGAAGCCCAGAGTTCGGAGTTGACGAACAAGTACGCCGAGGGGTACCCAGGCGAGCGCTACTACGCCGGCTGTGAGTACGCCGACACCGTCGAGGAACTCGCAATCGAGCGCGCCAAAGAGCTGTGGGGCGCCGACCACGTCAACGTCCAGCCCCACTCGGGCACGCAGGCGAACATGGGCGTCTACCTCGCGATGCTCGACCCCGGCGACAAAATCCTCTCGCTGGAACTCGAACACGGCGGCCACCTCAGTCACGGCCACCCTGCCAACTTCACCGGCAAAACCTACGAGGTCGAACAGTACGAGGTCGACCCCGAAACGGGCTACATCGATTACGAGGAACTCGATGCGCTGGCCCAGGAGTTCGACCCAGACATCGTCGTCTCCGGCTACTCCGCCTACCCCCGCGAAGTCGACTTCCAGCGCGTGCAGGACACTGCCGACTCCGTCGACGCCTATCACCTCGCGGACATCGCCCACATCACCGGCCTCGTTGCCGCGGGCGTCCACGAATCGCCCGTCGGCGTCGCCGACTTCGTCACCGGGTCGACCCACAAGACCATCCGCGCCGGTCGCGGCGGCATCATCATGTGCGACCAGCAGTACGCCGACGACATCGACGCGGCCGTCTTCCCCGGCGCTCAGGGCGGCCCCCTCATGCACAACATCGCCGGCAAGGCCGTCGGCTTCAACGAAGCCCTCCAACCCGAATTCGAGCAGTACGCCCAGCAGGTCGTCGACAACGCCAAGGCGCTCGGCCAGCGCCTTCAGGAACACGGCTTCAAACTCGTCTCCGGGGGCACCGACACCCACCTCGTCCTCGTAGACCTCCGGGAATCCCATCCCGACACGCCCGGTGGCGTTGCAGAGGAGGCCCTAGAGGAGGTCGGCATCGTCCTCAACAAGAACACCGTCCCCGGCGAGACGCGAAGCGCGTTCAACCCCTCGGGTATCCGCGCCGGCACACCAGCACTCACTACGCGTGGCTTCGACGAGGAGGCCTGTGAGCAGGTCGCCGACATCATCGCCCGCGTCGTCGACTCTCCCGACGACGAGGACGTGAAGTCCGAGGCGGCCACCGAAGTCGAGGAATTGTGTGCCGAGTACCCGCTGTACGATCGTGAAGGGTCGCTGACGGACTTCCAGTAGGCGCGTTCACCGCCGCCACACACTCGACTGACTTTTATCCCTTCCGCAGGCGAACCACCAGCAATGAGCACGTTCGTCGTCGTCGGTGGAGACGCAGCAGGCATGTCGGCCGCGAGCAAGGCGAAACGCGACGACCCCGACCTCGATGTCATCGTCTTCGAGAAAGGCGAATGGGTCTCCTACGGGGCCTGCGGGCTGCCGTACTACATCAAGGGCGAGATTCAGTCACTGGAGGACCTCGTCTCCATCACGCCCGAAGAGTTCCGCGAGGAACGTGACATCGACCTCCGGACGGGTCACGAGGTGGTCGACATCGACCCCGACGACCGGATAGTGACGGCCCGAGGCGACGGCGAGGTGGCAGTCGGGTACGACCACCTACTCGTCGCGACCGGCGCGGAAGCGGTCGTCCCGTCTATCGACGGTCGCGAACAGGAGGGCGTGTACACCCTCGGGTCGATGACGGATGGCAAGGAACTCCGTGAGTTCGTCGCCCGCTCGCGGGAATCCAGCCCACTCGAACAGCCGGACCGCGGGCCGGCGTGTCAGTTCCTCGAATCGTGTACCGGGCCAGTCGCCGTCGTCGGTGGCGGCTACATCGGCGTCGAGATGGCCGAGGCGCTGGCCGCAAACGACTTCGAGGTTCACCTCTTCCAGCGCGGTGACCGCGTGCTCAAGGGGTTCAGCGAGGAGACGAGCGCCTACGTCGCCGACCACCTCCGAGAGCAGAACGTCGCGCTGTATCTGAACAGCGAAGTAGAGGCGTTCGAGGGTGACAACGTCGTCGAGGCCGTCGTTACGGCCGACGAGCGCGTCCCCGTCGAGATGGCGCTGCTCGGAACCGGCGTCCGACCCCGGACCGACCTCGCCGAGGACGCCGGCATCGAGTTGGGGTCGACGGGTGCCATCGCGACCGACGCCTACCGGGAGACGAACCACCCGGACGTGTACGCCGCCGGTGACTGCGCGGAGGCCGAACACGTCGTCACCGGTGAGCCGGCGTACGTCCCGTTGGCGCTGACCGCGAACCGCCACGGCCGCGCCATCGGGGAGACGGTCGCTGGAAACCCCTCCGTCGGCGGTGGCATCGCGGGGACGGCCGCGGTCAAGGCCTTCGACGTCGAGGCCGCCCGGACCGGTATCCTCGACGACGAGGAGGCACGGGACGCTGGCTTCGACCCCACGACGGTCACCATCGACGCGAAATCGCGAGCCGGCTACTACCCCGAGGGCGGGACGGTGAAGGTCACGCTCACCGCCGACAGCGAGTCGGGGCGGGTCCTCGGTGCCAGCCTCGCCAGCGAGTACGGCGAGGGTGCAGTCCACCGGAGCCACGCCGTCGTCGGTGCCGTCACCGAAGGTGCCACCGTCGAGGAACTGGCGAACTACGACCTCGCGTACGCGCCGCCGTTCAACACGACGTGGGACCCGGTGTTGACCGCGGCGAAGGTACTCGGTGGGAAACTGTGACCGTCGGGCGCCGCCGCACGTTGGCGAGTGGGCTCGGATTGCTCGCCGGGGCTCTCGCGGGGTGCACTGGGGATAACGGTGACGAACGCGATAATGGCGACAACGGCGACGAACGTAACGACAGCGGAGTGACTGACGAGGCCACCGATACGAATACCGCGACCGACGAGAGTGGTCTCGACCTCCGTGAGGCGAACGTCATTGGTGTCGAAGCCGAGCGCGTCGATGGCGGGTATCGGTTCTCCGTGACGCTGTATCACGACGACGACGGCGAGGAGGGGTACGCGAACTGGTGGCAACTCGAGACGCTCGACGGCGACCGCCTCGGTCGTCGAGACCTCGCGCACTCCCACGGTACCCGAGAGTTCACCCGCTTTTCGACCGTCGAAATCCCCGAAAACGTCGATTGTGTGGTCGTCCGCGGCCACGACCAGACGCACGGATACGGCGGTCGGGCGGTACTGTTCGCCCTCGATTCGGGGGCGACACGCGGCGTCCAGCAGGGAAGCGAACCGACGACGTTCGACGAAAGCGACTGCCCCTAATACTCACGTTCGTGTACACTTGTACCGTTATTCGGCGACAAACAAGCACGAACCCGAATCATTGATACGTTCGGCGCGCCGGATTCTCGACAATGACAGAGGTCATCGACGGCAACGCCGTCGCCAGCGAGATTCGCGAGTCGCTGTCCGGAAGCATCGACGCCCTCACCGAAGCGGGCGTGACGCCGGGACTGGCGACCGTTCTGATGAGCGACGACCCCGCAAGCGAGACGTACGTCTCGATGAAGCAGCGCGACTGCGAGGAGGTCGGCATCGACGGCATCCACGTCGAGATCGACAGCGACGCCCCCGCCGAGGAACTGTACGACACCATCGACGAACTCAACGCCGATTCGGCGGTCCACGGCATCCTCGTCCAGATGCCGCTGCCCGACCACGTCGACGAGCGGCGTGTCCTCCGGAGCATCGACCCGGTGAAGGACGTCGACGGCTTCCACCCCGAGAACGTCGGCCGTCTCGTCGCCGGCAACGACCGCTATCGGCCCTGTACGCCCCACGGGGTCCAGAAATTGCTGGCGGCTTACGACATCGAAACCGAAGGTGCGGACGCCGTCGTCGTCGGGCGCTCGAACATCGTCGGCAAGCCGCTGGCGAACCTCCTGCTCCAGAAAGCCCCGGACGGCAACGCGACGGTGACGGTGTGTCACTCCCGAACCGAAGACCTCGAAGCGAAGACCCGAAACGCCGATATCGTCGTCGCCGCCGCGGGACTGCCGGAGTTCATCGACGGCGAGATGATTTCGGAGGGCGCGACCGTCATCGACGTGGGTATCAACCGCGTCGACGCCGACACGGAGAAGGGGTACGAACTCGTCGGCGACGTGGACTACGAGAGCGCGAAGGCCAAAGCCGGAGCCATCACGCCCGTTCCGGGCGGCGTTGGACCGATGACGCGTGCGATGCTGCTGTACAACACGGTCAAAGCCGCCGGACTGCAGGAGGACATCACAGTCGAGTTGCCCTGACTGTCTCGGCCATGTCGTTCACACCGGAAGACCTCGCCGCCCGCTACGACGACCCCTACCGGAAAGCCGAGCGTATCGAAATCGACGCCGACCGGTTCGACCGAGCGATGGAGCGCGACGACGACGGCGCGTGGGGTGTCGGCGCGCTCGTCATCGATTCCGGGTGCGTGCTGTTCGTCCGCGAGGACGACACGTGGCTCTTGCCCGGCGGCCGCCTCGAAACGGACGAACCGCCCGAGGTGGGTGCGATGCGTGAGGTCGAAGAGGAAACGGGCGTCACCATCGAACTCACCGGCCTCGCCGCCATCGCAGAGCAGACGTTCGTTCGGGCCAGCGACGGAGCGAGCTACCAGTTCTACTTCGCGACGTTCCTCGGGACACCCCTGACGACGAGCACCGATTCGAATCCGGGACGCCCATCGGAGGGCATCGACGAGGCGGCCTGGCTCGAGGAGGTACCGGAGAACACGTTCGACCGTGACCTCGTCTGTCGACTCGTCGACACGTACGTTTAAATACGAACACGGGGCCAGCACCCCCGTGCTCGACTCGCCTACCCCGGAGCGTCCAACGGGAGCGCGGCACAGCGCTTCGGGAGTCGACGTGCCGCCTGTTCGCCAATCGCTGTGCGTCCCATCGGTCCGGGAGGAATTTCGCCTCGCCACGCTCTCTTCGTCGTCAACCGCCGAACGTCGAGGGGTCGTACGCACGGAACGCCGCGGGGTCGTCCACCCCACTCTCGGTCCCCTCACCCGACTCGTCTCCGCTCGCGCCCGCGCCAAGTACGGCTTTCCGCTCGTCGACGGACTCGCCGAGAGCCCGGAGGGCGTCTTCGCAGGCGGGAATCGTCTCGGTAGTGGCAACGCCGGCGTCGCCGCCGCCCGTTACCGTCCCGACGATTAGCTCCTCGATTGCGGCCCTTCCGGCCCCAGTTCCGATACCAGCGACGCTGGCGTCGATGCGGTCGATGCCCGTCTCGGCGGCGACCAGCGAGTTCGCCGTCGCACAGCCGAGGTCGTCGCTGAAACTGACGCCGGCTCGTGTGAGGTCGGCACTCGCATCGGCGAGCGTCCGCAGGAAGCCCGCGACGAACGGCGGTGTCCGAGCGCCGACGGTGTCCGCGAGGACGATGGAGCCGTCGAACCGCCCGAACGCGCCGGCGACCGACGGTACGTCGGCACGGAACGCGTCCTGCAAATGGAGGTGGCCGTCCGCGCCGCCCTCACGAGCTTGGCGTATCGCCGTCTCGGCGCGGTCGAACGCCTTCTCGCGCGATATCCCGAGTACGGATTCGAGTCGCACGTCGGAAACGGGAATCGAAACCTCGACGACGTCCGCGCCGGTTTCGAGTGCCGTCTCCACCTCGTCGGTACGGGGCCGGCAGGTCGCCACCACGTCGGCGTCGAGGTTCGACGCGAGGCGGCTGACCGTCTCGTGTTCGACGCCCGCCACGGAGGGGTTTCCGGCCCGTATCAGTGCCACGCCGAGTCGGTCGAGCGCCTGCCCCGCTTCGACCAACTGGTCGGCCGTGTACGTTCGGTCGGAGTGCTGTGCGGCCGCTTGAACGGTAGTATCACAGAGTCTCATTCGGTTAGGCCTCCCTGAGGTACGTCGCTGAGCCAACTCATGTATCGGGCTGAGGACGGCACCGATTAAACACTCTGGGGCGGTTCAGGCCAGTTCGTCCAGTCGGGATTCGGCGGTGGCGAGTGCGCTTTCCTCGCCCGAACTCAGATATCGACCAATGTCGCGGGCCGATTCAACGAGCGACTCGACCGCTCGCGGGGACACGTCGCCGTCGAGTGCGCGAATGCGTTTGGTGTGGTCGCCGAGGCGTTCGAGGATGTTGCCGACGGCTGGGTCGGGGTGTTCCTCGAGATACCGACGGAGGTCCGAGCGATACTCCTTGACGGCGTTGGCGTACGCCAAGCCACGCATCGCCCGGAGAGAGTCCGGAACCTCCTCGATGGCCGGACGCTCGTCGTCGTCGGCACGGAGCAAGGTCGTGAAATATCGCTCCTCGTCGTCGGTGCTGTCCATCCGTCGCGTGAGCTCTCCGGCGACGTGTCGAAGCTCCATCGCGGCGAGATAGGTGTCGTCGAGCGGTTGGAGGACCCCGGATTGGATAAATCCGTAGCCGCCGGTGAACTCCCGGCATCGATCTACCGCGCGTTCTGCGAGTCGGCGGGTGGGCTGTTCGTCGATAGCGTTTCGGACCGGCGACAGGTCGAGTGTCGCCGCCGTCGCGGTGTGCAAGGACCGTTCGTCGTCGGTGCCGACGCTGTGGAGGCTGCCACACCCCGGACACGCAATCTCCCCGGTGTCGTAGTAGGACCACCGCGTCCCGCACTCTTTGCATTCCCGTCGGCCGCGGACCTTCATGTCGCTCCCTTGGGCCGTCGCCGGCAAAACACTCCCGGACCGTCACGCCGAGGACACGTCGAACGCATCGAAGCGCTCGTCGACGCGGCCGGCGGCGACCGCGAGGACGAGTTCGATGCGCGCCGCCCACGGCGTTCCGTGAGCGAATCGGACGTGATCGTGGTTTGCCAGCGTCGCCGCACCGCCGGGTGTTCCGTACACCGGTTCCGTGGGCCCGGCGTAACACCGGGAGGCGATGACGACCGGACAGTCGGCGTCCGCTATGGCCTCGCCGAGTGCACCCGTCGTGTTTCCGAGGCCCGTGCCGGCGACGACGACGGCGTCACCGCGGGATGTGGCGTCAGTGAACGCATCCCGGCCGACGCCGGAGGCCGAAACGACGATGGGAACCGTCGGGTGGGATTCGGGGTCGGGAACGGGAAGTAGTGTGTCAGCTGCCGGTGGGTCGCGGTGCCAGTGGACTCGGCGTCGGGTGAACCGAGCGATAGGTCCTGCCTCGGGGGACTGAAACGTATCGAGCGAACTCGTGTGGGATTTCTGGACCGTCGCGGCTGCATGCAACTCCTCGTCGAAGGCGACGAACGTGCCGGCGTCGAGTCGGTCGTGAGCGGCGGCTCTGACCGCGGTTCGGAGGTTCGTCGGGCCGTCACTGCCGAGTTCGTCGGGCCGTCGCTGAGCCCCCGTCACGACGACTGGTCCGTCCGTCGTGAGTCCGAGGTAGTGAGCGGTCTCCGCAAGCGTGTCGGTGCCGTGGGTGACGACGACGCTGTCGACATTGTCGGTGATATCTCGGACGCGCTCGGCGACGCGAGCACACACCGCGGGCGACATGTCGAATCCGGGGTTGCTGGCGACGCTTTCGACGGTGATGTCCGCGAACGATTCGAGGTCGGGGACGGCCTCGACAAGGTCGTCGCCGGAGAGCGACGGGGCGGCGCCGGCCTCGTCTCCGTCTTCGGTCGAGGCAATCGTGCCACCGGTGGCGATGACGTGGACGCGCATACGCCACCTGCTGTCGGCGTCGGGTTGGGCGTTGCGGTCGCCGGGTGACGAACTTTCATTTGACTCCGGCGAGAGTGTCAGGTATGCGCGACGAAGAGGAAATCCGAGAGCAGTACGAATTCCTGAAAAACGAACTCGACGACGAGGACATGAACCACGAAGGCGTCCGACAAATGTTCACGTACTACAAGCGGGCGCTGGGGTGGGTCCTCGAAGAGGAGTACATCTAGTCCGGTAGGCCTCACCGGTGCCGGTACATTTATGATGCGGTACCTACTTGATTCAGGTGACGCTTCGCTTGGAGGGCCGAAGCGTCAGCGGGGACCAATTCAGGGCGGCAAGCCCCCGGCCGGTCCTTTTCATCCGGCTCGGGGCTTTCCACTCGCTAACTAACATACGAAGAGAGAGGTCTGGGTCCGGAGTCAGGCGATTTCGAAACCAGCGTCGTCACTGCCATTACCGTCGCCGTCGTTTTCGTCCCACTCCAGTTCGAACTCCACGCTGAGTTCCGAGGAGGTTCCTTCCTGTTCGCGTTCGGCTTTCACCTCGAAGGTCGGTTGGGCCGGTATTTCGAGGCTGATGCTTTCGGTGTCCGACGAGAGAGTCACCGGCTCACCGGCCTCGAGTTTGTCGGCCACTGCACGAAGGTGGTCTGCGATTTCGGCTCGGGACTGTCGTTGTTCGGTTTTTAACAGGACTTCTTCCATGGACCCTGTATGTGGTCGCTGAAAATAAACGGATAGGTGACTGGTACCGACGTACAATTAAGGCCCCCACCGACGCAGAGAGACCCATGGGTCCGGAACGGTGGTCGTCTCGGCTCGGATTTCTCCTCGCGACGGTGGGTGCGGCCGTCGGTCTCGGTAACGTCTGGCGGTTTTCGGCGGTGGTCGGACAGAACGGCGGCGGAGCGTATCTGGTTCCCTACCTCATCGCGGCGCTGATTTGTGCCGTTCCGATGCTCGTCCTCGAACTGTCCGTGGGGCGAACCCTCCGAACTGACGTTGTATCGGCGTTTCGGTCGGTTCGACCGGCGTACGCCGCCGCGGGCTGGCTCGTCGTCGGTGGCGTGTTGCTCATCCTCAGTTACTACCTCGTCCTCACGGGCTGGGTGTTCGGGTTCTTCCTCTCGTGGCTCGCCGGAACCGAACTGACGTTTGCGGGGTTCGTCGACGGCTGGCTCCCGGTCGGCTACTTCGTGGCTGTGACGGTACTGACCGGCGGTGTGGTCTCGCTGGGCGTTCGCGGCGGCATCGAGCGGATGGCGAGGGTCGTGATGCCGACGGTGTTCGTCGTCCTGGTCGGGCTGGCGCTGTATGCGGTGACGCTGTCGGGGTGGCGGGCGGCAGCGGCGTTCCTGTTCACGCCGCGGCTGTCGGTGCTCGGCGACCCCGGTATCTGGAGTGCGGCCTTCGGACAGGTGTTCTTCTCGATGTCGGTCGGGCAGGGGATCATGCTCACTTACGGGAGTTACGTCGAAGACGATGCCGACCTGCTCCGGTCGTCGCTGGCGATTACGGTCCTTGACATCGGGGCGGCGCTCGTCGCGGGACTGGTCATCTTCCCCATCGTGTTCAGTTTCGGGCTCCAGCCGACGCTCGGAACGGAGTTGGCGTTTACGACGCTGCCGACGGCGTTCGCGACGATGCCGTTCGGGCGAGTCGTCGCAACCGCCTTCTTCGGGTTGTTGTTCTTCGCCGCGTTGAGTTCGTCCGTTGCACTGCTGGAGGTCGGCGTCGCCGCGGCAGCGACGACGACGCGGCTCGAGCGCCGTCCGGCAACTGTCGGCATTACGGCGGGGGTATTCCTGCTCGGCATCCCGTCGGCGCTCAGTTACAGTCCGGCGAACCTCTCGCTTCTCGGGCGCCCTGTCCTCGACATCATCGACGAATCCGTCGGTACGTTCGCCCTCCCGGTGTCGGCGCTGCTCATCGTCACCGTCTTCGTCTGGGTCGTCGACCTCGAAGCCGTCCGTGAGGACCTCGGTAGCCTGTACCCGCTCGTTCGGTACCTCATTCCGGTGGTTCTCGTCGGCGTCACGGGTGCGAAAGTCGCCGGCGTCGCTCGGCCGGCGTGGCGGCTCTTGGTGGGGACCGCCAGAGTTGACGGCGTCGCGGTGGGCATCGCCGCGGCCCTGCTTTCGTTCTTGATTGTGGTCGGCTGGCTCCTCCGAAATCGGGGGTGGAGTCCGCCGCGCGTCGGTCGAAATCGGCGTTAATCCAGCCGACGGAGGACGAGTACTGCGACCGCAAGCGCGACGATACCGATTGCACAGCCGACTGCACTCCCGGTCAGTAACGCGCCCGCCGTTTCGGGGTACCGTTCGAAGACCGGGAGGAACAGCCGCACGTCGAGTGCGAGGACCAACACTGCACCGACGACATCGAAGACGAGATCGAGAGCGGTGTCTCGCCTGCCGTAGTGGACGAGAATCGGTTCGATATCGTAGCGCTTGCCCAACTCGCGAGCGACCAATTCGAGGAGTTCCCACGCGATGCCGGCCGCGAGCGTCAAGCCGACAGTCGCCCCGGTGATGGCGAGTGTCCACTCCGCCGTGTCCGACCAGGGTTGGGTGGCAACGAGACTCATCGGATAGAACGCGGCCGCGAGCACACCGGCAGAGAGGGTATGCGTCAAGTGGTCCCACCAGTCCACGGACTCGTAGAGTCCGAGCATACCGAGGGAGTGGAGGAAACCGGCTGCCGCAGCCCAGAGCGTGATGTCCCACACCAGCGCAGGGCCCGCCTCGAGAGACAACAGGATGGCCGAGGGAACGGCGGTGACGCCGAGGGCAGCCACGGCGTTCACGACGACTGCGCCGCTCCCGCGTCGAATCCCTTCGACGAGCGCGGCGACGATGCCGGCGACGAGTAGTGCCACCACGAGCGTTTCGAGTGTGAACATCGAATCGACGTACGTTGTTGAGGAGGCGACACGGTAATGACTCTTCTCCGGGAGTAGTTCCCGAACGACCCATCCGAGCAGTGTTCACGTTCCGATAATTCACCGAAACGTATCACCTATCCAATCAGGGTTGCTTCGACTGAACGACACATAGCGGTCGTCTCGGGTCGGTTAGCGGGATTGAATCGAGTATCACTCCGACATATTTAACCTAATTGGACAGTAACACCAAAACAGAACTTACCGATGCACGACTTGACAGGGTTCCAGCGAGACTTGCTGTACGTCATCGCGGGTCGCGACGACCCCCACGGCCTCGCAATCAAGGAAGAACTGGAGGACTACTACGAGAAGGAGATCCACCACGGTCGGCTGTACCCCAACCTCGATACGCTCGTCGACAAGGGACTCGTCGAAAAGGGCCAGCGGGACCGCCGAACCAACTTCTATACGCTCACCCGTCGCGGCCGCCGAGAAATCGAAGCGCGCCGCGAGTGGGAGGACCAGTACGTCGACCTATCATAAACGACCGGCAAATAACGGTTATCGTTGTAAAGCAACGGTAGGGTTCCTGCAAACGTCGTTAGGAAAAGCTGGCCTTTTATAGCTTCAGTCGAACGTAGCGGTATGGACTTCGAACTGTCCGAGGAACAGGAACAACTGAAAAGCGAGGTTCAGCGCTTCGCCGAAAACGAGATTCTCCCGGTCGCCAAGGAGTACGACCGCGAGGAGAAGTACCCCCACGAGGTCGTCGACAAGGCCGCCGAGATGGGTCTGCTCGCCCCGCAGATCCCCTTCGAGTACGGCGGCGCCGGCTACGACGTTCTCGACACCGCCATCATCGTCGAGGAACTGTTCGCGGCCGACCCAGGTATCGGCCTGTGTCTGTCCTCGACCGGCTTCGGTGGCGAGGCCATCATCGAGTTCGGTACCGAGGAGCAAAAAGAGGAGTACCTCGAACCCATCGCCTCCGGCGACGCCATCATGGGCGCGGCGATTTCTGAGCCGGACACGGGGTCTGACGTATCGAGCGTGAGCACGCGCGCGGAGAAGGACGGCGACGAGTGGGTCATCAACGGCAACAAGATGTGGATCACCAACGGCAGCGTTGGTGACTTCTTCGTCGTGCTGTGTAAGACCGACCCCGACGCCGACGGTCGCTACAACGGCTTCTCACAGATTATCGTCGAGTCCGACCGCGACGGTTTCACCGCCGACAAGATTACGGGCAAGATGGGGATTCGCGCCTCCGACACCGCCGAACTCATCCTCGATAACGTTCGCGTCCCCGAGGAAAACCTCGTCGGCACCGAAGGCATGGGCTTCCTCCAGCAGATGCAGTTCTTCGACGAGACCCGAACCGGCGTCGCCGCACAGGGCGTCGGCATCGCCAAGGGTGCGGCGCGTCGCGCCCTCGAATACGCCCAGGAACGCGAGCAGTTCGGCCGCCCAATCGGCGACTTCCAGGCCATCCAGCACAAACTCGCCGACATGCACACCGAGGCCGAAGCCGCCCGCAACCTCACCTACAAATCGGCGTGGTCCGTCGACAACGCCGACGGCCAGCTGACGAAGCTCGCGTCGATGGCCAAGGAGTTCGCCTCCCGCACCGCCGTCAAGAACGCAAACGAGTGCGTCCAGATTCACGGTGGCTCCGGCTTCGTCGACGACTTCGACGCCGAGCGCTTCTACCGCGACGCCAAGATCACCCAAATCTACGAGGGTACCACTGAGATTCAGAAGATGATTATCGCCCGGGAACTGCAGGGGAAGGGCTTCTAAAACCCACTTTTTACTCCCTCGGGTGTCCTCGCGCGCCTCCGGCGCGCTGCGGGCACCACTCGGTCGCAAAAACTTGGGGAAAAACGACCCGGACGCTCCCTGCGGTCGCGTCCGGAGAACCGCGCTCGCTTCGCTCGCGCGGATGCTTTAACCGCTTCTTGCGATTCCCGTACGAAACGCACGCTTTACCCGGTAGCCACCGCTACGGCGTGTCATGAGTAGCCTCGTGGCCGACGACCTCACGCGCGCAGCGACGTTCTTCACCCTGGCGCTTCTCGTCACCGCAGTCGGCGGGTTCCTGCTGGGTGAGGTTCGTCTCGGCGTCGAGTTGGGTCTCGGACTCGGTGTCGTCTTCGGTGTCTTCGCGTACTTCTTCCTCGTACCCACGGAGGAGGACGACGACGCTTCTACCGACGACGAGTCGTGACGACTGCCTCGGCAGCGACCTATAAGCCACCGGAGGCCGAACGCCTCGACATGAAGATCTACACCGGTCGCGGTGACGAGGGAATGACCGACCTTCGAGACATGTCTCGCGTCTCGAAGACCAGCGCGCGAATCGAGGCCTACGGCACCGTCGACGAAGTCAACAGCGTCGTCGGGCGCATTCGCCCCTCGGGGTACGACGACATCGACGAGAAACTGAGCGCGGTCCAAAACCACCTCCACATCATTCAGGCCGACTTCGCCAACCCCGACCGCGAGGACGCTGACGCTCCGCATCTCGAGGAACATCACGTCCAGAAACTCGAAGACTGGATGGACGCCTTCGACGACGAACTCGACCCGCTGCAGAGTTTCATCCTCCCCGGCGGCAGCGACGCCGGGTCGAAACTCCACCACGCACGGGCCGTCTGTCGACGCGCCGAGCGCCGAGCGGTGTCGTTGGCCTCCGACGAACCCGTAAACGGCGCCGCGGTCGCGTATCTCAACCGACTCTCCGATGCGCTGTTCGTGTGGGCCCGGGTCGTCAACAAACGCGATGGAGTCCCCGAGGAAGCACCGGAGTACTAGGGCTTAAGCCCCATCCGCTCACGGAAGGCAGTATGCAACAGGTAGACGTCGCCGTCGTCGGTGGCGGCCCGGCCGGGTCCTCGGCCGGCTACGCGGCAGCCAGCGAAGGCGCCGACGCCGTCGTCATCGAGAAGGGCGTCCCCCGAGCGGACCGCGAGGAACTCGGACCCGATTCGACGGACGCTGCCGGCATCCTCGACTACTGGGTCGACCTGATGGACCTCGACGAGCCGATTCCGGACCACGTCAAACACCAAGAACTCGACGCCGCGGAGTTCATCGGCCCCTCGGAGACGCTCGAGTTGACCGAAACGGGTATAGACGCCACGTACCCGAACTTCGGGTTCACTGTCCACCGTGCGCGGTTCGACGACTGGCTTCGGTCGCGTGCCGAAGACGCCGGCGCCGAGTACCGCGTCGGGACCGGCGTCGCGTCGGTCGAGTCCGACCTCACGGGAACGCCCACACACACGCTGACGCTGCGGGACGGCACCGAAATCGAGACGGAGTATCTGATTCTCGCCGACGGCCCCCAGCGGACGATTACCGGGACCGTACTGCAAAACTGGCTCGCCGACGAGCACATGGCAAAGCTGGAATCCCGTCGGGCCAACCACATCGCCTATCAGGAGTACCGCCGACTCCCCGAGGAACTGTTCGAACGCGACCGCATCAAGTTCTGGTGGGGGTACATGCCCGGCCACACCGCCTACCCGTGGGTGTTCCCGAACGACGACCCCGTCGCCCGCGTCGGGCTGACGATGCCCATCGGGATGGACCTTGACGAGGTGTCGAACCGCGAGGCATATCGGTTGCTCCACGACGAGGACGAACGTGTCCCACAGGGCAACACCTACATCGAACGGCTCATCGAGGAGGTCTACCCCGGCTACGACCTCGCCGACTTCCCGCTCGTCGAGGACCGCGGGAAATCCGGTGGCACCGAGACCTACCCCATCTCCTCGACGCGTCCCATCGAGTCACCGACGACGGCCAACGTCGCCGTCGTCGGCGGGGCGATGGGTGCCACCTCAGCGTTCCACGAGGGCGGCGACCACGTCGCTATTCGGACCGGCCAGATAGCGGGCCGCCTCGCTGCCCTCGGTGCGTTGCGGGCGTACAACGCCGAATGGCACCGCGCCATCGGCAGCGAAATCCGTCGAAACTGCGTGTTCGCCGACATGGTTCGCGGTTACGAACCCGACGACTGGGACACCATCTTCGGATTGGTTGAAGACGTACAGGGCGACGACGGCTTCACCCCCTACGAGGCGGTGTATGCGGGTCTGACCGGCGCGAAACTGTTCGGCGAATACAAATGGCGGAAGTTCCGCTTCCGCAACGGCGGCTACGCACAGGTCCGGGAGGACGACTACACGGTCTGAAAGCCGAAAGAGGATTACCGCTCGACGGTGTAGGAGAGTTGCGCACCTTTAGTCCCCGACTGAGCAGCCCTTTGGGCAGCGATGACGGACCGGAGAACCCGGGTGTGCGACATTGATTTGCCGTGACGGCGTCCGCCGTCTCGGCATTCGGCGACGTTCCGTCGCCCGGCTTGGCGGCTTCCGCCGCCTGGCCATTCGGTGGTTCTACCGAACCACCCGCCCGACACGAGGGTTTCCCGACCGACCGCGGCACGCCGCCTGGGATGAGGTCGGACGTTAGTGTTTCGGGCGTACATTTCACGATACCAGACAGCGGGGGCACTGGAGAACCGAGAAGCCCGGCTTACTCGACCGAACCGAGCAGTCGCGGCAAAATGCGGTCGGCCGGCAGTTCGCTCGCCGATTCAGTCTTCGAGCACGGCCTGGGTCGATTGAGATGTCGCAGGTGCCGGCGGTTCGTGCGTTCCGAAGTCGGGGTGTGTCTCTTCCATCCAGACGTACACGACGGCTCCGGAGACGAACATCAGGGCCGCAGTCATGTAGAACGCGGCTTCGGCGCTCACGAACTCCATCGAGAGGCCGATGAGGATTGCCCCGACCGCATAGCCCGAGTCGCGCCACATGCGGTAGACGCCCATCCCGGCGGACCGCCAGGTCGGGTGGGCTGCATCGCTCGGAACCGTCATCAGGTTCGGATACAGTAACGCCATCCCGAGCCCGGAGACGGCGGCCAGAACGGCCCACGAGAGGTACCCCTCGACGAGAACCATCCCGAGGACGCCGGCGCCGGCCAGGAACATCCCGGCGATGACCGGTGGGCGTCGACCGATTCGGTCAGCGAGTCCGCCCGTAGCAATCTGGAGGAAGTACATCGCGCTGTGGGCGCCGACGACGACGCCGACGGCCGCGATTCCCAGTCCCTCGCTCACCAGATACAGGGGGACTGCAATCCAGAACAGCGTGTCCACGAAGTTCTCGATGTGGCCGGCCTGTGCGGCAGCGAACAGCGTCCGGTCGCCGTAGGTCGCTCGCTTTACCACGTCTTTGAACGGGAGGTTCGCGTCGTGGTGGTCGTCGTCACCTTCGGCCTGTGCGTACTGGACCGTCTCCTTGATGAGGAAGATAGAGATGAGGAACGCCAGCACGACGACGACGGCGAGGAAGTAGAACGGCTCGGGCCGGAGGTTCCACTGGCCTGCGATGAGGCCCGTAATCCAGGCGCCGACAGCGACGCCGGTGTATCCGAACGACTCGTCGATGCCGACCGCGAGGCCGCGCTGGTCGGGACCTGCGAGGTCGATTTTCGCGTTGATCGCCATACTCCAGGTCAGCGCCTGGTTGATGCCCAGTAGGATGTTCCCGACGGTAATCCAGCCCCAACTTGGTGCGAAGATGAGGATAACCGGAAGGGGAAGTGCCGTCGCCCACCCGGCGACGAGGACGGGCTTGCGGCCGTAGGACTCACCCCACTTTCCGGCGTAGAGGTTGAGAATCGATTTCACGATTCCGAACGAGACGACGAAGGACCCGATGACGAGGAACGACTCGACGCCGAGTACGTCCTCTCCCAGAACGGGGACGACGGTGCGTTCGGACCCGATTGTCAACCCGGTCGCGAACACCAACAGGACGTGCAGCGAGAACTGCCCGAGGTGTTCGCGGATTCCCTGTTTGAGTTCGGTTGTCGTACTCATCGGTTACTCGGCGGCGCAGTTGTTCGGCCCCAGTTCCAGTTCGGCCAATTGATTTTCGGGAACCGACTCCTGTCCCACGTTCGTGCGCTTGACGCGCTCGAAGTTCGGGGGATGGTCCGGGATGTCCGAAGCGAGTTCCGCGATGAACGCCTCGCGGTCGCGGCCGAGGTCATCGTTTCGGTCTTTGACCGCACCGAGAGTTGCGGTCACCGGCGGTTCGGGGGAGCCGGGGTCGTGTGCCGGCAGGACGAGTGCGTCGTCAGGCCGGTCGAGCAACCGCTGGAGGCTCTCGTAGAGCGTCGCGGCGTTCCCCTCGACGTCGGAGTCCTCGATGCCGGCTTCGACGCCGAGTTCGACGCGGCCGACACTGTCGTGGAACAGCGTATCGCCCGTAAGCAGTGCCGCACCCTCGACGTCGAAGGAGACGCTTCCCTCGCTGTGTCCCGGCGTGTGGATGACTTCGATGTCGAGGTGGCCGACGGTCACGCGTTGGCCGTCCTCGAGCGGCGTTGCGTCGAGAGCGAGCGCGTCCTTCGAGTGGAGGTAGTAGGGCACGCCGTGTCGGTCGGCGAGTTCCGACGCGCCGGAGACGTGGTCGGCGTGGGCGTGCGTATCGAAGACGCCGACGAGGTCCGCGTCGTACGCCTCGAGAATCGCGTCGTACTCCTCGAGGTAGTGTGAGGGGTCGAAGACGGCGGCTTCACCGTCCGAAATGAGGACGTGGGAGAGACAGCCCTTCCCCGGCCGTGCGACTTGCACGAGCGTGCCGTCGATATCGACGGGGACGGTCGCGTGCCGGTGGACACGGCTCCAGCCGTTCATTCCGTCGGTGAGCGTCTTCGCGTCGTAACCCATCGATAGGAGGACCTGGGTTGCGGTGTCGGCGACGATGCCCGCAGCACAGACGGTCGCCACCTCATTGTCCTCCGGGAGGTCTTCGAGGACAGCCGCTGCAGCGTCGGGGTCGTCGTTCAACTCGTCGTACACGTCGACGTTGACGCTGTCCGGTACGTGCCACTCCTCGTACTCCGCTTCGTGGCGAACGTCGAGTACGAGCAAGTCGTCTTCATCAGTCTGTAACCGTTCTCCGAGTTCTTCGGGGGAAATCTCCGCCATCAGTGTTCTGTCTTATGAGGGGTGTTTGAATATAGTGACTGCCGGACATGACCGGCACCAATAATAATCTCCAGCCCGAACGTATCGATATGAGCCTGTACGAGGCCTCCTTTCGGGTCAAACACGAGTGTCCGTATCGGGAGCTGTCCGAGCGCTACCCGGACCTCACGATTCGCGAGTGGTATCTGAGCGACTGCCAGGTCATCGAAATCACGGCTCCGGGGTCGCCGACCGAGGACCTACTCGAGGAAATCGACGAACTGGGGACGGTGCTGCACGAATCGGTCGACGAATCCGGGCTTCACGTCGTCACCCAGTCGTGTCTCTGTTCGCTGGAGGACTCCATCATCGAGCGGTTCGAGTCGTACAACAGCCTGTATCAGCCGCCGACGATTCACCGTCAGGGCTGGGAGCACTACACGGTCATCGCGTTCGACGAGGGCGACGTTCGAAACCTCGTTCAGGACCTCGAGGCCGACCGGGACATCGATGTCCTCTCGAAGACCGCGATTACTGAACAGCGGATTCCCCACAGTATGCTCGCACCGGTCGACCAACTGTTCGAGTCAGTGACCGAACGGCAGATGGCTGCGCTTCGGCTGGCCCTCGAGAGCGGCTACTACGAACAGCCCCGGAAGACGTCGCTCCGGGAGTTGGCCGACCGAACCAGCGTCGCTCGTTCGACCTACGAGGAACACCTCCGGAAGGCGGAGAACAAACTGCTCACGAACGCGGGGCAGTTCCTGCGATTGGTCACCGCGACCTCGACGGCGGACCCGTTAGACGTGGAGGGACGCCGACGGAACGAACAGCCCGCCGACTGACTGACGCTCCAATCGGCCGTAACGGTCATCCCCGCTGGGGGCGAACGTGAGCCACGAATGACCGACCCTGCCCCGTCGCTCGACAGGCGAACGGTGCTCGAAGCGCTAGCCGGCGCCGGGGCGATGTCGATAGCCGGCTGTTCGGCACTCGAACCCGAATCCGACGACCCGACGACCGTGATAGACGGCGAGACGGCTCGTGAGTTGGCCGTACAGTACGCGCCGACGCTGTACTTCGACACCTACGAGAAGTGGTTCCCGACGGACCCCCGCTCCTACGAAGTCGAACGCGATGGAGAAACGGTCGTCGACGGCTTCGAAGCCTTCGACGGCTACACCCGGCGGTTCAAGGAATCCGAGACGCCGCCGGAGCCGACGGTGTTCTTCAACGTCGTCCAGTACGAAGCATCCCCGCTTGCGGTCGTCCAGTACTGGCAGTACGGCGCCTTCGACCAGTTCACGACGAACTTCCACTGGCACGACTGGGAGGTGTTGCACGTCTTCGTCGACACGGAGACCGACACCCCACAACTGTACGTCGCCAGTTCTCACTCCCGGAAGATACCGAACAACGAGTTTCTCGACCCCGACCGGGAGATGGTGCCCCGTGTGCTCTCTGAGTTGGGGTCACACTCCAGTGCGCTGTCGGTCAACGACGTTCCCGACCGGTTCCAGCGGTTCCCCATCGGCGACACCTTCGCCGACATAACCAACAGCGCAATCGAGAGCATCGAAGACATAGAGGAGATACCGGTCGCCTACGGATTGCCCCGCGACGAGGGGTCGGCACTGCCGTATCTCGTCCCGGAACTCGACGGCGAGCCGATTTACGAACACGAGCGACTCCCGTCAGTCGAGCGGTCGGATTTGGTCGACGAATCGCTGACGATACGGTCGCTGGACGCGCTGACTTCCCCGCCGGAGGAGCTACCGGAACGCAGCACGGGCCTCGTCTTCGAACACGTCGACAGAGGGAGGGAGGACGCTGATGTCGAGTACGAACTCGTCCCGTCGAGCGAACTCGAACACATCAGAGGGTTCACCGGGCCGCAGTTGAGCTTCGAGTTCGACGTTCCGCAGTTCGCCGAGGACGCCGTCGCCGGCCACATCACTACGACGGGTCTACCGTGGGAACAGCCCAGATACGACAACCCGGCGGCCGATATCACCGAACCAAATCACAGGGTGGCGCTTGCGGACCGCTACGACGCCATCGGCGAGGCAGCGCCGGTTCACACCGTCGTCGCGAGGGTCACCGAAGCCGTCTCCGACGAGGAGGCACCGGACGGGGAGGGGGTGACGACCGAGCAGTCCTCGACGGAGGCCTTCGCGTTGGTCGAAAGCGACCCTGAGGCAATTCCGACCTTCAGCGGATACGTCGTGGCACAGGATATTCCGGAGGGCGAGCATCGCCTGACGGTCAACGGTGCGGGCCTTACCCCCCACAGCGAGGCAGTGTCGGTGAACGACGAGGCTGGGGCGACGGTTGCCGGCGTCGACGGCGAGATTCCGCTCGTCGCCCGCGAGAACGCGACGAAACTCGAAATCGATGCCGAGGGGACCGATGCCGACCTGACCGGTATCGCCGTCGAGGACGACTTCGGCGGACGGCTGTACGACGCCCCGGTTTCGGGCCGCGACGCGGTGTACGTCCACCGTGGCGGCGCATACACGACGGAGGTCCGTGACAGCGACGACGCCCTCGGCGCCTTTCGGGTCAACCCAGGCGAGGAGTCGTCGGTCCGAATCGACCGCCCGCGAACCGGGAAGGCGTCGCTCGCGACGTTCCTCGCGAACATCTCCGAGGAGACTGCCGAGGAACTGTCGGAACTCATGGACGACGTTGGCGACGACGATGACGATACCGGCGGGGGGTCGGTCAACGCCATCGGCGGACTCGCACAGGCGCTGTCGTCGGTCGGAGAAACTGCCCGTCGTGCGGCCGAGCGGGCCGAAAACGGGAACCGCGGGGCTGCCGACCGGAACATCGATAGCGTCATCTCGCTGCTCGAACAGGTCGAGGCTCGATTGGAGGACGCACGCGGGTCGCTCCCCGACGACATCGCACGCGCCGTCGAGCTACGACTTGAGCAAGCCCGCCGGCGCTCCGAGCAGGCGAAAGCCGAAGAGAAACTCTGAGCGCGACCGGACTACATGTACATCCGGTCTTCCGGACGCATCTCCTCGCGTTGGGATTCCAGTCGAGCAGCGAGTTCTTCGTACTGCTTCGACAGCGTCTCGGCGAACTCCTCGAGAGGCCCGGTGTCGATGTCGAGGTCGTACACCGAGTCCAGCGCGCCGATTAGTCTGAGCGCGGCGTCGATGTCGGGGACTTGCTGGTGTACTGGTGTCGTCAGAACGCAGGCTTTCAGCGTGGAGTCGACGGCTCGTTCCATCAGTTCGCCGTTGATGCCGTCGAGGAAACCACCGGGCATCGCGGTGATTCCGTGGTCGCCGTCCAACCGTGCCGACTGGTAGTCTTCGCTGGCAACGTAGAACGCGCGATGGTCGTCGGGGCCGTGCTGGATGGGGACTCCCGAGAGTACAACGATGTCCTCGACACCGTGTTCGTCGGTGTAATCGAGCAGGGCGTTACCGAACGGTTCGGCGGCGTACGGCGGGACGAACAGTTCGCCGACGACGACGGTGATGTCGAGGTCCGGTTTCGAGAACAGCCGGGTGTGGTGGCGAGGCGTCCCGTTTTCGAACGGTGTCACTGCCGGCAGTTGCTCCACGCCGATGTGACCGGTCCGTTCGAGTTCGAGCGTTTCGGTGACGTAGTTTGCGGCCGTGAGACCCGCGAGACCGAATTCCGCGAAGCCGGCCACGAGTGTCGATGTCGGTTCTTCGTGTTGAATGTCGAATGACGGGGACGTTCCTTGGCCAACCATACACCAATGACGGGACCCTCGGTATTAGGTGTCAGGGCGGAACGCTTTTTCGGGCGCCCGGCGACTGCCGGATATGGACCTGACGACGGCGGTGTTGCAGACTGGGGGGACGACTCCAACCCCGACGCCGACGATTCGGGCCTCGGAAGGGCCGCTTCCCCGTCCACCGTGGCTCCCCGATGTGATTCCGTCGTTCGCATTTCGGTTGTTCATCGCAGTTGCGGTTCTCGTCGTCGCCTACTACCTCTCGAAGCTCGTCCGACAGGCACTCGGACGGCGTATCGCACGGCGATTCAAACGGCCGTCGGTCACACGGACGGTACTCAGAGGAGTACAGGTCGGAATCATGCTCCTCGCGTTGTTTACGTCCCTGGGCATCTTCGGCCTCGGATTCGGTAACATCGCACTCTCCGTCGGTGTGTTCTCCGCAGTCGTCGGTGTCATCCTCGCGCCCATCATCGGCAACATCCTCAGCGGCGTCTTCATCCTGAACGAACAGCCCTACGAAATCGGCGACATGGTAGAGTTGGCGGACACCGACACCAAGGGGTTCGTCGAGGATATCACGCTGTCGTACACGAAGATGTTCACGCTCGACAACACGTTCATCGTGTTGCCGAACGGGACGATGCGGGACCGCGACGTGGTGAACTACTCCGCCGAGGACACTCGAATTCGGATGACGCTGGACGTTGGCGTCACCTACGAGAGCGACATCCCGACGGCCAGAGAGCAGATGGAGGCCGCCGCTCGGGCCGTCGAGGGCGTCATCAAGGGCGGCCCGGACATCCGCGTCGGGAGCGCGCGCTATCCGGCGTCGCCGACCTGTTACATCCGGGAGTTCGGCGACAGCGAGGTCGCGTTGCGACTCCGCTACTGGGCCAAGGAGCCCTACAAGCAAACGGCGGTCCGCTCGAAGGTGCTGACGAACGTCTGGACGCGCTTCGAGGAGCACGACATCGAAATCCCCTACCCGCACTCCCATCTGGTGTTCGACGACACCAGCGGCGAGATGCAGGTTGCGACTCGCGAAATCGATGCCGAGGCGCCGTCCAGTCCGGGTGGCGCGACGCGTCGAGAGGCCGACGCGGGGGCACAGGAAGCCGTCGAGGACCGCGAAAACGAATCGGACGAGGACGCTACAGACTCGCAGTGATGACCTGACAGTCGAGTTCCCGGCGGAGGAACGACTCGATGTCCGGGTCGTCGACCAATCGGCGGAGCATTCGACGCCAGCGACTGGCCTGTTTTCGGCCGATGACGACGTAGTCGGCGCCTTCGGCTGCGATTTCGTCGAGGATTGTGTCCTCGACCATGAACCCCGACCGGACGACGTACCGTGCGCGGTCGATGCGTCCGCACTCGCGTTCGGCTGCCGCTTTGAGTTCGGTTCGGGTGACTCGCTTGTCGTTCTGATAGAGGTTCACGTGAAGAACGGTGAGTTCGGCGTCGTGTTCGTCGGCGACTTCGATGGCGCGCCGAAGGGTCGCCAGCGAGTGCTCCGAAAGCGGATAGCGGACCGGGACGACGACCAGCGTCATTACCGGGGAAAGCGGACCGCGGTGCCTCAACCTTCCGGTTGCGCGCGAGGCTCAGAGCCCGGTCCGAACGATTCGCCCCTCGAGTTCCGGGGCCACGCCGACCTCGCGGGCGTATTCCACGAGGATGTCGTACTGGATGTCGAGCGTTGCGATACGTTTGGCGTCGGTCAGCGTCGGGAACTCGGCGTCGGTGTGCAGGAGGAACTCCGTCGTCGCAAGCGCGTATCGCGTGGTGTTGTCGATGGCCTCGCCGCCGACCTGTGCCTCGATGAGTTCGTCGTCGTTGTAGTCGTAGACGAGTCGCGCTCCGGAGACGTGGGCGTGCCACCAGTCGGACTCACCGAAACCGGGGGTGTCGGCGGCTTCCTGAAAGGTATCCAGCAGTTCCGACCCGGAGCATTCGAGGACGACCACCGGCTCCTCGAAAGGGACGAGACTCACGAGGTCGGCGACGGTCACCTCGTCGGCCAACGATGGCCCGGTTCGGATGCCACCACTGTTCTGGAGGCCGACGACGCGTTCCGTGGCGTCGAGTTTCCGCTCGGCGGCCCAGCGGTAGGCGTCGGCGACGAAGTTGCCCACGCGACTCTCGCCGCGGAACGCCTCCCGTTCGGTTCGCCGAATTGGCTCCTCGACGGTCGCGACGACGGTGTCGAGTCCTGCCTCGTCGAGCCGTCGATGGTAACGCGCGGTCAGTTCTTCGTCGAGCGGGGCGTCGGCGACGACGTGACGAGTCACATCGAGCGACGGTAGGTCGATTTCGAGGAGGACTTCGCCGCCCGTTCCGGGACGGGTCAACAGCGTTCCGGCGACGCGCTCGACGCGTTCGCTGTGGACGTGACCGCCCAAGATGACGTCGACCTCGCAGGCGGCAGCGAGGCGCTCGTCGCCGCGGCCGAGATGTGAGCAGACGACGACGTACTCTGCGCCGTCCGCTCGCAGTTCTCGGGTCGCCTCTCGCGTTGCGACGATTGGGTCAGTGAACGTCAGTTCGGTCGCTTCGGGATTGGCCGAGGGCGTCGTCGGGTCCGTAACGCCGAGAAAGCCGACGCGCACCCCGTCGACTTCCCGGATGGTGGCGGCCTCGACGCCGGCGAAGCGCTCGCCGTCGTCGTAGACGTTCGCGCTGAGCCACTGTTGGGGGGAGCGCTCGACGAGTTCGGCCGCCCGGTCGGCGCCGAAGTCGAAGTCGTGATTGCCGAACGTCGACACCGTCGGCGAGACGGCCTCGAAGAACTCGAGGGCGATTTCCCCGCGAGTCACGAGTGGGAGGACGCCGGGGGCGGTGTTGTCACCGGTGCCACAGACGAGGGTTTCGTCGTCGCGGAGCGCGTCGACGAGGCCGGCGAGTCGGCCGACGACCTCGGGGTCGTCGTGGGCGTTCTCGATGTCGGAGTAGTGGAGGAGTCGCACTGCGTCAGTCGAGGGGTCCGACGCGCAAAACCGTATCGAGACCGTGACGGTTTTGCCGCCCCGCGGCCCATCGTCCGTATGGACGAGCGCACTGGACCTGACGGAGAGACGCTGTACGTTTCTCGGGAGGTCGAACGCGGTAACAAGGGGCCGTTTCGGGTGGTGTACGCCGATCCGGAGGGTGAGCGTCGCTGGGGCTTCTTCTGCACCAACTGTGAGACGTTCGACAACGCCGTCGACGCGATGGGTCGCATCCAGTGTAATCAGTGTGCCAACTTCCACAAGGCCGAGGAGTGGGACGCCGCCCACGAGTAACCGAACAGATACGTTTACGACGATACGGACTTCGCCTGACGGTTGTCTGACTCAGGATATCCTACAGGTCACCGAACGGGTACGTGCTAATCTTTATCTCTCGGCGCGCGCAATCTCCGTACGAATGGGTGCTGTTAGCACATCTCTCGTCGAGGAGGCACGAACCATCTTCTCCGACCTCGGGTACGAGGTTACGGAGGACGGAGACGAACTCCGCGCCGAACGCAAGTGGCGAACCGTCCACGTCACGACCGATGACCCCGATGACGCGGCCACGCATGGCCGACTACGATGTTTCGTCGCCCGCGGTGACCGAGCGAACACCGTCCGCGAACGGTTACTTTCCAGCGAGCCCGACTACGATTGGGCAGTAATGCGCGTCGACGACGGGGAGTATCAGGTGCTCCACCCGAGCGGTGACGTCCTACCGGCGCCCTAGGGTCGCCACCGCCGCTTCGACGCCCGCACCGGGTTCGACGCCGACACCGGCCGACGCCAGCGTCTCGCCCAGTGCACCGAGCGTTTCGAGGACGGGCCCGCGACGGGCACCGTAGCCCATACAGCCGACGCGAATCGCCTCGTCGGCGAACGCGCCGAGTCCCGTGGCGATTTCCACGTCGTAGTCGTCCCGCATCGTCGCGACGACCTCACCCGGTTGCAGTCCCGACGGGAGTCGGGCGGTCGTGAGACTCGGCAGTCGCACGTCCGATTCGACGACCGGTTCCAGTCCCAGCGCCCACAGTCCTTCCTGTAGCGCCTCGGCGTATCGCTCGTGCCGTTGCCAGCGGTTCTCGACGCCCTCCTCGTCGACGAGTCGGAGCGCCTCACGGAGGGCGTAGACGTTGTTCACCGGGGCCGTGTGGTGGTAGGCGCGTTCTTCACCCCAGTAGTCGTCGAGCAGCGAGAGGTCGAGGTACCACGATCGAACCGGCTCCTCTCGGTCGAGGATTTTCGTCATTGCCCTGTCGTTA
The DNA here is from genome assembly GCF_013391635.1 of Natronomonas gomsonensis. Classification (GTDB taxonomy): domain Archaea; phylum Halobacteriota; class Halobacteria; order Halobacteriales; family Haloarculaceae; genus Natronomonas; species Natronomonas gomsonensis_A. The sequence continues at coordinate 834,525 of NZ_JACAWU010000002.1, read as the reverse complement.
ACCGATAGCGGACTCGCACCCGGCGGACAGGAGAGACACTTCTGGGAGGCCGCGTAGGCGGCGTCGATACCCCACTCGTCCATCCGGAACTCGACGCCGCCGATGGAGGTGACACAGTCGGCGACGACGACGGCACCGTGGTCGTGGGCCGCATCCGCGATGGCAGACATCTCGAGCTGTCGAACGCCCGTCGAGGTCTCGGCGTGGACGACCCCGACGACGGCGGGGTCGTGTTCGGCACAAGCCTCACGAACGTCGGCGGGGTCCAGCGGCTCCCCCCACGGGGTCTCAACCTGGACGGCGGTGCCGCCGGCGCGTCGGACCATCTCGGCCATGCGGTCCCCGAAGTAGCCGTTCCCGGGAACGACGGCCGTCTCGCCCGGTTCGACGAGGTTTCCGATGGCTGCTTCCATTGACGCCGACCCGGTTCCACTGACCGGAATCGTCCACTCGTTGTCCGTTTGAAGCGTCGCCCGCAACAGCCGCTGTGTGTCGTCCATCACGTCGATGAACGCGGGGTCGAGGTGGCCGACAGGCGGCGTTCCGAAGGCGTCCAACACGCGTGGGTGAGTCTCGCTGGGGCCCGGACCCATCAGCAGGCGGTCCGGGAGCCGCAATTCCCCTACCGGAGGTTCCATACACGAACGTGGACAGCCACAGCACAAAAGGGGTGCGGAAGTGCCCAGTAACAGTATGCGTTCCGACACGTCAAGGTAGTTTTACTAACCCCCAGTGAGAAGGTTACATGCGATGGTCTTCAAGAAAATAACGCTCATCGGGACGAGCGACGAGAGTTTCGACGCGGCAGTCGACGACGCGGTCGACCGGGCCGAAGACACCCTCGACAACGTCAAGTGGGTCGAAGTCGGGGAGTTGGGCGTCGAAGTCGCCTCCGTCGAAGGCCGGGAGTATCAGGCCGAAGTCGAAGTCGCGTTCGAACTCGCGTAACCATCGCGGCCTTGCACGCGCAAGGAGGGAAGGAGCATCGTCGTGCCGTCCGGCACGACGGCTTTTCGTGGAGTAACCGACCAGCGTCAGGTCCGGAACGACTCGCCACAGCCGCACTCGCTTTCGGCGTTGGGGTTCTCGACGTGGAAGCCGGCGCCCTGTAGGCCGCCCTCGAAGTCCAGTACCGACCCTTCGACGTAGTTCTGGCTGGCCGAATCGACGAACACGCGCAGGCCGTGGTGGGTCGTCACCGCGTCCTCGTCTTCCGGTTCGAGGTCGAAGCGCAGTCCGTAGGAGAGTCCCGCACAGCCACCCTGCTTGACGAACAGCCGGAGGCCGGCCTCGTCGGTGTCCAGGCCCTCGTCGCGAATCAAATCGAGGGCCTGTTCGGCCGCTTGCTCGGTCACCTGTACCGGGTCGCCCGTCTCCGTTCCCTCGCCCGCGTCGGCGGTCTGGCTCATGAAACTTGCTACCACGCCGACGGCAATAATCCTGACGCCGCTGTCACGACTCACTCGGTGGCTGCTCTCTTGGGACGAACGTGCCCACTACAGGACGCAGATATGGTACTAAATCGGAAAGATTCGGATGAAACTCCACGACTGAAGAACTGTGATTCAGTGTATCACAAGTGCCACAACGGCTATATCTGCTGGCGGAGTAGTTATCCACGTAACATGAACAAGCACTTCCAAGACACGAAATACTACCTGAAGCGCGCGGGCGAAACGACGAAAGCGGGCGTCGTCGAGGAGCTGAAGCCGGTGGAGACGAAGGTTCGGGGATTTACGGCCCGTGAGTCCGAACCCGAACCCCGGCGGTTCGACGTGGTTCGGACCGAGCTCGTCGACTTCGGTGAGAGAGCCGAGGATAGAACGCGGGCCGCGATTCGGACCGGTCGCGAGAAACTCGGAACCCGTCGCCGCGAGCGTACGGCTGCTTGAAAAGGGTTAAGTTCGGGGCGGGGATATTTTCGGCTGCAGGGTCGGTGGTCTAGTTGGTTATGACACCTCCTTCACACGGAGGAAGCCGGCGGTTCGAATCCGCCCCGACCCATCCGTTCACTTCCCGTTTTTGAAGGAGTACCGAAAGCCGGTCCTGTCGTCCTTTTTGAGGGTCGCCGTACAAGTGTCGTCTATGACCGACGAGACCGAGACCAACGAGGCGCTCGAACAGTGGAAAGCGGAGATGCAGGCCGAACACGAAGCCGCCATCGAGAACCCGGACCCCGACGAGAACCACCGCATCGAGGGCGTCGCACAGGTGAGTTATCGGGTCTCGTTTACGTACGACGAGGAATCGGACGAACTCCAACGGGCGGACACCGAACAGGTCGAGGAATTGGCCGACCCGGAACTACTCTCCTGCTCCTGTGGCGTGCGGGGGATGACGCGGGCGGAGGCACGCACCCACGTCGTGGCGGCACGAAACGAAGAGAAGGGGTGAATCCGCCCGAAGACGTCGGTTTCACTGTTTCAACTGTCCGTTAGGTCTATTGGTCCCCTCCGAGAAGCCGGCGGCGTGACGCGAAAGTCGCCCGACGAGGGCACGCGGAATCGGCGGGCGTTCCTCCGTTCGACGGGGGCACTCGCCGTGGCAACCGCGATTGGGGGATGTTCCAGTGACCAGTTGACTGGCGGCGACGAACGGCACCAGCCGGTTCGGACGTTCGCCGAGGGGTTCAGAAACGACGACGTCGACACCATCAGGAGTTCGCTTCACTCCGAGTCGCCGCTCCGAGAGTCGCTGAGCGAACAGCAGGTCAGTGGAACGAGCATCGACATCGTCACCATCGAAACGAGTTCTTCGGGGGACGATACGGCGACCGTCCACGCACAGTTGGAGTTCAGCGGCAGTTCGGGAACTCCGGACGGGCAGGTCTGGTACACCTTCGACGTTCGTCGAGACGGCGATACGTGGGGTATCTGGCAACTCCAGCGGGGTCGAAGGACACCGACACCGACACGAACACGGACGGAAACGGAGTCCCCGACGGAGTCCGAAGACACCGACACGGAGGACGAACCCGAAACGGAAACGGAGACCCCCGGTGACACCGTGTTCTACGATGGGTTCGAGGAGGACCTCGAGCAGTGGAACGTCGTCGAGTCGGCGTGGCGGCGGACGAGTACGTCCGCGGTCTCCGGGGCGAACAGCGTGGGCATAGACGCCCGCGGTGGGGTCGGGACGATTGCGACGACCGACTTCGATTCGGCGCGACGGATTGGTGAGTTCAGTTACTACTGGTATGAATCGTCCGCGAGTTGGGGTGGCGGTATCCGGCTGTTGAACGACGCTGGCGATGTCGAAATCGGCACGACCTCGGACAATCCCCAGTGGGTCGTCGACGACGGTGAGGGCATCGCCCAGGTCGATTCGGGCACGGAGTACCAACGGTGGATTCGTGTCTCGCTGCGATTCGATTGGTCGAGCGGGACGGTCGAGGTGAGATTCGAGGACACCGAGTCGGGGGCGTCGTACACCGGGACACACCCGCTCAAGCGGGGGGAGAACGTCCAACGGATTCAGGTACGGGGGTTCACCAGCGAACACGGCTGGGAGACAGACGAGTGTCACATGCTCTGGGACGACATCCTCGCGCGAGAATAACCGAATATCCCGCGACCGAACGCGATTCGACGGGGCGTTTTCTCGCGGCGATAACACGAACCTCGATTTATATGCCTAGGGATGTTAGTGGTACTTAGCGATGAGTACTACGCGCGGTCGTCGCGGGTCGGACGACGTGTCGGTTGCCCCACCGGGGAACGTTCTCCTTCGGGCACCGGCGTTGAGCGACGGGAAACGGAGCATCTGTCCGTCGCTCCACGCTGGCGACGATGTGAATCTGTGTGTCGTCTCTCTTTCCGGAACACCGGACCGCATTCTCGATACATGGCGCCGTCACGGCGGCTTGCCGCAGAAAGTCGGTATCGTGACGGCCGACGAAACACGCAGTGCTGCGGCCGCGGACACACCGTCCGCGACGGTGGGACCGGACGGAACGACGGTGTCGACGACCACCGTCTCCGAGCCCGGTGACCTCACAGGCATCGGAATCAAGGTCAGCCAGTGTCTCTCGGCGTGGCGCGACGACGACGCGACGACGGTGCTGTGTTTCGACTCGCTCACGACGCTGCTGCAGTACGCCGACCTCCAGCGTGCGTTCCGGTTCCTGCATATGCTCACCCAGCAAATCGAGAACGCGGGCGCACTCGGGTACTTCCACATCGACCCCGCCGCCCACGACGACCGAACGGTTTCGACCGTGGAGAACCTCTTTTCCGAGCAGTTCGAGTACGACACCGAAACGGACAGCTGGGACGAACGTTAACGCGGCGTCAAACGCATTCTGACCGGATTACGCGGGTGCATCGTCAGCGACGGCCGGAGCTCAAGCGGTTCGTCGTCGACGCGTTCGAGTTCGAACTCGCTCGCGACGGCCGCGAGGATGAGTTTCGACTCAAGCAGCGAGAACTGCTTTCCGATACAGATGCGAGGGCCGCCGCCGAACGGGAAGAACGCGAACCGCGGGCGTTCTCGGGCACGTTCGGGGAGCCAGCGGTCGGGGTCGAACGTCTCGGGGTCGTCGTAGTACCGCGGCGAGCGGTGGACGACCCACTGTGGGAGCATACACAGCGCCCCTTCGGGAAGGTCGTAGCCGGCGAGGCGGACGGGTTCGGTCGACTCTCGAAACAGGGTGTACACGGGCGGGTACAGCCGCATCGCTTCGTTTAGCACTCGGTCGGTGTATTCGAGGTTTCGCACGTCCGCGAACGTCGGGTCGTCGCCAGCGTCGTCGAGTTCCGCGTACAGTTTCCGGCGAACTTCGGGGTTTCGGTCGAGGAGGAAGAACGTGTAGGTGAGCGTCAGCGCCGTCGTGTCGTGGCCGGCTAGAAGCATCGTAACCAGTTCGTCCCGAAGCTGTCGATCGGTTTGTTCGCCGCGTTCCTGTGCGCGGAGCAGGACACCGAGCAGGTCCTCACCGTCGGTACCCATCGCCCGGCGCTCGGCGACGATGTCGTCGAGGATGTCCTCGAGCGTGCCGATGGCGTCGTGGAAATCCCGGTTTTCGGCGGTCGGCAGCCAGTTCGGCAGCAGGAACCGACGGGCGTCGGGTTCGAACCGCGCGCCGAGCGGTTCGAGGGCGGCCTGTATCGTCGCGGTCGTCTCGTCGTCCAGCGTCGCATCGAACATCGCCTCGGCGATGATTTTCACCGTGAGTTCGGCCATCTCCTCGCGGATGTCGACCACGTCGCCGGCGCTCCACCCCTCGACGAGCGTCCGGGCGTGGTCGGTCATCATCGAAGTGAGGTCCTCGAAGCGGCCGGGGTCGAACGCCTCCGTCGCGAGGTTCCGCTGGTGGCGCCACGCCTCGCCGTCGCTGAGAAGCAAGCCGTTGCCGAGCAGTTCCTCGACGGCGTCGTCGCCGAAGGCCGGCTTTCGGAAGCTCTCGGCCTCGCTCACCAGCACGCGTTCGATACTGTCCGGCCCGGTGAGCATGTACGTCGGTTGTCCGGCGAGTTCGAAGGCAGCGATGTCGCCGTAGGCGCGACCGACCGCGTCCATGAAAACGAACGGGTCGCGGGCGTACCGGTGGGTACTTCCGAGGAGGGGTACGCCGTTCGGTCCGGGCGGCTGGTCGTCCATCGACATACCTAACGTAGGGTCTCGCGGGGCAATAAGACCGGGGTGGCGGCGGGGACGGCCGCTTGTGTTCCGGTGGTCTGGTATAAGGGACCGGGTATATTCTGCGGAGAATTTATACGTATCTTCTCGTATCATTTCCCCAAGGACAGAGCGCTCTGTATCGCATGACCGAAAACAACGAAACTCCGGACGACGACCGAAACGAGGCCGAGGTCGGCGATTTCCAGTTTGGAGTTCCCGACGGTGGTTCCGAGAAATCCGACGACAAACCACCGACACGTACCGACGGTGCGGGGAACACCAACAGTCGCTTCGACTTCGACTCGTGGCTCGGTGACGTGCTTCCGGGTACGGGTGATGAATCGACGGCTTCCGACGACGCCGGGACGACCGAATCGGGCGTCTCCTCGTCGGTGGCTCCGTCCAGTTTCGGGGGGTTCTCGTTTACCGACTGGCTTTCGGATTCGGGAGTCGACCCCGAATCGGTCGGTCGGACGGACCTCGGTGTGGACGAGGAATCGACGACTGCGACGTCGGAAGCCGAGGCGACCGTCGGTCCAGCCGATTTCGCCGGCTTCGAGTTCACCGAGTGGCTCGAATCGACGGAAGCCAAGGCCACGACGGCTACGGAAGCCAAGGTAGATACCGAAGAAGCGGCCGAACTGGGGCCCGTCTACGACGGATTCGACTTCGGCCGCTGGATCACCGACGATGACGAGGCCGGGCCGAAAGAGCCGCCGGACATGCCTCGCGTGGTCGGTGCGACGCCCGAGCGAGCCGTTTCGGCGCGCTCACGGCTGCTCGGCGTGCTGCCGTTCGTCGGTTCGCCGAAGCCGGTCGATACGTACCCCGGCGGCTTCGACTTCGCCGGCTGGCTCGGCGAGGGTGAGTCGGACTTCGAACCGGTCGCCGCGGCGCCGGAGCCGACGCCCGACCCCGAACCGGCTGCCGCCGGTGCGACCGTCGGCGGGGAACCGTCGTATCCGACGCCGGGAAGCGGTGGCATCACCGACACGCCACCCATCAAGGTGGCGGCGTTCGCGCTGTTCGCAGCGAGCATCGTCGCCGTCGCGCTGACGCTCGCCGGCGCTGTGCCGGCACTCGGGCCGGCGCAGGGATTCAGTTCGCCGCCCGCCGACGACGGAGGTGACGCACAGGCCGTCGCCACGCCGACGCCAACGCCGGAGCCGACGCCAGAGCCGACACCGGAACCCACGCCGGAGCCGACACCGGAACCAACACCGGAACCGACACCGGAACCAACACCGGAGCCAACGCCAGAGCCGACACCGGAGCCAACACCGGAACCCACGCCGGAGCCGACTCCGGAACCCACGCCGACGCCGACCCCTGAAGAAAACGGCACGCTCGACCCCATCACCGACCCCATCCTCGGTGGCGATGACAGTAGCAGCACGAGCAGCAACGACGGCCTGCTCGGAATCCTCTAACGGTCGGTTCCTCCGTTCTCTCACTGCGAAAACTAATTTGCGCGTCGATACGGCTCGTTACCCGTCCAGACCGAGGTCCACGTCGAAGCTATTGCCGGCGCGCGGGACGCCCTTGACGGTGACCGTCTCGCCGGTCATGAACGCCGCGGCGTCGCTGGCGAGGAACTGGACGACATCTGCGATATCTTCGGTGTGGCCGATACGACGGTCGACCGTCTCCCGCGGTGGCATCTGCTCTTCCTGAATGCCGAGCGTCTCGGCGACGCCCGGCGTCTGGATGAGTCCCGGTGCGACGCAGTTGACGCGGATGCCGTGTGGCGCCCACTCGACGGATAGCGTCTCGGTCAGCCGGATGATGGCGGCTTTCGAGGCGCTGTAGTGGCTCTCGTGGGGCGCGGCGTGTTGGCCGTTGACGCTGGAGAGGTTGATGATACAGCCACCGTCTCCCTCGCGCATGTACTCGCCTGCGGCCTGCGTACAGTGGAAGGTGCCGTGGAGATTGAGGTCGACGATGGCCTTCCAGCCGTTCTCGGAGATGTCCTCGAAGGGGGCGACGAACTCGCCGCCGGCGTTGTTGACGAGCAGGTCGACGCCGCCGAACTCCTCGACGGTGGCCTCGACGAACGCCTCGACCTCGTCGGGTTCGCGGACGTTGCACTCGACGGCGAGGGCGGTGCCGCCCTCCTCTCGAATGCCCTCGGCGACGGGGTCGACGCGGTCCTGTGACCGGGAACAGATGGCGACGTTGGCGCCGTCGGCGGCGAGTCGCTCCGCGATGGTTCGACCGATGCCCTGTGAGGCACCGGTAACGATGGCGTTACAGCCGTCGACGCTGAACTGGTCTGTCGGCATATCCGGCCCCTCGAAGGCCGTCGGTATCACGGTATCGGTGGGTGTTTTACCGTCCAGTTCGTGAGCCGACACGAACATGCCGTATCGGGCTGACACGGGACGAGGGCGGGCCGTCCGCTGGGTTCTGCTGACCGGGAACCGACGCGTCGTCGTCGGCTGGCTGCTGGTCGGCGTCTTCCTCACTCTCGTGCCGATAGGCGTCCTCGCACCCTCGGAAGTGAACCAGCTCCTCGACGAGCAGGGTGCGGTCGCGTCCATCCTCAACACCCTGTTGAGCGGCGTCATTCTGCTGGTGTCTATCGTCGTCTCCGTCACTTCGCTGTCGGTCTCACGGGAGTTGGCCTCCATCGACGGCTTCCGCGACCACATCAGCGGTTCCCGGGAGTTTCGCCAGCAGACGGAGAACGTCCTCGAAGTCGACGTGAGTCCCGCAGAGCCGGCGAACTTTCTGGAGGCCCTCTCGCGGGCGATTCGTGAACACGCCGACGAAATCCGTGCCGCCGTCGAGAACAGCGACGAGGCCGTCGCCGAGGAGGTCAACGCGCTCATCGACGGACTCGTCGGCGAGGTCGAACCCATAGAGGAGACGCTCGCCGAAACCGAGTTTCGAACCATCGACATGCTGTTGACGGCGTTGGCGTTCGACTACGCCGAACAACAGCAGGCGGTCAGACAGTTTCAATCCCGACACGACGGCGAGTTTCCCGACGGCATCGACGAGGAGATGGACGACCTCCTCGATGCCTTGGAGTACTTCAGCACCGCTCGACAGTACTTCAAGTCGCTGTACTTCGAGCGGGAGTTCGCGAACTTCTCACGGGACCTCATCTACACCTCGATTCCCGCGATCCTCCTCATCTCGTATGCGATTCTCGTCGTCGACGGAAAACTCGTCTCCGGAACGACGCTCGGGATTCCGAACATCTACGCGTTCACGGGTGCGGCCTACACCGTCGCGTTGGCGCCGTTTGCCGTCCTCACGGCGTACGTCCTCCGCGTGTCGGCGGTCACGAAGCGGTCGCTGGCGTCGGGGCCGTTCGTATTAAAAAGCGAGTGAAACGCAGATCGGACGCGCCGGTTACAGGAAGCCTTCGATGTGGTCGACGACTTCTTCGGGCGTGTCGCCGACGGGGACGCCGGCGTCGTTGAGCGCGTCGATTTTCGACTCGGCGGTACCGGTACCGCCGCCACCGGAGACGATGGCGCCGGCGTGACCCATCCGCTTGCCCGGCGGGGCGGTGCGGCCGGCGATGAAGCCGGCGACCGGCGTGTCCATGTACTCGCCGATGTAGCTGGCTGCTTCCTCCTCGTCCTCGCCGCCGATTTCACCACACATCGCGATGGCCTTCGTGTCGGGGTCGTTCTCGAACATCTCCAGCGCGTCGACGAAGTCGGTACCGATGATGGGGTCGCCGCCGATGCCGACAGCGGTGGTCTGGCCGATGCCCCGCTTCGTGAGGTTGTCGACGACCTGGTAGGTCAGCGTCCCGGACCGGGAGACCAACCCGACGTTACCGCTCTCGAAGATGTTGCCCGGCAGGATGCCGAGTTTGGCCTGCCCGGGCGTGATGACGCCGGGACAGTTCGGACCGACGAGTTGTGTGTCGGTCTCTCGGAGCTTCCGGTACACCTTCGACATGTCCTGTTGGGGGATGCCCTCGGTGATGGCGACCACGAGGTCGAGCGGTGCGTCGAGCGCCTCGAACAGCGCGTCGGCAGCAAAGGCCGGGGGGACGAAGACGACCGAGGTGTCCGCGTTCTCCTCGCGAGCGGCGCGGTCGACGGTGTCGTAGACGGGAATCCCATCGACCTCCTGGCCGCCCTTGCCGGGGACGGCGCCGGCGACGACGTTCGTTCCGTATTCGACCATCTGGCGGGTGTGGAACTTCCCCTCGCCGCCAGTGATGCCCTGTACCACGACGCGGCTGTCGTTGTCGACTAAGATGCTCATTGTGCTTCCTCCTCGGCGTATTCGACGGCTCGCTGGACGGCTTCCTCCAGCGTCACCTCGACGGTCACGAGGTCGGTGTTCAGGATTTCCATGCCTTCCTCGGCGTTCGTGCCGGCGAGTCGGACGACGACCTTCTTGGGAATCTCGTCGAAGCTCTCCAGAGCCTCGTTGATACCCTTCGCGACCTCGTCGCCGCGGGTGATGCCGCCGAAGATGTTGAACACGACGGAATCGACGTTCTCGTCGGAGAACACCATATCGAGGGCGTTCGTGACGCGTTCGGCTTTCGCGCCGCCACCGATGTCGAGGAAGTTGGCGGGCGCGCCACCGTAGTAGTCGACGAGGTCCAGCGTCGTCATCACGAGTCCGGCGCCGTTGCCGATGATGCCGACGTTACCCGACAGTCGGACGTAGTCGAAGCCGTACTCGTTGGCTTTCGCTTCGAGGTCGTCCTCTGCGGCCTCCTCTTCCATCTCGGCGAGGTCGGGGTGACGGAACAGCGCGTCGTCGTCGATGTTCATCACGGCGTCGGCGGCGACGATGTCGCCGTCGGCCGTAATCATCAGCGGGTTGACCTCGATTTCGGTCGCGTCGGAGTCGTCCCACAGCTGGAACAGCGTCCGGAGGACGCTCGCCACGTCGCCGGCGACCTCTCGGTCGACGCCGGCCTCGTAGACGGCCTTCCGAGACTCGTAGGGCTGCATTCCGAAAGCGGGGTCGATGTGTTCCCGCTCGATGGCTTCGGGGTCCTCGGCGGCGACCTCCTCGATGTTGACGCCCCCGCGGGTCGAAACCATCGCGACGGGTTCGCCCTCGTTTCGGTCCATCGTCACGCCGACGTACAGTTCGTTGACGAAGTCGACGGCCGCCTCGACGAGGACGCGGTCGACGTGGAGGCCCTTGAGGTCCATCCCGATGATGTTCTCGGCAGCCTCGCGGGCTTCCTCGGCGTTGTCGACCAACTCGATACCTCCGGCCTTCCCACGACCACCGACCTGTACCTGCGCCTTGATGGCGACGGGATAACCGATGTCCTCGGCCGCATCGACCGCTTCGTCGACGGTCGACGCGAGCTTCGAGTCCGGCACCGGAACCCCGGCGTCGGCGAAGACACCCTTCGCCTGGTACTCGTGAAGTTTCATCCACATCGAACGGCGAGTGGCAGCCGCTTAAATCGTGCCATTTGGTGGCTTGTCGGCTCGAAAAATATCGCTGTAAACTCGACGCGCGTCCACGGACGGGGGAAAATCCCAGCCGTGAGTGCGCTAAACGCTCAACACGTTGTGTCGGAGAGGAATCGTACGGCGGGGTAAATCGTCCGCCGCTGGAGTCCCCGCCGCAGGGCGCCAACACCGTAGTGGGGATGGGGGAACTCGGACGGCCGGCGCCCACGACACGCTACCGTCTTTACTGGTAAAGTTATTTAGCGATTATTTTCCATCGAGATGACGTCAGCGGGGTAACGTCACGTTCAGGGGGCATCCATCATCGGTGCCGACTCGGTGCCTTCAGTGAGGCGGCGGCGGGAGGACCACCGCCCGAAATGGGAGAACCGACCTAGTGGGGTGAACCACGGTCGGAGTCGTGCCGACGACCACCGCTTGGAGGTGACCTCGGCATCAACCGGTACGGCCTTCTTAAGAATAGGAATTTACCCGGCTAGTCTAGGTCATTTATTAATACGAACGCGGAAGCGGGGCTTCGGCGTCCGGTTTCGTCGGGATGGACGGCGTCGGACGACGGGCCCGCGGATTCGCGGGAGGTGGGGGGTTGTGCCCCGTCGGCCGATACAAAACGTGCCGCCCGGTTTGGGGTACGCTATCAGATGACTTATCGTTTCTGACCGTTCGTGTCTGCCCAGGAGTAACGACCGCCGCCGGGACGTGGTATGGTGTGGTTGAAGTCGGTTAGCCCGCCCGTTCGATGGCGACGAGGTCGTCGACGGGCGGGACCTCGGCGTCGGCCTCCGTGATGATGTCGAGTCGGCGCGTGAGTTTCTCCCGGGCGTAGGAGACGAGCGCGCCGTGGTCGACGGGTCCCTCGATATCCGTGAAGATTCCGGCGACGTGTGGCATCAGTTCCGTCAGCACCTCCCGGACGACGGCTTCGTCGACGTTGTCTTCCTGAATGAGCTTCCGGACTTGATGCATCCCGAAGCCGACGTGTCGGCCCTCGTCGGAGCGAATCCGCGCGATGCCCCCGACGAGGCCGTCGAGGTTCGGCAGTTTCGACCGTGGGCGTGTAACGACGTCGTCGTCACCGCTGGAACTGAACGCCGACTGCAAACTGTAGTAGGCGGTCTGGGCGAGGACGCTCTCGGCGACGATGTGATAGTGGCTGTAGGCGCGGGCGCGCGCTTCCGGGGAACGGTCGTCCAACAGCGAGGCCATCGACCTCTCGACGGCGTCGAACAGCGCGACGTAGTCGTCGTTGAGATACCGCTCGTCGGTCGGCTCGGTCACTTCCACCCCGAGTTCCTCGGCGACGGGCGTCAACACTTCCTCCCAGTAGCGGTCGAAAAATCGGGTGTGTTTGGCCTCTTCGTACAACTGCGTCGTGAAAAACAGCTGTTCGTCGGTGCCGTCGAGCGCGAGACCGAGCGGCATGAGGTCCTCGGTAACCGCCTCCTCGCCGCCGCCGAAGCGGGCGACGGCGAGTCTGAGCATGTCGAACTCCTCGCCGGAAAACGACTCCTCGTAGTCGAGTAACTCCCGTCTATCTCCGGCGATGTCGACCTCGTCGGGGTCCCAGTGGCGATAGACGGCGTTTCTGAAGTAGCCACCGGCGAAGGAATCCATGTCCGCTCGGGTGCCACGGTCGGTGTCGGTCAGTCGTGCCATGCTCCTGTGACACGCTAACAGGAGTTTGTCTCTCTCCCGGTTATCTGGGGAGTGTTTTTTACGGACGGAGTTGACAGGTCAGATATGCGGACCGCCACGATTCGGCTGTCGGCGCCCGGCAGCGGCCTCCACCCGGCCGACAGCGACGTGGCCGACCACCCCGATATCGAACGGGTGGCCATCGACGGGATTTCGCTGCTGGAGGACGGCACCGGCGTGGCGCTGTGTCGGCTACGAGGCGACGCCGAGGAACTCCGAACCATTCTCTCGGAGTCGGCGGGTGTCTCGGCGTTCCACGCGAGCGTTACCGACGAGACCATCCACGTCTTCGTCCACTTCGAGCAGACCGCGGCCGCGGCGGCGCTGTTGACGCTGCGCCGGTCACACGAACTGGTCGTCCGAACACCGATACGGTGGCTCTCGGACGGCCGTCTGGAGATATCCGCCGTCGGCGACGACGCGACGCTGCAGGACGCCTTGGACGGACTCCCCGACGACCTTCACGTCGAGTTGGTCGAAATCGGTGCGTACGCCCCGGAACCCAACCGCCCCGAGTCGCTGCTCACCGACAAACAACTCGAGGTTCTCGACGCCGCCCTCGCGGTGGGTTACTACGAGGAACCACGCCGTGGCACACAGGCCGATGTCGCCGACGCCGTCGGACTGGCTCCCGCGACGGTCGGTGAACACCTCCGACGAATCGAGGGGAAGGTGTTGCGGGCGCTTCGGGAGTAGGCCCGCAACCAAACCACGTATATAAATTTCCGCCAGCCAGCGGAAGTGGTCGCTACGTTTCACCCGCCACGCGATTTTATGCGGTACGCGCCCCTACGGGCAGTATGGCAGTAGAATACGATTTCGACGGGGCGGTCGTATTGGTGACCGGGGCAAGCGGGGCTCTCGGAAGTGCCATCGCCGAAGCCTTCGATTCGGCCGGGGCGACGGTGTGTGCTGCGGACATCGTCGCGCCGAGCGACGACGACGCGCTGGTCGATTCCTCGGCCGTCGAGTTCTACGAAACCGACGCAACCGACGAGGACAGCGTCCGCGACACCGTTTCGGCTGTCGTCGACGACCACGGCCGTCTCGACGCACTGTGTAACATCGCGGGCACGTGGCGCGGTGGCGACCCCATCGAGGACACCGACGTTTCGGAGTTCGACATGTTGTTCGACGTGAACCTCAAGTCGATGTTTCTCGCCTCGAAACACGCGATTCCGCACCTCAGAGAGACCGGCGGCGCCATCGTCTCGGTGTCGGCGCGGTCGTCGCTGGAGGGCGGTGAGGGAGACGGTCCGTATCGCGCCTCGAAGGCCGGGGTTCGGCTCCTGACCGAAACCGTCGCCGAGGAGAACCTCGGCGACCTCCGGGCCAACGCCATCATGCCGAGCGTCATCGACACGCCGATGAACCGCGAGATGATGCCCGACGCCGACCACGACTCGTGGGTCGACCCCGGCGACATCGCCGACGTGGTCATGTTCCTCTGTTCCGACGAGGCGACGGTGACGAGCGGCGCGGCGGTGCCGGTGTACGGCGAAGCCTAACGTGAGCGTGTGACGCGGGAACGCGCCTACGTTCGAATAGCGCCATTTTTGCGTCCCCACCTCCGGGATTCGACCGATGACAGACAGAGAAACGTGGGCGACACGAATCGGATTCATCCTCGCGTCCATCGGGTCGGCGGTCGGCCTTGGGAACATCTGGCGGTTCCCGTACCAGACCGCCGAGTTCGGCGGCGCGGCGTTCCTGTTGGTGTATCTACTCGCGGTCGTCGTCATCGGATTGCCGGCGATACTCGCTGAGTTCGTCGTTGGACGCCGTGCCGACATCAGCGCCATCAGCGCCTTCGACGCACTCGACCACCCCGGCTGGCGTGCGGTCGGCGCCTTAGGTGTCTTCGGGGGCTTCTGGACGCTGTCGTACTACAGCGTCGTCGGCGGGTGGGTGTTCCGCTACATCGGCGCCAGCGTCACCGGCGGCTATCTCGAAGCCCCGGGTGAGTACTTCGGGGCAGTTTCCGCCGGGCCGGAGGCGCTCGCTTTCCACGCCGCGTTCATGCTCGTCACCGTCGGCATCGTCGCCTTCGGCATCCGCGGCGGCATCGAGAAGGCGACGAAAGTGATGGTGCCGAGCATCGTCGTCTTGCTCGTCGGGTTGGCGGTGTACGCCTTTACGCTCCCGGGGTCGGGCGCCGGCTATCAGTACTTCCTCTCGCCTGATTTCGGTGCACTCCTCGCGAACTACCAGACGGTCGTTCCAGCGGCGGTGGGACAGGCGCTGTTCTCGCTGTCGCTCGGGTTTGCGGTGATGATAACGTACGCCTCCTACATCGACGACGACGAGAACCTCTTCGTCGACGGCGGCGCCATCGCGTTGACGAACACGCTCATCGGAATTACGGCTGGACTCGTCGTCTTTCCGCTGTTGGCGGTTCAGGGTGGCGGCTACGGTGAGGCTGGCCCAGGCGCGATTTTCGTCTCGATTCCGACCGCACTCTCGGACGTACCGTTCGGGTCGGCGGTCGGCTTCGTCTTCTTCCTCATCGTGGCCGTCGCGGCGCTGTCGTCGGCTATCTCACTTCTGGAGGTCGTCGTCTCCCATCTCGTCGACACCTACGGATTCGAACGCCGCCGAACGACCGCACTGCTCGGTGGCATCGTCTTCGCACTCGGCATCCCCTCGGCGCTGGACACCGCGTGGCTGACGTGGTTCGACGCCATCGGCGTGAACCTGCTGTTGCCGACGGCCGTCCTGCTGGTCGTCGTCTTCGTCGGCTGGGTGCTCGCCGACGACGCCGTCGACGAGATTCGAAAGGGAGCCGACGGGTTCGAGGGGCTCGGAACCGTGTGGCTGTGGTCGATTCGCTCCATCGTGTTTCTGGCCGTCCTCGGGACGGTCGCGTTGAGCCTCTTCGAGTTGACCGGTGCGCCGCTGTAGCGACGCCCGGGAAACACAATCGGTTCGTCGCTGTCTCGATAGCGGAAACCCTTTTTCGTGGCTCCTCGTTTTCCCGCCAACTGGGTTGACAATGGACGACAAGATCGAGGAACTACGCGAGCTGAAACGGGACGCCGAGAAGGGCGGTGGCGAAGAGCGCATCGCCAAACAACACGAGAAGGGGAAGATGACCGCTCGCGAGCGAATCGAGTACTTCCTCGACGACGGCACCTTCGAGGAGTTCGACCAACTGAAAACCCATCGCAGTACGAACTTCGACATGGACGAAGACCAGCCGTACGGCGACGGCGTCGTCACCGGTTACGGCGAGGTCGACGGCCGACAGGTGTTCGTCTTCGCCCACGACTTCACCGTCTTCGGTGGGTCCCTCGGTGAAGCCTTCGCCGAGAAGGTGTGCAAAGTGATGGACCGCGCCGTCGAGACCGGCGCGCCCATCATCGGTCTGAACGACTCCGCGGGCGCCCGGATTCAGGAAGGCATCGACTCACTCGCTGGGTACGCCGACATCTTCCACCGCAATCAGAAGGCCAGCGGCGTCGTCCCCCAGATTTCGGCCATCATGGGCCCGTGCGCCGGCGGCGCGGTGTACTCGCCGGCGATTACCGACTTCATCTTCATGGTCGAAGAGACCAGCCACATGTTCATCACCGGCCCCGACGTCATCGAGACGGTCACCGGCGAGGAAGTCGGCTTCGAGGAGTTGGGCGGCGCCTCCACGCACACCAAGGAATCCGGCGTCGCACACTTCTCGTCGGCCGCCGAGAAGGAAGCACTCGACGACATCCGGTATCTGCTGTCGTATCTCCCCTCGAACAACGTCGAGGACCCGCCGCGGGTCGAGCCCTGGGACGACCCCGAGCGCCGCGACGAAGAGTTGGCCGACGTAGTGCCCGCGGAACCCCAGAAACCCTACGACATCGTCAACGTAATTGACCGCGTCGTCGACGAGGATTCGTTCTTCGAGGTGGCGGAAGGGTACGCCCGCAATCTGGTCACCGGGTTCGGCCGCCTCGACGGCCGGTCGGTCGGCATCGTCGCCAATCAACCGCGGGTCAACGCCGGCACGCTGGACATCGACGCCTCGCTGAAAGGCGGTCGATTCGTTCGGTTCTGTGACGCCTTCAACATCCCCATCGTCACGTTCGTCGACGTGCCTGGCTTCATGCCCGGCACCGACCAGGAACACGGCGGCATCATCAAACACGGCGCGAAGTTGCTGTACGCCTTCAGCGAGGCAACGGTGCCGCTTCTGACCGTCATCACCCGGAAGGCCTACGGCGGCGCCTACGACGTGATGGCGTCGAAACACCTCGAAGCCGACGTGAACTACGCCTGGCCCACCGCCGAAATCGCCGTTATGGGGCCGAAGGGTGCGGTCAACATCCTCTACGACGACGAACTGGCGGCCGCCGACGACGTGGAGGCCCGGCGTCAGCAACTCATCGACGAGTACCGCGACCAGTTCGCCAACCCCTACACGGCGGCCGAACGCGGCTTCGTCGACGACGTATTGGAGCCGAAGGAGACGCGACCGCGACTCATTCGCGACCTCGAGATGCTCGAATCCAAACGCAAGGACACGCCGGACCGCAAACACGGCAACATCCCGCTGTGAGCATGCGTCTGAACGTTCCCGACGACGCCGACGAGGACGAGGCCGCCGCCATCGCCGCCGTCATCCGTGCCCACGTCAACGCCGACGGCGACGACGACGAGGAAACGACCGACTGGAACGACCGGCGGTGGCGGTTCTCCGGCCGCGTCGATTCGTTACAGGGCCGCCGGATTCGCACACCGGCGGGAGCCCCCGACGACGCTTGGAGC
Source organism: Natronomonas gomsonensis (assembly GCF_013391635.1). Lineage (GTDB taxonomy): Archaea > Halobacteriota > Halobacteria > Halobacteriales > Haloarculaceae > Natronomonas > Natronomonas gomsonensis_A. The sequence goes on along the minus strand of NZ_JACAWU010000002.1, from coordinate 817,048 downwards.
GCCGCCGGACGCACCGAGCGGATGCCGTTCCGCTGACTGTTCGTCCGCTGACAGACCCTCGGTACACCGACGCAGGGGCCGCGTAAACCGGCGCAATCGATGCGGTGTACGCAAATAAACGATAAATTTGTGTGGTGTTGAAAATCGTGAAAACCGATAGAATGACAAGTTCTCCGTCGGTGGACCAGTATACGATGTTCGATAAGGTACTCGTCGCCAACCGGGGTGAAATCGCGGTGCGCGTGATGCGCGCCTGCGATGACCTCGGTATCGACACCGTCGCCGTCTACAGCGACGCCGACAAACACAGCGGCCACGTCCGCTACGCCGACGAAGCGTACAACATCGGCCCCGCGCGGGCGGCCGACTCGTATCTCGACCACGAGGGAGTCATCGAGGCTGCCGAGAAGGCCGACGCTGACGCCATCCACCCCGGCTACGGGTTCCTCGCGGAAAACGCCGAGTTCGCCGGGAAGGTAGAGGACACCGAGGGCATCACGTGGGTCGGCCCCTCCTCGGAGTCGATGGAGCAGGCCGGCGAGAAGACGAAGGCCCGGAAGGTGATGAGCGCCGCCGACGTGCCCATCGTCCCCGGGACGACCGACCCCGTCACCTCCGTCGAGGAGGTCCACGAGTTCGGCGAGGAGAACGGCTACCCCATCGCCATCAAGGCCGAAGGTGGCGGCGGTGGCCGCGGGATGAAAATCGTCCGCGACCCCGACGAAGCCGAAGAGCAACTCGAAACAGCCAAGCGAGAGGGTGAGGCGTACTTCGACAACGACTCAGTGTACCTCGAGCGGTACCTCGAGGAACCCCGACACATCGAGGTACAGATTCTCGCCGACGAACACGGCAACGTCCGGCATTTGGGCGAGCGTGACTGTTCGCTGCAGCGCCGCCACCAGAAGGTCATCGAGGAGGGACCCTCGCCGGCGCTCTCGGAGGAACTCCGGGAGAAAATCGGCGAGGCCGCTCGCCGCGGTGCCGACGAAGCCGACTACTACAACGCCGGCACCTTCGAGTTCCTCGTCGAGGAAGAGGACCGCGAGGACGGCGAGTTGCTCGGTCCCGACGCGAACTTCTACTTCCTCGAAGTCAACACCCGCATTCAGGTCGAACACTGCGTCACCGAGGAACTGACGGGTATCGATATCGTCAAGTGGCAACTTCGGGTCGCCGCCGGCGAGGAGCTGACTTTCGAACAGGACGACGTGGAACTCGAAGGCCACGCTATCGAGTACCGCATCAACGCCGAGAACGCGGCCGACGACTTCGCTCCCGCGTCGGGTGGGGAACTCGAAGTGTACGACCCGCCGGGCGGTATCGGCGTCCGACTCGACGACGCGGCCCGACAGGGCGACGACCTCGTCACCGACTACGATTCGATGATAGCGAAACTCATCGTCCACGGTGAGGACCGCGAGGAGTGTTTCGCCCGCTCGGCGCGGGCGCTCGCCGAGTACGACATCGAGGGCATCCCGACAATCATCCCGTTCCATCGGCTGATGCTCGAAGACGATGAGTTCACCGCGGGCACGCACACGACGAAGTATCTCGACCACCACCTCGACCGCGACCGCCTCGAAGAGGCCCAAGAGAAGTGGGGCACCGGCGACACCGGAAGCGAGACCGACGAGGAGGTCGTCGAACGGGAGTTCACCGTCGAGGTCAACGGCAAGCGCTTCCAGGTGAACCTCGAAGAGCGCGCCGAGATGGCCGCAGCCCGTCCCGCACCGGGCGCAGCTGGCGGAGGCGGCGGAGGCGGTGGCGGAGGCGGTGGCGGAGGGGGAGGCGGTGGCGGCGGCAGCGCCCCCGCCGTTTCCGCCGAAGGCGAAGTCGTCAACGCCGAGATGCAGGGGACAATCCTCGAAGTGAACGTCGCGGAGGGCGACACCGTCGAATCCGGTGACGTCATCTGCGTGCTGGAGGCGATGAAGATGGAGAACGACGTCATCGCCGAACTCGGCGGCACGGTCAAGGAAGTCGCAATCGAGGAAGGACAGTCGGTCAACCAGGGCGACCCGCTGGTCGTCCTCGACTGACGACACCAGGTATCCGTTCTTTTGGACCCGAGTGTTACGGGTGCCGATTCTATTATTTATATTTTCTGCCGGACTCGGACGGTGTATGATAACATATCACTTACACGGCGGACCCAGTTCCAACGCGTATGTCGAGTACCGACGAGGCGAGGCATGGAATCGGCATCTGCGAGAAATGCGATTCCATCCAACCGGTGGAGGTCCGGCCCGGTGGAGGTGTCCACGCGGTCGGAAACCCCAACTGTCAGTGTGGCAGTAACGACTTTAGACTCCTCGAGTAGTTCGCCGTTCGCGGTCGACCCTATTTGCCGAGTTCTTCAGCGATAGTGCGAGCCTTCAGGACGACGAACCCGCCCGTGATGAGAGCGAACCCGCCGACCATCGGCAGCGACACCGTCTCGTCGAGCAGGACGATTCCCCCTGCCGTCGCGAACACCGGGACGACGTAGGAGACGAGGTTGATTTCCAGCGGGCCGAAGCGAGCAAGCAACGTGAAGTAGATGACGTAGGCGATGGCGCTGGCGAAGACGCCCAGGTAGACGACTGCGGCGACGGCGACGAGCGACGGCGTCGCGTCTGCGGCACGCTCACCGATGGCGAGGCTTCCGCCGTGGAGCATGAGCCCACCGACAATCATCGCCCACGCCGTCATTCCCGCGGTACCGAGCGTCGGTCGGCGACTCCGCAGGAGGACGCTCCCCAACGCGACGCTTCCGGCCGCGGCGACGACGAACGCCACTCCGACGAGTTCGGCGGTGAGGAGGTTCTCGGGGTCCGGTCGCGCGATGATGCCGACGCCGAGGAGGCCGACGACGACGCCGGCGATTCGCCGGATGCCGATGGGTTCCTCCGGGAGGAACGCCGCGGCGAAGCCCGTCGTCAGGATGGGGACGAGGCCGTACAGTATCGAGGCGATGCCGCTGGGTATCGACTGCTGGCCGACGAACAGCAGGCTGTTACCAGCGATGAGAAACGCCCCGGCGACGAGGATGGCGAGGCCGTCCTCACGTGTCCGCGGTCGCCACTCGATGCCCCGGACGACGAGGAAGGCCAACAGGAGCACCCCGCCGACGTCGTATCGGGCCGCAGCGAACAGGAGCGGTGGCAGCGACGACAGCCCGGCTCGAATCGCCGGGAAGGACAGCCCCCACAGTCCCGCCAGCGCGACGAAGAGTCCGAGGCTTCGCCCCCGCGTCATCGTTCGCTCCCGGCGACGACCAGGTACAACAGGAGCATCACCATCGGAATGACCAACACCACGAACGAGCCGGCCAACAGCGCGGCACCCGCGGGACTCACCGTGACTGTGGTTACGCCGAACGGAACCGTCCGAGGCAGGGCGGGGGCCGAGAGGACGACGCCGACCAACGCCCCGACGAGGAGCGCGAACCCGGTCCCGACGGTATCTCGTATCTGCATGCGTTGTCGCTGCATCGGCCGCGGCCGTGAAGAAACCGCCCCATCGACGCGGTCACGGACGACGCGTCGCTACCCGAACAGCACCGCCGAAAGCAGGACGGCCGTCCCGGAACCCAACGCAGTGACCGACAGAACGGCGGCGCCGGCGTAGCCCACTGCGGGCCGCCACCGTCCGATTCGACCGAACGCCGCGACGGCGACGACGCCGACAAACGCGTGTGCCGCGAGGAGTTGCCAGCCCGACGGCGAGACGCCGGCCGCTTCGGCAGTAAGGGACAGCCCCGAGGTCACGAGTGCTTCGCGGCCGGTTCCGAGCGTCTCCGTGGCGATAGCCGAGGCGACGCCGTCGAAGACGACGGCCGCGACCGCGTACAGTCCCGCGAACCGGAGTCGGGCAACCGCGTCGGTGTATACCAACGACAAGACGAAATAGGGACCGACGGCGACGACGGGGGCGGCGACGACGGCCAACGCAATCCATGCGAGACGGACTGCCGACACTGCGGGGGCAGTGTACAGCAGCCCACCGAGGACCACCGCCGCCGTCCCGGTCCCCGACGCTGCGAGATATCGCTCGCTGTGTGGCCGCTTTCGGAGTTCCGCGATTCCGGTGAAGGCAAACCAGATCCCGAGTGCGACGACGAGGAGGCTCACTAACAGCGTCGGCACCGTGACGAACGGCACCCCGTCGTAGACGCCGACTTCTGCGGCAACGACGACACCGCCGGCAGCGACGGTCCACGGCCCCGTCGCGAGGACTGTCGCCTCCGAGAACGGGAGACTCTCCACCCAGCCGGCGACAGCCACGGCGAGGGCTCCGACGGCGACGGCGGCGACCAACTGGACCGTCGGTTCGACCATACTGGTGGGGGAACCCGGTGGTGAAAAGCCCTTTCGACCGCGGGTGCGGGTCGAATCGTTATCCGATGCGAGCCATTATACCCCATGGCGCGGAAACACGTGTCGATGGAACGCTCCCTGGATGCAGTTCCGGTCGGTATCCTGCTGGCGCTCGGTGGCGTCGTCGCCATCGGCGTGGCTGGACAGCGAGCCACGGCCGCCGAGACCATCGACCCGATTTTCGTACTCGCGCTCGCGCCGATGTTCCTCGCAGGGGGCGTGCTGTTGACGCTGGGCTACCGCGTCACCACGCTCTCCGGCGACGCTGGTCGCATCCTCCTGTGGACTGTCGTCGGCGGTATCGCGGTCGGTGGGACGGCCGACGCAGTGTTGCTTCGAACGCGGGCGTTCGGCGCCCCGCTGGACCCGCTTTTGGTCGTCGCCGCGGTCGCCTCGGTCGGTACCGCGGGCGCCGCCGCCGCCGCGTTCGTCGACACCAGACGCAGGAACACGGTCGAAGACCTCTCCGAGCGGGTGACCGTCGCCGAGGGAACCCTGGACGCCGCCCACGGGTTCGCCGTCGCACGACTGGACCCCGAAGGGTACATCGAGGAGTGGAGCGACGGTGCGGCCGAGATATTCGGCTACGCCGACGCCGACATCGTCGGCGCTCGGCTCGACGCGCTCTACCCCGAAGACGACGACAAGGAGGCCAAACAGCACCTCCAGCGGGCGCTCCGAACCGACGGCGTCGACCTCGACGGGGCGTTCCAGCGTGCCGACGGAACGACGTTTAACGGCTCGGGCACACTCTCGGCCGTGGAGGGCGAGGAGTCGCTGCTCGGCTACGTCTTCGTTCTCGCCGACCGCAGCGAGGAGCGCGAACACATCGAAGGGCTCGAACGGCGGAACAAGCAACTGGAGGCGTTCGCCTCGGTCGTCAGCCACGACCTCCGGAACCCGCTGAACGTCGCCATCGGCAACATCGGGATGGCAAAGAGCCGCGAGGACGACGCCGACCAACTCGAAACTGCCGAGAAATCACTCGAACGGATGGAACGGCTCATCGAGGAAGTGCTGACGCTGGCCCGACAGGGCAAAGACGTCGACGAGTTCGAGCGCGTGGAACTCGAAGAGGTCGTCCAACTCGCGTGGGGAAGCGTCGACGAGATGTGGGCGCAAGTGAAGTACGACGACCTGCCGGCGGTGACCGCCGACAGCGAACGCCTCCGGCGCCTGTTCGAGAACCTCTTCCGAAACGCCATCGAACACGGCGGCGACGACGCCACGATTCGCGTCGGCATGCTCGACGACGAGGGGTTCTACGTCGAAGACGACGGCCCCGGCATTCCCGAACACAAACGCGACGAGATTTTCGAAGCGGGCTACACGACCGGCGACGACGGCACCGGCCTCGGCCTCGCCATCGTCCAGAGCATCGCCGAGGCCCACGGCTGGGAGATCTCCGCAGCCGAGGGCGCCAACGGGGGCGCTAGATTCGAAATCCGGGGCGTCCAGACGCTCGCCGACGTGACCGCCTGATGTAACTCCCCGTTTTCAGGAGAGGGTCGTTCCGAGATACGTCACCGCGAGGAGAACCGACGCCACGACCACAATTGTAAGCACGAACAACCCAGCTTTCGCCACCAGATGCATACCCGAACGTGAGGTTCGGAGCCGGTTAAGGGTCTCTCGCGTTTTCACGGCCTGAGAAACGGACGAAGAGTAACCGGCCCGACTACTCCAGCAGCCCGAGGTCCTCGGCGACGTAGTCGGCCAGTTGGTCGAACACGTCGGGGTCGACCTCCGCGACGGCGTCGCCGTCGTGTAGCTGTTCGTTGTGGCGTGCGACCGCGTCTTCGACCTCCGAGAACGGTATCTTCGTCCGCGTCCCGCAGTCCGAACAGACGATGGGTATCTCCGGTTGGTCGTCGTCCGCTGTCATACCGTCGACTCCGCCGGCCGCGTTCAAAACCGGACCGATTCCGGCCCGGCAAGCGACTCGTCGATTAAACAGCCGTCAATGCGTGGCAAGAGAATTAGGGCGCTCGGGTTCTAACTACTGCTGGGCGTCGACACCACAGATAACCATTACCACCGTCGTGCTGCCGTCGGCGTCCGACCGCTCCGGGTTCGCCCGGGACGGTCGCCTCCGTTCGCGGTCGTCGGTTCCTGCCCTCGAATCGTCACTCCGTCTCCCACGACGGCACTCAGGCCTCTTCGCTGACGTGTTCCCAGATAGTACACCAATCTTCGACTGCGATGTACCCCTCGACCTTCGCACAGGCGCCCCACATGTCGCCGTTCTCGTCCGGGATAAATTCCGCACAGTTCCCACAGGACTGTCCCGGTCGAGCGGGGCCGTCCGCGATGGCATCGACGGACTCGATCAGGCTTACGGCTTCTTGACTCTGCAGTTCATCGGGATTGCGCTCCTCACCAGCCTGCGAACTCGCCGTCCGGTACTCCTCAGGCACCTCGGCTGTCGCAAGCTCCGCTTCGGACATCCCCTCGGGGACTTCAGGTTCGGGCAACTCCTCGTAAATCACACACCAGTCCGCACCGTCGATGTACCCCTCGACCTCCACACAGGCACCGAACGTGTCGCCGTTCTTGTCCACGATGTAGTCGGCACAGTTCGCACAGCACGTCCCAGGCTGGTGTGCGTCGTTCTCCAGAGCCTCCTCGTACTCGGAGAAACCGACGTCCGATTTCGAGCTTAACTCGTCGGGATTGCGTTGTTCGTTTCCCAGCGACGTCGCAGACATGTACACGTCAGGCACGGGGCCGTTTTCGAATTCCTCAGCTGAGACCCCCTCTGGTCGTTCTTCCTCCCCTTCCCCTTCTTCCTCTTCTTCCTCGCCTTCCGGTTCGGTTGTCCCGTTGCCAGTGTCGCCCGTACACCCGCTTAGTGCTGCTACCCCGACCGTCGCCACGAGGTAATTCCGCCGACTCCACATGTCGTAATTCGATGCTCGACGCCGCCAAGAAGCCCTCTTTGACATACTAAACGATTATTCCTCGAAATCAAATCCGAGTGGGTACTTCTCAAGAAATGAAAACGTCCGCGCTATTCAAAACAGTCGACCAAAGAGACGTTGTGAGGTACTCATTACACTCGACTTCTCTGAAGTGCAGCAAACAGCCTTTCGGGGGCTTCGAACGCGAGAAAACAAGCCAGGGGAGGGATTTGAACCCTCGAACTCCCGATTACAAGTCGGGTGCTTGAACCACCCAAGCTCCCCTGGCGCGTTCGCGTCTTATTCGTCGCCCGTAGTGAGAGTGTCGCTTTTGGTCGGCTTTTCGAACTCGATTCGGTGGGGGTGGTAGCCGTGCCGTCGGTAGAACCGACGGGCGTCGTCGTTTTTCGCCATCGCCTGCAGCGCGACGGCGTCGACGCCCATCTCCGAAAGCGCCGCCTCGGCGCGGGCCAGCAGCGCGGTCCCGATTCCCGCCCCGCGGTTGCCTTCGGTGACGTAGATGTTGTGAATCACGCCGCGGTGGACGTCCTGCTCGTAGTATTCGGTTTCCCGGCCGAACGTGACGAAGCCGACGACGGTACCCTCGCGTCGAGCCACGAGAACCGTATCCGTGACGATGTGCTGGAGCATCGCCTCGCGGACGCGGTTGCGGTTCTCCGCCGGAAGGAGATTCGAGCCGTGTGCCCGCTGGTCCGTTGCGAGGTCGACCCAGATGTCGGCCAATCGAGTAGCGTCGTCGCTTTCGGCACCCCCGATGGTCACGTCCGACGGACACGTCGCGGTCACGACTGGTCGTTCAACACGTCGACACCGATGAGCGACCCGCCGGTCAACATGTTGAGCGCGGCGCCGCCGCCGGTGGAGACGTGGTCGAACCCGTCGACGCCGAGGCGCCGAAGCGCAGCGGCCGTGTCGCCGCCGCCGACGATGCTCATCTCCGAGCGCGTGGCCGCGGTGTACAGTTCTCGGGTACCGACCTCGAAGCGGTCGTCCTCGTAGACGCCCGCGGGGCCATTGAGAATGGCCGTTCCCGCGTCTTCGAGGATGTCGGCGTAGGCGGCCAGCGTCCGAGCACCGATGTCCATCGCGGGGTTCTCGGCTGGGAGGTCCTCGAGGTCGAGTTCGACACGCTCGCCGTTGCGTTCGATGGCCACGTCCCGTGGCATGTAGATGCGGTGGCTGAAGTCGTCGAGGAGGTCGCCGGCCCCCTTGACTGCGTCGTGGCTCCGCTCGTTGACGACGGCCGCCGAGGCCGCCCCGAGCGAGACGCCGTCGGCGAGCAAAAAGGCGTTACCGACGATGCCGGCGGTGAGTACCGAGTCGGCGAGGCCGCGTTCGAGTACCGACCGAGCGACCTCGATGGAGTCGTCCACCTTCGCACCGCCGAGGACGTACACGCGCGGTTCCGGGCTCTCGGAGATGTTGCCGAGCACGTCCAGTTCGCGTTCCATCACGCGGCCGGCGTAGGAGGGGAGCACTTTCGGAAAGCCGACGATAGATGGCTGTCGACGGTGAGAGGCCGCGAAGGCGTCGTTGACGTAGGCGTCGAGTGCGGGGACGAGTCTCTCGACGAGATACGTCTCGGCGGCTTCGGCGGGGTCGAAGGACATGTACTCCTCGGAGTAAAAACGCGTGTTCTCCAGAAGAACGACCTCGCCGTCCTCGAGGTCGGTCACGCGCTCGCGTGCGGCCGCGGTGAAGGTGGCGTCACAGTAGCCGACTGGCGCCTCGAGGAGTTCGTCCAACCGTTCGGCGTGGGTCGAGAGGTCCGAGAAGTCGTCGCCGCCGGGCCGCCCCTGATGGGCGAGCAAGGCGACGCGGGCCCCGCGGTGACACAGTTCTTCGATGGTGTCGACGTGGGCCCGAATCCGGGCGTCGTCGGCGAGTCCGTCCCCGTCAATCGGACTGTTGATGTCGACGCGAACCCCGAGCGCCTTCCCCTCGGCGTCGAGGTCGTCGAGCGTCCGTATCATGCTCGGTTCTCCCGCCGGCCGTAGCAAAGGCCTTTCCGTTCGGGCGCATCGACGGGGTCGCAACGTCAGACGCGTAACAAAGATTTATTTACCGCTCGGCGCACCTACTCCGCCAGTGAACTGTAAATGGGCGTAGCAGAAACGATAACAAACGGACGAGAGGCCGCAGTGGACAACCCGATTGCGGTCGCCGCTGCACTCGTCGGGGTCGTCCTTCTGATCGACCTCGTGGCGAAACTACTGGCCGTCACGATTCCGCTCGGCCCCGTCTCTTTAGGTGGGGTGTACAGTCCTGCCCGCTTCGTCTCACAGGTCCGAACTGGAATCGTCGTCGGACTCCTGTTCGGCCTCGCCGGAATCGGCCTGTCGATGACGTACAGCATCCTGAACTTCGCGAACTTCTCTCACGGCGACCTGATTACGACCGGCGGCTTCGCAGGGTGGGGCGTCGCCTACCTCGTGGCTGGGTTCGGCTCCGTCGAACTCAGTTCGCTACTGTTGGTCCGACCCCGTTCGGCGTCCGTTTCGACCGGCGAAATCGGTGCTAACGCCATCAATACGCCGGGAGCGCTGGTCGTCGGTCTGATCGCCGCGATTCTCGCGACGATGGCCATCGCCGTACTCATCGACCGAATCGTCTACGAACCGATGCGTGACCGCGGAGGTATCTCGCTGCTCATCGCCTCCATCGGTGTCGCCCTCGCGTTACGATACGTCATGTCGTTCGTCTACGACTCCTCGAGCCGCGGGGTCACCGCCGCGGTTGACTCCTATGAAATCCCGCTCGGGGCGGAGTCGGTCTCCGTGAGTCCACACGCGGTGACTATCGTCATTCTCACGGTGGCGCTAATGCTCGGTCTCCACCTGATGCTCCAACGGACGAAACTCGGGAAGGCGATGCGAGCGATGGCCGACAACAAGGACCTCGCGCTCGTGACCGGCATCCCGACCGAACGCGTCGTCCGTGCGACGTGGCTCATCGGTGGTGGCCTCACCGGGGCCGCAGGCTACCTCGTCGTTCTGTTCCGCGGTGGCATCGGCTTCGACTTCGGTTGGCTATTGCTGCTCTTCATCTTCGCCGCGGTCATCCTCGGCGGTATCGGTTCGATTTACGGGGCCATCGCCGGCGGCCTCGTAATCGGCCTCGTTCGTGAGGTGTCGCTGGTGTGGATTCCGGGCGACCTCAACGCCGCCGCGGCGTTCGCCATCATGATTCTCGTGTTGGTGCTTCGCCCCGAGGGGATTTTCAAGGGGGTGTCGACAGCATGAGCGTAAGCAGCCGACTCGAACCACTGTTCGACGCCATCGGGCAGCGGGACATCTACATCATCCTAGCTACTGTCGCGGGTATCTATCTCGTTTTCAGCGTCATCCTGCTGGGCCGGACGCCGTCGAGCGCTATCGGTGCTCTAGAGACGGTGACGTTCTTCATGCTCGTCTACGCGATTACGGCGCTGGCACTGAACCTCCATTGGGGCTACGCCGGACTGTTCAACATCGGCGTTGCGGGATTCATGGCGGTCGGCGTCTACACAATGACGATGCTCACTCGGGCTCCCGACGCGGACCCAGCGGGGTTCGGATTACCGCTGTGGGTCGGCGTCATCGTCGGCATGGCCGCCTCGGCCGTCGTCGGCCTGCTCGCGGCGCTGCCGGCTCTCCGCCTCAAAGCCGACTACCTGGCTATCGTCACGCTCGGTCTCTCCGAGATCATCCGTTACGTGACGCTCTCGAGTGCGGTCGACGACTGGCTCCAGTCGAACACGGCCCGGTTCGTCACGGGCGAGACTGGCGTCGGAACGAACGGCGGGAGCGGTCTCTCAATCGAGGTCGCCCCTTCGGTACTCGTCGACTACCTGTATTACACCGGCGGTGACAGCTCGGCAGGGACGACGTTCCTCGGCGATATCGTATTCGGGTTCGGCGATACGGTCGGACTCCGTGATCCGCTACTCGTCGACATCACCTACCTGGGCGTCCTCGTCGTCGCGCTCGCACTGTTCTATGCATTGCTGTTCCGAATCGGGAATTCGCCGTTCGGGCGCGTCCTGAAAGCCATCCGAGAGGACGAACTCGTGGCGAAGTCCCTCGGCAAGGACACAAATCTGTTCAAAGTGAAGGTGTTCATGGTCGGCTGTGCGCTGATGGGACTGGCTGGCATGCTGTGGCACGGCAGTCAGAGCTTCGTAAGTCCCACGTCGTTCCGTCCCGTCCTCACGTTTTACGTGTTCATCGCGGTCATCATCGGTGGCTCGGGCTCGAACACCGGCAGCGTCGTCGGCGGGTTCCTGTTCGCGAGCTTGCTGTTCGAGGCGCCCCGGCGAATCGGTGGTACGATTAGTAACGCCAACCTCGTCCAATCGACGCCGAACTCCTTCGCGGAGGCCGTCGCCGGGCCGTTGGAGTTCCTCGCGTACACGGCCGACAACATCGGTGCGATTCAATTCATTATCCTCGGGGTCGTCCTCGTGGCCATCATCCGCTACCGGCCCGACGGCGTCCTCGGCCATCGCACCGAGTCCGCTGCAGCGGTCGACCTCTCGAACCGAGGTGAGAACGATGAGTAACGCACCGTCCGCCAAGGCCCCGGAGGAACTGCCCGAAACCGACGACTCACCGACAGAGAAGGCCGCCCAGCAGGTCCCATCGAGTCTCCCGCTGCGCGTCGACGGTCTCGTCAAACGATTCGGCGGTATCACCGCCGTCGACGGCGCCTCCTTCGAAGTCGAGGAGGGTTCTCTCACGGGACTCATCGGCCCAAACGGCGCCGGCAAATCGACGACGTTCAACTGCATCACCGGGGTCCACGAGCCGACTGACGGTCATGTGTACTTTAAGGGCGAGGATATCACCGGATACGCACCCCACGAAATCGCCCAGCGCGGCCTCGTCAGAACGTTCCAGATCGCCCGCGAACTCGAGGAGATGACCGTCCTCGAGAACGTCATGCTCGCACCACAGCGACAACTCGGCGAGTCGCTGTGGCGCTCTGTCGCACCTGGCGCTCGACGCGCCGTGATCGAACAGGAGCGGGAAGTACGCGAGCGGGCGTGGGAGACGTTAGAGCTGTTCGAACTCGATCACGTCGCCCACCAGTACGCCGGCGAGCTCTCCGGCGGCCAGCGAAAACTGCTGGAGATGGCGCGCGTTCTCATGACCGACCCCGACATGGTGCTGCTCGACGAGCCGCTTGCGGGGGTCAACCCGACGCTCGAAGAGAAACTCCTCGAGCGCATCCACGCCCTCCGAGACGACGGCTACACGTTCCTCCTGGTCGAACACGACATGGACATCATCATGGAGAACTGCGACCCGATAATCGTGATGCATCAAGGGAAGGTACTTGCCACCGGCGACGCCGAATCGATTCGGGAAAACGAAGCGGTTATCGACGCCTATCTCGGGGAGGACATATGAGCGACACCGACGCTGTCGACGGTGCCGCGACGGAGTCGACCGGCGTGCTCCTCGAGGTGGAAGGGCTCGATGCCGGCTACGGAGATCTGCAAATTCTCACCGACGTCGACCTTGATGTCGGCGACAGAGAGTACGTCACCATCGTCGGTCCGAACGGCGCCGGCAAATCGACGGTGATGAAGAGCGTTTTCGGCCTCACGACGTACATGGATGGCTCGATACGGTTCGCCGGCGAGGAGATCCACGGACTTCCCCCCGAACGAATAATCCGAACGGGTATCGGCTACGTCCCCCAGAACGACAACGTCTTCGAGACACTGACCGTCCGCGAGAACCTCGAGATGGGGGCATACATCCTCGATTCGGTCCCCGAGGAGCGAATCGAGACCGTCTACGACCGCTTTCCCGTCCTCGCCGAGCGCGAAGGACAGAAGGCGGGTACGTTGTCGGGCGGTCAACGACAGATGGTCGCCATGGGCCGGGCACTGATGCTCGACCCCGACCTGTTGCTGCTGGACGAACCCTCCGCGGGATTGGCACCCGATCTCGTCGATGAGATGTTCGACCGTGTCGACCGCATCAACGACGGTGGGACCGCGATACTGATGGTCGAGCAGAACGCCAAAGAGGCGCTCCGACGCTGTGACCGGGGCTACGTGCTCGTCGACGGCAAAAACCGCTACGTCGACACCGGGGACGCACTGTTGGCCGACGAACAGGTGCGACAGGACTTCCTCGGCGGCTGACACACGCGGTCAAAAAAAGGTTCTGCGGTGTTACGCCTCGAACTCGATAGTGTCGAGTGCCTCGATGTCGCCCTCCTCGTATTTGAATATCTCGTAGAAGACGGCACGCATGTCGCCGTTGTCGTCGAAGTCGACGCTCGAAGAGGCACCCTGATAGTCGATGGCGTCGCCGTCGGCGACCGCGGAGACGGCGTCTGCGAGGTCCCCCGGGCCGTAGTTGTCTCCGTCAGGGTTAGCGACATCGCGGAGCGAATCACGGATCCCCGTACCGCTGTTTTCGCCTGCGGCGACGCGAGCCAGCGTGATGACCGCTGCAGCGTCGTAGGCCTGCCCGTTGAACACTTCGGGTGGGTTACCCCACTCCTCTTCGTACGCGCTGGCGAAGGCGTCGGCACCCGGCCCCTGCGAGGACGGCGAGGTACCGTAGACGTTGTTCATCGGATTGTCGACCTCGTCGGGGAGCGACGACGAGCGAAGGCCGTCGGGGACGAGAATCTCGGCGCCGGTATCGTACTCCGAGTAGTAATCGCGGAACAGCTGGATACCGCTCTGGGGGAAGCCGACGACCATCAACACGTCGGGGTCGTCGCCTAGTGCCTCACCGAGCTGTGAGGAGTACGACGACTGTTCGGGCTCGAAAGAGACCTGTGCAGTAACCTCGCCGCCACCGTCCTCGAATGCGGCGACGTACTCCTCTTCGAGTGCCTGTCCGTAGTCGTCGTTGAGATACAACGTCGCCGACGTGGAAGCACCGCGATTGTCGAGGGCGACGTTCGCCATCACCTGTCCCTGGAGAGCGTCGCTGGGACAGGTTCGGAAGATGAAGTCGTTGTCGTCGAGGTCGGTGACGGCCGGAGCCGTCGAGGATGGCGAAATACCGACTACCTCGTTGGGGATGAACACCGACTCGGTCACCTGGAGGTTCACGTTCGATGCCGCCGGACCGACGACGGCAGGATAGCCCTCATTGATCAGGTCTTCGGCTTCGCTGAGCCCCGTCTGTGGGTCCGTCTGGGTGTCTCGCGTCGCAGTATCGAACTCGAAGTCGACCTCTCCCTCCAGCTGACGGCTGACCAATCGGGCTCCATCTCGGATGGTAACACCGAGGTCACCGAGGTCACCAGTTTCCGGCATCAGGATTCCGTACTGTATCGTTTCGGCACTGCCGCCGTTGCCGTTGCCGTTGCCGCCGAGACAGCCGGCGAGTCCGGCGAGTCCGGCCGCACCGGCGCCCTTCAGAACATCGCGTCGCTGGATATTTCGTTTCATACCGACCGTCATTAGCTACCGGGCTGATATAAAAGTGTCCACCGTAACTCCCACGAAGAGAACCGCGATAGTCCGTCTGTAACCGATATTCAGGCTCTCGAAGGATGAACACGGCAGCTGTTCAGTTCTTTCACGCCTGCGGGGAGCGGGCGGTTCGTGTCGTCTCGGTCGACTGTCACTCGAACTCCACGTCGGTGTTCTCCTCGCGGCACGTCTCGAGGGCGTGTTTGGCGGCCATTCCGGCCGATTGGGCGTTCCGGGCCCGACCGACGCCGACTTTCAACTCGACCCCGACGGCTTCGTTGACGTGTTCGATGGCGTCGGCGTATCCCTCGCGATCGACGGCATCGCAGACGGCGATGATGTTGTCGCCGCCGACGAAGAAGGACAGCGAGTCGTGTGCCTTCCGCATGTAGCGCATCAACTCGGCGTACCCCTGTTCGATGTTGATGAAAGAGTCGAACTCGTTGAGTTGGTCGGTGTACTTCTCGGTCGCGTCGTTGACGTCGAAGTGAGCGATTTGGACGTCGTCGTCGGTGCGTTCGTCGTCGGCGAGGGTGTCTCCGCGGAGTACCTCGGTTCGACCGCGGTCCTGTGCGCTGCCGGCGTCCTGCAGTTGGTCCGTCGCGACTCCGAGGGCCTCGGCGGGGGCTGAGTCGACGGCGATACTCAAGCTAATCGACACCGGATAGCGGTTCCCGACGGACTCCTGAATCAGGGCGTGGGCGTCGGCGTCGAGGCCGTTCGTCACCGCGACCATGTTGTCGAATCGGGTGAAGAAAACGTATCCTTCGCGGTTGCCGAAAAGTTGCGAGAGGTCGGCGTACAGTCGCGACTGCAGCGTCTGGAGGTCGACTTCGCGACGTGGCTCCGGCGTGACAGTCCACGGTCCGTAGTTGTCTATCTGGATGAGCGTTACCTGCGTGTTCGTCACGACAGACGGTTCTCGACGCGCCGGTATTTGCCTTACCATCCACGGCGGCAATGCTCGCAGCGTGGCATGCCTTGGAAAAAAGGGGGTATCGCCGAAGTCAGGCGCCCTTCGAGAGTTCGACTTCCCACATCCCAGCCGAGCGCATCGCGCGCCCGACTGCCTTGTGGAACGCGACGATGTCCTCGAATTCGTCTTCCTCTACGTGTTCGAAGATGTCGTCGACGCTGACGACGCGTTCGTGGTTCAGTCGAATCGGCTCGTCGCCGTGTTCCTCGACGAAGTCGGCTTTCGAGAGAGGGAAACCCTCCTCTTCGTCCAGTTTCTTCGCGAGTATCGCCTGCCCGTACTTGCGCATCCCCTCGGAGCCTTCCTCGCCGTCGGGGTCGTGGGGCCAGTCCATACGGGGCACTCGGTGACCCGTCCCAAAAGCGTTTCCGCTCTGGATTTCTCGACGCCGGCTTCGTTTGGATGGTTTTGTCAGAAGCTTAAATCCCCAACACGGCCCGAACTCGGTAGAGCGGAGACCCTATGAAATACCTCAAACTCGATATCTCACCCACGGAACGGGCGATTCACCCCATCGACGAGTTCGTAGCCGGCCACGACGCCGTCTCCCGGGAGTCGCTTTTGCACGTCGACTCCCGCGCCGACGGGACGACCGTCCTGCTGTACCGCGTCGTTGGTGACGGCGACGCCTTCGGGGATGCCCTCGACGATCAACCATCGGTTTACGACCACGAGGTCGTCGACATCGTCGGCGAGGGGTATCACGCGTTCATCCAGGCGGACTCGACGACACGCGGAAACGCCCTGCTCGATATCGCCCACGAGTACGCGCTCATCATCGACACGCCACTGGAGTTCACCGAAGGCGGACTGCGGGCGACACTCGTCGGAACACACGAAAACCTCCGTGGGGCACTGGGAGCGATGCCCGATTCGCTCGAATTTTCGGTCGGCGACGCCGGCACGTACGTCCCGGGCTCGGAGGACCTGCTGTCGCCGCTGACCGACCGACAACTCGAAGTGTTCGAGACGGCTATCGAGGAGGGGTACTACGACGTTCCGCGCAAAGCCACGCACAAGGACATCGCCGACAATCTCGGCTGTGCGCCGTCGACGGTCGACGAACACCTCCGGAAGGCCGAATCACGGGTCGTCGCCGGCCTCGTTCAGTAATCTCTTCGTTCGCTTTCTCGCCGGGTGAAAACGGCCTCGACGGTTACAGTTCGACGCCGCTGGGAATCAGACTCTGCCCGCGGAGGAGTTCGCCGTCGGCGTCGTAGACGAGCAGTGTGGACTTGTCGTAGGTCGCGAGATGTTCGTCTTCGGTTTCGAGGACGATTCGGTATCGGCTCTCGGAGTCGCTTCGCTGGCCGAACTCGCGGGCGGCTTCGACGAAGGAGAACACGTCGCCGGCCGTGGCGTTGAGTTCGAAGACGTACTCGCCGGTGACGCGGTCGGCGATGGCGACGACGCCGTTGGCCTCCTCGGAGTCCAGCGGCTCTTTGAGGCGGAAGGCGACGTCGATTTCGTCGCTTTCGAGTACGCTGTCGGCTTTGGTCAGCCTCGATTCGAGCTGACCGGCCGGTCCCTCGTAGGTGATCGTGACGACCGGCCGCTGTGGGTCGTCCGCATCCATCCCGTCGACGGTCAGAGTGAAGTAGTCACGCCGCATCCCTTTGCTACTACGACGTAGGGTCGCCGTAGTGATGAACGTAACGCCAGCGTCAGACGTTCAGTACACACTCATCGAAGCGAATCGTTCGGCGACCGTCATGCGGTATCTTTTATTTGCCCCCGCGTGGGTGAGGTGGTATGTGGGTCCGCTCGGAGTACGCCGGTGAACTCGCGGTGCTGTCCGCGTGGCTGTGTGCGCTGCTGCCGTGGAGCGTCTCGTATGCGAGCCAAGGTGGGCTGCGACTGTACCGCATCCACTTCCTCTATCTGTTCTTCCAGTTCATCCCCGGCGTCGACTTCGGCCAGTACGACACGCCGTATCTCCTCGTCTATCGCGCGCCGGGCTTTCCCGACAACGCTGGTGTCGCCTTCGGCTACCAGTTGTGGATACTCGCCGCCGCCGTCTTCACCGTGGCGTTGGCACTGAGCGCCGTCTACTACGTCTACGACGAACGGCTCGAAGCCGAGTCGCCGGTCGACCCCGTCAGGCTGATGGGCGGGTTGTTGCTTCTCTCCGCGGTGCCGTTGACCGCGTCGACGTACCTCCTCTTCACCGGATTCGCCGGCATCACGGTTCCCGTCGGGATTCTCTTCATGTACCTGCTGGGCGGGCTGTTGCTCGTCGTCGAACGGACCTGACGCCCGACGTTTCGTGGCCGCCCGACGGCGGGACACACCGCGAGTTGCGGCGTGGTTTTATGCCGACCCGACGATAACGGAGTTATAACCGCCGTTAGGAGGGTACTAACAAATGTCAGGCAATCACGCCGGTGGTCCGCTCGAAGCCATCCGCAACAGCATTCGTCGGACGGCGGAGACGTTCAGCGGCTCTCAACTTCCGGCGACGCAGTACCAACCCGGCCATCACGGCGACGTCGTCGGTGACCGCCAGTTCGACGACCGGGAAATCGAGCGCTACTGGCTGAACGCGCCGTTTGCCTACGCGGTCGTGACCTACAGCGACACCGACGACAAACACCTCTACCGCGTCATCGAACCGGAACTCGACCGGTTCGAGGGCGAACTCCTCTCGACGCTGTACGACGACGTACGAACGCCGCTGTTGTACGGCTCCCGGGACGGCACGCCGGAGGAGGTGTTGGCCGAGGAAATCCGGACCCGCCTCGAGAAGTACGGCATGGAAATCGACGTTGCGGGGTTCTATCGGCTCTACTACTATTTGCACCGGCGGTTTCAGGGATTCGGCCGTCTCGACCCGCTGATGCACGACCCCTCGATCGAGGACATCTCCTGTGACGGCTACGACATCCCGCTGTACGCCTACCACGACGGGTATCAGGACATCGAGACGAACATCTCCTTCGCCGAGGAGGAACTCGACAACTACATCGTCCGGATGGCCCAGCAGGCGGGCCGACACATCTCCGTCGGCAACCCCGTCGTCGAAACGACGCTCCAGGACGGCTCGCGGGCTGAGTTGGCACTCGGGGAGGAAGTGACGCCACGGGGGTCGGCGTTCACCATCCGGAAGTACAGCGAAGAACCGTTCACGCCCATCGACCTCCTGGAGTTCGGCACGTACTCGCTACACCAGATGGCGTACCTGTGGATGGCAATCGAACACAACAAGAACATCATCTTCGCCGGCGGGACGGCATCGGGGAAAACCACCTCGATGAACGCCATCTCGATGTTCGTTCCGCCCCGCTCGAAACTCATCACCATCGAGGACACCCGCGAACTCGCGCTGTATCACGACAACTGGCTATCGTGTGTCACCCGCGAACGTCTCGACGAAGCCTCGAACGTGACGATGTACGACCTGCTCCGCAGTGCCCTCCGGCACCGCCCGGAGTACATCATCGTCGGCGAGGTTCGTGGTGAGGAGGCGATTACGCTGTTTCAGGCGATGAACACCGGACACACGACGCTGTCGACGATGCACGCAGACTCGGTGCAGACGGTCATCAATCGACTGGAGAACGAACCCATCAACGTTCCGCGGCCGATGGTTCAGTCGCTGGACGTGCTGTGTGTCCAGACGCTCGCGCGCTTCGGCGGCGAGCGAGTTCGCCGAGCGGACGCAATCGCCGAAATCGAGGGCATCGACCAGCGGACGGGTGAACTCGACTACACCGGTGCCTACGAGTGGAACTCCGCCAACGACTCCTTCCGGGAGGGGAACAAGCAGCTACTCGACGAGATACGCGAGGAGCGAGGGTGGTCCCAATCCGAACTGCTCCGGGAAATGCAGCGCCGCCGGACGTTCCTGAAGTACCTCTGGGAGCAGGGGGTAAACCAGTATCAGGAGTTCACGGCGATGGTGAACCGCTACTACGCGACCCCCGAGGAGGTCATCGACCGAATCGAGGCGACCCAAATGGACGCCGACGCCGTCGAGACGCCGAGCCAATAGATGCTGGAGTTTCTCCCGCTGCTCGGAGCGCTCGCACTCGTGGGGTTGTTCCTCGCGGCGTCGTACAGCGAGGGCCTCTCGTCGCTGTTGTCACGAACGAGTTTCAGACTGTTCGACGGCAAGAGCATCGAACCGAGCGTCAGACGAGAGCGGTTGCTCCGCAGCGCCGCCATCGGAACGCCGTATCGGGAGTACACCGCCAAGACGTACCTGTACGTCTTCGGTTCGGCGATGGCCGGCGGTATCCTCGGCGTGTACGTCGGCGTCGGCCTGTTGGCCGTGCTTCGGGAGGTGGGGCTTTCGACGACGATTACGGTGCCCTCGTTGGGTCTCTTCGACGGCATCGCCGACGTACCAATTCTCTCGGAACTCCCGGGGGCGACGTTCGGCATCGAGGTATTCGACGGCTTCGTGTTCGCAGTATTGCTGGCGACGAGTAGCCTCGTCGGATTGCTCGCGGCGGGCGGTGCCTACGCCGTCCGCTGGCGGCTGCCGTCGCTCCGGGCGGACACGCGGCGGCGGCAGATAGACGCTGGAATGCCGCGGATGGTCGCGTTCGTGTACGCCCTGACCCGCGGTGGGATGGCGTTTCCGGACGTGATGCGAGCGCTGTCGCGAAACGAGGACGTCTTCGGTGAAGGGGCCGCCGAGGTCGGCGTCGCCGTCCGCAACATCGACCTGTTCAACGTCGACCTCGTGTCGGCAATCGGGGACCTCTCCCAGCGGACGCCCTCCGAGCAGTTCGAGCAGTTCGCGGAGAACCTCTCGAGTGTCCTCCAGAGCGGACGGAACATCTCGGAGTTCCTCAGAGAGCAGTACGAACGGTACCGCGAGGAGGCCGAAGAACAGCAGGAGGAAATCCTCGATTTGCTCGCAACGACCGCGGAAGTGTACGTCACGACCGTCGTCGCCGGGATGCTGTTCTTGGTGACTATCCTCCTCATCATCGGGTTGACCGCCGGCGATACGCTGTTTCTGATGCGCGCAATCGCGTACGTCGTCCTCCCGGCGGGGAACCTCCTGTTTCTCGCGTACCTCATCGAGGTACTGCAACCGCTACAGACGACCGGGAGCAGCAGCCGAATCCTCCAGGCGGAGTCGAACGTGACCGCCGAGCACGTCGGCATCGAATCTGACGGTGGCTACAACTATCCGAACTCCGAAACCAACCATCAGCGTCTGCGGGCCTACGACCGCCTCCGGTCGATTCGCGAGACGATTACTACCCCACTGCAGTCGGTCATTCAGCGACCGACGCTCGTCTTCTTGGTCACCGTTCCGATCGCGGTGCTGGTGACTGCGTATCGGGCGCCCTCGGTGGTCGTCGACGGCGCCATCGAGGTCGGACTGTTCGACGACTTGCTGGTGCAAGCAGCCATCTTCCTCATGGGGACGTTCGCGGTCGTCTACGAGATCAAGCAACGGCGGCTTCGACGCCTCGAAGACGCCGTCCCCGACCTGCTGGAACGGTTGGCGAGTCTCAACGAGGCAGGCATCGCCGTCGTCTCCTCGTTCGACCGGGTTCGACGCAGCGACATCGGCGCACTCGACGAGGAGGTCGACCGTATCTGGCGGGACATCCAGTGGGGAGCGACCGTCGCACAGGCGCTGGATCGGTTCGAGACGCGCGTTCGGACGCCCTCGGTCACCCGGGTCGTCACGCTCATCACGAACGCGATGCGGGCCTCGAACGAAATCGGGCCGGTGCTCCGCATCGCCGCCGAACAGGCCCGGTCTGACAAGCGACTCCGCCGCCAGCGGCGACAGGAGATGTTCACCTACCTCGTCGTCATCTACGTCTCCTTCGTCGTCTTCCTCATCGTCATCGTCGCCCTCGACTTCGTTCTCATCCCGAACCTCCCGGATACTGGGGCCGTCGATGGCGACTTCGCACAGAACGCTCCGAGCGTTCTCGGGGGGTTCCAAGGCGGTAACGAGGACGCCTACCGGTTGGTGTTCTTCCACACCGCGTTGATACAGTCGACGCTCTCGGGACTGGTCGGCGGCATGATGGGCGGTGGGTCGGTGAAAGACGGTGTCAAGCACTCGACGATAATGCTCACCGTGACGTATCTCGTGTTGACGCTTCTGGGCTGAGTCGCTATCCCGCGCTGTCGGGAGAGGAACCGTTCACCGTCGCGCTCTTGTGTGTCCTCGTCGAACGCGCGGTATGGACGACGACCGGGCGGCGGTTCGGGCGACGTACGAACGAATCGCCGACCACTTCGCGGCGACCCGGGAGTACCCATGGCCGGAGGTCGAATCCTTCTGTGCGGGCCGCCACGCCGACAGAGCGGTCGATATCGGCTGTGGAAACGGCCGGCACACGGCGCTTTTGGCCGACCACGCGGAGACGGTGGTCGGCGTCGACGTGAGCCGGCGACTGCTCGGCCTCGCTCGGGAGCGGGCGCCGGAGGGGTCGTTTCTCGCCGGTGACGCCTCGGCGCTCCCTCTGACCGACGACTGCGCCGAGTTGGCGGTGTACGTCGCGACGCTGCATCACCTTCCCACGCGGGAGTTGCGCCGACAGAGCCTCGACGAGGTGGCGCGCATCCTCATTCAGGACGGTGAGGCGCTCGTGAGCGCGTGGAGTACCGCCCACGACGCCTTCGATGCCTCCGCCGACGCCACGGAGGGGTTCGATACGGATGTGGATTGGACGCTCCCCGGCGGGGAGACCGTCCCGCGGTTCTATCACATCTATGCGCCAACGGAGTTCGACGCCGACATTGCGGCGAGCGACCTCGAAGTCGTCGACTCGCGGATTTCGAGTGGGAACTGCTACGCCGTCGTCACACCAGCGTGACAGTGACGAGGACAGTCATACGGACAACATGTTTGCCGTCCCCAAACCGGTATTGGTAGTCGGTTGGAACGGAAAACTCCTTAGGGGGTGGCGGATATAGGTCCAGATACGCCCCGTTGTGGGGTATCGAGTGCGCCGATGGTGAGCGGTTCCGTCGGAACCGCGAGTCTCGGCGCGAACGAAGTGAGCGCCGGTGGTCTAGTGGCAGGACCTGAGCCTTCCAAGCTCATGGCCCGGGTTCAAATCCCGGCCGGCGCACTCCCTGCGGTCGCGCGCCGCCCGTAGTTCGAAAACGCTTCGCGTTTTCTCACTCCCGGCCGGCGCATAGCGAGGCCGAACGTAGTGAGGCCTCGAGAATATGAACGGGGAGCGATAGCGAGGTGCTCCCTCTGGTCGCGCCTCGTACAGTCGAGCGACCCGCGAATGCAGTTCCTGCGCTCAACAGCGAGTCATCACTTTGTCACCGAGAACCACGCTAGCACGTCCGTGTCGGCGGGTTCACGGCGGACTTATGTATCCGAAACGTTTCGGTATTACTGTTGATGTTCGACCGGATTCTCTTTCCAACGGACGGCACCGACCACTCCCGAAAGGTACTGGAGTACGCACTCGATATCGCCGAGACGCGGGATGCGACGCTTCACGTGCTATCCGTCGTCGACGACCGCGCGTTTCTGACCCTCGACAACGACCGCGTCGAAACCGTTCGCCGTGAACTGGAAGAGGAGGCGCTTGCCGCAGTCGATGAGGCCGTGACTACGGCGGACGGACACGGAATCGAAACGGCGTCGGACGTCGATGTCGGCAACCCGTCTTCGGCCATCCTCGATTACATCGACGAGGCCGATATCGACCTCGTGGTGATGGGAACCAGCGGCGGGAGCTACGAGCGGAACATCGTCGGCAGCGTTTCCCAGCGAGTCGTCGAGCAGTCACCCGTTCCCGTGATGACCGTCGGCCTCGACGCGTGACTTTCGCGGTATCGACACCCGGTATCCGCCGAACCGTGGCCGATCTCTGATGAAAACTTTCGGTAGATTCACTGTTCGTTTCGTGCGTCAGTAATAACACCGTTCGCTTTTAGGCCTGAGTTAACACACGTCTCTGTCGCGTCCCGATGACACTCCCCGTGAGACTCTGAGACGTGGTCCCAAGGACCAGCCACATAAGTAGCCCCGTACAAACCCGGTATAACACTAATGATGATACACAAAAACGGCACACGTAGGTTCGAGCTAAATGGGGGACGAAAACGACGGTTCGCCGGCCGACACACCGGCGACAGACGGAGGAACCGTGAGCAGTGATAGCGACTCCTCGGACGGCGAGGTCGAGGAGTTCGAGTGGAACGACGAAACGACGGAACGACCCGAAGAGTCGGCTTCCGAGGAGGGGGCGGCCGACGCGACGGACGAGGGGGGCGAAGCGTCGTCAGTCGAGTCAGACACCGGAGAGAACTCTCCGGCTGTCGCCGAGGCCCGCCGTCCGCGCGAGGAAGACAGACAAATCGTCTCCGACCACCCGATAAAGGGCGAGATTCTTCGGGAAGTCCACGAGCACTTCGAGACGGCGGACATCGACGAATCGTTCGCCGAGCGACCGGACGTCGAGTTCATCAAAGGCCAGTTCTTCGACTTCTCGTATCTCGACAACCACGAGGAAATCGAGCGGCTGTGGGTCAACAAGCCCTACGCGTACGTCTCCATCCTGCGGCGTGACGACGAAGAACGGCTCCGATACCACGTCCACGAGCCAGAACTGACGGAGTTCGAGGAGTACGTCCGCGAGGACCTCGTGAAGATTCTCCGAAACAGCCTGATGTATCAGGACCTGGAGGCCGACGACGACCGCGAGGCCATCTTCGAGGAGAAGGCAAAGGAAATCATCTCAGACCACGCCGCCGCGACCATCGAGGACGGCTCGCTTCTGAAGCTCAAATACTACCTCCTGCGGGACTTCGTCCACCTGGGTCGTATCGACCCGCTGATGCGGGACCCCAACATCGAGGACATCTCCTGTGACGGTATCGACATCCCCGTCTACGTCTACCACGCCGAACACCGCGACATGCCGACGAACATCACCTTCGGCAAACAGCGGCTCTCATCGTTCGCGCTGCGACTCGCCCAACGCGCAGGCGAGCAGGTGTCGGTCTCCGAACCGCTGATGGACGGGACGCTGTCCGACGGTTCCCGCGTGCAGTTGACCTTCGGGTCGGACGTGGCGACCCGGGGGTCGAACTTCACTATCCGGAAGTTCGCCAACATCCCCTTCACGCCCGTCGACCTCGTCGAACGCGGGACGTTCTCCGTCGAGCAGATGGCGTACTTCTGGCTCGCCATCGAGAACAACCGCTCGCTCATCTTCTCGGGCGGCACCGGATCCGGGAAGACGACCTCGATGAACGCCGTCTCGATGTTCGTCCCCGAGGACGCGAAAGTCGTCTCCATCGAGGACACCCGCGAAATCACGCTCCCGCACGACAACTGGGTCCAGAGCCTCACGCGGGAGTCCATCACCTCCGAGGGCCGCGGCGAAGTGTCGATGTACGAGTTGCTGCAGGCCGCACTCCGACAGCGCCCCGAGTACCTGCTGGTCGGTGAGATTCGAACCGAGCAGAACGTCGCGTTCACGTTCTTCCAGGCCATCGGGACGGGCCACACCGCCTACACGACGATTCACGCCGAAAGCGTCGAGGGCGTGTTGAACCGCCTCGAAAACAAGCCGCTCAACGTTCCGGCCCAGATGGTGTTGGAGCTGGACATCATCTCCGTCCAGAAACAGACGTTCAAGGACGGCGACCGCGTCCGGCGCAACGACGGCGTCACCGAAATCCTCCCCGGCAGCGACGCCGAGGAGTCTATTCGCGCTATCGACATCTTCGCACGCGACGCCGATTCTGACACGATCCAGCGAGTGAACAACTCCCAGGTGCTACAGGAAATCGCGGACGACCGAGGCTGGAGCGGCCGGGAGTTGGCCGAGGAACTCCGCCAGCGCCGTGAGTTCCTCCAGTATCTCGTCGACAACGACATCTCCGGCTACAACGAGGTCACGAGCGCGATTCACATGTTCGGGAGCAACAAGGAGAAACTGCTGAAGATGGTCAACGAGGGCACCTTAGAGCCCGGCGACCTCGAAGACACAGAATGAGCCAGGGAAACATCGACGACGCGACGCCGATTCCGGACTACGAACTCGAGCAGTACTTCCCGGAACGTCACGACCTCTCGGAGGCCGACAAGGAGCGACTCCGCGACCAACACGGCTACCTGCGGACGTGGTTTCTCACCCATCCCGAACGGTTCCGTGACCTCCAGCGGTGGCTCAATCAGGCGCGGATGGGCTACACCTACGACATCTACCTCACCCGCATCACGGGCTACACCTTCATCGCGGCCGCCGTCGGACTGTTCCTCGGCGCACTGCTCGGCGTCCAGTTGGCGTTCCTCGGTGGGTTCTCTCAACTCGGCGTCACCGAGCCAGTGTTTCAGGCCCTCCTCGGCATCGCAGTCGTCGTCTTCTCCGTCGGGCTGTTCGCTGGCGGTGCGTTCGCGACAGGGTACTACTACCCCCGCATGCGGACGAGCACGCGCGAACGGAGCATCAACATCCTGCTCCCGCACGCCATCGTCTACATGTACGCGCTGAGCTACGGCGGGATGAACACCTTCGAGGTCATCAAGGAACTCGCCGAAGCCGACGAGGTGTACGGCGAAGTGTCCAACGAGTTCGACATGGTCGTTCGCGACGTGGAACTGTTCGGCAACGACCTCTTTACGGCGCTGCGTGACGCCCGCAACCTCACGCCGTCGGAGAACCTCGAACAGTTCCTCGACGACATGATTTCCGTGCTGGACTCGGGCAGCGAGTTCTCGGTGTTCCTCGAAGACGAAGCCGAGACGTACATGGACGAGGCCCGCGACGAACAGGACAGTTTCCTCGGAACGCTGTCGATTCTCTCCGAGATTTTCGTCGTCGCCTTCGTCGCCGCACCGCTGTTCCTCATTGTCACGCTTCTCGTCATCAGTTTGCTGGGCGGACAGGCGCTGTTGCAGACGTACTTCCTCGTCTACGTCGGCCTCCCGTTGGGAATGCTCGGCTTCCTCGCGGCCGTCGACATCCTCTCGAAGCCCTACGCCGAACATACCGACGAACTCGAAATCGAAGACGTCGAATTCGACCGCGAGTGGAGTCCCCGCGTCACCGAAGACCCACAGTACGAGACGTACGAACAGAAGAAGCAACGCGACGAACGCCTCGAGATGCTGTACAACCCCATCGACCAGATTCGGGACCGGAACCCCCTGCTGTCGCTCCTCGTGACGGTCCCGATTGCACTGCTGGCGGTCGGCTTCGCCTTCGTTTCCGGTGCCGTCCCGGCATCCATCGAGGGCATCCTCGAGGTGCCGATTCGGGCGACCATCGGACTGTTCGTCGTGCCGTTCCTCATCGCGTCGGTGCCGCTGACGCTGTTCTACGAGAGTCAGCGTCGCCGCGAGAAGAAAATCGCAGAGCGGTTCCCCGACACGCTGAACATCCTCTCGAGTGCGAACCAGATGGGCATTCGACTCGTCGACGCCTTGAACCTCGTCTCGCGGTGGTCCGAGGGCGCCCTCTCCGATGAACTCCGGAAGGTTCGCAACGACATCCGCTGGAACGGCGACATCGAACGGGCGCTGTTGGAGTTCGCCAACCGCCTGAAGGTTCCGCAGGTCACTCGGACGATGAAGCTCATCGCGAAGGGCAATCACTCCTCCAGTGACCTCTCGAAAATCATCTCCATCGCCGCCGAGGACACCCGAAACCGGTATCAAATCGAACGGAAGCGCCGCAGCGAGATGGGTGCCTACACGGCCATCGTCATCATCGGTTTCCTCGTGTACCTCGCGGTCATCGTCATGCTCGATACGAGCTATTTGACACCCATTGGTCAGTTGGCCGATACTGCACCGCCAGCGGGCGAGCAGGCCGGCGGTGCGGCCGGCACGCCGCTTTCAGTCGGCGACGTTCCGGTCGACATCTACCGGACGGTGTTCTTCCACTCGGCACTGATTCAGGGCATCGGCAGCGGGCTTCTCGCAGGGAAACTCGCGGAGAACAACGTCCTCGCCGGGCTGAAGTTCAGTATCATACTGGCGGTGCTCACGCTCAGTGTGTTCATCCTCATCTAGAACAATGAAGTTCACAACAGACAACAGAGGTGTATCGGAAGTCGTTGGCGCGATACTGGTGTTCGGACTGTTCGTCGCGCTGTTGGCTGTGTTCCAGACCACAGCAATACCGGCGGCGAACGAGGAGGTCGAGTACAACCACAATCAGGAGCTCCAAAGCGACATGATTGGATTGCTTGAAGGCGCCTCCCGGACCGGGGCGCAAGGAACATCTGAATCCGTCGGTGTTCGAACCGGAACAACCTATCCGAGTCGATTGCTGTTCTTCAACCCGAGAAACCCCGCTGGGAGGATAAGCACGGTCGACAAGCGTAACGCGACAGTCGAGAATATTACTGCGACGGACCCGACCGTCCGAAAGTACATCAACGGTTCGACGGCGAACCTCTCGACGAAGCGCATCCAGTACGACCCCGCGTACAATCAGTACAATAACGCGCCGACGACACACCTCGAATACGGCGTACTGTACAATGATTTCGGCGACGAACAAATCATTGAGAACCGCGGGAGCGTCGTCAGTGGGAACAGCATCAATCTCATGTTCTTTGCCGGGAATCTGTCCCGTTCGTCGGCCAGTTCGGTGTCGGTCGATACACGCCCGACGAGTGCACCAGCACGGACGGTGACCGTGGCACCAAACAGTTCGGACAACGTGACCATTCGCCTCCCGACTCGACTGTCCGAAGAGAAGTGGGAAGAAATCCTCGACGACGAGATACAGAATGGGAACGTTCTCGGTGTCCGCAATGAGTCGAACACGACCGTCATCATTGACCTTGATCCGGGCGTAAATCGGTACACACTTCGAATGCCGAAAATCGGTGTTGGTAGTGGGGTTAATCAGCCTAACCCGAAATATCTGATTAATGCTAAGCCTGGCGACACAACGGTCCCACGAGACCAGGCTTCCGACCTATCCATTGAAATCCGAGATAAATACAATAATCCTGTTCGTGGTGAAAAAGTAAATATCTCTGTTTCTGATGGTACTCTCGGTCCGAATTCTGTCACGAATGTAGAGGTCACGACTAATTCGGAGGGTCGTGCAGAAGTACAATTCAATGCCCCACCAACGCTTGGGACTGTCCAAGTAAACGCCAGTTATGAGGGTAATCCTGCGAATGCAGGCTATGGTTTTGACCGGAATAGGACCCAAGACTTGCAGTACGAGCTGCAAGTAGTTTCCTCAAGTATCCCTCAAGGACCTGAGCCGAATATCGACCAAATGGATATCACGGATGAGAGCGATAGTGGAAACTTCCTAGTAATTATTCCAGGAAACGGAACTGCTGCCTTTGATGTAGATTGGGAAGTCGATTTCGATGGGAATGCAGTACCAAATATATTCTTAGATACGGTTGAACTGCGGATGGTTGACGATACTGGTACCAGTAGTGACGGTCGAATCGTTGATAGTGCAGAATACAGTCTCGGAGATGTTACTCAGCAGGGGCCGGAAACAACTCGTCTTGAAGACCCGAGAGGGGAAGACTCGTGTGACAATGATTATAAAATCGAACTCATAGTTATATCAACCGGAAATCAGCCAGACTCTCAAACAAAGTCTGTGAATTCTGATTGTGCTTTGTGACTTAGGTTAAAATAAATCCTTATGAGTTCATGTTTGTGAATTTAAACACAATCTTCAGGATACCCGATTCGATACAGTCTCACAAAGTATTTCAATCGTATTCCACGCCAAACTATACGTGCCCCCCACCAAAAGACGAGATATCTAATGAGCGAGGGAGATGAAAAACCGACGGTCCTCGTGGTCGAGGACGAACGGGCGCTCATCGAACTGTACGTTCGGTGGCTGGAGGACGACTACGAGGTTCTGACGGCGGAGGGTGGTGAGGCGGCACTCGAACAATTCGACGATTCGGTCGACGTGGTGCTTCTGGACCGATTGATGCCGGGGATGAGCGGCGACGAAGTGCTCGCCGAACTGCGGGAGCAGACCACCGAATGTAAGGTGGCGATGGTGACGGCCGTCGAACCCGATTTCGACGTGATTACGATGGGCTTCGACGACTATCTCACGAAGCCCGTCGAGCGCGAGGAGCTGTTGGAGACCGTCCAGCGACTGCTTTCGCGGTCGGATTTCGCGGACCTCGAACAGGAGTTGTACTCGCTGTCAGCCAAGCAGGCGGCGCTTCGGTCCTCGAAACCCGACGAGGAACTCGCCGAGAGCGAGGAGTACGCGGACCTCGAAAATCGGCTTTCGGAGCTGCGTTCGGAGATCGACGCGACGCTGCCGGAGATGGAGAGCGACGAGTTCGTGGCGATGGTCCGGGACATCGAGGGCGAATCCGACGAGGGAGGGGGTGAGGACAGGTGAGCTACCGCGTCGACGGGTTCGGCGGACTCGCGACGTTCGACGCCGGAACGAGCGTGTTGGTGTCCGGGCCGTCGCCGGAGACCAACGAGCGGCTGTTCGACGCCGTCACACCCGCCTCCGGCGAACGTGCAATCGTCATCACGACGAACACGGACGCTGGAACCGTCGTCGATGAACTGCTCGACCGGGGTGCCACCCGCGAACAACTCGGTGTCATCGAGTGCACCAACCACGACAGCGACGTCGAGGGCGTGCCGGTCAAGCAGTTGAGTTCTCCCGGCGATTTGACGGGCATCAGCCTCGAGTTCGCGAAACTGCTCGACGAAGACGACACGAAGCCGGTTCGTGTAGGGTTCGCGACGGTGTCGACGGCGCTGATGTACGCGGAACTGCGAACGATGTTCAGGTTCCTGCACGTGTTCACCGCACGCATCCGTTCGGGCGACATGCTGGGCGTGTTCACGATGGACCCGAGCATGCACGACGACAAGGCGCACAACACGATTCGTGCGGTCTTCGACTCCGAGGTGTCGGTCGGCCGCGAGGAACTCACGCTACGCGGAAGCGGGTTCTCACAGTAGCGTCTCCTTCGGCGGTCACTGACTGCGGGAACTGAGGCCGACAAATGCCGCAGTCGAGACGAGGATGCAGCCGGCTGCAACCCCGAAGGCGGCGAACACGCCGGAGGCGTCCCAGACGACGCCCATCGTCAGCGGACCGACGACCTGCCCGATTTTCCACGACACGGAACGGAGGGACATACTTCCCGCCGTCGCGTCGACGGCCTCGCCTTCCTCGATAAACAGCGACATGCTCGCCGGGAGACGGATGCTGTCGGCGACGCCACAGAGTGCGAACGCGCCGAAGAGAACGGCGAACGCCGGCGGGAACGTGAGCGAGTGCCCGACCAAACTGACGGCGACCGAGGGGATGAGGTCGTCTGCGAACTCCGCGAAGGGAATCGCCAGCGTGCCGACGGTGTACAGCAGCGCTCCCGTGACGATGAAGCGGCTCTTGCCGCCGATGCTGTCGGTCAACTCGCCGACGTATCCCTGTGTGAGCGCTTTGGTGAGTTTCCCGCCCGCGAGGACGATACCGACGACGAGTGGGTTCATCCCGAACCCCGTTCGGGCGTAGATTGGAAGGAACAGCAGCACGCCCATCTTTCCGAAGCCGGTTCCGAGCCGAAACGCCGTCAGGGCCTGAAGCGTCCGTCGACCGAGGAGGTCGCGGAACGTCTCCCGGCCGCTGCGGTCGTCAATCGAGCGGCCGCCGGGGTTGGTTCGCAGGACGGCGGCGACGGCGAGGAACGCCCCGAGGGTAATCGCCGAGAGGACGGCGTACGTTTCGGTGAAGCCGTAGACGGCGAGCAGCGCGCCGCCGACGATGTCGCCGGCGAGACTGGAGAACGCGCCGACTTGATTGTACGTGCCGAACCAGAGACCCCGCTCGCCATCGGGAGCGATGTCGCCGACCACCGTCGAACCGGTAATCCACAGTAGGCTCGCCCCAACTCCCTGTACCATCCGGACCAAGATGACGTGGGAGACGGCTTCGACGAGTGCGAACCCGACGAAAACGGCGATGTTGACGAGAAATCCGACGAGCAACACCCGCTTCGCGTTGTGCGTGTCGATGTACCGGCCGAGCGGGAGGACGATAAGCAGTTGCGTGAGCGCGAAGACGGTGCCGAACAGTCCTTCGACGGTGCTCGTCGTTCCGAACTGGTCCGCATACAGCGCCAACGCGATAGCGATAGTCGAGTACGCCTGTGCGCGGGCGAACGCCGTCCCCGAAAGCGAGAGGAACTCCGGGTCGCGGAAGGCACGGAGGGTACTCGACACGTCTCGGGGTAGCAAATCGGGGCCCAAAAGCGAGGTGATTCCCGACGACGGAGAAGGAACTCCGACGGCGACTCACCCTACAGTTCGATTCGTTCGACGAGGTCGCCGTCGTCGCTGTGGGTGTTGAGCGCGACGATACGGACGTACTCTTCGAGTCGGGAGTCGTGGAGTTTGTGCTTCAGGAGTTCGTCGACCTGATACACGCCGGCGGCGTCGGTCATCTCGATTTCGACCATGACGGGCATGCCGTTGCCGGGTTGCAGCGACACCTTCCGAATCGCTCGACTGGAAATCGTGTTGATGCCTCGACCGCCCTTCTCGTAGGGGATTCGGGAGCGGCCTCGCTCCATGTCGAGGGCGTCGGCGACGCGGACGACGCCGGCTTCGGTCGTCAGCGGCGTCTCTTCGGTGTGGTGACAGAGGATGGCGTGCAGCACTTCGCCCTTCATTCGGACGCGCTCGGCAGCGTCGTAGAAATCGAACTCCGTCAGGAGTCGGTCGAGTACGTCCGCCGCCAGCGGAATCGAGTAGTAGGGGTGGTCGTCGCGGTGGACGACGTGGCCGATGTCGTGTAGCGTCGCGGCCAGTGCGATGATGACCGACTCGTCGGCCTCCTCGAGGCCCTGCTGTTCGGCACCGTTGAACGCGACGTCACCGGCTTTCAGCAGTTCGTACAGACAGAGGGCCCGATTGCGGACGATTTCGATGTGTTTGGTGCCGTGGTCGTTGTACCCCTTGCGGTCGACGGGGTTGACGTTCTGGGCTTCGAGGTACGTTGTGATTTCGGTGTCGCTCTGGACGGTTTCGAGCACCGTGTTGAGGCGTTCGTCGGGGAAGTCGTGGTCTGCATCCGGGTCGTACACGCGACCGGATTCCCCTCTGTCGGCTGTCTCGGAGTCGCTCATACCGCGACAAGGGCCGGTGTCGAGAAAAAACGTCCGGCGAGTCAGGCGTTGGCCGCGGCCGACTCGACTTCCTCGTAATCAGGTTCGATTCCGGGGTCGTCGGAGACCCACTCGTAGGTGACGGTGCCGTCTTCGTCGACGACGAACACCGCGCGCTTTGCGACGCCTTCGACGCCGAGGGCATCGAAGTCCATCGACACGTCGTAGGCGTCGATGACCTCCTTGGCGATGTCGCTGACCAGCGGGAAGTTCAGGTTGTTCTGTGTGGCGAACTCCTCGAGTGCGAACGGCGAGTCGACGCTGACCCCGTACAACGAGGCACCGTCCTCGGTGAGACTATCGAGTCGGTCGCTGAACGTCGTCATCTCGTCGGTACAGACGCTCGTGAACGCGCCGGGGAAGAACGCCAACACGATGGGCCCGTCATCGGTGGCGTCGGCCAGCGAGAACTCCTCGATGTCGCCACTTGGTGTCGTCATCGGTGCGCTGAACGTCGGGGCGTCGTCGCCTACATCGACCATATGTGGCCCCTTGTGACCCTCCCGTTTGAATCTCCGGCTTCCGGCGACCGGGCGACGAGTGGCGAAAAGCCTACAAGTGGGCACGCGAAGCAACAGGTATGACGACGCCACTGTTCATCGGTGGGCTGGGTCCACCCGAACTGCTGTTAATCGCCGGCATCCTGATTCTCCTGTTCGGAGCGAGCAAGCTCCCGGAACTCGCACGGTCGATGGGGTCGGCGACCGGCGAGTTCAAGAAGGGCCGCCAAGAGGTCGAAGAGGAACTCGAAGAGATACAGGACGACGACGAGGAAGTCTCCGCGGAGGCCGACGCCGAAACGTCCGGCGACACCGAGCGCTCGAACGCCTGAACTCCCGAACTCCGTTTTTCGCCGACTCGATTCCGCTTTCCGAGGAAAAAGCCTATAATCAACACTAGGCTAGCCTCGGGTAGCAATGATGGACCTGCTTCCACTGCAGTTCGGGCTTCCCGGTGGGCCCGAGGTGCTGATAATCCTGCTCATCGCCGTGCTGCTGTTCGGCGCGAACAAGATTCCCAAACTCGCCCGCTCGACCGGCGAAGCGATGGGCGAGTTCCAGAAAGGCCGCCAGGAGGTCGAAGATGAACTGAAGGACATGCGTGACGGCGCGACGGGGCAGTCGACGAGCAGTTCGTCGACGGAATCGGCAACGGAATCGGCGACCGAAGCTGACAGCGACGCGACGACCGATGCCGCGGAAGACGAAGACGACGAGGACTTCGAAATCGAGGAGGCGGAATCGGACGACGAGACCGAGACGAACTGACGAACCGTCGGACAGCAATCGTTTTCAGCCTCCCGCGCCCACATTCGGCAAGGGCGTGTGGCCAAGCGGACTACGGCGAGAGGTTCCTAACTTCTAGAGCGCGGGTTCGAATCCCGTCACGCCCGTTCTGCGAGGAGCGGACGCGACGAGCGAACGGGCACGGAGTTCGAACCCTGAAAGACGCAGCGCCGAGCGTAGCGAGGCGACCGTCTTTCTCCGGTTCGAATCCCGTCACGCCCGTCTCGCTCACTTCGTTCGCTCGACGCGCGTGACGTAGTTCGAAAACGCTTCACGTTTTCTCACTCCCGTCATGCCCTGCAGGAGATTCTACGACCTTCTCGACACTGGAAATCGCGATGGCTCAAATCGACGCTACCGAGACGTTTACTCTCACTGCTGCGTTACGGTTTTCCATGAGCCGACCGACGCTCGACGATATCGCGGTATTCGCCGGTTCCCGTGTGGAACTTACGGTTCCGAAGCCCCGGGAGGACCAACGGCTCGTCGGAACTGTCGTGGCCGAGGGTGAGGAACTGCGACTGCGCCTCGATGACGGGAAAAGCGAGAATCACGCGACGGTTCGGTTAAAAGAACGCGAACGCGACGGCGTCGTTCGGGCGTTTCGCGGGACGGACGGTGACCTACTGGTCGGTCGAGTCAAACGCGTCGTCGAACTGTAAAAAGCGGGACTTAGGCGGCTGGCGTCGCCGCGTCGGGTTCCTCACCTGTCTGGACGGCGTACGTCGACTTTCGTGCGTCCATGAGGTACACCGACTCGTCGACGATGTCGGCGTCCTCCAGTTTTCGGAGGGCGTGTCGGACCGTCCGCTGTGGCAGCAGCGACTCCTCGGCGAGTTGCGATTGGGTCATCGGACCCTCGTACTCGAGCGTCTTGTAGACGAGTTTCGCGCTCGGCGGGAGGTCCTTGACCACGGATTCGGCATCAGACATACTGCTATCGACGGGCGGATACCGCTTAATCCCGGGTCGGTTTGGTACCCCTCGCGCACACCCGTTAGTGTCCGGGATGGCGACCGACGTCGAGGGCGGCGGGCACGTCGGGGAACAGCGAATCGAGGTCCGGCTCGGATTCCAGCAGTTCGAACGCACGACCGGTCCGTGCGACGACACCGGCGTCGAGGAGGTGTTCGAGGTGGGCGAACGCCTCTCCCGGCCCGTGAAGGATGTGGATGTACGACAGCGAGCCGAACAGTTCGGCGCTGACCTCCCACGGCGTCGCAGGCCCGTCGTCCAACACGGCCACGACGCGTTCGGTTCGGTCGCGGTGATGGGAGATGATGTCGGCGGCCCGTCCCGGCGGGTCGACGATTGGGCCGCGGTGGCCCGGCCACGCTCGGGTGTACTGACGTGAAATGATGTCGAGGAGTGCGTCGAGGTACAGTTCCAGGGCGCCGTCGACGCGGATGTCGGCGCCGCCGACGTTGGGGGTGTAGTACGGCAACAGCGCGTCGCCGCTGAACAACTCCTCGCCATCACGGCCCCCGAAGGCAAAGCCCGCCAGTCCGGCGGCGTGCCCCGGCATATGGACCGCTTCGAGTTCGACGCTCCCGAGGTCGAAGGTGGCGCCGTCCTCGAACGCCGTCACCTCGGGCGCCTCGCCGTCCATGCCCGCACTGCCGTCGAGGAACGCCAGCAGTTCCTCCTGTTTCGCCTCGGGCATCCCCCACTCGTCGATGGCGTTCCGGAGTCGGTCCTCCTGTGCGGCGGTGGCGTCGGGGTCTTGGGCGACGAGCGGCGCGTCGGCCTCGTGAACGTTGACCGGACAGCCGCTTTTGTCCTGTATCTCGCCGGCCAAGCCGGTGTGGTCGGCGTGGTGATGCGTGAGCAGGATTCGCTCGATGTCGGCGAATTCGAGGTCGTATTCGGCCAACCCCTCCTGGAGTTGTCTCCGGGTGTCGTCGGACGCGACGCCGGTGTCGACGAGCGTCGTCGTCGCACCGTCTTCGAGTCCGAGAACGTAGCAGTTGTTGTTCCCCTCGAAAGCGTGGTTACCGAGCGCGACGAGTCCGAGTTCGAAACCGAGGGCGGGGTCCGTCATTGAGGGACCTCCGCAAGTCGCGCCATCGCCGTTCCGCCCGAGACGCCCGGCGACAACACGAGCGTGTCGCCCTCGGAGAGCACCACGTCGTCGCGGTCTTCGAGAAGCGGGTGTTCGTTGCGTGCGACGGTGATGTGAGAGCGCAGCGCGCCATTCTCGCGGAACAGTAGCGACTGCAGGCCGTCGTAGTCCTCGGCGACGGCTCGAAGAGCCTCCGCGACCGTGGTCCCGTCTGGAACGGTTCGGACCACGGATTTCTCACCGACAGCATCGCGAAGTGTCGCGTAGAACTCGAACTCGAGTTGCATACCACACGGTGGTCGCCTGTCCGACAAAAGCTTTCCCTCGGCAGCAATGTCGGTCAGTAGCGTCGACCCTGTCGATTCCTGACGGTCCGATTACACGCCTGCCCCGGTCGGTGCGTCGCCTTCGAACCGCGGTTCGGGGTCCAGACCCAATTCCTCCAAGGCCGCCTGCATGTGCTCGTCGTCGACGAACCCCGAGCCGTCCTCAACGCGTTTCTCGTGGGCGAGAGCGAGCACTTCGCCACGGCGTTCGGCCGGGAAGTCATATTTCTCGACGACCAACTCGATGACGAGGCCGGTGGGGTCTTGGGTGTACAGCGAGTGGAACGCCCCGCGGTCGAACTCGTTGAAGCCGTAGTCGGCGGCGCGGAGTGCGTTCTTCGTGTCGTCGAACTCCTCGGGGGCGATAGAGAAGGCGAGGTGGTGGACGTTGCCCGCACCGCGGTAGGGCCGCGGCGAGCGGTTCTCACCGACGAAGAAGGTGAGGATGCGGCCGTCACCGGTGTCGAAAAACAGGTGTGTCAACTCCGGGGCGTCGAGGTTCGGCTGTTCGAGTACTAGCGGCATCCCCAGCAAATCCCGATAGAAGGCGAGCGTGCTCGCGGCGTCGCCGCCCATCACAGTCATGTGGTCGGTGCCGATGGTGTGGACGGGGCTGTTTGGTTTCTCCGCGGTGACTTCGTGTTCGGGTGTGTGTTCCATATCTCCGATAGGCGGTCGAGCCTCAAATAGACCCCTCTGCCCTCGATGATACCGGGTGACGCAAACGTCACCCGAACCCTTTTGGGCGCGCCGCGGGAGTTGCGCCCGTGACTCTCACCACCACACCCGAGGAGCGGTTCGAAGACGTACCTGACTACGAGTATCCTCACGAGAAGGTTCCCGTTACCGACGACGGCGCAGAGATGGCCTACGTCGACGTCGAGGGCGATGGAGACGAGACGTTCCTGCTCATGCACGGCGAACCGACGTGGGGCTTCCTCTACCGGAAGATGATTCCCACACTCTCCGAGCACGGTCGCGTCATCGTTCCGGACATGCTCGGTCTCGGCCGCTCCGATAAGTACACCGACCCCGACGCCTACAGTTTCGACCTCCACTACGACGCCTTCGAGACGCTGTTGTTCGAGGAATTGGACCTCTCCGACGTTACCCTCGTCTGTCAGGACTGGGGCGGTATTCTGGGCCTCGCACTCGCGGGCCACAACCCCGAGCGGTTCGCCCGCCTCGTAGCGATGAACACGGGCGTTCCGGACGGCACACAGGAGATGTCCGACGCGTGGCACCAGTTCGCCGACTTCGTCGAGAACGTCGAGGAACTGCCCATCGGAATGTTGATTCAGAACGCCACCGCCGAGGAACTGTCCGAGGAGGTCATCGCCGCCTACGAGGCGCCGTTCCCGACCGAGGAGTCGAAGGCCTGCGCTCGGGTGCTGCCCTTCCTCATCCCGCACTCACCGGACGACGAGGGCGCCGACACGATGCAAGCCGCCAAACAGCGGTTGAGCGAGTGGGAAAAGCCGGCGTTCGTCCTGTTTTCGGATTCCGACCCCATCACGCGCAACGCTCGTGACCCGCTTCGGGAGTTGATTCCGACTGCGAGCGAACAACCGGACACGTGGATAGAGGGCGCGATGCACTTCCTCCAGGAGGACAAAGGCGAGGAAATCGCCGACGAGATAGCCGCCTTCGTCGAGCGAAGTTAACCGACGGTCGTCGCGACGCCTTTCGTCTGCCGATAGTCGCTGTCCAGCAGCGCCTCGAGTCGGTCGACGAGCGCCGCCCTGTCTCCCGGTTCCCACTCGGCGGGCTCGCGGACGGGAACGACGAGGAAGCCGCGGCCCCGCACTTCGGTCGCGTGGAGTCGGGCGGCGTCGTGTGGGAGCTTTCGCGCTTGCGTCGTGAACTCCGTCAGGACGTACGACAGCGCCTCGTCGCCGACCGGGAGGAGAATGTGGGCGTTCACCGCACGGATTTCGGCGTCGGCGTATCGTTCGAGGTCCGCGGGGTCGCCGGGTGAGAGCCACAGGTACGAGAGATAGCAGTTCGACAGTTCGGGGGCGACGCTGTACGGCTCGGCGGCGAAGCCAACAGTGTGGAGAGCCTCCTGTAACCGACGGCCTGTGAGGGTTCCGGTGAATGGAACGCCCGTCTCGGTACCGCCGTGAGTCTCGCCGTCGAGGCCCAGGACGTGAAAGTCGGCGTTGGCGTCACCGTAGCCGTACACGGCGGGTTCGCCCGGGGCAGTCATTCCGAAAGGGTTCGACACCCGGTCCGTCACGCGCTTCACACCGGGTGGTAGGCGAGCGGTGAATAAAAGAACGCGGTCGCGGCTCGTCGCGGCTTACTCTTCGACGACTTCGATGGCGCCTTTCATGCCCTGTGTCTCGTGGGGCTGACAGACGTAGAGTTGGATGCCGGTGTTGTCGAAGGACTGATTGAAAGTGTGGCCCTCCTCACCGACGATTTCGCTCTGGAAGTCGGATTCGGAGTCCTCGACGGAGGCGACGTTGTGACTGCCGCCCTCGCCGGTCCACTCCCAGACGACGGTCGTACTGGAGGTAATGCGAACCGCGGCGGGGTCGAACGCCAATCCACCGTCGCCGGCACCGACCATGATGGTCACTTCGTCCTCGCCGGTCATGTCGGTAATAGTGCCGTCGTACAGGTTGGCTTCCGAGAGGAAGTCGTCGATCTCCTGGGGAACTTCGGCACCGCCGCCGTTGCCATTGCCGTTTCCGTTTCCGTTCCCGTTTCCGCCGCCGTTACCGGTACAGCCCGCCAGTGTACCGGCCGCGACTGCGGCGCCGGTAGCCTGCACGAATCGTCGTCGGCTCACATCTCTCATAACGACTTAAAGTTGGAGCCGAAGCAACATAAATGGCACACGAAGTGTGTCAACATCTACTGTGAAATGCGTACCCAAACCCACGACACTCGACTGCGCGAACTCGTCGCCGAGCGCGTGGAGATTCGTCCGTGCGGCGAACGCTTTTGACCCACGGCGACGAACCCCCGACTGAAATGAGTCTCGACGACGCGGCCGAGGAGCTCGCCTCCACCCTCGGCGTAGACAAAGCGGAGGTCAAAGAGGACTTGGAGAAACTCGTCTCGTATTCGGTGCCGATGGACGAGGCCAAACAGAGCCTTCGCCGGAAGTACGGCGATTCCGGCGGCGGAGGCGGCGGTGGCGGCGAGCCCCCGGCGACCGACATCGTCGACATCGAACCCGACATGGGCAACGTCAGCGTTACCGCGCGCGTGCTGACGGTCGGCAAGCGCTCCATCCGGTATCAGGGCGACGATCAAGTCATCTTCGAGGGCGAGTTGGCCGACGAGACGGGAAAAATCTCCTACACCGCGTGGACGGATTTCTCGCTGTCGCCCGGCGACACCATCACTGCGGGCAACGCGGGCGTCCGCGAGTGGGAAGGCGAACCCGAACTCAACCTCGGGGAGTCGACGACGGTGACGCTCGAAGAGGAGTCCCTCGAGGTCCCCTACGAGGTCGGCGGCGAGCGTGACCTCATCGACCTCCGGCCGGGCGACCGTGGCCGGACGGTCGAGGTGAAGGTCCTCGAAGTCGAAGAAAAGACCATCGACGGCCGCGACGGGGAAACCGACATCCTCAGCGGCGTCGTGGGCGACGAAACCGCCCGACTGCCGTTCACCGACTGGGACCCACACGCCGACATCGAAGCCGGGGCATCGGTCCGCATCGAGGACGCCTACATCCGCGAGTTCCGTGGCGTCCCCTCGGTCAACGTCACGGAGTTCTCGACGGTCGAACCGACCGCCGACGTGGACGTGAGTGATTCGGCGACGGAGATGGGCGTCCGAGAGGCCGTCGAGGCCGGCGGCGTCTTCGACGTGGCGTTGGTCGGCAACGTCATCGAAGTCCGGGACGGGTCCGGCCTCATCCAGCGCTGTCCCGAGTGTGGCCGGGTCGTCCAGAACGGCCAGTGTCGCAGCCACGGCGAGGTCGAGGCCGAAGACGACATGCGGGTGAAAGCCATCCTCGACGACGGGACCGACACGGTGACGGTCGTTCTCGGCCGGGAGTTGACCGAGGAGGTGTACGGCGGCACGCTGGAGGAGGCGTTGGACCACGCCCGCGACGCGATGGACCGCGAGGTCGTCTCGGAGGAAATCGCAGCGGGCGTCGTCGGGCGGGAGTACCGCGTCCGCGGGGCGCTGTCGGTCGACGAGTACGGCGCGAATCTCGATGCGACGGAGTTCGAGGAAAGCGGTGACGACCCCGCCGCACGTGCCGAAGCCATGCTCGCGGAGGTGGGTCGATGAGTTCCAGCGACGACGGGCCCGGACGCCGGGAGGTCGCCTACCGACTGTTCGCGGCGGAGTTCGACGACTCGGAGTTCGACTACAGCGAATCCGACGAGGAACGGGCACCGAACTACGTCGTCACGCCGACCGGAGCGCGGGTCAATCGCCTCTTTGCGGTCGGCGTCCTCACCGAAGTCGAGGACGTCAACCCCGAGATGGTCCGCGGCCGGGTCGTCGGCCCGACCGGCGCCTTCGTCACCTACGCCGGCCAGTATCAACCCGACGCGCTCACGTTCCTCGAACGCGCCGACCCGCCGACGTTCCTCGCGCTCTCCGGGAAGGCCCGAACGTTCGAACCCGATGACGGCGACCGCATATACACCTCGGTCCGCCCGGAGTCGGTCAGCGAGGTCGACGCGGAGACCCGCGACCGCTGGGTCGTCACGACCGCCGAGCGGACGCTCGAACGAATCGGCATCATGGCCTCGGCCATCGAATCGGGCCTCGCAGGCGAGCAGTTACGCGCCGCACTTCTGGAGGCAGGCGTCGACGAACGACTCGCCGACGGCGTCGCACTCGCCTTGGATT
Organism: Natronomonas gomsonensis; assembly: GCF_013391635.1. Lineage (GTDB taxonomy): Archaea > Halobacteriota > Halobacteria > Halobacteriales > Haloarculaceae > Natronomonas > Natronomonas gomsonensis_A. The sequence goes on along the minus strand of NZ_JACAWU010000002.1, from coordinate 775,754 downwards.
ACTACGGCACCACGCCGGCGTACCTCGACGCCCTCCGTGAAACCGCCCTCGATGCGCTCCGCGTCGTCGCCGGCGAGAAAGACGAAGTGGGCCGACTCGACGTAGCCCCCGACGAGGGGATGGGCGATGCGAGCGCGCTCGCGACGCTCGACCTCTCGGGGGCGCCGTCACCGGAGACGGCCGCCGCTGCGGCGGGTGTGGGTGATGCCGAATCGACATCCGAGGCCGACGACACCGACGACGCAGGCGAGTCAGCCGAGACGGTGGAGACCGACTCAGTGAGCGCCGACACGGAGTCGACGCCGGACGCCGAACCGGAGGTCTCCGACACCGACACGAGCACCGAATCGGAGGAAGAACCCGAGCAGGGTCTCGAAGCCGACGAACCTGACGAGGTCGAAGCCCCCGACGAACACGAAGAACCCGAACCCGACGCCGAATCGGTCGAGGCGACTGCCGACTCGGAACCGGTCGACGAAACCGTATCCGAGGTAGATGAGACGGAGGCGGCCACCGAACCGACGGCCGGCGCCGACGAGGACGTTCGTGAGGAAGTCGAAGAGGAGTTGGACGACTTCGACCCCGGCGAGTTCGAACTCGACGAGGAGGAACGTCGCGAGGTCGAAGAGGAGTACGGCACCGAGTTCTCGACTGCGGGCGAAGTCGAGGAAGCGGACATCGAGACACCGGGTCCCGAAGACGAACTCGAAACGCCCGAAGAGGAAGCAGACGGCGACACCGAACCGGAACCGGAAGCCGAACCGGAAGGGGTTGAAGACGCCGAAGACGCTGCGGGGGCCGACGACGTAGACCTCGAAGACGCCGTCATGGAGACGATGGAAGCGTTGGACGACGGCGACGGCGCCGACCGTGAGGAACTCGTCTCGGCACTCGTCGAGGAACACGGTGTCGCCGCCGACGCAGTCGAGGAAGCCATTCAAGATGCGCTGATGAGCGGTCGGTGTTACGAGCCTTCCGACGGCGTCCTGAAGTCCATCTGAATGCTCGAACCGGTGTCCGGTCGACCGGTGGCAATCGCCGACTGTGGGCCCGAGCGGGCCCTCGTCGTCGCGGATTACCACGCCGGCTTGGAGGTCGGACTCAGGCGAGACGGCGTCGAGATTCGAAGCCACGCGGCCGAGCGCCGCGAGTCGTTGCTCCGACTGCTGACCGAGTCCGACGTGGACCGACTGGTGTTGTTGGGCGACGCCGGCGACGCCATCGGCGAACCGAGCGGCGCCGAACGGGAGGAGTTGTCGGCGCTGTTCGGGGCCGTCACCGAGCGGGTACCGGTGACGCTGACGAAGGGAAACCACGATGGTCGCATCGAGTCGGTCGTCGGAGGAATCGACGGCGTCGAAGTCGTCGACGGCCCCGGCGTCAGAATCGGCGACATCGGCTTCTGTCACGGTCACACTTGGCCCGGCGAGGAGATAGTCGCAGCGCCGACGCTGTGTACCGCCCACGAACACCCGATGGTCAGACTGGAAGACGACGTGGGCGGGTCGCGTCGAGAGCGAGTGTGGCTCCGCGGCCGCCTCGATGGGGCGGGCTTTTCCGACTACGACCGCGTCGGTGAGCGCATCGTCGTCTGTCCGGCGTTCAACGACCTCTCCGGCGGAACGCTCGTCAACGAGAACGACGGCTTTCTCTCGCCGTTTCTGCCCGAGGGGTTGGCCGACGGCGAGGCGTACCTGCTCGACGGGACGCGACTTGGCGACTATCGGTCGGTGTAGTCGGAGACAGGAGACATCGGAGAACGGGACTCGGGGCATCCCGCTCTCCGTATCCGTTCGTGGTCGATACGGCTGCAAAGCACCATCGCGGGGCACAGCCGGTCTTTTATATCCGGCGTCCGCGAGCGCGGCGCTTAATCTGCTCGCGCTCCAACGGTCGACAATGAGTGAGGGCCGTGCCGCCGGGATGGACGCCTTCTCGCGACTCCACGCCGACGTGCGCGAGGCGCTGTCGGAGCGTGGATTCTCGACGCCGACGGCGCCACAGCGGAAGGCGATTCCGCCGCTGGCAGCGGGCGAGCACGCGTTAGTCGTCGCGCCGACGGGGTCGGGGAAGACGGAGACGGCGATGTTGCCCGTGCTGTCGGCCATCCGGGGCCGCGACCACCGCCACGGGATACAGGCGCTGTACGTCACGCCGCTGCGGGCGCTGAACCGCGACATGCGCCAGCGCCTCGAGTGGTGGGGCGAGACGCTCGACATCACGATCGACGTACGTCACGGTGACACGACGGATTACCAGCGAAGCAAGCAAGCGGAGAGCCCACCGGACGTGCTCGTGACGACGCCGGAGACGCTCCAGGCGATGTTCACCGGCGAGAAACTCCGGCGGGCGCTGGAGGATATCGAACACGTCGTCGTCGACGAGGTCCACGAGCTCGCTGCCTCGAAACGCGGCGCGCAGTTGACCATCGGCCTCGAGCACCTCAGAGAGCACGCGGGGCCGTTCCAGCGCATCGGTCTCTCGGCGACCGTCGGCGATCCCGAGGAGGTCGGCCGGTTCCTGACCGGCGACAGGGGCTGTCGAGTCGTCGAGGTCGAAGCCGGCTCGAACATCGACGTACGGGTGCGGGAGCCGGAGGTCGAAGCCGAAGACGAAAGCGCCGCTGGCGAGCTGCTGACCGACGCGACGGTCGCCAGCCACGTCCGGGCTATCGACGAACTCGTCGCCTCGAACGACTCGACGCTGATTTTCGTCAACACACGACAGACCGCGGAGGGACTCGGGTCGCGACTGAAGGCCTACGGCACCGACGTGGGCATCCACCACGGGTCGCTGTCGAAGGACGCACGCATCGACGTCGAAGACCGGTTCAAAGCCGGCGAAATCGACGCGCTGCTGTGTACCTCGTCGATGGAACTGGGCATCGACGTTGGCCGCATCGACCACGTGGTGCAGTATTCGAGTCCCCGAGAAGTTCGGCGACTGCTCCAGCGGGTCGGACGGGCGGGTCACCGCCGCGACGAGGTGTCCTCGGGGACGGTACTGACGACTCACCCCGACGACACCTTCGAGGCGCTGGCCATCGTCGACCGCGCCGAACGCGGAGAGGTGGAGGCAGCGGGCATCCACCACGCCAGCCTCGATACGGTCGCGAATCAGATTCCGGGCCTGTTGATGGGGTTCGGCGAGTTGTCGGCGGCAAGAGCCTACGACATCGTCACTCGGGCGTACCCGTTCCGAAACCTCACGGAAGCGGATTTCAAGGCGGTCGTCCGGGAACTCTCGGAGAACCGGGTACTGTGGCTCGACGAAGCCGAGGACCGACTGGAGAAATCCGGCGGCACCTGGCAGTACTTCTATGCGAACCTCTCGATGATACCCGACGAGGCCAACTACACGGTGAAAGACATGGCATCGGGGCGGACCGTCGGCACCCTCGCCGAGCGGTTCGTCGTCACCTTCGCTCAACCGGGTGAGACGTTCATCCAGCGCGGGGAGATGTGGCGCATCACCGAAATTGACGACGAGGAAGAGGAGGTGTTGGTGACGCCCATCGAGGACCCGACGGGGGAGGTTCCATCGTGGGTCGGCCAGGAGATTCCGGTTCCCTACGACGTGGCCCAACACGTCGGTCGGACACGGGCCGAAGCGAGAACACGGTTCAACGACGGCGCCAGCCGCGAACTCGTCGCTCGCAGCCTCGCCGACCGTTTTCCGACGGACGAGTACACCGCCAGTCGGGCGCTCGACCCGGTCGAACGACATGATGTAGCGTTTCCCTCCGATAACCGCGTCGTCGTCGAGGGGTACGGCCGGGAAGTCGTCGTCAACGCGGCCTTCGGCCACACGATAAACGAGACGCTCGGCCGCTTGCTGTCGGCGCTCATCGGTCAGCGAACCGGGTCGTCGGTCGCGATGGAAGCCGACCCCTATCGCATCGAGTTGGAGGTGCCGGGCGGGACGACGATAGGCGACGTAGTCGAGATACTGGAGACGACCGACCCCGACCACGTCGGGACGCTCGTGGAGTTGAGTCTGAAGAACAGCGACGCGCTGAAGTTCACGCTTGCACAGGTCGCCGCGAAGTTCGGGTCGCTGAAGCGCTGGAAGGGCAAGGGCTCCAGTCAGAACCGCTTCGGCAAGGACCGCCTGCTGAAGGCACTGGAGGACACGCCGATTTACGACGAGGCGGTCAGGGTCGTCCTCCACGAACAGTTGAACGCTGACGGCGCCGCCGACGTGTTGCGGCGGCTCCACTCCGGCGAGTTCGACCTCGAAACGGTCGGCGAACGGACGCCCATCGGTCGCGACGGCCGCTCGTCGGGGCGTGAGTTGCTGTCACCGGAGAACGCCGACGCGTCGGTCATCGAGACGGTCAAGGAACGCATCCAGAGCGACCGGGTGCTGTTAGCGTGTCTCCACTGTAAGGAGTGGGACCGCCGCCAGCAGGTACGTCGCGTCGCCGAGCAACCGGAGTGTCCGAACTGTGGGTCGACGCGGGTCGCCGCGCTGAACCCGTGGGCAGACGAGGTGCTGGAAGCGGTCCGAAGCCAAGAGAAGGACGACGAACAGCAGAAACAGACCGAACGCGCCTACAAGGCGGCCAGTTTGGTCCAGAGCCACGGCAAGAAGGCCGTCGTCGCACTCGCTGCCCGCGGCGTCGGCCCGCGAAACGCCGCCTACATCATCAACAACCACCGCGAGGACGAGACGGATTTCTACCGAGACATCCTCGAGCGGGAACGGCAGTACGCGAAGACGAAGTCCTTCTGGGACTGACGGACGGCGTCGGTCGGGCCGGCAGTCTCAGGCGCCGCGTTCGGCACGGCGAACCGACTCCAGGGCCGCCTCGACGTGGTCGCTTCGAATCTCGATTTCGTCGGCTCGTTCGGTCGCTTCCTCCGGCCCGAGGTCGGTCGCCAACGCGCGAATCGCTCGCATCGAGGCCTCACGCAGCAGCGCCTCCAGTTGCGCGCCGGAGAACCCCTCCGTGTCGGCGGCCAGTTCGTCGAGGTCGACGTCGTCGGCGAGCGGTTTCCCACGGGCGTGGACGGCGAGAATCTCGCGACGGGCGGCCTCGTCGGGGTTCGGGATCTCGACGTGGGCCTCCAGTCGCCCGGGCCGCAACAGCGCGGGGTCGAGTGCCTCCCGGCGGTTCGTCGCCGCGATGACGACGACGTTGGGGTTGTCGGTGAGGCCGTCCAACTCCGTCAGCAGTTGGGAGACGACGCGTTCGACGGCGTCGCTGGAATCGCCCCGAACCCCGGCGACGGCGTCGATTTCGTCGAAGAAGATTATCGACGGGGCGGCCTGTCGGGCACGGTCGAACACCTCCCGGACGGCCTTTTCGCTTTCGCCGACGTACTTGTCGATGAGTTCGGGCCCGGCGACGCTGACGAAGTTCACGTCGCTCTCGCCGGCGAGTGCGCGGGCGAGAAGCGTCTTGCCGGTGCCGGGCGGGCCGTACAGGAGGACACCCGACGGCGGGTCGGTGTTGGTCGCCTCGAACAGCGCGCCGTAGGACAGCGGCCACTCGACGGCCTCGGTGAGTATCTGTTTGGCCTCCGCGAGGCCGCCCACGTCCTCGAAGGTGACGTGTGGCGTCTCTGCGACGTACTCCCGCATCGCGGAGGGGTCGACGGCGGCGAGGGCGGCCTCGAAATCCGAGGCGGTGACGAGGAGGTCATCGCGCTCCTCGCGGTCCCTGAGTGCACGCATCGCAGCCTCGGTGACGAGCGAGTGGATGTCGGCACCGACGAAGCCGTGGGTGCGCGAGGCCAGGTAATCGAGGTCGACGTCGTCGGCGAGCGGCATCCCCCGGGCGTGGACGTCGAGTATCTCCCGGCGGCCGGTCTCGTCGGGGGCGCCGATTTCGATTTCGCGGTCGAAGCGGCCGCCACGGCGCAACGCGGGGTCGATTACGTCGACGCGGTTGGTCGCCCCGATGACGATGACCTGCCCACGGGAATCGAGGCCGTCCATCAGCGTCAGCAGTTGGGCGACGACGCGGTTCTCCATGTCGGCGTCGTCGTCGCGAGTCCCGGCGATGGAGTCGATTTCGTCGATGAAGACGACGGCGGGGGAGTTCTCGACGGCGCGTTCGAACGTCTCTCGGAGTTTCTCTTCGCTTTCGCCCTTGTACTTCGAGACGATTTCGGGGCCGTCGATGACTTCGAAGTGCGCGTCGACTTCGTTGGCGACCGCTTTGGCGATGAGGGTCTTGCCGGTGCCGGGCGGGCCGTACAACAGGACGCCCGATGGCGGGTCGATCCCGAGTTTTCGGAACAGTTCGGGTTCCGAGAGCGGGAGTTCTATCATCTCCCGAACCTGCTCGAGTTCGTCGTCGAGCCCCCCGATGTCCTCGTAGGTGGCCTCGGAGGTCGGCTCGGGCGTCGGCGCGAGTTCGCCGTCGGTTCCACCCGCGTCGTCCGCGGTGGGCGTTCGGTCTACGTCGGCCCTCTTAGAGGCCTCCCGAACGCGGACGTTCGTCCGGTCGGTGACGCGGACTGTGCCGTCGGGCGTCGTCTCGACGACGGTCGCCCGGACGCCGGGTCGTTCGAGGCGGACCTGTTCGCCGGTCTGGAGGGGGCGGTCACGGAGGTCCGTTGCGACGGCATCGAGCAGTTCGTCGTCGACGGAGACGGGAAGTTCGACGACCACTCGATTGGCTTCGGCGACGGAGACCGGCCGGACGGTCACGGTTTCCCCGATGTTCACGCCGGCGTTCGCTCGGGTGTCGGCGTCGATGCGAACGACGCCGTCGGCACCGCTTGCGGGCCACACTTTCGAGACGGTCGGGCGCTCTCCGTCGATGACGACGGTGTCGCCGCTGAGAACGCCGAGGGCTCGTCGGGCCGATTCGGGAAGCCGGGCGACGCCGCGCCCCGCATCCCGCTTCTCGGCCCCTTTCACAGTCAGCGTCACCCGCCTGTCCATACCCGACGTGGGGCCGCCGGCGGCTTTATCGTTCCGCCGGACCCGCTCGGAGAAACGACTATACGTTACCACGGCACATTATCTGGTATGGTCGCGACCACACAACGGGACGGGTCGACGTGGTACGAGTGTGAGGAGTGCGGCTTGCTGTTCGACGACCAATCCGACGCGAAGCAACACGAGGCCAACTGTGACGCCGAGGGACCCTCCTACATTCAGTAGTTAGTCGCCGGCGCCTTTGGGCTGCGACTCGGTGCCGGAGATGGCGTCGCTGACCGTTCCGGCCGTCCGCCGAAGGAGATACTGGAACTGCTCCCTTCGATAGACGAACAGGCCGACCCCGAGGACGATGTACACGACGCTAAACCCGAGGAGGAGTTCGTAGTCTGTCACCGGGAGTTCGACGTACCCGCGTATCAGTGAGAACTCCAGAAGTACCTGCGAACTGAACAGGAACAGAAGCGCCAGCGCCTCCCGGACCGAGAGTTCGAAGTTGATGAGCAGGGCGATAGCGAAGAACGACTGGGCGGCCGTCAGCCAGATTTCGCCGGCCTGCTTCTGGTCGAACATCAGGGGACCGTACTGGCCGAGGCCGAGGGAGTAGACGACGACGAGCGTCCCGATGAGGAGCGTCCACTGGTTGAGTTTCGAGGAGATGAGCGCGTTGAACCCCGCCGTCGAACGGGCCTTGTTCACGAGGTAGGCGACGACGATGAGTTCGGGTGATTCGGAGGCCAGCGGTGCAATCCATTGAATCATGAAGAACGAGGGGATGCCGATTTCGGTGCCGAGTTCTTCGAGACCGTGGGCGAACGGCTCGACGGCGGTGAATATCATCAATCCGGAGTAGGCGAACAGCGCGATGATGGTCGCGACGCGTTTCGGTTTCGGATACGACTGGAGGTACTGTGGAACCCCGACGTGTTCCTCTTCGGGGTCGACGTCGCCTCGGATGATGATTGCGATGTAGGCGACGTACAGTCCGACGAGGACGACCATATCGAGGATGTCGATGCCGCCGTTGACCGGAACCAGAAACGCCCACATCGTCGCCGCGAGCAGGAACACGACGTCGAGGCTGAGGTCACGGTCGAGTTGGACGGTGTCGGCCAGAAATCCCGGCCGTGACTCGATTGCGGGGTCCGCCGTCGACCCGCTCCGATAGACGCTGAACAGGACGATACCGGCCCACCCGATGCCGATGAGGATGCGGTTCGCGCCGGTCATGTTCGCGACCGCGAGGTTACCGGCTTCGATGCCACGAGGTGTCCCCGCGAACTGCCCGGCGTTCCAGGCGTACAGCGCGTCGACGGCGTACTCCGGAGCCACGGCGAGGACCGCCAACACGGCGATGGCGAAGGCACGCGGAACGTCTTTCTCGGCGGTTTCGGCGCCCCACGCCAACAGGAACGCCGCACCGAGTACTGACAGCCCGCTGATGCCGACTATCGCGAGCGTCGGGAGGCTCGTCAGGACGGCTGGTGGAGTGTATTGGACACCCGCCAGCGCGGCGACCCTCGGGAGAACCGTCGTGAACATCCAGATGGTGAGCCACGGGACGGTCAGGAAGACGGCCGCCGCAATCGCACCGAGAGATTGTCGTTTCATGCTTTGTGAGTGCCGCCGACCCGCCCACGGCCGAGCGGGAATTCGACGCCCGCTGCGAGAGCCGAGTCGGTCTGGAGATGTTCGTCACCACGCGAGGCTGACTTATAATCCACAAGATGTTGACCGCGATACCGCTCTCAGGTCCGGAACTCGTCGAGGACGGTCTGTTCGTCCGGGAGGCCGTCTTCCTGTGGCTCTGCGCCGAGGAGTCGCGGGAGCGCGATGTCGGAGAACGTCAGTCCCAACACGAGCAGTATCGGCGCGAAGAACAGGCCGTAGAATCCGAAGACGACCGGCCCGAGGATGTACGCGAGCATCAGCAGGCCGACGTGGGTCTTTTCGCCGCTCAAAAACGGCCGGAGAACGAGGTCGGGGATGGTGTCGACGACGACGAGCGCGACGACGAGAAACCCGGCGGTGTACACGAGTAACGAGATGTCACCGCCGCCGAGTACCGTCGGGAGCGCCGTCGCCGCGGCCAGCGGGAGGTAAACGATTTTCATCCCGACGACGGGGATGAGACTCGCGATGCCGGTCAGGGCGCCGGCGAGGGCGGGGTAGGGAACCTCGACGGCGGCCGGGACGACGGCGTTGTACGCGAGATAGGAGGCGATGGCGATAATCGAGATGGCGATGACGTTGAGTAGGTTCCCGAAGAGGACGGCCTCCAACTCCGCGTCGGCGTCCTCGAGGAACTCACGGACGATTGCGTCGTCGTCGAAGCGCAACAGCCACGCGTGAATCTTCGAGCCGTCGATGAGCAGGTAGTAGGTGACGATGATGACGATGAGGAGGTTGAGGAAGAACCCGGAGATGGCGCTGGTCAGGAAGGAGGCGTTGTCGGAGAGAAAAGCGATGATGGTATCGAACTGGCCGTTCTGGTACGCTTCGTACAATCCGCCCGGTGTGAGTTCCGGTGGGTCCTCCAACCCCTGCAGCCACGAGACGTTGCTCGCCGTCGACTCGATGAGTGCGGACTGATTGACGAACGTCTGTAGTTCGGTCACGAGTAACACGACGGTGTAGCTGATGAGCAATATGAGTGGCAACGCGATCACCGAGATGGCCGTGACGGCACGAATCCGCTTCGGGAGTCGAAGCCGGGTGAGTGCCTTGTAGAAGCCACGCGTCGAGTAGTACAGGAAGACCGCGACGGTCAGTGCTGCGATGAACCGGTAGGCGACGTAGGCGATGACTGCGGCCACGGCAACACCGAAGAGGGCGACCACTGCGCGCTTCTCATCCATAATTCGGCAGTTTCTCCCGACTAATATAAATTCGGCGACGGTATAGCGTTTCGATTCAGCGCTGCGACGTCAGATAGCGTGTTCGAGAAACGCTGCAACGGTTCCCACGTACATCCCCGCGGGGCGGTCGGCGGCCACCTCGAGGGGGAACCGCTGGACGCAACGGCCGAACTCCCCGTCGGCGAAGGTGAAGTCCGACTGCTCGATTGCGACGATTTTCGCGGCGTCGAGAGTCCCTGTTTTGGAGTTCCAATCGACGAAAAACGAGCCACTCGTCTGTTCCTCACCGAAGTGGGTCCGAACGGTTTCGAACGACCCGCCGTAGCGCTCCGGCACCCTCCCCGAGACGGTCGGGAGTGGATTCGGAACCTCGTAACCGTTCTCACGGAGCGCCTCGGTGTAGGTGTCACGCATCGACGGCGCTCCTGGTACGTCGACGTACACCGGCGTCCCCTCCCGAAACACCAGCAACTCCTCGTGGAACTCCTCGAAGGCCGTCCGCGTGGGGGTGGCGTCGACGCGGCCGTCGGCCGCGGTCCACCGGAGCGGGTCCGCCGGCGCGTCGGCGTCCCTGAAGATGAGCACGAGGTCGTCGCCGACCATCGGAATCACGCCCGCCCCCAACAGCAGTCGGCCCTCGTATATTTCGCGGTCGCCCGCAACGCGACGCTCGACCGGTTCGTCGACGAGGGTTTCGACGGTCGGAAACGCCGTCCCGAACCGCTCGTTCACCGCATCGTTCAGAGCCACCAGACAGTTCTCCGGGTCGACGTGTACGTCCCACTCGCCGACCGCGGTGTCGTGGACGATTCGGGTCGCGTAGTAGTAGACGCGGTCGTCGTACGCCGACGGGACGTGGTCATTCATCGCCATCTTCAAAGCGCACCTCCACGTCTACCTGCCGGCAGTCGAGCGTCGATTCTCCGCCCTCGACGACGGCCGTTTCGGTGTCGGTCTGCCAGTCGAAGGTGACCGATTTCGTGGGGTCGTCCAGCCACGAGGGGTCGGCGTACAGTCGTCCCACGTCGTCGACGTTGTCCCGGTATCGAACTCGGTACAGCACGTCGTCGTCGTAGGGAGCCTCCGGGAAGGAGTCCAGCCAGAACAGAAACGCCATCTTGCTCTCGAGGGCGCCCATGCCGTAGACGACGTGGACGGTTCGCTCGTCGTCGACGTGGTGCCGCAACACGAGGAACACCTTGCCGTCCTCGTCGCGAGACCCGCGGAAGTCGTCGTCGCCGCGCAGCACCGAGGAGACGAAGTACTCCGAGACGAACTGGAGGTCGTCCTCGTCGGTGAAGGCGTTCTCGATGAGGTCGACGTTCTCGAAACCGGCACCATCGGGCGAACGGAGGTACTGGATGAACTTCACGAGCGCCTCCTGATGTTCGGCACCGCCTAACAGCAGGTAGTGGGTCTCGTCTTCGTCCCAGGTCCGGTCGAAGTAAAACGGGAACTCCTCGTCAGTTTCGAGGTTGTAATCGGCGAAGAACGGGTGTGGAACGCTGACGAACCGTTTCACCGGCAGTCTGACGCCGCGTTTCGCGCCGGCGTGGTCCAACCCCCGGTCGTTGCCCTCGCCGACCGAGCGACCGTAGCGCTTGCCGACGGCCGGGACGCGTTCGAGCAGTCGTCGCCGGTGGATGTCCTGTCGGAGGTAATCGACGCCCTGCAGGCGCATCTCGATGGGTTCGTCGTCGGCCTCCGTTTCAGCGGTATTCGGCGTCGGTATCGCACGTTCCAGCAGTTCCGTTCCCGCCTCACCGGCGATTTCTCGGTTGTCCTCGTCGGCTTCGACGGCGTTCTCGACGCGATAGGAACGGTCGCGGCCGAGGACGCTCCAGAGGAACTCGCTGACGTAGAACAGTCCGTAGCCAGCCAGTGAATTGCCGAGCCGGTCGACCGTCTTCGCCTCGTCGTCGAACAGCGTCGACTTTTCGGTGCTCTGGAGGAGACCGTACTCCGAGAAACCGGCGGAGTTGCCGAAGAACCGCCGCCGGAAGCCGACGTAGTCGGTGAAGGCCGTCACGACGATGTAGCCGGAGAGACCGTAGAGCGCGCCCAACTCCAGCGTCGACCACGGCACCGATGGGAGGGCCGGAATGACACCGATTGTCGTCGGAAACCGCGTGACGACGAGCAGCAGAACGGCCGCCCCGATGACGTACCGTCGCGGGTAGGCGAGTCGCCAGTCGAACCAGCCCAACTCCAATCGCGTCGTCCGGTCCGGCAGCGAATCGAACGTGACGTACACGCTGTCGACGAACACGTTCCGGTAGTACGGCACGTCGGTGAAGACGCCGCTGACCGTCGCGTCGAGGTCGGCGTTCGCCAACATCACGAGTGGGTCGCGGTCGGAGAGATGCGACGTAAACGGGTGCCAGTAGTTGTGGTTCGACCACGTGTCGATGTCCAACAGGACGCCGAGGTGTCGGACCTGATACAGTCCGGCCAGCGCCTTGTCGCGGATGCTCGCGACCTCCTCACGCACCAAGGCGACGACGCGAGGCGCAATCCACGCGGTCACCGCGAGTACGGAGACGACTTCGAGGCTTCGAGACCGCGCGAAGGCGTTTATTTCCGGAAGCCGGAACGACGCGAGGTCCCCGAGTAATCCGAGAAGCAAATCGAGGTAGCCGCCGGCGGAGAAAACGACGTACCAGACCGTTCCGGCGATGAACACCACCAAGACGACGCTCCACAGAATCGGACCGAGCAACGAGAGTTTCTGTAAGTCCCAGTCCGTGCTGACGTGCTTTCGCGTCTCGAAGCGGTCGCGCTTGTCGAGTCCACGGCCGGTTCCGACGACGACCCGTCGAGACACCTCGCTATCCTCGTCACTTCCGTCGGATTCGGAGTCGCCCCCCATACGATATCCGACTCCCAGCGGGGGCGAAAAAACGTTTCGTCGGCCCGTTGCCCCCGGCCACCGCAATGTGTCGCCCGCGAACACCACGGAACGGCCGCAGAAATAAAACACGGGCAATGTCCGGCAGTAGTGCTATTTTCGTTTGCTGGTGGGTGTTCCGTAGGCGAGGGCAGGAAATCTCGATATGGCAGGTCCCTGCCTTCGCCACCGTTTCCAGACCGTCGAGCAGTTGCGCTCCGTCGCAACGGCTGTAGGCTCCCTCAGGCGACGAACGTGGGGCGAACGCCGCTTCGAACCACGCGCTCGGTCACGCTTCCGATGGTGTCGGTTTGGGTGTGTGATTGGCCCTGATAGCCCAGCACTATCAGGTCGGCGTCGATGTCGTCGGCGTAACTAATAATCTCCTCGTGTGGCCGACCGTGGCAGGACCGTCGGACGAACTCGATGTCGAGGTCACGCGCCTGCTGTTCGAGCGCTTCGAGGTACTCTCGCCCCTTGTCCTCGATGTCGTCGGTCACCAACTCCTCGCTGCTCAGCGCCGGCTCGTCGTAGCGAGACGTGTCCACGACGAAGATACCGTGAAGCGTGGCGTCGTGGCGCTCCGCCTGCTCGAGCGCGTGGGCTATCGCGCGGTTTGCCGCTTCGCTACCGTCGGTTCCGACCAGGATTCTCTCGTACATGGTCTCGCTTCGGCCAGCGCGGGGAAATCCCTCGCCCCGTTTCTCATCGAATAAGAATCAGTCCGGCGTGCTGAGACGAACGTTCGTTTACTGTTGGACGAAGACGACTTCGTTATCCTCGACGGTGACCGTGTATCCGTGATACTCGAACGTGACGCTCGCGGCGGCGTTCCCGGCGAAGATGGCGTCCAACGCATCGGTGTCGATGGCGCCGTACAGCGGCGGCAGGTCCGTCGCATCCGAATCCTCCACATCGGCGACCGCGTTCACTACGGCTTCACTGGGGAGGCGGTCTTCGAGTGAAATCACGTTCCCCTCAGTAAAATTCGTACAGTCCATTATAGGGGTCCATGATTGGGGATAGTATAAGTCTCGCGACTCCGGATGACTGGTAAGGCGACCACTACGGGGCAGCTGAACACGTTGCCGACCTCAACGAGGGACGGTCGGGACGACTTTCTCGGCATGCTCTCGGTGTATCACGTGCAGTGAAATCCCACCGTGGGTGCCGAGGGAGACGAGAACGTCCTCGACTGCCCGGTAGAATTCGCTCGCGTGTTTCCCGGACCGTCGGATGCGAGTCCGCTCTTCGAGCAGTCCGGAGTCGGTGAGCAAATCGAGTTTCCGATAGGTCGTCGACAGCGGGAGGTCACAGGTTTCGGAAACCTCGTTTGCGGACAGCACCTCGTCGCTCGTCGCATCGAGAATCGCACGACAGCCGCGGTCGTCGAGCGCATCGAGCAGCCGCTGTTTCGCCGGTTCGGCGTCGACTGCACGAACCCGCTGGGACGACCGGTCGGTGTCGTCGCTCGGAAACGATTTCGATGACTGGCTCATACTTCATTCTGTCACCGGCCGACGGCAGGAACCCACACCCACAGTATCCGGGCACGTTTATTATCTCCCGCGCCAGCCGCTTTCGACCGTCACAGTACGTCGCCGAGGATTTTCGACTCCGCTGCGGTGAGGTGTTCTCTGAACGTCGATGGATTGATACCGAGTTCGGCCGCGATTTCGGTGGCGTTAGCCCGACGCGGCCGCTCGAAGTAGCCCCGTTCGTAAGCCGTCTCCACCACTTCGAGTTGACGGGCCGTGAGTTTGCTGCGGTTTACGGAGACGGTGTCCCGTGGCTGGCCGTCGGGCGGGGACCGAACGAACCGTTTGACGTTCACCTCGGGGAACCGCTCGCGGAGTTCGCCGATTGCCGCCTGCAGTTGGTCGTAGTCGGCTGCGTGGAACACCACCGTAAGCGTCCCCTCCCGGGCGACGTACCGGGTCACCGGACAACCGATCTCTCCGAGACACTCACACGGACAGTTCGCGTCACCGTCGTGGGACAGCCGATACCGGTGTGTCGAGCCCCGCGAAAAAATCGGCGTGAGGTCCCCGTCCGGAGCGCGGTCGGCCTCCAGCGTGAATTCGGTCACGCTCTCCGAACAGCCCGAGGGACAGACGTTGGCCGTCAAGGAGTGAACCGTCGTCTCTGCCGCCTCCGAGAGATTTACCACCGGGCAAACGTCGCGACGTGTGAACTCCACTGTGGCTCGAATCCCTGACGGCATGTACGTCTCCTACGATTCGAAAGGAATCACTTCAGTATGCAGCCGAAACCGACGGGAAAGCGGACGCTACCTCCTCGGACGCGTCGATACGGTTCGGGAGCACACCGGGAGGTCCGCCCTCCGACAGTAAGCTCGGCGTACTGGGTGACGCCGCGTTCGTTTCGGTCGTCGCTTGCGAGGGTCGGGCTTTGTCACAGCTCTCGCGTATCAATCGACCGGATTCGCCTGAACGCTGCGGTCGTCACCGTGGTCTCACAGATGACACAGCCCCGCTCGAGGAGCACGTTTCTCATCGACTCGTCTACCGCTATGGACTCCGCACACCCCGGGCAGACGAAAGCGTATCGGCTCCCCTCGTCGGGACTCATCGTGTTCGGTGTAGAACGCGACCGGATAAAGCACGCTCCATATTTCCAGCGCAGTGAGAACTGCATCTCGAACCACCATCTACACAATGCTATACCAATATCATCCGCTTATGTCTATAAGCGTTATCTGTTGTGTGGCGACAGAGAAGTATCGACCTTCGGCCCCGTATCGGACCCGATACGGGTGTTCTGTTCACAAGACGAAAGGTACAACCAGCCCACTCCCGTTGAGGTGGATATGGACCAGTCCGACGACACACCGGGGTCCGGGCGTGGCCGGCGGAGCAAGGTCGCCCGACTCATCGAGGAGTACGACCTCCAGGGTCTCGGCGCGGAACTCGAACAGCGCTGGACCGCCGACGAGGACCGGAGCAGCCTCCGGGAATTGGCCGCACAGTTCAATCAGGAACTCCTCCGAGAGGCCCTCGAAGCGGCGAACGTTCAACACCTCGATGGGGAGCTGGAGAACACCTACCGGCTGTTGACGGACGACGACGTGAGCAGTGCGGAATCGACACGGATTCAGCGGCGGCTCGAACGCGACGGCGTCGACGTCGACGCTCTGCAACGAGATTTCGTCACCTATCAGGCGATTCGGACGTATCTCAAGGAGCACCGGGGCGCGGAGTACACGCCCGCCGAGACCGACCCTCTAGAGCGGGAAGCGACGAACGTCCAGAAACTGCGCGGGCGAATGGTCTCGGTCACCGAGGGGAAACTCGAACAACTCCGAGATGGCGGCCACCTCACGCTTGGTGAGTTCCGGACGCTGGCGGAGATTCAGGTCATCTGTGAGGACTGCAACACCCAGTTCGACGTTCTCGAACTGTTCGACCGTGGTGGCTGTAACTGCGATTCTGAGTGACAGTCGGCGTCCCGTTCGATTCCTGACGGGTCCCAAACCTTGATATGTGACTCAATCGATTGAACTGATATATGAGTACGAAGCAGACCGAACCCGGTAGCCGAATTTCGGTCCGTAACATCGGAGGCATCGACGAGGCCGATGTCGACTTCGAGCCGGGGGTGACGGTACTGGCAGGCCGCAATGCGACGAATAGAACCTCGTTGCTGCAGGCCATCATGGCCGCGCTCGGGAGCGACAACGTCTCGATGAAGGGCGACGCCGAGGAGGCCCGCGTGGAGTTGGCCATCGGCGGAGAAACGTACACGCGAACGCTCCAACGTCGGAACGGAACGATACAGACCGGAGGCGACCCATACCTCGATGACCCCACGGTTGCCGACCTCTTTGCGTTCCTGCTCGAGTCCAACGAAGCCCGTCGGGCCGTCGTGACCGACGCGGACCTCCGTGACCTCATCATGCGTCCCGTCGACACCGACGAGATTCAGGCGGAAATCGACCGACTCGTCGAGAAGCGACAGGAACTCTCGGAGGAGATCGACGAGTTGGATTCGCTCAAGGACCGACTGCCGTCCCTGGAGGAAAAGCGCACCCGGCTTCGAAACCAAATCGAGGAGACGACGTCGGAACTCGAAGCGCTCGAAGAGCAAATCGAATCCAAGGACGCCGACGTCGAACAGAGCCGCGAGGAGCAGGCCGAACTCGAGGCGAAACTGGAGGAGCTGCGTGAGACGCGTTCGGACCTCGAAGACGTCCGGTACGAACTGGAAACTGAAGAGGACAGCCTCCAGTCACTCCGGAGCGAAAAACAGGATGTCGAGGCGGAGTACGATGAACTCCCGGAGACACCGGCAGGGGATCTAGAGGAAATCGAGAGTCGAATCGACACCTTGCGGACCCGAAAACAGGGCTTGGAGTCCGAGTTGAACGAACTCCAGAGCGTCATCGGGTTCAATCAGGAGATGCTCGAAGAGTCCGGCGACGAGGTGTCGGATGCCCTCCGCGACGGTGACGGCGGTGCGGGCGTGACCGACGAACTCCTGCCCGACGACAGCGTGACGTGTTGGACCTGTGGGAGCGAAGTCGACGCCGCTCAAATCGAGTCGACCATCGAAAAACTGCGAAGCCTGAGCCAAGAGACGGTCAGCGAAATCAACGACATCGACGACGAACTCGAGGAGTTGAAGGGGAAGCGCCGGGACCGAAAGGACCAACAGCGCCAGCGTGAACGTCTCGACCGCCGCAAACGGGAACTCGAAGACGAAATCGAGGAGACGGAGGTCCGTATCGAACGGCTCTCCGAGCGTCGAGAAGAGCTCCGCGATGAGATCGAGAGCGTCGAAGCGGAAATCGAAGAACTCGAGGACGACTCCTACGAGGAGGTCCTCGACCTCCACAAGGAGGCCAATCAGCTCGAATACGACCTCGGGACACTCGAAAACGACCTCGAACGCGTCGAGGACAACATCGAGACGATCGAAGCACGACTCGAGGAGGAGACCGAACTCGAAACGCGAAAAGAAGCGGTTTCGGAGGAGATCCAGGAGTTGCGAACGAAAATCGAACGCATCGAAGGGCAGGCAATCGAGGCGTTCAACGAACACATGGAGACGGTGTTGGACCTCCTCGAGTACGACAACCTCGCCCGCATCTGGCTGGAGCGGACGGAAAAGCAGGTACGGGAGGGTCGTCGGAAGGTCACCAAGAGCGTCTTCGATTTACACATCATCCGGCAGACGGAGTCGGGGACGACCTACGAGGACACCGTCGACCATCTCTCGGAGAGCGAACGCGAAGTGACCGGGCTCATTTTCGCGCTCGCCGGCTATCTAGCCCACGAGGTGTACGAGACCGTCCCGTTCATGGTTCTTGACTCGCTGGAGGCCATCGACGCGAACCGAATCGCGACGCTCGTGGAGTACGTCGCGGAGCACAGCGAGTACCTCGTCGTCGCGTTGCTTCCCGAAGACGCAGCGAACGTCGAGGCGGACCGTCGCATCGAATCGTTCTGAAAGCCCCCGCTCCTTCCCGCGGTATCCGGCGGTTTGGGCTCGATTTTGACCGTCTAAAAATAACATAGTTAAATTTGTTATCTGTATCGTCCGGGGAACGCGATTCTATGGGGTCGAGAGTTCTGCCCGAGAAACTTTCGAGAATGAAATTCACACTTTTACAACCGTTATCACTTGCATACATAAGCGAACAAGGGTATGATATACTTGATAATGGCGGTCGGTGCGGAGATGTAGCTCTCTGCTCGATGGTTGCCCCCCGGGACCGTAAACTGTGTCTCAGCCGAGTAAATCCAAGATGGTTCCAAGCGAAAACGCTTAATTACACACGGCAGAACCGTTGGGACGATGAGATACAGGACACTGCTGGAGCAGCAAGTCGACGAGTGGGAGGACGGCTACGGCGTCGTCCAAATCGTCACCCCGGAGTCCAGCGACGAGAACCAACTCCGGTTCTGTTACTACAAGGACGGGGAGTTCGTGAACCGTCCCCTCACGGTGGCGCCGTCGTCGGAGGTCGCCGACCGGACGGCCGAGGTCGTCGAGACGATGGCGAGTCTCGCACGAACGTTCACTCCCGACGAGATAGAGGCGCTGGTCGAGGAGTTGGGCGAAGAGAAAATCCTCGAACTCTCCGTCCTCATCGAGGAACTGGGCAAAAGCCGCCTGAAGGAGATCCTCGACGAAGCGAACTGATTGCTGACCCACGGAACGAGCGAGTTTACTGCACCCGGTTCGAGGAGTCGCCATGCACGAACCGACTGACCGGGTCCGGCGAGCACAGCGTTCGCAGATTCGCGTGATGTACGACCTCGCGGACCGGACGGAGGGCGACATCGTCCGTCTGGAGGTCGGCGAACCGGACTTCGACACACCGGACCACGTCGTCGAGGCGGCCGCGACCGCGGCTCGCGAGGGGGCGACCCACTACACCTCCAACGCCGGTCTTCCCGAGTGCCGACGGGCGATATGCGACGCGATGGCCACCGACTACGGCGTCGAACACGATCCCGAAGAGGTCGTCGTCACCGTCGGCGGAATGGAGGCCCTCCACCTGGCGACGCTGGCCACCGTCGGACCGGGCGAGGAGTTGCTGTACCCTGGGCCGGCGTGGCCCAACTACGCGACACAGGCGTTTCTCGCCGACGGCGAACCGGTCGAGGTGCCGATGGCGCCCGAAACCGGCTTCGACCTCGACGCCGACCGACTCATCGACCGGATGAGGCCGGCGACGGCAGCGGTCGTTCTCACGACGCCCTCGAACCCGACGGGACGGGTGTACGACCCGGAAGCGATTCGGACGGTGGTCGAGGCGGCCGCCGACCACGGCGTCTACGTCATTGCCGACGAGGTGTACGCCGGATTGACCTACGACCGCGAACCGCGCGGCATCGCAGCACTCACCGACCATCCCGACCATGTTCTCACGGTCGGGTCCTGTTCGAAGACCTACGCGATGACCGGCTGGCGTCTCGGATGGCTCGCGGGGGATAGAAGCGTCGTCGACGAGGTACTGAAGGTGCGGGAATCGACGACAGCGTGTGCGTCGAGTATCTCCCAGCACGCCGCCATCGCGGCACTAACCGGTCCACAGGAGCCCTTCGAGGAGATGTACGAGGCGTTCCGGCGTCGCCGCGACTACGTCGGCGACCGAATCGAGGCTATCGACGGCCTGTCGGCGCCCCGGCCGGAAGGAGCCTTCTACGCGTTTCTCGACCCGGCAGTCGACGCCGACTCCCTCACGTTCGCGAAGTACCTCCTCGAGGAACACGGTGTCGTTCTGGCGCCCGGAAGCGGCTTCGGTACGGCCGGCGAAGGTCGACTCCGGCTTTCCTTTGCCAACTCGATGGACCGCCTCGAAACCGGATTGGACCGCATCGAAGCCGGCATCGCAGCGTACTGAGTGCGCCTCGATGGGGTAACCGAGGCATCTATGTCGAGTCGGGTCGAACCGCCGGCAGATGTCCGAATCCGGAGACGGTCCGAGCGAGCGCGGTCGAGTCGGGAGGCGTCGGTTTCTCGGAAGCGCCGGTACCGCCGCGGTCGCCGCCCTCGCCGGTTGTACGAGCCTTCCGGGGCTCGGCTACGACCGCGACCAGTCGTCGTTCGACCCCGAGATTCTCCCGTACGACGAGACGTACCCGTCCAGAGACGACGTGACGATGTTCCGCCGCGGAACCCGACGATTGGGGTATTACCCGGACGCGGTCGTCCCCCAGTCGGTCGACGTCGAGTGGTCGATACCGATGAACGAAATCGGCCATACCGCCGCGAAATCCAGTCCCCGACCGACGCCGGCCGGCGACCGCCTCATCATCCCCGACGACACCGGCAAACTGCACGCGGTGACGCCGGACGGCGACCGACAGTGGACTGTCGAGACAGGTGCCTCGACAAGCCTCGGCTTTCACGGCACGCCGACCATCGTCGGCGACACTGGCTACATCGGCGGCTACGACGGCTCGATGTACGCCTTCGACGTACAAAGCGGCGAGATGGTGTGGAAGACCTCGAACTGGCGGCTCCACGGCGCCATCGCCATCGGCTCCAGCCCCGCCTACTGGGACGGCGTCCTCTACGTCGTCGCCGAGTACAACTACCCCTGGCAGGAGCCCTCGGGGACGATGTGGGCACTCGACGCCGAAACGGGCCGACCGCTGTGGCACGACGACCGGCTCTGGGGGATGCCACACCCCTCGACCGCTATCGACCCCGCCACCGAGCGAATGCTCACCGGCTCTAACGACGGCGTCTGCTACTGCTGGGAGTTTCCCTCCCTCGAACCAGTGTGGGAGTTCGAAACCGACGCCGAAATCAAGGGCACCATCCCGACCTACGAGGGCGGCGCCTTCGTCGGGTCCTGGGACGGCTACTTCTATCGGCTCGACCTCGAAGACGGCAGCGAGGAGTGGTCCTTCGAGACCGGTGCCGTCACCATGTCGAACCCAGGCATCGACCCCGACTCGGGCGTCGTCTACGTCGGCAGCGACGACCGACACGTCCACGCGCTGGATACTGAGACGGGTGAGGAACTATGGTCGACGTACGTCGGCGGACACGTCATCGGTTCGCTCACCGTCACCGCCGACGCCGTCCTCGTCGGCTCCTACGACACCAATCTGTACGCCCTCGAAAAGGACACCGGCGACGTCCGCTGGCGCGTCGGGAACATCGGCCACGTGACCAGCGAAGCGGTGCCACACGACGGCCGCATCTACTACGCCGAACGGGCGGATATCTCGGGATACTGGAACGACGACACCGAAACCGTCGTCGAAACGCCGGGGCACGCCTACTGTCTCCAGCCCACATCTTGACACTCTACCTTAGCACATCCCCTCCCTCTTTTTAGAAATAATCTTCAGTTGAGAACGGAACGGAGAACAACGCCTCTACAAGTGGCCGATAGCCTGATTTCTTTCTTAAAACGTGGGAAAATGAAGTGGGTCGGCGAAAAAACTCTGCTTGCCGTCCGTAGAGTGGGAGACCTTACAAACGGTTAGGCGTCTTCTTCAGTTTCGTCGTCTTCCTCATCATCGTCGTCATCTGCCTCTTCGTCCTCTTCTTCCTCGGATTCATCGTCATCCTCCTCGGACTCGTCGCGTTCGTCGTCCTCGCTCTCATCGTCATCCGCCTCGTCCTCTCCTTCATCGACATCGTATTCGTATTTCTCTTCGACGAGGGTTAGCGAGTCATCTGCAACGACGTACTCCAGTTCGCCCTCCGCGTGGTCGGACTCGTACTCGACTTCGAGCTCCTCGAGGGACTCGTCGTCTTCACTGAGCGCTGACTGATTGACTGTCGCGGTCCCGTCCGCGTCGGTTGTGACAGTTACCTCTTCTTCCCCTTCGACGGTGACCGAGGCGTTCTCTACGGGCGTGCCGTCGTCAGTCACAGTCACCGTGACGGTTTCGTTATCGAGCGTTGCATCCATCTCCAAGTCGGATACGGACGCCGACGACGCGCCGCCATCCGTTTGGGCCAGACCCGTTACTGCGGCACCGCTTCCAGCAACGAGCATTACTGCCAGCACCGCCACCATCGTTTTTGAGACTGACATTGCATTCGACGCGACGGCTGTGAGAGGCATAAATCAGGGAAACCGTTGGACGGCGTTCTACCGATTTCATTACCGTTCAAACGGTTTAATCGGCCCGGAGAACGCCTCCTCAAGCATCTATCCCGGCTTGCAGTCGTTCCGACGGTTTCCTTATCCTCCCACGATTTTCACAGATAGGTCTGATTTGATACTCTCGCCGCAGTATAAACATATTAGTATGCAGTCAGTTTCTTTAAGATGAGTATGGGGACGGAGGGATTTGAACCCCCGATCTACTGATATCTCCGGTGTAGCGCCTCGGTCCTCCAGAGGGTCGTCAACGCGGAGCGATGATCAGTCGTCCGCTCGGTATATCAGTCTGGAGTCTCGTCACCGGGCGCGTGGCCTCTGGAGTCAGCCGCCATGCCTGGCTTGGCCACGTCCCCTCGATTCCCCGTACTTCCCTTCTTCCTAAAGGGGTTTCGATTCGGCACATCGACTTTGGCGGTGCCGCACGAAGTGAGGGTATGCCTGAGCGCGTTCCAGTGACCGTCGTCGACGGAGAGTACGAGACGACCATCGAGGTGCCGCATGGAACGGTGCTTCGGGACGCCCTGCTGGAGCGGGGCTTCGAGGTGTACGGTTCGGTGTCACGGGTGGCGAACTGCGGCGGCCGGGGGCTGTGTGGCACCTGTGGCGTCCGAATCGAGGACGCTCCCGAGCCGTCGCAGTGGCACGACGCGGCCGCCGAACGGTGGGGGTATCCGCGGCTGTCCTGTCAGATTCGAGTAGAAGAACCGCTCCGAGTCGAACTACTCGAAAAAGTCCTCTGGGGGCAGATACTCCCGGATTAGCGGTCGGTTTCGCTCCAACCACACTCCTGACACTTGTAGCCGGTGACGAACTCGGTGACGCTCGGCATGTAGCCCACCGAGATGACATCGCCACCGCAGTCGGGACAGTCCCGGTCGGTGTCCTCGATGCCTTCGGTGTCCATGACGCGCTCGCCTTCGATGAGTTCGGCGAGCTTTCCGGGCGTGACCATGCGACCCTCGACGACGCGGTTGTCGGCCATACAGGAGGAGTGGCGCCGAGGGCCCTAAGGCTTTACAGCCACGGAGCGCGGTCGCCCTCGGGACTACCGGGGGCGGAGGACTCTTCTTCGTCGACGCGTTCGACGGCGTCTTCGACGTCTTCCTCGAAGGGGTCATCGGCGTCTGGGTCGGGGTCACCACCGTCGGTTGCGGCCGCAGCATCCGCGTCTTCGGAGGACGCGTCCATCGCCCCCTCGGGGTTGAAGGCGAAGAGGCCGGTGACCGCGAGGACGATGAGTGCCAGCGGTTCCTCGCCCGTGATTGGGCCGACTTCGAGGATGGTCAGCGGGAGGACGCCCAGAGCGACCGCGCTGCCGAAGCGGAAGCGGTCGATGTCGACGTTCCCACGGAGCCAGGGGCCGAGTCCGGCGACGGCCAGCGCGAAGGCGACGCCGACGACGGCGGCACCGGTGCCGTAGACGACGAACATCGGGTCGGCGACGAAGCCGAACTCGAAGGCCGTCGGTCGGAAACTCGCGACGAGACCGAGGCCGATGATGACGCTGGGTCGGGGAAGGTATTCGCCGACGGTCGCACTCGCGGTCTTCGCCGCGATGGCGAGGATGACGAGTGCGGCGAAGCGCTCGAAGATGACCATATCGAGCACCGAGGCGATGGTCGGAGCGATAGTGGCCTGCAGTGCTGCGAGGGGGACGACGAGCGCGCCGACGAGCAGGACGTTCTTGATGCGGTCGCGTCGGGAGCCCTCCATCTCGGCGAGGACGACGGCGAGCGTCGCGCTGCCACCGAAGATAAGCAGCCCGACCTCGACCATACCGAGGAGGTCTGAAACCGCGCCGGCGACGATGAGCGCCGTAAAGATACCATCGATGAGCGGCAGCGCCATGACAGTCGCGAGCAGGCGCGTCCCTTCACCGACCTGTCGCTCGAGGCGTAACGCAATCGGGTGGCGTGATGCGCTCATTCGTCAGGCGGGGCGACCCTCACCATGGGACGAACGGCGGTGGATGTCGCGATACCCTCTGACGTGTCCGGAGCGGTTGCGGGTCCGGATGGGTGCGACGTTCTCCGCTTTATTTGTCCACATCGCAAATGTAAAGAAAATGCCGGTAGCGAGGCTGGATTGCCCGGCGATACGCTGTGCGATGGGACTGGCGGAGTCCATACATGAGGCAACAGTTGACTGAATCATAAGTGTTGTGTGAGTATTGTCCGCATGCATCTGACGAGTGGGTACAGACCAGCGGGATTCCCCGACGAATCGTCCGACATTCACACGTGAGTCGGACGAACATCCACCATCGGGCGCCGATGTACACGTTCGGACATCGGTGTCGACAAAGCCACGGAACGGGCCGGCCGTGTGTGTCGGTGACGGACGGTAGCGCTCTCGCAACGCTTTTGGGCGGGGGATTCCGACGGTTTACATGGCGAGCGACGAACCCTTCTCGGAGAAACTCCGCGTACCTGAGGCATTGACGTTCGACGACGTACTCCTCCGTCCCAAGGAGAGCCGCGTCGAACCGGACGACGCCGACATGGCGACCCGCGTGTCGACGAACGTCACGCTGAACATTCCCGTTCTCTCGGCGGCGATGGACACCGTCACCGAAGCCGAACTGGCCATCGAGATGGCCCGCGAAGGTGGCCTCGGCGTCCTCCACCGGAACATGACCGTCGAGGAGACCGCAGAACACGTCGAGACGGTCAAACGGGCCGACGAACTCATCATCCGCGACGTGGTCACGGCCTCGCCCGAACAGACCGTCCGGGAGGTCGACCGCATGATGGGGAAAGAGGGCGTCTCCGGGGCGCCGGTCGTCGACGACGATGACGTGGTCCTCGGCATCATCTCGGGAACGGACATCCGGCCGTACCTCGAGGTCGGCGACCGCGACGAAGTCCGTGAGGCGATGACCGACGAGGTCATCACCGCCGGCGAAGACGTAACCGCCCGCGAGGCGCTCGAACTCATGTACGAACACAAAATCGAGCGCGTTCCCATCGTCGACGAGGAAGAGCGCCTGACGGGGCTGGTGACGATGCAGGGCATCCTCGCACGACGGGAGTACGACAACGCCGCACGGGCCTCCGACGGCTCGCTCGTCGTCGGCGTCGCCGTCGGTCCCTTCGAGACCGACCGCGCGTTGGCGGCCGACGCGGCCGGTGCCGACATCGTGTTCATCGACTGTGCGCACGCGCACAACCTCGACGTCATCGACTCCGCCCGCGAAATCAAAGCCGAGGTCGACGCCGACGTGGTGGTCGGCAACGTCGGCACGCGGGAGGCCGCCGAGGCCATCGTCGACTTCGCCGACGGCGTCAAGGTCGGGATCGGTCCCGGCTCCATCTGTACGACTCGCATCGTCTCCGGGTCCGGAATGCCCCAGATTACGGCCGTCGCCGAGGTCGCCGACGTTGCGACCCAACACGACGTGCCCGTCATCGCCGACGGTGGGATTCGCTACTCCGGTGACGCCATCAAGGCCATCGCAGCCGGCGCCGACGCCGTGATGCTCGGGTCGTACTTCGCCGGCACCGACGAGGCACCCGGCCGCGTCATCACGATGAACGGCAAGCGCTACAAGCAGTACCGCGGCATGGGCTCTGTCGGCGCGATGAAGTCCGGTGGCGGCGACCGCTATCTCAAAGACGACCCCGAAGACGAGGAGTACGTCCCCGAGGGCGTCGAAGCCGCCACGCCGTACAAAGGTTCGCTCGAATCCGAACTCCACCAACTCGTCGGTGGAATGCAGTCCGGCATGGGGTACGTCGGCGCCGAGACGATTCCGGAGTTCAAGGAACGGTCGGAGTTCGTTCGCGTCTCCTCGGCCGGCCAGACAGAGAGCCACGCCCACGACGTGGTCATCACCGACGAAGCGCCGAACTACAGTCCCGATAACTGACGCTGCCGGACGGACCCGTTCGAACAGTCCACTGGCTGTGGCGTACTCTTTGGGGTGCCGCAGGGCGGTTGCGCCAAACAGCGGTGACGGAATTGTCTCCGATAGCGTGGCCCACTCGCTGCCCCGACGCGCCGTTCACTTACTGCCGTACCGCGTTCATACACCGCCGGCTGCAGTACCCCAACCGTGCGGTTTCGGCCGAAGCGTGTGCATCGAACTGCTCTCCACATCGACTGCAAACGTAGGTGTTCATGCTCATGGTGTGCCCCGAGTCACACCCTTGGTAGTGTGACTACTGTTACCAAGGGAAGATTGGAATAAAAAACGGATTCCTGATATATCAGGCAACACCTTAATCCACAGTAATATCCGGCCCTGCGTCTGACGTACGGATGACGGCTCGGGGCGACAGCCCATCACACACATTTAGCAGGCCGCTGAATCCCGGCGTATGAAAGAGCACATCCAGAAGAACTTCGACATCAGTACCGTCTCCTATGCGGAGTACGAGACTCGAACGGGGCGGTTCAGGGAACTCGCACTGCGGCTGTACGACCGGATGGCCGACCAGGGGTCGGGTGGTATCGAATCTATCCTCGACGCTGGCGCCGGGTCGGGCATCAGCGCCCGTGCCTTCGAACAGCGTGGGGCGACCCCCGTCGCCTTGGATTTGAGCCGACAGATGCTCCGGGAGTGTACGGTCCCCGAACGCGTTCAGGGTGATTTCGACAATCTACCCTTCAGCTCGAATACCTTCGACGCCGTCGCGTTCACCGCATTGCTGTTTTTGGCGCCGAACCCCGAACGAACCGTCGCTGAAACGCGACGCGTGCTTCGGGCGGGCGGCACCGTCGGTGCGGTCGCCCCGCTGGGATGGCGGACGACAGCGGGCGAGGACGTCTTCGCGGAACTCGACCGTGACTCCCGTTCCCCGGCCGACACCACCGAGGTCGAGGCCGCACTCGCGAGCGAATTCGACCTCGAAACGGGTACGTGGACGTTCGAAGCGACCGGCGAGACGCTTCGGCTGTTCCACGCCATCCCCGCAATCGCCGCACGACTGTACCCTCGTCTCGACAGCGAGGCCCGCGTCGAACGCGCCCAGCAGTTACTCGCGGATGTCGAGGGGCCGCTCGAAGAGCAGTGGCGCTGGTTCGTCGGGCGGTGAGAGGTGGCGCTACTCGATAGGTTGCTTCTCACAAAAGCGGGCCGAGGGGGATTTGAACCACGGTCGGAGCAGAGCTCCTCCCTGATTCAAATCCCTGTGCCGCTTTGCTCGTCACGTGGTTTCTCGCAGGCCTCGCTGTCGCTCGGCACTGCTCGGTAGGTTGCTCCTCGTAAAAGCGGGCCGAGGGGGATTTGAACCCCCGACCGTCTGGTTAAGAGCCAGACGCTCTCCCTGGCTGAGCTATCGGCCCTGCAAATCCACGTAACCGCGGTTGATTCAAATAGGTTGCGTTCCCACGCCCCAGCGGGACGCCATCACACGGTTCGGACGGTACGGGCAAATTAAGTACGTCCCGGCCGTCGAGGCGGCTATCATGAGCAGCGCCATCTCGATGGCTTCGATGTCGACGTATGCGATTCTCGGCTGCGGAAGCGTCGGCCACGCCGTCGCGGAGGAACTCGTCGCGGAGGGAAAAGACGTACTGATTCTCGACCGCGACGAGGGTCGCGTGGAGGCGCTTCGGGACCAGGACCTCGACGCCCGCACCGCCGACATCGCCGAGGAGGCGGCGGCTCAAGCTGTCTCCGACCGCGATGTCATCCTCATCCTCTCGCCCGACGTCGAGGCCAACAAGGTGGCGGTCGAAACCATCCGCGAGCGCGCCGAAGACAAGTTCATCATCGTCCGCGCCTCCGACCCCGTCACCGCCGACGAACTCACCGAAGCCGGCGCCGACGTGGTCATCAACCCCTCGGCGGTCATCGCGGACTCGGCGCTTCGCGCACTCGAACAGGGCGAATTGGAGTTCAAGGCCACGCAACTGGCCGACGTCATCGACTCCGGCGAGTCGCTGGCCATCCTCGCCCACCGCTCGCCCGGTCCGGACTCCATCGCCTCGGCCGTCGCGCTGCAGGCTATCGCGAACGCCCGCGACGTCTCCGCTGACATCCTCTACGAGGGCGAAATCGGACACCAGGAGAATCGCGCGTTCGTCAACCTCTTGGGTATCGAGTTGACGCCACTGTCGGAAGCCGACCTCATGGGGTACGACAACCTCGCACTCGTCGACTGTGCGAAGGCTGCCGACCCCGTCGTCGACGGACCCGTCGACATCTTCATCGACCACTTCGAACCCGAAGTCGAGTACGACGCGGAGTTCACCGACATCCGGCCGAACGTCTCCTCGACGTCGACGATTCTAACGAAGTACATTCAGGAGTTCGACATTACGCCGCCGGAGGAGGTCGCCACTGCCCTACTGTACGGTATCCGGGCCGAAACACTCGATTTCAAACGCGATACGACGCCGGCGGACCTCACCGCGGCGGCGTATCTCTATCCGTTCGCCAACCACGACACCCTCGAACAGGTCGAGTCGCCGTCGATGAGTCCCGAGACGCTGGACGTACTCGCCGAGGCGATTCGGAATCGCGAGGTCAAGGGGAGTCACCTCGTCTCCAACGCCGGGTTCATCCGCGACCGCGATGCGCTGTCACAGGCCGCCCAACACCTGCTCAATCTGGAGGGGATTACGACTTCGGCGGTGTTCGCCATCGCCGACGACACGATTTACCTCGCCGCTCGGTCGAAGGACATCCGGATGAACATCGGCAACGTGTTGCAGGACGCCTTCGGGGAGATCGGTGAAGTGGTCGGCCACTCGACGGATGCCTCCGCGGAAATCCCGCTCGGCATCTTCACCGGACTGGAGATAACCGGCGACAACCGGGAGACGCTGCTGTCGCTCACCGAGGAAGCAGTCCGGACGAAACTGTTCGAAGCGATGGGTGTCGAAGGCGGAAGCGGCGGGGGAGAAGGGACGAACGGGAATTAAGCCGGTGCCTCTTCCTCTTCGGGTTCTCGGAGTCGTTCGACGACGTCGTTGACGAGGACGATGTCGCCGACTGCTCGGACCCACCGATACGGGATGATGACGCCCTTCGAGCCACTGACGCGCGTATCGAAGAGGTCGCGGTTGACCTCACCGAGGGCCAGTCCGGTGACGACTTCGCTGTCGAGGTCGAGGCGAATGTCCTCGACCTCACCGACGAAGACGCCCTTGTTCGAGTAGACTTCTCGACCGACGAGCGACGTGATTTCTTGGGGGACGGACTCCATCTCCATAGCGGCCGGTCGTGACGACACCTATTAACTGCTTTGCAGACGACCACCGGTCGTGTGCATCGGACACACCCCCGAAGAGATTAAAACCACGATTCCACTAGTAAGCCCATGAGCGATGCCGAAGACATCGAAGACATTCGAGCGAAGAAACGCGAGGAACTGGCGGCTAAAGCCGGCTCGCCGAGCGAACCGGTCCACGTGACTGGCGCCGGCCACCTCGAGGAACTCCTCGAAGAGAACCGCGTCGCGTTGGTCGACTTCTACGCCGACTGGTGTGGGCCCTGCAAGATGCTCGAACCGACCGTCGAGGAACTCGCCGCCGAGACGAACGCAGCCGTCCTGAAAGTCGACGTCGACGCCCACCAGAACATCGCCCAGCAGTATCAGGTCCAGGGCGTTCCCACGCTGTATCTGTTCGTCGACGGCGAACCCGCAGACCGAATGGTCGGCGTCCAAGAGAAGGCCACGCTGGCGAACAAAATCGAACAGCACGCCTGAGTGGACGCGACAGGCGTTTCGACCAGTTTGTCAACCTCGATTCAGCAATAAGTCCCCGGAACCCACCTGCCCGCACACAGACTGATGGGGGAGTGACCCCCGTGTGACACTACGGAGCCGTTCGGCTCCACTGTGTTAAACAATAGCAACCGGCTTAACTCTGTGGTCGGCCGTCGATTGCGTCCTCAACGGTCACAGACGACGAAGTAGCGCGCGCTGTCGCCTTCGATGATGTCGGTGACCGACCACGCCGTCGCATCGATCGCTTCTCGAGCGGCCGCGGGCGTGAGACAGAGCAAGTCCAGCCACGGCCCTGCAAGGTCGCGATACTCGGTTCGCATTCGGCGGCGCGCGACCCCGGCTTCGCGGTCGAAATCGAGCAGTTCCTCCCGTCCGGCGACGTGGTCGTCGGCGACGGCGAAGGGGTCTTTGAAGTCACCGACGACACGACCCCCTTCGGTCGTGGCGTCTTCCAGCGCCGACAGCGTCTCCTGGAGCGCCCCGACGGTCCCGCCGACGCCGAACTGCGTCCCGGCGAGAAAGACGCAGTCGGCGACGACCGGTAGCGACCGGAGGTCTGCGCGGGCGACCCGTTCGACGCCACGGTCGCGGGCAACCCGGAGTGCGCCCGCGCTCACGTCCGTCGCCACCACGTCGGTTCCCTCCCGCTGGAGGGCGAGCGCGTGCGAACCGGCGCCACAGCCGGCGTCGACGACGGTGCCGCCGGTCTCGCGAACTCGCTTCAGAGCCGCTTCGCTCTCCGGCGGAAAGGAGTCACCGAAGTACCACTCGGGGTGGCCGTCGCGGGTCGCGCCGGTGTGGCTCCGGTAGCGGCCGCTGCCGTCGTAGTCGTCGCGGTGGAAGTCGAGGACCATCCGACCGAAGGCGTCCATCTCGTCCATACGGGTGGCACCGACCGCGGCTTATTGTGACTTATTGTGACACGGTGACGAACGACACTGAGTTACGCTTCGAGCATCGCGTCGATGTCCGCGTAGTCCCGCAGGAGTTCGCCCATCCGCTCGACGGTGTGTGTGTCGCGGGTCCGTCCCGAGCGAATGACCTTCTCGGCGCGGTCGAGCGTCGTCTTGGTGTCGGCGCCCACGAGCAACACCGGCACGTCGGCGGCTTCGGCACGACCGAGGACGGCCTCGGGCGGCCTGAACCCGCCAGTCAACAGCAGACACTCGATGCCGGAGGCCTCAAGGGCTGCTGTCACTACGTCGGTCCGGTCGCCGCCGGTGATGAGCGCGGCGTCGCGGACCCGGCGGAGCTGTCCGAGCGCCTCGCCGGCGGTCATCGCACCGACGACGAATCGCTCGAGGAGCCCGTCGGTCGGCGCCTCGCTGGTCAGCACGTCGGCGCCGAGTTCGCTGGCCAGTTCCGCGACCGTGACGCCCGCGAGGTCGCGGTCACGCGGGACGGTTCCGAACACCCGGACGCCCCGCCCTTCGAGGAAGGGGACCACGTCGCTCGCGAGGCCGTCGAACGCCGCGTCGGAAACCGCGTTGAACAGCACGCCACCGAGGTGGTCGCCGAGGTACTCGGCGGCGGCCAACACCTCGTCGATGTCGCTCGGTTGGGCGTAGGGGACGACCAGGACGACCGTCGCGTCGAGCAACTCGGCGATGTCGCGGTCGGTCAATCCGACGATACCGCCGGTCGTCAGCGACCCGCCGCCCTCGAGTATCATCCGGTCGCTGTCTTCGGCCAGCGCCTCGAACTCCTCGGTGATTCGCTCCCGGAGGGCCTCGGGGTCCTCGCGGCCGCGAATCGCCTCCTGAATGAACGTCGAGGAGTAGACGACCGGCTCCATCTCGTGGGTCTGGCTGTCGATGTCCAACACCTCGCGAGCCAACAGCGGGTCCTCGTCGAGGGTCTTGCCGACCGACGACTGCAGTCGTGTCCCTTTGGGTTTCATGTAGCCGACGCGCTCGCCGCGCTCCTGGGCGGCTTTGGCCAACGCCAGTGCGACGGCGGTCTTGCCTGTGCTCTCTTCGGTCGAGGTGACGAGTAGGGTCATAGTGCTTCTGGGTCGACGGTGAGTCTAATGTCGATGGCGACGACGCCCTCGGGCGTCGCCACCAGCGGGTTGATGTCCAGTTCGACGATAGCGGGGAAGTCGGTGACGAGTTGTGAGAGTCGCTGGATGGTCTCGACGACGGCGTCTTCGTCGACCGGCGTCCGGCCGCGTGCGCCCCGCAACAGCGGTGCCGCGTCGATGTCGTCTATCATGCTCGCCGCCTCGGGTTCGGAGACCGGGGCGACCCGGAGCGTGGTGTCCTCGAACACCTCGACGAAGACGCCGCCGAGGCCGAACAGCACGAGCGGGCCGAACTGCGGGTCGCGGTTCAACCCGAGAATCGTCTCGACGCCGTCGTCGAGGTCGACCATCTCCTGTACCTGCACGCCGAGGATGCGGGCGTCGGGTTGGTAGTTTCGAGCGCGCGTAAGGAGGGTCTCGTAGATGTCCGCTACGTCGGCGTCCGCGACGCCGACTTCCACCCCGCCGACGTCGGTCTTGTGGAGGATGTCCGGCGAGACGATTTTCATCACCACGTCGCCCTCGATTGCTTCGGCGACCCGTCGGGCGTCTCCCGGCGAGTCGACGATGTCGCTTTCGGGGGTCGGAATCCCGTAGGCGTCGAGCAGTCCCATCGCCTCGATGCCGAGTCGGTTGTCCCGTGCGCCCTCGACGCGCTCCAGAATCTCGCGGGCGCGGGCGCGGTCGACGTCGAACGTCGTCGGCGCTTCGTACTCGCGCCGCCGAATCTCCCGATAGTCGTACAGCGCCTCGAGGCTCCGGACGGCCCGAGCGGGGTCGAAGTACGTCGGCATGCCGGCCGCCGCGAGCGTCTCCGCCGCCGCCTCGGTCGAGGAACCACCCATCAGACAGACTGCGACCGGTTGTTCTCGCGTCTCTCCGAGTGCGGTCAGCCGCTCGGCCAACGATTCGAAGGACAGCGTCGCGGTCGGACAGGCGATGACGACCGCCGCGCCGACGGCAGGGTCGTCGAGGACGACCTCCAAGGCTCGCTCGAAGCGTTCGACCGGCGCGTCGCCGATGATGTCCACCGGATTCTGCCCGCTCGCCGACTGGGGGAGGACGTCGGCCAGCGCCGCACGGGTCTCCCCGCCGAGCGAGGCGAGGTCGAGGGCTGCGTCACCGATGGCGTCGGTCGCCATCACGCCCGGCCCGCCGGCGTTGGTCACGACGGCGACACCATCGGCGTTCGGGATGGGTTGGCCGGCCAACATCGCGCCGAAGTCGAACAACTCCTCGGCGGACTCGACGCGGAGGACGCCCGCCCCATCCAATCCGGCCTCGTAGGCCGCTTCACTGCCGGCGATGGCGCCGGTGTGGGAGGCCGCGGCGTGGGCGCCGGCCTCCGTTCGCCCCGACTTCACGACGACGACGGGCGTCTCGGCAGTCACCTCGCGTGCGGTTCGGACGAACGCTTCGCCGTCCTCGATGCTTTCGAGGTACCCCAACACCACGTCGGTCCCCGAATCCGCCCCCCACGCCTCGATGAAGTCCGTCTCGTCGAGGACGGCCTTGTTGCCGAGGGAGACGATGTCGTTGAAGCCGATGTCGCGGTCGGCGGCCCAATCGAGGACGGCCGTGACGAACGCGCCGGATTGGCTCATAAACGAGATGGAACCCGGGTCGGCGTTCCGCGGACCGAACGTGGCGTTCAGTCCCGACGGCGTCGAGATGATACCCAGCGAGTTCGGCCCGACGAGGTTCAACCCATAGCGGTTCGCGAGGTCGACGAGTGCCTCCTCGCGGGCGGTGCCGTCGCCGCCGGATTCGCCGAACCCAGCGGTAATCACGACGACGTTTTCGATACCTGCCTCGCCTGCCGACTCGATGACCTCGAGGGCCGTCGCGGCCGGCACCACGACGACGGCGAGGTCGGCGCCGGTCTCGGCTACGTCGTCGTAACAGGGGCGGTCGAACAGCCGGTCCTCGGTCGGGTTGACCGGGACGACCGACCCCTCGAAATCCGCCACGAGGTTCTCCATCACGGCTCGCCCGACCGACCCCTTGCGGTCGGTCGCTCCGACGACGGCGACCCGCTCCGGGGCGAACAGTCCCGAGAGTTCGCTCATCGGCTGTCGGTTCTCGGCGCCGGCGTAAATAGCTGTACCTCGTAGTGAGCTGCTCGCTGTCAGTGCGTCGAAACCGCTCGGAACTCGCCGGTGGAAGCGGCGACCGACAGCGCGTAGATTCCGATGGCGACGACGACGATGGTGCCGCCCGGCGGGGCGTTCAGCGGGAAGGCAACCGAGAGGCCGACCAACACGGAGAGTTCGCCGAACAGCACACCGAGATACATCGATTCGCGGAAGTCGGCGGCGATTTGGGTGGCCGCCGCGACCGGGACGACCAGAAGCGCCGCGACGAGGATGATGCCGAGTACCTGCATCGCCCCGACGACGACGAACGACGTGAGGACGACTAACAGCGTGTTGTGGAGCCCCACGTCGAGTTGGGCGACGCGGGCGGCCTGCTCGTCGAAGGTGATGAACAGCAGTTGCTTGTGTCGGGCCGCGATGACGGCGACGACGACTGCCGACAGCGCACCCATCAGCCACGCACCGCTCGGCGTGACGAAG
Source organism: Natronomonas gomsonensis (assembly GCF_013391635.1). Taxonomy (GTDB): domain Archaea; phylum Halobacteriota; class Halobacteria; order Halobacteriales; family Haloarculaceae; genus Natronomonas; species Natronomonas gomsonensis_A. Next base: position 741,236 of record NZ_JACAWU010000002.1, on the reverse strand, counting down.
CCGACGTTGCCGAACAGGAAGCTCTCGATGTTGAGCCCCGAGAACCCGCCGCCGATGGAGATGATGATGGTGCCGACGGCGAACGACCCCGTGAGCATGATGGCGATGGGCACGTCGCCGTAGGTGTCGGTGTGTTCAGTCAGCCATTGGACCGCGAAGGCCCCGAGGATGCCCGCGATAAGCGCTGGAAGTAGGATGGGCGTCGACCAGCCCGTCGATGCGGCGAAGAACAGGCCGAATGCCACCCCGGCGAACGCCGTGTGGGCCAGTGTCTCGCCGATGAGCGCCATCTCGCGGTGGACGAGGTAGGTGCCGACCAGCGGTGCGACGATGCCGATGAGGACGCCGGTCGCAAGCGAGTTCCAGACGAACCGGAAACGAAGCAGGTCGGTCCCGACGAGGAGGCCGAGAAGGTGGCCGGTATCGACGAGCGTCGTCGCGAGCGTCGCACCGAGGCCGCCGAGGGTTCCGGGGCCGTATGCTTCGGCGAACGTCGCCAGCAGATACAGCCCCGAAACGGCGGCCAGAATCGCCGTCACGCCGATACCGACCCGGACGATCCCTCGCCGAGCAGCACGTTGCACCGCCATCAGTGGTGGTGGCCGACGACCTGTCCGGTCGAGCCGTAGGCACGCTCTAGGGCGTCGCTCTCGTGGAAGGACTCGGGGTCGCCGTGGTGGTACAGTTCCGTGTTGAGACAGGCGATGCGACTCGCGCGGTCGGTGACGACGCCGATGTCGTGTTCGATGAGGACGATGGTGATACCCTCACTGTTGAGTTCGTCGAGCAGGCCGTAGAAGCGGTCACGTGACTCGGCGTCGACGCCGACGGTCGGCTCGTCGAGTGCGAGCAGGTCGGCGTCGCTGGCGAGCGCGCGGGCGATGAACGCCCGCTGGCGCTGACCGCCGGAGAGGGTGTTCAGTTTTCGGTCGGCGAGATCGGTGATGTCCACCCGTGCCATAGCGGCCTCGACGGCCTGATGGTCTTCCTCCCGGAGGCGGCCGGAGCCGACGTGTGGATAGCGACCCATCTCGACGACTTCCTCGACGGTGACGGGCATCGCGGTTCCCTTCTCCGTCGATTTCTGGGAGACGTAGCCGATTCGGTGGCCGTCCTCGAAGGACTCGATGGGCTCGCCGAACAACTCGACGGAGCCCTCGTCGGGTTCGACGAGCCCCAACATGACGCTCAACAGCGTCGTCTTCCCCGAGCCGTTCGGGCCGATGAGTCCGAGGAATTCGCCTTCCGCGATGGTCAGCGACACGTCTCGCAGGGCGGGGGCCTCCCCGTAACTGAACGAGACGTTCTCGATGCGGACGGCGTCGGTCATTCGGCTTTCAGTGCGGCTTTGAATGCCGGTAGGTTTAGCTCTTTCATCTGTTCGACGTACCCCCAGCCGTCGTCGAGCCACTCCCCTTTCGTCCCTTCCGCCGAGGAGATGGCGACCGCTTCCTCGGCGTTCGATTCGCTGACGATGGTTTCGGCGAGTCGTGGTGAGGAGAAGGTGTCATAGAGGATGACGTCGATGCCGTTGTCGTCGACCACGTCGATGGTGTCGCTGATTTCCGCCGACCCGGGTTCGGCGTTCGGGGAGACGCCGACCGGTGAGTGAACTTCGAAGCCGTACCGTTCGGCGAGATACTGATAGGAGTCGTGGCCCGCGACGACGACGGTGTCGATAGCGCGCTCGGAGAGTTCCGACTCGAAGGTCTCGTCGAGGGTTTCGAGTTCCCCGACGTAGGCGTCGGTGTTCGAGCGGTAGGTCTCGGCGTTGTCCGGGTCGGCCTGAGCCAGCGCCTCACCGATGGTCCGGACGCTCGTGGCCGACCGGACTGGGTCGGTCCAGTAGTGGGGGTCGAAGTCACCACCGACGTGTTCGTCCTCGTGCTCGTCGGTGTGCTCATCCTCGTGTTCGTCGTCGTGGTCATCGGTGTGTTCGTCCTCGTGCTCGCCGTCGTGTTCGTCGGTGTGCTCATCGGTGTGTTCGTCCTCGTGGTCCTCACCACTGTGTTCGTGACCAGCCCCGATTTCTCGAAGCTCTACGTCTGCAAGGGCGTCGACGACGGTGACGGACTCGTGGTTCGCCTCGAGGTTTTCTGCGCTGTCGAGGGCCCAGTTCTGAAACCCCGGGATGTCGAGGTAGACGAACGCGGCAGACCGAGCGGCGTCGACCTGTGCCTGCGAGCCGACCTCGTACTGGTGGCCCATCTCTCCCGGCGGGATGGGGTTTTGTACCTCTGTCACGTCGCCGACGACGTGGCGAGCGAAGTCGGCTAGCGTAAAAAACGAAGTAAACACGCCTTCCCCACCCTCGGGACCGTTGCCGGTGTCTGGACTTCCGAGACAGCCAGCGAGGCTCCCGCCGACAACCGCCGCCGTTCCGCCGAGTACCTGTCGTCGCGTCGGGTTCATACCCACCAGTTACCCATCTCCAGTTAAAAATGTTATTATTTATCCAGCCTTAGTTAATAATATTGGTGCCAATACAGCGCTGTCTTGTTAATCGACTCACTCCGCGATATCGGCGACCGTTGCGCCCGCCAGCTCCCGGAGCGTCTCGGGGTCGATGGGGAACACCGCCTGCGGCGTTCCGGCGGCGGCCCACACCTCCTCGAACTCCAAGAGCGTCTCGTCCATGAAGACGGGGACATCCGCATCATGGCAGAACGGCGGCACACCACCGATGGACCACCCCAACGTCGATTTGATATCGTCGGCGTCGCCCATCGACACGCTCTCGGCGTCGACGCCGACGAGGTCGGCGACCTTCGCCTCACTCACGCGGTTTGCGCCGCTCGTGACGACCACGACGAGGTCGCCGTCGGCCGAGAGGACGATTCCGCTGGCTATTTGGGCGACGCCACAGCCGATGGCTGCGGCGGCGTCGGCCGCCGTCTTCGTTCCCTCGGGGAACTCGTGTACGTCGACTTCGAAGCCGTAACGGTCCGCAGCACGGGCCCGGAACTCCGCTGCACTCGGGTGCATAGCGGGGGGTGTCGGCCGGCGTGCAAGAATCCCCCGATGAGAGTCAAACGTTCGTTTGAACCTTCGGCACGGTTTTTGTATTCTCCCCAGTAGCCGCTACCGTGAAACGACGTTCCCTCCTCGCGGCCGCGGCGGCCGCGACCACGACTGGTATCGCCGGCTGTCTCGGTGGCGGCCCCGGAACCGCTCCGGAAAACGACGACGAGAGCGATGATCCGACCGAGACACCGACCGGACCCCGACTCGTCGACCAGTCTTTCGAGGTCGAACGCGTCGAGTGCGGCGACGACTACGGCAGCCACGAGGTGACCAAAGAAGACGGCGTCGTCACCGTCGAGGGCGTCCTCGACGGACGGGATTCCTCATACACCGCAGAGCTCGTCACGAGCGAATACGACCGCGACGCCGACGAACTGTACGTCGAAGTCGAGAGCGTCGAGGGCGACGACGAAGGTGCGTCGGCGCAGTGTATCGTCGAAATCGAGTACGTGGCGACGTTCACTTTCGAGAACGGCGAACCGTCGTCGGTGCGGGTCGATCAATCGGGCAACAGAAGTGGGTCCTCGAGCGCCAGCCAGTCGGTGAGCGCCAGTCCCGAGACCGAGACGCCGGAATTGACCGGCACGCCAACTCGGACGCCGTCGGACGACGCCTAATTACAGCGTGATGGCCTTCAGCCCGTAGCGTGGCACGCCCTCTTCGACGTAGACACGTCGCGGAACCGCGCGGACGCGGTCATCGACGGATGCACCGCCGGCGACCTGCATCGGCAGCGACACCTCGCCGCCTTCGGCGTCGAATCGTACGATAGCGACGCCGAAGGCGCCCTGTCGGGCCTGCTGTTCGGCGAACTCCGGCGGCGCACCGCCTTGTCCGATAGTCGTCGCGGCGTCGACGACGCCCTCCAGTTCCGGTTCGACAGGCTCGAACTCGACGAGCGACAGGCAATCGGGGCAGGCGCCGTCCGGCGGAAACGCGACTGCGCCACACTCCGGACACACACCCGCCTCGTGGCGGTGTCGCTGCGGGAGGCTCCGACGCCACGTCGGCACCGGAACGTGTGCCGCGCCACCGTCGGGTTTCTCGCCGACGATGTCGCCGCGCCGGCGGAGGTACGCCGGATAGTCGAGTTCCCGGTCGCCGTCCAGCGACGCCTCGACCGACGGGGTTCCCTCGACGACGAACGCCGTCGCGCCGGCGCCCGACCCCCACGCGACGCCGAGGGTCCGCTCGTGGCCCGACCGGAAGGATTCGGCCAGCGACAGTGGGACGCTCGCGGCGCCGGTGTCGCCCAGCGAGGAAACCGTCTCCACCGCCGCGATGGCCTCGGCGTCGAGGTTCGTCCGGTAGGGAAGTTTCCCGTTGGGGGCCTGCAGCGCGATGGCTTCAGCGTCGGCGTCTTCGATGGAATCGACGGCTGCCTCGATTGGCTCGGTGAAGGCGGCGCGGTCGTAGGTGCCGATATCGAGTCCTTCGACGTTCTCACTACCGTGTTGTCGGAATCTCGTTCCCGGCCGTACGTCGGCGTGGTTCGCCCGTTGGGTGACGACTGCCGGGGCGTCTTCGCCGACGAGGAACGCTGCCGCGCCCGCCCCGGCGGCGTGTTCGCGGCTGTCGTCCGGTTCGCCTTCCGGGCAGTCGGCGACGACGAGGAGTGCCGTGCCGTCGCCGTCGATAGACTCCAGTAGAGCGTCGACGCCCGCGCGTGTGCTGCCTGCGTAGGTCCGCCGGACCGCGTCGGCCGGGACGTTCAGGTACGACCCCACGCGTGCGGTGAGGTCCTCCTCTTCAAGCGGCGGGGTCGTCGTCGCGAAGGTCAGTCGGTCGACGGCCTCGCCTGCGACATCGCCGGCTGACAGCGCCCGCCGGGCGGCCTGGACGCCCATCGTGAGCGCGTCCTCGTCGGCGTCGGGGACGGCCTTCGTCTCGACGCCCGGAGCGTCGAAGCGGCCCCACGCCTCCTCGAAGGCCTCGGCTGGCACTCGGTTCTCTGGGGCATAGGCGCCGACGGCGAGGATGCCGCGGCTCATGCGTCCACCTCCGTGTCCGTCCGGTCTTCACGCTCGAAGACGTGGACCACCGCCGCGCCGCCGGACCCGCCGACGTTGTGTGCCAACCCAACGGCTGGCTCGTCGAGTTGTCGCTCGCCGGCCCGTCCGGTCAGTTGGTCGAACACCTCGACGACCTGTCCGGCACCCGTCGCGCCGATGGGATGACCCTTCGATTTCAGGCCACCGGAGGTGTTGACGGGGAGTTCGCCGTCGATGCGGGTCGCCCCCGATTCGACGTAGGGGCCGGCCTCGCCGCGCTCACAGAAGCCCAAATCTTCGTAGGCCATGAGTTCCGCGATGGCGAAGCAGTCGTGGACCTCGGCGAAATCGAGGTCGTCAGGGCCGATATCGGCTTCCTCGTAGGCGGATTCGGCGGCCTTCTTCGAGGCCGGCACCGAGTTGTAGGTGTCACGCTGGAAGAGACCAACGCGGTCGGAGGCGGCACCGACGCCCGCCACACGGACCGGGTCGTCGGTGTACTCGTCGACGACATCTTCGCTGACAATGAGTGCGGTTGCAGCGCCGTCGGTCGTCGGACAGCAGTGATACAGGTTCAGCGGTTCGGCGACATCCGGGGCGTTCACTGCGTCTTCGAGCGTGCAACTGAACCCGAGGTGAGCCTTCGGGTTCTTCGAGCCGTTCGCGTGGTTCTTCACCGCGACGTGGGAGAGTTGCTCTTTCGTCGTCCCGTGTTCTCGCATGTGAGCGGAGGCCATCTGGGCGTAGACGCCCGCGAAGGTGGTCCCCGACATCCGCTCCCACTCGGTTTCACCGGAGACGCCCAGCCAGTAGCGGACGGCGTCGCCGGAGAGGTCTGTCATCACTTCGACGCCTCCCGCGAGGGCCACGTCCGCCATCCCCGACCGAACCGCCATCACGGCCTGTCGGACGGCGTATCCCGAGGCCGCACAGGCGTTCTCGACGCGGGTGACGGGCACGCCGTGGAGTCCGACGTGTTCGGTCACAGCCGGACCGGGGAGGCCGAGTTGGCGGCCCCCGACGCCGAGGGTACCGACGTAGGCCTCGTCTATTTCGGCGGTGTCGATTCCGTGGTCGACGGAGTCTACCGTGTTCTCGACAGCAGTTTGGAACAGCGACCGGTAACTCTCGTCGGGAAAGGAGCCGTACTTCGATTGGCCCGCCCCGACGACGTAGGCATCGCGCATACCCGTGGCTGGGTTGGGCCAGTCATAAACCCGACGACAACTGAATAGGGGTTGTACGAGGAGCAGGTCGATTGAGGGTTTGGAGTGTGCCCTGCCACCAGTCGGTAGTCAGCTCCGACGGATCACTTCTTGCGCGCGAACCCGTGGGCGCCGTTTCGCCCCTTCGTCGTCGCGTTGACTTCCATGAACTGGGCGTTCTCCTGGGCGGTCGAGAGGTCGTGAGCGCCGGCATACGAAAAGCCCGACCGGATGCCGGCGACGAACTCCTCGAGATGCGGCGCAACGGGGCCGACGAACTCGGTGACAGCCTCGACGCCCTCGTCGGCGTCGACGTCGCCCTCCTTGTCGTCGCGGTCCTCGGCGGCCGCCGCCGTCGACATGCCACGGGAACGCTTGTACCGCTCGCCGTCGATTTCGACGGTTTCGCCCGGCGCTTCCGCACATCCGGCGAAAAATCCGCCCATCATCACGGCGTCGGCGCCCGCCAACAGCGCCTTGACGGCATCGCCGGAAGTCCGGATGCCCCCGTCGGCGATGGTCGTGATGCCGGCCTCGTCGGCCGCGGCCGCACAGCGCTCGACGGCTGTGAACTGCGGCATCCCGAAGCCTGTCACTTCTCGGGTGGTGCAGTGTGACCCGGGGCCGACGCCGACCTTCACGCAGTCGGCGCCCGCCGCCGCGAGGTCGGAGACTGCTTCAGGGGTGACGACGTTGCCGGCACACAGCGGAGTCTCCGGGAACGCTTCGGCGAGGTCGGCCGTCGCCTCCAGCGTCCGTTCCATGTGACCGTGAGCGACGTCGACGACGAGCATCGAGACGCTCGCCTCGACCAACGCCCGCGCCCGTTCGAGGTGTGCCTCGGCGATGCCGACCGCGGCGGCGACGGAGTGGCCGTCGTCGGCCACCGACCGAACCACCGCGGCCTGTTCGTCGATTGGGAGGAACCGATGGACGACGCCCAGCCCACCGAATTCGGCGACCGCGTGGGCCATCTCAGCTTCGGTGACGGTGTCCATCGCCGCCGTCGTTATCGGCACCTGCAGTTCGATGCCATCGGCCAACTCCGTCGAGAGGTCGACCTCCGAGCGGCTGTCGACCGATGACCGCTGTGGCACGAGCAACACGTCGTCGTACGAGAGTCCCGTTTCGTAGGGCATACGCAAACCTTCCAAGCGTATCCGATACGGCCGTATAAGCCCAGCGGTTTCGGCAGCGTGCGACCGTGGGCTGTGGCTCCACCACCGCCGAACGGTTTTGTTCCGTCGGGATGATGGGCCCCGACCCCGGAATGGTCGTCATCGCCGCGCTGATGCTCGCAAGCGGCGTCATCATGACGGTCCGGGACGACGGGATGTGAAGGCGGTCGGGGAGCAGCCACCTGCCGAACACAGCGTGCGTTGCGTAATTGCAAAACCTAAACCCCCGGCGGTCCCAGAGTCCGACAATGAACGGCAACCGCTTCGGTCGGCTCTTCCAGGTGACCACGTTCGGCGAGAGCCACGGCGACGCGATGGGCGTCACCGTCTCCGGCTGTCCCGCCGGCGTCGAGTTGGACGAGGAGGCCATCCAGTATGAACTCGACCGCAGAAAACCCGGACAATCGAAGATTACCACCTCCCGCGGGGAACCCGACGAGGTGACGGTCAACTCCGGAACGCAGGACGGCTACACCACCGGCACCCCCATCGGCATGGTCATCCAGAACAAAGACGCCCGCTCCGGGAAGTACGAACCCTTCATCACCGCACCGCGGCCCTCCCACGGCGACTTCACCTACTCCGCGAAGTTCGGCACGCGCAACTGGGGCGGTGGCGGCCGGTCGTCGGCACGCGAAACCGTCAACTGGGTGGCCGCCGGCGCCGTCGCAAAGCAGGTACTCGAACAGTCCGACTACGACGTGCGAATCAAGGCTCACGTCAACCAAATCGGCGACATCGAGGCCCCCGACATCACCTTCGAGGAGATGGTCGAACACTCCGAGGACAACGAAGTCCGGTGTGGCCACCCCGAGACGGCCGAGCAGATGCGGGAGTGCATCGACGAATACCAACAGGAAGGCGACTCCATCGGCGGCTCCATCGAGTTCGAGGTCCGCGGCGTCCCACGCGGCCTCGGCGCCCCTCGGTTCGACGCCTTCGAAGCCCGCCTCGGACAGGCCATGATGTCCGTCCCCGCGACGACGGCCTTCGAGTTCGGTCTCGGTCGGGAGGCCCGGACCTACACCGGCAAGGACCGAAACGACGAGTGGACCTTCTACGAGGGCGGCCGCGACGACGTCGTCGCCGAGGAGGGCGACCCCATCCCCGTCGAGAACGACCACGGGGGCCTACAGGGTGGCATCACGACCGGCCTCCCCATCTACGGCGAAGTGACGCTACACGCACCGACCTCGATTCCCAAGGAGCAACAGACCGCCGACTGGGAGACCGAAGAAATCGTCGACGACGCACAGGTCATCGGCCGCCACGACCCCGTCCTCCCGCCGCGTGGCGTCCCCGTCGTCGAGGCGATGCTGTATCTCACCGTGTTGGACTTCATGCTGTTGGGCGGCCGCATCAACCCCGAGCGAATCGACGACCGACCCGGCGAGTACGACACCGACTACCACCCCTCCAGTCCGCGCAACGAGTAGGGTCGCCCTCTTCGTAGCAGTGAATCCATCGCCGTCACTCACGTTCGTTTCAGGAGCGGTGGGGCTGGGATTCGAACCCAGGAGGCCGTGAGGCCATCTGCTCTCAAGGCAGACGCAATAGTCCACTCTGCCACCCCACCGCGTTTCGTCCTATCGACGGACGGCCCTAAGCGTTGTCGGTCACCGCACGAGCGTCAAGCCGTCGTCGTCGGCTTCGACCGCGAGGTCAGAATCCGCAATCCACTCCGCGAGATGCCGCGGGACGATGCGGTCGGCCTTCCGGCGGGTCCGGACGGTCGTAATCGTCTCCGCGAGGTCCGAACCTGTCTCGACGAACGGCTTGGATTCGAGGAAGTCGACCTCGTAGCCGGCGTCGAGTCCGCGGTCGGTGAGCGTCTCGACGGCCGGCGCGGCGAAGGCGTCGGCGTAGTCGATTGTCTCTTTGAACGCCGCGAAGTACACTCGGCCGCCCGGTGCGGGGCCGAGTACGACCTCGCTGCTGCGGAGTTTCATCGCCGACCCGTCGATTTCGGTGCGGGCGAGGAACGCGGCCTCGGGGCGCGTGATGGCGACCGAGCCCTCGTCTTCGGTATCGAGGAGGTGCGTCGCCGTGTTGCCCGCCCGCCCCGAAAAGGTCTCGCCGACCTGCACCTCGAAGCGAACGTCGTCGGCATCCGAATCGACGACGCCGTCGAGGAGGTCGCGGATTTCGGATTCGGCGTCCGCCGAGCGGAAGTTCACCAACAGCGGCCCGCCGCTTTTGTCGACGGCCGAGACGACATCCTTCGTCATCGCGGCGTAGAGGTCGGCCGCCTCGCTCTCCGTGAGCGGCGACGTTTCGACGAGTCGGTCGAGAACTTCGCCCGCTCGTGGCGGGTCGACGAGGACGGCGGTCGTGGTCATACTGGCACCACTCGCGGGAAGGTCTTGAGTTTTATAATCCGGCGCTCGGAGTGTCGGGTATGGAATCGACGAAACCGCTGTCGTTCGCACTCGCCGCACTGGTCGCGCTGTTGGCCGTCGGCGCGGTCGTAGAACTGCTCCGCTCGACGTTCGCCAGTGACTTCGCCGTCGCGGCTATCGCCACGATTGCGCTGGTCGCCGTCGCCGTCATCGGGATGGTCGTCGTCGGTGCGCGAAACCGACAGTGGCTCAGCAATCCCGACTCGTACTGGTAGAATCGCCGGAAAACGCTTTTTTGTTCGTCCGTGCTGTGCGTCTCGAAAAACCGCTGAAACGGACCGCCGTTACAGTTCGTCGGCGATTTCGTCGGCGTCGATGTCGGCCTCTTCGAGGGCCTCCTCGATGTCGACATCGTCGGGGACGCCACCGCCGCCGCCCATACCGCCCATCATACCGCCCATGCCCATCCCCATGCCGCCGCCGTCGAGGATTTCCTGGATGAGAATCCGGTCGATGTCGGTGAGGTCGATGACCTGTTGGGCGATTTGCTGTTTCTGCATCATCCACTGCTGGTTCATCGAGAGCTGGGGCGTCGACTCGACGTAGAGGGTGCGCTTCTCGACGGTCTCGGTGACAGTCTCGGGTTCGGCGTCCTCGTCGTCTTCGTCGTCGGGCTCTTCGACGCGGGTCTCTTCGACCTCGTCGGTTTCGACCCACATCTCGAGGTCGAGGTCGAGGAACATGCCGAGCAGGCCCTTGGCCTGTTCGAGGTCGCCGTCGACCTCTTCGAGAATCTCGTAGTCGTATTCGATGTCCTCGCCGGCCAGCGGGTGGTTGAAGTCGACGCGTGCGCGGCCGCCGATGATGGTCTCGAGAACGCCCTGCTCGCCGTCGATTTGGATGCGAGCGCCGGGGTATCGGTCGTCCTCACCGATCTTGTCGGCCGAGACGGTGCGGACCTGCTCTTCGTCGTACTCACCGAAGGCCTCCGCGGCGGGGACGACGACGCTGCCCTCGTCGCCGACTTCCTTGCCGCGGATGTCGTCTTCGACCTGCGGGAAGAGGTGACCCTCGCCGAGGACGATGACGCGGGGTTCGAAGGTGCCCTGATCGCCGACGCCCTCTTCTTCTGCGACTTCCTCGTCGGTTGTGTCGACGAGGTTGTCGTCTTCGACGGTGCGGGCGGTGTAGGCCAGTCGGATGAAGGCGCCGTCCTGCAGCCCTTCGGCTTCCGCTTCGTCCTGCTCCTCGGTCTCGGTGTCTGTTACTTCTTCCTCGGCCGCTTCGGCCTCGGTGTCGGTCTCCTCGACCTCATCGGGTTCGTCGCTCATACTCGCTACGTCAGCCGTCGCACCCTTAACAATCACGTTTCCCGTCCGCCCGGAGCCGAGGTGCTTTAGTCGACGCCGAGACACCGAAAGTCCATGTACGAAGTCGAGTTGAAGGTCCGAGCCGAGCACGAATCAGTTCGGGAACGGCTCTCGGAGCTCGGTGCCGAGTCGCTGGGGGCGGTCGAACAGGTCGATACCTACTACGACCACCCGGTCCGGGAGTTCGCCGAAACCGACGAGGCGTTCCGCATCCGCCGGGAGATACACGACGAGGAGACGGACACTCGGGTCACCTACAAGGGACCGCTCGTCGAGGCGGCCTCGAAGACTCGCGAGGAACTGGAGACCGGCGTCGCCGACGGCGAAACGATGGCCGGAATCGTCGAGGCGCTGGGATTCGAGGCCGCCGCGACAGTCGAAAAGCGCCGCGAACGGTTCGCCTACGGCGAGTACACCGTGACGCTAGATTCTGTGGTCGGACTCGACGAGTACGTCGAAGTCGAGACCGAAGCCGAAACCGTCGAACCGGCCCGAGAGGGTGCGGAGGACCTGCTGTCGGAGTTGGGTCTCGACGCCGCAGACCAGATTCGAACGTCGTATCTCGGCTTGCTACTCGACGACGTGTAATGCTTCGCGGTAATTTGTCGGTTTGATTTGGTTTCCGTAAGTTATAGAACCGCCGGAGAGCTACTGCGAGTAATGAGCGAGCGAAACATCCGCGTCGAGCCGGTCGTCGGCCGCGCGGTCGAGGACCAAGAGGTCGAAATCGTCGAGCGAAAGGGGTTGGGACATCCCGACTCTATCTGTGACGGTATCGCAGAACACGTCTCACAGGCGCTTGCGTCGGCCTACATCGACCGCGTCGGCAAAGTCCTCCACTACAACACCGACGAGACACAGCTCGTCGCCGGCACCTCAGCGCCCGCCTTCGAGGGCGGCGAAGTCATCGAACCCATCTATCTCCTAATCACCGGCCGCGCCACGAAAGAGTATCAGGGGACGCGAATCCCGACGGAGACCATCGCACTCCGTGCCGCCCGAGAGTACTTCGAGAAGCACTTCCCGCTCGTCGACTTCGGGACGGAAATCATCGTCGACGTGAAGTTGGGCGAAGGCTCCGGGGACCTCCAGGAAGTGTTCGGCGAGGAGGGCCAACAGGTGCCGATGGCCAACGACACGTCCTTCGGCGTCGGCCACGCGCCGCTGACCGAGACCGAGAACATCGTCCTCGAGGCCGAACGACAACTCAACGGCAGGTACAGCGTCGACAACCCCGAAGTCGGCACGGACATCAAGGTGATGGGCAAGCGCGAGGGCGACGAGATCGACGTAACCGTCGCCGCCGCGATGGTCGACCGATACATCGACGGACTGGACGACTACGACGACGCCGTCGGCGGCATCCGTGAGTTCGTCACCGACCTCGCCGAGGAGTACACCGACCGCGAAGTAAACGTCCACGTCAACACTGCCGACGACTACGAGGAAGGCTCCATCTACCTGACGACGACGGGTACCTCCGCTGAACAGGGCGACGACGGCTCCGTGGGCCGCGGCAACCGCGCTAACGGCCTCATCACGCCCAACCGTTCGATGTCGATGGAAGCCACCTCCGGAAAGAACCCCGTCAACCACATCGGGAAGATTTACAACCTCCTCTCGACGGACATCGCGGAATCCGTCGTCGAGGAGGTCTCCGGAATCCGCGAGATTCGCATCCGACTGCTCAGCCAAATCGGCCAACCCATCGACAAACCCCACGTCGCCGACGCGAGCCTCGTCACCGAAGACGGGGTCGAGGTCGGCGACATCGAAGACGAGGTCGAAGCCATCATCGACCGCGAGTTGGCGAACGTCACCTCGATTACGAAGCGCGTCATCGACGGCGAACTGACGACCTTCTGAGCACGGAAAAACTGTATAGGTCCCCCTGTTAGTTTCGGACGTGAATCTGCTGCCCTGGCTGCTCGATTGGCCGCCCTCCCCCGCGACGGTCGCCGTCTTCGTCGTCCTGACGACGCTCAGCGTCGGCACGCTCGTGGTGTTCGGTGGCGTCGTCGACGACGGAACGGACGAGAACGTCACCGTCGAAGAAGTCGATCTCACGGTGGCGTTGAACGACGAGCTGTCGTTTCCCGACGGTGAAAACGGAACCGTACAGACATGCATGGCGAGCGGAACGCCGGGCGACTCCATCAGTGTTCTCGGCGACGTGGTCGTCGAGATACCGCCCGACTCCGGCCGTGAATACGCCGCCGAGCGCTCGGCGACAGTCGAGGTGAGCCTCGCCCACACCGACGAGACGACGACAGCGACGGTCGAGGGACCGGGACAAGAGACGATGGACGTGTTCTGGATAATCGAAGACGACGAGACGCTCTCGGTCGGTGACACCGAGACGGTTCAGGTTCGCGTCCGAATCGATGGCTCACGGGTCACACGCACCACTCGAAACGTGACCGTCCAAGAGGGGTCGCGGTCCTACGACTGCTGACCGTCTCCGAACCGGCCAAGCGTCGGTCCGAAACCGCTTTTTGATGCCTCCCGAATGGAAACCCATGACGAGGGTGTGTCTGGTCGGCAGCGAGGACGTGGAGTTGCGCTACGAACTCGTCAGCCGCGAGACTGCCCGCAACGCACTCGCGACCTACGACCTTCGGGAGCCGTATCGGAACACCGTCGCCTTGGAGACCGTCTCTCTCGGTGCGGCCGTCGCCCTGTTGAACGACCTCAACTGGTATCTGGTCCGCTTCGCCGACGAGTCGCTCGTCCTCGAACCCTCGGTCAGCGACGAAGAGTGGCTCTCCCGTGACCTCGCGGCCGCCATCCGGGACAACGACGTTGCGGCCGAGGACTCAGAGCGTTTCCTGAAGGTGTTCGGCGTCAGCGACGGCGAGTTGCTCGAACCGATGTTCGTCACCCGTACCGGCCACGAACTACCGGAGTACGACCTCCACGAGGTCGACGACACCCTCGTCGTCCGCGTCACCGAAGACGAGTTCGGCGCGTAACGGAGTTCGGTGCGTAGCCGACGGTATTTCACGCCGGCCCCCGACGGGACGGTATGAGCGAACTCGACGCGACGACGCGAGATATCTCCGTGGACGGAACGGACGTTCGCGTGTATGCGGCCGGCCCCGACGAGGGACGCCCGATACTGTTGCTGCACGGCGGCGGGATGGACGCCACCGGCGTCTCCTGGAAAAAAGCGTTCCCGGCGCTTTCGGAGACCCACCGCGTCTACGCGCTCGACTGGCCCGGATACGGCGAGAGCGACCCCGTTCCCGACGAGAAAACCCCACACGTCGATTACTACGTCGACGTTCTGGGTACCGTCCTCTCGGAACTCGACCTCGTCGAGACGACGCTCGTCGGTATCTCGAAGGGAGGTGGCATCGCCCTCGGCTACACGCTCGACCGGCCGGCGCGTGTCTCTCGGCTCTGTCTCGTGGACAGTTATGGTCTCGGTGGCGAGGTTCCGGGGGGTAAAATCGGTGCCGCGTACGTCAAGGCGCCGAAGCTACTGGAGGCCACGTGGTGGGCGATGAAGCGAAGCCGGCGCGTGACGAGAGCCTCCATCGAGAACCTCGTGAACCCGGCGAACCTCGACGAGGAGTTCGTCGACGACGCGGTTCGAGAGGTTCAACGCCCCAACGCCGGCGACGCCTACCGCCGCTTCCAGCGCGCGGAGGTCGGCTGGCGTGGCCTCCGGACGAACTACGCCGACCGCATGTCCGAATTGCCGGTCCCGACGCTTTTCGTCCACGGCGAGGACGACGACCTCATCCCGCTCGAACAGTCGAAGGCGGCGGCCGACGCCGCGCCCGTCGCCGACCTGTTCACGCTCGCTGCGTGTGGACACTGGCCGCCGCGGGAACACCCAGAGGCGTTCGTCGCACGGCTGGACGCGTGGCTCCAGCGGGGTTAATCGAACATCCCGGTCGACATGTAGCGCTCACCGGAGTCCCAGAAGACGGTGACGACGAGCGGGCAATCGTCGGGAATCGGTTCGGGGTCGGCGGGGTCATCGGAGAGGATGCCGACCTCGTTGTCCGGGCCGGGACAGGACTCGACGCCGCGGTCTTCGGCCAGTCGCTCGGCGACCCGTTTTGCGGCCAGCAGGCTGCCGCCCGAGGACTGTCCGACGAGAATGCCCTCCTCGCGGGCGAGGCGGCGACACTCGGCTTCGGCCGATTCGATGTCGACCGTCTCGACGCTATCGAGGAGGTCACGGTCGAGGTTCGGGCTGACGAAGCCCGGGCCCATTCCCTGGAAGTCGTCGTCGCCCGGTTCGCCGCCGGAGAGGACGGCGTTGTCCTCGGGTTCGACGCCGACGACCTCCATCTCGGGGAACGCCTCCTTGAGTCGGCGGCCGGTGCCCGTGATGGTGCCGCCGGTACCGATACCGGCGACGAGGGCGTCGACCGTCCGATCGCCGACCTGTTCGATGATTTCGGCGCCCGTCGTCCGGTAGTGGGACTCCGGATTGGCAGGGTTCTCGAACTGCCGGACCTGGACCATCCCCTCGGCTTCGAGTTCGTCGGCGCGGTCCTTGGCCTCCGAGATGGTTCCGTCGACCAGTTCCAAATCGGCACCGTAGGCGTTCATGATGGCGCGGCGCTCCGGGGACTTCGAGGCGGGCATCACGACCGTGATGTCGTAGCCCTTCGCCGCGGCGACCATCGAGAGCCCGATGCCCGTGTTGCCAGATGTGGGTTCGACGATGCGGTCGCCGGACGTCAATTCGCCGGCGGCTTCGGCGGCTTCGACCATCGCCAGCGCCGGGCGGTCCTTGGCGGAGCCACCGGGGTTCTTCGATTCGATTTTCGCCGCGATGACCGCTCCCGGCGGTGACTCGACCTGCACCAGCGGCGACCCGACCGTACCGAGAATGCCCCGTTTCATAGCCGGCGATTGACCGTCGCGGTATAAAACCTCCCTGAACGCGGGAGGGACTGCCGTCGTCGGGGACAGCACAAGAGCTATCGGCCGCCAGGTGAATCCCCCAGCAACGAATGGCGTCGGGGCTATCGATTCCGCGAACGCTCGAAGCGGTTCGGCCGGCGCTGGAGCGTCGACTCGGCATCGACGCCCGTGGACTCGCTGCGTTCCGAATCGCGCTGGGATGTCTCCTCCTCTTGGATTTGCTGGGTCGTGCCGGGGATTTACGGGCGTTCTACACCGACGCGGGCGTTCTCCCGCGGGCGGCCAACGCGGTGCTGTATCCGACGCTCTCGCGGCTGTCGCTGCACGGCCTCTCGGGAGAGCTGTGGGTACAGGCTACGCTCTTCGTCGTCACTGGCGTCTTCGCAGTCCTGCTCGTAATCGGCTACCGAACGCGGTTCGTTGCGTCTATCTTGTGGCTACTCTTGGCGTCGCTGCAACTGCGGAACTACCTCGTCCTCAACGGCGGCGACACCGTCCTGTTGGTCGCGCTGTTCGTCGGCCTGTTCCTCCCGCTCGGCGAGCGGTGGTCGCTGGACGCCCTCGGCCGCGAGTCGCGAACCCCTCGGCAGGTCGTCGTCGGCTTCGGCACCGCCGCGCTGCTCTCACAGGTCGTGTCGATTTACACGACGAACGCGATTTTCAAGCTCCGGGGGTCGCTGTGGATGGAGGGAACGGCCGTCCGGTACGTCTTCGCCCTCGACCGATTCACCGTTCGACTCGGCGATTTCTTCGCCGGTATCGAGCCGTTGCTCGTCACGATCAACTGGGCGTGGGTCGGCCTGCTGCTCGTCGCACCGCTGCTCGTCGGCCTCGTCGGCCGCGCCCGGACGGCGCTCACCGCCGCGTTCCTCGCGGCCCACGTCGGGATGTTCCTCACCATGGAGTTGGGGCTGTTCCCCCACGTCATGGTGGCCTGCCTGCTCGTGTTCCTGCCACCGTCGGTGTGGGACCGAATCGAGCGTCTGCTCTCGGGTGTGATGAGGCAACTGGAGGGGCGACTGACGACCGTGGAGGGTCACCCGAGGGTTCCCCTCGGGCCGTCGCTCCCGGCTTCGGTTCGACGCTCTGTCCACCGCATTGCCCCTGCTGCGACGGCGACGATACTCGTCGTCGGACTGCTGTGGCAAGCCGCGTCGGTCGGCTACCTCTCGGTACCCAACGATTCCCCCGTCGACCCCGAAGACCACAGTTGGAAGCTGTTCGCGCCGGACCCCCCGACGACCGACGGTTGGTTCGTCGTCGAGGCCACTCTCGAATCGGGCGAGACGGTCGACGCCTACCCCCACGCCGACACCGGATTGGACCGGCCGCCGGACGTTGCTGCGACGTACCCCAACGCCAGATGGCGAAAGTACCTCTCGGAGGTCCGTAGTGGTAGCGAGACGGAACGCCGGGCGTTCGCCGCCTATCTCTGTCGGAGCACGGACGGCCCCGTCGAATCGGTCACCGTCGGCTTCGTCCGCGAGGAGATTCGACTCGACGATCCCAACCCGACCGAGTACGTCGAGTTCGGGACCTACGACTGTTCCACAGTCGGCCGGTGACGACGGTTTGAAGCCAACGGCGTCGGTGGGGTTCGTATGACCGATCCCTCCCAGTCCGTCCACGAGCGTGCTGTCCCTCACGACATCGACCCGCTGTTCGAATCCGTCGCCGCCGAGATGGAATCGTGGCTCGGCGACGACACCACCGGCCACGACATGGCCCACGGCTGGCGGGTGTTCCACACCGCCTTGGAGTTGGCCGACGACTACCCCGACGCGGACCGTGAGGTGTTGGGTGCTGCCGCCCTCGTCCACGACATCCACCGCGCGATGGGCGCCGAGTCGGGCGAGTTCGTCCACCCCGAAGACTCCCTCGAAGCGGTCGAAGCCGTCCTCGATGCCGCGGAGTTTCCGGTGGAGAAACGGGATGCGGTTCACCACTGTGTCGCGCTGCACGAGGAGTACGAGTTCCGTGGAAATCGACGGGACGGCGACGGCATCGAGGTCGACCTCCTGCGGGACGCCGACAACCTCGATGCGATGGGCGCCGTCGGCGTCGCTCGGTGTTTCGTCTACTCCGGCGCCCACGACCGGCCGATGTGGACGCCCGACTCCGAGGAACCCTCCGCTATCGACCACTTCCACGAGAAACTGCTGAACCTCCGCGAGGAGATGCACACTGACGCAGCCCGCGAACGCGCCGCCGAGCGCCACGCCTTCCTCGAAACCTTCCTCGAACGGTTCGAAGCGGAGTGGTATGGCCGGCGCTGACGCCGGCAGGACCGGGGAGCGCGTTCCTTAAGAAGCGTGCGACGAATCGATAGATATGGAACTGGAAACGATGCGGCCGAACCCGGTGTGGGACGCCGAGTCCTACGACGATGCGGTCGCGACTTTCGAGGCACGCGCCGACGACATCGTGGTGAAGGTGTGGGGCGGCGACTGGTGTAAGGACTGCCGCTCGCAACTGCCCGATTTCGGCGCGGCACTCGACGCCGCTGGCATCGAGAATGTCGAGCACTACCCCGTCGAGAAGGAAGACGACGGGAGCAAGACCGGCCCGAACGTCGAGGAGTACGGCATCGAATTGATTCCGACCGTCGTCGTCGAGGACGCCGAGACTGGCGAGGAACTCGCTCGCTTCGTCGAGGAAGAAGACGTGCCGATTGCGGTGTACCTCGCAGAGCAGTTGGCATAACCGCGGCTAATTTTCCCTTAGAGGTCTTCCGCCCACTCCAGCGCCGCGCCCATGTCGTGTTGTGGCGGCGAGCAGGTGAACGACCGACAGGCGTAGACGGTGGGTTTGCCGTCGCGAGCCTCGCGGTTGGCCCAGATGGGCGGCACTTCTTCGAGTCCGAGCGTGTCGACCCACTGCTCGACACCGTCCTCTGAGGGCGGTCGAACGGTGAGAAATCGAGTCGGGAGATACCGCTCCGACAGCGACGTTCGCCACTGCTCGGGCAGGTGGTCCGCTGCGACGGTCAACTCCAGGGCGCCGACCGCGCGGTCGTCGGCCGCGAGCGCGAGCGAGGCGTGCGACAGCGGGTCCGAATCCAGCTTCGACGCGTGGGTCTCGAGGACGGTTTCGGCGATTTCGTCGAACCCCTCCTCCGGGGCGACGTGGGCGAGGTTGGTGAGCAACTGGACGGCGACGCCACTCGAGGACGGCGTCGACGTGTCGGTGAGTTCCTGCGGTCGCGCGACCAGCGACTCGCCGTCGACCGGCGTGAAGTAGAGCGTTCCCTCCGTGTCGTCGTAGAAGGCGTCCCGGACGACCCGCCCGAGTTCGAGCGCGAATTTCAGAAACGCCACGTCGCCGGTGGCCTGATACGTGTCGAGTGCGCCACGGCCGAGGAAGGCGTAGTCTTCGAGGTAGCCCTGAATCCCCACGTCGTCGTCCTTCAGTCGGCGGTTCAGTCGGCATTCCTCGGCGTCCCACAGCCGGTCCATACAGAAGGTGAGCGCGTCCTCGGCCGCCGCCGCGTATTCGCTGTCGAGGGTCAAAGCACCCTCCGCGAACGCCGAAATCATCAGCCCGTTCCAGCCGGCGAGTACCTTCTCGTCACGCGGCGGGCGCGGGCGCTCGCTTCGGGCGTCGAAGGCCTGCTTGCGGGCGCGCTCGAGTCGGTCGCGTATCTCACCCGGCGTCCGCTCGTGGCGTTCGGCCAACTCCTCGATGGACGCCGATTCGGTGAGGACAGTCGTCCCGTGCTCGAAGTTCCCCGCCTCGGTGACGCCGTAGCGGTCACGGAAGATTGCGGCGTCGGTGTCGTCCTCGACGGCCTCCTCGACCGTCTCGGGCGTCCACACGTAGAAGGCGCCCTCCTCGCGCTCGCCGTCTTCGTCTTCGCTTTCGGCGTCGAGCGTCGAGTAGAAGCCACCGTCGGGGTGGGTGAGTTCCCGCTGGACGAACGTGAACGTCCCCCGGACGGCCTCGGCGTAGCGTTCGGTGCCGGTCAGTTGGTAGCCGGCCAGCAGCGCCCGCGGAATCTCCGCGTTGTCGTACAGCATCTTCTCGAAGTGTGGGACAGTCCACTCGCGGTCGACGCAGTAGCGGTGGAAGCCGCCACCGACGTGGTCGTAGAGGCCGCCGGAGACCATCGCGTCGAGTGCCTCCGTCGCAACCTTCCGGTACTCCCTTCGTCCGGTCCGGTCGAAGCCTCGCAGGAGCAGATGAACCCGGCCGGGTTGGGGGAACTTCTGGCCGCGACCCCACCCGCCGTGTTCGCGGTCCGCGCCGCGGACGGCGGCGCTGGCGGCCGAATCGACGAACTCGGCGTCCGGCACCTCCCCTGGTGTGTCGGGGGTGTCCTCTAACTCCCCCGAAACCGCGTCGGTCCACTGCTCGGCGCGGTCCTCCATCTTCTCGCGCCCCTCGGGGTCGTTCCAGGACTCGGCGATGCCGTCGAGCACCTGCCCGAAGGCGGGCATCCCCTGTTTCGGCTCGGGTGGGAAGTACGTCCCCACGTGGAACGGTTTCCCTTCCGGGGTGAGCCACACCGATAGTGGCCAGCCGCCGTTGCCGCGGACCAACTGACAGACGGTCATGTACACCGAGTCAACGTCGGGGCGTTCCTCGCGGTCGACCTTGATTGGGACGAAGTTCTCGTTGAGTTGCTCGGCGATGTCGGGGTCCGAGAAGCTCTCGTCCTCCATGACGTGACACCAGTGGCAGGCGGCGTAGCCGATAGAGAGGAATATCGGGACGTCGCGCTCTTCGGCGAGTTCGAGGGCCTCCTCGTCCCACTGTTGCCATGCGACGGGGTTGTCGGCGTGCTGTTTGAGGTACGGCGAAGACGCCTCGTCGAGGCGGTTGTCCATACCGACAGTCGGGTCGCCACGGTAGTAAACGGCGTGGCTTGCGAGACGCCGAGCGAAGCGAGGTCTCGATGGGAGCGGCGACGAACGGAGCCGCGAGCGATTAGCGGGTTATTTGAGTCACCGGCCTGTCGTGGGCGATATGAAGCTCTCTCGTAGGGACGCCCTCCGTGCCGGCGGTGGGTTGCTGGCGGCCGGCCTCGCCGGCTGTATCGAGCAGCGCGTGACGCGCCGCGAGACCAGAGTCGAGACGTCGACAGCGTGGGTGTTGAACCCGGGTGTCGGCGCGGAACTCGACGGCGCGGCGTTCGGTAACTACGTCGATTCGATGTCCGACCGCTACGGCGACAGCGGCGTCTGGGGCATCGAAAGCGAGACACCGGACACACTGGACACCGCCTACGTCCAGCGGCTGGCGCTCTCCCGGGAGACGCCCGCCGACCCCGGCGGCAGCGAGTCGAGTCTGAACCCCGACGACGTCGACCCCGACGCGCCGCTTCTGTACGTCGACGCGTCGGTGTCGGTGTACGAAATCGGCGAGAACCGCTATCGCTACTGGCTGTGGGTCGCCGCCGACGCCGCCGACGACCGTCTGGTGCGCAACGTCGACTTGGCGATGCTCTCGGCGAACGTCGAACTCCGGGACGGAACGGTGGCCGACAGCGCGCAGTTCTCCCGAAGCGGCGGTGAGGCAACTGTCTCCCTCGGCGGGGCGCCGTCGGCGACGTTCCCGCTCAACGAGACGACCGAGAACCTCGAGACGAACAGTGACCGCACCCAGAACGGCGCGTTCAGCGCCGAGTGGACCGGGAGCGTCGATGGCATCCAGTCGCTCAACGGCGTCTTAGAGGAGCGCCGAACCGGTGACCACGACTTCTTCTGGACGGTCGGCGCGGCCTACCAGTTCGACGAGAACGTCTGAGTGGGGTTGCGCGCAGAGCGCGCAACCGATACCGTGGCGGCAAAGCCGCCGCGCGGCCGCCGGATACTCACGTTCCTGCACACTTCGTCGGCGCCCAACAGCAACGTTTACACTTCTTTGCCCACCGGTTTCGCGTATGACAGAGACCGTACTCCTCGTGGGTGGCGGCGGACGCGAACACGCCATCGCCCGGGCCGTCGCCGAGGCTGACGACGCCGAACTGTACGCCTGTGCGTCGAACCGCAACCCCGGCATCACCGACCTCGCAGAGGGGTTCGAGGAAGTCGACGAGACTGACCCCGATGCCATCGTCGAGTTCGCCGAATCCGTCGGCGCGACGCTGGCCGCAATCGGCCCCGAGTCCGCGTTGAACGCGGGTGTGGCCGACGCTCTCGACGACGCCGGCGTCTACGCCTTCGGCCCCCGAGAGGCCGAGGCGCGCATCGAGACGGACAAGGCCTTCCAGCGGGAGTTCATGCAGGACCACGCTATCCCCGGTTGTCCCGACTTCGAGGTCTTCGAGGACGGCGAGGCCGCCGCCGACTACATCCGCGAGTACGACGGCGACCTCGCCATCAAGCCGCGCGGCCTCACCGGCGGCAAGGGCGTCCGCGTCACTGGCGACCAGATTACCAAAGAGGAGGGCGTCGAGTACGTCCTCGAAAGCGACTACGACGCCTACATCCTGGAGGAACGGCTCGTCGGCGAGGAGTTCACCGTGCAGGCGTTCGTCGCCGACGGCCAGTATCGCGTCTCCCCGGCCGTCCAAGACCACAAACGCGCCTACGAGGGCGACGAGGGGCCGAACACCGGCGGCATGGGGTCGTACTCCGACGCCACCTTCGAGTTGCCGTTCATGACGGAGGGCGATTACACCGACGCCGTCGAAATCATCGACGCGGTGGTCGAGGCGATGCCCGACTACAAGGGCATCCTCTACGGCCAGTTCATGCTCACGGCAGAGGGTCCGAAGGTCGTCGAGTTCAACGCCCGCTTCGGCGACCCCGAGGCGATGAACACGCTGCCGGTGCTGGAGACGGATTTCGTCGAGTTGCTCGTCGCCGCACGGGAGGGTGAGGAACTGCCCGAACTCACCTTCTCGAATCAGGCGACCGTCTGTAAGTACGCCGTCCCCGAAGGATACCCGACCGACCCCGAGGCCGGCGCGAAAGTGAACATCGACCCAGACAGCGCCGGCGAGGCGCTGCTGTTCTACGCCAGCGTCGACGCTCGCGACGACGGCGTCTACACGACGACCTCCCGTTCCTTTGCCGTCGTCGGACTGGCCGAAACCATCACCGGCGCGGAAGCCATCGCCGAGGAGGCGCTGGCGAAGGCCGGCGAGGAGGGGCTTCGCGTCCGCCACGACATCGGCAAGGCCGAACTCCTCCAGCAGCGCATCGACCACATGAGCGAGATTCGCGGCGAGTAGGGAACCCGCGTAAACGCGGCAGCAGCCTTTTTATACGGTCGGTCGTCGTTCGCGGCAAGACCAATGCCACCGTTTCCGACAGAACAGTGGTTAGAAGAGTATAGACGCCACCTCAACGACAGCGATGCCTTCGCGGAACTCGGCGAGGGATGGGCGAGGGCTTCGACGGCGACGTGCTGTACGTCATCACCGACCTTCCCATCGACGAGACGACGCTCGGTGAGTTGCCCGAGGCAACGCTCGATGGCCTCCCCGACCACGTCTACGAGACGGTTTCGGACGTGACCGTCGCCGACGCCCCGGAGACGTTCGCGCCTATTCAGTCCGGCATCCGCGAGGATTTAGCTGACAAACTCGACCAACTGGAGTCCTACGTCGTCGACGGGACGGTGTACGCCTACGTCGGGTTGGAGGACGGCCGCTGTACCGAGTTCCAGGTCCTCGACGGTCCCGAGGCCCGCGAGACGGGCTTCGTCATGCGCGGCCCCTACGAGGTGTGGCGTGACATCGTCGACGGCCGCCCCTCGTCGTCGGCCGTCGTGACCGGCGAGTTGTCGGTGAGTGGCAATCGGCTTCGGCGGCTGCGGTATGCCCCGATGTTCCAGCTGCTCGGCTCGGTCGCCAGCGAGGTGGAGACGACGCATCTCTTCGATGGCGGCGAGTCCACCTCGACGCCGCTTCTCGATACCGCGATGCGGGGACGGATGGTCGCCGAACGGGAGACGCACCGAAGCGTCAAGCGAACGCTGGAGTTGTTCTGATTCAGGACCGTTCCTCGTCGATGACGTTCAACTCGTCGTCGACCACAAGCGTCAGCGTCTCGCCCTCGCAGTGAACCGCGAGTTCGAACTCCCAGGGGTCCCTCGAGCGAACGGTCAGATAGTTGTCCGTCATCACGAACTCCAACTCCCAGTGGGGAATCGCGGTCACGTCGACAGCGTGGTCGTGGAAGAAGGAGACAACGGCGGGATGATGCAGCAACGCCAACCCGACTGTCATGTACTGCTCTCGACCGCAGTGGTCACAGGAGCGATGGCAGAACACGTCGAGGCGTTCGGTCCCGTCGGCCCACGCGACCGTATCGCTGTCGAGGAACTCCAGTGCCATCGGGTTCGCACAGACCGGACAGACGCCGTCGGCCGACAGCCCCATCCCGTGGCGGTTGTACTGGTCGACTCGCGTCAACAGTTCGCTCCGGTCGCCCTCGACGGCACTCGGCGGGAGCGTCGTCCGCGCGTAGAGGTGTCCGCACCCCGAACAGGTCATCGTGAACAGGCCGTCGTCGTAGGCGGCCTCGACCGGCGACTCACAGAAGTAACAGTCGAACTCGGCGTCGAACCCCTCGACCGTGAGACTTCGGCTGAACGCCCCGGCTTTGATTGCGCGATACAGCGCCAGGCCCGGCGGGCGGAGCACGTACCCGTCGTCGGTCTTCTCGACGAACGGGCCGACCAGTTTCTGGAGGTGGTAGTTGAACTGGCCGCTATCGACGTCGCTGTCGACGCGCTCGCGGAGTTCCGAGAACGACACGCCCTCGTGTGGTGTCTCCCCGAGGACACGGAGGATGCCCGCCCGGAGTTCGTTGCCGACGAGCGCGAAGGCCTCCTCGGCGGTCGTTTCCGACGTCTCGCCGTCCGTCATCGACTGTCCGCAGTCACGGAGGGATAAGGAATCTTTGGGTGGTCAACGGTCGACTTCGCCCATGATAGTGTCGAGGCTGCCGAGCGTCGCGATGAGGTCCGGAACGTACTCGCCTTCGGTCATCGCCGGCAGCGCCGAGACGTGGGAAAAGGACGGTCCGCGAATCTTGAACCGGGCGGGCTTGTCGGTGCCGTCCGAACGGATGTAGATGCCGAGTTCGCCCTTCGCGGCCTCGACGGCGCGGTAGATTTCGGTGTCGGGGTCGGGCTTGAGCGTCCGCGGGACGTTGGCCTGAATCGTCCGCTCGTCTTCGGGCCACGATTCGAGCAGTTCGACACACTGCTCGATGATTTTCGCGGACTGCTCGACCTCTCCGAGACGGACTAGCAGTCGGCTGAGGTTGTCACAGCCGTCTTCGGTCACCACGTCCCAATCCAACTCCTCGTAGTAGCCGTAGGGGTCGTCCCGGCGCAGGTCGTAATCGACTCCCGACCCACGGGCGACGGGGCCGGTACAGCCGTAGGCCTTCGCCATCTCCGGCGGCAGTTCGCCGACGCCGACCGTCCGGAGTTGGAGTATCTCGTTGGAGGACAGCAGGTCGTGATACTCCCGCATCTTCGCCGGCAGGCCCTGTGTGAACGACCGAACCTTCTCGAAGAACGCCTCCCGGTCACCCGGGATGTCCCACGACACCCCGCCCAACCGGAAGTAGTTGAACATGAGCCGCTGGCCGGTCAAATCCTCGAGAATCTCCTGGACGAGTTCGCGGTCCCGGAAGGCGTACTGCCAGGTGGCGTTGAAATCGCCGACCACGTCGAGTGCGTAGGCGCCGACGGCGAGCATATGCGAGAGGATGCGGCTCAATTCGGCGGCCATCGTCCGGATGAGTTGTGCGTACTCGGGAACCTCGATGTCGGCGAGGTCCTCGGCCGTGCGGGCGTAAGCCCACTCGTTGAGGATGCCGCCACCGCCCCAGTCCCAGCGGTCGGGATACGGCATAATCTGGTGGCGGTAGGTGCCCTGCTGGCACATCTGCTCCTCACAGCGGTGGATGTAGCCGATGTCGGGTTCCACGTCGGCGACCGTCTCGCCGTCCAGTGTGACTGCGAGATGTAAGACGCCGTGGGTTGCCGGGTGATGCGGTCCGATGTTGATAAGCATCGTATCGCCCCGCCGCTCGTCTTCCTGCAGAGGGTTGGCGTGTTCGCGGTAGGGAACTACCTGCGACGCTTCGGGGTCGTAGTCGGGCGCCATCGGGTGGCCCTGCCAGGTCTCCGGCAGCAGGATGCGGCGCAGGTCGGGGTGGCCCTCGTACTCGATACCGACGAGGTCGTAGGCTTCCCGCTCGTGCCACTCGGCGGTGGGATACACCGACGCACCGGACTCACTGACCGACTCGTCGCTGGTCGTCGGGACGACGACGCCGAGTTCCTCGGTCGGGTCGTCGTACTTACGGAGGTGATACACCGTCTCGTAGCGGTCCTCGTAGGCCTGGGCGGTGACGCAGGCGCAGTGGTCGTAGCCGAGCGAGCGGGCCGCTTCGAGAGCGTCCGCGACCTCGTCGGCGCGGACGACGACTGCTGGGGCGTTCTCGTGGGTTTCGTAGCCGATTGCGAACTCCGAAAGCGCCTCGGGGACGGGTATCTTCGAGCGCTGTTGGGCGACGGCGTCGGTCGACATACGCGAGGATACCGGCGGCATCGGGGCGTGAATACAGCCTCACGAGTTCGGTCTTTTAAGTTGAGCGCGGGCGAACGTCCCGCAACGATGAAGTCCCTCCGCTGTACCCTGCGGTTCGAAGAACGGGCGATGCACCCGGTCCACCGTCGACTCACGCGAGACGAGGCGCTCGTCAACGACCAACTGCTCCACAGCCACCGCACCGATGACGGCCGTGCGACGATGCTGTTTTACGTCGAGGGCGACCGCGAAGCCTACGCCGACGCGCTGGAGGCGACAGACCGCATCGTGGAGTATCGAATCACACCACTCGACGAGGAGTCCTGTTACGCCTACATCAGAGAGCAGTCCAGCGAATTCGACATGCGACTGGAGGACGCCTTCCAGCGGCCGGGGCTGCTCGTGATTCCGCCGGTGGAGTTCCACAGCGACGGCACGGCCCGACTGACCGCGGTCGGCGAACCCGAGGCGCTGCAGACGGCTCTGGAAGACGTCCCGGCGGCCGCCAGCGTCGATATCGAACGCGTCGGGGAGTACGACACGCCCGAACTGACTTCGGGCGTCGACCTCACCGACCGGCAGTACGAGGCCGTCGTCGCGGCGTTCGACGTGGGCTACTACGACGTTCCGCGGGCGGGAACCGTCGAGGAGGTCGGCGAACGGCTCGGCTGTGCGCCGGGCACCGCCTCCGAACACCTCAGAAAAGCCGAGCGGGCCGCGATGGGGGCCCTGATGGACCGCAACGCGTAGTCAGTCGCTGGCCTCGGCCAACTCCTGAAGCGCCTCCTCGGCCGTCTCGACCGCCTTCTCCTTCTTGGCGGGGTAGGCTTCGACCTTGCCGCGGAGCATCAGCCCCGTCCCGAGTTCGACGTCGCCCTTGTAGGCGGCCTGCTTGTCGAGTTGGATGAAGAAGGCGCAGTTGTCGTCGACGCGCTGGTCGAGTTCGTCGATGAGTCGCTGGAAGTCCTCCAGCCGCGCCAACGCCGAGAGGACGTGCCGCACCTCGTCGGCGCGTTCGAGTCGCACCGACAACACGAGGATACGGTCGCCGTGGTGGCCCTCGGTCTCTTCGCGTTCGATATCGACGTCTTCGGGGAGAAACGTCCGCAGCGCCGCCTCGACCCGCTTTTCGTCCTCCGTCGCATAACAGAACGCGCGCAGGTCGACGTAGTGGAACGGGACGGCGCTCATCGGCTCACTCCTCGTCGTCTTCGTCAGCGGCGGCTTCCAAGGAATCCTCGGGGATACCCGCTTCCTGTCCTTCCTCGAACTGGACGATGTAGGTGTTGTCGCCGAACATCGTCTCGGAGACCTGCGTCACCTCACCGGTCTCGCCGTCGTACTCGCTGTGCTTGTCGTGGAAGACGACGTTGTCGCCCTTCTCGAATGCCATACCCGCGGATTCTCGCCCGTGCGGAAAAAGCCCGTCGTTTCCCGGTTCGAACGGCTTTTGGGACGGTGGCACGAACGGCCGTGTATGACCGTCCCTGCCGTTCGTACACGCCGCCCTCCCTCTCTCCCCGCTTCGGAGGAGGTGACGAGGCCGTGACGACTGTCGACGGCCTCTGGTATCTCGCCGACGAGGCCGAACAGCGCGCCGCACAGGCCTACCATCGAACCGTCGACGCCTACGGCGAAGGTCTCCTCGAACGGACCTACCGCAAACACGTCTCACGCGGGCGGTTCCGGACGCTCGCCGAACGCATTCAGCGCAGCGGCGCACCCTACGGTGCCCACACGCTCGTGTACCGTCCGTCGGGGGAGGTTCTCCTCGTTCGTCACGAGGGCGTCGATCTGTGGGTTCTCCCGGGCGGTGGCGTCGACGGCGCTGAGTCGTTCCGCGAGACAGCCGAGCGGGAACTGCAGGAAGAAGCCGGCGTCGATGCGGTCTACGACGGCCTGGCGATGCTCAACCGCGTCGAGATTACCTGTGGGGGTCACCGGACGTGGGGCGTCCTCCCGGTGTTCTGTGCGCGGGCGGAGACGACGGACACGGCGATAGCCGACCCCGACGACGAAATCAGCGCGGCGCGGTGGTTCGACCCGCCGTCGGTCCCCGAGGACACCCGCGACCGCGAGGACCTCATCGACGCCGCACGCGCGGTCGCCTGACTACCACTCGACGCCGTCGCTCTCGTCGGCGTCCATTCGTCGCAACAGTGCCCGCGCCGTCGAGGCGTCGTAGCCGAACAGCACCGACTCGCCGTACTCGCCGGCGACTTCCGCGGCGTGAATCAAATCGTCGATGTCCACGTCGACAGCGTAGAGTTCGATGCTGAGTGGCGTCTCGAGGCGGTCGGCGAACCCGCTGGCGATGGTCTCGAGCCAGTATGTCGTCCCGTAGTGAGTGTCGTACAGCGGGACGACGAACTCGTCGACGTACTCCTCGATTGCGTCGAGGTCGATGCCGGCGCGCTTGTAGAGGTGGCCCTCGTAGGGGTCCGGATACAGCGTCATGTAGGTGGTTCCCGGAATCCGGTCTGCGGCCGCTTCGACGAACTCGGTGATGACCGCTGCGCGCCACTCGTAGCGGTCCTCGACGGTCGTCTCCTCGGGCGGCGGGCCCTCCCCGTTTCCGTGCCGCGTCTCGACCCACGACTCGAAGGCCGCGTTACAGCGGTCACAGTAGCAGTACTCCGCCCGCGGGAAGCCGATGTCGTCGAGCCGAACGTCGGGGTTGACTTCGGCGCAGTCCTCGATTATCTCCAGTAGGCCGTCTCGGTAGCCCTCGTGGGTCGGACAGACGTAGGCCCAATCGAAGTACGTCCGCTCGCGGGTTGCGCGTTGGCCATCGGGGTTGACGGGGACGATATCCTCGTTGCCCTCGGCGGCAGCGTTGTCACCGAAACACGACACCATACTCACCGCATCCGCGATGGGGTCCGCAGAGCGTCCCGAGACGTCTTTCACCTCGTAGAACGCGCGGTCGAACTCCGGCCAGCGCGCCTCCTCTTCGTTTCGCGTGACGACGCCGTACATACACGTAGTCGGCACTCGGCGTGGGTAAGTCGTTCGGAAGAGTAGTTGGGTGGCGGTACGCTTACTGTTTCTTCACGTACAGCAGGACTGCTGCAGCGAGGAGGACCAGCGCGATGGCTTTCTTCGACATACAGTATCACGGACGAACCCGAACGGCATAGTCTTTCCCCCGGCAGACTGCGGTCGGCCCGTCGCGCCCTACGCGACGCTGATGTGTGCGGCCAGCGACTCCCTGATGATGGTGTCGCAGTAGGCACAGCGGACGCCTTCATCGAGGACGTCGAAGCGCGATTCGACGGGTTCGTTTTCCGTGGTGATGCAGTTGGCGTTCGGACACGACAGCACGCCGAGGACGCTCTCGGGGCGGGAGACGCGGTGTTTCTCGACCACGTCGAACTCGCGGACGATGTTGATGGTCGCAGCGGGCGCGATGAGCGACAGCACGTCGACCTCGTTTTGACTCAGTTCTCGCCCCTCGACCTTCACGATGTCCTTGCGGCCGAGGCGGTCGGAGGGGACGTTCATCCCGACGGAGACCTCCTCGCCGGAGGAGCCGTCGATGCCAAGGATGGCGAGGACGTTGAGCGCCTGCCCGCCGGCGATGTGGTCGATGACGGTGCCGTTTTCGATTTTCGAGACGCGGAGTTCTGTGTCGGTCATAGGATTGAATCGAGCAGTGCCATTCGGACGGGGACGCCGTTGTGTGCCTGTTCGAAGTACGTCGCGTACTCCGTTTCGTCGATTTCGGGTGCGATTTCGTCGACGCGCGGCAGCGGGTGCATCACCGTCAGGTCGTCCTTGGCTTGCTCCAACAGTTCGGCATCGATGCGGTACTCGCCCGCTATCTGCCGGTACTCGTTCTCGTCGGGGAACCGCTCCCGCTGGATACGGGTGACGTACAGCACGTCGAGTGCTTCGAGGACGTTCTCGATGTCCGTGTGTTCGCGGACCTGCGCGCCTGCCTCGTGGAGGTCGTAGCGAACGCTACGCGGCAGGCGCAGGCTCTCGGGGCTGATGAAGTGCTGGCTGGCGTCGAAGTTCGTCAGCGCGTGGGCAAGCGAGTGGACCGTCCGACCGTACTTCAAGTCGCCCATGATGCCGATGGTGAGGTCGTCGAAGCCGGCGTTCTCGCGGATGGTGTAGAGGTCCAACAGGGTCTGTGTGGGGTGTTGGCCCGCGCCGTCGCCCGCGTTGATGACGGGCACGTCGACGAACTCGCTGGCCAGTTTCGCGGCGCCCTCGGAGGGGTGTCTGAGGACGATGGCGTCGGTGTACCCCTCGATGACGCGAACGGTGTCGGCCAGCGACTCGCCCTTTTTGACCGACGAGGACTCGACGCTCCCCATGTCGACGGTGTCGCCGCCGAGCCGCTTCATCGCGGTGTCGAAGGACATCTTCGTCCGCGTGCTCGGCTCGAAGAACAACAACCCGAGGAGGTCGTTGTCGTGGGAGTGGGCGACCGCGCCGGGGTCGTCGGCGATTTCGGCGGCGCGGTCCAACACCGCCTCGATATCGCCACGCGACAGCTGCTTCGCGCTTATCAGGTAATCGTGGCGCATTACCGAAAGACCCGCCCCGGACGCTCTTGAATCTCCCGACCCGACCGGACTCCGCACACCGCTCCCGTGGTTTGCAGTCCCAACCGCTGTCTTGCCGAATCAACACACAACCTTGCCAGAAGGTTTAATCAGGTGGACATGCAAACAGCAACAGATGAGCGAGCGCCTCAGGACCGGAATCAACGTTCTCGACCGGAAGCTCAACGGTGGGATTCCGGCCGGGAGCATTGTGGCGCTCACCGCCCAGCCTGCGAGCCAAGCGGAACTGTTCCTGTACGAACTCACGGCCACTCGCGGGACGTTGTATCTCTCCCTCGATAGAACAGGCGACTCAGTCTCCAACAGCATCGACAACTCGAACACGATGACGGGAGACCCGACCGTCCGGGACGTGACCGGCGATGCACCGCTCGACAACGCGACGAAACTCGTCTCCGCGCTTCCGGAGTCCTCAAACCTCATTATCGACCCCGCCGACGTGCTCGAACGCCAGGAGCCGACCCGCTATCGGAACTTCATGAACGAACTGCAGAACCACATCTACAACACCGGTGGGCTCGCCGTCCTGCACTGTCTCGACGGCCGCAACGTCCCCGACCTCCGGGACACCACCGAACACATGGCGGATCTGGTGTTTCAACTCGACACCTCGGTGAAGGGTGACCGCATCGAGAACCGCCTCGCAGTCCCCAAGTTCCGCGGCGGACAGGCACTTTCGGACGTCATCAAACTGGAACTGTCCGACGAGGTCGACATCGACACCAGCCGCGACATCGCATAGGGCGGCCGCTCGGGCAGCCGACGATTTATATACGAAACCGAAGCCAGAGAGCCCGTGCTCTGAACGAACGCCGGCAGTCCGCCGAGGTCGAAGCACAGCGTGAGGGTCCTCGGACGGGAGAACTGTCGTTCGCCACTATTGAAGTGTACCCGCCGCACAACTCCGGGTATGGAACTGTTCGGGACCGCCGGGATTCGGGGCGACGTGACGACGACAGTGACGCCGTCGCTCGCGCTCGCTGTCGGCAGCGCCGCGGCCGTCGACGGCGAGACGTTCGTCGTCGGCCGCGACGGCCGCGAATCCGGCCAGGCGCTCGTCGCAGCGGTTGAGGCCGGAATAGCAAGCGGTGGTGCCGAGGTCGTCAGGGTCGGTCGCGTCCCGACACCGGCGCTCGCCTACGCCTCCCGGGGGCGTCGCGGCGTGATGGTCACGGCGAGTCACAACCCGCCGCAAGACAACGGTCTGAAACTGTTCGTCGATGGAACGGAGTACGACCGCACGGCCGAGGAGGCGGTCGAGTCACGCGTCGACGCCGAAACGGAGCTGGCCAACTGGGACACGTGGGGCGATTCGACCCGCGAGGAGGTTCTCGACGACTATCGGAACGCCGTCGTCGAGTACACGCGTCGAGCCGTCGGTGACTGTGAAAACACGAAAATCGCCGTCGACTGCGGCAACGGGATGGCGAGCGTCGCGACCCCCCAGGTCCTCCGGGCGCTCGGTGCCGACGTCGTCGCGCTCAACGCCAACGTCGACGGCCACTTCCCAGGACGCGAGTCGAAGCCCACACCCGAGAGCCTCGAAGACCTTCGGGCGTTCGTGGCCGACGGCGACTTCGAGTTCGGCATCGGCCACGACGGTGACGCAGACCGCATCGTGATCGTGGACGAGCGGGGCGAGGTCGTCCACGAGGACACCGTCCTCGCGATGCTCGCCGGCTTTTACACCCGCCAAAGCGACGCCGCCGACCCGGTCGTCGTGACGACGCCGAACGCCTCGGCGCGCATCGACGAACACGTCGAGTCACACGGTGGCCGAATCGAACGGGTCCGGCTCGGCGCGCTTCACGAAGGCGTCGCCACTGCCCGGAATACGGGGACGGCTGACACAGATGTCGTCTTCGCAGCGGAGCCGTGGAAACACGTCCACACCGATTTCGGACCGTGGATAGACGGCGTCGCCAGCGCCGCGGTCGTCGGTGCGTTGGTCGCCCGCGACGGCCTCCCCGACCTCAAAGCTCCGATTACCGAACGCCCCTACCGGAAGGTGAGCGTCGACTGTCCCGACGACCGAAAGGCGGCGACGATGGACGCTCTCGAAACTCGGCTCCCGGAGACGTTTCCCGAAGCATCGGTCGACACCGAGTACGGCGTCCGGTTGACCTTCGACGACGCGGCCTGGACGCTCGTTCGTCCCAGCGGCACCGAACCGTACGTCCGTATCTACGCCGAAAGCGAGGATGTCGAGGCGCTCGTCGATGAGGTCACAGACGTCGTTACCGCCGCCATCGACGACGTGTCGTAGCCCCGCCGTCGCTTTCGACGGCAGGTATTTGCGCCGGGCGGCCGAGACCCGGCGTATGGACGACAGGGAACTACTCGAAATCGCCCGCGAGGCCGTCGAGCGGTCCTACGCGCCGTACTCGGAGTACTACGTCGGGGCAGCCCTCGAAACCGACGACGGATCGGTGTACACCGGCTGTAACATCGAGAACGCCAACTACTCCAACAGCGTCCACGCCGAGGAGTTGGCGCTGTCGAAAGCCATAGAGGAGGGCCACCGGGAGTTCGAAGCGGTCGCGGTCAGTTCGGACCGCCGGGACGGCGTCACACCCTGTGGGATGTGCCGACAGTCGCTGTCGGAGTTCTGTGCCGCTGATTTCCGCGTTATCTGTGAGGGAGAGGATGGACCGACGACGTACACGCTCGGTGAACTGCTCCCGAACACCATCACGATGGAGCATCTCGAATGACTGGGGACAGCGAGGACCCGAACGACGACGAGCAGTATCACGTCGAACTCGCCGACGGGGACATCGAAGGACCTGTACTCCTCCCGGGCGACCCAGACCGCGTCGAGATAATCGCGGACTGCTGGGACGAGTATCGCGAGCGAGCGTCCCACCGCGAGTACCGAACGCTCGCTGGAACGTACGACGACGAACCGCTCGCGGTCACGTCGACCGGAATCGGCTCGCCGTCGGCCGCTATCGCCGTCGAGGAACTCGCCCGCATCGGTGCCGAATCGTTCATCCGGGTCGGCTCCTGTGGGGCCATACAGGAAGAGGCGTCCGTCGGTGACCTCGTCATCACGACGGCAGCGGTCCGACAGGAGGGGACGAGTGACGAGTACGTCCGTGAGGATTACCCGGCGGCCGCCGCCGACGAGGTCGTCACGGCGCTCGTGACCGCCGCCGAGCGACTCGGCCACGACTACCACCTGGGTATCACTTGCTCGACGGACTCGTTTTACGCCGGCCAGTCACGGCCGGGATTCGAGGGGTTCCGTGCCGCCGGGGCCGAGGAGCGAATCGAGGGACTGCAAGAGGCAGGGGTCCTGAACTTCGAGATGGAAGCCAGCGCCATCCTCACACTTTCGAGTCTGTACGGTCTCCGTGCCGGAGCCGTCTGTACCGTCTACGCCAACCGCGTCACCGGCGAGTTCAGAACCGAGGGCCAGCGAAAGGCCGCGGAAACGGCCTCGCTCGCGGCGGCGCTGTTGTCGAAGATGGACAAGAGGAAAGCCGAGGCCGGTGTCGACCACTGGCACGCGGGGCTGTCGCTCTCGGAGTAAGTACCAATACGAAAGCATCCGCGAGGCGCGCGGAGCTCGCCGAAGCGGTTCCGCCGCGCGACCGAAGGGAGCGCGGGACCGAGGCCCGACTGTAAGGAGGGCCGACGTGTCTTTTTCATCGACGTTTTTCCCGGCGCACTCCGCGCGCCGTGGAAAAAGGTCGTTTTACATGTCCGGGAATGCTTTCGCGGCGTCGGCGAACCCGTTGACCGTCTTGATCCAGCGTGCGGCGACGGTCTTCTTCAGCGCCTTCGCGGCGGGGCCGCCGAAAGTGTCGACGGGCAGCCCCTTCACGTCGTGAGCGACGGCCTTGCTGCCGACGGAGATGAGCGTCCCCTTGTCGTCGTACTCCCACTCCTTCAGCGGCTGGCCGCGGATGGTGCGGGCGATGTTCTCGCCGGCAACCTCGGCGGCTTGCCAGGCGGCCTGTGCGGTCGGCGGTGCGGGCTGTTCCTGGCCGGGCTGGTCGATGAGCGCGGCGTCGCCGAGGGCGAAGACCCGCTCGTCTGAGGTCTGGAAGTTCGAGGCGGATTCGATGCGGTTGCTCCGCTCGTCTTTGTCGACTGCGGCCGTCTCGGCGGCGTCTTGGCCGGTGATGCCACCGGTCCACAGCAGCACGTCGTAGTCGAGTTCCATCTCGTCGCCGACGTAGACGGTTTCCTCGTCGACCTCGCCGATGAACTCGCCGGTGTGAATCTCGACGTCTTTCTCCTCCAGCAGTTTGCGGAGTTTCGCCTGCACGACGGGGTCGTTGTTCGGGAAGACGTTGTCGAGCCCCTCGACGAGGTGGACGTCGAGTGGGGCGCGGTGTTTGTCGCGGAACTCCGCGATTTCACCGGCCGACTGGATGCCGGAGAGGCCGGCACCGCCGACGATGACCTGTGCGGGGTCGTTCCGGGAGGCTTCCCGGGCAGCCTCGGTGATGGCCTCGTGGATTTCGAGGGCGTCGTCGAGTGACTTCAGCGTCAACGAGTGTTCCTTGAGGCCGTCGATGCCGAAGAAGGCAGTCTGGGAGCCGAAGCCGACGAGGAGGTAGTCGTAGTCGATGGTGGAGTCGTCGTCGAGCGTAATCTGGCGGTCCTCGGTGTCGATTCCCTCGACGCGGCCCTGTACGAACCGGGTCGACGGCGATTTGATCTCCGACACCGGGAACGTGATTTTCTCCTGTACCTCGGGGTTACGAATACAGCGGTGGGATTCGTGGAGAACGAGGTGGTGGTCGACGTCCGACACCCACGTAATATCCGCCTCTCCGTCGAGTTCCGATTCGAGCCGTTTGACCGCGCCGGTGCCGGCATAGCCGGACCCAAGCACGACGACATCGTCCGTCATGTAAGGCAGTCGGGATGCCTGCGATACAAACCTGTTGGAACCGCGTGGCTGGCGAAAGTTGCCGATTCGACTTCCCTCTGGTGGTTGTGATTCGCTATCAGTGAGCAGCCTCCTCGTTTCCGGCCGGGGCCTCCATCTTGTCGATAGTGAGGATGAGGCTGTTGTTCGTGTCGTCTTTGCCCTCGATGGTCCCGGCGATGAGGAGTCGCGACAGCGGGGTCGGCCCGACGGTGATGTCGTCGCCTTCGCTGAAATCGGCGATGGAGCCCTGCAGTTTGATTTCGGCGCGACACAGTTCGGGGTGGTGGACGCTCGTGAGGTCGATTTCCTGTACGTTCGCGCTTTCGATGAGTTCGCCGTTGTGTCGGAAGGGAACGTCCGCCGCTTGATCCATCTCCTGTATCTTCAGCGCATCGTAGGCGTTCGCCGTCGGCTTGTAGCCGCCTTTCGGGCCGGGTACACCCTCGACCAACTGGAGTGCCTTCAGACTCTGCATCTGATTTCGAATCGTTCCGGGATTTCTGTCTACCTGTTCGGCGATGTCTTCCCCTTTGACGGCGCTTTCGGACTCACGGTGAAGGTTGATGAGCTCCTGAAGAATCGTCTTCTGGCTGGGGGTGAGCTCGATTGATGACATAAGCTATCATTCGATAGTTCCGTCCTTAAACCCGACGGTGGGGGAGTGGCGTTTCGGCGGCGTTCGGTTTCCTCACGGTCGCTGACGTGAAGGGCCACTGGCGGCGGTTTTTAGACGGTCGGTACTGTACCGGTGGTATGGACCTCCGAGTAATCGGTGCGCCGATGGACCTCGGCGCGGACCGCCGTGGCGTCGACATGGGACCGTCGGCGATTCGGTACGCCGGTCTCTCCGATGCCGTCCGAAACGTCGGTCTCTCCTACGACGATGCTGGTGACTTGCCTGTCCCGCGCCCGGAAGGCCGTGACCCGAACGCCGAAACGCCGGGTGAGGGTCGAGCGAAGTACCTCCGGGAGACGCGGTGGGTGTGCCGCCGGGTCGAGAGCGCCGTCGCCGACGCCATCGACGACGGCGACCTCCCCTTGGTCCTCGGCGGCGACCACTCCATCGCCATCGGCAGCGTCGGTGGGGCGAGCGCGGACCAGGATATCGGCGTCCTCTGGCTCGACGCCCACGGCGATTTCAACACGCCGGAAACGTCTCCGAGCGGGAACGTCCACGGGATGCCCGTCGCAGCCATGCTCGGTCGTGGAGCGTTCGCCGAGAAGGGGTGGGCCAACGCGGATATCGACGAGGAGAACATCGCGATGGTCGGTCTTCGGGACATCGACGACGAGGAGCGTCGCGCCATTCGCGACAGCGACGTGACGGCGTTCACGATGAGCCACATCGACAACCGCGGGCTCGTCCCGGTCATCGAAGACGCCATCGACGCAGCGCTCGGCGGCGTCGACGCGCTGCACGTCAGCCTCGATATGGACTTCCTCGACCCCGACGAGGCCCCTGGCGTCGGGACGCCCGTCCGTGGTGGCGTCACGTACAGGGAGGCACACGCCGCGATGGAACTCATCGCCGACACCGGTGCCGTCCGGTCGATGGAGGTGGTCGAAGTCAACCCAATTCTCGATTCCCACAACCGGACCGCGGAGTTGGCCGTCGAGCTAATTGCGAGTGGCCTCGGAAAAGTGATTCTCTGAAGCCGAGCGGAGACAACGGACGCTACAGGTCGAGCATCGACGCGACCTGCTGTATGTCCTTATCGCCGCGACCGGAGAGGTTCACGACGATGGTGTCGTGGTTGCCTTCGTCGGCCAGTTGGCCGGCCAACGCGACGGCGTGGGCGGTTTCCAGCGCCGGGATGATGCCCTCCAACTCCGAGAGGTCCCGGAACGCGGCCAGCGCCTCGTCGTCGGTGATGCCGCGGTACTCACAGCGGCCGACCGCACGGAACATGGCGTGTTCCGGGCCCACACCAGGATAATCGAGTCCGGCGGAGACGCTGTGGACCTCCACATCGTCGTCGATGACACGCGTCTTCATCCCGTGGATGATGTCCTCGTTGCCGGCCGCAAGCGGTGCGGCGTGGCGCTTCGAGTCGGCACCCTCACCGCCGCCTTCGCCGCCGTAGAAGTCCACGTCGTCGTCCCGGAAGGCGTGGAATAGGCCGATTGCGTTCGACCCGCCGCCGACGCAGGCGACGCAAGCGTCCGGGAGCCCGCCGATTTGCTCTTTGGCCTGCTCGCGGGCCTCCTTCCCGATGACAGACTGGAACTCCCGGACCATCCGCGGGAACGGGTCGGGACCGACGACGCTGCCGACGAGGTAGTGGGTGTCGTCCATGTTCTCGGCGAAGTCCTCTAAGGCGGCGTCGACGGCGTCGGCCAACCCGGACCCGCCGCGGGTGACCTCGTTGACCTCGGCACCCATCAGGCGCATCCGGAAGACGTTCATCTGCTGGCGCTCGACGTCTTTCTTCCCCATGTAAATCTCGGTGTCGAGGTCGAACAGCGCACCGACCATCGCCGTCGCGGTGCCGTGTTGACCGGCACCGGTTTCTGCGATGATGCGCTCTTTGCCCGCCTTCTTCGCCAACAGCGCCTGCCCGACGGCGTTGTTGATTTTGTGTGCGCCGCCGTGGAGGAGGTCCTCGCGTTTGAGGTAGATGTCGGCGCCGTAGGCCTCGCTGAGATTCTCGGCGTGGAACAGCGGCGTCGGCCGACCGGCGTACTGTTCAAGGACGTGCCGGAACTCCGCTTGGAACGCCTCGCTATCGACGATGTCGTCGAACGCACCGGCCAACTGTTCGAGCGGTTCGAGCATCGGTTCGGGGACGTAACGCCCGCCGAACTCGCCGAATTCGTTGTCGTCCGCGTCTGACATGGATAGTGGTACGCACTACCGTACAAAACGGTTGCGAAGTGGACAGAGATGTCGACGATTACTCGTCGTCCGTCTCCTCGGCAGACGCTTCGTCGTCGCCGTCGTCCCCGGTGTTGTCGACAACGTCAACGCCAGCGACGTGGTCGTCATCGTCGAGACGCATCACGACGACGCCCTTCGTGTTTCGGCCGACTTCCGAGACCTCGTCGACGTGTGTGCGCATGATTTGGCCAGACTCGCTCATGATGACGAGTCCGTCACCCGTCGAGACGGCGTTGATGGCACAGACGGGGCCGTTGCGTTCGTCGGTTTTGATGTCGATGAGGCCCTTCCCGTAGCGGGACTGCTGGCGATACTCGCTCAGCGGCGTCCGCTTGCCGTAGCCGTTCCGCGTCACCGTCAGTAGGTCGCGGCCGTCGTCGGGTTTCGCCGCGACGAGTCCGGCGACTTCGTCGCCGTCTTGGAGTTTGATGCCGTTGACGCCACGGGCGGACCGACCCATCGGCCGGGCGTCGGCCTCGTCGAAGCGGATGGTCATCCCCCCTCGTGTTCCGATAAGCAGGTCGCCATCGCCGGTGGTGACTTCCACGTCGACCAACGCGTCGCCCTCTTCCAGTCGGACGGCACGGATGCCGCCGGAGTGAACGTTCTCGAAGTCCGAGACCGCGGTCCGTTTGACGTAGCCACCGCGGGTCGCCATCGCGAGGTACCCGTCGTCGATGTCGTCGGTGTTGACGACCGCAGTGATCTCTTCGCCGTCGTCCAAATCGAGGACGTTGACCGCCGAGGTGCCCCGAGCGGTCCGGCCCATCTCCGGCAGTTCGAACACCTTCAGGCGGTACACCTGCCCCTGATTCGTAAAGCAGAGCAGGTAGTCGTGCGTCGAGGCGGTGAACACCGTCGAGACGCGGTCGCCCTCCTTGGGGCGCGTCCCGATGATGCCCTTCCCACCGCGGTGTTGAGTGTCGAACTCCGCGAGCGTCATCCGCTTGACGTAGTCCTCCTCGGTGACGACCACGACGACTTCCTCCTCGGCGATGAGGTCCTCGCGGGTGACCGACCCCGCGTCCTCGATGATTTCGGTTCGGCGGTCGTCGCCGTACTCGTCTTTGATTTCGCGGAGCTCGTCTTTGATGACCCCGAGCAGTTCCGACTCGTCGCCGAGGATGGTTTCGAGGCGCTCGATTTCGGCCTGTACCTCCTCGTACTCGGCTTCGACCTCGCCGGCCTCCATCGAGGTGAGCGACCCCAACTGCATTCGGACGATGTGTTCGGCCTGCTCCGTCGACAGTTCGAACTCGGTCTCCAGTCCGGCGATTGCGGCATCGCGGTCGTCGCTGCCGCGGATGAGTTCGACGACGTCGTCGACGTTGCCCAAGGCGACGAGTCGACCTTCGAGGATGTGGGCGCGGTCTTCGGCCTCCTCGAGTTCGAACTGTGAGCGTCGGCGCACGACCTCGCGGCGATGCTCGACGAACTGCTCGAGCATCTCCTTGAGGTTCAACACTCGCGGTTGGCCGTCGACGAGCGCCAACGAGATGACCGAGAACGTGTTCTCGAGGTGGTGTTCGAGCAGTTGGTTCTTCACCACGTCGACGTTCGCGCCGCGCTTGCAGTCGATGACCACGCGGATACCGGTCCGGTCGGACTCGTCGCGGATGTCGCTTATGCCCTCGATTTTGCCCTCTTGGACGTCGTCGGCGATGCGCTCGATGCGGCGGGCCTTGTTCTGCTGGTACGGCATCTCGTTGATGACGATGCGGTCGCCGCCGCGGTCGGTGTACTCCACGTCGATGTCCGCCCGCACGCGGAGTCGGCCTCGCCCCTCGGTGTAAGCGTTCATCAACCCTTCGCGGTTGACGATTTTCGCGCCCGTCGGGAAGTCGGGCCCCTTGACGTACCCCTCGGAGTTCGGCGTGTCGATGAGGTCCGACACCGAACAGTCGGGGTTGTCGATGAGGTGGATAGAGGCGTCGATAATCTCGCCGAGGTTGTGCGGCGGGATGTTCGTCGACATCCCCACCGCGATACCCGAGGCGCCGTTGACTAGCAGATTCGGCACCCGCGCGGGCAGCACTGCGGGTTCGGTAAGCCGGTCGTCGTAGTTGCTCTCGAAGTCGACGGTGTCCTTCTCGATGTCCGCCAGCAGTTCCTCGGCGATGGGGGCCATCCGGGCCTCCGTGTACCGCATCGCTGCCGGCGGGTCGCCGTCGACCGACCCGAAGTTACCCTGCCCGTCGACCAGCGGGTAGCGAAGCGAGAAGTCCTGTGCCATCCGGGCGAGGGCGTCGTAAATCGCGCTGTCACCGTGTGGGTGATAGTTACCCATCGTCTCGCCGATAATC
Source organism: Natronomonas gomsonensis (assembly GCF_013391635.1). Lineage (GTDB taxonomy): Archaea > Halobacteriota > Halobacteria > Halobacteriales > Haloarculaceae > Natronomonas > Natronomonas gomsonensis_A. The sequence continues at coordinate 700,098 of NZ_JACAWU010000002.1, read as the reverse complement.
GACGAGGACTTGCGGTGGCCGGCGTGGGCGGTGACGCCCATCTCCGACATGGCATACAGGATGCGTCGCTGGACGGGTTTGAGGCCGTCGCGGGCGTCGGGCAGTGCACGCCCGACGATGACGCTCATCGCGTAGTCGATGTAGGACTGCTCCATCTCGTCTTCGATGCGGACGGGCTCTATTCGGTCTGCGGGTTCGTCCGGGGGTTCGGGTGTCTCTGAACTCATGTGTGAACTGGTGATTTCTCGTCGTTCGTTCTCAGATGTCGACCCATTCGGCGGCGTCGGCGTGTTCCTTGATGAACTGTTTTCGCGGTTCGACTGCGTCGCCCATCAACACCGAAAACATCCGGTCGGCCGCGGCCGCATCTTCGATGGTTACCTGCTTGAGGATGCGGTTCTCGGGGTTCATCGTCGTCTCCCAGAGCTGTTCGGGGTTCATCTCGCCGAGGCCCTTGAACCGCTGGACCTGCGAGGGGTTGCCGTCACAGATGTCCTCGACGATTTCCTCGCGTTCTGCCTCGGTCATCGCGTCGTAGGTCTCGCCCTTGTACCGGATGCGGTACAGCGGCGGCTGGGAGGCATAGACGTAGCCGGCCTCGATGAGCGGCGTCATGTGCCGATACAGGAACGTCAACAGCAGCGTCCGGATGTGGGCGCCGTCGACGTCGGCGTCCGTCATGATGATTATCTTGTGATACCGGGCTTCCTCGATGTCGAACTCCTCGCCGATACCCGTCCCGATGGCGGTGATGAGGTTCCGAATCTCGTCGTTTTCGAGGATGCGGTCGAGTCGGTGTTTCTCGACGTTGAGGATTTTGCCTTTGATCGGGAGGATGGCCTGGTATTCGGGGTTTCGGCCCTGTTTGGCCGACCCACCTGCGGAGTCACCCTCGACGACGAACAACTCCGAATCCTCGGGGTCACGCGTTTGACAGTCCGCAAGTTTGCCGGGAAGGCTCGTCGACTCCAGTGCCGACTTCCGACGCGTGAGTTCCTCGGCCTTCTTGGCGGCCTTTCGAGCCTTCGCCGCTTCGACGGCTTTCGAGATGATGGCTTCTGCGGTGTCGGGGTGTTCCTCGAGGTACGTCGCCAACTCCTCGTGGACGGCACCCTCGACGATGCCGCGAACTTCGCTGTTGCCGAGTTTGGTCTTCGTCTGTCCCTCGAACTGCGGGTCGGGGTGTTTGACCGAGATGACCGCGGTCATCCCCTCCCGGATGTCTTCACCTTTCAGCGTGCCCTCCAGGTCCGACAGCATGCTGTTGGAGGTCGCATAATCGTTGATGACGCGAGTGAGAGATGTCTTGAACCCCGTCAGGTGCGTCCCGCCCTCGCGGGTGTTGATGTTGTTCGCGAAGGCGTGAATCGACCCCTGAACGCCTGCAGTCGCCTGTAGGGCGACTTCGACGTGGATGTCGTCTTCCTCGTCGGCGAAGTACACCACGTCCTCGTGGAGCACGTCGCGCGTCTCGTTGAGGTACTCGACGAACTCCTTGATGCCGCCTTCGTACTCGAATGTGGACTCGACGATTTCTTCGGGGTCGTCGGGCCGTTCGTCCCGAATCGTGATTTCGACCCCTGGGTTGAGGAAGGCGAGTTCACGGAGTCGCGATTCGAGCGTCGAAAACGTGAACTCGGTCGTCTCGAAGATGTCGTCGTCGGGCCAGAACCGAATCTCGGTGCCCGTCTCCTCGTCGTCGGCCATGTCGCGAATCCGTTCGAGGTCGTCTTCGGGTTCGCCGTGGTCGAAGCGGTGTCGCCAGACCGCGCCATCGCGTTTGACTTCGACTTCGAGCCACTTCGAGAGCGCGTTGACGACGGAGACGCCGACGCCGTGGAGGCCGCCCGACACCTGATAGGACTTGCTGTCGAACTTCCCTCCGGCGTGGAGGACCGTCATGATGACCTCGACGGCCGGTCGGTCGTACTCCTCGTGGGTGTCGACGGGGATGCCGCGGCCGTCGTCGCTGACCGACACCGACCCGTCCCCGTTGATGACCACCTCGATGGTGTCACAGTAACCGGCGAGTGCCTCGTCAATGGAGTTGTCGACGACTTCGTAGACGAGATGATGGAGACCGCGCGTATCGGTCGACCCGATGTACATGGCCGGGCGCTTCTGGACGGCTTCGAGCCCCTCCAGTACCTGAATCTGCCCGGCGCTGTATTCACTATCCTGAGACATCTGGATACCTGTCCGTCCCTAACTCCCCACCGGGTATAAATCCCCCGCACGCGCGGGCGCGAAAGCGCGAGAAGCAAGCCCTCTCAGTCGCCCCGTTTCGTCCACTTCGACTCCACGTCTCGGTTGGCGAGAATCGTCGTGTCGCCGTTCTCCAGCGTGAACCGACTCTTCCGGAGTTCGATGGCGGCGACGGTGCCCTCGACGCTGCCGACCGATACCCGATCTCCGACCTCGAAATCGGGGTCCTTGAGAAGGTACACCCCCGCGACGGTGTCCTCTATCATCTCCGAGAGCGCATAGGAGATACCCAACGCGATGAAGCCGACGGCGGTGCCGAGACTCGCCGCGAGGTCACCCAGTCCGACGATCTTCAGGAACGCCAGGCCGACGCCGAACCACATGAAGATGCCCACGACGGTGACGAACAGGTCGGCGACGAGCGACTCTCGGTCCGAGTAAATCCGCTCTAGGGACCGCCGAAGGACTGCCAACACCACTCGGATGAGGATGTACGCGAGGGTGATGAATATCAGCCCCGAGAGCACCCGTGGAATCGCCGCCTGAACGCCCGCTGCGAGTTCGGTGACCGTCCGAGCGACAGTGTTCGTCAGGAACTCCGTGGCCGTTGCCATACGCCGAGGGCGGCCGCCGACAGCAAAAGGGTTCGGCCGCCGGTCGTTCTCCGCGGCGTCAGACTAGCGTCATCGGAGGCGCCCCTCCGCCCGCTTTCACTTTCACTCCGGTAGCGACGAGGTTTTAGGTGCCGGGGGATTCATCACAGAACGAATGACCTCGTTTCAGTCGCAACTCGGGGAGGGCGGCGGCGACGAGCCCATCGCGGAGGAGCTCGCCCGCAGCCAGCGCTCCATCTCTATCGCCGAGTTCTTCGAGAAGAACAAGCAGATGCTCGGCTTCGACAGCGGGGCGAAGGCGCTCGTCACAGCCATCAAGGAGGCCGTCGACAACGCCCTAGACGCCACCGAAGAGGCCGGCATCCTCCCGGACATCTACGTCGAAATCGAGGAAGTCGGCGACTACTACCGCCTCACCATCGAGGACAACGGCCCAGGCATCACCAAAGAGCAGGTGCCGAAGGTCTTCGGGAAACTCCTGTACGGCTCGCGGTTCCACGCACGAGAACAGAGCCGAGGCCAACAGGGTATCGGTATCTCCGCGGCGGTGCTGTACTCACAACTCACCTCCGGTAAGCCCGCGAAAATCACCTCGAAGACCAACAACGGCGGCGACGCCCAGTACTTCGAGTTGACCATCGACACGGACACGAACGAACCCGAAATCGACGTCGAGGAAGGCGCCAGTTGGGAACGACCCCACGGGACGCGAATCGAGTTGGAGATGGAGGGCAACATGCGGGCCCGCCAGCAACTCCACGATTACATCAAATACACCGCGGTCGTGAACCCTCACGCACGAATCGAATTCCACGAACCGAAGGAGTCGTTCAAGTTCGAGCGAGCGACCGACGACCTGCCGCCGGAGACCGAGGAGATTCGTCCCCACCCCCACGGCGTCGAGTTGGGGACGCTTCTGAAGATGCTGGATGCGACTGATTCCTACTCGGTGACGGGGTTCCTGCAGGGAGAGTTCACCCGCGTCGGCCAGAAGACGGCCACCAGCGTCGCCGACAACCTCCGTGACCGACACTTCGGACGGGAGGTCGCCTGGTCCGCGCCGCAGGCCCACGAAGACGCCGATATCCGGGCGGCGGTCACCGCCGCCGTTTCGAACAAGGGCGCCGACGCGACGAAGACACTCGCTACCAACGTTGCCGAAAGCGTCGAGGACGCCGGACGAGTCGCCCACAGCGAGGTCGTCGCGCTGGTCGACGAACACGCCGAATCGGTCGGCGAGGAGTACGACAAGACGTTCGGAGAGACGGTTCGGGAGAACGCCGTCGAGGCGGCGTGGGGCGAGATAACCGCCGACCGACGGTCGGACCTCTACGAACTCGTCGACGACGCCACGACGAGTCGGAAGGACGATGCGGTCGTCGAGGCGATGGCCCGCCGACTGGCCGACAAGTTCGACGACCAGGACGACCAGCGAAACCGCGTCACGCGCGACGAGCTCCGGGAGTTCGTCGACCGGGCCGCCGACATGACCATCGAGCGCGACGACGCCAGTTTCGGCGAGACGGCCCGCGAAAACGTCGTCGAAGCGGTCTGGTCGCAGTCGGTTCGCGTCCCGGACGAAGTGCCGAAAGTCAAAGACGTCGCCGACGACCGCGACACTGCGGCCCGACTGCTCGAAGCGATGCGAGAGACGGACATCCTCTCGCCGCCGACGGACTGCCTCGCTCCGATTTCGGAGGAACTCGTCTACGCCGGCCTCGAAAAGGAGTACGAGGCGGACTTCTACGCCTCCGCGACCCGTGACGCCGAGGTCCACGGCGGGGACCCCTTCGTCGTCGAGGCGGGCATCGCCTACGGGGGCGACCTCGAAGACGGCGGCTCCGTCGAGGTGCTCCGGTTCGCAAATCGCGTGCCGCTGGTCTACCAGCGCGGCGCCTGCGCCACCGTCGACGTGGTCAAGAACATCAACTGGCGCAACTACGGGCTGGACCAACCCGGCGGCTCCGGGATGCCGAACGGCCCCGCGGTGTTGATGATTCACGTCGCCTCGACGAACGTGCCGTTCACGAGCGAGTCGAAGGACGCCGTCGCCAACATCCCCGAGATCGAAGACGAAATCGAACTCGCCTTGCGTGAGGCCGCCCGCGAGTTGAAGTCGTATCTGAACAAGCGCCGCTCGATGGAGAAGCGTCGCCGCAAACAGAACGTCATCGCCGAGATTCTGCCGGAGATGGCCGAGAAGCTCTCGGAGGTGACCGGCCGCGAGAAGCTCGACATCGACGACTCGCTGGCCCGCATCATGAACAACGTCCTCGTCGAGCGAACCGTCGAGGACGGGACGGTCGAACTGACCGTCCACAACCACGGTGACACGAACGTCTCACCCGAAGTCACGGAAATCGTCAGTTCGGACCCCGGCGACCACGACGACGCCACCGTCGTCGAGATGGACGGCGAGTGGTTCCTGAAGTGGTCGCCGACGGTCGCGGCCGGCGACACTGCGACGCTGGAGTACGACATCGACGGCGACGCCGACTTCGACGTCTCCGTCGAGGGTATCGAAGCCGAGAAACTCACAATCAACGCATAACATGAGCACAGACACCGACCCCGACGTGAAGGACGAACTCGCCCGCGAGCGACTCATCGAGCTCGCAGCGGAGTTCTACGACCAGTTCGCCGAGGGTGACGTCCCCTCGATGCAGATACCGACCCGGACGAAGAGCAACATCGTCTTCGACGAGGACAACGACGTGTGGGTGTACGGCGACCGCCACTCCACGCGGTCGGCGAACAGCGTCCGCGGCGCCCAGAAACTCCTGAAGGCCATCTACACCATCGAGTTCCTCGCCAACCAACTCGACGAGGACCGCTCCTCGACGCTGCGTGAGTTGTACTACCTCTCTGAGTCGTGGGACGAAGAGCGCGCCCAGTTCGGCGGCCAAGACGAGTCAAACCAGCTCGTCGAGGACCTCGAAATCGTCAGCGGCGTCACCCGCGAGGACTTCCACATGCGCCCCGAGGAGTCCGGGGCGACGATTATGGGGCCGCTGTTCCTCCGCGAGCAGACCCGCCGCGGCGAGCGGGAGATTCACTGTCAGAAGGACGTGGGTGAAGGCGGCTATCAGATTCCGAACAACCCCGACACTATCGAGTTCCTCGACAACGACGCCGACTTCGTACTGTGTGTCGAGACCGGTGGGATGCGCGACCGACTGGTCGAGAACGGCTTCGACGAGGAACACAACGTCATCGTCGTCCACCTCAAGGGCCAGCCAGCGCGTGCGACCCGCCGCATCACGAAACGACTCCACGACGAACTCGATTTGCCGGTCGTGGTGTTCACCGACGGCGACCCGTGGTCGTATCGCATCTACGGCTCGGTCGCTTACGGCTCCATCAAATCCGCACACCTCTCGGAGTACCTCGCGACGCCCGAGGCGGAGTTCGTCGGCATCCAGCCCGAGGACATCGTCGAGTACGACCTACCGACCGACCCGCTGTCGGATTCGGACATCAACGCCCTCGAGAGCGAACTGGAGGACCCCCGATTCCAGAGCGATTACTGGACCGAGCAAATCGAACTCCAACTCGACATCGAAAAGAAGGCCGAACAGCAGGCACTCGCTTCGCGAGGGCTGGATTTCGTGACCGACACCTACCTACCCGAGCGGCTCGGGGAGATGGGCGTCCTGTAGGGGAGGGGACTGGTTTTTACGGCTCCGAACCCAAGATTCGATATGAAGTGGCGCTGTGTGGAGTGCGAGCGCGTCTACGACAATCCACCGGAGACCTGCGTCTGTGGCGCCGCGAACGTCACTCCCGACGACGGCGAGGACCCTCGATACTCGCTGTCGGCACTCCGCGAGCGCCTGGTCGACCCGCAGTCGAGCGACCGCAGTCTCGTCCGCGATGAGCCCTACGTCGCCGTCGCCTTCCGTGTCCTCCTGGCGCTGGCGTTGCTCGGTGCCGTCGTCGTGACGATACAGGCGTTCGTCTAACCGTCGAGTTCGACGGCGACACCCCGCTCGCGGAGGTCCTCGGCGAAGGCCTCGGCGTCGGTTTCGATTTCGGGGAACGTGTCGTAGTGAATCGGGACGACCAGTTCGGGGTCCATCGCCTCGGCGAGGTCGGCCGCCTCGTGGCGGTCCATCGTGAACGTTCCGCCGATGGGTGGACAGAACACGTCCACGTCGAGGTGTTCGTGGCCCGCCAGTACGTCGGTGTCGCCGGGGCAGTAGACCAAAACGCCGTCCAGCGTGACGTGAAAGCCACAGCCGCGGCCTTTCGGGTGATACGGCTCGCCGGAGGGTCTGACGTGTGGACCGCCGGGGTCGTTGTACGCTGCCGTCGTCCGGACGATGGCGTCGTCGACGGCGATATCGGATTCGGCGTCGACCTCCCGAACCTCGTAGGGGAGGTCGGCTGGCCGCTCTACGCCGCGGTCGATGTGGTGGGTGTTGATGCCCTCGAAGACGACGACTGTGGCGTCGTCCCTTACGACGCGTCGAATCGCGTCGGTGTCGTAGTGGTGGTCGTGGGAGATGCAGACGATATTCCCGTCGCCGCCGTCGTAGCCGTCGAGAACACCGTACCGACCAGGGTCGAGATACACGACGGTTCCGGCGGCTTCGAGTCGGAGTGTCGCGTAGCCGAGCCACTCGAGTTTCAGCCCCTCGTGTTCGAGCATATTCGGTGGGAGGCGTTCCGACACCACAAGCCCGGCGGTTTTTCACGCGCTGAAAGTGCGCTGCTCGGTTTATGAGATGGTGGCCCAATTGACTCGTATGGCGACGGACGAGGAGCTGAAACAGCGTGTCACGCAACTGGAATCATCGGGGAACACCGGTGGCTTGGCGCCGGCATCGGCGAGCGAGGAACTGGCTGAGTACCGAGCGACGACGAGCGAGATACACGACGAACTCGCTCGGCGAATCGAGGAACTCGACGACTGTACCGCCGCCGAGGAGGCACTCGAGGAGATTATCGACCGGCTGGACGACCTCGAAGCGCGTCTCGACGACCTCGAGACCCGGAATTAGGCGTCAGCGAGCCGTTCGACGCGTTCGAGGCTGTCGGCGTCGTCGGGTGATTTGTCCTCTCGTATGCCGACGAACCGCGGAAAGCGAAGGGCGTACCCTGATGAGTACGTCGGTGAGCGCTGTATCTCCTCGTATCCGACCTCGAAGACGACGGCCGGTTCGATGTCGACCTCGGTGCCTGATTCGGAACGAACGTACGGCTCCAGTCGGTCGTGTAACGCCGCGAGTTCGTCGTCGGTGATGCCGGTCGCGACTTTCCCGAGCGTCTCGTAGCTGTCCGGCGTTCGGGCCGAAAGCAGGAACGTCCCCAGCAGGTTCGCCCGACGCCCCTCCCCCCACTCGGCACCGGTGACGACGAGGTCCAGCGTCTCCACGTCGGGCTTTCGCTTCAGCCAGTTCTTTCCGCGATTTCCCGGCGTGTACGACGAGTTGGGGTTCTTGAGCATGATTCCCTCGTGGCCGGCATCGAGAGCCTCGGCCTCGAAGTCGGCGACGGCGTCGGCGTCGTCGGTCAGGACCAACTCCGAAACGCCCGACGAAAGCAGGTCACGCAGGTGGTCGTGTCGCTCGACGAGCGGTGCGTCCAGCAAGTCCTCGCCGTCGATATGGAGACAATCGAAGGCGTGTAACTCAACGGCGACGTTCTCGCGGGTCGCGGCTACGTCGTGCTTGCGGCGGAACCGACGGAGCACTTCCTGAAACGGTAGCGGGTCGCCGGCCTCGTCGACGGCGACGACTTCGCCGTCGAGGATAGCCGGTACATCCAGTTCCCGGTCGACGAACTCGTCGACCTCCGGCAGCGGGTCGGTCACGTCTTCGAGGTTCCGGGAGAACAACCGCGTCGTCTCGCCGTCGTGGTGGACCTGTACCCGCGCTCCGTCGAACTTCGTCTCGACGGCCGCTCGTTCCCACTCCTCGAGGGCGTCGACGGCGGTCCCGGCCTGTGCGAGCATGGCTTTCACGGGGCGGCCGACTTCGAGGCGTACCTCGTCGAGTCCCGCCTCCCCCTCCTCGCGGGCGGTCTCGGCGACGAGTCCGCAGTCGTTCGAAACTTGTAGAGCGCGTTCGACCGACTCGACCGGTACGTCGAAGGCCTCGCTAATCCCGTCGCGGACGGTTCCCTCGCCGACGCCGATGCGCATCTCACCCAACACGAGACGGGCGAGAAAGCGGGCTTCGAGGTCGTCGGCGCGGTTGAACAGTCCGAACAGCGTGTCGAGTTTCGTGTCGGTGCTGCCCGACCCTTCGGCGGCCGCAAGCGACCGGAGTTGGTCGTCCACCTCCGAGACAGTGCGCGCTTCGGCCCCACCGGCCCCGAAGGCCGAAAGGCCCTGCTGGCCGCCCAAATCGAGGCTTTCGGCGACGGCGCCGATTTCGCCTACCTCGGCCAGTCGGTCCTCGATATCGGCGGCCGAAACGTTCGTTCCGGCGGCCTTCGCCAGCGCCTCGTAACACAGCGACGGCCCGATGTCGAGTTTCGTCCCGTCGTGGGCGGGGAACACCCGACCCTGCACGAACCGGGCAACCGTGTCGAGTTCCTCACCGGCCTCGACGAACAGGTCGGCCACGAGCGCGACGGTTTCGAGGTCCGCAGGCTCGGCTTCCATCTCGGCGGCGCGGTCGGCGAAGGCGGCGAACTCCATCGCTGTCGGCTTGGCAGGTACCGGGATTAAATGATGTGACTCCGGTCGAACATCGCAGGCTACGGACGACCGGTGGACGGAAGCGAGAACGGCTGAAAAGTGAGAGATTGCGGCGTTACAGTACGTCGTCGAAGTCCTTGTGGCCCTTGATGTCGACACCCTCCTCGGTGACGGTGGCGAGGAACACGCCGTTGCCGGAGCCGGTGTCGCGCTCGACGGCGGATTTGATGCCGGAGGCGGCGACGCGCTTTGCCTCCTCGTTGCTCATTCCTTCCTCGTACTCGCGTTCGAGGGTCCCGTAGGCGACGGTCATCCCGGAGCCGGTGATGGTGTAGTCGTCGGCCATCACGCCGCCGGCGGGGTCGATGGAGTAGACGTGGTGGCCGTCGTCGTCGACGCCGCCCAGGATGGGGTTGATTGCGAAGAACGGGCCGCCACGGGCGAAGTTCCCCGCTAGCGTGGCCAGCGCCTCGATGGAGATGTCCTCGCCGCGACGGGCCTCATAGAGGTTGACTTCCGCGCGGAGCGAGCGGATGAAGGACTGAGCGCCGCCGACCGAGCCGACGAGCGTCAGTGCGGCCGTCGGGTGAATCTGTTCGACCTTCTGGACGTCCTTGTTCGAGACGAACCGGCCGCCGAGGGAGGCGCGCATGTCCGTCGCGATGACGACGCCCTCGGCGGTCGTGATGCCGATGGTGGTCGTTCCGGTCTTGTTGACGCCCTCCAAATCGTCCGCGGAGAGGTCGTTCGACGGCACCTCGCCGAGTTCGGGTTCGTACGGCGAGAGGGTGTGGTCCTGACCGGTGCGGGGCAGGGAGGTGTCTGGTTGTCGCATTGCACTGCGGTAGAAACCGACCGCAGATAAAACCTTCCGGTCAGGCCGCCGATTCCGCTTTCTCGTGCGCCTCGCCGAGCCGCTCGACGAGTCGCCCGATGGGGAACGGGATGCCCGCTCGCTTGGCCACGAGCCCGACGGGGAGCAGGGTGATGCCGAGGACGATGCTGAACTGGTACAGAGCGAACACGACCGCCCGGTACGCCTTGGATTCCATCTCGGTCGTGGCAATCAGGTAGGTGGATATAAGCTTTCCTCTCGTGTCGCCGTGTCGAATGATAAATCGTGCAGAACAGCGGCCCTGCAGTCATGCGATTCCAGTCGATTTGTGTTTCGACGAACTGAGGTTGTGTAGCCGTCGGCGTCGGTGGATTACCCACGTATCCGGCCAGCGTCATCGCCATAACTTATGAGAACGTTGGCGGTGACGTGCGCGATCCGATTCAGCGATAGACAGACGGGATCGCGAGTCGGCGCTCCTGAAACAATAGGGCTATCCGTCGGGGGCCGCAGGGTTCGGGTATGAGCAACTACCTCGTCGCGATGGAAGCCGCGTGGCTGGTGCGTGACGTCGAGGAGATAGACGACGCCATCGGGGTGGCCGTCAGCGAAGCCGGCAAACGGCTCAACAGCGAAGAGATGGACTACGTCGAAGTCGAGGTCGGAGCGACGCCCTGTCCGGCCTGTGGCGAGGCGTTCGACTCTGCCTTCATCGCCGCCGACACCGCGTTGGTCGGCCTCTTGCTGGAGATGAAAGTGTTCAACGCCGACAGCAAACAGCACGCCTCCCGCATCGCGAAGAGCGAAGTCGGCGGCGCGCTCCGTGACGTTCCGCTGAAAGTCATCGAGGTATTCGAAACCGACGACGCAGACGACGACAACTAGGACATGTGGGCCGCGACGTCGGCCTCGGTGATGATACCCTCCAGTTGCCCGTCTCTGACGACCATCACGGCGTCCTGATGGTTGAGGTGGGCGTTGACCTCGTCGAGGGTGGCGTCGGGTTCGACCGTCGTAATCGCCTCCCGCATCACGTCGGCGACGGGGAGTTCGCCGGCGTTCTCATCGTCGAGTTGCCTGATATCCGAGTTCGAGATGATTCCCTGCGGTCGGCCGTCCCGGACGACTGGGAGTTGTGAGTAGCCTTCTTTCACCATCAGGTCGATAGCCTCGCGGACGCTGTCGTCCGGCGCGACGCTGATGACGCCTTCGTGCATGATGTCGTTCGCGTGCATCACCGCGCTTTCGGCTTCGTCCAGTGCCCCCACGATACGCCGGAGCGTCGAGAGTCGCGGGTCGACATCGCCCCCCTCGATGCGCGCGATGAGTGGCTGTGACACGTCCGCGCGGTCGGCCAGTTCGCTCTGGGTCAACTCCAGACTCGTCCGCCGCTCACGGAGGTCCGCCGGCGTCGGCAGGTCGGTTCCCATACGAACCAATAACTAACAGTTATACAAAAAGCCACCGGCCCGTGTTACGGTCGGTCCGAGGGTTCAAGTACCAAAACGGGACCAACCGGCGTATGCGTCGTGCGTCGGCGGTCGGCCCCCAAGGCGGGAGCGTGGGGCAGGGTCGACCGCCACCGTCTCGCCTCGCCTGTTCGCCTACAACTCCAGACCTCGAACCTCGACGCTATCCCCGGATTCGACGCTGCCGATAACACGTGCGTCGTCGAGTTCGTCGACGACGGCGTCGGCGTCGTCATCGGGCAGCGCCGCGACGAAGCCGGTTCCCATGTTGAACGTCCGGTGCATCTCCTCGTCGCTCACGTCACCCTCCTCTTGGACGAACTCGAACACCGGCTGGGCCTCGAAGGGGTCGTCGATGGCGTAGCGGAACTCGCCCATTCGCGAGAGGTTCGTCCACCCGCCACCCGTGACGTGGGCCGCCGCGTGCGTCTCGACGGCGTGGAGCGGTTCGAGTACCTCCCGGTAGATGCGCGTCGGTTCCAGCAACACCTCGCCGACGGTTCGGTCGTCGTAGGGGAACGGGTCGGTGTACTCGTGGTTCAGCGTCGCGGCCTCGCGTGCCAGCGTCAGTCCGTTGGAGTGAATCCCCGAGGATGGAAGTCCAACGAGGGCGTCACCGGCCTGCGCCTCGCCGTCGAACAGCTCGTCCTCCGTCGCCAGTCCGGCGCAGGCGCCGGCGAGGTCCAGCCCCTTGATGACATCGGGCATCACCGCCGTCTCGCCACCGACGAGGGCGATTTCGGCGCGCTCCGCGCCCGCCGAGAGCCCCTCGCCGACTGCCTCGGAGGTGTCGTCGTCCGGAGCGTCGACCGCGAGGTAATCGACGAAGGCGACGGGCGTCACTCCCGTCGCGATGAGGTCGTTGACGTTCATCGCGATGCAGTCGATGCCGATAGTCGAGTAGTCGTCGAGGGCCTCAGCGACGAGCAGTTTCGTCCCGACGCCGTCCGTCGCGAGAGCGAGATACCGATCGCCGATGTCGACCAACCCGGCGTAGTCGCCCTCGAACTCGCCGACGGCCCCGATGAGTGCGGCGGTCGCGGCTTCGCTCGCGTCGATGTCGACGCCCGTCTCCGCGTAGGTGAGTCCCTCGTCGTTCTCGTCGGTCATATCCAATGGGCGGTCCGACCGGAGCAAAAGCGCGTCGGTTGGCTCACGCCGCTGGGAGTCGAACAGTCACGACGGTGCCGCGTGGCTCGTTGTCCTCGATGGTCACCTCACCGTTGTATCGGGACACCAGGGTTCTGACGAGATACAGCCCGAACCCTTCGCCGTCGCTGTCGGGGGTTCGGGTTCCGGGCTGGAAGTAACTCTCCCGTTTCTCCGGTGGAATGCTCGGACCGTCGTCCGAGATGCGCACGACGACTTCACCGAAGGTCCGCTCTGCGGTCACCGTCACTGTCGGCGTTCCGTCGTGATGTTCGACCGCGTTCGACAGCAAGTTCTCGAATATCGTGTCGATGAGGCTGTCGGCGTGAACCGACAGTCCGTCCTCGATGTCGGTTCGGAACGTCGCCTCCGGCGACGCCTCCGCTCTCGCCTCGACGACGCATCGCAACGTCGACGAGAGGTCCGTCGACGTGAGGTACAATCCGCCCGATAGCGACTCGGTCAGCGTCTGTGCTTCGTCGATGACCGTGTTGAGGTGTCGTGAGCGTTCGGCGATGAGTTCCGAATGGCGGGCGACGGTGTCATCGGCGGTCTCGCTTTCGACGAGGTCGGCGTACGACTGGATGACCTGGATGCTGTTCCGGACGTTGTGTCGGAGCAGCCGATTGACGAACACGAGGCCGTCGCGCTGTCGCTCGGCCGCCTCGTCCGAGGTCATCGAATCGACGGTCGAGACGCCGATGAGCAAGCCGGCGACCGACCCGGCCGTCCCCGCGAGCAACAATTCGCCCAACATCACCGTTGGGTCCATCGACTGATGCAGCGACCGCCAGCCTTGGGCGAGGGCGACGATAGCGACGATACCGGCAAACCCGAGCAGCGTCCAGAGACTTGCCCACCACCGCTTTTGACTGTCGAGTTGGGTTCGAGCGAGTCGCAGGCTCACGTAGAGAAGCGCTCCGGAAGCGACGACGACGAGCGCGAAGACGAACCCGATGACGACGGCCGTCGAGGGGACGGTGGGTCGATGCTGCCACAGGTAGAGTGCGGCAGCGACGAGCAGCGTCACTCCCAGCCCCCCAATGAGCACGACCGGGGTCGTTCTGACGACAGTCTCCCGATACGTGTAGCTCACGGGTGGAGATGCGGTGTTCCAGTATAAATACCCTCCAGCGATTTCGGCGCTTGAAGTCGGTTAGTACGGGAAGCCGACGAAAATGAACGCCCCGGCGGCGAGCAAAACCGTGCCGGCGAAGACGACCGCGAAGACGGCTTTACTCCACGAGATCACCTTTTTGCCATCTAGGGGCCCGAACGGAATCATATTGAACGCCGCGAGGACGGCGTTTATGGTCACGCCCAACTGCCCGAGTTCGCCGACGAATCCGCCGAAGAAGACGAACGGAAGGAACACGGCGACGAGGACGACGTTCGTCAGCGGGCCAGCAACCGAGACCAGTCCGTTCTGCCGTTCGGTGATTCGTCCGCGGTGATACACTGCTCCTGGCGCGGCGAAGAGGAATCCAGCGAAGGCGGCTCCGACACACAGCGCGAGCATGGCGTAGTCGGCTTTGAACGCCGCAATCTGGCCGAACCTGACCGCGACGACCTTGTGAGCCAACTCGTGGAGGAGGAACCCGACCCCGACGGTCAGCACGCTGAGCGCGAACACGCGAACGAAGAGCGGCGACGTGACGGCGCCTGCGATATCGGGGAACACCTGCCGGCCGGTCGAAACGAAGATGAACAGCGTAAACGCCAGTCCCAACGCGCCCCATGCGATAGCCAAGTCCCGAAGTTCGTCCGGGTAGAACCGAACGTCCGCGAGCGTGAGTCCGCTCATGCGACCGCCCCCGTTAGCAGGTCGACGCTGTTTCGAGCCGCCTCGAGCATCAGCCGAGCGACGCCGTCGGCGCCTTCGATTCCCGACCCGGCGAACACGTACGGCAGCAACACCGTCGCGAAGAGCACGCTCCCGACGAAGCTCCCGACGTTCGTCAGCGCGACTATCATGATGAGCCGGAACAACGGCACGTCCCTGAGGTTCCGCCAGAGGTCTCGAATCGGCGCCTCCTCGTCCGAGAGGATTTCGTTGAGCGTCGAGATGTCGCTGACGTTCACGTCGAGATACCGCAACTCGACGTAGCCGGCGAACCACCCCGGCGCGAGCAGCGGGTTGACGCTCGTCAGCCACGCGATGCCGCCGCCGACACCCGCAGAGCGCCAGTGGGCGCCCGCGAGTTTGGCGAGGCCGAATGCGAGTATTCCGTTGACGAGGAACCACGCCGCAAACAGCCGGAACAGCAACTCGCTCGAGGCACCCTCGACGCCTGTGTAGGTCGCGATAGCCAGCAGGACGAAAAAGACCAGAAAGCCAAGCGTGAACAGGTAGCCGAACAGTTTGTACAGCGAGAACCGACTGCCGGAGGTTCGGCCGGTCAACTCCGCCATCGGCGGCAACAGCGACGGGCGTTCGAGGTAGCGTTCGATGCCCTCGCGGTGTCCGGCGCCGACGATGGCGACGACGTGTTTGCCCTGGTCGCGCAACGCGACGAGTTGGTGGGCGATGTAGGCGTCCCGCTCGTCGATGAGGGCCTCCGCACCGCCCGGAGAGAATCGCCGGAACTCCTCCATCATCGCGCCGACCACGTCGGTGTCGGTCATCTGTTCGATGTCTATGTCGTCGATGTCTTCCTCCGGGACCATCCGTTCGAGGATGGCGGTCAGTACCATTCCGAAGCCGAGGCCGACCGCCAACGCGACCAAAAGCGTGTCGGCGATGCCCACGAGAATACCCGGTCCGATGCCGGCGGGCACGACGAACGGTCCCGCGAGGGCGCCCGCGAGTATCGAGACGACCAATCCGACTCCGATGCCGACGCCCATGCCGACTTCGACGGGCGTTCCGAACCCGATAGAGAGGCTTCCGACGAGCTTCAGTTTCTCCAGAAACGAGAGCCGTGCCCAGAAGCGCTGAATCGTCACCTGAATGTCCCGGTCGACGAGCGCCACGTCGATGCCTAGCGCCTCGGAGGTGTCGATTGCGGCTTTCATGTCGGCACCGGGTTCGATGTCGAGACGGTCGCCGAGACGCGCCTGTACGTAGGAGAGCATCCAGTAGGCGAGGAACTGATAGACGGTGTTGCCGCGCAACAGGTCGCCGGCGTCGAGGTCGTCGGGCGTCTCGCCTTTCATCTGGCGGTACCGCCCCTCGTCGAGTTCGATGGCGACCACGTCCGGTCGTTCCTCGTCGATGACGTCCTCGACCTCTTCGACACTCGCCTCGGAGACGTGCGCCGTCCCGACGACCTGGACGGAGCCCTCCTCGACGTCTTCGCTCATTGTCGGGTTCAGTCGGGCGAGCGGCTTACGTGTGTCGGGACGAACTCGGAGGGGTGGCTCCCGATTGGGACCCTAGGGAACCGACTGGTCTTTTCACGCCGGCCGTCCGATACACCGGCGATGACGGACCTACTGGACACGCTCATCGAGAACAGGTGGATCGTCCAACCGAACCACGCGAACAACCTCGACACCGCCCACGGGGGGAACGTGATGAAGTGGATGGACGAAGCCGGTGCGATGAGCGCGATGCACTTCTCCGGGGAGACCTGCGTGACGGCCCACATGGACGAGGTGAACTTCAAGCGCCCCATCGAGGTCGGCGACGTCGCCCTCGTCAAGTCCTACGTCTTCCGCGCCGGAACGAGCAGCATCCACATCAGGACGCGTGTGTATCGGGAGAACCCCGGGCGAGAGGAGACACAGCTCACAACCGAGTCCTACATGGTGTTCGTGGCGATAGACGACGACCGAACGACGACGACGGTGCCCGAACTGACCGTCTCCTCGGAGCGGGGCGAAGAGCTTCTGGAGGAGGCGCTCGACGACGCGCCGCGCTAGCGGACGACGGTAACGGGAACCGGCGACCGGCGGACGACCGTCTCCGCGACGCTGCCGAGGAGAATCCGGGAGACGCCGCTGCGGCCGTGGCTCCCGATGACGACGGCGTCGACCGGGTTGTCATCGACGTACTCGACGATTGCCCGTTCCGGGCGGCCGACGACGGATTCGGTCTCGAGGTCCACATCGACGCGCGCTTGTGCTTCCTCGAACAACTGTTCGGCCTCGGTTTGAGCCTCCTCGTACCACTCCTTCCAGTACCCCGGCAGTGCCGCCCCGGGGGAGGCCTCGTACCCCGCCGCGACTAAGTCCTGAACGTACAGGAGGACGATTTCGCCGTCGCCGTAGCGCTCGACCGCGTGGTCGAGCGCCTTTCGGGCCTGCTCGGCGCCGTCGTACGGAACTAGGATACGCATGTCCGGAGGTACTCCGTCACCGGTGTTAAACGTGGGTGAGCCGTGCCGTGTTCCACGTCGGGGTTCGTCGGAGGTGGTTTCATCCTCCCCGACGTACGGCCGGTATGGGACTGAACGTCGACGCGCCCGCACCGCCCGAACTGCCGGAGGTCGACACCGGCGAGTACGACGACGTGGACGTACAGGGGACAGAGTACCGCCGCGAGGAACTGGAGGAGTTACTCGCCGACGGCGCCTGGGACGATGCCTTCGATGAGTGGGCGGCACACACCGACCTCGACGCCGAGGAGTTCGCCGTCGCCAAGGAGCTCGGCCTATTCGCCGAGTTCGATTTCTTCTGGGACGACTTCGCCGACCGGGTTGGCTACCACGCCCCCGGCATCCCGGAGGACTGGCGCGAGCGGGAACTCCACCCCGAATTGAACTCCTGGGAGACGGTGTCCGGTATCAACGCGGCGCTGGCCGAGTTCGGCGACACGGTCAGCCGGACGCTGAAAGAGGAATACATCGACTGGGAGGCCGAATACGAAGCTCCCGACGACCTTCCGGACTTCTAGAACCGCTCGTAAACCGCGGTGAGGGTCGTACTGGAGCGGACCCTCCCTTCGAGGGCCTCGTCGAAGACGTCGCGGTCGGCACCGCCCTCGATGGATAGCGGTGACTCCAGGGCGTAGACGTTGAACCGGTACTCGTTTCGTCCCGGCGTCTCGTGACACGGCGAGCGGTAGCCGACGAACCCCTCGTCGTTAGTTCCCTGTCTCGCCCCCTCGACCGACTCGACGTGAGCATCGTTTGGGATGTCCGCCGGGAGTTCCAGACGACCCTCTGCCGGGAGGTTCCACAGCAACCAGATGGTGGCGGACCCGTAACTCCGGAGCCACTCACCGACGATGGCGAGTGATTCCGGGCCGTCGGGGACGCCCTCGACGACCAGCGGCGGCGAGATGCCCTTGCCATCGCAAGTGAACCGCTCGGGAATCCG
Organism: Natronomonas gomsonensis; assembly: GCF_013391635.1. GTDB lineage: Archaea > Halobacteriota > Halobacteria > Halobacteriales > Haloarculaceae > Natronomonas > Natronomonas gomsonensis_A. The sequence goes on along the minus strand of NZ_JACAWU010000002.1, from coordinate 681,918 downwards.
GCCGTCCTCGAAGGCCGGGGCGGACAGCGTCAGGTCGTCCGGTTCGAGCGGTTCGCCACCGACGGTACAGCCGGCAACCGCCGAAAGCCCGACTGCCGGAAGCCCCGCCAGTAACTCGCGCCGTCGCATACCCGCCCTTCGTGCTCGGCGTTAATGACCCCACCGGGACGGATTCGTCACATCGTTCGAGCGGTCCCTTGATTATGTAGGGCCTCCTCCCTTCGGGTATGGCAGACGAAATCGTTCCCCCGACGGAGCGCCGCTGTGAGTTGTGCGGTCGGACCGACCGTTGGGACGCCGACACACAGAACTGGGTCATCGCCGTCGAGGACGGCGAGCGACAGGTCGGCAACAAACACTGCATCCACGAGTGGGACATCAACGGTCGGTACAACCCCGTCGAGGGCAAGCCGAACGTCGACGCCGACGCCTGATGCCGACGGTTTACATCACGGCTCCACCGGAGGCCGCCACCGAACTGGCCGAGACGCTCGTCGAGGAGCGCCTCGCGGCGTGTGTCAACCGACTCGACTGCTGCTCGACGTATCGCTGGGACGGAGATGTCGTCTCCGATGAGGAAGTCATCCTTCTCGCGAAGACGACCGACGAACAATACACCGCATTGGAGTCACGAACCGAGGAGTTACACCCATACGACGTTCCCTGCATCGAGCGGTTCGACGAGGAAGCCGTCCGGCCCTCGTTCGGCGAGTGGGTCGCCGAGAGCGTCGGTTCGGAAAAATAATCTGTCCCTTTCGAAAGGGAACCTTTCCGTTTTACAATCCAAACTTTTGTATCCGCGTTCCTCCAAGGGGTACGTACCGCGATGAACGACGACACCCCTGCCTCCGAGATGGGTTCAGGCCGAAAGTCTCCCAAGGACTGGTGGCCGAACCAGCTGGACCTGGATATTCTCGATCAGAACGCACGAAGCGTCGGCCCGATGGACGAGGACTTCGACTACGCCGAAGCGTTCGAGTCACTCGATTTCGAAGCCGTCAAACAAGACCTCGAGGAGGTGATGACGACCTCCCAAGACTGGTGGCCTGCTGATTACGGCCACTACGGTCCGCTGTTCATTCGAATGGCGTGGCACAGCGCCGGCACCTACCGCACCACGGACGGTCGCGGCGGTGCCTCCGGCGGCACACAGCGCTTTGCACCCGTCAACAGCTGGCCCGACAACGCAAACCTCGACAAGGCGCGCCGACTCCTCTGGCCCGTCAAACAGAAGTACGGCCGCAAGCTCTCGTGGGCCGACCTAATCGTCCTCGCTGGCAACGTCGCCATGGAGTCGATGGGCTTCGAGACCTACGGCTTCGCCGGCGGCCGCGAGGACGCTTGGGCGCCCGATAAGGGCGTCGACTGGGGGCCCGAAGAGGAGATGATGGCGGACAAGCGGCACGACGAAGAGGGCAACCTCGAAGGTGACCTCGCCGCCGACCACATGGGCCTCATCTACGTGAACCCCGAAGGACCGGGCGGTGAACCCGACCCCGAAGAGTCCGCGAAGTACATCCGTCAGTCCTTCGACCGAATGGCGATGAACGACGAGGAGACGGTCGCGCTGATTGCCGGCGGCCACACGTTCGGCAAGGTCCACGGTGCCGACTCCGACGACCATCTCGGTCCGGAGCCCGAAGCGGCTCCCATCGAGAATCAGGGACTCGGCTGGGAGAACGACTACGGCGAGGGCAAAGGTCCCGACACGATTACGAGCGGCATCGAGGGCCCATGGACGCAGTCGCCCACCGACTGGGACATGGACTTCCTCAACAACCTGCTCGACTACGAATGGGAACCCGAGAAGGGCCCCGGCGGTGCGTGGCAGTGGACGCCAGTCGACGAGGAACTCCACGAGTCCGCACGGGACGCCCACGACCCCTCCGAGAAGGTCACGCCCATGATGCTGACCACGGACATCGCCCTCAAGCGAGACCCGGACTACCGGGAAATCGTCGAACGCTTCCAGGAAAACCCCATGGAGTTCGGGATGACCTTCGCGAAGGCCTGGTACAAGCTCATCCACCGCGACATGGGCCCGCCGGAGCGGTTCCTCGGGCCGGAGGTTCCCGACGAGGAGATGATTTGGCAGGACCCCATCCCCGATGTCGACTACGGCCTGATTGGCGACGAGGAAACCGACGCGCTCAAAGCGGAAATTCTCGAGTCGGACCTGTCGGTCTCCCAGCTGGTCAAGACCGCCTGGGCGGCGGCGGCGACGTACCGCGACAGCGACAAGCGCGGTGGCGCCAACGGCGCACGCATCCGACTCGAACCGCAGAAGAGCTGGGAGGTAAACGAGCCCGAAGCGCTGGAGACGGTGCTGGGGACCCTCGAAGGGATCCAGGAGGAGTTCAACAGTTCCCGGTCCGACGGAACGAGAGTCTCGCTGGCCGACCTCATCGTTTTGGGTGGCAACGCGGCCGTCGAGCAGGCGGCAGCGGAGGCCGGATACGACGTGGAGGTCCCGTTCGAGCCCGGACGCACGGACGCCTCACAGGAGCAGACCGATGTCGAATCCTTCCAGGCGCTCCGACCCAAGGCAGACGGGTTCCGGAACTACATCGACGAGGAGGAAGCCGACCGCAAGGCAGAAGAGCTGCTGGTCGACAGGGCGGACCTCCTGACACTGACGGCATCCGAGATGACGGTTCTGGTCGGCGGTATGCGCACGCTGGACGCGAACTATCAGGACACGGACCTCGGCGTCTTCACCGACCAGCCGGAGACGCTGACCAACGACTTCTTCGAGAACGTGCTCGACATGAGCTACGAGTGGGAGCAGGTCTCGGAGAACGTCTACGAGCTACGCGACCGTAACACGGGCGAGGTCGAGTGGAAGGGCTCCCGCGTGGACCTCATCTTCGGTTCGAACTCGCGGCTTCGGGCCATCGCGGAGGCCTACGCGGCCGACGACGGCGAAGAGCAGTTCGTCCAGGACTTCGTCGACACCTGGAGCAAAGTGATGAAACTCGACCGCTTCGACCTCGAGTGAACTGACAGTCGGCATTTCAGACGCTATTTTTCGCCGTCGAACATGGAGTCGTCGAACGGGACGCGCCGTTCGGTGTTGCCGCCGTCGGCCACCGCATCGGTGTGTGCCGAACTGGGTTGCCACCCCGACTGGCCGTCGGGTTTCGCGCGCTGTTCGGCCATCGACGCCAACAGGAGTTCGGCTTCGAGGTCGTCGCCAGCGATGGCAGCGACGTACTCCAGCGACCGAGCGTGAGCGCCGAACGGCGTCCCGGACAGCGACGACAGCGGCCCCTCGAGAGTGCCGGGCTCGTCGTACTTCTTGTTGTGGAGTTCGTCCATTCCGAGGCCTCGGAGGTACTCCAGCAGGCCCTCGCGAGCATGCGGCGTTATCCATCCGAGTCGTTCGTAGTACTCTAAGGCGTTGAGCGCACCCGAGGTGCCGAAGGTGGTCCCGAGGTACTCCATCCACTCGATGACCGCTTTCACCCGGCCGGAGTCGGGGTCGACGGTTTCGAGGTACGGTTTCTGTGGGCTCATGACCCGGCGTACGCGTCGGATTAGCTTTAAAGAGGATACGGTTTCGAAGAGTGAGTTCTCGGCTTACGCGATGAGACCGCCGACGACGTACTCGGTGAGAACGCTGACCAGTGCCCCGACCCACGTCAGCAACACGAAGTGGAGGAACCCGGAGACGGGGTGGCCGCGGTCCATCAGCCGAACCATCAGCGACGACAGCAAGGCGTTCAGGAGGATGACGAACAACAGCAGGAACTCGATGAGGTCGATGTCGTAGAGATCGGGGTTGAACAGCATCGTCGCGATTTGACTGTCGCTTTCGGCCAGTCCCTCCGCGATGGTGAGCATCTGTCCGGCGATTTCCAGTCCGATGAATGCCGAGAAGATGGCTGCTGCGGTGATGCCGTAGACGACGCCGATGAACGTCGTCGTCGCTTGTTCGCGCTGTTCGCGAACCCGCAACACCTCGTTGAAGTTCTTCGAGATGACCTGGCCGAGCTGTTTCGGGTCGCCGCCCATCCGTCGGCCGACGACGTACATGTCGCCGAACTTCTGGATGAGATACGACCCTGACTCGACGGCGAACAGGCGCCACGACCGGGCGGTGTCGATGCGGGTGTTCAGCCGCTTGTAGAGGGCGTCGACGTTCGGCGTGAGCGCGCCGAAGTCCTTGTTCCGGAGCGTCCGGAGCACCGACGCAGTCGAGGACTGCTTGACGCTCTCGACGCTGCCGAGCGCACGGATGAAGGAGGGAAACCCCTGGTCGCGGTCCTTCACGCGCTGTTCTTCCCGACGCATCGCAAGGCCCGGAACCGCAAGCGGGGTAACACAGACACCCATCCAAATCGCCAGCGGTACGGTATCGCCAGCAAGCGGGCCGTATCCAATCGAGGAGAGCAACGCCACGGCGAGTGCGATTCCAGTTAACAGGAAGCCAACGCCGAGATACGGCCACGTTCGACGTATCGGCGAGCGCCCTTCGGCGGCGTGGAACCAAATCGGATCCTGTGGGGCGACGGTGTGGATGATGAAGAGGAACGCCCCTTGGACGAAGACGAACATGACGATGACGCCGCCGACCAGAAGCGTCGGTGGCACGGCGATAAGCAACGGTAGCACCGTCGCGAAGACGAGGACGAACGTCGTCGACAGCATCATCGAGAGGTACAACTCCTTCAGCACGTCGAGTTTCTGGAGATCCGATTCGTATCGGATGACGAACTGCTGGATGATGCTGTCCTGTTCGTCGACGAGGAACTCGCTCATGTTCTGTCCGGCGCCGACGGTGTAGGCCAACCGTTCGAAGAAGTCCTCCAGCAGTTCCGAGGGGACCTGCTTCGAACGCCGGCGGCAGGCGTCGTCGAGGCTCTGATTCCACGTATCGACCAACGCGACGACACGGCCCATCTCCTCGGCGAGGGCGCCGTACTCCTCGACGTGTGAGAGTCGGCGGAACACCTCCACGCGGTCGATGTTCGTCATCGAAAGCACCGTGATGTGTGTCAGAAACAGGTGGAATCGCTCGCGAATCTGCTTGCGCTTGCGGTCTTGGACGACCTTCGGGTAGGCGACGGCGCCGAGAAACGACAGCGCACCGAGCAGCGACAGCGGAAACGAAATAGCGAGTGGCGCGCCGGCGACAGTCGCCCCGATTGGGAGGCCAACTGCCAGCACCGTCGCCGGAAGCAACACCAACAGCGCATACCGCTCCAGCGACATCTCCATGTACCGGTAGGAGTCCGCTACCGAGAGGACGGCATCGCGCAAATCGACCTCGAAGGAGGCCTCGTCGTCAGCGGTTGCCATCGCCGTTCACCTCCCACATCAGGGTCTCGCCTCCTCGGATAGCCCAGCGATGTCGATGGGCAGTGCCTCGACGCCGTCGCGCTGGAACGTCTCGATGGCGTCGTTGACCTCGTGGTAGCCGAGGATATCGGCGTCGATGAGTCGGCGGAGGACCTCCGCACGGCGCTCCAGTTCGTCGTAAATCTTCCTCGTGTCGCGGTAGCCCAGCAGCGTCGCAATCTGCTCTTCGAGGACGTAGGAGTTGTTCTGGCCCTTGAACACCACCTCGTCGTCCCGTGGGTCCCAACCGAATGCTTCCCGTGTGACGACGCCGCCTTCGTGGTCGGAGTACCCCTCTATTTCTTGGACCGAAGTGACCCGCCGGAGGATGTCGTCGCCCTGCTTGACTCGGTTCTGGAACAGCGCCACGTCGCAGTTGTCCATGAACGTCTCGGGGACGTTGATGGGGTTCGAGGTGAAGCGCTGAATCATCGAGACGATGTCGGAGGCGTGGAACGTGATGAGGACGGGGTGGCCGGTCTGAGCGGCCTGAAACGCCATCTGCGCCTCCGCACCACGGACCTCCCCGACACAGATGTAGTCGGGTCGGGACCGCAGTGCGGCCGCCACCAAATCGAACATGTCCACGTCCGCGGAGCCGTCGCCCTGTCCTTCCCGGGTCAACAGTTGCTGCCAGTTCTCGTGTGGCGGTTTTACTTCGGCGGTGTCCTCGGCGGTGTAGATTTTGTGGTCACGCGGGATGAACGAGAACATCGAGTTCAGCGTCGTCGTCTTCCCGGAGGCCGTCTCGCCGACGACGAAGACGGTTTGTTCGTTCTCCATGCAGAGCCACAGATACGCCGCGAGTTCCGGCGAGAGCGTCCCCCACTTCGTAATCTGGAGGATGGACAGCGGCACCTCCTCGCCCTGTCGGATGGTCAGGGAGGGGCCCTTGATGGAGACGTCGTCGGAGTAGATGATGTTGATGCGCGAGCCGTTGGGCAGCGTCGAGTCGATGATCGGCTGGGAGTCGGAGACGGGGTGGTTCATCCGCTCGCCCATGTTGCGAATCCACGACTCGAACTCCCGCGGCGTCCCGAAGTCGACGGTGGTCTCCAGCATGCCGAAGGTGCCGTGGTCGACGTAGCAGTTCGAGGGACCGATGACGTGGATGTCCTCGTTTTCGGGGTCGGTCATCACGGGATCGAGGGGTCCAAGTCCCGCGATGTCCCGCTGGAGGCGATAGCGGAGTCGGTCGTACGTCCCCTCGTCGACGGTCATGCGGTCGCCGACGAACTGCTCGCGGAGTCCCGTCAGCGCCGTCGCGTCGCCGTCGACGACCAGCGTCTCCTCGATGAGCGAATCGAGGAACTCGGTAAACTCGGCGTCCGTCGACGGTGCCTGTCGGGTCACCGAGAGGTCCAACACTCGGCTTCGAAGCCGCTCGTAGCGGCGCTCGTCGGCCTCGCCGTCCAGCGCCGGTTCGATGCAGTAATACATCGTCTCGACGCCGGTGTCGCCGTAGACGTGGGCGAACACCGGTGGCTCGGTGGCGTAGATGATGTTCGGGCGCTGGGTGTCGTGTTCGTCGTCCGGTTCCTCGACGAGCAGCGGATACTCGCCGGTGCGGTCGTTGAACGCTTCCAGATGGTCGGCGAGGTGTGGGTACTCCGCTGCGTACGCTTGCAGTTCGTCGCCCATCCGGAGTGTTCCGTGGTCGCTCATGCGATGGTCCTCGATTCGATGACGACGCCGCGGCCCTGCTGAACCGCGAAGCCGATGGTGTCGTCGACGGGGTTTTTCATGCCGGCGAACCGTCGAACGACGGCTTTCTGTCTGATTTCCTGTCCGACTGTCGACGTTTCGAGTTGGAGGTACACGTCCGAGACATCCCGGAGTGGTTGGAGAGCACGGTCCGTGACCGTCGCGGGATTGACCGTCAACACGACCGTCCGGTCGTCGGCGGTCCGCTGGCGGAGCGCGCTGACGATGCGCTGCATCGCGTGGTCCTCCTCGCCGCGTTCGGTGACGGCGTCGAAGCGCGGGTCGTTTCGCAACATCGCATCGAAGCCGTCGACGACGAGAACGTCGCCGCGCCAGATGGGACTCGGCGAGAACAGTCGCGAGATGAGTCTGCGCGTGCCACGTTCGCGGCCGCCGGCCTCGACGTGGGTGTCGACGTTCGCGTGGAAAAACAGCAGGCGGTCGGCGAGCAGATGGTCGACCACGTCGTAGGACAGCGAGTTCATCTGGTCGATGTACTCACGCGCCGTGAGTTCCGTCGAGACGACGGCGGTCGAAGTGCCCTCCTCGATGAGTCCGTAGGCGATTCGTTGCGTGAGGACGCTCTTGCCGGCGCCGTCGCGGCCTTCGAGGAGACACACCGACCCCGAGGGAAGCCCGCCGCCGATGGCGTGGTTCACCCGGTCGCGGTCGGTCAGTCCGATGGAGTAGTGACTCATACGTAGAAGCGCAACACCTCCTCGTCGCCGTCGACGATGACCGTCGCCCGGTGTTCGCCGGCGTAGAGGCTCCCGTCGAGGTCGATGACGAGTTCGATTACCTCGCCCTCCTTCCACGTCTTCCCACCGTCGCTCACGACGGTGATGGCCGTCGACGACGGCACGACGTACTCGCCGTCGAACACCACGTCCACGAGGTCGGGGTCCGTCGGTAACGACCGGTCGCCGGTGTTTTTCACGAGGACGGTGACCGTGCCGTCGGTGTCGTCGTAAATCGCGTCGCTCCCGGTGTCGCTGATAATCGTAATGTCCGTGTCGAGTTGCTCCTCGACGGAGTCGCCGTGGGTGGTTATCGACTCGGAGATGCCCCCGACGCTGTCGACCATGACGCCGGAGACGCCAGCGGCGATGCCGATTGCCGCGATGAACAGGATGAGACTAGATGCGGAGAGACTCGCCATTCAGTTCACCCCCGTCACGGTCACGTTCGTTGCGACCTGGACGCCCGGCCGAGTCGCAACGTGGACGCGGTCCGGCGCCGTGGTCGTATCGTGGGTGAAGACGAGTCGCGTGCCGGGAGACCACAGCGACCGCGTGTCGTCGCTGTCAACGGTGAACGCCGGGTCGACGTACTCGCCGTCGACCAAGAGGTCAGTTTCTTCGGCGTCGAGCGTCGTCGTCCCCGTATTGTCGAGGCGGACGACGAGTCTGTCTTCGGTGTCGTTGTACACGGCGTCCACGACCTCGATTTCGGTGTTGCGTTGTTCGAGCATCCTGTCGTCTCGTTCCGTCAGTCCCTCGTGCTGTGCCTCGCCTGCGTCCTGTACCGCCGGTACGAGCGTCGCGGCGCTCACCAACAGCCCGATGAATATCACCGCCGTCGCGCCGCTCGCACTGAATCCCATTAGATGTCCATTGACGCTAACGCCCCGAGTCGTCTGACGTAGCCGTGACTGTCGGCGTGATTACCTGCCGAGAGTTCGGAGGGCTCTCCGGGGTCGACGTGGGCGTCAAGATACGGCCCACTGAGAACCGCTTCGAGCTCACGTCGGACCGACGGGGAAATCCAGCCGACGGACTCGTAGTAATCAAGCGCTTTCAGCGTGCTCGCGGGGCCGGACGCACACACGAGTTCCGAGAGCCACTCGAAGACCAGCAGGTCTGCGGCATACCCGCCCTCGATTTCGGTGAGTTCCGCGGCGGCCTCCGCTGGGACCGACGTCCGTTCCTCGGAAATTCGTCCCTCGGTGTGTTCCTTGGGGTCGAGGTCGTCGACGGCCGACTGCTCCTCGTCCCACAGGAACTCCTCGTCGTCGACGGGGTCGACGTTGGCGTCGGTTTCGCCGTCTGTCAGGTCCTCGAAGGTCACGACCTCTTCGTCGTCGGTGTGTGAGTCCTCGGTGGGCTCGATGGGTTCGGTATCTTCGACATCGTTCTCGGGCGACTCGACGACCCCGAACCCGCTTCCGGCGGTTCCGTCCTCGAAGGGGTTCGATTCGGCGGTCAACTGGTCGTACACCCCGAGCAACTGCCGGACGGTGTCGTTGACCTCCTCGATATCTTCAGAGAGTTCGGACTGTTGGCTCCGAATCGCCTTCAGCGACGACTCCGTCTGTTCGAGGCTCGACTCCAAATCGCCGACCCGGACGTCGAGGTCACGAAGTGCTCGCTCGTCGTCGTCATCGGTCTCGGCGTCCGGCTCGGGTGGGTCGGTGTCGATAGCCGACTCCTCGGGTTCGGCGTCGCTCATACTCTGTTCCCCTCCGCCGAACAGCTGTTCGAAGATGTCCATGATTCGTCTCCCGTCACCCGCGGGTGACCCGCGCATGTTCGTGGCACGCGAAGGACTACTTCATCGACCCCCTTTACCCGCCGTTCGCTATCGGACGGCGTTACGACGGGTGTATCGAGTCTCGAAACGCGGGTCGAAACGCCCTGTGAATCGTTGCCGACCTCTTTTTTATATTGGGTCTTCCGAGGCAGTAGGGGTTGTGCCCCGTTCGACCCGTGTCGGGACGGCCGGCAACGGGTCGGGACACAGGAGACAACAAATGATACCAAAACCAACGGACGACGACCGCGGTCAGGTCGGTATCGGGACATTGATTATATTCATCGCGCTCGTCCTCGTGGCGGCAGTCGCGGCGGGCGTGCTCGTACAGACCTCCGGGCTCTTGCAGTCACAGGCTGAGAGCACTGGGGAAGACGCGCAATCCGAAGTCGGCAACCAGATTTCGATTGTGAGTGCGACGGGCTCGGTCGACAGTGCTAACGAAGCGGTTGAGGAAGTCAACCTGACGGTGAAGAAGTCGGCAGGGTCGGACCCGATTGACCTCGAAGACGCGACAATCGAATACACGAGCGCTGGCGCCTCCGAGACGCTGATATACGGAGATACTTCCAACGCAACGAACTTCGCTACGACAAACATTTCCGCTAGTTCGAGTACGGTGATGACTAACTCCGGTGGACGCGTTCAGATTACGATTAACACTTCATCGCTTGAAGATGGCTCCGCTTCTTCCGGCGGCATCGTTGCGGGTGACGAGGCGACGCTTCGAATCGTCGACCAGTCCGGTGCGACGACGATTTACGGCGTCAACGTCCCCGACTCACTCGGTGAGCGAGATTACGTGAGCGTCTAATCCATGTTCGAGGAACTATCAACGGACGACGACCGTGGTCAAGTCGGTATCGGGACACTGATAATCTTCATCGCGCTCGTCCTCGTGGCGGCAGTCGCGGCGGGCGTGCTCGTACAGACCTCCGGGCTCTTGCAGTCCCAGGCCGAGAGCACGGGGGAGGACGCACAGTCCGAAGTCGGCAACCAGATTTCCGTCGTGAGTGCGACGGGGGCAGTGACGAGTGATAGTGTCAGTACAGTTAACCTGACGGTGAAGAAGTCGGCAGGGTCGGACCCGATTGACCTCGAAGATGCGACAATCGAATACACCAGTGCAGGTGCTGCAGAGACGTTGACCTACAACGGGAGTGCCGATGCTGGGAACTTCAGCACGACGAACATCTCTGCGTCATCCAAAACCGTGATGACGAACACTGGCGGGAGAATCAAGATTACGGTTGATGCTGCCGCTATCGAAGGCAATGATGGTATCGTTGCGGGTGACGAGGCGACGCTCCGAATCGTCGACCAGTCCGGTGCGACGACGATTTACGGCGTCAACGTCCCCGACTCACTCGGCGATCGAGACTACGTCTCGGTCTAACGGTCACGACCCGATTTCTTTTTAAACGAATTGCGGTCCGATTTTTTATCGAACGACATCATCACTCGTACAAACTCAGACAGAACACCTGGAATTACTAGATAAATGTCACAGGACTTGAACGACACCGACGACCCGGAGCGAGAACCGGACGACAGCCCGATGAGTGCCCGCCCCGACGAGACTCCGGAAGGCGTTCTCAGCCCTACCGAGTTGGGGCCGCCCGACGAGGTAACGGAGTTGGCGGAAAACCGGTTCGTAGTCGCTCCCGACGGCGAGTCCTCGCCGCACGTGGCTGATGAAGACACGGCCGCCGCGACCGAGAGCGACGATACGGACGAAGCGTCACTACCGAGTGGCGCCTACGCCGCGGCGGTGACGATGCGGACACCGGAAGGTACTCGGGCGACGCAGGTGTCGACGAACGACATTCGGGAGCTGTTCGATGAACTGTTGGTGTGGTACGTCGAGGGGATGGCCCCGAACGCCGACCCGGATGAAGCGCTGTCGGTTCTGGTGAGAGAGTCGTCGCTGTCGCTCGACTAAGCGCCCACCCACGGACAGAAAGAGTCGAGTTACAGTTCGTCGAGCGCCGAGTAGAACACGAACCCGAGCGCGAGGTGCTGTCGCATCGCGGTTTCGATGCGCGAGCGCGCGTCGCCGTCGTCCGAGAGGCGGTACTCCTTGGTTCGAACCAGTTCGTGCATCTCGAGGAGGTCGTCGTCTTCGAGGTCGTGGAGCCGCGGGTAGACGGTCCCCGGACTCAGTCGTGCGTCGAAGACCTGCGAGAGGTCCTCCATCAGCCCTTTGCCGTGGGTGTCCCCGTCGCGCAGCGCCACCAACACGAGGAGGAGTTCGTCGAGGGAGTTCTTGATGAGCTGCTCCTCGAACCTGAACGACTGCCCCGGGAACAGTTGGTCGGTCACCGCATCGACGACCTCTCCCGATTGACTCCCCGAGGTCTCGGCGGCTGGGTCGGCATCCGTCAATTCACGGTACAGTTGTTCGACGGAGACGCCTTGCTGGCCGTTCGCACTCATCGTCTCACCTTGGGTAGGATGACCATACTTCCGGTAATCCGGCTAGTAGTATAATTGGGGATTAGCGTTTTCACCCGCTGAAAAAGCGCTGGCCTAAACCGATTGGGTCCGTATTGGGAGTCGAACTGGCGATTAGCTCTCGTCGACGAGCGTACGGAGGCCCGCTTCGAGGTCCACGGTCGGTTCGTAGTCGAGTGCCGAACGCGCACGCTCGATGTCGGCACAGCTGTGTTGGATGTCGCCGGGACGCGGGTCGGTGTGGACGATTTCGGAGTCGCTGCCGACGGCGTCGCGAACCAGTTCGGCGAGTTCACGAATCGTGACCGACTCCCCGGTGCCGACGTTGTAAGCCCGGCCGACTGCGTCGGTTTCGGCGGCCAGCAGGTTCGCACGAACAACGTCGTCGACGTGAACGAAATCCCGGGTTTGAGTGCCGTCGCCGTTGACCGTAATCGGCTCGCCGTTGCGGGCCTGCCGGAGGAACACGGTAATCACGCCGGCGTAGTCGCCGCCGGTCTGTCCCGGGCCGTAGACGTTGAAGTACCGGAGTGCAACGGTATCGAGGCCGTAGAGGTCCTCGTACAGTCGGGCGTACTGGTCGGAAGCGACTTTGTCGAGGCCGTACGGAGAGGTCGGTTCGAGCCGCTGCCCTTCGTCGACCGGGGTCTCCTCGGGGTCGCCGTACACCGCGGCGCTGGAGGCGATGACGACCCGCGCGTCGTGCTTTCGGGCGGCCTCCAAGACGTTGAGCGTCCCCGTCGCGTTGATGGCGTGGCTCTCCGTCGGCCGTTCGACCGATTCGGCGACGCTGACGAGTGCGGCCTCGTGGAACACCACATCGACGCCTTCGACGGCGTCCTCGACGGTCGCTTCGTCGCGGATGTCCCCCTGGATAGCTGTCACCCCGTTGGGGTGGTCGCCTGCGACGGTGTCGAGAACCGCCACGTCGTTGTCTGCCGACAGCGCATCGACGATGTGGCCGCCGATGAACCCCGACCCGCCAGTGACGAGAACCGATTTGTCTTCCATCGTCCGAAATGAACGGCGTCCGAGGTGTTAATACGACCGGTGGTGTCGACGACGGCATCGCGACGCCGTCCCACACTTTCACTTTCACTCCGGACTAGGCTGGCCCCTTTATTGCTATCGCCGGTAGGAATCGGTATGTCCACGAACACCCAGACGACGACCGAAGCGACTCACAACGGCGTCTTGGAGGTCAGCGACCTGTCGGCGACGCGGGTCCAGCGGTACGCCCGCGAGGCCGACGACGTGTACTTCGAACGGAAGGGCGGTCGGACGTTCCTCGTCGCCGAACGGTAGACGGGCTTTTTTCGGCGGGGACCCAACGGCCAGTATGCAAGGCGTCGTCCCCGCCGCCGGCCGCGGCACGCGGCTCCGTCCGCACACCGACGACCGACCCAAGGCGCTCGTCGATGTGGGTGGAAAACCCCTACTCGCACACGGTTTCGAGACGTTGGCCCCGCACGTCGATGAGTTCGTGGTCGTCGTCGGCTACCTCGGCGACCGGATTCGGGAGCACTACGGTTCGGGGTATCGCGGAACGCCGATAACGTACGTCGACCAACCGGAACGGGACGGCCTCGCCGACGCGGTTCTGCGGGCCGAACCGGCGGTCGATGGCCCGTTTCTCCAGTTGAACGGCGACAACGTGCTTCGCGGCAACGTCGGCGATGTCGCCCGACGGCATCGTGAGACGAAAGCGGACGCAACGTTGCTCGTCGACCGCGTTTCTCCTGACAGAGCGCGTCGCGGCGGCGTACTCGAACTCGAAGACGACGAACTGGTCGGTATCGTCGAAAAACCGGACGACCCGCCGTCGTGGCTCGCGACGACCGGGTGTTTCGCGTTTTCCGAGCGCGTTTTCGACGCCTGTCGCGCAATCGAGCCGTCGGAGCGAGGCGAGTTCGAACTCGCCGACGCCATCGAGTGGCTACTGGACTACGGCAGTCGCGTCGAAACCGTCCGTCTCGACGGCTGGCGCGTCAACGTCAATACGGCCGAGAACATCGAACGAGCGGAGGCGTCCCTGTGAGCGACACTACCGACCCCACGGCGCTGTACGAACACCTCGCCGCCACGGCGGAACTCCCCGTCGACCGAAGCGCCAGCCGACTTCTCGGCGAAGCAGAGGCCGTCGCCGACGACCTACGGGACTGCGAACCGGCAGTACAACGCCAACGTGCGGCGGTAGTCGTCGAACTACTCGAAAAGATCGAGGAGACGGGCCACTCGGAAGCGGACGAACACCTGGAGTGCGCACGGACCCTCGCTTCCGATTTGGCCGACGACAGCGACGGTCGCTGAAACGGCCGATCATGTCGACGGTGCCAACACGTCGACGGTTCGCCGGCGCTGTTCGGGCGTCATCTCACCGAAGAAGCCGACTCGAACCGCGTCGACGCCGTCGACGGCCTCGAAGCGCGTGACCATCTCTCGGACCTCCTCGGGCGTGCCGGCGGCGACCAACTCCTCGACCATCTCGTCGGTGACCGCGCCGACCGCCGCCTCGCGGTCGCCGTCCGTCCACTTTTCGTGTACCGCGTCGGTTTCGGCGTCGAAGCCCTGCCGGGCAATCGACTTCCGGTAGTAGGGTCCGTAGGCACCGATCATGAACGCGAGTTGTCGAGCGGCGATGTCGCGTGCTCGGTCGCCGTCGTCGAGGGCACACGACCGGACGGTCACCGACACGCGGATGTCGCCGGGGTCGCGGTCGCCGAGGTCGGCACCGCGTCGGAGGTCATCCATCCGCGCTTCGAGGGCGTCGGTCGTGAACAGCTGCGGCACCCAGCCGTCGCCGAACCGGCCCGCCAACTCGACGGCTTTCGGGCCGAGTGCCGCCACGTCGATGGGAACTTCGGCGGGTTCGACGCCGCGCAACTTCAGCCCGCCGCCCTCGAAGAACTCGCCGTCGTAATCGACCCGGTCGCCGCGGGAGACCTGTTTGACGATATCGATGGTCTCTCGCAGCCGTCGGAGGGGGCGCTCGTAGGGTTCGAGGTGCCACTTCTCGGTGAGGTCCGGTGAGGAGGTGCTGAGACCCATCCGGTAGCGGCCGTCGCTGGCTTCCTGTAGCGTGACGCCGGTCTGACCGAGCAGCGCGGGTGAGCGACCGTACGGCGAGAACACGTCGTTCGAGAGCCCGATGTCGTCGGTGCGTTCGGCCAGTGTCGCCAAGAGCGTCACGCCGTCGCGTCCGGTCACCTCCGGCAGGGAGATGCGGTCGTAGCCGCGCTGTTCGGCGTGGGTCGCTACCTCAACGGTGTCGTCTATCGAGTCCAGTCCGCCCGGCAGCACGATGTCGCGTGTCATGTTGGTCGCTGCGTCGGCGGAGGGCTTGTAGCCTGCGGCGTCTGCTCCGGCGTGGTCGGGATTTTTGGGTTCGCCCGTCGTCTCGGTTGATATGACGCTGCTCATCTACGGTGCGTACGGCTACACGGGGGAACTCATCGCCGAGGAAGCCGTCGACCGCGGCATCGACACCGTCGTCGCCGGTCGTAACGGGGTCAAGACCGACCACCTCGCGGTCCGGTTGGGCTGTGAAGGACGGTCCTTTGGCGCCGACACCGCCGAGGCGTATCTCGATGATGTCGACGTGCTGCTCAACTGCGCCGGCCCGTTCGTCGACACCTTCGAACCGCTCGTGGAGGCGTGTCTAGAGACCGAAACGGACTACCTCGACATCACCGGCGAGTTGTCCGTCTTCGAGGCCATCGCCGAACGCGACCGGGAAGCCGAGAAGGCGGGTATCTGTCTGCTTCCCGGCGTGGGCTTCGACGTGGTGCCGACGGACTGTCTGGCCGGCCACCTCCACGACCGCCTTCCCGAAGCGAACGAACTCCGACTCGGGTTCGACCCCTCGGGAACCATCTCCCGCGGGACGCTCGCCTCCGTCATCGAACACCTCGACGAGGGCGGGAAGGTGCGACGGGACGGCGACGTTGTCGACGTGCCGCCGGCCCACGCCAGCAGACGTATCGACTTCGGACGAGGGTCGCGCAACGCCGTCACCATCCCGTGGGGCGACGTCTCGACCGCCTACTACACGACCGGCATCGAGAACATCGAGGTGTACACCGCGGTGCCGCCGATGGCAGGAACTGCGATGAAGGTCGGCCGCTTCGCCACGCCGGTTCTCGGGTTCCCCCCTGTCAAGCGGTCGCTGCAGACGCTCGTTCGCGCGACGATGACCGGGCCGAGCGAGCGTCAACGCGAGGAGGGGGCCTGTTACGTGTGGGGTGAGGCGACCGACGGCGAGACGACGGTGACCTCGCGGCTGAAGACGCCCGAGACGTACGCGCTGACCGTCGATGCCGCGACGACGGCCGCCGAACGCGCGATGGAGGACGACCTCTCGGGCTTCGAAACGCCAGCGGCGGCGTTCACCCCCGAGTTCGTCCTCGACCTCGACGGCGTCGAGGGCTTCTTCGACGATTAACCCCTTCGACGCGCTCGCCAGAAGATATACACATCGGGCAGGCCGACTCCCGGTATGGTTCGTCGGGTTCTCGCGACGGTTCTGGTCGCCACGCTGTTCGTCGGATTGGTAGCGCCGGGAGCGGTGGGAACGGCGCCACCGGCGGCCGACGGTACGACGCTCTCCGTGGGTGACGGTGTCGACGCGCCGGTACTCGACCGCCTGCGCCCGGCTGCGAGTTCGAGCGGCCTCAGCCGCGCCGATACCGACGGCGTCCTCGAGCAACCGACGCGGTCGGCTGTCTACGGTGCCATCGAAGCCGCGCCGGGGACCGACCTCGGAAGCATCGCCGCGAGCGTCGGCGTCACGAAGTCGACCGTTCGGTATCACGTCGGCGTCCTTCGGGAGGCGGGCCTAGTCGACGCCGCCGACGTCGCAGGGTCGTTGCGGTTCGCCCCTGCGGAGGTGGACGCCGAACTCGCTGGCGTCCTCGGTGCCGACGGAACGGGGGCGGTACTCACCGCCGTCGCCGCGAACGAACCGGCATCGGTGACGGCCGTCGCCGAGGCGACCGACCGTGCGCCGTCGACGGTGTCGTATCACCTTTCGGCGCTCGAAGACCGCGGCTTCGTCGACCGCGAGCGGACCGGCGAAGCGGTCGTGACGACGCTGACGGAGTCGACGCGGTCGGCGATAGCCGACGGCGTTCCGGCGGCGTCGGGCGACTGAGACGGACTCCAACGGTCGTATGACTACTCCGTGGCCCAGTCCAGCGACCGTTCGACGGCCTCGCCCCACCGGTCGTATCGCGTCGCGACGTCCGCGTCGGCGTCCGGTTCGAACTCGCGGTCGATACGCCAGTTTTCCCGGAGTTCCGAAAGCGAGTCCCAGTAGCCGACGGCGAGTCCGGCGGCGTAGGCGGCGCCGAGGGCGGTCGTCTCGTCGACCTCCGGGCGGACGATTTCGGTGCCGAGGATGTCCGCCTGCAGGCCACAGAGGAAGTTGTTCTTGACCGCGCCGCCGTCGACGCGGAGGCTCTGTAACTCGAGGCCGCTGTCCTCGACCATCGCCTCGACGACGTCCCGCGTCTGGAAGGCGATGGCCTCCAGCGTCGCCCGGACGACGTGTTCCTTGCGGGTGCCGCGGGTCACTCCGAGAAGGGTCCCGCGGGCGCGCTGGTCCCAGTGGGGTGCGCCCAACCCGGTGAAGGCGGGGACGAAGTAGACGCCGTCGGTCGAGTCGACGCCGCGGGCGAGGCGCTCGGTGTCGGCGGCGTCGTCGATGAGGTCGACGGCCGAGAGCCACTCGATGGCGGCGCCGGTGGCGAAAATCGAGCCCTCGAGTGCGTACTGCGGTGGTTCCCCGGAGCGCTGGAACCCCACCGTGGTCAACAGGCCGTGGTCGGAGTCGACCGCCTCCGGACCGGTGTTGAGAAGCAGAAACGACCCGGTGCCGTAGGTGTTCTTCGCGTCGCCCGCATCGAAGCAGGTCTGTCCGAACAGCGCGGCCTGCTGGTCGCCCAGCGCGCCCGCGACCGGGACTTCGGCACCCAGGGTTTCGGCGTCGGTGTAGCCGTACACGTCGGCGTCGCTGGAGGGGCGAACCTCCGGGAGGATGGCCCGCGGAATCGAGAACTCCGCGAGTAGCTCGTCGTCCCACGCGAGGTCGTGGATGTCGAACAAGAGCGTCCGGGAGGCGTTGGTCACGTCGGTGACGTGGGATTCGGTGAGGTTCCAGACGAGCCACGAGTCGACGGTTCCGAACCGTAACTCGCCCGCTTCCGCGCGTTCCCGTACGTCGCCGCCACCCCCGCGGTCCGGTGCGATGGGGTCGGCGTTGTCGAGCAGCCACTCCAATTTCGTCGCCGAAAAGTACGCGTCGGGTTGCAGACCCGTCTTCCGGCGGATTTCGGCGGCTTTCCCCTCGGCTTCCAGCCGTTCGACTCGGTCCGTGGTTCGGCGGTCCTGCCAGACGATGGCATTGTGGACCGGTTCGCCGGTTTCTGCGTCCCACAGCACCGTCGTCTCCCGTTGGTTCGTCACACCGACGGCGACGAGGTCGCTCGCCTCGATATCGGCGCCGGAGAGCGCCTCCCGAAGCGTCCGTCTCGCGTTTCGCCATAGCTCCTCGGGGTCGTGTTCGACCCACCCGGGTTCGGGGTAGTACTGTTCGTGGGTCCCGTAGGCCGCGCCGTGGACCCGGCCCTCGCGGTCGAACACCATGCTCCGGGTGCCCGTCGTCCCCTGGTCGATGGCCGCGACGTACTCCATGCGGACCCCCCGACCGCTGGGGACAAATACTGACCGGCGGCGGAATGTTTATTACTGGATTGTATTACTAGATTATACATGCCGACACAGCTACAGCGTGCGCGGAGCGGAGAGATAACGCCGGCGATGGAGCGGGTCGCAGAGCGGGAGAACCGAGACGCCGAGTTCGTCCGTCACCAGGTCGCCGAGGGACAGGCCGTCATCCCGAACAATCGCGCCCACGAGAGTCTCGACCCGATGGTAATCGGCCGGGAATTCGCCACGAAGGTCAACGCCAACATCGGCAACAGCGAGACGACGAGCGGTCTCGACGAGGAGTTGGAGAAGCTCCACACTGCGGTCCACTACGGCGCCGACACCGTGATGGACCTCTCGACGGGCGCGAACCTCGACGAGATACGGGCGGCGAACGTCGGCTACTCCCCGGTTCCCATCGGAACCGTTCCCATCTACGAGGCTGTCACGAAGGTAGACGACGTGGCCGAGTTGACGCCGGAACTGCTGCTCTCGGTCATCGAGAAACAGGCCGAACAGGGCGTCGACTACATGACGATTCACGCCGGCGTCCTCGCCGACCACCTGCCGCTGACCGACGGCCGGACGACGGGCATCGTCTCCCGCGGCGGGTCGATTCTCGCCCAGTGGATGGAGGAGAACGGCGAACAGAACCCGCTTTTCACGCACTTCGAGGACATCTGTGAGATATTCGCCCAACACGACGTGACGTTCAGCCTCGGCGACGGCCTCCGGCCGGGGTCGCTGGCGGACGCCTCCGACGATGCGCAGTTCGCCGAACTCGACACGCTCGGCGAACTGACACGGCTGGCGTGGGACCACGGCGTCCAAGTGATGGTCGAAGGGCCCGGACACGTCCCGTTGGACGAAATCGAGGCCAATGTCGAGCGCCAACAGGAGGTCTGCGACGGCGCGCCGTTCTACGTGTTGGGGCCGCTCGTCACCGACATCGCACCGGGGTACGACCACATCACGAGCGCCATCGGTGCGACGGAGGCCGCCCGCCACGGCGCCGCGATGTTGTGTTACGTTACGCCCAAGGAACACCTCGGCCTTCCGGAGGCCGAAGACGTCCGCGATGGACTCGCGGCGTATCGCATCGCCGCTCACTCAGCGGACGTGGCCAACGGATTGCCGGGCGCCCGCGACTGGGACGACGCGCTCTCGGAGGCCCGGTACGACTTCGATTGGCGCCGGCAGTTCGACCTCGCCTTGGACCCCGAACGCGCACAGTCGTATCACGACAAGACGCTTCCCGGAGACAACTACAAGGAAGCACGGTTCTGCTCGATGTGTGGCGTCGAGTTCTGTTCGATGCGCATCGACCAGGACGCACGCGACGCCGACGGCGAAATGGGGAAAATCGATGGCGAGACCGACCTCGAATCCTCACCGGCCGCCGAGGTGAACCTGCCGCCGACTGGCACCCACGATGCGGACGCCCTTGTTGACGTGCCCGCTCCCGAGGGGACGGCCGCGGACGACGACTGACCGCTCCGCGTTTCGAGCGCCGAAACGCTCCACTACGATAAGCGTCGGGACTGCGTATTCGACGCTACTGTGAACCGGGGGCAAACTGACGAGCGGGGACTCTCGCCGGTCATCGGCGTCGTGTTACTGGTCGGTATCGTTGTCGCGCTGGTAGCCGTCTCCGCGGTTCTGTTCTTGGGACTCACCGAGGAACGGGACCCCGCCCCCGAGGTGTCGCTCTCGCTGGAAACCGACGACGGCCCAGCCCAGTACGCCCTCAGACACGGCACAGGTGACGCTTTAGACGGCGAGAAGGTCGAACTCCGGGGTGCGGCCGACCCGACTACCCTCAAGGGACGGGAACTCACCGCTGGCGAGACGGAATCGGTGTATCCGGTCGAAGAGTCCATCGAAGTCGTCTGGTTCGGCGACAACGGTGCCAGTTACGTCCTCAAGGAGTTCGAGGTCAATCCCGACGACACGGTTCCCGGGCCCGAGAAGGGCTGTGAGTGGGTCGACGACGAATCGGACTGTGGGACGGAGTCAGTGAAAGTCGAGACCGTGGTGAACTGCGATGTCGAAACAGTAGAAACTATCCAGGTACAGGATGGGGGCGTCGTCATCGGAGCGACGGTTAGCGGGGGCAAGGACGTAGACGCCGACAACGCCGAATTCTACGGCGATGTCGACGCCGAGAAGGTCTTCAATCTCCAGGACGGAAACGTGACAGGCTCGGTCGAGTCGGAGACGGCCGACGTGAAACTCGGCGATGCCTTTGTTGATGGAGACGTGACCGCCGAGAAGGTCGTCGAGTTGCAGTCAGATACCACCGTCGAAGGCGACGCTGTCAGCGAAACGAAGGACGTGAAGGTCCAAGACGGGAGCACTCTGCAGGGTGATGCTGTCAGCGAATCCGGGCAGGTCAAACTCGAGGACGCCACCGTCGACGGTCACGTCTACGTTGACGACAGCGACTTCGACTGCACGAATTCGACGATAAACGGCCAAGACTGCGACGATTACACCCCGAAGGACCCCGACGACTACTGACGCTCGGGCGATGATTTAATTGCTTCACGGCAGTTCCTGCAGTATGGCCGATACATCGACGACTACCACGCCCGTCACCTCGTCGGAGAAGGAGCGTATCCGGCAGGCCGTCCACGATTCGGCAGCCGCGGAAGTCGCGACTGCCAACGGCGACCGCCCTCAGACGTTTCCGCTGAGTCCGTTCTACGACGAGACGACCGAGTCGGTCGTCGTCACCTCTCCGCCAGCATTCTCTGGAAAGGTCGATGCAGTCCAAGAGAACCCGAAGCTCTCGCTGCTGTTCTACGACGCCGAGGAGCCGTTCATCCTCTACGGTCGCGGGACGGTCCGCGACGACGACCTCGAAGCCAACGCCGAGTACGTCCGCAAACTCATCGAGGACGAACCGCCGTCACCGAAGCGGGAGGGGTTCTCGAAGACGACTGACGTGTTGGAGTCACGAATCGGCCGGTTCCTGCTCGGGTGGTACGCCCTCCGCATCGTCGTCGAAATCGAGCCGGTCCGCATCGAACCGGTCGGAATCGAAGTCGGCGAGTTTCCGCCGTGGCCCGCAACCGACCTCGACAGGGGCGAGGCGGAGTCCTACGACCGACTGGCGTTCACCGTCGTCGACGAGGACGGCTGGCCGACGACCCGGACGGTCGAGGGCGTCGAGATTCGAGACGACGTGGCGCTCGTCGACGTGCCGCTGTCCGTCGACGACGGCAGTCCGGCGTGTCTGCTGTGTCACTGGCATTCCTCGGGGTTGGACAAGCTCAGCCAGCGGCTGTACCGTGGGCAGTGTCGAACCGAGGGTGACCGCGTGGTGTTCGACCCGGCGAGTTCGTTTTCGATGCGCAACGAGACGCTGTGGGACCGGCTGAAGTTCATCGTACAGGGGAAGTGGCGAACGCGACGCTACTTCCGGGATTAATCCAGAATCTCGCTTTCCATGTGCTCGCGGGAGAGTTCGACGTAGCGGTCGCCGGCGTAGGCCCACGGCGAGTCTTCGACCTCTTTGATTTTCTCGGCTGGCGTGCCGGCGTACAGCGTGTTCGGCTCGATGTCGGTGTCCTCGGTGACGAGGCTGTTCGCGCCGACCATCGCCCGTTCGCCGACCGTCGAGCGGTCGAGAACCGTCGCAGCCATCCCGACGAGTGCGCGTTCGCCGACCGTCGAGTTGTGGACGATGGCGGTGTGGCCGACCGTCGCGTACGGCCCGATTTCCGCGCCCTCGTGGAGGACCGCGTTGTCCTGGACGTTTGCGCCTTCCCGGAGGGTGATATTTCCGTGGTCGCCGCGCAACGTCACGTTCGGCCAGACGCTCGCTTCGGCCTCGATAGTCACGTCACCGATGACGACCGCGGCGGGGTCAACGTAGGCGCTGTCGTGGATGTCGGGTTCCATCCCGTCGAAACTGCGTAGCATACCCGATGGTCCGCGGGCGGCGAGTTAAACGTACGCTTCCGGCGGGACAGGCTTTAGTCGTCTCCGGTCCTCTCTGTGGTATCGGTTAGGGAAATCATACCCGCCGAGGACTAACTATCGATGTACAATTCAGGCCCGCACGACGAGGAGAGCGAAACACCATCCGAACACGACCGACTCGGCGGACTCACCCGCCGTCGACTGCTCGCAGCGACGGCAGCGAGCGCCACGATGGCCGGACTGGCCGGCTGTTCGTTCGAACGCGGCGGTGGTGAGCCGGGGGGCACACCGACATCGACCCCGGCCTCGAACCAAACCCCGACCTCCGACACCCCAGAGCCGGAGCCGTACTTCGAACCGGGCCCGACCGTCGGCGTCGAGACGGTCGCTGAAGGATTGGTGTTGCCGAACGTCCTCGCGGTCGCCCCCGACGACGACAGGCTGTTCATCGCCGACCAGACCGGCGTGGTGTACGTCCACGAGAACGGCTCGCTCCGCGAGGAGCCGTTCCTCGATTTGCGCGACCGCGTAATCGAACTCGGGAGTGACCTGCCGAGTTGGGTCGCTGCCGACGAGCGCGGCTTCCTCGGGTTGGCGTTTCACCCGGACTTCGCGGATAACGGCCTGTTCTACGTCCGCTACAGCGCCCCGACCGACGAGGACGGAATCGACCACCGCGAAATCCTCTCGGAGTTCAGCGCCACCGACGGCGCCGCCGACCCCGACTCCGAACGAATCATCCTCGATTTACCTTGGCAGCGACCCATCCATCAGGCCGGAACACTGGCGTTCGGACCCGACGGCTACCTGTATGCGGCCTTCGGTGACGGACTCAACCCCTCCCACGGGCAAAACCTGCTGGACAACTTCAGAGGGAGTATCCTCCGGTTGGACGTCGACGAGCGAGACGGCGAGAAACCCTACGGAATTCCGCCGGAGAACCCACTCGTCGGTCGCGAGGGACGGGACGAGTACTTCGCGTGGGGCTTTCGCAACCCCTGGAAGATGGCCTTCGACGGTGAGACGCTCATCGTCGGCGACGTCGGACAGGAGTTGTTCGAGGAAATCAACGTCGCAGAGCGCGGCGGCAACTACGGCTGGCCGATTAAGGAGGGGAGCAGTTGTCACGACCCCACACAGCCGGGGGTCCCTCCAGCCGACTGTCCGGACACCTCCGAGCGCGGCGAACCCCTCGTCGACCCGGTCGTCGAATTCCCCCACTTCGACGGCGACCGGGCGGTCGGCTTCGCCGTCATCGGTGGTCACGTCTACCGCGGCGAGGCCGTCCCGCAACTCGACGGCGAGTACCTCTTCGGCATCTACACCCGTTCGTTCACCGCCCCCTCGGGACGAATCATCGCCGCGACGCCTGAGGGCGACTCTTGGCCGACGCGGGAACTCAACTTCGCCGACAGCGACAACGGCGAAATAAACCTCAACGTCCTCTCTATCGGCCAGGACAACGACGGCGAGGTGTACGTCCTCGGGACGGCCGCCGCCGTCAGCGAGGGGATAGAGAGCCAACAGGGCGGCACCGTCTACCGCATCGTCGACGCCGAGTAGTCGTCCGACGGGGCCACTACCCGGCGAAGTTCGCGACGTTCGCGCGCAGTTTCCCTCTGAGAGACGACGAACTCAGGACGACGAGGAAGTACACCACTCCGCCGAGTAAGACGTGACCGACCAGCGCCGGCGCGGTCGTCGGCGGAACAATCGTGGTGAGTCCGGCGAGGGCGAGGGCCATGACAGCGCCGGCACCGACACACCAGCCGATGTCCCGAAGCGCGAAGGAGACCGGATGCAGTCTGCCGAGGGAGACACCCAGAACGGCCGTGTTGAGCGCCATCGCGAGGCCGGTCGCCGCCGCCGCGCCGAGCAGTCCGTACTGGGGGACTAACACGACGTTGAGAACGATGTTCACCGTCAGCGAGACGCCCGTCGCGTAGGCGCCGATGTCCGGGCGGTCGAAGGCGCGTATCGTCGCGTCGAAGACGACGTTCACCGCGGCGACGATTTTCTCGCCCATCAGTACGACCAACGCGCCGGCCGCGAGGACGTACTCCGGTCCGAAGACGACGCCGAGGAGGTTCTCCGAGAGCAACAGCACGCCGAAGAACGCCGGCACGACGAGGAACAGCGAGGCGGTCAGCGACTCTCGAACGGTTCCCTCGATTCGCCCGAACTCGCCCCTCGTGCGCCACGCACTCAGTTGGGCGAAGACGGTGTTGCCGACGATGCCGCCGACGAGGCCCGCCATCAGCGTGAGTCGCCACGCGATTTCGTAGCCGGCGACGTGGGCCTGCGTCAAGAAGTAGCCGATGACGAGCAGGTCCATCGTGTTGTAGACGTGACCGCCGAGCGCCCAGATGCCGTTGTACTTCGCGTAGTCGACGAGCGACCGGAAGTGTCGACGTGACGGTCGGGCGAGGCGCGTCGAGATGCGGGCCGCGCCGCCGGCCAGCATGAGGAGATAGCTCGCGATGAGTCCGTAGATGAGCGCCTCCGCGCCGTAGCCGAACTGAATCAGGACGACCGAGACGGCGACGTACGCCACGAGCCGAACGAAGTACAAAAGCGCCGTCTGCTCAGTTCGTAGCTCTCCCCGGAGGACGTGAATCGAAAGTACCGACAGCTCGTACAGCAGGGCGGCCACGACGAGCAGCGCGGCTACCTCGGCGCCGACGTAGTCGTTTATCGGCTCGCGAAAGACGATGACGACGACAGCCAACACACCGAGCAGCGCCAGTTTCAAGAGCAGCGTGGCCGCCAGCATCTCGCCGACCTCGCTGCCCTCGCTGATTCGTTTCTCCACCGCCCCTCTGAGCCCGAAATCCGAGAACGTCGCTAGCGTCGCGAGCGCCGCCTCGAAGAGGAAGAACACGCCGAGTCGGGTGGCACCCAGCGCCGCCGCGAAGTACACCGTCGCGGCGAAGCCGATGACCGCTCCAAGCACTTCGATGCCCAACAGCAGTCCGCCGGCGCGGGCGAAGTTCAGCTGTCGGGGGACCGTCGGTCGAGCGACGGGTCGAACCGGGTCGACGCCGCGAGTTTTCTCGTCCATCGGGCGGCTACAGGAGGCCTACCTCCCGGTACCACGCGGCGGTGTCCTCGATTGCTGCCCGCCAGCCGCGCTGTTCGACCGGGGCGCGTTCGGTGAGTCCGTTCCGAAGGGTGCCGAAGTCGCCGCGGTCGGCGAAGCTCGACCCGCCGACCGGCGAGACGCCGAGTCGGTGGAGGAAATCGATTGCGGGGACGATACCGTACTTCGTCAGCGGGTACGGGACGTTCACGACTCGGCAGTCCCCGCCGACCGAATCGGCGACGGTTCGCATGACTTCGACGCTGTCGACGTTCGGCCCCGAAACGAGATAGCGGCGCTGGCCGCCGACGGTCAGGGCGTGTTCGACGGTCCCGGCCACGTCGTCGACGTGGACGATGTTGTAGTCGTCGTAGGTGTACAGCGGCGGGACGAGCACGCGGTTGGCGGCGACGGGCCGGAACATATCGTACCGTGCGAGTCGATAGTCCCGCTGGCCGAGGATGTAGGTCGGATAGACGATACTGTACTCGAAACCGAACTCGCCGTCGACGAACAGTTCCTCGGCGCGGGCCTTGGATGTCTGGTACGTCGAGTCGGGGTTGATGGGAACCTCTGGGTGGGCACCGATAGTGCTGGCGAAGACGACGTTCTCGACGCCGGATTCGTCGGCGGCCTCGAGGAGGTTCGCCGTCCCCTCGACGTTGATACCGGTCATGTCCTGTCCCGGATACACCGCGGCTGCGAGATGGACGACGGAATCGACGCCCACCATGGCGGACGGCAGGCTGTCGGGGTCTCGGATGTCGCCGGCGACCGTCTCGACGCCCTCGGGCAGTCGGCGCTCCGAGGTGCCCGGCCGGAGCAGCGCGACGGGGTCGTACTCGCCGTCGACGAGCGAGTGGACGACGTTGAGGCCGACGAATCCGGTCGCACCGGTGACGAGGACTCTCATCGCTCACCCTCCGCGAGTTCGTAGGCCCTGTCGATTACCTCGGCGACGGCGACGCCGCGTTCGACCGGTGCCGACGTGTTTCGGTCGCCCAAAACGACGTGGTCGACGAAATCCGTCAGGCGTTCGGTGTTGGCGTCGTCGGTCGTCGCGCCGTACAACTGCGTCAATCCGATGTCGACGATGGGCGTCTCCCCGTGGCGGAACTCGAAGGGCCGGCCGTGAATCGCCCCTGACAGCGTGTCGCCGTCGAACTCCAGCCACCCCTCGGTGCCGACAGCGACGTGACGCATGAACACGTCCGGTTGCGTCCATCCCACCGTGAAATCGACGGTGAGGTCACGGGCCGGGAACGCGATGGCGATTTCGGCCACGTCCTCGACGCCGCGGTTTCGGGTGTCGCGAAGCCGGCAGTCATCGACGGTGGCCGCACCGAAGAGGTCGAGGTACATATCGAGGCTGTGCGGCAGCAAATCCCGCATCACTCCGCCGCCGGAAACCGAGCGGTCGTAGTACCACCCCTGTGTCGGCGGCGTCGAGTGATGGGTCGTCCGCACCTCGACGAGTTCGCCGAGCAGATCGTTTCGGAGCATCGACATCGCCTTCTTGGCGTTCTCGTAGTAGCGGGTGAGGTAGCCGACCTGTGTGATGACACCGGCGGATTCGGCCGCCCGTTGCATCTCGCGGGCGCTGTCGGCGTCGATAGTCAGGGGTTTCTCACAGAAGACGTGACAGTCGGCCTCGACGGCCGCGAGGAAGACCGCTCGGTGTGTCGACGGCGGCGTACAGATACTCACCACGTCGAGGGACTCGGCGTCGAGCATCGATTCGACCGAGTCGTAGCCTTGCAGCCCGAACCGCGATGCCGTCTCGTTGCGTCGGGACTCGTTCAGTTCGGCGACGGCAACCACGCGGGTCGACCCGTGGTCGCGATACGCCGGGATGTGGTAGTCGGTCGCCATCCACCCCGCCCCGACGACGCCGACGCTGTAACCGCTCATTGGGGGGTGGTCGTCGGTAGACCGTATAAACCCCTGCGAGGCGGCGGCCTCCGCTGACGGCGGTCTGTCCCGGCGCGCGATTATGCCGAGGGCGTGATGGCCCATATTATTAAATACAACTGCTTTAATATTAGTAACGAACGTGATTACACACCCTACATACGTGGTCGCCTTCGGCGCCGCGGCGACAGCCTGTTTCGCCGCGGTGTACCGTGCCGGATGGCTCGCGACCGACGAAGCGTCCATCGGTCTTCGCGCGCTTCTGGTGACCACGGGGCTCTGGTCCGTCGTCCAGACCCTCGTTCTCCTCGCCCCGTCGGAGTCGTTGATGCTCCCGCTGTATCTCGTCGGGCAAGCGGTCGGATTCGCGAGTGTCGGCGCGTGGCTGTACTTCTGTTCGGCGTACACGGGTCGGAGCCTCCATCGACAATCACGCTACTGGCTGGCCGGACTGTCGACGTACGCCGTCGTCACGACCATAAAGCTCACCCAACCGATTCACGGGGCGTACGTCGACACGCGGCTGGCGACGGAGCCGCTCCGATACCTCATCGTCGAACCGGGCGTGTTGTACTGGGGTTTCCTCGCGTTGGCGTACGCCCTCGCCGGGGTCGGATTCTACTGGCTGTACGAACTGTTCGCCCGAACCGAGCGCTCGACGAACGGACTCGCGCTCCTCGTCGGGACCACCGCTCTGCCCGCCGTTCCGACGGTTCTGTCGTTCCTTCGGCCACGGCAACTGATTCCGATGCACTACGAACCGCTCGGCATGGCCCTGTTCGCCTTCGGTGCGCTGTATCTGGTCCATCCGACGTTCTTCGAAGTCCACGACAGCGACCGACACGGGGTGGTCGATACGGAGTGACCGCTCGTCCAAATCATGGCATATTAAGGACACATTTCCGACATGCTTTTATCAGTATATACCCATTATCCAGTAATACGGGATACGCGCGGGGAACTCCGAGGCGAGGCCGTCTTCGGGATAGTGTGGTTATGGAGA
The DNA here is from genome assembly GCF_013391635.1 of Natronomonas gomsonensis. GTDB lineage: Archaea > Halobacteriota > Halobacteria > Halobacteriales > Haloarculaceae > Natronomonas > Natronomonas gomsonensis_A. The sequence continues at coordinate 653,266 of NZ_JACAWU010000002.1, read as the reverse complement.
TGTTAATAAATGAGCGAGACACGTTCGTCCGTCGGATATTCGACCTTCGGACACGGTGAGTGCCAGTGAGCCGTGTCTCGAAGTACGGGACGGTTACCACCGACGGCGTCCGAGTCGAGAAGACCCATTCGAAGCGTGAGAACGAGCTAGCGGTGACACTCGAGTTCCGCTCGGAGCGTGAGGAACCGGTCGTCGTCAGATTCGAGGACGAACTCCCGACCGACGGACGCCCCGCTGGCGCCGGTGAGGGAGACGGACGAAACACCGACGGTTCGGCGTTCCGCGGCGGCCACATCGACGGAACACTCGCTCTCACCGACGACGGTGAGGTAGCAGTGACCTACCTCGTTTCGGTACCGGAGGAGACGGTGTCGTTTCTCAGTGACGACGAGCCGTCGTTGCCGCGAATCGTCGAAGTCACACCGGTCGAACCGCAGTCGTCGACCACAGTCGAGACGCGTGCAGAGTGGCGAGCACCCTCGGGAGAGCGCATGCCGCTTTCGGTCACGGTGTCGGATGGCCACTCCCTCCCATCGCAGGCTTCCGTGGACGGTATCCGAGTAATCGACATCTCCTCGTCGGGGGAGTCAGACCGTCTCGATGCTGTCGCCGATACCGACCGTCCGGCCATCGGTATCATCGCCCGCGCCGAGGACGACGACGGCGTCTACCGGACGATACTGGAGGCACGGAAGCGTGGATTCGGCGTCTTTCTCGCCCCGTTCGGCTATGGGACCGAGGAACTGGTGGAAATCGCCGACACGCTCGGCGTTCGAGTCGTCGACCCGCCCGAGGAGGACAGCGGTTGGCGGACACTCCAGTCGGCGCTGTCGGCGGCGGCCCGGGAGGCAGGCCATCCCGGAATCGTCTTCCAACCCGAGGGCTGTCCGCGTATCGATTACGACCGGACGCTTGCTGCGTTCGCCGAGGACGGCTTCGAGATTCATGCGGTGCCGGAACGCCCAGACATCACACCGGGGAGACCCCACGTCCTCGTCGCCATACCGGCGTACAACGCGGCTGGAAGTATCGGATCGGTGGTGAGTGAGGCGAGACGGTTCGCCGACGAGGTGGTCGTCGTCGACGACGGCAGTACCGACGGGACGGCCGACCGCGCCCGCGAGGCCGGTGCGGCCGTCGTCGTCCACCCCCGGAACCGCGGCTACGGCGGGGCCCTCAAGACGATATTCCGGGAAGCCCACCGCAGGGGTGCGGCCCACCTCGTCACCATCGACGCCGACGGTCAACACGACCCCGGCGACATTCCACGGCTGGTCGCCACCCAGGACGACAGCGGTGCGGGCGTCGTCATTGCGAGTCGCTACGGGACCGACAGCGACACCGACATTCCGTTCGTGCGGTCTGTCGGCCTCGCCGTCGTCAACCTGCTGACGAACGTGACGATGGGACGATGGCGCCGCTCACGACAGGTCCAAGACACACAGAGCGGGTTCCGTTCCTACACCGCCGACGCCGTCGAAACGGTCGTCGATTCGACCGACATCGGCAACGGGATGTGGGCGAGTACAGACATCCTGTATTCGGTCAACGAGGCGGGATTCGATTTCCACGAAATCGGGACGACGATTCGCTACGACGTCGAACACGGCAGCACCGAGGGTGCGGCGACCCACGGTGTCGGGCTGGTCCACAACATCGTCGACTTCGTCCAGCGGTCCCATCCCATCCTGTTGGTCGGCGCCCCCGGGGTGATGGTGGTCCTCCTCGGTGCGTTGCTGGCGGCGTGGTCGTTGCAGCTCCAACTCTCCGGGGAGCTCTCGATCCCCCTCGTCGTCGTGGCGAGCATCTCGATTGCGGTCGGTGCCGTCATGTTGACGCTGTCGGTGCTGCTGCACGTGTTGAACACACACCCCTTCTTCGACGACGAACGATGGCAGGACCGACGCGAATAGGTCAGGCGTCGCTGACCCGCACCTGCAGGTGTACCTGCCTGTCCGCGTTCTCCGGCCGTGGGTCAGCGGCTGCCGAGCCGAAATACACCAGATAGGTGAGCCGCAACTCCCCGGCGACGGTCGGGACGACTTCGTGTTCGGTAACCGTCGTGTCGCCGTCGAGCGAAACTGTGAATCGGTCGAGTTCCGTCGACGACGTTACGGTCGCTCCGTCGCCGGTCGTGTCGACATCGTGTAACGCGACGACGACGGTGGCTTCCGACGCCCCGTCCGGCCCGGAGACGGCGAGGTGGAGCGTCGTCGGTTCGTCGACTATCAACTCGCGGGGGTAGTCGTCGGCGACGAGGTCGCCGTCGGATTCGGTCAACAGATACGCCTCGCTTCCCCCGTCAACCGAACCGGGGGCGGCGTACACCGCCCCGGCGGCCGTGAGGACACACAGCACCACGACGACCGACAGTGCAGCGTCGACTCGACCGTCGCCGACGAGAATCGAGCGAACTCGGCTGAACGCTGCCGGGGCGGCAACGCCGAACTGTCGACCGTCGGTGGCCCGTCGTCGGCGCCACGCGGCGCCGAGGGCGAGTACCGTCACCGCGTTGATGCCGACGAGAGCAGGAACTGCCCGAAAGCCGTACACAGTAAATTCGAGGGCGACACCGACTGTTACGACGACGCCGACGCTCGCGCCGACGGCGAGAACGAGTCGCCCGAGAAGCCCGAGGTGACGGCGGTCGTCGGCGTGGCCGTCGTCTTCGGGGAACAGTGCCGCGACGACGGCGTAGCCGGGTACGAATAGGAGGATCGGAATCGCGACAGCCGCTCGAACTATCCCGGGAGTGGCCTGAAGCGCGACGAGCAGGTCTAGGACGGCGACTGCGACGACGACCGCGGCGAGGTCTGCGTTCCCGCCCGTTCCGTCCCTGTGAGTCCCCTCTGGACGTGACACGGTGTCGGGTTCTCCGCCGCAGTACAAAAACACGCTGGTGGGACCGACGGGACTGCGACCCGACGGCCAAGGTTAAGACGCCGGCCGGTGTCGGTTTCCCTGACAGATGCGCCTCACAGACCGCATTCGTGCCCGGTGTCCCGCCATGGGCCGAGTAGCGTCGTCGGAGCGGGTCAACCTATGAGCGGCGGTGACTCGTCCCCCCGGCGCCGTCGGGCCGAGGCGTCGAGTCACGCGCTCGGCACGCCCGGCGTCGTCCGCCGCCCTTCTGTGCCGACGGCGCTGCTCGTTGGCCTCGGAGCCGCCGGCGTCGCCGCGTCGTTCACTGCCCCAGTCGCCGCGGCCGGGTTCACGGCGACCCTCGCGACACTGGCCGGAACTGTCCTCGTCGCCGGCCTGTTGAATCACCTGCTCGTCTCCGGCCGGGAACTCCCGCCGGCCGTGACCGAGAGCGTCTACACGGCCTTCGCATCGGCCGCAGAGAACGTCGTCGCCGAACGCGGACTCTCGGAACACCGGGTGTATATTCCTGCGAGCGGGCGCTCGTCGGCCCGTCTCGTCGTGCCAGCCACCAGCGCCGACCCGTTACAGCGGGACTGGGAAGCCAACGACGCGGTCGGCCCCGACGACGCCGTGTTCACCCCGACCGGCGAACCCCTCTACCGTAGCTTCCGGCGAACGCGGACCCCTGCCGACGCCACCGACCCCGAGCGGACGCTGTCACGTCTCGGTGACGCCCTCGACAACGGGTTCGAACTCGTCGACGGCGTGGCGGTCACTGCCGAGGATGGCGAGGCGGCAGTGTCCTTCGAGGCGTGTGTCCTCCCGGACGCCGACCGTATCGACCACCCAGTTCCGTCGTTTCTGGCCGTCGGTTTCGCTCGCGAATTCGGTCGCCCGGTCGTCGTCGATTCCGTCCGCTCTAACACCGACAGCTCGGGTGCCGTCGAGTTGCGGTGGTAAAGCCGCTCTACAGCGTTCCGACCTGGGTGGAGAGGTCGTAGCCGACTGCCGCGAGGAACGCGAGGAACGCGAAAACGAGCGGCAACCGGAGTCGGCGACGCCACGCCGGAAGCACCGAGAGCGGTGCCGTCCACTGGACGACGACGAGTGCCCCGAGCACCGAGACGACGACCCAGTGTGACACCGTGAAGGCGTCTACGGCCGCGAGTCCGGCGACCGACACCAACAGCCACCCGACGAGCAATCGGAGCGTCCGGCGCTGTGCGTAGGTTGCCACGAACCGGCGTTCGTCGCCGGCCCCGATAAATCCTCCCGCGGTCGAGATGCCGGCGACGACGAGGTTTTATCGACACCCGGTGTACGGACGGTAATGTGGCCGTGGGGACATCTCGCGTTAGGGTACGTCGGATACTTGCTCGTCCGGCCGTGGGCGATACGGCGTGCTGACCGGGTGGCGATTCTTGCGGCGCTTTTCGGCTCCCAGTTTCCGGATTTGGTCGACAAACCGCTCGCGTGGGGCCTGGCCGTCCTCCCCTCCGGGCGGTCGCTCGCACACTCGGTGTTCGCACTCGTCATCGTCTCGGCGGTCGTCTGGGTTGTCGCCGTCGAGTACGACCGACGAGAGGCAGGTATCGCCTTCCCAATCGGCTACGTTACGCATCTCGTCGGCGACGGGTTGGTCCCGATATACGAGGGCTCCTACGGCGAGTTGAGTTACCTGCTGTGGCCGTTGCTCCCGGCACCGGAGTACGACGAACCGACCGGCATCCTCGATGCCCTCGCCGTGTTCGGCAATCCGGAATTCTCGCCGATGTTCCTCGCGGAGGTAGCCGTCGCCGCTGGGTTCGGACTCCTCTGTGCGTATCACTTCGTCTTCCGGGCGGAGTGGTGAGTTACTCGACGACGACGGTCCCGACCATGTTCCCCGATTCGTGGGGGATGCAGTAGTACTCGTAGGTTCCCGAGGTCTCGAAGGTGTACGCGTAGGATTCCTCGCGCCCGATACTGCCCTCTTCGGGGTAGGCCCGGTTCGCCTCTGCCTCGTCGTCGAAGCCGCCGCTGGCGAAGTAGTCGGCCTCGGCGGGGATGCGGTCGGCGTAGGCCGTCACGCTGTGGGCGACGACGCCGACGTTCTCCCACGTGACGGTCCCATCGACGGCGATTTCGACGGTTTCGGGGACGAACTTGAGGTCGTCGGTCATGTCGACGGTTACCGCAGTCGGGAGGTCGTCGCCGTCGGGCGTCGCGCCGTCGCCATCGTCACTCGAACATCCCGCGATTCCGGCTGCTGCGCCGACGGTACACAGCCCGCCGAGACGACGGAGCAGCCGTCGGCGTGAACGGTTCATACGTTCCGATGTCGTGGCAAGCGTATAAAATCGCCGTCGGCGCGGCCCTCCAGTAGTGTTTTGGCGGTGCCCTGTGACGGACAGTTCATGCTTCGGTCAACCGTGAGGACGAACACACTCGACGCCGGATGGCATCCACCGGACACGACTGCGGCTGGTCGATGACGGGCAGAGACCGAGTACTCCTCGCTGCGGTCGGCCTGTTCGTCGCGGTCGTGGCCGCCATCGCTGCCGTGAGCTACCTCGGTGTCATCGCCCTACCGACGGCGATTCGGACTGGATTCGCCGTCGCCGCCGCCGCCATCGGACTCGGCGTCTACCTCGGCACTCGCGGCGTCGACCCCGAAGACCCAGTCGGCACACCCGCTGTTTCTTCACATCGGACGGCGAAACTCGTCGTCGCCGGCGGGGCACTCGCCATCGCCGCGACCGCCTGGACGGGCGAGCGCCTCCTTCCGCTTCTCGCATTTCTCCCCCTCGGATACCTGCTCGTCGCCGAACAGATTCGTCGCGACGGGGGCGTTGGCCCGACGCTCGTTTCGGCGGCGACGCTGTTCGTCGTCCCCGTCTACACGAAGTATCTGACTACGGGCTTTTACTTCGGCGGCACCGACACCTTCGCCCACGTCGACGGACTCAATCGACTGCTCTCGGTTGGTTACGGCTCCGCGCTCCCGCACGGCTACGACTACTTCCCCGGTTTTCACTTCTTCGTCGGGGCGGTGTCGCTGTTCGGCGACCTCGCTCCCTACGACGCAATCGTCCTGACCGGCATCGCCGTTCTCGCGGTGTTGGTTCCGGTCGCATATCTGCTCGTCACTCGCGTCTTCGGTGACAGCCGACTCGGACTCGCGGCCGCGGTCGGCGTCACCGTCTTCGAGTACGTCGCCTACCACGCGCTGTACTTCTTCCCGCAGGCGCTGGCGTTCGTCCTCGTCGTCGTCGTCGGGTACGCGATGGTGTCGCTACCCGGCGCGACGACGACGCGACGCTTCCGACGGTACGTGACGTATTCGGTCGGCATGGTGTTCGTTCTCGTCTCGATACACCACCTCACGTACGTCCTGTTGCTCGTCCCGCTGGCCGGCGTGGCGGTCGTCTCGCGAGCCGGTGCCTCGGTCGCCGGTCGACTCGACGTACCCCAACTGGCCGACCTCGCCGACGTTCGCGTCCGCCTTCGGTGGGCGTTCCCGGCGGTGTTCGGCGCCGCCGTCCTCGTGGCGTACCTCGTCTACTCGCCGAGTCTCATCCTCTTCGGCATCGCCGGCTTCGCCTACGCGCTGACGACCGGCTTGGTCGCCGTCGGGGACGGCGTGTCGGCGTTCTTCTACGGCGCGGTACCCATCGCAGACAGCGTCGCCCGCGGGCTGACGTGGCTCGTCACGCCGACCGGCATCTACTACTCCGTCCTCGGCGGCGTCCTGCTGGCCGGCCTGTACGAGTGTCTGTCGTCGCTTGACCGCTACGCCCGCTACGCCGGAGTCCTCGTCGTCTCCTTCGTCGCCGTCCCGCTTTTCTTCCCGCTGCCCGTCGAGGTGCCGCAACTCGAACGGCTCGTGTTCACGCTGACGGCGTTCGTGTTGTTCCCGCTGGGTATCGGCATCGCGCGCACGCTCCGGACCTCACAGAGCCACCGCCGGTATGCGGTCGTCGGCCTCGTCCTCGTCGCCACGCTGGGGACGACCGGTGCGTTCACCCAACTGACGGCCGACGACATCGGGGCGGTGTACCTCGAGGAACGTGACACCCAATCGGAGATGACCGACGGGGAGTACGGTGCCGTCGTCGACACCGCAGCGTTCCTCGAGAGGCACGGACGGGCACCCGCCACCTCGGATTACGTCACCCGCCGGAGCGTCGAGTCGGCGACGTTCCCCTCGCCGATGAACGACGGCCTCCGGACCGAAGCCGACGGCCTGAGCGCACCACCCGGCTATCTGGTCGTCCGGTCGTCGTGGGCCGACCACACTGTCCCGGTAATCACCGGCGACGGACTGCTCGAAACGCGAGAGACGTGGTTCTCGGTCTCTCAGAACCGGCTCGATTCCGAACTCGCCGACAGGAACGTCGTCCACGCGACCGACGAGACGTACGTGCTGTACGACGACGACGGCTACGAGGGCGTCTTCGACGATAGAGGGGGCCAGTCGTGAGCGCCGACACGCTCCGATTGGGCGTCGTCTGCTCGGGACCCACGATGCCGGCCTGGCAGGCGGAGTGTCTCCGTCGTCTCGAGGCGACGGCGGACACGCGGCTGGCGTGTCTCGTCGTCGACGATAGCCCCGCGGACTCGAATGGTTCAGGCACCCGGCGCTCGGGAAGCCTCTGGCGTCGGCTGCTGGACGCCCCCTGTCAGTCGATGAGCCCCGTCGACACCGCCGAAGGACTGCGCGACATCGAGCAGTTCGGTTGTTCGATACGGACCGGCGACGGCCGTCGACGCCTCGACGACATCGATGACGCGGTCGTATCGGAGGCCGACATCGACGCCCTGCTCGCCTTCGCGGTCGACCGTGCGTCCGATAGCGTGTTGGCCGCGCCCCCGCTCGGCGTCTGGACGTTCTGTCACGACGGAGCAGGGAGTCCACCGCCCGGATTTGACGAACTCCTGGCCGGCGACCCCGTCACGACAGCCGAACTGTGGCGGCTCGCTCCCGATGGCGAAGCGGTTCCGCTCAGACGCGGGCACTTCGCGACGGTCGAACACTCGCTTCGAGTGACGGCCGACCAGGTCCGATTCGGGACGGCGCGGTGGCCGGCACAGGTCGTGACGGACGTCCAGAACGGCCACGGCGAGTACGTCGACGCCGACCCGATTCCCGTCGAGTGGGGCGGTGACCGAACGCCGACGGCCGGACGCGTCGCCCTCGCGTTCGGCAAACAGACGAAGGCACTCGCCGACATCGCACTCCAAGGGGCCGCCAACTGGACGGTCGGCGTCGTCGACGCCCCGATAGCGGAGGTCGCCGCCGATCCCGACGGCATAGAGGTCGAGTGGCTCCAGTTGTCGGAACGGAACCGAATCGTCGCAGACCCCTTCGTCGCCCCCGTCGACGGGAACCCGTATCTCTTCTTCGAGGACCTCAGGTACGATGACGGCAAGGGAACCATCTCGTATCTCCCGCTGGACGGTGACCGCCGGGCCGACCGCATCCGACCCGCCTTCGAGACGCCGTATCACCTCTCGTACCCCTATCCGGTCGTCCACGAGGGCCGGACCTACGTCGTTCCGGAGATGGCAGAAAGCAGCGACGTCACGATGTACGAACTGCACGCCCCAGACGAGTGGGAGCGAGTCACGACGCTGGTGGCTGGTAACCGCGGTATCGACCCGACGATAGTCAAGTATGGCGACCGCTGGTGGCTGTTCTGTACGCGCCTCGACGACTTGCCCCAGACGAACCTCTACGTGTATCACGCGCCCCACCCGACCGGCGAGTGGGTCCCCCACGCGAACAACCCGGTGAAAACCGACGTTCGGTCGGCCCGGCCCGCCGGAACGCCGTGGGTCGACGACGGAACGCTGTACCGGCCCTCGCAGTACTGCGCTGACGGATACGGCAAGAAGGTCGTCGTCAACCGCATTCAGACGCTGACGTCGACGGCGTTCGCCGAGCGCCGCGTCGGCGAACTCGCACCAGACCCCGAAGGGCCGTACCCGGACGGCCTCCACACGCTCTCGGGGTACGAGGACGTGACGGTCATCGACGGTAACTGGAGCGTCCTGGATACCTACCACGCCCGTCGTCGATTGCAACTCGCCGCTCGGGCGGCGCTCGGACGCCTCCCCAGGCGTCGAACGTAGTCAGGCGACGGTGCGACGAACGGCACTCCGGAGGAGATGCCACACCGTCATCGGGTGCGGCGAGATGCGGAGCGCCCGGAGGTAGTAGTCGACGGCGCGGTCGTAATCGCCCTCCTCGTGGGCGAGGGTACCGGCCTGCGTGAACGTCTGGACGTAGTAGGTGTACAGATACGGCTGGGCCTCCGGAACGCGCTGGCTGACGAGATACGCGAACCGCTTGTCGTGTTCCAGGAACGCTTCGGCGGAGATTCCGCTGGCCATGACGCTTCCCTCGTGGAGTCGACGGGTGAACAACTCCGGACAGAGACAGACGCCCGACTCCGATGCCGCCTCGAGGACGTACAACAGGTCCTCGCCGCGCTCCAGTCCGGCCTCGAAGCGGGCGTCCACGGAGTCGGTGTCGACCAGTACCGACGACATCACCGCCGTCAAATCGCCGACGAAGGCGCGATAGACGAACTCGTCGGTCGCCATTGGGTCGCCCTGCACGCAGATGCCTGCACCCGTCTCAGCCAGCCGGTCGAGTTGGCGTTCGAGCTTGTCGGGTTCCCAGAGGTCGTCGGCGTCGAGGAAGGCGACGTACCGGGTGTCGGCCCGATCGAGGCCGAGGTTTCGAGCCACCGCCGGCCCCGCACCGCCGTCGTCGTCGACGACGACCAACTCGGTCGGAACGGTCTGGGCGGCCACGGTCTCTTTGGCCTCTTCGAGCATCGATTCCGGCGTGTACTTCGGGCTGTACGGTATCACGACCGAGACGGTCGGATGCGAGGTCATCGAGTCACGCCTCCGTTTCCGAATCGACCCCGCAACCCCGTAAGCGTCCACCACGGCACTCGGAGCCAGTTGCGGGGGTCACGGAGCGTCTCCCAGCCGAGATACCGCCTCGCATCGAGGAGTCGCCCCTCCCGGAGGAACACCCCGGCGACGGAGACGCGATGTATCGACCGAACGTCGGTTCCTTCGGCCTCGAAGCCGTCGATGCGGTCGGCGTGGCGGTCGAGGAACCTGCGCTTTGCGTCGGCGAGCGTCTCGGCAGGTGGGTCCCCGCCCGATTCGGGCACCACCACGAGCGGTTCGTCGACGTGGGCTATCTTTCCGCGGTCGAGCAACCGAAGCACGAAGTCCCAGTCCTCGTGGTCGACGAGTCCCTCGTCGAACCGGAGTCCTTCCAGCGCCTCCCGGCGGACGAGCAGCGTCGACCCCGGCCCCATCAGGACGTTCATCGTCAGGATTTCCCGCGCCAGTTCGCGACCGCCCTCTCGGACCACCGGGTCCGCGAAGACGTGCCGTGAGAGCCAATCGAGTGCCTCACCGAACCGCGAGGGAGCAGGCGTGAGGAACTCACAGTAGACGCCGACCCACTCCGTCGAACACCGGGGCAGACGGTCGAGTTGCCGTTCGAGTTTGTGGGGAAGCCAGCGGTCGTCCGAATCGAGGAAGGCGACGTACTCGCCGGTCGCGGCGTCGATGCCGGTGTTTCTGGCGGCACTTCGTCCACGGTTGCGGTCGTGGGGGAGGTACCGGACCCGGTCGTCGTAGTCGCCGACGACAGCGGCAGTGTCGTCGGTCGACCCGTCGTCGACGACGAGCACCTCGATGTCCTCGACGGTCTGTGCCAGGGCGCTGTCGATGGCTCGGCGGAGTACACCAGCGCGGTTGTAGACCGGAATTATCACAGAAACGAGCGGAGCGTCGTCGGTGGTTTCGGTGTCGGTCACGTCAGCGTCACTCCATCACGTCGCGGTGGATGTCCGTCACCTGCTCGGCGTGCTGTTGCCACGTCCAGCCCTGTTCGAGCAGGCGCTCGTGGCCGGCCGACCCCATCTCTCGGAGGCGTTCGGGGTCGTCCAGCAGCCGGTCGATGGCTGCCGCCAGCGCATCGGGGTCTTTCGGTTCGAGGAGTTCGCCCGTCTCGCCGTCCGCGACCATCTCCGGGATGCCGCCGACGTTCGAGGCCAACACTGGCGTCTTCGCGGCCATCGCCTCGTAGATGACCGTCGGCCGGGCTTCGACCCAACTGGGGTGGACCAGCAGGTCGGCGGCGATCTGCCACCGTCGGAGCGCGACGGGGTCGAGGCGCCAAAACGAGTGGGCGGGATGCGGGAGTTCGCCGAGACTGTTGAGTAGCCACCACCGGAGGTCGCCCTCGTGGCCGACCGTGGCGAGATACACGTCGTCGCGGTCCAGCAGCCCCATGGCTTCGACGAGGTCCTCGATGCCTTTCTGTTCGACGTAGGCGCCGACGAACAGCAGGAGTTTCGTATCGGGGTCGACGCCAAGTTCGTAGCGAATCGCCTCGCGTTGGTCGGTGGGGAACTTCTTGGGGTCCTCGCCGATGGGCACCGTCTCGACTTTCGCGGGGTCGGCCAACTCGCGGGCGACCTCGGCGAGTTCCTCGCTGACCGTAATCACGCGGGAGGCGTACTCGACGGTCTCTCGGAGGCGCGCCTGTGCCTTCTCGTTGAACCGGTCGTAGTTCTTCAAGTCGCCGGCGTGGCTGGTGACTACGAGCGGGACGTCGTGTTTCCGGCAGTACGGCAACATCCCGTACCCGTCCATGTAGATGTCGCAGGCGTGGACGATGTCGTGTGGCGTCTCGAAGGCCCGCTCGACGTAGTTCGAGACGCGCTTCTGCATCGAGTCCCCGGAGACGTGGTAGAACTGCTTTTTCGGCAGCATGTAGAGGAATCGGGGGTAGTGGGCGGTGTAGGTGCCCCAGCGTTCGGTCTGTGGCACGTCGCTGTACTCCGAGTGTGGGCCGACCGGCGGTGCAAAGGGCGTCGGCACCACCACGTCGAGGTCCGCGTCGGTTCGGTTGATGGCGTCCAACGAACGGTGGTTGAACGGCGCCCGAACTTGGAAGACGTGGCTCTGGTGGTGGGTCGCACAGGCGAGCACCCGGTAGGGGTCGCCCTCGCGGTCGGTCCTCCGCTCGTCTGTCGGGTGGTTCGAATCCGTCATAGCTGTGAATCGATGAGTTCGGTGAGCGTCGAATCGAGTTTCTCGCCGACTGCGCGCCGGTCGTAGCGAGCCTCGACGTGTTCTCTCCCCCGTTCGCCCATCCGCTCCCGGAGGTCCGAATCCGAGAGGAGTCGGTCGAAGGCAGCCGCCAGCGCTTCGGGGTCGGAGTCGACTGCGAGGCCGCCGCCGGACTCCTCCAGCAGTTCCGCCAGCGCGCCGATGTCGGTCCCGACGACGGGGAGGCCGCAGGCCATGTACTCGTAGGTCTTCGAGGGGACGGCGTACCGAAGTCCCTCGCTGTCTTTGAGCGTCGCGATGCCGACGGCCGCCGCCGCCAAAAGCGGCGGTATCTCCGAGCGTGGAACCGGCTTCTCGATGGAGACGCGGTCGTCCACTTCGAGTTCCTCGATGAGCGATTCGAGTCTGTCCCGGAGGTCGCCGTCGCCGACGAGTCGGAGGCGGGCGTCGCTCTCGACGTACTGCATCGCACGCACGCAGGCTTCGAGGTCCTGGGCGTGGCCGAAGTTGCCCGTGTAGACGATGCTCCGGCCGTCGTCGCCGTCGCCTGCGTCGGGCGTGAACCGGCGAACGTCGACGGCGTTCGGAATCACGACCAATCGGCGGGCGATTGCCGGGCCGTGGCCGCGTTCGAGCAGTCGGCTCATCTCGTCGGTCGTCGTCAGCACGCGGTCGGCGCGCAACAGGACGAGGTGTTCGTACCGTCGAGTGAGTCGCGTCGACAGACTAGCCTCGCGGATGAACCCGAGACTCGTCGCCGCGTCTATCCAGAGGTCGCCCACGTCGACGACGAACGGCTTTCGGGTGAGTTCGCTGGCAAGTAGTCCCGGAAGCGACGTGAACGGCGGCGGCGTCGTACAGAGGTAGGCGTCGAACCGGTTTCGGTGGTACAACAGCCACAGCGTCGCGTGGATGGCGAAGACGAGGTAGTAGGCCAATCGTTCGAGGGCGTTCGGGTCGGACCGGGTCGGCTGCCAACTCCACAGTCGGTGCACGTCGACGCCGTCCTCGACGGCGTGTTCGTGTCGCTGCCAGGTCCGCGGGTAGTTCTCCGGTGGGTACGACCGCGGCGGCGCGAGAACGGACACGTCCCACCCCACCCGAGCCAGTTCTCGGGCGCTGTCACCGACGCGGGTGGCGTTGCCGCCGAGTTCCGGGGGGTACTGTTGGCTGACGACAGCGATGTGGCCACGGCTGTCGTCAGTCGTCGCCATCGTCCACCTCCTGTAGTACGTCGAGGATTCGCTCGGCGGCGTGGCCGTCGCCGTAGGGTGCTTCCCAGTCGGTCGGCGCCGAGAGAGCCTCGGCGACCGATTGTACGATGGCGTCGGGGTCGGTTCCAGCCAGCCGATTTGCGCCGATTTCGACCGTCTCCTGGCGTTCGGTGTTGTCCCGGACGGTCACACACGGCGTCCCGAGGACGGCCGCCTCCTCCTGGACGCCGCCGGAGTCGGTGACGACGGCCGCCGCCCGGTCTTCGAGCAACAGAAAACTCAGGAAGTCCTCGGGTTCGACCACTCGAATCGGCGCCGGAACGTCGATGTGGAACTCGCGTATTCGGCCGACGCTCCGGGGGTGGGCCGGAAACACGCAGTCGAGGTCGTTGTCCGCGGCGGCCGTCGCGACGCCTTCGAGGACGTTCCGGAACCGGGTTTCGTCGTCGACGTTCTCGGCGCGGTGGGTCGTCAAGAGGAGGAACCCGCGGTCGGCGAGGCCGAGTCGGTCGAGGACATCGCTGTCCCGGGCGGCGATGTCGACGTGCTGTCGAACCGCGTCGACGACGGTGTTGCCAGTGACCCAGACGCCGGCTTCGATGCCCTCCTCGGCGAGCTGTCGCCGTGCCCGCTCGGTCGGTGCGAACAGGTAATCGGCGGCGTGGTCGGTCAGCACGCGATTGTGCTCTTCGGGCATCGACCGGTCGAAGCTCCGAAGGCCCGCCTCGACGTGGGCCAGTTCCGGGTCGAGTTTGCAGGTCGTAATCGCTCCCGCGAGCGTCGAGTTCGTGTCACCGTGGACGACGACGACGTCGGGTGCGACCTCGGCCACGACGGGGTCGAGTTCGGACACCATCGCGCCGGTCTGCCGTCCGGGGGTGTCGGACCCGACGCGGAGTTCGTAGTCCGGAACCGGAAGCCCGAGTCCCTCGAAGAACACGCCGTCGAGTTCCCGGGAGTAGTGCTGGCCGGTGTGGACGAGTGTGAACGGCATCCCGCGGCGCTCTGCCTCCCGAATCAGCGGTGCACACTTGATAATCTCTGGACGGGTGCCGAAGACGAACGCCAGCGACGGCGGTTCAGTAGCCATCGAACACGGGCGCTGTCTGTTTGGTGAACGTGAGATTCGACACTGCTCTTCTTTCGACAACTCCTACTGGCTGTTTATGTCTTCCGGGCAGGCGGCTGTGCGCGACGTTCAGGGCGTATCGACGCCGGTGCCGGCGTCGCCGAGCGCTCGGAACCCACCAGTTCCCGGGCGCTCGTGGGTGACGGTCACGTCCGCGGCCGGCCCGTCGTAAAACGACGGCATGTCGAGGTCGTTCGGCGCAGCGAGGTTTACCACGTTCTCCGAAAGCCGTGCCTCGGTGCCGACCCGGTAGTACGACCCGAGACGTTTCCTCGCGGGGGGAGTCCCGCGTTCGGGGTCGGTACCCACTTCGTAGACGTAGCGTGTCGTCCCGGTGGCTTGCTTGACGTTCCCGATGGTCGCCGGGCCTCGACCGAGGAGTTCAACGATGGCTGCCGGAACGGCCTGCTGGTCGACGGGTTCCCAATGTATACCCTCCGCGTGGAACTGACTGCCGCCGGTCTGGCGGACCGCTGGGCCGACTGTACCACCGAGCGTCAGTTGGTCGATGTGCTGGGTGCCGCCACGGGTGAAAACCGCAGTCGTGTCCCGGCCGCTCTCGGTCGCCGTCGGGTAGGCGGCGATGGTGCCGAACCAGTTGGCCGGACCGAACGACGACCGAAACTCGAAGAGGCCATCTGCGTCCCCGGCGTCACAGTCGTAAATCGTCAGGTGGTCGTGGCGACACTGGAACGGACCCGTCCCGGCCTCGACGCGATAGACGCTGTCGTTCCAGCCCCACAGCAGCAGTCGACCGACTGAAAGGTCCTGTGTATCGCCGCCGCTGTGGCGTATCGCCACGCCCGACGGCTCGCCCTGGCCGGGGCCGTTCAGTGCGAAGCCGTCGAGTCGAACCCGGTTGACACCAGCCTCGCGGTCGAAGAGCACCCCGTCGGTGTTCGGTGGGACGCCAACCTCCGAGACGCCGGAGCCGAAGCCGACGATTGCGGTGTCGGAGTACGGCCGAATCGCCCCACGTTCGAAGACGGAGGAGGGTGGGAGCCGAAGCTCCCCACCGCGGTTGGCTCCGAGAAAATCGAGGCCGTTTTGAATTGGCGTGTTCGTCGACTCGGGGTCGATCCCACCGGGTGTCGCCGATTCCCTGGCGAGGACGACTATCTTCCCATCGAGCAGTGCTGAATCGACGTTGTCGACGCGCTCGACGGCAGCGCCACCACCGTTTCCGTCGCCGTTCTGACTGGTGTCGTCACTGTTGGTCACCCAAAGTGAATCGAGACAGCCGGCTGTGGCCGACAGCGCTGCGGCGCCGGTGGTGAGATACGAACGGCGAGAGAACGTCGGCGTACCACCGTCCGTGGAGGGGTGAGTCATAATTATGAAAGAACTGCAGAGCGGATATAGATAGTCGTCGCGTACGGGTGGGTCGCAGAAGACCCGTCCAGTCCGCTATCCCATCGCGGTTCCGGCGGTCCCGAGCGCACGGAGGCCGCCGGTGTCGGTGTCGGAGTGGGTGACGGTCACGTCGTCGGGGTCGCCGAGGTAGAACGACTGCATCCCGGGGTCGTTCGCAGACGAGAGGTTGACGACGTTTTCGGAGATGTCGGCCTCCGCACCGCGCTCGTAGTAGGGGCCGAGCCACTTTCGGGCCGGAGCGTTGGCGTTGAACGAGTCGTAGGCCAGTTCGTAGACGTACTCCGCGACGCCGGTGACGTGTTTGACGCTCCCGATTTCGGCGGGGCCGTGGCCCTCCAGCAGCACGACCCGTTGGGGCGTCGACTCCAGCCCGATGGGCTCCCAGTGGACGTTCCCGAACCGGACCTGGGCGTCCCACGTCTGGTGGATTGCCGTCCCGGAGGTGCCGCCCATCGTGAGGTAATCGACCGTCTGGGTGCCACCCCGGGTGAAAAACACCGTCGAGTTCGCCCCGGAGAACTGCGAGGTCGGGTAGGCGGCGATGGTGCCGAACCAGTTGGCCGGGCCGTACCAGGAGTTGAACTCGAAGAGGCCGGCCTCGTTGCCCGCGTCGCACTCGTAGATGGTCAACAGGTCGTGGCGACACTGGAAGGGACCGACGCCTTCGTCGACGCGGTAGACGGCGTTGTTCCAGCCCCAAAACACCATCCGACCGACGAAGAGGTCCTGTGTGTCGCCGCCGCTGTGTCGGATGGCGGCGCCGGATTCGGTGTTCAATCCGGGACCGTTCAGCCCGAACCCGTCGAGTTTCACGCGGCTGACGCCGCTAGAAGACTCGAACCTGATGCCGTCGATTCCGGGTTCGGTTATCGAGATTTCGGAGACGGTCGGGCCGAATCCCGTAATCGCCGTATCCGGATACGGGTAGATGGTTTCACTCTCCGAGACCGGGTTCGGCGGAAGCCGAATCTCGCCACCTCCGCCATCACCGAGTATCTCCATCGCGTCACCGACGGGCGTCGACGTGTCGTCGGGGTCGACGAACTGTGGCGTCGAGGCGTCGCTGGCGAGGGCGACGACGAAGCCGCTGATGAGCGCTTCGGTGATGCTGCTGTCGACGGCACTGCCGAAGGCACCGAGTTCGTTCCAGTCGGTTCCGTCGCCGAGATAGACGCGGCCGGTATCGGTCGCGAGGAACTTCGCTCCCTGCTTCGGCGTGTAGTCGTCCCTGTTCGCCTGTACGTCTCGAACCTCGACGTCGGTGTCGATGCGCTCGAAGTTCTCGTTGAGGGGAACGTGCCAGTCTAGGGTACCTTCCTGCGGTGTGTCGTAGTCGTGGTTTTCGGTCATGAGAGTGTTAGTTGTTCGTACCGCCGTAGCCGCCTTCGCCGTAGCCCAGTCGGCCGTACTCGCTGTCGTCGGCTGGGGTTGGTGTCGGGGTCGGCGTTGGTTCGGGTGTCGCAGTTTCGGTGGGTGTTTGCGTCGCTGTCGGCGTCGGTTCGGGTGTGGCGGTTGCAGTCGGTGTCGCGGTCGGCTCCGGCGTCGGAGTTGGCGTCGCGGTCGGTTCGGGTGTGGGCGTTGGCGTTGCGGTCGGCTCCGTCGTCGGGGTTGGCGTTGCCTCGTCGGCGTCGGCAGTGCCGTCGTAGAGGGCCGCGACCTCCTCGGCGGTCAGTGCCGTCGCGTACACGCGAACGTCGTCGATACCTCCGGCCATCTCGTAGGTGGAACTCCAGCCGTTGTCGCCGCGGGCGACGTACAGCGGGTTCGTCGAGTGCTGAATCTCCCCCGACTGTGATTCGTCGCGGGCGATTTCTTCGCCATCGAGATAGCAGATGAAGGCGTCACCATCCCACGTCAGCATGATGTGGTGCCACTCGCCGTCGTGGGTCGCGACGCCCCAGGGGTTGAGTCGGGCGGTCCCGCTGTCGACGCCGAGGTGAGTTCGCAGGCTGTTTTCGGTTTGCACGTCGACGGTGTAGCCGACATCGCCGGTTAGCGAATCCGCCTTCTGGAGGACAGTCTGACTCGTCGCGCCGCTTTCGGTTCTGTACCACCCGCCGAAGCTCATCTGCTGTCGGGGTCGAAGTGCAGCGTCGTCGGCGACGACGACGTAGTTGCCGGTGCTGTCGCGAAAGTCGAACGCGCCCGCGCCTCTGATGCCTGATGCGCCGAGAACTGGGTCGCCGCGAATCTCGCCGTCGAGTCCGCCGACGGCGTCGTGTGCGGTCGTGCCGTCAACCTCGTCGAACGTCCACCGACTCACGGCCGGCGGCAGCGAGGAATCGTCCTCGACGACGGTGACGACCATTGGAACGCCGCCGTACCCGTATCGAATCGTGTCGGTGGACCT
The DNA here is from genome assembly GCF_013391635.1 of Natronomonas gomsonensis. Lineage (GTDB taxonomy): Archaea > Halobacteriota > Halobacteria > Halobacteriales > Haloarculaceae > Natronomonas > Natronomonas gomsonensis_A. The sequence goes on along the minus strand of NZ_JACAWU010000002.1, from coordinate 635,241 downwards.
GCCGGGCAGCGACAGGTCGTCGGTGACACAACCCGCCGTCCCGACGGCCGTCGCTGCGAGCCCGGTGAGCTTCACGTACGCCCGCCTCGACAGGTCGGACCCCGACTGCCTATCGCTGGGTGGTTCTTCGGCCATCCTGTCCGGTTAAGCAATTGTTAATATATAACCTATGTGGTAAGTGTAGGAGAGCAAGTATCTTAAAACAGGAAGTAAAACTCCGTATGGCGAATTAAGAAGGGATTTACTCAAGACACAGAACATGATTAAACCCACATATTTAGTGATATGATAAATAGCTGTACCAGCCTCTACCCACAGTCGATTGGCGAGGAAGCGTTCTCTACGGTCGGCCGACTCCACGCGAGTCGGCGCCGAGTCGATGTGGATGTTTGTCCGATTGTACGGCGCGCGCGAGCCGACGAATTAGTTGTTTCCTAAAATATTCTCTGCAAATATCATTCTCACGATTATTTAAACGGCGGTTTCGGACGGTTGGGTGACGAGTGATGCAAGGCAGGATGAACCCGTATTAGGCGTTTACGTCCGGTGGTTTCGGGGTTCGAGCGATTCGCGAGGATGGGTGACCCGCACCGGCTATCGCCAGCCGCAAGGGTAGATTTAAATACCTGCAAGACACTCCATCAGTTGCTATGACACAGCACGAGGATACGTCGCCTTCGGCGGCGGATCGAGTTCTTCCAGGGCACGCTAGATAGTACCTCGGAGATAAGCGAGGCCCGAATTTTCGACACGACGCTGCGCGACGGCGAACAGTCCCCGCGAACCTCGTTCAGTTACGAGGACAAACGCGAAATCGCTGCCGTCCTCGACGACATGGGCACCCACGTCATCGAGGCCGGCTTCCCCGTGAACTCCGATGCGGAGTTCGAAGCGGTACGGGACATCGCCGAAGCCACGTCGTCCACAGTCTGCGGGTTGGCCCGCGTCGTGGACAAAGACATCGACGCCGCACTGGAATCCGGCGTCGGCATGGTACACGTGTTCTGTTCGACGAGTGACGTACAACTGCAGGATTCGATGCACACCAGCCGAGAGGAGGCGCTGGAACGGTCTATCGAGGCCGTCGAGCGCGTCAAGGACGCCGGTGTCACCTGCATGTACTCGCCGATGGACGCCACGCGTACCGACGAATCGTTCCTGATTGATGTCATCGAGGGCGTCTCCGACGCGGGGACGGACTGGATAAACATTCCCGACACCTGTGGGGTTGCGACGCCACGGCGGTTCTACGACATGGTCGAGACCGTCTGTGCGCACACGGACGCCGACATCGACGTCCACACCCACGACGACTTCGGATTGGCGGCCGCCAACGCGCTGTCCGGCTACGAGGCCGGCGCCGCTCAGGCGCAGGTGTCGGTCAACGGCATCGGCGAACGCGCCGGCAACGCGGCCTACGAAGAGGTCGTGATGGCGCTGGAGTCGCTGTACGACGTCGACACCGGCATCAAAACCGAGCGCATCACGGAACTGGCGCGTCTCGTGGAGGGCAAAAGCGACATCGCCATCCCGGCGAACAAGCCCATCGTGGGCGACAACGCCTTCTCCCACGAATCCGGCATCCACGCCGCCGGCATCATCGAGAACGCCGACACGTTCGAGCCGGGCGTGATGACGCCGCAGATGGTCGGTGCGACACGCGAGTTGGTGCTCGGCAAACACACCGGCACTCACTCCGTCCGCCAACGGCTGGAAGAAGCCGGGTTCGACCCGAGCGACGCCGAGGTCCGCGAAGTGACCCGGATGGTCAAGGACCGCGGCGCGGCCGACGAGAAGGTCACCTTCGAGACGCTCAAGGAGTTGGCCCGGGAGGTAGGCGTCCGACGCGAGGAGGTTCGCGCATAGGGATGCCCCCCGCGGACGGTTTCGCCCCGTGGCAGCGACCGGTGAGCGGCCGCGCCGGCGAACCGTTGGGCAACGCTCGCGCGACACGGAATCCTTATGTCGGTTCACGGCACAACATCGACTGTAATGAATGCGACCGCTGGACTCGGCACGCTCGCGCTTGCCCCCAGCGTCGCGACGATTATTGTAGGGGCGGCCTAGCCCCTACACACCCTTCTTTCCGACGCGGTTCGCATCGCTTTCAGCCGATTACAGACAGGACAATGGACACACGACACAGCAATCGACGGTATCGCACGCGAGGTGACGCCTCATGAGCGGCGAACAGGCACAGGCACCACAGGACGCCGAAACGTCCGAAACGACCACCGGTGACATCGAGACGGGCGCGGATGCGGTCGTCCGCGCACTCGAGAACGCCGGCGTCGAACACCTATTCGGCGTGCAGGGAGGGGCCATCATGCCCGTCTACGACGCCCTGTATCACTCCGAGATGGACCACATCACGATGGCCCACGAACAGGGCGCCGCCCACGCCGCCGACGCATACGGCATCGTCTCCGGCGAGCCGGGCGTCTGCATGGCCACGTCGGGGCCGGGGGCGACGAACCTCGTCACCGGCATCGCCGACGCCAACATGGACTCGGACCCCCTCATCGCGCTGACCGGACAGGTCCCCACGGAGTTCGTCGGCAACGACGCCTTCCAGGAGACCGACACCATCGGCGTCACCAGCCCCATCACGAAGGCTAACGTCTTCGCCAACGATTCGGAGACGGTCGGCACCGACGTCGGCACCGCCTTCGCGCTGGCCAAACGCGGCCGGCAGGGACCGACCCTGGTCGACCTGCCGAAGGACGTGACGAAAGGCGACGCCAGCGAAGACCCCGGCACCCCAGAGACGCCGGACACGTACAACCCGCCGGAGACGGCCGAACCCGAAGCGGTCGCCGAGGCCGCCGACGTGCTCGCCGAGGCGGACCGACCGGTCATCCTCGCTGGCGGCGGCGTCATCAAGGCCGAAGCCTCCGAGGAGATTCGGGAATTCGCGAAGGAACACGAGATTCCGGTCGTCACGACGATGCCCGGCATCGGCGCGTTCCCCGAAGACCACGAACTCTCCCTGGAGATGGCCGGAATGCACGGTACCGGCTACGCCAACATGGCCATCACGATGACCGACTGCATGCTCGCAGTCGGGACGCGCTTCGACGACCGCCTGACCGGTGGGCTGGAGACGTTCGCGCCCGACGCGGAGGTCATCCACGTCGAAATCGACCCCGCGGAGGTCTCGAAGAACGTCGAGGCCGACTATCCGCTCATCGGCGACGCCAAAGCCGTCACCAAACAACTGGCGACGGCGATGCCGCGCTCGCCGGCCTGCGACGAGTGGCGCGAGCAGGTCCAACAGTGGAAAGACGAGTACCCGATGGACTACGCTGCGCCCGAAGACGACCCGGTCAAACCGCAGTACGTCGTCGAGGCCTTCGACAACGCCACCGACGACGATGCCATCGTCACCACCGGCGTCGGCCAACACCAGATGTGGGCCTGTCAGTACTGGACCTACAAGGAGCCCCGCACGTGGGTGTCGTCTCACGGCCTCGGTGCGATGGGCTACGGCGTTCCCGCCACCATCGGCGCGAAACTGGCTGCGCCCGACAAGGACGTGGTCTGTTTCGACGGCGACGGGTCGTTCCTGATGACGTGTCAGGAACTGTCCGTCGCGGTGCGTGAGAACCTCGACATCACCATCGTCGTGTTGAACAACGCGGCCATCGGGATGGTCCGACAGTGGCAGGACGCATTCTTCGGCGAACGCCACATGGCCTCGGAGTACCCCTGGATTCCGGACTTCGACACGCTCGCTGAGGCCTTCGGCGCACGCGGCTTCCGCATCGACACCTACGAGGAGGTCGAGGAGGTCGTCGAGGAGGCGCTGGCCTACGACGGGCCGAGCGTCGTCGACGCCCACATCGACCCCGGCGAGAACGTCTACCCGATGGTGCCCAGCGGCGGCGACAACGGGCAGTTCGCACTCTCGGAGGACCAGCTATGAGCCGCAACCAGAACGTCCACCGGAACGGGTTGGAAGGCCCGGCCCCCGAAGAGCGCACCCGACCGGTCGGTCGACGAAACAAACAGGGCATCCGCGTCGACCCCGACGTGGAGGCCGAACACGAACCGCGCCGGACCATCATCTCGGCGTACGTCAAGGACGAACCCGGCGTGCTCGCGCGCGTCTCGGGACTGTTCCACCGCCGACAGTTCAACATCGAGTCGCTAACCGTCGGACCGACCCAAAACGAGGGCTACTCCCGCATCACGCTGGTCATCGAGGAACCCGACCCCGGCATCGACCAGGCGAAAAAGCAGTTGAACAAACTGCTTCCGGTCGTCCACGTCCGGGAGTTGGACGCCGAACCCGTCGCCCGCGAGTTGGTCATCCTGAAGGTCAACGGTGACGAGCCGGACAAGGTTCAGGCTATCACGGAGATGTACGGCGGCGAGACGCTCGACGCCGGCCCACGGACGATTACGGTCCAGATTACCGGCGACGAGGGAAAGATAGACGACGCTATCGACGCCTACGAGCAGTTCGGCATCCGAGAAATCGCTCGGACCGGACAGGCGGCGCTGGCACGAGGCGAAGAGGAAACCGCACGAGTTGACGAGACCCACACATGACTGACGCAACTATCTACTACGACGACGACGCAGACAGCACAGTACTCGACGACAAGACCGTAGCCGTCCTCGGCTACGGCAGCCAGGGTCACGCCCACGCACAGAACCTCGACGAGTCCGGCGTGGACGTGGTGGTCGGCCTCCGTGAGGATTCTTCCTCCCGCAGCGCCGCCGAATCCGACGGCCTCGACGTGGCGACGCCACGGCAGGCCGCCGAACGAGCCGACCTCGTTTCGGTCCTCGTCCCCGACACGGTCCAGCCGGCCGTCTACGAGGAGATACAGGACGTGCTGACGCCCGGCGATACGCTGCAGTTCGCCCACGGATTCAACATCCACTACGGCCAAATCGAGCCGAAGGAGTCGGTCAACGTCACCATGGTCGCGCCGAAGTCCCCCGGCCACCTCGTCCGGCGGAACTACGAGAACGACGAGGGGACGCCCGGCCTGCTGGCGGTCTATCAGGACCCCACCGACGAAGCCCACGACATCGGACTGGCCTACGCGAAGGCCATCGGCTGTACGCGGGCGGGCGTCGTCGAGACATCCTTCCGCGAGGAGACCGAAACGGACCTCTTCGGCGAGCAGGCCGTCCTCTGTGGCGGCGTCACCTCGCTGGTCAAGCAGGGCTACGAGACGCTGGTCGAAGCCGGCTACTCCCGGGAGATGGCGTACTTCGAGTGTCTCAACGAACTGAAACTGATTGTCGACCTCATGTACGAGGGCGGCAACAGCGAGATGTGGGATTCCGTCTCCGACACCGCCGAGTACGGCGGATTGACCCGCGGCGACCGTGTCGTCGACGAACACGCCCGCGAGCGGATGGAGGAAGTCCTCGAGGAGGTTCAGGACGGCACCTTCGCGAAAGAATGGATTACCGAGAATCAGGCCGGCCGCCCGAGTTACAAGCAGTTGCGGGCCGCCGAGAAGAACCACGACATCGAAGACGTGGGCGAGGACCTGCGCGCGCTGTTCGCGTGGGGTGAGGAGTAAATGACGGACGGAGATATGACAGACGACAACGACACACTGGGCGAGATGAGCCACACCAACCCCATCACAGGCGAGGTGTTCGGCAGCACACAGACGTACAGCCGTGGGCAGACCATTGCCGCCGACGGCGGCGCCGCGGAGGCAGTCCCCGAGAAAACCGAAACGCTGGGCGACGTGAGCCACACGCCGCCGGGCGACAGCGACGGCGCACAACGCGCCTACGACCGTGGTGTAAACGATGAGTGACGGGACGCTGTACGACAAGGTCTGGGACCGACACAAGGTGACGACCCTGCCGAACGGACAGGACCAGCTGTTCGTCGGCCTGCACCTCATCCACGAGGTGACCAGTCCGCAGGCGTTCGGGATGCTCCGAGAGCGCGACATCGAAGTCGCCCGTCCGGACCTGACCCACGCCACCGTCGACCACATCGTCCCGACCGGCGACCAATCGCGGCCGCTGGACAACGAGGCCGCAGAAGAGATGATGGCCGAACTCGAAGAGAACGTCCGCGAGGCGGGCATCCAACTCGACGACCCGACGACGGGCAATCAGGGTATCGTCCACGTCATCGGGCCGGAGCAGGGTATCACCCAACCTGGCAAGACCATCGTCTGTGGGGACAGCCACACCTCCACACACGGCGCATTCGGCGCTCTGGCGTTCGGCATCGGCACCTCCCAGATTCGGGACGTGCTGGCGACCCAGACCGTCGCCATGGAGAAGAAGAAGGTCCGCAAAATCGAGGTCACCGGCGAACTCGGTGAGGGCGTCACCGCCAAGGACATCATCCTGACCATCATCCGACGGCTCGGCACCGACGGCGGCGTCGGCTACGTCTACGAGTACGCCGGCGAGGCAATCGAGAGCCTCGGCATGGAGGGTCGAATGAGCATCTGTAACATGTCCATCGAGGGCGGCGCTCGGGCGGGCTACGTCAACCCCGACGAGACCACCTACGAGTGGCTGGCGGAGACGGACGAGTTCAAGGACGACCCCGAGCGCTTCGAGGAACTGAAGCCCTACTGGGAGTCCATCAAATCCGACGACGACGCCGAGTACGACGACGTGGTTACTATCGACGGCTCGGAGATCGAGCCCGTCGTCACGTGGGGGACCACGCCCGGACAGGGCATCGGCATCTCCGAGGAGATTCCCGCGCCCGAGGACCTGCCCGCCGACAAACAGGACACCGCCCGACGCGCCCAAGAGCACATGCGCGTCGAACCCGGCCAGACGATGGAAGGCTACGACATCGACGTGGCCTTCCTCGGCTCGTGTACGAACGCCCGACTCCCCGACCTGCGTGCGGCGGCGGAAATCGTCAAAGGTCGAGAAGTCGACGACTCCGTCCGTGGGATGGTCGTTCCCGGCAGCCAGCGCGTGAAGGCCGCCGCCGAGGCCGAGGGCCTCGATGAGGTCTTCAAAGAGGCCGGCTTCGACTGGCGTGAAGCCGGCTGTTCGATGTGTCTCGGCATGAACGATGACCAACTGGAGGGTGACGAGGCGTGTGCCTCCTCCTCGAACCGGAACTTCGTCGGCCGACAGGGTTCGAAGGACGGACGGACCGTCCTGATGAGTCCCGAGATGGTCGCTGCGGCGGCGGTCACCGGTGAAGTGACCGACGTGCGTGAACTGCCCAAAGCGGAGGTGGAAGCATGAGCGAAGAGATTCCGAGCGTCGACTACGTCGAGGGGACCGGCATCCCCGTCCGCGGCAATGACATCGACACTGACCAAATCATCCCGGCGCGGTTCATGAAGGTCGTCACCTTCGACGGCCTCGGCGAGTTCGCCTTCTTCGACCAGCGCTTCGACGACGAGGACAACGAGAAGGACCACCCGTTCAACGAGGAGCAGTACCAGGACGCCAACGTCTTGGTCGTCAACTCCAACTTCGGCTGTGGCTCCTCTCGCGAGCACGCCCCGCAGGCCCTACAGCGGTGGGGAATCGACGCCATCATCGGCGAGTCCTTCGCCGAGATTTTCGCAGGGAACTGCCTCGCGTTGGGCGTCCCGACCGTCACTGCCGACACCGAGACCATCGAGGAACTGCAGGACTACGTCGAGAAGTACCCCGACGCCGACATCGAAATCGACGTCGAGGCGGAGACAGTCTCCTACGACGACCGGGTCGTCGAGGTGACCGTCGACGATGCCCAGCGGAAAGCCCTCGTCGAGGGCATCTGGGACACGACGGCGCTGATGAAGTCCAACACACAGGCCATCGCGGACACCGCGGCCTCCCTGCCGTACGTCGAGGACCCCGAACCCCGGACGGGCCAGGCCGATGACTGAGGAAATCGTCGTCATCCCTGGCGACGGAATCGGTCAGGAGGTCGTTCCCGCCGCCGTCGATGTGCTGGATGCAGTCGCAGACTTCGAGTTCGTCAAAGCCGAGGCCGGCGACCACGTCCTCGAATCGACCGGCGAGGCGCTCCCCGAGGAGACCTACGACCTCGCAGCCGGCGCGGACGCGACACTGTTCGGCGCCGCAGGCGAGTCAGCCGCCGACGTGATTCTCCCGCTACGGGAGGCCGTCGGCTCGTTCGCCAACATCCGCCCTGCCCGTGCGTATCCTGGCGTCGACGCGCTTCGGCCCGAGACGGACCTCGTGTTCGTCCGGGAGAACACCGAGGGCGTCTACTCCGGCATCGAGTCGGAAATCGCCGACGGTGTGACGACGCTGACCCGCGTCATCACCGAAGACGCCTCCCGCCGCATCGCCGAGTACGGCTTCGAGTACGCCGAAGCCAACGGCTACGACGACGTGACTCTCGCCCACAAGGCGAACGTGATGCGGGTCACCGACGGGCAGTTCCTCGACGCGGCGCGCGCGGTCGGCGACGACCGCGGGGTCGACTACGACGACGCGCTGATGGACGCTCTCGCGATGCACCTCCTGCTCCGTCCCGAGGAGTACGGCGTCGTCATCTGTCCGAACCTCGCGGGCGACATGCTGTCGGACCTCGCGGCTGGACTCGTCGGCGGCCTCGGCTTGCTGCCGAGTGCCAACGTCGGCGACGACAACGCGCTGTTCGAGCCGGTTCACGGCTCGGCGCCGGACATCGCCGGCGAGGGTATCGCCAACCCCGCAGCGACGATTCTGTCGGCCGCGATGCTGCTCGAACACCTCGGCTACGGTGAGGAAGCAACGTCGGTTCGTACAGCCGTCGAGAGCGTTCTGGAGTCGGGACCGCGGACGCCGGACCTCGGCGGGTCGGCCTCCACCGAGGACGTGACCGCAGCTATCGTCGACGAACTGTAACTACTCCGCCCGTTCCGTGGCCGCGGTGGCACGGACTTCTCCCCACCGACCTTCGGCTTCGAGGTGAGCCTGCAGTTCCTCGGCGTAGGCTGTGACGAGTTCCTCTGCAGCCTGCAGTTTCTCGGCATCGATTTCGTCGCCGCCGTCGCCTCCGCCACCGAGACCGATGGCGTCGAACACCGAATCGAGGAGTCCGCCACCGCTGTCGTCGCTCGGCGGCTGGCCCATCGGCCCCATGTTCGCGACGTTCTCCAGTTCCGGCATCACCGTCGGGAGGTCGGAGGTGTCGGCGACGATTCGGGCGGCCGCCTCGTCGTCGGCGTTCTCGATTTCGAAGGACGTCGCCGTCATGATGAGCCCCCACTCCTGTCGGGAGAACGGGGAGTTATCGATTCGGGGTGCGAACTCACTGTCGACGTTCATTCGGTCGCCGACGACCATATCGCGCCATTCGCTCATGGACGGCAGTACGGCCTCGGGGCTCTTAGGTGGCGTGGACGGGACGGCCCGATAGCAGCGCCGCCCGGAGCGTCCGCGTCACTCCCCGGTCGCCGAACGGGCACCGCAGGCTTCACACCGCAGGATCTCCGCGCCGTTTTCCTTCTCGATGCGCGTGTCGGGGAGACCGCACTCCGAACAGAGGACGTAGCCGTCGGCGTACTCCTCCATCGCCTCCCGGACGCGCTCCTGGCGGAACTCCCCTTTGAGGCGTAGCCGGCCGCGGTCGTCGATGTTCGCACTCGTCCCGAGTTCGTTTTGGAGGTACTTCATCACGTGGTCGGCCTCGCGGTCGAGCGTGTTCAGCGTCGACTGGAAGTTCTCGTAGACGGTTGCCGAACCCTCCTGTCGAATCTCCGGGTCCGGCAGCGAGAACCGACTCGACGTTCCCTCGATGTCGGGGGTCTCCTCGATTGCTCGGTCGAGTTGCTTCTCGTAATCCATACCGGACGGTACGACGCCCGGCCCGAAAAATCTTACAGGTGGAATCAAGTTCCACTAAATTCCGAAACTATTGGTAACGTTACGCACGGGGCCTGAAACGGCGTTGTGTGTTAACCTGTGTCAGGATAGTTCTATATGTCCCGAGTCGCTACGCGCAATTGACCATGAAGAAGCAGGAGCTCATTCATCTCCACGGCCTGCTTGCGGAGGTTTGTAACCACTACGAGCAGATGGTAGAGTGTGAAGTCGACCACGTCAAGTACAGCGAACTCGGTGTCCGACCGACATCGATTCACAAATCGAAAACCGACCACAAAGCAGCCGTCTTCGCGCTCGCGGACGGCATCACCGAAGAAATGGAGAGCGAAACCGAACAGCCCGTTTCTGCGACCGCGGATTAATTCGGCCGACACAACCCGGATTCTCACATCCAGCGACCGGTAAGCGGCCGCGCTACTCGTCGATTAGCTCCTCGAACTCCGGCAGTACGTCGTCGTCTTCGTCCGTCTCCGCTTTGCTTTCGACATCGCCAGTTTCTGGCGACTCGTCGGCCTCGCTCGTCTCGCTGCCGTCGTTTTCGTCTTCCCCACTCGACTCTTCGTCCTCGGATTCGATGACCTCGACTTCGAGTACCTCCAGTGGGATATTGTCGAGCCGTTGACCGATTTCCTTGCGAGCGATGCGGGCGGCGTGTTGGTTGCGTTCGACGTTGAAGACTGTCATCTCCAATTCGAGGGCGACTAGCCCCTCGTCAGCCGCGATGAACGCCGGTTCGAGTGACTCCTCACAGTGCGGACAGGAGCGACTCCCCATGTTGATTTCGACGTAGTTGAGGTCGGGATTCAACATCGCCCCCGTCTTCGAGATGGCGATTCGCACCGCCTCGTCCGCCGTGGCTACGTCGTACACCGGCACTGCGGCTTCGACGACGACTCGACAGTCCATGGTATGGTATTACACCCCCATCGCAAAGAACCTTCGCCCACACCGGAATTCGGGTGAGAGAACCGGCCGCGACTCGAAAGGCCGAAGCCCTCCCGTCGCGTGAAATACACATGGACACGGGGGACATTTTCGTCGACGAACTCGACGGAGGTTTCGATTTACAGGCGACCGTCGAGAGCGGACAGTCGTACCTGTGGCGACGCGAGGACGGTCGGATGTACGACCGAATGGACGCCCACGGTGGCGAGGCGTGGTACTACACCGTGCTTCCGTCGACGGAGACCGAGACGAACGAGCCGGAAGTCCTCCGCGCGCGACAGACCGACGGTCGACTCGAGTGGGAAGCTTCGACGCCGAACGCCTACCGACACCTCGAAGAACTCCTCCGACTGGACGACGACCTCGACGCCATCATCGGGGCGACGCCGGAAGACGACCTCGTCGACCGCGCCTACGACGCCTACCGCGGAATGCGTCTCGTCCGGGACCCCTCCTTCGCGTGTCTCGTCTCGTTCATCTGTTCGGCCCAGATGCGAGTCGCCCGTATTCACGGCATGCAGACGGCGTTGGCCGAAACCTACGGCGAGACGGTAGCTTTCGATGGGGAGACGTACGCCGCCTTCCCGACCGCCGAGGAGTTGGCGGCGGCGACCGAAGCGGAACTCCGGGACCTCTCGTTGGGGTATCGCGCCCCCTACGTCCAGCGTACCGCCGAGATGGTCGCCGACGGCGAGGCTCACCCAGAGGAGGCGCGTGAACTCGACTACGAGTCCGCCCGCGAGTCGCTCACTCGGTTCGTCGGCGTCGGAGAGAAGGTCGCCGACTGCGTGTTGCTCTTCTCGCTGGGCTATCTGGAAGCCGTGCCGCTGGACACGTGGATTCGAACCGCCATCGAGGACCACTACCCGGACTGCGAGCGCGGCAACTACACCGACACCTCCCGAGCCATCCGCGAACAGTTCGGCGAACGGTACGCCGGATACGCCCAAACCTACGTGTTCCACTACCTCCGTGCTGGCGGAGAGTAGTCGCCGAAGGTTTATGAACTGAAACGCGGACAACCGTACTCGATGGACGCTCAACCCGACGACAGTTGGCCGGTTTCGCTGACCGTCGAACGCGACCTCGACGGAACTCACCGCGCACCTGCGGCCGACGACGCGGTCGTCGTCTGCCTCGACGGTGACCTCCCCGATTCCTTCGGAGCGACCGACCTGACTCTCGCCCCGCTGTGTGCGACGAAGGCGCTCGGCCGCGGGCCGAACTATCTCGTCTGTCGGTACGTGAATCCGACGGGGCAGACGGACACCGGCTCCGCCACCGATTCGGGGGACGACAGAACCGACCGTCTCGACGCGACCGAGCCATCCCGAATCGGCCGGCGGAACGACCTCCTCGTGGGGCGACCGTGATGAGCGTTTTTGGCGGTCGGTCACGAACGGTCCTCCATGAGCGACCGTACCCGAGCACACGTCTTCGCCACCGGAAAGGTACAGGGCGTCTACTACCGGGCGACCACCCGCGACACCGCAAAGGAGGTCGGCGTCGATGGCTGGGTCCGCAATCTCGAGGACGGCCGCGTCGAAGCGGTCTTCGAAGGCGAGACGGCGGCCGTCGAGGAGATGGTCGAGTGGTGTCACACGGGCAGTCCGCGCGCCCGTGTCGACGACCTCGAGGTCGAGTACGAGGACCCCGAGGGGCTCACGGACTTCGAGGTTCGCTGGTAGCCCCACAACAGTTACCGCCGGAGCGGTCGAAGCGGGTACCATGATTACGAGCGAGGAGATGGCCGTCGTCGACGCGAACGCCGAGGCGCTTGGCGTCCCGCGAAAGCAGCTGATGGAGTCGTCCGGCAACGCTGTCGCCCGCGTCGTCCGCAATGTGGCCGCCCTCGGCGACGAAGTGGCTCTCGTCTGCGGCCGAGGCAACAACGGAGGCGACGCGTTCGTCGCCGCGCGGTTCCTCGACGACTACGACGTGTCGGTCCATTTGCTCGGCCGCGCGGAGACGATTACGACCGACATCGCCGCGGAGAACTGGGCGGCTCTCCAGCGGGCCGAACTCGACACAGAAGAGGTTCGTGACTCCGCAGACCTCGACTTCGGCTCCCCGGACGTCATCGTCGACGCGATGCTCGGGACGGGCGTGACCGGCGCGCTTCGCGAACCCGAAGCGACCGCCGCCGAGGACATCAACGAGGCTGACGCCCCCGTCGTCGCCGTCGACGTGCCCTCGGGCGTCGACGCCGACACCGGCGAGTCCGTCGGCACAGCAGTCGACGCCGACCACGTCGTCACCTTCCACGACGACAAACCCGGTCTGTCGAACGTCGACGCGGATGTAACCGTTGCCGACATCGGCATCCCCGATTCGGCCGAGCGGTTCGTCGAACGCGGTGACCTCCTCCGCCTGTCGCGGGACCCAACCGCCCACAAGGGCGACTTCGGGAGCGTCCTCGTCGTCGGTGGCGGACCCTACACCGGCGCGCCGGCCCTCTCCGGCCAATCCGCGCTGCGTGCCGGCGCCGACCTCGCCTTCGTCGCCTGTCCGTCGGCCGTCGCCCGCGAGATACAGGGGTACAGCGAGAACCTCATCGTTCGCCCCTTCGACGGCGAGTATCTCGCGCCCAAGCACGTTGACTCGCTGCTGGCGGAGGCGGACGGACACGACACGGTCGTCTTCGGTCCCGGCCTCGGGAGTCACGACGAGACGCTTTCGGCCGTCGAATCGTTCCTCGAATCCTTCTCCGGAACCGCAGTCGTCGACGCCGATGCACTGCAGGTCGTACCGTCAGTCGACACCGACGCTACGCTCGTCTGTACGCCACATCAGGGCGAACTTCGGAAGATGGGCGGAGAGACGGCCGACGACTGGGGCGAACGGGCCGACCTCGTCGAATCCTTCGGGGCTGACCTCGGCCACACGCTGCTCGTAAAGGGTGCCTACGACATCATCTCCGACGGCGAGACGACGCGCGTCAACCGTACCGGTAACCCCGGCATGACCGTCGGTGGGACCGGCGACGTACTCGCGGGTGTCACGGGCGCACTCGCCTGTGTTCTCGACCCACTGTCGGCCGGTGCAGTCGGCGCCTACGCCAACGGTCGCTCCGGCGATATCGTCGTCGACGAACAGGGGTACGGGCTCGTGGCGACGGACCTGCTCAACGCGCTCCCGCGAGCACTGTGGCCCGACGCCTAACTTGTCGGTGGGTTCTTCGCCCTGCCGATTGGAAGAGCAGATATGAGCGACGATTCGGACCTCACGCACGTCACCGACGACGGCGACGCACAGATGGTCGACGTGGGCGAAAAGCCCGACACCGCGCGTCGAGCGGTCGCACGCGGACACATTCGACTTCAGGAATCGACCGTCGACGCCATACGTGAGAACGCCATCGCGAAGGGCGACGTACTGGCCGTCGCTCGCGTCGGCGCCATTCAGGCGGTCAAACACACCTGGGAGACGATTCCGATGTGTCACCAGATTCCGATTACGAACGTCGACACGTCATTCGACGTGGCCGACGACCGGGTAACGCTTGAGGTGGCCGTCGAGACCACCGGAAAAACGGGCTGTGAGATGGAGGCACTGGAGGGCGTCACGACGGGCCTCAACGTCGTCTGGGACATGGTGAAGGCTGCCGAAAAGGACGCCGACGGGCAGTATCCCGGGACGCGAATCTCGGACGTTGAGGTGGTTTCGAAGGAGAAACGGACGCTCGGAGACACCTAACGAACACCGAAAACCGTAACGACTGGGACTACTCCACCGGTGCGGCCGTGAGGTCGCTGGCCTTCGCTCGGGCCTGCTCGATTATCGACGGCCGCGCCTCGAAGTCGACGATTACCTCGTCGCCGTAATCGACGTCCTCGACGTGGGCGTGGTCGTGGACCCACGAAACGAGGCTCATCGTGTCGTCGGTCATCGGGACGACGAGCCGCTCACGGCGCCAGTCCGGCAGTTCGCGGTCGATACGCTCCCGGAGTTCGTCGATGTTCTCGCCCTCCTTGGCGCTGATGGCGACCGGCGTCGGCGCCAGCGCTGACAGCGCCTCCTTCTTGCGCTCGAGTTCCTCCTCGTCGACCGCATCGATTTTGTTCAACACGGTGACGATGGGCGCCTCGTTGCGCTCGTAGAGGGTGTCGTGACACGTCACCAGTTTCTCCCGTATCTCTTCGATGGGGTCGGACACGTCGACGACGAGCAACACGAGGTCGGCCCGGTACACCTCCGAGAGCGTCGATTTGAACGACTCGACGAGCCAGTGTGGCAAATCGGAGATGAAGCCGACCGTGTCGGTGACGAGCACGTCGCGTCGGTCGAACTCCGCCCGCCGCGTCGTCGTCCCCAGCGTCGTGAACAGTCGGTTCTCCGACTCGGCAGTCGAATCGAGGTCCGGATGAAGGCCCTCGTTCTCGTCGATGTCGAGGTCGGCCGCGAGTCGGCGCAACAGCGTCGATTTCCCGGCGTTGGTGTAGCCCGCCAGCGCCACGAGGTCGAACCCCGACTCCCGGCGCTGTTCGCGGCGGTGCTGTTCGGTCTGCTCGATGCGCTCCAGTTCGTCGCTGATGCGACTAATCTGGGCCTTGATGTCGCGTTCGCGCGACTCGTCGTACTCGCCGAGCCCCATGAACCCGGGCCGCTCGTCGCGTTTCGCGAGCGAGGCCTTCGCCTCCGCTCGCGGGAGCTCGTAGCGCAACTCCGCGAGTTCGACCTGGAGTTGGGCCTTCTTGGTCTGGGCCCGCTGGCCGAAGATATCGAGGATGAGCTTGAACCGGTCGACCACCTCGACACCCTCGGGCAGTTTGTTGCCGAGGTTGTACGTCTGATACGGTCCGAGGCGGTTGTCGAAGACGACCGTCGTCGCGTCCGTTTCGGCGACGAGTGCCGCCAACTCCTCGACTTTCCCCTCCCCGAGACAGAGCGCGGGGTCTTCGGTTCTCGTCTGGGTCACCTCACCGACGACCGTGTAACCGGCCGCACGCGCGAGGTCTCGGATTTCTTCGGTGTCGGGTGTGCCGTCGTCGACTCGCTTCGCGACGACGGCCGTTCCGTTAGTCCCTGTCACTCACCGAGGGATACGCGACGGCGATATTTAAGCGCCGGGTAATCGTGTTACTGACTGACAGACGAACGCGGTTCAGCGGGTTCCGATTTCGTCTTCGTCTTTGACGATTCGCGTTTCGGCTTCCCCGCTGGTGTGTTCGTTGACGAGTTCGTAGAAGTCGTTCTGGAGGCCCGCAGGGAACTTCAGGACGCCGACCCACGACCCGTCTGACTGCCACTCCTCGCGTTGCAGTTCGCCGAACTGTCGAATCTGGGCCTGGGCGCTGCCGGCGTAGTCGGCGGGAACCTGTACGGCGACAACGACTTCGTCGAATCGAATCGGGATGACCGGCCGAAGTTCGTCGAGAGCGTCGTCGACCTGATTTTCGACCGGTTCCATCGGATCGACCTGGAAGCCAGCCTCCTCTAAGGCGCGCTCGATTCGCTCCGGTGGATGCGGAGCGTCGTCCATCTGGGGATTGACCGCGTTGCGGGCGATCTGGTTGACGAGCTGTTTGTGCTTCTGTTCCTGCATCTCCCGTCGCTGTTCGGCCGTAATCTGAATCTCCCCGCGTTTGATGACCTCCGGGATTATCTCGAGGGGGTCCGTGGTTCCGAACACCTCCTCGAGGGAACTCTCCGGCGGGCGGTCGCCGGAGGAGGCGTCCTCGAAGACGTCCTCAGCGGCGATTACGTCCTCTAGTTCGCCGTCGAACTCGTCGCGTTTGATGGTGAGCGCCGCGTCGGGGTCGACGAGCACTTCGAACCGCTGGCCGTGGGATTCGAGCCGTGCGGTTACTGCCTCGTCAAGGGATATCATGTGTCCCGGTACGCGCGGCCCGGGCTAAAAGGTGTTTGCTACGGCCGTCGTCGAAAACGAGTGCGGTCGGCGCTCCGAGTGGTTACTCTTCGTCCGTCTCGGACGCTAGCAGGTCGTGTTCGGAGAGGTGCGCCTCGGTCTCCTCGTCGGAGAGTTCGTGGAACTGCTCGTCGCCGACGGAGATGGTCGCGACGCCGATGCCTTCCGGCGCCAACTCGCCGTCGTTGACTGACGCCAGCGCTTCCAATGCGAGGGCGACGCCCGAATCGAGGTCCATCTCCTCGTCGTAGTGCTCTTCGAGGTAGTCCTCGATTTCGCCGCGGTCGGCACCGACGGCCAAGGCCTGCCACTCGTAGGGGGTTCCCGAGGGGTCGGTCTCGTAGAGGCGGGGTTCGCCGTCCTCGATGCCGCCGATGATGAGTGCGACGCCGAAGGGGCGGGCGCCACCGACCTGCGTGTACTGCTGGATGTGGTCGGTGACGGCCTTCGTCAGCGTCTCGACGCCGATGGGTTCGCCGTAGCGGAGGGTGTTCACCTGCGCCTGTCGGCGGGCGAAGTCGATGAGTTGGCGCGCGTCGGCGACGTGGCCGGCGCTCGCGATGCCGATGTGGTCGTCGGCTTTGTGAATCTTCTCGACGCTCGTCCGCTCCATCAGCGGACTGCGGATGCGCTTGTCGACCGCCAGCACGACCCCGTCGGCCGTCCGAATCCCGATGGACGCCGTGCCTCGTTTGACCGCCTCTCGCGCGTACTCGACCTGGTACAGACGGCCGTCCGGGGAGAAGATGGTAATCCCCCGGTCGTACGCCTGCTGCTGCGATTGTCCCTGCATTGTTAGTTGTCGCGGATATCGAGTGCTGTCGCGCCCACGTTACCGCCGGAGAGTTCCACGTCGACTCGGTCGTTCCGGACGACTGCGGGTCGGTCGGCGTCGGCGAACGCGACGGTTCTCTCTTCGATTTCTTCCCCCGGGCGTCCTATATACTTTTCCTCACACGCACGGACCGTCCCGCTGACGCCCCGGACGAACACCCCCAGCGGCTGGCCGTCGATTTCGTCGACGGTCGCCAGCACCGCCCGGAGCTGTTCGACTTCGTCCCGTCGGGCCCGGATGACCGCTTCGCCGTCGCCATCCTCGAAGTGGAAGTGCAGCACCGACCCGTCGAGGTCGGCGCTTCCAGCGTCGCCGATGAGGTTCTGTGCGGCGAACCACAGCTCCCGCTGGAACGACCGCCGGTCGAGGTCGGCCTCGGGCCACGACTCCAACCCGACCGCCAGATACCGCCACCGCGGACGCAGGTGCTTCGGGAGGTGTTTCACGGACCCACGTACGTCACGCAGCGACAAAGAGTCGGCGGTCGTTGCCGACAACAACCGCGGGATTGATTACGGAAACTGTTCATCGAAGACACATGTGTCACGAGACACGAACGAGTCGGGACGTGCCGAACACGACACCGAGACCGCGACGGACGGGGGTAGCCATGTCTGAGTACGCCGACGCCGAACTGGAGAAAGCCCGTGAAGCACTCGCGGACGCCCGAATACTCAACGACAACGACGCCTCGACTGCCGGCGTCGTCAACCGTGTCTACTACGCGGCGTTTCACGCCGCACAGGCGGTCCTCTCCGAACGCGGGAACCTCCCCGAAGACGAGGACCACGTTCCCTCACACTTCGCCGAGGACGTGGTCATGGTCGAAGAGATTCCGATGGAGGAAGCCCAGTTCCTCAACAGCATGCGGGCCTACCGCAAGAAGGCCGACTACGAACACGAGGCCGTCGAACTGGACCTCGATGCGAAAATCGTCCGGGCCGAGCGGTTCGTCGACGAGATGACGGACTTCTGTTGAACCGCCTTAGCCGACTCGTTCGGCCACCAGCACGCCGACTTGCTCGTGGACCATCTCGACGGCCGTCAGCGAAAACCCGCTGTCGGTGAGTGCATTGGCGAGGACGCCGACCGTGGCCGGGTCGTCGACCTCGGGGCTGTAGAAGGGATCCGCCGGGTCCGGTTCGCCGAAGAACATCACGTCGCCGAGGACGAACCGTCGGGGACCGAGTTCGGCGATGACCTCGATTGCCGCCCGTTTCTCCTCGTCGGAGAGGTGATGCATCGCGAAGTTCGAGACGACGATGTCGACCGACTCCTCGACGTTCGGCTCTCGGAACGTCCCCGCGTCGATTGAGACGTTGTCGAGACCCCGTGATTCGGCTTTCTCCCGGGCTTCTGCCATCATCCCCTCGCTGATGTCCCGACCGAGAACGCGACCGGCATCCTCGGCGAGGGCCAACCCGATGGCGCCGGTACCACAGCCCAAATCGAGAACGGTGTCCTCGGCGGTTGGGTCGGCGTACTCGACGACGAGCGAGACACAGGCGCGGTACTCCTCGGTCTTTTCCTCGTCGTACTCCGGCGCCACTTCGTCGAACCGCGCGGCGTGTTCCTCAAGCGTCTTCTTCATGCTCTTCGATACGGACGCCCGGCTCTATGAACGTCTCGGAGCGCCGCTGTCGGTTCGTCGTGACGATGTCGCCCCACGCGGACAGCCCGGTTTCGATGGCCTCCCTGTCGAAGCCGACGGTCGCCCCGACCGCAAGTAACTCCCGCGGACCGCGCAAATCAAGATGCGAGGACGCGTCCGCGGATACGACGTACGGCACGTCGTACTGCTCAACGAGTTCCCGGAGCTTTCGAAGCCCCTGAATCGCCTGTACCCGGGGACCGCCGTCGTCACGAAGCACCCGCCCGAAGTTGAATTCGAGGTGGACGCCGTTTTCGGCGGCCGCCTTCGCGAGGACGTGGTTCACGTCGCCGTCCCGCATCGGATGGGCGAGGACGTCGACTTTCGCCTGCTCGACGGCGAAGCGGTTGAGGTCGCCACCGTGAACACAGACGACGTCCCGCTTCGAGCGGTAGTTCCCGATGAGGCCGCTGGCCTGTCCGGCGTCGTCAGTTCGGATTTCGATACCGGAGGCCACGTCGATGTCGTAGACCGACTCGATTCGGTCGGCGTCGTAGGTGGCCTGGGCGTCGCCGTGGTTCCGAACGACCACGCCGTCGTACCCGTACTCCGCGGCCGTCCGCGCGAGTCGCGCAACGGTCGCCTCACCGTCCGGGTGTGCGTGGACGCCCTCGTACATGGCCGAACTACAGTGGGCCGCGGCCTTTGATGTTGCGTCTCCCGATTCGGATGCATCGAGGGAGTGTCGGTCACTCGCCCGACGCTATCAAGACCACAGCGTCCGAAGGCGACGACATGACCGAGACGGATGTCGTCGTCATCGGCGGTGGCGCGACGGGGGTCGGTGTCGCCCGTGACCTCGCGATGCGCGGCGTCGACGTGGTGCTGTGTGAGCGCGGCGGCCTCGGGGCCGGAACGACTGGCCGGTCCCACGGCCTGTTGCACAGCGGCGCCCGGTACGCGACGGCCGACCCGGAGGGCGCTGCCGAGTGCATCCGTGAGAGCCGCGTGCTTCGGGATATCGCCGGCGAAGCAGTCGAACGAACGGGGGGACTGTTCGTCCAACTGCCGGACGACGACCCTGCCGCGTTCGACGCTCGCATCGAGGCTTGCCGAGACGTTGGCGTGCCCACGGAAACGCTATCCGCCGACGCCGCCCGCGAAACCGAACCGGAACTCGCTTCGGACGTGAGGCGTGCCTTCCGCGTTCCCGACGGTGTCATCTACCCCTCCCGGCTCGTCGCTGCGACCGCCGAAAGCGCACGACAACACGGCGCCGATGTACGTCCGAACGCGCCTGTGACCGACATCGTCGTCACGGAGGGGACGGTCACGGCCGTCGAAACCGACGCCGAGCGAATCGAGGCCGACCACGTAGTCAACGCGGGCGGCGCGTGGGCCGGCCGTATCGCCGAACTCGCCGGCGTCGAAGTACCTATGGCACCGACGATGGGCGTCATGGTCGCCGTCGACGTTGGCGGCGTCGATTCGGTCGTCAACCGCTGTCGGCCGCCGGACGACGGGGACATCGTCGTTCCACACGTGGACCGCGTCGTCCTCGGGACGACCAGCACGCCGGTCGAAGACCCCGAGGAGTTCTCGACCGACGAGGCCGCCGTCGAGGCGATGCTGTCGGAGGGGGCCGCGATGGTTCCCGCCGTCGCCGACGCCGACGTGGTCGACGTGTACTGGGGCGTCCGCCCCCTATACGCGGGCGACGACGGCGGGCGGGGTCGAGACGCCTCTCGGGGCTTTCAGGTGCACGACCACGACGTAGCGAGGCTGACGACGGTCACCGGCGGCAAACTGACGACGTATCGGTTGATGGCCGAAGCCGTCTCCGACGCCGTCTGTGAGCGATTGGGCGTCACCGAACCGTGTCGGACCGCCGACGCGGAACTGCCGGCCGGAGACGCCGAGAAACTCGACGCGCTGGTCGAGGAGTTCGATGCTGCTGGGCCGGCGGACACCGACATCGTCGGCTGACTGTCACGGCCGACCGTATCGGTGGCCGACGGCGAGGACGAGAAGGTGCAAGGCGACGAGCGACGTGAACAGGCCGGCCCCTTGGATTCCCCCGATGCCGTCGGCGAGCACCGGGACGTAGGCGACCGGGAGGAGAACGGCCGCCCAGAACGCCGCCGCCTCGATGGGTTTCCGAATCCGAGTGAAACCGCCCAGTGAATCGCCTTCGCGATTCCCACCCCATCTGACCATACGACGCGGTTCCGCTACGCCCATATCAGGGTTTACCCAATTTCGGGCCGACTGTGCCCCACGTGGAGCACACGGCGCCGACCACAGAGGCCCCCGAGAAGGAAGCCGACGAAGTGTGCGACCACGGCGACTCCGGGGCTGGCCGTCGCCAGCGTGACGCCGACCGCCAAGAGCAGAAACACCGCGAGTCGGCCGCGGCGACCGACCGGCAGCCACGATAACACTCGCTCGGACGCCCGATTCCCGACGAGAAGGTAGCCGAACAGCGCGAAAATCGCACCGCTGGCGCCGAGTACTGCCGACGGACCGAATACCGCCGTGGCGACGACCTGCGTGACGCCCGCCAACGCCCCCGTCGCGAGGAAGAACACGTGAAAGCGTGCCGGTGTCGTCACGCGTGCGACCAACGGTCCAACGACCGCGAGTGCAAGAGCGTTCGCGGCGAGATGCGTGAGGTCACCGTGGGCGTACACGCTCACGAAGAGCGTCCACGGATGACGTTCGAGCGGCAACGCGAGGGCGAACGCCCACGACTCCACGCCGACCGCGCCGCCGACCGTTTGGGCAACGAAGACGACTCCGAACAGAGACAGCGTCGTCAGCGTCGGGCGGTCGGCCATAGACAGCCTTCGAACGCCGTGGTAATCAGTATTCGAGGTCGTCGGTATGGCGGTCGAGGAAGAGTACCGCGCCGATGCCGACGGCGGCCGGAGCGATTATCGAAACGGCCGACACGGCCGTCACCTCGCCCACGTTCACGATGACTTCCGTCGCCGGCAGTCGGAGGGCACCGACCATGAGGCTGACCAGGAACGTCAGCGTCGCCTCGCGATACCGTCGTAGTGCCGCTCGTACGGCGTAGGCGACCGAAAACACGCCGACGAGAGCGCCGGACATGAACGCCACGAACGGTGCGAGCGCGTCGAGAAGCGGCGCGGTGTTGCCCCCGATGGCCTCCAGAACACCCGAGAGAATCGCCCGCGGGATGCCGCTGACGAACTCGTATTGGCCGAGCACCAACAGCAGGAACGCCCCGGAGACCCCCGGCAGGACCATCGCGGAGATGGCGATGGCGCCGGCGACGAACAGCACGGGAAGCGTCGACGGTGTCGACCCGCTCAGCGAAGGGTCGGTGACGAGAAACGCGAGGACGAAGCCGATTGCGGCGACCGCGATGCGGCGTGGCGTCCCCACGTCGACGTACCGGTAGAGGACGACCGCCGACGCCGCGATGAGGCCGAAAAAGAAGGCGTAGGTAGGTGCCCGGTACAGTTGAAGTGCGGCGTTCATCGCCGTCGCGATGGTCGCCGCTGCCGACAGCAGACCGGCCCCGAGGACGAGCAGGAACGGAACGTCCATCCGGACGAGTTCCGCCGCGATTGCGGCGCGGCCCTCCGTCGTGTGGACGCGGGCGAGAAGCCGAAGTGACGACGGGTCGAAGGAGGTCAGCGCCGTGATGAGTCGTTCGTAGATACCGACGATGACGGCGATGGTCCCCCCGGAGACGCCGGGAACAGTGTCTGCGGCGCCCATGCAGGCGCCCTTGAGGTACACCGCCAGCCATCCACGGAAGCCGGCGGAATCCGACATCTATGCTGGCGGGGCGTACGTCGCCTGTCGGTTCGTCGTTTCGTTCGTGTCGCCGCCGCTGGTACCGTCCTGTTGAGCACCTTCGGGCTGTTGACCCTCTTCGAGTTCGACCTGCACGGCCGTCTCGTCCTCGCCGAGGACCTGCCCTTCGGTCACGTCCGCCGTGCCGGTCCAGCCGACGATGTCGTCCTCGCCGAAGGCGATGAACTGATACGAACTGTTCGCACGCACAGAGGTGTTCGTGTATCCGGCTTCAGTCCCGTACTCGTCGTAGCCGGTCGTCGAGTAGGGGACCGTCATCTCGAAGTTGCCGTTCTCGTCCGTCTGGGCGAACTGGTTGTAGTAGAACGTCTCGCCGGTGCTCGGAATCACCATCTCGACGCTGGCTTCCACCTCGCTGTTCGCCGGGCCGGTGCCCTCGATGGTGGCGCCGTCGACGCGCTCGAAGGTTTTGACCCACGGTTCGGGCTGTGACTGTTGGCCGGTAGCGCGCTCGAACGGCGAGCGTGCGGCGGCCTGACTGCCGTGGACCAATCGGAAGTGTTCCAGCGCCTCGACGCGTTCGCTCGGTTGGCCCATCACACCGCCGTGAATCGCGTTGGGGTTCTGCTGGGCGGCTTCGCGAGCCTCCTCGCTGCTGTTGTACGACCGGATGAGCGACCCTTCCTCGGGCGGGGTCGCGACGCCGTTTTCGGGGTCGTACTGTCCGAACCGGGAGACGAACCGCGCCGGCTCGATTGCCGACCCGTGGTGTTGGTACAGCCGAACGCGCATGCTCTCGTAGGCGCGCTGGGTGTGGACGCCATAGATTGGCTGTCTGTTCTGGTTGATTACCGTCACGCCGACGTCGCTCGACGAAACGTCGTGGCGGGACTCGAAGGCCGTGGGGGCGTTGTACTTCGTCGTGCCCGCGTAGCCGAGTTGGTAGTCGACCATGACGTAGCGGACGCCTTCGGCCTCACCGCTGTCCTCTTCGAGGATGTTCAGCGACTCGGTCTCGTTGTCCGCCAACAGGAAGTCGGCGGACTCGGTGGCGTGCTGCTGGAAGGGGTTCGCCACCGGCGTCCGCTCGCCGGCAACGGTTATCCAGTGGCCGTAGTCCCACCACGCCATCACGCC
Source organism: Natronomonas gomsonensis (assembly GCF_013391635.1). Taxonomy (GTDB): domain Archaea; phylum Halobacteriota; class Halobacteria; order Halobacteriales; family Haloarculaceae; genus Natronomonas; species Natronomonas gomsonensis_A. The sequence goes on along the minus strand of NZ_JACAWU010000002.1, from coordinate 611,280 downwards.
GTACTCCCCGCTTTCGTACTCGAAGTCGTCGGTCCTGTCGTAGGTGCCGTACGGTTCCAGTCGGGGCTCGTCACCCGTCGAGTACGACCCCATCTGAGGCGTCTCATCGGAGAGCCAATCGAGGCTCCCCTCCCAGTTCTGCACCTCGCCGGGACCGGTGTTCTGCGTCGCGGCGACGGGCGCCTGTATGACGAGCAGCGGCCCGGCGACGATGGCAAGCAGTGCAACCACGACGAGCACTTGGTACGGCTGAATGTTGGTGACGTCCTTTCGAACAGACTCGAGGTCGACGAAACCGAACACCCAGTGGACGACGTAGGCGTTGAGAACGGCGACTGAGATGACGAAGTAGTAGTCGAACCGTCGCTGGGTCAGCGTCGCCAGCAGCATGAACACGGTGAACACCACGATGAGCGAGTCATCGCCCTTCGGTCGGTCGGAGACCGCGAGTCGGTACGCGAGGAGACCGAACCCGAACAGCGCAGTGAAGATGGCGAAGCCATAGGAACGGTAAAAGAACTGTCCCGGGTTCGTCACTGCCTGTGCCTCGCCGATTGTCGCGGCCGTATCAGAGGCCGTGAGTCCGGCGACGCGGGTAAACTGTGTAATCAAGAAGTCGAAGACATCCGGAAGTGCCACGGCAATGATGCCGAGTCCGACGACGCCGATACCGACGATAGTGACAGGGTACAGCCGAGCCGAGAGGTCACGTCGGTCCCACTGCCGAGCGAGGCCCGCCATAAACAGGACGCCGACGCCGACAGTGAGTGCGATGAGGGGCTGGACCGGGGAGTAATCCGTGGCAGAGGGTTCCGTCGTCTCGAGGAACAGCAGCATGAGCACTGCGACGACCACCATCGAAACGGCCGCTGGAATGGCGACGTGGTCGGGGCTGTAACCCTTCAAGTACTCCAGCGTGAGATGAACGAGGAAGACGAACCCGAGGATGCCGACGAGGAAGATGCCGGGCGACCAAACCAGAATGTAGGCGGTCATCGCGAGGCCGGCGACGACGGCCCACCCGAGCGGTCGTTTGAGTTCCTCGAACTCGCGGGCAGGAATGAACTCGTAGATGGGTTGGTCACGCTGGGCTGCCGTGAGCATCCCGAGAATCGCCAACAGCGAGAGCAACAGGAACAGGGTTTCGGCGACGTGGTGGTCGGTGAAGCCGGCGACGCTCCGCGAGAGGAAGGCTCCCGGGGTCAGTGCGAGGAGGGTGACCGCGACGATACCGCCGAAGCGGCCGCCGAATCGCTTCCCGAGGAAGTACAGCGGAATCGCACACAGAACGCCGAAGACGGCTGGAGCAAGGATGAACACGGTATCGATGGTTCCCTGTGAAGGGTCTCCTAGGCCGATGACGAGGATAGCCGTCGCGATGAGCTGGTCGTAGAGGGTCCCGAACTGCCCTGCTGTAGTTCCGGTGTCGAACCCCGTCCACACGTCGTAGGGCATGGTGAACGGGTAGTTTTCGAGGACGTAGTTCGTCGACCGGTAGTGATACCACGCGTCGTTACCGGCGAACAGCGCGCCATCGTCGGTAAGGAAGCGCTCCCAGTTGCGGACCCGGACCCACAACATGAACGCCATGAGGGCCACGATGACGGGGATGTGGTACAGCCGGTAGATGATGTCGAGTTGCGACTCGTACTCGTCGAGTCGCTCCTCTAGTTGGTCGAACCGCTGACTCATTGCCCTGACCCACTGTCAAAACGCGCATAAGCCTTTTCCATTGGTCTTCGAAAGGGTGGTCCCCTGGATTCGGCCGCAGAAAGCTTGGTCTTTTTATCCTTCGGTGTTCCAGACGGCGGTAATGCCCGACCTCGCGGACGTGTGTGTCCTCTTGCCGACACTGAACGAGGCTGAGACCATCGGTGATGTTATCGATGGGTTCCACTCCGAAGGGTTCGAACACGTTCTCGTCGTCGACGGCGACTCCACGGACGGAACGCGCGACATCGCTCGCGAGCACGGGGCACGTGTCCTCACCCAATCCGGTTCAGGAAAGGGACAGGCCGTCCGCGAGGGCGTCGAACACGTCGACGAACCGTACGTGTTGATGGCCGACGGCGACGGGACCTATCGGCCGGAGGACGCGGAAGCGATGCTCGAACCGCTGTTCGAGGAACGCGCCGAACACGTCATCGGAGACCGATTCGCCGACATGGAAGCCGGCGCAATGAGTCGCCTCAACACCGTCGGCAACCGACTCATCAACCGACTGTTCGCCGTCGTCCACGGACGAAATCTCCGTGATATCCTCTCTGGGTATCGAGCGTTCACCCGCGGTTCCTTCGAGCGGTTCAAACTCGACGCCGACGGGTTCGGCATCGAGACGGAACTCGCCGTCGAATGCATCAGACAGGGCGTCTCGACCGAAGTCGTTCCGATTCGGTACGAGGCCCGCCCTGGTGGTTCCGAGACGAACCTCCATCCGCTGAAGGACGGTGGCCGAATCGTCCTCACGCTGTACACGCTGACGAAAACGAACAACCCCATCTTCTACTTCGGGAGCGTCGCCGTCGCCGGAACCACACTCGGGACTGTTCTGGCCGGCTACGTCGGCTACGACTACTTCGTCCGTGGCATCTCACACGAGATTATCGCCCTGTTGTCGGCGTTCTTCATTCTCCTGTCGATGCAGTTGCTGATGTTCGGCGTGCTGTCGGACATCATCGTCTCGGTGAACCGAGAGCAGACGCGACGACTCGAGGAGATATCCGACCGGCTCCGGGAACTGGAAGATTAGAAGGGCAACAGGGACCGCAGTTGTCCGACGAGGCTCCCGTTGGCTGCTTGTCGCCGGGCCTCGAAGACGGGATGGAGTGCGTTCATCAGGTTCTGTTTTGTCTCGAAGTTGCTGACGTGGGTGTTGTCGAGAGCCTCCGACAGGGACAACGTGTTGCCTGCCGCGTCGTAGGGGATTTTCGGGTCGTCGAGCGCGTCGAGCAGTTCCCGCTGGGTCGCCGGAAACTGAATCTCCGCCCGGTCGAGGTGCTCGTCGAGCGCAGCGATACCGAAGGCGACTGTGTCGGGGACTTCGTCGCCCCCCTGTTGTGGTGGCCGGACTCCCATTACACCGAGGTTCGAGCCTCATCACCGTAAACCCTCACCTCTCGTCATCGTACGGATGGACAACGCCTATCCGGGCCGACGCCGTCTCGGGTCACATGACGGACTACACGACGGTTTCGATACCGAAGGACCTCGCCGAGCGCGTCGAGGAGACCATCGAAGGAACCAGTTTTTCCTCGACGAGCGACCTCGTTCGGTTTCTGCTCCGGAGTATCGTCATCCAGCACCAACAGCGCGGTGAACTCACCGAGGCGGAGTTCGAAGAGATAACCGACCAGCTACAAGACCTCGGTTACCTGGAGTAGTCCTCGAGTTCTCCCGGCGGCGGGGCGGCATCGACGACTTCGATACCGTATTCTTCGCCGGAGCGGTCGAAGGCGGCGACGCATTCCTCCTCGTACGGTGGCACTGCGACGAAGACGACTTCGTGTAGGTCGTCGGCTTTCGTCACCGCCAACACGCCGTCCGGATGTGAAATGAACCGGCCGGCTGCGCCGGGCGTCGAGAGGTCCATTCCGAAGACCGCAGTGACCGACCCGCCGGTGTCGGGAAGGTACATGTCGGTGAACACCGACGCCTGGGACGGAAGTTCGGCGTCGAGTTCCGTCGCTGGCGTCACCGCTAGTGCGACGGTCACGGAGGCGGGGTCGCGGTCCGCGGCCAGCTCCAACAGCGCAGTCAGCAGTCCCTGCGTGATGTAGACCACGGGGATAGTACGACGAACAGCGGTAAATGTCCGTCGGACGGCCGAATTTTCACGCTGTGAGGCGGCCCGTCGGTAGAACTAACAGTTCATTAGCCGTATCGTGAGGGAAGTTAACACGTGATTATAAATAACCCGTGCGGGCGAGCGTCGAGACGGCAGACGGGCGGCATACGTTAATTTTATCTTTAATTTGACAAAAACTTTATATGTCTACCCTCCTTTGAACGAAGTGTAATGTCCGCAAGCACTACCCCCGAGTCGGAGTCGAGTTCAATCAAGACGTTCCTCGCAGAGCACCCTCGAATGGCGGGCGTCGTTTTCACCGCCCTGCTGCTGCTGAGCCAGGCAGGTATGGGAGCAGGTGCTGGCGGCGCGTACGCAGGCCCATAATTAGACTTCAGTTATCGGACCGAAGGCGATCCGTCCAAGTGAACTCCCCATCTAGCAATACTGGAAATACACCCGTAGAGAAGTAACGTTCTAACGCTGATTCACGTACTTCGAACGTCGGCAGGGTTCCAGGACATAAGTACACCATCTCGTTACCTTCGATTGCAGGACGGAACTGAGAACCGATACCGAAACCGCTAGTGGTAAACGTATCGAGAGTAACTTCGTACTCTCCGTTGGCGGAAGAAACCGTTCCAAGAACGGGTACACCACTTTGTGTCTGTGCTATGTCCGCGTTCCCATCTCCGATAACTAGATACTGCGTCCCGACGATGCTCCGCTCGCGTGCGATGTTCAGCGCCGACCGCAGCGGGAACCCGTAGTTGAGCAGTTTTGCCAGCGTCTTTCCGATTCGGACCGCACCGCTGTTTATCACGTCGTCGAGCGTTACGACGCCCGAAATCGCGCCTTTTTCGATGAGTCGCCGACCCTGCCGGTAGGAGCGACAGGCGTTCAAAAAGAAGATGTCGAGGTCGATGTTGCCGACGGAATCGGCATCGAGCAGGCCGTCGGAGCACTCGAAGCCCCCCTCGTCGACGTGGCCGATGTAGTGGAAGAAATCCACGTCGGATTCGAGGACGAGCGCCAGGCGGTCGGTGGTCAAATCCTCGTAGAACGTCACGTCGATGGGGAACTCCTCGCGGGAGCCGTACACCTCCGCGGCGACGTCGCGCTCCTCCAGCATCTCCTCGTCGTTGCAGACGACGACGATTTCGATGTCGCCGTCGCGGGGCTCGCGGTCCAGTCGGTTCCGGAACGCCTCCGGGATGGCTTTGCTGGCGCCCAGCGGCGTTCCCTCCCCGACCCACGTCTGTTCGAGGGAGTCCGTCTGGTCGGGTTGGACGTGCTGGTTCGGGGTTGCCGAAGAATCCGATGGAGAACGCGTCGTCGAGCGGACGAACTCGCCGTCGTCGGGCGTCGATGCCTCGAAGGGGTCGGCGTTCTGGGCGAACGGGTCGTCCCCCGCCACGGAGAGCTGTGACGGCGAGCGGACGACCGCGAGGTCGTCGACGAGGAACGGTAGCACCTCCAGACTCGACCCGACGGGGTCGACGTGGGCCGTGAGTTTCCACGTGGGGACGAACGACGAAATCGCGTCGTAATCGACGGTGTTGTACGCCGCGAGCCGCTCGGCGCCGGACCGTCCGTACAGATCGCTCAGGTCGATATCGAGCGACGATTCGACGGCGCGTCGCTCGTATAGCGGAATCGACCGGGGGCCTGCCGTCCGCACCACGCAGTCGAGGAAGAAGGTCCGCTTGAGCGTCCGCTCGACGGTCCGCTCGAAGCCGCCGTCTCCCTCCAGGGAGAACGGTTCCCCGTCGACGACGAGTTGTGGGTCGGGCCCCGGGACGACTTCGGCGCCGAGATAGTACGCCAGCGGTGCGACGGCGAGCGTTTCGAACAGCGACTCCGGGACTTCGATGTGAACGTCCGTCTCGGGAGGCTGTAGCCCGTTGGGGACGGACAGCGACGACCCTCTTTGGAGCGTGGGCGGGTGCCCGCGGAGTGTCGGATACGACCGCTCGCTCCCGGTCGTCTTCATCGCGCTGCCGAACGTCGACACGGCGGCCATCACGTCCACAGGGTCGTCGGTCGTGGTGACCGTCGCCGCCGGCTGTTCGTGATACGAGCGGGCACCGATTCGGACCGACGCGGCCTCCGAGAGTGACACGTCCATCTCGGTGACGGTCGTCTGGACGTCTATCGCGCCTTCGAGTTCGACGTAGAGTTTCACCGGCCCCGACAGCTCGAGGGTGTAGTGGCCGTCGTCGAACGACACCGACTCGAAGTACTCCACTTCGGTAACGTCCGGACCGTCGTGGACGAAGGTCCGGGAGAACCCTTCGAACGTGAGTCGCCCGGCCGTGAGTTGGACCGCCGTGTCGACGGGGTATCTGAACTGCGTCTCGTCGGCGGGCGTCGGGTCTGACGGACGGTCCGTTCGAATCTCGCAGTGGCGCCGTTCGATACGGTCGTCGATGCGAATCCCGCACTCGCCATCGAGGGAGCGTACCGACACACGGTTGATGTGTTCTCCCTCCCCACCGCTCGTGCCGGAACCCATTCCTGTCGGCGGTTCTCCTGTCACGAGCAAAAGCCTATCGACGGTGTCAGAATCCCAAAAACTGCTTGAAGCTCTTGATGTACATATTGGGGGCCTTCGAGCGGGAGCCCTTGATGGCGGTTCTGATGAGTTCGTTCGCGTCTTCGAAGACGCCGGGGCCGTGGCCGACGAGTAGCCGCTCGGCGTCGTACTCCCGCAGCGATCGCGGGGGAATCATCCGCAGCATCGGATGAACACCGAGGTCCTCGCTGGACGCTCGGAAGTAGTCGACGGTTCCCAGTGCCTCGGGAACGACGAGCGTCTCGCCGTCGTACAGGACCGCCTCCTGCCAGAGCGGATTGTCGACGAGTGCTTCGACCTCGAAATCGGCCAACCGGTCGCCGAACCGTTCGGTGGGGGCATCGAGAGCGTTGGCGACCCCGTTCATCCACTCGGGGACGAAGACGGGTACGTCGTGGCGGTTGGCAACGGCTGCAGAGTCACGCTTGTGCCGGTCCAAGAGCGTGACGACACCGGCGACCTCGCCGAACTCCGCCAGCAGTTCGTCGACTCCGTCGGCGTCGACGGGGTCGAGGACCCACACCTCGCCGTCGCTGACGACGGCATGGGAGGCACGCTGCATCGTCTCCTCGGGGTGGGCAATCCAGCCGACTCCCTCGTCGAAGCGGTCTACGACTTCCATCTCCGCGGCCCCGGAGCTTTTAATCGGCATACCGACAGGAACGGCCCGACAGGGTATAAATCTCGGAGTGCCGGCAGTCGTCACCACCCCCCTCCGACCTCCCCCGGGGTTTATCGACGTGGCGGCCACATCTCCTGTATGCTCGGTGCGTGCCGCTGGCTGACGCTGGAGGTCAAGTATCTCGACCCAGTCGTCGAGTTCTACCGCACGCACCTCGACGTTCCGGTCATCTCCGAATCCGACCGGGAAGCCGTCCTCGACGTCGGCGGTAACGCCGAACTCCGCCTTCGCCGACCCGACGGTGTTCCTCGGGGCGGACTCCACACTCACTACGCTTTCGCCTGCTCGGAAGACGACTACGAGGCGTGGTGGGACCGCCTCGAAGACGACTTCGAACTACAGGAGGTCGACTTCGGCGGGATGCGGTCGCTGTACTTCTACGACCCCGAGGGTAACTGCGTCGAAATCGGGAGTGCGGGCGAGAGCACCGACCGCGACAGTCCGACGCTTTCGGGGATTTTCGAAGTCGTCTTCGAGGTCGAAGACCTCCCGAGTGCGGAGGCGTTCTACACCGACCTCGGCTTCGAAATCGTCGACCAGGGCGACAGCAGGCGACGGACGCGGCTGACGACGGGCCCGTTCGACATCGAGTTGTGGGAACCGCATCTGGGACTGGCCGACGCCCGCGGCGGCGTCCACGTGGACGTGGGAGTGGACTCACAGGATCCCGAACGCGTGGCCGACTCCGTCGCCGCTCGCGTGACGAAACGGGAGTCCCTCGACGGCGGGGTCCGAATCCGTGACCCCGACGGCCACTACCTGACGTTTCTCAGTTGAGACGGTCGGTGTCGATGTCCCGGCCGGGTGGGGAGACGACGAGGAAGTCCCGGAAGTGCATCAACTCCCCGCCCATGTCCCGAATCTCGCGGGCGAACCCCGCTGCGAGTTCGTTGAGGTCGCCCTCGACGTTCAACACGAGTACGTCGCCGCTTTCGATGTGGCCGACCCACTCCTCGGGGTCGGTCGTTCCGTCGAGTACACCGAGGACGACCTGCCCGCCCGATTCGGGTTCGTCGAGTTCTCCCTCCGCCGTCTGCAAGTCGAGGTCGAAGTCACTCATACCCGATGCATCGAGCGCTGAAGAAAAAGCCTGCCGGCCTCACTTGGTGACCGAAAGCTTACTCGAACACCGCGCTTTCCTCGCGCAGCGCGTCGATGTCGTCTGCGACCGCGACGGCTTGCTCGGGGTCGAGGGCCAGCTGTACCTCGTTGCCCTCAGCGTCGGTGGCGACGATTTTGACCCGTCGGTCACCGAATGCACGCCCCTCGACGGCGGTCACGTCGAACAGTTTGGCGGTCGCCGACTTGTCGGTCGGGCCGACGTTCTTGATGCTTCCGTCCTTGAACTCGACCATGAACGAATCGAGGTTGAGGTTGAGCATATCCCCGGTGGGTGTCGAGGCGGGATAACCGTTGTCCGTTCCGGAATTCGAAGGTGTGTCTTCTGGCAACGCCTGCCACCAACACCTGTCATTAAATTATCTGCGTGTTGTCGGTTGGTATGGTACGAATCGCCATCGAGTACTGCGCCCCGTGTCGGCTCGGGGCCGAGGCGGTCGCGACACAGCGAATTCTCTCGGATTATCTCCGTGACTACGACGAAATCGACGGTGTCACGCTGGACCCCAGCGGCGAGGAGGTGTTCTGTGTCCACGTCGACGACGAACCGGTGTGGTCGGTCGACCCCGACGGCCGCGTCGACCCGATGGAGGCCGTCGCCGCCGTCCGTACTCGATTGGCCGTCTAACTTACACGACGCGTCGGTGACACGGGCCGCTTTTGTCCACTCGACTCCTACGGCCGTCAGTGACCGACGAGTCCGCCACGCCCGACGAACCCGACGACCCGGCGGTCGACGTTGGGACGTTCTTCGACGCTCTCGAACGCCACGAGCGACCGGTCGTCACCGCCAGCGAGGTCGCCCGCCTCGTCGACTGTTCACAGTCGGCCGCCGTCGACGCCCTCGAATCCCTCGTCGAGACCGGCGACCTCCAGCGACTCGACGTCGAGTCCGACCCGGTCGTCTGGTTCCCGAGCGACTATCGTGAAACCGCCGCTCGCGAACGCATCACGGTGTTCCCGAAGCGCCGCGAAATCGTCGCCGACAACCCCACACAGTTCACCCGCGCGCGACTCTCCCAGTTCGCACACCTCCGGGATACGAACCGCGAGCAGGGGTACATTTACGAACTCCGCGAACAGGACATCTGGAACGTCCCGCACGACGACTACGAGGACCTCCGGACGACCATCCGCTCTGCGCTCGGTGGTCGCTACGACGCCCTAGAGGAGTGGGTCGAGGGACAGTGGACTCGCGCCCACCGATTCCGACTGGCGACTCACGAGGACGGCTACGTCGTCCTCGAAGCACAGAGCGCGGACCTACTCGGCAACGTCGCCGAACAGCACCTCGACGACGGGATCCTCCGGGCCCGCATCGGCGACGAGACGGCGTGGGTCGCCGAGGAGAAAACTGCCGAACTCAAGCGAACGCTGTACGAGGCCGGCTACCCGGTACAGGACGATCGCCAGCTTGATTTGGGCGACGACCTCCCCCTCGAACTCGAACTCGACTTGCGCCCGTATCAGGCCGACTGGGTCGCTCGCTTCGCCGACGCGAAGTCGGGCGTCCTCGTCGGGCCGCCGGGGTCCGGCAAGACCGTCGCCGCCCTCGGCATCATGGCGGACATCGAGGGTGAGACGCTAATCTTGGTCCCCTCTCGGGAGTTGGCGGCCCAGTGGCGCGAGCGAATCCTCGAAGACACCTCCCTCACTGCCGAGCAGGTCGGGGAGTACCACGGCGGCGAAAAAGAGATTCGCCCCGTCACCATCGCCACCTACCAGACGGCGGGGATGGACCGCCACCGGATGCTGTTCGACTCCCGGAAGTGGGGACTCATCGTCTACGACGAGGTCCACCACATCCCGGCGCCGATAAGCCGCCGCAGCGCTGACTTGCAGACGAAACATCGGCTCGGACTGTCGGCGACGCCCATTCGGGAAGACGACAAGGAACGCGACATCTACACCCTCGTCGGCCGGCCCATCGGCACTGACTGGGACGCGCTGTTCGACGCCGGCTACGTCGCCGAACCCGAAGTCGAGATTCGGTACCTCCCGTGGGCCTCCGAGACCCACCGCAACGAGTACGGCTCCAGCGCTGGCCACGAAAAGCGGCAACTCGCGGCGACCAACCCCGCCAAGGTACAGGAAATCGAGGCGATTCTCCGCGACCACCGCGGTTCGAAAGCCATCGTATTCGTGGAGTTCATCGAGCAAGGCGACGCGATAGCGGAGGCCCTCGGCGTGCCCTTCATCAGCGGCGAGACGCCACACGCCCGCCGAAGTCGGCTGTTCGACCGGTTTCGAACCGGTCCGATCGATACCATCGTCGTCTCCCGGGTCGGCGACGAGGGCATCGACTTACCCGACACGGAGGTCGCCATCGCCGCCTCGGGACTCGGCGGGTCGCGCCGCCAGGGTGCCCAACGGGCCGGCCGGACGATGCGCCCCGTCGGGAAAGCGCGGATGTACGTCCTCGCGACGCGAGGAACACGCGAGGAAGACTTCGCCCGCAAGCGCACCCAACACCTCGCTTCGAGGGGCGTCCGCGTCCGGGAGGCCGACCCCGTCGCCTTCGGCGGTGGACGGGTTGCCGGCGACGACGCAGTCCCCGCCGGCGAGGAGTAGGTTCAAATCGGTACCCCCCGATAGTCGATTCGTGACAGACGGCTCCGAGACGGACGGCCAGCCCCGCCACGAGCGACTCGCTCGCCATCCGACGCCGGGACCACGCAACTCCCTCCAGTCGTGGACCGACGCGAAACACCCCCTCCGCGTCGCGTTCAACTACGCGTTCATCGTCGCGGCGCGACACTCTCCGAGTCTCCGGCTGAAGAACTGGCTGCTGCGCCGCGTCGGCGTCGACGTCGGGACCGGCGTTTCGTGGGGACTCGAGTCGACCCCGGACGTGTTCTGGCCCGAACTCATCACCGTCGGCGACGACGCCATCATCGGCTACGACGCGACGCTGCTGTGTCACGAGTTCCTTCAGGAAGAGTACCGAACCGGGGAGGTCAACGTCGGCGAGCGAGCGATGATAGGCGCCGGCGCAGTCGTTCTGCCGGGCGTCGAAATCGGCGAGGAGGCACAGGTCGCCGCGAACTCACTGGTCGCCGAGGACGTTCCGGCCGGTGAGACGTGGGCCGGGGTCCCCGCTGAACCAATCGACGGCGACGCGGAGTAGGTCGGGCCCCGGCCGTTCAGGACCCTGCGGCGACTAATTCGTCGACGACCGCTTCGATGTCGGGATCGACCCAGGGGTCGTCCGATTGCCAGGCGTATTCGATTGTCAGGTCCGGCGCGAGAACGTACAGGGTCCGCTTGGCCAGTCCCGCTTCGACGCCGTCCCCCGCGTCCTCCTCGTGGATGGCGTCGTAGGCTGCACAGACGTCCCCTTCGACATCGCTCAAAAGCGGGGAATCGATGTCGTGGTCGTAGGCGAACGCCTCGTGGGTGAAGAGGCTGTCCCGGGAGATACCGTAGACATCTCGGGACGTGTCGATGGCCGAAAGGGCGATATCGCGCAGCGAACAGAGTTCGTCGGTACAGACGGGGCTGAAATCGCCGGGGTAGAACGCGAGAAGTGTCGGGGAGCCGCGAGCGAACTCCTCGAGGTGGTATTCGGTCATCCTCCGTTCGTCGGCGTCGTTCGGCAGTCCGAGTCCAGAGAGGGTAAAGTCGGGCGCGGTCGTCCCTTCCGAGAGCATACGACCCCTTCGTCGGTTCGAGGCAAAATTCTGTGGGTCACCGAAGCCGCGAGCGCAATCAGGTCTCCCGAACCCGCATCGCGCCCTCGCGGAGAACCATCCGATTCGGTATCATATACTCCTCGCCGTCGTCTTCGACGTAGGTGACGAACACGTCCATCTCCTGGACGATGCCGCGGTTGCCCGCGACTTCGACCTCGTCGCCGATGGTGTACGGTTCGGTCAAAAGCAGGTAGATACCGGCCGCGGCCGACGACAGGAGGTCTTTGAACGCCAGCCCGCCGAGAAAGAAGACGCCGAAGGCGTAGGCCGCGAGCAGGACCAACAGCGCGCCGGTCGCAACACCGAGTTGCGACAGCGCGATGAGCACCGCGACGTACAGCACCGACACCTTCACCAGCGTCGGAATCAGCGTCACTTCCGGCAGTTTGATGCTCCGGAGTTGTTCACCGACGACGAGTTCGGCCTTGTCGGCGGCGATGAGGCCGACCATCACGACGAGGACGGCGATGAATACTCGCGGGAGGAAATCGACCAACTCCTGTATGAACAGTTCCGAGGGAAGCACCCCGAGCGTCCGGAGGGCGTACAGCGCCGCGACGGTGAAGACGAACAGGCCACACAGTTGTGCGAGCAGGCGGACGCTGGAACTGCCGAGTTGCTGGGCGGTTCGCTCGAACGGCGTTCCCTCGACGGCGTCGTCGACGCTGAGCGCGACGAGGACGCGATGGACGACCCACGCGGTCACCGCACCGAGAATCAGGCCGCCGAGGACGACCCCGACGGCGACGGTGAGGTTCTGTTCGGCCGCCGTGAGGTCATTGTACCACCCGCGTGCGGTGACCAGTGCCATCAGTACTCCTCCGGGTCGAGTTCGAGGACGATTTCACCGCCGGAGAAGGCGCGAACCAGTCCGTCTGACTCCGAGAGGACGACTGCAACGGCGTTGGTGTCGCGGGTGATGGCGCCGGCGGCCATGTGTCGGGCACCGAGTCCTTTCGGGATGTCGACCCCCTCGGCGGAGGGTTCGAGGTACCGGTACGCCGAGACGATCTTCCCGGCGTCGCTGATGACGAAGGCACCGTCGAGTCGAGAGAACTCCTTGAGCATCACGTCGACGATGGGGTCACCGACGTGGACGTGGCTCTTCTCGAAGGGGTTGTAGCTCAGCGGGCGGGACTTGTTCATCACCTTGCCGGCGTCGCCGACGACGAACAGCGCGCCGACGCGTTTGCCTTTCTGTCCTTTCTTCCCCAACTCGATTGCGACTTCGAGGACGTTCCGGATGACGTTGGGGTCGGCACGGCTGTTGACGAAGAGGTCGTACACCCCGGAGTGCTCGAAGTCACCAGCGCGGACGCGAGAAACCGTGTCGATGTCGTCGGAGAACAGCTTCGCCGCACACGCGACCTGGTCGCCCTCTTCGAGGAACTCGTTATCGAGGCCGCCCTCGATCCCGAACCGAATCCGCTCGCTGAGGTCCCGAAACTCCAGCGGGAGTTCGACGTAGTTGTCGGCGTCGACGTCGTTTTCCGGACTGACGACGACCACCGGCGTCTCGGAGTCGGCGAATCGCTCGAAAAGCGATGCGCTCGGGGAGAACAGGAACACACTATCCACGTCGGCTACGATATCGTCCAACAGGTCCCCGAGTTCACTCATCAGTTGCCTATCGAATCAGACAGGAAAAAAGATTGCGGGCAGTACGACACGTGACTGACGAACCTCACCCCGCCGATAGGTTCGGAGTCAGTCGGTTCGCACACAATTATAAGGCCGCGGCACTCCCCCATGTGTCATGGCACCGTCTGACGACCTCTCGGTCGAACGCTATCGGAGACGCCCGGAAACAGTCGCCACGGACCGCGGCGACGGACCACCGCTCGTGTTGTGTCACGGGACGCTCATGGACCGAACGATGTTCGCGCCCCAAATCGAGGCGCTGGAAGACGACTACCGCGTCGTCGCCTACGACACACGGGCGCGAACCGACCGCTACGTCGGCCCCTACGACCTCTACGACCTCGCCGACGACTGCGCCGCGTTGCTGGACGCGAAAGGTATCGACTCCTGTGTCCTCGGCGGGATGTCGATGGGTGGGTTCATGGCGTTGCGGTTCGCCGAGCGGTACCCCGACCGCGTCGACGGCCTCGTCATGATAGACACCACCGCTGGCCCACACGGCGACGACGAAATCGAGCGCTATGGCGAGATGATAGAGACGGCTCGCCAGGCCGGGGAGGTTCCCGAACAGCTGGCCGGCGTCATCCAGCACATCCTCTTCGGAGCGACGACCAACGAGGACAACGCCGACCTCGCCGAGACGTGGGTCGACCGCTGGCGGACCTACCCCGGCGAATCGGTGTATCACGAGGTGAACTCGTGGCTCGAACGCCCCGACTTCACCGACGAACTCGACGACATCGACGTGCCCACGCTCGTCGTCCACGGCGAGGAGGACGTGGCGCTGGAACCCGAGCGCTCCGACTCGCTTCTCAAGCGACTCGACGCCGAACGCGTGATGGTTCCCGAGGCCGGCCACTCCTCGAACCTCGAAAACCCCGAACCAGTCAACGACGCACTCGCCGCGTTCCTCGACGGCGTGTACTGACCGCTGCCGGCTAATCGGCTCGTTCGATATCGATTCTGTTTTCCGAAACGTGGAGGAACGTAATCTGGTTCTCCGTGTTGTTCAACTCCAACTCGTGTGTCATCGGCTCGTAGGCGAGTTTCCCGTTTCCGGTGGCATTGAAAGACTCGGCAACGACGCCGCCGACGATGTTGTCGTCAACCGCACCCCCGCCACCGATTTCCACTGTCGACCCCGGCGCGTAGATTGCACCCGTAAACTGCGGCGTGCCGCCGAATTTGACGGTGTTGCTCCGGTTCGTATGAATCAGGACGAGCAAATCCGACGGGTCGCCGTTCGTGTTCGTCAGCGGGTTGCCAGTGGAATCGAGTGTCCCGTTTACGTAAACCGTGACGGTGCCACCACCGATTATCTCTTGGTCGACGCTGTGGGGTCCGCCCTGTCCCTTCAGAGTGAAGTCGCCGTCGACGACGACGTCGATATCACCGTCGCTGGTGTCGAAGGTCGTATCGGACCCGATGGTGACTGATTCGTCGGCGTAGTGGACTCCGTCCTCGATGACTTCGTTCTCGACGGTTGCGTCGAGGGACTCACATCCACCACCCCGGCAGTCGTCGGTGCGCGCTTCGATTTCCGAACTCGGGGATGGCCGGTCGACGCCGTCGATAGTCGGGCCTTCGACCGCACTCCCGTCGATTCCGCCGACGGTCGTCGCCGCGACAGCGTGGTCGAACGTCTCCTCGAAGGGAACGGTTAGGTCAGCGACGACCGTCCGGTTGCTGGGAAAGTGCTGGACGTTCCCCTCGGCACGGCTCTCGAAGAACGTCGCCCACCCGTCGTGGTAGTCGCTTTGGACCTCCACGTACACCGTACCGTTGTCGAGTGGGTTCCCCAAACCCCCATCAGGAAACACGATTTCCGTTCCATTGTCGGCCATCGTCCCCCGAACCGTTCCGGAGTCAGACCACGGCTGACCGGTCATTCGGACCAGTGGGAACGTCAGCGTCCGTCCACGGTAGTGGTACTCCGGCGGCGAAACCATGACACCCCCGTCGGCATCGCCGCGCCAGACGCCACCACCCTGATAGGCCACCTCCTCATCGCCGACGGAGTAGACGAGGGCACCAAACGAGGCGTTGAGAATTTCGGTTTCCCCACTCTCGTAATCGTGATACACTCGGACTGACCCGGCGTTCGGCCGGAACGAAACGGTCCCGTCATCCCCATCGAGACGGAACTGCTGACGAGGAGACCCACCCAAGCCGACCTGACCACCGCCTGCGCTTATTTGTGAGACGGCCTGTTCTGCGCTCTGCATCTGTGCGTCGGCTTTCGTGTCGGCGAATGCGGCCCCACCAATGACCACGATAGTCGCTGCAGCAGTGAGTACGAAGCCCAAAATGAGCACGTTCCCGATGACCCCTGATTGCGCCCGCTCACCGCCGGTTTTCATTGTCGTTCGTTTCGTACTCTTCAGATCTTATTAATGGGCGAGGCGATTCGAGTTTCGAAATCGAGACTGTTCGAAAGAACCCACAGAGCGAATGAAGGGCAACAAGACACCCAGAGGGACTATGCGTTCGCCGCGCCTACAGTGGATATGCGCGTTGCTGTATTCGGCGCTGGTTACGCCGGTCTAACCGTCGCACGACGACTCGAACGGTGGCTCCCCGAAGCGGTCGACCTCGTCGTCGTCGACGAGTCACCCTCGCATCTCGTCCAACACGAACTGCACCGAGTAATTCGCTACCCGGAGCTCGCGGAGACGATTACCGTGCCGCTCGAGGAGGTCCTCACCCGAGCGACGGTTCGGCAGGCCCGTGTAACCGGAATCGACCCCGAGGCGGGCGTCGCGACGCTGGAGGCAAACGGCGAGAGGGAATCCCTCGAGTACGATTTCGGTGCGGTGTGTCTCGGCGCCGAGACGGCCTTCTACGACCTTCCGGGTGTCGAGGAGTACGCCACGCCCCTGAAGCGACTGAACCACGCGGAAACCATCCGCAGCGACGCCTTCGATTCGGCTGGCGGCGATGCAGTCGTCGGCGGCGCCGGCCTCTCGGGGATTCAGGTCGCCGGCGAACTCGCGGCGCTCTCCGATTCCGAGGGTCTCGACCTCGAGGTGACCGTCGTCGAGATGGCCGACCGGGTCGCGCCCTCGTTCGACGAGAGTTTCGCCCGCGCCGTTCGGCAAGAGCTCGACGCCCGCGGGATAGCCGTCGAAACGGGAGCAACCGTCGAGCGGGCCGACGAGGACGGTGTCGACCTCGCCGACGGCCGAACGCTTTCGGCCGACCTCCTCGTCTGGACCGGCGGCATCCGCGGCCCCGATGCCCTCGGCGGCGAGCGACGCCCCGTCAACGCCGACCTCGCAGTCGGTGACGGAACCTTCGTCGTCGGCGACGCCGGTGCAGTCACCGACGAGTGGGGCGACCCCGTTCCGGCCAGCGCCCAGACGGCTGTCAGGGAGGCGCGAATCGCCGCGAAGAACATCGACCGACTCGTCCGCGAGCGCCGCGACGACGAACCGGCCCGACTCGCGACCTACAGTTTCGACTCCCCTGGGTGGGTCGTCAGCGTCGGCGACGGCGCGGTGGCCCAAATCGGCCCCGTCGTCTGCAGCGGCGACCCCGCGAAGGCAGCGAAAGCCGCCATCGGCGCCGGCCACCTCAGCTCGGTTGGAGCCATCGAACGCGCTTCGGAACTCGTCCACGAGGAGTTAGGATGGCCCGATGCATCCGCCTTCGATTTCTCAGCGGAGTTGGCCCGACTCGTTGAGCGTTACGAGTTCACCTCCACCACCGACCCGGCGACGCCGAGCGAACTCGAAGTGCCGTTTCTCGACACTACACTCGCCTTCGCCGAAACGATGGTCCCCGGTGGCACCGTCGACGTGACGCGGGCCACCAGATTGGCGGACCGCTCACATCCCGGCAGCCCCGCGAACGTCTTCGAAGACCTCGTCTTCGGGGCGTTGGGTGGAATGTTCGGTTCGAAACGGACCGAGAACGACGAGGAGTAAAACAGCGGTCGCCGGGCGGGGAGGCGGAACGTCGAGCATCCGCGCGAGCGAAGCGAGCGCGGTTCTCCGGACGCGACCGCAGGGAGCGTCCGGGTCGTTTTTCCCCAAATTTTTGCGAGGAGGGGTTCCCACAGCGACCGAAAGGAGCGAGGAAACCCCTCCTCGTAAAGAGTGGGTTGTTAGAAGCCCTTCCCCTGCAGTTCGCGGGCGATAATCATCTTCTGAATCTCGGTGGTACCCTCGTAGATTTGGGTGATCTTGGCGTCGCGGTAGAACCGTTCGGCATCGAAGTCGTCGACGTATCCCGAGCCACCGTGAATCTGGACGCACTCGTTGGCCGCCTTGACGGCGATGCGGGAGGCGAACTCCTTGGCCATCGAGGCGAGCATCGTGTTCGGTTGGCCGCCGGAGTCGACCTCCCAGGCGGACTTGTAGGTGAGGTTGCGCGCTGCCTCACATTCGGTGTGCATGTCGGCGAGTTTGTGCTGGATGGCCTGGAAGTCGCCGATGGGGCGGCCGAACTGCTCGCGCTCCTGGGCGTACTCCAGAGCGCGCTCGGCGGCGCCCTTCGCGATACCGACGCCCTGTGCGGCGACGCCGGTTCGAGTGGCGTCGAAGAAGTTCATCTGCTGGAGGAAGCCGGCACCTTCCGCGCCGACGAGGTTTTCCTCGGGAACGCGGACGTTATCGAGGATGAGTTCGGCGGTGTCGGAGGCGCGAATCCCCATCTTGCCCGTGATTTTGTCGGCGGTGAAACCGTCGCGGTCGGATTCGACGATAATCTGTGAGAAGCCGTTGTAGCGACCGTCGGCGTCGGGGTCGGTCTTACACAGCACGACGAAGAAGTCACCAACGCTGCCGTTGGTGATCCACATCTTGTTGCCGTTGATCACCCACTCGTCGCCGTCCTTCTCTGCACGCGTCGACACCGACGACACGTCAGACCCCGTGTCAGGTTCCGAGATGGCGGCTCCGGAGATGGCCTCGCCCTTGGCGATGTCGGGAAGGTACTTTTCTTTCTGCTCCTCGGTACCGTACTCGCGAATCGCTTCGGTGCCGAAACTCGTGGCGAGAATCGACAGCGCGATGCCGGGGTCGGCTGCGAACAGTTCCTCGGCGATGAGCACCGAGTCGACGGCACCGTAGCCGGCCCCGCCGTACTCCATCGGAATCGTCGACCCGCAGAGACCCATCTCGGCGGCGTCATCGACGATGTCGTGGGGGAACTTCTCTTCGCGGTCGTACTCCTGTGCGTTCGGTCGGACTTCGTTGTCGGCGAAGCGCTTGACCTCTTCTTTGAGTTGTTGTTGCTCGTCGGAGAGCCCAAAGTCCATGATTGTTCAACAGCATTGCCACCACATAACACTTCTCAATTGCCGCAATCGGTTAGGTGGCCGACGCTTCAGTACGAAAACAAGCCGAGAAGGAAACGTTGAAACACGTTCCGAGTGTGGTCTCGCCTGCTAACAATGGAATTCGACGACATCGAGACCATCGCGGTGCTCGGGGCCGGCAACATGGGCCACGGCATCGCGGAGGTCGCCGCCCTCGCGGGATACGACGTGAACCTGCGGGACATCAAAGAGGAGTTCGTCCAGAACGGCTACGAGCAGATAGAGTGGTCCCTCGAGAAACTCGCCGAGAAGGAACAGATTTCCGAGGAGGAGTCCGAGAACGCCATCGACCGCGTGACGCCGTACGTCGACGTGGAAGACGCCGTCGGTGGCGCCGATTTCGTCATCGAGGCCGTCCCGGAGAAGATGGACATCAAGAAAGACGTCTACGGTGACGTCGAGGAGCACCTCCCCGAGGACGCCATCATCACCTCCAACACCTCGTCGCTGTCGATTACGGAGCTGTCGGAGGTCACCGAGCGACCCGAGCAGTTCTGCGGGATGCACTTCTTCAACCCGCCGGTCCGGATGCAGCTCGTCGAGGTCATCTCCGGAGCTCACACTTCCGAAGAGACGCTCGAAGCGACCGAAGAACTCGCCGAGGCGTTCGGCAAGACGCCCGTCCGCGTCCGCAAGGACTCCCCCGGCTTCATCGTCAACCGCATCCTCGTTCCCCTGATGAACGAGGCCTGCTGGATGGTCTCGGAGGACGCCGCCACGAAGGAAGAAATCGACTCGACGACGAAGTTCGACATGGGCCTGCCGATGGGGTCGTTCGAACTCGGCGACCAGGTCGGTAACGACGTGACCTACCACGTCCTGGAGTACATGCACGAAGTGCTGGGCGAACCCTACGAGCCCGCACCGTACCTCGAGGAAATCGTCGAAGCGGAGCGCTTCGGCAAGAAGACCGGCAAGGGCTTCTACGACTACGAGGACGGCGACGGTCCGGACATCCCGACCGACGCTGGTAGCGAGGACATCGCAAACCGACTCGTCGCCGTGATGGCCAACGAGGTCGGTAACCTCGTCGGCAAAGACGTCTCGAACCCCGCCGACATCGACGAGGCAGTCATGCTCGGCGCCGGTTTCCCGGACGGCCCCGCGAAACTCGCCGACGACGTCGGCCTCGACACGCTCGTCGAGACGCTCGAAGAACTGGGCGAGGAGACGGAGCACCCCCGCTTCGAAGTCTCCGACGGTCTGCGTGAGGCCGCCGAGGCCGGCGGCTTCCACGGCGGCGACGACGACGGCGAAGTCGAGTTCACCAACATCGAGATTCGCCACCCCGGCGACATGGTCGGTCAAATCGTCCTCGACCGCGAGGCCCGGATGAACACCATCAACCCGGACCTCCTGGACGAACTCGCCGAAGCCATCGACCTGATGGAGGACGACGACGAGGTCCGTGCCCTCCTCATCACGGGCAAGGGCGACCGCGCGTTCTCCGCCGGCGCCGACGTGACCTCGATGGCCTCCAACGCCGAACCGCTGGAAGCCATCGAACTCTCCCGGAAGGGCCAACAGACCTTCGGCAAACTCGAGGACTGCGACATGCCGGTCGTCGCCGGTATCGACGGCTTCGCACTGGGTGGCGGTTTCGAGCTGTCGCTGTGCTGTGACTTCCGCATCGCCTCCGAGCGGTCGGAACTCGGCACCCCCGAGCACAACCTCGGTCTGCTCCCCGGCTGGGGTGGCACTCAGCGACTCGGCCGCATCGCCGGTCTCGGTCGCGCCAAGGAGATCGTCTTCACCGCCGAGCGATACGACCCAGAGACGATGTACGACTACGACGTTGTCAACGAAGTCGTCGAGAACGACGAGTTCGACGAGCGCGTCCACGAGTTCGCCGCCGACCTCGCGGCCGGTCCGCCCGTCTCCCAGAAGCTGACCAAGCGCGCGATGCACCGCGGCTTCGAAGACGTCGAAGCCGGCCTGGAACTCGAAGCCCAAGCGTTCGGTCACCTCATCGGCACGGACGACCTCATGGAGGGCATCACGGCCTTCATGGGCGACACCGAGCCCGAGTTCGAAGGCAAGTAACGTCGAATCCACCTCGATTTTTCCGACGCCCGATAGCGGCCCGCTCCGAAACCGACAACCGACAGCCGCGTCTACCCGGACGTGATGGTCGGCTCCAGAACCCTGACGGCGCTGGCCGGACTCCTCGGCAGCCTCGCCGTCAGCGCAGCGCTGTATTGGTATACGGGGTCGGTGCTGTTCTTCCTGTTCGTTCCCTTCGTTCCGTTCCTGTTCGGCTCCGGCGGCCTCACCGACGAGTCGGAGCGACAGCCGAAACGGTGTGACAGGTGTGGGTTCAGGACGACCGAGGAAGCCTACGACTACTGTCCGCGAGACGGAAGCCGACTGGTCGATACGGACGACGACTACTGAGTGTCCTCACGTTCGTCGTCTTCCGCATCCTCTTCGACCGATTCGGCTTCGGTGGAGTCAGTCACCTCCGACTCGGCCGCCACCGACCCCGCTGTGGCCGGGGTGCTGTGGTGTGACTGCCGCAGTGCGGCAGGTGAGACGACTATCGGCTGAATCGGCGTGCCGTCCAGGAGCTCCGGGAGGACGAAGCGGGCGAAGTGAAACACCAACACGAGCAACAGCGGTCCGAGGAACAGCCCGTACCAGCCGAACAACAACGGCCCGAGGATGTAGGCCACCATCACGAGGCCGACGTGGAGGTTCCGGCCGGAGACGTACGGCCGCAGGAGTAGGTCCGGGATGCCGTCGATGAGAATCCCGGAGACGACGAAGAACACCACGGGAAACCACAGCGGGTCCCCCCGGAGCAGCGCCTGTCCGAACAGCAATCCGCCGACCGGGACGTACACCAGTTTCATTCCGACCACTGGAACGAGACTGGTGACGCCGACGAGGATGCCCAACAGCGCCGGATACGGGACTGCGAGCCCGGGCGGGGCGACGATGTTCAGCAGGCTGTAGGTGATGGTGCCGATGACGGCCGCGATGACGGCGTTGAGGATGTTGCCGAAGTAGACGCTCTTGAGGTCGCGGTCGACCGCCGTGCCGTAGGCGTCGAGGACGCCAGCGTCGTCACCGAAGACGTCGCTCACCCATTCGGCGAGTTTCGGGCCGTCACGAAGTAGGTAGAACGTGAGCGCGAGCGCGACGAACAGGTGCAGAAGCACCGAGACGACGAAGGGAAGGTAGTCGTAAACCCCGTCGAAGACGACGAGAAGTGCGTCGACGACGTCGGGGTTTTGGAACAGCGTCGCCGGGTCTTCGACGAGCGCCGACACGTCGAAGTACGGCGAGACGATGCTCTGGACCGGACCCAGGTCGACGGTCTCGGCGAGCGTTCTGAGTTCCTGTAGCGCGACGGCAGTCGTGTACGCCAAGAGGAGAACGACTGGAATGGAGAGACAGAGGAGCGAGGCGCCGGCGGCGAACGTCGGCCGGAGGTGTCCACGGAGGTGTCGGTACAGCGGCCGCGAGACGTAGTACAGAAACAGCGCCGTGACGACCGTCCCGACGAAGGCGTAGAACGTCGCGGCGACGACGACGGCGAGGGCGAAGCCGACGCCCCACCACCCCAATCGGCCGCGGGAGGATTCGCTGACCATACGCCCTCCCGGACCCCGACGATTAAAAATTCGACCCGCCGATGGCCTTACCACCCCCGCCCGCGAACGACCGTCGATGAGTTCCCTGGGGCCGGCAGTGTTGGACGACAGCGTGGTCGCGCTCGTGTTGGCGGCGGCGCTGGGGCTGTTTCTCGGCCTCGAACGCGAGTGGTCCGAGAAGACCGCCGGCATCCGGACGTTCTCGCTCGTCAGCCTCTCTGCGGCGGTGTTCACCATCCTCGAGGAACCGCTGTTGCTCGTCGCCGGGGCGTTGCTGGTCGTCGCGTTGGGCGTCGTCCTCGGCGTGCAGGGACTGCTCGGGCAGGTTGACACCCTCTCGCTTACGACCTCGGCGTCACTGCTGGTCGCTTACGGCATCGGCGCGCTGGTCGCCGCGGGGTTCGTCGTCGAGGGCGTGACCGTCGCGGTCGTCTCCTCGTTCGTCCTCGTGTTGCGACAGGAACTGCACGGCATCGCCGAGGCCCTCTCGCGGGAGGAGGTCCGCTCAGGAACCGAGTTCGCCATCCTCGCGTTCGTCGTCTACCCGCTGTTGCCGACCGGCGAGCAGAGCCTCTCGGTCGCTACCCTCTCCGTGTCGTTCGAACCGCGGGTCGTCTGGCTGATGGTGGTGTTCGTCGCCGGCATCGGCATCGTCAACTACGCCATCGTCAGGATGTACGGTAGTCGCGGCATCGTCGTCACGGGCTTTTTCGGCGGGTTAGCGTCCTCGACGGCCGTCGTCGGAGCGATACTCGACCACGTCGGACAGAACCGGGAGGTGACTGACTACGGCGTGGCCGCGGTGTTGTTGGCGAACGCCTCGATGGCGCTCCGGAACCTCGCCATCGCCGTCGTGTTCACGCTCGGGACGGGGGTACTCTACGAACCGCTGATTCCCCTCGGTGCGGTCATCCTCGGTGCGCTCGTCGTCGCGGCGACGACAGCGGACTGGTCGGAAACCATCGAAATGGAACTCGACACGCCGTTCACACTCCGATACGCCCTCGGCGTCGGCGCCCTGTTCCTCGCGGTGCTTTTGATTGGTGGGTTCGCGGAGGCACAGTTCGGTACGGGCGGGCTGTACGTGGCTGCCCTACTGGCGGGGCTCGTCTCCAGTGCCGGAGCGGCCGCCTCCGCGGTCGTCCTCTACTCCAACGGGAGCATCACGGGAACGGAAGCGACGGTCGCCATCCTGCTGGCGACTGCCGCCAGCATCGCCGTGAAAGCGGGGCTATCGGCGATGTCGCCCAATCGGGCGTTCGCCCGGAGCGTTCTCCTCCGAAGCGCTGCGGTGTTGGGCGTCGCCGCCGCCGTGACTGCACTCGTTGTACTCGCCTGAACCGATGGTGTGAACTATTAACACGCGACTCACCCAATATCGTGTATGGACCGCGAGACGACCTCGCCGCAGGTCGACGAGATACCCGGACCGAACGCCCGCGAGCGGGTCGATTTCCACCGTTCGCTCGCCGCCCCGAGCACCTACGTCTACGACTTCGTCTGGGACGTGACCGAACCCGCAATCGGCCCGTTCTGTACGGACGCCGACGGCAACGTCCTCATGGATTTCACGGGGCACGTCGGCGCCGCGCCGCTGGGGTACAACAACCCCGAACTGCTCGAACGGATGGAGGCCTTCGACATGATAGACCCGGTGAAGATAGCCGGGCAAGACTTCTATTCGACGGCGGGTGACCCCGACGACGTGGATTTCCCGGGACCGCCCGAGTTGATGCAGCGACTGGTCGACGCTTCCCCGGAGCGCTTCGATACGGTATTCCTCTCGAACTCCGGCGCCGAAGCCGTCGAGAACGGCCTGAAAATCAGCTACGACCGGGCCGGCGGGAAGTACGCCATCACTTTCGAGGGTGCCTTCCACGGCCGGACGCTCGGGACGCTATCGTTGAACCGCTCGAAGGAAATCTATCGCCGGGAGTTCCCCGAAATCGGCCCCGTCCACGACGTGCCGTTCTGTCGGGACGAGAGCTGTACGGCGGCGACGTGTGAGTGTGGGTTCTTCGCTGGCGACACCACGAAACTCCGCCGGATGTTGAACTCCGAGACGGGGTACGTCAACGCCGACGAGGTGGCGTATCTCATTCTCGAACCGATACAGGGGGAAGGCGGCTACCACGTCCCAAGTGACGCGTTCATGCAGGAAGTCGCCAACATCTGTGACCGACACGACATCCTGCTAATCGCCGACGAAATCCAGTCAGGGATGGGACGCACCGGCGATTTCTGGGCGTCGGACGGCTTCCCCATCGAACCCGATGTCATCTGTGCGGCGAAAGGTGCCCGCGTCGGCGCGACGATCGCCAACGAGGCAATTTTCCCTGAGGAGGAGTCGCGACTCTCCTCGACGTGGGGTGCCGGCGACATCGTCGACTCGATGCAGGGCGCACTCACCATCGACGTGATTCACGAGGAAAACTTACTCGACAACGCCGTCACCCGGGGGGAGCAGGCGACCGCGGAACTCGACGACGCCACCGTTCCAGGAGTCATCGACATCAGAGGCCGAGGACTGATGCTCGCCGTCGAGTTCGATACCAAAGAACGCCGCGACGACGTACAGGACGAGGCGATGAAACGCGGCCTGTTGACGCTCGGCTGTGGCTACAAGACGCTCCGGCTACTGCCGCCGCTGGACGTTCGGGAACGCGAAATCACGATGGCAATCGAGTTGTTGTCGGACGCCGCGGAAGCGGCCGCTTAGTCGTATTTAGAACTGATACCGACGCGCGTTGTCGTCCTGCGGTGGGTACTGCTCGCTCACGCCGCCGGCACCGCCGGTCATCTCCTCGAAGGTCATCCCTGAGAGGTACTCGTCGTAGGTGACGTGGTAACCGCTCCGGAGGTGGAAATCGAGGTTGCCCGTCTCGACGGAACCCTGAAACAAAGTGTGAACCGCACGCCGGAGGAGTTCGTCCACGTCCTCCGGTTCGTAGGCGCAAGCGAGCATCGCGAGTTCGTTGCGCGTTTCGGCGTCCAGTTCCACGGTGAGTTCATCGCCCAACTCGGCGTAGGTCGCTTCGATGTCTTCGGAGAGGTCGTCCAGTCCCATACCGTTCGGTCGGTCCGGACCGGGGAAGTGGGTTTCGTTCAACGGAACGTCCGACGCCGAGACCGCCGGAACCGTCACACACAAACGCCGGGCGGGGAAATCGGAGGGTGATGACCGACGCCGCCGAGTTTCTCCCCGAAGACACCGACGCGGTGCAGTCGGCGCTCGTCGAGTGGTACGAGTCCGACCACCGAGAGTACCCCTGGCGGCAAACGGCTGACCCCTACCAGATTCTGGTCTCGGAGGTGATGAGCCAGCAGACCCAACTCGACCGCGTGGTCGAGGCGTGGACCGATTTCCTCGAAGAGTGGCCGACCGTCGAGGACCTCGCCGACGCCGACCGCGCCGACGTGGTCGGCTTCTGGACCGACCACTCGCTGGGGTACAACAACCGCGCGAAGTACCTCCACGAGGCTGCAACCGAGGTCCTCGAGGAACACGACGGCGAGTTCCCGGAGACGCCGGAGGGACTACAGGAGTTGATGGGCGTCGGTCCCTACACCGCCAACGCCGTCGCATCCTTCGCGTTCAACAACGGCGATGCGGTGGTCGATACGAACGTCAAGCGCGTGCTGTATCGGGCCTTCGACGTGCCCGATGACGACGACGCCTTCGGCACCGTGGCGTCGAGGCTGCTGCCCGACGGCGAATCGCGCGTCTGGAACAACGCAATCATGGAGTTGGGCGGCGTCGCCTGCGGGAAGACGCCCCGGTGTGAGGAGGCCGGCTGTCCGTGGCGAGCGTGGTGTCACGCCTACGAAAGCGGCGACTTCACGGCCCCGGACGTTCCCACACAACCCGAATTCGAGGGATCGCGTCGGCAGATGCGGGGTCGCGTCGTCGCGACGCTCCGGGAGTTCGAGAAACTCACCCTCGACGAACTCGGGCCACGCGTCCGCGTGGACTACACGCCAGACGGCGAGTACGGCCGCGAGTGGCTCCGTGGACTGCTCGAGGACCTCGAATCCGACGGGTTAGTCGAACTCGACGACGAGGACGAAACGCCCGTCGCAGGACTGCGGAAGTGACCACATCCCATTTATTGCCACCGCGCCAACGCGCGGTATGACCGACGTACGAGTGGCCGCCATCGTGGGCAGCCTCCGCGACAGCAGCTACACGCGGTTGGCCTGCGAGGAGGCGCTTGGCGCTGCTGGCGAGTTCGACGGCGTCGAGACGGACTGTATCGACCTTCGAACGTTCGACCTCCCGGTGTACGACGCCGACGAAGACGACGCCGGGGACGCCGAAGCGCTCAGAGAGCGGGTACAGGCCGCCGATTCGGTGATTTTCGGCACGCCCGTGTATCACGCCTCCTACTCCTCGGCGCTGAAGAACGCCCTCGATTACTGCGGCTTCGACGAGTTCGAGGATACGACCGTCGGCCTGCTGTGTGTCGCCGGCGGGTCGTTCCCGACGACGACGCTGGACCACCTGCGGTCGGTCGGCCGGTCGGTCAACGCGTGGGTCGTCCCGCATCAGGTCGCACTGCCACGCGTCAGCAACTCCTTCGAGGACGGCGTACTGACTGACGACGACGCCCGAGAGCGCATCCACACTCTCGGCCGACGGATGGTCGAGTACGCCAACATCGAACCCGACCCACGGACGATGGAGGCCGAACAGAACGTCGGTGCCGACGATTGAGTCAGGCGTCGGGACCTTCCCATCTGGCGAGGACGGAGCCGGAGTCGCCGCTTTCGGCCTCCCAGATGACTCTGACGACGGCGTTCGGTGGTGCGTCGACGGCAACGGAATCGCCGGCCGCCACTTCTCCCTCGAAGGGGCTGGTCGTCGTCTTGTCGGCGGTGGTTACCACGACCTCGATTTGGGCACCTTGGACGGTGTCACCGCCCTCGTGGGTGATGGTGACTGCTTCGGCGTCATTGTCGTAGTCGAAGCCCCACGCCACGTTCGGGACGGATGGTGTGGAACCGCCGCTATTGCCACCGGACCCGCCGGCGAGGATGACACCCGTTAGCTCACCGCCGCTGTTTTGGGCCTCCTCGGGCGGGGCGTCGATAAGGCCGGCCGTGGCGGCATCGAGCGGGCCGATAACGAAGCGTGAGACGCCGGAACCAACCGTCTCGAAGGACGCCCGTCCGGTCTCGTTCGGGTCGTTCGACGGCCCGGAGACGTAGTACCATTCGGCGTACTCGAGGAACGCCTCGTTGGCGAAGACGTGGTACGCGAACGCCTCGGTGTCGGCGTCGTAGACGGGGGCGATGAACGCCGCCATCGTCTCCCCGGAGAGGTCCCTGCTCACGCGGAGTTGGGAGGGTCGTCGGTGCCACCCTCGTAGGCGTACTGGAAGGTGAACGTCGCTTCGGGGTCCTCGTACATTATCTCGCGTTCGTCACCGGAGACCGAGGCGTCGCCATCGACCATCCAGGGGTAATCGACGACAGCGCCGTCTCGGAGCACGCCGGCAGCGTCGCCGTTACCGCCGTCGCCGTTGTTTCTATCACCGTTGCCGTCAGTCGGGAGCGAGGAGTCGTCGATACAGCCGGCGGCCGTGACCGCTGCGGTCGAACCGAGGAGCGCAAGCAAGCGCCGTCGTTGGAGGGCGGACATACGCCGGGGTGTGGTCGCCACTCACTAAATACCCCGGTGATAACGCACCCTGTTCCGTCCCGGAACCCTCATACAGCGACCCCACCAACGTCGATGCGTGACGCAGTGGGTCGAAAACCCGAGCGGTGGCCGTGCCCGCGGGCCGCGGGGACTCGCTCGGGCGTGGGTCGAGGTGCTACTTCGACCGAGACGGTTCTTCGAGAACGGGGTCGCCCCCGGCGACCAAGCACCGGGATTGACCTTCGCCATCGCCGTCGCCATCGCCTACGTCGGGGGGCGCCTCCTCGTGGCCCCCGAGACGCTGTCGGGGTACGGTCGCATCGCCGCGGCGACGGGAAGCGTCTACCTCTCGGCGGCGGTCGTCCTCGTTGCGGCCTGCTTTCTCGTTGCACCGCTCGTGTTGCATCTCGCGGCCGCTGTCGGGACGCTGGCGCTGATTCCCGTCGCAAAGAACCGCGGCGGCGTCAGCGAGACGGTTCAAATAATCGCCTACGCGGCGGCTCCCGGCGCGTTCGCGGCGATTCCGGTTCCGGCGATACAGACGCTCGCCGCCCTGTACGGCTGTATTCTGCTGGTCGTCGGAATCAGCGTCGTCCACGAGACGCCGATGCCGCGGGCAGTCCTCGCCGCCAGCGTGCCCGCACTGTTCGTCTTCGGGTTCGCCTTCGGCGGCATCGGGGCGTTCGAAGCCGCCGTCGGCATCGACATCACGCCGGACCCGCGGTAACGGATAGAATCCGACAACCGTTTTAAGCCCCGACTGTACGTTCACAGTAATGCCCGACTGTATCATTTGCGGCACGTCTTCCGACGGGCCGATTTGCGATGTCCACCAGGAGGACGTCGTCTTCGAGTTCAGAGGCGACCAGCCCTCCCAACTGACCCCAGGCCGTTTCTACCGGGGGACCGTCGACGGCTACGCCGAGTTCGGCGTGTTCATCAACATCGGTAACGTCACCGGACTGCTCCACCGGAGCAAACTCGACCGGCGACTCGAGAGCCTCGACTGGGAGGTCGGCGACGACGTGTTCGTGCAGGTGAACAACATCCGAGACAACGGCGACATCGACCTCGGCTGGTCCATCCGCCAGTCCGAACGAGAGTTCCGCGGCGTTCTCGTCGACTCGCCCGACGGCGACTACCTCGCCGACGAGTACGGCGAGAGCGACGACGCGGAATCCGAGGAGAGCGACACCGACGCATCGACCGAGGAGTCCGCCGCCGAGCCGGAATCAGGACGGGAACCGGAGACGGCCACCGAGGAGGCGACGGAGGATGAGCCGACCGAAGCGAAAGCGACCGAGGCGAAAGCCGACGAACAGACCGGCGGCAATCCGAGCGACGAGGAACTCGCCGACATCGCGGCCAAAGACGAACCGGTCACCGAAGAGAGCGACGCCGCCGGAAGTGAGACCGACGAAGCCGTAGGCGACATCGACCGCGTGCCGGTGGGGACGCTCCGAGAACACGTCGGCGATGTGGTCCGACTGGAGGGCGAAGTCGTCTCCGCCCGCCAGACGTCCGGCCCCACGGTGTTCGAACTCCGCGATGAGACTGGCGTCGTCGACTGTGCGGCCTTCGTCGAGGCCGGCGTTCGCGCCTATCCCGACATCGAGGCCGACGACTACGTCCGCCTCGACGGCGAGGTTCGACTCCGACGCGACGAGATTCAGGTCGAAACCGAATCCCTCGTCGAGCTGGAGGCCGACGCCAAGGCAGAGGTCGAACAGCGGATGGACGACGCCCTCGACGACCAGGCCAGCGCCGACTCAGTCGAGCCGCTGGCCGACGACGACGCCATCGAAGCCATCACCGCTGATATCACCGACGCGGCGACGACCATCCGCCGTGCAGTCCTCGAATCCCGACCCGTCGTCGTCCGCCACGATGCGACGACCGACGGCTACGTCGCCGGCGCCGCCGTCGAGCGAGCGATTCTCCCGCTCGTCAAAGAACAGCACGCCTCCGCCGACGCCGTCTACCACTACTTCGACCGACGACCGCTCGAAGACGGCGTCTACGACATGAACGACGCGACGAAGGACGTGACCCGGATGCTCGGCGACCGCGAGCGTCACGACGAGAAACTCCCGCTTTTCGTCTTCGCCGCTGCAGGCTCGACTGCCGCCTCCACGGACGGCCTCGAGTTGCTCGACATCTACGGTGCCCCGCGGGTCGTCCTCGACGGCCGGCCCGCCGACAGCGAAGTCGTCGACGAAATCGACTCGCTCGTCACCGTCGCCGACCGGACCGCCACGACCGTCGCGGCCAACGTCGCTGCCGCCGTCAACGGCGACGTTCGCGACGACCTAACCCACCTGCCGGCCATCAGCTACTGGGACGACACGCCCGAGGCGTACGTCGAGTTGGCCGCCGAGGCCGGCGTCGACGACGACACCGCCCGACAGCTTCGGGAGGCAATCGCACTGGAGGCGTTCTATCAGTCCTACGAGGACAAGCGCGAACTCATCGTCGACTTGCTGTTCGAGAAGCGCACCGGGCTCGCAGAGCAGGTCTCCGAGCAGTTCGGCCGGAAACTCGAGGCGGAACTCGAAACCGCGACCGCGAACCTCGACGAACGGAGCGTCGACGGCGCAACCGTGGCCGTCCTCGACACCGAGGCCTACACCCACACCTACGACTTCCCGCCGACCCGACTTCTGTTGGACGAACTCGCCCGACGGCTCGACGTCGACGCCGTCGTCGGCGTGGCGACCGACGAACTCCACATCCGCACCGACGCGGCGCTGGATTTGGAGGCTATCGTCGCTTCGCTGCAACTCGAATCGCCGGAGGCCGGCGTCGACAACCCCGGCGCCCGCGAGCCGAAACTCGAGTTCCTCGCCGGTGAGCGCGAGGCCGTCCTCGACACACTCGTCGACGCACTCGCCGAACAGGTCGTCACCGCCTCGGCCTGAGCGGTCATCTGTTTCTGCAGTTCGATACGAACCGCCCACAGCGGCGGTTGGGTTTTACCACCGGCGGCCCAACGAGTAGTATGCGCCGACGGACCGTCCTCGCGGCTCTCGCGGCGGGACTCGCCGGTTGTAGCGGCGGCCGGGAGTCCGACTCGACGCCGACGGTGACACCCGTAGGAGTTCCGGAGGACGAAGGCAGCGATAGCGGTCCGTTGTCACCTGCGGACTCGCGATTCGACGCCGACACCCCCACGCCAGAGGGGGTTAGGTTGTTCCACGAACTGTCCGGCGACGAGAAGATGGCCGTAGAGCCGAACCGAGAACTGTTCACACCCGAGGCGCCGAGCGCGCCGATACGACTCCGAAACGACCGCGACACGGCGCTGTACGTGTCGTCGGGGTGGGGCCTGCAGAAGTACACTGGCTCGCGGTGGGTCCGAATCCTCGCGCCACACATAAACCGCGGTGGACTCACGTCGGTCGACCCGAACAGCGTGTGGCGTCGCCGTCACAACATCACGAACGTGTTCAGCCTCCCGGTGTTGGGGCCGGGGCTGTACGCTCGCATCGAAGACGTTCGCGTCGATAACGGGGAAATCGGTGGTGAGAACGTTCCGCTCGGCGCGCTGTTCGAGGTGTCCGGAACCGACTACGAGGTGCGGCCCACCGGGTCGCCGCGCATCGACGGGGACGTGGCGACGCTGGTCTGGAGTCCACTCGCCGAGCGGACGGTCGTCTTCGAGCGCGTCGACGACGACCCGGAGGACGCTGTCTCCGTGGTTCCGGAGGTCATCGGCGCGATACCGATGTTCCGGGATACGATTCCGCTGTTATCCGAGGTCCGTTCGGTTCGAATCAACACGGCGTCGGCGCCGCTGGTGTTTCAGTACCTCTCGGAAGCGCCTGTCAGAGCGGTCGAGGTGGGCCCGGAGACGCGTCTCGAACACGAGGAGACCGTCTTCACCGTTCGAACCGTCGACGCCGAGGACCGCTAGCCACTTACCGTCGCGCCCCGTTGTCCCGGCAACGAATGAGCGCGGACACGGAGCCGGACCCTGCGGAGACGGAGGCCTTCGAGCGCGTCTGTGAGTCGCTGGTAGCTGACATCCTCGCCGGCGACATCGACCGCGAGAACCTCGAAACCGCCAAGATGGACGCCTGTCGGGAGTACTCCTCCCCGAAGGTGCCGAAGAACACCGAGTTGCTCGATTACGCTCCCGAGGAGCGCCGCGAGGAGCTAGAGCCGATTCTCCAGCGCAAGCCCGTCAGGACCGCCTCAGGCGTCTCGCCCGTGGCCATCATGACCT
This sequence comes from Natronomonas gomsonensis, assembly GCF_013391635.1. Classification (GTDB taxonomy): domain Archaea; phylum Halobacteriota; class Halobacteria; order Halobacteriales; family Haloarculaceae; genus Natronomonas; species Natronomonas gomsonensis_A. Next base: position 579,005 of record NZ_JACAWU010000002.1, on the reverse strand, counting down.
CCCCGCACACCTGCCCCCACGGGAAGTGTCTGTACTGCCCCGGCGGGCCGGCCTCGGAGTTCTCCTCCTCGCAGAGCTACACGGGCGAGGAACCCGCCGCGGCCCGTGGCGTCCAGAACGACTACGACCCATACGGACAGGTGACGCTGCGGCTCCACCAGCTCCGGAACATCGGCCACCCCGTCGACAAGGTCGAACTCATCCTGATGGGCGGGACGATGACCGCCCGCTCCCACGACTACCAGGAGTGGTTCGTCAAGCGCGCCCTCGAAGCGATGAACGACTACGACCTCGATAGCGAGCCGACTCCCAGCGAGGAGGAGTCGTTCAAACCGGACCCCGACGATGTCGAGTTCCGATATCTCGAAGACGTTATCGCCGAAAACGAGACCGGCCAGATACGCAACATCGGCACCACCTTCGAGACCAAGCCGGACTGGTGTGACCCCGAACAGATAGACCGCATGCTGGATGTGGGCGGGACGAAAGTCGAGGTGGGCGTCCAGACCACCTACGAACGCGTCAACCGGGAGATGCACCGCGGCCACGGCGTCCAGGCCAGCATCGACGCCAACCGCCGCCTCCGGGATTCGGCGTTCAAGGTCGGCTTCCACATGATGCCCGGCCAACCCGGCATGTCCAAGGAGATGTGTCTGGAGGACTTCCGGGAACTGTTCGAGAGCCCCGACTGGCGGCCCGACTACCTGAAAATATACCCGACGCTCGTCGTCCGCGACACAATCACCTACGACATGTGGCGCAACGAGGAGTACGACCCCCTCACCAACGAGGAAGCCGCCGAGTTGGTCGCCGAAATCAAGTCGATGATTCCGCGCTACACCCGCCTCCAGCGCGTCCAACGCGACATCCCCGCGGACTTCATCGACGCCGGCGTCTGGAAGTCCAACCTCCGACAGTTGGCCCGAAAACGGATGGAAGAACACGGCTGGGAGTGTGACTGCATCCGGTGTCGAGAAGTCGGCATGAACGACGAAGACCCCGAGAACGTCGAGATGGACGTGTTGACCTACGAAGTCGCCGGCGGCACGGAACACTTCATCTCCTTCGAGGACTTCGAGAAGGACTTGCTCGTGGGGTTCTGTCGACTGCGGTTCCCGAACGACCCGGTTCGACGAGAACTCGGCAACGCCGCCCTCGTCCGGGAGTTGCACGTCTACGGCAACGAGGTCGGCGTCGGACAAGCGTCGGAAACCGACCACCAACACAAGGGCTACGGCCGCCGACTGCTGGAGAAAGCCGAACACATGGCCGCGGACGCTGGCTACGACAAGCTCTCGGTCATCTCCGGCATCGGCGTCCGGGAGTACTACCGCGAGAAGTTGGGTTACTACCAGGACGGCCCGTACGTCTCGACGCGTCTCTGAGTCGTGCTCGGCTTGTAATAATCGCTTATTGGAGGATACGCTACGAATAGCTATATACTCGGACGGCGTATTCGATTCGACCGCAATGCGGTGTAATCATGTATCCAGAACGTCCGGAAGCACTGTCGTATCGTCGTCTGACCGCCGGTAGCGAGTCGGCTCGACTCGCGGCGGCAACGTGGGGTGAAGACCGATGATAGAGGACGCGTTCAACTACCCACGGGAGAGCGACGACGTCGTCAAGACGGTCGTCATCGGTGGGTTGTGTCTGTTGTTCGCGTGGCTTCTCGTGCCCGGATTCCTCGCGTTGGGGTACATCCTCCGGGTCATCGACCGAACCTCGGAGGGTGACGACGAACCGCCGGTGTTCGACGACTACGAGGCGATGATAGTCGACGGCGCGAAGGCGTTCGTCATCCTCTTCGCGTACAGCCTGCTGCCGGCCATCGTGGCGTTTCTCGCCATCGGCATCGGTTTCCTCGGCTTCGCGGGCGGGGAGAACACGGCCGCACTCGGTGGGCTCGCACTCGCCGCCGGCCTCTTGGTGGCGTTCGCGCTCAACCTCGTCGTCGCGTACGTGACGCCGGCAGCCCTGGCGAACTACACCGAAACGCGCCGCATCGGGTCGGGATTCGAGTTCGACACGCTTCGATTGGTCCTCTTCGACCGGCGGTACGCCGTCGGCTGGCTGACCGCCTTCGTGATGATTCTCATCGGCGGGGTCATCGCCGGCGTGTTGAACGTCGTCCCCGTGTTGGGCTCCATCGTCGGCGTGTTCGTGTCGTTCTACTTCGTGGTTTCGGCGTACTACGTCATCGGCCACACCTGGAGTGATGTTCGGTCGAGTGACCCACCGGAACCCGACGCCATCGGTGGCGGCACCGAGGCCTGACTGTCCGACCCGCTGACGCTTTCCTCCACGCGCCCGACGCACTGGGTTGATACCGCCGGCGCTCCAACGGCCGGATATGGCGCGACCCGTTGCCGACGGCGTGTACCTGCTCGGGGTCAGTTGGCCCGAGCCGGTCGGCTCGAACGCCTACCTCGTCGACGACGGCGACGTGACGCTCGTCGATGCCGGGTTGCCGATACCGCGCCGCTCGCTCGACGGGGAGCTCCGCGATGCGGGCTACGAGGGCGCCGACATCGACCGTATCCTGCTGACCCACTACGACATCGACCACGTGGGGGGTCTGGCGCGACTCGACGTCGACGCCCCCGTCTACATCGGGGCGGCCGACGCCGACCTCGTCCGCCGTCGGTGGTCGCCACCGTGGAACCACCACAAGGGGGCGTTCCATCGCCTCGTCAGGCGGCTGTACTCGCTCGAAAAGCTCGACCTCCGAACCGTCGAAGACGGCGACCGAATCGGTGGCTTCCGGGCGGTTCACACGCCCGGTCACAACCCCGGACACACCGTGTACCTCAACGACGGCCTCGACGCCGGCTTGCTCGGCGACCTCGTCTGGGAGTCCGATGGCCAGTTCGTCGCCCCGCCATGGCTGGATTCCTACGACACCGGCTGTATCGCCGACAGCATCCGCCGGGTCGCAGGGGAGTCGTTCGAACACGCCTGCGTTGGCCACGGCCGGCCGGTTTCCCCCGGCGGGAGCGACCGGCTTCGGGAACTCGCGGCAGAGTTGTAGGGCGAACGCGTGCTTTTGAACGCGCCGGACCTACCCGGAGTATGAACATCGCAATCGTCGGCGCCGGTGCATCCGGCGCCGCGGCCGCCTACCGCCTCCGGGAGACGGACTGCGACGTGACTGTCTTCGAGAAGTCCCGGGGCGTCTGTGGCCGTGCCGCGACCCGCCGGAAACACGGCTGTACCTACGACCACGGTGCCAACTACGTCAAATCCGGATCCGACCGCGTGGACCGACTGCTCACCGAAGCGTTGCCGTCCGAGGGATTGGCCGACATCGAGGCGCCGGTCTGGACGTTCGGTGCCGACGGCGAAATCGGCCCTGGCGAAGACCGAGACGAACGCAAGTGGACCTACGAGGCCGGCATCACGCAACTCGCAAAGCGACTGTTCGCCGAGACGGATACCGAGATACACTTCGAGACGCGAGTGGGGCGTCTCGACCGCGACGGCGAAAACTGGCGACTCCACGACACCGACGGCGAGGAACTCGGTGCCTTCGACGCGGTGCTTCTCACGCCGCCGGCGCCACAGACCGCCGACCTCCTCGCGGCATCCTCGTGGAACGACTCCCGGCTCGGTGAACTCCACGACGCCGTCGACGCCGTCCCGTTCCGCACCATCTACACGGTCGTGTTGAACTACGATTTCGAACTCGAATATCCGTGGTACGCGCTGCTCGACACCGACCGGGAACACGAGGTGGGGTGGCTCGCACGCGAGGAACTAAAGTCCGGCCACGTCCCCGACGGCCAGACGCTTCTGGTCGCCCAGATGGCGCCGGCGTGGTCCGTCGAGCGCTACGACGACCCGAGCGAGGAGGTGAAGGCAGACGCGGCGCGATTGGTCGCGGACCTCCTCTGCGACGACCGACTGGCCGACCCCGAGTGGACCGACCGACAGGGGTGGCGCTACGCACTCCCGGACGACGGCGGGGACGCCGAGGCGCTTCGGACCGCCGAGGAGGCCGGACTGTACGTCGCCGGCGACTGGACTGCAGGTGAGGGCCGCGTCCATCGGGCGGTCGAAACCGGATTCGACGCGGCCGAGCGCATCGCGGATTTCGAGTGACGGCCCGACGCCTACACCCGAGCGAGCACCCAGAACGTCGCGATGCCGCCGACGCCGACGACGAACCAGTAGCTCGTCAGTCGATAGATGGTCGTCACGGCCAGCGCCTGGTCGGCGGAAAACGCCAACAGCGCTGTCAGGAGCACGACGAGTGAGCCCTCGATGGCGGCCAATCCGCCGGGCAACGGCGTCGACCCCGCGATGACCGTCACGGGGACGAGAAACGCCACTAACAGCAGTGATATCTCGAGTCCCAGCGCCAGCGCGGAGAAGTACAGCGGAAGCGCGAACAGCACCCACCCGACGTAGGCGAAGGCGACGGCGACGAGCAGGTCCCGCGGCGACTCGGCGATGAGGTCGATGGACTCGTACAGTCGGTCGATTCGGTTTCGGACGCCGTCGACAGTGATTCGGTCGGTCCGCGCTGCGAGTGGGGCGAACAGCCTCACGACGGCACGCTGGACGGCGTCCCGGTAGCGCCACGCGAGGACGATACCGACCGGCAGGGTGATGGCGAGTCCGAGCAGCAGCGCCGCGAACTGTTCGGTCCCTTCCGGGAGCTGTGACTGGAGCAGCAGATAGCCGAGACCGACCAACCCGACGTTGAAGAACGGCAACATCCGCAACAGGTCGGCGGTGACGACGCTCGCGAGGCTCTCCTCGTAGTTCGCTTGCGTGTCCCGCGAGAGGATGTAGGCGATGAAGGGTTCGCCGCCGGCCTGTCCCATCGGCGTGATGTAGTTGGCGAACGTCGCCGCGTAGAACGTCACGACGAGTTTGCGAAACGGGACGGTGACGCCGGCGGCCCCCAACACGACCTGCCACGTCTTCGTCCACGCGAGGAGACACAGAAGCGTCGACGCGCAGGCGACGCCGACCCAGTAGAGGTCGGCTGTTCGAAGCCGTTCGATGGTTCGGTCCCAGCCGATGACGGCACCGAGGAGGTAGACGAGAACCAGAGCGACCGCGAACCCCACGAGGAGTTTCAGCGTGGTACCACGGTCCATCGGCCACGCCACCCCTCCATCGCTCCCGGTCACGACATTCCCTCACCGTCGTCGAAGGCCCGCGATGAAGCTCCTCCGGGTCTGACGGTGGCTCGATTCCGAACGGGTGTCGTCATCTGGACGAGGTGTTCGTCATAGCTGCCCTCACGCCTCGGTTTTCGTCACCTGATACCACTCCCCGTCCCACGTCAGGTAGTACTCGAGGAACGCTTTGACGGTGAGTACGCCGTGTCCGAGGTACACGAGCGGGACGAGGGAGACGGCCCACGTCGGGCGAACGACGCGACCCTCGAGGACGTCCTTGAGCCAGACGGAGCCGACGATGGCCAAAACGAGCGCGTACGGGACGAGAAAGGCGGATTCGACGTCTTGAGCGACGAGGAAGGGAACCTGTGCGACGACGATGAGCATCAGCGCACCGGCGACCATGCTGCCGGCAGCCCGGCCGATAGAGAGGAGGTCGCTGAATCCGAGGTCGCCGTCGAGGGCTTCACGGGCACGTGCGTCGGCGACTTCGACGTGGCCGATGCGCCAGCGTTTCCGCTGTCCCCAGAGGTCCCGAATGGTGTGCGGGGCCTCCATCGTCGTCGTACAGCGTCGGTTCTGCCGGACGGTCAAATCCGCCCGGTACACCTTATGAGAGAAGTCGATGTCCTCGGTGAGTTTGTCGTCGTACCCGCCGACGGTTTCGAACGCCTCGCGGGTGAACGCAGTCGAGGAACTCTGACAGTGGGTGAAGCCGCCTAACTCGCCCAGTGCGTAGCCGGTCTGGACCGCGATGCGCTCACAGTACGCCAGCGTTTCGACGACGCCGTTGGGCCGAGGAATGCGTCGGCCCTGGAACACGTCGGCGTCGCCGAGGAGTTCCGTCATCGCCAGCGGGACGAACTCCGGAGAGACGCGTTCGTCGGCGTCGAAGACGGTGAAGTAGTCGGCGTCGCTCCACTCGACGGCGTAGTTGATGGCGCCGGCCTTCGACCCGGGGTTGCCGTTGACGAGGCAGGTGACGGATTCGTGTTCCTCTGCGAGTTCGCGGGCCTTCGCCCGCGTCCGGGGGTCGTCCGGTTCCGTGACGACCGCGACCGACAGGGAGTCGTACTCGCTGTCGAGGAGGCTCTCGACACTGACGCCGACGATTTCGGCGTCGTTGTACGCCGGCACGATGGCACACACGTCCGGCCCCGAGAGGACTTTCTCGTCGGCGTCGGGGTCGCGCCACACGTCACGGACGACGAAGGCGCCGCCGACGACCATGATTGCGGTGGCGATGAACACCGAGACCGCTCCACCGAAGAAGTCGAAGGTGACCGAGAGGGATTCGATGGTGATAGTCACGAGTTCGACGCCGAAGACGATTCCGAGGACCAGCAGTCCGCCGATCCCACAGACCGTACCCGCGAGTTCGGAGACACGGCGTGGTGACGGAAGCATGTCGGTTACAACGAACGCATCGGATTATCAACGTTGTGTATTATTCTGACTATGAAAGACAACCGCAAAACAGGCCTCTAAGAGCCGTTTGGGCGTGGTATCGGGAGAACCAGTATGAAATACGATGAAAAACCGTCAGACATTTCGAGGCGACACAACGGCTCACCGATAGACGTACGCCGCCAGTTTTTCGCTCGCGTTCGTCCGGACCGACGACCCGTGGAAGACGAGGCCGGCATCGAACTCGTAGTCGAGCAGTCGCTCCAGTGACCGCTCGGCCTCGCCGAGGTCGTCGGTGAACGTCTCCGGCGGCAGGTGGAAGTACCCCTCCGGGAGGCCACGTTGGTCGGCGCCTGAGAGGGCGTCGGCCAGCACCGCGACCCCGCGTTCCTCGTCGACGAGGGCGTGTTGGTGGTCGCGGTGGCCCGGCACGTGGACGGCCTCGAAGGGACCGATTTCGTCTCCGTCGCCGTACCGGTGGTCGGGGTCGAACTCGGTGTCCAGTTCCGCACCCTCGGGAACGTAGGTTTCGACCCACAGGTCCCGGACCACGGCGTCGAAGCCGCCGACGTGGTCGCGGTCGGCGTGGGTGATGACGAGGCGTTCGACATCGATACCTGTCTGAGCGATACCGCCGAGCAACGCATCTGTCGTGTTGGGAAGCCCGCAGTCGACGAGGGTGCCGTCTTCGAAGCAGAAGGCTCGTATCCGTCCTGATTCGGTCCGAGCGCAGGTTATGTCGTAGACGCCGGGTAGGATTTCGGTGGGCATACACCCGCTACGTCGGTGGGGAACCTAAATCTCAGCGTCGACGACCTCACGCCGCCCGCGAGGCGTCGACGGTTCGGTAGGCACCGGCACCCACGAGAGCGAACGCGACCAACGCCAGCCAGAACACGCCGCCGAAGCGCAGCGACCCCGGCGAGAACGCGGCCAACAGCAACGTCACCGCGCCGACGCCCGTCGCCGCACGCAACGCGAGGTGGTCGAGCGCGTTCGCGAAGGCGAGTCCACCCGCGACGACCAACAGCACACCAGTCCCGACGACGAAGATACCCGTCGCGAAGGGGTCGAACGGCGGGGGTGCGCCGGCCGAGAGATACCGGATAGCGCCGAGTGCGGCGACAGCAACGCCGACGACGACGGCGACGGCGGCGGTGAGACGACTGTCCATACTCGCCGTCCGGCCACAGACGGTTAATGGGTTGTGGACCACGCCGGACGCCCCAACCCGTCAGGCCTTTCTCCGGGCCCCGTTAGGACGTAGACATGGACAGAAAGCGGGCGATGACGAGCGTCGACCTCGCCGCGTTGGTCGGCGAGTTGCGCGGCTACACCGGCGCCGTCGTCGACAAAGCCTATCTCTACGGCGACGACCTCGTTCGGTTGAAGATGCGAGACTACGACCGCGGCCGCATCGAACTCATCGTCGAGGTGGGCGACCCGAAACGCGCTCACGTCGCCGCGCCCGAACACGTCCCCGACGCGCCCGGACGGCCGCCCAACTTCGCGATGATGATGCGCAACCGCATCGCCGGGGCGAACTTCGAGGGCGTCGAGCAGTACGGCTTCGACCGCATCCTCACCTTCCGCTTCGAGCGGGAGGACCAGACGACGCTGATAGTGGCCGAACTGTTCGGCGACGGCAACGTCGCTGTCCTCAACGAGGACCACGAGGTCATCGACTGTCTCGACACCGTCCGCCTGCGCTCTCGAACCGTCGCCCCCGGGTCGCAGTACGGCTACCCCGACGAGCGGTTCAGCCCGCTGGACTGTGACTACGACACCTTCGCCGCCCGGATGGACCAGTCGGACACCGACCTCGTCCGGACACTGGCGACGCAGTTGAACTTCGGTGGACTGTACGCCGAAGAGCTGTGTACCCGCGCCGGCGTCGAGAAGACTCTCGCTATCGAGGAATCCGGCGAGGAGCAGTACGAGGCCCTGTTCGGTGCGCTCGAACGGCTCCGGGAGCCGATACTGGAGGGTCGAACCGACCCACGACTGTACGAGAACGACGACGGAGAGGTCGTCGATGCGACGCCGCTGCCGCTCGAAGAACACGAGGCCGAAGGCTACGTCGCGACGGCCTTCGACAGCTTCAACGGCGCCATAGACGAGTACTTCAACCGGCTGGAACTGGAAGACGAGGAAGTCCACGAAGAACCGGGCAGCGACCGGCCGGACTTCGAGGGCGAGATAGCCAAATACGAACGCATCATCGAACAGCAAGAGGGTGCAATCGAGGACTTCGAGGCCCAAGCCGAGGCCGAACAACAGAAGGCGGAACTCCTGTACGGCAACTACGACCTCGTCGACGAGGTCTGTTCGACGATACGGGAGGCCCGCCAACAGGGCGTTCCCTGGGCCGACATCGAGGAGAAGTTCGAGATGGGTGCCGAACAGGGTATCGAGGCCGCCGAGGCCGTCGTCGGCATCGACGAGGCCGAGGGTACCGTCACCATCGAACTCGACGACACCGACATCGAGGTCGACCCCTCGATGGGCGTCGAGAAGAACGCCGACCGACTGTACACCGAAGCAAAGCGCATCCGCGAGAAGAAAGAGGGCGCACAGGCGGCCATCGAGGACACCCGCGAAGACCTCGAAGCGGTCAAACAGCGCCGCGAACAGTGGGAGGAAGCCGACGAGGACGAGAGCGAGGACGACGACGGCGAGCAGTTCGAACGCGACTACCTCTCGATGGGGTCGGTGCCCGTTCGCTACGACGAGAAGTGGTACGAGCGGTTCCGGTGGTTCCGGACGAGCGACGGCTTCCTCGTGTTGGGTGGCCGCAACGCCGACCAAAACGAGGAGTTGGTCAAGAAGTACATGGAGCCCTCCGACCGGTTCTTCCACGCACAGGCCCACGGCGCGCCCGTCACGGTGCTGAAGGCGACCGAACCCGACGAGGCCGCCCGCGAAGTCGACATCCCCGAATCGAGCAAGGAGGAGGCCGCACAGTTCGCGGTTTCGTACTCCTCTGTCTGGAAGGACGGCAAGTTCGAGGGCGACGCCTACGAGGTCGACCCCGACCAGGTGTCGAAGACCCCCGAGAGCGGCGAGTACATCGAGAAGGGGAGTTTCGTGATTCGGGGCGACCGCACCTACCACCGGGACGTGCCCGTCGGCGTCTCCATCGGTATCAAATGCGAACCCGATACGCGCGTCGTCGGCGGGCCGCCGGCGGCCATCGAACCGCGCGTCGAAACGTCGGTCCGACTCGAACCCGGACAGTACGCACAGAACGACATCGCGAAACGCGTCTATCGGACGTTCCGGGAACGCTTCGAGGACACGAGTTTCGTTCGCAAAATCGCTAGCGCCGACCGGATTCAGGAGTTCTGTCCGAACGGCGGCAGCCGGATGCTCGATACCTGACCGGCGACTGAGAACCCACCGCTTTCCCGAGATATAAAGCCGGTCCGGTCGTCTCTCGGGTATGTTCCGCGATGCGCTTGATTATCCGACCAGACCGCCGGCGGGAAGTCGGTCGGTTCTCGTCGGCGGCGCGCTGTTGCTCTTCGTCGGCATCCCGGTCGCAATCGCGGGAATCGGTGTCGAATACGCGCCGGTCGGCCTCGTCGCCGTACTGCCGTGGCTCCTCGTCCGCGGCTACTACGTCCGTGTGGTTCGGACGACCGCCGGCCGTGGGTATCCGACGCCGCCGCGTTTCGGTGGCGTCGGCCGACTGTTCCTCGACGGCGTCCGAGCGGTCGCAATCGCAGTTCTCTATCTCCTCCCAGGGGCGGTCGTCCTCGGGCCGCTCGTCGTCGCCCGGACGACGGGCGTCGAGTTGCCGACGCTGTTCGCCCGTGTCGGGCTTTCGACGGCGCTTTCCAACGCCGCGCTGTCGGTGGCGGGACTGCTCGCGCTGTTCGCACTGCTGTACCTCCTCGGCGCGCTGTACGCCCTCCCCGTGGCGGTCGCCAACTTCGCCTACACCGACCGCTTCGCCGCGGCGTTCGAACTCCGGACGGTTCTCGCCGGCGCACTCACCGAAGACTACGCCGTCGCGTGGGTCGTCTCGGTGTTGGTTCAGGCGCTCTTGATTCCGATTTCCTACCCGCTCAGGGCAGTTCTCGTCGGGTTCTTCCTGCACTTCTTCGCTGCGGTCGCCGTCCGCTACTGCTACGGACAGGGCGTCGGCGCCGCCCTGGGGTGGGAGCCGGTCGGCACCACGCCCGACGAGGAATCGAGGGAAGATGCCGACGAGGTCACCCTCGCAGTCAGGCGCATCGACGGCGAGTGGGGCGAATCGGAGACGCGGCGCTGAGGCGAAGCCGCGGTCGAACAGTACGCACTTAGGGACCCCGCCCGGAGGGGTCGGTATGCGCATCGCCGACCGGACACGGACGGAGGGCGGCCGCGAGCGGATTTCGGTGGTCCCCGAGAGCCTCGACGACCTCTGGCATCTCACCTACATCTTGGAGCCGGGCGACCACGTCGACGGCGACACGACGCGTCGCATCCAGCGGGACGACGACAAGACCCGCGACACCGGCGGCCAACGCGAGCCGATGTGGATAAAAATCGAGGTGTCGGACGTGGAGTTCGCCAAGTTCGCCAATCGACTTCGGGTCGGCGGTGAGATAATCGAGTGTTCCCGGGAGGACCAACTCGGCTTCCATCACACGCTCAACGTCGAGGAACACGACGAGTTGACCATCGAGAAGGTGTGGCAGGTCGACCAACTCGAACGGCTCCAAGAGGCCGTCGAGGCCGCCGAGAACCCGGAAGTCGCAATCGCCACCGTCGAGGAGGGCGAAGCCCACGTCCACACAGTCGCCCAGTACGGCGTCGACGAACGAGCCTCGATTACGGGAACCACGGGAAAAGGCGAGTACGCCCGCGGCCGCGAGGAACTGTTCGCGGAGTTGACCGAGGTGCTCAAACGGATGGACGTTTCCGCCATCATCCTCGCGGGTCCCGGCTTCACGAAACAGGACGCCCTCGACTACATCGAAGACGAAGCCCCGGAAGTCACAGAGAAGATACAGACCGTCGACACCGCCTCCGTCGGCGATCGCGGCGTTCACGAAGTGCTGAAACGCGGCGCTGTCGACCGCGTCCAGACGGAGACCCGTATCTCGAAGGAGGCCGAACTCATCGACGAGTTGATGGCACAGATCGGAGAGGGTGCGAAAGCCGCCTACGGCATCGACGAGGTGATGAAAGCCGCAGACTACGGTGCCGTCGAGACGCTCCTGTTGCTCGACGAGCGCCTTCGTGAGGAACGTGCCGGCGAGGGCGAGTGGGACGTCGACGCCAACGAACTCGTCGAGACCGTCGAGCGACAGGGCGGCGACGTGACCGTCTTCTCTCACGAGTTCGACCCCGGCAAGCAACTGTCGAACCTCGGTGGCGTCGCCGCGCTGTTGCGGTATCGTCTGGAGTGACTACTGGCGGGTGACCGACACGGTGAGACCGTCCCGTGCCATCCGCACGTCGCCGTCGAAGCTCTTACGAACCGACTCCAGCATCTCGTCGTGGTGGCCGTCGGTGTGGGGGTAGAGATGCGTCAGATACACCCGTCCAACGTCACGACCGGCGAGGCTCTCGCCGAGTTGGGCCGGCGTCGGGTGGTTGTCAACGTCGATGTCGTCGGGAAACGAGCAGTCGTGAGCGAGTACAGCCGACCCCTCGGCCAACTCCGAGACGGCCTCGCAGGCTTCGGTGTCCGCCGAGAACGTGAACGTCGCACCAGCGGTCTCGAAGCGGTAGGCGAGACAGTACATCGAGTGAATCGTCTCGACGGCTTCGACGTCGTATCCGGCCACGGAGAAGGTCCCCGGTTCGACCTCCCGGAAGGTGAGTTCGAAGCGGCCCTCCATGTAGTCGTGGGCCGCCAGCAGGTCCTCGAGGAGGTCTTGGGTCCCCTCGGGCCCGACGATTTCGAGGTCGATTTCGCCGGCCAGCCAGCGGGCCTTCAACAGCGGCATAAGGTCGGAAACGTGGTCGAGGTGGTGGTGAGTCAGCAGGACAGTTCCGATGTTGGCGTACCCTACGTCCGTGCGGGCGAGGCCGTGAAGGGCGCCGCTGCCGCAGTCGACGAGGAGCGGGTCGGCCTCGCCGTCCGGGTCTTCCAGCAACAGGCCGGTCTGGAACCGCTCGCCGGTCGGCATCGCGGCGCCGGTTCCGAGGAAGGTCACGCGCATACCGACGCCTCGGCGGCGAGGGGCAAGTGCCCTGCGGTCGGTTCACTTTCACTCCGGTGTCGGAACCCACTTGCCGCTCGGAGACGTACCCGGCAACGATGGAGGGTGGCCCGTCGGAGGAAGCCGAGAGCGTCGCCCGAGAGACGCTGGACTCCCGCGTCGACTTCGACGGCACGTCCGTCGAGATAGACGACGCCGACGCGTTCGCCCGCCTCGACACCGCCGTTCGGGAGTGGTGGGTCGAGCAGTTCGGCGCGTTCGTCCCCGACAACGGCGGGTTCTTTACCCCACCGCAGAAGAAGGCCGTCCCGCTCATCGACGAGAGTCAAAACTGTCTGGTCGCGGCGCCGACCGGGTCGGGCAAGACTCTCGCCTCCTTCACCGCTATCCTCGACGACCTCTTCGAGCGTTCGCGGACCGACGACGGCCTCGACAACAGCGTCTACTGTCTGTACGTCTCGCCGCTGAAGTCGCTGGCCAACGACATCCACCGAAACCTCGCCGAGCCGCTGGACGGTATCACCGAGAAACTCGACGCACGTGGCGAGTCCGTCGAGTTGCGGCACGCGATTCGGCACGGCGACACCTCCGACAGCGACCGACAGGCGATGCTCGAGGAGACGCCACACATCCTCAACACGACGCCGGAGACGCTCGCAATCCTCCTCAACAGCCCGAAGTTCAAGCAGAAACTCGAAACCGTCGAGTACGTCGTCGTCGACGAAATTCATTCCCTCGCGGACAACAAACGCGGGACACACCTCTCGGTGTCATTGGAACGGCTCGAACGCCTGTGTGAGACCTCGCCGACACGCATCGGCTGTTCGGCGACGGTCGAACCGCTCGATGCGATGGCCGATTTTCTGGTCGGTGGCGATCCCGGAGGTGAGGACGACGAGTGGCAACCTCGCGACTGCGAAATCGTCGACGCGCGGTTCGTTCGCGAGTTCGACATGGAGCTTCGCTGTCCGACCGAGGACCTCATCAACACGCCACACGGCGTGGTGACGGAGCGGTTCTACGGCGAACTGGACGAACTCGTCGCCGACCACACCAACACATTGGTGTTCACGAACACGCGGTCGGGCGCCGAACGCGTTCTCAACAACCTCCGAGAGCGCGGTGACTACGACGAGTCGAACTCCGGCTGTCACCACGGCTCGCTGTCGAAGGACCGACGCCAAGAGATAGAGGCGGGGCTAAAGGAGGGAACGCTCGACGTAGTGACGACCTCGACCTCACTGGAGTTGGGCATCGACATGCCACACATCGACCTCGTGGTACAGGTGGGGTCGCCGAAATCCGTCGCCTCGCTGCTCCAGCGGGTCGGCCGGGCCGGCCACCAGTTGGGCGAGACGGTCAAGGGTCGAGTGTTCGCCTTGGACCGCGACGAACTCATCGAGTGTGCCGTGATGTTGAAGAAGGCCGAAGAGGGGTTCGTCGACCGCGTGTTCGTCCCCGAGAACGCCCACGACGTGGCCGTCCAACAGGTCTACGGGATGGCCATCAACGGGCCGCTTCCGGAAGCCGAACTGTTGTCGACGCTCCGGTCTGCCTACCCGTTTCGGAACTACGACGAGGACCACGTCGAGTCGCTGTTCCGGTATCTCACGGCCGACTACGGGGGAATGGAAGACAAGAACGTCTACGCGAAGGTCTGGCGCGACGAGAACGACCCACCCGGCGGCGAACACCACTACGAGGAGTTCGAGCCGGGGACGCCGCTCGTCGGCAAGCGCGGCCGTCTCGCCCGCGTCATCTACATGACGAACATCGGCACCATTCCGGACTCCTTCGATTGTGACGTGTTCACCCGGTCAGGCGAGGAGTGGGTCGGGCAGTTGGACGAGTCGTATCTGGACACGCTCGAATCGGGCGACGTGTTCGTGTTGGGCGGACAGAACTACGAGTACAGTTACCGGCGGGGCTCGAAGGTGTACGTCGACCCGACGAGCGCGCGGGCGACGGTTCCGTCGTGGTACTCCGAACGCCTGCCGCTGTCCTACGACCTCGGACGAGAGGTGTTGACCTTCCAGCGTGAACTGTGTGACCGCCTCGAATCCGGCGGACCGCCCGAGGTTCGTCGGTGGCTCCGGAAGTTCCCGCTCGACGAGAACACGGTCCGGGCGATAACGCGGATGTTCGACGCACAGGTTCGCTACGCTGGCGTCGAGAGCGTCTCGACGGACCGGCGACTCGCCGTCGAAGTCGAACTCGACCGCGAGGCCTACCGCCGGAACTACCACGTCCACGCCAACTACGGCCGACGGTTCAACGACGGGTTGTCGCGACTGCTGGCATACCGGTGTGCCCAGCAGGCCAACGCCAACGTGAAAGTCGCCGTCGCCGACCACGGGTTCACGCTGTCGATGCCGCTCAATCGCAAGGTCGACATCGACGGTATCGTCGCCGACATCGAACCGTGGGCGGTGCGCGGCGATTTGCGGGCCGCACTGGACGGAACCGACCTCCTGAAACGGTACTTCCGCATCAACGCCACCCGCGCGCTGATGATTCTGAAGCGCTACAAGGGCTACGAGAAGTCGGCGAGCCAACAGCAGGTCTCCAGCGAGATGCTCATCGGCTTCGCCCGCGAGAAGGAGGACTTCGCCGTGATGGAGGAGACCTACCGCGAGATACTGGCGGACAAACTCGACGTGGACGCCGTCGAGACGTTCGTCGCCGGGGTGGCCTCCGGCGACATCGACGTGTGTGTCCAGACGGTCGACTCACCGACGCCACGGGCGTTCGGACTGGCGACGCTGATGGCCAGCGACGTGGTGCTCGCCGAGGACGAATCAGCCGTCCTCCAGGAGTTTCACGACCGCGTGATGGCCGAAATCGGCGACGACGGCGACGGGGTCACCGTCCGAACCGACGACTGAGGGTTACACGAGAAGCGTGTTCAGCGCGTCCGGAACCACCAGCACGTCGCTTCCCGGTTCGATTGCGTCGTCGACGGAGTCGCTGGCGGACATCAGACACTCCTCGACGATGTCCGGCGACTCGCTGTTCGTGATGTACACGTCGTGGTCACGAAGCGCGCGAGCGACGACGAAGGCACGCTGGGCGCCAGCCTCGTAGCCGCTCCGCATCGTCTCGTACAGTTGTTCGGCGCTTTCGGCTCCCGAGAGCCACTCGTAGAAGCGTTGTTCGCCGCGACCTTCGCCGGCGCCCTCCTGAAGGCGGGCGGGGAGGACGACTCTCCCGTCGTCACGAAGTGGATTGTTCGCACCCAAGAGGATGTACGTCGCCGCCCGTGTCGTCTGATACAGATTTGCGTCCTTCGGCGCGCCGACGCCGCCGACGACGGCGTCGTACTCGCCGTCGACGCTCACCGACAGCGCCGCCTTTGCGCTGTCGGCCAGCGACCGAACGACGCGTTTCGGCGCTCCTGCGGCCACGTCGAGAATTCCCGGTGGGCCGTGGGTGACGTTGAGACAGAACTCGACGCCGCAGGCCTCACCAGCGGCGTCGATGGCGTCCCGGAAGGGGTTGCCGTCGATGCTCCCGAGGCGGACGCCGTCGTCGGAGAGCATGTCGGGGCCGTGCGTGTAGCGGATGAGCGATTCGCCGCCGGCACCGATGGCGACCGTCTTCCCACCGCCGGAGAAGCCGGCGTACTGGTGGGGTTCGACCATCCCTGTCGCGAGCACGCGGTCGGCGCGGGCGACGGTGCGGTTGAGTTCGACGGGCGTTCCGGCGACCGACCCCACCTCGACGGTGTCGTCGGGGTCGTGGTTGACCGCGAGGTCGGCGTGCTCGCCGAGCATCGCTTCGAGTTCGTCGTCGGTCATCGGCCGGTGGAGGCCCAATCCGACGACGACGGTCACCTGCTCGCGGTAGACGCCGGTGCGTTCGAGTTCCGACAGCATGGCGTCGACGAGGACGCCGTCCGGCGTCGCACGGGTGATGTCGGTGACCACGATGGCGACGGTGTCGTCGGGGTCGACGAGCGTCTTGAGATCGGGGCCGAGCGGGTCGGCGAGAGCCGCCTCCGCGGCGGGTCGGACCTCGACCGCCTCCCCACCGGCCGGTTCGGCGACGGTCACCGAACAGTCCGGAAGGTCGACCGACACGATTCCGTCGCCGAACGGGAGTTCGAAAGCCGACATCAGCCCTTGATGTTGCAGACCGGGTAGACGCGGGCGACCTTGTCACCGATGCCGAGTTCGTCGCTGACGCGAACTACCTCGTCTACGTCCTTGTACACGCCCGGTGCCTCCTCGGCGATTGTCGCACCACTCTGGGCCTTCACGTACACCTGCTGGTCGCGGAGGTCGTCCTGTACGTCGCCGCCCCAGAACTCGCTTTTCGCTTGGGTCCGGCTCATCAGACGACCGGCGCCGTGGGCCGTCGAACCGAAGGAGAGGTCCATCGACTCGGCGCCACCACAGAGGACGTACGACCCAGCACCCATGCTGCCGGGGATGATGACCGGCTGCCCGACGTCGCGGTAGGCCTTCGGCACCTCGCTTCGACCTGCCGGGAACGCCCGCGTGGCGCCCTTCCGGTGGACGAACAGCTCCCTGTCTTCCCCCTCGATTTCGTGAACTTCCTTCTTGGCGATGTTGTGCGAAACGTCGTACAGCAGGTCCATGCCGAGGGACTGCCAGTCCTCACCGAAGACCTCCTCGAACACCTGCCGAGTCTGGTGGGTAATGAGCTGTCGGTTCACCCACGCGAAGTTGATGGCCGCACACATCGCGTCGTAGTAGTCCTCGGCGAGCTGGGACCCAGCGGGCGCCGCCGCGAGTTCCTTGTCGGGCAACTGCGACAGCAGGCCGCTGTGGGCCTGTTCGATGTCACGGAGGTAGTCGTTGCAGACCTGGTGGCCAAGTCCCCGAGAGCCACAGTGGATGAGGACAACGATTTGGTCCTCCTCGAGTCCGTAGGCGTCGGCTATCTCCTCGTCGAAGATGTCGGTGACGCGCTGGACTTCGAGGAAGTGGTTCCCCGACCCCAGCGAGCCGAGTTGGTTGCGCCCGCGGTCTTTGGCCTTCTTCGAGACCGCCGCAGCGTCGGCGTCGTGCCGGACGCCCTCGTCTTCGCAGTGGGCGAGGTCGTCGGCCGTGGCGTAGCCCTGTTCGTGGGCCCAGTCCATTCCGCGTTCGAGGACGGCTTCGACGGTACCGGAATCGCCCTCGACGACGCCGCCGCCGCCGAGGCCGGAGGGAACCGCCTCGAACAGCGCGTCGACGAGTTCCTCTTCGTGACCCTGAACGTCGTCGTAGGTGAGATTCGTTTTCACCATCCGGACGCCGCAGTTGATGTCGTACCCCACCGCTCCGGGCGAGATACAGCCGTCCTCGGCGTCGATGGCCGCGACCCCGCCGACCGGGAAGCCGTACCCCTGATGGCCGTCGGGCATACAGAGGGCGTACTTCGTGACGCCGGGGAGATGCGTCGTGTTCTTCAGCTGTTCGAGCGTCTTGTCCTCCGAGATCTCTTCGAGGAGTTCCTCGCTGGCCAACACCCGCGCCGGAACGCGCATGCCGCCCTCGGGTGGAATCTCCCAGACGTAGTCGCGGACCTTGTGCAGCGTCACGTCGCCCGCGTCGAACGTGGTCATACCCGGCGTTCGACGCGAGCGGTCCAATAAGTTACGACCCACTCGCCGCGCGGGAACGGGACGCGGTCAGTCGTCGGCAGGCGCGGGGTCGTCGGCGCCTTCGATTTTCACGAGTTCCTCGACGGGCGGCAACTCCGCGTCGGCGTCGGTGATGATTTCGATGCGCTTCGAGAGTTTTCCCTGGGCGTACTCGATGAGCGGCGCGGGGTCGGCGCCGGTGTCGAACTCCGTCTGGACGGTGCCGGCGACGAGCGGCAGGAGGTCCGTGAGAATCCCCTGGACGATATCGGGGTCGACGCCCTCCTCGGCGATGAGGTGCTGGACCTTGTGCATCCCGAAGCCGACGTGGCGGCCCTCATCAGAACGGATGCGCGTGATGCCCTCGATGAGGCCGTCGAGGTAGATGTCCTCGGTGTCGGCCTCCTCGCCCCAGTCGTCGGGGCCGGCGTCGCTGAACGTCGCCTGGAAGCCGTAGTAGCCGGTCTGGGCCAGCACCGACTCGACGACGAGGTGGTAGTGACAGAACGCCTTCGCTCGGTTTTCGGGGGTGTCCTCCTCGAGCAGTCGGTGCATCGCTTCCTCGGTGCGGTCGAACAGTTCGATGTATTCCTCGGGGAAGTACCGCTGGTCGGTCGGTGGGGTGACTTCCCACCCCTTCGCCTCGGCGACCGGGTTGATGACGGTCCGCCAGTAGCGGTCGAAGAACTGGGTGTGTTTGGCCTCCTCGTAAATCTGGCTGGAGACGAACATCTGGTCGTTGATGTCCGAAAGCGTGAGCATCAGCGGCGCGAGGTCCTCCGTGACCGCCTCCTCCCCGGCGCCGAACTTCGCGACGGAGGCCCGGAACGCCTCGAACTGCTCGAAGTCCATATCGGAGTCGACGAGTCGCTGTCGGTCCTGCTGGAGCAGCTCTTCGGAGATGTCCTCGTAGGGGTCCCAGTGTCGATACACCGCGTTCCGGAAGTAACCGCCGGCGAAGGAGTCGGGGTCGATGCGCATCTCACGGCTGGTGTCCCGTATCTGGGTCATACACCATGATAGATGCACACATACAAACCGATTCCCCCTGCATACGACGCCCGTTTAACAAGTGGGCGCCGGCAGAACGTGTGCGGTCGACACCCCACAGCACAACTTACATACCCCACGGAAGGCTACGTTCTGTCATGACCGAGGACGCCGAACACCGTCGACTCGTCATCGCTGGTTCCGGTATCGCAGGACTCACAGCGGCCATTTACGCCGCCCGCTCGAACAACGACCCGCTCGTGTTGGAGGGACCAGAACCCGGCGGTCAACTGACGCTGACGACCGACGTGGCGAACTACCCCGGCTTCCCCGACGGCATCGGCGGCCCGGACCTCGTCAACAACATGAAAGAGCAGGCCGAGCAGTTCGGCGCCGAAATCGACCACGGCGTCATCGTCGACGTAGAGCCGGGCAAACCCCACCGAATCGAGTTGCGCGACGGCACCGTCTACACCGCCGACGCCTTCATCGCCGCCTCCGGCGCCTCCGCTCGCACCCTCGGCGTCCCCGGCGAAGACGAGTTGATGGGTTACGGCGTCTCCACCTGTGCCACCTGCGACGGCGCGTTCTTCCGCGACGAAGACATGCTCGTCGTCGGGGGCGGTGACGCCGCCTGCGAGGAGGCCGCCTTCCTCACGAAGTTCGCCGACACCGTCTACATCGCCCACCGCCGCGAGGAGTTCCGCGCGGAGGATTACTGGACCGACCGCATCCGCGAACTCGAAGACGAGGGCGCCGTCGAGGTGATGACCAACACCGAACTCCTCGAAATCGAGGGCACCGCCGAGGAAGGCATCGAGAGCGTGCGCCTCGCACGCAACCCCGAGGGGTACCCGAAGGAGAAACTCGACGACCCCGAGACCGAGCAGTTCGACCTCCCCGTCGGCGCCGTGTTCATGGCCATCGGCCACACACCGAACACTGACTACCTCGAAGACACGGGCGTCGAGATGGACGACACCGGTTACATCCAGACCGTCGGTGGCACCGGCGGCGGACAGACGAAGACGGACGTCTCCGGCATCTTCGGCGCCGGTGACGTGGTCGACTACCACTACCAGCAGGCCATCACCGCCGGAGGGATGGGCTGTAAGGCCGCTATCGACGCCGACGAGTATCTCGAAGAGTTAGAGCGCGCCGAGAAGAGGGCCGACGCCGCGGCGGCCGACGACTGACGCCGCCGCGCTGGCAGCAGCGACGCATCCGACCGGAAGTCCCTTTTGTGGGCGCGCGGTACGACCCCTATGGCAGACGAAACCGTTACGCTACACATCGACGGCCCCGACGGCGACGACGAAGTGACGCTTCCCACCGAGATGCTGGATTTGATGCGCGAAAACGACGAGTCCAACGCCGAAATCGTCGGCGACCTCGCGCTGTTCTCCTGTGCCCAGCGCATCCACGCGACGGTCCACCACGCCGAGGGCGGCGACACCGAGGAGTACGAGGCCATCGAGGAACAGACGATGGACCTGTTCGAAGACCGCTTCGGCGCCTCCTACGCCGAGTTGACCGGCCACCAGCACTAACGGCCGGGTTTCTTCGCTACGCCACCGCCGACAGCGTCGCGGCCGTCAGTCGATGCGGAAGAACCGGGACGTGTAGGCGGGGTCACCCTGTCGGGGCGTCACGACGACGAACGCCTCCGGAGGTACGTCGCTCAACTCCACCGGGAGCCGCCGCAACCGCGACGACCAGCCGACGCCGCCTTCCCGGGGCTTGAGCGGTACGACGAGGTCGTCCGATTCGGCTTCGCTCAGTCGCTCCCAGAGCCCATCCCAGTCGTCGACGACCGTCACCGGGACCTCCATCTCCGGGGGAATCAGTTCGAGGAGGCGCTCGTGTTTCCGGGCCGGTGGGCGGTCGCCGACCGCTATCGCCTCGACGCCGACGCCGAGGTTCTCCGCGAGGCGTTTGACGAGATGGATGCTCTCGGCGAACCCCTCGTGGTGGCCGATCCCCGGGGGCAACACAAGCAGGATTCGCCGTGTCGTGTTGACGGGAATTCCGAGTCGCGAGACCAACACCGGGTCGGTCGTGCGTCGACGGACCCGGTCGATGACGGTCCCGAACAACCGCCCGCCGAGGGTTCGCGTCGCGTCCCAGCCCATCAGGATGATGTCGGCTCGTGTTTCGACGCTCGCGCGGGCGATGCCCGAAGCGACGTTGTGATTGATCCGCGTTTCGGTCTCGACGGGCACCTCGGCGGCCCCGCCGTGTTCGGCGGCGACTTCGAGGTCGGCCTCGGCTGCTTCGAGGTCCGCGTCGGAGGCTCCCGGCGGGAGCACTGTCAGCAGGTGGACCGGCGTCGCCGCGGGGTCGTCCTTCAGCGCGAAGGCGAGTTCCAGCAGCCGCCGCTGGAGTTCGGCCGTCCTGGAGAGCGGAAGGAGCACTCGGGGGTCGTAGGGCTCCTCGAGGTCGGACTTCGTCGTCCCTTCCGTCGCGAGGCGACGCCCGTATCGCTCGGTCAGCCACGGGCTGACGATGGCCGAGACGAGTATCATGAGAACGACGGCGTTCAGCACTGCCGTCGAGAAGATGCCGGCCTCGAAACCGAGGAGAGTGATAGCGAGGGCGGCCGCGGCCTGCCCGACCGACAGCCCGACGAGAACCCCCAGTTCGTTGGCGTCGTACCCCTTGACAGCAGCAACACCGCCCGCCGCCGCGACCTTCGTCACGAACATGGTTCCGAGGATGACACCCGCGATTCCGAGCGTCCGCGTGCCCTCGAGGACGACGCCCGGGTTCACGAGCATACCGACGTGGAGGAGGAAAAACGGGATGAAGAAGGCGTTGCCGACGAACTCGATGCGGTTCATGAGCGTTCCACCGCGGGTTATCTGCCGGTTGATGGCGAGGCCGGCGACGAAGGCGCCGAGAATCGCGGCCAGTCCGAGGGCTTCGGCCAGACTCGCCGCGCCGAAGATGAGCGCCGCGACGAAGAGGAACTCGAAGTAGCTCTCCTGACTCGTGTTCCGGAAGAACCACCGCGTCAACGGCGGGATGACGACCCAGAGGCCGCCGAAGAGGACGAACAGGCCGACGGCGACCTCCCCAAGCAGTATCGGCGTGAGGCCGCCGTCGATGGCGCCCAACACGAGCGCCAGAATCACGAGTGCGGAGGTGTCGGTGAACAGGATACCCCCGAAAACGGCGGTAACCGCCGGGTTCTTCGTCACGTCGAGCCGGTTGACGATAGGATAGGCCAGCAGGGTGTGGGAGGCGAAGACGGCCGACAGCAACATCGCCGCCCAGACGTCGAATCCGAGAGCGACGATACAGACGGCAGTCCCGACGGCGAACGGCAGAAAGAAGCTCGTCACGCCGAAGAATGCAGCGTCCTCGGGTGCGTTGAAGAATCGCCGCAGGTCGAGTTCGAGGCCGACGGTAAACAGTAGATAGACTAGCCCCGCGTTTCCGAGGAGGACGATAGCGTCACTGTGGGCGAGAACGCCGAGGCCGTTCGGGCCGAGTGCCGTCCCCGCGAGGACGACGCCGACGATGCCGGGAAGGCCGACACGTTCGACGAGCAGCGGCGCGATGAGAAACGACGCAAGTGAGAGTGCCAGCACCGCTACCGGCTGTTCGAACGGGAGCCACGAGAGCCCGGAGACGGCCTGGAAAGCGGAGACGGCTTGGGAAAGAGCCACGTACATGGGTGGAGGGTCGGTCCTGCCGTATCAGTCGAAAGGGCCGGTTGTAAATCCATCTGCATCGACAAGCGACGGCACGACGGGGACCGACACGGACAGCCTACGGTACGGTCCACTGGAGGACGACGCCGTCGTCGATTCGTTCTACACCATCGAGTTCCAACTCCGGGAAATCGTCGACGAACCCCTCGCCGTCGGCCAGCGTCGGCGCCTCCCGGCCGCCGATGACGAGGTTTCCGACGTACACCGAACAGTCGTCGACGAGGCCGGCTTCGAACAGCGAGAAGATGAGTTCGCCGCCACCTTCGACCATGAGTCGGTCGATGCCGTCGGCTTCGAGGGCCGTAAAGGCCCCCGAAAGGTCGACGCGTTCGGCCCCTGCGACGACCAGCGTCGCGCCGGCGGCTTCGAGGGCCTCTCGGCGTCGTTCGGGCGCAGCCTCGCTCGTCAACACGTACGTCTCGCGGTCGCCGGCGAGTACGGAAGCGTCGGCTGGCGTTCGACATCGGGAATCCGCGACGACGCGAACAGGTGGGTCAGAATCGGTGCCTCGAACATCTCTGCGGTGGCTCTCGTCGTGACGGTGCAGGGAAGGGTCATCGGCCAACACGGTCCCGACGCCGACCATCACGGCGTCTGCTTCCGCTCGCAAGCGGTCGACGCGGGCGAAGTCCGCCTCGCCGCTGATGGCGATTTGCTCGCGCCGCCGAGAGGAGAGTTTGCCGTCGGCGCTGACCGCGGCGTTGATGAACACGTCCATACCACGTCTCCGATGGCCGACGACAAAAGGGCTGTAGTCCGACCGAGGGCCGACTTACCGTCGGAGCGCCGCGATGGGCCGCAACGGCAACGGGACGTAGTCGTGGTCGGGCGTGTACTGGGCGAACGCGAGGCTGTTGGACATCACCGAGACGCTGGAGGCAGCCATCGCCGCACCCGCCAGTGCCGGATTCAGGAGGCCGAGCGATGCGACCGGGATGAGCGCCGCGTTGTAGCCGAGCGCCCAAAACAGGTTCTGC
The DNA here is from genome assembly GCF_013391635.1 of Natronomonas gomsonensis. Classification (GTDB taxonomy): domain Archaea; phylum Halobacteriota; class Halobacteria; order Halobacteriales; family Haloarculaceae; genus Natronomonas; species Natronomonas gomsonensis_A. The sequence goes on along the minus strand of NZ_JACAWU010000002.1, from coordinate 555,035 downwards.
CACACCTTCGAGATGGTGGCCTGCGAAACCCGGATTGCCTTCAGCACGTCGGCGGGGTCCGACCGCATCAGCGTCACGTCCGCGGCTTCCATCGCCACGTCGGTCCCAGAGCCGATGGCGACGCCGATGTGGGCGGTCGTCAGCGCCGGGGCGTCGTTGACGCCGTCGCCGACCATCATCGCTCGGATGCCGTCCGACTGGATGGCCTCGATTTCGTCGGCCTTCTCCTCGGGAAGGACGCCCGCGTGGACGTTCTCGGCAGGGATACCGACCTCCTCGGCGACGGCGCGGGCCGTCCGCTCGTTGTCGCCGGTAATCATGTACACGTCGTAGTCACGTTCGGTCAGCGCCGCGACCGTTTCCTTGGCAGTCGGGCGGACGGTGTCGGCAGTGGCGACGACGCCGACGACCGACCCGCCCACGGCGACCAACATCGCCGTCTTGCCCTCGCGTTCGAGCCGTTCCATCGCCTCGTCGGCAGGGTCTGTGTCGATACCTGACTCCGTGAGTAGCGCCCGATTTCCGACCAGCACCTCGCCGTACTCCGTCGTCGCTCGGACGCCCTTTCCGGGGACGTTCTCGAAAGACTCGACCGGCTGGAGGTCGATGCCCCGTTCCTCGGCGCCGTCGACGATGGCCTCTCCGAGGGGGTGTTCCGACCCGGATTCGGCGCTCGCAGCGACTTCGAGGACGAACGACTCGTCGATTTCGGGCTCCAGAAGCGCGCCACCGTCGGCGCGAGGAGCGTTGGCGCTCTCGATGGCAACGACATCGGTCAGGGACATCTCGCCCTCAGTGAGCGTTCCGGTCTTGTCGAAGACGACGGCATCCACTTCTCGAACCTGTTCGAGTACGTCACCGCCCTTGAACAGGACGCCGTTCTTCGCGGAGATGGTCGAGCCGACCATCGTCGCTGCGGGGGTCGCGAGCCCAAGGGCACAGGGACAGGCGATGAGCACCGCCGAGGCAAACACGATCATCGAGAACTCGAACAGCGGGACGCCGCCCACGACCGGGCCGCCGCCCACTTGACCGAACGGGAGCAGTTCGACGATTCCGTACAGCTGTCCGGGGAACAGATACCACAGCGTCGCCCAGACGACGGCGTTAATCAACACCGCCGGAACGAAGTAGGCGCTGACGGTATCCGCCACTCGCTGGATGTCGGGCTGTCGCGACTGGGCTTCCTTCACCCGGCGGACGATTTGCTGGATGGCGGTATCGGAGCCGACTTTCGTCGCCTCGACGACGAGGACGCCGTTTTCGTTGACCGTCGACCCGACGACCTCGTCGCCGGGCGATTTCTCGACGGGAACGGACTCGCCGGTCAGCATCGACTCGTCGACGGCGGATTGACCGTCGCGGACGACGCCGTCGGTCGGGATTCGTTCACCCGGTCGGACCTTCATCCGGTCGCCGACTTCGACCTCCGACAGCGGAACGGTGAGTTCCTCTCCGTCTCGAATAACCGTCGCCTCCTCGGCTTCCATCTGCAACAACTCCTTGAGGGCGTCGGAGGCCTGGGCCTTCGAGCGGGCCTCCAGCCAGTTGCCCACGGTGATGAACCAGAGGATGAACGCGACCGCTTCGAAGTACAGTCCCGCGGGAAGGTCGAAGACGAGAACGGCCGTGCTGAACAGGTATCCCGCGCTGGTACCGACGGCGACCAGCGTGTCCATGTTCGCGGTGCGGTTGCGGGTGGCCTTGTAGGCGCCGACGAGGAACTCACGGCCCAGCGTCGCCATCAGCGCGGTCGCAATGGCGAATTCGATAATCCCGAAGTCGACGCCGAACAGCGATTCCGGCCGCGGAAGCGGCGTCACCATCGTCGCCATCAGATAGATGAACGGCGCGGTGAGGACGCCGCCGCCGATGACGAGGCGGCGCTGTTTCCGGAGTTCTCGTTCGGCGGGCGACTCGCCGGCTTCGTCCGTCGAGTCGTCGCCGGTGTCTCGCACCGGCTCGTAGCCAGAGTCCTCGATGGCCTCGTAAGCGGTGTCCAGCGAGAACGATTCGGGGTTGTACTCGACGGTGGCCTCGTCGGTTGCATAGTTCACGTCGGCACGGACGACGCCCGGGAGCCCATCGAGTGCGTCCTCGACGGTTTCCGAGCAGTTCGTACAGTGCATGCCGACGATTTCGATGGTTCGGCGTTCGAGAGTGGGGTCGTAGCCAGCCGACTCGATTGCTTCGTAGATGGCCGACAGCGACACTTCCTCGGGGTCGTACCCGACCGTGGTATCGTCGGTCGCGTAGTTCGCCGACGCCTCCGAGACGCCGTCGAGTGATTCGACCGCGTCGGCGATGGTTTCCGAACACGTCGCACAGTGCATCCCGCCAACGCCGATGCGCTCTCGTCTGGTCATGGATGTCCCTACGGGTCCCTCGTTGATGCGGTTTGTCCCTCGAATACTGGTCACTACAACACACGAAACTTTCGAAATCAAATGCAGAAGCCGAATCAAATTGCGTTTTCGAAAGGGAAAACTGCAATAACGCCGGTGCCGTACGACTGGACATGGGAACGACGCTGAACGTCGAAGACATGGCGTGTGACGGCTGTGAAGCGAACGTCGAGGAAGCGATTCGTGGCGTCGCGGGCGTCACCGGCGTCGACGCCGACCACGAGTCCGGGACGGTCGTCGTCGAGGGTGATGCCGACGCCGAAGCCCTGGTCGCGGCCGTTGACGACGCCGGGTACGAAGCGTCAGCCTAAGCCCCTTCTTTCAGTTCCTCGTAGCGCTCGACGAACCGCGCTTCACAGGAGCCACAGCAGAACTCGTAGCGTTCGCCGTCGAGCGTTGCAGTGACGCCCTCGCTGGTCACAGTGTTGCCGCACTCGGCACACTCCAAGCCGAGCGTCGCCTCACCCAACGCCGGGTGCCAGTCGGCGGCCACGAGCGGCGACACCGACACGGCCTCGATTTCGCCGGTGTCGAACGCCGCCGCGAGGTGGCGCTCCACGTCGCCGTCTGGCACCGACGCGACGACGAACAGTCGACTATCTGCGGTCGCGAAGACGTGTTCGACGCCGTCGACGGAGCCGAGCGCCTCCCGGACCGCCAGGGTTTCACCGGGCGTAACCTCGAGCGTCACGGCGACGCGAACCCCATCGCTGAGTCGGGACCGGTCGATGTCGACGGTGAATCGCTCGACGATGCCCAGTTCTCGGAGGCGGTCGATGCGGTCGCTCACGGCCGGTGCCGACAACCCCACCTCCTCGGCCAAATCGCTGTACGGTCGTCTCCCATCGTCGAGCAAGAGCCGAAGCAATTGCCTGTCGGTTTCGTCGAGGTCGCGCATACCGGCGGTTCGGTGGCGGGCCACAAACGGCTTGCGCCGCCGTCAGTCGACACCTTCGGCGTAGCGGAAATCCGCTTCGCGTGCCTCGGGAAACGTCCCGTCGAAGCGTATCTGCCACCCGTGGAGGACCGTCGGGTCCCGGAGCGCGTTGGTGAGCGTGGTCCGCACGTCGAGAACGTCGACGCCGTAGAAATCGGCCGGCACGCCCTGGAAGTACTGCAGCGCCGTCCGGAACAGCGAGCGCATCCCGCCGTCGTCCTCGAAGTCGAAGTGCTTGTAGGCGCCGGCGGCGACCTGAACCATTCCGTGGAGGAACTTGCTCTCGGTGGTGCCACGGCCGTAGTTATACCACTCCGCTTCGAAACAGTCGTGTGACTCGTGGAACGCCTTCGAGTTGTACAGTCGGACGCCGTGTTCGGTCGCCTGGCGGAGCGTGGCATGTTCCCATTGCCCGTCGGAGCGCCAGCCCGTCGGGTTGCCGGCCGGCGGGTCGACGCTCGAGTCACGGGTGTGGTCGTCCATCGTCGGAACCTACAGGTCCTTCGCAATGTCGCGCAAGCCGTTCATTCGCTGGCGTTTGCTCCGGAGGTCGTCGGGCGACATGACCCTCGATAGCGGGCTCTCGCGGACGTGTTCTTCGACGGTTTCGACGGCGTGTTGGTCGATTTCGACGCTCGTGAGGTACTCTGCGAGTCGCTGGAGTTCCGCCTCCGAGGCGCGTTTGCCGCCGTCGGCGCCGGTTATCGACCACGCCAGTTCCCGGGCGTCGGTCTTCTCGTCGTAGAGGTACGCGCCGCCGCCGAGCGCCAGCGTCTTCGTCGTGACCCACGGGACGACGTCGCGGTTACCGTAGCCGAGGTCGTCGACGAGCATCGTTACAGCGCGGTCCGACAGCGCGAACTGCCGGCGGCCGGACTGTCCGACGGAGACGTCGAGTTTCAGTTCGCCGTCTTCCTCGACGAGGTGTGGAGCGATGGCCATACCGAACCTTTCGGCTCCGGGTACTTCGGTCGCGCGGTTCGACCGAAAGACGCAACGCTTTACCCGACGCCTCTCCCACGAACGGTTGCGTGCGAGGGTAGCCAAGCCCGGAAACGGCGGCGGACTCAAGATCCGCTCCTGTAGAGGTCCGAGGGTTCAAATCCCTTCCCTCGCATGGCGAGGCGTCACGCGCCTCGGGAAGTCGAGCGGCCTCGTGCCGCGAGACGCAACATGCGGAAGACCGCTCTTGGAGCGGCCTTCCCTCGCAAGATTCCTCACGAAACCGCCCGACTAGCCACGGCTACGGGTCCTCCGAGAGTTCGTCGAAGCGATTCTGTGCGGCCTCGTAGCGCCGTTCGGTCTCGGCGGCGTCGTAGGTCCACTCGCCGTCGACCTTCCGAAGGACGGCATTCGGGTGACGCCCCTCTTCGGGCAGCTCGGTCGTCTCGACGAGTCGGCCCTCCTGTTGGCCGCCCTCCTCGACGAAAATAAGCGCGTACTCATCGCCGACCTGGTCGACGACGGCGGTGTCACCACCGTCAGCAGCGACCGCCGACCCGGAGAGGAGCGTTATCGAAAGCAGTGCGACGACTACGAGCGCAGGTATCGAGCGCATCGCGGCAAGGTGGCCGCGTTTTCCTACATAAACTCGGGGTCAGTCCTCGGCCGCATCGACGGAGACGACTTCGCCGACCGAGGACCACCCGTCGTCTGTCTCGCGGCCGGCGACGAGAGGGTCGTCATCGCCGTCGGTTACCAGCCGGTAGGTCGTTCCCTCGCTGTCGAAGCCCTCTGCCTGGAACGCCTCCTGGAAGAACTCCGCAGAACGCATCTCCAAGACGACCGTCGAGTCGTCTTCGAACGTCAGTCGAACGTCACGGGGCGTGATGTTGTGGATGCGCTTTGCGAGGGTGTTCATATCTGATATAGCGACTCGGGTCGGCAAATCGGTGGCGCTTTCCGCACCGGTTTCGGAGTTCCGGTATGAGCGAGCGTGCGGACTGTGCCTTGCGGGCGGCCGAGGCGGGCGCCGCGGTGGCCTCGGGGTCGTTCCGGGAAGGCATCGCCGTCGAGACGAAGGGACAGAAGACGGACGTGGTGACCCAAGCCGACCACGACGCCCAGGCGCAGGTCGTCTCGACGGTTCGGGACCACTACCTCGACGACCCCATCGTCGGCGAAGAGGACGAAGAACTCGGCGCCGTCCCCGACGAGGGACCCGCGTGGGTCGTCGACCCAATCGACGGGACGAACAACTTCGTTCGGGGGATACGGACGTGGGCGACGAGCGTCGCGGCGACGATCGACGGCGAACCACACGCGGGAGCGACCGTCTGTCCCGGACTGGAGGACACATACCTCCTCGATTCGGGGACTGCACACCGAAACGGCGAGGAGTTGTCGGTCAGCGACCGAACCGACCCCGAGGAGTTCGTCGTCGTGCCGACCGTCTGGTGGGAGTTCGACCGCCGCGAGGAGTTCGCTACCGCCTGTGCGGGTATCGTCGAGCGGTTCGGCGATATGCGCCGGTTCGGCTCTGCCCAACTCGAACTCGCGCTGTGTGCGGCCGGTGCCGTCGACGGTGTGATTACGAACGTCCACGTGATGCCGTGGGACAGCCTCGTCGGTGTCGGCTTGATCGAGGCCGCAGGCGGCGTCGTCACCGACATCGACGGCGAACCCTGGCGTCACGACAGCCGCGGACTGGTCGCCTCCAACGGCGAGGCTCACGACGCGGTGCTGGCGGCCGCCCAAGAAGCCGAGGGCGTTCGATAACCCCGGCCGTGTGCAGCCCTCGCCAGCGACCGGAAGGGTGAAAACACCACAAGCCGGGGATTCGGGCATGGAGTTGTCCGACGGACTCGACCCCGAACGTGCGTGGCTGGCGACGTTCCTCGGTGGCATCGTCGCGTTGGTCGTCGGCTCGCTGGCGTTCCCGCGACGCGTCTACGACGGGTTCCTGTGGCGGTACTTCTGGGGGCCCGTCGACGCGGACGCCCACGGCGCGACGTGTGCCGTCCGCGACGGCGGCGTGACCGAACGGCTCTACGGACAGACCGCCTGTGCCGGCGCCGACGGCATCGTCGTCACCCCCGGCTACACCACCGTCTCGACGGTGAGTTACGCAATCGTCCTCGTGTTCATGCTCGTCGGGGTGTTGCTGTTGCTCCGCCGACTCGACGTGCGAATGTCCAAACGGTTCTACTTCGCGCTGTTCCCGTTCATGCTGTTCGGCGGGGCCCTCCGGGTCGTCGAGGATGTCAACGCGACGTTCGTCCGAGAAGGCGCGGAGATGCTCATTCCCTTCCCGACGGTCGGTCTCATCATCAGCCCGTTCATCTACTTCACGATGTTCGCCATCACGCTCGCCGCGCTCGTCGGAACCATCTCGCTGTCGAAGCGAGGCGTCATCGACGAGTTCGAACCCGCACTCGGTGGCGTCGGCGCGGTCGCACTCGCGGTCACGCTCGCCGCACTCCTGTACGTCTCCGCGACTTCCGACCTCGTCGGGTTCTACCCCGCCGTCGCCGTCATCGTTCTCGTCGGCGCGACGCTCATCGCGGCGGCGTTTTGGGTGCTCTCGGAGCGATACGCACCGCAAATCAACGCCGGCACCGGAGCAATAGGACCACTCGTCGTCTGGGGACACTCCGTCGACGGCGTCGCCAACGTGTTGAGCCTCGATTGGCACGACGAACTCGGCCTCCCCGTCGAGTACGGCTCGAAACACGTCGTCAACGCCGCCGTCGACCGCTACACTGGCATCATCCAACCGGAGTGGCTCACCGACGCCATCGGCACCGTCTGGCCCTTCCTCCTCATCAAGGTCGCAGCCGCGGTGGCCGTCGTCTGGGTGTTCGACCGGGAAATCTTCGAGGAAAGCCCCCGGTACGCCTACCTGCTTCTCATCGCCATCCTCGCGGTCGGGCTCGGCCCCGGAACCCGAGATATGCTTCGGGCGACGCTGGGTATCTGAACCCAATATCACCAGTTTCACTCGTAACATTGACCGAACTCGAATGAGTATATACGGAGCATGTAATCTACACGGGGACGATGCTATTTTTCCAAATTGGGCCCGAATTTGGCGTGCAACTATATTTGAATCGTTCTCTTCCAATCGGGCGACAGAGTGAGCATCCAACGGGGACACATCGTGGATGACGATAATGGAGTCTCACTTTTGGGTGGTAATGAACACAACGTCCCCCACAACACTGTCGAGGTCACCGAGTAGGGAGAGTGTCGCCGACAGGTCACTCGTTTTCGTTCTCCTGTCGAAGGCAGTCAAGAAGACGCGACCCAACCAGAGTGCTAATGACCGCGGATTCGAACCGGCAGACGCCTACGGGACAGCGTCCAAATCGAGTGCGCCTCGCACGTTCGATTCGGCGGGAGTGTAATGCAAACAGTCATTATCGGCTTCTCCCTACCACCCGAGAGTGTCCGGTCGTATCCCCAGTATCGATGCGATGCGAATCATCGCGATCGTATTCGTCGTACTGATACACACCGATCCGTTTCAGGGGATCAACACGTACGGGAATGTGATAAACTTCGGAACAAAAACGATCTCGCGGTTCGCCGTCCCCTTCTTTTTCATCACGTCGGGATACTTCTTTGCGCTCAAGACGTCCAACCGGGATTCTGCCACGTACCTCACTAAGCGAGCCTTCAAACTCGTATCCCTCTACCTCTTCGGGCTCGTACTCGTCGTTCCGACGTTCTTAGGTGGGAAACTGGCCGAAGCGGAGCTTTCCGGTCGGTCACCTCACGCGACTGCTACCAGTAGCGTTATCGAGTTCCTCGATCCGGTCGAATTAGTATACTACGGCACATCGGTTTCCGAAATCCTCTGGTTCCTTCCCGCTCTGCTCTTCTCGCTCCTCTTCGTTCACCTCGTCACTGCGATCGGAAAGCCGAGTTACGTGCTGCCAGTTGCGGTGTGCTTCCACCTCGTGGGACTCCTCGGATCGACCTACACGATGTTCGTCGACGTTCCGTTCGAGATTCGAGACGCCATCTTCTTCGGTTTCTTCTACACCAGTTTGGGGTACACGATTTACACACGGGCTTGGGAGCCATCCAAGGAAAAAAGCCGATCCCTCTTCGGTCTCGTTGTACTGTTCGCCGTGTTGCAATTCGTCGAGTTCTATGCCCTCGGCTATCCCCTTCGGGGTGAACTGTTCGGGTCCTACGTCTACGCTCCGAGTTACGGGATTTCCACGGCGCTACTGAGCGCTTCGCTATTCCTGTTTATCCTCTCACGACCGACGCTTTTCGCCGATACACCGCTCCCCGAGTGGGGGACCTACGCGGTGGGGATCTACGTCACCCATCCGACCGTGTTCGCAATTCTGCGCGCCTTCCGTGAGACTCTGGAGTCGATGGGTCATACAATCGATTCAAAGATCGTCTGGCATCTCGTCTTGACACCTGCGACCCTCCTCGGCGCACTCGCAGTCTACCTGCTTGCTCACAGGCTCCGATTAATCGAGATCGGTGGGAGCCACTTCCCCGGAGAACCGTGGCTCAGAAATCGCAGATCGAACTAGCGCTGTTCTCCGACGAATCACTACTACCTCGATCGATTCGGTTCCGAACGAGCATATGGTGGTTCTCCCAAACTCGATCTGAATGTTACTGCGCCCATATCATTTTGAAAACATATCCGTGTGGGAGAACGAAACCACAAGACGCGAGCAAACTGGTAGTGCGCGGGACCGGATTTGAACCGGCGGACCCCTACGGGACAGCGTCCTAAGCGCTGCGCCTTTGGCCTAGCTCGGCAACCCGCGCGCACGCTTCCGTACCGCCGTCGCCCAAAAATACCTGTCGCTACCGCCCGACGCGGTCCCGGATGCTCGCAACCATCCCCTCGAAGTTACCCATCTCCTCGATACCGCCGATTTCGTCGCCGACGGCGATTTCGCCGGGCTCGTCGACCCGCGCACAGATGCCACCGCGGCCCTCACCGAGTGCGCGCATCAGGCCATCCTCGTCGTTCAACTGTTCGATGTAGCGACACGGCGGGCGCGGGCGCGTCCCCTCGAAGGTTGCCTCCCCGAGTCGAAAGCGGCTGTTCAAGAGGTCGTGGACGTCGCCACCCCGGACGACGAGATTGCGGCGGTGTTGGCCCTCCGAGAGGTCGATACCCGTCGTCCGTTCGATTTCTTCGAGCGCCTCCGCCTGTACGAACGTCACCTCACAGACGTCGAACGGCGAGTAGTGGCCGCGGCCGGTGCAGTAGCGGTCGCCGTCCAATCCCCCCGCGACGGCATCGATGCGCTGTCGAGACTGCATCGGCTCGCCCCCGGCCTCCGTGACGTAGATGTCCTCCAGACGCATGCCTCCGTTTGGGGCGCCGACTGTTTATATGCCTGCGTGCCGGAACGGTTCACATGTACCGGGCGCGAGACCACGTCGAAAACGAGGAGTGGCTGGCCGCCATCGACGACGCCGCCGAACGGCTGGACCTCGGCGCGGCGGCCCGCTCGCGTGCGACGGACCTCTTTCTGTCGACGGTTCCGGAGGCCGACCGCTCGAAGCGGGCGACCGTGGCGGCGAGTCTGTATGCTGGCGCGCTCATCGCAGGTGAGCGTCGCTCCCAGTCAGACGTTGCCGACGCCGCCGGCGTCTCGCGGTTGACCGTCCAGAAACGCTGGAAGGAGTTGATGGCCGAGGCGGGGCTGGAACCGCCGAAGTGGTAGGTGTTACCCCCGCTCGGCTGGGCGACCGTCGGATTCCGGCGTGAGATTGCCGTGTTCGTCGATTTCGCCGGAGACGACTCGCGTCGAGGAGATGACCTCCCCGTCCTCGGCGTAGACGTGGTTGACGACCTCGATCTCGAGTTCGTCGAGCCCTTTCTCGCGCCGGACCTCGTTGACGGCGTGACCGCCGTCTTCGGTCTCCGGAGAGACGATGAGTACGTCGAAGCCGGGTTCGGTCGCGACCCCGGTCGGCTCTTCGAGCGTGCGGATGTCGAACTCGCGGCCGTACTCCTCGGCGAAGGCCGACAGTTCGGCTTCGAGGTCCGCGCGACGCTCATCGAAGGAGCGGACGTAGCGGTCGACGCTGCGCGTCCGCGGTGCGAGCTCGTCGCTGGTGAGGCCGACGGTCACGTCACCGAGTTCGAACGCCCGCTCGAACAGCGCCCGGTGGCCGTCGTGAATCGGGTCGAATGTCCCACCCAAAACGACGTTCATGGCGACGGCAACGCAGGGGCCGGGTTTAGTGGCTTCGATGCGAAAATGGGTCGGTCAGTCGTCGTTGTCGTCGCTGTCGTCGCTGTCGTCGGTCCCGTCCGTCGACTCGGGGTCTTCGGACTCGTCGCTGCCGTCTTCGACGGTGATGTCGACGGGGTCGACGCTCTCTCGGTTGCCGATGCCGAGGTGTGAATCGAGGTTGAACACGGTGTTCAATTCCTCCTGGAGGTCATCAACGATAGTGCCGACGAGGTCACTCGGCGCCATCGCCGTGTACTCGTAGGGGTTGTTGCCCGCGCCGCTGGATTCCCGCTTGCTGCGGTCGAGTTTCTCCTCCTCGTGAAGCGCGGCGAGTGCTTCCCGGACGGTGCTCGGATACAGACCGGTTCCCTCGGCGACCTCCTCGCTCGTACTGCCCGGGTTCTGTCGGAGGTAGACGTAGATTCGAGCTCGGGTTTCGGTGTCGAGTACCCACGCCAGCAGGTCGACGATGCCCTCGTCGAACTGTTCGGCGGCCCGCTCGGCCTCCTGTTCGAGTTTCTCGCGAACGCCGTCGTCGGTCTCCCCCATCTCGGATTCCCCCTCCTCGGAGCTGTCGTCAGTAGACATGCGTCGTAATCAATAGGACACAAGGAATACCCGTATATAAATCCAGTGCCGAACGTCATTCGAGAAGCAGGTTCTCGCACACCGCATCGAGACCCTCGCTGTCGTGGAGTCGTCGCTGACGCTCGGCGCCGCTTTCGGTGTCGTACATCTCGCGGATGCCATCCACCCCGAGTCGACTGCACTCGCGGTCGACCAGTTCGCCAAGTGGGATGGCCTCCGAGAAGTCCTTCGAGAGCAGTTCGGTGTCGTGGCCGTGGCGCATCGCCCGCCACTTGTTCTCGTCGAGTGGTTCTCGGCGGTGATGGTAGCCGTTTTCGCCGTCCTCGTAACGAGCGGCGAGGTCCTCGACGAGCGCTTTCGTGTACTCGACGAACGCCAACACCCGCTCGGGGTCGGCCTGGCCGTCCGGCGTCCGTACCTCGACGGTGCCGTGTTCTGAGTGTGGGCGCACGTCGTACCACAACTCGCCGCGGTCGTTTATCGACCCGTTTTCGACCATCATCCGCTCGAAGGACTGGAACGCCTCGAAGTCCTCGAAGGTGGTCGGCATGCCGGTGTTGGGGAGCCCCTCGAAAATCTTCGCACGGGCGGAGGACAACCCAGTGTCGAACCCGTTCCAGAACGGCGAATTCGCAGATAGCGCGAGCATAATCGGGAGATACCAGCGCATCTCGTTTGCGATCCAGACAGCTTTGTCGGCGTCGTCGACGCCGACGTGGACGTGCAGTCCGGCCGTCGTGTTCCGGTGCTGTGGGTACTGAATCCGGTCGAGTTGTGCGCGATACCGTGGTTTCTCGGCGTGTTCGAGTTCGCGCCACTTCGCCGCCGGGTGGAGGCCGGCCGCCGCGATGCCGAACCCCTCGGCGTCGGCGTGGTCGACCAGCGCCGTCCGAACCTCGGCGAGGGCGTCACGGGCGGCCGGCAGCGACCCGATGGTCGGCGTCTGGGTCTCGATGACGCACTTGAACAGTTCGTGGTCGAGTCGCCCGTCCAGTATCTCCGGTGGGTCGGACTCGTAGACGAGTTCGTCCGTGCCGGCGGTGGGGCGCCCGGTCTCGTCGACGACGAAGAACTCCTCTTCGATGCCGAGCGTTCCCATCCGGTCGAAGGCATCCCGCGAGCCCAGTTCCATCGACGACACCTTGGCCGGGGCGGATTAAATACCATTTGACCTGCTGTGGCCGGACCGCACAGCCGTCTCCGCCCCCGTCGCCGAATCGACGGAGCTATCGCGTCCAAATCGTCCGATTTACGAGCGAGAACACCACCTCGCCGTCGACGGTCGCCTCCCGGTTGGTCGTGACGATGCCGCGTTGTTCGTTGCGCTTCGAGTGCCGTTTGTCCGCGATTTCGAGCGTGACGGACATCGTGTCACCGGGCCGAAGCGGCGCCGGCAGCCGCATCTCCTCGATGTGACCGGCGGCGACGAGGTCCGAATCGCCGTAGAAGTGCTCGACAACCGGCCGCTGGGTCAGCGCGAAGGTGTGGATGCCGCTGGCGATGATGTCGCCGAACGGCGATTCCGCGGCGGCCGCCTCGTCGGTGTGGATGCCGAGCGGGTCGTACTCCTCGGCGAAGGCGACGATTTCCTCGCGCGTCACCGACCGCGTCCCGCAGTCGATGGTCTCGCCGACGGTCAACCCCTCGAAAGTTCGATGACTCATTATCGGACGAACAGTCACCGGGCGCATAGTGATTGCGCCCGACGGCTATCGTTACTCCGGCCGGGCGACGACCGCGAGGTGGTCGTCGTGGAACGGCTCCAGCGACCGCGTCTCCAGTACCTCGTAGCCCTCACGGAGTGTCGTCAGGACCTCCTCGAACACCGCATCGGGGTCCCGAGCCACGTCCTCGCTTCGTGCCTTAACGGCCAACAGGAGTCGGCCGTCGTCGTCGAGGAACCGCCGATTCGCGAGCGCCACCTTCGCCTGCCCGCGCGTTGCCACGTCCTGAATCAGGACGTCGACCGGTTCGACGACGTGGGCGTACGTCTCCGGCTTGCGGGCGTCTTTCAACAGCGGGAAGAGGTTGCTCCGCGGTTCGGCGGCATCGAGGAGATCCCTCGCCGGCCGCGCCGCGAACTCGACGGCGTACGTCGGCCCCGAGAAGTCGGCGACGTGGCTGACTGTCGTCCCCGCCGCGGCGCCGAGATACAGCACCGTCTCGCCGCCGGCGAGGTTCGTGTCCATCCCCTTCTCCAGCATCGCGCCGAGTTTCGAGCGGCGAACGTCCCACTTTCGCCAGCCGTCGACGGTCGGCTCGCCGTACACCGGTTTGCCCTCCGTGGCCAGCGACTCGCGACCGTCGAAGGCGCGGCGCTCGACGCCCGCCGGCAGGTCACTCATCGACATCACGCGCCTGGATGCGCTCGATGCGTTCGGCGAGGTCGGCGTCGAGTTCCGTCTTTCGCTCCCCGGAGTAGTGGTCGACGCGGGCGGCGATGGCGAGTTTGCCCGCCAGCGCACGCGCCGCCGACCCCCGGTTGTCGGGGTGCGTCCCTTGAACCGCCTCGTGGACGAAGATGACGCCGTGTTTCGGCGATGGCGCCCGTCCGCGGAGGTGTGCGAACAGCGCCTCCTCGGCGCCCAGCACCTGGACCGTCCCGGCGGGTTTGCGGGCGAGTTGCTTCAGTCCGCCGGCGAGTGCGATGAGTCGGGCCGCCAACACGGGCCCGGCCAGCGCCGAGAGGTTCGGCGCCACCTCCGGAGCGGTGCGTTCGACGTGGGCCCGGAGGTCCGCGGCCTCGTCGTCGAGGTCACGGACTCGCTGCGAAAGCGAGACGAGCGGGCCCTCGTCGCCCGACTCGGCTAACTCTCGGGCGTATTCGACTCCCGTCTCCGCATCCTCGTGTCTGCTTCCGGCCCACTCGGCGACACGCTCGGCCAGTTCGTTGGCGACGCGCTCACAGTCGTCCATCGAACGGACGGCGTGGATGAGCTGTTGATCGCCGGCCGTTTCCGCGTCGGTGACGGCGTCGCGCGTCGCCGCCATCGTCGCCTCGTGGAGCGCGTCGTAATAGTCGTCCTCGTCGGCCGCGAAGCCGGATTCCACCGCGTGTGTCGGCCACTCCGCCGGTTCCTCGGCGGAGCCGCTGCTGATAGCTTCGGCGGTCGCCGCCGTGTCCTCTCGGTCGACCCCCTCGAACCAGCCGCGTGTCGAGGGTTCGGCTCCGTCCATGGCGTTGCGTTGCGCGGTGGCTCACATATGCGTGCCGGTGTGGGCGCTCGATACCGCGTCGATGCGGAGCCATCAGACGTTCCGGACGACGTAAATCGCCGCCCCCGGAACTGCGAGCAGCGCGAAAATAGTCGCCAGTTCCAGCCGGTGTCCGAAGGCGAGATACGTCTCGCCGAGTTTGCCCGCTTCCGCGCCGTAGACGAACAGCGTTCCACTCACGCCACCCGTCCCGACGCCCCGCTTGCCGCCGACCGCGCGGGCGAGGCGGTCGTATCGGGACACGCCGAACCACGGTAGCCGTTCGGCGATGCCACGGTAGGGCAGTCGCTTGGCGAGTCGGCCGGCGAACGGTACGGAGGCGACCGCCGGAAGCGCCGGCAGACCGATGCCAAGCGAGAGACCACCGATAGCGAGCCCCTTCAGCACGGTTCGCTTGAGTTTGCGGAGTATCACGCGAACGAGCAATCGTCCGAGGGCGGCCCCGAGAATCAGCAACCCGGTTTCGAGTATCGACACCCGAAGGCCGGCGACCCCGAACCGCCACGAGAGCGTCTCGGTGAACAGTCCGGCCGCCAACACGAACAGGCCGGTGGAGACGAGGTACTTCCCGCTCGTGCCCTTCCGACGGTTCCGGCGAAGCCTATCGACGACCACCGATGACCGACCTCCGTGTACGCATTTGGCGGGGAAACTCGATGTGTGTATAAAAGCAAAGTGGCCGAATGCCGGGTGACGGCGGCGCGAGGACAGTGGGGTCCCCTCACGCACCGCACTGTCGCTCTCAGCAGACCGGTTTGGGGTTGACGCCCATCGACTCCAGTCGCTCGGTGTACTCCTCGTAGGCTCGCTGAATCGCCTCGGAGGCTGCCTCTTCGGCGCGGTCCCAGCAGTCCTCGTCGTCGCAGTGGGCTTCGAGGAGGGAGATTGCGCGTTCGAGTTGGGCGTCGAGGTCGTCGCCCATCCCGCGGAACAGACTCGCCGTCTGTGGGTCGGCCTTGCCGACGAAGAACCCGGTCATCTGCTCTTTGGATTTTTCGGCGGCCAGCGTCCGGCCGACGAAGCCACCGAGACGCTCGATGTCGTCGTCGAGATCTCGGAGGTACGACTGGATGGCGGACACCTCCCCGGGGTCGTGGCCGTCGAGTTCGCCGACGACGGTGTCGTAGTGGTCGCGTTCCTCGGCAGCCGTCTCGGCGAAGGCGTCGGCCACGTCGCCGTCGGCCGTCTCGGCCCACGTCTCGTACGTCTCGGCGGCGTGGTGTTCGGCCGTCGCGGCGGCCCGAAGCACCTCCTCGACATCCATCTCTCCCATCGTGTCGGCGTACAGTGACTTCGAGGAGCCGAGTCGCGAGAGCGCGGTGTTGTTTGCCTCCCGAACGGACTCGACGAACTCCGAATCTGTCATGTACCGGCGTAGGGTCGGTGAGCGCTTGTAACCAGCGGTCCGAGGAAGGGTCGGTATCGACGGCGGCGACGCTATCGGCCGTGAAAAATGCGAGAACTGGTGTCTGCTCAGTTGCCGGTCTCGATTTCGGCGCCGACGAGGTTGCCCCACTCCGTCCACGAGCCGTCGTAGTTGGAGGTGTCCTCGTAACCCAGCAGTTCGTGCAGCGCGAACCACGCGACCGACGAGCGCTCGGCGATACGGCAGTAGGCGATGGTCGTCTCGTCGCCGTCGATGCCGTACTCGGCGTAGAGCTCTTCGAGTTCGTCGCGGGTCTTGAACGTGCCGTCGTCGTTGGTCACGTCGGCCCACGAGATGTTCTCCGCACCGGGAACGTGGCCGCCTCGCTGGGCGGTCTCCTGCAGTCCCGGCGGGGCGAGGATTTCACCGGAGTACTCCTCGGGGGAGCGAACGTCGACGAGCGGCAGGCCCTTGTCGATGGCCTTCTCGACGTCCTCTCGGTAGGCGCGGATGGACTCCTTGGGGCCGCTTGCGGCGTACTCCGTCGAGGGGTACTCCGGCACCTCGTCGGTGAGCGGGTAGTCGTTTTCGACCCAGTAGTCGCGGCCGCCGTCCATCAGGCGTACGTCGTCGTGGCCGTAGTACTTGAACTCCCAGTAGGTGTAGGCGGCGAACCAGTTGGCGTTGTCACCGTAGAGGACGACGGTGGTGTCCTCGGTGATGCCGAGTCGCTCCATCAGGGCCTCGAAGTCCTCCTTCGAGAGCAGGTCCCGCTGGACCTGGTCGCGGAGGTCCCGCTCCCAGTCGAGGCCGATGGCGCCGGGAACGTGGCCCTCCTCGTCGTACACTTCCGTGTCGACGTCGACTTCGAGAATGCGATAGTCGGGGTCGTCGCTCTGGAAGGCGTCGAGGTGGTCCTCCACCCAGTCCGCCGAGACAAGTACGTCAGGGTTCGCGTAGTCGCTCATGTTACAACCCCTAGTACTCCAACCACGACCATAACACTACGACTCTCGGCACGTTCAGCCACGCCTC
Source organism: Natronomonas gomsonensis (assembly GCF_013391635.1). GTDB lineage: Archaea > Halobacteriota > Halobacteria > Halobacteriales > Haloarculaceae > Natronomonas > Natronomonas gomsonensis_A. Next base: position 538,319 of record NZ_JACAWU010000002.1, on the reverse strand, counting down.
CCACCTACCAGCAACAGTTGCCGCTACTGTCGCGCCGTTTCTGGACGCTCATCGGCGCTGGAGAGCCGTCGGGAGACGACTCGGCGTGAAGGGTGGCCCACGGAACACCTACCAGCAAAATAATCCGCTATCTCCGAGGGCCTCCGAGTGGACGGATTGAAGCCGTCGTAGCCGGAGAATCGGATATGAGCGACGTAGTGGTGTCGGCGGCGTGGTTGGCCGACCGACTCGAGGAGGTGCACGTGGTCGACGTTCGAGATGCGTGGGAGTACGACGGCATCGGCCACATCCCCGGAGCGGTGAACGTCCCTTTCGAGACGTTCCGGTCCGAAGACGACGGCGAGGCCGGCATGCTTCCCGGCGCCGAAGCCTTCGCCGAGCTGTTGGGCGATGTCGGTATCGGGACCGACGAGGAACTCGTCGCCTACGACGACATGCACGGCGTCTTCGCCGCGCGGCTGCTCGTGACCGCCGAACTGTACGGCCACGACCCGGAGAAGCTCCACCTGCTCGATGGCGATTACTCCGCGTGGAGCCTCGAACACCCCGTCAGCGAGACGACACCGCCCACCGAATCAGCAGAGTACGAGGCGTCGTTCCGGACCGACGGCCCTCTCGTGGGAATCGAATTCGTCGAGTCAGCCATCGACGACCCCGACACCGTCATCGTCGATACCCGCGAGGAGTGGGAGTACGAGGAGGGTCACATCCCCGGAGCAGTCCGCCTCGATTGGCGCGAACTCGTCGACGACGACAGCCGGGGCCTTCACCCCGAATCGAAGATTCGGAGCCTCCTCGAAGAACGGGATATCACGCCGGAAAAACGCGTCCTCCTGTACTGCAACACCGCCCGGCGCATCAGCCACACCTACACCGTCCTTCGACATCTCGGCTATCCCGATCTCGCGTTCTACGAGGGAAGCCTCACGGAGTGGGAAGCCAAAGGTGGAGCCTTAGAGACCGTCGACTGACTCACCAACACTCCATCGTCTCCGCGTCCTCCAACGTGGGCTCGGCGTCGTGGCCCTCTCCGACTGCCCGGAGGAGTCTGTCGTCCGTGATGAGATAGCGGACCCGAAAGTACGGACTGTCGGCGTGAACCTTCCCGCGGTCGGTATCCTCTTCGTAATAGAAGTTCGTCCGCATCTCGACGCGGTAACCGCCTTCGACCTCCCGTACCGATTCGAACGACTCGCTGTGGCCGTAGGCCGTCGTATCCTCCGAGAGAATCAGATGCTGGCGATACGCGCTCTCGTACGCTCGGAGATACGATTCGACGGTCTCGTCGTTCAACTCTTCCGGACGCTCGGGGAGTTCTCGCGGCTCCATCTCGCTGCTGGGCTCAACGGGGTCGGTCCGGTCGACCGTACACGGCTCCGGCGTCTCTGAATCCCCGTAGTTCAACGGGTCGACACCGACGAGACAACCGGACAGGGCGACGGTACTCGAGCCGACGGCAGCGAGGAGGGCACGGCGCTTCATGGGTCGGGCTACTGGTCGTACCGATAAGGGCCTTCAGGAGACTCAAACGGACCTTTGAGTCATCCGTGTAGGTTCCGACATACGGGACGGAACGCCAGCATCTTTATTCGACCTAATGACGTGTTTCACGACATGAATACGCCTCCATCGATTGGTGCTCGGGAGCGACGCTGGAGCCGACGGGCCATACTCAAGAGGACGAGCGCACTCACAGCGACCGGACTGACCGTGGCACTCGCCGGCTGTTCGATACTCGGCGCCGACCACGCCACCTACTGGTCCGACAGCGGACAACTCGATGTCGACTACGACGGCGTGATGGCGGCGGCACGAGAGGCCGGCTACGAGGTCGAGGAACCGTACTACGTCAACGACACGGAGACCAGAGGGGTCCATCCCGACGGGCTCACGGACCTCGACGAACGGTTCGGGCCCGACTATCGCGTGTTCGGGTTCTCCCGCTATCACACCGAGACGGTGTTTTTGGAGGTCTCGCTCACCGGCGAGCAGCCGTCGATGGGGCTGTTCGACGACCGGGGTGCATTCGAGGGGATTCCGGTCGATTCCGTGCCGCCGGAGGCGTGGCTCATCGAACAGTTCACGCTGGTGTTCGACGTCTTCGAGACGGACGCCCGGGAGTACGCCGCGGCGTTGCGCGAGCAGGCCGCCGAAGGGACGGACACTCCCCGAGTCGAGGTGAGCGAACCACTGGATTTTCCGGGGTTCTACGGGGCGGTCGAATCCGAACGAACGGACGTGCTCGGCTCCGAGACCGGTGGCGACGGCTGGTACAACGAAACCTCGCTTCGGGACGGACAGCGGTTCGCAACCGTCGCCTTCATCGTTCAGAGTATGGCTGTCATACACCACGATGGCTCTCGAAGGTACAGGCTCAAACTCGACCGACTCGGTGGATTCAATCTGGAGGTTCGGCTGCCGGTCGGCGAGGAGATTCCCGAAGAGGAGTATCGTGGCGTGTTCCGACAACTGTTCGAGGACGTCGGGCTCCCGCCGGAGACGGTCGACGACCTGACCTTCGAGTACTCGCCGTCGGTGTGGTAGCGCTCCGCTCCCGTCGCGGTCAGCCGAACGCCTCGAAGGGTTCCCCACAGTCCCGACAGTAGTGCATCGACCGACAGAGCGACGGCCCCTTGGGGTGTTCCCGGTCGGTGTTGTTCGACCCGCAGTACGGGCAGGCCGCCGCCGCGCCGCCGGCATCGGTGTCCGTCGAGGGGTCCGGTCGCCCACTCATACCGACACCCCGAACTCACGCAGGTCGGCCTTACCGTCGTCGGTGACCATCTCGACGTTCCACTCGGGGCTCCAGACCAACTCGACATCGGCGGTGTCGACGCCGTCGGCGCCCTCGGCCGCCAGCCGTACGTCTTCTTGAAGGTAGTCTCGGGCCGGACAACCGGTGTAGGTGAGCGTCATCGTCACCGTTGCGTGGCCGTCCGCGACGGTCACGCCGTAGATGAGCCCCAAATCGACGACCGAAATCGGCATCTCGGGGTCCTCGACCTCGTAGAGCCGTTCCCAGACGTTCGCCTCGGCGCCGGTGGCCTCCTCGCCGGTCGCCGGCAGTCCATCCGCAGCGTCGCCGGCACCGTAGTCGGTGTAGGCGCAGTACTCCGGGGTCCCCCCGTCGAACTCTGAGATATCCTCAGACATCGACATCGGCCTCCTCGGGGGCGGGCATCAGCGACGGCGCTTCGCTCCGCCCCAGTTGTCGGTAGGTGAAGGTGAACTCGTCGTACATCGACCGCCACGCCTCGGTGTGGGTGCCGTTTCGGCCGCGGGTCTCGGGGAGCAGTTCCTCGGGTGACTCGACCGGCACCTCGACGCCGAGGCCGGCGAGGAACCCGGAGACGACCTCGCGCCACTCCGCCCGGAGGTCCGCGATGGGTTCCGGCCTGATTCCGGTGTCGACGATGGTCTCCTCGTGGTCGGTGCGCTCGAACAGCGTCAGCGCGTGGGGGAACAGGCGGTCGACGGCTCGCTGGATGCGCCGTCGCCCGTCGGCGCTCTCCGAGAGCCGTTCGAGCCAGCTCTGGGCGTGATCGCGGTGGTAGTGTTCCTCGCCGCGGACCTTCCCGACTCGGTCGGCGATGGGTGCGTACGTGCTCTCGGCGAGCGCCTGCAGACGCAGGTGTTCGTGGGTGTCGTAGAGGTAGCCGCGGACGACGCAGTCTGCCCAGTCGCCGTCCTCGAACGGCAACTCGACGAGCGTCGCGTGCCGGAAATCGGCGGGGTCGCGCTCCCAGATGAGGTCGACCTGGTCGTAGCCGAAATCCTCCAGTAAATCGTACCACAATCGGGCGTGGCCCAACTCGTCTTGGGCGATGTTCGCGATTGCGATGTCGGCCTCCAGCGTCGGCCCCCGAACCTGCCACTCGGTGTAGCGTTCGGCGACGACGAACTCGTCGTCGGCCAGTGTTCGGAGTTCGGCCTCGACGGCCGCCCGCTCGCGGTCGCTCAGTTCCTCGGTAGCGACCATCAGTTATCCGCCTCCGCGAGGTCGCGTTCGGCTTCCTCCTGTTCGCGCTGGCTGGCCTCGATTTCCTCGGCGAACGTCTCGTCGGTGTTGTAGTTCGTCGCCCAGCGGTACTGCTTCTGGGTGGTTCCACCCATTTCGGTTCCGGGGTCGTCGGCGTGAACCGTCTCGATTTCCGCTTTCGGGACAACCCAGAGGCTGTTGGCCGGCTTCCGGCGGGCGTGCATAATCTGTGCGAACTGTTTGGCCAACTCGGCGTCCGGCGCGTGGACGTTGCCGACGTGAGTGTGGTAGTCCTTCTCTTTTTCCTGTCTGAACACTTCCCAAATCATGGTCAGTCGTCCGCTGTCGCAGGGGTTTCCCCGCCCTGCTCGGGTGATTCGATGGCGTCGCGGACCCACTCGACGGCTGCCTGTGCATGTTCTCGCTTCTCGATTTGGCCGACGCCGGTCGGATACTCGTTTTTCGCGACGGTGAAGAACTCCTCCCAGTCGAGGTCCTCCTCGTAGACCTCGTAGTAGTCGTCGGCTTCGTGGTACTCGACGCGGGGGTACTCCGGCAGTTCGAGACCGTACTTCTCGGCCTTGGGGACGTAGGCGTTGAGGAAGGCGTTCCGGAGGTCGTCGTTGCTCATCGTCTTCAGGCCGACATCCATGGCGAACTCGCCGTGGGTCGACTGGTCGTCGGTCGGCCCGAAGAACTGCAGGATGCGCGGCCACCACTTCTCGAAGGCCGCCTGCAACCGCTCGCGGTCGCGTTTCGACCCTGTCGCGATGGTCCGCAGGATGTCCTCACCGTGTTTGATGTGGAAGCCCTCCTCGAAGCAGATCTTGTCGATGGCGTGGGCGTAGGGCTCCCAGGAGGTGCGCTTCAGTGTCGCCTGCCGGCGCATCGCCGCGCCGTCGACGAAGAACATTATCATCGGCAGTTCGTACCAGTCGTCCAGCGGGTAGTGGAAACAGTTGAGGAACTTCCCCTGGCCTGCTTCGAGTTCGTCCAGCATCTCCTCGCGCGTTTTGATGCCCAACTCCTCGGCGGCCCGATACAGCAGTTGTCCGTGGCCCACCTCGTCTTGGACCTGCGCCGAGACGGCGAGTTTCCTGTCGAGGCTCGGCGCCTGCCGGATGAACGGACGTTCGATGTAGGCGCCCATAATCTCGCTATTGGCGTGGAACTGAATCATCCGCGTTGCGGCTTCCCGGTACTCCCGTGGCATGTCGTCGCCGGGGCCGAAGTTGCGCGGCCCGGCGCGTTTTTTCACTGTGTCGATGTCCATCCTACGTGAACTAGTGTCACGAATTAACATACTGTTTGACCAGCCTATGGACGGGTTTTAAATATTAATCGTGCTAACTAGCCCCATGATTTCGGAGTGTCTCGTCGTCGAGTTCCGGGTCACCGGCGACGACTGCCCGCTTGCGGCGGCGTCCCGGAGCGCCGAGGAGTCCATCGAGGCCGCACCGCCGCTCCGACGGGCCGACGGCAACACGCTGTTGCGGTTTTCGACGGTCGGCGACGCCGTCGGCGACACACTCGACGCCGACGACCGGATTCGATACCTCCACCGGACGAGCGTCGACAGCCGCCACACCTTTCGCTGTCTCTCGAAGGACCGCTGTGTCGTCCACGAACTCATCGACGAGGGATTTCTGGTCGATTCGGTCCAGTACCGCGACGGCGTCGAGCGGCACGTCGGCGCCGTCGTGGGCCAGGAGGTACTCCACGGTGTCCTCGAGGCAGCAGGAGAGGCCGTCGGCGTGAAACTCGAACGAATCTCTCCGCTGGGCGACGACGGCGACGTTTCCGTCGAGACGCGATGGAACCTGACGCCCGGACAGGCCGCTGCCCTCGAAACCGCCTACGAGATGGGATACTTCGACGTGCCGAAACGCGTCACGTCCGCGGAGGTGGCGGCCGAACTCGACATTTCGAAATCGGCGTTCCTCGAACGCCTGCGCCGGGGGCAGACGCGGCTTCTCGGTAGCGTGTTCGCCTAATCGGCCGGTGAACTCACACACCTGTTTATTATCTCGAGGCTCGTTTCGAAAGACGGTGCCAGCGAACACGTGCAGAGCCTGACCGTTACCTACCTCCAACCCACCAACGGAAGCCGCCTCGAAGACGAACCACTTCGGAACGTTTCCGTCCAGCAGGTCGACTCCGTGGCAGCCGTCGACCACGGCACTGATTGCGTTCTCCTCGCCGTACACGACGACTGGAGCGCAAGCGTCGAAGAGCTTCGACGCAGAGCGCCGAACCTCCCGATTGTCGTCGTAGGCGAGGCCGACCCCGAGGTTGGCGCCCTCGCCTCTCGACTCGGCGTCGAGTACGCGCCGAGGGAAGCCTTCGAGGACCGTGAGGAGACGCTCACCGAGCGAGTCCACGAGATCGTCGACGGCGAGGCCGCCCGAGTCGACCGCAACGAACAGGCACTGCGGGATTTACACGCGCTGTCGACCGGTCACGGGGAGTTCGAGGAGAAACTCGAACGCATCCTCGAAGTCGGCCGGGAGTATCTGGACCTCGACATTGGCTTTGCGACATCCATCGACACGGGCGAGCGCCGCTTGGAGATGCTCGCTGTCGCGGGCGATGCAGCCTTCGACGCCGGCGACGTCTTTCCGCTGGAGGAGGCCTACTGCAAGGCGACCGTCCGTGGAAACGGACTGTTGGCAATCACGGACGCGACCGACCGCTGGCGGGACGACCCGGCGTACGACTCCGACTTGCGGTGTTATCTCGGCGGCACGCTCAGTATCGACGGCGAGACCTACGGGACGGTGTGTTTCGGTGGTGCCGAACCGAGGGACGTGTCGTTCACTGAATCCGAGCGGACGTTCGTCGAACTGCTCACCGACCGCGCGAGTTACGAACTCGAACGGGAACGCCGGGAAGCGGAACTGCAGGCGGCCCGAGACGAGTTCGAGACGGTGCTGGAGCGCATCGACGACGGGTTCTTCGCACTCGATACGGCCTGGGGAATCACCTACGTCAACGACGGTGGCTACGAGGTTCTCAACGAAGCCGCAGCGGAGAACTACTCGAAAAGCGACCTCTCGGGGCGGAACCTCTGGGAGGCCGTTCCGGACGCCCTCGGAACCGCGTTCGAAGAGCACTATCGACGGGCGATGGAGACCCAACAGCCGGAGTCGTTCGAAGCGTACTACGAACCGCTGGACGCTCATCTCGGCGTCGAAGCCTACCCCTCCGAGGAGGGGCTTTCGGTGTTCTTCCGTGACGTGTCCGAGGAGAGGCGCCGCGAGCGAGCGCTCAACGACCTCCACTCGACGACGCGAGAGTTGATGAGCGCGACTAATCGGACGGAAATCGCGGAAATAATAAGCGGGGCCGCCGGTGACATCCTCGACCTGTCGTTCAACGCCGTCCGGTTGTACGACGACAAGACGGACCGACTAATCCCCACGGCTCTCAGCGAGAAGGCCACCGAGGAGATGGAGACCCTCCCGACGTACGCCCCCGGCGAGGGGCTGTCGGGGACGGCGTTCCAGCGGCAACAGACACTCGACACCGAGGAACACGACAGATCGATTCCGGACTCCTACGGCCCGATACGTGCGGCGGTTGCGATACCCATCGGCCGACACGGAACGCTGTCTATCGGCACCGAGAACCCCGACGGCATCGGCGATGTGGCACGGAGCCTCGCGAACATTCTCGCGGCCAACGCCGAAACTGCGTTCGACCGCACCGAGCGCGAAACGCAACTCGAGCAGTACCGTGCGGTCCACGAGAGCGTCCGCGAGTCGGTGTTCGTCATCGACGCCGACGGCGACCTTCGGTTGATGACGGACCCTTTAGCCGAGACGCTCGGCGTCGACCCCGACGCGCTCATCGGACGCTCCGTCGAGGAGTTCCTCACCGCGACAGGGTACGAGACCGGCGAGTTGCTCTTGGCCGACCTCCACCGGACGGACAGGGCCGAAAGCCGGAGCTACGAGACGACGCTTCTGACCGTCGACGGCGAGGAACTGCCCGTCGAAATCGAGCTCTCGCAGTACCCCGGCGATGAGTTCCTCGGTAGCGTCGGCGTCGTCCGCGACCGGAGCGAACTCGAAGCCGAACGGGCGCGCTTCGAGAACCTCTTCGAGCAGTCGCCCGACGCCATCACGGACGCGACGCTGACCGACGACGGCCCCATCATCCGGGATGTCAACCGCTCGTTCGAGCAGACCTTCGGCGTCGAGAAGGCCGAGGCGGTCGGCCAGTCCACAAACGACCTCATCGTCCCCGAGGACGACCGGCCGGAAGCCGAACGGCTCGACGGACTCGACCCCGAAGCGTTGACCGAACCGATCGAAGTGAGCCGGCAAACACCGAACGGGCTACGGACGTTCCTCTTCCGTGGCGTCTACTACGGCCGCGCCGCCGAGGGACCGCGTGCATTCGGCATCTACACCGACATCAGCGACCGGAAAGCCGACCAGCGGCGCATCGAGATGTTGAATCGGGTACTGCGGCACAACCTCCGGAACACCATCGGCGTCGTACAGGGGTATCTGGACCTTCTCAGGGACGGCGCGGATGGTGAAACCCTCGAATACATCGACAGCGCGAGCGACGCCGCCGAGCAAATCGCCGCCATCACCGAGAACGTCCGCGACATCGAACGGACGTTCGACGCCGACCGGAGCGACATCGACTATCAGGCCATCGACCTCATGTCGGTACTCGACGAGGCCATCGAACGTGCCAACACGGAAAACACCGAGGCGACGTTCAGGACCGACGTCGACGGTGTCACCGTCTACGACGACGACCTGCTGCAGAAAGCAATCGCCGAGTTGGTCGAGAACGCTGCACTCCACGCCGGCGACGCACCGATTGTGACGGTGCGGGCGTCGGCCGACGACGAGGCCGTCACCATCCGAATCGAGGACGACGGGCCGGGTATCCCCGAACGTGAACGCCAGGTCGTCTCGGGTGAACAGGGCATCACCCAACTCGACCACAGTCGGGGACTCGGGCTGTGGCTCGCCCACTACGTTGTCGAATCCCTCGATGGCTCGCTGTCGTTCGACGACGACCACGACGGCGCTGCCGTCGTGTTGGAACTGCCGCGTCCCGAGGACTGACCCCGGGATGCTCGGGGGTTCCGTTCCACGTCCTCGAAGTGATGCGGTTTGCAGCGGTCCGTAACTCCGTGGTACACGTGGGGAACAGCGACAACATTTGCTGCTACTTCGCTAAACGTTCAAGCGGCTCCCCTACGAGCAGCGGCGTATGGTCGACCCCTACGCCCTTACCGAGGGCGAGACGTTCACGCACAGTCGGACGTTCACCCACGCCGACGTCGAGCAGTTCGTCGAGGTGTCCGAAGACGAGAACCCCCACCACGTCGAACCCGACGAGGAGGGTCGACTCGTCGTCCACGGCCTCCTGACGGGGACGCTCCCGACGAAAATCGGCGGTGATTTGAACTACATCGCTCGGGAGTTGAACTACACCTTTCACCGGCCGGTGTACACCGGCGAGGAGATACGCTGTGCGATGACGGTCACCTCCGTCACCGAACGCGAGGACGGGGTCCGCCTCCAGACGGAGTACGTCTGCCGAAACGAGGACGACGAAGTCGTGATGTCCGGCGACAGCGACGGCGTGGTCTACGAGTAGCGAGCGCCGCGGCTGCCTTACTTCTCGACATCCGCACCGAGGTCGTACAGCACCTCGAAGAACTCGGGGAAGGACACGTCGACGTGTTCGGCGCCCTCGATTGTCGTCTCGCCGTCGGCGACGAGCGCGGCGACGGCCAGCGACATGACGATGCGATGGTCGTCGTACCCTTCGACGGTGGCCCCTTCGAGACCGCCGCCGTGAACGACGAGTTCGTCCTCGTACTCCTCGACGTCGACGCCCATCTTCGTCAACTCCGTGGCCATCGCGGCGACTCGGTCGGTCTCTTTCAGACGGACGTGCTCGCAGTCCGTAATCCGGGTCGTCCCCTCGGCGGCGGCGCCGAGGACCGCGATTGTGGGCAGCAGGTCCGGCGTATCGGCGACGCCGACCTCGATACCCTCCAGTTCGGATTCCGCGACCGAAATCGAGCCGTTCGCGCGGTTCCACTCGATGTCCGCACCCATCCGTTCGAGGATGGAGACGATGGCCGAATCACCCTGTGCGCTGGGGTAGGCCCCCCTGACGAGCAACTCGCCGTCGGCGGCGAGAGCGCCCGCCGCCAGCAGATACGACATCGACGAGAAGTCGCCGGGGACGTGGTACTCCCCGTCGGACGGTTCGTAGGACTGCCCGCCCGGCACACGGAAGCCGTTGGCACCCGAGGACCGGATGTCGGAGTTATCGCCGCCGATGACCTCGGCGTCGATACCGAAGTCCGCGAGCACCTCCAGGGTGATATCGACGTACGGCGCGGATTTGAGGTCTGTCGTGAGGTCGATTTCGAGGCCACCCTCGGTGACTGCGCCGGCCATCAGCAGACCGGTGATGTACTGTGAGGACACGTCGCCGCGGATGGACACCAACTCGCGGTCGATGCCTTCGCCGACGACGAGCGGTGCCTGTCCGTTTCGGCGCGTCGACTCCGCGCGGGCGCCGAGGTCGGAGAGGGCGTCCAGCAGCGGCCCCTGCGGTCGGGAGCGAAGCGAGGTGTCGCCGGTCAACACCGCGAGGTCGTCGACGAGGGCGCCGGCCGCGGCCGTCAACCGCATCGTCGTCCCGCTGTTGGCACAGTCGACGACGTTGCCCGGCGTCTCGGGTGTGCCCTCGAACCCGACGACTTCGAGGTCGTCGTCGACGCGTTCGGTCGACCCGCCGTAGGCTTCGACGGCGCGGGCCGTCGCCTTCGTGTCGGCGCTGAAAAGCGGGTTCTTCACGAGCGCGCCGCCGCCGTAGCCGGCGGCGAGGATGGCGCGATGCGTGTAGCTCTTCGACGGCGGCGCCCGGGCGCTCCCGCGGACCTGCGAGGGCGAGATGCGAACGTCCATACCGGCGGGTGGCGGGCCGCCGACAAAGGCCTGCCGACAAGGGGTAGGGCTTTACTCCTCCCGCCCCCGGCATCCGGTATGAACCCCGACCTCTCTGCACTCGATGCGTTCCTCGAGGAGGCGGACCTCGACGGCTACCTCGTCGAGGCCGACGGCGAGGACTCCGACCAGCGATACCTCTCCGGTTTCACCGCTCCCGACCCCTTCGTGACGCTGTACACCGGCGAGGGGCATCTCCTCGTCTCGGCGCTGGAGTACGGCCGCGCGAAGCGCAACGCACGCGCCGAAACCGTCGAACGCCACTCCGAGTACGACCACCGGAAGAACCTCGAAGAGTACGGACAGACGGAGGGGGGCCACCGGACGCTCGCCGCGTTCCTCGACGCCCACGACGTGGAGTCGGTCGCCACGCCGGTCGACTTCCCGCTCGGTACCGCCGACGGCCTCCGAGACCTCGGCGTGACCGTCGAAGCCGACTACGACGACACCGTCGAGTCCATCCGCGCGACGAAGACCGACGAGGAAGTCGAACACATCCGGTCGGCACAGAAGGCAAACGAAGCCGCGATGGCACGCGCCGAGGAACTACTCGCCGAGGCCGACATCGAGGACGGAACGCTCGTTTTCGACGGCGAGGCGCTCACATCCGAGCGCGTCAAGCAGGAAATCGAAATCGAACTCCTGCGGCACGGCTGTGCGCTCGACGAGACCATCGTCGCCTGCGGGGCCGACGCCGCCGACCCCCACGACCGGGGGTCCGGTCCGCTTTCGGCCGACGAAGCCATCATTATCGACATCTTCCCGCGCTCGAAGGAGACGGGGTACTACGCCGACATGACCCGGACGTTCTGTGTGGGCGACCCCTCCGCGGAAATCGCCGAGTGGTACGACCTCACGCTGGAGGCACAGGAGGCGGCGCTGGACGCCATCGAGGCGGGCGTCACCGGCAGCGAGGTCCACGGCGCGGTGTGCGACGTCTACGAGGACGCCGGCCTGCCGACCCTTCGAAGCGACGAGACGACCGAAACCGGCTTCATTCACACGACGGGCCACGGCGTCGGCCTCGACATCCACGAGTTCCCGCGCGTTTCCGAACAGGACAACGAACTCCAAGCGGGTCACGTCGTCACGGTCGAACCCGGCCTCTACGACCCCGCGGTCGGCGGCGTTCGCATCGAGGACCTCGTCGTCGTCACCGAAGACGGCCACGAGAACCTCACCGACTACGAGAAATCGCTCGTGTTGTAATCCGGTAAGCTACAAACCCCCGCCACGCCTACCGTCACACGGCGGCGATGATGAGGCACCTACCCCCGCTCCGAGCCCCTTGTGACGACGCCTACTCCTGAGCCGCCACGATACCCTCTCGGCCGTCCACTCGATGTCAGAAGAACTTCATCGCCGAGCGAAGGAGGAATCCCAAGACAACGCCGACGAACAGCACCAGCGGACCGTCGGACATCCGACCGAGGTAGACGAGGTACGACATGCCGACGAACATCACCAACACGACGAGTCCGATACCGATGAGCACGGTCCCTCGCCAGGCACTGTAGCCGGCGTTTCGGATGGATTCACGTTTGGATTCCTCCGCCATACTCGGTGTAAACAGCCACCGCGGAAAACTAACAGGCGACTACGCTCGGTAGGTCGATTCTAACGAGGACGTGAGCCGCCACGCAGGCCACCAATACGAACCCCTTTTGCCGAAGGCGGCAGTACCGCTGTTTATGCAACTGCTCGTCGTCGGCGCGGGAGAGATGGGCCGGTGGTTCGCCCGTCACAGCGGCGCCGACGCAGTCGCCTTCGCCGACCGCGACCACGGGGTGGCACGGGAGGCCGCCGCCGCGACGAACGACGCCACGGCGGTCCCACTGGACACCGACGAGCGTTTCGACGTCGTCTGTGTCGCCGTGCCGATGACTGCTGTTCCCGACGTTATCGCCGAACACGCCGCGAAGGCGACCGAAGCAGTCGTCGACGTATCCGGGGAGATGCGCGATTCGGTGGCGGCGCTGTCGACCCACGCCGAGGGCCGCGAACGGGCGAGTTTTCACCCGCTGTTTTCGGCGTCGAACGCACCCGGAAACCTCCCGGTGGTCGTCGATTCGGACGGGCCGACGGTCGACGCCATCCGCGAGTCGCTTTCGGCGGCCGGCAACGACGTCTTCGAGACGACGCCCGAGGAACACGACCGGGCGATGGAGACGGTCCAGGCGAGAGCGCACACGGCGGTGTTGGCCTACGCGTTGGCCGCCGAGGAGGTCGACCCGCGGTTCCAGACCAACCTCTCGGAACCGCTCGATGAGTTGGTCGACAGAATCGCCGGCAACACGCCCGAGGTGTACGCCGAGATTCAGGATCGCTTCAGGGGCGGCGACTCCGTCGCCGAGGCCGCACGCGCGCTCTCTGAAGCTGACCGGGAGACCTTTCTGGACCTCTACGAGGAGGCGGGACGATGACCGACACCGACGCCATCCTCGACAACGCTCGATATCTCCGGAACGCCCGACCCATCGACCCCGAGGAGATCTACGAGTACGTCGACGGCCAACCGCATCCGGCGGTCGTCCGCGAGACGCTGCGCGAACACGCATTCGAATTGGGGATTCGCGAACGCGAAGACGGCACGTTTGTCCCGGTCGAAGACGGGACGATAACCCCGCAATTCGACGGCGTCGAGCGATTCCCCGAGGCCTACGCCCGGCGACTCGAGGACCTGCTCGTCGAGCGGTACGGCCCCGGCTGGCCGAAAGGAGACAGCGGCGCCGGCCTCCGGGAGCGCATCGACCGTCTGAAGGAGGCGTACTTCGCCGACGAGGCGGTCACCTACGACGAGGACACCGCCCTCGCCTACGCAATCTACCACCTGCCGGATTACTACGCGGCGATACAGTACGTCCTCGACGAGGTGGGTCGAGCGGGATTGCTCGGCCGCCGACTCCGGATACTGGAGGTCGGAGCCGGCACGGGCGGGCCGGCGCTCGGCATCCACGATTACCTCCCCGAGGAGACGCTCGTGGAGTACGACGCCGTGGAACCGAGTGCAGCCGCCGACGTGCTCGAAGCGATGCTCGAAGGGACGCGGCCAGGATTTGCGACGACGATTCACCGCGAACGCGCCGAATCGTTCGCCCCCGACGGCGAGTACGACCTCGTCGTCTTCGCCAACGTGCTCTCGGAGTTGGACGACCCCGTCTCGGTCGCCGAGCAGTATCTCGACGTCCTCGCCGACGACGGAACGCTGGTGGCGCTGTCGCCCGCAGAGGAGCGAACGGCGACCCGGTTGCGGAACATCGAGCGCGACCTTCTGACTCGCCGTGAGGACGCGACCGTGTACGCGCCGACGGTTCGACTCTGGCCCGAGGAGTCCCCGGACGACCGCGGGTGGACGTTCGCCCGACAGCCGGACATCGAACCGCCGGCGTTCCAGAGCCGACTCGACCGGGCCGCGGCCGACGGGAACGAAGACGGTCTCGCTGCCGGCGACGGGACGTACCTGAACACCGACGTTCAGTACGCCTATCTCCTGCTTCGAACCGACGGGAAACGGGCCATCGAGTACACGCCGGACGCCGAGGAGGTAGCGAAGATGGCCGAGATGGAGTCCCACGTCACCGACCGAATCGACCTCGACGCGCTGAAACTGTCGCCGAACCTCGCCGACGAGGGCAACCCGCTGTTCAAGATTAGCGACGGCTCGGAGGCCGTCGACCACTACGCCGTCCTCACGCGGGAGTCGGCGCTCAACGAATCCCTCCTCCGTGCGCCGTACGGCTCGTTGCTTCACTTCGAGAACGTCCTCGTGTTGTGGAACGACGACGAGGAGGCGTACAATCTCGTCGTCGATGCCCAGACGGTCGTCGACCGCCTGAGCTGATTACCCCGGTCCGTGCGGTGAACTTTTGCGACACCGGTACCCACAGCCCGTATGGATATTCTGCTGACGAACGACGACGGCATCGACGCCGTCGGCATCCGGGCGCTGTACGACGCCCTGGAATCGGTCGGCGACGTGACGGTGATGGCACCGGAGGTCGACCAGAGCGCGGTCGGCCGACAACTCTCACGGAACGTCGAACTGACAGAACACGAACTCGGCTACGCAGTTCAGGGAACACCGACGGACTGCGTCGTCGCCGCCATCTGTGCGATGGATTTCGACCCCGACATCGTCGTCTCGGGCTGTAACCGCGGGGCGAACCTCGGGGAGTACGTCCTCGGCCGTTCGGGAACTGTCTCGGCCGCCGTGGAAGCCGCCTTCTTCGGCGTTCCGGCCATCGCCGCATCCGTGTACTTCCCGGCCGGCGACATCACGTTCCAGGAATTCACCCCCGAACCGGAACACTTCTCGGAGGCCACCCGCGCCGTCCGCTATCTCATCGAACACGCCTTCGGTGCGGGCGTCTTCGACGACGCCGACTACCTGAACGTCAACGCGCCGCTGCCGCCCGAGGAGGGCCACGCCGACATGGAAATCACTCGTCCCTCCCACGTCTACGAGATGGACGCCGAAAACGAGCGTGGGACGGTGACGATTCACGACCGCATCTGGGAGATGATGGCCGAGGGGTCCGTCCCCGACCCGCAGGGCAGCGACCGACGCGCGGTCGTCGAGGGCCGCGTCAGCGTCTCGCCGCTGACGGCGCCGCACACGACCACCCGCCACGAGGCCCTCGACGGACTGGCGGAAGCCTACGACGGGTGAATCGCCCGACGAGAGACGGGTCGGGGACTCCCTGATGAACCTTCTGGCCCGCATTCGGCCATCAACCGTTTATGTCGCTGTCGAGTACGAATCAACGATGCGACAGACACGGCAACGCGAACTGACGACGGAGGGCGATACGACATGAACCGACGACGATTCCTGACCGCCACGGCGGGCGCGGGAACGGTACTCGTCGCCGGCTGTACGGGCAACGGCGGCTCCGAAAGCCCCAGCGGCAACGGCGGGAACGGTGGGTCGGCGATGGGGACGTTCCGACTGCTCATCAGCGACCAGCCGGCCGACATCGGCGACTTCGAATCGCTGGACGTCACCCTCTCGAAAGCGCGGGTGTTCCGCGCTGCCGACGACGAGGAAGACGACGAGGAAGACGACGAAGAAGACGATGACGACGGAACTGAAACCCCCGATGGGACCGAAACCGCCGAACCGACCGAGACCGAGGAGCCGACTGAAACGGAAGAAGAGACCGAGACGCCGGAGGGGACTGAAGCCGAAGACGACGAGGACGAAGACGATGATGAGGAAGACGACGAAGACGGTGAGGGCGGTTTCACCGAACTCGACCTCGAAGGCGAGACGGTCGACTTGACCGAGGTCGTCGGCGACAAGGCGATTTCCGTGTTGGAGGGCGAACTCGAAGCGGGCACCTACACGAAAATCGAGCTTCACGCCTCCGAAGTGGTCGGCGTCGTCGACGGCGAGGAAGTCGACGTGAAACTCCCCAGCGAGAAACTGCAGATTACCAAGACGTTCGAAGTCGAGGAGGGCGGAGAGGTGAGCTTCGTCTTCGACATCAACGTCGTCAAGCGAGGCCCGAACAACGGTTACATCCTCAAGCCAGTCATCTCCGAAAGCGGAGTCGCCGGCAAGGACGTTGACGTCAAGGAAGTCGGAGACGACGAGGATGACGAAGACGAGGATGACAAAGAAGGCGACGATGACGACGGGACCGAAACCGCCGAACCGACCGAAACGCCGGAGGCAACCGAAGAGCCCGAATCGGCCGGCAACGAATCGGCGTAATCGACACTCCGAAACGTAGCCACAATCGATTTTTGAATGCGTTATTTTTCACTTAGTGTAACTGGTAGTAGTTACTCCTCGGCGTAACTTACTTGATGGCCCCCATCCTCGATGTGTCTATGTCGATACAACGCCGTCAGTTCCTCACGGCGCTCGGTACAGGTGGGGTTGCTGGATTGGCCGGTTGTGCGCAAATCGGTGGAGGAGCAAGCGACGACGCTCCCGGCGTCGCCGGGGAGACGCTGACCCTCACGACGACGACGAGTACCGACGACACCGGACTGCTCGACGAGTTGAACGCCCCGTTCGAAGAGATGTACGGCGTCACCGTCGACACGGTCGCACAGGGGACCGGCGCGGCCCTCCAGACTGCCCGCGACGGCGACTCAGACGTGGTGATGGTCCACGCCCGGTCGCTGGAAGACGAGTTCATGCGCGACGGCATCGGCGTGAACCGCCGCGATTTGATGTTCAACGACTTCGTCATCGTCGGCCCGGGGAGCGACCCAGCGGGCATCGAGGGAACGAGTTCGGCGACGGAGGCGTTCGCGACCATCGCCGACTCCGAAGCTACCTTCGTCTCCCGTGGCGACAACTCGGGAACACACACCAAGGAACGCCTCGTCTGGGAGGAGGCCGGCGTCGACCCCGGCGGCGACTGGTACCGCGAAACCGGACAGGGAATGGGGCAGGTACTCAACATCGCCAACGAGCAGGGCGGGTACACGCTGTCTGACCGCGGGACGTACCTCTCCCAACGGTCGGAAATCGACCTCGCGATTCTCGTCGAAGGGCCTATCGAAGACGGCCCGGAGATCCTCGCGAACCCCTACGGCGTCATCGCGGTCAACCCCGCCGTCCACGACAACGTCAACTACGACCTCGCGATGGCCTACATCGGCTACATCACCAGTCCCGAGGGACAGGACATCATCGACAGCTACGAGGCGAACGGCGAACAGTTGTTCTTCCCGCGAGCGCTGTCGGAGGACCCCGACTTCGAACAGTACGTTCCGGAAGGTTGGAGTGGCGACTCCGCTGAGGACTGACCGTGACCCCCGGGTTGGCCTCACTCGCGCTGTTGGCCGAGTTCCCCTTCGAATCGGTGTACGTCCGGAGTATCATCTTCGTCTCGCTGTACGTCAGCGTCATCGCCGTCGTGTTGAGTACGCTCGTGAGCGTCCCGATTGCGCTCGTGGTCGGCTTCACCGACCTCCCCGGAAAGCGGCTCATCAAGTCGATCATCAACACCGGAATGGGGTTTCCGAGCGTCGTCGTCGGGTTACTCGTGTTGTTCGCCGTCTCCAATCAGGGACCGCTCGGACCGCTCGAACTCGTCTTTACCAAGGAGGCGATGATTATGTCGCAGTTCGTGTTGGCCACGCCGGCGATAACGGCCGTCAGCCTCGCCGCCGTCACGAGCGTCGAGGAGAACGTCCGCGACGCTGCCCGCAGTCTCGGCGGGACGCGGCTGGACGTTGCACTCGTCGTCATCAAGGAGGCCCGATACGGCATCGCGACGGCGATACTGGCCGGGTTCGGACGGGCTATTAGCGAAGTCGGGTCGGTACTCATCGTCGGCGGCAACATCGCGGGGTCGGAGGGCGTCTCGAAGACGCGGACGCTGACGACCGCAATCCAATTGGAGGCCAGACAGGGCCGCTACGAGACGGCGATGGTGCTCGGCGGCGTCCTCGTCGCCATCGTTCTCTTGGTGAACGCCATCGTCGTCCGACTCGGCGACGACCGGGTGATGGGCTGATGTTGCGAGCCGATTCCGTGTCGCTGTCCTACGGCGACGACGCCGTCGTCGACGACCTCACGCTGTCGGTGGATTCTGGAGAGGTAATTGCCGTCATCGGCCCCTCCGGGGTCGGGAAGACGACACTGCTGCGGCTGTTGTCGCTGTCTCTGGAACCCGATTCCGGCCGCGTGACGCTCGGCGGCCGCGACGCATGGGCGGTCGACGAGGACGAACGCCTCACTCTCCGACGGCGCGTCGGCATGGTGTTTCAGGAAGCCAGCCTCTTCGACGCTTCCGTCGCCCGTAACGTCGAGTACGGCCTTCGGATTCGTCGGTCGTGGCAGGAGCGCCTCCGCGAGGAACTGCTGTCGGTGGTTCGCTCGAACGGCACCGCCGACGCCGTCGAAGCCGCCCTCGATGTCGTCGGGATGACAGAGAAAATCGACCAGGACGCCCGGTCGCTCTCCGGCGGGGAGGCCCAGCGGGTCTCCTTCGCGCGGGCGCTAGCGTACGACCCCGACGTGCTCTTGCTTGACGAACCGACCTCCGACCTCGACCCACGGAACACGGCTGTCATCGAGTCCGCCGTCGACAAGGCACGGGCCAGCGGTATCGGCGTCGTCGTCGCCACCCACGACATGCACCAAGCCCGCCGAATCGCCGACCGCGTCGCCGTCCTCCTCGGTTCCGACCTGACGGAGGTCGGTCCGGCCGAGGCGGTGTTCGAGGACCCAGAAGACGAGCGCACCCGGAAGTTTATCTCGGGGGAACTGGTGTACTGAATTCAATGTTGCCCGCCGAAGGGCCGCCGGAGAACGCATGACGCTCGAGAAGGGATTCGAACCGCGACTCGGCCGCGACGGCGTGACCGTCACCGGCCGGGACATCGAGATGCTGCGCGCGATAGACGAACAGGGGTCGATGTCCGGCGCGGCCGACGCCCTCGGTCGGTCGTATCCGCACCTCCAGCGCCGCGTCGACGAAATCGAAGGCGCCTTCGGTCCGCTGACAACCAGAGTTCGCGGCGGGAGCGACGGCGGCGGCACCGCTCTCACCGACGAGGCACGGGACCTCATCAGACAGTTCGACCGCCTCCGAGTCGAACTGTCGGGGGTTACCTCGGTCACCGAGTCCATCGTACCGGGGACCGTCGTCGCCCGCGACGGCGAGTTGGCGACCGTCGAAACCGACGCCGGGGAGATGGCCGCTCGCGTTCCCGACGGCTCCCGAGAGGTGGAGATAGCCATCCGGTCGGACGCCGTCGTTCTCATGGACCCCGAGACGGCCGCCGAGGGCCACACCAGCCTCCGGAACCAACTCTCCGGGACCGTCTCCCGGGTCGAAACCGCCGACGCCGTCTCGACGGTGACGGTGACCGTCGCCGAGGGCATCGACATCGAGGCAGTCGTGACCGAGGAGAGCAGAGAGCGACTCGGATTGCGGGAGGGTAGAGATGTCGTCGCGGCGTTCAAGACGACCGCCGCCCGGGCGATTGCGACCGATTTCTGACGGTTAGAGGACACCGAGGACGAACCCGAGACCCATCCCGACGAGGACGACCGCCGAAAACACCGGAAGGTACGGCGCGAGGCGCTCGACGTCCTCCTCGAAGGACTCGTAGCCGGCGATGAGCAGCATCGTCAGCGTGACGATGCCGACGATGACCGTGAGGGCGTAGGCAGTCATCAGTTCGAGACAGTGTGCGGAACCGCTACAAAGCGCGATGATTTCGAACTCCTCCTCGTGGGCGAAGCCGAGCAGGAACGCGAACCACGCGATGCCCAACAGGCCGCGCTCGTCGGCGCTGTCGGTATCGTGGGCGTGGCTGTGACCGCCCACGAACGGAAGCCTGCGTTTTAGGCGTTCGAACAGGCTGTCGTGGTCATGGCTCTCCCCGTGGTCGTGTGTGTGGCCACGGCCCCCGTGGCTGTGGCCGTGGTCGTGGTCGTGGTGGTGGACGTGTTCACCGTCGCCGTGACCATGACTGTGTCCGCCGTCGCCGTGGTCGTGGTTGTGCCCGTCGTCGTCGGTTCCGATACCGTGGCTGTGACCGTGGCGATACTCACGGATACCCAGTGCGATGAGAAGAGTGCCCGCGACGAGGCTCACCGGACCGCCGATTTCGAGTCCGCCGAACAGCGCGATGGGGTCGTCGAGTTGCGTGAGTTCGAAGTACGACTTCGCATAGAAGAACGCGACGACCATGGCGATGCTGCTCACGAGGTGGCCGATACCGAGCAGGAGGCTGGCGGCGAAGCCGTGGACCCACTTGTATCGCTGGTCAAGGGCGTAGGAGGCCGCGACCGGCCAGCCGTGGCCCGGTTCGATTCCGTGAACCGCGCCGAGGGCGACCGCACCGAACAGCAGTCCGAGCGCCTCGCCGTGTAACATGTCGTTTCGTGTTCGGTGAAGGGCCGTCTTAGGGATTGTTACTACCGGAACGGGGAAATCGTCATACGATTCGTGGAGGTGACGCGGGCACTGTGTGGGCAGACGCGGACCCTATTTGTCGCCTCGCCGCGATGGCACCGACGTGCGAACGAGTTTCAACATCCCCGACGAGACCCTCTCGGAGTTCGACCGCGTCTGGCAGGCGGAAGGCATCGAGAACCGTTCACGTGCCGTCCGGGAGGCGATGTCCGAGTACATCGAATCCCACGCTCGCCTAGAGGACACCGACGGCGAAGTCGTCGCACTGTTGGGGTTCGATTACCGCCACCACGAGGTCATCGGTGAACTCCACGCGATTCAACACGAGTACCAAGACGTTATCCTGAACACGAGCCACACCCACCAGGGCGAGTGGTGTCTGGAGTCGCTGTTCTGTCGGGGCACGTCGGAACGCGTTCGACAGTTGACCTACCGCCTCCGGGACTTCGACGGCGTTCGACGGGTGAAAACGATGATAATCCGCGACGAGGCGTGAATCGTCTTGACGCCCTCCGAAACCGATTATTGGGTCGGGGTGTATCGTTCGCTTGGTAATGCACTCGACGCTCGTGGCGCTGTTGAAACACAACGCGAAGCACGCCTCGGAGTACGACACCCGATTCGAGGGCCTCCAACACGGGCAACACCCCGAGGCGGTCACCGTCTGCTGTTCGGACTCTCGGGTTCTGCAGGACCAGATGTGGGGCAACGACGACCCCGGAAACCTCTTCACCTGCGGCAACATCGGGAACCGAGTCATCGACCGCGCCAACGGCGAGGAGTTCGTCTCCGGTGACGTACTCTATCCCATCGAACACACCGGAACGAACCTCGCCGTCGTCGTCGGCCACACCGGCTGTGGCGCCGTCACGGCGACCTACGACGCACTCACCGACGGCGTCTCTGAACCACTGGGCATCGAACGCTGTCTCGACCTCCTGAAACCGCGCCTCGAAGACGGCATCGAGGCCCTCCCCGACGACATCGACCGGTCGGAAGCTATCAACCGCCTCGTCGAGTGCAACGTCGACCGGCAGGTGCAGTTCTTGCGTGAGAGCGACGACGTACCCGAGGAAGTCTGCGCCGTCGGTGCCGTCTACGACTTCCAGGACATCTACGGTGGCAAACGCGGCGAGGTTCACGTCGTCAACGTCGACGGCGAGCGCAGCGTCGAGTCGCTGAGAGAGGAACACCCCGATATAGCGGGGCGCATCGACCGGCTCTGGGAGTACTGAGTGCAACTCACGGGCGTCGTCTGCAGCGGTGGTCGATGGAAACAGCGACCGTTGTCGATATTTACTATTTTATATAAGAATACTTATGATGTGTGGAAGTGTCTGACACACAGATGAGTTCACGAAGAGTATCTAGTTCGTCGCGAGGTTTGTCACCCCCACAGCTCAGCCGTCGTCAGGTACTAGCGGGGAGTGGGCTGGTGGCGCTTGGTAGCCTGAGTGGCTGTCTCGGCCGAGTCGCGAGCGCGACGACTACCACGGGAGCATCGCCAGCGGCACCGTTCGCGGGCCTCGGTGAGTACACGGGGCCGTCGCCGATTGCTGAGCCAACCGTATACAAACTCACCCCGACAGTCTCTACGGACATCGGCCCCGTCTCAGACGAACTCGAACTCGAAGCGTGGGTGACCGCAACCGCTATCGCGGCCACCTGTTGCTTCGACTACAATGGGGATGCTAGTGGAAGCAACCGGGCCAACTACAACAACACTCGAAGCAACCGCTCGGTCATTAGCGGCCCGAGCGACACAGACGCGGACGCCGACGGACTCGACGACACGGTCGAACTCCGCTCGAAAGCTCTAGCGTTAGAGAACCAACTGCTCTCCCAGACGAAAGCAGCAGCCGACTCTATCAGCAAGCGCTCCGCACGCACGGGGCGGCGCGGCATCGCAGACATGGGCGACACCATCGAAAATATACAGGCGACCCTCGAACGCTGCTCCGAGGACGTGTGCGTAACCGTCCGAGAGCACGCAGATGGTCGAACGAAACTGACTCAGCAGGCGGCCACTCACATCGAAAACGGCGAGTGGGAAGCCGCCAGCGAAGCTGTTCAAGACGTACGAGAAATCGTCGAGGGAGACATCGAACTGCTTGAATCCTCGCTGGAAGACACCTCTGAAGTGTCTCTCGGCAATCCTCGTCTACAGGAGTTGACCGGCGCGAGTGCCGAAGACATCGTTGCACTCTACGAGTACCTCGCTGGTGAACCCATACTCAGCGAGCAGTTCACCATCACGGTCCCTGACGCTCGTCTCTCTGCTGGGAACGTCGCGCTTGTCGACGAACTCACGCCTCGCCGACTTATCGAGTACGTGACCGGCCGGGCCGACGACGGGCACGTCTATGCGTGGGGGAACAATAGGGCCTCCAACGAAAACAACGATTCCAGTCCGCTTTACGAAGGCGACGCAGTCGGTGGGGAAAACGCGCTCAACAGGGGCCTCATGACTGACGACAATACGCTGTACGACTCGGACACGTTCCTATCTGCTGTCTCTGGCCCTGTCGACACGGGCATCCACCTCGAAACATCAGGCGACAACGAGACAATCACGGTTCACGTGAAGAACGACCCCCCACAGGCCACAGAGACGACACCGGCTCTCGCTGTCAGTGCAGACGGGTCGTCTCCCGAACCCGCCGACTTCGACGAGTGGGGTCCTGAAAACGGTGAGAGCGCCGTCACGTCGACGCTGGTGTGCCCGATTATGGTCGCTCCACCGGACTGCCCGTCGCCGTTCCCCGCGCTGTTGTACGTACGACGATGTAAAAACGCGAATCAGTACATCTACACGGGGGGATGGGTCATTGACGATGGCAGTCTCTACAGTAACACGCTTACGTCCTTACCGGCGGGTGTTGCACCCGAAGTCGTCAGCATTGGCGCAGGCGATGGGTACGGTGACGCGATGGCTCGCCAACTCTCGGGGGACCGGAAGCGACGCGGTGCGCGGCTGTTCGATGGGACAGTGTCGGATGCGGTTGCCGAGGGTGTGCTTTCAGAAGCAGAAGGTGAAGACATCATCCTTCGGAAGCGACCGGGGCGAACGAAGGCCCAAAATGAAGCTGGTGGTGACGCGGAGAACACGTTCGTCTGCCAATCTAACCACCTGTCGGCACCAATCGTCCACTTCACGGAGGCCAGCGCCGCTGACGACGCGAAGTTCAAAGCCGGCGCCGAACTCTCGAAGAGCGTGAATTGACCCGCCTTGGCTCAGCGGCTCTCTCGTTGCTCAACCTTGTTCAGGTGGCTGAATTCTGATGTGGATTCACGGTAATCAACCGGAAAGAGGATACCCTGTACTACTTAGCCGAACTCAAGAGCAGGTCGAAGATTTATACGACGGAACCGCCTACGAAAATCCATGAGTACCGGACGGGAGATTCGCCTCGTTGAAGAAGACGATGGTTGGTGGTCTGCCATCGACGAGGAAACCGGCGTCGCCAGCCAAGGGCCCTCGCGGGAGGCGGCACTCGAGAATCTTGACGATGCCATTGCCCTAACTGAGGAGGCCCGCAATGACGACACACCTGCTCCGGAGCCGGATGCGCCCTGGTTCGAGGACTGAATGGTCTCACGGGACTTCTCTGGCCGCGAAATCGTCAACGTTCTCCGGAAATTCGGCTATCGACACGACCGGACGAGCGGTGACCACGTGATTCTGAAGTATACTCATCCAGAGACCAGCGAGACCCGAACAGTTACTGTCCCGCTACACGACCGCGTTCGAATCGGGACGCTCCAGAGTATCGCCGACCAATGCGGTGCGGACGACTTCCGAGCCTGGTGTGAGTGGATAGACGAGCACCGGTAGAACCGTCGCTTCTGTCAATCACCACGATTCGCGCTGCTCTACCTTGTTCAGGTAGCTGAAATCCATAATACACCCCGTAACCTCTACGGGGAAATTCGTGGGTAATAGTGGGCAACACATATCAGCGGTGGGTCCGTACTGTTCCTCGATGAAAGTCGACGCAACAGACCTCAAAACGAACGAGACGGACGACCGGGGTCGAGTCTACCTCGGCACCGAATATGCGAACAAGCGCGTTACCGTCGCTGTCGTCGAGGTAGAGTCCGACCGGCCGGACGACGACGAGTTGGCAACCGCCTATCGGGAGGCTTCCGAGAGCGCGGAGGCACTCGCCGAGGAGTGGAGCGAAACGTCCGACGAAGCGTGGGAAAGCCTCGATGAGTGACGGCACGGACGTGCGACGGGGCGATGTGGTTGTCGTTCGACTCGACCCCGCCGAAGGACACGAGATGAAGAAGACGCGGCTGGCCGTGGTCATTCAAAACAATATCGGAAACCGGAACTCCAGTACGACCATCGTCGCGCCCGTCACGGGGACCTACCGCGAGTATCCGTTCGCGGTGTTCGTCGAGGCGGACGGGTCACCGCTCGAAAAGGATTCGTCAATCCGGCTCGACCAGATTCGAACCGTCTCGGTTCCGAAACGGATTCACTCGGTCGTCGGTTCACTCGACGGACCCACGATGGCTGAAGTCGACGAGGCGTTACAGCTGAGTCTCGGCCTCGACTGAGCTACCGGCTCTCTCTTTGTTCAACTTTGTTCAGGTCACAAACTGACGTTACAGATTTCGTCTACTTTGCCGCTTTCTTCGGAGTGTAATCAGTCATCGTCGGCGGTGTACGCACCACCTCGGCGCTTGATTCGAGCAACCACGATGCGTCGTTCGTTCTGACGGAGCGTCACGGCGAGACGGAACCCTCCAACGCGCACTTTCTTCCGTGGACTGTTCTGAAGCGGTTCGCCGTAATAGGGTGGGCCGCGCCACGGTGAATCGACGATTTCGTCGAGTTTGTCGAGAATACGGTCTTGCTCGTGGGAGTCGAACGCGGCAGGGTCGTCCTTGGCCTTCGATGAGAGTTCCCACGTCCAGTTGCCGTCACTCATCGCCATCCGTGCCGAACTGCTGACGGGCCTCCTCGGCGCTCATGGTTCGCCCCTGGCGGATGTCCTCTTCCGCTTCGAGGAGGGCAACGAGCTCGTCGCGGTCGAACGTCGGGAACTCGATTGCGTCGCGCAGCGTATACCGGATGAACTCGCTCCGACTGTTGAAGCCGCGTCCCTGCCACGTCCCGTCTATCTCGTCGAGAAACGACTGGGTGACTTTGAAGTTCACCGTGACGATTTCGTCCTCGTCATTCTCTTCTGTGGCTGCTCCAGACATACGCTGGTATTACACTTGTCTTACCAAGTTTGTTTCGCTGGCAGATACGACTCCTCGTGAGAGGAACGAAGCGACGCCAGAAACGCCAAGCCGTTGTTTTGGACTGAAATCATGTGCGTCGTTGTGAGTCGGTGACTATCGAGCTATCGTCCGATTCGACCGAAGCGAGAAGGTCGTGTAGATTAGCGCAGTAAGGCACCGGTCGTCAATCTACGACGGGATTCCCTGAAGAGGGATGCGAATCGCTCGATGCAGGGGACTTACCTATCTTTTTGAGAGGATTATTCTTCGTCCTTGACGGTGAGGGAGAACCCCCACTGAAACGTCGTAGTTGGCTGTTCTGTTCCCTCTGCGTCCGGGTTGTCCCACATCTGGATTTCTCGCTCCCACCGATACGTACCCGGTTCAATATACCCATCCTCAGCGTAATCATTCCACACCTTGTACTCGGTACGCATCGACTCTCCGGAGCTGTATTTGAACGCTCCACAGCCATATGCCGGGGAGCTTCGGTCGCTGAATCGAGATTTGTCCTGTTCCCATCTGTTGGGTTCTCGATCGAGATCCTGTGCCTCCTCAGGTCGATATAGCCACAGCCCAGCGGGGTCGTCACTTCCCCCATCACTCCGGTTGAACAGGCTACACCTGCCCGATCCAATGGAAAGCGCTCGGTCTGGGCCCTCGTTGGTTGTCGTGATTTGAACGTGGGCCGGATGGGTTTCGGTTACTGTCTGTTCGAGAAGTTCGACAGCGATGGTCACCTCGTAGGGTTCTGCCACGGCGTCTTGGTCGTGGAGTTCTACCACTCGTCGCCCGGTATCATCCGTAGTAAGCCCCCGAAGCTGTTGGCAACCGCTCACTCCCACGACACACGTTGTTGCTGCCGTTGTCAGGAGCGTCCGACGGTCCATATCTGATAGAGGTTCGTGAATATCTTAATTTGAATGGATAACTAAACTAGAGGCTTGATATAGAGGTCAACCGTCGCTAATTGCAGGGTCTTTACTAAGTGATGAATCTCCAGGCCCTGTGGTACACTCGCTATGTGATTGTGGTAGTGGTTTTACATATTTGGCTCTGAACACCGAATGTATGGGTTCTCTGCACTCTCGGGTGAGCGGGGTGATTTCGGTGGAGGGCGTTCAGAAGCGGGATTTGGTAGCCCTCGGTGGGTTAGGGATTCTTGTGGTGCCGTACGTGCTTATTCCTCAAATCAACCGGTATCTCTCCGAATTCAATCCACCGATGAATAGTCCGGAGCTATTCTTGATGTTCATGACGTTCTTATTGCCGGTTCTTCCCAGTGCAGTCGTCGGGGACGCTACGCGAGGTAACGCTGCAGGTCAAACGGGTGTTCGTCGATACTTCTATGGCCTGTTGAGATACATCGCAATCGGTGTGGCCCCCAGTATGGTACCAGGCGGA
The DNA here is from genome assembly GCF_013391635.1 of Natronomonas gomsonensis. Lineage (GTDB taxonomy): Archaea > Halobacteriota > Halobacteria > Halobacteriales > Haloarculaceae > Natronomonas > Natronomonas gomsonensis_A. The sequence continues at coordinate 510,813 of NZ_JACAWU010000002.1, read as the reverse complement.
TTCATCGCAAGCGGGTATCTGGTCGGATGGGGAGGCCAACCTTCCATATCATCGTATGTAATGGCCTATACCGTTTCTGGCCTCCTAATAGCAGGTATTGCTACGTTCGGCGCAGTTCTCGGGTACACAACCGGATATATGACCGGACGGCTCCGTTCAACCTCGCAGTGAGAATCGAGAGCCCGAATGGGTCAGACCGCTCGGTAAGCAGGTCTAGTGACTGACTCTTCCAGTGTGGTTTGTCTGGAAGCTTCTATAATCGACTTATCATAGAAATTGCTCAATACAGTCCCTGTACTGACGGCTGACGAATATTAACAGCTACTGTAGCATTGAAGACGCGAGCGTGTGAGACTTCGATATCCGTTTTCGGCTCCACATGGAATGACTTCGCCCGAACGTTTTCCTTGGGGAGGGTTGGCTAAACAGTATGGACCGAAGGAGCGTTCTCGGTGCAACTGCGGCAGTCTTCGGGGTTGGCGGGGCCGCTTACTTCGCTCTCGAAAATAATCCTCCAACTCCGGGGCCGTTAGAGAGTATCACTATCCGGTCGTTCAGTCCAACTGAGACCGAGATTCACGAGGAAGACGCGCCCGTAATCAGAATTGGTGAGAAAAATACGGTCTCCGTATCTGGCTGTTTCTATGTTCGTGATGGGGATTACCGGGCTGAAGTCTCCCAGGTGGTATTCGATGAGGCTGAAAATCAAATGACAATCACAATCCGGCCACACAAACCGATTCCGTCGTATTTCGATATAGAATCAGACCGAGTGGATGCGTTCTTTGGGAAAGGATACGAGGTCAACGCAATTTTCTCAGACATACCAAATTCGATCGTCGTCCACGAAATTGACTCAATGAATCAAACCCGGACCACTTCAGTTTCTACCTAATACCCGGCTCAATGAGTAGCTATGATGTGGATGCCAATGTATAGGTGTTATTCAGCGAATAAGAGTCGCACTGTCTCCAGAGTGATATAGCAGACCGACTTCCTCGCCCAATTTCACTTGGTTGAAATCGTCACGGTCGACTTGTGGCGTTGAACAGTCAACGTTCGAGCAGTGGTGACTTAGTGCGAAGATGACCTCGTCGAACTCTTGTTGAAGTGCTCGATACGCAAGTCTATTGACTGACTCTTCCAGTGTGGTTTGTCTGGAAACTTCTATAATCGACTTGTTATAGTAATCGCTCAATATAGACCGCATGTGGCCCGCATGAAGTACAATAATTCCCAGTAATCAGTACAGGGCAAGCAATCATCGGTTGAATCGGGTTGAAATATTATGTATGAAACATCCGAAGCGGGAATAATGCTTGACCCCGTTCTTGGCTCCGCTCTCTTAGGGATAGCCGGTGTCTCGTTCTTGGTGGGTGCGTATTCAGCGTATCAGCACCAACAACGACAGAAGAGTTCAGGCACGGCACGGCAAACCGAAGAGTTTCGCTTGCGACAGAGTATGAGTCAAGCGAAAGTCCCTGCATTACTCGTGTTTTTGCCAACCGCAATTAGCAGCTTCCTCGCCTCCTTGTTTGTCGGTCGGGCAGGTGGCCCTCCCCCAACGAGCGTATACCTGATGGAAATCGGGGGTGTAATACTTATTCTCGGGACAATTATCGGTGGGGCCACTATTATTGGAAGTATTGTCGGTGGAGTTCTTTAGCAAACGGTCTCCACGAGTGAATAGCTGACCCCCGTCCACTCAATCCGCAGACCTACCTAGCGGTTGTTCCACCACTAAGGGTGTGAAACGTACCTCATCTCTCCTCGCGTTGCTGTCGAAGCGTGGCATTCGCGCGTTCGACGTAGGAGTTTGACGACCAGCTGCGGGCGTCACTCATCTCGGCCAAAATCACCTCAGCGGTGTCGGGTGAGAGCGCGTCGTTCCGAACCAGCGCGGTGAGAAGAATCGGTGTTGTGACGAGGCGGGTTTCGGCCAGCGAGGCGTGGACGAGCGCGAGCCGATTGAACTCGTCACAGAGCAGTTGCACGGCGTCCACCTCGTTGGCCAGCGTGACCGCCGCGTTCTCACCATCGTCCAACGGAAACGTCTCGTCCAGTTCGACGGAACGCACCTCGAACGCGGAGCGACGGTCGAGAACCGCTTGTGCCCCCTCGCCGGAGGCGTCGTCGTAGGACGCCGTCTCGGTGAGTTCGTCGACGACCTGCTCTGGGACGACCACGGTGTGCGAATCGAGGAGGAAGTCGAGTGGGTTCGGTGAACTGTCCGCCACGGTTCCGAGGCTCACGAGGGCGGACGTGTCGGCGACTATCAAAACCATCTACGAGTCGGCAAGTTCCTCCGCGACTCCGTCCACGAACTCGTCGGTCAGTTGCTCTTTCAGGAGTCGGAAGTTGGCGGCCTCCTCGTGCCCGACGAGGTCCTTCAGTTCCTTGAACGTGATGTCGTCGTCGTAGTAGGCGTCCGCGATCTCCTGTTTCACTTCGTCGGAATGCGCGGCGTCCCGCAGATAGTCCCGAAGCGCGGAGATGAGGATGTCAGTCCGATCCGTCTCGAACACCGCAGCGAGCGCGTCGGCCCGGTCTACCAGCCCCCTCGGTGCACGGAACTGGACGCGCTTCTTGTTGGACTCGGAACTCATATGTGTACAATGTGAGTGCAGAGCCAAAACGCTTGCCCTCTCGTCACTACCCCATCCTTCGGAGCCACCGAAACCGGACATGGTGTTTTTCACCGAGGCTGAATTGAAAGAGCAGCTATCGGAAGAATATCCTGAGGACTAATCAGACTCAATACGGCTTGTATTGCTGGATTTCGAGCTACCGACTCTCTCGTTGCTCCACTTTGTTCAACTCGATGAGCAGCCGGAAAATCGCTTTGACGAGGTTGTCGTCGACGCCGAACCGCTGGGCGTTCTCGCCGGCACGGTCCATGACGGCCTGCTCTTGGGACTCGTCAGTCGTCGGCAGTCCCTGCTGGCGTTTCACCGCGGCGATGCTCTCGGCGACGTAGGTCCGTTGGGCGATGAGTTCGACGATTTCGCGGTCAATGGTCTGTATCTCCTCGCGGAGTTCGTCGAGGTCCATTTCGGCGGGGTCGCCGCCCGTTCGAGCGGCAGCCTCGTCGTTCACTTCGTCGTCGCTCCCGTCAGTTGTGTCGTTGTCAGCCATGTGTGTCCGTCTCGTTGATCCCAGCTGTCTTGCAGTCGTTCCAGTGTCTCTCGATCGCCGACGGCGGTGTAGCTCGGTCCGGTTCCCGAAAGCGAAGCGGCCGACTCCGGCAGCGCCTCCACGATTGGTTCCGTCGGGTAACCCAGTGCCGCACAGAAGGCGAGTCCGTTTATCGACATCGCCCGCTCGTAGTCGCCATCGGACGCCAGTTCGTACACTACGTCGGCCATCGGCGCGACCCGCTCACAGCGCCCCACGTCGGCATCGGCGGAAAACGAGCGTTCGTCGGGCGTGTAGACGAGTACGTCCCACGATGGTTCATCCCGTCGGAGGAGTGCGTCGTCGGTGTTGTCGGTGACGGTGACGCCGCCGAGCATCGACGCGGAGGCGTCGTCGAAGGCACCGGTGACCGTCACGCCGGCATCGCGGGCGGCCTCGACGCCGAGACGACAGGCGTCCTCGCGGTCCATCTCGGCGCCAAGGGCGTCCAGCGTCGCCAGCACGGTTGCGTTGGCGGCGGCGCTGGAAGATTTGAGCCCCGAGGCCATCGGCACCTCGCTTTCGGTGCGGACGTGTCCGCCCTCGCCGTCGCCGAAGCGTTCGACGACGCATTCGACGCATCGCTCGACGAGGCGGGTGTCGGCGTCGGGCGCTTCGGCCACCTCGCCGGTGACCTCCCCGGTGGCGTCCAACTCGACTGTCGCCTCGGTGTAGGCGTCGATGGCGAAAGCCGACCCGTAGCCGTTCGCCAGGGCGTTCAGTACGGTGCCCGCTGCGGGGGCGACTGCGCGACCATCCATCGGGCGAACCTCGGCCGGGCGGCTACAAAGCGGTGGCGGTTAGCGCAACGGCGCGACTACGCTTCGAGCAGTTCGATGCGATTTCCATCGGGGTCACGGAGAAAGACGATTCGCGTCCCGCTTTCGGTCGTCTGTGGCTCGCTGACCGTCTCGACGTCGTCGGACAGGCCGGCGACGAAGGTGTCGACGTCCTCGACTGCGAACCCGACGTGGCAGGCCCCCGGTTGGTTGAGCGCCGAGGTGGAAGCCGTTCCCTCGGGGTCGTACTCGACGAGTTCGATGCGGACGCCGTCGGCGTCGAGGTGTGCGAACGTTCCGGAAGCGCCTTCGACGTCGACGGCGGTCGCGAACGCCTCGCCGCCGACCTCGAACCGAGAGATGACCTCGAGACCGAGCGTGTCGCGGTAGAAGGCGACTGCACGGTCGAGATTCGAGACGGTCAGGCCGACGTGGTGGGCCGTGAGGTCGGTCATGGATGGCACCACTCACTGACCGACAAAGGCACTTCCGACGGGCGAAGACAGTTGGTGCTCGCCGCTGTAGTGAATCCATGTCACGACCGGAGATTCCGGCACCGGGGTTCGGCACGTCGGGATTAGCGGGCCAAGAGTGCGTCGACGCGGTCGGTTCGGCGCTCGAAGCGGGCTATCGCCACGTCGACACCGCACAGATGTACGACAACGAAGCGGAGGTCGGCGAGGCGCTCGCCGAAAGCGGCGTCGACCGCGAGGCGGTGTTTCTCGCGACGAAAGTACACCCCGACTCGCTAGCGCCCGAGGACGTACGTCGGACGACCGAGGCGAGTCTCGAAAGGCTCGGCGTCGATGCCGTCGATTTGTTGTACGTCCACTGGCCGATTCGAGCCTACGACGCCGAGGCGACGCTGTCGGCGTTCGACGAACTCCGGGAGGCGGGGTTGACACGCCACGTCGGCGTCTCAAACTTCACGCCCGAACTCCTCAGGGAGGCCCGCGAACTGCTCGACTCGCCCATCGTCGCCCACCAACTGGAGTGCCATCCCCTGTTGCCCCAGTCTGAGTTGGCAGCCATCGCCCACGAGACTGGCCACCAGCTCGTCGCGTACTCCCCGCTCGGACAGGGTGAGTTACTCGACCATCCCGTCGTTCGGTCGGTCGCCGCCGACCTCGGCGTGACGCCCGCACAGGCGGTGTTGGCGTGGCACCTCGACCGTGACATCGTCCCGATTCCGAAGGCCCGCGGTGAACACGTCCGGGATAACATCGATGCCAGGGAAGTCGCATTCACCGACGAAGCACGAACGCGCCTCGACGGCATCGACGAACGACGACGCGTAGTCGACCCCGACGGCGCGCCGTGGAACTGAGGGCGAAGCACGCCCCGAACCGCCAGTCAACGCCTCGCCTACTGAGACCACAGTGAGTGGGTCGTATGTGGCAACCAAGGGCGACCAAGCGGCACGGAATCTTAACGAACATTGATGATGTTTAACGTGGGATAGAACGCTAATCCACGGTCGACGAGACCCAGCGGACAGCACTGTCCGAACGCGTCGTCGCGTTGGAGTGGATTACAGCGACAGGAGGAATTCATGGCAGCAACACACCAATCGGAGACGGTAAAACAAGGAGTCGACCTGGACGCATTCCACGAGTTCGTCGAGCACGCGACGGCCAATCCCGAGGAGATACAGATGGAACTCGGGGCACGTGCGCCCTACGAGGGACGGCTCTTTCACAGTCTGGCGAGAGTCGACGAGTACACGCTCGGCGGCGAGAAAATCGAACGAGAGACCCGAGAGTACACCCTACCGATGGGTGCCTGGAAGGAGATGGAAGCGGCCGCCGGCTTCGTCGACCCGACGGACCGCATGGAACCCATCGAGGTAGCGCTGGCTGCACTCAGCGGCTGTCTAAACGTGGCCGTGGGCGTCACAGCGTTAGCCAACGACATCGAACTCGAGGGGCTGGAAACGAACGTCCGACTCGACTTCGACCCCCGCGTGGTCCTCATGATTCACGACGTCGAGGACGCCGCGGCCACGTTCGACGACATCCGCGTCGAGATAGAAGTCAGCGGCGACGGCCTCTCGGAGGCGGACGCCGAACTCCTCGCCGAGGGCGCAAAGCGCTCGCCGGTCTGGAACCTGATGCATCTCCCCCACGAGATGGAGCCGGTCGTCGATATTCAACGACCGATAGAGGCGGACGACTGACCGAGTGACGAACGCCCCGTCACGTCTTTTTTGAGTTTCGAGCGGGCAACCCAGCGACGAGCGGCCGGTCACCGTCGTCGCCCAACCGCCCCGCTTTTGCCGTCGCCGGCCGAATCGCCGTCAATGAGCCAGCGAAGCGACATCGCACCCGACACCCTCTCGGTCTCGTTGGAACCGGAGGGCGTCGAGGTGGAGTACGTCGACGGGCGGTCGGTGTTCTACCACGGCGTGCCGGCAAAGCGGGAGTGGTCGGTCGTCTGTGGCCCCGGCAAGGACGTCCACGTCCTCGTCACCTCCCCCGACGAACGGGAGGGCGTGATGGTGTACGTCAACGACCGCAACACCCACGACGACATCCTCGAATCGACCGGCGTCGGCCGGGTCATCATCGAACGCGGCGAGGAGACCTCGCTGTTCCCCGGCGTCGACGCCGAAAACCACGGCTACCGGGTCGAAGTGTCTGCCGACCCCGAAGCCGCCCGCGGACGGGTGTTCGTCTTCGCCGAAGACGAGATGGGGGAGGCCTCCTACGAAATCGTCTCGGCGGGTGACGACGAGGGCGAACGCGGAGCGGGCGAAGGCGACACCGAGGAAGGGGACAACGCCGACGGAGGCGAGTGATGCCGCTGAAGAAGGCGTGGGAACCGCTCGAACGGGCGACCGTCGGGAAGGTCCCGGACCGCTACGGCGTGTACGAACTCGGCGACGGCGACGGGAACGTCCTCGCGGTCGACCACGGGCCCCTCCGTGATAGCCTGAAGGAGGCCCTCGCCTACGGCGACGGCGAAGAAGTTCGGTGGCAAACGACTCAGAACCGCGAAGAAGCCGAACGACTCGCCGAGGACCACCGAGACCGACTGTAGCCGACGGCCATCACTCGCTGTCGGCTTCCCGAATCCGCAGTTCGCCGTCGGCGGCCGTAATCACGAGGGTCGCCCCGGCAGCCTCTATTCGGAGTTCGTCCGCGTGGATGCCGTCGGCGCCGCGGGACCGCAACAGCATCACGAGTTGGTCGAGTTCGCCGTCCGTCGCGGTGACCGTCTGGGTGTCGACCGACCTCGAGTCGGGTGTTTCCTCCGGCTCTCCCGCGATGCCGACGACGTTGCCGCAGTCGACACATTCCAACAGCGTAACGCCGGGCGTCTCGCTCGGAACAGCGTCCCCGCCGCACCGCTCACACGTGCTCTCACTGTCGGGTCGTGACTCCTCGGAACCCATCAAACGCGTCGCCGTCCCGACGGACAATAGAGGGTGCGGTTCGCGCTGTGACCGACCGGTGCCTAATTTGTTGGGCAGTACGCACATACCTCACGCGGCGGAACTGCGAGTGCACCGCTCGGCGGCGCTGGATACCTGTCGAGACGGTGCCACCGTCACGCATCGAGTGCGTGATGTTCTCCCCCACCACTCCCCACCCCGTTTTCGCCCTCGAACGGACCGAACGAACCGTCGGGTCCGGCCTCGGACCGTGGGAAGCGAACCGTGAAACGAGTGCCGTCGTCGATGTCGACCACATCGATGCTCCCGTCGTAGGAATCGACGAGCTTCCGGACGAGGTACAGTCCCAGTCCGTCCCCATCGCTCGATTTTCCCCGAATCTCGGGGTCGAACAGGTCGTCTCGAATCGACCCCGGAATCCCCTCGCCGTCGTCGCCGATGCCCACGACGACTGCATCGCCGTCGGTCGTGCCATCGACCGAAACGGTGAGGTTCTCGGTCGGGTTGTGTGTGACGGCGTTGTCGAGGAGGTTCTTGAACAACTCGACGACGAGGTCGTCTGCCTCGACGTACAGTGCGTCGTCAATGTCGGTGACGACGTTCACCTCGGGGGCCTTCGACTGTATTAGCGAACTCTGTTCCCGAAGCACGGGGGCGATGTCGATGGGTTCGAGGTCGCGGCCCCCGGTCTCGGATTCGATAATCGCATCGGCGGTTTCGAGCAGTTGTCGCATCGACTCGGTGCGGCCCTCGATGTGTTCGAGGTACTCGCGGTTCTGCTCGGATTTGACCTCGCCTTCGAGGAGGTCGGCGTAGCCGCCGATGGTCACGAGGTCGTGGCGAACGTCGTGTCTGAGAAGTCGAAGCAGGAACAACAGCGTGTCCCGCTGGTCTTCCTTCTCCTCGACGAGCCGTCGATTCTGGACGGCCTGGCCCCGATTGAGGCCGATGAGGACGCCCGCGGCGGCGCCGACCGACCCGACGACGACGAGTTCGTTGAGGAGTTCCAGGGTGAACTGCCCCGCGAGGAGGTCGGGAGCGGACGCCCAGAGGACGAACAGCGCCATGAGTCCGAACCCGCCGGCACACCACTTCGCGGCGCTGAAACACTCCGCGGCGTCGAGGTCGCTCCGGTAGATGGTCAGCCCCGACATCACGACGATGTACCCGAAGACGACGTGGACGACGATTCCCAGCACCGCTTGATTGACCGACGAGGTCCCCGGAAGCCCCCATGCGAACCAGAAGGTCAGTCCCGCAGCTGCGAGGGTCACGCCGAGGGAGATGAACACGAACCCCCACCGTCGACCGGGGCTTTCGAGCATCGTCCCACCTTCAGGCCCCACATTAGTATACGTGTCGCCCGATTGTCTGAAGTCATCCGACAGCGGGCCGGCCGCCGCGCCGCCACTCGACTCGCACGAACGCTTTTCTCCGTCGCCGTCGCTGGGAACGGTATGGCGTACAGCGCGGTCGACGACATCGAGGAAGCGTATCAGGCCACCAAACGGCTCCTCCTCCCGTTCGAACTCCGGCGGTGGCTCCGTCTCGCCGTCGTCGTCTTCTTCGTCTCCGGGATGAGTGGGGTCAATCTCAACAGCGGGTCGGTCAGTAACCTCCCGGCCCCACCGGGACCGGGGGTTTCGGGGCCGTCCATCTTCGATAGCCTCCCGGAGATGCTCGCCATCGCTGGAGTCGTCCTGCTCGTGGCGCTGGCCTTCGCCCTCGTCGGGTCACTCATGGAGTTCGTCTTCGTCCGCATCGTCGAGCGCCGAGACGTTCGGATTCGCGGCCCGTTCGGCGAGAACAGCCGGAAGGGCGTCTCGCTGTTCCTGTTTCGTCTCCTCGTCGGGGTGGTGCTTCTCGCGACGGTGCTGTTCCTCGCCGCGCTCGTCTGGGGGTTAGGCGTCGCGGGCGCCGTCATCGCAGTGCTGCTGTCGCCAGTCATCGCGGTCGGAGTAATCGGCCTGTATCTCCTCCACCGCTTCACCGTCGACTTCGTCGTTCCGGTGATGCTCGTCGACGACGTCGGCATCGTCGGGGGCTGGCAGACGTTCGCTCCCGAACTACGCGAGAACGCCGCCGAGTACGGCGTCTACGCACTCGTCCGAATCGGCCTCGGCATCGCGTTCGGCGTCGTCGTGGGCATCGGCTTCGTCGCCGTCGGAGTGCTGGTCGGCATCCCCTTCGCCATCCTCGCCGGTGTCGTTCTCGCCGTCCAGTTCCTCGTCGGACTCGGCATCGTCTTCTTCGCCCTCGCCGTCATCGGTATCCTCCTCTACGGAATCGTCGTCACCGTCGTCGGCGTGACGCTCGTTCAGACACCCGTTTCGACGTATCTTCGCCACTACTCGCTTTTCGTCCTCGCCGACATCTCGCCAGCCTACGACCTCGTCGCCGAGATTCGTGACGACGCCGACGAACCGTCGGCGGACGACTGAACGTCAGCGGTTGTCGAGAGCGATGACGACCACACAGCCGAGGAGACAACCGACCGCAAGAACGTAGAGTCCCCGTCCGATGACCGCCGGTGCATTGAGTTGGGCGGCCCCAAAGCGAGCCAGAAGGAACACGAGCGCCACCGACAGGAGCGCGATTATTCGTTCGCGTGCGGTTCCGGGGACCTCCATTATCCGTCGTCTAGGGTAATCGACGCGTCGGCGTCGAACAGGGCGTAAAACCCGGCGAGGCCGAGCAGCGCGAGCGCGCCGATTTCGAGGCCGTGACCGAGCACGTGAAGCGGCCCGTGGACGGTGATTTCGAACGCTTCGGCAGTGATGGCGGCCGTTCCAGCCAGCGTCGCCGAGGCGATTAGTCCGCCGATGCGGGTCCATCCCTCGCGGGTGAGCGCGAACGCCGCCGCGACGAAGACGACTGTGAGTGCGAGGATGAACATCGACTCGCCTGCTGGATGACCGGAGTGTAACGGAAGCATACGAGTTGCCTCGGAACCGTCCGACTCAACAGTTCCGGTCGAATCCTGCGGGAGGATTTATGCATGCGTCGCGTTCACACCACGCCATGACCGAGGACCGACAGCTGAGTTTCTGGGCGTGGGGGTACGAGGACCGCCTCCCCGACGACGAGGAGCGCCGGGAGTTGGCCGCCCGAATCGAGGGGCTGCTCGGGTTTCCCGAGCGACCCGTCATGGAGTATCCGACGCTCGCCGACATCGACATGCCAGAGTCCCGCATCGACGTGCCCGACCGATTGGCCGAGTTCGCGACGACCGACCGCCGAGCGCGGGCCAGTCACACGTACGGGAAGGGATACCGCGACCTCGTTCGCGGTTTTCACGGCGACTTCTCGAAGGCCCCAGACGTCGTCGCGGCGCCCCGAGACGAAAGCGACGTCGAGGCGGTCGTCGAGTGGGCGACGGCCGAAGGCGTCGCCGTCGTCCCCTTCGGCGGCGGCACGAGCGTCGTCGCCGGCATCGAGTGCGACGGCGACGGCTACGCCGGCGTCTGCTCGCTCGACATGCGGGAGATGAACGCTGTACTGGAAGTCGACGAACACTCCCGGAGCGCGAAGATTCAGGCCGGCGCGACCGGACCAGAAATACAGGACCAACTGCGGGAGTACGGCCTGCAGTTGCGACACTATCCCCAGTCCTACGAGTTCTCGACGTTCGGCGGGTGGGTCGCCACCCGCGCCGGCGGCCACTTCGCGACGCGATACACCCACATCGACGACTTCGTCGAATCGGTCCGGGCGGTGACCCCCGCCGGAACCCTCGAGACGCGTCGACTGCCCGCCTCCGGCGCCGGGCCCGACCCGAACCGGTTCTTGCTCGGCAGCGAGGGCGCCTTCGGCGTCATCACGGAGGGGTGGACCCGGGTCCAGCCCCGCCCGCCGCATCGTGCTCGGGCGACGATGTACTTCGATGAGTTCTGGGACGCCGTCGAGGCGACGCGGGACATCGTCCAGGCGCGACTCTACCCCGCCAACTGCCGACTCCTCGACAGCAACGAGGCGATGTTGAACGAACTCGCCTTCGACGGCAGCCACCTGCTCGTGTTGGGGTTCGAGTCGACGGACCATCCCGTCGACGACGACCTCGAACGGGCGATGGCGTTGGCCGAAGCTCACGGCGGCACCTGCCCCGAGGGACCGGCGATAGAGGACCGCTCGGCCGATGACGACGAATCGGACACCGACCGCTCCGACTCCTCGGAGGGGTCCTGGCGCGATTCCTTCATCGAGGCGCCGTACATGTTCAACTCGCTGGTCTCGATGGGCGTCCTCGTCGACACCTTCGAGACGGCGGTGACCTGGGAGCAGTTCCCCGACCTCCACGAGGCGCTCCAGGAGAACGTCGTCGGCGCGATGGAGGACGAATGCGGCGCCGGCTTCCTCTCGTGTCGGTTCACCCACGTCTACGAGGACGGCCCCGCGCCGTACTACACCCTGCTCGCGCCGGCGGAGGTCGGCCGGGAGTTAGAGCAGTGGAACGCCATCAAGCAGGCGGCCTCCGATACGCTGATGGAGTACGGCGCGACCATCACCCACCACCACGCTGTCGGCCGAGTCCACCGCGAACACTACCACGAGGAGGTGCCGGACGGCTACCTCGACGCCCTGCGGTCGATGAAGCGAACGCTCGACCCCGACGGCATCATGAACCCCGGTGCGTTGCTGTAGGCCTCACCGACGTATCATCCGAGGGCCATCGGTTTCTTACCACACCGTGTCGAACGTCCGACATCATGAGCAAACTGCTCCGTGTGCTGGGCGGACTCGTCCAGACCGTCGTCACGTTCGTCGTGTTGATACTGCTCGCCATCGCCGCCTTCTACGTCACCGTCTTCGTCGTCTCGACGGGGGCGGGGCTGGCCGGCTACGACCCCAGCGGTGACTTCGTCGTGTTGGCGGCGGCGCTGTTGGTCGTCGCTGCGCTACTCGGCGGTGTCCCGTTCCGTGGCCTGACCGAGACACCCGAAGAGGACAACGCCCGCGACCCCACGACCGGCTTCGAGTAGTTACGTCCCGCCAAAGAGGTCGCCGATTTCCTCGCCCTCGTTTTCGCCGGGGAGGATGTCCCCGAGGCCGGCACCGAACGCGCCGGCCGTCCAGACGACGCTGATTCGACACAGACTGAGAAACGGCTCTGCGGTGACGAGGCGTCCCCACAGCGCCATCGTCGCCGTGGCGGTCAGAAACGCGATGACGAGGACGCCGACCAGCCGCTTCGGGACGAATCCGAAGGCGAGTTGTATCTCGACTTCCCGAAACTCCGCGTAGTACAGCAGGCCGGCCGTGATGGTGACCACGAAGACGGCGTTGGCCAAGAAGTACACCGGAACGCCGTACACCAGCGAGGTGGCGAAGTGGGAGCCGATTTCGAGGACGCCGCCCTCGACGACCAGCGGCAGCGAGAAGATGGTTGACCCGACGAACGCCTCCAGTACGTCTCTGGTCGTGTATCGCTGGATGTTCCGCTCGACGTTGTCGAACGTCCGCCGCTCGAATCGGTGCAGTCCCTCGGCGAGGCGGCGGATTCGACGGGCACGGCGACGCTCCTCTCCGGCCGACACCGACTCCTCGAGGGACTCCAGTCGCTCGAGTACCTCGGTGGTCGTCGAGTCCTCGTCGGCCATAGCAGGGGTCTCGGCCACGGCGAGCAAAGAGTTGTCGCCGGTTCAGGCGGTCGCCGCGCGGGCTTCGAGCCAGTCGACGATGCGCTCGGGCACGTCGACGTCGGGCGTGGCGGCGTTCAGCGCCTTGAACTCACAGGTTGCGTTGACCTCGTGGACGGTGTATCCGGTCTCGGTTTCCATGAGGTCGACGCCAAGCAAGCCGCCACCGACGGCTTTCGAGGCTTCCTCGACGAGATGCCGCACCTCCCCGGTCACCTCGAAGGCTTCGACGCTCCCGCCACGGGCCGCGTTCGTAATCCAGTGGCCCGACGAGCGGGTCATCGCCGCAATCGGTTCGCCCTCGGCGGCGAGAACGCGGATGTCGCGGTCCGGTTTCTCGACGAACTCCTGGATGTAGAACACTTTGTGCTCGTAGCCGCCGAGGACGTCTTTGTGTTCGAGGACGGCTTCGGCGGCGGCGCGGGTGTCGAGGCGAGCGATGAGCCGGCCCCACGACCCCGTGACCGGCTTGAGGACACAGGGATACCCGAAGCGGTCGCAGGTCTCCAAGGCGGCCTCGACGCTGAACGCGACTTCGGTTCGGGGCGTCGGCACGCCGGCCTTCCGGAGGGCGAGACTCCCTCGGACCTTGTCGGCACACACCCACGTCGGTTCGGGACCGTTGACCACCGGCACGTCGTAGTGGGTGAGAAACCGGCTGACGTACCGGGCGCGACTCGACTCGAGACATCGGTTGTACGCCAACTCGACGCCCTCGAAGGTGTCGGGCGGATGCGGTCCCTCCAGTCCGAAGCCCATCCGCGAGGCGTCGACTTTCACCACGTCGTGGCCGCGATTCCGGAGTGCGTTCAACAGTAACTTCTCGTCCTCTCGAATTCGGGTGTAGACGAATCCCAGACGCATGGCGCTACTACGGCCGGCTATCGCTTACCAATTGTGTACTGATAACAACTCTCAATACGAAGTCTCCCGTTCCGTCGGAATCCAAACTTTTGACACGACGCCGCGTGAGGCGACACCATGGCACTCGGATTCGTCCGACGGCATCCGCTCGCGACGGCAGGAATACTGGTCGGTGCTGTCGGCATCGCCGGTTCACGCGTCGAGTCACGACTGGACCCCGCGGGCTGGAACCCCCCGGACCCCCCGGCGATGACCGGACCGCTGAACTCCAATCGGAGCCTGACCGGTCGGGAGACCGTCGTGGAGTGTGAAGGCCCCGAGGACGTGGCTTTCGACGACGACGGGAGACTGTACACCGGCACCGAGGACGGCGCGGTCGTCCGGACGACGGAACCGGTCGACGATGGGACGACGAACGCCGAGTTGGAACCGTTCGCCGACACGGGCGGCCGTGCCCTCGGCATGGAGTTCGACGGCGAGGACCTCCTCGTCGCCGCCACCGGCGCCGGCCTGCTGTCTATCGACCCCGCTGGCGAGGTGACGACACTATCGAGTAGCGCTGGCGGCCGAGACATCGTCTTCGCCGACGACCTCCACGTCGCCGACGACGGCACCGTCTACTTCACCGACGCGACGGTCCACGAACTGTTCCAGGACGAACTGTTCGAACTGCAGGACACCGGTCGGCTGCTGGCGTACCATCCCGACTCCGGAGAGACGACCGTCGAACTGGAGGACCTCGGCTTCGCCAACGGCGTCTGTCCCCACGAAGACGGCGAGTCGCTTTTGATAACGGAGACTTCGCGGTATCGTATCACGCGGTACTACGTCGACGGCGACCGAGCGGGCGAATCCGAAGTGTTCGCCGAGAACCTCCCCGGCTACCCCGACAACATCGAGGTCGCCGGCGACGGCGACCACTGGGTGGCGATTCCGAGCCTCCGGGACTCGACGCTGGACGGCCTCCACCGAGTGCCGTGGCTGAAGCGCCAACTCGGGAAACTCCCCGAAGCCGTCTTAGAGCAGGTCAGCGGCGACGCCTACGGACTGGTGTTGCGGCTGGATTCGGAGGGGAACATCGTCGAGTCGCTGCACGACCCCACCGGCGGCGTCTTCGGCGTCACTTCCGCGACGCCCCACGACGGCGCGCTGTATCTCGGGTCACTGTTCGGCTACCGGGTCGTGCGCTGTCCGCTGGAGTAGGTGGCCAGTTCAGTTTCACCGCGCTCTCACAATGTTATAGACGGCGTGGCGGGAACCACCGATATGGCTCGGCTCCCGGGCGTGACGACGCCCGAACAGGTGGTGTGTCACGTCGACATGGACTGCTTTTACGCCGCTTGTGAGCGACTCAAGGAGCCGAGGCTGGAAGGCGAACCGGTCGTCGTCGGAATGGGCTACGAATCGGGCGAAGAACACGGTGCGGTCGCCACCGCCAGTTACGAAGCACGGGAGTACGGCGTGGAGTCGGCGATGGCCATCTCGGAGGCCTTGGAGTTGCTCTCCCGCCGGGCAACCGCCGAGGACGACGAGGACACCGGCGTCTACCGGCCCGTCGACATGGCGTTCTACGAATCAGTGAGCGCCGACGTGAAAGCGGTCCTCGACGACACCGCAGAGACGGTCCGGAACGTCTCCATCGACGAGGCGTACCTCGATTTGGGCGACCTCGCGTGGGACGACGCCCGTGCGTTCGGTCGCGAGTTGAAAGCCGACATCGAAGACGAGGCCGGCGTCGTCGCCTCGGTCGGTATCGCCCCGAACATGACGACGGCGAAACTCGCCTCCGACGCCGACAAACCGGACGGACTCGTCGTGGTCGAACCCGAGGAAGTTCGGGACTTCCTCGCGCCGATGGCCGTCGAGGACCTCCACGGCGTCGGTCCAGTCACCGCTCGGGAGTTACGCGAGATGGGGTTCGAGACGGCCGGCGACGTCGCCGCCGCCGAGGAGACGACGCTACTCGACGCCTTCGGCGAACGGGGCCGAGACCTCCACGCCCAAGCGCGCGGCGAGGACGACCGCGCGGTCGAACCGAAGGGGCGGCCGAAGAGCCTCTCCAGCGAATCGGCGTTCGTCGAGACGACCGACGACTCGGAGACGAAACGCGAGAAAGTCCGGGGACTCGCCGAGGAGGTCGCCGACCGCGCGACCGCGAAGGGCGCGCTGTATCGTACCATCGGCATCAAGGTCGTCGAACCGCCGTTCGACGTGAACACCCGCGCGCGGTCGCTGTCGGGACCGGTCGACGACCCGGACCTCGTGGAAGCCGTCGCGCTCGATTTGCTCTCGGAGTTCGACGACGACCGGGTTCGGAAACTCGGCGTCCGCGTCTCGAATCTCTCCTTCGACGACCGCGAACAGGCGAGTCTGGATGCGTGGGAGGACTCCGACGACGATGTCGAGACGGACCACGACATCCGAAAACGCCATCGTGAACGTTCCCGAGATGGACAGGCCGACCTCTCGGAGTTCCAGTAGGGTGGGCAGGCTTTTGGCTGTCGGGGGCGAAGCGCCGGTATGAACCACCTCGCCGTCGCCGGCGACGAGACGTGGCACCTCCCTCGACACGCCCACGTCATCGTCCACGAGACGCCCGACGGCAACGAGTTCATTACGATTTACGACTGCGGTGCAGCCCAGAAGCCCCCGTCTGCGCAACTCATCGGCAACCTCGTCCGCGTCGACGCCGACCACGAACTCCTGAATCAGCCGACCGGCTACATCGCCAAACTGCGCGAGGAGTCGACGCTGGAACGGCAGGCCGAAGACCACTTCGTCATCCGGGCGGAGTGAGACGAGAGGATTGATTTTTCCGCCGACGGTCGGGCCGGTATGACGGTCGACGAGACGGCACATATCGAGAACTCGACGCTCGGCGACGTGGAGATACGGGAGTACGTGACAGTTCACGACTCCGAAATCGCTACTGGATGTCGCGTCTACGAACGAACGTCCATCAAGAAATCCAACATCGACGGGCCGACCGACATCAACGCCAACGCCTACGTCGAGAACGCCCGAATCGGGTCGGAGGTGCAGGTCGGCCCCAACGCCGCCGTCGTCGGCGTCACCCACGACCGCAGTTCGGAGGGAATGACGTTCCGCGAGGACACCTTCGAGACAGTGGTGCTGGAAGACGGCGCGTTCGTCGGCGCCGGTGCAGTCGTGTTGCCCGGCGTCACCGTCGGCGAGAACGGGGTCGTTGGGGCGGGAGTGACGGTGACCGAAGACGTCGCCGCCGGGGCGGTCGTTCGAAGCGACCGATAGCGGAATCACGCGCACGACGCCCGTCTGACGGAGAACTATGTGCGGTGGGCGTCTTCGGTTTCCCAATGGGCGAGGAAACGATTACCGTCGGAGAAGTGAGTCGTGGCGACGACGCCGGAACGGGCGTCGAGTTGCCAATCGTCGACTTGCTCACCGGACGGGGATTCATCACCGGCAAATCCGGTTCAGGGAAGTCGAACAGCGCGAGCGTCGTCGCCGAAAAACTGCTCGACCGCGGCTACAGCCTGCTCGCGGTCGACATCGACGGCGAGTACTACGGCCTGAAAGAGGAGTACGAAATCCTCCACGTCGGCGGCGACGAGGAGTGTGACCTGCAGGTCAACGAGGAGCACGCCGGCAAAATCGCCGAGTTGGCGCTCGAACAGAACGTCCCGATAATCCTCGACATCTCCAGCTTTTTGGACGAATCGGAGGCCCGCGATTTGCTGACTGAGGTGACGAAACATCTCTTCGCCAAGGAGAAGAAACTGAAACAGCCCTTCATGATGCTCGTCGAGGAGGTCCACGAGTTCATCCCTGAAGGTGGCGGCATGGACGAGTGCGGTCGGATGCTCATCAAGGTGGGCAAACGCGGCCGCAAACACGGCCTCGGCATCGTCGGCATCAGCCAGCGCCCCGCCGACGTGAAGAAGGACTTCATCACGCAGTGTGACTGGCTCTGTTGGCATCGGCTGACCTGGAACAACGACACGAAAGTCGTCGGGCGCATCCTCGGCAGCGAGTACGCCGACCACATCGAGGAGATGGACGACGGGGAGTGTTTCCTGATGACCGACTGGTCGGAGGACATCCGCGTCGTCCAGTTCGAGCGCAAGCGGACCTTCGACGCCGGCGCGACACCCGGTCTCGACGACTTCGAGCGCCCCGAACTGAAGAGCGTCTCCGGCGACCTCGTCGAGGAACTCCAGGAGATAACCGAGACCCAACAGCAACGGGAGAACCGCATCGAGGAGTTACAGCGCGAGTTGAAGCAGAAAGACGAGCGGATTCAGGACCTCGAACGGCAACTGTCGGAGGCACAGGACCTCAAGCAGATGGCCGACCGCTTCTCGCGGGCGATGATGGAGCAGGTGACCGGCCGGCCGCTGTCGGCCGCGCCGGGACGACAGAGCGAGCTCGAAGAGGTCGCCCGAAAGCCGGTCCGCCGCGACCCCGAACTCGAAGCGGAACTGGACGCCGTCCGAAACGGCGAGCGCGAACCCGAGTCCGGGCAGGTACCCGACGCCAGCAGCGACTGGGACCGAGCTGGCACCGACAGCCCCGGCGACGCAACCGGAACCGATTCCGACGACGAGCAGGACCACGAATCCGTCGCATCGGAATCGGCGGAACCGGAGGCCGACCCCGTCGACGACGCCGAGGGGCCGGCGAACTTCGGGGATGCTTTCGACGGAATCGACTCGGTCGGAGCCGAGGAAACGACCGAAACGGACACGGAGCCGACCGTCTCGGAAGTCGCAAGCGGCGAGGAACGCTCGCCGACGGCGACCGCGACGGAAACGGCCAGAGACCCGCTCGTGAGCCGACTGCGGGACGAGATTTACTCCCTCGACGCTATCGCCGTCGAGATGCTCAGACACTACCGGGATTACGGTCCGACGACGCCACAGGAAGCCCACGCCGCCGCGGGCGGGTCCGGCGACAGAACCGAATCCTACGCCGTCAACCGCGCGCTGCGCCAGCGAGGGCTCGTCGCCCACGTCGGTCGCGGCAAACACGACTACGCGCTGCCCTCGTTGGTCGCCGAGGAGTCGGTCGACCCCTTCGAGCCGAACGAGCGACTGCCCGACGACGAACGCGATGAGTTGGTCCAAGCAATCGAGGCAGCGTTCGTGGAGGGTATCGAGCCACAGACAGCGGACGAAAGCAACGGAACCGCGGCCGCCGACGGCGGCGAGGTCGAATCCGACCACGCCGACGGCGTGACGCCGTGGCCGGAAGAGTAATCGGGTCACACGCCGGCGAAATTTTTAATCTCGATTCTGCCGTTGGTTACAACGAGTCGGAAGCGACGTGTGTGTCGGTACGAGCGCTCAGAGGTGAGTCCACATGCACGAAGACGAAACTACGCTCGTCTGTCACGTCAGGGCGCCGCTCGTCGCGGATCCAATCGAATCGCGCGTCGAAACGCTCCGTTCCCTCGAAGACGGCCCACTCGTCGACACCGTCGTCGTTCGGAGTTGGCCGGAGACTGTCCGCCTCGACGACGAGGGCGACCACGAAACCCTCGCCCGATACGAGCGATTCCGGTCGTGGGCCGACCGGCGCGGCGTCTCGATTCGACCGCCCTTCGAGACGCGAACCCGGTCGTCGATAGTCGAGGAAGACGGTGTCGACGTGTTGGTCACGCCGACGCTGTGTCTCGCCGTCTACCGCGAAGAGCGGTTAGTCGGCGTCTTCCCCCACGCCGCTGACGGGGAGACCTATACCGTCGAGGAGGCCGTCGATACCCTTCGGAGCGGTGAACTGCCGCGTCCGCTCGGGTCGATAGACCCAAAGCCCACGGCCGAGCAGCGACGCTGTCCCGATTGTGAGGGGGCTCTCGTCAACGGACAGGGCGTGTTCATCTGCCCGGACTGTGCGTGGGTGGGCGCGGCGACCGCCGACGGGTGGGCGGAGTTGCCGACGGCCGGCACGCGGACCGCCGAGGCGCCTTCGGACTGACGCGACGGTGCCATCGAACGGGACCGGACGCCCTCGCCGGTGCCAAGCGAACCACAACCACCCCGTAACTACCCTTATTTCCGACACTGGAGTAGCCTCTTTCGACGCCGGCAACCACGCCGGTGAACTGCGTGGAGAGAGACATGTCCAAGGATACGAAAATCACGGTACTCTGTTATGCACGGGAGCCAATCGTCTCGGAATCGGTCGAATCGAACATCGAACTGCTGGAGCGGTGTGAGCGCGGCCCACTCGTCGACCGGGTCGTTCTCCGCGGGTGGCCGGAGAGCGTCCGGTTGGATGGTGAGGAGAGCCCCACTCGCGAGGTCGTCGGCCAGTTCGAGCAGTTCGAGGCGTGGGGGGAACGCCACGGGGTCAGCCTCCAACCGGCCTTCGAGAGACGGACTCGGTGTTCCATCGCCGACGACGAACACAGCGTTCTCGTGACGCCGTTGCTGTGTCTCGCCATCTACCGAAACCAAGAGTTAGCGGGGGTATTCCCGCATTCCGTCGACGGGGAGACCTACACGGTCAGAGCGGCCATCGAGACGCTTCTCTCGGGGGAACTCCCGACACCCTCGCAGTCGGGGCGACAAGCGGACCGACTGGCGCCGAAGTGACAGTGATTAGACCACGGGGTCGACGAGGGCTTCGAGCGCCGCCTTCGGGTTGTCGGCTTTCGCGACGCCAGAGGCGAGGAGGACCCCCTCTGCTCCGAGGCCAGCGGCGGCCTCGAGGTCCTCGCCGGTGGAGATACCGGCGCCACAGAGGACGGGCACGTCCGAAACGGACGCGGCAGCATCGACCGAGTCGGTGACGATGTCGGGGTCGGCTTTCGACACCGGCGTTCCGGTGCCGATGAGTTCCGGCGGTTCGACGGCGACGGCGTCGGGGTCGAGTGCGGCCACAGCCGCTATCTGCCGGGGGTTGTTCGCACAGACAACGGTTTCGAGGTCGGCGCGCTCGGCGGCCCGGAGCGATGCGTCGATGTCGGCCAATTTTAGCCGATTCTCCGAGTGGTTCAGAAGCGTCCCGATCGCGCCGGCGTCGGCGGCGGCCTCCGCGAGCGTCGACCCCGTGTGAGAGCCGTACTCGACGGGCGAGACGTGTTGGGCCCACGTCTCGACCCCCGTCTCGGCGACGCGGTCGAGGTGTGCGGCCTGCGGTGCGACGGCGATTCGGACGCCGGTGGCGTCGGCGACTTCGGCGGCCGCCTCCGCGACTTCGACGGGGTCACAGGGGTACGCCTTCAGGTTGACGAGGACGAACATAGCGGGAGGGCGGTTGCCGGCACAAAATAGTTGTCCATGCCGACCGCGTCAGCGGGAACCGTCGAGGTCGACGAACGCGTCGGCGTCGGCGGTCAGCCACGTCGACATCCGAGCGACGCCCGAGAGTCCCGGTGGATACACGGTCCGCCGGTCGGGCCGACCGTCGTACCGGACGAGGGCCGCCGTGAGCGTAATTGGCTGCTCGTGGTTTCGCGTTCGGTTCGTCCCGTCGAGTCCCTCGCCCGTGGTCGTCATCGACATCTCGATGGCCTATCTCCCGGCCCAAAACGGCTGCTAATTGCCCTCCACAGGGCTATTGAGCGTTCCAGAGACATCATATCCACGCCGCACACATCACGTTGAGTCGGCGAACGCGAATCCGCCGAGTACTGCTCCCCACCGAAGCGTCGACGGCGAGTCGTGAGAACGACGGATACACGGTGCCGGAGTCGCTACGCCGAGACATGAACGGACGCCGCGCGTGGGTGTCGGTCGACGGCGAACCGCGACTCGGGACGGTGGTCAGGTACTCGTACGCCCCGAAGACGGGGGCACCCCTTCTGGCCGTCGAGTTGGACGACCCGGTCGGCGACACCGACGAAGTGGTCGTGAACCCACAGATAGACGACGTACTGTTCGACAGCGACGCCTGAGATGGAGACGATTGCCCTCCCCGACGGACGCACGCTCGCCTACGACGAGTACGGCGACGCCGACGCGCCGCCGGTCGTCTTCTGTCACGGCACGCCCGGTTCGCGCCGCTCGGCGGCCCTCTTCGAGGACTGTTCGGCTCGTATCGTCGCCCCCGACCGCCCCGGTATCGGCGCCTCCGACCCCGACGCCGGACGCGACTTCGACTCGTGGCGCGAGGACGTGGCAGCGCTGACGGAGGAACTCGGCATCGACGAGTTCGGCGTCGTCGGGTTCTCCGGCGGCGGCCCATTCGCACTCGCTGCCGGAGACGCGCCGGGGGCAACGGCCGTGGGACTCCTCGCCCCCAGCGGCCCGCCCGAAGCCGGTCCGACCGACCCGCTCACGGTGGCCGGGCGGCACGCGCCGATACTGCTCCGTGGGCTCTTCGCACTCCAGCGTCCCATCGTCCGTTGGAACCCGGATGCCGCGCTGTCGCTGTACACCGACGCCGAACCCGCCTCGCTGTCGGTCCCCGACGGCGTCGACCCAATCGAGGTGTTCGCCGAGGACGCCCTGACCGCGAGCGAACAGGGTAGTAGGTGGCTCGCACGAGAGTTCGCACTGCTCAGCGAATCGTGGTCGGTTCCGAACCCTGAGGAACCCGTGAAAATCTGGTTCGGCGAGGACGACGAGAACGTTCCACCGTCGGTCGCGACGGCCGTCGCCGAGGCTACCGGTGCAGAAACCGTCGCGTTGTCGACGGACCACCTCGAAACGCTGTGCGAAGCGCGAGAAGACTGCGTCTCGTTCGTCAGTCCTTCCGCTTGACGACGTCGCCGAGGGTCGTCCCGCCCGTCGAGGACCCACCGGACCACTCGCTGTCGTCGGCCGACCCGCCTTCGGACAGCGTGATGTCGAGGGCCTTCTCGAGTTTGCGCTGGACTTTGTCACTCGGCAGTACGTCACCCCGCTCCAGTTTCCGGATGAGACTCGCCTTCTCGTTGAGCTGGTTCGCCAGTTCCTCCTGGGTGAGCCCCTCGGATTCCCGGGCGGTACGGATGCGGTCGTCGTAGTCGGTGACGACCTCGTCCATCTCGTCGAACATGTCGCGGCGTCGGCCACCACCGCCACCCGACGAGGACGAAGACGACGTGGAACTGGACGACGACGAGGACGACGAAGAGGACGACGTGGAGTACTTCGTCGAGGACGAGGACGTGTCCTGTGTCTGGACCTCCGTGCCGAAGTCCGCGCAGTCGTCGCACACGTCGAGTTCGGCCCCCTCGACCTTGACGGTCTTCGGCGACGCCGTCTCGGCGCCGCACATCTCACATTGTACCATACTCGCCCTTATCGTCGGGGCGCAAAAGGGTTTTCCGCCTACTCCAGGGCGACCATCGAGTAGTAGAACCGCTGGAGTGCGGTGACGTGACCGACGACGGCGAAGAAAACCAGCAGCCACCCCACGAGCGTCAATCCGTACGGTTCGGCGGTGTAGAAGGCGGCCGCGGCGGTGACGACGCCGATGATGGCCAACCGGTCCGCGCGGCCGACGAGGCCGCCGTACACCCGGTCGAGACCGACGGCCTGTGCCTGCGTCCCGAGATAGGAGGTCATCAACACGCCAGTAACCGCAAGGAAGCCGAGGAGGTACTCCTCGGTGCCGGCGGCCAGTCCGGCGATGATGACGATGTCGGCGTATCGATCCAGCACGTGGTCCAGGAGGTCGCCGGCTTTCGAGTCGGTTCCCTGCTGGCGGGCCAGCGCCCCATCTAAGAGGTCCAGCCAGCCGTTGACCAACACGAAGGCCGCACCGAGGAGGTACAGAAGCGGGTCCGGACGCCAGATCCCCGCCGCCGCCCCCGCCAGTGCGTAGGCGGTACCCGCGAAGACGGCGAAGCCGAAGGCGATGACGCTGACGCCGTCCGGCGACAGGCCGACGCGGTCGGCAGCGGTCACGAAGGGTTCGAGCATGCGGTCGGCCAGCGGCCGGAATTTATCGAGTGTCATAGGTAATCGAGGAACTCCACCTCCCCTGCCGTCGGCGCTCGCTCGCCGGCGATGACGGCTTCGATGTCGGCGGCGACTGCCTCGGGCGTTCTGTCGGTCGTGTCGATTTCGTAGACGCTATCGAGACCGTGGGCGTCGACGGCTTCGGAGAGAATTACGTCCAGTGCCTCCGCATCGGCGTTTTCTTCGGCCTTCGACTCGACCTCGCCGCGGTCCAGCAGTCGCTCCCGCAGCGTTTCGGGATGACACCGCAACACGACGACCCGGTCGGCATCAAGGTGGTGTGCGAGGTGGGATTCGACGAGTACGTCCTGGCGGTCGGCGAGTCGCTCGCGAAGCGCGTCGATGTCGGCGACGAGACTGCCGCGTTCGGGGTCCTCGCCGATCGCCAGTCCCTCATCACGAATCAGGTCGTTGAGGTGGACCACGTTGAGGTCGGTGTCGACGAGGTCGGTCGCAGTCGTCTTGCCCGTTCCCGGGGTTCCGGTGACGATGACCCTCATAATAGGTTGTTCAACACCTCTACGGCGCGTTTCGTCTCCTCGCGCGTACCGCAAGTGACACGGATACACTCCGGCAGGCCGAAGGAGGTGGTGTCGCGGACGATGACGCCCTCGCGTTGGGCCGCCTCGGCGACGGCCGTCCCGTCGCCGACCTCACACAGCACGAAGTTCCCCGAACTCTCCCAGGTGTGACAGTCGAGTTCGTCGTACATGTACTGTCGCGCCCAGCGTGCTCCCTCGACGGTCTTCTCGACGTGGTCCGGGTCGTCCAGTGCGGCGAGGCCGGCCCGGCAGGCGATCTCCGAGGCCGCAAACGGCGTGTTCACCCGGGCGTAGGCGTCGGCCCACTCGCGGGGGACGACGGCGTAACCGAGGCGGACGCCAGCCAGTCCGTACGCCTTCGAGAACGTCCGGAGGACGGCCACGTCGTCGCGTTCCTCGACGAGTGAGACCGCCGACGGGGAGTCGGAGAACTCGCCGTAGGCCTCGTCGACGACCACCAGCGTCTCCTCGTCGGTCGTGTCGGCGAGTGTCTCGACTTCCGACAGCGACATCTCGCTACCGGAGGGGTTGTGCGGACTGGTGATGTAGACGATGCGCTCGCCCTCGTAGTGTTGGAGGACCGCGTCCGCGGTTTGTTCGAAGTCCTCCGATTTCCGAATCGGATACTCCGAGACGGTACCATGGTGGTACCGGGCGCTCATCGCGTAGTAGGCGAAGCCGGGCTTGGAGACGAGGACACACTCGCCGGGGTCGAGCATGGCGCGGGCGAGGTAGTCCAGCGCGCCGTCGCCCCCGTTCGCGAGCCACACCTGTGAGGGCGTGACGGCCCACTGCTCGGCGAGCTCTTCACGGAGGTCCGCCGCCGACGACTTCGGGTACGTGTGGACGTTCGGGGCGTACTCCCGAATCGCCTCTGCCGCCTTCGGTGCGGGTCCGTAGGCGTTTTCGTTAGAGGAGAGTTTCACGAGAGATTCGGGGTCGAGACCCAACTCGCGGGCGACTTCCTCGACGCCCCGGCCGGCCTCGTAGGCGACGTGCGCCGACAGGTCCCGTGGTTCCATATCCAACGTTGTGTACGGCGGCCCATAAGTAGGCGTCCATCCGGTTCGGCCATCGGGGGTGCGACAACGCTTTTCACGGCGTCGTCCCACCGTCTACGGGATGACGGATTCAGCCGACGGACCGACGCTGCGGGTGAGCGTCGCCGGGGCGGCCGACCGGGACTCACTCGATGCCGTCCGCGACCGCGCCGAACGAACGGCGGTCGTCGAAACCGGATCGACGGGGGCGCCGAGCGGCCCTTACGCCTACGTGACAGTCGACGGTCGGACGGCGCTGTACGCCGCCGTCACAGACTCGACGCTCGAACGACTGGTCGACGCCTGCGAGGAGGGGTCACTTCCGACAGCGGAGGCCGAAGCAGTAACCGACGGCGACGGTCCACCGCGTCCGACCGAGGGACCGCTGTCGGTCGGCACGCGTCGCGTCCTCGAAGGTTGTGGCTGGCACGCTCCCACAGCGTCCCCCGACCCGGTCGCTCCCGAGGTTCGTGCCGACCCCGAGAGGGCATTCGAGACGGTCGAGGAAATCGGCCTGCTGGGCCGTGGACGCGCCGACGCGGCCGCGGACGAACCGCTCGCCGAATCGTGGGGACGGATACGCGAGACCGACGGCGACCCGGTCCTCGTTGTAAACGCAGCCGATGCCGACCCGGAGGCTCACGCGGACCGACTGTTGTGTGCGTCGGCCGCTGGACGACTGTACGACGCCGCGGACGCCGTCGCCGCCGTCGTCGGCGCCGAGGACGTTATCGTGTTGGCTCCTGCCGAGGACCCCCTCGTCGTCGAGCGCCTCGAAGCCGCCGGCGAATGGCACGTCGTCGCCGCCGAAGACGACTTCCGACTCGGCGAACCGACGATGGCGCTGGAGCGACTGGAGGGCAACGACCGCATCGAGGCGCGACGACGCCCGCCCGGCCCCGAGGAGTGGGGGCTGTACGGCCGGCCGACCGCCGTCCACACCCCGCGAACGCTGTTGCAGGCCGCCGAGTTCTGGCGAAATCCCGAAGCCTTCGACGCCGACACCGCCGACCCCGGAACGCGTCTCGTCTCCGTCGGGGGCGACGTGGCCGCCCCGACGACCATCGAGTTGCCGACCGACGTGCCATTGTCGAGAGCGCTTTCGGCGGTCGATTCGCCGGCGAACGCCCGGTTCGCCGTCGGCGGTCGTTTCGGCGGCCTAACCCGTTCGCTGGACGTTCCCGTGGCCGCGCCCGCGCTGAGCGCGGCCGGGCTTGGCACCGAGGGCGTCGTCGAAGTGCTCGGCCCCGACCGCTGTATCGTCGCCAGCGTCGGGGAACGCGCCGCTTTCGCCCGCGAGGAGAACTGCGGCCGGTGTGTCCCCTGTCGCGAGGGGTCGAAACAACTCCACGAGGCGCTTCGGGCGGTGTACGACGGCGAGTTCGACGCCGGCGAGATTCGGGAGTTGAGTCGCGTGATGGCGACGACGAGCCTCTGTACGTTCGGCGAAACCGCCGCTCGACCCGTCCGGACAGCACTGGAGGACTTCGAGGGTGAGTTCCGCGCTCACGCCGACGGCAGGTGTCCGGCCGGCGCCTGCGGGGGGATGCAATGAGCGCCGACGAACCCGGACCGACGCCAGGGATACCGGACATCGAGGACCCTCGGCCGTCGACGCCGCTGACCGAGGACTTCCGGACCGGAACTGCCAACGACCCGCCGAGGCAGGACTCGGAGACCGATGCCGCCGCGACGCTCACCGTCGACGGCGAGACGGTGGTCGTCCCGCCCGAATCGACGCTTCTGGACGCCGTCGAAGCCGCTGGAAGAGAGGTCCCGGCGCTGTGTCACTACGACCGGGAGACCGACGCCGGCGAGGAAATCGGCCCGCGGTCGACGTGTCGGACCTGCGTCGTCGAGTCCGACGGCGACCTCGTCGCCGCCTGCTCGACACCCGCCGAAGACGGACTCTCGGTCGAGACCACGGCTCCGGACGCCGAGGAGGCCCGCAGCGTCAACCTCGATTTGGTGCTCTCGAATCACAACCTCAGATGTACGACCTGCGGGAAGAACGGCCGCTGTGAACTGCAGGACGCCTCCATCGAGGCGGGGGTCTCCCATCCCCGCTACGGCGTCTTCGACGAACGTGACGAGTACGAACCGCTGGACGCCTCCTCGCCAATCAACATCGACCGCAACAAGTGCATCCTCTGTAACCGCTGTGTCGAGGCTTGCAACGATGTGCAAGTGGAGGGCGTCCTCCGTGTCGAGGGCACCGGCGAGGACACCCGAATCGGCTTCCAGACCGGCGCGGAGACGATGGCCGACTCGACGTGTGTCTCCTGTGGCCACTGCGCGACTGTGTGTCCGACCGGCAGCCTCGTCGAGGAGGGATTGGTCGACGCGACGACCCTCCCCTTGCCGGGATTCTCCCAGCGGAACTCCGTCGGCGAGGTGCTGGAGCGTGACGACGGTGATAGCAGCGGGACGGAAGCCGAACCGGGCGTCGACGGCTTCATGCAGCGAGCAAAGCGGCAGGCGACCGACGGCGCGAGGGGACTCGGCGCTCGCGCGATGAAGTTCGGCGAACACCTCGCCGAGGATATGGCGGCGACAGTCCTCTCGGAGGGGCTTCTCTTCGGTATCGCAAAGCGCGTCGGCGACGCTCGACTGAAACGCGTCGACGAAACGGAGACGACCTGTGGCTACTGTGCCGTCGGCTGCCGGTTCGACGTGTATTCGAAGGACGACTCGATACTCGGGGTCCGGGCGACGGACCTCGAAGCCGCCCCCGCAAACGACTTCTCGACCTGTGTCAAGGGGAAGTTCGGCTACGGCTTCGTCGAACGCGAGGACCGCCTGACGACGCCGCTGGTTCGCGAGGACGGCGAACTGCGAGAAGCCTCGTGGGAGGAGGCCCTCGACCGCGTGGCATCTGAACTGGGCGGCATCCGCGAGACAGGGGGCGTCGATTCGGTCGCGGCCTTCGCCTCCTCGAAGTGCACCAACGAGGACGACTACCTCCTCCAGAAGTTCGCCCGGACGGTACTGGAGACGCCGAACGTCGACAACTGCGCGCGACTGTGTCACTCCTCGACTGTCGCGGCGCTGCTCCAGACGGTCGGCTACGGCGCGATGTCCAACAGCATCGAGGACGTAGCCAACGCCGACGCCTACCTGCTGTCGGGGACGAACACCACCGAATCCCACCCAGTGCTGGCGACGAAAATCAAGCGGAACGTCCGCGACGGCGCCGACCTCGTCGTGGTCGACCCCCGGAAAGTCGACATCGCCGAACACGCCGACCAGTACCTCCGCTCGAACCCCGGCTACGACGTGGCGTGGCTCAACGGGATGGCCCGCTACATCATCGAGGAGGACCGCTACGACGCCGACTTCGTCGCGGAGAACGTCCAGGACTTCGAGGCGCTTCGAGAGAAGGTCGACCCCTTCACGCCCGAGGAAGTCGAGCGCCTGGCGGGCATCGCTCCCGAGGAGTTGAAACAGGCCGCCGAAACCATCGCCGAGGCCGACTCGGTCGTCTTCGGGTGGGCGATGGGACTCACTCAGCACAGCCACGGGACGAACAACGTGCTCGCGATGGCGAACCTCGCGCTGTTGACGGGCAACGTCGGCAAGCCGAACGCCGGCCTCTCGCCGTTCCGCGGCCACAACAACGTCCAAGGCGGTGGTGGCGACATGGGGACGCTGCCGAACAAACTCCCTGGCTACGGCGACGTGACCGACCCCGAGACGGTCGACCGCTACGAGGCCGAGTGGGACGTCCGCCCACCCGAGGAAATCGGCCTGAAGGTCACCGAGGTGTTCGAAGCTATCCACGCTGGCGACGTGCGCGGCCTGTTCGTGATGGGCGAGAACCCGGCGCTGTCGGAACCGGACATCCGCCACGCCGAGAGCGCCCTCGAGAAACTGGAGTTTCTCGCCGTGGTCGACATCTTCGAGACGGAGACGACAGACCACGCCGACGTAGTGTTGCCGGCCGCGTCCTTCGCCGAGAAGTCGGGGACGTTCACCAACACCGAACGGCGCGTCCAGATAGTCAATCCCG
This sequence comes from Natronomonas gomsonensis, assembly GCF_013391635.1. Lineage (GTDB taxonomy): Archaea > Halobacteriota > Halobacteria > Halobacteriales > Haloarculaceae > Natronomonas > Natronomonas gomsonensis_A. The sequence goes on along the minus strand of NZ_JACAWU010000002.1, from coordinate 481,503 downwards.
CCGTCGACCCGCCCGGTGAGGCTCGCCCCGACTGGCGTATCGTCCAGTCGCTGGCCAACCGAATGGGCGCGAACTGGAACTACGACGACTCAGCCGAAATCATGGACGAGATCGCCCGCGTCGCACCCATTTACGGCGGCATCAGTCACGACCGCATCGAACGCGAGGGTGGCCTCCAGTGGCCCTGCAGAGACGGAGCCGACCCCGGAACGAAATTCCTCTACGCCGACGGCTTCAACTTCGACGACGGGATGGCCCGGTTCGTCCCCGCGGATATGGGTGAACCCGGCGAACTCCCCAGCGAGGAGTTCCCCCTGACGCTGACCACCGGGCGCGTCCTGTATCACTTCCATACGGGGACGCTCACCCGCCGTGTCGACGCGCTGACCGACCACGTCGGCGAGAGTTTCGTCGAAATCAACCCCCAGACGGCGACGCGACTCGGCGTCACCGACGGCGAGACGGTTCGCGTCGAGTCCGAACGCGGCGCAATCGAGGTCCGGGCGTGGGTGACCGACCGCCCCGGCGACGGCGTCGTCTTCGTCCCGATGCACTTCGCCGACGGCGCGGCGAACGTCCTCACCGGCGAGCGCTACGACCCCACGAGCGGCATCCCCGAGTACAAGGTCGCGAGCGTCCGCGTGACACCGCTCGAAAGTGACGGCGAGAGCGCGACGGCACCCACCGATGACTGACGAGCGTACCGGCGTCGTCGTCGCTGGCGGTCGGTCAGTCCGCTTCGGGGCCCGCGACAAGACGGTCGCCGACCTCGCCGGAAAGCCGTTGATTCGGCACGCCGCCGAGGGACTGCTGGAAGCGGCCGACCGCCTCGTCGTCAACTGCCGGGCCGACCAGCGGGCGGCAATCGCCGAGGCACTGTCGGGACTGGACCCGACGTTCGCCATCGACGAGGAACCCGACAGGGGACCGGTCGGCGGCATCGCGACCGGGCTGAAAGCGGTCGAAACGCCCTACGCGGCCGTAGCCGCCGCCGACATGCCGCTGCTCGATTCCGGCCTCTTCGAGTATCTCTTCGAGCGCGCGGCGGGGCACGACACCGCCGTCCCTCGCCCCGGCGACTGGTTCGAGCCGCTGCACGCCGTCTACCGACCCGAACCGATGGCAGACGCCTGTGAAGCCGCCCTCGAAGAGGAGGACACCCGCATCATCGAACCGCTGTTCTCCTTGGACTACGTCGTCGTCGAGCGCAGCGATCTCACCGCCCACGGCAGTCTCGATAGTTTCGAGAGCGTCGACACGCCCGACGATTTGCAGTGGGCCGCCGAGCGACTCCGCGAGTAGGGCCACCCTCTTGTCATCGGAAACTGTCTGTCGGGTATGCCACGAACTGCAGTTATCGCCGGCGTCGGCCCCGGACTGGGTGCGTCGCTCGCCGAACGATTCGCGGAGGAAGGTTGTTCGGTCGCGTTGCTGGCGCGCTCGGAGGCGTACCTCGACGGACTCGCGGCCCGCCTCGACGAGGAGACGCCCGGCGAGGCACTCACCGTGCCGACGGACCTCGCCGAACCGTCCGACATCGAGGTCGCCTTCGCGGAGACGCGGGAGGCATTCGGCGACGTCGACGTGCTCGTCAATCACGCCTCGGCCGCGTCCTGGGACGGCCTCTTGGAGCAATCGACGGATGATTTCCGACGGGCGATGGCCGTCGGCCCGGAGGCGGCGTTCCGCTGCTCGCAGGAAGCCGTCTCGGATATGCTGGACGGCGACGGCGGAACGGTCATCTTCACGGGCGCGACGACCTCGGTCCGTGGGCGCGCGGGGTCGGTCGGCTTCAGCGCCGCGAAGTTCGCCTGCCGTGGCCTCGCGCAGTCGATGGCACAGGAACTCGGTTCCGAGGGTGTTCACGTCGCCCACGTCGTTCTCGACGGTGTCATCCGACCGCCGGACGGTGTCGAGGACGACGCAGACTCGTATCTGGACCCCGACGCCATCGCCGAGCGGTACTGGACGCTGGTCGAACAATCGACCGACACGATGGACTTCGAGGTTCACATCACGAACGGCAACGGAACCGTCGAGTTCCTGTGATCCAGGACGAGGAACTATGTCGTCCCGCCGTCACGAACACGTATGACCGAACGGACGGTCACCACGAGCGGGGCGGGGCGTACAGCAGCACAACCGGACATCGCGGAAGTCCGGCTGTGGGTGGCGGGACGGGACGACATCGCCGAAATCGCACACGAACGGGCCCGAGACACCGAAGCGTCGCTTCGGGCCGCGCTCTCTGCAGCCGACGTGCCGGAAGACTGCATCCGTCGGACCGACGCTCAAATCGAGGACAGGGACAACGGGTTCGAGATACACAGCGACGACCCCGAGTACCGAGCGGAGTTTTCGATGGTCGTCGACTGTGTTCCCGAACAGGCCGACGATATCGTGAGCGCAGTGCTCGATGCTGGCGATAGGTCCGGCATCGAGCGGATTAGTTTCGACGTCGGCGACGAGGAGCGACTACGTCTCGGCGAGAAAGCGCTCGACGATGCGATGGAGGTCGCACGCCGCAAGGCGGAAGCCATCGCGGCCGCCGAAGGCCTCACCGTCGGCGAGGTTTTGGAGGTGACGACAGACAACATGCCCAGTGGGATGGACAGTATCGTTGACGATGCACTCGGGTCGGCCGAATCGGGGTTCAACCCCGGGCCCGTCGAAATCGAAGCCTCCGTCAAGGCTACCTTCGAACTTCGGGACGGCGACTGACTCACCCAGTCAGTACGTCGACGACGTTCCGGAGGTCCATCCGCCCGAGAACGACCCGGTCGATTCGTGGGTGTTCGAGTACGTCCGTCGCGACTTCTCGGGCGGTCGTTTCCAACGATTCGTCGTCGACCATGTTCAAAAGCGGAACGACGCGGGCCCCATCGGGAACGCCCTTCAGGCCGCCGTCGTCGTGCGTCAGGACGGTCACGATGTCGTCCGGACGTATCTCTTCGCCGATATCGAGCCCGGTCAGTTCGGCGACGCGTTCGGGGCGGTGAACGCGCTTGTCGGTCAGCGGTTCGCCGACCGCGCGAACACTCGCGACGGGAACGACCACGTCGGCGGTTTCCGGTATCTGAGGTTCGTCGTCGGCCGGCGCCTTGAACCACCGGCGTCGTGCCCCGTCTGCCTTGATGAGTATCGGCGCGTCCGTCGCGTCGGTCAGTTTCTCGACCGTCGCCGTCTCGTAGCCGAGGTACCGCTCTCGGTCGCCGTCGCGTCCCGGGACGACGCCGAGTGGCCAGTCGTCAGGACCGGCGGCCTCGACGGCGCCGGCCGGGTCGTCGGTGACGACGAGACGACCCACGTGGCCCTCGAACGGCGGGATGCGAACCGTCGCGGTTACGACGGCCCGGTCGAGAGCGGCCGAAAGCGCATACAGCGTCGACTTCTTGCCGCCGGCACCGACGACGGCAACCGCACCCTCCGGGTCGAACGCCTCGTTGAGGTCCATACCGAGGCGACGACGGCCCGACACAAAACGGCTCTGCCGGTTCGGGTGTTTATTTGTGGTCGGCGTTCGGCGTTGGCGTATGGTCTTGGATACGATTATGTACACCCTGCACACGGCCTTCGCGTCGCTGTGGGCCGGGGCGGTCCTGTTCGTCGTCGCCGCCGTCCTTCCGCTTGCGATGGACGGCGACATCGCTCCCGAAAATTTCGGCAGTATCGTCTCGAAACTCCAGTGGGTGACGCGACTCAGCGTTCTCGTGACGTTCCTCACTGGCGGCCACCTCGCGGGGACGCTGTACTCCGTCGAATCGCTGACTGGAAGCGGAAGCGGTCACCTCGTCCTCACGATGCTGGCGCTGTGGCTCGCGCTCGCGGCGGTCGTCGAAATCGGTAGCGCCCGCGCACAGCGTGGCATCGAGTCGGGGAAAATCCGGGAACCGGCCCGCGACGCCCGGCCGTTCTATCTCGCCGCCGCCGTCTTCGCCGCGTTACTGCTCGTCGTCGCCGGGCTTCTGGGTGTTGCCGGTCGATACGGCCTGCCCTTCTAGGGAATCCGAATCTCGTTTTCGAGCGTCCCGACGCCCTCGACGGTCACCTCGACAGTGTCACCGTCGTCCAACGGGCCGACGCCCTCGGGCGTTCCCGTCGAAATCACGTCGCCGGGCTCCAGCGTCAGGTACGCCGTAATCTCCTCGATGAGCTCCGGCACCGAGAAGATGAACTGCTCCCGGGAGGAGTCCTGTCGGAGTTCGCCGTTGACCCGACACTGGACGGCGGCGTCGTCGGGCACCTCGTCGGGTGAGGCCACAACTGGGCCGATTGGTGCAGCGTCGTCGAAGGCCTTCCCTCGGACCCAGTTGGTCTCGACGGACTGGTCGTCGCGGTTCGAGAGGTCGTTCACGCAGGTGTACCCCGCGATGACCGACTCGGCGTCGTCGGCGTCGACGTTCCGACAGCGCTCGCCGACGACGACGCCCAACTCGGCCTCGTAGTCGAGTCGCTGCTTGTCGGGCAGCAACTCGACGGTCTGGCCGTGGCTGGCGACCGCGTTCGGCGGTTTGAGGAACAGAAGCGGGCGGTCGGGGACCTCCTTGCCCTGTTCGGCGGCGTGGTCGGCGTAGTTGAGGCCGACACAGACGATTTTCGAGGGGTCACACGGCGGCAGTATCTCGACATCGTCGGCGGCGACCGTTTCCTCGCCGAGGTCGATTCGCCCCTCGTCTACCGGATAGGCGTCGATTTCGGCGCCGGCCTCGTCGGTCCACTCGCCGCGGCGCACCGTCCCTTCGGGGTCGCGGAATCGGACGTATCTCATATCGGCGTCCGACGGCCGGCCGTGGCTTAAGCGTTCGCGGTTCCAGTAGCCTGCCCCCACGCTTTTTGAGCCGGCAGCGACGGCTGCCGTGAGTAGCCGCGCGGTGTCGCTCTATCCACGGCGGCGTCAAGGCGCTCGCGGATAGACCCACATTATTAATTAGGTTGGTCCCGAATCATGGACGGTATGAGTACTGATAACTCTACTCATGGTTCCGAGGAGCATGGCCACGAACACCACGAAGTCGAGGGGCCGGGGTATCCGACGCCGGCCGCGATGCGAACCGAGAGCAGTCGGGAGAAGACGGCCTACGTGATGGCGCCACGAGTCGGCATGGAGAACGACGGGCCGGATTTCGTCGGCATCGTCGACCTCGACCCCGATTCGGAGACGTACAGTGAACTCATCGACGTGATAGAGATGCCCAACAAGGGCGACGAACTGCATCACTTCGGCTGGAACGCCTGCTCGTCGTCCTGTCACGCCGAGGGGCTGTCCCGACAGTATCTGGTCGTCCCCGGCCAACGGTCCTCACGCATCCACATCATCGACGCCGAAGACCCACGAGACCCCGAGATGGTGAAGGTCATCGAACCCGAAGAGGTGTTCGAGTACAACCTCTCGGCACCGCACACCGTCCACTGTGTCCCCGGTGGGAAAATCGTCATCAGTATGCTGGGCGATTCCGACGGTAAACTCCCCGGTGGCTTCCTCCAGTTGGACCAGGAGGATTTCAGCATCGACGGCCACTGGGAGGCCGGCCGCGGCGAGATGGAGATGAACTACGACTACTGGTACCAGCCACGGCACGACGTCCTCATCTCAAGTGAGTGGGCCGCACCGAACACGTACTATCCGGGGTTCGACCTCGACGACGTCGAGAACGGCAAGTACGGCGACAGTATCCACATCTGGTCGTGGAACGACCGCGAGCACCAACAGACGCTCACCTTCGGCGAGCAGGGTCGGATTCCGCTCGAAGTTCGGATGAGCCACAACCCCGAGGAAACGCAGGGATACGTCGGAGCGGCGCTGTCCTCGAACGTCATCCGCTTCTACGAGACCGACGACGGACGGTGGGACTGGGACGTCGTCATCGACGAGGATGCCCGGGAACACGAGGACTGGGACATGCCGGTCCCGCCGCTCATCACGGACCTCCTGTTGTCGCTGGACGACCAGTACCTGTTCTTTTCGAACTGGCTCCACGGGGACGTGCGGATGTACGACGTGAGTGATGCGGGTAATCCGCGACTGGTCGACCAGGTGTGGGCCGGCGGCCTCTTCGGCGACCGACAGGAGGTCGGAGGCGAGGAGATACGCGGCGCACCACAGATGCTCCAGCTCTCGCGAGACGGCCGGCGACTCTACTGGACGACGTCGCTGTTCTCCTCGTGGGACAACCAGTTCTTCCCTGACATCGCCGAGGAGGGGTCGCTGATGCTGAAAGCAGACGTGTACCCCGAGGAAGGGCGGATGGAGTTGGACGAGGAGTTCCTCGTCGACTTCGGCGACGCACCGGGTGGACCCGCACGCGCCCACGAGATTCGCTGGCCCGGCGGCGACTGCACCAGCGACGTCTGGCAGTGAATGCTCGCCCCGGAGACGGCCACCGATGTCGTCGAACTCGTCTGGCCGGATGGACGGACCGAGACGGTTCGGGTCGGCAGCGGTGAAGCCGTCGTCGACGCCGCCGAGCGGGCCGGCGTGGCCCTTCCGTACGGCTGTCTCTACGGTGCTTGTGGCACCTGCACCGCGGAACTACTCGAAGGCGAGATGAGCCATCGGAAGCCCCCTCGGGCGCTGAAACCCCGCTCGCTCGAAGCCGGGTACGTCCTGCCGTGTATCGCCACACCCGAATCCGACTGCCGACTGCGCGTCGGCCACGAGATTCAGGCCGAAGTCGTCGGCACTCCCTGGAAGTGAGAACGATTGAAACGGAACCGTTCGTCGGTCAGAGTCGCTTCCGCATCTCGCGGTGGGGGATACCGGCGTCTTCGAACTCTTCGCTCGTCACCTCGTAGTCGAGGCGTTCGTAGAAAGCGACGACCGGGACCTGTGCGTGGAGAACGACCTCGTCGTAGCCGCGGTCGGCGGCCTCCGTTTCGAGCGCCTCCATCAGTGCTCGGCCGAGGCCGGTTCCGCGGTGCGATTCGACGACGGCGACCCGCTCGGCCTTCGCCGTCGTCTCGTCGTAGGCCCGCATCCGCGCCGCCCCGACTGCCGTTCCCTCGTCGGTCGCGAGGAAGTGTATCGCCTCGTCGTCTTTGCCGTCGAGTTCCCTGTGTTCGGGGACGCCCTGTTCGTCGATGAACACCTCGCGTCGGACTGCGAGGGCGTCGTCCAGTTCACTGTCGGTTTCGACCCGGCGAACGTCCATACGCGAGGCGTGTGCGCCGAACGGCCTGACGTTTCCGGTCGTCGTATTTCCCCCTCGCGCTTGCGGTATCTGAGCGGCACCCACGCTTAATACGCTGACGGGAGTAGTCCAAGGCGCAATGGAACTCACCTACTACGGCCACTCGACGTGGCACGTCACGGTCGACGACACCGACCTGCTCATCGACCCGTTCTTCGAAAACCCGATGACTGACACCGACCCGGAGGAGGTAGACCCCGATTACGTCCTGTTGACCCACGGCCACGCCGACCACATCGGCGACGCCGACCGCTTCTCGGGGGCGACGCTGGTCGCCGTGCCCGAACTCGTCAGTTATGCCGAGGACAACTTCGGCTACGACAGCGCCGTCGGGGGGATGGGAATGAACCTCGGAGGAACCGTCGAGTGCGGCGACGCGTGGGTGACGATGGTTCGGGCCGACCACACCAACGGCATCGAAACCGACTACGGTGCCTCGGCGGGGATGCCGGCCGGTTTCGTCATCAGCGACAAGAAGCCGACACAGGAGTCCGACCCCGACACCACCACGTTCTATCACGCCGGCGACACCAGTCTCATGGTCGAGATGCGCGAGGTCATCGCCCCGTTCCTCGAACCCGACTTCGCGGCGCTTCCCGCCGGCGACCACTTCACGATGGGGCCGGCCCAAGCCGCCATCGCAGCCGACTGGCTGAGCGTCGACTACGCCTGCCCGATGCACTACGACACGTTCCCGCCGATAGAAATCGACACGGAGGATTTCGAGCGCGAACTGAAGGCTACGGGCGCCGGCGCCGAAGCCGTCATCCTCGACGGCGACGAGTCCTACACCCTGTAGGCGTCCGAGGGCTACACCGCCTTTTTATACTCGCCGGCCGATTGTTCGTTCGCAATGGCTGACATCGAGACCACTACGGTCAACGAAGAGAAGTTTCACGCACTGAGCCGGGCCGGCGATTTCGAGTTGAGCATCGACGCCACGGGGTCGGACGGCCCCACACCGAACGAGGTACTCGTCGCCGACTACGCCTCCTGTTTCAGTTTCGCCTGCCGAGCGGGCGCCCAGCGCGAACTCGACATCGACCTCGGTAAAATTGAAGCCGAGGCCGAAGCCGCCCTCGACGACGACGACGACCTCGAATCCATCGCCTTCCACCTCCACATCGAAGCGGACCTCGACGACGAGCAAGTCGAGAACGTCATCGAGTTGGGCGAGGAGATCTGTCACGTCCACGCCGCGGTCCGTGAGGGGCTCCAGGCCGACATCGACGTGACGGCAGGCGCTTTCTAACGCGGGGTTCGCGTTTCAGAACTGCTTGAGGTTCTGGAGGTCGTGTTCGGTTCGAGCGAACTCCGAGAGCCGTCTGCTCGCGTGACAGTTCGGGCAGTGGAACGTCCGGCCGGGGTCGGGCAACTCACTCGGGGAATCCTGCCAGTTCTTACCGCACTCGGGACACAGCAGTCGGACGTACGTTTCCATACCTCCGGCAACGGCGGGCAGGTATGAAAACCTTTGTCACGATTCAGTCGTCGCCGACGACGACAGCGGGGGCAAGCGTCTCGTTGATTCGGCGGCCGTACTCGCTTGCGTCGATGTCGCCGGAGACGTAGGCGCTTGCCCAGGCTCCCTCGGCGTACCACGTCAGCGTCCGGTCGGCATAGGCGATGCTGTCGAGTTTCTCGACGGTCCATCCCTCGCCGACCCGGTCGGCGAAGGCGACGGCGACGGCACCGAGGTCGTCGCCGACGCTGTCGCTGTCGTACTCCACCGAGACGACGCCCGAATCCAACGCCAACGCGTCGAGTGTGACACCGCTGGATTCGACGTCGTCACGAAACGCCGCCCTGTGGTCGACATCGTCGCCGAGACAGCCGGCGAGGGCCGCCGTCGCTGCAGTACCCGAACCGACGATGAACTCCCGTCGTCGCATACGCTACGCTGTGTGGCATCAGTAAAAGCGATTGAAAACGTTTCACGCTGCGAATCGAGCGATGAATCCGAACCCGATTAGGCCGTTACGACGTCGCCGGCCTCCAGCAACTCTTTGTATCGGTTACGGATGGTGACCTCCGAAATGTCGGCCACCTCGCTGACGTCGCTCTGAGTGACCTTCTCGTTGCAGAGCAGCGCGGCGGCGTACACCGCGGCGGCGGCGAGGCCGACCGGCGACTTCCCCGAAAGGATGCCGTCCTCGCGGGCGGCGTCGATGAGGTCTCGGGCCCGACGCTCGACTTCATCCGAGAGGTCGAGGTCGCTAACGAACCGGGGGATGTAGCTCTCGGGGTCGGCCGGCTTGACCTCGAGGTTCAGCTCGCGAATGATGTAGCGGTAGGTCCGCGTGAGTTCCATCTTGTCGACGCGGGAGACGCGTTCGACCTCGTCGAGGCTGCGGGGGACGCCGGCCTGTCGGGCGGCGGCGTACAGCGATGCCGTGGCGACGCCCTCGATGGAGCGGCCGGGCAGGAGGTTGTCCTGCAGCGCTCGGCGGTAGATGACCGAGGCTGTCTCGCGGACGTTCTCGGGGAGGCCGAGCGCACTCGCCATACGGTCGATTTCGCCGAGTGCCTGCTTGAGGTTGCGCTCCTTGGAGTCACGGGTGCGGAACCGCTCGTTCCAGGTGCGGAGCCGCTGCATCTTCTGGCGCTGGCGACTCGACAGGGAGTTGCCGTAGGCGTCTTTGTCCTGCCAGCCGATGTTCGTCGACAGCCCCTTGTCGTGCATCATCTTCGTCGTCGGGGCGCCGACGCGGGATTTGCTGTCCTTTTCGGCTGAATCGAAGGCCCGCCACTCCGGCCCGCGGTCGATTTCGTCCTCCTCGACGACCAGTCCGCACTCGCTGCAGACCGTCTCGCCGTGTTCGGTGTCCGATTCGAGGCGGGCGCCACACTCCGGACACACCGTCGTGTCTTCGTGTTCGTGCTCGTCGGCTCGCTCGGTCGTCGTCTCGGTACTTCGCTCGTCGGTGTAGGTTCGGATGCTTGTATCGCTCATTGTATGGGTTACGCCCGTCTCCGGAGGTGGAAAACCCGAAGAAATCCGGTATCGGACTGTTGCTAACAGTATGTTAGTCCGAAAGGTACTTAAACCTTTCGCAGGCGTGTGGCTCGAATACACCGATATCGGGCAGTAGAGACAGTATTGTGTGTTACCGTATGTCGTGTGGCATCCTTTGCCCAACGATTGTTAGTGATAAATGTTGCTACGAGCGCTGGACACCACATAAAAACCGCCACGGCGGCCGGCCCGCCGTTTCCGAGTCGGACGCGGCGTCGCGTCCGTCGTCAGTTCAGTCGGCGAGCGGCCAGCACCGAGCCGAGGATGGCGAGCAGCGCGACGACCGCACCGAAGCCGGCGCCGTCACCACTGGAACCACCGTCGGTTTCGGTCATGTCGTCCATACCGTCCGTCTCGGTCGTCTCGCCCATGCCGCCTTCGACCGTCAGCGAGGCGTCGTCGAGGACGATGTCGCCACCCTCCGTGGTGTAGGGGTCGTCCTCGCCGCCTTCGGTGTCGACGAAGTCGTACTCCTGATTGCCGTTCGTATCGAGATGCGGCATCGCGACGGCGGTGCCGTCCCCCTCGTACGGCGTATCCAGGCTGACTTCGATATCGGAGTGGTCGCCGGATTCGAGGTACTCGCTGGTGCCGCGAACGCTGTCGAAGGTCGCACCGTCAAGGAGCGTCCCGTCGTGAATCGTCACGAACCCACCCTGCGAGAGGGAGGCGCTGTCGACGGTGACGGACTCGCCGTCGGTCGTCTGGTCGGAGATGGAGACGCTCGCCTCCGGGACTGCACTCACCGTCGCGGGGGCCACGTTGGCGTTACCAGCGACCGTGTACGGTGCGTCGTCTGCGGCTTCGCTGGTGACGAAGTCGTAGGCCTCGTTGCCGTTCGTATCGAGATGCGGCATCGCGACGAAGGTGTCCTCGCCGCCGGGCACCTCGTCGATAGAGACGCTGACGTTCTCGTGTGTGCCGGGGCCGAGGTACTCACTGGTGCCACGGACGCTGTCGAAGACCGCGCCGTCGAGCACCGTCGAGTCGTGCAGCGTGACGAAGCCGCCGTTGTGCAGCGTGACGCTGTCGATGGTGACGGTGTCGGAAACGTCCTCCTGACCGGTGAACGTCACCTGTGCCTGCACGCTCGCTCGGTACGTGTCCACGACTGCGTTGCCGTTGGCAGTGTAGGGGCCGTCGTCGGCGCCTTCACTGGTCACGAAGTCGTACTCCTCGTTGCCATTGGTGTCCCGGTGGGCCATCGGAATGGCCGTCTGGGAGGTCTTCATCGGTTCGTCCAACGTGACCTCCACGTCGGAGTGGAAGCCGGCTTCGAGGTACTCGCTGGTGCCGCGGACGCTGTCGAACGTCGCCCCGCCGAGCAGCGAACTGTCGTGAATCGTCACGAAGCCGCCCTCCGAGAGGTCGACGTGGTGAACCGCCACGGTGTTGCCGTTGGATTCCTGCTGGGAGCCGGAGACCAGCGCCGACACCGTCGCGTTGGCGGTGTCGACGACGGCGTCACCGGAGTCGGTCGTGTAGGGACCGTCCTGTTGGCCCTCACTGTCCGGGAAGTCGTAGGCCTCGTTGTTGTTGGTGTCCTGGTGAGCCATCGGGACGAGCGTGTCGTCCTCTTCGAGCGGCTCGTCGAGGGTCACGTGGATGTCCTCGTGCGTACCGGGCGCGAGGTACTCGCTCGTGCCGCGGACGCTGTCGAAGACATCGCCGTCGAGTACCGTCGAGTCGTGAACCGTCACGAACCCGCCGTTCGGCAGGAACGCCTCGTCGACCACGACGAAGTTCCCGCCCGTGTTCGTGTCGTTCATCGAGACGCTAGCCTCGTCGGTGGGCGTCACTGCCGCCGTGTCGACCGCGATGTCGAAGTCGGAGTTGGGGTCCTCGAACGGCCCGTCCTCGTCGCCCTCGCTGGTGACGAAGTCGTACTCGCCGTTGTCGTTGGTGTCCTTGTGCGGCATCGGGATGATGGTGTCCTCGTTGTCGAGCTCGTCGTCGAGTTCGACCCGGACGTCCTCGTGGACGCCCGCAGAGAGGACGTCGCTGACGCCGCGGACGCTGTCGAAGGTGTTGCCGTCCAGAAGCGAACTGTCGTGAATCGCCACGAAGCCGCTCTCGGAGAGTTCGACGCGGTCGACGGAGACCGACGAGCCGCCGGTCGACTGGTCGGACATGGCCACCGTCGCGCTGGCGGTCACGTTCGCGCTGTCGATGACGATGTCGCCGTCCTCGTTCGTCGAGGGGCCGTCTTCCTCGCCACCGCTGGAGACGAACTCGTAGGTTCGGTCGCCGTCGGTGTCGAGATGCGGCATCGCGATGAGCGTGTCGTCCTCTTCGAGCGGCTCGTCCAGCGTCACGGTGACGTTGCTGTGATTGCCGGCTTCGAGATAGCCGGACGTGCCACGGACACTCGTGAGCACCGCCTCGCCGCCGTCGTTGAGGCTGGAGTCGTGAATCGCGACGAACCCGCCTTCGGGCAGGTACACGTCGTCGACGACGACCGTGTGGCCGCCGCTGGTCTGGTCTGAAATCGATGCTGAAGCTACGTGGTTTGCCGACACGACGCCCGCTCCCGCGGTCGCGACGCTCGCGACCATGAGCAGAGTCATGACGACTGCACCTATGCGTCGATGCATGGCACACTGTTCCGAGAAGTATAAAAAGGCATTTGCCGAACTGACACCCAAATTCGACCCACAGCAGTCCGGATTACCGCCCTCTTTGCCGGTTCTCGGTGTGAATGTGGGAACTCTCGTCGCAAGCTGGAGAATAAAAACGTATTGGCCGAACAGCGCGAAAAGTTAGGTGGATGACGGGGACCTGAAGCGGGTCAGTCCCACGTAACCCACGTAAGGAACGCGAGGCCGCCAAACTCGAAGACGCGGAGGGTTGCGAGCGCGAGTTGGGCGGGGTACGGAACCATGTTGGGGTCGTGAATCCACGCCGAGAGGCCGGCGTGGAAGATGAACAGGTACGCGGCGAGGGCGTTCTCACCGAGGAGGAACACGCCGAAGAGGACGAGTCCGAGAGTGTGTTTCGACCGGAGTTCCCACCAGTTGCCACCCCAGACGTACAGTAGGGCACCCAACAGGAGGATGTTCAGGACGGCAAACACCTGGACGATACTGACGAGCACTATGAACCACCTAACTTATCGACGTACATATACTCTTACCCAAATTCCGCCCATACTCAGATCACTTTCCCGATTATCTCCTCGACGGTGTCCCAGTGGACGCGTGCGGACTCCGTCGGGAGATACACTTTCCCGTAGTCGTCGCCGCTGTCGGTGACGACGTTGTTCTCCTCGAGGACATCGAGGTGGTGCCGAACCGTCTTGTAGTCCAACTCGAGGTCCTCGGCCAACTGGTTGGCGTTTCGCGGCCGCTCGTCGAGTGCACGCAGAATGCGGGCGCGGTTGGCACCGCCACGCGTGCCCGAGAGTACGTACCAGAGGGCCGCCTCCATTAGCGACATCCACACATCCAAATGACGTAAAATAGGGGGGTATCACTTCGATGTCATACGGTGAATAGGTGTCCGTCGGTTGGCACGTCGAAGACGCCGATTCGGGCGCCGGCGTCCATCCAGCCGTGCCCGTAGGAGAACGACGCCAACGCGTTGACCAAATCGTCTTCCTCCCGGAAGTGCCGGCCGTCCTCCAGATACGACCGGGCCATCTCCTCGAACTCCTCGCCGGCCTCGTACAGGGGCGTCCCCTCCTGGGCGGCGATGTCTGCGGCGTCCAGCGCCGCCGCCAGCAGTTCCTCGTAACGGTTCGTCTTCTCCTCGAGGTCTGCAGCCATACGGAGGTCCTCGCAGCGAAAGAACAAAAACGGCGAGGCTCGGCGGTCGAGCGTCGCTTCTCGGCGGTTACAGTTCCTCGCTGGAGCCGAGCGGGCCGCCGAGACGTTCTTTGGCCTCCTCTTCGAGTTTGAACCGCTGGACCTTCTGGGTGGCCGACCGCGGCAGTTCGTCGACGAAGAATATCCGTCGCGGGTGGGCGTACGTCGCCACGTGGTCGAGGCTGAACTCGCGGAGTTCCTCCTCGCTGCGGTCGGCGCCCTCTTCGAGGACCACGAAGGCGACCGGCGCCTCACCTTTGATTTCGTGGGGGGCGCCGACGACGGCAGCCTCCGCCACGTCGGGGTGTTCGTAGAGTGCGTCCTCGACTTCCGCCGGGTAGATGTTCTCCCCGCCGGCGATTATCATGTCGTCGGCGCGGTCGACCATCCAGAAGTAGCCGTCCTGGTCGACGCGGGCGATGTCCTCGGTGTAGAAGAAGCCCTCGTCGTCGAAGACCGCCTGCGTCTTCTCGGGGCGGTTGTAGTACCCCTCGAAGACGGTCGCCGACCGAATCGCGATTTCGCCGGTGACCTGCTCCTCGTCGGAGAAGTCGATGTCGTCGCTGGGGTTCGGTTCGAGGTCGTCCGTCGAGATGCGGGTCTCGCGGGTGTCGGGGTCGACCAACTTGATTTCGATGTTCCGGAGCGCCGGACCGATACAGCCGGCGGATTTCCGGACGCCACGGGAGGGTTCGACACAGCCGGCCGGCCCAGTTTCGGTCATCCCCCAGCCTTCGGTCATCGGGACGCCCCACGCCTCCTCGATGGTGCGTCGGGTGTCGTCGGCCAACGGGGCAGCTGCACAGATAACGTCGGTCAGCGACTCCATGTCGTAGGCGTCGGGGTCCTGTCGGTACACCTGCCACATCATGTTGTACAGCGCGGGGACGCCGGCGAAGTTGGTGACGTCGTTGTCCGAGATGGTCTGCAGAATCATGTTCGGGTCCGGCCGCGGAATCATGTGCATCTCCGCGCCGTTGTAGAGGTAGGTTCCCTGGATGGCGTTGAGCGCGTAGATGTGGAACAGCGGCAACACGAGGACGATGCTGTCGTCGGGGTCGATCGGGAGTCCGCCCTTCGCGTAGGATTCGATGGTCGAAAGGAGGTTCTCGTGGGTCAGAAGCACCCCTTTCGGCTTGCCGGTCGTCCCAGAGGTGTAGGGCTGACACGCTACGTCGTCGAAATCCCGGTCGACGGTGTCGAACTCGTCGGATGCCTCGGCGACGGCCTGGGAGTAGTTGACGACGCCGTCGTCGCTCACGCCGGAGACGTAGACGTTCGACACCCCGGCGTTGTCGGCGAGTTCGGTCGGCCCGATGATGCGGCCTTCCTCGGTGTCCATCCCGCCGGCGAGCAGTGGCGACCCTATCATGTGGTCTACGTCGCCATCCTGGAGGACGAACTCGAGGGTGTTGGGGTCCATCCGGAGGTTCAGCGGAACCGGAATCGCGCCCGCTTTGATCGAGCCGAAGTACGACTCGGGGAACTGGTCGGTGTTAGGAATGTAGAGGCCGACGCGGTCGCCCGGTTCGACGCCGTTGTCGACGAGCACGTTCGCGACGCTGTTGGCCGAGGACTCCAGTTCGTTGAAGGAGGTCTCCTGACCCATGAACGTAATCGCCGTCTTCTCGCCATATCGGTCGGCAGCCATCGAGGGGAGGTCACCCATGTTCCGCAAGGGTGCACCGTTATAGTGTTCCATGGTAGCGTCCGCAACTCCGAACGGCACCTATTAAAGATTCTCCCGGCTAAAATCGGTGGAAAAACCCTCTCCATCGGGGGATACGGAGTGTCGACGGGGACCGGCTACAGCGTTCCCGCGACGTAGCCGACCGCCGCTGTCGCGGCGACGCCCAACACGAGCAGGCCGTAGTTGGCTATCGGATTCGACGCCCGCGCGACGCTGAGCGAGTAGTCGGTGCCTGACAGCGGCCACAAAAGCGGAACGCCGGCAGGCGTAAGCGCGTCCGCGAGCAGGTGAGAGCCGACGCCGACGACGGCGACGACTGCCCCAAATCCGGTCGCCAAGACGGGGTCGACGCCGACCCGCTGTCCCACGATGAATCCCGAACCGCCGAGAGTCGCCGTGACGACACTCAGGAACAGCAGGGTGTGGGTGATGCCGCGATGTTCCAGAAACGGCACGCGGAGGTCGTAGTCGGGGAGCCGCGAGAGTCCGACCGAGCCGATACAGCCGGCGATGGCGACACCTGGGTCGACCGACAGCAACAGGAACCCGACGGGCGCGTACACGAGCAGTGCAGCGCCGTAGTGCCCCGTCTTGTACATACCCCCCGTTCGACGCCGGGAGGGAAGAACCTGTATATCGGCCGCCCCACGGGCCAGTATGGCAGTCGACGTTTTCGGTCCGTTTCTGATTCCCGCCGGCCTGTTTTTCCTCGGCGTCGTCTTCTACGGCGTCGTCGTGCTGCTGGGACGACTGCGCGACGAAGACGACTACCGCACCGACGAGTAAACTAGTCGACATCGGGGAATCAGTTTTACCGACGGGGGTCGAGTGAGAACTATGAGCGACGACGCGATGGGCCGGTTTCCGGTCCCCGACCACGATGAGTTGCCAGAGGACATCCGCGAGCGAATCGAAGAAGAGACCGAACAAGCCGGTTTTACGCCGAACGTCTTCGAGGGCTTCGCCTACAAGCCGAGTCACTTCCGGGCGTTCTTCGCGTATCACGACGCGCTGACCGAGGACACGCCGCTGGAACGGGAGGAAATCGAGATGCTCATCGTCACCGTCTCGGGCGTCAACGACTGTCTCTACTGCGTCGTCGCCCACGGTGCCCTGCTGCGCATCTTCGCCGACGCGCCGAAACTCGCCGACCAACTGGCGACGAACCACCGCACCGCCGACCTCTCGGAACAGCACCGCGAGATGTTGGACTTCGCCGTAAAGCTCACCGAAGAGCCGGGGCAAGTCGGCGACGAGGACCTCGAAGCGCTCCGCGAAGTCGGATTCTCCGAGGAGGAAATCTGGGACATCGGCAGCGTCGTCTCGGTGTTCAACCTCTCGAACCGGATGGCGACGTTCGCCGACATGCGTCCCAACGACGAATTCTACGGGATGGGTCGCTGACGGCACGGAAGCGCGGGGTTCATACTCCCGGCCCCGTTACGCCGAGGTAGATGCGCGTCGAGACGCTGGGAGACGGCGACCCCGAAGTTGCTATCGTCGGTGGGATACACGGCGACGAGCCGTGCGGCCCGAACGCCGTCGACGACCTCCTCGAAGCCGACCTCGAAATCCAGCGACCGGTGAAACTCATCGTCGCAAACGAGAGGGCTCTCGAAGCCGGCGTCCGCTACCTCGAAGAGGACCTCAACCGCGCCTTCCCCGGCGACCCCGAGGCGGACACCCACGAGGGGCGACTGGCACACGAACTGCTACGGGAGATTCGCGGCTGTGACATCCTCTCGCTGCACTCGACGCAATCGTACGCCGCTCCCTTCGCACTCGTCGACGAGATGGACGGCTACGCCCGGTCGGTGTGTCCGTACCTCTCCGTCGAGGCGGTCGTCGAGACAGCCGGCTACAGCACCGGCCGGCTCATCGCCTACCCCAATGTCGTCGAGTTAGAGTGTGGCATCCAGCGGTCGGCGTCCGCGACCAAGAACGCCAAACAACTCGCTCGGGAGTTCCTCGTCGCAACGGGGGTCCTCTCGGGGGAGACCGGCAGCGGCCGACACCACCCCCTCCCGGTGTTTAGACTGGAACGACAGATTCCGAAACCGGTCGGTGAACGATACGAGGTGTTCGTCGAGAACTTCGAGCGCGTCGCGGAGGGCGAGGCAATCGCCGCCGTCGACGGCGAGGAGCTGTTCTCCGAGACGCCGTTTTACCCTATTCTCCTGTCGGCCTACGGCTACGAGAACGAGTTCGGCTACGCGGGCGACCTGGTGGGTCGACTCGACGGCGACGAACCCGCGGTCCCGGCCCGAGAGAGCGCTTCGGCCCGCGCCGACGGCCGGAACCGATAGCTAGTACCACGTTCCGCCGGCGTCGACGGCTATTTCTTGGGCGGTTACCTTCCGTGCGTTCGGCCCCGCGAGGTAGGCGACCTGTTCGGCAACGTCGGATTTCGGAATGTAGAAGTCCGGTAGTGCGAAGTCGTCGGGCCCGATGCTCGCCGGTTCGGCGTTCTCGACGGTAGCGAGTTCGGCCTGTTTGGCGACGACCTCCTCGATTCGGTCGCCCTCGACCGGACCCGGGAGGACACTGTTCACCGTCACGTCGTCGCGGCCGAGTTCGTAGGCGAGTGTCCGCGTGAGTCCGACGAGTCCCATCTTCGAGGCGGCGTACGGCGAACGGTTCGGATAGGGTCGCTTCCCGCCGATAGAGGCGATGTTGACGACGCTTCCCTGCTCGCTGTCGCGGAGGTGCGGTGCGGCGTGTTTCACACAACTCAGTGCGCCGGCGACGTTGACCGCCTGTACGTCGAGGAAATCCTCGGAGTCGACGCGGTCGAACGGTTCGACTGGCCCCGCGACGCCGGCGTTGTTGACCACACAATCGAGGCTGCCGAACCGCTCGACGGTTGCCTCGATTGCGGCTTCGACGCTGTCTTCCTCGGTTACGTCGCACTCCACAGCCAGCGCCTGTTCCTCGCCGATTGCGTCGACGGTTTCGTAGATGCCGTCGCTCCGTGCGGCGACGGCGACGTTCGCGCCACGGTCGGCGAACGTTTCGGCGATTTCCCGTCCGATTCCGCCGCTTGCGCCAGTGACGAAGGCAGTGACGTTCGATAGCACACGGCGGCACGCGGCGCCGTCGAACAAAAACGTTCGGCTACTCCTCGGCGGCGGCGAACTCGACGAGCGTCAACTCCCGGTCGAGCATGCAGTAGTCGTGCGGTGGGTCGCCGACGACCTCGGTAATCTGGTACTCTTCGTCGAACTCCGCGCCGGCGGGTTCACAGAACTCGTGGCTCGGACACTCGGTGTAAGGACACGGACCGGCGAGTTTGGCCTTGCTGCCGGCGTAGGCGGCGTTGTCGGGGACGTTCGCGAGGACGGGCGCGGGTTCGACTTCGACGGCGGTGACACCGGTGTCGTGGACGGCACACTCCAGGGTCCCCGAATCCCGGACGCCGGTCACGCGGTAGCGGCGCCCCTCGGTGAGGTTGAGACACTGCTCGCGGTAGGGACAGCCCTCACAGGCA
Organism: Natronomonas gomsonensis; assembly: GCF_013391635.1. Lineage (GTDB taxonomy): Archaea > Halobacteriota > Halobacteria > Halobacteriales > Haloarculaceae > Natronomonas > Natronomonas gomsonensis_A. The sequence goes on along the minus strand of NZ_JACAWU010000002.1, from coordinate 462,320 downwards.
TCGGACTCGCCGCCGTAGACGAACTCGGTGCCCACCTCCGCGAGCCGTTCGCCGATGAGCGTGACCTTCGACATGTGTCGTCCTTTCCCCGGTGACGTGTTAAGGCCGTCGGCAGCTAGACTTTGCGTCCGGTCAGCTCGTCGAGTTTCTCGAAGTACCGTTCTCGCGGCACCTGGTACAGTTCCCGGTAGTCGATGTCGCCGTCGGCGAACCGATGGGTCAGGTCCACGGCGCCGTCCAGCGCCGCCGACCGGGTGTCGTAGGCGTCGGGGTCGCGATTCACCTCGGGTTCCAGATACAGCGTCACCATCCACGGCGCGTTCGGCGGGAGGTTGCGGTTGCCCTCCGGCCGGCGGGTCCGTCGACCGCGCGTGACGTAGACGGTCGGCAGACACGCTGCGGGGAACTCGCTGCCGTTGAACACGTCGGGGCGGTAGGCGAGGATGGCCCGAGTGTCTTCGGCGTTCCACACCTGCCAACCGTCGCCGAGCGCCGCCTCCTCGAGCATACACTGGCTTCGAACTCGGTCCCTATCAGCCCCTCGGTTTATAAACCACGTCAGTCACTCGTCTGACGGACGGGAAACCGAAGACGATTAATCCGGCGTCTGTTGCTGGTTTTGCGCCGACGGCTCGGCCGTGGTGCGTGTCAACTGCAGACAAGATTTATGTAGCAGCAGCACTCATATATAAGATAGTATCGGTGGCGTCGTCGCCACGTGCCGTCCCCGACCGTGTCGTTGTGCTCCGAGGCCGCCGGCCGGAATCGGGTCGTGGTATGTGGTGACGTACCGAGCCATCGAGACGACGGCCAGACGGCCAGCCCGGCTCCGCCGGGTGGGATGCGTGAGCGTCCCCGTGATAGAATGAGCGATATGGAAACACTCGAGGAACTCAGCAAGGAGTACAGAAGCTCGATTCCGTCGGACCTCCGCGAGACGCGGTCGTTCGACTGGTATCTCGAAGAACTGTACGACAGCCCGAAAATCGCCCGCAACGCCCACCAACGCGTCGCGGACATGTTCGACTACTACGGCACGTCGTACGACGAGGACGCCGGCGTCGTCGAATACGAACTCGCCTCCGAGGACCCGCTCGGCAACGGCGAGAACACCTTCTACGGCCGCGTCATCCACGAGGCCATCCACGAGTTCGTCAACAAGGTGAAATCGGGTGCCCGGGGGCTCGGGCCGGAGAAACGCATCAAACTGCTGCTCGGTCCCGTCGGCTCGGGGAAGTCGGACTTCGACCGACAGGTCCGACAGTACTACGAGGACTACACCACCCGCGAGGAGGGGCGGATGTACACCTTCCGGTGGACCGGCCTCTGTGACGTACTCAGGGACCAAGACCCAGCAGACGACGTGGTTCGCTCGCCGATGAACCAGGACCCGGTCGTGTTGCTCCCGCTGGAGCAACGCGAGGGCGTCATCGAGGACGTAAACGAGCGTCTCGACGCCCCCTACACCATCCGCAACGAGCAGGCGCTGGACCCTGCGAGCGAGTTCTACATGGACAAACTGCTGGAGTACTACGACGACGACCTCCAGTCGGTGCTGGAGAACCACGTCGAAATCGTCCGCCTGCTCGCCGACGAGAACAAACGGCAGGCCATCGAGACGTTCGAACCGAAGGACAAGAAGAACCAGGACGAAACCGAGTTGACCGGCGACGTGAACTACTCGAAAATCGCCGTCTACGGGGAAAGCGACCCCCGGGCCTTCGACTACTCGGGGGCGTTCTGTAACGCCAACCGCGGCATCTTCTCCGGGGAGGAGTTGCTCAAACTCCAGCGGGAGTTCCTCTATGACTTCCTGCACGCCACGCAGGAACAGACCATCAAGCCGAAGAACAACCCCCGAATCGACATCGACCAGGTCATCGTCGGTCGGACGAACATGCCTGAGTACCGCGACAAGAAGGGCGACGAGAAGATGGAGGCGTTCAACGACCGAACGAAGCGCATCGACTTCCCCTACGTCCTCCAGTACGAAGAGGAGGCGAAAATCTACCGCAAGATGCTGAAGAACGCCGACGTGCCCGATATGCACGTCGAGCCACACACCTTGGAGATGGCGGGGCTGTTCGGCGTCCTCACCCGCATCGAGGAACCCGACGGCGGCAACGTCTCGGTCGTCCAGAAGGCCAAGGCCTACAACGGCGAAATCGACGAGGGCGACGACATCGACGTGAAGAAACTCCGCGACGAGGCGAGCAATACCGCCGACATCGGCGAGGGGATGGACGGCGTCTCGCCTCGCTTTATCGGCGACGAAATCGCCGAGGCGCTGATGGATTCGATGCACCGAAACCGGATGTTCCTCTCTCCGCTGACGACGTTCAACCACCTCGAGGAGAACCTCGAAAACCACGGCTCCATCCCCGCAGAGAACTTCGAGACCTACTACCGCTATCTCGAATTGGTGCGCGAGGAGTACAAAGAACGCGCCATCGAGGACGTCCGACACGCCCTGGCCTACGATCTCGACGAAATCCAGCGACAGGGCGAGAAGTACATGGACCACGTGATGGCCTACATCGACGACGACACCGTCGAAGACGAAATCACGGGTCGCGAACAGGAACCCGACGAGAAGTTCCTGCGGGACGTCGAGGAGAAACTCAACGTCCCCGAGGACCGCAAGGACGACTTCCGACAGGAGGTCTCCAACTGGGTCTCCCGGCGCGCCCGCGAGGGTGACACGTTCAACCCACAGGACAACGACCGCCTCCGCCGTGCGCTGGAGCGCAAACTCTGGGAGGACAAGAAACACAACATCAACTTCTCGGCGCTGGTCTCCAGCGGCGACTTAGACGACGAGGAGCGCAACGCGTGGGTCGACGCCCTCGAAGAACAGGGGTACAGCACCGAGGGCGCAAAGGAGGTCCTCGAGTTCGCCGGCGCGGAGGTGGCGAAAGCCGAGATGGAAGGCGAGGAATGACCGGACAGGAGTACATCGACCGCGCCGACGACGCCCTTCGGGAGACGTACGAACCGCCGATGTCGCTTTCGGAGTACGTCGAGACGGTCTTCGAGAACCCGCGGACGGCGGCCCACGCCTCGAAGTACCTGCTCGAAGCCATCGAGGCCGCCGGCACCCGGACCGTCGTCGAGGAGGGTGAACGCAAAGAGCGGTATCGATTCTTCGACGACCCGCACAACGACGGCGAACACGCCATCCTCGGCAACACCGAGGTGTTGAACGCCTTCGTCGACGATTTGCGCTCCATCGCGGCCCGTCGCGGCAAAGACGAGAAGATACTGTGGCTCGACGGCCCGACGGCGACCGGCAAGTCCGAACTCAAGCGCTGTCTGGTCAACGGACTTCGGGAGTACTCCAAGACCGAAGCCGGCCGGCGCTACACCGTCGAGTGGAACGTCTCCGGGGCCGACAGTTCCCCGGGGATGACCTACGGCGACACGCCCGCACCCGACGAGGACGACTGGTACCCATCGCCGGTGCAGGCCCACCCGCTGTCGGTGTTCCCGGAGTCGGTCCGTGAGGAACTGCTCGCCGACCTCAACGACGCCTTGGACGACCACATTCCCGTCCATCTCGACGCCCGCCTGGACCCCTTCAGCCGAGAAGCCTACGACCACCTCGAAGAGCAGTACCGCCGACAGGACACCAGGGACCTGTTCTCGGCGGTCGCAGACGAAGACCACCTCCGGGTGAAGAACTTCGTCGTCGACGTGGGACAGGGCATCGGCGTCCTCCACAGCGAGGACGACGGCACCCCGAAGGAACGACTCGTCGGGTCGTGGATGGCCGGCATGCTCCAGCGGCTCGACTCCCGCGGTCGGAAGAACCCTCAGGCGTTCAGTTACGACGGCGTCCTCTCGCAGGGCAACGGCCTGCTGACCATCGTCGAGGACGCCGCCCAGCACGCCGACCTGTTGCAGAAACTTCTGAACGTCCCCGACGAGGGAACCGTGAAACTCGACAAGGGAATCGGGATGGACATCGACACCCAGATGATTATCATCTCGAATCCCGACCTCGAAGCGCAGTTGAACCAACACGCCGAACGCGAGGGCCAGGACCCCCTGAAGGCGCTGAAGCGCCGCCTCGACAAACACGAGTTCGGTTACCTGACGAACCTCTCGCTGGAGGCCGAACTCCTCCAGCGGGAGTTGACGAACGAGACCGACATCTGGGAAGCCGACAGCTACGAGCGGTTAGAAGAGCGGATTCGCCAGCCGGTCACGATTTCGGTGCGGAACAGCGCCGGCGAGGTACGTGAGCGCGAACTCGCACCGCACGCCATCGAGGCCGCAGCGCTGTATGCGGTCGTCTCGCGGCTCGACGCCGAGTCGCTGCCGCCCGGCCTCGATTTGGTCGACAAGGCACTCGTCTACGACCGCGGCTATCTCCAAGACGGCGACGAGCGCCGGTACAAGGAGGACTTCGATTTCGGCACCCCCGACGACGGCGACGGCGGCATCCCGGTGACCTACACCCGCGACATCGTCGCGGATTTGCTGTACGAGGACACCGAGCGCTTCCACGCCGAGTTGCCGGTCGAAGACGTCATCATGCCGCGTGACGTGTTGAACGCGATGGCGGGGCGCTTCGATGACGCCCCTGTCTTCTCGAGCAGCGAGCGCACGGAGTACGAGAACCGCCTCGTCCCGGTCAAGAACCACGTCTTCGGCCAGCAGGAACAGGACATCATCGACGCAATCATGCGCGAGAAGCGTGTCGACGAGGCGACCGTCGAGGAGTACATCGAACACGTCTACGCGTGGGTCGAGGGCGAACAGATAGAGAACGACCGCGGCGAACTCGAAGCCCCGGACCCGCTGAAGATGAAGGTGTTCGAAATCGAGCACCTCGGCCGGTTCGACGAGGCCGATTACGACGGCGCCGAACCGACCGAGGGCGTCGAGCGGTTCCGCGCCGAGAAGATAATTACGGCGTTGAACCGCCACGCCTGGCGGAACCGCGACGACGAGTTCCGCGTCTCCGACGTGGACCCCCGGGAGATTCCGGTCATCGAGACGGTGCTGGGGAGCCACGACTGGGACGACGTGCGACGCACCCACGAGGACCTCGACCCCAGCCAGTGGGACGACCCGCCATCGGGGACCGACACCGAGGCAATCAAAGAGGAGACGATTCGGAACCTCCAGGAGATGTTCGGCTACTCGGCGGCTTCCGCGGAGTTGACCAGCAGACACGTCATGGGACAGGTGAGTTACCGATGGGACTGAGAGACGACCTCGACCGCTTCCGTGAGGTCGGCGAAGCCAAGCGACAGGACCTCTCGGAGTTCATCCAGTACGGCGATTTGGGCCAATCGCGGCCCGACGAAGTGAAGATACCCATCAAAATCGTCGACCTCCCGGAGTTCGTCTACGACCCCCGCGACCAGGGCGGCGTCGGCAAGGGACAGGGCGGGACGCCCGACGTGGGCGACCCAGTCGGTCAGCCCGAACCGCAACCCGGTGACGGCGACGACGATGGCGACGGCGACGAACCCGGCGAGGAAGGTGGCGAACACGAGTACTACGAGATGGACCCCGAGGAGTTCGCCCAGGAACTCGACGAGGAACTCGGCCTGGAACTCGAACCGAAGGGCAAGAAGGTAATCGAGGAGAAGGAGGGCGACTTCACGGATATGACCCGGACCGGCCCCGCCTCGACGCTGGACTTCGAGCGACTGTTCAAGGAAGGGCTGAAGCGGAAACTCGCGATGGACTTCGACGGCGAGTACGTACGGGAGGCGCTGCGCGTCGACGGCTGGGGGCCGGCGAAGGTCTTCGAGTGGGCCAGAGCGAACCACATCCCCGTCTCGCGACCGTGGATAGTCGACGCCTACGAGTCGATTCCGGCCGACGAGCGGGACCGCTGGTCGTCCATCGAGGAGATGGAGCAAAACGTCGACAAGGAGTCGACGGCCGCCCGCATCCGCCGGGAAGGCGTCGACGAAATCCCGTTCCGACGCGAGGACGAACGCTACCGCTACCCCGAAATCATCGAGGAACGCGAGAAGAACGTCGTCGTCGTGAACATCCGCGACGTGTCGGGGTCGATGCGGCAGTCGAAACGCGAACTCGTCGAGCGGACGTTCACGCCGCTGGACTGGTATCTGACGGGGAAGTACGACAACGCCGAGTTCGTCTACATCGCCCACGACGCCGACGCCTGGGAGGTCGAACGCGAGGAGTTCTTCGGCATCCGGTCGGGCGGCGGTACCCGCATCTCCAGCGCCTACGAGTTGGCCGCGGCAGTCCTCGAAGAGCGGTACCCCTGGAGCGAGTGGAACCGCTACGTCTTCGCCGCCGGCGACTCGGAGAACTCCTCGAACGACACCGAACAGAACGTGATTCCGCTGATGGAGGCGATTCCGGCGAACCTCCACGCGTACGTGGAGACCCAGCCCTCGGGCAACGCCATCAACGCGACCCACGCCCAAGAGGTCGAAAGTCACTTCGAGGCCTCGGACAACGTCGCCGTCGCCTACGTCCAGAGCCCCGACGACGTGGTCGACGCCATCTACACCATCCTCAGTACGGAGGCAAACGAATGAGCACCGACGACCGACTCGAAAAGCAGCGCATCGCTGATGAGCTCGAAGAGCCGGCCCGCGAGGCCAACCGTCTCGCACGGAAACTGGGGCTGGACCCCTTCGACGTGAACTACTGGGTCGTCGACTACGACGAGATGAACGAACTCATCGCCTACGGCGGCTTCCAGTCGCGATACCCCCACTGGCGGTGGGGGATGGGCTACGACCGCCAGCGGAAACAGCGGCAGTTCCTCGGCGGGAAGGCCTTCGAAATCGTCAACAACGACGACCCCTCGAACGCCTTCCTCCAGGAGTCCAACGCGCTTGCCGACCAGAAGGCCGTCATCACCCACGTCGAAGCCCACGCGGACTTCTTCAAGAACAACGAGTGGTTCCGACTGTTCGGCACGTCGCCGGACGCCGCGGCGATGCTCGAACGGCACGGCGAAACCGTCGCCGAGTACATGGAGGACCCCGACATCTCCCGGGAGGCGGTCGAGGAGTGGATAGACCACGTCCTCTGTCTGGAGGACAACATCGACCAACACCGCACGTTCACGACGGCCGAAGGGTGGACCGAAGACGGCGAGATGCCCGAAGATCTCGCTGAGAACCTCGACGAACTCGACCTCTCCGAGGAGGTCCGCAAACAGGTGTTCTCCGAGGAGTGGCTCGACGCGATGGCCGACGACGGCGACGGCCCGACGTTCCCCGCCGAACCCGAAAAGGACATCCTCGCGTTCCTGCGTGCCCACGGGAAGGCCTACGACGACGACGCCGAGAAGGCCACCGACTACGAGGAGTGGCAACGGGAAATACTCGAAATGCTGCGGAAGGAGGCGTACTACTTCGCCCCCCAGAAGATGACGAAGGTCATGAACGAGGGATGGGCCTCCTACTGGGAGTCGAAGATGATGGCCGGGGAACGCTTCGCCGCCGCCGACGAGTTCGTCTCCTACGCCGACCACATGGCACAGGTGTTGGGCTCGCCGGGGCTGAACCCCTACAAACTCGGGTTGGAGCTGTGGCAGTACATCGAGAACCGACGGAACCGACGTGAGGTCGTCGAACACCTGCTGCGCGTCGAGGGCGTGACCTGGCGGAACTTCGCCGACACCGTCGACCTCGATGCGGTTCTCGAATCACTGGAACCTGACCCACTCGTCGCCGACCCGGTCACACACCTCGATTCCCTCGACCCCGAGGACCCACGCATCGATGCCGACGCGCTCGCAGCGGCGAGAGCGGGCGACATCGACGCCGAGACGTACCCCTGGAAACTGCTCACCTACGAGGGGTTGGCCGAGCGTCACTACTCGCTCGTCCGCCCGCAGAGTCGCGGATTCCTCAAGCGCATCTCCCAAGAGGAACTGGAACGCACCTCGCGGTACCTCTTCGACACCGACCGGTACACCACCGTCGAGGAAGCCGTCGAAGCGGTCGACCGCGCCGCCGGCTGGGACCGGATGCGTGAGGTCCGGGAGAGTCACAACGACGTCACGTTCCTCGACGAGTTCCTCACCGACGAGTTCGTCGACGACAACGACTACTTCACCTACGAGTACACCCACACGACTCGGGACTTTCGTGTGACCTCGACCGACGCCGAAGACGTGAAAAAGAAGCTCATGCTGCAGTTCACGAACTTCGGTAAGCCGACCATCGCGGTCCACGACGGCAACTACCGAAACCGCAACGAACTGCTCCTCGCCCACCACTACAACGGCGTCGGGCTGGAGTTGACCGAGGCCAAACAGACGCTCGAACGTGTCTTCGAGTTGTGGGGCCGTCCCGTCGCGCTGAAGACCATCGTCAAGGAAATCGACGAACACGACATCGAGGTCGCTCGCCGCCGAGACCGCGAACCCAAACCGACCGAGCGGGGGAGACTCATCCGTTTCGACGGCGAATCCTTCGAAGCGGAGGAGTTAGACGACGAGGAGATAGCCGACATCAGGGCGACCGAAGTGGACTACAACACCAAACCCGACGAGTGGCTCTGAGCGACATTCGCTCGCTCACAGTCAGGGATGTTCGGCATCGGTGAGGGTAAACGCCGTCGAGACGCCACCGCCCGACCCCGAGTTCTCGGACGATACGCGCGGGAGTTCCACGGTGAAGACGCTCCCATTGGAGCCACTCTCCGTGAGGTCGATGCGCCCCCGGTAGTTCTCGACGAGTTTTCCGACGAGATACAGACCGACTCCGTGGTCCGGTCGGCCCGTCTCGGGCCGAGTGAAAAGCGTTTCAGCCGCGGTGTCGGGAATTCCCGAGCCGTTGTCGGCAATCTCGATGCGGACCGTCTCCGGGGTCGTCGTCACAGTCACCGAGATGACCGGTGTCTCGCTGTCGTTGTGTTCGACGGCGTTCGATAGCAGATTCCCGAACACACGACGGAGAAGGCGGTCTGCCGGGACGAGAACGTCGTCCGGAATCGAGGCGTCTATTTCAGCAGTGTCGTACGTCCGGTCGACCTTTTTTACTTCCTCTCGAAGTATCTCTGAGAGGTTCACCGGGTCGAAAGTCGCGGTGCCGTGGGTCGCATCGAGCAAGACCCGAACGTCGTGTATGACTTGGGACATATCCTGGCTCTGTTCCTCTATCGTCTCGCCGTACTCGTGTGAACGGCTCTCAGATGGATGTTCTTCCTGAAGCAGTGACGCGTAGCCACTGATGACATTGACCGAGTTCAATACTTCGTGTCGGAGCAGACTGTTGAGGTATTCGAGAAGGTCACGCTGGGCTTCGAGGTGTTCTGCCTGCAGTTCTGCCCGTTCGGCCTCTATCGCGCTGTCGACTGCTCGTGCTTCGCTGATACCGATTGCGACGCCGATGCCGAGTCCGATTGCCGCCGCCCACCGGAGCCAGCCGACGACCAACCACGTGGAATCGACAGTGAAGGCAACAATCATCGCGCCGTTGATAATAAGAGACGCCACGAGACCGGCGACGCCCCATATTCCGACGCGACGGTGTCTTCGCGGGGATATCGAGCTTTTCGTGAGCCAGTAACCGGCATATCCGACGCCCACGACGAATGGAAGCGAGGTGACCACTCCAACGAGGTACTCACCGGTGAAGACTACCGGGTCCACGCCAGTGAGGGACTCGATGGATCGGAGTCTACCGATCGTCTCCAAAATGACGACAAACACGAGGACCCCGCTGGCCCCAACGAGTGCCTGCGGCACCCGTCTTTTGGATAGCGAGGACTCCTCACCCATGATTCGGTTCTTCAGAACGGGTGTGTTAAAGTGTATCGGCCATGACGTGAACCGAACTGGTTCGGTGGTACACGAGGAGATAACTTCTTAATACCCCGTTCGTTACTCGAACTGTGTCAGAGAGCGCTGGGTCCGCCTCGGCGAACGGGGCGCTGGAAGAGGGGGAAATCCACGACGTTCTGCGGAACGGTCGACGGCGGCTCGCCATCCGGTCGCTCCGGGAGGGCGAGGGGGAGATGAACGTCCGCGAACTCTCCGAGGAGGTCGCGGCTCGCGAGACGGGTGAGGACCCGCCGCCGCGGGACAAACGCCAGTCCGTCTACGTCTCGCTGCACCAGACGCACCTCCCGAAACTCGACGACCTCGGTATCGTCGACTACGACAACGACAGCAAGCGCGTGGCGCTACGGGACCGCGTCCGCGAAATCGAGGTGTACATGGAGGTCGTCCCGCAGTACGGGCTATCGTGGGGAGAGTTCTACTTCGGACTCGGATTGCTCGGCCTGCTCACCACGATTGCGGTTCTCGTCGGCGTCCCGGCCATCTCGGAAGTCGGGATGACCGTGGTCTCCGGCGTCTTCTTCGTCGGGTTGATGGCCGCCTCGGCGTACCACGTGTACAGCCAGCAGGACCGCGTCATCTTCCAGCGACTCCGGGAATGACGACGTTCACCGTCGACACCGACCGCCGTCTCGAAGTCATCGACATCACGGACCGCGTCGAGGCCGCAGTTCCCGACGACGCCGACGGAACCGCAACGGTGTTCGTCCGGCATACGACCGCCGGTATCGCCGTCAACGAGGCCGAATCGAGACTGCTGGGCGATTTCGAGGCGTTCCTCGCCGACGCCGTCGACGACGACGGCTGGGACCACGACCGCTTGGACGGCAACGCCGACGCCCACCTCCGGGCGCTTCTGGTCGGCGCTTCCGAGACCCTCCCCGTCAGCCACGGCACGCTCGACCTCGGGACGTGGCAGTCTGTGTTGCTCGTCGAGTGTGACGGGCCGCGCTCGCGGACGGTCGAGGTCCGGGTGTGAGCGCGTTTCCGGCTTCCACCGACTTTTGCGCCGCGGACCCCAAACGGCGAGTATGGTCACCGCAGTCGTCTGGTTCCGCGACGACCTCCGGGTGAGCGACAGTCCGACGCTTTCCGACGCCGTCTCGGCGGCCGACCGGGTGGTCCCCGTCTACACGTTCGATCCCCGGTGGCGCGGCCAGACGCGATACGGGCCGCCGAAGATGGCACCCCACCGCGGTCGCTTTCGTCAGGAAGCGGTCGCCGATTTGCGTGCCTCGCTTCGTGACCGCGGCGGCGAGTTGTTCGTCCGGGATGGGCCGGCCGAAACGGTGGTGCCCGAACTCGCCGAGTCGGTCGGTGCGTCGGCCGTCTACGCCCAGACGAAGCCGGCGACCGAGGAGCGAGCAGTCGAGGAAGCCGTCAGAAAAGCCCTCGCAGAGCGAGACATCGACCTCGAACGACGGTGGACGCACACCCTGTATCACCCCGACGACTTGCCGACGCCGCCCGAGGACATCGACGACACGTTCACGCCGTGGCGACAGTCCGTCGAGGGAGCCATCGAACCTGACCCCCCGCGGGCGGCGCCCGACTCGGTCGCCGTCCCCGAGAGCGTCGACCCGGGTGCCCTACCGGAACTGGACGACCTCGGAATCGACCCCCCGACCGACGACGACCGAGCCGTGTTGCGATTCGAGGGCGGTGAGACGGCCGGAAAGCGGCGCGTCGAATCGTACCTCTGGGAGGGCGACCACCTCCGGGAGTACAAGGAGACCCGAAACGGCCTGCTGGGGGCGAACTACTCCTCGAAGTTCTCGCCGTGGCTTGCGGCAGGGTGTCTCTCGCCGCGGTGGATTCACCGCGAAGTCCAACGCTACGAGGACGAACGCGTCGAAAACGAGGACACCTACTGGCTCGTCTTCGAGTTGCTGTGGCGAGACTTCTTTCAGTTCCAGTTCCGGAAGCACGGCGCTCGGTTCTTTTCGGCCGGTGGGATTCGCGGCGTCGCCACCGACTGGGACCACGACCGCTCGGCTTTCCAGCGTTGGGCCGACGCCCGGACGGGTTTCCCCTTCGTCGACGCGAACATGCGGGAGTTGAACCGGACCGGCTACATGTCGAACCGTGGCCGACAGAACGTGGCGTCGTTTCTCGTCGACGCGCTCGGCATCGACTGGCGGTGGGGTGCGGCGTACTTCGAGTCCCGACTGGTCGACTACGACGTGGCCTCCAACTGGGGAAACTGGGCGTATCAAGCCGGCGTCGGCAACGACTCACGGAACAACCACTTCGACGTGCTCTCACAGGGAGAGTACTACGACGCCGACGCCACCTACATCCGGACGTGGCTCCCGGAGCTGGCGTCGCTCCCGTCGGAGTACGCACATCGTCCGTGGCGGCTCTCTCCGGAAGAACAGGCCGACTTCGGCGTCGAGTTGGGCACCGATTATCCCCAACCGATGCTCGATATAGAGTCCCGATATCGGGAGCTGGAATGAGAAGCGAGTCGTCGATTACGGAGGGTTTCGGTACACTCGAAACGTGGACCAGCCGAAAGGTCTAAACCCGCAAAACCGGTTTAATAGGCTGACAGGCCCCCGCCAGCCGACTATGCGATACTTCGATTTCACGTTGACCCCGGAGGACGGCGCGATTCACCCCGTAGACCGGGCTATCGCGGAGACGGGGGCCATCTCTCGAATCTCGCTCATGCACATCGACGCCCTCGGCGACGGGACGGGCGTGTTGCTCTACCGACTCGAGGGTAACTCCGAGATACTGGTTCCCGACATCGGTGACCATCCCGACGTGATTTCCTACGACCTCCTTGACGCCGACGACGAGGAGTTTCACCTGTATCTCCACATCGAACCCGGAAACCCCGCCGGGGCGTTGATGATGCTCGCCGAGAAGTACGCGCTGATGATTGACACGCCAATCGATTTCACTCGGCGGGGTGCCCTCCGGTTGACCGTCATCGGCGCCCACGACATGGTGAAAGGGGCAATCGAGGAGCTCCCGGACGACATCTCGGTCAACATCGAGCAGGTCGGCTCCTACACTCCGGACCGACAGGACACGCTCTCGGAACTCACCGAGCGACAACTGGAGGTGTTCCGGAAGGCCGTCGAGTTGGGGTACTACGAGATTCCTCGCAAGGCGACCCACGAGGACATCGCCGAGCGACTGGAGTGTGCGCCCTCGACGGTCGACGAACACCTCCGGAAAGCCGAGTCGCGGGTGCTGCGGACGCTGGTGGGGTAGCTGTTCTTTTCATAGGATATGACGCACAGACGGTAGTACTCGATTAGCATCCACGAGCGAACGAAGTGAGCGAGCGGTTCACTACGCGCCTACGGCGCGCAGAACCGAGGCCCGACCGTAGGTCCCGCGAGCGAAGCGAGCGGGAGCCGTGGAAGACGAACGGAGTGAGTCTTCCTGAGGGAGGGCCGACGTGTCTTTTTCATGAACGTTTTTGCCGGACCGGCTTCGCCGGTCCGTGCAAAAAGGTTCGTTAGAAGAAAACCGTCCCGTGGTGCCGCGGACGGTCGTCGCGCTGTTTGGTCCGGTAGGTATCGAGTCGCACTTCGAGTTGTTCCCGGAGGTCGCCTGCCGGGATGAGTTCGTCGACCTGCATCTTGCCGGCCTGCTTTTTGATGTCGATGTACTTGTCGAACTCCCCTTTGGCGGATTCGATGAAGGCGTCCTTGGCGTCGCCGTCCATGTCCTCGATTTGGCCGCCGAACAGCGCGTGGACGGCGGCGTCGGGCCCCATCACCGAGATTTCGGCGGAGGGCAGCGCCAGCGTCGCGTCGGGGCCGAAGGAGGGGCCGGCCATCGCGTAGATGCCGGCGCCGTAGGCCTTCCGGGTGATGACACAGAACTTCGGCACCTGGGCGTTGGAGGTGGCGTAGATGAACTTCCGGCCGCGCCGGAGGACGCCTTCCTTTTCGACCTGTGAGCCGATCATGAATCCGGGCGTGTCACAGAGGTACACCAGCGGGATGTTGTAGGCGTCACACGTCCAGACGAAGCCGGCGCCCTTGTCGGCGGAATCCGGGAAGATGGCGCCGGAGATGTGGTCGGGTTGGTTGGCGACGATACCGACGACCTGCCCGTCGATGCGTCCGAGGCCGGTGACGAGTTCGGGGGCGAAATCCGGCTTCATCTCGACGAACGAATCGCGGTCGACGACGCGGTCGATGACCTCTTGGACGTCGTAGGCCTTGTTCGGCTCCTCGGGAATGATGTCGTCGAGGCTGTAGGGGTTCTTCTTCGGCGGTTTCGGCGTCTCTTCGGGGGGCGATTCGGAGTAGTTCTGCGGGAGGAATCGAAGGACCTCCCGGGCCTTCTCGGCGGCGGTTTCCTCGTCAGGGACGACGAGGTCGGCGCTGCCGGAGTGTTGGGCGTGGACCTGCGGGCCGCCCAACTGCTGCATGTCGGTTTTTTCGCCGGTCATCGCCTCGACGATGCGGGGCGAGGCGATGGCCATCCCGGCGATGTCCTCGACCATGATGAGGTAATCACAGAAGACGGGCGTGTAGGCGGACCCGGCCACGTCCGGGCCGTAGAGGACGCCGATTTGTGGGATTTCGCCGGACATCCGACATTGGTTGTAGAACATCTTGCCGCCGCGATAGCGGTCCATGTGGGTGTCGCCGGGTTCCCGCTCTTCGGCGTTGAGGCGTGCGCCCGTCGAGTCGACGAGCCGCAACATCGGGATGCCGAGGTCCAGCGCCCGCTCCTGAATCCGGATGACCTTCTCGACGCCCATCTGTCCGAGCGAGCCGGCCTTGACGGTGTAGTCGTTGGCGGTGAAGGCGACCTTCCGGCCGTCGATGGTGCCGACGCCGGTGATGAGACCGTCTGCGGGGAGTTCGTCGTCGTCGCCGAAGCGGGCGAAGGAGCCGTCCTCGTATTCGATATCGTCGAAGATCATGTCGAGGCGGTCCCGGACGAACACCTTGCCGAGGTCCTCGATTTTGTCGAAACCGCGCTCGGGGCCGCCGGACATAATCGACTCGATGTCCTCCCGGATGGCCTCCTCGCGTTCGGTGACGACGGCGCCCTCCTCGCTCCAGTTTTCGCCGGCTTCGGCGAGGGTTCCGTCGTCGCCGACCAACTCGACGCCACGGCCCAAGTGCTCAGAGACGGCCGTCGCGATTGCCTGTGCGATTTCCTCGTCGGTGTCGTTGTCGATTTTGATTTCCATGGTGTCCTCGGAAACTCACCGAATGTTTAGAGTTTCCAGCATGTGCGTATGCCGTGATATACCAACGCGAGGTAAAAACATTGTGGGTACACGAGTCAGCCAAGCGGTAGGTTCGGTCGTGGCGGTCGTCGACCCTCGGAAGAGCGGCAGAAATCCTAAGTATGGTAACTGGGTACGGGCACCATGGCACTCGGAGAATCCGAACTCCACGACCTGATTCGAGAGTCGGTTCGCGGCATCGCGGACGACTTCGGCCGGGAGTACTGGCAACAGCACATCGACGACAAAGAGTTCCCCGAGGAGTACTGGCAGGCGCTGGCAGACGACGGCTGGCTCGGCGTCACCATCCCCGAGGAGTACGGTGGCGAGGGACTCGGGATGTTGGAGATGTCCATCATCATCGAGGAGTTGTCCCGGGGCGGCGGACAGGGTGGCATCATCTTCGTTCTCACGCCCGTCTTCGGCGGTATCGGCATCCAGCGCCACGGAAACGAGGAGCAGAAACAGGAGTACCTCCCGAAAATCGCAAATGGCGAGATGAAGTTCTGCATGGCGCTGACGGAACCCGAGGCAGGGACGAACACCCTCAATATCTCGACGCACGCCGAGCGGGACGGCGACGGCGAGTTCCGCGTCGACGGACAGAAGACGTTCATCAGCGGCGTCGAGAATGCCGACACGATGCTGCTCGTCGCCCGCACCTCCGAGTTCGACAAGTCGAATCCAACCCACGGCGTCACGCTGTTTCTCGTCGACGACCCCGCCGAGCGCGACGGCATTTCGCTTTCGGAACTCGACACCACCGTTCCGTGGTTCGAACGGCAGTACCAGGTGCAGTTCGACGACCTCCGCGTGAGCGAAGACGACATCCTCGGCACGGAGGACGGCGGTCTCTATCTGCTGTGGGACACCCTCAACACAGAACGCCTCGGCGGGGCGGCGTCGGCACTCGGCGGCGGTCTCCGGGCAGTCGACCTCGCCGTCGAGTACACACAGGACCGCGAAGTATTCGGCCAGCCCATCGGCGCCCATCAGGGCATCCAACACCCCATCGCCGAATCCTACGCGAAGCTGATGGCTGCCCGCGAAATCCTGTATAAGGGCGCCAAGAAGTGGGACGACGACGAGGACTGCGGACTGGAGGCCAACGTCGCCAAACTGCTCACCTCTCGGGCCGGCACCGAGGCTGCCGACCGCGCCATCCAAGCCCACGGTGGCAACGGTTTCACCCGCGAGTACGAAGTCTACGACATCTGGCAGAACCTCCGACTCACCCAGACCGCCCCGGTCTCCAACGAGATGGTGTTGAACTTCATCGGCGAACACCAACTCGGGATGCCGCGCAGTTACTGACCGCCGCGGTCGCTTCCCGCTGTGCCGGCCGGACCGCATCTTTATGAAACCGCCGACTGAAGTTTCGAAGTATGCGAAAACAAATCAAACGGGTGCTGGGCCGTGCCCGGTACGCAGCCATCGGCGGTGCAATCGGTGCGGGTATCGGCGGGTTAATCAGCCGGAACGCGGCGAGTACCGGCGGCGCCATCGGCGGACTCGTGGGTGCCACGCTGGGCGAAACGAGCGTCTCCGCCCGCTCGGCAATCGACGAGGTCAAACGCCGCGGCGACGACGACTGATTGCTCGGAACTATCGCAAGAAGTCGAACCGGACCTCGTCGGCGGAAACGCGCGGGTCGATTTCTTCGCCGTTTTCGAACTTCACGAAACTGAGATAGTAGGGTTCGCCACAGCCCTCCCCGTCGGTTTCCTCGGCGCCGCAGACGATGACGACCCCTTCTCCGTCCTCGAAATCCTCGTAGGCATCCTCGTAGGTCCACCCCTCCAGGGGCTCGGCGGTGACGCATTTATCCTCGAGGTATGCATCGCGTTCGAGTTCGGCGACAGCCCCACACCGCGGGCAGTAATACGAGACATCGACCATACCGTTCGTAGGGGCCGAACCGCCATAGGGCCGTCGGACGGTCCCCGAAGGCCTATGGGCTCGCCGCACGACGGTACCGGCATGATAGACGAGACTGCAAGCGAGATTCGGGAGATGCAGACCCACTCCTCGTCGACCGTCGCCATCAAGGCCGCCGAGGCGTTGCGGGAACTCCTCGACCGCGAGTACGCGACCGTCGAGGAGTACGTCCGTTCGCTGGACCGCAACAGCAGCGCCCTCCGGCGCGCCCAACCCTCTCACGCGTCGCTGCACAACACCCAACGCGAAATCGTCGCCCGCGTCGAAGACGGCGCCCCCGACACCGTCGAGGAGGCGAAGGACCTGACCGAGTCGGCCATCGAGGCCGTCGTCGACGACGTGGAAACGGCGAAACACGAGGCTGCCCAACACGCCGTCGAACTGCTCCCCGACGGCGCGACGGTGTTGACTCACGACTACTCCTCGACGGTGCTGGAGGCCATCGAACTCGCGGCCCAAGAGGGCCACCACATCGAGGTGTACGTCACCGAAGCCCGACCTCGGTTCCTCGGCCGGAAGACCGCTCGGACGCTGGCGAGTATCGACCGCGTCGACGCGACGCTCATCGTCGACAGCGCCGCCGGCCACTACCTCGACGAGTGTGACCGGGTCGTGTTGGGAATGTCCTGTATCGTCGACGACACGCTGTACAACCGCGTCGGGACGTTCCCCATCGCCGCGACTGCGGCGGAGTTGGCCGTCCCCGTCTCGGTGTTCGGCGCGAGCGCAAAGCTCATCGACGAGGGGTTCGCCTTCGAGAACGACTTCCGCTCTCCGAGCGAAGTAATGCGAGAACCGGCAGAGGGCTTCAGTATCGAAAATCCGGCGTACGACGCGACACCGACGCACCTTCTAGAGAACGTCGTGACGGACGACGGAATTCACAAACCCGAGTAACGGCCGGACTAAATCGAGGGAGTGCCACGTGGAGTGTGCCGCCGAGGGTTCGAACTGCGGCTGGCTCAAAACCACGTCGCCACACTCCGGACATTCGGTGACCGTGCGGTCACCGTCGGTACCGTGGCGGTGTCGGACCGACCACTCGCCGTCGATTGGCGCCTCGTGGCCGCACGCCGGACAGAACAGGAGCGTCTTCCTGTCCGCCGGTGTGTCGGCGCATCGTCCTGTGGTGGTCATCGCCCCGGTCTAGGCGGTCAGGAGATAAACCCTTTGTGCCTCAGATGCCCTAATATACCACCAATTGGTATTCAAAGAAACAAAATGGAATAGAACGGTAGTTACTGGAACGTCCGGCTGATTTCGGGTTCGTCGGGTTCGCTACCGTGGGTGAACTTCTCTTCGAGTTCCTCGTAGCGCTCCCGGACGTCCTCGTCGACGCTGGCACCGACCTCTTCGAGTGCCTGCTCGAAGTGCTCGCGAGTCACGCGGACGTTCTCGACGCTGGTCGCGGCCTCTTCGGGGGAGACGCTGTTGACGAACTCCCGGGTTGCGGCCATGGCGGCCTCCCGGCAGAGCGCCTCGATATCGGCGCCGACGTAGCCGTCGGTTTCGGCGGCCAGTTCGTCGAGGTCGACATCGTCAGCCAGCGGCTTGTTGCGCGTGTGGACCTCGAAGATGGCCTTCCGTGCGTCCGTATCGGGGACCGGCACGTGGACGTGTCGGTCCAGTCGACCGGGGCGCAACAGCGCCGAGTCGATGAGGTCCGGTCGGTTCGTCGTCGCGATGACGACCACGTCCTCGAGCTGTTCGAGGCCGTCCAACTCGGTCAGCAGTTGGGAGACGACCCGTTCGCCGACGCCGGAGTCGCCCATGCGGGCGCCGCGTTCGCCGGCGATGGAGTCGATTTCGTCGAAGAAGACAACGGTCGGCGCGTTCGACCGTGCCTTCTCGAACACCTCTCGGACGCCCTTCTCGGACTCGCCGACGTACTTGTTGAGCAGTTCGGGACCCTTGATGGAGATGAAGTTCGACTGAGCCTCGTTGGCGATAGCCTTCGCCATCAGGGTCTTCCCGGTGCCGGGTGGGCCGTACAGCAGGACGCCCTTGGCGGCCTGCATGTCCATCTGCTCGAACACCTCGGGGTACTCCAGCGGCCACTGGATGGTCTCACGCAGGCGCTCTTTGGTGTCTTCGAGTCCGCCGACGGAGTCCCACGTGGTGTCGGGGACTTCGACGAACACCTCCCGCATCGCACTCGGCGTCACGTCCTTCAGGGCGTCTTTGAAGTCACCCTCCGTGACCTGCATCGCCTCGAGTATCTCGGCGTCGATTTCGTCGGCTTCGAGGTCGAGTTCGGGCCGGATGCGCCGCAGGGCGTTCATCGCAGCCTCCTTCGTCAGGCTCTCGATGTCGGCGCCGACGAACCCGTGGGTGTTCTCGGCGTAGCGGTCGAGGTCGATGCCCTCAACGAGCGGCATCCCGCGGGTGTGGACTTGCAGGATTTCCTTGCGACCCTCCTTGTCCGGGACGCCGATTTCGATTTCGCGGTCGAAGCGGCCGCCCCGGCGCAGTGCGGGGTCGAGTGCGTCGACGCGGTTCGTCGCACCGATGACGATGACGTCGCCGCGTTCGTCGAGACCGTCCATCAGGCTGAGCAGTTGGGCGACGACACGGCGCTCGACGTCGCCGCTGGTCTCGCCGCGCTTCGGCGCGATGGAGTCGAGTTCGTCGATGAAGACTATCGCTGGGGCGTTCTCGGAGGCCTCCTCGAACACCTCACGGAGTTGCTCCTCGCTTTCCCCGTAGTACTTCGACATGATTTCGGGGCCGGAGATGTCCGTGAAGTGGGCGTCTATCTCGTTGGCGACGGCCTTCGCCATCAGGGTCTTGCCCGTCCCCGGCGGGCCGTGCAGCAACACGCCCTTCGGCGGTTCGATGCCGAGCTGTTGGAACAGCTCCGGATGTCGCATCGGGAGTTCTATCATCTCCCGGACCTGCTCAAGTTCGTTATCGAGACCGCCGATGTCCTCGTATCGTACCGAGGGAGTGCCGTCGCCCCCTGCGGCCGTGCTGTCGCCGGTGTCGGCGATCTGCTCGGCGGGCTTTTCGCTCACCTGAATGTCCGTCGAATCGGTGACGACGACCGTCCCGTCGGGGTCGGTGTCAGCGATTTTCAGCGGAATGCGCTGTCCGCTCTGTGAGGACAGCGGCCCGAGGCCGAGCGAGAAGGGGACGTTCTGGCCCGTCGTGACGGCCTGACCGCTGAGTTTGTCGCGAATGTGCGGACCGATGTTCCCGCGGATGCGGAGGTTCTGCGGTAGCGCTACCGTCACCTGCTTTGCGGGGTTGACGTCGGCAGCCTCGACCGTCACGCGGTCGTCGATGCCGACGTTGGCCTCTTGTCGGAGGCGGCCGTCGATGCGGATGACGCCCTGGCCTTCGTCCTCGGGGTAGCCGGGCCACACCCGGGCGACGGCGCGGCCGTCACCCTCGATGAGGATGTAGTCACCGTTCTCGAGGCCGAGTTCGGCCATCGCCGCGCGGTCTATCGCCGCCAGTCCGCGACCGGCGTCTTTCTGTTTGAGGGGTTTGACCGTCAGTTTCATCGGTTATCGCTCCACCTCGATAGTAACGATTCCGTTGTTCATAATAGCACGGGATGCCCCCTCGGGCACTTCGTACTCGTACTGTTCGTCGTCGACGACCACGATGGCCGTCCCGTCGACGACGTCAACACCCCCTTCGACGGGGCCAAAGTCCGCGACGAGGACCGCGCCGTCGTCGTACTCGTACTGACGAACGATGCCGTCCGCGTCGCCGCGAATCGACTGCGTGTATTCAGTCATACTAACTCAGAGTTAGTTACGATAGTATTTAAATCTTTCTCTAAAAATGAGGAGACGGAGTGGTGTATTGCAGTAACAGTAGAATTGCGGTTCACATTCATTGGAGATCGTCCTGACGCGAGAAAGCGGCGACGAGCGGTCGTCGCGTTTATCGGGTGACGCCGTGAGAACCAACGTATGGAAACCGTCACTCACGACGGGCGGACGACAGCCTACCGCGAAACCGGCTTCGGCGACGGGCCGACGGTCTGTTACGTTCACGGCGCCGGCGGCGACCACGGCGTCTGGGTCGAACAGTACGGCGACCGCGAGGGACCGCCGGCCGTCGCCGTCGACCTCTCGGGACACGGCGACAGCGACGACGTGACGACCGAACCCGGGATGGAGACGATAGCGGCCTACGCCGACGACGTGGCGGCCGTCTGTGAGGCGACCGACGCGTCGGTCATCTGTGGCAACTCGATGGGTGGCGCCGTCGCGCTGTGGGTCGCCCTCGAAGGCGACCTCGACCTCGAGGCGCTCGTGCTCTCGGACACCGGCGCGAAACTCGGCGTCGACCCCGGCTTTCTCGAATCGCTCGCCCGGAACTTCGAGGCCGCCGTCGCCTCGCTGCACGTCCCCGACACCCTGTTTCACGACCCCGACGACGAACTCGTCGAGGTCTCGAAGGCGGGACTGCTCGAATCTGGACAGGCGGTCACCGTCCGGGACTTCGAGAGCTGTGACACCTTCGACGTTCGCGACCGCCTCGACGAAGTCGACGTACCCACGCTGGCGCTGTGTGGCGAACACGACCCGCTGACGCCGCCGTCGTTCCACGAGTACCTCGAAGCCGAGCTTTCGGACTGCGAGTACGTCGAGATAGCCGACGCCGCACACATGCCCATGCTGGAAAAACCCGAGGAGTTCAACGAGTCGGTTCGTTCGTTCCTACTCTAACGGCTCTGCCGCACCGTTGTCGACGAGCGCCTCGGCAGTCCCCTCCGGGAGGGTGACCACGTCTTCGGAACCGAGGTCGTAATCACGGTTGTCGGTGCCGACCATCTCGCCGACATCCGCCGTGATTCGGACCGTCGTTCGGGGAATACCGGGGATGTCGCTGCGACCCGAGTCATCTGTCGAAGACTGTGAGTCATCCGTCCCTGCGGCGTCCTTCGGTGGTCGGTCGCCCTCGGACTCGGGCGGACGGGACTCCGAGGAGGTTTCCGGCGGTTCGGGGTCGGGGTGGACTTCGGTCGTTTGTGACGAATCCGAGACGAGCGGGTCCGCCGAGGGGGATTCGGGGTCGGTCGCCGGTTCGCTTTCGGCGCCGGCCGAGGGCGCCGTGTCTGCGGCTTCCTCCGCGGCGTCGCTCGGACCGCTCCCCATCAACTCCGCCGCGCTGACGCCGTCGGTGTCGGAAGCCGTCGAGGGACTCGGTGACGGCTCTTCACCGGTGTCAGTGGAGCGTGAGTCGGCCTCCGAACCGCCCCGAACGGGGTCTGTCGGCGCCGTCTCGGAGGCGTCGTCGTCTATCGAACACGACACTGAGGGGGCGTCGCCGTCCAGCACCGACAGGACGGACTCGCGGTTGTCCTCGATGCGGGCGACGAGGTCGTCGAACAGTGCCTCCTCCTCGTCGGTGAGGCCGTCGTCGTCGACCGGCATGCCGGCGGCAGCGATGGACGCTTTCTTGACGACCTTACCGACACGGCGTTCGTAGATGGCCTCGACGGTTCCCTCGGCGGTTTCGATGTCGTCGGAGAGCCGTCGGACCTCTGACGACGAGAAGGGGTCCTCGGCTTGCTCGACCTTCCGCGCGCGCTCCTCGGTGAGTTCGTGAATGTACTCGCCGACCTCCCGATAGAACGACGAGCGCAGGTGCTGGAGGTCGCTGGATTGGCGCTCGCGGGCCTGTACCGATTGAAGTTCGTCGAGATTCATTCTGCGGCTTTGGTGGCGTGGCCGCGAGCCATCGCGAACACGCCAACGTACTCTGGCATCGAATGCACTCCCTCCGAGAGCCTAAAGCTTTCCCCCCCGAGTCGAATCGTCGTCTCCTCGCGGACGTACACCGAGATGTCGTTCCCGACGAACGTCTCCGGGACGGCGTCGACGAGCGGATCGAAGGAATCGAGTTCGTCCCGCGGGATGTGCTGAACTTCGAGGCCGCTCCCGCCGTGGAGGCTGCCCGGCAGTCGAATGAGTCGGTTGATGTCCGTCGTCACCGGTTCGTCGATTGGTGCGGTCTGCTCTTCGAGCACCCGAG
Source organism: Natronomonas gomsonensis (assembly GCF_013391635.1). Taxonomy (GTDB): domain Archaea; phylum Halobacteriota; class Halobacteria; order Halobacteriales; family Haloarculaceae; genus Natronomonas; species Natronomonas gomsonensis_A. Next base: position 439,380 of record NZ_JACAWU010000002.1, on the reverse strand, counting down.
TCAACAGCGTCTCGGCGATCGTCTTGAGCGCGTTGTGAACGTCTATGTTTCCAGCTTCGATGGCGTCACGCTGTTTCCGAATCGCTCCGAGCATCGTTGTCGCTTTCCCCTCCCCGATGCGGTCGAAGGCCGTGAGCCGCTCCATCGCCTCGTCGTCGCTCAGTCCGTCGAGTTCCTCGACGAACGCGTTCAGTTCGGTCTGGAGCCGTCGGCCCCATCCGCCGTCGTTCTGAAGCGTCCGTTTGTCCGCCGGCGTCTTCCGACCCGAACTGCCTGAGACCTTCTCCGTCTCGATGAGCGCCTCGATGTCGACGCCGTCCCCGAGGACGTAATCGACGATTTCCCGGCGGGCACTGCGGCTCAACTCCAAAACGCCGGGGTCGCGGACGTGGACGTGATAGCCGCGACCCCCGGAGAAGACGACGGTCAGGTCCTCGAAGGCGAAGTCCTGTTCCAGTAAATCGAGCAGTCTGAGCAGGGCTTCCTTACACTCCGCGAGCATCTCGGCGTAGCTGTCGGCTTCGGGGTCGACGCCCGGGAGGTGGTCGGCGTCGAGGTCGAAGACGAGGTCCGACCCGCGCCAGCCCTTCTTTCCCATGCTGGATGCGCCGGGGTCGTCGTACCGGCCGGCCGAGAAGTAGACGTGACGCGGGCGCTCGCCCGCGAGGAAGTCCCCCAAATCGCCGCCGCCGACCAAATCCAGATGCGAGTGGTGCCGAACCATCGTGGTCCCGCCCGAACTCCACGTGATGTACCCCCACTCCCGTTCGTTGGCCGCCGGGGGCGGGGAGATGTCGCTCCGACGGTAGTGGTCGCCGAAGCGACCCTTCAGGTACTCACGGGTGCGACCGTCCATGGACTCGGCTTCGAGAGAGGTGCGAAAAAGCGTTGCCCTCTCAACCGCCGCGGACGAACTTGGATATCTTCGAGGCGAGGCCGCCCTCCCCGAGTCGCAGGTAGTAGGCGTCGCCGTGGTCCTCGTAGTAGTTGTCGACTCGGCGTTGAATCTCGAAGCCGAGCCGTTCGTAGAAGTCCAACGCGGCGTCGTTGGACGCGCGGGCGTGACACGTCACGGAGTTGTGGTCCTCGGCGACCGCGGCGACGAGGCGGCGGCCGAACCCCCTGCGTCGGTGTTCCGGGTCGACGGCGAGAAAGAGGATGTAGCCGTCGCGCCGGGTGGCCGCGAAGCCGAGGAGTTCGTCGCCGTCGTAGGCGGGTTCGACGAGCGCGTACACGCGCGAGCGCTTGTAGGCGTCGGTAAAAAAGCCCCGCCGCTGTTTGAGGACGCCCTCCGTTCGACGGATGCGTTCTTTCAGTTCCCACGCCTCCTCGACGAACGCGTCGTCACCCGTCCCGAACACCCGAATATCGACGGTGACACTCACTGACACAACGTAGGAACGGGTCGAATATAACTCCACCGCCACCGCTCGACCGCTCCGGGTTCAAGCAGCGACGTTCTATGCCATAAGGCTTTCAACGTGTCAACGAGTTCGATTCTCCAATGCCTTCCGCGCCGGCCGATATCGAGGCCGCCGAAGAGCTCATCTCCGAGCGGCCAGACCCCAAAGACGCCCTCCGGAAGTCGTTCATCAAGGGGCTGGCCATCCTCCTGCCGCTTCTCGTCACGCTGTTCGTTCTCTCGTTCGTGTTGGGGTTCGTTTTTCAACAACTGAACCCGGTCGTCACCGCCGTCGTCCAGGTGACGCCGTTTCAGAGTGAAATCGTCGTCGCGGCGTCGACGATTGTCCTCTTTTTGTTGCTCGTCGTCGGCGTCGGCTCCGTCGCGGAGTACGGCACCAAAAACGACCGTCTCAGTGCCCAGTTCAACGAATTCATGGCCTCGATTCCCGGCCTCGGCTCCGTCTACACCAGTTTCAACGAGATGAGCGAACTCCTCCTCGATTCCGACACCGACAGTTTCCAGGACGTGAAGCTGGTGGAGTACCCCGGCAAGGACTCCTACGTCGTCGCGTTCAAGACGGCCGAAACCCCGGAAGTCGTCGCCGAGGACACCGGCAACGAGGAGATGATTACGCTGTTCATGCCGATGGCGCCGAACCCCGTCATGGGCGGGTTCGTCATCCACGTCTCCACGGACCGCGTCGTCGACGTCGACCTCACTGTCGAACAGGGCATCCGCTCTATCGTCACCAGCGGCGTCGCCTTCGGCGAGGGCGACGACGGACCGAGCGGCCTCAGCGAACAGCAGCTACGCCAGCTCAACGCCGCCGACACCGACGGTGAGTCGCCGCTCGCCGACGATGGTAAAAACGGCGAGGAACTACCGGACACCGAGAAGATGACCGACACCGAATCCCGCGCCGCCGACCTCGACCCGGAGGATATCGACGACCCGGTTCCCTCGAGCGATATCGACGCCGACGGTGACTCTGACGCCGGCGACGACCGATGAGCTACGAACTCCGCGAACACACCGCCGACGTAGCCGTCGAAGCCACCGGCGAAGACATCGACGAGGTGTTCGTGTACGCTGCAGACGGGCTCTCAGCCGCCCACTGTGAGTCCATCCCGGAGGGTGTCGGCGAACGCTTTCCGGTGGTCGCCCACGCCGAGTCGAAGGAAGCCCTCCTCTTCGAGTACCTCGACGAACTCATCTACCAGCGCGACGTTCGCTCGGTGCTCCCGGCCGACCACGAGGCCCGCGTCCACTGGAACGGCGAGTGGGTACTGGAGGGCTCCGCCCGTGGCGTTCCCTTCGACGCAGTCGAGGCCCGGGAAATCAAAGCCGTCACCTACTCCGAGATGGAACTCGAGGAAACCGACGAGGGCTGGCGGGCCTACGTCGTCTTCGACGTGTGACGCTACGGGAGGAACCGCCAGAACGCACCGTGGTGACCTTTCACAGAACCCACCGCAAAGAGCAGGATTTATACAACGGCGTCACCCAGAGTCGGATACGCGCTCGCTTGGTGTAGCCCGGCCAATCATATCGGCCTTTCGGCCTCGGGGAGGGTTCAACCCTTCCGAGGGAGGACAGCCGATGACAGGGGTTCAAATCCCCTAGCGAGCATCCTACTGTCGTCGCTACGTCCGTCCGAACAGCCGTATCAGTGGGTGTCGACTCCCGTAGGTCGTCACCGACCACTCGCGTTCTTCCAGTTCCTCACGAATCGCTTCCCGATGTGAGTCCCCACAGAGGACAGCCACCCGCTCGTAGGCCTGCTGGTCGGCGACGGCCGTGATTCGGTCGGCCATGTGCGAGGCGCGACCGCCGCTGGCGACTGCGACGAATACCACCGAGAACGTGGCGTAGAGGTACGGAACCGAGAGCGCGAAGACGACGAGGACGAGGCGGTTGACGCCGGCGACAATCGAGAGGGCGAGCGCGGCGACGAGCCAGCCTCCGAGGAGATACTTCCCCCAGCGGGGGACCATTTCGTAGACGGCTGCGGTGTCGGCGTCGATGCGGTCGTGGTAGTCGACGCCCGCCGCCTCGACGGCCGCCCGCAGCGACGTTCCGCCGGCGACTTTCGCCCGGAGTCGTGCGACGACCGCCTGTACCCACATCAGCGTCACGTACCCCATCAGGAAGGCAGCGTAGCCGATAGTCAACTTCCGTACGACGAGCGTCGGTGAACGCCCCTCGACTAACACCGCGTCGTACTCCTCGAGGCCGCGCTCCAAGAGGGCACGCTTGTCGCTCTCGGCGGCGTGGACTTCTCCCTGCACCGTCGCTTCCCGCTGTGACACGGGTACCTCTACGGACTCCGGTGGCTAAAAACTCGCGCCACTATGCGGCGATGACGGTCTCGCCGGCGCGGACCCGTTGGCCCTTCGAGACGCGGACGTCTTCGAGGTCGTACGCCGACGACAGCAACACGTCTGCTCGCGACCCGAAGGAGATGTGACCGACCTTCTCGCCGCGTTCGAGGCGCTCGCCGCCGTCGACGTAGGGGTGGATGCGCCGGGCGACGGCGCCCGCGATGAGCGACAGTTCGTACTCCGCACAGACGATGTCGACGCGCTCGTTGCGGTCGGATTCCTTCGAAAACGCCGGCAGGTGCTTGCCGGGAGTGTGCGTGACCGACTCGACGGTTCCGGGTGCAGGGGCGCGGTTGACGTGGACGTCCGTGACGTTCATGAACACAGCGACCCGGACGCGGTCGCCCTCCTCGCGGACGACGGAGACGCGGCCGTCGGCGGGCGCGACGACTCCCGACGGCGGCGGCGACCGCTCGGGGTCCCGGTGGAACCACAGTGCGCCGAGGCCGGCGAACAGACAAACGACACCGACGGGAAAGGCGAGTATCGACAGGGGAACCGAGAGTACCAGCGGGACGGCAGCGTAGCGCCACCCGCCGGGGGCGATGTCGGGAAACGAGGGAAACACAGATGAAACGGTACGCGCGAGGGGTCTTGGCCGTTTTGCTACCCGATTCGAAGCCGTGCTATCACGTATTACTACGTATTTATCTCCTCGGAGAGCCATAATACAGGTCGAATAGAGGTGAAATTCAACATGCGATTAACACCGTTCGACGAAATGGACCGCTTGCTGGAAGGAATGCGACGCTCGATGATGGGCGAAGGCAGTTGGTACGACTTCGGCCGCGACATCAACGTGCGCCTGGACACCGACTCCGAGGGGTACGTCCTCCACGCGGACCTGCCGGGGTTCGAGAAGGAGGAAATCGACCTCCGATACGACGACGAACGGCTCACCATCCGCGCCGTCCACGAGGTGAGCGACGACTACGAAACGAGTAGCCGCCGCGTCCACGAGACGGTCCGCATCCCCGGTGAACTCATCGTCGAGGACATCGAGGCCCACTACCACAACGGCGTCCTCGAAGTTCACCTGCCCACCGAATCCGATGTCGAGTCGGAGAGCGGCCACCGCATCGACATCGACTGACCTCTCCAGCATCCGATACGATAACCCAAAAACTGCACTTCCGTTCTCTTCCGTTTCACCCCCGCTTTCTGTGAGATCTCCGCTCAGTGACTGTGCGAATCTGTTCGACAATAGACACTCGAAGCGAAGCACCCCTATTAATATGATTGGCTCGTTACCCAACAATCACCTAAGATGTCTAGCAACACTCCCGTTTGGATGCAGGCGGAGGCGGAATACGAAGACGAGGTGATAGGAGACACTACCCTCCCTCGAATGTTCGAAGAGGCCGCGGCGCGTCACGCCAGCCGCGACGCACAGTGGTACAAAGGCGGCGTCTACGACCGCTCGCTGGCGCCGGACATCGTCCCGACCGCCCCGACAGGCCAGTACGCGGCGCTCACGTACGCCGAGATGCAGAACATCGTCCACAACCTCACCGCCGGGTTCCGCGAACTCGGCGTCGAGGGTGGTACCCGCGTCGGCATCTTCGCCAACACCCGCATGGAGTGGGCCCAATCCGACTTCGCGCTGTTGGCCGCCGGTGGCGTCGTCACCACGGTGTACACCGAATCCGCGCCCGCACAGGTGCAGTATCTCCTCGACGACCCCGGCGCCGAGGGCGTCGTCGTCGAGAACGGCGAGTTGCTCGAACGCGTCCTCGAGGTCGAAGACGAACTCGACCTCTCCTTTATCGCCGTCATCGACGAGTTCGACGGCTACGACGACCGCGACGACATCCTCTCTTTGGCAGACGTATACGAACTCGGCGCCGAGCACTTCGACGGCGACGCCTACGAGGAGTGGCTCGCCGAGCGTGACCTCGACGACCTCGCCAGTCTCATCTACACCTCGGGGACGACCGGCAAGCCGAAAGGTGTCCAGTTGACCCACGGCAACTTCCGGGCGAACGTCAACGGCATCCGGAAGCGAGTCGGACCGCGTCCCGACAAGGACCCTGACATCCCCGTCTTCGACGAGAACGACCGGATGCTTTCGTTCCTGCCGCTGGCCCACGTCTTCGAGCGCGTCTCCGGACACTTCCTGCAGTTCGGCTCCGGAGCGACCGTCGCCTACGCCGAATCGACCGACACCGTCGCCGACGACATCAAGATGGTCGGACCGACGGGCGCTTCCTCGGTCCCCCGCGTCTACGAGCGTATCTACGACAACATCCGCGAGGAAGCTCCCGATGCCGTCTTCGGCCGAGCCGTCTCCGTCGCCCGCGAGTGGGCGACCACGGACAACCCCGGGGTCGTCCTGCGGATGAAACACGCCTTCTTCGACAAACTCGTCTACTCCAACGTCCGCGAGCAGATGGGCGGCAACATCGAGGCGTTCATCAGCGGCGGCGGCAGCCTCTCGAAGCGACTCTCACAGTTGTTCGAGGGGATGGGCCTGCCCATCTACGAGGGGTACGGCCTGACCGAGACCTCACCGGTCGTCTCCGTGAACCCGCCGGAAGACTCACGGGCGGGCACGCTCGGCCCACCGCTTTCCAACGTCGAGGTGCGACTCGACGAATCCGTCGTCGGCGACGACCGACGTGCGGACGTCGACGGCGACATCGGCGAACTCCACGTGAAAGGGCCGAACGTCACGCAGGGCTACTGGAACCGCCCCGGGTCGACCGAGGAGGCGTTCACCGAGGACGGCTGGTTCCGAACCGGCGACATCATCGAGCAGGGCGACGACGGCTACCTCATCTACCACGACCGACTCAAGCAACTCATCGTGTTGGACACGGGCAAGAACATCGCACCCCAGCCCATCGAAGACGAGTTCGCCACCTCCGACCGCATCGACCAGGCGATGGTCATCGGTGACAACCAGAAGTTCATCGCGGCGCTGTTCGTGCCGAACTTCGAGGCCGTCCGCCGCTGGGCCGAAAACGAGGGTATCGACCTCCCCGACGACCAGAAAGCCATCTGTGAAGACGACCGCGTCCACGAGTTCATCGAAGCGGAAGTCGAAGCCGTCAACGAAGACCTCTCGAAGTCGGAGAAAATCAAGGAGTTCCGGCTGGTCTCCGTCGAGTGGACCGCCGACAACGACCTGCTGACGCCGTCGATGAAAATCAAGCGCCGTAACGTCCTCGGAGAGTTCGACGAGCAGGTTCGGGATATCTACGGCGAAGACTACGACGAATAACACCGAACCCCGACGCGGCATCGTTCCGACCGACAGTTTTTATATCGTCGTCGCTGGATTGGTAGACAGAATGGCACGCAGTCATGCCGAACCGGGTTGCCCAGCAGGACTCCCGGACACAACGCTTGCGTGTCGGTGTTGCTATTGAGCCTCTTTTCCGTCCGTCGCTCCCAGTGACGGCCGCTTCGCTCCCGTCTCGCCCGCTTCCCACCCGACACGAATCAGATATGCTACTCGACCGACTCAGAGAGGACGTTCACACCGCACTCGCAAAGGACCCCGCCGCCACCAGCGCCATCTCCGTCGCGCTCCTGTATCCCGGCCTCCACGCCGTATGGGGCTACCGAATCGCCCACTGGCTGTGGAACCGCAACAACACCTTCGCTGCACGTGCGCTCTCGCAGTTCGTCCGGCTACTCACCGGCGTCGAAATCCACCCCGCCGCCGACATCGGTCGGCGACTGTTCATCGACCACGGGGCGGCCGTCGTCGTCGGTGAAACCGCCGACATCGGCGACGACGTGTTGATGTATCACGGCGTCACATTGGGCGGCGACTCGATGCGCCGCGAGAAGCGCCACCCGACGCTGGAAGACGGCGTCAGCGTCGGCGCCAACGCCACGCTGCTCGGCGCCATCACCGTCGGCGAGAACGCCTCCGTCGGCGCCGGAAGCGTCGTCGTCGACGACGTGCCCGCAGGGACGACGGTCGCGGGGTCGCCCGCGAAACCGGTCTCCGGAACCGGTTCCGACCGGGTCACCGAGGACTGTTCGCCCGAGTGAGTTTTATCCTCGCCGCGCCGATGGGCGTCCGTGCAGTCGCCACACGAGTCCCTCCGCGAAGACGCCTACGTCGGACCGCTCATCGAAGAACACGGCGTCCTCGAACTCGACACCGCCGACGACATGTTCGAGCGACTGGTCGTCTCCATCCTCCGCCAGCAGGTGTCGATGGCGTCGGCCGCGGCGACCCGAAAGCGGCTGTTCGAGTCGGTCGAAGTGACGCCGGAGGGCATCCTCGCTGCCGACCCCGAGACGCTTCGGGACGCCGGTCTCTCCCGACAGAAGACTCGGTACGTCCGCAACGTCGCGGAGACGTTCCGGGGCGAGTTCAGCAAGGCCTACTTCGAAACACTCGACGACGATGCGGTCGTCTCCGAACTCACGTCGATTACCGGCGTCGGCGAGTGGACCGCGAACATGCAACTGCTGTTCTCGCTCGGCCGTCCCGACGTGTTCCCGGTCGGTGACCTCGGCGTTCGGAAGGGGATGGAGACCCTCTTCGGCGAGATGACCCGCGAGGAGATGGTCACCGAAGCCGAACGCTGGGCGCCGTATCGGAGCTACGCCACCCTGTATCTGTGGCGCATCGAGGAGGACATCTCGGAATCGGTCGCGGAAGTAATCGAGGAGTAACGGCTAGTCCTCGTACCGTTTGGCGAGGCTTGCGTAACCGAACAACGGAACGAGCGTCACGAAGAACGCTGCCACGCGCCAGTCGAACGGGACGGCCGGGAGCCAGAACAGCGAGAGCGGAGCAAGCGGAGCGAACACCAAGATCGTATTCGATTCGGGCGACAGGGTGGCGGCGAACTCGACGATGTTCTTGAAGTAGTAAGTGAGAATGGCGACGACGGGGATGAAGACGACGAGACCACTCTGCGAGGAGTCGAAGGCAAACCACACGACGTAGAAGCCGGCGCAACTCACCGAGAGTGCAGTCATCGTCACGATGCCATCCCGGGATGGATACAGCCGCGGCGTCCGGAGCGACCGCCGAACGCCGACTGCCAACGTCACGAGCAAGACCGGTCCAACGACCGCGAGCACCGTCTCACCGACCCACTGGTCGATGCCGAACGCGTACCAGCGGTCGTACACCATCGTGAGGACGAACAGAACTGTCGCCGGAACCAACGCGAACGGTGGTCGGCCGACCGGCGGAAGGGTTCGGTCGGTCAGCGACACCGCATCGGCGTATCGGAGCGCCGTCGGCATCCGCCGCAGCTGTCGATACCAGTACCACGAGTAATAGGCCGTAAGCAAGGGGAGGGAGACGAGGAAAACGGTCGCTGCGACCGCATCGACGAGGAACCGTGGAAGTACGACGGGCGAGACACCCCCCGACAGCGCGTTCACACCGACGCCGACGGCGACTTCCCACTCGTGGGCAGCGTTGTTCGCGAACTGCCCGTATCCACCCAAGCCGACGGCAAGCGGGAGTGCACCAAGTATGAAACCGAACAAACAGGACGCGTATCCCGCGATGCCGCGGCCGTGTCTGATGCTCGACGAGAGGCTATCGTAGGCACGTGTCTCGACCGACCGGCCTTTATCGAGGCGACGGCGCAGCGGTGTCGGCAGTACGGAGTCGAATCGCGCCGAGACGAGACCGACCACCAAGAGGAGTTCGAGCGCGGGGAAGAACGTTCCCAGAACCCCGCCGAGCATGCCTGCCAGATACGCAGGTGCACCGACTATCAAGACGCCGGCGATGAGTTCGACGCGTTCGTTAACTCCCTCGAGCCACGGCGGAAGCGCATCGTCGGGGGATTCCGCTGATTCGGCGACGAGGATTCGAGCGAAGAGGTCCGACGGCGAATCGATACCGACGTTCCGACGGCTCCAGTCCCAAAAGACGACCACCGACAGGCCGGCGGCAACGCCGAGACCGAGTGCCGGCGGCCACTCCAGCGGTGGTGTCACATCCGAGAGCGCGTAGTACAGCGGTACCGCGGTAATCGCCCCAACCGCACCGACCGACAGGCGGAACACGACCGTCTCCCGAGCCGACCCCATCGAGTCCGGGTACAACTCCGGAACGAGCGTCGTGAACACCGCAAAAAAGAACGCGGCGTTCAGCAGAAACGCCAGCGCCGGCCCGAACGAACCGGTGTTTATCACCGCCGAGAGGACGACCGGAACGAGCTCTTCGACGGCGGCGACGCCCGTTTCCGGGAGGACGCTCCGAACCCCTGCCAGCGTGAGCGCACTGCCCGCACTGACGCGTCTCGCGACCGTACCGCTCCAGCGAAATCGTCCCCCCATCAGATGGGGCATCGACCCCGCCTAGATTAATACCTTTGCTCGACGTTTGGGTCGCGGTGCTGTGAACCAAACGGCTTTGCCGCGTCCGGTTCCCTCCTCGGTATGGTCGACGCGAGTCTCGTCATCGCGGTGTTGGCACTGTTCACTGGATTCCTCGCCGGTGCAGCGTTCGCGTTCGTCGGCGTGCCGATTCCCGCGCCACCGAACGTCGCCGGTGTGCTCGGCATCGTCGGCATCTATCTGGGCTTCAAACTCGTCGAATACGTCGGCTGGGGATACGACCTGCTGGGGACGTTGGGCCTGTAACGTCGAAGGAAGCGACGGAAAAGCGGAGCTCAGTACGAGCGAACCTTCGGCTCGTACTCCTTGTTCTCGCCTTCGAGGATGACCGGCTTGTAGTAGAGGTCCGGCGAGCCGCCGTTCCAGGAAATCATCGTGTGTTTCAGCCACTCGTCGTCCTTTCGCTCCTGGTGTTCCTGCCGCCAGTGGGCACCGCGGAACTCCTCTCGGGCGAGCGCGCCGAGGGTGATGGTCTCGGCGATGTCGATGAGGTTGCGCGTCTCGATAGTGTGGATGAGGTCGGTGTTGAACGTCCGCGATGGGTCGGCGACGGCGACGTCCTGGTACCGCTCGCGGCACTCACGGATGACCTCCAGTGCCTTCTTGAGACCCTCCTCGTTGCGGAAGACGTTGACGTTCTCGGTCATCGCCTTCTGGAGGTCCTCGCGGATTTCGGCGTGGTTGGTGCCGTCGCGCTCCAGCAGTTCCTCGATCCGCTGGCGTTCGCGCTCGACGGCGTTCTCGACGACGGCCTTCGGGTCGGCGATTGCACCGCCGTCGGCGACGACGTCGTCGTCGACACCGACTTCTCCCGGTGACACCGGCGTTTCCAGCGACGTTTCGTCCTCGCTCTTCGCGGAGGGACCGGTCGGCACCTGTGCGGTCTCCATGTCCTTGCCGGCGGCGTGGTGGCCGGCGCGGGCACCCAGAACGATGAGTTCGGGGAGGGCGTTGCCGCCCAGTCGGTTCGAACCGTGGACCGACGCACACGCACACTCGCCGGCGGCGTAGAGGCCGTCGATGCACGTCTGGCCGTTCTCGTTTGTCTCGATGCCGCCCATGTGGTAGTGCTGGCCGGGCTTGACCGGCATCGGTTCTTCGACAGGGTTGACGCCCTCGAAGTCCTCCGCGAGGTGGATGATGTTCTCGAGGCGGTCGTAGATGCGCTCGTCGCCGAGGTGTCGCATGTCGAGGTGGACGTACTCGTCGTTGATGCCGCGGCCGTTGTTGACTTCGGTCAACTCGGCGCGGGCGACCACGTCGCGGGAGGCGAGTTCGCCGGCGTTGCTCGCGTAGCCGTACTCGAACATGAACCGCTCGCCCTCGTCGTTGTAGAGGATACCACCTTCGCCACGGACACCCTCGGAGATGAGGACGCCGGTCGACGGCAGCGTCGTCGGGTGGAACTGGACGAACTCCATGTCCTCGACGGGGACGCCGGCGCGGTAGGCCATCGCCGGGCCGTCGCCGGTGTTGGCGACGGCGTTCGTCGTGTGGTCGAACACCTGTCCGTCGCCACCGGTGGCAAGAACGACGCCGTCGGTGGCTCGGAAGCCGACGACCTCGCCGGATTTGATGTCGTAGGCGACGACACCGTGGCACTCGCGGTCCTCGGGGTCGTCGTGGTCGGTGACGGCGAGTTCGGAGACGTAGAACTCGTCGTACACCTGGATGCCTCGTTTGACGACCTGCTCGTACATCGTGTGCAGGAGGTGGTGGCCGGTCTCGGCGCCGGCGTAGGTCGTCCGTGGGAACGAGAGGCCGCCGAAGGGTCGCTGGGAGACGCGGCCGTCGTCCTCTCGCGAGAACGGCATCCCCCAGTGTTCGAGTTGGATGACCTCTTCGGGGGCGTCCTGTGCCAGCGTCTCGATGGCGGGGGCGTCGCCGAGGTAGTCCGACCCCTTCATCGTGTCGTAGGCGTGCAGTTCCCAGTCGTCGCCGTCGCGCAAGGCGGCGTTGATGCCACCCTCCGCGGCGCCCGTGTGGGAGCGAACCGGATGGAGTTTCGTGACCATGGCCACGTCGGCGCCCTCCTCGTGGGCCGCGATGGCCGCACGGAGTCCGGCGCCGCCGGCCCCGACCACGATAACGTCGTGTTCGTGTAGTGTCATTGTCTGTAGTTAGGATTCGGTGGACTTCAGCCTGCGGTTACCAGAATTTCAGGTTGCTCTTGACGGCTTCCCGTTTCAGTTCCTGGATGTGTTCGGTCAGCGGGATGTCCTTCGGACACACCTCGGTACAGGAGAACTGCGTCTGACACCGCCAGACACCGTGTTCCTGCTCGATGATGTTGAGTCGGTGTTCCTTCATCGCCTCGCCTTCGCGTTCGTCCATCGCAAAGCGGTAAGCCTTGTTGATGGCCGCGGGGCCGAGATACTCGTTGTCCCCGGCGGCGATGTTACAGGAGGACATACACGCGCTACACCAGATACAGCGCGTGGACATCTTCACCTTCTCGCGGTTCTCGCGGGTCTGTTTCTGTTCTTCGCCGGACGGGAGTTCGTCGGTCTGGAAGTACGGCTCGACGGCCTCCATCTGGTCGTAGAAGTGCTCCATGTCGACGACGAGGTCCTTGACGACCTCGGAGTGCGGGAGCGGTTCGATGCGAACCGGCCAATCCAGATCCGACATCTGGGTCTTACAGCCGAGACGCTGGCGTCCGTTGACGAACAGCGCGTCGGAGCCACAGATAGCCTGCCGACAGGAGTGACGGAAGGTGAGACTCGAGTCGAAGTGGTCCCGGGCGAAGATGAGCGCGTCCAGCACCGTCATCCCCTTCTTGAACGGCACGCGGAACGTGTCGAATCGCGGGTCCTTCTTGCCCTCGACTTCGGGGTCGTACCGGAACACCTTCAGCTTCACCGTCTCCTCGGCGTCCTTCAGGTTCGCCTCGGCACGCTCGCGCATGTCGGCGCGGTCGTGTTTCTCGGTGAGTCGCCGCTCCTGGTGAGTGGACTCCTCTTTTTCCTGCGGTTCGGTCTCGGTTTCTTGTTCGGTTACTTGCGTGCTCATATCAGATGAGGTTCGTCATGGCGATTGCGACGCGGATGCCCTGCACGACGAGCATGACACCGGCGACGGCGAGCAGCCACTTGACGGCCGTCTTCGGGGTTCCCTCGAGGCCCTGATTGACGAGGGCGTTGTACACGCCGTTGACGCCGTGGAACGTCCCGGCGACGAGGAACGACACCATCGTGATGAAGTAGCCGACCTGACTCATCCGGGCGGTCGTCCCGGCGATGGTCACTTCCGCTGCGTGGTTGACGAAGTGCAGCAGCATGAAGTGATACGCCAAGACGACGACGAGGAACGCTGCGGTGAGCCGCTGGAGCAGCCACCGCGTCCCCTTCGGTTCGAACGAGGAGTAGTAGTCAGCCATCTCAGAATGCCCCCACGAGGAACGTCGGAATACTCGCGACCGTGATGGCCGCGGAAACTATCAGTGCGGCGTAGAACGCCTTGTCCTGCGATTCCAGGCCGACACCGAGGTCGACGAACAACAGGCGGACGCCGTTGAGGATGTGGAACACGGCGACTGCGAGCAGGCCGACCTCGAGGATTCGGACCACCAGAAGACTCTCCAGACTCTGGAGTGTCATCGTGTAGGTGGCCCCATCCACCGTCGAGGTGCTCAACACGGCTATGTGCGTAAACAGGTAGCCGATGAGCACCCAGCCGGTGAACTTGTGGAAAATCCAAGCCCACATGCCGGCGGAGAACTCCTGCCACCGCCCGAAGTCCTCTATCAGACCTCGGTCGTACGATTGACTCATGCACGGTAGGGTCGGGTCCGCGGTGGTATAGTAGTTACCTTCTGCGAACGTCTACCACCGTACTGAACCGGGCAACTCACCGACACCACTCAGGCCCGGTCGGCGAGTTTTCGTCCGCGAATCGCCCGAAGGGTCACCTCGTCGAGTTTGACCAGGTGACACAGGGGGTTGCCGGGGTACACCAGCGGGTTCTCCAGAACGCCGACGAGCAAGCCGGTGAACGGGGCCTGGATGACCGTCGAGTCGGTCTTGAACGGGTTCGTGATGGTACAGACCCGGTCGCCTTCCTCGACGAGCGAGCCACGGTCGTGGTGCATCTCGACGAGTCCGCCGGCGTCGGCCCGGAGCCACGTCTTCTCGTCGGAGCCGTCGATGACGGTCCGCCAGCCGGGCCACTTCACCGTCTCGGTGTCACGCATTCCGTACTCGGCCATCACCGACAGGACGCCCTCGAGGGCCTCGTCGATGAGGGGGCGCTGGAAGCGGTGAGCCTCGCCCAACTCGACGGTGACGGTTGGCGTCCCCGCGTCGGCGGCTTCCCGGCGGAGCGTTCCCTCCGGACCTTGCGTCGAGATGATGACGTTCGATGCGAAGGCGTTGGCGAGGCGTGCGACCGCGCCGTGTTCCATATCCGCACGGGCGTGGAGCATGTTGGTTCGGCCACGCGTCGAGGTGTGGAAATCCAGTCCGAGATCGCAGGGCTCGATGAAGTTTCGGAAGATGCGTGCGGCGATGCGTTTCGCGCTCGTCGAGGCATCGTCGCCCGGAAACGATCGGTTGAGGTCGCGGTCGTAGATGGGGAGATACCGCTGTTGGGCGATAAACGCCGGGACGTTGAGGACGGGCAGACAGACGAGCGTGCCGTGGAGGTCGGAGTGGTCCCACTCGTGGGCGACCTCGCGAACGATTTCGATGCCGTTGAGTTCGTCGCCGTGGGCGGCCGCCGAGAGGAACAGAGTCGGCCCGTCTTGCTCGCCGTTGACGATGGTGACGGGAACGCGGACCGGGTCGCCGAGGTACGTTTCGCTGACGGTGTAGCGGACGTTTGCTATCTCCCCGGGGGCGACCGACCCACCGTCGTACGTGAACGGTTCCGACATACCCCACCCAGGCGATAGGGATATAAAAGGCCCCGCACTCGCGGAGCGTCGACCGTTAGCGTTTTGCCGAAACCGACTGGAGTAGGAGTATGTCTTCTGACCTCACTGTCGGCGTTCTCAGCCTTCACAGTTCGAAGGAGTCGAAAGCGATACTCAACGCGGTCGAGCAACTCGGATACGATACCGAGTGGCTCCGCGAAGAGAACACCGTCGTCGAAATCGAGGACGGCGAAGTGACGCTGGAACCCGAGGTCGATATCGTGGTCAATCGACTGTTGCTCTCGAAGGAAGAACAGCCGGCGGAGGCACTCGGACTGGCGACGATGCTCGACCGGATGCGGCCGATGTTGAACACCCCAACGTCGACGATGACCGCGATTCACAAGTTCGCGACGGGGACGGCGTTGGCCGAAGCCGACATTCAGGTTCCCGACGCGCTGTTGGCGCTGTCGGGAGAGACGCTCAACAGTCGCCGTGAGAAGTTCGGCGAGGAAGTCGTTTACAAAACCGCAATCGGGACCCACGGCGGCGGGACGTGGAAACTCGACACCGACGACCCCGTCAACTCGATGGTCGGGTCCCGACAGGCGTTCCTCCAGGAACTCATCGAACACGACGAACAGCAACACCACGACCTGCGAGTGTACACGGTCGGCGGCCGCGTCGTCGGCGCGATGAACCGCTACGCACCGGAAGGCGAGTGGCGGACGAACGTCGCCCTGGGTGGATCGGTCGAAGACGCGACCGAAGACCTCCCCGAGGAAGTCGTCACGATTGCCGAACGGGCGACCGACGTGGTCGGACTCGACTACGCCGGCGTCGACATCGTCGAGGGCGATGACGGCTACTACGTCCTCGAGGTCAACCCGACCGCCGGGTTCAAGGGTCTGTTCGAGGCGACGGGGCGCTCGCCGGCACCGCACATCGCCCGCCTCGCCATCGAGCGTGCCGGCGGCGAGGTCGACGAGGAGCGGGTGTACGAACTGTCGGCGAACCTCGACGACTCCAGACCGGCGTGTATGCCGCGAAAGCAAGCCCCCGGGCCGACGAAAACGGTCGTCATCGGCTACGTCGAGGACGTCGTCGTGATGGGGACCAGCGGCACGAAGTCGGTGCTCGCGAAGTCCGACACCGGCGCGACTCGGACGAGCATCGACGCCCACCTCGCCGCCGAAATCGGTACCGGCCCGATCAAGGACATCGTCAAAATCAAATCGGGCAGCGTCAAGAGCGGTCGGTCCCGCCCCGTCGTCGACCTCGTGGTCGGCATCGGCGGCACCCAACACACCGTCACTGCCAGCGTCGAGGACCGAAGCCACATGGACTACCCGCTGTTGCTCGGCCGGGACATCCTCCAGCACTACCACGTCGACGTCATGCGCCGCGCGGACGACGACGAACCGGAACCGGCCGCCGACGACATCCTAGAGGAGTAAGGCGCCACGACTGACAGCAACCCGCGGCCCAACCGTCCGGTTTTTCCCCCTTGCCGCCGACGCCTTTGCTATGCAGACAGTCATCCTCGCTGCCGGCGAGGGGACCCGAATGCGCCCGCTGACCGAGACGGTTCCAAAACCGATGTTGCCGGTGGCCGACCGGCCGCTGTGTGCCCACACCGCCGACGCGGCGGTCGAGGCGGGCGCCGAGGACCTGATCTTCGTCGTCGGCTACGAAGCCGACGCCGTCCGGGAGTACTTCGGCGACGAATACCGCGGTGTCGACGTTTCCTTCGCCGTCCAAGAGCAACAGCGCGGGACCGCCGACGCGGTCCGAGCGGCACGGAAACACCTCGACGGCGCCTTCGCGGTGCTGAACGGCGACAACCTCTACGACCCAGAGAGTGTCGAGGAACTGTTCGACGCTGCTCCCGCCATCGCCGCCATCGAAGTCGAGGACCCACGAAACTACGGCGTCCTCTCGGTCGACGGCGACCGAGTGACCGACATCGTCGAAAAACCCGAAGCGCCGCCGACGAACCTCGCCAACGCCGGCGCCTACGCGTTCCCGGAGGCGGCACTGTCACATCTCGACGTGCCGCAGAGCGACCGCGGCGAGTACGAGATAACCGACGTCGTGGCGCGAGTCATCGACACCGCGGACGTGACGGCGGTGACGCTGTCGCGGTGGCTCGACGTGGGCCGGCCCTGGGAGTTGCTCGAAGCCAACGAGTGGAAACTCGGCGAACTCGACGGCCGCGTCGACGGCGACGTACGCGGCGACGCCGAACTCCGCGGAGACGTGGTCGTCGAGGAAGGTGCGACGATAGAACCGGGCGTGGTCATCGAAGGGCCGGCGCTCGTCCGGTCGGAAGCCGACGTTGGGCCGAACGCCTACATCCGCGGGGCGACGCTGGTCGGCAAGGGCTGTCACGTCGGCCACGGCGTCGAACTGAAGAACTCCGTCGTGATGGCCGACTCGAACGTGCCGCATCTCTCCTACGTCGGCGACAGCCTGCTCGCACCGGGCGTGAACTTCGGTGCCGGAACGCAGGTCGCCAATCTCAGACACGACGGGTCGGACGTGAAACAGACGGTGAAAGGCGACCGCGTCTCGACGGGCCGCCGGAAGTACGGCGTCGTCGCCGGGCCGAACGTGAAGACCGCCATCAACACAAGCCTCTCACCCGGCGTCGTGCTGTCGGCGAACGCCCGAACCGAACCCGGGGAGTCGGTCACTCGGGACCGGTGAGGTGCCGAGACTGCGTGGCGCCCGAATCGTTGCCGGACTAATCGGGTTTTAAGTTCACTGCCGCGAACGTGCGGGGTATGACGCTCGAAAAGCCCGACCTCTCGGGACAGACCGCATTCATCACCGGAACGACCCGCGGAATCGGCAAAGCCATCGCCCTCGCCTTGGCCGAACAGGGCTGTAACATCGTCTCGACGGGCAAGACCAGCGAGAACGACGACTACGGCGAGGAGAAGGACCTCGAAGGGACCATCGAACAGACCGCCCGTGAGTGCCGCGAGAAGGGCGTCGAGGCCCACCCTATCCAGTTGAACGTCCGCGAAGAGGAGGCCGTCGAGGCCGCCGCCGAGGAGGCCATCGAGGAGTTCGGCGAGGTCAACATCGTCATCAACAACGCCAGCGCCATCCAAATCGCGAACGTCGAGGACCTGCCGGCGAACCGCTTCGACCTGCTGACCGACGTGAACGTCCGCGGGACGTATCTCACCTCCCGTGCCTTCCTCGACCACCTCAAAGAGGTCGACAACGCGTGGCTGTTGACGAACGCGCCGCCGGTCACCGTCGACCGCGCGCCGGGAGAGGCACCGTACGCGTGGTCGAAGATGGGGATGTCGTTCCTCACGCTGTCGCTGTCGACGGAACTCAGCGGACACGAGGTGGGCTGTAACTCCTTTTGGCCGGTCACCGCCATCGACACGCGGGCGACGCGGTACTTCGGAATGGGCACCGAAGACGACTGGCGGACGCCCGAAATCGTCTCCGACACCGTTCTGGAGATACTCAGCCGCGACCCCGCCTCGTATACGGGCAACGCCGTCTACGACGAGGACCTGCTCCGAGAGGTCGGCGTCGAGGACTTCTCGAAGTACAACCTCACCGAAGGGGACCCGGCACCGATGTCGGCCCAGATGTTCGACCCGAGCTACGAACGCCCGGAGTGACGGGAGGTCCTGGCACCGCCTGCGTGAACATAATCGTTCATATGGGTGCCTACTAACCGTACGACAAGATGGTAGACCCGACTTCGGACCTCGGTGAGGACGTCACCGAGGACGATGCGCCGAGATGTGAGGTGTGCGACGAACCGATAGTGAGCGAACCGACCCACCGCGTCATCACGTGGGTCGAGGACGACCGCGTCCACACCGCTCATTTCTGTGACGACGACTGTCGGGAAGCGTGGTCCACCTGAATCGAGGACTGCTGGGTGCTCTGGTTTTCGGTAGGCCGTAGGCTTATGGCCGTCCGCTCGGAGTAGAAAACATGGCCGAGCAAGACACGAACGTGGAGGAGTTGATGACCTCACCCGTGGAGACGGTGTCACCCGATGCGATTATCGCCGAGGCGGCCCGCATCCTCGACGAGAAGGGAATCGGGTCGCTCATCGTCGGCGAAGACCGACTCGAAGGCATCGTCACCGAGCGGGATATCGTCGCGGCCGTCGGAGCTGAACTCGACCCCTCGACGCCTGTCTCGGAGTTGATGTCCGACCCCGTCGTCACCGCACGACCCACGGAGACCCTGCAAGTCGCCGCCGAGCGGATGGGCCACAACGGCGTCAAGAAACTCCCCGTCGTCGAGGGGGGCAAGGCCATCGGCATCATCACGACGACCGACCTCGCGCTGTACCTCCCGAGCTATCAGCTGAAGATGGCTCGACAGGCCGAAACCGACTTCGTCGACGGCGAATGGGAATAGCGCTAACACTGTAAACCTAGTACGGAGTTTTATCATACATCGGTCACAGTGTAGAGTATGGACTTCGAGCTATCCGACGAGCAGCAACAGATTCGCGAGGAGGTCCGCCGCTTCGCCGACAACGAGATTCGTCCCGTCGCAACGGAGTACGACCGCGAGGAGAAGGCGCCGTTCGACCTCATCGAGAAAGGTGCAGAGATGGGACTGTGTGGCGCACAGATTCCCATCGAGTACGGCGGCGCCGGCTACGAGATGCTCGACGTGGCGCTCATCGTCGAGGAGTTGTACGCCGCCGACCCCGGCATCGGTGGCAGCATCCTCGGCACCGCCTTCGGGAGCGAGGCCATCATCGCCTTCGGCACCGAAGACCAGAAGGAACGGTGGCTGCCTGACCTCGCCTCCGGCGACGCCATCTGTGGGTCGGCCATCTCCGAACCCGATACCGGCTCTGACGTGTCGAGCGTGAGCACGCGTGCCGAAAAGGACGGCGACGAGTGGGTCATCAACGGCAACAAGATGTGGATCACCAACGGGTCAATCGGCGATTTCTTCGTCGTGTTGTGTAAGACCGACCCCGACGCCGACGGCCGCTACAATGGCTTCTCACAAATCGTCGTCGAGTCCGACCGCGACGGATTCGAGTCCGACAAGATTACGGGCAAGATGGGGATTCGCGCCTCCGACACGGCCGAACTCGTCCTCGACGACGTCCGCGTCCCCGAGGAGAACCTCGTCGGGACCCGTGGCGCCGGCTTCCTCCAGCAGATGCAGTTCTTCGACGAAACGCGGACGCAGGTGGCCGCTCAGGGCGTCGGCATCGCGAAGGGCGCCGCGGAGCGCGCTCTGGAGTACGCCCAGGAACGCGAGCAGTTCGGCCGCCCCATCGGCGACTTCCAGGCCATTCAACACAAACTCGCCGATATGCACACCGAGTGCGAGGCCGCACGGCAGTTGACCTACAAGTCGGCATGGTCGGTCGACCACAAGGACGAACAGCTCACCACGCTGGCGTCGATGGCCAAGGAGTTCGCCTCCCGGGTCGCCGTCAAGAACGCAAACGAGTGCGTCCAGATTCACGGTGGGTCGGGGTACGTCGACGACTTCGACGCCGAGCGGTTCTATCGGGACGCCAAAATCACCCAAATCTACGAAGGAACGACGGAAATCCAGAAGAACATCATCGCACGGGAGCTTCAGGAGTAATCGTAGACGGTAGTGCGGTTTCTTTATTTGGGATATATCTGAAACTCGCGGTCAGTACGGGTGCTTATTAACCACCAGAGAACCGCTCATCAGTGTAGATTCTCAGAGAGCTGTGTTGAGTACAGAACATACATTTCGTAAGGGGAGTAGTCAAGAGTTGGGCAGTCTACTATGCAACACTAGCCACTAGTGTAGTCATCTAACACACCTCCTTACAAATGAACCCGATTTTAGTCGTCAAACTGAGTGTATACTTTCCGTTTCTCCTCGGTGAATTTCGGTCGGATTAGCTTCAAATAGGCTATCACGAGTGTAGTTGCAAGAATTCCACTAATACTGAAACCCGCAACGTAGCCGACCCAGATATATACTGAGATAAAAACCAGACCCACACTAACAAGGCCGTATATCAGCATTAATATCTCTGGTATGTCTATGCTCTTGTCTTCTCGAAAATCTAGCCCGTTCTCGAAGAATCGTCGGTATCCTGGCTCAAGCCCGAATTCATTGATTGCGATTAGTTCGGATTTTAGTGCGAAAGCTAAGAACGGGACTCGCAACGAATACACAATAAAAAATCCAAGCAGGGAGAGTAACCCTCCAAATAGGGCCGCAGTTGCTTTTGCATCATCCGGAAGGTTGGTGCCAGTGATGGTAAAAATCGCTGTAAGGACGAGGGCCCATACGCGTGTGTATGACCACACTTGATTTTCAACGTGTCGGGCATGCCACCAGTATTGCTCATAGACATCTTGTAGTGGGTCACGGTTGTCATCTGACGAGAGATCAGGTGGCGACGTCATGATTTATTTTCAGGAGGCTCAATCCAGTCGTTAGCGCTGTCCTCTGGCCAATATCCTAAGATAGCACGGGCATGTTCTAAGTCAAACCAGCGATTTAAATTATTACTAACTCCATAAAATATATCAAAGTTTACTGATTGGTCAGATAGGCAACATTCGACGAGCTGAGCTATATCTCTTCGAGAGTTCCAGGTCGCTTTCATTCGTTTTACTGCTCTCTTATAATCTTCACTCCCGCGATCAAATTCACCAGAGTCAACTCCACGCTCAGCATCACCATACGGATGGTCGTACTCCGGACTTCGTACACTAGCAATCCTCAAAGCGTAGAAACGCTTTGGGTAATCGAAAGAATCCACATACTGTCGTCCTAAATACTCACCAAATAGTTTTGATGTACCGTAGAACGAATCAGGACGTGGAGG
This sequence comes from Natronomonas gomsonensis, assembly GCF_013391635.1. Lineage (GTDB taxonomy): Archaea > Halobacteriota > Halobacteria > Halobacteriales > Haloarculaceae > Natronomonas > Natronomonas gomsonensis_A. The sequence continues at coordinate 417,574 of NZ_JACAWU010000002.1, read as the reverse complement.
GGTCGTGTGGTCCAAAACAATGCCGTGCCCTTGGTCATATAACTCGGGAGAGAGATTGTTTTCGTATTGGCCCACGACATGATTAGAAGAAGCAAAAATGAAACTGTTGACTTCTGCACGCCTAGCGGCTTCGAGACAATTGTAAGTACCAACGATGTTGTTTCGAAGAACCGAGTCCCAACTTGCCTCGGTAGATGGGTCCGCCGCAAGGTGAACAATTGCGTCCTGTCCTGTGAACGCTGGCTGGATGTCTTTCAAGTCCGCAATATCGGCTGTAACTGACGGATAATCGTTGTTCTCATTTCGGTCAAGATAATCAAAAGAATACTCGTCTGATAAATATTCAATAACTGCAGTCCCGACACGGCCGAATGCTCCAGTCATCAGGACATCGTCCATGTGAAATTCGTTAATAGGGGATGGTATTAATTGTGTGTCTCTATGGTGGTGTACCTAGCCATCCATCGAATTACGACGAGAGACGATTAACTACTGCTGACTGTCTCTCACACGTGGCTAATTTCGGTGAACGATATGTAATCCACTGCATTAACCGAATCTGAGGAGTGATTTTCGTACACCAAGTGAAAACCGTCTAACCAACGACGGGGCTGTAACAAATCAACTTATCAGTACACGTCCTCGATTTCGTCCTCGTAGTGGCTGTGTTCCTCGGCCGGGAACGAACCACTTTCGACGGCCTCGGCGTACTCCGAAATCGCGCTCTGCATCTCACTACGTACGTCGCCGAAGGCCTTCGAGAACGGCGCCGTCCGCTCGGAGAGCCCGATGACCTCGTCGACGACGAGCACCTGTCCGTCGCAGTGCGGGCCGGCACCGATGCCGATGGTCGGAATCGAGATGGCATCGGTGACCGCCTCGGCGAGGTTCGCCGGGACGTGCTCCAAGACGAGCGAGAACGCACCTGCTGCCTCGTGTTCGCGGGCCAAATCGAGAATCCGGCGGGCCGACTCCTCGCTCGTCCCCTGTCGGAACAGTCCCGTCTCGTTTTCGCGCTGTGGCGTCAACCCGAGATGCGCCTGCACCGGAATACCAAGGCGGGTGAGCCGGCGGGTCAAATCGACCGTGTGCGGACCGGATTCGAGTTTGACGGCGTCGGCGTCGGCCTCTTTCAGCATCCGCCCGCAGTTCTCGATGGCGTCGGCCTCGTCGGCGCCGTAGGAGAGAAACGGCATGTCGGCGATGACGAGGGCCTCGTCCGTCGCCCGGGCGACAGATGCGGTGAGGCTGGCCATCTCGTCGACGGTGACCGGAAGGGTCGAGTCGTATCCGAGCCGAGTGTTGCCGACCGAATCGCCGACCAGCGTCATATCGATGCCCGCCTCGTCGACCAGTCGGGCGGTCGGCGCGTCGTAGGCCGTCAGCATCGTAATAGGCTCCTCGCCGGCCTTCGCTCGGATGTCCTTCGCTCGCATACCTCCGAATCCATCGCGGCGGCGGTTAAACGCTCCCATCGAACGAGGCCGGAACCGTAACGGCTTACCCGCCGAGACACCGACTCGGTTCTATGCCGACCCAGGTGGAGACGACGGACCCCGAGGGCGTCGACTACGGCTGGGTGATGCAGGTGACCTTCGTGCTCACCATCGTCGTCGGCGCACCGGTCGTCGCCGCGCTGTCGGTGTTCGTGGGGTTGGACACGTGGACTCAGCGGGCGAACTTCGCCATCCGCGTCGGCGCGGTCGTGTGGCTCTGTATCGGGATTCCCGTCTTCCTCTACGCCCGGAGCCACTCGGAGACGTAACTGAACGAACAGCCAGCCCGCTGGGCGGTTCGCTCGTCACGAACCGTATCGCCGACGAACAGCGTCGATTCGGGCGAGCCGTCGAGTCGACGAACCGTCTCCAACAGCGGTTCCGGGTCGGGTTTCTCGGTGGCGACCGTATCTCGGCCGACGACGGCGCCGACGCCGTCGATTCCGTGTTCCTCCAGAGCGATGTGGCAGGCGTCTTCGCAGTTGAGCGAACAGACGCCGACCGGTTCCTCCGGGACGGCGTCGGCCGCCGGCAATCGCTCTGAGGCCCGGGCGCCGTCGCGTTCGTACCCTGCGATGACCGCTTCGACCGCCGGCCTGTGCCCCGTCTCGTTCGCCGTTTCCAACATCCCCCAGAGGCTCTCGGGCGGGGCGACGTTGCGCTCTCGGAGCGTCTCGGCTACGTCGCTGGCGACGGCCTCCCAATCGACGACGAGGCGGACCAGCGTTCCGTCGAGGTCGAAGATGACCGTCTCGTGGCCGGTGTTCATTCCAGCAGTTCGCGGGCGATGACCTTCTTCTGAACCTGGGTCGTCCCCTCGTAGATGGTCGTAATCTTGGCGTCGCGGTACAGTCGCTCGACCGGGAAGTCGGTCGTGTAGCCGTAGCCGCCGTGAATCTGGACGGCTTCGTTGGTCACGTCCATCGCGTTCTCGCTTGCGACGTACTTCGCGGTGCTTGCGGCCATCGACGGCGGTGCATCGTCGTCGAGTTTTCGGGCAGCCTCGTAGGTCAACAGTCTGCCTGCCTGTGTCTTCGCGTGCATCTCCGCGAGTTTGTGCCGAATCGATTGGATGTCCGAGATGGGGCCGTCGAACTGCTCGCGGTCGTGAGCGTAATCGATTGCGAGGTCGAGTGCGGATTGGGCGAGGCCGACCGACTGGGCCGCGATGCCGACGCGGCCACCGGTGAGAATCGACAGCGCCGCCGACAGGCCCCGGCCCTCCGGCGTGAGGCGGTTCTCGACGGGAATGCGAACGTCTTCGAAGACGAGTGTCGTCGTGTCGCTGCCCCGCAACCCGAGTTTCTCCTCTTTCTTGCCGACTTCGAGACCGTTGGCGTCCTTCGGGACGATGAACTGCGTGACGGTCCGAGGGTCCTCGGGGTCGGTCTTCGCGAAGAGCACGACCACGTCGCTCCGCACGCCGTTGGTTATCCACTGTTTCGTCCCGTTGATGACGTACTCGTCGCCCTCGCGTCGTGCCGCCGTCGACATCTCGGCGGGGTTCGACCCGGCATGTGGCTCCGAGAGCGCGAACGCGCCGACGGGTCGGCCCTCGACCATATCGGGGAGCCACCGCTCCTTCTGGTCTTCGTCGCCGAACTCGGCGATACAGGAGGTCACGAGGGTCTGTACCGACAGCGCCGTCGCGACGGCCAGTTGGCCGTAGGCGACTTCCTCGTTGACGATGGCGTACGTGAGGCCGTCGACGTCGAGACCGCCGTACTCCTCGGGTATCGTCATCGCGGTGAGTTCCATCTCGGCGAGGCCGTCCCAGACCTCCTCGGGGAACGTCTCCGTTTCGTCGGCTTCGCGGGCCGTCGGTCGTATCTCCTCGACCGCGAACTCGCGGACGGTGTCCCGGATGGCTTGCTGTTCGGGCGAGAGTTCCATGCCACCACGTTGGACGCGAGTGCCAAAAGTAGTCCGCCCGTCAGTCGTCCCGAAGCGAATCGACGACCGTCGAGCCGTCGGCGTCGAGGCCACCGGCCTGTGCCACCTCCGAGGAGCCGCCCCCACCGCCACCGAAGCGGTCGGTGAGTGTCGCGACGACATCGCCCGCATCACATCCCTCGCCCGTCCCGACCGCGAGCTGTCCGGAGGGCGTCGCCAAGACGAGTACCTCGATGCCCTCGGGGCGGTCCCGGACCCGCTCGGCGAGGGCGTTCGCATCGGCGTCGACGACGCCCGCCGCCCACGTCCGACCGTCGCGTTCGAAGCGCTCGGCGGCGATGTCGGCGACGCTGGCGTCGAGGATGCGCTCTCGAAGCGCGTCGCGCTCGGCGGCAACCGCCTCGCGTTCCTCTCGGAGTCGGCCGACTGCCTCGGGAAGGTCGGTCGGCGCCGTCCCCAGCGTTTCCGCGGCGTCGAGTGCAGCCGCTTTTTCCGCCGCCCGGCGGTCGATTCCCTCGGGACCGACGGCGAACTCTACCCGGGTCAACCCCTCGCCGGGGTTGGACCGGCCGAGCACGGTCACGGGCCCGATTTCCTGCGTGTTCGAGACGTGCGTCCCGCCGCAGGCGGCGGCGTCCCACCCGTCGATTTCGACGATACGGACCGTCTCGTCGGTGAGTCCCTCTTCGGTTTTGGTGTTGAACGCTACGTCATCGCGGTCGAGTGCCTCCGCTTGCGGCTGTCGGCTCCACGTCACGTCCCGGGAGTCCCAGACACAGCGGTTGACCAGCCGTTCGAGTTCGACGAGCGTCTCGTCGTCGATGTCGGTCGGTGTACTGAAGTCCACCCGGACTTTCTCCGGTGTGATGCCGAACCCGCCGTAGCCCAACTCGTCGAAGAGGCGACGGCCGGCACCGTACAACACGTGACTCGCGGTGTGGGCGCGCATGCAGTACCGCCGGAAATCGGGGTCGATAGCACCATGAACGGTTTCTCCCGCCTCCAACGTTCCGTCGACGACGTGGACGACATCGTCGCCGCGCTGCTGTACGTCGAGGACCGTCAGTCCGCCGAGCGTCCCACGGTCGGCCGGTTGGCCACCGCCCTCGGGGTAGAAGTACGTCTCTTCGAGAACGACCTCGTTCCCGCCGTCCCGAACGGTCGTCTCGAAGGCGAGCGTTTCCGGGTCCTCGGCCGCGGTAACGGGTGCCATAGCTACCGACAGAACGCTCGGAGACAAAAGCCGGTCGGAAGCCGAGTTACTCCTCTGCGAGTTCGATGCCGAGTCGTTCTTCGAGCGCCTCGATGACCGACCCGCCGACGTTGGCGCGGGCGGCCCGGCCCTGTTCGACAGCGACGATGTCGTCCTCTTCTATTTCCAACTCCGCGGCGAGTTCGTCGGTTTGCAGGCCGGCGTCCTGTCGGGCGTCTTCCAGCACGTCACCGTAGCCTCGGACGAGATACGGGAGCGGGTCGTCCTCGTAGTCGGTTCCCTCCTCCCAGTCGTGGTCGACTTTCTGTGCGTCGCTGAGCTTGGCGACGTTCTGTGCGGCTTTCTTTTTGCGGCTTTCGCCGCGTTGGTCGTCTCGCTTGCCCGATTTCTTTCGGTCGGGCTCCTCGCCGTGGTGGGCGCACTCGCTGCAAACTTCGAGTCGCGCGCCGGCGACGGTCGCCGTCTGGAGGTCGCGGTCCTCGGCCCCGCAGAGTTCGCAGGCGCCGCTGGAGTCCCCCCCGACTCCGCCGGTCGAGTATTTCGCCATGTCCTATGTGCTGCTGGAACGTACTTGAACCCGACGCTCCGCGGCGTGGTCGCCCGCACGCAGTCCAAAGGAAAGCCCTTTTATCGTACCCCGGTTTACGAGGAATTGCAGCAAGACACGCCGTGCGTGGGTAGCCAAGCTAGGCCAACGGCGCAGCGTTGAGGGCGCTGTCCTGTAGAGGTCCGCCGGTTCAAATCCGGTCCCACGCACTGTCACAACAGTGCGGGTGCTCGAAGACAGCACCCACGCAAACTTCTCACAAAACAAAATAAACAGCGATGGCTCCGGATTTGAAGTAGACGGAGGTTCTGGGGGCGGAGCGAGCAGGTTCTCCGGCGTAGTTCAAAATCCGGTCCCACGCACTGCTGGCGACTCACCGTCGCCGTACACAGTGCGGGTGCTCGAAGACAGCCCACGCATCATCCGACCGACGCTACACCCACCAGCGTCGGTGCTAGCGAGAAACGGTTAGAGGCCGCGGCTGACGCCGATGTTCTTGAGGTAGCCGCCGCACGAACAGAGCCGCCCCTCCGGGTCCGTCTGGCGGTCACCGCAGTCGATACACTCGTACAGCGTGTCCTCGTCCGGTTGTGCCCCTCGCATACCGGTGGCTCATTAACCCCGTTATATGTTAAACGTTATCATACCACGTAGAAAACCACCAACATCTATCCACACGACCGACGTAATTAGACGTATGCAAACCCAGACGTGGGCCAGGGAACACGTCCCCGCCCTAACGGCCCTGTTGACGGCGGTGTCGCTGGCGCTCGTGTTCGGCGCCGTCCTTCAAGTGTTACCTGTCGAGTCGCTCCCGCAACCCGAAGCGCTTCTTGCGGCCATTCCACACGTCAACGCGGTGATTAGCCTCCTCGCCATCGGCACCATCACCCTCGGCGTCCGTGCGATTCGGCGGGAGAACGTTGAGCGACACCGACGACTCATGGTGGGCAGTTTCGGACTGTTCGCACTGTTTCTCGCGCTGTATCTCTACCGGGTCGCGCTCCTCGGCCCCAGCGAGTTCGCCGGGCCGGAAGTCGTCTACACCTACGCGTATCTGCCGATACTCTTCGTCCACATCGCGCTGGCTATCGTCTGTGTCCCGTTCGTCTTCTATGCGCTACTCGTCGCCGGCACCCGCCCAGTCGCCGATATCTACGAAACCGCCCACCGCAAGGCCGGCCGCATCGCCGCGAGCCTGTGGCTCATCTCCTTCAGCATGGGGATCGTGATTTACGCGCTGCTGTATCACGTGTACTGACGGACGGCGTCAGTCGTCGTCGCTGGCGACGCCGGCCTGGGCGCCGTCGATGGTGGGACGAACTACGTCGCGGTCGGTCGACTCTCCGTCGATGTCGTAGGGGTACTCGCCCGTCACACAGCCGAGACAGAGGTCCGCGCGGGACTCGTCGAGCGCCTCGGCGATGGCGTCGATGGAGAGATACGACAGCGAGGCCGCATCGATTTCCTCGCGGATGTCGTCGGTGTCCTTCCCCGAGGCGATGAGTTCCTCACGGGAGGCCATGTCGATGCCCATGTAACACGGGGCGACGATAGCCGGTGCGCCGATGCGCATGTGGACCGCCTCGGCGCCCACGTCGTTGAGCAACTCGACTAGCTGCGTCGAGGTGGTCCCGCGGACGATGGAGTCGTCGATGACGGTGACGGTTTTCCCCTCGACCACGTCGCGGATGGGGTTGAGTTTGAGACGGACCGCCCGTTCGCGGGCGTCCTGTGTCGGCATGATGAACGTCCGGCCGACGTAGCGGTTCTTCATCAGTCCCTCGGCGAACTCCACGTCGGCGTCGTCCTCTTGGGCCGCTTCGGCGTACCCGGAGGCGAAGGCCCGCCCGGAGTCCGGCACCGGGAGCACCACGTCGGTTTCGACACCGCTTTCCTCCCAGAGTTTGCGGCCGAGTTCGCGCCGAACGTCGTAGACGAGGTTGCCGTCGATGCGGGAGTCCGGGCGCGCGAAGTAGACGTGTTCGAAGAAGCAGTGAGCCGTGTTCTCCTGTTCGACGAGTTGATAGGAGTCGAAGCCGTCGCCGTCGGGACCCAACACGACGAGTTCGCCCGGTCGGACGTCCCGGACCAACTCGCCGTCGAGAACGTCGATGGCGGCCGATTCGGAGGTGATGATGTAGCCGTCGTCGAGCTTTCCGATACAGAGGGGTCGGTTGCCCTGAGGGTCACGTAGGCCCAACACGGTGTCGTCGTGGGTAATCGTCAGCGCGTAGGAGCCGTGGATGCGGCTCATCGTCCGCTTGACGGCGCGAACGAGGTCCGCTTCCAATAAGTTCCGGGCGAGGTCGTGGGCGATGACCTCGGTGTCGCCGTCGCTGGTGAAGGCGTGGCCGCTTTCGGCGAGTTCCGTCCGGACCTCCTCGGCGTTGACGAGGTTCCCGTTGTGGCTCAAGCCGAGCGACCCGGATTTGAACGACACCGAGAACGGCTGTGCGCAACTGGAGTCGACGCTGCCGGCCGTCGGGTAGCGGACGTGGCCGATGCCCGTCGACCCGTTGAGCGTTTCGAGGTCGCCCTCTTCGAAGGCGTCGCCGACCAGCCCCATCTCGACGTGGCTGTGCTGTTGGAAGCCGTCGTGGGTGACGATACCCGCCGACTCCTGGCCCCGGTGTTGGAGCGCGTACAGTGCGTAGTACAGCGGTCGCGCCGCGTCTCGCCCGTCAAGCGAGACGCCGACCACGCCGCATTTCTCCGTCGGCCCCTCCGTGTGCCGCCCGTCTGGCATGGACGATTCTCTGACGGCCACGCGTAAAAACCCACTCCATCGTGCGTGATATGCGGGTAGTCACGGACGTGCATATACACGTTTGTGAACAACAGCGCCGCGCCGTGGGTCCCTCGACACACCCACAGTCGAGAGGCTAGCGGAAGTTCGACGGCCGGTGCTGTCTCAGGAGGACGTGAGGAGACCGGAGCTGCGGCTACTCGGGAAATGAAAGCGAAAAGCGTCGGTCGTTCGTTACTCGTTCTGCTTGGACTGCCACGCGTAGCTTCGACGCTTTGCGGTCTTGCCGAATCCACAGGAGGCACAGACCTTCTTCCGCGAGTGGTAGGACTTCTCGCCGCAGCGTCGGCACTTCACGTGTGTCGTCTTGTTCTTCTTCCCCTGACTCGGGGTCCCGGCTCCAGTCATGGTTGTATCGAGACGAGGTTATCCCCGCGGATAATGGTTACGTTGTCGCCTTCCTCCAAGACGAGGTTCATGTGCTGGTCGTAGCCGGCGAGGATGCCGTCGTACACCTCGCCGCCTTTCAGCGTCACACTCACTTCCGAACCAAGGGTCTCTTCGAGCACGTCGAGGGGTCGGTCGGTCATACTGGACGGAGCACGCCCCGACAGTATAAACGCACCGGGTACGGTCACGTTCGGGCCGTACTCACTTGCTTTTCCCTTCGTCTTCCTCGTCGTCCATCCGGTCGTCGGTGCTTTCGAGACGGTTCGTCGCGTACCGACCGACGCTCCGAAGCCGACGCACCTGCGGCAGCCGTCTAACCGTCACCGCAAGCGAGGACGCACCGAGCAAGCCCATGAACAACAATCCGAGCGCCAGGAACGGGTCGTCGGCCGTCCACCGGTCGATAGCAAAAAAGAAGAATCCGATCGAGAAGGCCGCCTCGATTTTCGCCTCGAGCAGCGATATCATCTCGTCGAACTGCTCGAGTCGGTCGTCGACGGCATCGAGAGCTGCCTCCGCATCCCGGACCGCCCGTTCGGCATCGTTCTCCACCTGTTCGACGTGTTCCAGTCGCTCGTCGACGTCGGCGACCAGACGCTCGACGTCGGTCAGCGCGTCGACGAACCCCTCGTCTCGGAGCACCTGTAGTATCCGGAGCATGTTCCCCAAATCTGAGCTCATACCCAATCCAGCGGCGCCCGGCGTATCGTGGTTTGGGTCGTGTCCACATCCCCCTCGTTCACACGTCGGCGGTGAACGGCGCGAACGACTCGGCACGGACGGCGACCACCGCGAGCAACTCGGCGGCGGCTTCGAGGTCAGCGAGGTCGACCATCTCGACTGGGGTGTGCATGTAGCGGTTCGGCAGGCCGACGTTCAGCGAGGGGATGCCACCCCGAGTGGTGTAGAAGGCGTCCGCGTCGGTGCCGCTGAAACTGCCCGAGGCCTGCAGTTGTACGTCGATGCCCTCGTCTTCCGCAACTGTTCGAGTCGCCTCGACGAGTTTGGGGTGGTTGGCGCTACCGCGAGCGACGACTGGTCCCGCCCCCAACTCGATGCCCGTCGAGCGGTCGCCGGGCGATTCCGGCTGGTCGGTGGCGTGGGTCACGTCCGTCGCCACGACGGCGTCCGGTTCGAGGTCGAACCCGACCATTTTGGCACCCTTGAGGCCGATTTCCTCCTGGACGGTCGAGACGGCGTACACCGTCGATTCGTGGTCCGTCTCGGCCACCCGACGGAACGCCTCGGCCGCAGCCCAGATACCGACGCGGTTGTCCATCCCGCGGGCCGCGAGTCGGTCACCCTCAAGTTCGGCGATGTTCGTGTCGAAGGTCACGGGGTCGCCGATATCGACCAACTCCCGCGCGGCGTCGCCGTCCTCGACGCCGATGTCGACGTGCTGTTCGTTGATTTCGTCGTACTCGTCGCTCGCTGTGTCCCGGAGGTGAATCGCCACCTGCCCGATGACGCCGTTGAGCGTCCCCTCGGCGGTATGAACCCGGACGTGCTGGCCGCGGGTGACCGTCTTGTCAGAGCCGCCGATACTGGAGAGTTTCAGGAACCCATCGTCGGTGATGTCCCGGACCATCAACCCGATTTCGTCGCCGTGGCCGGCGATCGCAATCGACGGCCCGTCGCCGGTGCCCTCGGAAACGGCGACCGCGTTCCCGTAGGCGTCGACGCGCGTTTCGTCGGCGAAGGGTTCGACGTAGTCGAGCCACCGTCGCTGTCCGGCCGTCTCGAACCCCGAGGGGGTCGCAGTCGACAGCAACGCCTCGAGGAACGCTCGCCGTTCGTCGTCCATATCCACGAACCGACGGGCAGACACAAGAACGTCTCGACCGGCCGTATCAACCTATAAGTTCCTCTCCGGCGAAGGTGTAGTATGGCCAAATTCACGTTTCTCGAGGTTCACTTCACGGACTCCGAGTTGAGCGCGACGAAAGGGTACGACAGCGGCCAAAAGGAGGTCTCGGCCGCCGACGAGCCACTCGAAGAGTCCTCCGGGTCGAAGAAAGGGGGCGCCATCGCCGCCATCGTCGGGCTCGTCTTCCTCGTCGCCGTCGCCTACGTGGTCAAGACGAAGGTTCTCGACGACGAGGAGTCGACGTTCGAGTTCGAGGATGACGTGGAAGAAATCGACGATATCGACGCCTGAACTCGTCGGACAGTTGTAGTCCGTATCAGTCCGCCGACAGCGGCGGAAGACTGCGCTCGATGGTTTCGCGGTCCGCTTCGAGCCACGGCGGGAGCTTCAACTCCGACCCCAACTCCGCGAGTGGTTCGTCGGCATCGAATCCGGGCCCGTCCGTCGCGAACTCGAACAGCACGCCACCGGGTTCCCGGAAGTAAATCGACCGGAAGTACCGCCGGTCTTTCTGTGGCGTCACGCGCAGTCCCGTCTCGGCGAGTTCCTCTCGCCACGCCATCTGGGCGTCGTCGTCGGGGACCCGGAAGGCCACGTGGTGGACGGTGCCCGCGCCCTGCATCCCGCTCGACGCCTCCGGGTCGTCGAGTACGTCGACGAACGCCGCGCGGTCGCCCGCAGCCGCGAATCGGGTTCGATGGCCGGTCGCCTCGAAGCGTTCGTACCCCATCGTCTCCAGTACGTCCACGGTTGCCTCGGCATTGGCCGACAGCAGCGTGACGCCGTGGAATCCGCGGATGGCGTGTTCGGCCGGTACGTCGCTTCCGTCCCAGGGTTCGATGTCGGCGGCACCGGTGACCAACTCCAGTGGCTGGCCGTCGTGGTCGTAGAACGGGAGGACGCGCTCCTCGAAGCGTTCCTCGACGGCATCGTACTCGGCCCCGTAGTCGTCGAAGCGCTCCTGCCAGTAGTCGAGACTCCCCTCGGGGACGACGAACGCCGTCGCCGAGGTCTGTCCTCGGCCGACCGACCCGCGTTGGCCGACGCCGAACGGGAAGAACGTCAGAATCGTTCCCGGGGAGCCGACTTCGTCGCCGTAGTAGAGGTGATACGTCGTCACGTCGTCGAAGTTGACGGTTTTCTTCACCAGCCGGAGCCCGAGTACGTCGGTGTAGAAGTCGACGTTCTCCTCGGGGTCGCTGGCGATGGCCGTCACGTGGTGTAGTCCGGAGATGGGTGCGGGCATAGTTTACTCGTGTTACCTGGTTACGAGTTGTGGGGTTAAATCGGTTCGCGCACGCCGACGCAATCAGGTGACGGCGGTGTTACCAGTGGGGGTCTGGTATCGAGTATTCCCCGGGCGTCGTCGAGTGTGCCGACCCGGAAACTCTTTGCCGTGTCGTCGGCTAGCAGTCCTGTGAGTCTCTTTCGCGCCGTCCGTGCGGTCGCCGATGCCGAGGGCGAAGGACCGGTGGACTGGAGTGCCGTCGGGAACGCCGCCCGCGCAGCGACCGAACCGGGCGATTTGACCCTCTCCGAGGCCGAACATCAGGGGTACGCCGACGACGTGGCGGACGCCCGCGACAGCATTCGAGAGGCCGCCGGCGTCGACTTCGACCTCCCCTACAGCGTACAGGTCCAGAATCGCCACCACTGGATAGACGCCAATCTCGCCACCTTCGAGCGACTGCTCGGCCCGCTCGAGGAACAGGCCTCGCTCGCGCCGTCGTTGGCACGCTCTGCGAACACCGGGTCGATGGCGCTGACGCTCGGCTTCCTCGCGAACAACGTCCTCGGACAGTACGACCCGCTGTTGCTCGGCGACGGCGACCACGAACTCTACTTCGTCCACCCGAACATCGAGTCGGTCGCGACGGTGCTGGACGTCGACCGCGACCGGTTCCGTCGATGGATCGCCTTCCACGAGGTCGCCCACGCCGCGGAGTTCGGGGCTGCCCCGTGGCTCGGGCCACATCTCGAAAACGCGATGGAAGAAACCGTCTCGAAACTCGCCACCGGCGAGTTCGACCGCGAGGCGTTGGGCGAACTCAACGTCACCATGACCGCCGTCGAGGGGTACGCCGAACTCATCATGGACCGCGCCTTCGACCGCGAGTACGAGGACCTCAGGCGGAAACTCGACGACCGTCGACGGAACGTCGGCCCCGTTTCGGCGCTGATTCGCCGCCTCCTCGGCTTCGGAATGAAACGCGAGCAGTACGAACGCGGGAAGGAATTCTTCGATGCCATCGCCGACGCGCGTGGCGTCGCCGGCGCCGCCGTCGTCTGGGAGGACCCCGCGAACCTCCCGACAGACGCAGAGTTGGACGACCCCGACGCGTGGCTCGCACGCGTCGCCTGACGGACGACGGCGACCGTCGGCCCCGCCGAACGAATAAGTACTCCGACAGCGTAGTTCGTGCTAGGGATGAACACACTCGTGTGGCTCCTGCTCGGCGTCGCGGCGCTCATTGCCGTCCACATGAGCCTACTCCTGTACCTGTATCGGGAGACGGTGACCGACTCCAGCGGCCAGAGCCAGACCGCCGACCCCGCCACCAACCACGAGCGTGAGCCACGCGCGGAAGGCCCCGATAGGACGGTGTGTCCGACCTGCGGCGCCCCGAACGACCCCACCTATCGCTTCTGTCGACGCTGTATCAGTGACCTCTCGGCCGGAAAAACGACCGCGAGCGGCGACGGACCGACCGAACGCCTGGGGAGCTGAGCGGAACCTATCGCGGTTCGAACGCCGGAGCGACGTAGCCGTCGTCGTCCTCGGTGAACCCCGAAACTTCGACGGTGTCACCGATTCCGACCTCGCCATCGGAGAGTCGCCCCATCACGCGCGCCTCGCCGAGGTCGACGACGGCGACCTGATAGCCGCGTTCCTCGACGCCGACCGGCGGGACGTTGATGGTGGTCTCGGTGTAGACGACGCCCTCGGTCGGGAGTTCCACCGTTTCGAGGTCCCGAGAGCCACAGTGCGGACAGGCCGCCTTCGGCGTGCCCTGGGTCTTCCCGCAGTCCGAACACGTCTGTCCGAGGAGGTCGCCGGACTCGACCGCGTCGCTCCACTCGCCGTGTGTGAGTCGGTCGCTCATCGGCGGGCCTCCATGACCGTGACGACGGTGGTGGCAGCGTCCCCGCCGAGGTTGTGCGCGACGGCGCGGTCGGCGCCGTCTATCTGTCGCTCCCCCGCCGTTCCGCGGAGTTGCTCGGTCAACTCGACGAGTTGGGCGGTGCCCGTCGCGCCGATGGGGTGGCCCTTCGCCTTCAGACCGCCGGAGGGGTTGATCGGTACGTCGCCGTCCCGTGCCGTCCGGCCCGCCTCGGCCGCTGGTCCGCCCTGGCCGTCCTCGACGAGGCCCAGCGCCTCGCTGGCGAGTATTTCCGCGCCGGTGAAACAGTCGTGCACTTCGGCGAAATCCATCTCCGCCGCCGAGCTGTCGGCCTGCTCGTAGGCTTGGGCGGCCGCGTCGCGTGCGGCTTGGGTGACGTGCGGGGTGTCCTTGTCGCCGATGGGGACCACGTCCGTCGCGTGGCCGACGCCCGACACGTCGACGGGAGCGTCGTAGGAATCGGCCATCTCGTCGCTGACGACGACGACGGCGCTGGCGCCGTCGGAGAACGGACAGCAGTCCATCAGTCGGAACGGGTCGGCGACGATGGGGCCGTCGAGTGCCTCCTCGACGGTCGTCTCCTTGCCGAAGTGGGCGTTGGGGTTCAACGCCCCGTTGCCGTGGTTCTTGACGGCGACTTCCGCGAGTTGCTCCTCGGTCGTCCCATACTCGTGCATGTGGCGTTTGGTGAACAGCGCGAAGACGCCGGGGAAGGTCAGCCCCGTGGGCTGTTCGTACTGCCGGTGGGACGCGGAGGCGAAGATGCGCGTCATCGCCGCGGTGTCCTTCCCGGTTTCGGGGGTACAGCGCTCGACCCCGCCCACCAAGACAACGTCGTGGATGCCGGCATCGACCGCCTCGACGGCGTTTTTGAAGGCGTTCGAAGAGGTCGCACAGGCGTCCTCGAAGCGCTGGACCGGAACGCCGGCCATCCCGACGTGGGAGGCGAGTTTCGGGCCGAGGTGGGTGTCGTTTTCGGCCTGTCCGCTCATGGCGTTGCCGAAGTAGAAGGCGTCTATTTCGGACGGTTCGACGCCCGCATCGTCGAGTGCGGGGAGCGCCGCCTCGCCGAACAGCTCCTGGAGTGGTTTGTCGTGAACGCCGAACTTCGTCATGCCGGCGCCGACGACTGCTGCGCGTGCCATACCACACCGTGGGGGAGTGTGACTTATAACGGATGCGGAACTGAAACCCTTACTTTCGGCGGTACTCCCGGTTCGACGCCGGCGACAGCGCCTCCGTATCGGGGAACAGATACCACACGAGTGCCATCCCGACGAGCAGGCCGATTGCAATCGCCCCCGCGACGACTTCGATGGAGGCATCGCCCTGTAGCGTTATGAGGCCCGCCGACGCGCCGACGAGCAGGACGGACCCGATTTTTAGCTTGCGCATCGTCCGCTCGCGGTCCTCGTCGGAGATGGGTCCGACCATCAGTTCGTTCCCCCCTCGGTCGAAACGTGCATCCCGACGAACCGCCAGTCGGTGCCGAGATCCGCGTCGTCGCCGCGCCGTTCGAGCGTGCCGCTCCAGCGGGTTTCGAACTCGTATCGAATGCCGCGTTCGAGGCTGTTCCAGGCCATGAACACGTCGTCGGAGAACCACGCATGGTCGTCGCGTTCGGTGACGACCAGTCGGTCGCTGTCGACGACCCAGCCATCGGTCGACTCGGTTTGCTTTCGGAGGCCGGCTTCGACCTCCTCGTACCCCGTCAGTCGCTCGCCGATGCCGAACTTGACGGTCGACTCCTCGCGGGCGAAGAACGGATACAGCGGCTCGCCCGACCGGAGCGAATCGTAGTACGCCCGAACCGTCGACTCGGCGTCCATGCCCGCGCTTCGATTGGTGGGGACTTACTCCTACTGATTGTCGCAGAGGGCACCGTTCGGACCGAAGTTCTAATACAATTCGCGCGCCGGACTCAAATCGAACTGTTGGTGAGACTATCAATGCTGCTGATAAGTGCCTCCGAGGAGTGGGCCAGAATCTACGGGCTCGTCGTCGGGCCCGTGATAGCGAGTACTGCATTTCTTTTCGACCGGTTCGTGAGGTTCGGGGCGGTCGTTGGCGTGTTCGCCATGCTGTTCGTGGTGGGGATGCTCGAAGTCGCCAAGCAGGAGATGGGAACGGACCTCATGGAGCATGAACTGGCTCCATTGGTGGTTCTGACGGTGCTCGCCGTTGCAGTTTGCTCCGCATTGTTGTACAGCACGACGGAATATTTCAACAACTGTCAGGATAGGTCCGAGATTCCCCACGACGCCGCCAGGCCGTTTCATCGGGTTCGAAAAAGCATCCGTCAAGGGGACACCTTCGACACCGAGGCTGCCGAACGCTGGTCGGCCGACCCGCCAGGGAAAACAAGGATACGGATTCTGACTGTACTGGGTGTCGGATATCCAGTCGTCGCCGGTCTGCTCATCGCGGCACCCGAGACGTTCCGTCCGGGTGCCGTCGTCCTGTCGCTTGGCATCGGCATCTCCCTCGGCCTTCGTGTCTCCGGGACGACGCCAGTCAGGCCCGTTGCCGAACACGTCGCGTTCAGTCTGGGCGGTGCGCTCCTCGCAGTCGCGCTGTGGCCGCTGTATTTCATCTGGATACTGCTATCGACGGCGACGTTCCTTCCCCTCTGGCCGCACCTACTGTTTCCGGTCGTCGGAGGAGTTTCGACCTATTGTCTCTTGCTCGCCGACGACGCCGTGCGCGTTCGTCGCGGAACCTACCCCACGGAAGCCGAACCCGACCTCGCGGATGCCAACCTCCCGAAATCGGAGTCAGCGTTCCCCTCGCAGGTGCTGGCTCGGCTGCCCGACCCCTCGCTGCGGGTTCGACTGCTGGCGACGCTGCTCGTCGTCGTCCTCCTGAATCTTTCCCTCTTCGTGGGACTTGGGGGCATCGTCTATCATGTGGCGGCAGCACTCGGCCTCGCGGTCCCGGTGGGGGTGCTGGCCGTGTTGTTACCGGTCGCGGCTGTCGGGCTACTGCTCGTGGAGGCCGGGGTTGGAAAGCGACGAGCGCTCGAAGCGGAAGAAGTCGCGGACGAACGGTTAGCGGACGTCGAGGCTCGGGTTCGTCGTCTGGCCCATTCGGTCGAGGTGCCGCCGCCAGACGTCGTGATAATCGACAGCCCGGAACCGAACAGCCTCTCGACGGCCGACGGACGTGAACCCACGATTGCCGTTACGACGGGGTTGCTCGACGAACTCGACGGCGAGGAACTACAGGCGGTTCTAGCCCACGAAATCGCACACATTGCCAACCGGGACACGACCGTCGCCACGGTCGCGGCGGCGATATCGGAGCTATCGAGGGCACTCAGGCGCCGTGAACGGCGGTTCGCCGACTGGTTCCGGCTATTTCCGCTATTGTTCGCCTCACCTGTGTTACTGGTCCTCTTGGCGCCGGCACTGCTTGCCATCCCGGTATACATCGCTGTGAGTACTGCCACACGGGGACTGCTTGCGGTCAACGGAGTCTGTATGCGTTTTCACGCCCGCGCCCGTGAGTACGCAGCCGACCGGACCGCTGTGCGATTGGTTGGCCAACCCGGAGCCCTCGCATCGGCTCTCGAAACCCTTGGACCCGAACACCGTCCGACAACCGACGCCCGCCTTGCAGCAAGCGCCACGCTCGGCATCGTTTCTCGGCCCATCGAGGGAACTACCGACGCCGAGTCCGTCGAGTCGAAAGCCCGCAAATGGTTCCCCAAACAGTTCGAACAGGACGACACACCGACGAGTCGGTTCCTCGAACGAGTGAACGAACTGTTGACGTGGCGACCGACAACCCATCCTTCAAACGAGAACCGGATTCGCCGCCTCCGTAACGAACAGTGGTGATGCTATCTGACCAAAACATTAATTTTTGAGCGCGTATTAGTTGAATATCATAGAAAATTTCACCCATATTGTCTCAAAAACCTTCGGTATGAAAACTACCTTAAATTCATAGAGGTGTATTAACATTATCGTTCATTAACTTTATTATCCCTCACTGTTGTTCATGGAGTACAGCGCGAAAGCGCCCGACGACACATGACCCGCTACACCGACGAAACCAACACCGGCGCGCCGATGGTCCCGATTAAGACCGACGAGTCCACCCCCTCGACCCTCGAAACGGAGACCCTCGAAGAGACGGTATTCAGCCACCGCCTGTAAGCAGTCAGTCCAGTATTCTACCGTTTTCACGCCGCAAAGCGACGGCTTCGTTCGAAGCGACTCGCTGTTTCAGTCGTCGGCCGGCGTCGCCTCGACCAGCGACTCCGGTTCGACGCCGGCGTAGTGGGCAACGGCGTCGAAGTTCTCCTCGTCCATCGCGAAGCGGTCCCCGGAGGCGACACCGTAGGCTTCGTCGTCGCCGAAGCGCGTCTCGACGAACCGCTGGGCGACGAGCGCCTTCCGGCCGTTGTCTTCCTCGTCGATTTGCCACTGGGCCTCTTCTAGCAGGAGTGCCGCGCTGACAACATCGAAGATGAAATCCGCCAGCCGCTTCGCGTGATACTGCGCGTAGTCGCCGTCTTCGGTCGCCATCGTCGCCAGGGCGTTCTGGAGGTCGAGGAACTCGGCTTCGACTTCGTCGGCCAACTCCTCCAACAGCGGGTGTTCGACGCTGCCGAGTTTCTCTTGGACGTACGGGAGCAGCGCCTCGTGGGCGTTCTCGCGGTTGAGGGCGCGCAGCACGTCCAACGCGAGGATGTTCGAGGGACCCTCCCAGATGGGCAGTACCTGTGCGTCCCGCAGCAGGCGCTCGGTTGTGTGTTCCCGCACGTAGCCGTTCCCGCCGAGAATCTCCATCGCGTACGACGCCGTGTCGACGGACATCCGCGCCGTCTTGTACTTCGCGATGGGAATGAACAGCCGCATCAGTTGGTACGCCTCGGAGTCGTCGCCCTGCCGTTCCCGTTCGTCCAGCAGGCGCGCACCCTCGAAGGAGAAGACGGTGCCGGCCTCGTAGTCGACGGACATGTCCACGAGGTCCCGGCGCATCAGGGGGTACTCGTCGATGGGGTTGCCGAAGGCCTCGCGGTCCGCAGCGCGAACCTTCGCCTCCAGCAGCGCCCGGCCCATGATACCGATTGCACCCGTCGCGTTCGTCAGGCGCTCGAAATTCATCATCTCGGCCATGTACTTGAAGCCCTTACCCTCCTCGCCGACGAGGTACGCCTCTGCGCCTTCGAACTCGATTTCGCCGGTCGGCACCGAGATGGTGCCGAGTTTGTCCTTCAGTCGGCGGAAGTGTGACTCGTTGACCTCGCCGTCGGGTTTCGTCCGCGGAACGAGGAACAGCGACAGCCCCTCGGTTCCCTCGGGAGCGTCGGGCGTCCGCGCCAACGCGAGTGCGCCCTCGGCGTCGATGTTCGAGCAGAACCACTTCTCGCCGTACAGCCGGTAGGTGCCGTCGCCCTGTGGCTCGGCGCGAACCTCGTTTGCCCCGACGTCGGAGCCGCCCTGCTCTTCGGTGAGGAACATCGCACCCTCGATGTGGTCTTCGAGGTCGCGGCTGGTGAGCCCCTGGAAGTACTCCTCCAGTTCGCCGTCGTCGAACTTGTCGAGGACGATAGCCGCGCCGGTCGTCATCGACACCGGACAGCAGAACCCGCCGTCGACGTAGGAGAGTAGTGCCTGCATCATCAGGGTGTGGCTCAACCCGACTGGCTCGTCGCGGCCCGGCGGCGCGTGGAATGCGTCGTGGGTGACGCCGAACTCCTCGTAGGTGAGTTGCTCCTGTTCTTCGATGAGTGGGTGGTACTCCACCTCGTTGAGCCGGTTACCGAACTTGTCGAACGGTTGCAGTTCGTGGCCTTCCTCGTCGATGCGGTCGGCGGTGTCAGCCATTCGCTCGCCGAGAACCTCACCGTAGCCCGACAACACGTCTTCGGCCCACTCGTACTCGTCCTCGGGGTAGATGCGACGGGCCTCGAACTGCAGCGTCGGGTCCAACTCCCAGTAGTTGCAGTACCGGCCTTCGTCGTAGTCGCCGTACTGTATCGGGTCGGTCGCCATACCGAATCGTTTCGAGTCCCGAAGTATAAACCCACGCCGGACGGCCGGAAAACCTCGATTCCGTATTTCACGGTTAAACTAATTGTTCGTTTACACCTGTCCGAAATCGTCATACCGACGCCACCGCATGCCTTCGACAGGATGGCCACGAGCGACGAACTCTCGAACGAGGATTTGGACGTGACGGTCGACGACGACGACCTCGTCGTCCGGGCGACCATCGACCGCCCCGACCAGCGCAACGCATTAAACGGCAACGTCATCGACGGCCTCTCGGCCGTCCTCGATTTCGCCGACGACGGGCCCGCACGCGTGGTCGTCATCCGAGGCGCGGGGGGCACCTTCTGTGCCGGCGGCGACATCAAGTCGATGGCCAGCGCCGTCGGACAGGGGTCGAAGGCCTACCGCGAGGGCTTCGCAGGCATGAAACAACTCATCGAGAAGGCCGTCGACACCGCCGCCCTCACCGTCGCCGCCGTCGAAGGCTACTGCCTGGCCGGCGGGATGGGCCTTGCCGCCGCCTGCGACGTTATCGTCGCAAGCGAGGAGGCCACCTTCGGAACCCCCGAGGTCGACATCGGCATCTTCCCCGCACAGGCGCTCGTCCCTATCATGCGGACGGTCAACGAGAAACAGGCGTTCAAGTACCTCTTCACCGGAGAACACTTCGACGCCGAGAAAGCTCAGGACATCGGCTTCGTCACCGACCTCGTCCCCGAGGCGGCGTTCGACGAGGAACTGAACGAACTCGTCGACGACCTCGTGACGCCCTCGGAGTTCATGATAGAAATCGGCAAGGAGTCGTTCTACAACCAACGCGAGATGAACTTCGACGAGGCGCTGGACTACATGCGCGAGATGGTGACGATGCTCGCGATGAGCGACGACGCCGAAGAGGGATTCAACTCCTTTCTCACCGACGGCGAACCAGACTGGAAGGGCCGCTCCGACGAGGAATAACCCGCTAACCGACCGAAACCACACCACGACACAACCATGACAATCGAACAAGACTCAATCAAAGGCAACGACCCCGACAAAGCAGTAATCAGTGCGTCCCTCACGGGCGCGCTCACCACCCGCGACCAGTGTGAAGCGATTCCCTACACGCCCGAGGAAATCGCCGAAGACGCCGCTGCGGCCCGCGAGAACGGCGCGGCCATCGCACACATCCACGCCCGCACCGACAACGGTTCGCCGACCTTCGACGAGGAGACGTATCAGGAGATATACGACGAGGTTCGCGCCCGCACCGATATCCTCATCAACTTCTCGACGGGCGCGCTCCACGAACCCGTCGACACCCGCGTCCAGTACGTCGAGGGCGTCCAGCCCGACATCGCGGCTTTGAACATGGGGTCGATGAACTACGCGAAGTACTCCGAATCGAGGGACGACTTCGTCTTCGACATGGTGTTCGAGAACCCGTTCAACGAGATACGGGAGTTCCTGCAGGCCATGAACGGTTCGGGAGTCAAACCCGAACTGGAGTGTTTCGACACCGGCCACATCGGCAACATCCGGCCGTTCGTCGAATCAGGCGAACTCGAACATCCCATCAACTTCTCGCTCGTGATGGGCGTCCTCGGCGGCATCCCACCGACCGTCGAGAACCTCGCCCACCAGGTCCGACAGCTCCCCGACAGCGCCAACTGGCAGGTCATCGGCATCTCCCGAGAGCAGTGGCAACTCGTCGCCGCCGCCCTCGCGATGGGCGGCAACGTCCGCGTCGGCCTCGAAGACAACTTCTATCTCCCGAACGGCGAGATGTCGACGAACCCCGAACTCGTCGCGAAAGCCGCCGAGATGACCCGCAACGTCGGCCGGGAACCCGCCACGCCCGAAGAGGCCGCCGACATCATGGAAATCGACGCCGACCACTTCTGAGCCCCCGCTTTCGACGGTATTTTGCTACCGTGGGCCTCAGTCCCGAGACGTGTCCTCCAGCCCTGCCATCGCCGCCGACGGTCTGACGAAACGCTACGGCTCGACCGCGGCGGTCGACGGCCTCGACCTCTCGATTCCGCGCGGCAGCGTCTACGGCTTCCTCGGCCCGAACGGCGCCGGCAAGACGACCACGATGCGACTACTGACGACGCTGACGCGGCCGACCGAGGGGACCGCGTCCGTCTGTGGCGACCCCGTGACCGACCGCGGAGCCGTCATCGAACACGTCGGCTACCTCCCGGAGGTACCGCCCGTCTACGACGAACTCACCGCCAGAGAGGGGTTGCGCTACGTCGCTGACCTCCGGCGACTGGGCGACATCGAAGAGCGCATCGATGCCTACCTCGACCGCTTCGGTCTCGCCGACGACGCCGACCGACGTATCGGCACGTACTCGAAGGGAATGCGACAAAAGACCGCGCTCATCGCGACGGTGTTACACGACCCGGACGTGGTCTTCCTCGACGAGCCGACCAGCGGTCTCGACCCCCGGGCGGCCCGGACCGTCCGTGACCTCATCGCCGACCTCGCTGCCGAGGACGTGACGGTGTTCCTCTCGACGCACATCCTCCCGGTCGTCGAGGAACTCGCCGACACCGTCGGCGTCCTTTCGGAGGGCCACCTCCTGGCGGAGGGGTCCCCCGAGACGCTCCGACAGCGCGTCGAGGGTGACGAAGGGAGTCTCGAAGATGCCTTCCTCGACATCACCGACGGATGGGACTGAGAGCCGACGCCGTCGTCGCGTGGACGATTGCCCGGACCGAGACGCGACGCAGTCTCCGGGCCCTCTTGTCGGATCGACGGCAACTCGCTGCACTCGGGGTCGCCTTCCTCGCTATGTCACCCGTCCTCGTCGGCGCCGTGCCGTCGCTGTATCTGACCGGAAACGCGGTCGCCAGCGGCGAGGTGACGCTGTCGACGACGGTCGTCCGTGGACAGTTCGTCACCACCTTCGCCGGCCTCGTCGGGTTGGGCGTCATCCGGGCGCTCGAACGCGCCTCGACGGTCGACCACGCCGACTACCTCCTAACGGCCATCTCCCCGCGTGCGCTCACCGTCGGCCTCATGGGCGCCGAGTTCCTCCGCACCCTCGGCGTCCTCGGTCCCGTCTTCCTCGTGGTCTACGGACCCTTCCTTCTCGGTCTCGGTGCGCCAGCGATGGGGGTCGTCGCCGTTCTCGCCGCTGTCCCTGCACTGGCCGCAACGCTCGCCGTCGGGTACACCCTCGGTCTACTCGTTCGCCTGGCTGGTCGGCGGTTCCGAGTAACCCGACGGCGTGGCCAACTGCTCGGCATCCTCGGCGCGGTCGTGCTGGTCGGCGGGACGTTCGCCCTCACGCCGGAGGCACTCGCCTTCCTCCGGTCGCCGCCGTCGGTGCTCGCTGCCATCCCGCTGGCGCCGTACGCCGACCTGTTCGTCCTCGGGGTACCGACTGCTCCGCCAGTCGGCATCGAGACGGCCCTCGGCATCGCGATGATGTGTTCGCTCACCGTCGTCGGCCTCGCGGCGTCGATACCGCTGTCGACCAGACTGTGGTTCGGCGACGCCACGCACCGAACCGACACGGCTGACGACGAGGGAACCGTCGACGTACCGGCAGTCCTGTCGGGACGACCTCTCGGCCGGGCGGTGTTCTGGCTGTGGCTCCGCGGCGTTCGCGCACCCACCGGGTTCGTCCACTTGCTGTACGTCGTCTTCGCGACGTTCCCTGCGCTGGGGTCGCTCGCGGGCGCCGAAACGCCGCTGTTGTGGCTTCCGCCCGTCACCCTCGGCGTCGGTGCGTTGTTCGCCGGTGCGACCTTCGGGCTGAATCCCCTCGGCGACGAGGGGGCTGCGCTGCCGACCGTCGTTCTCGCGGGGGCGGCCGGCCGGACGCTGGTCCGTGCTCGTCTGGCGGCCGGTATCGCGCCGTTGTTGCCACCGGCGTTGATACTCGCCGTCGTCGCGGGCGTCGTCGGTCCGATGACGCTCACGACCGCCGCACTCGTCGTCGCCTTCGGCGTCGTCCTGACTGGGTACAGCGCCGCACTCGCCGTCGGCCTCGGGACGCTCGTCCCGAACTTCGACTCCCAGCGCGTCTTCGGCGTCGAGGCAGTTCAGCCGACGCCGTGGGCCGTCTTCGGCCACCTCTTCGGCGTCGGTATCGCTGCACTCGTCGGCTTTCTCGCAATCGCCGTCCCGCACCTCCTCGATACGCCCTCGGTCGCCATCCGAGTCCTGCCGGTCGGGGTTGTTTCGGCGTTCCTCGCAGTCGTCGGATTCGTATGCTATCGCTACGCAATCCGTCGTGTCGAGACGTTCACTTACGAGTGACCAAAGGGTTCACTCCCAGCGGACCTCCCTATCGCTCGGCTCACGCAGCCCACTCCAGCATCCGCGCGTAGAAGGGGTCCGTCGAGAGCGCCCCACGGTCGCCGACCAACACGAGCGCCTTCTTCGCCCGCGTCAGCGCGACGTTCACCCGACGGTGATCCTCGAAGATTGGACTCGTGAGGTCCTCGGTGGTGACGAAGGAGATGACGATGACCTCCTTGGCGGAGCCCTGGAACCGGTCGACGGTGTCGACAGCCACGTCCGGCAGCCGGCGCGAAATCTCGGCGACTTGTGCCCGAAACGGCGCGATGACGCCGATATCATCGGGGTCGACGCCAGCCTCGCGGAACGACGCGACGACTTCGGCGACGCGGTCGGCCTCGATGGAGTTCGTGTTCCCGTCCGCGACGCCGTCGGGGTCGACAAAGGAGACAGGGTCCCGGAGTTCGGGCGGTAGCGCGTCCGTCGAGACGCCCGGCAAATCGTCGAGTCGCTGGGCCGCGACCGCGCCGGTCGCCGGCCGAAGCGCCCCGTCGTAGAACTCCCGACTCGAGAAGTACTGCACGCGCTGGCTCATCCGGTACTGCTTGTCGAGCATCACGCCGGCGTCCGGATACGCCTCGATGAGCCGCTGGAACAGCGACTCCTGGAGGTCGTTTTCGGCCCGAACGACGGGCGGCAACTGCTGGTGGTCGCCGACCAACACGAACCGGTCTGCGAGGTTCGCCGCGAGGAACGTCCCCGGTTCGGTCAACTGTCCGGCCTCGTCGACGACGGCGGCGTCGAACTGTTGTTCCTTCAGGACGCGCGACCCGCAGGCGGCCGTCGTCGCCGCGACGACGCTGGCGTCTCGAAGCGTCGCGGCACGCTCTCGGGGGTCTCCGGACCGTTCGAGTCGGTACGCCTGCATGTCCTTCCGAACGCCCGTCTCCGACCCCCAGCGGACGATGTCGGTGAAGCCCTGCTCCTCGAGGGCCTCGATAGCGTTGTCGACGGCGCGGTTCGTAAACGCCGACAGCAACACGCGCTCGCCGCGGTCGACGAGGGCGCGAATCGTTCGCGCAAGCGTGTAGGTTTTGCCGGTCCCTGGCGGGCCGTGAACGAGCGTGAAGTCCTCGGCGGTGACCGCGAGGTTCACCGCCTCGTTCTGGGCGTCGTTGTTGTCGATGTAGGTTCGGTTCCCATCGGCGAAATCGGGGTCGCGACGGCCGAACAGCACGTCCTTACGGTCGGGGTCGCCACGGAGGATGGCGTCGTGGAGCGCCGTCAACTGCCTGTCGACGCCGATTTCGGAGGGGTACACGTCGAGTCGACGAAGTTCGAGCGGTTCGTCGGCAGTCACGACGATTTCGTCACCCAACTCCTCCACGGTCGCCAACTCCGCCGTCCCGCGTGTTGGATGGCCGTCGCTGGCCAGCACCCGGTCGCCCTCGCGTATCTTCGACACCGCCTCGGAGGTTCGTCGGGCCCGCAGTCGCCAGCGACCGCCCGACACCGGTTCCCGACCGAGCGGTTCGAGGTCCAGCAGTGCGCGGTCGTCGTCGGCGCGTTCCTCGGCGGATTGCTCCCACAGTTTGCGGTACTCGCGGTGGACCTCCCGGCGTTCCTCCTCGATGGCACGGTAGAAACGCTCGAAGTACGCCCGTTCCTCCTCGGGGAGGGGGTGGCCGATTTGGCCGGCTTTCGACTCCTGGTCGAGACGGCCGGCGACGACCATGCAGGTGTCCTGTTCGAAGCAGTACTCGCATTTCGCGTCGGCCTCGTAGCCCGTCGGCACCGTCAGGTCGTACTCGGCGGCGGCGATTTCGTTTCGCTGCCGGAGGACGAACTTCAGGAATCCGGGGCCGATGGCGAACTCCTTGGCCGGCGAGAGGTCCCCCGATTCCTCGTTTCGGTCCAGCGCCGTGTTCTTCGTGTACAAGAGCGTCCCGGTGTCCGGCGCGTCGGCGACGCTGTCGGCCAAAAGCAGCGCATAGCAGGCCGCCTGCACCTTGTCCTGAAATCGGGGGTCCCGCGTCGTGTTCTTGCCGGTCTTCAATTCGACGGGCATCCCGCGTCTGACGGCGTCGGCCCGCCCCTTGATGCCGAAGCGTTCGGAGATGAGCGTCTGCTCGGAGCGCCAGGAATCCTCATCAGAGAGGGTGCCCTGCTGGAGCCACCCCTGAATCGCGGCGGCGTTCTGCCGTACGTCGTCGGCGACCGAGTCGGCCGTCTCCCCGAGCAATCCCAAATCTAGTGCGGCCTCGGCGACCCGCTCGTCGATGCTGTCGTCGAGGTCTCGGCCCCTGAGAAGGTCGCCGAACACCTCGTGAACGACGGTCCCTTTCACGACCGGGTATTTCAGCGGAATCCCGCTCAGTTTGTTGAGATAGTAGACGCGGGGACACTGCACCCACCCGCGGATGTCGGTCACGTCGACGAGGAAGTCGGGTTCGACAACTACGAGCGAGTCGCCGGTCGTCGAGTACTGCGTCTCCCCGCGGAACTCCCGCTCTTCGGCGTCGGTGACGAGCAAGTCCATTCCCTCATCCAGCAGTTCGGCGGTTTCGGTCCACTTTCCCCACAGGGTCACCTGCACCGCCTCGGCGGCCCCTCGGTCGGGCCGAACGAGTACTTCGGCGAGTTCGGAGGTCCCGCGACTCGTCTCGACGGTTCGGGGGTCGCGTGCCTCGACGATGGGGCCTCTGATGTTCACATACTCCCCTGCGTCCTCGGCGGAAAAACGCTATCGGTCGTCGAAGCCGACACCTTCTTTCCGTTGCCGCACCGAGAACGCGGTATGCGCGTCCGTGACTGGCAGGACATCCTCGAAGACGTGGTCGACTCGGGAGCGGACCCGGGCGACTGGCGAGCGGTGGCCGGCGACCGTCGCGGCGGCGTCGGCGAGGACATGTTCCTCGGCCACCCCTCCGTCGGCGTCTATCAGCTGAAGACCTACGCGAAGAACCCCTTCGAGGTACAGGGGGTCGGCTCCCGCGTCGCCCGTAAAATCGACGACGAACTCGACCCGCTGTTTCCCGGACAGGACAGCGGTGGTCGGTTCGGCGTCAATCAGGGTATCGAGGACGAAGACGAGGCCAAAGAGCGCGCGAAGGAACTCGAAACAGTCATCGAGACCCACGCGGAGGCGCCGACGACCGGCGATGCGCTGTTCGAAGACGTGATGGACGCCCTCGACAGCCCCGCACACGGCCCGATGGCCTACGACATGTACGACCGCCCCGAGGGTCTCGACGACCTCTCGGAGACGTTCGAGGAGGCCGAGGAACTGCTGACGAAGGAACTCGACGACCTCATCGAGGAGAGCGACGTGGGCCGGGGCTTCCAGTAGCGATTTATTCGAGATACGCCCGCAGAACGGCGCCGAACCCAGCGGCGCCGATACCGAACGTGACGATGCTCCCGATACCGGTGAGCGTCAGCGCACCGTTGATTGCCGCCCCGACGAGAAGCGGTTTCGGCCAGCCGTCGTCGTGGCCGACGAGTCGGTCGCCGATAGCGAGGAAGGCGATGGCCGCGCCGACGGCCCAGACGAGATACGAAATCAGCGCGAACGGAATCGCCACGACGAGCCCGATAATCGTGATGGCGAGGACGAACGTGACGAGGACGACGAACACCAGACAGACGAGTCCATAGAGGAACGAGCCGAGGGGGTTATCGAGTACGTCCGCCATCAGAATCTCGGTGTATTCGGGAGCGAGAGCTATCATGATGGCGCCGACGACGAGCGTCGTCAGGGAGGCGCCGACGGCGCTACCAAGCAAACTGACGAGTGGATTGACATCGACCTGCGAGCCGATATCGACCTCTACTGCCAGCGGCACCACGGCGCCAAGAGTGGTGAGAATCACACCACCTGATGGACACCTGACCGAATAAATGTTCGTGAGACGTGGCGACTGCTGGCGTGTTATCGTGGTGTCTCGGTGCCCCACTTCTCCAGCGCCGTGGCGAGGTCCGGAACGGACTCGGCGCGCGACTGGAGTGACTCGCCCTCGACGGAGGCGTCGACGGCCGCCCGGAGTGCGCGAGCGCCCGCTTCGGTGCCATCGGGGTGGCCGTGAATGCCGCCGCCGGCCTGCACCATGACGTTCGTTCCCAGCGCATCGAGCAGTTGGTCGACGATGCCCGGATGGAGGCCGCCGCTTGCGACCGGCAGCACGTCGTTGTGACCGTGGAGGTCCGAGCGGAGCCACTCGTTGATGCCGGCAGTGTCTTCGTTTTCCAGTTTGCCGAGTCCGGCGGTACCGGTGTGGATGTGGTCGACGCCGGCCAGTCGAGCGAACTGTGCGAGACAGCGCATCGAGACGCCGTGTTGGGGCAGGCGGTCGAAAGCCGCGTGCATCGCGCGGTGAGCGTGAATCGCCAAATCGAGGTCATCGGTCCGGCGGCGGACAGTCTGGAGGCCGCTCCAGCCCGCCGTGATGATGTCGACCATCACGAACGACCCACCCTGGTCGGCGACGTAGTCGGCGCGGCGGACCATCTCGTCGGTTTCGGCGGTGATGTTGACGAGGTAGTCCTTTCGCTCGCTAGTTTCCTCCTCGGCGCGGTCCCGCGCTTCCAGGGAATCGGCAACGCGCGTCTCGAAGGGGTTGAAGTCCTGGTCGGTGAGGTTCTCGTCGTCCTTCAGGAGGTCGACGCCGCCGACCCACGCGTCGTAGCCGACCTGGACGTGCTCTTCTGTCGACAGCCCGACTTTCGGCTTGGGGACGGTCGCAAGCGGCGGTCGGTCCCCAGCGTCGAGGATTTCGGTCCGGACCGCCGAGCCGTACTGCGGTCCGGGGAACGAGGTGGCCAGCCTCTCGGGCCACTCACAGTCGAGCAGTCGGATGGTGTCGACGGCTTTCATCCCCATGATGTTGCCGGCGATACAGGACAGCACCTGTGCCATGCTGCCGTCCTCGAACAGCGCCTCGGGGTAGGCGACGGTCACCTCGGTTCCGTGTTCGCCAACGTCGCCGATGTCGCAGGCCAGAGCCGAGTACTGCCGCACGTCGGATTCCGGCGAGAGCGCCGCCCACGTGCCGTTGGAACTCTCGGATGCGACCCGAGCGGCTGCCGCTTCGACCGACAGTCCTTCTCCCGGCACGAGCCGGAACGTACAGACGAGGTCGTCGGGTTGGGGGTCGTAGCTCTCGTCGAGGAAGTCGGCGTACTCCATACCGAGAACCTTCGTCCCCCGGTGACTTAATACGGGTTGCCGGCCGGTGCGATTCCGAGCAGAAGAGCAGCGCTCACGAGAGCGTCGAAGTCAGTCGAGAACAGTGTTTCGCCGTACCGGACCGGCCGTCGGCAGCGACCGGTCGGTGGCCGAGTCGCTCGGCCCGATATCAGTCCGGCTCTTCGCTGGTGTAGCTCCTGTAGCTCATCACCGACCCGTCGACGATGACCGTGTCGACGCCGTGTTGGCGTTCGTGCGGCGGGTCCTCGCCCAGCGCTTCCGTCTCAGCGTCGCCGTACTCGTATGGTGTGTGGTGTTTAACCATACCAGTGTGTCGGCACCCATCGCATATAAATCCTTGTCAGACGTTACCACTCGAATCGAGCCGGCGTTGTCGGGGCTCCCCGGAATGGAATCGATATAAGTAACCCACTATCGACGGCGACGAACCTAACATTGGAAACACGAAACGCGAGGTACGTTCATGAAGCGACGCACGTTTCTCGGGGCGACGGGGGCGACTGCCGCCGGGCTACTGGGAGCCGGAACGGCCACCGCACAGGTAGAGACTCCGATAGAAGACGTCGAGATACTGACCGACTCCTATGGCGTCAGCCACGTCTATGCCGACGACGTGTACTCGTTGAGTTTCGGCAACGGCTACGTCCAAGCGCGGGACCGCCTGTTCCAGATGGACGCCGTCCGACTGCTCGGCCGCGGCGAGAGCGCCGAGTGGCTCGGCCCCGCACAGCTACCTTCCGACATCGAGGTTCGCCGCGATCTCTACAGTCGCGAGGAGATAAACCAACAGTGGGAACAGGCGAGCGAAACGACCCGAGAGGCCCTCCGCGGGTACGCCGACGGCGTCAACCGGCAAATTAGCGAACTGGCAGCGAAGGGGAACCTCCCCGGGGAGTTCGCGGCGCTGGGGCGGACCCCTGAACCGTGGAAGCCCGAGGACTCCATCGCGTTCATCAACTACGCCATCGGCTTCTTCGGCGTCGGCGGCGGCAGCGAACTGTCGAACGCGAAAACACTCGCGGAGATGTTCGAGAACTTCGACAGCGAACGTGAGGCGTGGGAGGCCTACGGCGACTACAACCACGTCGTCGTCCCCGACGAGCACTACGGCTCCGTCGGCGAGGACGAAATCGAGAAAACAGACGAGGAGGCCCTCGCATACGACGACCTCTCCGAGGAGCAACTCGAGGCGATTCGGGCCGCCAAAGATGTCGAACCGTGGGGTGTGAGCAGCGCTCTCGAGATCCCCGACGGCGTCACCGAGGGGCTCCGACAGTCTCGCGGGATGATGGAGGGGTTCAAGTTCGGCTCCAACGCCATTATCGTCGGTAGCGAACTCAGCGCCGTCGACAAACCGATTCTCGGTGCCGGTCCCCAGATGGGGCTGTTCAAGCCGCCGATACCCTACGAGGTTGGCCTCCACGGCGACGGCTTCGACGTAGTCGGGATGGGCGTCGTCGGCGCGCCGGCGCTGGTCATCGGCCGGACCCCCGAAATCGCCTGGACGGTCACCACCTCCGGCGACGACATGGTCGACACCATCGCCGTCGAACTCGCCCCCGACGACAAACACCGCTACAAGTGGGACGGCGAGTGGCACGAGATGGCCACCGAGCAGGTGACCCACTACACCAGTCCGGTCGGCGGCGCCACGCAGGGACAGACTGACCCCGAGAGCTACGACGTGGTCCAACAGGAAGTCGCCCGCGTCGAGCAGGAAGGGACCTCGATGCCGGTCGTCGCGTGGAATCCCGAGGAGAACATCGCCTACTGTCAGCGCGTGACGACACGCATGGACGAACTCGACGGCGCCTTCCAGTGGGCCGAAGTCGGCCGCGCCAACAGCATCGACGAGTTCGAGTCGTACCTCTCGGAGTTCCCGTTCGGCTTCAACTTCCACGTCGTCTCCGACGAGGAAATCGCGTTCTTCCGCACGGGCAAGCTTCCCGACCGCCGCGGCGACGGCGACCCCCGGATGCCGAAACCCGTCTCCGAACACGACTGGGGCGGCGTCGACGTGGGGACGAACATCGGCGCCAGCGTCCGCAACCCCGACCGCGGCTACGTCGTCAACTGGAACAACGCCCCGGCACCGGGGTGGCGCTCCGGCGACTCCGAACAGCAGTGGGGCACCGTCCACCGCGTCGACGTGATGGAGCGACTCATCGGCGAGGCCATCGAGCGCACCGACGGCAATCTCACCAGACAGGACGTCGCGGACATCGTCGAGGACTGCGGGGTCGAACACCCCTTCGCCCCGCGGTCGGTGCCCGCGATGATAGATGCCACTCGGCCGGGCTTCGTCGACTCCCAGTTGAAGGCGATGGCCGAAGAACTGGAGACGTGGAAAAGCGAGGACTACTCGTTCCGCCCCGGCTCGAACGGTACCTACGACAACGGCGGCATGGCAATCTGGGAAGAGGTCCGCAAAGAGCTCCAAGAGTTGGTGTTCGAAGACGAGTTGGGCGAACGGACGCCAACGCTGAACTACGACCCGACCGCTGTCGACGGCCAGGGCGGCGGCGACCCCCACGCCGCAGACCACGGCGCGACGG
This sequence comes from Natronomonas gomsonensis, assembly GCF_013391635.1. Lineage (GTDB taxonomy): Archaea > Halobacteriota > Halobacteria > Halobacteriales > Haloarculaceae > Natronomonas > Natronomonas gomsonensis_A. The sequence continues at coordinate 386,229 of NZ_JACAWU010000002.1, read as the reverse complement.
TCAACGAGGACGTAACGCTCGTCGCCGCCATCGACGGCGATACCGACCACCGGTGGTTCGACGACATCGACGGCGAGAACAAATCCTCCCGAGTTCAACAGCGAAGCGCAGTCATCCGGAAGGCGATGCAGCGGGCCGCCGACACGCTGTCGGATCGCTACGGCAGCGACGACCCCGCCGACTGGCTGTTGGAGAACCGCCAAAGCGAGTTCTCGCCGCTCGGCGCCGCCAATCCCAGTCGTATCCCGATGTCGAACCGCTCGAGTTTCCAGCAATCCATCGTCATCGGCAAGGGACTCGACGACTCGAAGTCGGTGCTGCCGCCGAGTAACTCCGGCCACCAGAGCATCGACGAACTGCCGTTGACGTTGGCCGGCGACGAACCCGACCGACTGACCAACCAACTCGACCTCTACGTGAATTTCGACTACAAGCCCCACCCAATCACCCGCGAGCAGGTCGAGTCCCGAGCGGTCGAACAGAAGACCGTCCGGACCGGCAGCTACGACACCGTCGATGTGGGACGCCCGGTGACTGACCTCGCGGTCCACCTCCTGTCGGTCCCCGGCGGCGGCATTCGTGCCGTCCGGAACGTCCCCGTGCAACTACAACGGAGCATCAACGGCATCCTCGACCGCGCAACCGAGGCGCCCGCCGAAGCCTCAGCGGGCGACACCGAGGTGCCCGAGACGCCCGAAGCGCCGACCGGTGACCTTTCCAGCGGACTCGGCGACCTGTTGGAGTGAGCCTCAGCCGTCCAGTACGGTATCCAACTCGGCCAGCGAGTCGATGACGTAATCCGGCCGAAGGTCGCTTTTTTCGATGTCGTCGTCCGTCGAGACGCCGGACCGAACCAGTACCGTCGTCATTCCCGCTCGTTCCCCCAGAGCGATGTCGGTGTTCAGTCGGTCGCCGACGACGAGACACCGCTCCGGGGAGGCGTCGAGGACATCGAGCGCAGCGCGTCGAGCCTCCGCGGACGGTTTGCCGAGGATTCGTTCGGGGTCGCGTTCGATGATACCACCGATGGCGTTGATGACCGCGCCCGACCCCGGAATCATCCCGTCGTGGTGTGGGACGAGCAAATCGGGGTCTGTCCCGTAGAACGTCGCGCCGGCGTCTAGCGCGCGGTAGCCCGCGAGCATGTCACCGTAGCCGAACTCCCGGTCGTAGGAGGCGACCAACACGTCGGTTTGGGTGGCGTCGGGAGCGAGGTCGATACCGGCGGCCTCGAACTGTTCGCGGAGTCCCTCCGAGCCGACGAGAAACACCGAATCGTCGTCGTGTTTCGTGGCGAGAAACCGCGTCGTGACGGTGCCGGCGGACAGTATCCACTCGGGGTCGACACTGATGCCGAGGTCGCACAGGCGGTCGGCGTAGGCTGCCCGTGACTTCGTCGGGTTGTTCGAGAAGAACAGCGTCCGCGTTCCGTCCGCGCGGAGGCGGTCGATGGCCGCCGCCGCGCCGGGAATCAGTTCGTCGCCGCGGTACACCGTCCCGTCGAGGTCCAGTACCGCGCCCTCGTATGCCATACCCGGGGTAGGCGTCGGTCGGTGTTAACCCTCGGTGTCGAGGCGAGTTCCGAACCGAACTATCGTCGCCGCGGCCGTCGGGAGGACGACCGAGACGGCGAGTATACCGAGCGACAACGGGAACGCCGTCGCGACGGAGCCGAGCGTCCCGTGCCAGGCCAACACGACGCCGTAGGTCCCGAGGACGAACGCCCCGAAGTACACCCCGAGGACGAACGCCCGGCCGGTCGAGACGGCAACGAGCCCCAACAGCGCACCGGCGACGACTAATCCAGCCCAGTGGACAGCGCTCGCGATGACGCCGACGACGAAGACGGCGAGGATGGCCGCCTCGGTGCGGGGCCCCTCGCGGACGCCGCGCAGGCGTTCGGCGGCGCTCATGATTCCCCCTCGAATCGGATGACGACCGGACCACGCTGTTCGAAGGGGAGCGGGTCGGTGTCGCCGGCCGCCCATGTGCCGAGTCGGTCGTCGTAGTGTGGCGAGTAGGGATTACCGGACTGCCCACCGGGCAGCGACCCGACGCCGCCGTCGCCGTCGACGACCATCCGGAAGGAGGCGCCGACCTGCGTCGAGCGGTCCGAGCGGAAGTTGAACACGGTATCGGGCGACCCGTCCATCGCGCGTTCCTCGTAGTCGAGGAAGGAAAGCGGGAACGGGTGGTTCAAATCCAGTTGGTTGTAGTCGCCGTAGGTGTCGTAGCCCGCGCTGTCGATTCTCTCGAGCGTCCGGTTCAGCGCCCGCGCGGCAATGTCGGCGCGGGTCTCAGTTTCGCGGGTCCGTGGGTCGTCGAACCACCTGCTGTCGGCCGGCAGCGTCTCCAGCGTCCGGTCGGCCGGGAAGTACGACTCGTCGAGGCCGTTGGCGCGGAACTGCGGCCCCCACGTCGCATTGCGGTAGGCGTCGAGCCACAACCGGAACACCAGCGCCGCCTCCGAGTCGGCCTCCATCCGGCGGTCCCACGCTTCGAGGTCGTCGACCACGGCGCGCTGCTCCGGCGTCATCTCCTCGCGAGCGCCGGTCAGGTGCGGCAGGAACGCTTCGGCCGCCTTCGAGTAGGTGTCGCTCTGCAGGTCGGTGTGGAACGACCGGTTCATGGGTTCGCCCGAGGCGGCCCGTTCGTCGAGTCGCTCGTAGATGCGCTCACCGCGGTAGCCGTCGGCATAGCGCGTGCTTCGGGCGATGTAGAACGGTGGGTCGTCGGTCGTCCGCTGATTGGCCGTCGCAACGTACGGCGCGTTGCGTATCTCGGGGTACCGCTCGAAGTCGACGAACCCGGGGCCGTCGAAGTCGCTGACGCCGTAGGGCTCGAAGCCGGCCCACTCGCCGTCGCCGGCCGACCCGTCGAAGACCCGGTCGCCGGCGACCGTCTCGTTGTCGACGGTTCGAATCGGGTACTGGCCGGTGATGCGGAACAGCGTCTCGCCGTCACGGTCGGCGGCGACGATGTTCTGTGTCGGCAGGTCGAATCGTCGGAGGGTCTCACGAACGTCGTCGACGCTGTCGGCGTGGTTGAGGTCGTAGACGGCCTCGGCTTCCCGCGTCCCCGTGAGGCCGAGCCACGCCACCGCGACGCGTTGGCCCTCGCGTTCGAGCAGCGGCCCGTGGACGGTCTTCTGTACCTCGACGGTTCGGTTTTCGCCGCCGGAGACTGCGATGGTCTCCGTTCGCGACTCGACGGTTCGCGTCTCGCCCTCGTAACGGTAGGTCTCCTCGTCGACCCACTCGTAGGCGTAGGTGTCGAGTACGTCAGCGCCGACGTTGGTGAAGCCCCACGCCACCTCGTCGGTCGCGCCGATGACGACCACGGGAAGGCCGGGGAAGGAGACGCCGCGAACGCTCGTCTCGGGCGATTGGAGGTGCATCTCGTACCACGTCGGCGGCACCGTGAGCTGGAGGTGGGGATCGTTGGCGACGACCGGCGTGCCGTCTTCGGTCATATTGCCGGAGACGACCCAGCTGTTCGAGCCGATTCCCCGTTCGGGTTCGTACGACGCGACGGCGTCGTGTATCGCACCGAAGTCGGCTTTTTCAGGGGCAGGGCGGGCGACGGAGGCTTGGGAGTCGGCGGTGCCGGCCGTCCCGTTGCGGACGATGGGCGTGTCGTGGTCGAGTCGGTCGGGGTACAGCTCGCCCGAACCGTCGACGCGCTCTCGAACCGTCGTCTCCTCGATGTCGGCGAAGGAGCCAGTCAACCCCCACGAGACGAGTTTGCCGACGAGAAGCGTGTCCTGTGGCGTCCACCGGTCGGGTTCGTAGCCCGCGACCTGGAACTCCACGGGCAGCGGTCGGTCGTCCATGTAGCGGTTGACACCGTCGGCGTAGGCCTCGACGCCGGCGCGGGTCTCCTCGTCTTCAATGGCTTCCCACGAGGCGTTGGCGGCGGCCGCGAAGTCCATCTGGCGGTGGAAACGGTCGGATTCGACCTGTCCGGGGCCGAACGCCTCGGCGAGTTGCCCCCGCATCAGTCGGCGCTGCAGGTCGAGTTGGAACAGGCGGTCCCGAGCCTGCACGTAGCCGACGGCGTAGGCCAGCGCTCGGTCGTTTTCGGCCTCGACGTGTGGGACGCCGCGCTCGTCGTACCGGACCGTCGCCTCCCCATACGGGCTGTCGACGGTCGTCGGCCCGTTCGCCGCCCGGGAGAGTTGGCTGCCGGTCGAATCGGGGTTCGCTTCGTCGGTCAGCGCCCACGCGTCGCCGCTGAACGGCGCAACGAGGCCGATTGGGCCGCTTGCGACGACGAGACTGCCGACGAGGACCGCCGCGAGGAGGACTGCGAGAAGCCGCTGTCGAGTCGGGCGCATACCCACCGGACACGGCCGAGGGTCAAAAATCTACGTCGCGTTACTCCTCTGAGAGTTCGAGTGCTTCGACGATGCGACGACCCTCTCCGTCGGCGTCGTACCGGTAGACGACATCCTCATCCTCGTCTTCGGTCGCCCGATGGGAGCCGTCACACAGCGGTCGTTCCGAGGAGAGTCCACACTGACAGAGGAACAGTTTGCCGTCCTCAGCGAGGTCGGACTCGTCGAACACTGCCGGAGTAGTCGCCTCGTGGCGGACTTCGCGTGCCATACCGCGACTCCGACGCGAGCGGGAAAAAGGGTGACGCGGCGGGTTCAGGAATCGTTGGCCTGCTCGAACCAGTCGGGGCGGTCGACGCTCGTGTCGTTGATTTCGCCGAAGCCCATCTGGACGGAGACCGTCCGGTCGGACTCGACGACGAACGCCGCTCGCCGGATGGTTCCCCGCTCGTCAACGACGATGCTCGTCTCGAAGCTGTCGATGTCGCTCTCGTCGGCATCGCTTCGGAGGATGGCGCCCGGGTCGGTGACGTTCTCGCTGGCGTAACTGTAGAACGTCCCCCGGTCGGTTTCGTGGACCGTCGCGTCGCCGTACTCGACGTTGGCCAACAGTGGTCCGACGAACTGGATGCCACTGAACTCGGACATGTTGTACGCCCGGTCGGAGTCGTTGTACCGGACCTCGTTACCGGATTCGACCCGGATGTAGACGCGGTCGTCCTCGAAGTAGGACACTTGTGATGCCTCCCCAGTGTCCTGAATGACGTAAGCGCGTTCGTCATTGCGGTCGACGATTTGCTGGTAGGTGAACGTCGTGTTCGCCTCCCCCTCCTGGATGAGGCTGTCGTAGCTGAAGATGTAGCCGTCGTAGCCGGTGAGTGCGTCGAGATGCGTCGTAGCGGCCGTTCCTGCGTCTGTGACGCCGCCGGGGCCGTAGCCGTCGGGATACGCCGCGTCGGTCGGTCCCTCACCGGGTTCGGCCTCGGGGTCCGCCGACGGGACGCTGTCGCTTGATTCGCTTGTCGGCGTCGGCGTTGCTGTGGGCGTCGGCGTCGCACCGTCCGCCTCGGGCGTCGTGTCGGTGCCGCCTTCGTCCCACACTGGAAGCGCGGAACAGCCGGCGAGCGACACGAACAACACGAGGGCGGCGAGAACTCCGAGTCGGCGGTTCATGCCGATTCCTGTCACCGAGAATGTAAAAACGCTGTGTTCGGTTCAACTACTGTCGACCCAGGAGGGTCGCTCGACAGTCGTCTCTCCGAGCGACGACAACTCGAAGGACATGTCGACGGTCCGCTCAGTGCCGTCGACGGTGTAGGTGATTTCGTACTCCGCGGTGTGGATGAGACCCTCGCTGTCGACGACGAAACTGGCGTCGAACGTCGAGACGTTCTCAGCACTGTCGACGCCGAGGAAGCTCCCCGCGCCCTCGATGTCGCTGGACTCGTAGACGACGACGGTTTCGCCGTCTCGCTGTTCGACGCTCGCGTCGTACTGGGAGGCGTTGAGCAGGAACGGCTCGACGGCCTCCGACGCCGTCAATTCCGAGGCCGGGAACGTCTCGTTCGAGGAGGCCACGTCGCCGTACTGACCGTTGTAGGAACTCCGGTTGTACTGCTCGCCGTCGCCGTAGTAGGTCTCACTCGTCCCGTTGGCGCTGTCGGTTTCGACCGCAACGGTTCGCAGCGCCTGTTCGTTCTCGAAGTCGACGCGGTAGTCTCCCTCGACGAGGGTTTCCCCGTCTTGGGTGTCGATGGTGTACTGGTAGTCGCCGGTGTAACTGCCCTGCGATTGGACGGCCGCGTCGTAGCTCTCGACGGCCTGTTGGCCGTCAGTGATGCCGTCGGAGCCGAACCCGTCGGCATACTCGAACTCCGAGGGGTCTTCGGGGGCCGGCGTGCCCTCGGGTTCGGGCGTTCCGTCGCCGCCGCTGTCACCGACGAGTCCGGAACACCCGGCGAGTAACACGACGACCACGACCGAGACGGTTAGTGTCGAACGGGATACCATATCCGACGTGGTTGCGTACCACGTATAAGGGTAGTGGCCATAGCGCGAATATGGACGGTATCGTCTTCTTTCGAACGCAGCGACTCGACGAGGTCGTCGACTTCTACACCGAACGTCTCGGCGCCGACGTGTGGCGCGAACAGCCCGACTGCACCATCCTCGAAGTCGGTGGGTTCCGGTTCGGGTTCTGTGAGCGCGAGACCGCTGAAACCGACGGCATCCTCACCTTCGTCGTCGATTCCAGAGCGGCGGTCGACCAACTCTACGCCGAACTGGAGTCCGTCGGGGAGTCCCCACCGACCTACAACGAACGCTACGGGATTTACCAGTGTTTCCTCACGGACCCGGAGGGCCGAACCGTCGAGATACAGGTCTTCGAGTAGTCACGCCGCCGCTTCGATGGAGTCCAGTCGCTCTCGTCGCCGCTGTTCGCGTCGCTCGACTAGCTCCTCTTGGAGGCGGTCGGCGACGATTTCGCGGAGTTCGCTCGCCCTCGCCTCGTCGATGTCGAGTGCTCGGGTGGCCCCGCTCGTCAGACCGCTGGACCCGGCGGTGTCGACGACGAGCGTCGCCAGTCGACGGCGGCGCTGGAAAATCGTCTGGGAATCGACGACGGTCTGGACCCGGTAGTAGGGAACGACCGAAATCGTTCGCGTCCAAAAGCCCTCCCGGAGGACGACGTACTCCGACTGGAGGTCGTAGCCGAGGTTGCGCCACTTCAGGTGTGCGGCCACCGGCGCTGCGACGACCAACACGGCCGTCGCGTACCACGCGAACGTGAATCCCGTGAACCGGTCGACGGCGAAGGCGGCGGCGACGACGACGGCAGCGACGATGCCGTAGCGGACGACGTACCGCTGGCGGGCGCGTTTCGGCGGACGCTCGAATGCCACGTCCTCGAAGGACTCGACGGACTGGGCGAGGTCGAACACCCGCCGGCGGTCGGCGAGCGGCACCGCCGACTGTGAACCAGCATCGTTCGGGGAGTAGCCAGCCGTCTCGACGGCCAGGGAGGCGTACCCGAGGTGTCGGGCGATGACGTTCTCCGAAATCGAGAGCGTCTGGACCTTCTCCAGTGGGATGGTGCCGCTGAACCGCTGGAGGAGTCCTCGCTCGTAGTGGAGTTCCTCGGACACCCGCGACAGCCGGAACCCGTAGTAGTTCGTCACGGCCAACGCGCCGCTTATCGCAGCGGTCACGGCGACGATTGCGACGGCCGCAAGCGGTGCCGTCACGGCGAGCCCCACCAGTGGGTCGCCGAACTGCCCGGTGAGCGACGGCGCGACGACCGGCAACAGCACCGTCACGAACGACAGGAGCCGGAGGTCGATGCCGATGACGCCGAGCAACGCGAGTTCCTTCGACGTGATGGCGAACAGTTCACGTTCGGTCGGCGCGGCGGCGGTCGTCTCGTCGGTCGAGGCCTCGCCTCGTTTGAGCCGGCCGATTTCCGACTGGAGTCGCTTTGCCTCCTCGAAACTGACGTACTTCAGGGAGGCTTCCGTCGAGGAACCACCGGCGGTTTCGAGGTCGATTTGGGCGATGCCGAGCAGTCGGTGGACGACGTTGCGCGAGATGTCGACGTTCTGGACCCGACGAATCGGGATTTCTCGGTTCCGCCGGGAGACGACGCCCGAAGCGATGTCGAGGGTGTCCTCGGTGAGTTCGTACTCGAAACGCTGGTAGTAGACGAATTGGTACGCGAGCGTGACGAGGAACCACGCGACGACGACCAGTCCGACCCCCGTGAACCCGCCGAACGTCTGGTTGCCGAAGACGAGGAAGATGAGCACCCACGCCAACCTGAGGACCGACTCGCCGGCGCGGTACGGAATCGACAGCGGGTCGAGATTCATTACACTGCGTCCTCGCCTTCGGCGGCGATGGCCAACTGTTTCAGCCGGTCCTGGAGGTCATCGGCCCGCTCCGGAGTCAGTCCGGGTATCGACACGTCGGCGCCGCGAGAGCCGGCGGTGTAGACGACGGTCGTCGCCAGCCCGAACGTCCGCTCTATGGGGCCGCGGCTGGCGTCGACGTGTTGGATGCGGACGTAGGGGACGACGGTCTTCACCCGGGTCACGACGCCGCGTTCGAGATACAGCGAGTCCTCCCGGACCTCGTAGGCCCACGACCGATACCGGAGTACCGCCAGCGTCGCGCCCAGAAGGAACACGACGGTGAAGACGACGCCGCCGAGCCACGGGTCGCCGGGAGAGAAAAACGCGAACGCGACAGCAGAGATGACACCGAGAACCGCCGCCGAGATGCCGCTCTGCAGTATCCAGACTGCCTGAATCTCCGGTTCGAGCGTCTGCTGGGGTCCGATGAGGGATTCGATGTCGGGAACGGGTTCCTCGGGTGACCCCTCGGTGTCGGCGTCGGTGTCGTCCGCTACCCGCCGAACAGCCGGCGCTAACTCGTCGCCGAGGGGGCCGTCGCCTGCTGGGTCCGAATCGTCCATTGGGTTTCGTTGTGAGCGGGTCGTATATAGTAGGCCGTGTCCGGTCGCCGTCTCACTCGCGGTGGATGCGGCCGGCAGTCACGTCTATCGGGGCGGCAAACCGCAGTCGTGGGTCGCCATCGGGGCGCTCGAAGCCGTTGGCCGAAAACAGCGTGTTCGTCCGGATGTCGGCGGTGGCCGGTGCCAGCGACCACGGTTCGTGGTCGATGTCGCCGTAGTACAGTCGGCCGCCATCGTCGGTCGTGTAGAACCGATAGCGTTCGGTGAGGAACGCGTCGAGCGAGCCGGGAGCGGGCGTCTCGAAGGCACCCTCCGGGCCGTAGGTCGCATCGAACGCCGCCGGCGCGGCGCCGGTATCCCGGCGGTGGCTCCTGAAGGTGACCTCGCGGTCGGTGCCCTCCCCGCGCGTCTGGATATCCATCTCGGCGCGGTAGTACGGTAACTGGAACAGCGCTCGTGCGAGGCCGACGCCGACGCGGTCGTCGGCATCGAGATTGAAGAAGTACACGCCCGGCCGGCCGTTGACGCTGACGTACGTCCGGAGGTTGAGTTCGCCGAACTGGAGGCCGACGGGAACGCCTCGGGGACGGATGTCTGCCATCACGAACGGGACGACGCCGAGGTAGGCATCACCGTCGTAGGTGTCGACTGAGACGCCGTCGGGGAGGCGTCGAGCGACGGGTTCGGCGTCTATCAGCCAGTGAGCGAACAGCAGGTCCCGCCACGTCATCGAGAGCAGTACCCGCATACCTGAACGTACGGCCGCCGTCGGTTTCGGCGTGTCGGTCCCGGAGGTTACAGGAGGTGGGCGTCGACGATGTCGACGAGTGGAACCACCGGTTCGTCGGGGTGAAGCGCGAGAAAGACGCCGCTGTGGCCGGCGTAAACGCGGAGTATCTTCACGCCGTCCATCGCGGTCGTCACGTAGTTCACCGACCCCGCATCGGGGAGGAGTTCCTCCGAGAACAGCGCAATTTCGGCGAAGTCGACGTTGACGTAGTCGTGGAGTTCCGAGAAGTGTTGCTCCATCGCCTCCTCGTCGGGGTACATCGCCCGCGTCTCGGGGGCGACGTACAGCGGTTCGAACCGGTCGGGGTCGAACCGAACGACGCTGAACACTGTTTCCTCGGCCCGGTTACGAATCAGCTCGACGGCGTCCGTCACCTCGCCGTCCGGTCCGGAGGCGTCGGTCGATGCCATACGTGTTGTGAACTGTTGTCACGATAAAAAAGCGTTGGCTGAATCGAGACTGGAAACGCCCGATTCGGCGAGCGTTTTTGTCTCGGCCGACCGAACAGTCACGTATGGAATTCCGCGTCGTACAGGGCGATATCGCTGCACAGTCGGCGGACGCACTCGTCAACGCCGCCGGGACAAGCCTCCAGATGGGGTCGGGCGTCGCAGGCGCGCTCAGACGATCGGCCGGTCGTGGCCTCAACGAGGCCGCCGTCGCGGAAGGACCGGTCGACCTCGGAGCGGCGGCCGTCACCGACGCCTTCGACCTCGACGCCGACTACGTGATTCACGCGGCCGCGATGCCGCACTACGGCGACGGTCAAGCGACCGCCGAGAGCATTCGAGATGCGACCCACAACGCGCTCGCCGCCGCAGACCGACGCGGCTGTGAGTCGCTCGTGATTCCCGCCCTCGGCTGTGGCGTCGCCGGATTCGACCTCGAAGAAGGTGCCCGTATCATCGCCGAAACCATCGATGCCTACGACCCCGAGTCGCTGTCGGACGTGCGGTTCATCGCCTACAGCGACGAGGAGTTCGAAACCGTTCGAACCGTCGCCGGGGCGGTCCGAGCCTCGGAGTGACCGCCGGCGTATTTAACGAACCGTTGTATCGCGGCAACACGCACACCCGTCCGGAGCGTTGGGTAGAAAACATGAGGCGGCTGTTCACGTACGCGCTGGCCGTGGTGGGCACATTCGGAGTCCTCGGCGTCGGGTTGGGCCTGGCCGGGAACTTCACGCTCAGTTTCTTCATCGAGCAGTTCGTCGACCCCGGAACCAACCCCCTCGACGTGACCCAGGTCGGCCTCATGTTCCTCGTCGTCATCGTCATCGTGTATGCGACCGGCCCGATAGCCTCGGTCGTCGCCGGCGTCGTCATCGGACAGGTGCTCCCCGACAGGGAAGGTGCCGCGGCGGTCGTCGTCGGCATCAGTTCGTTCCTCGGATACTACCTATTCGTCGCGCTGTCGCTGTTCTTCACGTTCTCCGTCCTCGCCGAGTACGGCGCTTTGGGTGGAGGCGGCGGGAGCGGAGGCGGTGGAGGCGGCCCGCTCGACCCGGCGGGCCTCCTCACGCTGACCGTTCAGGTGAGTCTCCCGGTCGGACTGGTCGGCTTGGTGAGTGCATACATCACGAGTCGGGTGAGCGACGGCGAGAAAGTGGCGGCCGTTCCGGCGCCGGACCGGTCGACCGAGACCGGAGACGACGAGTCCATCCAGTAGTTCGGTAGCGTTCTCAGTGGGCGATTTCGGAGAGCATCCGCGCCTCGATTTTCCGGAGGTGTTCCCCGACGGTCGTCGTCGACACGTCGAGTTCGTCGGCGATGTCCTGGTGGGTCGCTCGGCGGGGTACCTCGTAGTACCCGAGGTCGGAGGCCGTGTTGAGTATCTCCTGTTGGCGGTCGGTGAGCAGCGAGGAGAGTTCCCGGAGTTCGGGGTCGTAATCCGAGAGTTGTTCGAGTTCCAGCCGGATGCTGTCGGGAACGTCGTCGATTGCACGGCGGACGGTCTCCTCCTTGCCGATGATGGCGACACGGAAGCCGTCGCCGCCGTACTCGATGGGGGTGTCGACGACGAACTCGTGTTCCTCGGTGAGGTCGAAGAGGGCGGCGCCGGCCTCCGTTGGCTCCGTGTGTACGTACGCCTGCAGGCCGTCTCGAACCGACGAGACGTTGTACGAGAGGATTTCCTCGCAGTCCTCGAATATCGCTTCGAGTCGTTCGCGGCTCCCCCGAAGTTGGGTCAAAAGCACCGCCGTGCCGTCGTTGAGGCGGTTGAAGTGTAGGATGGACTCCCGCGTCAGCGACGGGTCGGCCTCGATTTCCTCTCCCACGGGGTCGATATCGCCGTCCGTGGGCATGAGAGAGACTTTGACGTACCGCATCAACCCGTCGTTGGCAGGCGGGCTATATATCTTCCTCGCTCGGGTCGAATCGCGTGGAACCGGTCATTGCCGGCAGTAGCCGTAACCGGATTGGACTCCTCTACCCCGATAGAGACGATGAACCGGGGAGTAACCGTCGGATTCGTGACCGTCCTGACGCTTGCGCTTATTGTCGGCGCCGTACCCAGCAGTGCCGGCGTCGCGGCCGCGAGCCACGAACCCGAAAGCGCGGAGTTCACCGTTGAGCCGATGGGCGACCGCTCGCCCGGCGCGACCGACGTGAAGTACGGCCAGTTCGTCGTCGGGGAAGCCGGAACGGACTTCGAGACGCTCGAAACGCTGTTGGCCGTCTACGAGGAGGGGAGTTTCGAGGGCTGTGGACCCTCCAACTCGGAAACGTTCGGTATCGACCGCGGGAGCACCTACGACGGCCAGAAGGTCGACGAGAGCCTCGAGAGCAACGTCAAGAGCTTCTCCGCCGGCGAGGACCGCTTCGAAGTCGACTTCTACGGCGAGGACGATTTCGGCGGCTCGACGACACACCTTGACGACGGCGACGAAATCGTATCGGTCGCCACGTGTTACACGAACCCCGACGAGCCCGGTTGGTATCAGGTCACCGGGAGTACGACGGGCGTGACCGCAAGCGGCGAGCGGAAGACCATCGAGGCCGAATCCCACTACTTCTGGATTTGTGACTGTGAGAACGAAGCCGAGGCCAGAGAGCAACTCGGACCGCCGCCGTCGGAACCGGAGCAGACGCCGACGCCGGAACCGACGCCCGAGTCCTCCGAAGAGAGCACGCCTGAAGACGACACGACGAGCGAGGACACCTCGACGACCGAATCCGAATCGACACCGACCCCCGACGACACTCCAGCCGAGACGACGCCGCAGTCGACGCCCGAACCGACCGCGACACCGGAGCCGACGGCGCGGCCGCAACCGACGCCCACGCCGACTGAGGCACAGTGGGAACGTGAAGTCGTCCAGTCACCGACGGCCGGCGACGGCGCGGGCTTCGGCGGCGGCGTCGCCGTCGTGGCGTTGGTCGGTGCGGCGTTGCTCGCTCGTCGGCGCTGAGTGCCGATTTATTCGTGACCCGAGATGGGGACGGGTTCGTACGGCTCTTCGAGGTACGCGATGTCGCTGGCCGAGAGGTCGATTTCCAGCGCCTCGACGGCGTCTTCGAGGTGCTGAATCTTCGAGGCGCCGATGATGGGAGCGTCGACCCAATCCTTGTGTAGCAGCCACGACAGCGACAGCTGCGCCATCGAGATGCCCTTATCAGCGGCCAACTCCTGGACGCGTTCGTTGATTTCCTTCCCTCCGTTGTTGGCGTAGGGGTGCTCTTGGGCGTAGTCGTCTGTTTCGGCGCGCTTCGTCGACATGTACTCCTCGTGGGGGCGAGTGAGGTACCCCCGAGCCATCGGGCTCCAGGGGACGACGCCGAGGCCCTCCTTCTCACACAGCGGGAGGGTCTCGCGTTCCTCCTCCCGGTAGACGAGGTTGTAGTGGTTCTGCATCGTCGCGAACCGCTCTAACCCCTCCCTGTCGCTCGTATGTAGCGACTCGGCGAGTTGGTGGGCCCACATCGAGGAGGCACCGATGTGACGGACCTTTCCGCGGCGGACGGCGTCGGTCATCGCCCGGAGCGTCTGCTCGATTGGCGTGTCGTAGTCCCAGCGGTGAATCTGATAGAGGTCGATGGTATCCATCCCGAGGCGGTCCAGTGAAGCGTCGAGTTCCTGCTCGATGGCCTTCCGGGAGAGCCCACCGGAGTTCGGGTCGTCGTCGCGCATTCGGAAGAAACACTTCGTCGCGACGACGCTCTCCTCGCGGTGGCCTTCGAGGGCGTCCCCGAGGATGCGCTCGCTCTCGCCGCGAGAGTACATGTTGGCGGTGTCGAAGAAGTTGATGCCGAGGTCCCGCGCCCGTTCGACGAGTTCGTGGCCGAACTCCTCGCCTTTGACCCACTCCCGCCAGTCGGAGTCGCCGAAACTCATACAACCGAGACAGAGGCGTGACACTTCGATACCGGTCGAACCCAGTGTGGTGTACTCCATAGCGGGTCGACGCTCGCCCCGAGCAAAAAGCTACCCGAGCGTTTCGGAGTCGATTCGGCCGATACCAACGCGGAGAGCGACGGCCGCAACGGCCGCGAGGACAGCATATCCCGCAACGTGGACGTAAGTCACGAGCGTCGGGCTGTCGATTGCGAGCAGGGCGACGGTCGTCCCCGGGTGTTCTGGAAGCGCCGTCGCCGCAGCGAAGGCCGCGAGCGCGCCGAAGGAGTACGTCAACTGGGCGCGCTGTCGGACGGGAACCGTGACCGCCAAGCCGGCAGCGAAGACTGCGGCGAGGACTGCTGCTGCCGTGGTGAGTACCACCAGTGCGAGGACGTTCGAGATGGCGATGCCGTTGGCACCCAAGAGGACGACCCAGAGCAGCAGTTGTAGCGGCGCGAGGGCCGCCATGAGGCCGGCTTTCCCCTCGACGATTTCGACCAGCGAGGCCGGCGTGACCCGAAGCAGTTCGAGGGTCCCGCGTTCGACCTCCTCGGTCACCGAGTCGACGACGACGGCGCCGCTGATGAACACCGGCAGGAAGACGAGCAACGGAACGAGAATGGTGTAGGTGAAGCCGAAGTAGGGGCTGGCGTCGACCGACGGCGGCAGTGGGATGGGGTCGAAGTCGAGGTGTGCCGCACGGTCCCGTCGCTCGCTGCGTTCGAGTTGCTCCAGCGCCGCCCGGAGACGAACGACGACGAGCGTCTTCTGGAGACTCGACTGCGGTGCCTCCACCGACACCTCGATGCGGCCGTTTCGGTGTTCGGCGACGGCGACGGCCGCCGCATCACCCCTGTCGAAACCGTCTCGGGCGTTGGAGCGGTCCCGGTACTCGACGGGGTTCAGGCCCTCGATTTCGTTGCCCGCCGCAATCAGTTCGTCGGCGGCCTCGCCCGTGACGGCGACCTGTATCTCCTCGCCGCCCCCACCGGGGTCGTACAGTGATGTGAGACCGACGACGAGGAACGACGAAAAGCCCGCGATAATCAATTGGATGAGAATCGCGAGGACGATAGTCTTCTCGCGGGACAGCGAGCCGAGTTCCCGTCTGGCGATGGTCGTTCTAGACAAGGCGGCTCACCACCGCGAGGTTGTAGACGAGATGAACCGCGATTGCCGCGACGAGTCCGACCACGAAGCCGGTCCGGTCACGGCTCGCACCGAGTGCCGACAGTATCGACGTGACGACGTGCAGCGCCAGCGGCGCGACTGCGAGCAGTGCGATAATCGCGGGGTTTTGGGTTCCGAGGCCGGTCTGGAAGGCCGCGTCGGCCACCTCGGTCCCCGGGAGCCCGACGAGTTGGACGGCGAGTGAGACCTTTTCGGCGAGGAAGAAGCCGACGCCAGCGGCCGCGCCGACGACGACGGCGACGGCCATCGAGCGGTCGTAGCGGCCGTGGACGTACCCCGCGTATATCGGCAATCCCTTCGCCAACTCCTCGATGACGGCGATGGTGGCGAAGACCAGTGGCACGGAGACGGCGACGGGGAGGGCAAACAGCAGCGCGACGGCGAGCAACTCGGCGACGAAGACGAACGGGACGAGCAACGCGACGACCAAGAGGAGACTCCGGGGCCGCCGGATACGGCCCGCCAGCGCATCCAGCGCCTTCAGGTGGACCGGTCGCTGGGTGAAGAGGTCCTCCTCGCGGTAGACGCCCAACCCCAGCAGAAAGCAGACCCCGGCGACGAGGGTGACGGGGCCGGTCGCGAAGGCGAACTCGCCGGGGGTGACGCCCGCTCCGGTGAGGTCCCGAACTGCGACGGTGAGCGGCGAGACGAAGGCGACTGGGCTGGTCTGGGTGAAGATGGCGGGGACGAACGCATACGAGGTCAACACCGTACTCGCGGTGACGGTGACGAAGGTGAGTTCCTTGAACGAGCGGGCGAACATCGCGCCGAGGAACGTCGTCGCGAGAAACAGCAGTGCAAGCGGCAGAACCGCAAGCACCGACAGCGGGCCGGCCTCACCGCCCAACGCCCACAGGCCGGCGACGACGGCCGTGGTAATGGCCAGCGCCGCGGCGAGATACGGGAGCGTCTTCCCGAAGACGATTTCCGCGGGGCTGACGGGCGCGACGAGCAGGAGTTCCCCACGGCGATTCAGTCGCTCCGAGAGCATCGAACTGCCGTAGGCCTGGATGACGAAGTTCAGCGGCAACACGAAGAGGAAGGCCAACACGAGCGACTGGAAGGGAAACGGCGGCGAGATGTCCGAGGGCGACCCCGTCGACTCGGTGGTGTCGAACAAATCGAAGGCGCCCAGCGACGGTGCGCCGATGGACCCGTCGTCGGTCGTCTCCCCGTCGGAACCGCCAGCATCTCCACTGCCGGTACTGCCGCCGTCGGTGCCGCCGGTTCCGGTACCCCCGGAACCGTCACCGCTGCCGGAGTCACCCCCGCCGCCCCCGTCACCTCCCGCGTCGAAGCCCCGTTCGACGTACCGAATCGTCACTGTCACCGGGAAGGCGGCCGTTTCGTTGTCCTCCTCGAACATCCGCCGGTCGTTGTAGCGGTCGACGGACTCCCGCAACGCCGCGACGGCCGCCCGGCTCTTGTCCGTCGGCGCTCCCCCTTCTGCTGCCAGATACAGCGTCGTTTCGTCGCCACGCTCCTCGATGTAGAGGTCGTATCGGCCGCCTGCCGGCAGCGTGCCGCTCTCGATGGCTTCGGGGTCCGGTTCGACGACGGCAAACGAGGAATCAGCCGCGATGGGGTCGTGAAGCCGGCTATCCTCGGAGACGCCGACGCGGTAGATGCCGTCTTCGAGGGCGACGCCGCCGCCAGCGACGGCGACGCCGACCGCGAGGACGAAGGCAGTAGCGGCGACGGCAACCGCAACCGCCCCACGGTCGAGCCCGCCGACGCCCTTGGTCGCCTCCCAGCGGGCGATGCGGAGGAGCTTTCGAGGCCGCATCAGGCCTCCGTCTCCCGCGCGTCGTCGGCCTCGGCGAGGTCGAGAAACAGCCGTTCGAGGCTCGGTTCGACGGTTCGGATGTCGTCGATTTCGCCGCCGCGGTCACTCGCAGTCGCTCGGAGTTCTTCGACCGACTCCATGTCATCGACGACGCTGCGATAGCGGCCGTTCTCCGCGACTGCGTCGGGTACGTCGACGGTCGTGAAGACGTGGTACTCGGTGTCGCCGTAGCGGTCTCGGAGGTCCTCGAGTGGACCCTTCGCGACGATTCGGCCCTCGTTCATGATGGCGACGCGGTCACAGACCTCCTCGACGTGATAGAGGTTGTGCGCCGAGAAGACGACTGTCCGGCCCTCCTCGGCCAACTCGCGGGTGAACTCGATGATGTAGTTGGTCGTCAGCGGGTCCAGCCCCGAGGCCGGTTCGTCGTAGACGAGCACGTCGGGGTCGTTGACGAGCGACCGGGCGATGGCGACCTTCCGCTTCATCCCTTTCGACATGTCGCCGAGGGCGCGGTCGCGGTGGTCGAGTTCGAGGCGGTCGAGGGCGTCGTGAATCCGGTCGGCGGCGGTCGACCGAGGCACGTCGTAGAGGTCGGCGAAAAAGCGGAGATACGACAGAGGTGTCATCTCCTCGTACAGCGGCGACTCCTCGGGAAGGAAGCCGAGTTTTCGACGCGTTTCGCGAGCGCCAGCGGGGGCGCCGTCGATTTCGACGCGGCCGCTCGTCGGTTCCAACAATCCGGCCAGCGTCTTCAGCGTGGTCGTCTTCCCGGCACCGTTCGGCCCGATGACGCCGAACACCTCTCCCGAATCGACGGCGAAGGAACTGCCCTCGACGGCGACGAACTCGCCGTACTCCTTCCGGAGGTCGCGTACGTCTATCACGGCCGAGGGGTAGAGCGGCGGTTACAAAAATCCGGCCCGCGAATCGGTAGGTATGGACCTCGAACGGACGCCCGACGGACGCCGCTGGGTCGTCGGTCGCGACATCGACGCCGACCCCGCGGCCGTCTGGAGTGTGCTGTGCGACACCGCACGGTGGCCCGAGTGGGGTGTCTCCATCACCGACGTCGAGGCCTCCGAGCGGCACATCCAGACGGGAACGACGGGACGCGTTCGAATCCGAGGCGTCGGCGCGTGGATCCCCTTCGAGGTGACGGCGGTCGACGATGCTACCCGTCGCTGGAGTTGGGACGTGGCGCGGATACCGGCGACGGGTCATCGCGTCGAGGAACGGGCCAGCGGCTGCCGCGTCGAGTTCGAGATACCGCTTGCAGCCGTGGGGTACGCGCCGGTGTGTCGGGCAGCGTGTCGGTCAATCGCGGCGCTCACCGAACAGTAAGAGCGGCTTACGCGGGCCAGGTGGGTCGGTTGTCGTTACTGGACGCTCTTTTCGAGGCTGAAATCGCCGACGGAGTGGAGGTCCTCGCCGAGTCCGGTCCCGTCGCAGTCCTCGTTCGGGCAGGCGTAGTGCCACCCGTCGCGGGTGGCGCGGCGCTCGGAGAACTGTTCGCCGCAGCTCTCACAGATGAGCGCCTCCGAAGAGCAGACGTCTCGGTGGAGTTCGTACTGCAGTTTGCTTGTGAACGTCCGTTTACAGTTACGGCACGTGTGGGTCATATTCGAACGTCTGACGTGAAGGGTAATAGAAGTGCCCCTTCGTTCGTTGACGGTCGAGAGGGGCGCAAACAGCCGTTAGGGCCGCTCCGAGAAGTCAGTGGACGAACGTCCACTCCGAATCGAGACCACCGTCTGTGCCGACGGTCAGTCGGGGCGTTCGAGACCGAACCGCTCGCGCGTGTAAGTGTACTGACTCCCCGCGAGTCGGCCGAGGGCGTCGAACTTCTCGACGTCGAGTTTGCCGTCGGTGAGCAGTTC
Source organism: Natronomonas gomsonensis (assembly GCF_013391635.1). GTDB lineage: Archaea > Halobacteriota > Halobacteria > Halobacteriales > Haloarculaceae > Natronomonas > Natronomonas gomsonensis_A. The sequence goes on along the minus strand of NZ_JACAWU010000002.1, from coordinate 367,437 downwards.
GTCGTCGACGTGGGCGTAGACGACTTCGCCCAGCACCATCGTCGACGTGCCGACCTCGACGGTATCGTAGAGGACACACTCGAAGCTAATCGGGGACGCTGCGACACGGGGCGAGTCGACGACCACCGACGGCGCGCGCTCGACGCCCGCGTGGTCGAACTCGCTTGCATCGGATGGGAGCGTCGCCGAGGATGCGTTCATCGATTCCGCGAGGTCGGGCGTGACGACGTTGACGACGAACTCCTCCGTTTCGACGGCGTTTCGCGGCGTATCCTTCATCGACGCCGGCGCGAACATCACGACCGGCGGGTCGATACCGACGACGTTGAAGAAGCTGTAGGGCGCGAGGTTGTCGGTCTCACCGTCCGTCGAGGACACCCACGCGATGGGGCGAGGAACCACGGCGGTCGAAAGGGTGCGATACATCGAATCGACGGAATCCGGGTCGAGTTCCATGGAGTAAGGTAGGTGTACCGTGGCGTCGAGTACCTAAAAGGGGCGCTCTTAGAGGCCGACGTTGACCGCGTAGGGCCACGGGGCGCTCGCGAGCGCGAGGAACACGAGGGCACCGGCGGCACCGTAAAGGTTCTTCAGGAAGCCGGTCATCTCGTTTTGGGCTTCTTCACCCTCCATGTTCCAGAAGTCGTGCATCGTCACCGCGGAGACGACGAGGAACACGGCGAGGGCACCTGCTCCGATGGTGGGAAGAATCCCGGCGGCAATCGAGATGCCGCCGAAGACGAGCAGGCCACCGCTGAGGAGGACCGAGGCCTTCGGTGCGGGCAACCCTTTGAACTCCGCGTAGCCGGTCATCCCCTCGGTGTCCATGAAGTGGTTCAATCCCATGAACGCGAGGACGCCGCCGAAGAGGATTCGAGCGACGAGAAACGCGACCTCGGCACCGGCACTTTCCAGCATTAGTTCGCCTCCGTAACTGCGGGCGTTCGTGAGTCGATGCGGTCGGGCCGGGGGTTTAGTAACATTACACAACCACGTACGCATTCGAACTGTTATATCACTTCGCGAACACTGTCGTCACCGGGTAACACCGGTGTCAGGTGCCACAGGATTTGTGTGGATAGGAATACACATACTGTCAATGTCACGGGAGCGAAGCCGTCTATCCCGACCGAAGTGATTATTTGTGGCCGGAAGCGTCAGTTTGGTCGGTCTGTTACTCCTTGTCGTTCCTCGTGTTGACCGACGTGACCGACCAGTAGTGCTCGACACCCACGTTCCCAGTTCGAGTGCAACCCGCTACCACACTGTCGGCGTGAATATTTATTGGAGGGCCTCGTACGGAGCGATATGTCGAACGTTCCCCAAGCGCCAGTCGAGGCGGCCTGTCCGGTCGTCGAGTCGATGGAGCAAATCGGCTCGAAGTGGCGTCTTCTCGTCTTACACGATTTACAGGACGGCGAAAAGCGGTTCAACGAGCTGAAGCGCTCGACGGAGGCCAACGCGCGGACGCTCTCTCGCGTGCTCGACGACCTCCAAGAGACCGGCTTCGTCGAACGCCGACTCGAAGAGGACGCCCCCGTGGCGACGTACTACTCGCTGACCGACAAAGGGCAGTCGCTGTGTCCAGTGTTCGACGAAATCGAGGCGTGGGCCGACAACTGGCTCGAAGCCGAAGCGGAGTAAGAGCCCTCAGGCGTACTTTTCGGGGTAGGCGTCTTCTAGAAGTTCCGGCTCGTCGAGCAGTCGCTCCCGAACTGGGTCGACGACCGCCGAAATCGCGGTGGCCGCAGCGGGTTTGAGGTCCGCGGGGTGGAGTTCGCCGGAGACGAAGTCCTCCTCGACCGCTTCGTAGTCGTCGTAGACGAGGTCGCCACCGTACTCCTCGGGCCGTTCGACGACGAACAGCTCGTCGCGTTCCTCGAAAACCGGGAACACGAGGAATCGGAGGTACTCGAGGACGCCGTTGTCCTCGACCTCTCCAGCGGGGCAGTACGCGCCGTTGATCTTCTCTTCGACGGCGTCGTCGTCGTCGGTGAGATTGACTTTCGAGGACTCCTCTGAGGCCGACATCTTCCCACCCGAAAGGCCGGACAGAAGCGGCGCGAACACACACGCAGGCTTGTCGTAGCCGGAGTCGGGCAACTGCTCACGGGCGAGCATGTAGATGCCGCGCTGGTCGATGCCGCCGTAGGCGATGTCCGCACCGAGTGCGGCCACGTCCAGCGCCTGCATCAGCGTGTAGACGAGTCCGCCCAACTTCGGGTTCTCGGACTGTCGAACGACTTCACTGCCCGCGCGCTGGGCGCGCGAGAGCGTCGTCTCCGCAAGCATGCGGTAGAGGTCGAGCGTGTAGGGCTCCTCGAGTTGGTACTCGGTGCCGCGGACGAAGGAGACCGAATCGGGGTCGGCGCCGGCCGCCTCTATCATTCCCACGATGGCCGCCTCGTAGTACGCCGAGCGAGCCTCGAGCAACTCGAATGGGCTCTTGGCGTCGTCGAGGTGGGCGTGGAGGTCCGCGACCAACACCGTCACGTCGAGTCCGGCATCGATGAAGTCGGCGAGTTTGCGCATCGTCGTGAAGTGGCCGATGTGCATCTCGCCGGTCGGAGCGTAGCCGATGTAGGCGGTGGGGTTCTCGCGTTCCTCGAACAACGCCTCGATTTCCTCGACCTCTACGACCTCTTCGGTGAATCGCGTGACCAGTTCGGTCCGCTCGGCCGTGTCCATGCGTTCGCTACCGTGAGACGGCCGATAAAACGTTCGGGTACGTCCAGTAGCGGTACCGACCCACATGGACATCGACACTCAACTCCGAGTACGGATAGCCGGTTACCGTACATCCAAACGTCTTCCCACCCAACTTCGAATATGTACACCGGGCGAACGGAGAAACCTTGCTGTCTCTGCGGCCGACCGGAAACCGCCCACCGAATCGACATCCCACCGCGTGCGGTCCAGTTGCTGAAACACTCCGAGCCCATCGCGTGGCGGGACATCGAAGGCGAGGTGTCGCTGCATTTCTGTGCCGACGATTGGCACACCGTCCGTGACCTCGTCCTCAAAACGGGGATGGGCCCACTCTCGCGGTGTAACGCCGCCCGGGCGTCTTTCGTCCTCCGAGAGGACTTCGAGGCGCTGTTGAACGCGACTCGAGAGGAACCCGACCAGCGACCGTTAGAAGCCGAAATGCTCGACGACGCTCGCGATACGCTGGAGCGCTTCGAGGACGGGGACGACCTCGTCGAGACACGCGATGTCGTCGAAGCCCGCATCGTCTCGTGGGCGCTCGAAGACCTCGACTCACCGAAACGTCCTGTTTCCTAGTCGACTATTGTCTGACGAAAGACATATTTTACCGCGTGAAGACTGGTGTGTCACTAAGGACCACACCGAAATGGGAGAACACGAAACGGCGACGATACTCATCGTAGACGACGAACCGGGGCTCGCGGATGGGCACGCGGCCCGGCTGCAGGAACACGACGTTCGGACGGCCTACGATGGCCGAGAGGCACTCGACGCCCTCGATGACGCGGTCGATATCGTGTTCCTCGACCGGCGGATGCCGGGGCTCTCGGGCGACGAAGTGCTCGAAGCCGCACGCGACCACGGCTTCGATTGCCGTATCGTGATGGTCACCGGTGTCGAACCGTCCGCCGACATCGTCTCGATGGGCTTCGACGAGTACCTCAGAAAGCCCGTGGACAGAGCGGAACTCCGGGGGACGGTCCAGCGGATGCTCAGACGCGCCACCTACGACGAGAAGCTTCAGGAGTACTTCTCGCTGTCCGCCAAGCGAGCGACGCTGGAAACCGAATCAACTGACGACGTCGAAGGGATGCCGGAGTACGAGGAACTGTGTCGCCGACTCGAGACCGTCGAGCGGGAACTCGACGAGGCCCTCGAAGACCTTCCGGACGACGACGGCTACGTAGTCGCTACCGACGGCCGAATCCGCGCCGACAGCGCGACTGACTGACGCCCATCACGGTCGGAACTCGAACCGTACGCCATCGTCGCCGTCGGCCTCGAGGTTCCACCCGTGTCGCCGCCGATGCGAACCTGCTGTGAATCGATAGACACGTCTCTCCAAGATATCGGAACCTCGATTGACGGGTATAGGTACTACCGTGGGCGAGCGCTGTATTTTGGAAGGGTACATCCGCTCGATTCCGATGCGAAACTTTTTGAATAAAACCAATATTAATCCGACTCACTTCGAATGAAACGATTGGTGTTGCTCCTTGCCGTTTCGCTCGCTTTCTGTGGGATTGTGGGTGCCGCTGCCGCCGCCAATGGACCGATGGCCGACGGTGGCCTCGACCAAACGGTGACCGTCGATACGACAGTCCAGCTTGACGCAACTGGTTCGACGTACCCCTCCGGGGACATCGCATCGTACCGATGGGAAATCGACACGCCCAGTGGCCGTCAGATTACGCCCGACTGTGCGGACTGCAGTCGGACATCGTTCGTCCCGACGAAACCGGGTCGATACGAGGTGCGGCTCACGGTCATCGGCGAAGACGGCGCTCGAAGCTCCGACACGCTGTACGTTCACGTCAACGACGCCGGCCCGTCAGTCTCGGTTACCGGCGCGACGTCGCCGGAAGCCACGAATCCGGCCGAGTACGTCGCCACCGCGGAGAGCCCCGATGCCGAACTCGAGGAAATCGCGTGGGCGGTCGACGACGAAATCGTCGCGACGCGGTCCCTAAACGGAACGGCCACTACCGACGACCTCCGAATCGCGTTTCCGGGAGCGGGTCCGTACCGCGTACAGGTCGTCGTAGTGGATACGAACGGCCGAACGGCGTACGACGACATCGTCGTCCGTCCCGGTCGAGAATCGACACCGGACACCGAATGGGACGATATCGACCCCGGCCCGTCTCCCCCGGACTGCAGCGACCCGGATTACCTCGCCTCGAACTCCGATGTCTGTCTTTCGAGCGAACCACCTTCGGGTGGCCCACCGACGCCGACACCGGCCGCACCAACGACCGATGTCGAGACGCCCAAACCCACGCCACAGCCTCCGAAAGACGAGGAGATATTCTACGACACCGACGGGTACGCCTCGACACTCCGTGTGGGGTCGCGAATCGCCGATTCGTCGTATCTCGGGAGTACGGCGGACGCTGTCGGCCTCGACGGAGGAGAAAACGCTCCATGGAAACAGGACTTGGGCGAGCAAATCTACGAGGACACTGTCGGCGCCGCCTCGACGTTCGTCTTCGGACAAGAACAGAAAACCGTGACGTGTGAGACGACTGGCGGTGAGTGGAACAGTTGTGACGAGAAGATACGACAACTCGAAGACGAGGGCGGAACCACGAACGCGTACTCTCCGTCTGATGGTGGAAAGTTCCATCAGTACGGATTGGAAAATGCGGAGAGAGTTCGCGGCTCTGATCCGTCTGATCTCGAACAGGGCCAGGATGCTAATGTTACTGTCGTTGTTCAAGAGGGCAAAGACAACATCGTAGAAAGAGGGATTGATGTCGCCAAGGCTGTCGGTGATGTCGGTCAGTCATCTACCTCTGGAGACGAGTCAAGCGACGACGCCAAACCGGACAGTTGGGACGAGCCCACTACACCGGTTGCGACCGGTGATGGCCCGACTGATGAGGAATCGCCCGAATCAACATCCGCTGCATCTGACCTCCCCTCTCGGCTACCAGAAACCGACCTTGGAGGAACTGAAGACGATACAGCGGGAGGAACTGACGACGAACCCGAAGCGACACTACCCGACGATACGGGTGGACCGAGCGGTATCGGAGGAGGGTTGGTCGAATGAGCCAACGCGCTTCCGAACGTCGGACGTGGACGCGCCGTGGAGTCGTCTCCGCGGCAGCAGCGGTCTGTTGCGGACTTGCGGGGTGTGGTAACGACCGGCCGTCAGAAACCGACGGAAACGGGACGCCGAATGAGCCTCAGACAGAAGAACGGCGCTCCGAACAACTGTTGGATATCGAAGCGCGGTTAGAACGCGTGTACGAACGTCTCACGGCCCTCCCACTCGTCGACGATGGTGATTTCGTCTTCGATGTTAGTGCCTTCGAAGACGAGTTCGACCACCGAGCGATTTCCGACAGGACCGACAAAATCCTCGCAGATGTAGCGGAACTGGAGGACAGCGGCGAGATTTCCACGAGTCGGGCTGAAACGCTGTCTGCACTAGCACGGTTGGCTGACGACCGTGCCTCACAGCGATACCTACTCCATCAGACCATCGCGGCCACGTTCGCCTACGACGAACGGGTTCGTGATTCGAGATACGACGCAGCGACCGAACCAGTAGTGTTCGCGGGTGAAGCCCTCGAAGAGTTATCCACGGTCGGACAACGGGTCGAGACACACCAACAGCAGCTCGAAGATACGAACGTGACGGTAGACAGCTACAGTTACGGGACCGTGAAGAGGGAGCAAGCGATGTTGCTCGACGTCGTGACGTGGCTCTCCCCAATCAACGGAGCCTTACACGAGATGGCTCGTGGATACGCCCTACTCGACGATGCGAATCGGTCGCTCGAAGACGACGACTCTGCGACAGCCATAGAGCAGTATCGAGCCGCCAACGCTCGATTCGAGAGTGCGAACGACTCCTTCGAGGAGGCGCGAGGCCGAGGGCAGCGAGTGGGCTACGTCGTCCCGATTGTCGAGCAATCCCGCTGTTCGTTGTCGGGACTGCTGGACGGAACGGAGACGCTCGCCGAGGCGATTGAAAAAATCGAAGCCGGGAACGAACAGGAGGGCGAGTCGCTCGCACGGGAAGCCATCCAGCGAATGGAGCAGCAGCGAAACCGATGTTACTGAACCACAACCGATTTGAATAAATAGGGAATCCATCAGGATAAATATACTGTGAAGATGGTGTGGAAGCGAGTCCTCAACGTCGTTTCGTCGGTGATTTTACTCGCTCTTGCAGGGGCCCTACTCGTGACTCTAGCGGTCACCTTTGGTCCGGTCGACAAGGCGTCTCCCCCCGATGTCGACGCCCCGGAGAACACGACGGGTGTACCGAAGGTTGGGGCGTCTGCTCATCCTGATATCGACGGTGAACAACTGGAGATGGATATCTTCGAGGCAGTCAACGAACGACGGACGGAATACGGTCGCGAACCGTTCGTCCACTCTGAGCGAGTCCGGTTAATCGCACGTCTCCACAGCAAGGATATGGCCGACCGGGATTTCTACGACCACCGAAATCCGGACGGGCAGGGCTCCGAAGAGCGCCACGAGGAGTACGACGGATGCGACAGCACCAACGAGAACATCGCGTATCTAACTCCACATCAAGTGAACGAAACGGACGACGTTGCAGCGAAGTTCGTCGAGATGTGGGCGAACTCACCGGGGCATAACACATCGATGCTAACGACGTACGATCGAGTTAGCGCCGTCGGCGTCTACGTCACGCAGAAGGGAGAAATCTATGCCACACAGAACTTCTGTCGTGAGCATCCGAACGCCTAGGCGCCGATATACTCCTCGTTGAACACCCATTCGCCGTCCTCTTGGACCATGTACTCGCCGTAGTACGGCACCCGCTCGGCGACAGTGTCGCGGAACGCATCACGGATTTCGGGTTTCGACATCTCGCCCATCGATTTGAGGTCGTCGTTACGGTTGAGACAGCCCTTGAGGTAGCCCTCGTGGGTGACGCGGACGCGGTGGCAGTTGGCACAGAAGTCCGCATTGCCGACGGGGTCGACGATTTCGACCATCCCTCCGTCGACGAAGTAGCGGTTTCGGCCGTGCATCTCACGGCGCTCGACGCGGTCGGCTTGTTCTTCGAGCCAACCGTGGACGCGTTCGATGTCGACGGCCCAGTCGGGGCGACCCGCGAGTTCGGGCATGTACTCGATGAGTTGGAGTTGGAGGCCGTCGTTCTCGGCGACGTGGTCGACCATCTCGGGAACGTAGCCGGCAGTCTGCTCGAAGACAACCATGTTGAGTTTGACCGGTGCGAGGCCGGCATCGAGGGCCGCATCGACCCCTTCGAGAACGTCCTCGTAAGCGGTGCTCTTGGTCACCTCCGCGAAAGCCTCCGGAGAGAGAGCGTCCTGGGAGACGTTGACGCGCTCGAGTCCGGCGTCGGCGAGGGCGTCAGCGCGCTCGGGCAGGAACGTGCCGTTGGTCGTGAGCGACGTTTCCATCGAGTCTGGCATCCGGCGGACGATTTCCTCGAGGTCCTCTCGAAGCATCGGTTCGCCGCCGGTGAACTTCACCGAGTCGACGTCGAACTCCGCGGCGACTTCGAGAAATCGGACCACGTCGTCGGTGGACATCTCGTCGTCGGCGGGCTCCATCGGCCCCCGCGTGTCGCCGAGACCCTCGTTGTGACAGTAGACACAGTCGAAGTTACACCGGTCGGTGAGGGAGACGCGAACGCCGGTGACTTCCCGTCCGAACCCGTCTTCGAGCATGCCCGAGAGTTCGGTCACACGTGCTTAAATTCGACGCTAGGTTGGGTCGCTACGTAACCAATTGTAGTTTCTCGGATTGCGCTGAACGTCCGGCGTGCTTTGAACCGTGGAATTCGGTGCACAACTCTTATCGGCGCCACGGGGCCTACCGAAGGTATGGACGAAGACGCTATCCTCGACCGCCTGTCGGCCGTCGAAGACCCCGAACTCGGAGACGATCTCGTCTCCCTCGGATTGGTCAACGACGTGACTGTCGAGGGTGAAACGGTTCGTATCGATCTCGCACTCGGGGCGCCGTACTCCTCGACGGAGACTGCTATCGCGGGTGAAGTTCGAGAGGCGCTCGCCGACACCGGGTTGGAAATCGACCTCTCGGCGAGCATCGACACCGGGCTTGGTGACGACGAGCAGGTGTTGCCGGGCGTCGAGAACATCATCGCCGTCGCCTCCGGAAAGGGCGGTGTCGGGAAGTCGACGGTCGCGGTCAACCTCGCTGCGGGACTGTCCGAGATGGGCGCCCGCGTCGGCCTGTTCGACGCCGACATCTACGGCCCCAACGTCCCGCGGATGGTCGAAACCGACGAGCGGCCTAAAGCGACCCACGAGGAGACCATCGTCCCGCCGGAAAAATACGGGATGAAACTGATGAGCATGGACTTCCTCGTCGGCGAGGACGACCCCGTCATCTGGCGGGGGCCGATGGTCCACAAGGTGTTGACACAGTTGTGGGAGGACGTGGAGTGGGGCTCGTTGGACTACATGGTCGTCGACCTGCCGCCGGGGACCGGTGACACGCAGTTGACGCTGTTGCAGTCGGTGCCGGTGTCGGGAGCGGTCATCGTGACGACGCCACAGGAGGTTGCGCTGGACGACGCCCGGAAGGGACTTCGGATGTTCGGCAAACACGACACGCCGGTACTCGGCATCGTCGAGAACATGTCCGGGTTCGTCTGTCCTGACTGTGGGAACGAACACGACATCTTCGGCAGCGGCGGTGGGCGGGAGTTCGCCGACGAGGTGGAGATGCCGTTCCTCGGCGAGATACCGCTAGACCCCGCAGTCCGAGAGGGCGGTGACTCCGGTGCACCAATCGTCCTCGACGAGGACAGCGAGACGGGGGAAGCGTTCCGGTCGTTCGCCGACGAGACGGCGAAGATGCAGGGCATCGTCCGCCGCCGACAGGCGAGTAGCCAGCGATAACCATGCCGGAGGGCTCCGATAGCGAGCGCGAGAGTGACACCGGCCGTGCTGCCTTCCTACGGGACATCGCCGAGGACGTTCGCGGCGACTCTTCGGAGAGCGAACAGCTCGCCGCCATCCTGTATCGCGTCTCGGACCTCTATGACGCCGACGAGGAGACGACGGTGCCAGAAATCTATCGGAACGTCCAGAACATCCTCGAGATCAAGGAACGGGGCGGGTTGCCGGAACGAGACGGCTGACCGAGCGGGGTCTAGCCGTATTTCTCATCCTACGCGAGTCGCTCGCACGCGGGGCAACTATCGTTGTGCTTAAGTACGGTGGTCGGGTAGCGAAGAACGCAATCGATGTAGGGGTGTCGGCCCCGAGTCCGAGAGGGCGAAGATACACGCACGCGAGTCGTGGTAGCCAAGCATGGCCCAAGGCGCAGGGTTGCTAACTCTGTGGCGTACAGCCTCCGGGGTTCAAATCCCCGCCACGACGCTAACACAACCCACATATGAGTGCAGAAGAACCCCCGGCGGACGAGGAAGACGAGGACATCCAGTACTTCGTCCGCATCGGACAGACAGACCTCGACGGGACGAAGAGCGTCGAGCGAGCGTTGACCGACATGAACGGTATCGGTCGACGAGTCGCTCGCATCATCGCCGAGAAAGCCGACGTAGACCGAACCGCGATTCTCGGTAAACTCGACGAAGACACCATCGACACCGTCGTCGAACACGTCGAGGGGTACGCCGACGAAGTGCCCGCCTGGCTGACGAACCACCAGGACGACTTCTTCACCGGCGAGACTACCCACGAAATCGGCAACGATCTCAACATGAGTCGGCGACAGGACATCAACCGGATGAAGATGATTGACTCCTACAAGGGCGTTCGCCACAACCGCGGCCAGAAGGTCCGCGGCCAGCGAACGAAGTCCACCGGCCGGACGGAGGGCACCATCGGTGTCAACGTCGAGGCCATCAAGGAGGACATGGCCGAGGAAGAAGCAGGTGAGGACGAATAATGGCACTCGGTAACAACACCAAGTTCTACGAGACGCCGAACCACCCCTTCCAGGGCGAGCGAATCGCCGACGAGGGTGACCTCGTCTCCCGATACGGTCTCGCGACGAAAGAAGAGCTGTGGCGTGCCCAATCGGAGCTTCGCGACTACCGGCGGGAGGCCCGCCGACTGCTCGGCGAGGCACAGGGTGACGCCGAGGTGGCGACGGAAGCCGGCAGCGAGTTCCTCGCTCGGCTGAAGCGCATCGGCGTCCTCGACGACGAGGAGAGCCTCGACGACATCCTGTCGCTCGACGTGACCGACATCCTCGAGCGTCGCCTGCAGACGGTCGCCTACCGCAAGGGCGTGGGCAACACCGCAAAGCAGGCCCGACAGTTCATCGTCCACGGACACGTCACCATCGAGGGCGCCCGCGTGTCGGCGCCGTCGTACAAGGTCGACGTGGCCAAGGAGGACAGCATCGAGTTCGACGAGACGAGTCCGCTCGCGGACGACCTTCACCCCGAACGCGCGGAGGGACAGTAAATGGCAGACGACAACACTTGGGGCGTCGCACACGTCTACGCCTCGTTCAACAACACGATAATCACGGTAACGGACCTGACCGGCGCCGAGACGATTACGAAGTCCTCCGGCGGGACGGTCGTGAAACAGAACCGCGACGAAGCGTCGCCGTACGCCGCCATGCAGATGGCGGAAGTCGTCGCCGAGGAAGTGCAGGCCGCCGGCATCGACGGCGTGCACGTCCGCGTTCGCGGTCCGGGCGGCAACCAACAGAAGAACCCCGGTCCCGGCGCACAGGCGACGATTCGCGCGCTTGCCCGTGCCGGACTGGAAATCGGTCGTATCGAGGACGTAACTCCCATCCCGCACGACGGCACTCGCGGGCCGAAGAACGCAGGGTTCTGAGATGAGCGAGGAGTACGAGGTAACGTTCATCGACCGCGACGACCGGAGCGCGAGGTTCCTCGTTCGCGGCGTCACGCCCGCCTTCGCCAATGGCATCCGCCGTGCGATGCTCGCCGACGTGGAGACGCTGTCGATAGACACGCTCCGCGTCATCGAGAACTCGTCGGTGATGTTCGACGAGCAGATCGCACTCCGACTCGGACTCGTCCCGCTGACGACGCCGGACGACTACGAACCGGGCGATACGGTCACGCTCGCTATCGACGTCGAGGGTCCCGCGACCGCGTACTCGGGCGACCTCGTCTCCAGCGACGAACAGGTCCAGCCGGCAGAGGAGAACGTTCCCATCATCGAACTCAAGGAGGGCCAACGGCTCGAACTCGAAGCCGACGCCGTCCTCGGGCGCGGCAAGGACCACGCCAAACATCAGGGTGGCGTCGCCGTCGGCTATCGACACCTCCAGCGTGTCGAGGTCGTCGGCGAGAAAGGCGAGTTCGAAGACGAGGAGCCAGAGATTATCCGCGGCGTCATCGAGGAAGACGGCGAACTCGTCCCCACCGAAGAGTTCGACAACGACCTCAGCCAGCGGTACCCCGGCAAGGAAGTCGAAATCGAGGAGGTTCCGAACGCGTTCGTCTTCAGCGTCGAAAGCGACGGGTCGTTGCCCGTCGACGAACTCGTCCTCGCGGCCGTCGAGAGCATCGAGGCCCGCGCGGAAGAACTCGAAGAAGCGGTTCAACTGTAAGCAGATGACACCCCACACCCCACACACGACGCTCGCCACGACGGAGAGCGTCGCAACCCGACCGACGAGCGGCGGTGCGGCCGCGCGTTCCTCGGCCGGGACCGGCATCCGCCGGACCGAAAGGGGCTTTAGTGGGGGCGAAGAACACGAAAACGCGCGCAGGGATAGCCAAGTCAGGCCAACGGCGCAGCGTTCAGGGCGCTGTCCTGTAGAGGTCCGCAGGTTCAAATCCTGCTCCCTGCATTCGTTTCTCAGGAGAGATAACCGATGAGTAGCAAAACGAACCCGAGGCTTTCCAGTCTCATCGCTGACCTGAAGTCGACCGCCCGCAACGGCGGTGGCGAGGTCTGGAACGATGTGGCCGAGCGCCTCGAGAAACCCCGGCGCACGCACGCGGAGGTCAACTTGGGACGCATCGAGCGATACGCCCAGGAAGACGAGACCGTCATCGTGCCCGGCAAGGTGCTCGGGTCCGGTGCCCTCCGCAAGGAGGTCACCGTCGCAGCTGTCGACTTCTCGTCGACGGCCCAGACGAAAATCGACACGGTCGGCGAAGCGATCGAACTCGAACAGGCACTCGAAGACAACCCCAACGGCTCCAACGTACGGGTGATTCGATGAGTTACGCTGAATTCGACGCCGACGTCGTCGTCGACGCCCGTGACTGCATCATGGGTCGTGTCGCCTCGCAGGTCGCCCAGCGCGCCCTCGACGGCGAGACGGTCGCTGTGGTCAACGCCGAACGCGCGGTCATCACCGGCAGCGAAGACGACGTGATGAGCGTCTACCGCCAGCGTGCGGAGGTCGGCTCCGACCGCGGGCCGAACTACCCGAAGCGACCCGACCGCATCTTCAAACGCGCCATCCGCGGGATGGTGCCGTACAAGGAGACCCGCGGCCGGGAAGCGTTCGAGAACGTCCGCGTCTACCTGGGCAACCCCTACGACGACGCGGAGGTCCTCGACGACACGTCGCTGGACCGACTGTCGAACATCAAGTTCATCTCGCTCGGCGAAGTCAGCGAGAACTTGGGTGCTAACGTCACATGGTAACTAACACGTCCGGTAAGAAGAAGACAGCTGTCGCCCGTGCGACGGTTCGCGAAGGCTCCGGTCGGGTTCGGATCGACTCCAAACCCGTCGAGCTGGTCGAACCCGAGCAGGCGCGATTGAAGATGCTCGAGCCGTTCCGCATCGCCGAAGAGGACCTCCGAGACAGCGTCGACATCGACGTGGTCGTCTCCGGCGGCGGGTTCTCCGGGCAGGCCGACGCGGTCCGTACGGCCATCGCCCGCGGCCTCGTCGAGCACACCAACGACGCCGAACTGCGCGATGCGTTCATGTCGTTCGACCGGTCGCTGCTCGTCAACGACGTGCGGCAGTCCGAACCGAAGAAGTGGGGCGGCCCCGGCGCTCGGGCCCGCTACCAGAAGTCCTACCGCTGAGGTGATTCACAAATGATGGTACCGGTCCGGTGTTTCACGTGCGGTAAAGTCGTCGGCGAGCACTGGGAAGAGTTCAAAGCTCGCGCCCGCGAGGGCGACGAAGACCCTGCCGAGGTGCTCGACGAGCTCGGCGTCGACCGCGCGTGCTGTCGACGCATGCTCGTCTCACACAAAGACCTCGTCGACATCGTATCCCCCTACCAATGAGAGGCGCAAACCGCTACGAGAAGGCGCGTATCCTCGGGGCACGAGCCCTGCAGGTGTCTTACGGGGCGCCGGTGCTCATCGACACCGAACAGACGGAACCGATTCTCGTGGCCGCAGAGGAGTACGACGCCGGCGTGTTGCCGTTCACCGTCCGGCGGGGTGGCGAGTAGATGACGCTCATCACGGAGGTTCGGCTGCGCCGAATCTTGGACAGTCGCGGCAATCCGACCGTCGAGGCCGAGGTCCGCACCGAAAGCGGCGGCTTCGGCCGCGGTGCGGCACCCTCCGGTGCGTCAACCGGCGAGTACGAAGCCGTCGAACGACCGGCCGAGGAGGCCATCGCGGCGGCCCGCGAACTCGCCGTCCCCCGACTCGAAGGGCAGGTGTACGCCGGCGACCAACGCGGCGTCGACCGGACGCTCCGCGGCGCCGACGGCACCGACGACTTCTCGGAAATCGGCGCCAACAGCGCCGTCGCCATCTCGATGGCGGCGGGCAAGGCTGCCGCCGACGTCCTCGGTGCGCCGCTGTATCAGCATCTGGGTGGTGCGTTCCGCGGCCGTGACTTCCCGACGCCGCTCGGCAACGTCATCGGCGGCGGCGAACACGCTGCCGATGCGACCCACATCCAGGAGTTCCTCGCCGCGCCGATCGGAGCGCCGTCGGTCGCCGACGCCGTCTTCGCCAACGCGGCGGTCCACGGCGAGGTCGGCGACATCCTGAGCGAGCGGGGCGTCCCCGCCGCGAAGGGCGACGAGGGCGCGTGGGCGCCGCCCATCGACGACAGCGAGGCGTTCGAAATCGTCGAGGAAGCCGTCGAGACGGTTGCAGACGACGTGGGCTTCGATATCAAGTTCGGACTCGACGTTGCTGGCGCGGAACTGTACGACGCCGACGAGGGCGTCTACCGCTACGGCGACGACACCCGAACGCCCGACGAGCAAATCGACTACATCGCCGAGTTGGTCGACGAATACGACCTCGCATACGTCGAGGATCCCCTCGACGAGGACGACTACGAGGGCTTCGCCGAGTTGACCGACCGCGTCGGTTCGGAGACGCTCATCTGTGGTGACGACCTGTTCGTCACGAACACCGAGCGACTCGCCGACGGCATCGAGCAGGGTGCGGCCAACAGCATCCTCGTCAAGCCCAACCAGATCGGCACGCTGTCTGACGCCTTCGACGCAATCGAGTTGGCCGTCGAGAACGGCTACGACCCCGTCGTCTCCCACCGCAGCGGCGAGACGGAGGATACGACGATCGCACACCTCGCCGTCGCGACCGATGCCCCGTTCATCAAGACGGGGGCGGTCGGTGGCGAGCGCACCGCAAAGCTGAACGAACTCATTCGAATCGAGGCAAACGCATGAGCGATAACGACGAGGGGCTCGACGCCTCCGAACTGGACGAGGAACTCGACGAGCTCGAAGACGAGCTCGAGGAGGAACTCGACACAGAGGCCGAGGAGGCCGACCCCACCGATGACGAACAGCCCGCCCCCGAGGCCGAGGAGGCCGACGAGGCAGAACCAGACGACACGGAGGACGCCACCGAGGCGGCCGACGAGGATTCGGAGGCCGAGGAGGCCCCCGTCCTCGACGAGGACGTCATGCCCGACGACGAGGCGGACCTCCTCATCCCGGTCGAGGACTACCTCGCGGCGGGTGTCCACATCGGGACTCAGCAGAAGACGAAGTCCATGGAGCGGTTCATCCACCGCGTCCGGACCGACGGCCTGTACGTGCTGGACGTTTCCCAGACCGACAGCCGAATCCGGACGGCGGCGTCGTTCCTCGCGAACTACAACCCCGAGCAGATTCTGGTGGCGTCCAGCCGTCAGTACGGTCGGTTTCCGGCCGAGAAGTTCGCCGACGCCGTGGGCGCTCGCGCCCGCACCGGCCGCTTCATCCCCGGCACGCTGACCAACCCCGACTACGAGGGCTACATCGAACCGGACGTCGTGGTCGTCACCGACCCCATCGGTGACTCCCAGGCGGTCAAGGAGGCCATCACGGTCGGCATTCCGGTCATCGCGATGTGCGACTCCAACAACACCACCTCGAACGTCGATTTGGTGGTGCCGACGAACAACAAGGGTCGGAAGGCCCTGTCGGTCATCTACTGGCTGCTCGCAAACGAGACCCTCGACCGCCGTGGCGCCGAACCCGCCTACGCGCTCGAGGACTTCGAAACCGAACTGTAACGGCTTTCGTTTTCGTGTTTCTCAGCCGCCCAGTGACAACTCCGCGAGTTCGTCGTACAGCACGTCTTCGGGAACCGAATCGGCCCACCTGAGTGCCGCGACACCATCGCCGGGCGTTGTTTCGAGGTCCCCATCGACCGGCCGGGCGTCGAAACAGACGTAGGGGTTGGGCACGGGTTGGCGGTCGGTCCAGTCGTCCATGTAGAGGAGATGAACCTGTGCGAGGCCGGCAAGGTCGGCGTCGATACCTGCCACTTCCTTGAGTGCGCGTCGGGCACACTCCCGGTAGGACTCCCCCGGGAGCCGGCCGTCGCCGGGGTCGACCCACCCCTCAGTTCCCTCGAAGCGGACGAGCAAGACACGGCCGTCGTCATCGCGGACCCGGACGCCGGCCCCACCAACGACGCCGAACGAGTCGAACGTCTCTACCAAAGCGTCGCGGGCGTCCGGGTCACAGTCCACTCGGCGACCCACGAGGTCGACCTCGCCGTGTTCGGCCGCGAGGTCCGCGACGAGCGCGTTGACGTGCCGGTGGAGTTCGGCGGACACACCGTCGAAACGGGACCGAGCGGTTTGTGCATTACTGATTGTGAGACGGTCGAGCCGAGACGGCGAAAGAACTATTCGCGCCGTCGTCGTCGGAATCGGCGTGGATGCTGGTCGCGTTCGTCGGTAGTTGGTTCGGTGACATCCTCGGCGAACTCGCACTGTGGAGTGGCGTCCTCCTGATGTTCGCGAGCGTCCTCGCGCTGTACTCCGCCTGGAAACGGCGGGAGATAGCGACACTCGTCGACGAGACGCCGCGGGTCGACATCGGCGACATCGAATCACCGGGACTCGTTCGCGTCCGTGGGACGGTCGTTCCGTCGGAAGAGGGGACGTTTATTTCACCCATCGCCGGCGACCGGGAGTGTGTGCTGTCGGCGTGGGAAATCGAGGAACAGTACGACACCCCGAAGACGAACAGTTGGGAATCCGCCGCGTGGGGCGTCTGCTCGGAGCCGTTCGACGTCGAGGACGCGACGGGAAGGCTATCGGTAGCCATCGACGACCGGACGGTCGGAAACGAGACCGGCGACGTGTTCACGCCAGAGAAATTGCTCGTTTCGGAGGGGGTCGCCTTCGACCGATTGCAGTGTGAGTTCGACTCCTTCGAGACCGACGTCGAAACCGACTACGAGGAGTCGCCACCGAAGCGGATACGAGACTTCCTCGCTACTACCTCGGGCGTATCGATCGACCCGATGGCGACCGACCTCGTCGTCGATGCGAGCAAGCGGCGCTACAGCGAGGCGACGCTCCAGCCGGGCGACGAGGTAAGTCTTCTCGGGTATGTGAGCCACCGGAGTGATTCGGCGGCATCACATGGCGAATCCGAAGACCGCCTGGCCGTCGCTCCGTCGGAGGAGTCGACCCTGTATTTGTCGACGGAGCCGTTCGACGACGTGCCCGATGGGAGTGGCGCTGTGCTGTTCGGCGTGCTCGTCGGCGCAGTCGGCGTCGGTCTCTTGATCGTCACCTTCCTGATGTAGCCGGGAGGTGGTGCGCGCGACCCGCAGCAGGGATTCGACCGGTTCGGATACGCTTTTTATTGGCCGGCCAGACACTCGGGTATGACCACTTCGAGCGCGCCCGGGAAGGTGTATCTCTTCGGCGAGCACGCCGTCGTCTACGGCGAGCCGGCCGTCCCGTGTGCCATCGAGCGCCGCGCGCGGGTGACCGTCGAACCCCGCGACGACCACCGCCTCCGCGTGCGGGCCAAGGACCTGACGCTCGACGGCTTCACGGTGACGTGGGGCGGCGACGCCGACGACAGACCGGACGTGAACGTTCCAACGCCGCTGGTCGAGGCGGCGATGGGCTACATCGACGGCGCCGTCGAACAGGCCCGAGACGCCGCCGACGCGCCCGAAGCGGGCTTCGACATTACCGTCGAAAGCGACATCCCGCTGGGGGCGGGACTGGGGTCCTCCGCCGCCGTCGTCGTCGCGGGCATCGACGCCGCGACGCGGGCGCTGGGAACCGACCTCACGTCCGAGGAACTCGCCGACCGCGCCTATCAGGTCGAACACGAGGTACAGGACGGCGAAGCCTCCCGCGCCGACACCTTCTGTTCGGCGATGGGTGGGGCCGTCCGGGTGCAGGGCGACGACTGCCGACGGCTGGCGGACCCGCCCAATCTCCCCTTCGTCATCGGCTACGACGGCGGGACCGGCGACACCGGCGAACTCGTCGCCGGCGTCCGAGCACTCAAAGAGGAGTACGGCTTCGCCGCCGACACGGTCGAGGCCATCGGCGACATCGTTCGGAACGGTGAGGTAGCACTCCGGAACGGAGACATCGAGGAACTCGGTCGACTGATGGATTTCAACCACGGTCTGCTGTCGGCACTCGGCGTCTCGGCACGGACGCTGGACACGATGGTGTGGGCCGCACGAGAGGCCGACGCTCTCGGAGCGAAACTCACGGGCGCCGGTGGCGGTGGCTGTATCGTTGCCCTGGACCGCACCGAACAGACCCACACCGCCCTCGAGTACACCCCTGGCTGTGAGGAGGCGTTCCGGGCGGAGTTGGACACCGAAGGTGTCAAAGCGGAACCCGAATCATGACCACGGTACTGAAACTCGGCGGGAGTGTCATCACCGAGAAGGACGGCACGGAAGCCGTCGACGTGGCGAACCTCGGCGTCGCCGTCGAGGCCCTCGCGGGACGAGAGGACATCGTCGTCGTCCACGGCGGTGGGAGTTTCGGCCACCATCACGCCGCCGAACACGGCGTCACGACGACCGACGGAACGCACAACGACGAAGCGATTCGGGCTATCCACGGGGCGATGAAGCGGCTGAACGCGGCGGTCGTGGAAGGCCTCTCGGGAGAGGGGACCCCCGCACTACCGGTACATCCACTGTCGGTCGCCTCGCGGGACGCCGACGGAGACCTTCACGCACCGACAACCCACGTCGAGACGATGCTCTCGGAAGGGTTCGTCCCGATTCTCCACGGCGACGTCATCGCCCACGCCGAGAAAGGTGCGACCATCCTCTCGGGTGACGAACTCGTCGTCACTCTTGCCTCTGCGCTCGATGCCGACCGCGTCGGTGTCTGTTCGGCCGTTCCCGGCGTCTACGACGAATCCGGCGAGGTTATCGCACAGATCGACTCGTTCGAAGCCGTTGCCGACGCTCTCGGCGAGAGCGACGAGACGGACGTGACCGGCGGCATGGCCGGGAAAGTCCGCCAGTTACTCGAACTCGACGCCGAGGCCTACGTCTTCGGCATCGACGGTCTCGAGTCGTTCCTCGACGGACGGCACCCGGGCACTCGAATCGGCTGAAGGTTTTTATTCGAAGCCGGGACCAGACGCCCCGTGCCCGAGTGAACGACCCCGGCGCCGTCGGATACCGCGCGGTGTGGCGTCGGGGAGCAGCGACACCGCCTGTTAGCTATCCAAACCGTTCGGCCAGTTCCGTCTTGTCGATTTTCTGGCTTCCGGTCCGCGGGAGGGAGTCGACGAACTCGATTCGTCGTGGCTTCTCGTAGCCGGCGAGTCCCGCGTGGTCGTCACAGAAGGCCTCGACGGCGTCGGCTGTCAGTTCGTCGTCACTGACGATTGCAGCGGTCACGGCTTCACCGAGGCGTTCGTCCGGCGTACCCAACACGGCGACGGCTTCGATGCCGTCCATCTCGGAGAGGACACTCTCGACGCGGGAGGGTGCGACCTTCTCCCCGCCCGTAAGGACGATATCGTCGAGGCGGTCGACGAAGTACAGCACCCCGTCCTCGCGGCGAATCACGTCGTCGGTACGGAACCACTCCCCCTCGAAGGCCCGGTCGGTCCGGTCGGGAGCTTCCCAGTAGCGCGGCATGACGCTGTCCCCGCGGAGCCACAACTCGCCGTCCTCACCGTCGACACAGTCCGCACCGGTGTCCGGGTCGACGACGCGTGCCTCCACTGTTGGGACCGGACGTCCGAGTGCGCCCTCTGTCCGAGGCGTCTCGGGGGTCCCTGCGACGGTCAGGCCCGCGGCCTCGGTCTGGCCGTAATAGTTCAGCAGTTCGTCGACGCCGAAGGCCGACTCGAACTCACGGAGCGTCGATTCGGCGGTGGGACTCCCGCCGTAAAAACACATCCGAAGCGACGAGGTGTCGTGTTCGCGGGCGGCTTCGTCGCCGAGTGCGTCGACCATCATCGCCGGCACCAGCCCCGAGATGGTCGCTTCGCTTTCCGCGACGAGCCGTGCCCACTCGGCGGCGCCCCACGCTGGATGGATGACGACGGACCCGCCGGTGAACAGCCCCATCAGCGTCGCGCCGTGGAACCCACCGACGTGGAACAGCGGAACGGAGACGACAGCGGTGTCCTCGGGCGTCACGTCGTACGTCGAGATGCCGGCGTCGACCTGCGCACCGACGTTGCGGTGGGTCTGGACGACGCCCTTCGGGTCGCCCGTCGTTCCTGAGGTGTGCATGACGATTGCGGTGTCGTCGTCCAGCCGCGTCGTCGGGTCGGGGGCGTCTTCGGGGTCGCCGAACGCTTCGGAGCCGAACTGGCCGGCGTGGCCCTGCAGAACCGTCGGCTCGACGGTGGCGGCTTCTAGAGCATCCTCGGCCGTGCTGGCGAAGACGGCGTCGTGGACGACGATTTCCGGAGCCACGTCGTCGAGGACGTACGCCACCTCTTCCGCCCCGAAGCGGTAGTTGACCGGCGTGAACACACAGCCGGCGCGCCAAGCGCCCAAAGCGGTGGCGACGACGGTCGGATTGTCGAGCATATAGGCTGCCACGCGGTCGCTCGGTTCCGTCCGGCTATCGAGAAACGCGGCGACGGCCCTGGCCCGTTCGTCGAGAGCGGCGTAGCTGATATCCTCTCCGTCGGGGTCGACGACTGCGGAGACGTTGGGGTTGCTTCGTGCCTGTCGCGCGAAGCGCTCGTAGAGGTTCATAGCCGTTGCTGTGTGCGCCTCGGCATAAGTGTGGGTCCCGATAACAGAGAGCACTTTTCAGCCCGGGCGCCGTTGACCGGACGATGGAGTACGAACGCTTCGAGTTCACGCAACCGCTGTACGGCGG
Organism: Natronomonas gomsonensis; assembly: GCF_013391635.1. Lineage (GTDB taxonomy): Archaea > Halobacteriota > Halobacteria > Halobacteriales > Haloarculaceae > Natronomonas > Natronomonas gomsonensis_A. Next base: position 346,246 of record NZ_JACAWU010000002.1, on the reverse strand, counting down.
CGTCAACGTCCTCCGAATCGGCGATACGCTCGTCGACACCGGCCACGTCGCACCCGTCTCGCGAGAGGCCGTCGTCGCCGCACTCGACGACGAACTGGCCGGCATCGAGCGCGTGTTGATTACACATCCACACATCGACCACGTCGGGGGCTCCCAGACCATCGATGCGCTGGCTGAGGTGCCTCACATCATTCCTGAGGGGTCGGTCGATATCCTCCACGACTACGCCGGGTATCTGGAGCGTGCCCGCGAGGAGATGACGCGACTGCTCGGTGGGTTCGCTGCCGATGACGCGACGTGGGACACCTACTTTCCCGTCCGCGACGACTACGCCGAGGAACGGATTCACGTCGAACGCCAATTGAGTGATGGCGACACGGTACGCTGTGGCGACTACGAACTGACAGCCGTCACGACGCCGGGCCACGCCGACCCACACCTCGCCTTTCATCACGAGCAGAGCGGAACGCTGTTTTCGGGGGACCTCGTCGACCGTGACGGCCGCTTCCAGTACGGCCCGCTGTTGGGTGACGTAGGCGACTACAAGCAGTCGCTACGCCGGATTCGGGACCTCGACCCCGAAACGGTAGTGCCGATGCACGGCCCGCCGATGGACGACCCGACGGCGCGAATCGAGGCCTCGCTTGCGAACGCCGAGACGACCGAGCGGCGACTGCTCGATTTTCTCGATCAACATGGACCGTGTTACGCACGGGAGTTCGTCACCGAAGAACTCGGCATCGGTGGGGCACGGGCACCGTTCCTGACGCTCGTCGTCTACGAGTACCTGCGACATCTAGAAGCGGAGGGACGAGTCACTATCGACGTGACGGCGGAGGGAATCGAGATGTCTGCCGCGTGATTACAAGTCGAGCAGTTCCTTGGCGATGATGTTGCGCTGGATTTCGCTCGCGCCCTCGCCGATTTGATATATTTTCGTGTGCCGATAGTGACGTTCGACCGGATAGTCGGTCGTGTAGCCGTTGCCGCCATGGAGTTGGATGGCGTCGCTGGCGACTTCCTCGGCGATTTCACTGGCGTACAGTTTCGCCATCGAAGCGAGTTTGGTCGGCTTCTCGCCGTCGTCGACGCGCTGGGCGGCGTCGTAGACGAGTCGGCGTGCGAGTTCGACTTTCATCCCCATGTTCGCGACCTTGTGCTGGACAGCCTGGAACTCTCGGAGTTCGCGGTCGAACTGTTCGCGTTGGGAGACGTAATCGATGGTCTCCTCCAGACAGCCCTGTGCGATGCCGAGCGCCTGAGCGGCGATGCCGACGCGCTCTTCCTCGAAGAACTCCATGAGTTGGTAGAACCCGGCATCCTCGTAGCCGACGAGGTTCTCCTCGGGGACGCGCACGCCGTCGTAGCGGAGTTGTGCCGTCTCGCTCGCGTTCCAGCCAAGTTTGTGTATCTCGCTTTCGACCTCGAAACCGTCGCGGTCGGTCTCGACGATGAACGCCGAGATGCCGCCGTGGCTCTCACCACCAGTGCGGGCCATCGTCAGCACGTAGTCGGCGATGGTGCCGTGGGTGATGAACGTCTTCACGCCGTCGATGACGTACTCGTCGCCGTCTTTTGTGGCCGTAGTCTCGATACCCGCGGCGTTCGAGCCGTGGTTCGGTTCGGTGTTGCCGAGCGCGCCGATGAGGTCGCCCTCGGCGACGCCGCGGAGAATCCACTCCTTCTGTTCGTCGGTGCCGTACTCCCGAATCATTCGGGTGCCGAACTCCGTGCCGATGGCGGCGAGCATGCCCGCGTCGACGCGGCAAATCTCCTCCATGAACAGACACGTCTCGACCTGCGAAAGGCCGGCACCGCCGTACTCCTCGGGGATGGTGCCACCGACGAGTCCCGCATCGACGGCCTTCTCCCAGACCTCCTCGGGCCACTCACCGGTCTCCTCGTGGTGGCGGGCAACGGGAGCGATTTCGTTCTCGGCGAACTCGCGGGCGGTCTGTCGGATTGCACGCTCCTGTTCGGAGAAGCCGAAGTTTACCATGAAACTACAAACAAGTATGATAGTTTAATCCTGCCGGCGCTCGCAGGTACTGCCGGAACATGAGGTGGCGTAACACTAATCAATAATGATGTATACTAGCATACAGCATGAATTTTGCCACCCACGTCGACGCGATAGCCCGCAGTGCACCAGACCGCTTGGCGATGACCGACCACACACGGGAGGTCACCTACGCGGAGTTGGCCGGGGAGACCAACGCCTTCGCCAACGCCCTGGAATCACTCGGCGTCGAGGCGGGCGACCGGGTCGCGCTGTACCTGCCGAACAGTATCGGCTTTATGACCGCGTATCTGGGCGCGATGAAACGCGGTGCGATTCCGTTCCCCATCAACATGCGGTTCCAAGGCGAGGAGATACAGTACGTACTGGGGGATTCAGGGGCGGTCGCGGCGGTGACACACGGCCAGTTCGAGGACGTACTCGCCGGGTTGGACGTACCGTCGTTAGAGCACCTCATCGTCGCCGACGGCGAACAGGGCCACAGTTACCGCGAACTCGTCGGAGCCGCCGACACCGATTACGATGCTTACCCGCGAAAGGAAGACGAACTCGCGGAGTTGATGTACACCAGCGGAACGACCGGACGGCCGAAAGGCGTCGAACACACCCACCGGAACCTCGAGACGAACGCCCGCGGACTCGTCGAGGCGATGGGGTGGTCGAAGGACACGACGACGCTGACGGTGTGTCCGCTGTTCCACGTCTCGGGGTTGAACGTCTCGACGACGCCGCTTCTGACCGTCGGCGCGGAGAACCACTTCCTGCCGGAGTGGGACCCCGACGCCGCCCTCGCGACGATGGCCGAACACGACGCCACCTACGCCTTCTTCATTCCGACGATGGTCATCGACTTACTGGAGCGGGACGTGTCGGACTACGACCTCTCTTCGCTGGAGTTGATTGGCGTCGGCGGGTCGCCGATGCCGAAAGAGCGCATCGAAACTGTCGAGGAAACCTTCGGCGTGACGCTTCTGGAGGGGTACGGCATGACCGAAACGACACCGCTCGCAGCCATCAACCGCCCGGGACAGGACGTTCGGAAGGCTGGCAGTATCGGCCCACCGGCGACGGAAGTCGTCGACGTACGCATCGAGAACCCCGAAACCGGCGAGGCAGTCGGCACCAACGAGAAGGGTGAACTGCTGTGGCACGGCGACACCGTCACGCCAGGCTACTTCCGGATGCCCGAGAAGAACGAGGAGGCCTTTGTCCAGCGAGAGGGTAAACGGTGGCTCCGCTCGGGGGACATCGCCCGGATGGACGAGGACGGTCACCTGTTCGTCGAGGACCGCATCGACGACATGATTATCACCGGCGGCGAGAACGTCTATCCCCGCGAAATCGAGGACGTCATCTACGAACTCGACGACGTCGTCGAGGTAGCCGTCATCGGGACGCCACACGACCGGCTCGGGGAGACGGTCACCGCCGTCGTCGTCGGGGATGGACTCTCGGCAGACGATGTCGAAGAGCACTGTCGCGGCCGGTTGACCGATTACAAGATACCCCGTCGCATCGAGTTCGTCGAGGAGTTACCGAAGACCTCCACGCGGAAAATCGACAAGGTGTCGCTTCGGGACGATTTCTGACGCCCGTATTAATCCCCCGGTAGTGGGAGACGACGGATTAATACTGGCTCCCTACGGGGGTTGTTCGCATGCCGAACGATTGGCCCGAGACGCCACCGAGTACCGACATCTTCGCCGACGACTTGCTGGACGGAGAGACCGCGCTCATCACGGGCGGAGGGACGGGTATCGGCGAGGAGATGGCGCTGGCCTTCGCCGACCACGGCGCCGACGTCGCCGTCGCCTCTCGGGACATGGACCACCTCGAACCGGTCGCCGAGGCCATCGAGGAGAAGGGCCAGAACGCCTGTGCGACGACCGTCGACATCCGCGAGAAAGACGAAGTCGACGCGATGCGGGATACTGTTCTCGAGGAGTTGGGTGACATCTCGATTCTCGTCAACAACGCCGGCGCGAACTTCCTGACGCCGCTTGAGGATCTCTCGGCGAACGGCTGGCGGGCCGTCGTCGGCACCATCCTCGACGGGACGGCCTACTGTACGATGAGCGTCGGCGATTACATGATAGACAACGGCGGCGGCTCCATCATCGCGATGGGGGCGACGAACTCCGTCCACGGCGCGCCGTACCACGGCCACTCCGGGGCGGGGAAGGCCGGCGTCCACAACCTGATGCAGACGGTCGCAAGCGAGTGGGCGAAGTACAACGTCCGCGCGAACACTATCGCACCGGGCATCATCGAGACGGAGGGGGTCACCGAAGCGGCCGGCGGCGCGCTCCCGGAGCAGATACTCGACACCGTCCCGGCCGACCGCTTCGGGACCGCGGGCGACTGCGTACCGCTCGCGGTGTATCTCGCTTCGGATGCCTCGGCGTACGTCACCGGCAGTTACTACGCCGTCGACGGCGGGCACCTGCTGTTGCCGTCGCCGTACTAGGGTTTGATTTCCCTCCCGCTCCGACCGCCGTCTATGCCCTCCATCAGTGGTGGTTCGGCGTGAGCCTCGTCGTCGGTGTTCTCGGCTCGCTGTTGTTCGCCGTGGGCGTTCTCGGCGTCGGATACGGCTGGCGTCGGCGCCGACAGCGAAGCGTCATCGCGGGCACCGAAACGACGGACGTGTTGCGGTTGACTCCCGGACCGGCCGAAGTAGTCGGGACTGCCGAACGGAGCGACGAGGGAGCGCTCCCGGCACCGTTTTCCGAGGAAACGTGTCTCATCGCCGAGTGGGAAATCGAAGAGTGGGACGAGTCGGGGAAACACTCCAGTTGGCGAACCGAGGGACAGGGAACGGTGACGACACCGTTCTACGTCGACGACGGCACCGACCGCGCGTTGGTTCGACCACGCGAGGCGACGGTCGAACTCTCCGGTCCTCGCGAGACGACTCAGGTTGGCGTCGACGAGGAACCGCCCGAGGCGATACGCCGGTTTCTCGACCTCGATTCGACGCCCGGCGACCCCGACGAGGCATTCATCAAGGCTCTCGACTGGGGAACGCAGGTCGGCGACCGGAAGTACCATCAGCGACTCCTGAGACCCGGCGACGACGTGTACGTCCACGGGACTGCGACCCGAGTCGGCGCGGAGACGTTCGGGGCCAACGACTTCGAGTTGGTCGGTTCGGCCGACGACGGTCACCCCGATGCGGAGCTGTTCCTCGTCGCCGACAGCACCGAGTCGGAGCTCATCGCGGACAGACGGGATTGGCTGCTGTACACCGGGGTGGGCGGACTCGTCGCCCTCGCCGGTCTCGGAGTGGTGGCAGCGACGGCTCTTCCGCCGTAATCCCCGGCGGAGGGCCGCTACGGCGTGAGTTCGTCCGACCCACGTACTTTTTAACCCCAGAGGTAGAAGCTTCGGATAACCGAGCAACGGTCGCCCCGGACACGTATGGGCGACCGGCAGACGCTGGCGGGAGACGGTCGATTGGGCAGGAACGTGGCGGCGCTGCCGCGACGGTTGCCTCGTCGGTTCCGACCGCCGGCCCACCGAATCGGTCGGTGTCGCGTCCGTCATAGACGGCCCTGCGGAAGCCGGTCGCTCGTTCGTGAGTCCGGAGAGCGGTCTCTCGGCTCTCAACTATGGAAGTAGAAATCGCGACAATCGGCGGCTACGAGGAAGTCGGACGACAGATGACAGCGGTACGGGCAGGCGACAACGTGGTCATCTTCGACATGGGACTGAACCTCTCGAAGGTGCTCATCCACGACAACGTCGAGACCGAACGGATGCACAGTCTGGACCTCATCGACATGGGGGCCATTCCGGACGACCGCGTGATGAGCGACATCGAGGGCGACGTGCAGGCCATCGTCCCGACCCACGGCCACCTCGACCACATCGGCGCCATCTCGAAGCTCGCCCACCGCTACGACGCACCCATCGTCGCCACGCCGTTCACCCTCGCGTTGGTCGAACAGCAAATCGAGAGCGAGGAGAAGTTCGGCGTCCAAAACGACCTCGTCGAGATGGAAGCCGGCGGCACGATGCCCATCGGCGAGAAGTGCGAACTCGAGTTCGTCAACGTCACGCACTCGATTATCGATGCCATCAACCCCGTCCTCCACACGCCGGAGGGCGCCGTCGTTTACGGCCTCGACAAGCGGATGGACCACTCGCCGGTGCTGGGCGACCCCATCGACATGAAGCGATTCCGGGAAATCGGCCGCGAGGGCGAGGGCGTTCTCTGTTACATCGAGGACTGCACCAACGCCAGCAAGAAGGGTAAAACGCCCTCCGAGTCGGTCGCCCGCGAGCAACTGAAGGACGTGCTGTACTCGCTTGAGGACTACGACGGCGGCATCGTCGCTACGACGTTCAGTTCCCACATCGCACGCGTGAAATCACTCGTCGAGTTCGCCGAGGACATCGGCCGCCAGCCCGTCCTGTTGGGCCGCTCTATGGAGAAGTACTCCGGCACCGCAGAGCGACTGGACTTCGTCGACTTCCCGAGTGACCTCGGGATGTACGGCCACCGCAAATCCGTTGACCGCACCTTCAAACGAATCATGAACGAGGGGAAAGAGGACTACCTCCCCGTCGTGACGGGCCACCAGGGAGAACCGCGCGCGATGCTCACTCGGATGGCCCGCGGCGAGACGCCGTACGAACTCGACAACGGCGACAAGGTCGTCTTCTCGGCGCGAGTCATCCCCGAACCGACCAACGAGGGCCAGCGCTATCAGGCCGAGAAACTGCTCGGCATGCAGGGTGCCCGCATCTACGACGACATCCACGTCTCCGGGCACCTCAACACCGAGGGTCACTTCCAGATGCTCGAAGCGCTCCAGCCCCAGAACATCATCCCGGCTCACCAGGACATGAAGGGCTTCTCGCCGTACGTCGACCTCGCGCGGAACCAGGGCTACAGCGTGGGTCGCGACCTCCACATCACCGAGAACGGGAACACGATTCAGCTGACGGAATGAGCTCTTCAGACCGCGTTGAATCGGCGATTGCGGAGCGACGAGAAATCGTCAACGAGGCGATTACCGAGCAGTTGCCGGTGCAAAAGCCCGAGCGACTGTACGCCGCCTCCCGATACCTGCTGGACGCGGGTGGGAAGCGACTCCGGCCGACCATCCTGCTGCTCACCGCAGAGGCCATCTCCGGCGTGGAACCGTTCGACGCCGAGTACCGCGAGTTCCCGTCGCCGACCGGTGAGGAAGTAGACGTGCTTTCAGCGGCCGTTTCCATCGAGGTCATCCAGTCGTTCACCCTCATCCACGACGACATCATGGACGACGACGACCTTCGTCGCGGCGTCCCCGCCGTCCACCGCGAGTACGACCTCGAAACCGCAATCCTCGCCGGAGACACGCTGTACTCGAAGGCCTTCGAGTACATGCTCGACACCGGCGCACCGGCCGAGCGGAGCGTCGAGGCGCTCGACGAACTCGCCACCACCTGTACCGAAATCTGTGAGGGACAGGCACTGGACGTGGACTTCGAGAACCGCGGGGACGTGACGACAGATGAGTACCTCGAGATGGTGGAGTTCAAAACCGCCGTCCTCTATGCAGCCGCGGCGTCGATACCCGCCATCCTGTTGGGTTCCGACGACGAGACGGTCGACGCGCTCCACGGCTACGGCCTCGACATCGGCCGGGCATTCCAGATTCAGGACGACCTCCTCGATTTGACCGTCCCCAGCGACACGCTGGGGAAACAGCGCGGGTCGGACCTCATCGAAGGCAAGCGGACGATTATCACGCTGCACGCTCGCGACCAGGGCATCGACGTGGAGAGCCTCGTCTCCGAGGACCCGACCGAGGCCGAAATCGAAGCCGCCGTCGAGACGCTCGAAGACGCCGGCAGCATCGACTTCGCCCGCAAGATGGCGCAGGACCTAGTCGAGAGCGGCAAGGAGCGACTCGAAGTGCTCCCCGACGGTGAGTCCCGCGAACTGCTCGAATCCATCGCGGATTACCTCGTCGAGCGCGGGTACTAACACCCACGTTTTTGCACTCGACCCGCGTTCGCGTGCAAAAACGTTAGGGAAATAGCGAGGCGGCTTCGCCGCCTCGCGGATGCGTTCGACCCATATTTTATAACTGATAGCACGGCCAGACGGCCCGTGACGTAGCGAACGGACGGCCGTCCGCCGAGGCGGGAGCGCGGCACACGGACGGTCGAGCGGGGCCTGCCGCCTGTAAGCCACACCGCCGCACACGAGCGCGGAACCCACGGGGTTTTGGTGCTCCCCGGGGAAGTCGTCGTCAATGGACGACGACCTCCGAGAGCGGGTCGAACGCGAGGCCGAGACGGCCGCGCTGTTCAACGCGCTCAAACACGACAGCGACGCACAGGTCGGCGCGATAATGGGGCCGCTGATGGGCGAGAACCCCGAGTTCCGCGAGCACGGCGACGAGATTCCCGGCGTCATCGCGCCCGTCATCGAGCGCGTGAACGGCCGCTCGACCGAGGAGCAACGCGAGCGACTCGCCGAACTCGCTCCCGAACGGCTCGAGGAACTCGACGCCGACGACGAGGAGGACGACCAGCCGTTGCCGGACCTCCCGAACGTCGAGAACTACGACGACATCAGGATGCGGCTGGCGCCGAACCCGAACGGTCCGTGGCACCTCGGCAGCGCCCGGATGCCCGCCGTCATCGGGACGTACAAGGAGATGTACGACGGCTGGATGCTGTGTCGCTTCGACGACACCGACCCCGAGACGAAACGGCCGGACCTCGACGCCTACGACGAGATTCTCGACGCCATCGACTACCTCGGCTTCGACCCCGACAAGGTCGTCAAAGCCTCCGACCGCGTCGAGACCTACTACGACTACGCGCGGGACCTCATCGACGAAGGAGGCGCCTACACCTGCAGCTGTAGCGGCGAGACGTTCTCGGAGTTGAAAAACGACGCCGAGGCGTGTCCCCACCGCGAGAAGGACGCCGAGACGACCCACGAGGAGTTCGAGGCGATGATAGACGGCGAGTACGCCGCCGGCGAGATGGTCCTCCGCGTTCGGACCGACATCGAACACAAGAACCCGGCGCTGCGGGACTGGGTCGCCTTCCGGATGGTCGATACGCCGCACCCGCGAAAGGAAGCGTCGGAGTACCGCTGTTGGCCGATGTTGGACTTCCAGTCCGGCATCGACGACCACCTCTTCGGCATCACCCACATCATCCGCGGAATCGACCTGCAGGATTCGGCGAAGCGACAGGGGTTCGTCTACGACTACTTCGACTGGGAGTACCCCGAGGTGCTTCATTGGGGGCACGTCCAAATCGACGCCTACGACGTGCAGATGTCGACGTCGACAATCAAGGAACTCGTTGATTCGGGCGAACTCGACGGCTGGGACGACCCCCGAGCGCCGACCGTCGCGAGTTTACGGCGGCGCGGCATCCGCGGTGAGGCCATCGTCGCGGCGATGACGGAACTCGGCACGTCGACCTCGAACGTCGACCTCGCGATGTCGTCGGTGTACGCGAAGAACCGCGAGCTGATAGACGACGAATCCGACAGAGCGTTCTTCGTCCGCGATGGCATCGAGAAGACCGTCCTCGGCGGCCCTGAACTCGGCGAGCCGCCGATTCACCCCGACCACGAGGACCGCGGGACCCGGTCGATTCCGGTCGGCGGCGCCGTCCTCGTCGAACCGGAGGACGTGCCGCCGAACGGCAAGCGAGTCTGGCTGAAGGGACTCGGTCCGGTCCGTCACACCCGCGACGCCTTCGAGTTCACCGGCGAGGACCTCGATATCGTCCGCGAGGAAGGCGTCGACGTGGTCCACTGGGTGCCGGCCGACGAGAACGTTCCACTTCGTCTCCGAACGATGGACGGCGACGAGACCGGCCACGCCGAACCCGGACTCGCCGACTACGACACGGACGAAGTCGTCCAGTTCGAGCGTATCGGCTTCGCGCGAGTGGACGACCATGCCGACGAGGAGACCGTCGCCTACTTCGCCCATCCCTGAGCGTCGGGAACGTTTAAGTCCCGCCCAGTGTTGGTGATAGGTAGCAATGGCCATCGACCCGAACTTCGAGCAAAATCGAGAAAACGAGGGGCAGGAACACGGCGTCGACGTGTGGGGACCGACCGACCCGCCTGAGCAGTTGGGGATTCGGGGCACGCACGTCGCCGTCGATTTCGACATCTGCATCGCCGACGGCGCCTGCCTCGAGGACTGTCCGGTCGACGTATTCGAGTGGGTCGACTCCCCGGACCACCCCGAGAGTGAAATCAAGGCCAATCCGACCAACGAGGACCAGTGTATCGACTGTATGCTGTGCGTCGACGTCTGTCCGGTCGACGCCATCGACGTCGACCCCGGTCGTGCAGGCCGAACCTGACAGCCCCGTCGTACTCCTCGGGTAGCCCCTGCCTATAGCCTTCTATCGCGTTTTTCGCTTCCGTTCCGCACTAACAACTATTAGGGAGCGGTAGCAGTATTTGCCACAGGTGATGAGGTACCAATGAACACACTCGTGTTGACGAAAGGCGTTCCCGACTTCCGGGAGGGGCAGGTGTCCTTCGACGAGGACGGTCACCTCGAACGGGGGAAGACGCCGACGGTGATGAATCCGAACGACAAGTTCGCGCTGCGGGCGGCACTACAGACGAAGGTCCGCCACGGCGGGACAGTCTCGCTTATGAGCATGGGCCCGCCGGGCTACAAGGAAATCCTCCAGGAGGGGATGCGGGACGTGTACGCCGACGACCTGTATCTGCTCTCCGACCGCGAGATGGGCGCCGCCGACACGTGGGCGACGGCCATGACGGTCGCGACCGGCATCGAGAAACTCGAGGAGACGCCGGACTTGGTGTTCGCGGGTTTCAAGAGTGCCGACGGGGAGACCGGTCACACCGGCCCCCAGACGAACTGGTGTCTCGGCTGGCCGCTTGTCACCCACGTCATCGCTCTGGAGATCGACGAGGAGGCGGGTCGACTCCGGGCGAAGCGACTGGTCAAGGGTGACGTCGAGGAGATAGAGACCGTCGAAGCCGACCTCCCGGCGTTCGTCGTCACCGACCCGGAGTTCGAGCCGACCTATCGGAAGGCCGAACACCGGCTCAAACACAAGGAACTCCGCGAGGAGACCCAACGGCGCGCGGAGGACTACGAGGACATCGTGACGGTGTGGGACCACGAGGACCTCAATCTCGACCCCGACTACATCGGACTCGACGGCTCGCCGACTATCGTCTCCGGGGTCGACCCGATTCCGAAGGCGCCCTCCGAACGCGAGGCGACGACGGTCACACCGGACGACGAGGAGGGCATGCGAAACGTACTCGAAGAGATGGAGCCGTTCGCGGCAGGTGACTGACCATGGTATCCGTAGACCCGACCGAACACGAAATCGCGGAGTTGGGACCGAAAATCAAGGACGTCGAGGACCTCGAAGAGTTGGAGGAGATGCTCGAACTCGAAGCGGGCGGCGAGGATCGCGACCCGGTGAAGACGCTCATCGAGGGGCGAATCGAGAAACTCTCGGCGGACGACGAGGAGCTCGACCCGAGCGAGGCGGATTTGACCGAACTGACCGTCGCGGACATCGCGAACCTCGTTCGAGGCATCGAAGACGTCGACGTTCTCGAGGACATCTTGGAGCGCGAACGCGACGGGAAGGAACGGAAATCCGCCATCTCACAAATCGAGAATCGAATCGAGGACCTGACACAGGACGACGACGGCGAGGAGGCGGAAGTCGAGTACGTGCCGCCGGAGGAGAAGTACCCCGAACTCGACCATCCCACGTCGGAAAAGCGGTGGGTCGAGGGAACCGTCGACGGCGACTACCGGGATATGTGGGTGTACTGTGAGACCCAGCAGGGCGAGTTGATAGACGCCTCCAAGGAGATTCTCGGGAAGGCCAGCGAACTGATGGCCGGTTACAACGAGGAGTACGACGAAGACGAGGCCGTCGTCGCGGTACTCATCGGCAACGATATCTCGGAGTTGGCCGAAGAGGCCGTCGCCTACGGCGCCGACCGCGTCGTCTACCAGGAGGACGAACGTCTCGAACGCTTCCGACACAAGCCCTACACCGAGATTTTCTGTTCGATGTGTCGGGACAGCGACTTCGAGTGGCGCGACTACCACGAACCGCGATACACCGTCTTTCCGGCGACGAACAACGGCCGGGACCTCTCGGCGTTGGTGCAGGCCGAACTCGATTCGGGGCTGGCATCGGACTGCTCGGACCTCTACATCGATTCGGCCACCATCTCGAACCCTGCGAAGACGGGGACACCGGGCGACAACAAGGTGTTCGAGCGCGTCCTCCACATGCCGCGACCGGACTTCTCCGGGTTCGAGTACTCGACGATTCTCTGTATCGACAAACCCCACCGGGACTTCCACCCACAGGGTGCGAGCGTCATTCCCGGAACGTTCGATTTGCCCGACCCCGACCCGGAACGGGAGGGCGAAATCGTCGAACACGAACTCGAATTGCCCGAGGGGTGGTTCCACGTCGAGGTGACGGACTACGACCAACTGGAGGGCGGTGTCGACCTGACGGGCAACGAGGTCGTCGTCGCACTCGGCCGCGGCATCGGCGACGACCCGACGAAAGGGATGGAGTTGGGCCTCGAACTCGCCGACGCCTTCGAGGAGGCCGACCTCGGTCTCTCCCGGGGCGTCATCACGGCCTCCTATCAGTTCGACGGCCACGTCGAGGACTACGTCGCCGAGGAGCGACAAATCGGCGAGTCCGGACAGGTCGTCGAACCCGACCTCTACATCGCCGCCGGCATCTCCGGAGCGGTCCAGCACAAGGTCGGCATGGACGAATCCGACACCATCGTCGCCATCAACACCGACGCCGACGCCGACATCCGAGGATTCTCCGATTACTACATCGAGGGCGACCTCTTCGAGGTGTTGCCGCGGCTGACGGAGGCGCTGAAAGCCGGCGAGTTCTCTCGTGCGGTCGCGGAGGTGAGCGATGACTGACGACTACGAACACTTCGAGGCGGTCGTCGTCGGGGCCGGCCCCGGCGGGGCGGCGGCAGCGGCGACGCTGGCCGAACAGGGCGTCGAAACGCTCGTCCTCGAACGCGGCGTGGATGCCGGGTCGAAGAACGTCTCGGGTGGCCTCATCTACGCCGAGGAATCGGCGCCCTACACCATCGACAGCATCTTCGATGGGTTCCGCGAGGCGGCTTCCGAACGACCCATCTCGGAGTACTACATCCACAACCTCGCCGGTGAGAAGGTCAAGACGTTCGACCTCTCGGAGATTCACCACCACGACACCGAGTGGTGTGATGCGGTACTCCGGCGGCGGATGGACTCGTGGCTCGCCGAGCGCGTCCACGAGAAGTGCAAAGATACCGGTGGCGGACTGCTGACCGAGGTGCGGGTCAACGGACTGCTCCGAGAGGAGGGCGAAATCGTCGGCGTCACCTGCGACGAAATCGACCCGATTACGGCCGACATCATCATCGCTGCCGACGGCGTCAACTCCGAGTTGGCACGCGACGCCGGCCTGATGGATTGGGAGGAACCCGACGAGTGGTTCCAAGGCGTCAAGGCCGTCGTAGATATGGACCCCGGAGCCGTCAACGAGCGGTTCGGCGTCGAATCGGACGACGGCGTCGCCCACCTGTTTTCGGGAGACCTCTTCGAGGGCGTCCGCGGCGGCGGCTTCCTCTATACGAACGAGGATTCGCTGTCTATCGGGACGGTGTTCCACCTCGATTCGCTGACCGAGGAGGGGGCGGAACCGCACGAACTGCTCGATTCGCTGCTCACTCATCCCCTGTTGGACCAGTGGCTCGACGGCGAGTACGACGAGCGGGAGTACTCCGCGAAACTGGTCCCCGACTCGAAGAAGGCGGCCAACCCTTCGCCACATCAGGGTCGGCTATTGTTGGTCGGTGACGCTGCCGGACAGATGCAAGCTCAGGGCCCGATAATCAAGGGGATGAACCACGCGGTCACCGCCGGCGGCTTGGCCGCCGAAGCGTTCGCGGAGGCGAAATCCCGTGGCAATCCCGGCAGTGCGGGCGACCTCTACGAGAAGAAGCTCGTCGACGAGGGCGTGATGGCCAAGCTCCGCCCCCAGCGGTACCGGATGACTCGAACCCTCTCGGAGAGCGACTTCGTGACGAAAGTAGCCGGCGGGGTCCTCGACTCGGCGGTCGGCCGGGCCGGCGTGAAACTCTTCGACGGGACCATCGAGCGGGCGTTCAACTCCCCGTTCCTGCTGGGGATGATACCCGACACCCGGACCTCCTACGTGACGATTCCACGAGTCGTCGGTGAGGTACTGGGCGAGGAAATCGACGCCGAAAACACCATCGAACCGCCGGAACTCGACGACCGAATCGGCGAGTTGACCTACGACGTGGGCGACCCCCACATCGAGTTGGTCGACAACAGTTTCGCAGCCAGCGGCGCCGCCGTGGCTGCCTGTCCGGTCAGCGCGAAGGACTTCGGCGGCGGCTGTTACCGCGAGGAGACCGTCAAGACCAACGGTAGCGAAGAGAAGGTCGTCAGCCTCGACACCCAGCCCTGCGTCGAGTGCGGCACCTGTGCGGTCGTCGCCGACACCGACTGGGAACACCCGGCCGGCGGCAAGGGCGTGGAGTTCAAGGACGGATAGATGGACGCCCTCAGTGACCGCATCGCCGAGCTGTCCGAGCGGGCCCGACGGGACCGTGAGGCATTCGAGCCGCCGGTAGACCCACCCGACGACGAGGCCGCACTCGAGTACCTCGTCGACGGCGTCGGCGATGTCGTGGGGCTGTACATCGAGGCGCGGACCGGCGAGTTGGTCCGCTTCGACGACGCCGAGTTCGCCATGCTGGAGCGGGCGCTCAACGACTGGCTCGACCTGTATGCGGCCTGCTACGGCGTCGACCTCGAAGCGTCGTTCACCGTCCGGGAGGCCGCAGAGCTGGTCGTCGACACCCACAGCATCCGCGAAACCGCGATACTGCTGACGAACGTCCCGGACAGAAACCACAGAAAGCCGTGGTCACAGAGCGTATCGAAAACTGACATATAACTAGTTCGGCTCCGGCAACAATTTTATATGCTGGTTCGTGCTACCAACCCTCATGCAGTTCTCCGACGAACTCGAATTCAGCCACCGGGACCGCAAGGACATCTACGAATACGTCGAGCGGTACGGGACGGCCGACTACGACGAGACGCGTCGGGCACTGAACATGAGTCCGGAGGCGTTCGGCCACCACATCGCCGTCCTCCGGCGTGACGGCATCGTCTCCAAAACGGACGAGAGCGACCTTCGAATCGCCTTCGAGGACGACAGCGAGGAGACGTACGTCGACGACGGCCTCGAAGTCACCATTCGCGCGGCCCGCGAGGACGACCTGACCGGGTTGGTCGGCGCGATTCGGGAGGCGCTGGGCGATAAGACCTACATCGAGGGCGAGACGGTCGCCGACGTGGTCGAAAGCGAGAACGTCCTGTTGCGACACAACGAACTCCAGAAACGGATGTTCTTCGTCGCGACTGTCCACGGCGACGTAGTCGGGTGGGTTCACCTCAACGCCCCCGAGTTGGAGAAGCTCGAACACACCGCGCAGTTGACCGTCGGCGTCATCGACGAGTACCGCGGCCACGGCATCGGGACGAAACTGCTCGACCACGGCGTCGACTGGGCGCTCGACAACGGCTTCGAGAAACTGTACAACAGCGTCCCATCCTCGAACGAGGCGGCCATCGAGTTCCTCGAAAACCGCGGCTGGGAGACCGAGGCCATCCGGAAGAAACACTACAAAATCGACGACGAGTATCTCGATGAAGTGATGATGGCGAAGCTGCTCGCGTAGGGTGGTAAAGGCCGGGATTGACAGAGCCTATTCCACGCCGGTAATCCATTATTTTCTGTATCCGAGTAACCTCGTATGGACGAGAGCGGCCTGCGACTTCGAGGCGCCGACGCCGAGGCACTCGAGTACGTCGAAACCCTGCTGACAGCGGCGGACCTGCCGGCCGAGGACGTTCGGTCGAACCCGGAGAGGTTCTACGTCGCTTTCGACGGCGACGACCGAGTCGGAATCGGTGGCCTCGAACCCGCCGGCGACGACGCCCTCCTTCGGTCAGTCGTCGTCGAAGCGGCCGTCCGGGGACGAGGCTACGGCGAGGCGCTTCGGGCGGCGCTGGGGGCGAAGGCCCGCGCCGACGGTGTCGACACGCTGTACCTGCTCACGACGACCGCCGCCGATTTCTTCGCCGAGGGAGGCTACACGAAAATCGACCGGAAAGAAGCCCCCGATGCCGTCCGGGAGACACGCGAGTTTGAAGAGTTCTGTCCGTCGACGGCTATCTGTATGCGAAAAGAGCTGTAGCGACCGCTCGTTCAGGGCCACTCGTCGCCAGCGTCCGGCAGCGGGTCTGCGACGACGCCGTCCTGCCGAGCGAGGACGCGGGCGTGTCCCGGACACACCACCCTGTTTTCGGTCCACGGGATGTGGAGCTCGACGGCCGCCGTCTCCTCACAGTCCGGTTCCGTACACTCCATGTCCACCGTAGGACCTCCCGGCTAACAGCCGTTGTGGTCAGACGAACACGGCGATGAGAAATCCGACGAGGACGACTCCGGACAACAGCGCCTGCATCACCGACGAGGCGAGCATCCCGACCGTGGCGTACGCCGCCGTCCGAAGTCCACGCTCGACATCGCCGTGGCGGTAGTACTCGGCTACGAAAACGGTGCCGCCGACGCCCACGACGACGCCGAGCGGGCCGAGGACGAACAGCAACAGGAACCCGGCGACGGCAGCGATGGCCGTCGTCCGCAGTGAGGCGCCGCCGTATCGGGCCGACAGCGCCCCGGCCAGCCAGTCGACGGCGAGCGTCAGCAGGCCGACCGAGACGAGGAGTGCGACGACGAACAGGTTCGGTTCGCCGGTGGCGTACCAGTAGTAGCCGACGCCCGCCACCGAGAGCGCGCCGCCGGGAACGAACGGCACGAAACTGGCGACGACGGCCGCGACGAGCAGCACGATGGCGACGTACAACGGGTCGACGGGGAGCACGTCCCGACCTTCGGTGCCCGGCGTGAAAAATCACTCCCGGTAGCGGTCGGCCTCCTCGTGGGCCGCTACAGACCCGTAGCGGTCGACGAGCGGCTGGTACGTGTCACCCAGCGTCCGCATACACTCCCGGCGAGAGACGTAGCCGAGTCTTTCGGCCGTCTCGTCCCACGGCGTCGCCTGCAGGGCCTTCACGACGAGGAGTCGCTCGGCGTCGCGGTCCTCGAGCGCCCCGTCGACGAGCGCCCGGAGCGCCACCTGTCGGAAGGGGCCGGGTGCCACGTCGTACAGTCCCGGCCCGTAGGCGGCGCTTGCGAGGACGCACCACTCGGTGTCGGTCAACTCCAGCGGGACGGGGCCGGACGCCGCGGCGAGGGCGCCGCGGACGACATCCGGGTCGGTGTCGTCGAGTGCGTCCGCGAGAACGTCGGGGATTCGCCGCCGGAACCACGCTGCGTGTCGTTCTGCGAGGTCCATTCCCGCATCCGACAGCGGGCGAACCATCAGCGCCGAGTACTCGCCGCTCGTGTCGTTGCGGGTCGTCGAGAGATGGACCGTCGTGTAGCCGTTGTCGTCCCAGAACGACAGCAACTCCGGCGTCGCGCCGTAGCCGACACCGAGGTAGTCGAGGGCGTCGAATCGGCCGCTGGCCGGGCGCTCCCCGTCGGCGTCGAACTCGCTTTCGACCGCCGACAGCAGCCGTGAGCCGAGCCCACGGGAGCGGACGGCGTGATGTGTCGCGATGCGCATCACGCGCAGGCCGACCGGGCGGGCGGCCTCGGGGTCCCGTAGTTGACTCGTCAGCACGTCGGGGAGCATGTTCCCCCGTACCCGGGCGCCCTCGTACATCTCGCGTCGCCTCGACTCGGAGAGTCCCCCCTCGCGGGCGAGCAGTGCGACCGCGACGACGTGGCCGTCGACGGTCAGTGCTCGCAACGCGATGTTCGGCGCGTCGAGCAGGCGAGCGAGGTCGTCGGGTTCGGTGCGGTAGTGGGCGTTGACGAGGAGGCCGAACGTCTCCCGGAGGCGGTTCTCGTCGTCGGCCAATGCCACGGGGCCGAGGCGTTCGTAGGTCGCGTCATCGGGCGTCGCATCGGCGACGAGCGGTTCGACGGCGGGGCGAGCGTCGAGCAGCAGCGCCCGGAACAACCACACCTCGATTGGGTCGGCCGCGGCGTAGCGAATCGGGTCGCCGAGCGTCACGGTGTCGACCACCCGCTCGTCGTCGAGGATGTCACGAAACCGAACGTCGAAGCCCCGACCTGCGCCCTCGTAGCCGTGAACGGTCGTGGCAAAGCAGACGCTCGGAGCGACCGAAAGCAGGGATTCGAGCACGCGAACCGGGAGCGCAGCGGCCTCGTCGACGACGAGTACGTCGGCGGTCTCCGTTTTCGCGTCGGTAGGAGGGGCGAACCGAACCCCGCCGCCGCCCTCTGCTCGGAGTTCGTGAGCGGCGTCGGTGCCTCGGCCGTCGGAGACGAGGGCGTCGATTTCTCCCAGCGTCTCGGCGGCGCGATCGAACAGTTCGGCGGCGTTGCGGTAGTTCGGCGCCGTCACGAGCACGTCTCGGCCGTCGGCAGCGAGGGCGGCGGCCGCCAGTCCAGCGGCACTGGATTTCCCGCGACCGCGGTCGGCTTCCAGGACGACCGCGGCGCCTGAATCGGAGAGCGCCTCACAGGCGAGGACGGCGTCGCGCTGGTCGGCGGTGAGACAGGCCTCGTAAACGGACTTCGGGAAGGCGGCGTCATCAGGTGGCGAAAACGGGACCTCGGCAAACTTCGGCGAGGGGTCGGTGCAGCCGTCGGCTTCGACCGTCTCGGAATCGACGTCGACGATAGCGATGCCGCGGTGTTCTCGGAGCGTCCGGACGAGTCGGCGGCGGAACGTTCCGGCCACGTCGTCGAGGCCGAACGGAGGGACCGCGAGGGTTTCGTCGAAACCGTCGCGTTCGTCGGGCCAGCGGTCGAGCGGCGGCACCACGAGGACGAGCAGTCCGCCGCCGTCGACGGCGCCGGCGGCGCGGCCGAGGGCGTTCGGCCGGCAGGCGTCGTGGCAGTCGACGACGACGCAGTCGTGGGTCTCCCCGAGGAGTTCGTCGGCGCGGGCTGGGGCGAGTCGGCGACCGACGATGTCGCGTTCCGACAGCGCGATGGCATCGAGGCCGGCTGCCTCGCAGGCGGTCCGAGCGGCGGCGTAGCCGGCCTCGCGGCTTCCGGCACAGACGAGGAGCCGTCGCTCGTTGGTCGCTTCGGCCTCCGAGCGCAGGGCGAGGACCGTCTCTCGAACCGCGTCCATGCCCGGCGGAAGGGGACGGTACCGGAAGGTTCCACCGGTTGGGCGAAACCCTTTCACCGGTGGGGCTGACCTCCGAGCATGGCAACTCCAACCAGGCAGTGGATACTCGACAGCCGACCCGTCGGTGAGCCGACGATGGAGAACTTCGAGCTAATCGAAACGGAACTCCCCGACCCGGAGCGGGGCGAAGTCCTCGTCCGGACGCTGTACATGTCCGTCGACCCCTACATGCGAGGGCGGATGCGTGACGCCGAATCCTACGCCGAACCGTGGGACGTTGGCGACCCGATGCAGGCGGGCGTCGTCGGCGAAGTCGAAGCCTCCGAACACCCGGATTTCGAGGCCGGCGACGTGGTTACCGGCGACCTCCAGTGGGCCGACTACGCGATTGCCGACGGTCGTGACCTCCGAGGGGTCAATCCCGAACACGGCCCCATCTCGACGGCGCTCGGCGTGTTGGGAATGCCCGGCGTCACCGCCTACTTCGGGACGACGGACGTGGCCGAACCGACGCCCGGCGACACTGTCGTCGTCAGCGCCGCCGCCGGTGCCGTCGGCAGCGTCGTCGGCCAAATCGCCGACCTCACCGGCTGTCACGTGGTCGGCATCGCGGGCGCCGAGGAGAAACTCGAGTGGCTCGAATCCGTCGGCTTCGACGAGGGCATCAACTACAAAGAAGAGGACGTGAGCGCAGCGCTTCGGAAAGCTTGTCCCGACGGCATCGACGTGTACTTCGACAACGTCGGTGGCCCCGTCACCGATGCCGTCTGGCCGCTATTGAACGTCCGAGCGCGGGTGGCCATCTGCGGACAGATAGCGCTGTACAACGCCACCGAGGTGCCGACGGGGCCGCGCAAACTCGGAAAACTCATCGAGTCACGCGCCCGTGTCGAAGGGTTGCTCGTCCGCGACTACGAGGACCGCTGGGGGGAGGCGCTCAAACGACTCTCGGGGTGGGTTGCCTCGGGCGACATCGAGTACCGCGAGAACGAGGTCGAGGGACTGGAGAACGCACCCGACGCCTTCCTCGGGCTGTTCGAGGGGACGAAAATCGGGAAACAGCTCGTGCAGGTGGGCGAACGGGAGCCCTGAGATGCCCACGTGGGACGAACGGTTCGCCGCCGGCGAGTATCCCCAGAACCCAGAGCCATCGCCGGTGTTGCGTGATTACGTCGAATCGTTTCCCGACGGTCACGCCCTCGACGTGGCGACCGGAACGGGTCGCAACGCGGTGTTCCTCGCGGAATCAGGATACGAGGTCGACGCCCTCGACCAGTCCCGAGAGGGCCTGAAAATCACCCGCGAAAACGCCGCCGAAGTCGGCGTCGAAGAGCGAATCGAGCCGATTCAGGCCGACGCGAACACCTACGAGTTCCCCGAGGACCGATACGCCGCCATCACTATCAGCTACTATCGCGCTGTCGACCGATTTCCCGACATCAAGGCGGCGCTGGTCGACGGTGGCGTCCTGTTCGTCGAACACCACCTCCGGTCGACTGACGGCCCGCTCTCGGGGCCGAGTACGGACCGCTTCCGATTCGCCTCGAACGAACTCCTTCACGCCTGTCTCGACATGACGGTGTTGTACTACGACGAGACGACGACGCCTCACGAGGGAAAACACAGCGCGACGGCGCGTATCGTCGCGCGGAACACGACCGGAGGGCGACAGTCCTACCCCGCCGTCGAGCGGGGTGGCTGACGACCGCTCGGCGGGACCGAACGCGCTTGATAAGGGTTAAATGTCGCCGCGCCGGACCAGTTGATATGAGTAGCGAGAGTACCCAACGGAGGGAACGGAAGTGCATCTCCTGTGGGATAAACATCTCCGGGACGAGCGCGGCGAAGTTCGACTGCCCCGACTGTGGGCACCAGATTTACCGCTGCTCGAAGTGTCGCAAGCAGAGCAACCTCTACGAATGCCCGGATTGTGGGTTCATGGGGCCGTAACGATGGGGAAAGTCGCAGCCAAGATGAAGGTCATGCCGCAGAGCCCCGAGGTGGACCTCGACGAACTGCAGGACCGCCTCGAGAACTCCCTGCCCGAGGGCGCGAAAATCAGCCGCGTCGACCGCGAGGACGTGGCGTTCGGACTCATCGCGCTGTTCCCGACGGTACTCATCCCCGACGAGGCCGGCGGCACCGACGCCGTCGAGGAGGCCTTCGGCGGCGTCGAGGGCGTCGAGAGCGTCGACGTCGACGAAGTCGGACGAATATAGTCGGTCGTTTCTCTCCGATTTCGACGCGCCACCGAGACGAATCGCCAACCGTCGGGCGACCGACGGGGCGCCGCCGGAACGCACGTTTTATGTGTCGGAGTTGATTAGGACTCATCAACAATGCCGAGTTCCAACGGTCCGCGGAAGGCGACCCGAAACAAGCTGAAGAACAAACCCCGAGAGCGCGGGGCATCCCCGCCGCAGCGCTCGGTCGAAGAGTACGAAAACGGCGAGAAGGTCCACCTCAAGGTCGACCCCTCGGTGCCGAAAGGCCAGTTCCACCCCCGATTCAACGGCCGAACCGGAACGGTCGCCGGCAAGCAGGGCCGCGCGTTCAAGGTCGAAATCAAGGACGGCGGCGTCACGAAGACGCTCATCGTCGCGCCGGCCCACCTCCAACGCCAGCAGGAATGACGATATTCAAGGAGGTCGTCGACGAGGAGTTCCTCACCGTTTCCGAGGCGAAGGAACTGCTCGCCGACATCGAAGCCGAGCGCGCACTCGACGAGGACCGCGAGATGCGCTACGAGTTGGCGCGCGCCATCGAGCACGTCAACCGCTTTTCGGTTCTCGACGCCGAGGAGTCCCGCGAACTCGTCGCGGAGCTGACCGAACTGGAGAAGGTCGACGAGGCGACGGCGTACAAAATCGCCGACCTCCTTCCGCAGGACCGCAACGAACTCCGCTCGGTGTTCTCACAGGGGCGGTACACGATGTCCGGTGACGAACTCGACGACGTGCTCGACATCGTCGTCAAGTACGCCTGATACGGACCGGCACCTGTTTTAAATATCGCCTCCCCGTACCGTAGGTATGAGCGACAGCGACGCCGGAGACCCTACTACCGCAGTCGTCTTGGATTTCCTACCCAGGGGCCGCCCCGACGACGACCGGCCACAGTATCAGAAATCGCCGGTCGCCTACGCCCTCGGCGAGTCGGATTTCCGACTCGTCGAACTCGCCCTCACCGACGACGCGGGCGTCAACATCGGCGACCGGGTCGAAATCGACCCCCCCGGCGAGAACGTCAAGGACTGTCGAGCGATAGCGTACGGTGACCTCTCCAGTACGGCCGAGTCCGAACTGGAGTACGCGCTCAACGAAATCATCGACGCGAACGAGAAGCGCTTCGTCGACTTCTACAACGACGCCCAACCGATTACGACTCGGCTGCACGTACTCAATCTGCTGCCCGGCATCGGGAAGAAACTCCGCAACAACATCCTCGATGCGCGCAAGCGCAAGCCCTTCGAGAGCTTCGAGGACATCGAACAGCGCGTCTCGGGACTCCACGACCCCCGGGGCGTCCTCCTGGAGCGAATCGAGGAGGAACTCGGCGAAGAGGACCTCAAGTACCGTATCTTCGCCCGCCGAGAGAGCGACGAGGAGTAACCGCTCGCGACACCAAAGAGTGAACGATATACGGGGCGCGGGCATACGGCGGGACAACATGCGGGACCCCGACGCGCTTATCGCTCGTGCTGGCGTCCGCGGCGACCCCGACCGCGACCAGCACTTTCTCGTCGACGACCGCGTCCTCGACAGACTCCCAGGCTACCTCCCCGAGGACGCCGACACGACCCACATCCTGGAGGTCGGCGGCGGGACGGGCGCGCTCACCGACCGGCTCCTCGCCGTCGCAGACCACGTGACGGTCATCGAGCGCGACCCGGAACTGGCGTCGTTTCTGCACGAGGAGTTCGAGACCGAAATCGCCGACGGCGACCTCACCGTCGTCGAAGGCGACGCCTTAGAGGTCGAGTTACCCGACTTCACCGCCTCGGTGTCGAATCTCCCGTACGGCGTCTCCTCGGAAATCACGTTCCGACTCCTCCCGGAGAAGCGGCCGACGGTGTTGATGTTCCAGAAGGAGTTCGCCGAGCGGATGGCCGCGGAACCGGGGACCGACGCCTACGGCCGGCTATCGGTGACTGCGGGCCACTACGCCGACATCGAGGTCGTCGAACCGGTTCCGAAGGAGGCGTTCTCGCCGGCACCGGCCGTCGAGAGCGCGGTCGTCCGAACGACGCCACGGGACCCCGACTACGAAGTGCCCGACGACGAGGCGTTCATGTCGCTGGTTCGGGCGATTTTCACTCAACGCCGGAAGACGATGCGGAACGCGGTTCGGAACACGACACACATCTCGGGCATCGACGACGCCGACGCCGTCGTCGAGGCGGCCGGTGAGGAACTGATGAGCAAGCGAGCCGGGAACGTGCCGCCGGAGGCGTTCGCCCGACTGGCCCGAATCGCAGACGAGACCGGCGGAGGTGACGGCGGATGAAATCGGTCGTCCTCCAGAGCCTTCCGTGGTGGGCCGACCTCCAGTTCGAGTTCTACCGAACGTTCTCGACGACCGAACGGTACTACCTGACGGCGCTCGCACTCGGAGTGTTCGGTCTCCTGATGGCGATAGCGTACTTCAGCGGGAAGATTCTGAAACGGCGGGTTCGGAGCGACGCGGTGCAGGCCATACAGGGCGTGTTCGTGACGGTCGGCAGTATCGTCCTCAGTGGGTTTCTCGTCGTCGTCTGGGGGCTCACCGGGACGGTCGTCCAGTCGCTGTCGTTTCTCGCAATCGGTCCCGAAGCAGGAGTGAAACTCCTGTTGACGTTCATCGTCTTCGCGGGCGCGTTCACCGTCACGCGCCTGACGAAACGCTCCATCAAGTTCGGCGCGGGCCGGAACGTCATCACGGCCCACCAGCGGGAGGTCGCCCACCACATCGTCCAGTTGACCGTCTTCATCCCGGCGATACTGTTCACCATCGCACTGTGGGGGGTCCCGGTCCAGAGCCTCTTTCTCGGTGCCGGTGCGCTCGGTATCGTCCTCGGGTTCGCCGCGAGACAGACCCTGTCGGGGGCGCTGTCGGGCTTCGTCATCCTCTTCGCCCGACCCTTCGAGGTCGGCGACTGGATTTCCGTCAACGACCGGCAAGGCATCGTCACTGACATCACGCTGTACAACACTCAGATTCGGACGTTCGACGAGGAGCACGTTCTCGTCCCCAACGACCAGGTGACCGGCAGCGAGGTGATCAACTACTCGAAGACTGACCGGCTTCGCATCACGACCGACGTTGGCATCGACTACGACGTGGACGTGGCGACGGCGGCGAGCGTCGCCAGGGAGGCGATGGAGCGCTGTGAGTCGGTGTCAGACTCCCCGTCACCGGACGTCGTCCGGACGGCCTTCGACGATTCCGCCGTCGCCCTTCGACTCCGCTACTGGATAGACAAGCCGACCATCCAGCACAAGTGGCGCGCCCAAAACGAGGTCATCGAGGCGGTGAAGGAGGCCTTCGAATCCGAGGGCATCAAGATACCGTTCCCACAGCGGGAGTTGATGGGACGCGAAGAGACCGGCGGCTTACAGGTCGCCGAAGCCGAGCGGGAACGGCTCTCCGCCGACAAACGGACCGTCGCGAACCGGGGTTCGGACGACCGAGACGGTCGATCTCAGGGGCGTTCCGCGACCGACGTGTCCGAACCGTTCAAGGAGGACTACGGGCGGGACCCCTCCGGAGACCCCGTCGACGAGGACGAAACCGAGAGCGGGGACGAAGAGACGGCGAGCGAGGAACCGACCGACGTGAGCGAACCCGTCAGCGAGGAACACAGCCACGATCCCGACGACCCGATGGCCGTCGACGGCTTCGAGCGCGACCCCGACCCGGTACGTGACGGCCCCGAGAACGAGGACGAGGAGAGGGACGACGAATGACGCTTTCGGACCGTCGGGAGATGCCGACGGTGTACGAGGCCGCCGAGGACTCACGACTGCTGGCCGAAACGGCCGCTGAGACGGTGGACGGTGAAGATTTCGTCCTCGAAGTCGGAACCGGGTCGGGCCACGTCGCCGAGTACGTCGGCGAGGAGACGGGCGCTCGGGTCGTCGGCAGCGACATCAACCCGGAGGCCTGCCGGCAGACCCGCGAGCGCGGCGTGCCGGCCGTCCGCGGGAACCTGACCGACCCCTTCGGCACCGACGCCTTCGATTGGGTGCTGTTCAACCCGCCGTATCTCCCGACGCCGCCCGAACGGGAGTGGGACGACCCGCTTGAACACGCGCTGTCGGGCGGCGAAGACGGCCGACGCGTGATTCGGCCGTTCATCGCGGACGTGGCCCGCGTTCTCGCCCCCGGAGGCAGGGTCCTGCTGTTGGTCTCCTCGCTGACCGACGTCGAGGCCGTGACCGACCTCGCTGCAGACGCCGGATTGACGAGTCGAGAGGTCGCCGAGGAGGCGTTCCCCTTCGAGCGGTTGGTCGTGTTGGAATTACTCTTAGACATACGTGAGTAGGAAATATTAAACGCCGTCATTACGTAGCGCCGGTAATGACGGAGGTAATCGCTACGACACCGGGACTGTTCCCGCTGCCCGACTGGGCGAAGGACGACCTCTCGGATTTGAAGGGTCACCAGAAGGACGACCTCATTTCCGGCGACGAGGGCGACGACGTCCTCGAGGCCTACGAACGCGCACGGACGGAAGTCATCGACCGACAACTCGAGGCCGGAATAGACGGCGTCGTCGAGGGGCAACTCCGCTGGGACGACATGCTCGCCCACCCGCTGTGTGTCCACGACAGCGTCGACACCCGCGGTATCGTCCGCTACTACGACAACAACAACTTCTATCGGGAGCCGGTCGTCACCGGCGACCTCACTTTCGACGGCGACGTGGCCGAGGAGTTGGCCGGCCAACCGGACGTGAATCAGGCCGTTCTCCCCGGTCCCTACTCGCTTGCGGACCTCGCGACCGACGAACACTACGGCGACGACGCCGCGTTCCTCGACGCCATCGCAGAGTTCCTCGCCGGCGAAGCCGCCGAGTTCGACACCGAGACGCTGTTCCTTCTCGAACCGTCGCTCGTCGAGAACACTCCCGACGATGGCGAGGACGAACGCGCAAGCGAGGCCATCGACCGCGTGGCGACGGCAGTCGACGCCGAAGTCGTCGTCCACACCTACTGGGGTGCGATTCCGGAGAAACCCTACGCCCACCTGATGGACGCCCAAATCGACGCAATCGGATTCGACTTCGTCGCCGACCACGAACAGAACGTCTACAACATCCAGGAGTACGGCACGAAGGACAGCATCGCCCTCGGCGTCGTCGACGGACAGAACACCCTCGTCGAGACGCCCGACGAAATCGCCGAGCGCATCGAGTGGGTCGACGACAGCGTCCCCGCCCAGACGTTCGACTCCGTCTACGCGACGAGCAACACAGAACTGTTCTACCTCCCGCAGAACAAGTTCGAAGCGAAACTGGATGCGCTGGCCGACGGCGTCGAGGAGGTGACACTA
The DNA here is from genome assembly GCF_013391635.1 of Natronomonas gomsonensis. Lineage (GTDB taxonomy): Archaea > Halobacteriota > Halobacteria > Halobacteriales > Haloarculaceae > Natronomonas > Natronomonas gomsonensis_A. The sequence goes on along the minus strand of NZ_JACAWU010000002.1, from coordinate 319,391 downwards.
TGAGTCTCACGAACCAGACCAACACCCGAGAGCAGTTCCGCCCCGAGGACCACCCGACCGAACACTTCCTGCTGACGACCGTCGTTGGCTCGTATCCCAAGCCGAAGTGGCTCAACCGCGCGAAGGAACTCCACGAGGACGACGACCGCGATTTCGACGAGGAGAACCTCCAGGAGGCCCTCGACGACGCCGCCCGCCTCATCACCCACGAACACGAGCGTTCGGGCCTCGACGTGGTGTGTGACGGCGAGATGCGGCGCAACGAGATGGTCGAGTACTTCGCCGACCGCATCGACGGCTACGAGTTCAACGGCCCTGTGAAAGTGTGGGGACACAACTACTTCGATAAGCCCTCCGTCGCCGACGAGGTGGCCTACGACGAACCGTGGCTCGTCGACGAGTTCGAGTTCACCGCCGGCGCGACGACCCGGCCCGTGAAGGTACCCATCACCGGGCCCTACACGCTGGCGTCGTGGTCGTTCAACGAACACTACGATAGCGAGGCGGAGTTGGCCTACGAACTCGCCGGCCTCGTCAACGAGGAAATCGAGCGGCTCGTCGACGCTGGCTGTCGGTACATCCAAATCGACGAACCCGCCCTCGCGACGACGCCCGACGACCACGCCATCGTCGGCGAGTGTCTCGAACACATCGCCGAGGGGATTCCGGAAGATGTCCGACTCGGCCTCCACGTCTGCTACGGCGACTACTCGCGCATCTATCCCGAAATCCTCGACATGCCCGTCCACGAGTACGACCTCGAACTCGCAAACGGCGACTACGAGCAGTTAGACGTGTTCACCGCCGACGAGTTCACCAAAGACCTCGCGTTGGGCGTCGTCGACGTCCACACGACCGACATCGAGTCCGTCGAGGAAATCAAGGATAACATCAAGAAAGGCTTCGAAATCGTTCCGCCGGAGCGCCTGACCGTCTCGCCGGACTGTGGCGTCAAACTCCTACCGCGTGAGGTGGCCTACCAGAAGATGGAGAACATGGTGCAGGCCGCTCGCGAGGTCGAGGCCGAACTCGACGCGGGCGAAGTCGACGCGGCCTACGTCGGCGACTAGAACACGGTCGTCCACAACAGCGCCACCACGAACAGCGCGACGGCCGCTATCGTACCCCAGTCGCTCCACCGCGTCTCTTTGCCCGTACCGTCGTCGGACTGAGTCAACACGTAAGCATAGCCGCCGATTGCGACCATCGCGACGATGACTCCGTAGACGATGTTCAGTGCTCCTGCCATGCGTTAGCATATCTCCCGACTGCATAAAAACGTTGGTGGCACAACCGTCTTTACCGATCCAACCGATACAGTGACTCATGCGAATCGAGTTGCGGGTGTGCAAGCACTGCCACGAGGGTGACCACGGAAACCAACAGAAAACGGCGGTGACGAGGGACATGGTGGACTGTGCCGAGCGCGTCCGCGAGTACAAGGACCTCATCGGCCTCGACTCCGTCTATATCACCAAAGTCGAAGAGGGCGACCCCGGGGGCGCCGAGGCGCTTCCGGTCATCGTCGCCAGCATCGAAAACGACCAGGTGACCCTCTCGGACACACAGTTGGTCATGGAGGACGAAGACGGCAACATGCTGGTGTATCCGGAGCCGAAGGACATCCTCGAAGTGCTCACGCGAAACATCGACCAGATTCAAGAGCAGACTCGACAGGACGTCACCCTCGAGTTATCCAAGGAAGGGGCGGAACTGCTGACGGCCTGATTACAAAATCGAGGCCTCAGTCGTCGGTCTGTGGCTCCCCGCCGTCAGCGACCGTTTCGCCCTCGCGTTGTCGCTGTTGCATCTCCTTCTCCCAGCGGACTCGCATGACGTTGCCGTACATCGAGAGGACGATACCGACGAACAGCACGAACATCCCGATGTTGATGCCAATGGTGAGAAGCAGGTTGGTCACGTCACCGCTGACGACCAACTCCCTCGGGACGGGATACCCCTCCCGAACGATGCTCCCCATCAGCACCGACACGATTCCAACCACGACGAGCGAGCCGAAAATCGTCGACACGGAGTGCCAACTCGGCGCGAGTTCCAGTGCCTCGATGCCGGTTCCCTCGTGGTCGTCGTCTTCGTCGTGGGACTCCGGAATCATGCTCCGGGGGATGAACGCCTTCGTCTCCACCGGGTAGAACGCGGGGTGCATCCCGTGTTCGAAGATGTGGAACATCACCCCCATGACCATGATGACGCCCAACAGTCCGTGGAAGATGACGAACGCCATCGCGGCCGTCCGCGTCGCGAAGTACTGCATCAGTCCGGTTTTCGACCAGATGAGCAGCCCCGAGATGGTAAGCAACAGCAGTTCGACGGCGAAGATGAAGACGACCCCCTTGCCGACGTAGGACAGAAGCGGCACCTCGTCGGCCTCGTAGCCGGCGAACTGCCGGGCGTGAGGATGGCGTTCCTCCGTCCGCCCGAGCATGAACTGGACGTCCTGCAGGAACGCGTCGACGTCCGCTTTTCGCGGAACGATTTCACTGAAGTTGCTTCGGCCGGTCGGACTGATGACCATCAGCACCATCCAGAAGACGATGAGCGCGACGAGTCCGAGCCCCGCGGCACGGTGGAGTGCGGTGACGCCGGTCGCACCGCCCATCAGCGTCACCATCCACCACAACTCGGAGTTGAACATGATGGCGTAGCCGGTGAAGAACAGCAGGAACACGTCGAGCGCCAAAAGCGAGTGGAACAGCGTCGTCACCCGCGTGAACTTCCCGTGGTCGAGGTTGGTCATTCCGTCTCACCTCCCGAACCGGAGCCGTCGGCCATCACGGCTTCGCCCGACTCGCTCTCACCGGGGTGACGCATCCGCGCGGCGAGGCGACGGAAACTCGCCCAGTGGAGGAACACCATAAACAGGATGAACACCCCCATGATGACGTCGGCGGCGTGAATCAGTGCGATGAGGAAGTCCAGCGACGGGATGGTGTTACCTGCGACCCAGTCACTGCCGACGCCGCCGCCCTCGACGGTGGGGTTGACGCGGAACAGCGTCTCGTAGAACGGCCCGAAACCGCTGGCCCACCACACCGACAGGAGCGCGACAGCAATCCCGACAACCGCCGAGATGAGGACGGAAATCGGGGAGTAACCGTCTACCTCCGGCGTCTCGTAGCTCATCGGAACTCACCGGCGTCCTCGCCGAAGACGATGTCCATCGCCACGTCGTTGAAGAACGTACCCTCGTCGCGTTTATCGAGTTCGTCCGCGATTTGGGAGGGTTGGCCGACGAGGATGGCGTCGGTCGAACACTCCTCGGCACAGGCCGGCCCCTTGCCGATGTCCTGGCGTTCCTCACACATCGTACACTTGTCCATCTTGCCACCGGTGCCGAACACCTGTGCGGCGCCGTCGTCGGATTCAGGGAACTGCGGCGCGCCGAACGGACACGCCGACAGACAGTACTGACAGCCGACACAGAGGTCCTCACGGACGTCGACGAACTCCCCGTCCGTCTTGATGAGGGAGTCTGTCGGACACACCGAAACGCACGGTGCGTTCTCGCAGTGGTAACACTGCATCGGGATGGACGTCTCGCCGGGGGATTCCCCCTGTGCGAGTGCGGCCGCGCCGGACATCCCGGACCCTTCTTGGCCCTCCAACATCGTCGAGATACTGATGCGCTGTTCGTCCTGTGGGACGTCCCACGTACGTTTGCAGGCGACGACACAGCCGCCACAGTCGATGCAGGCGCCGACGTCCGGGAAGATTCGCGTTCCCTCCCCGACGCTCATCACGCCGTCGCCCATTACCTCTTTGTTCGATTGGGACATGGATTATCACCTCATTGAACTGTTTCGCTGTCACGGACGTCGAAGTTCTTCTGTGAACCGATGCCGTCGCGGTCCTGCGGGAACTCGAGGTCCGTGTCCATCCCGAGCTCCTCGAGTAACTCCTGTGTCGCCGGTCGGACGGCGACCATCGACACCTTCGTCTCCTGCATCTGCGTCTCGACGTCGTAGCCGCGTGACGTAATCGCGTTCGCGGAGTCGCCGATGGCGTAGGGGACGGTCCCCTCCGGGTATTTGTCCTCCTGACTCTTCCCCTTGAACACGCCGCCCCAGTGGAACGGCAGGAACACCTCGCCGTCGTTCGGACGGTCGGTCACGCGCGCCTTCACGAGTACCGACCCTCGGTCCGTCGAGGAGACGACGACGAGGTCGCCGCCGTCGACGCCGAGTTCCTCGGCTTTCGCGGGCGTAATCTCGGCGTACATGTGGGGCTGGAGGTCGGCCGTGTGGATGTTCGACCGCGTCTCCGAGCCGCCACCCTGGTGTTCGACCTGCCGGCCGGTCGTCATGATGGTGTCGAGTTCCGGCCCGTCGCTTTCACCGTGGATGATGTCCATCGCCTGCTGTTGCTCGGTGGCGTTGTTCTGGTCGAGACGATAGAAATTCCGCTGTTGACCGTTCGCCGGCCACTCCTCGACGAGGTCCGGCCGCGGACTCTCGATGGGTTCGCGATGGACCGGAACCGTGTCTAGGAAGCTCCAGACCACCGCCCGCGCCCGCCCGCGACCGGTCGGTGCGTCGGGCTGGCTGTAGTCGTACTCCTCGTAGAACTCGGGGTCGACGCCCTCCCCGATTCTGGTTCTGAGGTACTCGTCGAACTCCGGACTTCCGGTGTTGGGGTCGTTGAGCTCCTGTGCGGCAGTGTATACCGACTCCTGGTTGTCCAGCGCGTACTGCTGCGGTATGGTCAACTCGTCGGACTGTGTCGACTGCGTCGGATCGATGAGGCTCTGTGGCGGCGTTACCTTCCAGCCCGGATACTCCGGAACGCCGTGAATCTGGCCGTCATCGGCCAAATCCCTGCTGCTGGCCCAATCGGGGACGTAGGGGTCCCGAATCAGACTCAGCGCGTCCTCCTGGCTATCGTATCTGTCGCCGACGGCGTCGACGGTCTCCTGAAGCGGGTAGTCCGCGTCGGTCGGCATCGCGTCCCACTCATCCGGCGTCGGCGCTTGGATGCCCCACCGGGTCCGGAAGTCCTGGCCCCCGTTGTTGGGGTTCATGTCGTCGTTCCAGATGATGGGCGTTCCCGGATGCCCCTCGCCCCAGCAGGGCCACGGGAGCATCCAGTATTCGCCCTCGACGGGCGTCCCCTCGGCGCCTTTGAGGTCCTCACTGGAGAAGGCGTAGTCGTACTCCAAGTGCTGTTGGAGCCGTTCGGGCGTCTGGCGGTAGCCGATGGTGTTCGTCCCGAGGTTGAACTCCCGGATGACGTTCTCGTAGGACGACTTCCCGTTGTGCATCTCGGGCCCGGACCCCCAGTCGAAGTGCTCGCCGAAGCCGAGGGCGTCGGCCAGCTCCTGCATGATTCGCAGGTCGGGTCGGGAGTTGTGTGCGGGCTTTGCGACCGGTTCCGACCACTGCACCGACCGGTTCGTGTTCGTCAGCGAGCGGTAGTGCTCGTACTGACTCGACGCCGGCAACAACAGCACCGGCGGGCCGTCCTCGTAGTCCGGAAGGACGCTCGCGACCGACGGGAACACGTCGATGACGACCAGCAGGTCGAGGTTCTCCATGCCCTCTTTCATCTGCTCCATCTCGCTGATGGAGTTCGCGGAGTGGCCCCAGAACACCGCGATTTTCACCTGGTCGGGTTGGTAAATCGGCGTCTCCTGATAGCGGTCCTCCTGGTCGAGAGCGCCTTCGAACCAGCGGGCCACCGTGAGCCCGTTCTGGAACATCATCGAGTTCTCGGCGGGTTCCTCGGGACTGTGTCCGGGGTCGTCCCGATTCGCCGGGAGGTCCGCCTCGTCGTTGCCCTCGTACACCGGATGCTGGCGGACGTACTTGTCCGGCGGCATCAACTCGAAGCGGTCGTACATGTCCGCGAACGAAGTCGAACCGCTGGTGTAGGGGTTCTTGTCCCAGATTTCGGCCCACCACGACCAGCCGCCGGGGGTGAGCCCGTAGTACCCCGGCAGGATGTGACTCGCCACCGCGAGGTCGGTCGCACCCTGAACGTTCGCGTGGCCGCGCATGACCTGCAGGCCGCCGCCACTCCGGGCGGAACTCCCCGATGCGAGGCTCAACGCGGCGTACGAGCGGATGTTCTGGGTGCCGTTGTTGTGCTGGGTGCCGCCCATCGCCCACTCGATTTGGACGTGGGGTCGGTTCTCATCGACCATCTCCGCGATGCGCTCGATGTCCTCCTCGGAGACCCACGTGATGTCCGACACCGTCTCCTTGTCGTACTGGTCGAGTTCGACTTCGAGGTCTTCCCAGCCCTGAACGCGGTCCGTGAGCATGTTCTGACCCGTGTCGTCGGCATCCGGGTCCATCGCCAGCCCGTACTCGTCGCGGAGCTCCTTGATGACGCCCATCATCAGCGCCACGTCGGTCCCGGGCCGGAATCGGACGAACTCGTCGGCGTGGGCCGCGGTCTTCGTGAACCGTGGATCGAGAACGAGTATGTCTCCGCCGCGTTTCTGCCCCTCGAGGATGTGCTGCATCGCGATGGGATGAGCTTCGGCTGGGTTCTGCCCGACGATGATGTTCAAATCGAAGTTCCGGTAGTCCGGAACCGTGTTCGTCATCGCGCCGTAGCCCCAGGTGTTCGCCAGCCCTGCAACCGTCGTCGAGTGACAGATACGCGCCTGGTGGTCGACGTTGTTCGTCCCCATGAACGCCGCGAGCTTTCGGATGGCGTAGGATTCCTCGTTGGAGTGGTGGGCACTCCCGAGTAACATTACGCTCTCGCGGCTGTGTTCTTCGTCGACGTCGACCGCATCGCTCGGCGATACGTCCGAGTCGGGCCACAGCGCCCGGATGTCGGTGGCGAGGCGGTCGTAGGCGGTGTCCCACGAAAGCTTCTGCCACTCGCCGTCCTCCCGAATCATCGGGTGTTTGAGGCGCTTTTCGGAGTGTTCGGTCTCGTAGATGCCCGCCCCTTTCGAGCAGAGCGAGCCGTTGTTTATCGGGTGGTCTTCCCACGGCTCCATGCCGACGAAGGAGTTACCCTTGCGCTCGCCGTGGAAGCCACAGCCAACCGAACAGTAGTTGCAGATGGTCTTTGTCAACTCGCCTTCCGTGTCCTGTCCGTCGACCTCGTCGTCGTTTTGGGCGAGTACCTGCCCGGCCGTCCCGCCGCCGAGTGCCGCCACTCCTGCCAGCGCGCTCGCCTTCATGAACGACCGCCGGTCGAGGTCGAGGGAAACTGGTTCTGTGCTCATTCCATTAGTTGGCTCTCTGCCTCGTCTTTGCTTGCGATTCCCTAGCACGTTAGAAACCATCCTATATTAAAATACGGGGCTAGCTGTGGGCATATTTTTAAAGCAGTGGTCGATAATCGAGAATATTCAATCTATTTTGATTTCCTTTCTGAAAAGAACCGTCGTAAGGCATATATCTGTGGTAGCATTGAACACACTCGATGAATGTAGGGGCGTTCGTCTGCGGCTGTGGTGGAACGTGTGGTGTCGACCTCGAGGAGGTCCGCGAGGGCGTCCGCGATGTCGATGTCGTCGCCTCCTCGGAGTTGCTCTGTGAGGGTGGCCTCGACGGCGTCGAGCACGTCATCGACGAGTACGACCTCGACCAACTCATCGTGACGGCCCCCGACGACCGCTGTCGGAAGACGTTCCGGGAGGTACTCGACCGGAAGGGGCTACACCCGGAGGCGGCGGCGTTCGTCGACCACAGGGAACGCAACGCGTGGGTCCACGACGACGCGGCCGCAACCGACAAGACCGCACGCCTGCTCAACGCGACCCACGCCGGCCTACAGGAAGAGGCCGTCTCCCGGACGGTCTCCCGAGAGGCCGGCGACGAGGTCGCCGTCATCGGCGATGTCGAGGCAGCGGCGGCCCTCGCCGACTCCGCCGACGTAACCCTCGTCGCCGACGGCAAGGAGTTCGCAAACGTCGATGTCGACCTCGAAGACGTCGACATCGCCCGAGGGACGGTCGTCGGCGTCGATGGGTCGTTCGGGGAGTTCGAACTCACGCTCGAGTCGCGAGTCACCGACGCCTGCATCGACTGCATGGAGTGCGTCCGCGAGGGGCCCGACAGCGTCACGGCCAGACCCGTACAGATTCCCGCGGACGCCCCCGACGGCGAGTGGACCGACGTATGTCCCACCGACGCCATCGAGATGGAGGGAACGACCCGTCGAATCGTCGTCGACCAGGTGGTCTACCCCGACGCCGACCCCGACACCCGCGGCGGTCGCGTCGGCTACTACACCGGCCCCGTCGACGCCGCCACGACGGCGGCAATCGAAGCCCACCTCGGCGGCATCGAGAAACCAGCCTTCCTCGACCTCGAGATGGACGTGTGTGCCGCGGGGGAATCCTCCCAACAGGGCTGTACCGCCTGCACCGACGCCTGTCCACACGACGCGGTCCAGCGACCGACCATCGACTCCGTGGAGTTCGACGAGGTGGCCTGTCAGAACTGTGGCGCCTGCACGTCGGCGTGTCCCACGGGTGCGACGAAGCTTCGTGAACCCTCGAACCAACGCATCGCCCGTGAAGTCGAGGCACTTCTCACCGCCGAGAACGACGACGGTGGCTGGCTGTTCTCCCGCGGGACCGACGGCATCGAGCGATCCATCGTCGCCTTCGTCTGCTCGGAGCGGGCCGCCGACCGCCTGCGGGAGTACGGCCGCCGGGCCGCACTCGATGAAGAAGTTTCCTACCCCCCGGTGCTGCCCGTGGAGGTCAATTGCACCGACACGGTCGGCGAGGCCCACGCCCTCCACGCGCTGGCCGCCGGCGCCGACGGCGTCGCGGTCGTCGGCTGTGGAGAGGCCTGTCTCCACTCCGGCCCCGACCCGAAGGCCGAACTCGTCGAGCGGCTGAATCTCGCCTGTTCAGACCTCGGATTGGGCGAGCGCGTGACGTTCCTCGCGCCTGGGGCCGACCCCGAGACGTTCTGTGCGGAACTGGAAGCGTTCGTCGACGGCCTCGACGAATCGCCGGTTCCCACCGGTGAACACGAGGCGGCGGGTACCATCGACGGCGACATCGACCGCCCGGCGTTCGCCTCCCACGCGTGGACGCTCGAATCCGTTCGCGTACTCCTCGAACACGTCGAGCCCGAGCGCGAAATCGTTCGTGGGCTGAAGGACTTCGGTCGGATGGAGGTGTCGGACGCCTGCAACCTGACGCCGACGTGTACGAACCTCTGTCCGACCGACGCCATCCAGCGGACCGACGGCGGCGACCTGCTTTTCAACCACGAGCGCTGTGTCAACTGCGGACTCTGTGAGGAGGGCTGCCCGGAGACGGCGATTACGATGCAGGACGGGTTGGAGCTGTCGCTGTTGCCGGAACACCGCGAGGAACCCCCCGACGGCGTCCCGGAGGAACTCGGGACCGCGTGGACCCGCGTCTACGACGGCGAGATGCAGGAGTGTGTTCGCTGTGGCAAACCCTTCGCCTCCGCCGGCACCATCGAGACGGTTCGGGGGGAAGTCGGCGACGCCGTCGAAGGTATCGCGCCCGACTCCCCACACTCGGTCTTCGAGTACTGCGGGGACTGCCGGACGCACCTGCTGTTCGAACGAGGTGAGAACTGATGGACGACACACGAATCTACGAGGCCCGACTGGAAGTGATAGATTTCCTCATCGAGGTGTTCTACGACGCCCCGAGCGAGGAGTTCCTCGGACGGCTGTTCTCCGGCGATGTGGCCGTCCCCGACGACGAAATCAACGAGCGGATGGACCGTGGCTTCGAGCGCCTCGAGGCGTTCATCGAGGCCAACCGGTCCCGCCCGGTCGAGGCGGTGGCCGACGAACTCCGGACGGAGTACACCCGGCTGTTCGTGGGGCCACGACCGCCGGTGTTGCCCCACGAGACGTACTTCCGTGAGGATACCGAACTCATCGGCGAAGGACTGGCGACGGTCGAAGCCGCCTACTCGGCGGCCGGGTGGACACCACCGGATGACTACCCCGAGGAGAACGACCACGTCGCCGTCGAACTCGCGTTCCTCCGGAACCTCGTCGACCGTCAGCGGCGTGGCGAGGAGGCCGCCTTCGACTACGAGCGCGTACTCATCGACGAACATCTCCAGACGTGGCACGAGCCGTTCCTCGAAACCATCGAATCGGAGTTGGACGAGAGCGACGCCGAGACGGACCTCTTTCTCGCCGGCGCGGAAGTGCTCGTCGGGTTCGTCGACTTCGAGGACGAACTCGTCGCCCAGCAGGTTCCTACCTAGCACCGTAGACGACGACGAACCCCGACAGCAGAGCCAGCACCGCGAGGGCCGCAGCGAGGGGCGCACCAGCCGCAATCGTCCGTTCCATCAGAAAGTAACTGCTCCAGACGCCCCGCCACTCGGCGAACAGCGAGACGACGCCGACGCCGGCGACCACGGCGAGGAGGGCACCGACCGCAGTCGTCAGCGCCGCGGTACTCATCTCACCCATCGTACCACCGTCCGACGACGAGGACGCCGAACAGCGGAACCAGCGCCGCGAGCAGGTAGCTCACCAGCGTCGACATGTACCTGATGGTCGATTCGAGGTGGATAGACCAGTGCCACGTTCCCTTCAGCCCGGCGATGATGGCGACGGTACCGACGACCAGAAGCGACAGTCCGATGAGTGCCGCGACTACGTAGACGGTCGCGCGAACGTAGCTCAAAACCCGTTCGACACCGAATTCGGCCGTCGCGTCGGAATCCGTTTCGACGGCCATCTTCAACACCAGTGTTCTCTGTAGGCGTCGTAGGCGACGACGGCGACGGCGACGAACCCGAGACCGAGAACGACGAACGAGGTCAGCGACGCCTGAGGAGTCGTTCCGACATGTGCGATACCATTGACCATGGGTATAGTTATGAATCACCAGTCTAAACCCTTGTGGAACCCCAATCGTTTCTGTCACGAAGTGGGTCGAACAGGTCATCGAGCCGCGAAAAACGCTTTTGACTGTCCAGACGTACTCCAGGGCATGCCCTCGCGACGCGGTCTCCTCGGACGGCTGGTCGCCGTCGGCGCCGCGACGATTCCGGGCTGTTCGGCGGTACTGTCGCGGCGCCGTAACTCGCCGGTGTCGCTCCCGCCGAACCCCCACGAGGTGCCCGACCGCCAGCACGCGTGGGACACCGTGTTGCACACCGACGAACACGGCAACCGCCACCCGCCGCGTCATCACCGCGTGCTCCTGTTGGAGTTGGATGTAGAGCCGTCCGTCGAGGCTGCCGACACCGTCGAGACGGCGATGCGCGAGGTGGAGTCCACCTACGAGTGGTCACCGGAAGGACTCCTCCACGCGCTGGCGTGGGGGACCGACTACTTCGAGCGAATCGGCGAGTTGGACGCCTCGCCGATTCGCAAGCCGGAGGTGCTGTCACGGACGGACGACCCCGACCTCCTCTCCTACGACGCCGCCCTCGTCCTCGCCGCCGACGTGCCCTCACACCTGGTCCGCACGGAGACGGCGCTGTTCTCGGAGTCCGACCCCCTCGAAGGCCGGGACCTCGATGCCCGACTCGGAGAGGTGTTCTCGATTGCCGCCCGTCGAACCGGGTTCCACGGGGCGGGCCTTCCAGCCGAACACAGCGACGCCGAAGGCGTTCCGAACGATATTCCCCAAGACGCACCCATGTTCACCGGGTTCATGTCGATGCGCCGGGGCACACAACCGAGCGAAGACCGTATCACCATCGACGGCGGAGCCCTCGACGACGGCCGCTTCGACGGCGGCACGACGATGCATCTCTCGCATCTCTCGGAGTCACTCGACGACTGGTGGGCGATGGCCGACGAAGAGCGCGTCGCTCGGATGTTCTCACCCGACTTCTCCCCGTCCGACGTCGACGCGCTAACCGACACCGTCCCGTTCGCCGACAGCGCCTTCGACCACGCCGCGGAGTTCGGCGTCGTCGGCCACCACGAGAAGGTTGCTCGGACGCGTGAAGACGGCGAACCGGTCATCCTGCGTCGGGACTTCAACACGACGGACGGCGGCCGCGCCGGCGTCCACTTCCTGTCGTTTCAGGCGTCGCTCGACGACTTCGTCGCCACGCGGAAGGCGATGAACGGGTGGTTCCTGCGCAACGAACACGAGCAAGTGACCGACAGGAAGAACAACGGCTTGCTGAACTTCATCGAAGTGGAATCGCGGGCGAACTTCTACGTGCCGCCGCGTTCCGACCGGGCGTTTCCGGCGTTTTCGCCGTAGCTCTTACTCCTCGAGGGAAACGTCGCCGTCGACTTCGCCGGTGGGGAGTTCGTTCGGCCAGACCCCGTGGTCCCACACCTCGAAGCCGTCGAACGTCTCGGTCGCGCCTTTGGGACGCCATTCGCCGTCCTTGTGTGCCATATCGTGACATACTCCCGAGACGGTATTAAGTTTTGTGCGGTGTCCCGTCGAGGGCTACCCCGTCGGCGGTGCGTTGGACGGTCGGTCGGCCTCGTCGAGGAACACCCGCGCGAACAGGTCGACGTACATCGCGAGTACGTCCGAGGCCTCGATGTCGGCCGAGGCGGCCTGCGTTTCGAGGAACGCCGCCAACTCGTCGGTCGGGTCGTGGTGGACGGTTCTGCCCTCGAGTTCGAACGTCACCTCGTGGGCCCCCGAGACGAGGTGTTCGACCTCCAACAACGCCTGTTCGACCTTGGTCTCGAGTGCGTCGTCGATGTCCTCCAGACGCGCCTCACCCCACTGTTCGGCGGCGTCGTACAGCCGGTCGCTGACCTCGAAGGATATCAAAACGACGCTCCCTCCTCGGCCTCGAAGGCGGTCGTCCAGACGGTTTCCTCCTCACACACCGGACACTGCTGGCGGAGTTCCGACCGCTCCATCCGGGCGAAGTTGCCCATCTGCCCGCAGTCGGTGCACTCGAAGTACGTCATTCGGGTGGCCAACTCTCCGGCGACGGCTCTTCTTCGCCCAGTTCGCCGAACAGGACGACGAGCAACGCGAGGAAGGCCCCGAGGACGACCAACCCGACGACCCCACTGGGGGCGGCCCGGCCGATGTAGTCCATCGACGCCCACTCTATCGATCCGAACACCTCGAACCAGACGACGACCGACCAAATCGCGACTGCGAGAGCCGCGAGCGTTATCCACCGCGTCCGTTGAAGCGCAGTTCTGAGACCCATGGTAACTCACCACACGACTGTTGTGTGGCCGAGGATGAAAAGGTTACTCCACCTGCCAGTCGGCTTTCTCCGCGGCGTCCTCCAGCGGGAGGAACTCCCAGCCGTCGGGCGCCCACCCGGATTCCTCGGGGACGCCGACGAGAACGAACCGCTCGGCGTAGAACATCGAGTGGCGGTCTATCTCCGCGAGGCGTTCGGTGGGACCGGTTCCGCTTCCGCTGAAGAAATCCACGTCTATGGTGTGTTCTCGCTGGAACCGGTTGATGACGTGGGCCGGTACCTCGCCGACCAGCCCGAGCCAGTCGGCCCACTCCGCCGCGTCCGCGAAAACGTAGGCGGGGTTCGCCAGCCGTTTCGCTGCTTCGTAGGTGAGCGCGAGCGTCATGTCGTCGGCGTCGCCGCCGTGGGGACCGGACGCCTGCTGGTGGTCGTCCTCCGACGTTTCCTGGTGTGCTGACTCGGCTTCCGCAGTCCGGCCGGCACCACCCCCGGAACCGCCGCCTTCGACGGGGATGCCCGCCGGCCTGTCCTTGTTCTCGTGGGGGACGTGTGGGACCGCTCCGGAGCCACCTTCCTCGGCAGCGACGCTTTCGTCCTTTCGGTCCGCGTTTCGAGCGGCCCCGGTATCGGCTTCCGGGGAGTCGGGTGGACCCGGTGGGGACTGGTCGATATCGTCGCGCCAGAGCCAGTCACCGTCGTTTCCGGACTCCGATTCGGATTCGGTCTCGATGTCGTCGAGGTCGATTTCGTCAGTCATGGTCGAGAGTCAGGGGGTTCGACGCCACAGGCGTCTCCTCGTCGACCGCTTCGAGCAGGTCCAGTCGGTCGAGCGTCTCTTGGGCCGGGATGCCGGCTTCGCTCCAGCCGCGGGCCGCATAGTAGCGGTCGAGCGTCGCCTCGAACTCGACCGACAACTCCTCGGGGTCGACGACCTCGGGAAGTGCGTCGTCGGCGCGGTCGAACCCCTCTCGGACGTTGAACAGCCGAACGAGGTTCCAGACGCGCTCGCCGGTCCGACCGAGGTCGTCGTAGGGGGCACCGACCGAATCGAGCCACTCGGCGCCGTCGTCGGCCAGCACCTCGCCGACGAAGTCGTCGGCGACGAGCGACCACCGCACCGAGCGGGTGTCCTGTGCGGCGGCGACCGACCGGACCACTCGGTCCGGACTCCACGGCCCGTCGAACGCCTCCTCTTCGACCGGGCGGGCCCGGCGGTGACACCCGCCACGGTCGCTCGTCGCGTAGGCGAGCGCCATGCTCGCGGCGCCGCGGGGGTCGTAGGCGGGAAGTTCCATGTCCTTGACCGTCGGCACCAACTCGCCGCCGCCGTACTCGCGGGCCGCGGCGTCGACGCCGTCTGCCAGGGCGTCACCGAGCGGCGTCGAACGGGTCGCCACGGCTTCCAGTAGCTCTCGGGCGCCCGCCGCGTCGCCGAAACGCACGTCGGCGTCCACCAACCCCGATTCGCTGGCGCGGGCTGCCCACGCCACCGCGTTGCCCGCGGAGATGAGGTCGAGGCCGAGCCGGTTGCAGCGCTCGCCCAACTCGGCGACGGCGTCGAAGTCGTCCAGCGCGAGTCCCGCTCCGAGCGTCATGGCGGTCGCACCACGTGGCACCGAGTCACCGGCCTCCGTCTCGATTCGGAATCCGCCCGGAATCGGACCGTCGTGCTCTCGCTCGATTGTGCGTGCCCGGACGGCGCCGACGCCGACGCTTTCGGCGCCGTCGAAGCCGCGCTCGGACCACCCTCGCGCAGCGAGTACTCCGGTTTCGTCGGCGAACTCTACCGTCTCGACGGTGCCGGATGCGGCTTGCCACTTGCCGGTGTCGTCGCGCCGATACCGCTCGGCGTAGCGCCGACGGAGGTCCGGGAACCCCTCCGGAGGGTCCCCCCGGGCGACGACCGCCTTCAGCGACTTCGAACCCATCACCGCGCCGGCACCGCCTCGACCGGCGTGGTGTTCGGCGCCGTCGGAGGCTATCGTCGCATACGCCACCTCGGCCTCTCCGGCGGGGCCGATACACGCCACCGCACCGTCGTGGACGTTTGCCGTCTCGGCGGCGTCGAGGCCAGCGGTGTCGGCCCTCTCGATGCGTGCGTCGCCGGCTTCGACGACCAGTCGGACGAACTCGTCGGCCGCACCGGTCACGAGAACGCCGAGGTGGTCTCCGAGCGCACCGGCGAGCGTCGTCGGGAACGAGCCACCGGCGTAGGAGTCGAGGAACGTCCCCGTCAGCGGCGATTTCGTCACCGCGGCGTAGCGGTCCTCGCCGGGGAGGAGCCCCGAAACCGGACCCAGCATGAACAGCAAGGCGTTTTCGGGCCCCAGCGGGTCCACGCCCGGGGACAGTTCCTCGTAGAGATACCGAGCACCCAATCCCTTCCCGCCGACGTACTTCCGTCGCCACGCCTCCGGAACGCGTTCGCTCTCGACGCTGCCCGAAGAGAGGTCCACGCGCAACAGCCGATTCGGGGCAGGGCGTGCCATCTGTTAGCACGTAGAAGGAGACGAGGTTAAGCTTTCCGCCGGTCACGGCTCTCGGAGACCCGCCGTCGGAACCCACTCGTCGGCCGTCGTCGGTGACACGGCTGGTGCTGGTGGACCGAATCAGTCGGAAGAAACGAAAACGCGGAACGTCGCGATGACGCCGTTACTCGTACAGCCAGGCTTCGTCGTTGCGCTCGTAATCGATGAGTTCCTCGTCGTCGAAGAACAGCTCGATTTCGCGCTCGGCGGAGCCGGGTTCGGTGTCCGAACCGTGGATGACGTTCCGACCCAAATCGATGCCGTAGTCGCCGCGGATGCTGCCCGGCGGCGATTCGGCGGGGTCGGTCTCGCCCATCATGTTCCGCACCTGAGCGACCGCGTCCTGTCCCTCCCACACCATCGCGAAGACGGGGCCGGAGGTGATGAACTCGACGAGGCCCTCGAAGAACGGCTCCTCCGAGAGATCCGCGTAGTGCTCGCGGGCGTGGTCGTCGCTCAACTGCATGAACTTGCCCGCGACCATCTTGAGTCCGCGGTCCTCGAAGCGGGAGACGATTTCGCCGATGAGTCCGCGGTGGACGCCGTCGGGCTTGACCATGACGAACGTGCGCTCGTGGTCGCTCATCTACGCTTCGGCCTCCTCTTCGTCGGCATCGTCGTCGCCGGAGGCCTCCTCGCCTTCGTCGGCCGCTTCGGGTTCCTCGGCCTCGTCAGCCGCGTCGGGTTCCGCCGACTCCTCGTCGGCCGCCGATTCGCTCTCGGCGGCTTCGAGGTCGGGGGTCGTTGCCTCGGCGTCCTCCTCGGATTCCGCGTCCGGTTCGGCTTCGGGTTCGGCCTCCGCCTCCTGTCCCTCCGCACGTGCCGTCTCGGTCCACTCGAGGTCGCGCGGCTCGCGGCCGAGGTCGGCGTTCTTCTCGCACTTTCCGGAACAGTAGTGCGTGACGGACCCGTCGATACCGACGAACATCGTCCCCGAACCGGGTTCGATGTCCGACCCGCAGTAGTCACATGCTTTCGTCTGTGGCATTGGTTACTGGCCTCCGATGGAGTCGGCTTCGCGAGCCGTCTCGCGAAGCTGTAGGATGTCGCCGACACGCACCGGCCCGAGGACGTTCCGAGCGATGATTCGGCCCTGGTTTTCGCCCTCCTGAATCCGGCACTTGACCTGCATGGCTTCACCGTGCATGCCGGTCTTGCCGACGACTTCGATTACTTCGGCAGGGGTTGCGCCGTCCCCTTCGTTTTCAGCACTCATCTTCGGTCACCTACCGGAGTTCCTCGACTTTCTCGGCGATGTCTTCGACGTCACCTTCGGCGTCGCCGGCATCGACGATGGCGGCAGCCGCGCTGCCGACCTCCAGACCCGCGGCGTGGCCGACGTCGTCCTGCGTGCCGACGAAGACGTAGGGAATCTCCTTTTCGGCGGAGAGTTCGGGGAGGTGCATGACGACCTCCTCGGGGCTGACGTCCTCGGCGACGAAGACGAGCTGGGCGTTCCCGCGCTCGACTGCCTTGGTGGTCTCGTTCGTTCCTTTCTTTACCGAACCTGTGTCCCGGGCAACCTCGAGGGCCTCGAGGGCGTCCTCTTCGAGGTCAGCCGGCACGTCGAAATCTACGTACACTGACATTGTTTGTATTGGCTCCTCCCACGCGCAGGCTCGCGCTCCCCCGCCGTCGAACGCGTCCCGAATTGGGACGCGGTTCTCGCACCCGCGACGGGCGCGCTTGTCCTTGTCCGGCTAGGAGCATCACAACCCCGCGTAGGCTGTACACTCCCGTACTGCATCACCGCATAAAAGCGCTTATGAACTCGCTCGGCCGTGCGAACCGAACGCAGGCCGCCCGGGAGGAACTGGTAACCACTCGGCTCCTCCGACCTACCGTTCTACGTCGACGGTGTAATCGGTCGCTATCCAGCCGTCGTTGTTTTCCGGTTCGGTGAAAACCGTCCTGTCGGGCGAGGTACAGAGTGCCTTGAGTCCGACCGGCTGGTCCTCGTCTTCGGAGGTAGCTGCCATTACCGACTCTCGTGGCCCAGGTAGCTAAAATGTTTTGGTCGGCCTAAACCGTAACCCACTCGGTCGTCGGCTCCTCGGACCCCAACTGCCAGCGCTGGTACGTGGCATCGCCCTGATGGCGCACCTCGACGACCAAATCGACGGCGTCGAGCAGCGCCGACGGCACCGCCGCCTGCATCGCCGGGAGATGGAAGTGGACCACGGCGTCCGTCTCGCGGGCGGTCGAGCGAATCGCATCGAGCGCGTCGGCGAGTCGTCGGTCCGCTCCCGAATCGACGAACGGCCGAAGCGAATCGAAACACACCCGTAACGACGACGCCTCGCCCGCGGCATCGCGCATCTCGGTTCGGAGGTCCTCGCTGACCGACTCGATGTCGACGCTCGTCGGCGACTTCTCTCCCGCTGACCGGCTCGCCGACACGCTCCGTGTCGGAATCGTGCGCTCGATGACTCTATCGACGGTGTTTCCACCCGAGGTGGAGCGCTCTGTCCGAACGGCTATCTCCTCGGCCTCGCCATCGAGGAAGCGTCGACAGATGTCGGTGTGGGACACTTCGGAGGGTCCCACGACGAGCACCGAACCGCCTCGCCGTTTCACCGCCGAAAGCGTTTCTGCGACTGCCGCGTCGAACGGCGGCGGCGATTCGAATTTCATTACCTAATCCTCTGAAGAAAAGTCCGCGAGGAGTATAAACGTTCGGTCGTGTTCAGCGACGAAGCCTTCAGAGCCGCCACCGGAGTCGTCCCGAATCTGCAGCCACCCACGGGGTTTTGGTCGTCGGCCACCGACACACGCGTATGAACGACCGTGAACGGGAGCTCAAAGCCGCCACGGAGGACCTCGCCGACACGCTCGAAGCACTTCGGGAGGAACTGCAATCGCCGCCGCGTGGCCCGGGAGGCCTCCCCCGACCGCCGACGCCCGGAGAGCTGTTTCGATTCACCGAACAGTACACCATTCCAGCCCTGATTTCGCTGCTGGAGACGAGCATTCGCGTTCTCGAGTTGCTCGCTGGCGCCATCCGACTGGCCGAGGGACGAGCCTTCGACGACTCGAACGAACGCACCGACCGTCTCGCCGAGGTGAGTCGGTCGACGCTTCGAAGGCTCGACGACGCCCTCGCGGAGGTTCAAGACGCCGCTGCGGGCGGCCAGCCCGACGACCCCGAGATTCGGCGGCTACTCGGGGAAGCCCGCTCGCTCCGCGAGGAAGTCGACGACCGGCTGGCGGCGGCGACCGACACCCCCGAACCGGAGCGCGAACGCGGCGACGACAGCGTCGGCATCACCGTTCGGGACGCATCAGAAGACGACGCCGTCGGTATCGACGTGGACGCGGAACTGGAGTCGATAAAACGCGAGATCGACGACGAGGAAAACGACGCTGACGGTGGAGTAGACAATCAGACCGGCTCGAACCGGTAACCGTCCCACGCCTGACTATCGGGTTCGCGGATGCCTGCCCCGGGCTCTCGCAATTCCTCGCAGTACACCGGTTCGACTGCGTCGCCGATGTCGACGTCACAGGTCGTGAGTTGTCCGAGCGCACGCACGGGCGTGCCGTCGACGTCGAACTCCACGATTGCGAGATGGTTCGGTTCGCGGACGCCCGGCGGCGTCGCGTTGGAGGTCGTCCACGTCACGACTTCGGCGGTGTACGAAGAGAGGTCGACGGTGTCGACCGGTTCGCTCCCGTCCGGGCCGATGGGGTGTCCCGGGTACGTTATCGACCCGTCCTCGTAGCGATAGGCTTCCATCGTCATCGTCGACCCTCCATAATCGCGGTGGTGACACAGTTCCCGAAACCACCGACGTTGCAGGCCAACCCCACATCGGCGTCGACCTGCCGGTCCCCGGCCGAACCGGTCACCTGTTTGTAAATCTCGTAGCCCTGTGCGACACCGGAGGCGCCGAGCGGGTGTCCCTTCGACTTCAGGCCGCCAGAGGTGTTGATGGGTAATTCCCCGTCCAGTTCGGTCGTCCCGCGGTCCATCTCCTTCCAGGCCTCGCCTTTGGGTGCGAAATCCAGCCCCTCCATCTGGAGGAACTCAAGGATAGTGAACATGTCGTGGAGTTCCGCCACGTCAACGTCGTCAGGGCCGAGGCCGGCCATCTCGTAGGCTTCTCGGCCGGACTCGACGACGGCGCCCATCGTCGTCGGGTCGGCGCGCTCGTGGACGACGTGGGTGTCGGTCGCGCCGCCGATGCCGGAGACGACGGCGTACTCGTCGGTGTACTCGCTGGCCATCTCTGCGGGACAGAACAGCAGCGCCGCCGACCCGTCCGTGATGGGACAGAAGTCGTACAGGCGGAGCGGGTCGGCGACTATCGGGGACTCCATGGCCGTCTCGACGTCGATCTCCTTCTGGAACTGTGCGTGTGGATTGCGGGCGCCGTTGGCGTGGTTCTTCACCGCGACCTTCGCGAGGCTCTCTCTGGGCGCGTCGAACTGCGAGAGGTACAGTCGAGCCGTGAGCCCGGCGAAGGACGGCAACGTCACGCCCTGTTTGTACTCGACGGGGTGCGTGAGCGAGGCGATGACATCGGTCGCTTCGCCGGTCGTGCGGTGAGTCATCTTCTCGCCGCCGACGAGCAGGGTCATGTCGCTGGCTCCGCTGGCGATGGACTGCCAGGCGGCATAGATGCCGGCGCCACCGGACGACGAGGTCTGGTCGATGCGGGCGGTGTACGCCGGAACGGCCGCGAGGTCGTGGGCGAGGGCGTTCGGGACGCCGGTCTGTCCCTCGAACTCGCCACTTGCCATGTTCGAGACGTAGAGGTGTTCGACTGCGTCGGGCGCGACGCCCGCGTCGTCGAGGCAGGCTTCACCGGCCTCGGCGAGCAGTTCACGCACCCACGTCTCGCGCTGTCCGAACTTCGTCATCGAGGCGCCAATGACAGCAACGTCGGGCATAGTTCCGACTCACGGCGGAACTGTCCTAAGCGTTCGGGAGCGAACGCGCCGCCACGAACGGCGGCCGACGACCTACCACTCCATGCCGCCGTTGACGGCGAGAATCTGGCCAGTCATGTAGCTGGCGTCCTCGCTGGCGACGAAGCGGACGATACCCGCCACGTCGTCGGGAGTCGCAAACCGGTCGAGGGGAACCCGCTGGAGGATTTTCTCCTGGACCCGTTCGGGAACGGTCTCTAACATGTCCGTCTCGACGAATCCAGGGGCGACGCAGTTCGCCGTCGACCCGTTGGACGCCAATTCGAGCGCGAGCGTCCGGGTGAAGCCGAACAGCCCCGACTTCGTCGTCGCGTAGTTCGCCTGGCCGTAATTGCCCTGCTGACCGACGACCGACGAAATATTGATGAGTCGGCCGTCGTCGGCCGACTTGATGTCCTCGAAGTAGGCGTTCGTCGCGTTGAACACGCCACCGAGGTTCACCTCCACGACCCGTTTCCAATCCTCCCGACTCATGTTCTCGAACTTCTTGTCGACGGTGACGCCGGCGTTGTTCACGAGGACATCTGCCGGTCCGAACGCCTCCCGCGTCGTTTCGGCCATCGCCTCGATTGCGGCTTCGTCCGCCACGTCGGCTTGCACCGGCAGCGCAGCGCCGCCGGATTCCTCGATGGCTTCCGCCACCTCGTGTGCCTCCCCCTCGGAGGAGCGGTAGTTGACGACGACGTTCGCGCCGTGGTCACCGAACTCCTCGGCTATTGCCCGCCCGATACCCCGCGATGCGCCCGTGACGACGCAGGTTCGGTTTTCGAGTGTCATGAATTCGAATTCTCCCCCGTAGTTTATCGTTACAACCTCTATTACACGGCTTCTTCAAGACAACTACTACTCCAGATTGGTTTAACGATTACCCTACGAGACATTATACACTTCCTGAAAATATCAAGATTGGCTGGTGATTCGGTATCGGAGCATGAGGTTTATCCGACCCGTTTCGTGCGGTGAGAAGTTGACAACTATTCGATATTTGATGCGCGCGGAGCGGAAAGTATTTTTGGCTTGCCTAAACAATACGATGTAATGAGTGCATACGCGCCGATGACGAGAGGAGGTGTCTCCGATGTCTAGCGGAACGGCGGAGTTCACGGCCGGCGCGGCAAACGCCACCACCGACCTATCGAGAGAGCGTCCGACGGTTCTCGAACTCGAGGGAGTTCGGAAGTCCTACAGCGAGACGGAGGTGATTCACGACCTCTCACTTACGGTCCGGGAGGGGGAACTGCTCACCCTTCTGGGCCCCTCCGGGTGTGGGAAGACGACGACGCTCCGGCTCATCGCCGGCCTCGAACGTCCCGACGGCGGAGTCGTCCGACTCGGCGACGAGCAGGTTTCCGGAGAGCGGTTCGTGGCCCCGGAGGACCGAGACGTGGGCGTGGTGTTCCAGGAGTTCGCCCTGTTTCCACACCTGAACGCCCGCGAGAACATCGCGTTCGGGATACAGGACCGCTCCGAGACGGAGCGCGAACGCCGAATCGACGAACTGCTGGAACTCGTCGGACTCACCGAACACGGCGAAAAGACGCCCGAAGAACTCTCCGGCGGCCAACAGCAGCGCGTTGCCCTCGCTCGCTCGCTGGCACCCGAACCGAGTCTCCTCCTTCTTGACGAACCGTTCTCGAATCTCGACGTGGACCTCCGCGTCGAGATGCGCGAGGAGGTCCGGGAAATCCTCAAGGAGGCGGGCGTCACAGCCATCTCCGTCACACACGACCAAGAGGAGGCGATGTCCATCTCCGACCGCGTTGCCGTGATGAGCGAGGGTGGTCTCGAACAGGTTGGAACCCCTGAAAAGGTGTTCCAACAGCCACGCTCGCGGTTCGTAGCTGGATTCCTCGGTCACGCGTCGTTCGTCTCCGGGCGCGTGCGCGAGGACTGTGTCGACACCGGCGTCGGCTGTATCCCCTTCGAGCAGGTCAACGGCCTCACCGAGGAGTACGTCGGCTCCGATATCGACCTCATGGTCCGGCCGGACGACGTTCGCTCACGCGGTGCGGAACCCGGAGCGGCCAACGGCGAAGTGGTCCACCGACGCTACCTCGGCCCGACGGTGCTGTACCGGGTGGAGCTCGACTCCGGGGACGTCGTCGGCTGTATGCACAACCACGCCGACGAGGTGTCGCTGGACGACCCGGTCTTCGTCAGCCTCGACGCCGACCACGAACTCGCGTGGTTCCCCCGCGGTGAGCGGAAGATGGCCGATGGCGGAACTGTCGAGGAGTGATTCACCCGCTTTTCTGAAATACGGACAAATCTGTCGTGCGGTTACTGTTTGGGCGTAATCCCTTCACCTCTATTCGAGCCTGGAACCGCACCGACGCTACCGGAGATCGGCGACGAACGGTTCGATTTCCTCGTCACCGCGCGTGTACGGCGTCACGTGGTCGGTCTTCGGTGGACGGTCGTACGGTAGCGAAATCTTGCCTCCGGAACCGTCAATTCGGGTTGTTTCGTCGGTCGAGCGGTCGGGTGTGTACGGAACGAGTGGCGCGTCGTTGGTGTCAGGTGTCTGCATGGGTTTTGTGATGCGTAGGCGGTCAAGCGGCGATGCAACTCGGGGAGAAGGGGGCTTACGGGGATACGGGTTTGGGGTGCATCGCGTACTGCACCGTTCGGCAGTATCTATAATAAATGTTCATGATAGTGGGTTGTTTTGCCGCGGGTCGAGCCGAACACTCAATTCCCTCGAAGAGCAAAAAGGAATCCATGAGTTTGACCCTCGCCTTCGAGCTTTCGGCGCTCCGTCGTCTCGCCGACCCCGAGGGCGCCGTTCGCCAAGCTCGTCAGTGGAGCGAACACGTCGGTGTCGTTACCGACCGGCCGCCACACGTTCTGACGAAGTTCACTCGCGACAACCACATCCGCAACGACTTCGAGCCCGCGGTCGAGCCAGCAGCCGAGACCCTCGAACATCTGCTGGCGCACTTCGACACCGACCGATTCGTTTTCGTGGCCGAGTCGACGGCCGACGCACCCGAGGGATGGGAGCACCGGTCGACGAGCGACGCCGCCGACCGTGCCGGTTGGGAACTCGCCGAGGAAACACCGTCGACGCCATCACAATCGAGCGCCCACAAGCGCGACGATTGGCCGTAGCCCCGTCAGTTTGCCCGAAATCCGACACCGAACGAGTGGGCCGATGTGGAGATATTAGATATAGCAGCATGTAGTTTATGAGTTCGATGCACCACAGACAATAATGACACTAATCATATATTTAATTTCCAATCACCGATTGAACACCGACAGTTCGAGAACGACACTCAATTCCCCCACTTCAGCCACCAAGCGCCTTAGCAGCCGATACAGCGGCTCAGAAGAGTCGTGCGGCCAGACATCTAGCAGAAACAACAGTACGAACACGCCATACAGTCGCCCGTGTGGCCCGAAGATACCAAACATCTCGAGGCGAGGCGGCGAATTAGAGACACCCGACAACACCACCAGTTTCCACCACTCGCCACCGGTTGGAGAGACGTCCAACTCGACCACACCTCGAGGCGTAGCTCTCGAAACGAGCCACGCCGGGAAGCGACCACATATTCTGTCCTCTGGATCGACACATATTTAGAATTAATTATCGGTTTATCTAAATCACACTGGGAAAATTCAACCCAGATTCGACGATAATCAGCGATGATGCCACCGATTAAGGGCGCATATTCGTTGATAAAGGCCCTTATCGGTGTGTCTGACGTACTTTGATGTGGAAGGGGTTCGTGGCCCCGCTATGAGCAGCGAAGGCGAACGCGTCTCGGTGCAGACCTACGTGTCGTCGACCCAACGGGAGCGGTGGCGCGAGGAAGCCGACGAACTCGACATGAGTCAGGCCGAGTACGTTCGAACGATGATTCAGGCCGGTCGGCGAAGCTTCGATTTAAATACTGAAGGAGATTCTTTAAATACCAACTCGAGTAACTCCGTCGAAGCCCGTTCTCCGGACGCTACCCCTGGGGGAGAGGGCTTGAAAGACCGCGTTCTCGAGGTGCTTCGCGACGAAGCGTTCGCGGATTGGGAGCTGTTGCTCGCCGGCGTCACCGACGACATCGAGGAGCGACTCGAAGAGACACTCGACGAACTCCAGTCAGAGGACCGAATTCGATACAGTGGCCGCCACGGCGGGTACACGGTGGTGGACGATGGGCGTTGACGACCGTAGCGGAACGACGACACCCGACGACCCCGTCGCGTACTTCCTCCAGGACATGACCTTCCACGGCCGGACCGACCGGACGAAGGCGGCCTACGAACGCGTCTTGCGGGATTTCGAGTCGTTCGTCGTCAGTGAGCGGGGGACGACCCTTCCGACGGCGACACAACGGGAGTGTATGGCGTGGGTCCACTCGCTTCGGGGCGAACACGCCGACAGCACCGTGGCGTCGTACGCCTCCTACGTCCACCGGTTTTACGCCTACATGACGCAGGTCGGAGCTTTCGATTCAAACCCGATGGCGCTGGTCACCGAGGAGATGGACGAGTCAATCGATACCGATCCTGCCCGCCGAGAGATCTCCATCCCCCAGATGCGGTCGTTCTTCGCGGACATCCGCCACCCCTACGAGCGCGCACTCGTTGGCACGCTTCTGAAGACCGGAATCCGCGTAGGAGAGTGCTGTAACCTCGATTTACGTGACATACACCTCGACGATTCGGAGGTGCAGGCGGCCTATCGAATCGACCACCGCGGCGCGTTAGACGGCCGCCCGGACTCTCTGTACGTCGCAAGCGACCCCGCGAAGGGAGCGACATACAACGGTGAGAAGCGAACGGCATCGAACAAACGGAAGCGAGACACCGTCATTCCGGTCGACGGGGAGCTAAAGCGCCTCCTGAAGGCGTGGCTGGCGATTCGGCCGGACACACAATCCACGGCGGAGCCGCTCTTTTGTTCGACGAGCGAGTGGGGCAAGCGGGCGACGCCGTCGATGGTCCGGGCCATCGTCGCCGAGCAGGCCGGAAGACGGGGCTGGTACCGAGAAGGTGGCGACGCCTCGGAGAACGTCACGCCACACTACTTTCGGCACTTCTTCACCACGCATCTCCGCGATAGAACGGGCGACAGAGGCGTCGTGAAGTACCTCCGCGGGGACGTAGCCACGGACATCATCGACACTTACACCCACAACTGGGGCGACCGCGTCCGAGAGGTGTACGAAGCCAACGTCTACGACCTCCTGTAGCCCGTCTTTTCGCCGCCGACCGCGTATTTTGGCCGATATGAACGACACAATCTTGTTCGGCAGCGACCTCATAAATCACATATTGCTATATCAAATTGACAGAGGTTGCGACACACGTAACGCCCCCAAACCCCGGCGGTTTAGTAGCTGAACGCCGGATTCGGCGGTATGGACCGCCCGAGACTTATCGTCTTCTGCGGACTGTCGGGGGTCGGCAAGTCGACCGCCTCGAAGTACGTCGCCGAGGCGTGCTCCGCCGAGCGCTACCGGAGCGACGAGGTTCGAAAGGAACTGTTCGACGACCCGACCTACGACGACGCCGAAACCGAACGTACCTACGAGGCGTTGCTCGACCGCGCTCAGTCGGAGTTGGAAGCCGGGGGAAGCGTCGTCCTCGACGCCACCTTCAGTTCCGAGCGGTACCGAGCGGCAGCCGCCGACCTCGCCGAGCGGACGGACGCCGACTGTACGTTCGTCCGCGTGACCTGCCGGGACAACGTCGTCAAGCGCCGCATGGAAGCACGGAACGACACCGTCAGCGACGCCACCTTCGAGACGTATCTCCAGCAGAAGGAGCGCTTCGATAGCCTCGAACGTGAGCACGTCGAAATCGACAACTCGGGAAGCGTAGCCGAGATGGAAGCCGCACTCGAGGAGGCGCTCCTGTGAACTGCCGACCCACAATCACCGGGGGAAGCCGATGACGGCAATCAAGGACAGCGTTCACGGCTACATCGAACTCAGCCCCGACGCGGAGGCGATTCTGGACACCGAACCGATGCAGCGACTTCGGTACGTCAGGCAGTTGAGCACCGTCCAGTTGGTCTATCCCTCCGCCAACCACACCCGCTTCGAACACTCCCTCGGCGTCTATCACCTCGCCTCGAAAGCCGTCGAGAAACTCGACGTGGAGGACGACCTCGCTCGGCGGCTGCGAATCGCCGCCCTCGTCCACGACGCCGGCCACGGCCCCTTCGGCCACCAGACCGAGGCCGCCATCGAACGCCACCTTGGCCGCCACCACGACGAAATCGAGTGGTTGCTCTCCGACACCGAATTGGGCGATGCCATCGAATCCCGTGGACTCGACCCAAAGTCGGTCGCCGAAACCGTCGACGGCGGCGGGCCGCTGGGTGACCTCGTCTCGGGGCCGCTCGACGTCGACCGCATGGATTATCTCGTCCGCGACGCCCACCACACCGGCGTTCCCTACGGCACTATCGACCACGACAGACTCGTTCGCTCTCTCCGGGTCGTCGACGGGGAACTCGTGTTGGACGGCAGCGACATCGCCACCGCCGAAAGCACCCTCATCGCACGGACGCTGATGAACGCGACGGTGTACCGACACCACGTCTCCCGAATCGCCGGGACGATGCTCGACCGGGGCAGCGAGCAACTCCTGACCGACGGCGTCGTCTCGCCGAAACGGTTCGCCCGCCTGACGGACGCGGAACTGCTGGCGACGATGGGCGACCACGACCCGACGGCGGAACTGTCGACCCGCATTCGCCAGCGGCAACTGTACAAACGCGCCGTCTGGGTCCGTCGAGACGCTGCCCCCGAACAGTTCGGGGCATTGGACTACGACGACACCCGGGACCTCGAAGCCGACATCGCGGCCGCTGCGGGCGTCGATTCCGGCGCCGTCATCGTCGACAGCCCGGCGGTGCCGAGTTCACCCGAATCGAGAGCTCGAATCCTCGTCGACGGTCGGCCGACGCCCCTCGAAGAGCGGTCGGCGCTCGTTTCGGGATTGGACGCCTGCGCCCGCGAACTGTGGCGACTCGGCGTCTACACGCCGTCGGAGTCGGTCGAACCCGTTCGTGAGGCCGCGACGACCGTTCTCGGCATCGACGCCGACCCGTCACCCTAATCGAGTAGCCCATCGAGCAGCCGCTTCGCGAGTCGTTTGTCGAGTGGGTCGTTGGCGTTGCCACAATGGGGTGACTGGACACAACTCGGACAGCCGCCCTCACAGGGACAACCGGCGAGCATCTCCTGTGTCGTCTCCAACAGGCCGTCGATGTCCCCGTAGCCGGTCTTCGCCAGAGCGACCCCACCGGGATAGCCGTCGTAGACGAATATCGTCGGCGCGTCGGTCCGTGGATGCAGCGGCGTCGACAGCCCGCCCACGTCCCGACGGTCACACAGCACCGCCGTCGGGAACATCGATATCATCGCGTGTTCGGCAGCGTGGATGCCGCCCGGGAGGTCACCACCCTCAACGAGTGCCATCTCGAGGTCCGGCGGCACCGCGAAGTACAGCGCCCGGGTTCGAAGACTCGTCTCCGGGAGGTCGAGTTCCTCACTCCCCATCGGTTCGCCACTCGAAGCGTCGAAGCGCTGGAACCCGGTTATCTGCTTGCGCATCTCCACCTCGGCGAACCGGACGGTCACGTCATCGCGTGCCGGAAGCGTCCGCTCTTGGAGGTCCTCCTCGACCGTGATGGCCTTCTCGTGGAGTACGCGGGTGAAGTAATCCGCCCACGTCGGCTGGAGTTGCGCCACGTTCGCCCGCAAATCCAGGTCGGTCACCTCGTAACTTCGTCCCTGGTGGTGGTAGATGGCTCCGGGATGAGCGTCCCGCAGCGCGTCGTCGAAGGCCAACTCGGCCAACGTCTCGCCGTCGGGGCCGCGCAGTTGGACCTGCCGGTCGTCTATAGCCCGGAGGCTGGTGTCGTACTGGGGGCTGGAGCCGTCGTTCAGCCACCGGACGCCCTCGCTCGTCTCGCGGCGCGAGAGCAACCCATCGTCGGTGAGGTCGGCGACCACTTCGGGAAACCGCGACCCGAAGTACCGGTCGTCGTCGGGCCGGAGCCACGACTCGTCGGCCGCAGACCTGACGTGGGCGGGCATGATTCGGTCGTTTTCGGGGTTGGTGACTGCTTTCTCCGGGTCCCCCTCGAAGAAGGACTTGGGATTGGACATCAGGTACTGGTCGAGTTGGTCCTCGCCGGCCACCAAGGCGACGAGGGAGGGGTCGGCCCCACGTCCGGCACGGCCGCCCTGCTGGAACGCCGCCATCCGCGTCCCCGGATAACCGTCGAGGATGACGGCGTCGAGACCGCCGATATCGACGCCCAACTCGAGGGCGTTCGTACTCCAGACGCCGCGTATCGCCCCAGAGTCGAGTCCACGCTCTATCTCGCGTCGGCGGTCGTCCGACAGCGCGGCCTGATACGCCGCCACACCGTCGGCGAGGTCGTACGCCCCGCGGTCGCGAAGCGTGCCCGCGCTTTCGGTGGCGTAGCGTTCGGCGGTCTGTCTGGAGCCGGTGAACACCAGCGTCTGATGGCCCTCCGAGACCAAATCACAGAACAGCCGTTCAGCCTCGGTGTGACTCGACTTGCGCCGGCCGCTCCCCCACGACTCGCCGTCGCCGTACTCCGGGGGGTTCCACAACAGCCAGTGGGTCGACCCCGACTCGCTGTCGTCGCTGTCGACCAGTCGGATGCCGTCGGGGTCCCGTCCGGTCACCGTCGCCGCGTGCTCGATTGGGTTGCCGATGGTCGCCGAACAGCAGACGAACTCCGGGTCCGAACCGAACTCCGAACACAGGCGAGCGAGCCGTCGGAACACCAGGGAGACGTGACTGCCGAACACGCCGCGATACTCGTGGACTTCGTCGACGACGACGGTTTCGAGCCGCTCGAAGAACCACTTCCACAGCCGGCGGGCGTGCGGGAGAAGCCCGTAGTGCAGCATATCCGGCGTACAGCACAGCACGGTCGGCTGGCGCTCCCGAATCGCGGCCTTCTCACTCCGGGATTGCCGGCCCGTGTACTGTTCGACGGTGACGCCACTGGCGAAGCCGAGGTCGTCGGCCAGCGCCGACAGCGACTCGGTCTGGTCGTTGATGAGTGCGACCTGCGGGGCGAGGTACAGCGTCGTCGCGCGGTCGTCCATCGCCCGCTCGAAGGCCGGAACGGTGTAGGCGAGGCTCTTACCGCTCGCCGTCTCCGTCGCGAGGACGACGTCGTCGCCGTCTCGGACCGCCTCGATTGCCCTCGCCTGGTGGCCGTAGAGGCGGTCGATACCGCGGGTTTCGAGTGCCTCTCGGAGACGCGTCGGAAGGTCGATATCCGCGAATACTGCCTCGGAGAGATCGAGCGTCTCGTGGGTGCATATCTGTCCCTCGTAGTACGGGCGCTCCCGAAGCCAGGCGACGGTTTCCTCCACAGGCTCGGGTCCGTCGCCGTCGCTCCTAACCGTTCCGACAGCGGCGAAAGGGACCGAGTGACGTTCGACATAAAAGATGGGGAATATCCGGAGGCAGGCACTTCACGGAGAGGTTACTGTACTGAAACAAACCCATATGGAGTACGTCGAACTGAAGATTCGGCCCGGAGACAGGTGGTTCCACGAGTTCGACGAACTGGTCGCCGCGGACCCCGAACTGTGTCACGGGCCGATACATCACATCAACCTCCTGTCGGACGACACGATGGTCGTCCTCTACGAGATATACGGCCCCAAACAGCGCGTCGACGCCTTACACGCCGAACACGACCACCCCGCCGAAACCGCACATCTCGGGGACGACACCCTGGTCTACACCCACCACGACCCGAGCGACGTGGCCTACGACCTGCTCACCGTCGCCAACGAACACAGCGTCGTCGTCGACACACCCATCGAGTTCAGCGACGACGACGAACTACAGGTCCGACTCATCGGCACCGCCGAGTCCCTCCAGTCGGCGTTCGGTGCCGCCCCCGAGGGCGCACAGGTGACCGTCGAGAAGACCGGCGAGTACCGCCCCGGCACCGAGCGGCTGTTCACCGACCTCACCGACCGCCAGCGGGAGACGCTGCTGACGGCCCTAGAGATGGGGTATTACGACAACCCCCGTCGAGCGACCTACAGCGACATCGCTGGCGAACTCGACTGTACGGCCACAACGGTCGGCGAACACCTCCGCAAAATCGAGGGGTACGTCCTCCGGGAAATCGCACCAAGACACTGGGGACGAACCCGATAACGGCCCTAAACGACCGTTTCGGCACCGCCGACGAGCTGTTTCGCGACGGCTTCACTTGCTTCGACAGTCTCCGCCGGATTCCGAAGCAGGACGGTCTCGCTCGGGAACAGTTCCTGTCCAACCCGAAGCCCGTGGTCGCGAGCGGTCGACCCCGTGACGGTGAGGTAGACGCCGAGACCGACAGAGGAGATGGCGGCCTCCTCCTCGCGGTCGCCCGGATACCGGAACTCGATGCCCTCCATCGCCCGCGTGCCCAACACGGCCTCGACCAGTCGCTCGTACCGCGGGGAGATACACAGCGGTCCCTCGTAGGACTCGACAAACTCACGCGTCGCGGTCTCTGCGATGTCGGGCGACGACAACAGGGTATGATACACCGTATCGCCGAGGCCACCGACGACGCGAACGTCGGTGTCGTGAGGGTCGATGCGGTCGTTGAGTTCCGAAAGCGTCGAGAGGGGTTCGGGAGTGAGTTGGACGACCTCCTCTAAGACGAGGTCCGCACTGTCGAATCCGAGTGCGAACTCGTGTTTCCTGAGGGCGCGAAACGGCTCCTCGCGGCCGACCAACTGGAGGTCGTCATCGCCCAAATCGACCATCAGGCTGTCGAAGACGACCCGTCGTGGCATCCCGGGGCGGCCATCGCGGAACAGCGTGTACTCGGGGGCGTAGCGGTCGGTGTCGCTGTAGGATTTGAGACGGTCGTACACGCCGGCCTCGACGGTCTGGTCTCCCTTCGTGACCGCCTTCTCGTAGCGAAGCGTCGAAGCGATTTCGTCGGCGACGTCTTCGACGCCCGCGAAGCGAGCGACCCGTTCGAGGACGGCCTCGAGGGGGCGTCCCTTCCGCGGGAC
Organism: Natronomonas gomsonensis; assembly: GCF_013391635.1. Classification (GTDB taxonomy): domain Archaea; phylum Halobacteriota; class Halobacteria; order Halobacteriales; family Haloarculaceae; genus Natronomonas; species Natronomonas gomsonensis_A. The sequence continues at coordinate 287,804 of NZ_JACAWU010000002.1, read as the reverse complement.
GGCAACACGGATAGTCGTCATTGTCGGCGTGAGGAACTCGACCGATAAAACGGAACCGAAAGCGCGCTACTCGTCGTCGCTGGGCGTGCCGAACGCCGCGGTCAGTCGCTCGCGCATCTCCGAGACATCGGAGAGTTCGTCCTCGATATCGGAGATGTCCTCCTCGATGGCCTCGAGACGCTCGTCGTCGACGCCCTCTTCGACCTGCGCTTCGAGCGCTTCGATGTCGGAGCGGAGTTCTTCGACGTGGTCGGTGACCCGCTCCTCGATGGTCTCCTCGATCTCGTCGGTGGCTTCCTCGACCCGCGCTTCGACATCTTGGAGCGTCGAGTCGACGCGGTCTTCGATGTCGTCGACTCGCCCTCCAGTCTCGTCCAGTTCCGTCCGGAACTCCTCGATGAGTGTCTGTGCGTCGCCGTTCTCGTCGAGGAACGACTCCAACGCGTCGGTGTACGCCTGCAGGTCGGCGACCTCGGACTGGAGGCGTTCGATTCTGGCGTCGACGGCACCGCTCGAGGCCGCCGCCCCACCGGTGTCGGCCTCGACACCGAGTGCGTCACGGAGTTCCTCGAGGTCCTCGTCGTCGACCTCGCCGTCCCGAATCTCGGTGGCGAGTGCGGCGGCGAGGCTCCCCCCGGCGACGGCCGCGGCGGTGCCGTCGTCGTGGCTCGGTTCGGATTCAACCTCGTCCGATTCCGCCGATTCCTCGGGTTCGGTGTCGGTGGCGACTCCATCGGTGTCAGCCTCGCGAATGGCGCTCTCGATGTCGTCGTGGGCTTCGTCGTCTGTCTCGGGAACCGCTTCGTCTTCGGACTCTCCCTCGTCTTCGGGTTCCGCATCGCCCTCGATGACGTCGCGGACCACGTCTTCGGAGTCCTCGCTTTCCTCTAAAGGCGGATGGACCGTCTCCAACACCGGGTCGGTCATGTACTTCTCTACGTCGTCGGAGTCACCGCCACGGAGGCCGTACACCGTGGTGTACTCCTCGCCCGGTTCGAACTCCCGCTCGAAGACGATTGCGTCGCCGTCGACGCCCCAGAACTCGGCCCCGTATTTGGGGTGGAAGCCGATGTCCTCCGGCGTGACGTGTTCGGGAACGGAGTCGACCATCCGAACGGCGACGGTCTCCTCTCGCTCCGAGCGAATGACGAAAGCGATAGCCGGAACTGGGAAATCGTCCGGCTCGAAGGATTTCTCGACCGTGACGCCGTCGCTCGACGCCGTGACGCGTTCTTCTGGTTCGGCGTTGCTCATATCTCCTACTGTACCTTGCCCTCAATAAACTTATTCGTGAACTCGAATATATCGCCGGCCACAGCCTCAAAGCGTGGTGTCGTCACCGATTTCCAGCACCTCGAGCGTCCGCGGGAGCGCGAACGAGCGGACGTGGTGCCGGAGTGCCTCGGGGTCGGCGGTCAGTCCCTTCCACATGTCCCAGTGGGTCGGCAGCAGGCGGTCGAGTTGGAGTTGCGCCGCCGCCTCGGCGGCCATGTTCTCGTCGGAGTACCACTTCGTGTACTTCGGCTCGCGGGTCTGTTTGTCGGGAATCATGCCGGCGGAGCCGAAGGCGAGCACCCCGAGGTCGATGTCGTAACGCTCGCCGACCGACTCGAAGGCTTCGCTCGGGCGGGCGTCGCCACCGTGGAAGAACGTCCCCGCCTCGTGTCGGATGACGTACGACACCGGGTGGTCGGCGTCGGGGTCGTGAGCCGGTTCGACCGCGATCTCCAGCGACCCGACTTCGATGGTGTCGCCCTCCTCGATTTCGGCGAAGTCGTCGTCGGTGAGGCCGTAGTCGGTCGTCCACTCGCGGGCCGTCTCGACGGACGCCGACGGGCCGTAGAACGTCGCGTCGGTATTTTCGAGTATCGGTGCCTGCGAGGGGCCGTGGACGTGGTCGGTGTGTTCGTGCGTCGCCAACACCGCGTCGGCCTCGACGACATCTGTCGGGTCGAAGGGCACCGGAATCATCCGAACCGTCCGCGGTGGGTCGCCCAATCCCAGATACGGGTCGATGAACACGGTCGTTCCGTCGTCGGCCTTCAGCACGAAGCCGTTACAGCCCAGATACCACAGTTGGAGGCCGTCGGGTTCGGCATCGGCGACGGCGGTGGGCAGCCAATCGCCCCAGTCGGAGTGGACGGTCATACTCGCAACTGCGCGGGGAGTGGACAAAAAGTCGGTCGGTCCTCGACCAGTGAATAAACTGGATTCCGCGATAGGAAACCGTCGCGTAGAGGGACGCCGGACTACAAGCAGGTGTTCGAAACCGAGTGGCGTGGCTCGGCGGGTGAAAAAACCGCAGAATCGCCGTCGCAGTCAGTCCTGACAGCAGCCGCCGGCCTTCTCGCCGAAGTCGACTTCCAGCGGTTCGGAGATGGTGACGTTGAGCTCCTGCAGCGTCAGTTCGATTTCGGATTGGGTCTGCAGGTACTTCGCCATCTTCGGCTTCTCGTGGAGTTCCTGCTGGGCGCTCTGGAGCTCTCGGAGGTCGTCGTTCGTCGCGTCGCCGGTCTGACGCGCCATCATGAACTCCTCGCGGATGCGCTCGAATTCTCGAATTTCTTCTTGGAGTTCCTCGTCATTCTCGACGGCGACTTTCGCCTCGACGAACTCCTGATACGCGGGGAGTTCAGTGATAGCCTCGCCGAGCGACTCGGCGAGTTCGGTCACGTCGTGTTGGGTCACGTCGCCCTCGGGGGTGGTCTCGACGCTCATTGTCCGGTTTTCGGACCGGCGACGTATAGGCGTGCCGGATGAGGAACGGGCCGCCTCCGGGCCGCGACGAAGGCGTTTGGAAGCACGCACGTTTTACGCGACGACATCCAACGGCGAGTAATGAGTCAGGAATCGGAATCCGAGTACACGGAGGGAGACCTCCGGAATACGGGGATGTCGCTGAAACACGACCGGACGTGGGACTACGAGTTGGACCGCATCGTCGAGGCGGTCGAGGAACGTGACGCCACGACGGTCGGCCTGCAGTTCCCGGAGGGACTCAAGCGACGCGCCCCCCGCGTGGTCGACGACCTTCGGGACCTGCTTCCCGACGAGGTCAACGTGATGACCTCCGGGAAGCCCTGTTACGGTGCCTGCGACCTCGACACCTACATGATGCGCCGGACGGACGTGTTCGTTCACTTCGGCCACTCGCCGATGAAGGAATCGGAGAAAATCCTCTACGTGCCGCTGTTCTCGAACGTCGACGTGTTGCCCATCATGGAGGAGTCCCTCGAGGAGTTGACCGACCCCGCTGACGACGAGAACGTCGGATTGGTGACGACCGCCCAGCACATGAACAAGTTCGACGAGATGCGGACGTGGCTGGAGGAGCGCGGCTACGTCGTCGAGACCCGTCGCGGCGACGAGCGACTCACCCACGAGGGCCAGGTGTTGGGCTGTAACTACGCCTCCGCGGACGTCGACGCCGACCAGATACTGTACGTCGGCGGCGGGAAGTTCCACCCACTCGGCCTGGCGATGGAACATCCCGACAAGAACGTCGTCATCGCCGACCCGGTCAACAACGTCGTCACCATCGCGGACACCGAGCAGTTCATGAAACAGCGGTACGCCTCGGTCCACAAGGCGATGGACGCCGAAGAGTGGGGCGTCATCTTCTGTACCAAAATCGGACAGGGGCGCTGGGAGACCGCCGAGGAAATCGTCGCCGAAAACGACAACGCCTACCTCATCACGATGGACGAGGTGACGCCGGACCGCCTGACGAACTTCGGCTTCGACGCCTACGTCAACACCGGCTGTCCCCGCATCACGACCGACGACGGCCCGCAGTTCAAACAGCCGATGTTGACGCCCGGCGAGTACAAAATCGCCATCGGCGAGGAACCCCTCGACAGCCTGGAATTCGACACGTTCCACGGGACGTGGTAGCGGCCGAACTCCCCGCCCGCCGTTATTCTCGGCGGTTCGAACAGTAAGAGTAACGTCGGTCGGCAGTAACAGCCCCACTATGTCAGGCCCTCCAGCCCGACGACGACTGTCGATAGTCGGGAGTATCGTCGCACTCACAGCGCTCGCTGTCGCCGTACCAGTCGCCGCACAGACCCAGCCGGGAGTCGATTCCGGCGCCGAGTTGGCGTTGTCGTTCTTCACGAACGTCGTCGGCGCCGTCGTTGGTACCCTGATTCTGGGCGGCGGACTGATACTGTTGGCCCCGGAGTACACCGAGCGGACGACCGACCGAATCGAAAACGAACCCCTCGAAACGTTTCTCTACGGCCTCGGCATCTCGATTGCGGCCGTCGTCGTGATGTTCCTGCTCGCCATCACCATCATCGGCATTCTCGCCGTGATTCCGATGGCCATCGTCCTCGCCATCGTCGGTCAGTTGGGCTACCTCGCGGTCGGCCGGTCGGTGAGCGACGAGTGGGCCGTCGTCCTCCTCGTCGCGTTGGTCGTCGCGGCCGTCGCCGGCGGAGTCCCGATTCTCGGTGGCCTCCTCGGGTTCGTCCTCTCCAGTATGGGCGTCGGCGCCGCGTACTTCGACTACAAGGACGACGACAGCGGCGGCGGTTCCACGAGTTCGCGTGGTTCGACATCACCGCCGGACGGCCGCGGCGGTATCGACACGGCCGGTAACGACCGCGGCAGTGAGAGACAGAAGGAAGTCGACGAGGCGTGGGGAGGCAGTAACGACGAGTGGGGCAGCGACGCCGACGACGACTCGGGATGGAGTAGCGACGAGACGGACGACTCGGCGTGGGGAAGCGATAAACGTGCCGACGAAAGTCAGTGGGACACCCGCGAGGAGACCGACACCAGCGACGAGCCGAGCTGGGGAGTGGAAGACGAAGACGACCCCAATCGCTGACCCGAAGAGGTTTACCGCCGGATAGAAAACCTCGAACGATGCCTGCTCCCTCCACTCGCCGCCGTTTCCTAGCCGGAACGGCCGGGGCGCTCGCGGTCTTGGCCGGCTGTAACGAACAGTCGAGTCCCTCTCGACAAGGGACCGTCACGCCGGTCGACGTTCCTCAGACTGACGAGGAACTGCTGCAGGAAGCCGCCAACATCGACGTTCCGTCGGTTCCGAAGGCCGTCATCGTCAGCGAATCCCACCACCAAGCGGCCATCGATCACATCGAATCGGTGCGTTCGGCGGTGGAATCGGTGCTCGCAGACAGCGATATCGAGCCCGAAAATTACGATGGCGTCCGATACGGGACGCCAAAATCGATACTCGACAGCACCGAAAAACGACTCGAAGATGTTCGTGATTTGGGACGAACTGAGCAGGCGCTCAGAGTCGCCTCGAACACACTCCGGGAACTCAGCCGGCTGCTCGGCGTTCTGCAGGCGGAGACCGGAGCGGCCGATGCAGAGTCACTGCGGTCGGAACTGGAAGCCGAACGCGACGCCATCGACGCACTCCCCGGTCAGTTCGACTACTGCGTCGCCACACCGGTCGAGCGGTACCTGCCGACGCTGTACGCCGCCGAATCGAAGCTAGATAACCTGACAGAACGGCCGTTCCCGACCCGGGCCGAGACGGAGGAGGCGGACGACGAAGCGGTTCAACCGAGTCGAATCGGCGAACTGCGACTGCACCTCGAATACCTCCGTCGGCAGCGCGATGACGTCGAACAGTTCCACGCGACGGCGACCGACGAGAGCGCGCCCTCTATTCGCGACCGAATCGACGACGCCCTCACCGGACTGGAACCCGACATCAGGTCCATCGTCGAGGAGCACGGTACCGAAGCGCCGGAACAGCCGGGAGGCTCCGGACGGCCCGGCGAGACGCGGTTTCGGAGCGTCCGACAGTCGGTCAGTCGCCAGGGCCGTCGGTGGGCGACGGACCTCGATGACTACCGCGAGGACGGCCTCCGAGTGCTGGCACTCGTCGATGCGACCGAGTGGCTGGTGCTGTTCGAAGCCGTCGACACCGCCGTCGACCGGACGCTGGCCCGCCTCGAAGCCGACGATTTTCCGGCTGAAACGATTCCTACCGAGAAGCGTCGTGCCGCCGAGGCGGTGACCACTGTCGCAGAAGGGACGGCCCTCCAGCGCCAACTCGCTGGACGGGCCCACGGACTGCTCCGCAACGGTGACCGACACGCCGAACGGGAGGTGGCGATAACGGAGGAAACCGCGTTCGCCCACCTCCTGTACGTCTCCGCGGCGGAGTGTGCCCGGCAGGGGGTGGCCAGAAGCGGGGCTACCCTCGACACGCTCGAAGGGTGAGCGATGGGCGGTTCGGGTGCGGTCCCGAGATTACCTCCAAACATACACCAACCTATAAGAATATCTGGCAAGTATTGAATCTCGATGACCGACGGGACTCCCGGGGCGACACGACGGCGGCTAGCACAGGAACTGGCGGTCGTCGCCGGCTTCGAGGACCCGCGGGCGCCGCTGGAGCAGTACCACACGCCGCCGGATTTGGCGGCCCACATCGTCCACGTCGCCGACCTGCAGGGAGACATCGAGGGCGAGACGGTCGTCGACCTCGGCTGTGGGACGGGGATGTTGGCGCTCGGGGCGGCGCTTCGGGGGCCGAAGCGGGTCGTCGGCGTCGATATCGACCCTGCGCCGCTATCGACCGCGCTGGACAACGAGCGCCGCGTCGGCGCGACGGCCGACGTGTCGTGGCTTCGCGCCGACGCCACCGAGGCGCCATTGTGTCCCGACGACGGTGTGACCGTGCTGATGAACCCGCCGTTCGGCGCCCAGACCGGCAACGAGGGCGCCGACCGGGCGTTCCTCGAGACGGCCGTCGACATCGCCGCCGTCTCCTACTCCGTCCACAACGCCGGCAGCGAGTCCTTCGTCGAATCCTTCGCCGACGACAACGCTGGCGAGGTGACCCACGCCTTCGCCGCGGAGTTCGACCTTCCGCGGCAGTTCGACCACCACGAGGAGTCGACCCGAAGTATCGACACCGAAGTGTTCCGTATCGAGTGGGGGCAGTGAGGCAAGTCACCTCGAGCGCTGGGCGATACGGACGCGCGTCTCGCCGCGTTCGACGAAGAGGTCACGTTCGTCGCGTTCGACGGTGAGGCCGCCGACAGTCGTGTCCGTTCCGTTTGCGGGGACGGCAGCCCGGCCGAGCGTGTCGTTATTCCGTGAAACGACGACATCGAAGCGTGACTCTACTGGCTGGATGGAGACGTTCCGGCCGTCGATGCGAGCGTCGGCGGTGGCTCGGTCAGCCCGATAGACGACCGCCCGTTCGTCGGCCGCGGCAGGGCCGAGACGGACGTTGTACGTCTGGTTGCCGCCTGCGAGCCGCCACGTCGTCCGGTTTGCGCGAACGTCTTCGTTCCACGTGAGGCCGCCGAGTCGAACCGTCGCCGTCCCGCGAGAAGCGAGTCGGCTCTTCGAGACCTCCTCCCACCAGATGTTCCGCTCCTCGGAGACGACGATGACGCCGCTGGCGTTGATTCGGTTAGTCGAATTTCCACCCGGGAGCGGGACTGCAGGTATGAACTGGTTTTCGACATCTTCGGCGTAAAAGACCGTATAGTCGCCGACTTCGGTCGGTTCGGCGTCGTCGATACCGGCGCTGGCGTCGTCGACGGCGAAGAGGTTCAGCGGGACGGCGACGAGGGCGAGGGCGAACAGCGACGCGAGGACGAGACCGTACGCAGCTTCGCGCCGCGAGAGGTCGATGCTGGCTATCAGGTCTCGCGTCGAGGCCGCGGCACCGCTGGCGAGAAGCGCCGCCAACAGGAAAACGAGCGACGTCCCGAGTGCGCGGAACAGCCGGAACGTCTCCGAGCCCTCGATGATGTAGACGGCCCACAACCCTCGGTCGACGGCGAAGACGAGCGCGGCGAGCCACAGATGCGTCGGGTTCGGTCGAACGTTCCGGCGATAGCACACCGCAATAGCCAGCGTGACGCCGACGAACAGCCCCAGTGCGTGGCCCTGAATGGCGACGTTGGCCCACCACGGACGGGAGAACGATTCGGCTGCTGTCTGTTGGAGTGTGGGTGACCGCAAGGCGTTGAACACGAGGCTGACGACGCCGCTGACGAGCACCGCCACGAGCGTCGACAGTGGGTACCGAATCAGCGCGAACCCGACGAAGGCGAAGACGACGCCGGAGAACCCGATGACCGGTCCGAGGGCGAACAGCGAGGTGAGGACGGTCACCGCGAACACGCCGCCGGCCCACGCGAGGATGCGGGCGAAGGGGTTCGTTCGGAGCGACGAAAACGACGAGCGTCCGCGCTCGCGGGGGAAGTGACTCCAGGCGTACTCCGCGAGCGTCCCGAAAACGAGCGTTCCGAGGAGGTTCCCGGTGACGTGACCAAGCCCCGAGTGGGCAAAGCCCGCCGTGAGCATCCCGGTCGGATAGAAGTACCCCCACGCGCGAAACGGGATAGTGACGGGGTTGGTGGGGTTCCCGAGTCCGTCCTGAACGAACAGATAGAACGCCCCGACGACCGCGACGACGAGAAGCGTCCCCCACGGGACGCCCAACACGAGCCGTTTCCGGGCGAGTCGTCCCCAGCGTCCGCCGGGACGGGCGAGCGCGACGAGCGTCGAAAGCGAGACGAGGATACCGACCGCGAGTACGACGTACCAGGCGACGGCCGGTGCTGCCATATCCCGGACGAGGAGCGGGGGCGTCAAATAACTCGGCGGTTCGGCGAGGGAGTCCTACGGCTCGACGACCAGTTTTCCGAAGGCGTCCCGTTCGAGCATGTCGTCGAATGCGTCGCCGGTCTCCGAGAGCGCGTAGGTGTCGCCGACCGGCGGTTCGAAGGCGCCGTCGGCGAGCAGTTCGACGAGCGTCTCCAACTCGGGTTGGGTGCCCATCGTCGAGCCGACGATGCGGTGGTGGTTGAGGAAGAACGGGGCGGGCTTGAACTGCGAGGAGCCGGCGGTTCGACCGCAGATGACCATCGTCCCACCGCGGCGGAGGGCTTCGAGACCGACCTGCGTGTACTCCCCTGAGAGGTGATTGACTACGGCGTCGACGGGGCCGAGCGAACGGACCTCCCGGGTGAGTTCCTCGGGGTCCGCCGAGTGAATCGTGTGTTCACAGCCGAGGTCACGCAAGCGTTCGAGTTTGCGCTCGGAGGTCGAGGTGCCGATTGCCTCGCCGCCGAGCACGTCGGTGAGTTGGACGGCCGCGACGCCGACGCCACCGGTCGCACCGGGGACGAACACGAGGTCGGTCGGTCCCACGTCGGCCTCCTGCAGCATGTGCCACGCCGTGAGATAGGCGGTCGGCAGCGCCGCGGCCTCGCGGAGCCCCACCGATTCGGGGAGCTGAATCAGGCGGCTGGCGTCGACGGCGGCCTGTTCGGCGAGGGCGCCGTGAAACAGCATGAACTGCTCGCACAGCGTCTCGGGACCCTCCCGGCAGAACTCACACTCCCCACAGGTCTGGTTCGGACACAACAGGACTCGGTCGCCCGCCTCAAGTCCGTGTACGTCGTCGCCGACCTCGCTGACGACGCCCGCGGCGTCGAGGCCGGAGACGAACGGCAGCGCACCCTCCGGCACCATCGCCGAATCGCCCTGCAGAATCCAGAGGTCGTGACGGTTGATGGAGCAGGCACGAATGTCGACGACGGCTTCGTCGGCGGCCGGGTCCGGGTCCGGTCGCTGTTGTATTTCGACTTCGTCACCGTCGCCAAAGGCGGTGAACACGGCGGCTTGCATGGGGAGGACTGTTCGGCCGAGACGATAGGTGTTCGGGATGCGGTGACAGGGAGGGTTAGGCTTCTACAGTTCCATCTCGCCGTCGATTATCATCTGGGCCTGCTCGGCGAGGGCAGGGACGCCCTCGCGCATCTTCGGGTACATCGGGTCGTCGGAGTTGCCCTCCAGATACCGCCGGAAGAACATCTCTCCGAGGCCGGCGAGTTTGTAGACGGCGAGCACCCAGTAGAACTTCCAGTTGTCGAACTCGAAGCCGGTCTTCCGCTCGTAGCGCTCGACGAGTTCACGGCGGGTGGGGTAGCCCTCGTTGGTCATGAACGTCGAGGCCAGCGTCGGCGTCGGGGGTTCGGGGTCCTTCTCCTCGCGCCAGTACGAGAGCATCCACCCGAGGTCGGTGAATGGGTCACCGAGCGTCGACATCTCCCAGTCGAAGATGGCGGCGATTTCGGGGTCATCCGAGGGCGCAAACATCACGTTGTCGAGTTTGTAGTCGCCGTGGACGAGCGTCGAGGGGTACTCGTCGTCGTCGGGGGCGTTCTCGGTGAGCCACGACATCACGTCGTACAGTGTCTCGACTTCCCGTTCTTCGGCGGTGACCTCGAAGGCCCACGTCAACTGCTCGGACCACCGGCGGACCTGCCGTTCGGTAAAGCCCGGCGGGTAGCCGAAGTCGCCGTGTTCGAGGCCGACCGATTCGTAATCCACCTCGTGAATCTCGACGAGGCGGTCGACGAGTTCGTGACCGATAGCCTCCCGTGCCTCGGGGTTGGCGAAACGCTCCGGTTCGGTGTCGCGGAGCACGTCGCCTTCGGCCATCTCCATCCCGTAGAAGTCACACCCGAGAATCGAGTGGTCGTCGGTGGCGAAGACGGTCGTCGGGACTCGGACCTCCGTGTCCTGGAGGGCGTCGATGACGCGGTACTCCCGGAGTACGTCGTGGGCGTTCTCGGCGATGTCGCCCGGCGGCGGCCGCCGGATGACGAGTTCCTGTTCGCCCCACGTGACGAACAGCGTCTCGTTGGAGTGACCCTCCTGGTGGTGGGAGACCTCGAAGGTCTCGGCGGGGCCGAGTTCCGATTCGAGATACGCCTGCAGTTTCTCCCGGTCGACGATGCGGTCGAAGTAGTCGGAGCTAGTGTCCGTCACCGGCCGACACCCTCCGAATTCGCTAACATTGTAAGGAGTTGTGTGCGACCCTGCCCCAAATATCTGCCGCCGTCGTCGCGACAACGGGTCGGAAGTTCGCCGGTTCTTTTACAATGTTGTGCCCTAAACGCTCCGGCATGGAGTACCACGACTCCCCGGAAGCGAAGGAACTCGCCGACCGTGCACGCGAGTTCGTCGACGACGTCGTCATCCCAACCGAACGCGAACACCTCGGCGGCGGACCCGTTGGCGAGGACGTCATCGAGGACCTCCGGGCGGAGGCCCGCGAGCGTGACATCTACTGCCCCCAAATCGACGAGGAACACGGCGGGATGGGGTACGACCTCGCCGACGTGTTGCCGCTGTTCGAGGAAGCGGGTCGCTCGCTTCTGGGTGCCTCGGCGATGCGCGTCGACGCCCCCGACGAGGGGAACATGCACACTATCGAACTGGTGGGGACCGAAGCCCAGAAAGAGGAGTGGCTCGAGCCGCTTGTCGCCGGCGACATTCGGTCGGCCTTCGGGATGACCGAGCCGCGGGCCGGCGCCGGCTCGGACCCCAAGATGCTCAAAACCACCGCCGAGAAGGACGGCGACGAGTGGGTCATCAACGGTCACAAGTGGTGGACGACACAGGGCAGCCACGCCGACGTGCTGCTCGTGATGGCCGTCACCGACCCCGACGTCCACCCCTACAAGGGCGCCTCCATCATCCTCGTGCCCACCGACGCCGACGGCGTCGAGTTCGTCCGCGACATCCCGCATCTCGGCCCCGACCTCGACGGCCACGGCCACGCCGAATTCGAGTTCAACGACGTGCGTGTCCCCGAGGAGAACCTGCTCGGCCAGGAGAACACCGGCTTCGCAATCGCCCAACAGCGACTCGGCCCCGCCCGGCTGACCCACTGCATGCGCTTCTCCGGAATGGCGACGCGGGCGCTCACCATCGCGAAGGCCTATATGAGCGAGCGAGAGGCGTTCGGCTCGTCGCTGTCGGACAAACAGTCGCTGCGCTACGACATCGCCGACAAGGAGACGGAACTCCATGCCGCTCGGACGATGGTCCGCCACGCTGCCGAGGAAATCGCCCGCGGCGAACAGGCCCGCGTTCCCGTCTCGATGTCGAAAGTATTCACCGCAAACGTCGCCCAGGAGACTATCGACCTCGCGATTCAGTGCTGTGGCGGCGCCGGCATTTCCCGTGACCTCCCGCTTGCGGACTTCTACGAGGGCGTCCGCGCCTTCCGTATCGTCGACGGGGCCGACGAGGTCCACCAGCGCGTCATCGCCCGCGACGCCTTCGAAGGCGCCGAGGAGAACGCCCACGAACTGGAGCGGACACCCACGTTCTAGAAACCCCACTTTTACTCCCTCGGGTGTCCTCGCGCGCCTGCGGCACGCTGCGGGCACCACTCGGTCGCAAAAACTTGGGGAAAAACGACCCGGAGACTCCGGCGCTCGCGGATGCTTGTCTGTTTGGTAGTCCCACATAAATGTCCGCGCGAGCGTAGCGAGCGCGGTTCGCGGCGACGAGACGGCGCAGCCGTCGAGTCGCCGTAGCGAGAGCCGACTACCGCGCGCCGAAGGCGCGCGAAGGAGGTGCAAAAAGAGGGTTCTAGAAGCTAAAGAGGTCGATACCACCCGTGACGCCGATGACCTGTCCGGTGATGTAGTTGGATTGTTCGGAGGAGAGGTAGGCGACGAGGTTCGAGACGTCCTCCTCCTTGCCGAGTTTCCGCATCGGCGTGGCCTTGGCGATGCGTGCGAAGTGTTCGTCGACCTGTTCGAGTTGGTCGATGGGGAGGTCGGCGAGTTGGCCGACGACGATGCTGGGGGCGATGATGTTCGAGGTGACGCCGTGTTGGGCGCCTTCGAGTGCGAGGGTCTTGCCGAAGCCGATGAGCGCCGCCTTCGTGGCCGAATACGAGAGCTGTCCGAAGCCACCCTGCCAGCCGGCCATCGAGGACATCGAGATGATGCGACCGAAGCCGCGCTCCTTCATGCCGGGGTAGACGGCCTGTGTGATGTTGTAGGCGCCGGTAAGGTTGACGGCGATGTCGCGGTCCCAGATGTCGTCGTCGAAGTTCTCGACCTTGTCGCGGGCGTCGACCATCCCGGCGTTGTTGACGAGGATGTCGATGCCGCCGGTCTCCTCTTCGAGGGCGGCGACGGTGTCGGCGACATCGGCGCGGTCGGTGAGGTCACACTCGACGGCGTGGGCGGTGCCGTCGTAGTCCTCCTCGATTTCGTCGGCGATGTTCTCGGCGGCTTCGATGTTCACGTCGAGGACGACCACTTCGGCGCCCTCCTCGGCGAGTACGCGGCAGTCTTCGCTTCCGATGCGTCCGGCACCGCCAGTCACGAGGGCGGTTTTGTCGTCGAGTCCTAGGTCCATTGCAACACAGGTGTCTCCGGGTTTCGCTATAAGGATTTGGACGGTGATACGAGGGGCGTTTAGTAGGGGTCGTGGGAACGCGGGGCGAACGTCACTCGGCGACGCCGACGACCGCGAGCAGCTCTCGGAGGGATTCGAGTTCGTGGTCGGCTTCCGGGCCCCAGCCCTCCTCGCCGTAGCCGGCGGCGGCGATGCCGAGCGCCGACGCGCCAGCGACGTCGTGAGAGTGGCGATCCCCGACCATCACCGTCCGTTCGGGGTCGGATTGGGTCGCCTCGAGGGCGTCCCGGAACATCCGATCGTCGGGTTTCGTGTACCCGACGGCTTCGGAGGTTGTGACGTGGGCGAAACACTCCCGGATGCCGAACGAGTCGAGCATGTTCTGGGCTTCGTGAGTGTCGATATCGGAGACGATAGCCTGCTCGATTCCGGCGTCGGCCAGCGTCTCGATGGTCTCGATTGCGCCGTCCTCGGCGCGAAGCGTCGCCGCAGTACAGCGGTCGAAGGTTGCTCGCCACCCCTCCGGTGGGTCGCCGTCGAACAGCGCGGCCGTCGCCTTCCGGTAGCCCTCGCTTGCGGTTCGGTACTCTGTCCCCTCCCGGCCGCGGAAGTGCTCGCCGAGGACGGACTTCCAGTCGTCGAGGGCATCGTCAGCGTCGAGACCGTGCTCGTCGGCCAGTTCGGCGACGAAGGCGGCGTACCCCTCCCGGACCGAGGCGAGTTCGACGATGACGCCACCGATATCCCAGAAGACGGTGTCGTAGCGGTGGCCGTCGCTCACGGTTCGTAGTGTCGAACGCCGTCACGCAGTTCACTGTCGAGTTCGCCGGTCGCATCGAGGTGGGCGAGCGCGCTCATCGTCTCGGGGATGAGGTACTTCACGTCGCGGTCGCCCGCGATGGCCATCGCGACGCCCGGAACGGTACTGTAGCCGTCGGCGACGAGGTCGCTGACGCGGTCGAGGCGATTGTCGAGGCTGCCGCGGTCCCGTTCGACGGCGCCGGCGAGGTCGGTGTGGACGGCGCCGTGGCCCGGGTAGACGCGGTCGACGTCGAGGTCGGCGAGGCGGTCGAGAGCGGTGTAGAAAGCGTCGAACGCCTCGACGTGGCCGTCGTCGAGGCCGTCGTGCATGACGACCGGGCGGAACGGCTGGATACCCATGTCGCCGCCGAGAAGCACCGACTCGCCGTCGAGTTCGGTCGGATAGCTCAGGTGGTCGGCTTGGTGGCCGGGGACGTGTATGGCACCGACTTCGATGTCGCCGATTTCGGTTCTGTCGCCGGGTTCTATCCACACGTCGACTGCCTCCGGTGGGAGAAGCTCTCGGTTCCGCTCCAAGGACTCGACGGCCATGTCGACGGCCATCTCCAGTTGCTCGTCAGGGAATCCGGCCTCGGTGCAGTTCTCGCGGACGCGGGCTTCGAGGCCGTCTGGGTCCCGATTGAATCGTTCTTCCACGCTCGCGGGCGCGTAGACGGTCGGGTCGCCCTCCTCGAGTACCGTCGGGACGAGACCGATGTGGTCGACGTGGGGGTGGGTGACGAGGACGTGTTCGATGTCGCCCGGTTCGTACCCCAACTCGGCGAGCTGTGAGCGAAACGCCGCTTCGTGGTCCGGGAGCGCGGCGTCGACGAGAATCGGCTCCGACCCCTCGATGAGGTAGCAGGCGACGTGGCCCGGCGGCCAGTCCACGTCGAACTCCAGTCGGCGGACGCTCCCCTGTTTGCTCCGTGTTTCCATTCAGCGGTAGAATGCGACCGTTCGGTATAAGAGTTTGTTTTAATAGCTGTCGATTACGTCTTCCAATGTTCAAAATACTACCGACCGGACTTACCTTTATTAACGTCCCCTCGAAACGGATCAGGCGTCACATGACAGCAGCCAACACCGGCGTCAACGCGGCGCGTGAGTATCGATGTTAGAGCAGTTCAGCGTCGAGGGCAAGACGGCAGTCATCACGGGGTCGAGTCAGGGTATCGGCGCCGTCACCGCAAAGCGGTTCGCCGACGACGGCGCGAACGTCGTCGTCACCTCCCGGACACAGGAGAAAATCGACGAGGTCGCCGCCGAAATCAACGACAGCGACCGGCCCGGCGAGGCCATCGCCGTCGAGTGCGACGTTCGCGACCGCGACAGCGTCGAGGCGCTCATCGAGGCCACCGTCGAGGAGTTCGGTAGCGTCGACTGCATGGTGAACAACGCCGGCGCCTCCTTCATGGCCGGCTTCGACGACATCTCCGAGAACGGCTGGAAGACCATCGTCGACATCAACCTCCACGGCACCTTCCACGGCGCCCAGGTCGCCGGCCAGCAGATGCAGAAACAGGAGTCTGGGGGCACCATTATCAACTTCGCCAGCGTCGCGGGGACGATGGGCTCTCAGTACATGAGCCACTACGGCGCCGCCAAGGCCGCCGTCGTCAACCTCACCACGTCGTTGTCGGCGAACTACGCCGACCACGACATCCGCGTCAACTGCATCGCTCCGGGACTCGTCGGCACTGCGGGCGTCGCCTCTCAGATGGGCATCGACCCCGCCGATGTCGACCGCAGCGACATCGCCAAGGAGATGGGCCTCCCGGAGGAGATAGCCGATATCGTCCAGTTCCTCGCCAGCGACGCCTCCTCCTACATCGTCGGCGAAACGATTACGGCACAGGGCGTCCCGCCGTTAGAGGACTCCCAACTGTGAGTTCCCCATGACCGAACGCGACGTGTTCCTCCCGGTCGCCGCACAGCCGAGCGTCGACGCGCTCGTCGAACAGGCCCAACTCGGCGAGGAGTTGGGCTACGACACCGCGTGGCTCCCCGAAACATGGGGGCGCGATGCCGTGACGACGCTCACCTGTATCGCCCGCGAAACCGAAACCGTCGACATCGGCACCTCGATTATGCCGGTGTACTCCCGCTCACCCGCGCTCATCGGCCAGAGCGCGGCGACGCTACAGGAGGTCTCGGAGGGCCGATTCCGCCTCGGCCTCGGCCCCTCCGGTCCCATCGTCATCGAGAACTGGCACGGCGCGGAGTTCGGCAATCCCCTCCGTCGGACGCGGGAGACCGTCGACATCGTCAAGCAGGTTCTCTCCGGCGAGGAAGTCGAGTACGACGGGGAGTACTTCGACCTCGAAGGGTTCCGACTGCGCTGTGAGGCTCCCGACCCGGTTCCGCCCGTCGAGACGGCTGGAATGGGTCCGAAAGCGGTCGAACTCGCCGGCCGGTTCGCCGACGGCTGGCACGCGCTGATGTTGACCCGCGAGGGGCTCCGGGACCGGCTGGAGGACTTCGAACGCGGATCGGAGATGGGCGACCGCGACCGCTCCGAACAGCGCGTCACGCTGTCGTTGACCTGTTGTGCCCTGGAGGACGAAGCGGAGGCGAAACGGCTCGCCAAACAGCACGCCGTCTTCTACCTCGGCGGTATGGGAACGTACTACCGCGACAACCTCGCCCGACAGGGCCACGAGGAGGTCGCCCACGCTATCTACGACAACTACCAGGACGGCGACCGCGAGGCCGCGATGGCGGCGCTGCCCGACGACCTCCTGGAGCAGTTGGTCGTCTGGGGCACGCCCGAGGGTGCCCGCGAACACTTCGAGCGATTCACCGACGTGGAGGGCGTCGAAGCCGTCTCGGTGTCCTTCCCACGGGCAGCGAATCTCGAACAGATCGAGTCGACGATGCGAGCACTACAGCCGCGTTGACGGCCCTCCCGTTCGGCTTTTATTTTACCGGTGTTTCCCATATCGCTCCAAATCCTACCATTGTTCTCCAGTAGAATTGGCGAACCCCCAAACTGTTAGGAACTTTTTGATAGTTGAAGATTCACGCGGGGTTCTTAACCCCGGGGTCGTTTTGCGACTGTATGGCAGACCAAAAGCCACGACAATCGACACGTCGACGGTTTCTCGCAACGACCGGCCTCGGTGCTGGAGCGTTCGCGCTTGCAGGATGTACCGGCGGCAACGGTGGCAACGGTGGTAATGGCAACGGAAACGGTAACGGCAACGGGAACGGCGGCAACGGCGGTTCCGCCCCCGGCTCGGACGGCAACCTCGTGATGACGACGTCGGGGTCGAGTACGACCGCGTACGCAGCGAGCCAGGGCCTCTCGGCGGCCGTCGAGGAACACAGCGACGGCTCCGTCAGCATCGACGCCCGACCCAGCGAGGGGACCGACGCCAACGTCGCCCGACTCGACCGCGAGGAGACCGACATCGGCTACATTCAGAACTGGACCGCCGCGCGACTCCGACAGGGAGAAGCGCCGTTCGACGACCTGGGCTACGACCCCGTACAGGTGTTCCACCTGTACAACCTCCCGTGGATTTTCGCCACGGCCAACGCCGACTGGACCTCGGTGACCGACATCGAATCCGACAGCCGCGTCGTTCCGACGCCGCGCGGTTCCGGGACGGCCCCGGCGCTGGAACACGGCCTCGAGTACGCTGTCGACGGCTACGAGCGCGTCAGCGTCGGCTACGGCGAGTTGGGCGGTGCCTTCAGCGAGGGTCGCATCGACGCCGCCGCGATCACCATCCTCAACGGCGACATCGAACCCGGCTGGGTCCAAGAGATGAAGGGCAGCGTCGACCTCCGACTGCTCGATTGGCCCGAGGACGCCGTCCAGTCGATGCGTGACGACGACAGTCTGCTGATTCAGGACGTTGATATGACCTCCTTCGAGGGCTACGATTACGCCTCCGACACCATCCCCTCGATTACGTTCGCGTACAACTTCATCAGCCGACACGACCTCGATTACGACGCGGTCTACGCGCTGCTGGAGACGCTGTACGAGAACCGAGAGAACCTCTCGGAGTTCAACGCCCTGCTGGGCTATCACGCCGAACCGGAGTACTGGGTCAGCGACATGTACGAGGGAATCCCGTTCCACCCCGCCGCCGCCGACTTCTACGAGGAAATCGGCGTCTGGAAAGACGAGTTCGAACGGTACGAGGAGTAGGCCATGGAGCGTGAGGCTCCACTCGGCGTCCGCGAGCGACTCGACCGACCGCCGGTCGAGTTGGGGCTGCGGAGCATCATCTACGCCTTCGCCGTCTTCCTGACGCTGTACACCATCTACTACGCCTACACCCTGTTTTGGGTGCGCGTTCGCTTCGCGAACATCTTCCTCGGGGTCGGCGTCGCGCTGTTTTACCTCGTCCAACTGCTGGAGAAGCACGTCGCCGAACGAAGTGGAGACGGCCTCGAAGCCGAACCCGACGACACGGAGTCGTCGCTGTTCGAACACGGACCGTGGAAGGCACTCGACGTGGTCACGCTTCTCGCCGGTGCCGTCGTGGCGCTCGCCTTGGCGGGATACGTCGAGTTCAATTTCACGCGTCTGCTCGACGACGCACCCATCTTCGGGTGGACGACGACCGACTACTACGTCGGCGTCGCCGCGATGGTGCTCGTCACCGACGCGACGCGACGGGCCTACGGCAACGTCATCGCCGGCGTCGTCGTCGCCGGCATCGCCTACGCCTTCGTCGGTCCCTACCTGCCGGGCGTGCTGTATCACACCGGCATGGACTGGCAGCAGGTCGCCCGCAACGGTGCCATCGGCCTCACGGGCGTCTACGGCTTCATCCTCGAAGTCGGGACGACTGCCGTCGCAATCTTCCTGATGTTCGCCGGCATGGCGAAAGCCTACGGGCTGATGGACCTCGTGTTGAACCTCAGCCGTGAGGTGCGGAACGTCCTCGAAACCGGCGTCGTCCAAGTCGCCGTCGTCGGCAGCATGATAATGGGTTCAATCACAGGCAGCGCCGCGGCCAACACCGCGACGACCGGGAGCTTCACGATTCCGATGATAAAGGACCAGGGCGTCCGCGAGGACTTCGCGTGTGCCATCGAGTCGGTGGCCTCCAGCGGCGGCCAGATGCTGCCGCCGATTATGGGCGTCGCCGCCTTCCTCATGGCCGACATCCTGGGTATCCCCTACCTCGAAGTCGTCAAAGCCGGCCTCTTTCCGGCGCTTCTGTTCTACTTCAGTGTCGGCGCCGCGATTCACCTCATCATTCACAAGTTCGACTGGACGACCGACGCCGAGGGAACCTTCGACAAGAGCATCCTGCTGGACGGCATCCACTACGTCATCCCGCTTGGCGTCCTGTTGTACTCGCTCGTCGTGTTGCGCTTCTCGCCGCTGAGCGCCGGGTTCTACACCATCGTCGCGCTCGTCCCCTCGGCGCTTCTCAAGCGACTCATCGACGCCTACCGCGAGGACGATGCACCGGCGGAGGTTGCGGTCGATTTCACCGTCACGACCTTCGACGGTCTCCGGCAGGGTGCCGTCGACATGGCACCGCTGGTCGGCATCCTCGCCTCGCTCGGCATCGTCATCACGATGGTCGAACAGACCGGCCTCGGCGCTCGTATCAGTTTCCGGATGCTCGCGTTAGCCGGCGGGATCCTCGTCGTCCTCCTGCTGTTGGCGATGGCGACGAGCATCCTCTTCGGACTGGGGATGCCGACACCCGCCGCCTACATCGTGGTGGCAGCACTCGTCGCACCGGCACTGACCACGAGCGAGACCTTCACCATCCAACCGCTGACCGCACACATGTTCGTGTTCTACTTCGCGATGCTGTCGGCGATTACGCCGCCGGTGGCCGTCGCCGTCGCCGTCGGCGCCCGCATCGCCGACTCGGACTTCCTGCAGTCGTGTAAGCAGGCACTCCGCATCGGCGCCCCCGGGTTCGTCATCCCCTTCGCGTTCGTCGCCAACGACGGCATCATCGTGTGGTCGTCGTCGACGCCCGTCGATTTGCTCGTCGTGTTGGCCGGCACCGTCGCCGTCGTCGTCGCGACGGTCGGCTACGACGGCGCCAGTGACCTCGGGTGGCCACACCGCATCGTCTACCTCGCCATCGCCGGCGGGGCGATGTTCGGTCCCCGGATGGTGCAACTCGGCACGGCCGGACTGCTCGTCCTAACGCTCGCACTCGCGAACACCGGCCGACTGCCGGCCGTCGTCACTCCCTCTCGACAATGACAGGAACCATCCACGAACCCACTAAAAGCGGCCGACTTCCGACGGAATCAACTATTTACCGACGGCCGCGGCAGGTAGCACCATGACCGACTCCTACACGGGGGCCGACCTGTTCGTCGACGCACTCGAACAGTACGGCGTCGAACACGTCTTCGGCAACCCCGGAACGACCGAGTTGCCCATCATGAACGCGCTGTCCGAAAGCGACGTCGAGTACGCCCTCGGACTCCAGGAGGACGTAGCGACGGGAATGGCCGCCGGCTACGCCTCGACCCGACGCTACCACGCCGACGACGACCCGGACATCTGTCCGGTCGGCGTCGCCAACCTTCACGTCACCCCCGGACTCGCCCACGGCCTCGGCAACGTCTTCGGTGCGATGTACGGCGGCGTCCCGATGGTCGTCACGGCGGGTAACCACGAACTCGACTTCCGCCACGAGGAACCCATCCTCACCGGCGACCTCGAACGGATGGTCGAGCAGTTCTGTAAGTACTCCGCGGAGGTGACCCACATCGACGCGTTGCCGATGCTCGTCCGCCGGGCGTTCCGCGTCGCGTTGACGCCCCCGACCGGTCCCGTCTTCCTCGCGCTGCCGGCCGACGTGATGATGACCGAGACGGACGCCGACCCCGAGCGACTCGGCCCGATTCCCGACGCCGGTGGGGGCGACCCGGCCCAAATCGAGGCCGCCGCCGACCAACTCCTCGAGGCCGACCAGCCTGTCCTCGTGTTGGGCGACCACGTCGCCCGCGCGGGGAAAGACGCCGTCGACGCCGCCGTCCGACTCGCCGAAGCGACCGGGGCACGCGTCCACGGCGAAATCCTCGCCAGCGAGGTGAACTACCCGACCGACCACCCGCAGTGGATTTCCTTTATCGGTCCCGACGAGGGCATCGCCTCGATGCTGATGGACACCGACACGCTGGCGCTCGTCGGTACCTCGACCAACACGACGCTGTTGCACCACGAGAACCCGCTCGTCTCCGAGGACACGACGACGATTCATGTCTCCAGCGACCCCTGGGAGGTCGGCAAGAACCACCCCGCCGATTCCGCCGTCGTCGGCGACCCGGGCCGCGTGATGGACGCCATCGCCGACCGCGTCGAAGACCATCTCGACGAGGAAGAGCGACAGTCCCGCATCGACTACGTCGAGACGATGAAAGCCAGCCTCGAAGCGACGATGAAGGACCTCGGCGAGGACGAGACGCCCGAGGGCGACACCCGGTCGTCGAAGGCCGAACTCGTCGACAACATGAAAGCCGTCGACCCGGATACCTACATCGTCGACGAGGGCGTCACCTCGAAGTTCGCCCTCCTCACCCGATTCCCGATGGAACCGGAACAGTACCTCTCGAACAAGGGCGGCGGTCTCGGCTACGGCCTGCCCGCCGCCGTCGGCGCGGCCTTCGCCGAATCCCTGCAGGACGACCCCCGAAACGTCGTCGGCTACATCGGCGACGGGTCGTATCTGTACTACCCCCACTCGATGTACACGGCGGCCCGTCACGACCTGGATATGACCGTCGTCGTCCCCGACAACCGCAACTACCGCATCCTCAAGGACAACACGATGAAGATGATGGGCGGTGAGGAAGAGGACTACGAGTTCGTCGGCATGGACTTCGACCCCCACGTCGACATCCCGAAGAACGCCGAGAGCCACGGTGCTCGCGGCCACCTCGTCGAGACGCCCGAGGAGTTCCCCGAGGTGTACGAGGAGGCGCTGAACAGCGATGGACCGGACGTCATCGACGTGTTAGTTCACGACTGACCGACTCGCTTCGGTCTCCTCTTCGTCATCTCGAAACGCCAGCGATTTCACGCGACGACCGCTACTCGACATCGTGTCACGGCTCTACGCAACGGCCTTGTTCGCGACGCTTGCGACGATGTGGGGGCTGTCGTTTCCCGCTATCACCGTCGGCCTCGATTACATCCCACCTCTGCTGTTCGCCGCCTTCCGCTACGACGTTGCGGCGGTTCTACTGCTCGGCTACGCAGTTCTGACGACCGACAGTTGGCGCCCCGTCGGAAGCAACAACGCCGAGGCCATCGTCGGCGGCGGTCTCTTTCTGGTCGCCGGTAATGGACTGCTGTTCATCGGCCAACAGACCGTCCCGAGCGGCGTCGCCGCCATCCTACAGGCGCTCGTCCCCATCGCCACCGCGCTGTGGGCCCTCGGCCTGCTGGGTGAACGGCTCTCGATGGCCGGGTCCATCGGCGTCGCCCTCGGGTTTCTCGGAATCGGTCTCATCGTCCAACCGGACCCCCAGAACCTGCTGGCTGGCGACACCGTCGGTCGGCTCATCATCGTTGGACAGGTGGTGAGCGTCGCCTTGGGCGGCGTGTTGGTCCAGCGGGCCGGCCCGACGATGGAGCGGGTCGCACTCACCGGATGGTCGATGTTGCTCGGCGGCGTGACGTTGCATCTCGGCAGTCTCGCCGTCGGCGAAGTCCCGACGGGAGCGATTACCGCCCCAACGGCGCTCGGGGCGGTCGTCTACCTCGGCGTGTTCTCGACGGCCATCGCCTTCGTCATCTACTTCACCTTGCTCGAAGAGCGCGGGGCCTTCGAGACGAGCCTCGTCGCCTACCTCGTCCCCGTCGTCGCCACCGTCGCCGGCGTCATCCTCCTCGGCGAGACCATCAGCCCGCTCTCAGTCGTGGGATTCGCAGTCGTGTTCTTCGGCTTCGTGCTGTTGAAACGACGGGCACTCGCCGAGTTGGCCGGTGCCGGCGTCAGTTGAGGTGTCGACCGATGTTCAGTAGTAGCCGCGGACGTTGCTGGAACCGATAGCCGCCGCGGAACCGAGATACCCCAACACTGCACCGCACTCGCGACACTCCAGTTGGGTGTGCTGTTGGGCGCCAGCGTCGACGTCGACATTGCCATCGAATATCTCTTCGAGCAGTATCTGCTTGCCGGCGGGCGTATCGTTGTCGGCGCCACAGTCGAGACACTTCATCTCAGCCCCCCGCCGCCGCGCCGACGGCCAGATAGCCGAGGACGGCCTCGCAGTTGGGACACTCCAACTGGACGTGCTCTTGGGCGCTGACGTCGATGTCGCCAGCCTCCTCGCTGAAGAACTCGTCGACGCGAATCGTGGCCGCGTTCGGTACCTCCATCTCCTCCTTGCAGTGCGGACAGTGTGTCACGCCCGGAGGAACGAACGCGGTGAGTATAGTGATTATGCCGACTTCGGCCCGTCAGCGGACGGCGCCGTCCTCGCGGAGGCGGTCGATGTCCCCATCGGAGAGTCCCGCCGATTCGAGGAGTTCGTCGGTGTGTTCGCCGTGACCCGGCACGTCGACCGTCGCGGAGTGCTCGATATCGGACCCACACAGCGGAAATCCGACCCGTGGAGAGCCCTCGTCGGGCCGTTCGACGTACCCACGGGCTTCGATTTGGGGGTGTTCGAAGGCCTCGGCCGGCGAGTACACGCCGTCGACGGCGGCATCCACGTCGGCCATCGTCTCGGCCCACTCGTCTCGCGTTCGCTCGGCGAAGATGGCTTCGAGTTCCTCCCGAACCGCCTGCCGTTCGGCGGGGTCGTTGGTCATGTGCTTGCCGATTAACTCGGGGCGGTCGACGGCCTCACAGAACGCGCTCCAGAACTGCGGTTCGAGCGCGCCCAAGGTCACGTAGTTGCCGTCGGCGGCCTCGTAGACGTCGTACCACGGGTACTCGCCGGTCAGCGGCGTCTCGCCCGGCCGTGGGTCGTCCCCGGCGAGGGCTTGGGGAGCGAGTGCCTGCGAGAAGGAGACGACGGCGTCGGTGAGCGCCACGTCGAGGTACTCCCCGCCGGTGTTGCCGAGTTCCCGCGAGAGCAGCGCCGAACACACCGAGTAGGCGGCCAGCAGTCCCCCAGCCATATCGGCGATTTGATACCCCGGCATCCGGGGTTTCTCCTCCTCGCCGTCGCGAGTCATATCCAGCAGTCCCGCCAGGCCGATGTAGTTGAGGTCGTGGCCGGCGCGGTCGGCGTGAGGCCCTTCCTGTCCGTACCCCGTCAGCGAGCAGTACACGAGGTCCTCGCGGTACTCCGTGAGCGTCTCGTAGTCGACGCCGAGTCGGTCGGTGACGCCCGGGCGGAAACTCTCGATGACCACGTCGGCGTCTTCGACGAGCGCGTAGAACACCTCGCGGCCGCCCTCGCTTTTGAGGTCGAGTGCGACGCTTCGCTTGCCACGGTTGACGGCGTCGAAGACCGCACCGACACCCGCCTCCGTCGTCGGCGGCATGTGTCGTGCGTAGTCGCCCGAGCCGGTGTCCTCTATTTTCACCACGTCGGCGCCGGAGTCGGCGAGCAGTTGCGTCGCGTACGGGCCGGGAAGCAGTCGCGTGAGGTCGAGCACGCGAACGCCATCGAGTCGCATGGATTTGGGTGGGCGCCTCGTCACATAAGCCTGCCGTCAGCCGGGAACCGTCCGTGCGTGGTTTGTTTAAATGCCCCTGCCAGACGGCGCGCAGGGTTCAAGAGGCGGCCGTCGTATGTGGTGGTATGGCAACACAGGAAGCCCAACCGACGGGCGTCAGTTTCGAGACGGACGAGGAGACGAGTCTCATCCTCTCCAGTCTGGAGGAGTTCATCGAACAGGAGGTCGAACCCATCGAGAGCGAGTTGGGCGAGACGTGGTCGAACCCGCGGAAGCGCCACGAGGACGACGGCCGTCTCGTTCCCGACGTTCAGGAGGCGATACAGGAGGTCCGCAAGAAGAGCGCCGACGCCGGCTTCTACGCGATGAACCTCCCCGAAGACGTGGGCGGTGAGGGCGTCTCCAACGTCACGTGGTATCGCGCCATCAAACACGTCGCCTCGACGGGGCCGGGGCTCTCCGAGTACGTCCTCGCCGGACCCGAGGGACCGAAACCGCTGCTCGCACAGGCGGAGGGCGACCAAATCGATGAGTACCTCCTGCCCTGCGTTCGCGGCGAGAAATCCACTGCCTTCGCCCAGACGGAACCCGGCGTCGGCTCCGACTCGCCGAACATGTCGACGACCGCCGAGAAGGACGGCGACGAGTGGGTCATCAACGGCTCCAAACAGTGGATTACGAACGCCCCCTACGCCGACTTCGTGCAGGTGTTCGCCCGCACCTCGCCAATCGAGGAGATGGGCCGCTACGGCGGTATCACCTGCTTCATCGTCGAGGCCGACGAGTACGAGGTCACGTCGATGAACAACGCCGTCGGCATGACGGGCATGCAGGCTGAACTCTCCTTCGACGACACGCGCGTCCCCGAAGACCGCGTCCTCGGCACCGAGGACGGCGCCTTCTACGACGCCATGGAGTTCCTCTCGCTGGGCCGGCTCGAAATCGGCGGCCGGGCGCTGGGCCACTCCGAGTTCCTCCTCGAGAAGGGCACCGAGTACGCCAACGAACGGGAGGCCTTCGGCCGTCCAATCGGGAAGTTCCAGGGCGTCTCGCACAAACTCGCCCGCGGGAAGGCCGACGCCTTCGCCGCCGACGCCGCCGCGCTCCGACTCGCGTGGCTGATGGACAACGGCGAACAGGCGATTCAGGAGTCGTCCATCGTCAAGTACCTCGCCTCGAACGTCATGTTCGACATCGCCGACGACGTGGTGCAGGTCCACGGCGGCAACGGTCTCTCGGAGGACAACCCATTCATGAGCGAACTCCAGACCGCTCGCGTCCTGCGTATCGTCGAGGGCACAGACGAGATTCAGTTGAACACCATCGCCAAAGAGTTGGGCGTCAACTGATACCATCGCCACTCGCTCGGCCCGAAGGCCCTCGCTCGCGTTACAACTCCCCGACGGCCTCCTCGACTTCCTCCCGCGAAACCGGGTGAATCCACTACTTCCGACCTTTTTCTTCGTCGGGTGGGCTCGCTCCGCTCGCACACCTCTCCTCGAAAAGCGTCGATGAAATAGCGCTCGCTCGGCCCGAGGGCCTCGCTCGCGTTACAACTCCTCGACGGCCTCTTCGACCTCCTCTCGCGGAACCGGGTGAATCCACTCTTCGGTGTCCCAGGCGTACTGCACTTCCCCGTCGCCGTCGATGACGAAAACGGCCCGGCGTGGCGTTTTCGTCCCGGCCATCCCCTGCCGTTCGACGAGCAGGTCGAAGGCTTCGGCGGCGTCGCCGTTGAGGTCCGAGAAGATGGAGAACGGACTGTCGAGCTGTCTGAGGAACTCGTTTATCGAGTAGGGGCCGTCGCGGACGACGCCGTAGACGGGAACGGGAAACTCGCCCCAGTCGGCGTCGTCGTAGCGACGCCACCAGTTCTGTGCGATGGCCGAGAAGACGAAGCCGTCGAAGATGAGGATGGCACCGTCGTCATCGAGTGCCTTGTCGAGTGTTCGAGGACGGAACGTCTCGCCGTCACACAGCAGTGCCTCGAAGTCGGGGGCGTCGTCGCCGGCAGATGGTGGCATACCACGTCAACCGGCGCCGGACCCTTAAACACGCCGCCAGTGTCCCGCCGACGCGCGTCGCCGTCGGGTTTTTGCCCTCCCGCGACGAGGTGTGTGTATGACCATCACGCTGTACCGACTGGAGGGCTGTCCGTACTGTGAGTTCGTCGTCGACAAATTCGAGGAGTTGGACGTACCGTTCGACAGCGTCTGGGTCGAAGGGCCCCACTCCAAACGCGACGAGGTGAAGGCGATAACGGGGCAACGGCAGGTGCCGGTGATCGTCGACGACGACTACGGCGTCTCGATGAGCCAGTCGGCGCGCATCTTCGAGTTCCTCGAGACGACCTACGGCGACGCCGAGTCGCCGGCGGAAGTCGACACCGAGTTCTGAGCGTGTCGCTTGGGGTTACCCACTTCGCCGTCGGTGCGACGTTCACGACACTCCTCGTGACGCTGGTCGTTCCGAACGTCACCTATCCACGGGTGTGGATTCTCGTCGGCGGCGGATGGGGGATGATTCCCGACATCGGACAAGTGTATTCCCACTCCGTGGCGTGGGCGTTTCACGGCAGTCAGTGGGCGGACATTTTCTGGTTTCACCGGACGCTCGACGTGGTCGACGTCAGTGATTCCGCGTCAGTCGGAGCGGTCGCGATAGCCGCGCTCATTTTCGCGACTGCCCTCGCCGAACACCGGTCGTATCGCGCACTCGGTGCGGTCCGAAACCGAGGTGAGCCGTCGTCGGACGACTGATTACTCGTCCAGCGAGTGTGGGTCGAGTCCGGGGTCCTCCACGGGCGGGGCGCCGATGGAGAGGACGACACCTTGGTCATCGCCGACGTAGCGGTGACCGTGGCCGATTTTCGGCTCGGCGACCCAGAACGTTCCCGGGCCGGCGTCGACGTACTCCTCCTCCCCGGATTTGCCGAGTTTCAGCGAGAACTCGCCCTCCATGACGAAGTACAGCTCCTCCTGTTCGCGGTGGGCGTGGTACTGAATCTCCTCGCCGGGTTCGAAGTACCAGACGGTCGCTCGCATCTGGGTGAGGCCGAGCTGGTCGCCGATTGGCTTGATGTCCAGCGTCGGCGGAATCCCGTCGATTTCCGAGAGGTCGGTTATCGGTACGTCGTCGAGGTCAACGACCTTGTAGTCCATACCGACTGTCCGCTGGTGGGCCGAGGCCAAAAAGGTACGCTGCCGGTGTCACTCCGCGAGCACTTCCTCGACGAGTCGCGGCAGGGCCTTGGTCACGTCGGTCCGGAAGTCGTATTCGGCCTGCCCGGACAGTTCCGTGCGGTCGAGATTGACGATGACGAGCGTCGCGCCGTTTTCAGCGGCCACCCGTGGGAGCGACGCCGCGGGTTCGACCGTAAGTGAGGACCCGACCGCGAGGAAGGCGTCGGCGCTCTCGGTGAGCGACTGTGCGCGAAACAGGGCGTGCTCGGGGAGTTGCTCGCCGAACAGCACCACGTCGGGCTTCAACAGGTCCTCGCAGTCGTCGCATGTCGGCGGCGCCTCGCCGTCCCGGACTCGCTCGAAGACGGGGTCGGCCTCGAAGCGTCGCTTACAGCCGGTACAGACGACTCGCCGGCCGTTGCCGTGGATCTCGATGGGGTCGTCGCTGCCGGCGTCCTGATGGAGTCCATCGACGTTCTGCGTGATGAGGCCGTCGAGGTGACCCGCAGACTCCAACTCCGCGAGGGCCTCGTGGGCCGGGTTCGGGTCGACCGCGTCGCCGAAGAGGTCCTCGGCGAGCGTGAGGCGGTCGCGCCAGAACCCCTCGGGGTCGGCACGGAACCGCCGGACGTGGAAGTCGTTGGGGTCGTACTCCGACCAGAGGCCGTCCTCGGAGCGGAAGTCGGGAATACCGGAGGCCGTCGAGACGCCGGCGCCGGTCAACGCGGCGACGGAGTCGGCGTCCCGAATCGCCGCTGCTGCGAACTCGAGTTCCCGCTCGTTCATACCCCCGATTCGGACCCGGACGGCAAAAAACCGCTCGGCGGTTACTTGTAGGCGCGGATGCCCGTCAGCTCCTTGCCGACGACCAACTGCTGGATGTCGGTCGTTCCGTCAGGGATGGTCATCGTGCGGGCGTCGCGGTAGTATCGCTCGAGGGGATAGTCCTTCGAGAGGCCGTTGCCGCCGTAGACCTGCAGCGCCTCGTCGGCTACGTCGACGGATTGCTCACACACCCACCCCTTCGCCAGCGAGGAGTACATCCGGGCTTCGGGGTCGCCCTCGGCGACCTTCCGGGCAGCCTCGTAAGTGAGCAGTCGGCCGGTTTCGAGGCCGGCTCGGATGTTGTAGAGGTGCTCCTGGACGAGTTGGTGGCCGGCGATGGGGCCGCCGAAGACCTCCCGCTCTTTGGAGTAATCCAGCGCCGCCTCGTAGGCAGCCTGCATGATGCCGACGGACATCGCCGCCATCCCCGTCCGCATGTAGGCGAACATGGCGTTGAGCGGGTCGCCGGTCTGGAACATCTCGTTCTCCGCGAGGTCCGATTCCCCGGAGGCGAGCATGTTCATCACGGCGTTCATCAGTTTGTTGTCTTCGGGGACGACCACGTCGTCGAAGAATATCTGGCCGGTCGGAGAGCCCTTCCAGCCGAGTTTGTCGAGTTCGCGCGTCTCGACGTCGTTGGTGACCGTATCGACGATGAAGAAGTCCCGCTGGCCGGCGTCTTTGTCCTGTGCGACGACCAAGGCCATGTCGGCGATGGGCGCGTTCGAGACCCACGTCTTCTCGCCGTTGATGACGTACTCGTCGCCGTCCTTCTCGGCGGTCGTTCCGGGGTTTGCGGTGTCGCTGCCGCCGTCGGGTTCCGTAACCGCCATACAGCCGATACAGGACCCGTCGTCGAGTTTGTCTTCGAGGGCATCGGCCGTCTCCTCGCCCGCATAGGGTGCGAAAATCGTCGGGAACGACATGTTCAGCGTGACGTTCAGCGACGGCCACACCCGAGATATCTCCTCGGAAGTGACCGTGTAGGTCATCGGGTCGGCGAAGCCGTCGCTTTCGGTGTCGCCGGGGCCGATGCCGAGTTCGCCCAGCATCTGCTGGTACTCGATGGCTTCGTCCTTGGTCATCGGCTTCCGGTCGGCCTCCGGCAGGTCCGGTTCGATTTCGGCCTCGAGGAACTCACGCGTGGAGTTCCGAATCAGCTGGTGTTCGTCGTCTAGGTGTGCGCTCATCGCTGTCACACCGTCGTAGTGTCATCGTCAAAGCGGTTTACCGTGCTATGGGAGGGTATTCAAGAGGTGACTCGCCCTGTGAGTCCGCAGCCGTACAACGCCTCGAGTGAATCACGTGCGAGGTTATAAATCGCCTCGTATGGGACACACAGTAGTCGTAATTGTCTGTGAGGATTGTCACGCCATGCCAGCCACTCGACACGACAGTCCGGGGGTACGGGCACTCTTGGTGGTGACGGCGGGGATTGCGGGCGTCGCCGTCCTCGCCACCCTCACGACGCCCGTCGCCGCCGACGGCCACACGAAGGCAGAGGCCGACGACTACACCGAGGAGGCGAACTTCACGGTGAACTTCCCGTACACGACCGACCACTACCCCGGCGACCAAAACCAGGAGAACGGCAGCATCGAGTACTTCGCGACCGGTGCGGAGGCGGTCCGTGCGGAAACCGACGAGGAAGGCGTCTACATGGATTTCGTCATTATCGACGCCGACTGGATAGACTACTCCGCCTGCGACATCCCGAACACGGCCGTCTTCGGCATCGACCGCGGCAGCAACCTCTCGGGGACGCAAATCGACGAGGACCTCGTCCAGAAACAGAAGAACACGAACTTCCGGGACGACGGTATCACCATCGACTTCTACGATTGGAGCGACTTCGCTGGTGACCCACCCTATGCGACCCCTAGGAGCCAAATCGTCGCCGCTCAGGGCGCCGGATCACAGGACGGCACCTGTCTCACCGTGACGAGCGAACCCGGCTGGTATCAGGTACAGGGGTTCATCAACGGCACCGCCGCCGACAACGGCCGCGGGACGGAGCCCTCCGAGGACGCGAACAAAGCCGGAATCAACGCCAAGTCGAACTACCTCTACGTCTGTGAGTGCGACAGCCGCGCCGAGGCCGAAGAGCAACTCGGCCCGGCGCCCGGAAGCGGGGGGACCGACCCGACGCCGACCCCCGAGCCCACCGAAACGACAGAGTCAACGCCAACGCCGACGGCGGCACCCGACGACACGCCGACGCCCACCGAACCGCCCGAGGAGACGCCCCCACCGACCGACGCGAACGACATGCCGACACCCACCGAACCGCCCGAGGAGACGACCGCATCCACTGCAACCGACGCCAACGGGGGCGGAGGCGGCGGTGGTAACGCGAACACCGGCATGACGCCGACTGCGGGAGACGGCACCGGGTTCGGCTCGCTGGCCGCGCTGCTGTCGCTGCTGGCGAGTGCGCTCTATCTCCAGCGTCGACAGTAAAGTCGGACTGAACGGTTTCTCGGAGCGTTCAGAGGTTCACTCGGACACCCTCGTCTTCGGTTTCGGGGAACATCTTCCCGGGGTTGAGGATGTCTTTGGGGTCGAGGGCGCGTTTGACTGCCCGCATCGCCTCGACGCCCCCCTTACCGTGCTCTAACTCGAGGAACTTCCGTTTCCCCATGCCAATGCCGTGTTCGCCGGTGGCGGTGCCACCCCACTCGATGGCCTTCTCGACGATGGCGTCGTAGATTGCCTCGGCGTCTTCGACCATCTCCTCGTCATCGGGGTCGACGAGCGCCGCGTAGTGGACGTTGCCGTCGCCGGCGTGACCGAAGCAGGGAAGAAGAATGTCGTACTCCTCGCCGAGTTCCTTCGCGTAGCGGATGATGTCGGGGTACTTGCTGATGGGGACGGTCACGTCGCCGGGGTGTCGCGGCGAGAGGTCGGGGTCGTACTGCTGGACGGCGAAGGCGAGTTCGTCACGGGCCCGCCAGAGTTCGTCCATCCGTTCCTCTTCGGCCATCTCGAATCGTTCGACGTCGTGAGACTCGAAGATGGCCCGACAGAACTCGATTTCCTCCTCGATGCCGTGGTTGGCGTGGAACTCGACGAAAATCATCGGCGCGTCCGGGAGGCCGGTGTCGAAGTACGCGTTGGCCATCTCGCCGGCAAGCGGGTCGATGAGTTCGATTTTCGCCACGTCGACGCCCGACCTGACGGCGTCGAAGACGGCTTTGGCGGCGTCGTCCATCTCCTCGAACACCGCGCGGCCGCCCTTGATTTGCTCGGGGATGCCCTCCAACTCCAGCGTCGCGCGAGTGACGACGCCGAGAGTGCCCTCGCTGCCGATGATGAGGTTCTTGAGGTTGTATCCGGAGGAGGTCTTGACGGCCTTACTGCCGGTCTCGATGACCGTTCCGTCCGCAAGGACGACTTCGAGTTCCAGTACCCAGTCGGCGACTTCGCCGTACTTGACGGTCTTCTGGCCGGAGGCGTCGTTGATTATCATGCCGCCGATAGTCGAGAGGTTCGCCGAGGAGGGCATCGGCGGGAAGAAAAGGCCGTGTTCGGCGACCGTCTCGTCGACGACGTTGCCCATCACGCCCGGTTCCACGTCGATCTGGAAGTCGTCGGGGCGGACGTCGAGAACGTCGTTCATCTTCGTCATGTCCATGCTGATGCCTTTGAACAGCGGGACGGCGTTGCCCTCCAGCGACGTGCCGGCCGCGTAGGGCGTCACTGGCACCTCTCGCTCGTGAGCAGCCTCGAGGACGGCCGAAACGTCGGCGGTCGATTCGGGCCAGACCACGGCATCGGGGGTGACGCCGAGGCCGGCCTCCTGTGCTACCCAGTCGGCGGCGTGGTTCTCCCGTGCCGAGTCCTCGAACGACACCGCCCCCTCCAGGGAAAGTTCCGAGAGGAACGAACAGTCGTACGTCATACCCTGACGGGATGGCCGTACCCGCTTAAACCTATTTGCGTCCGACGGAGGTGATTTATCCGCGAGGCCGAGGCCCGTTTATTTTCCCACCCTAATACAGTATCAGGTGTACGAACACCCTCGTGGAAAGGTTTTAGTTGGTCGTATCGAGCCAATATAGCGTGAGTAGTAAACGCACGTCACGAGTTTGTCTGAATATCGGGACAAATACTTGGCTAAAATCCTTGGGAGATTGTGAACGAAAATATCGTCCGGTAGGAGTTTCCGGAGGTGGCGGGCGATGATAGCCGCCGTCGACGGGATACCGGACGTGACGTTCAGGACCGAGGCGTCCGAACTGGAAGCGCTTCGGGCGAATCTACTCGAATTCCTTCGCGGAACGGTCGCCGATGCCGGTGCCGACGGCGTCGTCGTCTGTTTGAGCGGCGGTATCGACTCGACGCTGACCGCCCACCTGTGTGTCGAAGCGCTCGGTCCGGAGCGTGTCACCGCGTTGGTGTTGCCCTGTCACCTCACCGACGCGGTGGATACCCTGGACGCCCACTCGGTCGCTCGGGACCTCGGCGTCGACCCGACGATGGTGCAACTGCAGCCGTTGCTGGATATGTTCGAGGACAGCGTGGCACCGACCATCGACGAGGAAGTCGACCGGGTCGCGCTGGGCAACGCCATCGCCCGCCTTCGGATGAGCGTCGCGTACTACGCCGCCAACATGACCAGTCGACTCGTCTGTGGGACTTCCAACCGGACGGAACTCCTGTTGGGGTACTTCACGAAACACGGCGACGGCGCTGCAGACCTCCGACCGCTTGCGGGCCTCTACAAGACGGAGGTGAAGGCGCTCGCCCGACACGTCGGCGTTCCGCAAAAAATCGTCCAGAAGACGCCGACTGCGGGTCTGTGGGCCGGACAGACCGACGAGGAGGAACTCGGCGCGCCGTACGGACTCCTCGACGTGTTACTGTACAGCCTCGTCGACGAGAACCTCGGCGTCGAGGGGACCGCCGACGAGTTGGGCATCGGCCCCGAAATCGTTCGCGAGTACGCCGAACTGTATCTGGACACCGAACACAAACGCCAGCCTGCGCCGAAACCAGAAACGGACCGAATCGACGCCGAGGGTCTGTTCTGTGAACTCGAAGGGCGGCTCTGAATCCCGTCGTCGCTGCAGCGCAGACCCGCTTCCGGCCGCCAATCATCTTAACACTATTCTACCAATCATAGTTTTCGGTTAACATTGATAAGGCCAGGGCGCGCACGTTGACAGTACGATGCGAGCAATCGAGATTACCGAGTTCGGCGATGCCGACACGCTGGCACTGACAGAGACGGACGCACCCGAACCCCGCGAGGGACAGGTCCGAATCGACGTGAAAGCCGCCGGCATCAACTTCGCCGACATCATGCAGCGGCGCGGACACTACCAGGGCGGCCCCGAACCGCCGTACACCCCCGGCATGGAGGTGGCGGGCGTTATCGACGCGGTCGGCGACGGCGTTGGTCGCGAGGTCGGCGACGAGGTCGTCTCGCTGGTCAACGGCGGCGGCTACGCCGAGTACGCGGTCGCCGACGCTCGCGGACTCCTCGACATCCCCGGTGAGATGAGTTTCGAGGAGGCCGCCGGCTTCCCCGTCCAGTGGCTCACCGCCCACAACTGCCTCCACGAGTGGGGCGGACTCGAAGAGGGCGAATCGGTTCTGATTCACGCCGCCGCAGGCGGCGTCGGCAGCGCCGCGGTGCAGTTGGCCGACGAGGCCGGCGCGGAGGTGTTCGGTACCGCCTCAACGCCGGAGAAACTCTCGATGGCGGAGGACCTCGGGATGGACCACGCGATTCAGTACACCGAGGAGGACTTCGTCGACCGCGTGAACGACCTCACCGACGGCGAGGGTGTCGACCTCGTGTTGGACGGCATCGGCGGCGAGACCTCCGACGAGAGCCTCGCCGCGTTGACCGATTTCGGACGTATGGTGTCCTACGGCGCCGCCGCGGGCGAACCCGGCCGACCCAACACCGCCGACCTCCTGTTCGGCAACAAGACCGTCATCGGTTACCACCTCGGACGTGCCATCGAACAACAGCCGATGAAGGTGATGGGCGCCGTCCCCGAACTGACACAGCTGCTCGGCGACGGCACGCTCGAAGTGCAGGTCGGCCACACCTTCGACCTCGAAGACGCCGCCGACGCCCACCAGTTCATCGAGGACCGCAAATCCAGCGGCAAGGTCGTCCTGCAGCCGTAACCCCTCGATTCGGCACGGTGAGTTGCCACTAACCCTTTTATATTTTTTGGCCGAACGTAGAGCGTGGATTCCGAGCGCCGCCCCCTCCAGCGGTTGTACGCCGACGACAGCGGCATGTCTCCAGTCGTCGGTGTGGCGCTCATGATCGCGATTACCGTCGCGCTCGCGGCGGTCACCGTGGCGATGCTGCTGGGCGTCGCCGACCCCGGTATCGCGCCGACACAGGACACCGCCGTGAGTCTAGATTCGACCAACGCCGGAACTGCGTTGGTTCCCGAGGTCACCGGAAGCAACGCCGTCGACGTACGGCTCAACGGCGAGTCGATTGCGACTGTCGACGGCAACGCGACCGGTCGCGAAATATTCCTCCCCACAGCACCGGGCGACGAGGTGATGCTCGTCACGGAAAACGAGGACGCGACCGTCCTCGTCCGTGAACAGTTCGAAGCCGGCGAAGCCGGCGACTTCGTCGCGTATTATCCCTTCACTGGGAGCGGAACGACTGTAGCAGACCACTCGCAGAACGGTAACGATGGGACGTTTCAGAATTCCCCAAAGAGGGTCGAGACCGCGCAAGGGTCCGCACTGGAGTTCAACGGAACCGACGACTATGTAACGGTCGATGACCTGAAAACCGCGGGCGTCGGCGACGTTGAGGAGTTCACCGTTGCAGTCACGTTCGAAGTCGACAGCGACGGGAACGTTCAACAACTCGTGGAACACAACAGCGGAGCCGAAGAGTGGCACATCGAGACGACGAACGACGATGCCCTCCAGTTCGCGGTCAACTGGGAAGACGGACATAAGATTCGAACTGCGAACGACGTCATCGAACCCGGCAAAACGTACGTGGCCGTGGGAACCTACGATGGCGAAACGTACCGACTCTATCTTAATGGGACCGAAGCCGCGAACGGAACGTACACGTCCGAAGTGAACATGGGAGAAATGCAGTTAGGGAAGAACGACCCCGATGACATCCAGTACTTCGACGGCCGCATGTACGAGTTCCGACTGTACTACACCGCCTTCGACGACCATCAGGTCGAGATGCTGACCCGCGTCTTGAAGTGATTGGCCGTCGCCACCGGGCGGGTGTCTCCCTATTCCTCGTCCTGATAGAGTGGCGACTCCGTCGTCGTACACTCCGGGCGGCCACAGACACCGGCATCGGCGCCGGCGCGCTCGACGCCGGACGCAAGCGAGGGGAGTTCCCACGTCGCTTCGTGGCCCGTCTCCGTTCGGTGTGTCTCGATGAACTCCCGTGCTGTTCTAAGTTTCTCGAACGTCTCTGTTCGGTCACACGCCCGACAGGAGACTGTGACGTGCTTTTCCGTCATTGATTATGCTAGCGGTGTCAGGCATTTAGCGCTAGCGCTTCCTCCGGGGGCAGCCACGCGTTCCGAGTGGCCACACGCTTGTACACGCAGTCACCTAACCGTACCCGTTATTATTCGAGACGGTAGCGTCGCACGCCGTCGTCGGTCGTCGATTCGATGACTCCCTGCCGTTCCAGCCGAGCGAGCGCGCCCACCGATTCGAAGAGCGTGTAGGGGCGCTTTTCGAGGTTCTCGATGCGTGCGTCGGTCACCTCGTAGGCCGTCGCCTCCCCGAGGTCCACCAGCGTCCGCCGGCAGTCCTCGGCGAGGGTCTCCAGGGACTCGCGGTCCCGCTCGACGACGGTTGGGAGGTCATCGAAGACGGGGCCGTGACCTGGATAGACGCAGTCGATGTCCGGCGCGATGGCTTCGAGGGCGTCCAATCCCCGGTGGAAGGCGTCTATCGCCTCCCGACACCCGTCGTCGAGACCGACGTGAAGCGCCGCTGGGCGGAACGGCTCGACGGCGGTATCACCGGCGAAGAGTCGGTCGCCGTGTCGGAACGCCGCCTGATTCTCCTGGTGGCCCGGCACGTGTATCGCTTCGAACGTGAGACCGCCCACCTCCATGGGCTCGCCCGGGGCGAGTTCGATGTCGATGTACTCGGGCGGCAGACAGTTCCGATTCCGCCGGAGCGAATCGACCGCTCGGTCGACCTCTTTTTCGGGGTCGGGAATGCCGACCTCGACCGCGTTCCGACGGA
The DNA here is from genome assembly GCF_013391635.1 of Natronomonas gomsonensis. Taxonomy (GTDB): domain Archaea; phylum Halobacteriota; class Halobacteria; order Halobacteriales; family Haloarculaceae; genus Natronomonas; species Natronomonas gomsonensis_A. Next base: position 251,006 of record NZ_JACAWU010000002.1, on the reverse strand, counting down.
CGGCGGCCGCGAGGTCGTCGGAGTCGCGTGTGAGGCGTTCGCGGACGCCCGAAAGCGTGTACACGATGGGATCTGCCGCCTCGACGATAGTAGCGACCTGCCCACCGTGGTCGGTGTGCGGATGCGTTATCAGGAGGTGGTCGATATCGGGCAGTTCGTAACCTGCCTCGGCGAGCCCCTCTCGGAGCGTATCGGTGGCTGTCTCCCCGGGTGCGCCAGCGTCGACGAGTGTCGGTTCGTCGGCATCGAGGAGGTAGGCGTAGGCGGTGTCGGGCGGCCACGGGATGTCGAACTCGATACGGTGGACCGGCGGGTCGGCCGTCATCGGACGCGCTTCGCCGGAGGCGGAAATAAAAGGTCCGACTGCCCCCGATACTGCCGGCTCACAGGCCTTCGAGCCACGGGAGGTCGATGCCGTCACGGCGGCCGTCGAGAACGCCGAAGCGCTCACCTCGGCGCAGTTCAAGCCACCGGAGCAGCCGTTCGGCCCACAGCAGTTTCCGGGCCTTCGTCGGCTCGACAGTCGAGTCGTCGAAATCCCATCCCGCGAAGACGAGAGAATCGGCGCCACAGGCGTCCGCGAGGAACGCCGCCCGGTCGCCGTCGGTGAATCCGCCGGGGTTGACGACGGGACCGCGTGGCTCGGCTTGCGTCGTCGGCAGTACCGCAGCAGCGTCGAAGGTCGGCACCAACTCCCGGAGTTCCTCGACGTTGTCGCCGTGGGCGTGGGCCGCAACCGGCGTCCCCGCCGTGGTCAACTCCCGGGCAGTCTCCGGGTTCTTGTCGAGGTCGGTCACCATGCAGTCGACGGCGATTCCGGCATCACGAAGCACGTCGACGGCCGTCGAGGCGGCGACGACGCTGTCGGCCCGACGGGCAACCGAGAGGTCACCGGCCAGCGTTGGCGCCGCGCCACAAACCGCGACCGTCCCCGACAGGTCGATGTAGTCGAGGCCGAGCGGCCGTTCGTCCGCCAGTAATTCGGCCAGCAGGTCTCTGGCGTGTTCGTCCGCCGCCCGGTCGAACCCGAAATCGGACAGTATCGCCTCGTATGCGGGATTCCACTCCTGATATAGCATCGCCACTACGGGACGTAAAGACTGGGCCCAGAGCGCACCAAGGTACCCCTACCCAGATGTGCGCTCCGGGCTTCCAGTCGGTCATTCCGGTCGGTCTGGCATAAGCTTTCTTGTACTGAATGCCAAGCGTCCGACATACGTCAGACTACTCCAGAGACGCCGATATCACTCTTAAAGCGTTTTGGGCAGATTTCGGTCCCGAGCGAACGACCGACTGGAGCGAGCGGAGTTCGGCCGCGGTTCCGACGAGCAAAAGCCCGTCACCGCGGTAGGCTCGGACTCCCTCGGCCGTAGCGCGTCTGGCGACGTAGCGTTCGACTTCCTCGGGCAGGCGGAGTTCGAAGGCGTGGGTCGTGACTGCGGGTTCGTCCTCGGAGTCAGTCACGCGGTCGAGGTGACGGGCGAACTCCCCGTCCGTTGTCACGTCCAGCTCCTCGACATCGATTTCGGGGTCCCGAAGCCGGTCACGTCGGAACTCGTAGCCGACGAGGGCGGCGTCGCGGGTCTCGGCGACGTCGTGGGTTCGGACGACGTGGGCGCCGCGTTCGACCGCCATCGACGTGGCGGCGAGCGACACCGGCAGCGCCTCTTCGGTGTCTCGTCCCGCGATTTCTCGGAGGAAGTTCTTCCGGTTGATGGAGACCAAAATCGGTCGGCCGTAGCCGCGGAACTCCCGCAGGCGGTCGAACGTCTCGCGGTCGTCCTCGAGGGTCTTGTCTTCCGACCAGCCGCCGAAAGCGGGGTCGACGAGCGTCTTCTCGGTAAAACCGTTCATCGACAGCGCCTCGTAGATGTCGTCGGGGGCCTCGACCGCACCGGGACGTTCGAGGTCCGGCGGCGAGGCCATCTTCGAGACGGCCACGTCGTACTCCGCGCACACCCGCGGCATCTCGGGGTCGGCGAAGCCACAGATGTCGTTGACCATCTCGAAGCCCGCATCGAGAGCCGCTTCGGCGACCTCGTGATACCGCGTCTCTATCGACCAGACGGCGTCACCGGAGGTCGACTCCAGCGTCTCGACGGCGGTGTCGAGGCGGTCGAGTTCCTCCTCGGCCGACAGCACCTCGAAGCGCTTGTTCGCCGACTCCAGCCCTACGTCGACGATGTCGGCGCCCTCGTCGATGAGTTCGCGGTCGACGTAGGCGGCGGCCTCGCCGGCGTCGTCGAACACGCTCGGGTCGTACGGCGACTCCGCGGAGACGTTCAACACGCCCATGATTCGCGGCGGGTGGTCGTCGCCGATGGAGAGCCCTGCGGCGTCTACCGTTCGCATACCTCGAATTCGGGTGCCGCCCGGTAAAGCCGTCGGGTATCGGCAGCCGACGACGCCGTCGCGGACGGACGCGCTTATACGCTCCCGTCACGAAATCCCGCCCATGGGAAAGGTCTCCATCGCGCTTCGGGGGTGGCGCTTCGACGAGGAGGAGGTGTTCGACGAGAACGACGACATCCGACCGCTCGAGGAGATGAGCGAGGAGACGCGTCGGCGTCTCATCCGCCTTCGCGTCGTCGCCGGCGAACCGTGTGACGTGTGTTGGCTACTCAACGAGAAGAAGGCCGACTGCAACGTCGCCCGCATCGTCTACGGCGAACCCCTCTCGGAGGTACTGCTCTGTCCGGAACACGAACCGCACTTCCTCTACTGGTTCCGGGAAGGGCCGGGCCAGCGTGCGAAGGGCGATTCGAACTTCGCGGACCTGTTCCACGAGTGGTTCGCCGCAGGCAACCGCGCACCCGACGACTACGAGGGACTGGAGTACGTCGACACCGAACCCGACGAGATTCCGACGCCCGACATGGGCGAGGACGTGCCGGAACTCGAGGAGGCGATCGAGGAACTCGACGACGAGGACCTCGACGCCATCGGGATGGACTACTCCGACATCACGTAGATGGTCGACATCGCAGTCGCCGTCGTCGGTGCCGAGACACCGGGCAACGTCGGCACCATCGCCCGCGGCATGAAGAACTTCGGCCTCTCGGAGCTGTATCTCGTCGACCCGCCGGAACTCGACCCCGAGGGCGAGGCCTACGGCTTCGCCGGCCACGCCCGCGAGGACGTGTTGCCGAACGCCCGTGAGGTGTCCTTCGAGTACCTCGTCGAGAACTTCTACACCGTCGCCTGCACCGCGACGACCAACGAGGACGCACGCAAACACGTCCGCTACCCGTTCGTCGAACCCGCCGACCTCACCGACGAGTTGGCGGACCTCGACGCCGACGTCTGCATCGTCTTCGGCCGCGAGCGCGTCGGCCTGCTCAACGAGGAAATCGCCCGACTGGACCGAGTCTGTTCGATTCCGGCTAGCGGCGAATACCCCGTTCTCAACCTCGCTCAGGCTGCAACTATCGTCCTGTACGAACTCCGGGATTTGACTGTCGAGGAGACGCAGCATCCCGAAAACGCCCACGTCCGCGCCGAGGAACACGAAATCGAAGGTTTATACGAGACGTTCTCGGAGTACCTCCACGACGTGGGTCATCCCGAGGAGAAAATCGGGAAGACCGAACGGCTGTTCCGGCGGCTCATCGCCCGCGGCCAACCAACCGGGCGTGAGGCCAGAACGATGCGCGGCGTCCTCCGGCGCGGGGCGCTACGGGCGACCGGTGAGATTCCCCGCGGCGACGAGGACGACGAAGAGTAACGAGGGTAAGATGTTTGCGCCTCGGCGCGAAAGCGTCGGACGATGGCCCTCCGCTATCGCATGGCGCTTACCCTGTTCGGACTGGCTCTAACTATCCTCTGTGTCGTGGCCGCGACGACGGCGTACGTGACCCTCGTCGTCGGTTTCGGTATCGTATTCATCACGGGCGAGGGCCTCGCTGGGCTCCCCCTCGAAGCACTCCTCGCGGTTGCGGCCGTCGTCACGCTCGCCTCTGCCGCGTGGCTGGTCGCCCGCGAGCGGTCCGCGCCCGCCGAGTTGGTCGCCTACGCAGAGACGGTCGGAACCGGAAGCGACGACCAGCAGCGGCGACTCGACGCTGAGACGACGGCCATCGCGGCACAACTTGATGTCGAGCGCCCACGACAACACCTCGTCGCGACGGACACCCCGATATCGCTGGTGACCGGCTACGGCGCCGCCGACGCCCACCTCGTCGTCTCGACCGGCCTGCTCGAACGCCTCGGCGACGCGGAACTCCGCGCCGTTCTCGCCCACGAACTCGCCCATCTGAAGAACCGCGACGCCGCGGTGATGACCGCCGCGTCGCTGCCCCTCGTCGCCTTCCGGCGAGTCACCGACCTCCTCCGGGGTCGGACCGCAGTGCGGTACGGTCAGACCAGCCACGTCAAACGGACCGACGCGCTGTTGGCGGTCGGACTCGTCCTGGTTGCACCGGTGTGGGCGCTGGCGGAGCTGTTGACCGCCTCGCTGTCACGGGCTCGCGAGTTCGTCGCCGACAGCGCCGCCGCGACGGCGACCGGCGACCCCGCGGCCCTGGCGAGTGCACTCCGTGCCATCGACGACGATATCGAGGAACGACCGACCGAGGACTTCCGTACCGTCGCGAGCGCTGGCTCGCTTGCAATCGTTTCACCCGGGAACCGACTGGTTCGGCCGCTCGCGACCCACCCGCCGACGGACGAGCGGGTGATGCGACTCAGGGAGATGGCCGCGGCACAGGAGTCGAATCACGGCAACGCGTAGCCGTCGTCTCAGCTCCGCTTGCCGATTTCCTCTCGCAGCAACTCCGAGACGACTTCGCCGTCGGCTTTCCCGCGGAGGGCGCCCATGCACTCGCCCATGAGCCCCGAGAACGCGCCCATCCCCTCGGCTTCGACCTGGTCGGCGTTGCGTTCGACGACCTCCTCGACGACTTCGCGGACCTCCTCGCGGTCGACGCCGGAGAGTCCGGCCTCCTCGATGGCTTCCTCGGCCGACAGCGACCCGTCTTCGGCCAACTCCGTCAGGACCGGGCCGATGCCCTCGTTGACCAATTCGCCGTCCTCGACGAGTTCCAGCACCGAGAGCAACTGCTCTGCGGTGAGGTTTCCGACGGGCACGTCGTCGCGTCTGAGTTCCGTCAGCGTCGACTCGAGCGTGCCGGCGGCCGTCGTCGGGTCGATGCCGCGGTCGACGGCCTCCTCGAACGTCGACATGTGTCGGCCGTAGGCGACCTGGTCGGCCAGTCCTTCGCCGAGCCCCAGTTCGGATTGATAGCGCTCGACCTTCTCGGTGAGCAGTTCGGGTGTCTCGACGGTAGAGGGGTCGGGTTCGACCGGCGGCACGTCGGTCTCGGGGTACATCCGCGCCGCGCCGGGAAGTGGCCGGAGATACCGGGAGGTGCCGTCCTCGTTGGCACCGCGGGTCTCCTCGGGCACCTCGTGGATGGCGACCTCGGCGCGGTCGGCGACAGCGTCGATGGCCCCCTCGGCAACCTCGGTATCGGCCGCCACCAGCGCGACGGCGTCGTCGGTCTCCGCAGCGACGGCCTCACGAAGCGCCTCGACCTCGGCTTCGGTGACGCCGTAGGCCGGCAGTTCGTCGGTGTGGAAGATGCCGCCCGCCCCGTGTCGTTTGGCGTGGTCGGAGAACTCCGTTCCGAGACGGCGGTCGGGCTGAATCTCGCGGCCGACGAGGCCGTCGAACCCTTCAAGTCGGACGGCGTGGACGGCCTCCGCACCGGCGATGACGCCGCTGTCGGTGTCCGCGAAGACCTCGGTCACGTCCTGTGGTTCGGCGACCGCAGCGTCTCTCGCCTGCAGTTCCTCGGCGATGTCGAGCAGCGCGACCTGTCGGCCGACCTCGCCCTCGACGAGGTCGTCGATGTCGTCGAGGCTCTGGACGCCTTTCATCTCGACGCGGGCGCCCTCCGCGATGGAGACGTTCACGTCCTGTCGGATGGTCCCGAGGCCGCGTTTCACCTTCCCCGTCGAGCGCAGCAACATGCCGATTCGCTCGGCGGCCTCCAGGGCCTGCTCCGGCGAGCGGATGTCCGGTTTGGTTCCGATTTCGACGAGCGGGATGCCGAGGCGGTCCAGCCCGTAGGTGACACCGCTCTCTCGCTCCTCGATTCGGGCAGCGGATTCCTCTTCGAGCAGCATATCCGCGATGCCGACCGACCCCTCCGAGGTGGTGATTTCGCCGTCGGTGGCGACGAGCGAGGAGCGCTGAAAGCCCGAGGTGTTCGAGCCGTCGACAACGATTTTCCGCATGACGTGGGCCTGGTCGACGACCTCACAGTCCAGCAGCGAGGCGATTTCCATCGCGGTGTCGAGGGCTTCCTCGTCGAGGCGATGCGGTGGCTCGTCGTCCTCTTCGACGAGACAGGTGGAATCGAAGGCGAGATACTCGAACTCGCGGTCGACGCGGGACTCCTCGAGGGCCGCCTCGTCGAGTTCGCCGAGTTCGGATTTCGTCGGGTGGAGGTATCGCGTGAACGACCGGACGGACTCCTCCGGTTCGCGGCGCTCCGTCGGACAGTTACAGAAGAGTTTGGTCTCGGTGTCGAGTTGCTGGTGAATCTCCAGCCCCGCGACGAGACCCAACTCCTCGTAGTCGTAGCTCATTACGAACCGCTCCGGTGGGGAGCGTCAAAAAAGACACCATCCGCGGGACCGACGGAGCGGGAGTTGGTGTTCGGGCGCTCAGAACTCCCCGGCTTCCAGCGCGGCGTGAAACACCATCCCCAAAGCGAGGTGCTGTCGGGCCGCCTCGGCGACCTGCCCGCGGGCAGCGTCTTCGTCCGCGAGGGTGTACTCCTTCGTCTTCACCAGTTCGCGCTGTTCGAGTACGTCGCCGTCACAGAGACCGTGAAGTCGAGGATAGACGGTGCCCGGGCTGAGAACGGTGTCGAACTCGCTTGCGAGGTCGTCGAGCAGTTGCTTTCCGTGGGTGTCCGAGGTCCGGAGTCCGACGAGCGCCAACAGGAGTTCGTCCAGCGACGTTTTGACGTAGGATTCACCGAAGGAGAACCCACTGTCGGCGACCGAAGATTCGACATCGGAAACGAGTTCGGCCACGGCACTGCCGGAGGCGGCGGACTCGTCTTCGCCGGTGAGTTCCGCTTGCAGTCGGTCGATACTGATTTGCGGGTTCGATTCGGAGGCGGACTCCATCGGACTCATATCACCGTCGAGACCCCGTGTGTACATAACCCATTGACCCTGTTTTCTCCGGCAGAAAACCCGCCGATGGATTTATATTAAATACGCCTAGTGACGGTTTTCAGGCTATTTCACATGCATTCCGACCGGCCATCGTGGTCAGACGAGTCCGAGACGCCGGAAGAACGACACCTGCTGATACAGGCGGCAGCCGATACAGTAGTCGAGTCCGGCCACGGTACCCGCGAGGAGGGCGACGATACCGGCGACGGCAAAGCCGACATACATCGCGGTGGCGCTTTCGGCAATCACTCCAAGCGAGAGGAAGCCGCTGGCGACGGCGGTGAACGCCGCACCCATGAGCTTCGAGAAGCGGTGGGGTGCCGCGGGCTCGCGGCGCTCTGGTGCAGCGACGACCGACAGCGCCAGCGACTGCCAGAGGAATCCATAGAGGTCGACTCGCCACCGAGACACTACCGACACGACCAACACCGCAGTGATGCCGAAGACGAAAAGCGGCTCTCCGAGTGCGATGCCGGCCGCCAGACCGACCGCAGTGAGCGTCTGTCCGAACCGAGGGGCCCGCGGGTCGACGAGGTCGAAGCCACCGGCCGACGACGCCGCCCCCGAAGCCGTGTGCGTTGCCATGATACCGAAACGACGCCGTGAGCCGGCATCAACACCCCGGGGATGTGCGTGGCGGTCAGCAAACCGAACCGAGCACTCTTGTGACGATTCGTATCAGTCGTCGCCGAGGATGACCCGCTCGGTCATCGCACGCGGGTCGAGGACGTCGTCGGCCTCCGACTCGGTGAGGTAGCCCTCGTCGACGGCGACCTCGCGGACGGTCTTGCCCTCTGCGAGGGCCTGCTTTGCGACCTTCGAGGCCTTGTCGTAGCCGATGGCGGGGTTCAGCGCCGTCGCGAGCGCCATCGACCCCTCTACCTTCTTCCGGCAGTGGTCGGCGTTGGCTTCGAGTTTGCCGACGAAACGCTCGCCGAAGACGGCGGCGCTGTTGGCGACGAGGTTCGCACTCTGCAGGAAGTTGTACGCGAGCACCGGCTTGTAGAGGTTGAGGTCGATTTCGCCGCGGGCCGCGCCGGCGGAGACGGCGGCGTCGTTGCCGACGACCTGCTTGTGGACCTGATTGACCGACTCGGCGACGACCGGGTTGATTTTGCCGGGCATGATCGAGGAGCCGGGCTGGTTCTCCGGCTGTTCGATTTCGCCGAGGCCGTTGCGGGGGCCGGAGGCGAGCAGTCGGAGGTCGTTGGCGATCTTGTTCATCGACCCGGCGACCGTCCGCAGGGCGCCGTGGGCCTCGTTCATCGCGTCGTGGGCCGCCTGTGCCTCGAAGTGGTTGTCGGCCTCCCGGAACTCCAGGCCCGTCTCCGAGGAGATGTACTCCGCGGCGAGGCCGGGGAACTCGGGGTGGGTGTTGAGGCCCGTCCCGACGGCGGTGCCGCCGAGGGCGAGTTCGCCGAGGTGGTCCCGCGTCGCCGCGACGCGCTCGATGCCTTTCTCGATTTGGGTCCGGTAGCCGCCGAACTCCTGTCCGAGACGGACGGGCGTGGCGTCCTGCAGGTGTGTTCGGCCGGTCTTGACCACGTCGTCGAATTCGCCTTCCTTCTCGGCGAGTTCGTCCGCCAGCGTCTCCAGCGCCGGAATCACGTCGCGCTCGACGGCCTCCAGTGCGGCGACGTGCATCGCCGTCGGAATCACGTCGTTGCTCGATTGACCGTAGTTGACGTGGTCGTTGGGATGAATCTCCCGGGTGCCGATTTCGCCACCGAAAATCTCGGTAGCGCGGTTGGAGATGACCTCGTTCGCGTTCATGTTCGAGGAGGTTCCCGACCCGGTCTGGAACACGTCGACGGGGAACTGCTCGTCGTGGTTGCCGGCGATGACCTCGTCGGCGGCCTCGACGATAGCGTCGGCCTTCTCGGAATCGAGGAGGTCGAGTTCCTCGTTGGCCTTCGCGGCGGCCTTCTTGACGATGCCGAGCGCGCGGACGAACCGCCGCTGGAAGGTCAGCCCCGAGATGGGGAAGTTCTCGACGGCACGCTGGGTCTGGGCGCCCCAGTAGGCGTCCGCGGGCACCTGCATCTCGCCGAGGCTGTCGCGTTCGGTTCGGAACTCCTGGTCGTCGGACATACGAGAGGCGTCGCGTCGGGGCACGTAAAAATCACCGAATCCGCCGCGAGCGTCGAGCAGCGTCGGCCCGTCGTTACTCCTCAGGCGTCCGCGTCGTCAACTCCAAGGCGTGGACGTCGGTCGTCATCGCCTCGCCGAGGGCGTCGTAGACGAGGTCGTGCTGCTCGAGCAGCGACAGTCCCTCGAAGGCCGGCGAGACGACCGTCGCCCGGAGGTGGTCGTCGTCGTGGTCGCCGCGGGCACGCTCGACGGTCGCCTCACACTCCTCGATTGCCGCCTCGATTGTTTCCTCGACGTCTTCCGGCGTCATGGTACCGTGTGTGTCGCCGACTCACCTACGTCCATCGGTCCAATCCCGTCTGGACGACCGACTCCTCGATGCGCTCGAAGCCGCGTTCGACCTCTTCGGCCGGGACACCCCACGTTTCGGTGACGAACCGCTTTGCGGCCTCGATGTCCGGGTCGATGTCGGTGTCGTAGTCGTACTCGTCGGTCACCGTGGGGTCCAGAAACATCTCCCGGATGCGGTCGGCGTGGGCGATGGACTCCCCGCGGGCCGCCAGTGCGCCGTCGAGGTCGCCGTGTTCCCGAATCAGTTTCACGGCCGTCTTCGGGCCGATTCCGGAGATGCCCTCGTTGAAGTCCGTCCCCATCAGGATGGCGGCGTCGACCAACCCCTCCCACGTCAACTCGTGTTCTTCGAGCGTCGCCTCGAAGTCCATACACTCGGGGTCGCCCTTGCTCGTCAATCCCCGCAGCGTGTAGGGAGCGCCCAACAGTAGCGCGTCGTAGTCCTCCGAGCCGACGTAGTCGGCGTCACCGTAGCGGGCCATGTGGGCCGCCTGTGCCTCCCCCTCAGCGGGCGCCTCGACGACCGGCACGTCGAGTAGCGCGAGCAGTTCGCGGGTCGTCTCCTGTATCGTGTCGGTGAGTCGTTGAGTTCGAGACTCCAGCGTCGCGATTTCGGCCGCCTCGGCGTCCTCGCGTTCGCGGGCCTCCGCGAGTTGTTCCTCGTAGGTTTCCCGCTGTTCGCGACGCGACTGGACCTCGTCGTCTTTGAGTTCGGTGACGCCGCCGTCGAAGACGAACACGGGCGTGATGTCGTTCTCGAAGAATTTCGGCAGCCCCTGAACGACACCGATGAGGTTCGCGACCTCCTCGCCGTCGTCCGTGGTGTAGGCCCCGGTTCGGGTGAACTTCACCGTCGTCGTGAGGTACCGGTACAGCCAGTTGTGGGCGTCGATGGCGACGACCGACCCGGCCAACTCCGTGAAGGGTTTCGGCTCGATGACCGCCAACTGCCGGATGTCCGCGTTTCCCATTGGCGGTCGTTGGGGCGTCGGGCGCTTGAATCCCCCGCCACGCCGGAGTCGTGGGGTTTTCGTCGGCCGGTGCCGTACGCTGGCGCAATGGACCGAGAGCGAACGGTCGACGGAGCGGCACTGCTGGTCTTCGCCGCAGTCTCCGTACTCGGCCTCGTCGTCTTCCGCATCGCCGTCGGCTGGTCCGTCACCGACCCGTACCTCGAAGGGACCATCGTCGAAGTCGTCCCGCCGACCGCGTGGATATCCGTCGTCCCCGTCTTCGTCCTCGTGGGAGCGCTCGCCGCACTCCTCTTGTATCGACTCAGCGGCGTCGGGATGCCGGGCAGCCGGTATCGGTAGCGCTCACTCAGGCGGCGCGGGCGGTTCTTCGCCCCGTTTTCGCTCCAGAAACGCCCGTTCGTCTTCGGAGAGGTCGCGCTGTCGGTACCGGTCGATTCCCTCCTGGTATCGCGCTGTCGAGCGCTCCGCCGGCGCGTCGGCGGGTCGTTCCAGCACCAACTCGGCGATGCCGGTCTCCTCGCCGGTGAAGGAAAACCCCGCCCGGTACAGCGCCTCGTAGGCAAAGGGATTGTTGACCGCGATGCGGACGCGCTCGTAGCCCCGGTCAGCCGCTTGCTCGACGACGAACCGACATAGTCGCGGGCCGAGTCCCTCACCGCGGCGGTCTTCCCGAACGGTGACGTATCGGATCCACAGCGTCTCCGGGTCCGTCCGGTCGGCATTGAACGCGACTGCTGCGACTACGCTGTCGTCGAACTCGCCGTCGGTCCCTTCACCGGCCCGAACGACTGCCTTCCCCGTGTTCGACATGACGAACTTCCCGGCGTAGCTGAACCGCCGGTAATCGAGTCGGAGCGTGGGGCCGTCGGCCGGCCAGCCGAGGAGTTCGGGGGTCGGGAACTCGGAGGCCATACCCGACCGATGGGGGCAACGGAGTTATGCCCGGCGCTCGATTCCCCGACAATGAGTTGGGACGTTCGCGCCTTCGACACCTTCGCACCGCTGTACGACCTGTTCATGCCGCCGGCCGACAGGCTCGCACTCCGGAAGGGACTGGTCTGTGCCGACCGCGAACTCGAACGAATCGTCGAGGTCGGCGGCGGTTCGGGACGAGTGGCCCGGGAGGTGGGAGCCACCGTCGTCGACCCTGCCGAGGGGATGCTCCGGCGGGCTCGTGGCCGTGGCCTCGAAACCGTCCAGGGTGTCGCGGAATCGCTGCCACTCGCCGACGGCTCGGTCGACGCCGTCCTCATCGTCGACGCGTTCCATCACTTCCCCGACCACGAGGGGGCCCTGCGTGAAGCCGCCCGCGTGCTCGCTCCGGGTGGCGTCCTCGTCGTCTCGGAGTTCGACCGCTCGACGCGACGCGGTCGACTGCTCGACGTGAGTGAACGACTCGTCGGCTTCGATTCGCGGTTCTACACGGCGGCGGAACTGCAAGCCGCAATCGACGACGCCGGCCTCCACCCCCGGCCACTTGAGTACGGCTTCGGAATGACCATCGCGGGCGTCAAAGAGTGAGAAGAGACCGACCGTCTCAGCTGATTTTGAAGTAGAGGAACCGCCACACCGACAGCACGAACGCGCCGCCGACGAGCATGATGCCCGCGAAGATGGGGTCGAAACCACGGTCCGGAACGACGAGGACGCGGACGACGATGCCGACGATGGCCGCAGGCACCCACGACCGGATGGCGAGCGGAATCGAGGAGTTCGGCGCCGACCCACCGCCCGGCGAGTACGCTCCGACCAGCGGCGCACAGACGAGCCACCCGAGGATGAACGGCCCGGCGGCGTAGAGGTAGATTATCGGTTCGGCCTGCAACCGCTCCATCGGCGTGTGTTGAAGCGTCCCGACGAATAGGAACGCCATCAGGACGACGATATCGCCGACCGCAATCGGCCACGTACTCGCGTCGAGTCGCTGTTCGAGGAACGACTGGTCTGCCATGAGCGAGGCTTCGAGGCCACCCCTTCAAGTCCTTGCGGATTGTCCCGCGGTCACTCCGTCGGGTCGGCGTTCAGTCCCGACCCGGCGGGCGGCCGGAGAACGAGTGCGGCCACCCCCGCGGCGATGGCGAGGGCGCCGCCGAGCGTGAAGGTGGCAATCCAGCCGAAGGCAGCGACGAGGAAGCCAGCGACGGTGCCGGCGAAGACGCCGCCGCCGATTTTCGCACTGTAGATGACCGCGTAGTTGCTGGAGGAGTACTCCGAGCCGTAGTAGTCGGCTATCATCGCCGGGAAGTAGACGTACAGCGGCGAGGAGAAGAACATCGCTCCCATCACCATCGCGACGAAGGCGATGCCGGCGTCGGCGCTGCCGGCGGCGATGAGGCCGAGCCGGAACAGGCCAGCGAGGACGAACGAGACGACCATAACGTGCTTGCGCTCGAAGCGGTCGGAGGCCTCACCCAGAATCATCCGGGAGACCCCGGCGGCGATGGGCAACAGCGTGGCCGCGGCAGTGGCGATGACCGCGGCGAATCCGAGGTGTTCGGCGAAGCGGACGACGTTCGCGATGACGAGCAGGTCGGCACCGGCGGTCGCGATGAACATCGCATACAGCAGCCAGAACTGCCACGTCTTCAGCATCTCTCTGGTCGTGTAGGAGCGACCGCGCAGCGACGCCGCGATGTTCGAGCGGTCGCCGTCGCCGTCGTCGAGGCCGAGCCAGTCGCTCGGCGGGTCACGGAGGAGGACCGCACCGAGAAGCAAGACGAGGAGGATGACGATACCGACGTTCCGCAACACGTCGGCGTAACTGGCGACGGTCGCGTTCGCCCGGACGTAGGGGACCACGAGGGCGCTGCCGCCGGCGAAGGCCATCGTCCCGATACCCGTCGTGAGCCCGGTTCGGTCGGGGAACCACTTGACGGCGGTGTTGACGGCGACGGTGTAGACGATGCCGACGCCGACTGCACCCAGCGAGTACAGGACGTACAACTGCCAGATGCTCGTGGCGTAGGCCAACCCGACGTAGCCGCCGCCGGCGAGCAGCGCCGCGAGGAACATCAACAGTCGCGGGCCGCGGCGGTCCCGCCACCAGCCAGCGGGGAACTGCGACAGCGACTGGAAGACGACGTAAAACGAGAAGACGGCACCGAGCGCCGGCAGGGCGATGTCGAGGCTCTCGGCGAGCGGCCCCTCGATGGACGACCAGACGTACTGATAGGGGCTGACGGCGGCCATCATGCCGGCCGCGGCGACGATCTGCCACCACCGCGAGAACCCGAGTATCTCCCGCGCTCGCCCGTCGTAGTCGATTTCGGACGGGCGGTCGGGCCCCTCGGACGACGCGTCTTCACTCATTGCCCGGCGGTTGTCGTGGCCCCGATATAAGCGAACGGACTCGCGGCTACCCGCCGTAGCGCGCCCGAAGGTGGCCCACGAACCGGCCACATGTTTTCTTTGATAACCATTCTATAAGTTATAGAAATTTGCTTCACTACTTTTCAAGAGCCAATTCGTGGTTACTGCGTTGAATATCAGATGATTTTGAAAAATGTTTAAGTAACAATCGGTAGTAGTTTACGGCGTATTATGACGGATTACTACGACATCGTTCTCGGGCTCATTCCCGCGTCGTTCGCCGGCCTGACCGCCGTGTTCCTCTTCGCCGGGTTGTCGTTGTCCGTCTCGATTCCGCTGGCCTCGGTGGCCGCGGTCGCCCTCATCTACCACGCACTGTTCGTCAACGCGCCCGTCCCGGGCAGCGCCGGGGACGAACGCGGGCAGTCGGGGACCGAGACTGCGGCGTCGAACGTCACTGCCGACTAGTCGCAGTCCCTAAGCGGGCGCCGCCCGAAGCGTCGGTATGACGGACGTTCTGTTCCTTCGAAGCGACGAACTCGCAGGGCTCGCGACGCCCGCGGAGTACGTCGAGTGGGTTCACGCCGGCTACGAGAGCCACGGGCTGACCGGCACTGCCGAACCGCGGACGAAACTCGTCAACGGCGACCCACCGGGAATGTGTACCGGCTACCTCGCCATCCTTCCCGAGGTCGGGGGGATGGGTGGCTACACCTACGCCGCCGGCTTCGGCGACGGCGACGTACACTTCGCGCTCCCGCTGTTCGATGCCGAATCCGGTCGGATGCTCGCGTTGCTCGATGGGGCGTCGATGAACCCCTTCAAGACCGGCGCGACCGGCGCCCTCGCGGTGGACGAACTGGCACGAGAGGACGCGAGCACCTGCGCAGTCGTCGGGTCAGGCGCACAGGCGCGGGGGCAACTGAAGGCCACGGCGACGGTTCGGGATTTCGAGGAGATTCGCGTGTTCTCACCGACGCCGGAGAATCGGGAATCATTCGCCGCCGACTTCGACGACCGACTCGCTGCCGACGTTACGGCGGTCGGTTCTGCGAGTGCGGCCGTCTCGGGAGCCGACGTGGTTATCACGGCGACGAAGGCCTCCGACCCCGTCTTCGACGACGACGACCTCGCCGACGGTGCCCACGTCACCGCGATGGGTCAGTACGACCGCGGAAAACAGGAAGTCAGCGCCGAGACGGTCGCCCGGTCGACGTACGTTCCGGACCTCCGGGCGCGAGCGTTCCAGGACGCAGGCGCGTTCCTCGCGGCACGGGACGCCGGCGTCGTCGACGACGACCACATCTACGCCGAGTTGGGTGAAGTCGTCGCCGGGTCGGCGGTGGGCCGGACGAGCGACGAGGAGGTGACGCTGTTCGACAGCGGTGGAACCGGCATCGAAACCGTCGCGGCGGCGTGGGGACTGTACGAGCGGGCGAAAGAGCGCGGTCTCGGCGAGACCATCGAGTTCGCCCCCGGAAGCGAGGCGCTGACGGGAGAGTAGTTAGACCCGCTCGCGGACCGTCCGGACGATGCTCAGGTCGTCGTCGAGCCGGACGCGGAGTTCCTCCTCGCCCGCCGGGAACGTGACCTCCACGTCGAGTGGGTCGCGGGACTCGACGGTCGTGTACTCCCCCGTGACGCAGGGTTCGATGTCCCAGTAGGGGCGGGTCTCGACGTCGACGCCGTGGTCGGCGTAGAACGACTCGACGACTGATTTTCGGAGCGCGAGCGCGGCGAAAGAGGTCGCAGAGCGGTTCGTACAGACGAGACACTCGAACCCGACGAGCACCTCGAACGGGAGGTGATTGTCCGGTTCGTAGAGATACCGCTCCGTCTTGCCGCCACAGCTCGGACACACGCCGTTAGCCGCGAGCGTCATCCCCGTGGTCGCCCAGCGGCGGTAGGCCTCCATCAGTTCCTCGGTGTCGCGGTTCTGCAGCGCACTCGGCGGGTAGTCGATAGAGAGGATTCGCTCCTCGCAGTCGGTACAGCGAATCGTCACGCGCTCGTCGTCGTAGACGCCTTCCAGCGCCCCCTCACAGGCGTAACAGGACCCCTCGACGCAGAACGGCCCGACCGTCGCGGTGTCGGTGAACGTCCCCGAGAGGACGGTCTCGACGACCCGTTTGCCGTGATACCGGAGTTCGTAGCCGTCGTCGGTCCGGCGGATGAAGTGGCCGCGAAGCCGGTCGAGGTGGTAGTTGAATCGGCCGCTGTCGTCGACGTCGGCCCGCTCTCGGAGTTCGGAGAACGACACCGGGTTCCGGTCGTCTTTGAGCGCCTGCAGAATCGACAGCCGCACGTCGTCGCCGAGTATCTCGAACGCCTCGGCCGGCGAGAGCCGTTGGCTCGACATACGCCCACTCCTCGGCGGGCGCCCTTAAGCCTCAGCAGAAACGCGTTTCTGTCAGAGGTATGGTGCGAGGCCGACGGCGTCGACGAGAGCGATGCCGGCGACGAGTGCGCCGAGGAGGTAGCCCGCGATTGCGCCGCCGTTGAGCAGCGGGAGTCCGGCGTGGGCCCGACCCTTCATCACCATCCACATGAGGACGAGCAGTCCAACGGTGGTCCCGAGGACGGCGCCGAGTGCGGGGACGGTGACCGCGAGCCCGGGCACGTCCAACAGCGGCGCGTCGCCGGGACGGAAGAAGGCCGCCGAGGCGACGAGAATCGAGGGGATGACCGCATCGCCCAGGCCGATGAAGAAGGCGTCGCGCTCGAACGGTTCGGGTGGCTCCTCCTCTTCCTCGGTGGCTCCCTCGGTGTCGTCACTTTCAGCCTCGGACGTCTCCCCGGCGTCGTCGTCCGAAATCGTCTCCGGCCCCTCCTCTTCGAGGAACGAGTACGACAGCGTCAGCGGAATCACCAACACGACCGGCAGTCGGAGGTCCATCACGCCGGAGGCCAGCGTGAGCATGTGTTCGGTGCCGTACACCGAGATGGCGTCGTACACTGCCAGCACGACGAGCAAGACGAGAGCGGGTAGCAGTCCGAAGCTGATGCCGAACAGTCCCGCCGCGCCGGCTCCCATGACGATACCGGCGGCGTCGATGACGTACCACTCGGGGTACGCGAGCAGGCCGACGCCCAACAAAAGTGCGGCGCCGACAGCCAGCACGTTGAGGCTCCCGACCGTGACCACGGCGGGAATCACGACCGAGAAGACGTAGAACGACAGGAACACCGACGCGAAGACGATGAGTCCCTGCAGGAGTTGGTCGACGCCGAACTTCAGGGCGACGAGCATCACCGCCGTCGCGACGAGGATGGCGCCGATGTACAGCACGCTGTTGGTCGGGTCGGAGGGGTCCTCGACGGTCTGGTAGCCGGCGTCCATGAACGGTTCGACGAGGGCGAGGGCGCCCAACTGGACGAGGAGGAAGATACCGACAGTGGCGGCGACGGCGACGTAGGCCCGCTTCATACTCTACGGTCCGGTGGCGGTCGTTTGGGCGTTGCGGTCTCCGAACGACGCCCTTACCGGGCGTACAGTTTCGTCCCGAGCAACAGCGGGAGGTCCACGCCCTCCTCGGGGGAAACGGCGACGTAGGGGCGGTCGACGGGCCCGAACACGTCGACGACGCGGCCGACCGAATCGAGGTCCTGGTCGACGACTGCGGCCCCCATGTCCGGGTGGTCGTCGTCGGGACAGCGGACGACGGCCAACCCCTGGGCGGTCCTGACGACCTCGCCGACGCGCTTCATTCCCGGAGGGCGGAGACGTACGCCGCGACGGCTCCGAGGAGGTCGGATTTCGTGGCGTCGTCGGCGTCCTTCACGAGGACGCGACCCCGGGGCTCGTACTCCCGTGGATACGTCTTCTCGCGTTCGATGACGGCGTCGTAGCCGACCTGCTGGACCGCGCTGGCTATCTCGTCGACGGTGGGTTCGGGGACGGCGAGGTCCGCGGGGACGCGCCGGCCCTCGCTGCGCGATAGCTCCGCGTCGAGATAGGCGGGCCAGATGACGTTCTCGACCATAGTCGACGTGGGCGACGGCGGCGTAAAAAGAGGGCGGTTACGGCCGACGCGCGAGGAGCGCGGCGCCGAGGAGTGCGACGAGTGCGACGAGCGCACCGAAGCCGTCGCCGTCGCCGTCAGTCGAGTCCGGTTCGGTCGTCGACGGCTCCGGGTCATCCGGTGTCTGCTCCGGATCGGCCGGCGTCGCGTCGGATTCCAGTTCGGCCTCGGCGAACGCCTCGGCGATTGACTCCAGTGCGATGGCGATTCGGGGCGCCGGTTGACTGAGGTAGTTGCCGTTGATGGCGACGACCTGGTCGTTCTGGACGGCGAACGTCGACTCGTAGGCAGCCGTGTTGGGGACCCGACCCTCGTCGTCGGCGACGATGATTACCTCGGGGTTCCACTCCACGAGGGCCTCGTCGTTGATTTGGCCGTATCCCTCGACGCCGTTTTCGGCGGCGACGTTGACGCCGCCGGCGGTCGTGACGAGTTCGTCGATGAACGTCCCCGACCCGGCGGTGAAGTTGTCGGTGAAGTGCAGTACGCGCGGCGACTCGTAGGCGTCGGTGCCGTTCCGGACCGAGTCGATGCGGTTCCAGTACTCCTCGTTGGTCGCCTCGGCGGCATCACAGGAGCCGACGAGTTGGCCGGTCAGTTCGGTCTTGTCGGCGACGAACTGCAGGGAGTTGCCGAAGCCGAACTTGTAGACGGTCTGGTTGGCCTCTCGGAGGCTCTGGACGGTCTCGTCAGGGACGATGTTCGGTGCCAACACGATGTCGGCGTCGAGTTCGACGACGGCCTCCTGGTTGACGGAGAACCCGTCGTCGTTGAGGACGTTCGTCTTCCCGTCGATGCCCTCGAGGTAGTCGGTGTAGGAGCCGACCGGGGCGCCGACGACGCGGGCCTGGGCGTCGAGTTCCCACAGCGTCTGGGCGGCACTCGGCTGAAGCGCGACGATGCTGTCGGGCCGTTCCTCGACGGTCACGTTCGTCCCTGTGGCGTCGGTGGCAGTGAACGGAAACGAACAGTCGGCGTCTTCCTGTGCGGTCGCGCCCGCAGCGGGGGCGGCGGCCGCAGAGAGCGCGATGACGAGAAGCGCCGTGACGAAGACGGCAGTGTAGCGTCGGGTCATCGACCGAACAGAGAGACGAGGGCAATAAGTATTTGGCTAATCCAACCGCAGTTGTGTCTATGGTCTTCCGACGGGCGCTGGCGTGGTCGGCGGGGTTAGCCCTGCTGTTCGTCGCCGTCGTGCTCGTGAGCGCGACGCTCGGCTACGCCGACATCACGCCGCTGTCGGTTGCCTACGTCGTTTTGAACGCGGTCGCGGTGCCGACCGTCGACACTTCGGGAGTGGCCTGGGTTCACCCCTTCGAGTTCGCGGTGCCGGCGACGACCACGACTATCGTTCGGGAGATACGGCTCCCGCGCATCGTCCTCGGGGGCGTCGTGGGGTTCGCACTCGCATTGGCCGGCACCGTGATGCAGGGGTTCTTCCGAAATCCGATGGCTGACCCCTCGATAATCGGCGTCTCGACCGGTGCGGCCGTCGGTGCGGTCGCCTACATCGTCTTCGGCGCGGCGCTCACGTCGGCGGTTGGGGGCATCGTCCCCCAAATCGTCGCCGGGTGGGGACTCCCCGCCTTCGCGTTCGTCGGCGCCGTGGTCACCGCCTTCGGCGTCTACCTCATCGCCAGCGAGGGCGGCCGGACGCCCGTCGCGACGCTGCTTTTGGCCGGCGTCGCCATCCAGACGTTCCTCGGGGCGGTCATCTCGTATATGCTGTTGCACGCCGGCGACGGCCTCGAAGGAGCCGTCCACTGGCTGATGGGTCACCTTCAGTACAGCAGCTGGTGGCGGGTCCGGGTCGCCCTGCCGGTCGTCGCCGTCTTCTTCGTCCTGCTGTTGGCGTACGCTCGGGATTTGAACGTCCTGTTGCTCGGCGAGGACGACGCTCGAACCCTCGGTATCGAGGTCGAACGCACGAAGCGCGTGCTGCTTGCGGCTTCGAGCATCGTCACCGCCGCCGCGGTGGCGGTGTCGGGCGTCATCGGGTTCGTCGGCCTCATCGTCCCACACGCGATGCGGCTCGTCGTCGGCCCCGACCACCGGATACTGCTTCCGACGAGCGCGCTCGCGGGAGCGGTCTTTCTGGTCGCCACCGACACCGTCGCCCGGATGGGACCGGCGGAGATGCCCGTCGGCATCATCACGGCGGCGCTTGGCGCACCCTTCTTTCTGTATCTGTTGACGAAACGGGAGGTGCACGCGTTATGATAACGCTCGACTCCATCGGCGTCGAGTTGGGCGAGACGACCGTCCTCGATGGCGTCTCCCTGTCGGTCGACGACGGGCAGTTCCTCGCGCTCGTCGGTCCGAACGGAGCAGGGAAGACGACGCTCCTCCGGACGTGCAACGGCTTGCTGGAGCCGTCTCGTGGGACGGTCACCGTCGACGGACGGGACGTCTCGGAACTGTCGGCCAAAAAAGTCGGTCGGCTCGTCGCGACGGTGCCACAGGAGACCACCGTGGCGTTCGACTTCGAGGTGTCCGAGGTGGTCGCGATGGGACGGACGCCACACCGGTCGCGATTTTCGACGGCGAGTGAGGCCGACCGAGCCGCCGTCGAGTCGGCCCTCGACCGGACCGACACGGCGCAGTTCGCTGACCGCTCGGCCAGCGCGCTGAGCGGCGGCGAACGCCAGCGAGTCGTCTTCGCCCGCGCGCTCGCACAGGAGACGCCGGTGCTACTGCTCGACGAACCGACCGCGAGCCTCGACATCAACCATCAGGTTCGGACGCTGTCGCTGGCCCGCGACCTCGCGTCGGAGGGAAAGACGGTCGTCGCAGCCATCCACGACCTCGACCTCGCGGCGCGGTTCTGCGACAGCGTCGCGTTGCTCTCCGACGGAGAGATTCTCGCCAGCGGCCGGCCCGAAGAGGTTCTCGACGCCGAGCGTCTGGAGACGGCATTCGACGTGCGAAGCGCCGTCGGAACGAATCCCATCACGGGAACGCCGACGGTGACCCCGCTTTCGGACGCACCGCCGGGCGAGAAGCACGTCCACGTTCTCGGCGGCGGCCAGCGGGCCGCACGGACCATCGGTCGATTGGTCGACGCCGGCATCGAAGTGACGGCAGGCGTCCTCCCCGAGGGCGACGCCGCGGCGTCGACCGCTCGGAGCGTCGCGAGCGACCTGGTCACGGCGCCTCCGTTCGGTTCGGTCCCGGACGACCGGATTCGAGCAGCGAGTTCGCTGGCCGAGCGCGCCGACGCGACCGTCATCGCCGCCCCGCTCGACGACGCGAACGCGACGGTGGCCACGGCCAGCGCTCGACTCCTCGCGCTCGACGGCGTCGAGACGCCGAACGGACGGGCGGACGTCGTCACCGAGGCCGAGTTGACGGCCGCAGCCGAGGCGACGTCGCCGGCTCACTCACCCACGAAGCGGTCGTAAAGCAAATCGACGAGACCTGCAGCCACCATCATTGGGAGGAAAAGCGAGAAGACGACGACCAACGCCAGCGTGGCGGCCATCGTGTCCGTCGGCGGGTAGACGAGCGGCCAGACGGCGGCGAGCGGTTCCCGAAACCACACCACCGTCACGGCCAACGCGAGCAGTCCCGCGCCGATTCGTGCGGCGTCACGCCGCCGGTCGGGCGACCACGGGTCCTCGAAGGCGGAATCCATGGCGTTCCTTACGATGGGGACGGCCTACCACTTTCGCTCGAAGTGCCATGTTCCTTGTGAACAATCGACACAGTTTTGTGGGTCCTTCTACTAATAGTGTGGACGGAGGCAAACAGTATGTCGACGAGCCCCGATTGGACCCATCCGGCCGACGAGCGAATCCTTCGATTCCTCTCGGAGAACCCGCCGGACTACGTGCCGCTTATCGCCAATCGGCTCGGGATGCACCTCGGCTACGTCGAACGGCGCGTCGACACACTCGTCGACCACGGTTTGCTCGAACCGGTCAGTGGCGAAGTGATTTACGCGGTGACCGAACGGGGTGAGCGCTACCTCAAGGAGGGCACCGTCGCCATCGTCCCGAGCGACGACTGAGACGGTTCTCGTTCGTAAAAAATCAGTTCTGCCGTGTCGAACGGGCCTCCCGCACCTCTGCCCCATCCCGCAACTTGTCCTCGCAGTTCGGACAGACACGTACCGACGACATCTCTTGTGGTGCGAACACGCGGACGTAACTCTCCGTTACGAACCCTTCGCAGTTCCGGCAGTGTGGCATACGTTAGACGGGTAGTACCCAATCACAAGTATCTTTCCCCTGACCGGTGAAAAATACGTCCTCGCGGGGCCGACACGTTCAAATCGTCAGTTCGTTCCCACACTCCGTACACGTGAACTCGAAGGTGTTCTCCTCGGTGAGCGAGAGACCGTGGCCAGTCTCCTCGCCGCACTCGCTGCAAGGCATCACCGATTCGATGGAGTCCCAGTCGTGTTTCGACGACGGCGCTCCGAATGCGAATCCGACCACCGGGTGGTCGTTGTCGGCGTCGTTAGAGCCCTCTTGGAACTGCCCCGGCGGGAACCGAATCACTTCGCCGGCACCGACCGTGACCGATTCGGTGGCGTCGGTGCTTGGTTCGTCCGCGACCTCGAACGTCGCCTCCCCGGACTGGACGTAGAACACCTCCTCTTGGTCGTGGTGGGTGTGGAGTCCACCGGAGAAGGACTCGCCGGGCTCGAGTTCGAAGTAGTTCATCGCGAAGTGGTCGGTGCCCAGCGCATCCGAGACCGGCCGTCTGACGCTGTGGACGCCCAGCGGACTCAACTCGATGTCGACATCGTCGATGGCAACCTTGCGCATGCGTCTTTCAGTTGTCCCGTCCGTATAAACAGTTTCCCGGTTGTAGACGGTGCGAAAATACCCGTGGTGACCCAAACGATTACCCCAATGGGTGTGATACACGGGACACGAACAGTCCATGCGATACTTCGACCTCGTCCTCACGTCGGAACACAACGGGATTCACCCGGTCGACGCGGAGCTGTCCCGTATCGACGGGGTCGGACGCGAAGCGCTGCTCCACATCGACTCCTTCGGCGACGGCACCGGCGTGTTGCTGTACCGACTCAACGGCGACCGCGACGCCGTCGTCGAGGCGGTCGAAGCCCACGACTCCGTCATCAGCTACGACGTCCTCGACGTCGAAGCCGAGAACACCTTCCACCTCTACGTCCACGTCCACCCGGGCGAACCGGCAGGGACGCTGATGGCGCTGTGTTACGAGTTCGCGCTCATCATCGACACGCCCATCGAGTTCACCGACCGCGGCGGCGTCCTCGTCACCATCGTCGGCACCCACGATATGCTCAGAGAGGCGCTGAAAGCCGTCCCCGACCACATCAGCGTCTCGATTCAACAGGTCGGCCAGTACTCCCCCGGTACACGTGACATGCTGTCGATGCTGACCGACCGCCAGCGGGAAGTGTTCGAAACCGCCGTCGAGATGGGGTACTACGACATCCCCCGACAGGTCAATCAGGGCGAGTTGGCCGACGAACTGGAGTGTGCGCCCTCCACCGTCGACGAACACCTCCGGAAGGCCGAATCGAAGATGCTGTCGGCGCTGCTCCGGTCGACGGACCCAGCCTAGCTCCTCGCGCTCCGACTCCACTTCGTTCCGTCAAAAAGCCGGATGAGATGATTGTGAACCGGGGTCGGAGCGGAGCTGTTCTCGATTCGAATCCCACGCTCGGCTTTCGCCTCACGTCGTTCGGCAGAAGAAGCCGGAGGAGGGATTTGAACCCTCGACCTATTCCTTACGAAGGAATCGCTCTGCCAGCTGAGCTACTCCGGCGCGCCTATTCCACCGTGGGAGGATAATCGCAATAAGGGTTGCGAACTACTTCGAGGGACGCGACTACAGGCTATCGTTGCGACGGTACAGCCGGATACCCGAGACGACGAGCAGCAGCGCGGCAATCGCGACGCCGAGGAGAACGCTCGTTCCCATCGATTCGGTCAAACCGGCGGCTTCGTTGAGGGGGCCGTCACCACCAGCGTCGTCGCCGGGGGCGGCGGTGGGTGTTGTCGTTTCCGTTTCGGAATCAGCCGGCGTTGCCGTCCCGTCACTCCCGGACGGCGTCGGTGCC
This sequence comes from Natronomonas gomsonensis, assembly GCF_013391635.1. GTDB lineage: Archaea > Halobacteriota > Halobacteria > Halobacteriales > Haloarculaceae > Natronomonas > Natronomonas gomsonensis_A. The sequence continues at coordinate 227,007 of NZ_JACAWU010000002.1, read as the reverse complement.
GCCGTCGGAGTGGGCGTCGACTGGGTCGTCTGGACCGCGAACAGCGAGAATCCGGGCGTGGTCGCCTCGAAGGTCAACTCGCCACTCTCGGACTCGCTTACCGTCGTTTCGAGGGTGTCCCACTCGCCATCCCCGTCGTCGTAGTGACCAAGCACGACCCGCTCGGCGTCGGCATCGAGCGAGTCGGCATCGGCTGACATGGTGATGGTGGCCGACTCGTTTTCGAGTTCCTCGGGCACCTCGATTGTCATCGCCCGTATCATCGTCCCGGGCGTGGCGGGGACGCCCTCGGGGAGCGCCTCGTGGACCGTCACCGTGACGTTGCCCGACGCCCCCTCGGCGAAGGTGATGGAATCGAGCATGCCGATGTCGAACTCGACGGTCGTGCCGGGCTGGTCGGGTGCGGCGTCCTCGAGGGGTTGGGTCGCCGTCGCTGCGGCGTTGTCGTCGGCAGCGGAGTCGTCGGTCGAGTCATCCGCGGGGGCGCCACCTCCGCCTCCGCCGCCGCCACCGCCGGAACTCGGGGGCGAGTCCCCGGAGCCGCCGGAGGGACCGGAGTCGTCATCTGCGTTTTCAGTTCCGTCGTCGGTTCCGTCGCCAGTGTTATCGTCGCTATCGTTGCTGCTGTCTTCTTCGCCGTCTTCGCCATCATCGTTCTCACCGTCTTCGCCATCATCGTTCTCACCGTCTTCGCCATCATCGTTCTCACCGTCTTCGCCATCACCGTCGGAGTCGCCATCGTCACCATCGCCGATTCCATCCTCACCACCACCGTCGTCACCACTGCTGTCTTCGTCCTCTCCCTCGTCTCCTTCGTCAGCCCCGGAGTCCGAACCACCGACTGAGACGCTCCCCGCCGACTGGGTCACGTCGTCGCCCCCGGCGTTGGTCGTCACCGTCAGGTTGGCGTCGGAGGCGTTCTCGCCGACATCGAAAGCGAGGCCGCTCTCGTTGGCGCCCTGAATCGTCAGCGAATCGCCCGCGGAACTGTCGCCGTCGACGTCGAGGACGAGCGAGTCCGGCGTTACGTCGGCGACCGTCGCAGTGAAGGAGTCGCTCTCGGAGACGACTTCGACGCTCTGAGAGTCGTCGAACGAGACGCCGTCGCCGCCGGTCAGCGAGACGGTGAGTTGGCTCCCATCGGCGACCAGCCCGCCGTGTTCGTCGGCGACCGTAACCGACACCGACTGGTCGCCGGCGGTGGCGTTCGAACTTCGTTCGACCGAGGTGTTCACCCCCTCGACGGTCGGCGAGCGGACGGACACTTGGGTGTCGCCGTCGGCCGCCACACGCGTCGAGTCGGTGTTGTTCACGGGGTCGTACTTCACGTCGAGTGCCGCATCGAAGTCGGGAGTCTCGTCCGCAGTCGCACCCGTCACGTTGAACCGGACGTTCTGGACAGTGAGATAGTCGTCGTGGTCGAGTTGGCAGTAGACTCTGAAGAACAGCACGTTGCCTTGAACGTAGGCGTTTCTGGTGCCCGTCGATTCGGCGAGATTGTCCCGGTGACACCGGTTGCTGGTCCGAATTTCGAGGTCGTCGATCGAAGAGCGGTCGAAGGCGATTCGGTCGGCGTACTCCTCGGGGATGAAGACGCCGACGAACTCGCCCCGTTCGTGAAAGCCGTTGGTCCGGGCGTTCTGTGGGTCGGGTTGCAGCGAGAATCCGGCGCCACCGTCGGGACCGCCGTCGACGCCGCGTGCGACGATCGAGCCGAATCCGGCGGCCGTCATTCGCTCCGGTTCGACCGTCGTTGTTCCGGTCGCGTTTCCGAACGACCACGTCGCCTCGGTGGTTGTCGCATCCGACGTGGCGACGAACCGAAGTCCGTCGACGGCGATTTCGGTGTCGGTTCCGTCTTCGGTGTCGACCGCAATCGAGAGTTCCCGTTCCGACAGCATCGTCTCAGAGACCGTCCCGTTGGTCGCGGTCACCGAGACCGAACTCGCCTCGGTGTCGAACGTCACGCCGCCGTCTTCGGGGAGCGTCAGCGTTGCCGTCCCATCGGCCGGGAAGCCGTTGGCCTCGTCCTCCGTGAACCGCAGCGTGGCCGGCCCGGCATCGGCGGTCGCGATTGCCGGTTGTCCATCCGCCCCAGCAGTCACGCCGACGCTATCCGGCCCGGCCGTCGCCTCTCCGGTGTGTGTCCGGGTTTCGTTCTCGGCCGTCTCCTCCGACTCGGTCGTGTTCGTCCCGCTGTCCGTTTCGGACCTGTTCTCGGTGCTGTCGGTACTGTCGCTGCTCGTGTCGTCGGTCGTGAAACTCGACGAGGTGTCGAGGTCTGCCGTCGCCGACCCGGCCACCGCGACAGAGCCGCCGACGAGAGCACAAATCATCACGGCGACCAACAGCAGCGAACGAACACGCTCCGTGGTTGTCGATTCGGTACGCATATTCTGGGGAACCCCTGGTTACTACGACGGTTCTCACATCACTCTAAAGGAGTTCTGACAAACGCATCCAAATGATTGCGTGAGGGCCTCTCACCGGGAGCGACGAAGGCGAACGTCGAGACAGACGTTGCGCTCGTGGGGAGCATACGACCGCACGTCGTGTCTGGTTTCGACGGTGACCTCGTAGGCCGGTTCGGCGGCCGCCCGGATTGCGGCCTCGCCGGGACCGAACGGGTCGGTGTCGTGTTGGATGTCGTAGTAATGAACCACACAGTCGTCGCCGGCGAGTTCGACGGCGGTGTCGAGGAACTCGTCGGCGCTGTGGGGGAGATTCATCACGATTCGGTCAGCCCAGTCATCGTACCCCTCGACCGCCCGAACGTCGCCTTCGATGGCAGTCACGCGGTCTTCGACGCCGTTCCGCTCGGCGTTTCGACGGAGGTACTCGATGGCGGCTTCGTTGAGGTCGACACCGACTGCGTCGGCGCCTCGCTTCGCGGCAGGGATGACGAACGGCCCGACGCCGGCGAACATATCGAAGAAACGCTCGCCCGACTCGACCTGTTCGGTGACTCGGTGGCGCTCGGTCGCCAGTCGCGGCGAGAAGAACACGTGGGCGATGTCGAGTTCGAACGCACAGCCGTACTCGCGGTGGACGGTTTCGGTCGTCTCACCGGCGAGTACGTCCCAGTTTCGAACCCGGAGTTCACCTTCGATTGGCGAGGCGCGGTTGACGACCGTCTCGATGGGGAGGTCCGAATCCATGAGCGCGTCGGCAATTTCGTTGGCGCGTTCGTCGTCGTCCTCGTCGATGATGGCTATCTTGCCGAGTCGCTCGTAGGAGGGGTCGAAGCCGAGCAGGTCTTTCGGAAGCATCTGCCCCTCTCGAACGGGTGCGTCCCGGTAGACTAAGTCGCCGTCGACCGCGGTCGGGTCGAGTGACTCCTCGACGGGGATGTAAATGTCGCCGTCGACAACCTCGATTTCGTAGCCGTCGGCGATAGCGTCCGCTTCGGCGAGTCGCTGTCTGGTCTCCTCGCCGCGCTCGCGGGGGACGCGGACGCAGGGAACGGTCATTACGGGCGGTCGGCGGGCGTGGGCGGTAAGCCTGACGCTTCCGCGGCCGGCGAGCGCGGCGCTTTTGACCGCGGGCCCCCGAACGGAGGTATGCTCACCTTCGTTGGTCTCGGCCTCTACGACGAACGCTCGATAACCGTCGAGGGGCGGGAGGCGATTCGGTCGGCCGACCGCGTCTTCGCGGAATTTTACACCAGCAAACTCGCCGGAGCGAGCGTCCAATCCCTCGAATCCTACCACGACACCGACATCGAGGTCCGGGACCGCCCCGGCGTCGAATCCGACCCCGGCCCGATACTCGACGCTGCCGAGGACGGTGAGTGCGTCTTCCTCACCGCCGGCGACACGATGATTTCCACCACCCACGTCGACCTGCGACTCCGGGCCGCCGAGCGCGGCATCGAGACCCACGTCGTCCACGGGACGACCGCCGAGGCGGCCGCTGCCTCCCTGACCGGCCTCCAGAACTACCGCTTCGGAAAGGCGACGACGCTCCCCTTCCCCTATGCCCACGGCGCCGACGGCGTTCCGGGCAGCGTCCACGACACCATCGCCGACAACCGCGAGCGCGGACTCCACACCCTCGTCTACCTCGACATCAAGGTCGGTACCGGACCGTCGGGAATCGACCCCGACCACGAGGAGTACATGACAGCCGACTACGCCGCCGAGCTGCTCTCCGAGGAACTCGATTGTGTCGGCTGTGTCGTCGCCCGCGCGGGAAGCCCTGACCCGGTGGTCGCCGCCGACCGACTCGATTCCCTCGCCGACCGAAGCTTTGGCGACCCACTGCACCTGCTCGTGATTCCGGGCGACCTCCACGTCATCGAACACGACGCGCTGTCGACGTTGGCAGGCGCACCCGAGGAGTCGCTTCCCGACCCGGTGTAGAGAAGGCGAGTCAGTCGTCGCTGGTCGGCCGTTCGGTCACCGCATCCTTGGCATCAGGTAGCAGTCCGAGTTCCGACGCCGTGTCGCGGTCCTCGCCGGTCGCCATGTACGCCACGTCGTCGATGATGACGAGCAACTCGGGGAGTTCGCGGATGACGAACCACGCGATCGCCACCAGCGCGACGACCGACAGCAGCTGGCTGATGACGCCCTCTGCGACGATGTGGGACACCATGTAGGGGTCGGATTCGCCGAACAGCGTCAGTAGATAGGGCGTATAGGGCCCGTCGAACCACTGGTGGCCGAAGGCGAGCCCGATGAACGTCGTCCGGATGATGTTGAGGACGTAGATGATGGAGATAGAGACGGCCAGCGCCCGGAGCTTGCGTCGCAACGGCGCCCGGACCGCGGCGATACAGCCGGCGAAGATAGCCATACTCCCCAGCGCCGTACACGCCATGATGATGTTGTAGACGATGCCGGCGTGGTTCGGGTCGGCCGTCTCGAAGAAGAACGCGGCGTGGAACCCCTCGTAGGCCGGCCGCTCCGGCCCGATGGGTTGCAGCGTCGGGTCGTAGCCGAGTAACGACATCAGCGACGCCGTCTGGCTGGCGACGTGTTCGACCAACAGCTGTCGGACCAGCGGTATCGTCTCCGCCGGGAGGTAGATGACCCCCATCACCGCCACGGCCCGCGAGAGGACGAACAGCGAGTCTCGCCCGTCGACGAGCAGGTAGCCAGCGTACAGACACGCCGGCACCCCGACGAGAGCGAGCAACGCCTCGACGAAACTGTTCTGCTCGAAGAAGAAAAACGGCGCGAGCAGCAGCCAGAAGACGGCGAACAGCCCCCACGCAGCGCCGACGACGTAGCGTGCGAGGTCCGGACGCCATCGCTCGGCGAGGACGCCGCCGCCGAACAGCGCGATGAGAACCCACGCCAGCGGGTCCGTCACCGCCAGTACGTCGAAGGGGAGCATCTATGCGTACCGACAGGAAGGGTCGGTGCGGTAAAATCCTTGTTGGCCCGTGTCCAGTCCACGCGGAACCGTCACCAGAACACTTCGTCGGCGCGGTGGCCGTCGGTGTACGCCGCCAATCCCTCACCCGTCACGCCCGTGATGTGGAGGTCGTCGTACAGCGTCGAGTGGGTGTAATCGAGGAACGTCATCGGGAACACGAGGCCGCCGTCTTCGCGGATGACGCTCGTAACGCCCGTGAAGGCGTGTTTGTGCCGCCGGTCGCTGATGTAACAGGCCGCGACCGGAACGCTCTGTTGCCACGGGCCGACCGCTTGAAGCGCGTCTATCGAGCGATGGACCAACTCCCAGCAGAACAGCCCCGTCCCGTCGTTTTCTAAAATCGCCTCGAAGGTGACCTCCCCCTCGAAGTGCTTCCGGAGGTCGACGGTGCCGAAGGCGACGTTGTCTTCGACGGAGCCGGCGAGATACCGAGGGATGTCGTACCCCGCGTGCTCGCGGAACCCCGCAACGAGACCGTCGACGAGGGCTTCGATTTTCGCTGGGGCGACATCGGCGAACCGCTCGACGATGGCCGGGTCGACGGTTCGGTCACGACGGCCCCGAACAGCCGCGACGGCGTCGGGGCGAGCGTCGGATTGCGTGACGCGCTCGAAGAACGCCTCCGGTTGGCTGAACTCGAAGGTGTAGTCGCCAGCCAACAGCGCTTCGCCGTCGGCGAACAGCGCGGCGAGGCGCCCACCGAGACCGAGTTCCGAATCGACCTCGCGGGCATCGTCGATAGAGTCCTCCCTGAACTCGAGTCGGTGCGTCGCGTCGTCGTTCCACGCCGTGACGCCGTTCTCGACGAGGCGAAGCCGCGTGCCGTCGACCGTCTCGTCGTAACTCGGCGTCAAGCGCTCGGTGACGACCGGAGCGAGGTCCTGCTCGTGGAGGTTCGTCCCCATGCCGAGTTGGCCGTACCCGAGCGTCGTGTTGTGAATCGCCTTCGCCGCACCGACTCCGCCGAGCGTCGCGCCTGCACCTGCGAGAAAGCGCCGCCTCGATACCTCACGGAGACCCTCCAGCCGTGAGTCCTCGGTCACGGCTCGGGGTCACCTCCGTCAGTGGCCGTCTGTGGCGAGCGGAGGGTCACCTCACTACCCGTCAGCAGCGACAGCAGTTCCTCGGCGATGTCCAACAGTTCGGGCAGCCACCGCGAGACGAGCCAAGCGACGCCGATGAGCGCGAACACCGCGAGCCCCTGTGAGAGGATTCGGTCGGCGACGAAAAACGACACCCGCCCGGGGTCCGACAGCCCGAAGACGAACATCACCGGCCCTTCGAGCCACGCGTAATCGAACCACTGGTGGCCGTTCGCCAGGGCGATGAAGGCGTTTCGGCCGAGGTTGAGCACCCAGATGATGGACACCGACGCGACGGCTGCGGTCACTTTCCGGCGGAGCGGCGCGTCGACGGCAGCCGAGAGGCCGCCGAAAATCGCCATGCTCGCCAACCCGGTGCAGGCGAAGACGATTTGGGAGGACCGACCCGTCGCCGGGAAGAAGAACGTGTTCACGTACCCCGATTCGTCGAAGGGGTCCTCGACGAGTTCCATTCCCCCGCCGTAGCCGAGTGCCTCGATGAGCCACGCCGTCTGCGTGGCGACCGTCTCGATGAGGAACTGCCGGGCGACGGGCGAGGTCTCGAAGGGCAAGTACAGCAGCCCCATGAACGCGACGGCTCTGGAGACCACGAGCAGCGAATCTCGGCCGTGATACAGCCGCCAGCCGACGTACAGACACGCCGGAACGGCGATGGCGACCAACACCGTCTCGACGATGCTCCGGTGGACGAAGACGTAGAAGTGGATGAGGAGCAGCCAGAACACGGAAAACAGCCCCCACGCGCCCGCGGTCAGTTTTCGGGCCGCCGCACGGCGGTCCGTCGACTCCGCGAGCACGCCGGCGAAGAAAACAGCGACGATAATCCACGCGAGCACGTCGGTGACCGGCAACACCGATGGGCCACTCGTCGGGAGCGCGGAGAGACTCATTGTCGAAGCAATACAGGACGACGAGTATATGTTTTGTCGTCGAAGGCGCGACGAGCGCACGGCCACGGGACGGCGCCGCTGCTCCGTGGTGGGACGTCGGTGGCTGTGGGAGAAAAAAGACGGTTACGGCGACTCCGTCGCCGCTTAGGGTCGACTACCGCGTGACTACTTCCACTTCGTGCCCGTCGTTCGTCTTCGTGAACGCATAGCGGTTGTCGCAGGATTCGGGGTCACGGTAGTCGGCGGCGTCGCGGGTCATCAGCGTCTCCCACGTCGAATCGAGGTCGTCACATCGGACGGCGACGTGGCCCCACGCGTCGCCCATCTCGTAGCTCCGGCCGTCGTAGTTGTAGGTCAACTCGACGCTCATCGCCTCCTCGGCGGCGTCTTCGGGCTTCATGAAGTACAGCGCGAAGTCGTCGAACTCGGCCCGGCGGAAGAGGTCGTACTCCAGTTTCCGGCTGAACCAGCCGATGGCCTCGTCCGCGTCCTCGACGCGGAGCATGGTGTGGTCGAGACTCCACTTCTCGCCGTGGTCGCGTTTGACCAACTCGATTTCGTGGCCGTCGGGATCTTTCACGAAGGCGTAGCGGTTGTCGCAGGACTCGGGGTCGCGATAGTCCTCGACGCCGCTTTTCATCAGTTCGTCGTAGGACTCCTGCAGTTCGTCCTCGGGGACGCGGACCGCGATGTGCCCCCACGCGTCGCCCATGTCGTAGGTGCGTCCATCGTGGTTGTAGGTGAGTTCCAGCAGCGCACCTTCCTCGTGGACGTTCTCGGGGCCGAGAAAGACGTTCGTGAACGTGTCGGCCTCCCAGCGGCCCTTTTCCTCGTAGTCGAAGTGGGTGGTGTAGAACTCCAGGGATTCCTCTAAGTCCTCGACGCGCATCATTACGTGGTCCAGTGTCGCGTGCATACTCGGACCGACGAGTCCGCGACAGGAAAACGTAGCGGCGGCGGCAGTCGGCCACCGTCGGCCGTATGACCTATACGGTCTCGTCGGGTCATTGAACGCATGGACCTCCACCGACGCGACGTACTGAAAGCGACGGCCGCCCTCCCGCTGGCGACAGTTGCTGGCTGTACTGGCGTTCTCGACGGCGGTGAAACGCCGGCATACAACGACAGCACGCCCAAAGACGGCGCAAACGACGACGCCGGCGTGTTCTTCGTCCACATCGACGCCGAGTGGCTCCGACGCTACGATGGCGAGGAAGAACTCCCCTACGCCGAGGAGCTCCCGGACGCCGTCGACATCGACATCGGTTCCGACACCGCGCCGGTGAACGTCGACCCGCTGGTCGCCTACCCCACCGCCGGTCTCCTCATAGGGAGCATCGGCCTCGGGTTCGGACTCGTTCCATATGGGTTCGCCGACCGGCTTCTCGGCCCCCTTGGCGATGGGGAACTCCCCGAGGAAACCGCCGACAACGACACCGATTCGTCGACGGCGACTCCCGATTCAGGGAACGAACTCCGCGTCGATTCGATGCTGCTCGTCGACGGCGTCGGTGTCTTCCGTGGCTCCTTCGACGCCGATGCCGTCGTCGCCGCCTCCGAGGGGTTCGAACCCGGCGAGGAGCGGGGCGACTTCGAGGTGTACGAGGGCACCGGCGAGGGCTTTCTCTCGACGGAGGGGTTGGCCTTCGCAGTCCGCGAGGACACGCTCGTCACGCTGTTGGACAGCGAATCGAGCCTCGACACCGTACTCGACACCATCGCCGGCGAAACCGAACGGTTCGGCGAGGCCGACGACAGCGGGTGGGCACTGGAGACCGCTGGCAACGGCCACGTCACGCTGGGTGCGTGGGGAATCGACCCCGAATCGGGCGGTGCGGGCGGAGAGGAGGCCGACACCGGTCAGTTCGTAGAGAGCGGCCCAGTGCTCGAATCCGCAACAGGCCTCGTGAGTTCCTTCACGCTCGGACCCGAGGAGGGAACGGCGTCCCTCGCGGCCGTCTATCCGGAGGGAGAGGTGCCCGACCGGGCCACGATCGAAAACGAAATCGGCACATCGGCGACGACGCGTGACGTTTCGGTCGATGGAGTCCGCGTCGCTGTCGACGGAACGTGGCGCGTTTCCGAGGACTCAACCCCAACTGAAACCGAGTCCTAATCCAGCGGGCCGAGGCCTTTCTGTCGAGCCAGCGGCCAGTAGTACCACCACACGACGGTCCAGGAGGCGATGGCGCCGAGCGGAATCACCGGAAACTCCGAGAGTGGAAGCGCGTATGTCCGAAACAGTCCGTAGGACACCTGTGCATGGGCGACGCCGGCGAATGCGAGTAGGCCGCCGGTGAGCCGAGGGTCCTCGAAATCCCAGAGGCCGGACACCGCGCTTGCGAGCGCGCCCGTGTAGAGAAGTATTCCGGCCGGCCACGCTTGCAGTCGACGTGGGAGGGCGTCGGTGTAGACGAAGAGGAACTCGTAGACGTTGGTCAGATGGAGCGGGTCGAGACTCACCAGTCCGAACGAGAAGACGAACGTCGTCTGGCCGACGAGGAGGACGGTCCACGGGAGCAGCCCTACCGCGATTACGGCGAGCAATCTGCGACGTGCGGCCGAGTCGTCGCTCACGGCGATCACTTCCGGGCGACGATTCGCAGGACGTCCTCGTCGTGGAGTTCGTGGTCCCTCCCGACCTGCTGTTCGTCGTGTTTTGCCGATGAACCGGTGACCCGAGCGAACCGGAACCGCTCGTCGAAGCTCCCGCCGAGTTTGTCGATGGCGTCGTCGACGGTGTTTTCCTCCTCGGTGAGGATGAGCGGTTCCTCGCGGTCGACGCCGCGCCCCGGCTTGTCCATGTAGATGCGGATGAGGCCGAGTTCCTCCCAGATAGTCTGTTTCAGGGAGTCCAGTCCTTTCTCCTCTTCGGCGCTGATGAAGACCGCTTCCTCGGGGTCGATGTCGTGGTCCCGCAACTGCTCGTTGACGGTTTCGAGGTAGTCGGGTTCGATGAGGTCGGCTTTGTTGACACAGACCATCGACGGGAGGTACTCCCGATTGGCCTGTAGTGAGTCGACCAACTGGTCGATGGTGAGGTCCTCGCGGATGGTCACGTCGGCGTTGACGTAGTCGTACTCCCGGAGGACGCCCATGATAGTATCGTCGTCGAGGGTCACCCGGTCGGAGGTGGTGAGGTTGATGCCGCCTTTGTGCTTCTTGCGGATGTTGACCTGCACCGGCTCGGTGTCGAGGCGAACCTTGTTTTTGTACAGTTCTTCGCGCAGGCGCTCGTACTGCTGAATCTCGAACACCGACAGGACGAACAACACGAGGTCGGCGGTTCGGACGACCGACAGGACGGCCTGGCCGCCGCCGCGGTTCTCGGCGGCACCCTCGATGAGGCCGGGCACGTCGAGCAGTTGGATGTTCGCGCCGTTGTACTCCAGCATGCCGGGGTTGACATCGAGCGTCGTGAACTCGTAGGAACCGACCTCGCTGTCGGCGTTCGTGAGGGCGTTGAGGAGCGTCGATTTGCCGACGGAGGGGAACCCGACCAACGCGACGGTCGCGTCGCCGTGTTTCTCGACGGCGTAGCCACCGCTACCGCCTCCGGAGGACTGTCTGCGTTCGAGTTCCTCTTTTTTCTCGGAGAGTTTGGCCTTCAGCCGACCGATATGCTGTTCGGTCGATTTGTTGTACGGGGTGTTGGCGATCTCCTCTTCGATCGCCTCGATCTCCTCTTTGAGCCCCATTACGCGAGTACTGTCGTCGGTGCCGAAAAAGGCGTTCGGTTGTGCCTCACTCGCCCCGAGCGCGGGGATTATATCGCGACAGCGATAAGCGGCGGTATGGAGGGCAAGAAGAAACTCGCCTACAGCCTCATCTGTGTCGGATTGGCCTTCGTCGGCGTCTTCCACTTCGTCTTCTCGACGCTGTTCGGCTACGGCTTCCGGCAGGTGAGCGGTATCCTCATCGTCGCCGCGATATTCGGTCTCCTGCTCGTCAACGCCTGATTCGAACCACGTTCGGACGGGTTTCAACAATTTAATGACCGGGTACAAGAAACAATTTCTCGATGGCAAGCCCCTCCAGTCTCCGCGACAGCACCCAGATCGTTCTCCCGTGGGCGTCGCTGGACGGGGTGCAAGCCGACCTCGAAGCGCAGTTCACCGTCACCGTCTACGACGAGGGAAACGCTGCCCGCATCATCGGTAGCCCCGTCGTCATCAAGGAGGTCAGCGAGTATCTGGTTCGACAGGGTATCTCGCTCCCCTAGGAGACGACCGGCGATGGCTGAGACTGCACCACACGCCGGAGTGAATCGACAACCCTTAAAGTCGCGGCGATAGTTCGTTTCGATATGGCTGGAACTATCGAAGTGCTCGTCCCCGGCGGGCAGGCCAACCCCGGACCGCCGCTCGGCCCGGAGCTCGGCCCAACCCCCGTGGACGTGCAGGCGGTCGTCAACGAAATCAACGAACAGACCGCGGCGTTCGACGGCACGGAAGTGCCCGTCACCGTCGACTACGACGACGACGGGTCGTTCAGCATCGACGTGGGTGTGCCGCCGACGGCGGCGCTCATCAAGGACGAACTCGGCTTCGAGACCGGCAGCGGCGTCCCCCAGGAGGACTTCGTCGCCGACATGTCCGCAGAGCAGCTGAAGAAAATCGCCGAGCAGAAACTCCCCGACCTGCTGGCCTACGACGCCCGCGGCGCCTCCAAGGAGGTCGCCGGCACCTGCGTCTCGCTCGGCGTCACCATCGAGGGCGAGGACGCACGCACCTACAAGCAGCGACTGGAAGACGGCGAGTTCGACGACACGTTTGCCGAATCCGAAGCCGCAGCGTAATCCGGGCGGTAATTATCCGTCCAGCAGTCACACCGCGAACTTTTGACTGCGCCACTCCTCGATAGAGACGTGAACGACGACGAAGCGACAGCTCTGGAGGGTCACCCGGTTTTGCTGTTCGATGGGGTCTGTAACCTCTGTAACGGCCTCGTCCAGTGGGTCATCGAGCGTGACCCGGAGGGGCGGTTCCAGTTTTCGGCCCTGCAATCCGACGCCGGCCAGCGACTGCTTGAAGCCCACGACCTGCCCACCGAAGATTTCGACACCTTCGTCCTCGTCGATGGTGAGAACTACTACACCAAGTCGACCGCAGCGTTACGTGTTCTGAAGGGCCTCGGGCTTCCGTACTCGGCGCTGTATCCCGCAGTGGTCCTGCCGCGCTTCGTTCGAGACCGTATCTACGACTTCGTCGCCGACCACCGCTACGGATGGTTCGGGAAGCGCGAGTCCTGTATGATGCCCGACGAGAGCCTCGAATCGCGGTTCCTCGAGGAGTGAGAGGCGTCGGCACGCCGAAAGCGGTTCGACGGCCTTAAGTGCGTCATACTCCTCGCTCGATACGAGACAGGCGTAGCCTGTTTCACACCGTAGTAGCCCACGTGGCTGCGACTACGGAGGTGAACGATGGCAGATTCGATACAGGACGCAGTATCTCGCGCACTCGACGAGGCACCCGAGCGGAACTTCCGTGAGACGGTCGACCTCGCTATCAACCTGCGCGACCTAGACCTAGACGACCCCAACAACCGGGTAGACGAGAGCATCGTCCTACCGTCGGGTACGGGCCAGGACACGCGTATCGTCGTGTTCGCCGAAGGTGAGACAGCGATTCGCGCCCAGGACGTCGCAGACGACGTCCTGGACGGCGACGAGCTGGAAGACCTCGGAGACGACGACGACGCGGCGAAAGACTTGGCGGACGACACTGACTTCTTCATCGCCGAGGCCGACATGATGCAGGACATCGGTCGCTATCTGGGTACCGTACTCGGTCCCCGTGGTAAGATGCCGACGCCCCTGCAGCCCGACGACGACGTCGTCGAGACGGTCAACCGGATGAAGAACACCGTTCAGGTTCGCTCCCGCGACCGACGGACGTTCCACACGCGCGTCGGCGCGGAGGACATGTCTGCCGAGGACATTTCCGACAACATCGACGTCATCATCCGTCGACTGTTCACGGACCTCGAGAAGGGCCCGCAGAACATCGACGCGATTTACGTGAAGACGACGATGGGGCCGGCCGTGGAGGTGCCCGCATGAGCGCCGAAGCCGAACGCAAAACCGAGACGATTCCGGAGTGGAAACGGGAGGAAGTCGACGACATCGTCGCGTTCCTCGAACGCTACGACTCCGTCGGCATCGTCGACGTCACCGGCATCCCGAGCCGCCAACTGCAGGACATGCGCCGTGAACTGCACGGCACCGCAGCCCTGCGCGTCTCGCGGAACACGCTCATGGAGCGGGCGCTCGAAGAGGTCGACGACGGCCTCGAGGACCTGACCGAGCACGTCGCCGGGCAGGTCGGACTCATCGGCACGAACGACAACCCCTTCGGGCTGTACAAACAGCTCGAGGAGTCGAAGACGCCGGCACCCATCAACGCCGGAGAAGTCGCGCCGAACGACATCGTCATCCCCGAAGGCGACACGGGTGTCGACCCGGGTCCATTCGTGGGTGAACTCCAGTCCATCGGCGCCAACGCCCGCATCGACGAGGGCTCCATCAAGGTGATGGAGGACTCGACGGTGCTGTCGGCCGGCGAGGAGGTCTCACAGGACCTCGCGAACGTGCTCGGCGAACTCGGCATCGAGCCGAAAGAGGTCGGTCTCGACCTCCGCGGCGTGTTCTCCGACGGCGTGCTGTTCGCGCCGGAGGAACTCGCCATCGACGTCGAGGAGTACGAAGCGGACATCCAGTCCGCTGCCGCAGCGGCGCGGAACCTCTCGCTCAACGCCGAGTACCCGACGGCCCAGACGGCGCCGTCGATGCTGGCGAAGGCCGCCGGCGAGGCCAAGTCCGTGGGCATCTCTGCCGCAGTGGAGAGCCCCGACCTCGCCGACGACCTCGTCTCGAAGGCGGACGCACAGGTCCGCGCGCTCGCAGCGGTCATCGACGACGAGGAGGCCCTCCCGGAGGAACTCCGCGGCGTCGAAGAGCCTGCCGACACGGGTAGCGAGCCCGAAAGCGAGGGCGAGGAGACGGCCGACGAAGACGAAACGGAAGCGGAAACTGACGAAAGCGATGCCGAGGACGCCGACGACACCGAAGACGGTGACGGCGGCGACGCCCTTGGCGACATGTTCGGGTGACTTACAATGGAATACGTTTACGCAGCACTCATCCTGCACGAGACCGGTGAAGAGCTCAACGAAGACAATCTGACGGACGTACTCGACGCAGCGGGCGTCGATGTCGAGGAATCCCGCGTCAAGGCGCTCGTCGCCGCGCTGGAGGACGTCGACATCGAAGAGGCCATCGAGACGGCCGCGGCCGTTCCCGCCGGCGGTGCCGGTGGCGCCGCGGGCGGTGCGGCGGAAGAGTCCGCCGACGAGGCCGACGAGGACGCCGAAGAAGAAGCCGAAGAGGCCGAAGCGGAAGAGGAAGACGAGGACGACGACGACGGCGGCGAAGGCCTCGGCGAGCTGTTCGGCTAACTCCGGACACACCTTCTTCATTTTATCGACTGCACAGCGGCAGCACCGGCCGAGGGTTTACCTATCGGGACGCGACCAACTCTCCGCGATGGAACTCGTCTTCACGCCCCGTGAAACCGCCGTCGCGCTCGGCTTCGTGTTGGGTGGCGTCGCCCTGGGAACTACGAGCGGTCTCGTTCCAGGCCTCCACGCCAACAACATGGCGCTCGTCCTCGCGGGCGTCGCCCCGTCGGTTCCGGGGCCGCCGCTGTACGTCGGGATGGCGATGCTGTCGGCCGGCGTCGTCCACACGTTTCTCGACATCGTACCCGCGTTGGCCCTCGGTGTCCCCGACGCTGCGATGGCCGTTACTGCACTCCCGGGGCATCGACTCGTGTTGGAGGGGCGAGGCCACGAGGCGTTGCGACTCTCGGCGCTCGGCAGCGGCGCTGCAGTGGCACTCGCGGCACCGCTGGCGATTCCGGTGACGAGAGCGATGGCCGCGGTCTGGCCGACGCTGCGTTCGAACCTCACGGTCGTCTTGCTCGGCGTAGTCGCGGCGTTGGTGCTCACCGAGCGCGGCCTCCTCGCGAAAGGTGTCGCCGTGGGTTCGCTGACGGCGAGTGCGTTACTCGGGCTCGGAACCTTGGAACTCTCTCCGGAGGCACCGCTGTCGGCGGGCGGCATGTTGGCGCCGCTGTTCGCCGGCCTGTTCGGGGCGCCAGTACTGCTCGATGCGCTCGACGGGGACGGCGTACCACCGCAGGACGACGCCGGCGTCGCGCTGTCGAAGGGGTCTGTCGCCGGGCTGGCGGGCCTCGGAACGCTTTCCGGTGCCGTCGTGGGCTACGTTCCCGCAGTGTCGAGCGCTATCGCGTCGACGCTGTCGTTGCTCGCCGTTCCGGGCCGTCACGGTGCCCGCGGGTTCGTCGTCACGACTTCGGGTGTTAACACGGCGAACTGCGTCTTCGCGCTGTTCGCGCTGGTCGCACTCGGTGCCCCACGAACGGGCGTCCTCGTGGCTGTCGAATCGGCCGGCGTCCCGCTGTCGCTTCCGCACCTGCTCGTCGCCGTGGGCGTCGCGGCGGCCGTCGGATTCGTCGCCGTCCCGGCGGTGGGCGACCGGTATCTGTTGGCCGTCGGTCGAATGGACCCAACACGTCTTTCGGTGGCCGTGTTGGTCGGACTCGCCGGACTCTCGTGGCTGTTCGCAGGAGGGCTTGGCGTGGCTGCCTACGTCGCCGCGACGATTGTCGGGTTGGTTCCCGCGCGGTTCGGTGCCAGACGGGCGAATTTGATGGGCGTACTCATCGGGCCAATCGTAGTCGGGTGAAAAGAGCCGTCAGAGTTTCAGGCCGGGTGCTGGACGCCTTCCAGGAGGCGGTCGATTCGGTCGGTTTCCTCGATATCCTTCGGGTGGACGCCCAGCGCGACGACGAAATCGCTCTCGCTTTGGGTCTGTGCGATGTGGATGAAGACCTCGACGCTCTCGCCGTTCGTCTGTGCTTCGGCCTCGAACCGAGAGACGGTAACCGTCTCGCCGAGCAGTGACCCGTCGCGCTCGTCGACGGGCTGGACGTTGTCGATGCCGTCGTACTGCTCTTGGAGCCGCAAAGCGAGTTCCTTGTTGTCCAAATCGTCGATGGGGTTGAACGCCTTGCCGGCGATTTCGACTTGCGGGGTGGAGAGGACGGTGAACCGAGCGAGTTCCCCACTGAGACCGAGGCCGATGTCGACCGACCGGGAGTACTCCGCGAGCATGTTCACAACCTTAACGGTTCGGTCGACCTGCTCGAAGTTCCGCTCTCGTACGTCCTCTTCGACGGACTGTTCTTCGTAGTCCGTGTCCGAGCGGGCCTGCTCGGAAACCGTCGCCGTTGCCGCCTCGAACCGGGCCTCGTCGCCGGTGATGAGGTCGGTACAACCTGCCATACTACCCACGAGCAGTGCCGAGGGAACGCCGGCAAGCACCGTGCGTCGTTTCATACTCGACGGTATCATGTCGGTGGTGTATAAGTTACGTGGCCGTCGTGGCAACGTATTTCACGGCACGCGTTCTCAGCGGTCACACGCCGCCAAACCCGACGGTCCGTTGTCTCCAGCGGACGGAGACGATGATAGCAAACACAAGTTATGAACAAATAATGAGAAATTTCCGGGAATTTATATACCATCATAACTAGTGAAGAATATGCTTTGCACACCGGAGGTGGCCGCATGAGTTCTCGAAAGCAGTCCGAGGCGGAGTTACAGGAACTGGTTGGAAAACTATCAAAAGACGGCGGCGGCAACGGTACGGGCGACCCCGCTGCACGCACCGAACAGCTCGTGACCGACACCTCCGGGACGCTCGCGCCCGAAGGCTGTCTGAACATCGACGATGGACTCGTGAAACAGTCCCTCTCCCCGCTGCTCCTGTTGCTCGTCGGGCTTCGAACCGACGACGCCCACGGGAAGGGCATCATGGAGGACCTCACCCGATTCTTCGGTGCCGATCTGAGTCCGGGAACCGTCTACCCGGCGCTTCACGACCTCGACGAGGATGGCCTCCTCGAGATGCACGAACTCATCCAGACCAAAGAGTACCGCATCGACGACCGCGAAGCGGTCCGAGAGACGCTCGAAGACGCGATGCAACAGCACCTCGCGTTGGGCTTCGTGTTCCAACAGGCGCTCGACGAAATCGACCCGACTGACGAATAACCTCCAACCCTCCTCCGGATTCGGTGCGGAAACCGACTTCTGCTTTCGCTACGATGTTTCGACAGTCGTGAGCCGAAGGCGCGCGAGTTCAGAGCCGATACGTCGGCCCGTCGTCGGTGTCCTGTACCTCGACGCCGAGAGCTTCGAGGTCGTCACGGAGTTCGTCGGCGCGTTCGTAGTTTCCGGCCTCCCGTTCGGCTTCCCGCACGTCGAGGACGAGTTCGACGAGTTCGCCCGCCAGCGTCGCCTCGCCATCGCCGTCGCCGGTGAAATCGAAGCCGAACACGTCCCCGCCCAGTTCCTCGAAGGTCTCGACGGTCCGACGGAGCGCCCGGTAGTCGTAGTCGTCGCGTTCGTCGAGGTGTGCGTTGGCGGCGGAGGCGAGGTCGAACAGCGCCGCCAGCGCCTCGCGAGTGTTGAAATCGTCGTTCATCGCCTCCGTGAACGCCTCGTGAGTCTCCTCGACTGCGCCGCGGAGGTCGCTTTCGACTTTCGTGTGGGCGTCCGGCGAGTCGACGGCATCGACGACGCGTCTGTAGGCGTTTTCGAGCCGTTCCCAGCGTTCGATGGCTTCCTCGATGGCGTCGTCGCTGTAGGTCTGCGTGGAGTTGTACGACGCCGAGACGAAGAACATCCGCAGGGCGTTCGTCCCGAAGCGGTCGACGGCCTCCGAGACGGGAATGAAGTTGCCGAGGCTGGAGGACATCTTCTCGTCGCCCATCTGGAAGAGGTCGGCGTGCAGCCAGTACTTCGCGAACTGCTCGCCGGTGGCCGCCTCGCTTTGAGCGATTTCGTTCTCGTGGTGTGGGAAGACGAGGTCCCGACCACCCATGTGAATGTCGATGGAACTGTCGAGGTGGGTCATCGACATCGCCGAACACTCGATGTGCCAGCCGGGACGACCCTCGCCCCACGGCGACTCCCACGTCTCGCCGGCCGGCGAGTCGACGGCGTAGGTGCGGTCGTCGTGGCGGTGTTCCGCGACGGCGGACTCGCTGACGCCGTCGGCCTTCCACAGCGCGAAGTCCGCCGGGTGGCGTTTCTCCGAGCGCTCCTCGTCGACGCCCTGTGCCTCGACGTCCTCGAGTCGCTGATTCGAGAGTTTGCCGTAGTCGGGGAACTCGGTCACGTCGAAGTACACCGACCCGTTGGACTCGTAGGCGTAGCCCTTCTCGACCAGCGTCTCGATGAGGTCGATGATTTCGGGGACGTGTTCGGAAACCCGCGGGTACACCTCCGCCCGCTTGAGATTCAGCGCGCGCATATCCGAGAGCAACTGGCCGACGAACCGTTCGGCGACCGCGCCTTCGCTGTCGCCGAGGTCGTCCTCGCCGATTCGGGCGACGATTTTCTCGTTCACGTCGGTGATGTTCTCGACGTGGCGGACGCCGTAGCCGAGGTGTTCGAGCCAGCGGTGGATGACGTCGACGTGCGTCCACGTGCGTGCGTGTCCGAGGTGGGCCGCATCCGAGACGGTCAGTCCACAGTAGTACAGCAGTACGTCGTCGGGGTCGGCCGGCTCGAACGGTTCGCGCTCCCCGGAGAGCGTGTTCAGCACACGAAGAGTCATTGTCGGAGGGAACTCCCCGGGTCGGTTTCAATGCGTCGTTATAACGCGTCCTCGACGGCCCGGACGGCGTTGGCGCCGTCCCGGTGGCCGACCACGACGACGAGCGTTCCCTCCGTGCCGGCGGCCGCCTCGACACCGACTTCGGCGGTCCGGAGCCGTCCGAGTACGTCGGCGAGAGCATCGGCATCGACATCACCCGACGCGACGACGGCGGTGCTGTCGCCGCCGTCCGCAGCGAAGGCGGTGTCGCCGACGACGAGCAAGGCCTCGGTGTCCCCGTCGGCGGGACCGACACCCGACTTCATCGAGACGCTGGCGCGGCGGTTCGGGGGTTCGTACTCCGCTAACTCCTCGGCGTACCGTCGGAGCGCGGCGGTGACGGCCTCGACGTCCCCCACGTTGAGGAAGCGTGCGGCGGCGGTGTAGTTGACGACGCCGGCCCGGAGGGCAGTCTCCAGAAAGGGGTGTTCGCGGACGGCCTCGCGGGTGTCGGCAGCGACGGTCATGTCGGTCGCACTCGGCGCGGCGACAAACCGATGTCGGTCCCCGAACCCGACCTTCGGGTTGCGAAGCCCCTAAGAGCGCGCTGGCCGTGCCTTCGGGTATGCAAGCGCTCGTCATCGTCGCCCACGGGTCGCATCTGAACCCGGACGCGAGTACGCCCACCTACGAGCACGCCGATACCGTGCGTGCGGCCGGCGTCTTCGACGAGGTCCGGACCGCCTTCTGGAAGGAAGAGCCGTCGTTCCGCGAGGTGCTTCGGACCATCGAAAGCGAGGAAGTGTACGTCGTCCCGCTGTTCATCTCGGAGGGGTACTTCACCGAGCAGGTCATCCCCCGAGAGCTCCGCCTCGACGACTGGGACGTAGCCGAGTGGGACTCCGACGGCACGAGTGCGACCCACAGCACGCTGGAGGCCGGCGACGTGGAGAAGACGGTCCACTACTGCGGTCCCGTCGGCACCCACGACGCGATGAGCGACGTCATCGTCCGCAGAGCCGAGACGGTGACCGACGACCCCGACGTGGGAGAGGGGTTCGGACTGGCCGTCGTCGGCCACGGCACCGAGCGCAACGAGAACTCCGCGAAGGCGATCGAGTACCACGCCGAGCGCATCGGCGAGATGGGCCGCTTCGACGAGGTGAAGGCGCTGTTCATGGACGAGGACCCCGAAATCGACGACGTGACCGACTTCTTCGAGAGCGAAGACATCGTCGTCGTCCCGCTGTTCGTCGCCGACGGCTATCACACCCAGGAGGACATCCCCGAGGACATGGGGCTGACCGAAGACTACCGGACGGGGTGGGAGACGCCCGCCGAAGTCGATGGCCACCGCATCTGGTACGCCGGCGCCGTCGGCACCGAGGCGCTGACCGCCGACGTCATCATCGAGCGGGCCGCCGACGCCGGCGCCAACGTCGGGAACGCAATCGAGGAAATCCGCCGCCGGACGCGCGTGGCGGGTGCCGACAGCAACGCGAGCGTGGGGGACTGACGTGAACGACGCACAACTCGACGCCCTGGTGGCGGCCGCCGACGAGGGCGTCGACTGCGACGGCCTCCGCGTCACCGCCGACGGCGACGCCTACACGTTCGAACTGCCCGGCGAGACCCACGAGGGACTCGCCGAATCGGGACTCCGCGAGCATGCGACCGAGAACCCGTGGTTCGTCTCGAACTGGCACTACTGGAACGAGCGCGACCGGCCCGAAGCGGAGACGGCGTACCTCCGATGGCTCGAAGGCGCCGACGACCGCCCGGTGCCCGAACGGTACGAGGCACTCGCCGACGGCGGCATCGAGGCATCGTGGGGAGAACTCGCCATCGAAATCGGTCTCGGCGACGACGGCGACCGGACCTACACGCTCCGCCACGAGGACGACGCCGACGCCGACACCGCGTCCCTCGATGTCCACACCGACCCGCTTGAAGCGCGCGAACTCGTCAAACGCGACGACAGAGGCCGATACCGGCCGCTGAAGACCGCTCCGACGCTCCCGACTGGGTGGGCGTTTCTCGACCTCGACGGTCGGGCGTTGGCCCGGACCGTCGACATCGTCTACCCTGCGACGGTCGCCAACTGGTATCTCGAGCGAAAAGGCGACCTCGACGTCTCGAACTGGACGGAGACGATGGAGCGACAGACGGGCATCTACGGCGTCGTCGAGACGTGGGACCGAGGTGAAGGCCACGAACACGTCGACTGGGTGGCGGAGGCCTGCTGTGCGGATTCTCAGTGTCTCAAGCGTCGGGAGTGGGAGTACGACGACGACACCGACCTCGCGGTCGACGGCGGCGACGGCGCCTTCCCCTGCCGGGAACCCTGCTCGCTCGTCATCGCGGCGGCCCGCCAGTGGACGAAACTCGAGGGCGAACAGTCGAAAACCTACGAGTTCGAGTTGACGCCCTCCGAGAAGGAACAAATCGAGGACATCATCGACGCCGTCGCCGACGGGGAGGCCGACGACATCCGCGAGGCCGACGTGTACGAGGGCGCCAACCGCTATCGGACGCGGTTCCTCAGAGCCAAGCGGTTCGACGACGAGGGACGGCTCTGTGGCGTCCCGACCGATGACGAGGAGAACTAACCGAGGAGATAGTACGCCGCGACGGCGCACAGACCGCCCGCGAGGACGGCGAAGGCGCCCATCACGAAGTTGATTCCGTCGGCCGTAATCAGCGCAGCGACGGCCAACAGCAGCGCGATTGCCGCGAGGACGACGACCGGCAACGCCCGGAGGTTCGTCGACGGCGTCGACGAATCGTCGGTCTGCTGCGGCTTCGAGAGGTCCGGGTCGACTTCGACCGGCTCTTTCTCCGGCGTCCGGTCGAAAATCACGTCGACGAAGTGGGTTTCACCGCCGTGGGCGGTGACGACTTTCAACTTCCCGCGGATGCTCTCGCGTGGCCACTCCGGTCGCGGTCGAACCTCGACTTGGACGCCGCGAGCCTCCTCGGATTCGACGTAGTGGTTCGACGCCTCGATGCGTGCGATCTCCGAGAGCGTATCGTCGAGATGGAGGTGGACGTGGGAGGCCTCACCGTGGTTCCGCAGTTCGACGACGAACGGCCCGTCGGCTTCGAACGTCGTCGGCGCGTCCAGCGTGTGGAGGCCCGACCGATTGATGTCGACGCCGAGCGTTCGAGTCACGGGCAGGGGGTCGGCCGGTGAGGTTAAAAATACTCGCCTCCCACTTTTTGCACGCTCCGGCGGTGCGCCGAGGGCGAACACGCCTCCGCGGTCATCAGATTCCTGTGGAATCTGATGGGCAATCAAATCGCTACGCGATTTGATGACGGCAAAAACGTGGGGGAAAATAGCGCGTACTCCTTCCGCTCGCTTCGCTCGCGTCAGTCCGTGCGCGCTACCGACGCCTCCCTCCGGTCGGCTCGGAGAACCGCGCTCGCTGCGCTCGCGCGGACAGTAAACATCACTTCGGCTGATACTGTGTCGAAGAACGTCGATTGGAAAAGGGACCTACGCGGCCGCTTCGTCCCGCATGTCCGGCGGCAGCAGGTTCGGGATGCCGTCCTCGATGGGATACTCCTCGCCGCATTCGGTACAGACGAGTCGACCCTCCAGAATCTCGTCGTCGTTCTCGCGGATGACCTCCAGTTCGAGGTCGCTCTTGTCCAGCGGACAGCACAGGATGTCCATCAGCGACTCCTTCATGAACCTACCTGCGTGGGGACCGGCCAAAAGTATGGCGGGTCCCGGCCGTCCGCGGGGGTTTTGCCTCCGGCCGTCGAAACTCGCTCATGGCCGACGGCACCTACACGCTCCTCGTCGAACTCCCCGAGGCCGCGACCATCGAGGTCGGCGCCCTCGGCGAACACCGCTTTCGGCCCGGCTGGTACGCCTACACCGGCAGCGCACTCGGGTCGGGCGGGTTCTCGCGGGTCGACCGCCACTACGAACTCGCGGCGGGCGACCGGGAGACCCGCCACTGGCACGTCGACTACCTGCTAGGAGAGGAGGCGGCAGCGCTCCGGGGTGACGTTCGGACGGTCGGTGCGGACGTGGAGTGTGCCGTCGCCGAGCGCCTGCCCGACGGCCCCGTCGAGGGGTTCGGAGCGTCGGACTGTGACTGTCCCAGTCACCTCGCCTACGGGGCCGACGGTGGCGAGTTACAACGGACGGTTGCCAGCGTCCACCGTGACGTATCCGAGGAGTGAATCTCGACTCATGCCCGCGCGGAGGACGTGACGTAGATGCCGAAAAGCACCACGACACCGCCGAGGACCGTCGTCACGCCCGGCGCTTCGCCGAGAAAAACGAGTGCCAGCACTGTTGCGCCGACGGGTTCGCCGAGCAGCGAGACGCTCACGACCGAAGACTCGACGTGTTCGAGTGCCCAGTTGACGACGGTGTGGCCGAAGAGACCCGGACCGACCGCCATCGCGAGGAAGATAAGCCACTCCCGTCGCCCGTAGCCAGTCAACTGCTGGCCGTCGACCAACGCGACGACCAGGAGCGTAATCGTACAGGCGGTGTAGACGACGAGGACGTACGGAACGAGTGCGACGCGTTGACGGAGCGACCGCCCGACGAGGACGTAGATGGCGGCCATCACCGCACCGAGGACGGCGAGGGAGTTGCCGTACAGCGGACGGGACCCCGCGACTGCGGCGCCAGAAAGGAACTCCGCAGCCGACATGGCGACGATTCCGAGGACGGCGACGGCGATACCGAGGGCTTTCCGCGCGCCGATTCGCTCGCTCAACACCAGCGCCGCACCAACCGCGACGAACAGCGGTTGGGATTGGACGAGCGTGACGCTGGCGGCGACGCTGGTCCACGAGAGGCTCTCGAAGTACGCGGCGAAGTGCAAGGCGAGTGCGGCGCCAGTCAGGGTCGCAACGAGAAGGTCACGAGGGCGAAATCGCGCGAACTCACCCCGGTACCGCGTCAGGAGGAAGGGCGCGACGAGAAGCGTCGTGAGCAGGACTCGGTAGAACGCGAGGACGACCGACGGGGCCGTACTCCACCGGACCAGAACGGCACTCGTCGACACCGCGAGGATGGCGACGGCGAGGGCGGCCAGTGGAGGCGTCCGTGATTCGAGTCGCGCGAGCACACTCGACGTGGTGGGGGAGCCGACTTGTCGGTTCCGGGACGGCGACGGTTCCGCAACCGATTTGCGGGGTCGACTGAAGACGACGGTATGGACGACTCCCGCGTCGGCGCGCTGTTCGTACTCTGCTCGGGGGCCGGCTTCGGTACGCTGGGCGTCCTCGGCGTCGTCGCGGGCGAGGAGGGGCTGTCGATACCGACCGTGCTGTTCTTCCGGTTCGCTCTCGCGACGGTCCTCGTCTGGAGCATTCTCGCGATTCGAGGCGAGCTGCAGCTACTATCCGGGCGGAACCTGCTGGTCGGGGTCGCACTCGGCGCGTTCGGCTACGCCGCGATGAGCGGCCTGTACTTCGTCGGACTGGAGTTCATGACCGCCGGAATGGTCGGCATCGTCCTCTACACCTACCCCGTCTTCGTCCTCGTGTTGGCGGCCGCGTTTCTCGACGAACCGGTCGACAGACAGCGCGTCGCCGCCCTGTTGGTCACGCTAGGGGGCATCGCACTCATCACGGGGGCTGACCCCGCGGCGGCCGACCCCCGCGGCGTCGGTATCGTCCTCGTGGCGGCCGTCGTCTACGCGACGTACAT
The DNA here is from genome assembly GCF_013391635.1 of Natronomonas gomsonensis. Lineage (GTDB taxonomy): Archaea > Halobacteriota > Halobacteria > Halobacteriales > Haloarculaceae > Natronomonas > Natronomonas gomsonensis_A. The sequence continues at coordinate 202,263 of NZ_JACAWU010000002.1, read as the reverse complement.
CACGGTGAGTCGAACGACGCTCACGGACGTGAGCGCGCCGACGCTGACCGCACACGTCCTGCCGGCGGCCGCGGTGACCTTCCTCGGTATCGGCCTCGCGACGAACAGCCTCTCGGTTCCGTCGACGAGCGTGGGATGGGGAGCCGTCGTCGGCATCGCCGTCGTGGCGACGGCGATTCCCATCTTCGCGTTCTTCGCGGGACTGTCCAGAATCGGCGCCGGGCCGGCGTCGATTCTCAGCGCCGTCGAACCGGTCGTGACGGTCGCGCTGGGGGCGGCGTTCCTCGCCGAACCGGTCTCGGTCGTCGTGTTGGTCGGCGGTGGGTTGGTGTTGGTCGGCGTCGTCCTCGTCACGAGACGGTAGCCGACCGCCGGCATAACGAACCGGCAGTCCGCGGCAGTACGCTATAGACACCGCGGGGAGAACCGCCTGCACATGCTCGAAGACACGGTGTGTATCGTCTGCGGCGGCGGACACGGACTCGGCGAAGAGACGGCCGTTGCGATGGCCGATGAGGGAGCCTCGGTCGTCGTCAACGACCTCGGCGTCGACGTTTCCGGAAAGGGTAGCGACGAACAGCCAGCCGAGGAAACCGTCGAACGCATCGAAGCCGCCGGCGGCGAGGCGACCGCCCACTTCGGGGACGTGACCGACCTCGATTACACCGAAGAACTCATCGCGGACACCGTCTCGGAGTACGGCGCCGTCCACGGCATCGTCAACTTCGCGGGCGTGTTGCGCGACGGGATGTTGTTCAAGATGTCCGAAGAACAGTTCGACACGGTCGTCGACGTTCACCTGAAGGGCCACTTCTCGCTGCTTCGGAACGCCGCCAGCCACTGGCGGCAGCGACACAAGGCCAAGGGCGGCTTCGACCGGGAGCGGTCGTTCGTCTGTCTCTCCAGCGGCGTCTCCGTCGGCAACGTCGGGCAGGCGAACTACTCGGCGGCGAAGGCGGGGATTCTCGGCCTGATGCGAACCGCGGCGCTGGAACTCGACCAGTACGACGTTCGCGTCAACGCGATGTGGCCGACGGCGGTCACTCGGATGACCGAGGACCTGCCGGCGATGGCCGCCGCAGACCCCGAGGACCTCGGCCCCCAACACGTTACGGGCGTTCCCGTTTTCCTGTCGAGTGAGGCCGCCGAAGGCGTCACGGGCTGTACGCTGGCCGTCGCCGGCGACCGCGTCTCCATCGTCTCGGACCCCGAGCGTGAGCGAACTCTGTCGACGGACAGCGACGACGGCTGGTCGGCTACGGAGTTAGCCGAGCGCTGGTCGGAGTTGACCGACGGCTTCGAGACGACGCGGCTGAACAGCGGCTGGTAGCTACTCCAGCAGTTCCTTCGTCTTCTTGTGTCGACCCCGGAACATCGGCTCGAAACCGACCCACCCGAGCGGCGACGCCGCACGTCCGAGGGCACCGCCGGGGAGTTCGTACTCCACGCGGTCGGAGACGATGGTTCCGTCGCCGTCGGCGAAGAACCGGTGGGTGTGTTCCCACGTCGGGAACGGTCCTTCCTCCATGGCGTCGTGGAACATCGCAGCACCGTCTTCCTCGGTGCGTTCGGTGACGACCGAGGTCCAGTGTTGTCGCGGACCGACGCCGAAGGGGCGAATGGACAGCTCGATTCGGGAACCGACCTCCAGAATCTCGGGGTCCGGTTCGCCGTCGGGACCGGTGACGCGCTCGATTTCGAGGTTCATGAAGCCGGGCGTCAGTGCGTCGAGCCCGTCGATAGTGGAGTGAAACGCCCACACGTCCTCGAAGGGGGCGTCGACGAACGTCTCGCGTCGGTACGTAGCCATACCTTACAGAGGGGCGCCAACGGCAAAACGGCACGGGCGGCGGAAATCGACGGATTGACCGAGAGAGCCGGTCACTTCAGCCGTTCCTGGAGGAAGGAGGGGTGGGCTGCTTCGACGCCATCGAGTGCGAGTATGTCCTCGCGGATAACATCGCCGACTGCGTCGCCATCCGAGGCACGCACCTCGGCCATCAGCATGTGGTCGCCACTGGAGGTGTACAGCGACTCGACCGCATCGAGGTTTTTCAGCTCTTGGGTCACCTCGACGTAGCGTTCGCTCGCCACGTCGATACCGACCAAGGCGATGGATTTCCCGGAGAGCTTCTTCGGGTCGATGTCGGCCGAGTAGCCGACGATGACCCCCTCGGACTCCAGTTTCTCGATGTACTTTCTAACCGTCGGCTTCGATACCTCCGCACGGTCTGCGATTTCGGCGTAGGAGGCCTGGGCGTCGTCCTCGAGGACGGCGAGTATTCGGTCCTCCGTCTCCGCGCTCATGGGGGTATCTTTTCTGTCCGTGAAAAAATATCTTCCGAAGAAGAAAACCGGTCCGGCGTGGCGAAGCAAGGTCGAAACAACACTCGTTTTCTGTTTACAACTATTGACCAGTCAGGAATAATTCCTAACAACGGTAACAGCATGGGGTATCCTTAAGTCCCTGCCGACAGCAGAATCGGCCGTATGACTATCGACGACATCGACCGCGTGACGGTTCTCGGCGCGGGGAGCATGGGACACGGTATCACTGAGGTCGTTGCCTTGGCGGGGTATCAGGTTACGATGCGCGACATCGAACAGGAGTTGGTCGACGACGGCTACGATGACATCGAGTGGTCCCTCGAAAAGCTCGCCGAGAAGGGCCTCATCGACCAGGCACCTGCGGACGTGATGGACCGAATCGACACCGCAGTCGACCTCGAAACCGCTACCGAGGACGCCGACCTCGTCATCGAGGCCGCCCCCGAGCAGATGGAAATCAAGAAGGACATCTTCGGGCAACTCGACGAGTACACACCCGAGGGTGCCATCCTCGCGTCGAACACCTCCTCGCTGTCGATTACCGAAATCGCCACCGCCACCGACCGCCCCGAGCAGGTCTGTGGGATGCACTTCTTCAACCCGCCGGTGAAGATGGAACTCGTCGAGGTCATCTACGGCGACGAGACGACCGACGACACCGCCGAGACGGCCTACGAGTTCGTCGAATCTATCGACAAGACGCCGATCTACGTCCGCAAGGACGTCAACGGCTTCGTCGTCAACTCGGTGCTCGGTCCGTTCGGCGACGAGGCCGCCTGGATGGCAAGCGAGGGCGTCGCGAGCGTCGAAGAAATCGACGCCGCGATGGTCCACCAGCGGGGCTACCCGATGGGGCCGTTCGAGCTGTCGGACATGACGGGTATCGACATCGGCTACCACGTCCGCAAGGAGGCCGGCAAACCCATCCCGCCCATCGTCGAGGAGAAGGTCGAAGCCGAGGAACTCGGCCAGAAGACCGGGAAGGGCTACTACGACTACGAGGACGGCGAGGGGACGACCTACGAGGCCGGACAGGGCGAGGACGTCGACTGGCTCCGCATCGAATCCCGAATCGTCAACGAGGCCGCGAAACTCATCGGCAACGATGTAGCCACCGCGGAAGCCATCGACACGGGTCTCCGACTCGGCGCCGGCTTCCCCGAGGGGCCGTGTCGCCGGGCCGATAAAATCGGTCTCGACACCGTCCTCGAGAAACTCGACGACCTCCACGAGGAGTACGGCGAGGAACGCTACGATGCCGCCGACTACCTGCGCGAACTCGTCGAAGCGGGCAACACCGGCGAGGACGCAGGAGCAGGCTTCTTCGACTACGGCGACTCCGCCGAGCGCGACTACACGACCATCAACCACTCGCTGAACGACGACGGCCTGCTGGAAATCGAACTCGACCGACAGGCCCGGATGAACGCGCTCAACGCCGACATGATGGACGAAATCGTCCACCTCCTGGAGAACGTCGACGTCGACGAGGTCCGGGCGGTCACATTCGAAGGCGCGGGCGACCGCGCGTTCTGTGCCGGCGCCGACATCACCGGCTTCGCGGGTATCGAACCCCACGAGGTCGAGGTGACGCCCGTCTTCCAGACGGTCAACGACTTCCCGCGACCGACGCTGGCGAAGATCGACGGCTACTGTCTCGGCGGCGGCAACGAACTCGCACTCGCCTGTGACCTCCGTATCGCCACCGAGGACTCGGAGTTCGGCTTCCCCGAAATCAACCTCGGCCTCATCCCGGGCGGCGGCGGCACCCAGCGCGCGATGCGGATGCTCACCGAGGCACGCGCGAAGGAACTCGTCTTCCGCGGCCACCGCATCGACGGCGAACTCGCCGAGGAGTGGGGTCTCATCAACCGCGCGGTCGACGACGACGAACTCGAGGAGACCGTCGAGGAGTACGTCTCCGACCTCGTCTCCGGCCCGCCAATCGCCCTCCGGAAGGCCAAGAAGGTGATGAACGAGGGTCGGGACCAGGACATCTCCGCGGGCCTCGAACTCGAATCGCAGGCGTTCGGCCTGCTGCTGTCGACCGACGACATGATGGAGGGCGCCTCCGCGTTCATGGAGGACCGCGAACCCGAGTTCGAGGGGAAATGAGCGACTGCGAGGCGAGCGCGTCGGACGGCGAACGCGACGACACCCTAGAGCGTGAGCTCCGGGAGCACGGCCTCTTCGAGTGGCTGAACCTCGACATCGACGTCGTCGAACCCGGCCGCGTCGTCTTCGAGTTGCCGTTCGACGAGAAGTTCGCCAACCTCGCCTCCGGTACCGTCCACGGCGGCGTCACGGCGACGGTCATCGACACCGCCTCCGGCTTTGCCCTGCGGTCGAGGTTCGACGACCCCGCGACCGCGCGGCTGACGACGACCGACCTCAACGTCCGATACGTCCGGCCCGCCCGCAACGACCTCCGCGTCGAAGCCGAAGTCGTCAGGGCCGGCGGGTCGATTGGATTCACCGAAAGCGAGGTCACGACCGTCCACCAGGGCGAAACGAAAACCGTCGCCACCGGCGGCACCAGCTACAGGCTGTTCAGAGAATGAGCCACCAAGACACCGAAGACGTGAGCGTCTTCGCCGATATCGAAGAGGGAGACACGGACGTCACGCAGGGACGAACCATCACCGAGGCCGACGTGACGAACTTCGCCGGCGTCTCGGGGGACTTCAACCACCTTCACACCGACGAGGAGCGGATGGGTGACTCCATGTTCGGCGAGCGAATCGCCCACGGTATGCTCGTCGTCAGTGCGGCGACGGGGCTGTTGTGGCAGTCTCGAACCGTCGAAGAGCGGGAGGCAGTCGTCGCCTTCTACGGTATGGACGAACTCCGGTTCCGACAGCCGGTGTACATCGGCGACACCATCCGCGTCGAAACCGAGGTGCTGGAGACCCGCGAGAAGCCCGACGGACCCGGCAACGGGACGGTCAAAAACGCCGTCGAAATCAAGAATCAGCGCGACCAGACGGTCGTCTCCTGTGAGATGACCTCGCTGATGAAGTAGTCACGCCGACCGCCCTCGTTTTATCAGTTCGTCGATGGCGCTCCGTTCGGGCAGCGACGGCACGACGCCGCGTTCGGTACAGGCGAGTGCGCCGGCAGCGATACCACGTTCGGTCGCTGCAAGCAGACTCAGTCCGTTCCCGCGAGCGACCGCGAAGGCGCCGTTGAACGCGTCGCCGGCGCCGGTCGTATCAACCACGTCGACGGGAATCGGGTCGACCGCTGTGGCGTCGTCGTCGGTCACCACGAGCGCGCCGTCGGCGCCCAGCGTCACCACCACTGCGTCGGGTCCGCGGGCGAGAACGGCTCGTGCGGCCGTCTCCTCGCCGATATCGGCGTCGGGTTCGTGGCCAGCCAGCAGGCGGACCTCGCTTTCGTTCGGCGTGAGGACGGAGACTCTCGCCAGGAGGTCGTCGGGAAGGTCACGGGGCGGGGCAGGATCCAAGACGACGTCGGCGCCGGCATCGGTGGCGATAGCGACTCCTTCGGTCACGGCTTCAAGCGGTATCTCCAACTGTGACAGGAACACGTCACTGCCCGCGAGGTCGCCGTCGGCCGACCGGACCGCCTCGGCGTCCAGTTCGTCGTTCGCCCCGCTGGCGACGGCGATGGCGTTTTCACCGGCTTCGTCGACGTGGATGAGTGCGACGCCGGTTGCAGTTTCGACCGATCGGACTGCGGCGTCGATGTCCTCCTCGACCCACAGCTCGCGGGCGGACTCGCCGAAGCGGTCGTTACCGACGCATCCGACGAAGGCTACGTCGCCACCGCTGCGGGCGGCAGCGATGGCCTGATTCGACCCTTTGCCACCGGCGTGTTCCTGAAAATCCTCGCCGGAGGCCGTCTCGCCGGGAACCGGAAGCGACGGCACGGTGACCGACATGTCGTGGTTGTAGGAGCCGACGGCGGCGATTCGAGGGGCGTCCGTCATACCGAACCGACAGCGGCGGTGCTCAAAAGCGTGATGACGGGACCCGCGATACGAGCGGTTTGCCGCGCCGGAGTGTGCAGAAAGTGGGTTGTTAGTACTCCTCGTAGGCCAGGTTCATCACCCAGTGAGAGAAGGCGTCGCTTTGGGCGTCGGCCTCCTCGTCGCCGACGAACGGGGAGAGCATGTCGCCAGCCATCAGCAGCGAGAAATCGAGGTCTTTCGGGTCCCGAATCGGCGTGATGTAGTAGGTGTTGTGGCCCTCGTAGACAGTGTCCTCCCGTTCGACGAGGCCCTTCTCCTCGAGTGAGTCGATGATGCGGCTTCCCTTCCGGGAGTCGACGTCGAGTTCCTTCCAGAAGTCGCTCTGGTGGATGCCACCGGTCGACCGAATCAGTTCGAGCCCCGCTCGTTCGGCCTCCGTGAGCTCCTGCTCCTCGTCGGCGGTGGTACTCATTGTACTCCCTTCCGCCGGCGAGCCGTTTAAATCCTGCTTTCGGTCGGTTCGAACGGCGTCTCACACGGCGGGCCGTCGGCGAACTCGAAGACCCGTTCGTCGCCGAGTCGGACGAGCGAGGACGACCGGGTGCCGAAGCCGTCGCGGTGGATACAAGCGCCGAACTCGTGGTCGCCGAGTATCTCGCCGGCCCGATGCGTCCACGCTTCGGCTGTTTCGCCGTCTCTCGGCTGGAGTTCCGCCCGGATGCGTTCGGCGTTGTTCGCCTGCTGGCGTCCCGCTTCGGGTCGCATCGGTGGGACGAACCACTCGCCGTCGAAGCCGACGTTGACGACGATGTGGACGCCGGGGTCGAATTCCGTCACTCGGTGTACGTCGCCCCACTCGATGAGCAGGGCATCTTCGCCGTCGGCTGCGAGCAGATGGAAGGGGGCGTACTCGCGGGCCTCGAGTTCGCTTTCGACGCGCTCGATGGCGGCGCGTGCGGTCGGTTCCGAGAGCGCGTCGTCGACGAGGAGGCCACGGGAGCGTTCGCCTTCCCCCTCGACCCACCGGTTCGTGATGGCGACGAGAACGCCGTCTTCGTTGTAGCCGAGCCACGTCCCGCCGGCCTCTTCGTCGCGAGGGGCGACGATTCGGGGGTCGCCCTCCCGGACCGCAGGCGGCGTCGACGGGCGTCCGAACGCCTCGTCGCGGTTGGCCGCGACACAGATGGGCGCCTCCTCGAAGACCTGCCACGCGACGATGAGTGTACACACGGTAGGCGGTAGGTTCGCCTCGAAAATAAAGCCGCCTCCGGTTCAGGCGTCGTCGACCGCTTCCAGGGCCGTTCGAACCGCCTCGCGGTCGACGGTACCCGAGGCCGTCCGCGGCAGCGAGTCGGCGAAGCCAACGGTTCGCGGGAGTTTGTAGCCGGCGAGGTGCTCCCGGCATTGCTCCCGGAGGGCGTCGGGTGCAACCTCCGAGCCGTCGACGAGGACGACCAATGCAGCGACGCGTTCGCCCCACTCCACGTCGTCGATGCCGACGACGGCCGCGTCGTCGACGGCCGGGTGGTCTCGGAGCGCGGCGACGACTTCGCTCGGGTCGACGTTCTCCCCGCCGGTGACGATCGTGTCGTCGACGCGAGCGTGGACGTACACTCGGCCGGCCTCGTCGCGGTGGCCCACGTCGCCAGTCCGGAGTCCGCCGTTGGTGAACGCCTCTCGCGTCGCCGCGTCGTCGAGGTACCCCGGCGTCACCATCGGCCCGGCGACGACGAGTTCGCCCGTCTCACCGGGGCGACACACCGCGCCGGCGTCGTCGACGACGGTCACCTCCGCGAACATGAGCGGGTTGCCGACCGTATCGGGGTGTTGGCGTGACTGTTCGGGCGTCGCGGTGGCGATTTGGGAGGCCGCCTCGGTCATCCCATAAGTCGGAGCAACCGGAACACCCCGGTCGTGGGCGCGAGCGAGCAACTCGGGTGGGCAGGCGGCCCCGCCCAACAGCACGAATCGGCAGTCTGGGAACTCACCGGCGTCGAGCATCCGCTCGAGCATCGTCGGAACCAGCGAGACGCACGTGGCGTCGGCTCGACGCATCGCCTCGGCGGTCCGCTCGGGGTCGAAGCCGCGCTGGACCGAGATAGAAGAACCGTACAGCACCGACCGGTAGACGGGTGCCAGCCCGCCCATGTGATACATCGGGAGCGTGACGTGCCAACAGTCGGCGCCGCCGACGCCGAGGCGGAACGCGGAGGCGGTCGCACTCGCCAGCACGTTCGCCAGTGTGAGCACGACTCCCTTCGGGTCGCCCGTCGTCCCCGAGGTGAACATGACGACCAGCGGGTGGTCGGGTTCCCACTCCGGGAGGTCGAACGGTTCCGGTCGGACGCTCTCGAGGCGTTCGGCTCCAGCGGTCGGCTCGTCGAATGATAGAACAGTGGTGTCGTTCGCTTCAATCGCTTCTATGGCGTCGGTGACGGGGCGCTCGGTGTCGGTCTCGCAGGCGACGGCCGCGGGGTCGATTCGTTCGAGACGAACGGCGAGTTCGTCGGCCGTCAGCCGTGCGTTGAGCGGAACGAGAACTGCCCCCAGTCGCTGTGCGGCGTGGACGGCTTCGAGGAATTCGATGCGGGTCTCGGCACACACGGCGAGGGCGTCGTCGACGCCGACGCCACGGGCGGCGAGGCGGCCGGCCAGCACTTCCACCCGCTCGTTGAGGTCGGCGTAACTCCGGGGCGTCGCCACGTCGCCACCGGCGGCTACCGCCGTCGCCTCGGGCGTCCCATCCGCTCGTGTGGCCAGCCAATCTCGCATCGTCCGTCGCCCGATTCACGAGGGGGGAATATTGCCTTTTCCCTGTGGAACGGATATCGACCCACCTTCGGCCACTGCGATATCCGCCCGGACGTCCTCGGCGAGTAAATCGCCGGTCGCCAGCCCGCAGGGCCGTCTATCGGGTATCGACGCCGCGAGGTGGACTGCACCGGCACGCGCGACTGCCCCGTCGATGGTCGTCGTGACGACAGGGTCGACACCGGCATCGCGTGCCTTCAGGGCAGTTTCCCGCGCTCGGTCGACGCCGCCCAGCGCCATCGGCTTGCAGACGACGACGTCCGCCGCATCCGCTTCGAGGACGGCGGCGAGACCGTGTTCGAGAAGTCCCTCATCGAGGCCGACGCCGACCTCGCCGCCACGGAGACCAGCGTGACCTGCGAGATTCTCGGCGGGCAGTGGCTGTTCGACGAAGGCGACATCGAGAGCCTCGAACGCCTCGAAGGCGCGCTCGGCGGTCGGCTCGTCCCACGCGCCGTTGGCGTCGGCCCGGAGTTCGACATCGGGACAGGATTCCCGGACCGCCTCGAGTCGCTCGATATCGACTGCGAGCGAGCGTGCGCCGACCTTCACTTTCAGCGCCGGATACCCCTCGACGACAGCACGGCGGGCGGCCGCGGCAGTGTCCGCCGGTGTTCCGTCCCCGATAGTCGCGTTGACCGGGACGCTCTCGACGCGCGTTTCGCCACCGAGATGGCGATACAGCGGTTTCCCGGCCGTCCGCGCGCGAGCGTCGAGGACCGCCAGCGAAACCCCGTGTCGTGCGGCCGGCCTCGCTTCGAGCGAGGTGAGAGCATCGAGTGGGTCTTCGACCGACCGCAGGGCGGCGGCACATTCGGAAAGCGATTCGGTCCAGCCGGCAAGCGGTGTCGCTTCTCCGAGTCCCTCGATACCGTCGATATCGACCTCGAGGAGGAACCCGTCTCGACGCTCGATGCGGCCCGCGGCGGTGTCGAGCGGGTGGGCAAGCGGGAGGGAAAAGCGCTCTACTCTCATACCAACGCCGGTGCCGCGAGGCCGACGGCGAAGGCAAGCGAGTGGGCAAACAGGAGTTGGCCCGTCCGCTCTAAGGCCGGGTTGAGCGCTTCACCGTCGGTGTGGGTCCAGACCGTCCCGCCGAGGGAGACGGCGAGCGGTGCGGTCAACAGCGGAAGAAGGACCGAGAGGCCGTATCCGGCGGCCCAGAAGACGACCGGAACGGCGTAGGCCATTCCGACCAACGCGGTCCACTCGATGCGGCTGAGTCGGTAACCGAGCATGACGGCGAGCGTCCGCTTTCCGGCCGCGGCGTCGGTCTCGCGGTCACGGATGTTGTTGACGACAAGGATGGCAGTCGACAGCCCCGCGACAGGGAGTGCGGCGACCACGGCCGCCAGTGGCACAGTTCCCTCGGGAAGCCACAGCGGGAACGGCTCGGCGGCGTAGGTGACTGCTTGAACGTAGTACGTCCCCGCGACAGCGACGAGACCGAAGAAGACGAACACGAACACGTCGCCGAGGCCACGGTAGCCGTAGGGGAGCGGGCCACCGGTGTAGGTGATGCCCGCGGCTACGCTGGCGAGGCCGATGACGAGGATGGGGACGCCGCCGAGGTAGACGAGGTACGTGCCGAGGAGGATTGCGAGACCGAACGTCGCGTACATCGCCCGCTTGACCGACTGCGGGGCGATGATGCCGCCGGCGGTCACGCGGGTGAACCCTTCGCGGTCCTCGGTGTCGGCGCCGCGAACGGCGTCGTAGTAGTCGTTGGCAAAGTTCGTCCCGATTTGGAGGAGTAACGCCCCGACGAGGGCGAACGCAGCCGACACCGGTGCGAAGAAATCGTCGTGAATCGCCAGCCCCGTCCCGACGATGACCGGCGCCGCTCCCGCCGGCAACGTCTGCGGGCGGGCCGCCATCAGCCACGCTTTCGCGGGTGAAACCGCCTCAGTCATTGTCGGTGCTGCGTCCGGGAGGGGTATAATGTCGGGTGGTCCGAGCCGATGGCTCGCGGTCATCGGACAGCAGCGCTATCTGCGGTGAAAAAACGGAGAAAGTGTCGGGAGTCGTGAAGACCGCTTACGCCGAGCTGCCGGTCGCGTCGTCGGCCGCGTCTTCGACCTGTTCGGCGGCGTCCTGAACCTGCTCGGAGACGTCGTCGATCTGCTCCTGCAGCGTGTCGGCGCCTTCCTCGAGTTGTTCCTGGATGCTGTCGAGTTGCTCGTCGAGTTGGTTTTGGAACTCCTCGGAGCGCTCGTCGAGTTGCTCCTGAAGGTCCTCGATGGACTCCTGGAGGTTCTCGAGGGCGTCGACGGTCTGGTCTTCGAGGTCCTCGCTGGCCTCGAGCAGTTGGGCGACTTGCTCGTCGAGGGTTTCGAGGAAGTCCTCGAGGAGTTCGTCGACAGACTCGTGGCCGTCGTCGAGGTTCTCCTCGAGGGCGTCGAAGGCATCGGACTGGTTGGCTTCGAGTTCGTCGAGCTGTTCGTCGAGGGTCTCACGGATGTCCACGAGAACGTCCTGGTCGCCGGGGACGGCCGCTTCGACGGCGTCGAAGTAGGCGTCCATGCCCGTGCGGACGATATCGCTGCTGCGTTCCGAGAACTCTCGGGTCGTGTCGAAGCTCTCGACGAGACGCTCGTTGACGTTCTGCTGGAACTCGACGCCGGATTCGATGGCGTTCTGGGTCTGTTCGAGGGTGCTGCGCTGGAAACTGAACATCGTGCTGACCGCGGAGTCGTTTTGGCTCATTGTAATTGAACTAACGCGTCCCGACTATATAACTCTTACCACCAAATACCACTCAATACCAAGAAATGGTTTGAGAATACGGATGGAGCGTTCAGTTACCTCGTCGACGGCCTGTTCGACTCGTCGTTCCACAGCCAGGTAGGATAAAACAACGTCAGAACCAATTATTGCATCCGAGTGTCACCGAGTGACGAACGGACGACGCGTCAGTAGTACCAGTCGAACTTCTCGAATTCGGGGTCCCGTTTCTCGTTGAACGCGTCACGTCCCTCCTGGGCCTCGTCGGTCATGTAGCCGAGTCGGGTGGCTTCGCCCGCGAACACCTGCTGGCCGACGAGTCCGTCGGTGTCGAGGTTGAACGCGTACTTCAACATTCGAATCGCCATCGGCGACTTCGAGAGGATACGCTCGCCCCACTCCAGGGCCGTCTCCTCGAGTTCCTCGTGGGGGACGGCCTCGTTCGCCATCCCCATCTCGACGGCCTCCTCGGCGGAGTAGGTTTTCCCGAGGAAGAACACCTCCCGGGCCTTCTTGTGACCGACCTGATGGGCGAGGTACGCCGACCCGAAGCCCGCGTCGAACGACGCCACGTCCGGGTCGGTCTGGAGGAACTTGGCATGTTCCTCGGAGGCCAGCGTCATGTCACAGACGACGTGCAGGGAGTGGCCGCCGCCGACGGCCCACCCGGGAACGACGGCGATGACCGGCTTCGGAATGTGACGGATGAGCCGCTGGACTTCGAGGATGTGGAGTCGCGGCGCGTCCTGCTGTTCGGCTTCGGGTTCGGATTCGTACTCGTAGCCGGCCTCGCCACGAATGCGCTGGTCGCCGCCGGAACAGAACGCCCAGCCGCCGTCTTTCGGCGACGGGCCGTTGCCGGTCAACAGCACACAGCCCACGTCCGTCTGCCGTTTGGCGTGTTCTAAGGCGGTGTACAGCTCGTCGACCGTCTCCGGTCGGAAGGCGTTGCGGACCTCGGGGCGGTCGAAGGCGATGCGGACGACGCCGCTGTCTTCCGCCCGGTGGTAGGTGAGGTCCTCGAAGTCGTCGGTGACCGGTTCCCAGCGCGCGGAATCGAAGATGTCCGATACCATGCCGGAGGTGGGACCGGCGCCAGCAAAAAGCCACCCGACCGCAACTCACCAACTGCTCACGCCGAGCAGCCACACCGTCAGGTACAGCCCCATCCCGACGAGCAGCCCGGTCGTCGGCTCCCCGCCCAGAACCCCGGCGCCGAGGACGACCGCGAACAGCGTCGCCGCCCCGACCGCCCGGCGGTCCCCCATCCGCGCCGGCGAGGGCAACTCCGAACGACCGACGGCCGTCGCCGCCACCGTCGCCACGATGACTGCGGCGCCGACCACAAGCGGAATTCCCGAGAGGACGAGCGCGGCGAACCCAGCGAGCATCGCCGTCACCGTCGTGAACAGCCACGGACCGACGCGCGGGTCGCTCACTGCGAGAGCTCCTCGACGACGCGTTCCTGCAGTGCCGTCCGGTCGGCGTGGTTGCGGTCGCTGTCAGTACGGACCTCGATGACCTGCGTCCCGTCGCTCGCGAGGGAGTCGGCGTACAGTTCCCGGAACCCTTCGCGGTCGCCCGTGCGCGCGAACTCGAGGTCGTACAACTCCGCCGAATGTTCGAAGTCCAGTCCGTGCGGCGTCCGGAACCACTCCTCGAAGGTGCCGTGGGCCTCGATTGGGAGCAGATGGAAGATGCCGCCCCCATCGTTGTTGATGCAGACAACGGTCGCGTCGACATCGCAGCGACCGACGGCGAGCAGGCCGTTCATGTCGTGGTAGTACGCGAGGTCACCCGTCACGAGGACGAGCGGGTCGTCGGAGACCGACCCCGCCCCGAGCGCCGTCGAGGTGATGCCGTCGATGCCGGAGGCGCCGCGGTTTCCGAGAACGGTCAAATCAGCCGGTCGGGGACGACCGAACCGGTCGAGGTCCCGGACGGGCATCGAGTTCGAGACGAACAGCGTCGTCGAATCCGGTGCGGCCTCGACGGCATCGGTGAGGACCGCACCCTCCTCCGGTTCCGCGCCGGCGACGAGTTGCCAGTACGCCGCCTCGGCCTCTCGGAGTCGGTCGGCGTACGGTCCGGGTTCGCGTTCGACTCGGGCCGCGAGGTCACTCGCGACCCACGTCTCGTCGGCGACGACGAGGTCCGTCGCGGTAAACGTCGCCTCGCGCCATCCCCCGGCCGGGTCGACGACGAACTGACGGGCCCCCGACCGCGCGAGGTAGTTCCGGAGCGGCTTGGAGGTCGGAGAGGCGCCGAAACGGACGACCACGTCGGGCGTCGCCTCGATTGCAGCGAGATACGAATCGTACCCACCGCAGACGGTTACGCCATCGCTGTCGACGTGTCCGCCGAACCGAATCCCCGAGAGCGGGTCGGCAAACACGGGGAATCCACTGGCCCGGGCCAACTCGGCGAGTGCATCGACAGCGGGCGCCGAGCGGTCGGTGGGACCGCAGACGACGACTCCGGAATCCGCGGTTTCGATTACCTCGACGAGGTTTCGTCGGTCCGCAGCGGATAGCGTCGATTGACCACGCGTCACTTCGACGAACGACCCCTCGCGGCCCTCAACGGCGAGTGAGTGGTCGTCGACGAACCCCCCAGGCACCGCGCCGTCGGGGACGCCGAGCGGGGCCGCCTTCCCACCAGCGGTCGGTTCCAGCGGCTTGCGGAGCGGTACATCGAGATGAACGGGTCCGGGTTCGCCCCCCGTCGCGGTGCCGACCGCCCGCGCGAGTGCGGTCCGAAGCGACCGGAGCTTTCGGTCCGCAGGTTCCGGTTCCGGAAGCTTCCGGTACTGACGCACCGCGTCGCCGTACAGTCGCTCCTGGTCAATGGTCTGGTTGGCACCGCTGTCCTGCAGTTCGGGCGGACGGTCCGCCGTCAACAACAGCAACGGAACGCGGGAGCGGTCGGCCTCGATGACCGCCGGGTGAAAGTTCGCCAGCGCCGTCCCGGAGGTGCAGACGAGCGCCGTCGGTGTTCCGGTCCGTTTGGCTCGACCCAGAGCGAAGAACGCCGCCGACCGCTCGTCGAGAAGCGAGTACGTCTCGATACCCTCGTGTTCGGCGGCGGCGACGGTCAGCGGCGTCGAACGACTTCCCGGCGCCAGTACTGCCGCCTCGACACCCGCCTTCGACAGTTCGTCGGCGATGACCTCCCCCCACAGCGTGTTGACGTTCATCTCGGTCACTCGAGTTCGTCGAGGATGGGCCGGTACTTCAGTTGCACTTCGTCCCACTCGCGGTCGGGGTCGGAGTCACCGACGATGCCGACGCCAGCGAACAGCGTCGCGACATCCTCACGGGCGACTGCCGACCGTATGGCAACCGCAAAGGAGCCGTAGCCGGCGGCGTCGAACCACCCGACAGGCGCGGCGTACCAGCCACGTTCGAACGGTTCGGTGTCGCGGATGGTATCCAGTGCGCGGTCCGGGGGCAGTCCGCCGACCGCCGGTGTGGGGTGTAGCGCCTCGACGAGCGAGAGGACGTGTTCGTCGACGGCCAACTCGGCGGTAATCGGCGTCTCGATGTGCTGGACGGTCGCCAACCGACGGATGCCACGCTCGCCCGCGCGGATGGACGCTGCATAGGGTTCCAGTTGCTCCCGGATGGCGTCGGCGACGAGTTCGTGTTCGTGGACGTTCTTTTCGTCTGCCAGCAGTTCCTCGGCGAGCCACTCGTCTTCTTCCGGGGTGTCGCCGCGGCCGGTCGTGCCAGCGATGGCGCCCGTTTCGACCGTTCGACCCCGGAGGCCGACGAGTCGCTCCGGCGTCGCACCGAAAAACCCCGAACGGCCGACCTCCGGTTCGAAGAGGAACCGAAAACAGTTCGGATAGGTGTCGCCGAGTCGGGCAATCGCGTCGGGAATCGACAGCGGCGCGTCGAGACGAGCCTCCAGTGCCTGTGCGAGGACGACCTTTCGGAGCTCGCCGGCGTCGATGCGGTCGATAGCAGCCGTGACGCTGTCGCGCCACTCCGCCTTCGAGGTGGTCCGTGTCCGGCTTTCGACGCCCGGCGGTCCCGCGGAGACGGCTGGCTCCGACGTGTCGAGGAGCGCTTCGGTGGCGGTGTCGAGTCGGCGTTCGACGTCGGCGGCGCCGGCGTCGATCGCGTTGACCGTCACCCACGCCTCGTCGTCGGTGTAGGTGACTTGCACGCGAGGGAGCACGAATCGGGCACCGGGATACCCCTCCCACGGCCCCTCCCCGACGTGTTCGTCGTGAAACGAAAACCCGCCGAACACGCGGGGTCGGGCCGCGAGCGTCCCGGCGTGAACGTCGCCGACGGAGAAGAGTTCCGTCGCCGCCTCTCGAATCGCGTCGAAACGGCCGGGGCCGTCCGCCGTGATGGTCGCTGCCGCGCCGCTGCCGACGACCGTCGACTCGCCTGGGGCAGCCCAAAGCGTCCGTGGTGACTCTGCCGCCGTTAGAGCCGCTCTGGGCGTCGGTGCTTCCCGAACCCGCCTCGACCGACTGACGAGCCCCGCCGATTCCGGGGCCGTCTCTTCGCTCCGCAACGGTTCCATTGACACCACGTTAGACCCCCACCGTTTTAGGTTACGTGTTCGGGCACGCACCGGCCGGAATCCCGGACGGCCCCGCGACGCTCGAGAAGAGTCGGCTTACAGCTTCGATTCCGCGTCGTCGGCGAGTTCCTTCATCCGCTTGCCGATGCGGCCCGCATCGGAGAACTCGTCTTCGCTCATGACGTTAGCCAAGGCGTTACCGAGAACGAACACGGCGTGTTTGTGCTCGCTCTTCGATTTGTGAACATCGTCGGGCGTCACGTCGAGTGATTCGTAGGGGTCGAACACAGACGAATCGATTTCGTCCATGTCCTGGAAGTGACCCATTATCGATACCATCTTCGCGTGCAGTTCGAGGAGTTCGTCTTTGTGCATATTCGTGGATACTGTTAGGGACCGTTTAACGCTTTCGCGGGAACCAGCCACACGAAAACAGCGCCGAACGGGTTGCTAGAAGACGTACTCGTCGTCGTGTCCCATCATCCCGTCCTCTTCGAAGCCCGGTTCTTCGTCGTCCATCGGACCGCTCGTCTTGTAGGCTCGGAGCCCGGTCGACAGCAGTTCTTCGATGGCTTCTTCCCGGTTTACGAACTCGCCCTTCTCCACCAGTTGGGCGATTTGCATTTCGAGATGTTCCGGGACAGTGAGTTGTACCTTCGGCATCGGAACGTTCGAACGTTCGGGGATGGGGTATTTAACTCTGACGGGGAAATTTTCGCTACTCGAAAACCGAAGCCCAGGTTACCCAAATAATCCTTACCGAAATGAGCATCAATTTTATCGTTTCGACGAGCCGTTTCGCAAACCGCTTGCGGAGCGATAGGCCTACCTACAAGCGACCCCGAATCACCCAGTATGAAAGACGTGACGGACCTCCACGTCGAGTTCGACGGCAAGCGGCTCCCGCCCGGACAGCGCGAGACGAGTCGGTTCCCAGTGCTCTCGAAGGGCGGAACCCCGTCGATACCGAACGACTGGACCTTCGAGGTCTGGGGCGCCGTCGACGAGGAACTCTCCTTGTCGTTCGAGGAGCTACAGGAACTCCCCACACAGACCCAGAAACAGGACTTCCACTGCGTCACCGGGTGGTCGCGCTTCGACTGTGGGTTCCACGGCGTTACGTTCCCGACGTTGACCGACCACGCTGGCGTCGACGACGACGCCGTCCACGTGATGTTTCACGCCCACGACGGCTACACGACGAACCTCCCGCTCTCCGAGTGTGCGCGCGAAGAGGTCATGTTCGCGTGGGAGCTCGACGGCGAGCCGCTTCCGGCCGAACACGGCGGCCCTCTCCGAGTCGTCACGCCACACAAGTACGCCTACAAAGGTGCGAAGTGGGTCTCCGGCGTCGAGTTCCTCACCGAATCCGAACGCGGCTACTGGGAGAAGCGCGGCTACTCGAACACTGCGAATCCGTGGGAGGAAGAGCGGTACGCCTAAACAGTTGGTGTTGGCGTATCGCAGAACGTACGGAACGTTGTTTTCAGCCGCAGCGAAGCGAGTCCATCGTTCGATAGAAGTGCGAGTCTAACATCCGGTTCAACGGGAGAGTAGTGGCAAAAAAGGTATACCACGAGGTGAAGTTGATTCTGCTATGAGCCCTCCCCTCTCACGTCGTCGGCTTCTCGCACTCGGCGGTTCAGCCGGGACAATTGCCCTCGCTGGATGCCTTGATGCCATTACAGGAAACGAACAGCAGGTCTGCTCTTCGGGCTATCGTCACGTCGGGGAGGTGTTCAGAAAACGGTTGATAGTGGACTATCTTCGGTATGCGTCGTTGACAGTGCCACAATCCATTTCGCCAGGTGAGCAATTCGTGGCGACACTCACAAACGAGTCCACTGACCCACTCACCACACTGGGGAAACCGCGATATATGATTCAGCGGTTGAGCCCTGACGGGAAGTGGCGGAATACCATTGGCGTGCCCAACGAGTACGAGTGGTCGCCGTCTCAACGGGTTCTGGAGCCCGGCGAAGAACTCCGATGGGAAATGACACTCAGCGTCAACGAATTCTCGGGCCCGTTCCAACGGTGTACGATACACACACCAGCCACGTATCGGTTCATCTACTGGGGGTTCTCCGAACATGATGCAGGCATCGCACTCGCCGCTCCCTTTGAGGTCGTTGAATAGCGGCGAGTATGATACACTCACGCTCTGTACTAACCGGAGCCGAAGTCCGGATATGTCTCTCGACGAGGGCTTCACCAGAGCTAAAAGAGTAAGTAGAACGTCCGCGCGCCGCAGGCGCGCGGTTCACGCGGCCGAGGGCCGCAGGCCCGAGGTCGCGCCTTTTTCATCAACGTTTTTCGAGGAGCGGTTCGCGCGGAGCGCGAACCCGAAGAAGAAAAAGGTTGGTCGGTAGCTATATGCCCCTCCTGTGGCTTTCGGCGTGTATGGATGCCCACACCGTAATCGAGGAGTGGGAGGTGTCGCCGTTCGACGGCGGCTTCGAGGGGATTGATTCGTTGCGCTCCCGTGGATTCAGCGGCGCCGTCGAGGCCGACGGGACGTGGCTGTTCTTCGAAGACGGTGACCCCCTGGCCGTTCGAGCGGACATCGACGAAGCGCCTCGGGAGGGCGACATCGACGCCTTCGAGGACGCGAGCGGACGGACACACGAAGCGCCCCACCCGGCGACCGCCGCACTGGCGGCCATGTTGACTCTCGACGGCGATGTTCGTGGCCAGTATTTCAGCGACGAGACGCCGCTGTCGACGGTCCACGAGACGCTTTCGGAGGGGGGATTCACCGGCTACGTCGAACTGTCGAAGAACGTCCTCAGCGGCGATTACTTCGTGGTGTACGAAGACGGCGAGGCATCGTATCTCGGCTATCTCGGTCCGAGCGGTCGCCTACTAACGGGTGAGGAAGCACAGTCGAAAGCGGAAGGCGAGGTCGGTATCTACGACGTGGTCGCGGTTCGACTTCCCGCCGTGGAACTGCCGGAACCCGCCCCGGAGCCGAACGAGACAGCGGTCGTGGGCGCCGATGGCGACGAGACGGCGGACCCCGACGAGGAACTCGAAGCGGAGGACACCGAAGCCGAGGCCGTCGAGGCGAGCGACGAACACGAGGCAGAAACCACGGTTGGCGGGGAACCGACTGACGACGAACCCGAGGACACTGAAGTGGTCGGGGATTATGTCGACGCTACCGACGGTCAGTCGGCGGACGAGGACGACTCCGAACCGGAGACTGCAGAAATCGCAGAGACGACGGACACCGACGCCGACGGCGCCGACGAGGAGCCGACGCATGCGGTGCCCTCGGTGGACCCCGAAAACAGCGGCGACGGCGCCGGGGAAGCGACCCCGCATATCGTCGAGTCGGGAACCGAAAGCGCCGTCGACGCCGAGACTCGCGCCGAATTCGACTCCGAAGTGGCGTCCGAGAGGGAAACGTCGGTCGAATCCGGTTCGGAAGCCGGACGACACGAGAGAGCGGCGGGGACCGACACTGACGAGGCAGAGACCGAATCCGATAAGACGGAGGCTGAAACCGACGACGAGGTGGAAACCGAATCGGAACCCTCCAGCAACGAAGCCGAACTCGAGGCGCTCCGCGAGGAGTTCGAGTCAGAGCTGTCGTCGCTTCGGTCGAAAGTAGATGCCCTACAGGCCGAGCGGGACCGACTCCAGCAGCGTATCGCGGAACAGGAGACGGAGGACACCGACGGAAGGGATGGCGGCGCCGTATCGCTCTCATCGATGGAGGCCTTCGAGGGGACGAACCTCTTCATTCGCGAGGATTCCCGCGGTGGTGCGACCCTCGAAAACGCCCACGACGGGAGCGTCGACCCCGAGGCGCTCGCGGAGAACCTCCGCATCGAGTACCACACCCGCTTCGAGAGCGAGGGCGCGACGGTCGGGGGGACGCCGTTCGATTCCTTCCTGCGGTCGTCGGTCCCCTACGCCTTCGTCGAGTGGCTCGTCACGGACCTCCTCTTCGAGATACAGTCTACCGGAACCGAGGGGGCGATGCGGCACCTCTACGACGCCTTGCCCGAAATCGACCGCATCGGCTTCGACGAGACGATACGAGTCGGGGACGGCCAGGAGGGCCGCGAGGTGGACTTCGACATCGTCGCGCGCGACCGGATGGGCGACCCACTCGTCGTCGCGAACATCGACGAAAGTCGCGACCCCACAAGTGGAGAGTCGATGGGGCCGCTCGTCACCGACGCTTCCGACGTCTGTGAGGAACACGAGACGCTGGCGGCCGCCTTCGCGGTCACGTCGAGTTTCTTCGAGCCGGATGCCCTCTCGACGGCGCGAGAAGCCACGAGCGGGAGCCTCCTCAGCCGCGAGAAGTATCGGAGTTACGTGAAACTCGCACGGAAGAACGGGTTTCACCTCTGTCTCGTCGAGTCGAGAGAGGAGTCGTTCCACCTGACGGTACCGGAGCTATAAGCTGGCTGGAAGACAGAGAAAAGCGGTCGTTTAACCCTCGATTTCCGGAACGTCGTCAATCTTCATGCCTTCGAGCTTCTCGACGATGTCGTCGATTTTGCCGTCGAGGTCGTCGACGAAGTCCGCGGTATCCTCGGTCGTAATCGCACCCTGGCTCGACGGTTCGATGAGGTTCTCTTCTTCGAGAACGCGGAGCGAGTAGCGGACCTTGTGGTGGGGGTACCCAGTCTCGTTAGACATCTTTACGATGCCGATTGGCTCGTTCTCGATGACCATCCGCAAAACCTGCAGATGGCGCTCCAACATGTCGACTTCCTTCTCAAGCCGGTCTATCATGGCATTTGTTAACTTGTGTTTGGAGGGTTTAAAAGTTGCTGTCCGTTCGGCGGATGACCCCGGTGTAACGGGGAGATTGACGAATCTTTGCGGTAAAAGTATAAATCCCTTGTGACCACGGCACACGTCGCTGCGCGTCAACGCGGTCACGTCCGACCGCCGTCTGACGCACGCGGCGGTCCACGTGGAACGTCCCGTTCGGTTTCGCTGCTGACCAGACCGTAATCTGTTTACCCCGCTGGCGGAAACTGCCGTTCGATGACCGTAACCATCGTCGGTTCGCAGCTCGGCGACGAGGGGAAAGGCGGTATCGTCGACGTGTACGGCGATGCCGTCGACGTCGTCGCGCGCTATCAGGGCGGCGACAACGCCGGCCACACCGTCGTCTTCGAGGGCGACGAGTACAAACTCTCGCTCGTCCCGTCGGGGGCCGTCCGCGGTAAAGTGGGCGTCCTCGGCAACGGCTGTGTCGTCAACCCCGAGACGCTGTTCGAGGAACTCGACGCGCTCCGGGAGCGCGGCCTCGACCCCGACGTGCGCGTCGCCGAACGCGCCCACGCTATCCTGCCGTACCACCGCGTCCTCGACGGCCTCGAAGAGGACGTGAAATCCGACGACGACCTCGCGGCCGGCACCACAGGACGCGGCATCGGCCCGACCTACGAGGACAAGGCCGGTCGTCGCGGCATCCGCATCGGTGACCTGCTTGATGCCGAGACGTTGCGGACGCGACTGGAATACGCCGTCCCACAGAAGCGCGCGCTCGTCGAAGACGTCTACGACCTCGAAATCGGCGGGGACGTCGACACCGACGCCTTCGATATCGAGGCGCTGTTCGAACAGTACCGCGAGTACGGCGAACGGCTCGCCGAGGAGAACATGACCGTCAACTGCGGGGCGTTCCTCAGCGACCGCCTCGAGTCGGGCGAGGATGTCATGTTCGAGGGGGCGCAGGGAACCTCTATCGACATCGACCACGGTATCTACCCGTACGTTACGTCCTCGAACCCGACAGCTGGTGCCGCGTCCGTCGGCACCGGCGTCGGTCCCGGCGTCGTCGGCGACGGGGAGGTCGTCGGCATCGTCAAGGCCTACCTCTCCCGCGTCGGCACCGGCCCGCTCCCGACCGAACTCGGCTCCGTCGACGGACAGACGCCCGACGGTGGCGGCCGCCCCGGCGAGGACGACCTCGCGACGTACATCCGCGACGAGGGCGGCGAGTACGGCACGGTCACCGGCCGGCCACGACGCGTCGGCTGGCTCGACATGCCGATGCTCCGACACGCCGCCCGCGTCAGCGGGTTCACGGGCCTCGCCATCAACCACATCGACGTGCTGGCTGGGCTCGACGAGGTGCAGGTCGGCCACTCCTACACGCTCGACGGGGAGGAACTGCTCACGATGCCGACGACGACCGAACGGTGGGGCGACTGCGAAGCGAACCTCAGAACCTTCGACGGGTGGGACGACGTCGACTGGGCCGCCGTCGCCGAGGAGGGGTACGAGGCGATTCCGGAGAACGCTCGAGCGTACCTCGACTACATCGCCGCGGAACTCGACACGCCCGTCTACGCGGTCGGTGTCGGTCCCGGCCGCGAGGAAACCGTCGTAGTCGAAGACGTGTATTAAAAACGCGGTCGCTACTCCCGAAGGTCGGGTCCCGAACTACCGCATCCCGGGAATCCGTCGCTGGAACTTCAGCGTCTTGTTCATCAGTTTCGCGTACAGCCAGTAAGGGACACCCGGCGGTGCGGTCATGCCCATCCGTTTCTGGACGGCGACGGTCTGGGATTCGGTGTACTTCATAATGCCCTCGTCACCGTGGCGACGGCCGATACCGGAGTTCTTCATCCCGCCCATCGGGGCATCGAGGGAGGCCCACGCGGCGGCGTAGCCCTCGTTGACGTTGACCGTCCCTGTCTCGATTTGCTTTGCGAGTTCGCGGCCGTAATCGAGGTCTTCGGTCCAGATGGAGGCGTTCAGACCGTACTCGGAGTCGTTGGCGCGCTCGATGACGTCGTCTTCCTCGCTCCACTCGTAGATGGCGACGACCGGACCGAACGTCTCGTTTGCACACAGCGCCATCGACTCGTCGACGTCGGTGAGAACCGTCGGTTCGTAGAAGTACGGCCCGATATCGGGTCGACCCGTTCCCCCGGTCAGCACCGTCGCGCCGTTGGCTTTGGCGTCCTCTACGTGTTCGGTCACCTTCTCCAGTTGCTCCTCGGAGATGAGGCTCCCAACGTCTACGTCGTACTCGTAGCCGGTGCCGAGGTGGAGGTCCTCAATGGCGTCGACGAACGCCTCGACGAACTGGCCGTGGACGTCCTCGTGGACGTACAGCCGCTCGAGGGAGATACACAGTTGGCCGGCGTTGGTGAAACAGCCGCGGATGAGTCCCTCGACGGTCCGGTCGATGTCGGCGTCCGAACAGACGATGCCGGGGTTCTTTCCACCGAGTTCCATCGAGCACTTCGTGAGGTGTTCGCCGGCTTGGCTGGCGACGATGCGGCCCGTCGCGCTGGAACCGGTAAAACAAACGTAATCGGAGTTGGCGACAAGCGGTTCGCCGAGCGTCGGTCCGAAGCCGGTGACCACCTGGAAGACGTCCCGCGGCAATCCGGCCTCCTGAAGCAACTCGACTGCTTTCAGGGCTGTGTAGGAGGTCTGTTCGGCCGGCTTGAGGACGACGCTATTGCCGGCGAGCAGCGCGGGAATGGCGTCGGAAACGGCCAACGAGAGGGGGTAGTTCCACGGCGAAATCATCCCGACGATGCCGACGGGGTGGTGGTTGACCTCGGTTTCGGTGAGACCTGGGAGGGCACCTTCACGCTGTTCGGTTTCGAGATAGCCCTCCGCGCGGTAGGCGTAGTGGCGGGCCGTCATCGCCACGTCGAGGACCTCCTCGTAGGCGTGCTTGCGGGCCTTCCCGCTTTCCAGTTGCACGATGTCGAGCAGTTCCTCGGCGTTGTCGATGACGATGTCGTGGTAGCGCTTGAACACCTCGGCGCGTTCCTCGACGGTTCGGTCCTCCCACGCTTTCTGACCCTGCTCGGCGCGGTCGAAGGCGACCTCGATGTCGGACTCGTCACACGCCGGCAGTTCGCCGATGACGACGCCGCGGTACGGCGCCTCCACGTCGAAGTGTTCCTCGGGGGCCCCCGACAGCGTCACGTACGATTCCAGCCCCGACAGCAAGTCGGGTTCGACATCTATTTCACCGTCTATTGCGGTCTCCGATACTGTCATACACTCCCGTACAGGCTACGTCGTGTTAACCGTACGGGAACCTCAAACAACGCTTCGGGTGTTTTCGGCCGTTGCAGCCGCTGACTGTCGTAACGAGCGAAAAAACGGTTGACTGTGGCCGATTAGTGGATGCCGAGTGCTTCGATTTGCTCCTGGTACCGATTCCGGATGGTGACCTCGGTCACCTGCGCGACTTCGGCGACCTCACGTTGGGTCTTCTTTTCGTTACACAGGAGCGAGGCGGCGTAGATGGCGGCGGCGGCGTAGCCCGTCGGGGACTTCCCGGAGAGCATGCCCTTCTCCGCCGTGACCTCGATTATCTCGCGGGTCTTCTGTTCGACTTCCTCGGAGAGGCCGAGTTCCGAGCAGAACCGCGGAACGTACTGAACGGGGTCGACGGGTTCCAGCCCGAGCGACAGTTCCTGGGCGATGTAGCGGTAGGTTCGGCCGATTTCCTTCTGTTCGACGCGGGCGACCTCGGCGACCTCGTCGAGGCTCCGGGGGATGCCCTCCTGTCGGCAAGCCGCATACAGTGCGGCGGTGGCGACGCCCTCGATGGAGCGACCCCGGATGAGGTCCTCGTCGAGTGCGCGCCGGTAGATAACCGAAGCGACCTCCCGAACCGACCGCGGCACACCGAGTGCCGAGGACATACGGTCGATTTCGGAGAGGGCGAACTGGAGGTTGCGCTCGCCGGCGTCCTTCGTTCGAATCCGCTCCTGCCACTTCCGGAGGCGGTGCATCTGGGAGCGCTTTTCCGAAGAAATCGAACGACCGTAGGCGTCTTTGTCCTTCCAGTCGATTTGCGTTGTCAGTCCTTTGTCGTGCATCGTCTGGGTCGTCGGCGCGCCGACCCGTGATTTCGACTGCCGCTCGGAGTGATTGAACGCCCGCCACTCCGGGCCACGGTCGATGTTTTCCTCTTCCACTACGAGGCCGCATTCTTCGCAGACGAGTTCACCCCCGCCGTCGGCGCTCCGCACCAGCGAATCGGACTCACACTCGGGACAGCCAGTTTCTTGTTCGGTCTCTGCCTCGTCTTCGCTGGTGCGCTCTCGCTGACGGGTTGGCCCTGGCATTATGCTTATATGGTTTGCTTGTTCAACATATAAATGCTTTGCAGTCACGGCTTGTTGCCACGAAATTGTTTATAAATCCTTCCAAAACAGTGTGTTCGCCACCTCACGCGGCAACCTAGCAGTCATTCTCGGGGAAACCGACGGTTCGCAGGCGGGGTCGTCTATTGCGAAGAGTGGGTCGGTCACCGCCTCCGTTGGCGCCAGCCAGCTGCAAAACACACACCGGCAAAGGCGCCGGCGGCGACCGGTGCAACCGCACCCAGCGCCAGCAACGCGACACCGACGGCGAACGCAGTGCTGACGGTACCAGGGGGTGGACGTTCGTCGGGGCGATGCGAAACGGAGGGCCGAAGTTCGGGATGTCTCATCGAATCACGGGGCTGTCGCCCCAAGGGTCCCGCCGGGGGTCGAACCCGTCGTGCCCCAGCCGGCACGGAACTATCGAACGGTGGCTTCGATGACGCCGAAGCCGTCGGCGAGGTGGGCTTCGGGCGCCTCGACGTCGGCGTCGATGGCGACCGTCGCCGTGGCATCGACGTAGAGGTCGAGGGCGTCCGGACGGACGCCACAGAGCTCGACGTTCTCGACGCGTGCGACGCCGTCGACTTTCTCGACGACTTCGCGAACGCCGCCTTCGACATCGCCGGCCGCACCCCGGGGGACGCGGACGGACAACTCGATTCGGTGGTCGTGGGCTAACATAGGCCCCCGGCGGGAGTCGAACCCACAGGCCCGCCGCGGTCGGCGGCGGACGGCACAGCCGTGGCTAACGGGGGAGCGTCACCACTACGCGATTCGGCGACGAGCCGGCCCGGAACCGGCGAACGGCTCCGTGGCTCCCGGTCGAAGACGGCGCGGAAAATCGGGAAGCACCCGAGAGAACGGACCTCTCCGGAGGTAGCGTCGAAAGAAGTCCGCCGCGCCGCCGAACCGGGGAGGCTCGTTATGCGGCGCGAATCCCGAATGCGAGCGGAGCGTTCCACCCGCTCACACTCGCGGCGCGCCGCTTGGCGTAAGCGGCCGCATACAGCGGAGTGTGAGTGGTGGTGGTCATGATTGCGCTCCGTGTACGAAAAGCAAGCTATCGGATGGATATTAATAATTGTGTGGCTATGTGTACCACAGACACCCGTATAGCGCGAGTACAGTCTCGTACGACGACGTACAGGGACGTTATTCGATGGCGTGTTCAGTTACCTGTCGTCACAGTTCGTTCGCTCGGACGACCGCCTCGCGGTCGACGTCGTCGACGTCGTCGTAGCCGATGAGGCCGAGCGTCAAATCGAGGTCGGCGAGGAAGTTCTTCACGACCGACTCGACGCCGTTCTCGCCGTCGATGGCGAGGCCGTAGGCGTAGGGGCGGCCGAATCCGACGGCGTCAGCCCCGAGTGCGAGGGCGACGAGTGCATCCGAGCCGCGTCGGATGCCCGAATCGAAGAGGACGGGCACGTCGTCGTCGAGCGCCGAGACGATGCGCGGCAACACGTCGAGGGCGGTAACCGCGTTATCGACCTGTCGCCCGCCGTGATTCGAGACGATGACGCCCTCGGCGCCGCGTTCGATGCACTCCCGTGCGTCGTCGGGGTGAAGCACTCCCTTGACGACGACGGGAATGTCGGCGTACTCACAGAGCCACTCGAGGTCGTCGAACGTCAGCGACGGGTCGCCGAAGATGTCGATGAACGTCCGAATCGCGCTCAGTTCGGCCTCTTCCGGCGGGGCGTCGAGTAAATCCCGGAACGCCTCGTCTGTAAAGTAGTTGGCGACACCCTCGCCGTCGAGGAAGGGGAGATAGCCGTCGCGGATGTCCCGCTCGCGCCACCCGAGGATGTTGTTGTCCAGCGTGACGACGA
Source organism: Natronomonas gomsonensis (assembly GCF_013391635.1). GTDB lineage: Archaea > Halobacteriota > Halobacteria > Halobacteriales > Haloarculaceae > Natronomonas > Natronomonas gomsonensis_A. Next base: position 174,991 of record NZ_JACAWU010000002.1, on the reverse strand, counting down.
GCGCCTCGTAGCCCGCCGCCTCGGCGCGGGAGACGAAACTCCTGGCCACGTCGTCGTTCGACGACCAGTACAGTTGGAACCACCCGGGCGTGTCGCCCAGTTCCTCGGCGACCTCCTCCATCGTGTGGGAGGCCGCCGAGGAGACGACCATCGGCACGTCGAGGTCGGCGGCGGCGCGGGCCACCGCGAGTTCGCCCTCGTCGTGGATGATAGACTGGACGCCGATGGGCGCGAGCAACGCCGGCACCGACAGTTCGGTTCCGAACAGCTCGGTCGAGAGGTCCCGCTCGGAGTAATCCCGAAGCATTCGGGGCCACAGTCGCCACTTCGCGAAGGCGTCGCGGTTGTGTCCGATGGTTCGTTCGCCACCCGCCCCGCCCGCGACGTAGCCGTAGGCCTTCTCGTCCATGGCCGCCAGGGCGGCCTCCTCCAGTTCCTCAAACGATGGCGGCACGTCGGGCGTCACGCCGGCCATCCCCTCCATGAAAATCTCGACCTGTCTGTCCGAGCCGCGGTTTGACTCGCTCATGGGCCGACCGTAGAAGCCGACTGAAATATACTTTGGCCGCCAGGTCCCCCTCAGTCGGCCGCCGGGAGTTCGACGTGGAACCGAGCGCCGCCTCCAGGGGCATCATCGACGGTCACGTTCCCGCCGTAGACGTCCGCGAGTCGCGAGACGAGATACAGCCCGAGGCCGTCGCCGTCGCTTCCCTCGCCCTGCTCGCCCAACTCGAAGAACTCCTCACGGTGCTCTTCGGGGATGCCGACACCGTTGTCGGCGACGACGGTTTCGACGGTGTTGCCGTTCCGTTCGGCTTCGACGCGGACGGTCAACGATTCGGGGTCGTTGTGAGCGACCGCGTTGCCGAGCAGGTTCGAGAACAGCTGATGGACGAGTCCGTCGGCGACGACCCACAGCCCGTCGGGCACGTCGGCATCGATGTCGACCTCGGGGTAGCTGTCTTCGATGCTGGCGAGTTCGTCGTCGAGTACCGTCGAGAGGTCGACCCGCTCGAACTCCCGGTCGGCGCCGAGCGTCTCGACGAGGGTGTCAGTGTCCCGGAGCAGACGGACGATAGCGTCGCTTCGCCGCTGGATAATCTCCAGCGAGGACTCCCCTTCGGGGTCGACGTGGTCGGCGACGATGTCGGCGTGGCCGTTGATGGCCATCATGTCGTTGCGGATGTCGTGTCGCAGGAGTCGCGTGAGCAACACGAGCGTCTCGCGTTGGTCTTCGTTGCGCTCTGCGAGGCGGCGGTTCCGCTCGGAGCGGCCGTGATTGACGCCGGCGATGACGCCGAAGGCACCGCCCATACTACCGAACGTGACGACCTGACTCGCGAAGGCTGCGGTGAACTCACCGGCGAGCAGCGAGCCGAGGTCCGACCAGACGGCGAGCGCGAAGAAGAACAGGAAGCCGGAGAAACACCAGACCATGACGGTGAACCGTTCGTCGGAGGAGAGTTCGCTCCGCTCGATGTGGACGCCGAGAACGAGGACGATTCCGCCGAAGAGGACGTGAACGACGAGTTCGTACAGCACCGCCTCGACCGAGACCGTGGTCGGCAACACCGACTGCGACCACAGAGTCACGCCGGCGACGACGAACACGAGTCCCAACGCAGCGACGAGTTCGGATCCGTCGATTCGGTCACCGAAGTAGCCACCCATCTTAGGCCACAATTATATCCAATTGAGTTAAAAGATACGACACGACGCTACGCCGGCAGCGTCAGCGCCGCCCCGATGAGTGCGAACGCGAGCGTGTTCAGACCGGCCGCGAGGAGACCGACTTTCACCGTCAGCGAGAGGTACGTCTGTCGGCGGAGCCACTCGCCCACCGTCTCCGCCGGTTCGGACGACCCCGCGTACGTTCGCTTCGGTTCGTAGCCGGGGCGTTCGATGTCCCCGGGCGGCGTGGGCGGTTCGACGGACGGCACCGACCGCTCCGGGTACAGTTGGGCGTCGGGCCGTTCGACGAGCGGCTCCCCCGTGCGGTCCTTCGGGGGGCGGTCGGCCGGCTGGCGGCGGGCACAGTCGTGATACCGATGGCCGAGGTGTGTCGCACAGAGGCGCTGGTCGCATCGCTCACACTCGTAGAGGAGTTCGCTGTCGGCGCCGCACACCGAACAGTCCATGACCCCGGGGAGGCAGTGTACCGATATGAATCCAGCGAACAGTTCAACAGTCGTGTCGGCGGTGGTCCTCACCGCAGTGCGGCGACCGGGCGCCGCAGAGCGGCGCTGAATGGGCGAGTACGACGTGCGGGCGGTGTCGCTTGCCGTCGTCGGCGGCGTGTTCTTCGGCGGTATCGCCACCGGCGTCGCCTTCCCGACGCTGCCGCTGCTCGATGACCTCCTCGGCATCACGGCGGTCATGTTGGGGCTCGTCCTCGCGGCCAACCGTATCGCTCGTCTCGTGATGAACACGCCCGCAGGAAGCATCATCGACCGCGTCGGCGCGCGCACGCCGATGATAGTCGGGTTGTTCACGCAGGCGCTCGCCCCGTTCGGTTACGTCGTCGGCTTACACACGCCGCCGGTTACCGTCGGCACGTTTCCGGTGCTCGGAGACGTGTCGGCCCCCGGCGTCGTGTTCGTCCTCGCGCGGACGATGTGGGGGGTCGGATCGGCGTTCGTCTTCATCGGCGCCTTCGCCGTCGTCACCCACGTCACGACGACCGACAACCGTGGGAAATGGATTGGCTACGTCCGCGGCGGCCAGTCGCTTGGCTTCCCGACTGGACTGGTCGTCGGCGGCGTCATGACCGACCTCGTCGGGATCCAGGAGGCGTTCCTCGTCGCCGGCGCTTGTGCGCTGATTGCAGGCGTCGTCGCTGCGGCCGTCCTCCCCGACGTGACGCCGGACCACGATTCGGGCGGCGGACTCCGTGACGTGCCCGCGCTCCTGCGCCGTCGACCCGTCGTCTTGCCCATCGGGGTCGGGAACTTCACGCTGCAGTTGCTGTGGGGCGGCGTCCTGTTGACGACGCTCGCGAAGTACGCCGAGGCGTTCGCCTTCGAAATCGGGCCGCTGGAGGCGGCTGGCGTCGCCGGTGTCGTCATGGGCGGCGGCGTCCTCGTCACCGGTGGCGTGACGCTGTGGGCCGGACAGCGCTCCGACGAACTCGGCAACCGGGCACTGTTGACCGTACCGTCGTTTCTCGCCTTGGTCGTCGGGTTCGGTCTCATCGCCCTCGTTCCAGCCCTGCCCGCCCTGGTCGTCGGCATCCTGTTAGCTGGCGCGGGCGTCGGTGCCGGCGCTCCGGCGCTGTTGACGATTCTGGGTGACGTGACGCCCGGCGACGAGTTGGGACGACTCGGCGGCGTCTACAACACGATGGGTGACGTGGGGCTCAGTCTCGGCCCGCTGGTGGCGATTCCGGCCGTCGAAACCGCCGGCTACCGAGCGACCTATCTGTTCTGTGCCGGCCTCGTGGCGGCGTGTCTGCTGGTCGTCTCGCTTCCCCTATTGTGGTCTCCGACGAGTGACACCGCCCGTGTCGCCGACTCCGATTGAAACGCTGCGTCGGAGAACGGAAGTTTATCGGGGACAGCACTCCCGCGTTCGAGCATGAACGTCACCGTCATCGGCGCAGGGAGCATGGGACACGGCATCGCACAGGTGTCGGCGATGGCCGGCCACGACGTGGTGTTGAACGACGTCGACGACGAACGGGTCGCCGCCGGCCTCGACGGCATCGAATCCAACCTCGACGGCGGGGTCGAGCGCGGAAAAGTGACCGAAAGCGAACGCGAAGAGACGCTCGAGCGTATCTCCGGTGACGCCGACCTCGCGTCGGCCGTCGGGGCCGCCGACCTCGTCGTCGAGGCCGTCCCCGAGGACATGGACCTCAAAAAGAACGTGTTCGGTGACGTCGAGGCCGCCGCACCTGAGGACGCCATTCTCGGGTCGAACACGTCGTCGCTGTCGGTCACCGAGTTGGCGAGTTGCCTCGACTCGCCCGAGCGTGCGATCGGACTCCACTTCTTCAACCCACCGCACATCATGGACCTCGTCGAAATCGTCGTCGCCGAACAGACCAGTTCGGTGACGGAATCGACCGCCGTCGACTACGTCGAGGGACTGGGCAAGGAGGCCGTTGTGGTTCGAGACAGCGCCGGGTTCGCCTCATCTCGGCTCGGGGTCGCGCTCGGCCTCGAGGCCATTCGGATGGTCGAAAGCGGCGTCGCGAGCGTCGAGGACATAGACACCGCGATGGAGGAGGGGTACAGCCACCCGATGGGACCGCTGAAACTCACCGACCTCGTCGGGTTGGACGTGCGACTCGACATCGCCGAGTACCTCCGCGAGGAGTTGGGCGAGCGGTTCCGTCCGCCGCAGCTGCTCAAGAAGAAGGTCCGAGCCGGGAAACTCGGCAAGAAGTCGGGCGAGGGGTTCTACGTCTGGGAGGACGGCGAAGCGGTCGGCGTCAGCGGCGAGTCCGAGAACTGACAGTGAGTCTCCGGAGTACGAACCTCACAGCCGAACGGTGAGTCGCGCGCCGCCGGCCTCGCTTTCGCCGATATCGAGCGACCAGCCGTGGCCCTCGGCGACCCGCTGGATGATGGCGAGACCGAACCCAGTCCCGTCTTCCTTCGTCGTGTACCCAGGGTCGAGCACCGCTTCGCGCTTCTCCGGGGGAATGCCCGCCCCATCGTCGGCGACGTAGAACCCCATTTCGTCGTCGAGCGCGCTCACGGTTACCGTCACGTCCGACCCGCCGTGGGTGACCGCGTTCGCGAAGGCGTTCTCGAGCAGTTGGTGGAGTCGGTCGGCGTCGGCCTCGAACCGGAGGTCCGACTCGACACGAAGCGTCGCCTCAGCGGTGTCGACGAGCGCCCACGACTCCTCGGCGCTCTGCCGGAGCGAGACCAGACTCACCTCTCCGATTTCTCTCCCTTCCGAGGCCAACCAGAGCACGTCGTCGATGATGCGGTCCATGTGCGTCAGCGAGCGGCGTATCTCGTCTACATCGTCGTCGTCACCGATGCGCTCTTCGAGGATATCGAGGTAGCCGAGCGCGACCGAAAGCGGGTTCCGGAGGTCGTGAGAGACCACGCCGGCGAACTCGTCGAGCCGTTCGTTCTTCCGTTCGAGGGCACGGTAGTTCTCGATTCGGTCGATGACGGCTTCCAGGTTCGCCGCGAACACGCGCGCGATTCCCACGTCGGTGTCGTCGAACGACGCCGTCGTCGCGACGTGTATCAGTCCGTAGTCCCCGACCGGAAGGAGCAACTCCTCGACGGCGTCGCTCGTGGCGGGATGGGCGACGCCGGAGCGGTGTTGTGGGTCGCCGCTCTCGAAGGAGATCCATCGGCGGTCCTCAGTGGAGTCGATGGTGGATGGCTCGAATCCGGCGAAAGACTCGCGGGCGACCTTCGCGGCCGGGACGAGTGTCCTCTCGTCGTCGGTCGTACAGTACACGGAGACGAGTTCGGCATCGAGCAGTTCGTCGAGTTGGTCACGCGCGCGGTCGGAGATGTCGTTCGGCGAGGTGAGTTCGAGCCACTCACGGGTCGCGTCGTGGAGCGCTCGAAGTCGGCGGCGCCACGCCCGCCTGTCGGTGATGTCGGCGTTGACCGCGACGAAGCGGACGATTTCGCCGTCGACGTGAATCGGGGCGATAGTCTGATTGACGACGTATCGACTGCCGTCCTTGCGCTCGTTGACGATTTCGCTCTGCCAGACGTCGCCGTCCAGAATCGTCTCCCAGAGGTTCTCGTAGAACGCATCGTCGTGTTCGCCGGATTTCAGTATCGCCGGCCGAGCACCCAACGCCTCCGCGGCGCTGTAGCCCGTCGTCGCCTCGAACGCCGGGTTGACGTACCGTATCGTCCCGTCGGTGTCGGTAATGTAGATGGAGTGGCCGGCCTGTTCGACGGCGCGTTTGAAGCTCCGAAGTCGGATGTCCGCCCTTCCGGCCGCTTGCTCGGTGAGCACTCGCTCGACGGCGTCGAGGAGCCGTTCGACTCGGTCGTCTGCATCGGAGGGGACGTACTCGACGCCGTCGGTGCGAAGCGCTCGGACCGCGAGGCGTTCGCTACCCTCAGATGGAAACAGCACCACCGGAGCGTCGGCGGCTTCGGTTCGAACTTCGGAGACGACCGCCATCCCCTCGCCGTCAGGGAGGGGCGTCTCACACACAACGCAGTCGACCGACCGCTCTCGGAGCGCCCCGCGGGCCGCCGACAGCGACGGCTCGAAGAGCACGCGAGCCGAAATATGGGTCTGGAGGGACGAACACCCCTCTCGAATCGATTCCTCCCCACCCACACACAGAACCGTCTGAGACACGCTGGTAACGCTTACCACCACGCACATATAAAAAACCGGACCGAATCGACAGCGGAAGTTCGACAGGTGGAGTCGACCCCACAACTCAAGACGCCGGCCGGCAGAGTGACCGACAGTGAAGCCGCATCCCTCGACGCCGGCAATCGGCGACGCTCCCGAGGCGCTACTCGACGGCGGCCACCTCTGGATACAGGAGTTGCTCGACGGCGCGCCGTTTCGGTTTCGGCTCCAGTCGAGCGGCGTCGTCGAGGTCGGCGATGGCCAGCGACGGTTCGGCGACGGCGACGTTCCGCTTCCCTACGAACACGCCGTTCGGCACGTCCGGGCGACCCTCGACCGCGAGGCGCTTCGGCGCGCCGTCGACGACGTGGCGTCGGTGACGTTTCTCGGCGTCGCGATGCATCACCAGGCGGTCGACTACGACTGGCATCGGACGCCGTCGGTACTGGGCGTCGACGTCTTCGACGCCGACAGGGACCGCTATCTGACACCGGACGCAGTGGAGGGCGTGTACGAACGGCTCGGTCTGGAGTCGGTCAACACCTTCGAGAAGGAAGTCAGAGCACTCGGTTTCGACCCGGATACGGTGCCGATTCCGGACTCCACGTACTACGACGGCCCCGCCGCAGGGCTACTGATCCGTGACAAGACCGGCAACCGGGCGATGGTGTCGAATCCCGATGTCGAGTTGGACGTCGACCCCGAACCGCTGTCGATGTCGGCCGAGGAGGTGGCCGAGCGCTACGCGACCAATCGTCGGTTCGACCGGGTCGCAGCCGCGCTGAAGGCGGATGGGCGGCCGGTGACCGTCGATGCCCTCCTCGAGCGAACTGTCGAGTCGATTCTCCGGGCTGTTCACGACCGGCTGTTGCACCCCGAATCGACCGTCGAGATTGGCGCCTTCCGTTCGGCGGTCGCCGCGCGAGCGGGAGCGTGGCTCTCGGAGTGATGCTGTCTCAGTCGGAGTGATGCTGTCTCAGATGGGAAGCACCGAGAACCCGAAGACGTAGCCGGAGACGATGTCGGCGGCGAACAGCAGGAAGACGACGACAGCGGCGTAGTGGAACCATCCGCTGTCGAAGCGCCGACTCCCGCGGTGAAAGACGAGTGCGGTGAGCAGGCTCACGGGGACGATAGCGAGCATCTCGCCGACCCAGATGCCGGGGTGGGCGCCGTACTGGACGGCGAGGCTGATGGTGACGAGTTGGGTCTTGTCGCCGAACTCGGCGACGCCCATCACCGACAGCGCCGTGAGGTAGCCACCAGCCTGCTCGAAGGTCCCTTCGTCGTCGCCACCACCACCACCGTCGTCCGGAGCGTCCCCGAGAGGGCCGCCGTCGGTGCGGGTCGCCGGGTCCCCGGAGTCGCTCTCGCGGTGCAGCGAGTAGAGAATCAGCCCCGCGAAGACGACGAACAGCCCGGCCGTGATGGCGTCGAGGTACACCTCCAGAAGGGCGCCCTTGAGCGCTTCGCCGAGCAGTATCTCGAGAGCCGTCCATCCGCCGAAGGCGGTGGCGGCGCCGGCGACGACCCAGTAGGGGTTGTACCGCGTGGAGAGTCCCGCGATAACGAACTGTCCTTTCTCCCCGGGAAGCGCCAGCAACTGCAGCAGAAACGCAGTCGTGACAACCTCTATCCACCCGGCCATCGTCCGCGCTTCGAGACGGCGCCGTATGAAAACACCGAGACGATGGCGCGAAGTGACGTGCCCTCAGACGACTGAGTTCGGTCACTACTCGTGGCCGTTCCAGCGCGGGCGCCGAAGTCGCTCGCCCGACCGGTCTTCGCTGTCGGCGGTGACGTGGATGTGCCACTCGTCGGCATCGGAGCGAACCGCCTCGTAGGACCAGCCACGCTCTTCGAGTCGGTCGTACAGCGGAATCGGCGCCGCGGCCGCGAGAACGAGGAGGCCCTCGCCTTCGTCGCAGTCTTCGAGGGCGTCGAAGACGGCTTCGACCGGTCGGTCCTCCCGCTCCCGCAAATCGAGGGTGTTCTTCGTTGCCGAGTCTTCCTCGGCTGTCGATTCGGCGGCCCCCTCGCCGTCGGCCGCTCCCCTTCGGACTAGCGTTTGCATACGCGAGGGGTCGCCGGCGACACACATAGAAGAAGCCACCGTGTCTCAGTCGCTGGGACGTGTTTGACTGACTATTCAATCAGTTCACAACCCTTTTGACTGAACGGTCAGCTAGGTACGGTAGGAAATGTGCGGAGCCTCCACCGCAGAACCAGACGATGACCGGCGGGTGAGGCGCTGATGGGCGACTCCCGACTGGCCCGACTGGTATCGGCGATTCGCCGGCGGGTCGGGATGGTGTTCAAGAGCCGCGAGGAGTTCGACCTCACCTCGGGGAGCATCGGCAAGCCGCTGTTCTATCTCTCCTTGCCCATCGTCATCACGAACCTGCTGCAGACGGCGTACAACCTCGTCGACACCATCTGGCTGGGTCGCTACAGCACGGAGGCGCTGGCGGCGATCAGCTTCGCATTCCCCGTCGTGTTCTTCCTCATCTCGCTGGGGTTGGGCATCTCCATCGCCGGGAGCATCCTCGTCGCGCAAAACACCGGCGCCGGCGAGGAGGCCCAGGCGGAGTTCGCCGCCTCCCAGACGGTGACGTTCGCCATCATCGCGTCGGTGCTGTTGGGCGGGTTCGGCTACTTCGCCGTCGGCGACATCCTCGAGTTGCTCGGTGCCTCCGAGGAGGTGCTACCGGGGGCGACAGCGTACCTCGAAATCATCTCGCTGGGAATGGTGTTCATGTTCGCCTTCTTCGTGTTCATGTCGCTAATGAGGGGATACGGCGACACCATCACCCCGATGCTCGTCATGCTGGTGACGGTGGTCGTCAATCTCATCCTCGACCCGTTTCTCATCTTCGGGTGGTGGGTGTTTCCGGAGTTGGGCGTCGTCGGCGCCGCCTACGCCACCGTGTTCTCCCGGGCGATGGCGACGGTTATCGGAATGAGTATCATGTTCCGCGGCACCCGCGGCGTCGAGATACATCTGTCTCAGATGGCGCCGGACTTCGGTTACTTCAAGAAGCTCCTCCGAATCGGGGTTCCGGCGTCCGTCGAAGGCACCGGCAACGCCATCGCGGTCAACCTGATGTTGGTTATCGTCGGGACGTTCCCGACGGTGGTCGTGGCTGCATACGGCGTCGGCGTCCGGATGTTCTCGGTTATCTTCCTGCCCGCCATCGCCGTCGGTCGGGGCGTCGAGACGATGGTCGGACAGAACATCGGCGCAAAAGAGGAGGACAGGGCGGCATCGGCGTCACACTTCGCGGCGCGTTCGATGTTCGTCGTCCTCGCGGGCGTCGGCGTGTTGACGTGGCTCGGCGCCGGCAACATCGTCGCGGTGTTCTCCGATGACCCCGAGGTCGTCGAGGTCGGCCGGCTATTCCTCCGGTACGTCGCGCCGACGTTCGGCTTCACCGGCATCTTCCACTCCTACAAGGGCGGATTCCGCGGGGCCGGACGGACACTGACCGCCGCCGTCGTCTCCATCGCCATGCTCGGCGTCATCCGGTTGCCGGTCGCGGCGCTGGCCTCCCAGCGACTCACCTACGAGGGAACGCTGCTCGATGTCGTGGTCTCGACGCTGCCGGCGGTCGTCGCCGACCCCATCGGGGCGCTGTTCGGTGCCATCGCCGCGTTCTCGATGGGCTACGAGGGAATCTGGATGGCGTTCGCCGTCTCGAACGTCGCGGGGGCGGCCATCGCCTTCGGGTGGTACATCCGCGGCGGGTGGCGCGATGCGGACCTCACCGAACGGGGCGGGCCACCCACTGAGCCATCCGAATCGCCGGACCCGGAACCGCCGGTCGACGACTAATCGCTGCTGAAACCCGTCAAAGAAGACGTCTATCTCGTACGGCACCCCCGGCGACCGAGACGGCGGGTGCACCCCCGAACCCCCCGGACGAGGGACGCCGTCTCGCTCCGTAGCCCGACAGCCAGAACCGGCGGCGACGCGGTTCGACCGTGACTGTCGGGTGGCCCCACGCGGCGCTGTGGCCGCGTTTCCGTGCCGTTCCCAACCCTATCACGTCGACACGCGATGACGGTCGCCGTCGACGCGTGCGATTACGACCCAATACCGCGTTCGGTCCCGAACAGTGACGGCCCCGATGCGCCGTCGTATGGGACTTCACACGTGAATATATGTTCTACAGTAATATAAAATTTATGCTGCGCATACTCACTGTGATTGTATGCATTCAAATAATCGGGTTCGGACGGGCAGCCCCCAACAGTTGGCCCTCATCGGAGAGCCAAAGAAAGCGTATGGCAGCTACAAAATCGGTCGTTTCGGTTATTCGTCGTCGACGAGGTCGCCGAAGACGGCTTCGGCATCGCCGGGTGTATCGAAGTCGTGGAAGTGTTCGCCGCGTTCCTTCGAGAGGATGTTCAGTGCGGCGGCGGCACCGTCGCCGACGGAGATGGCGGCCTGCCACTCCTCGGGGCGGACCATCGCACCGGTTGCGTAGGCGTTCTCGACGCTCGTCTCCATGTCGACGCCGACGTCGACCACGTCGCCGTCGAAGTCACAGCCCAGCGACTCCGCGAGGTCGCGGTTGGCGCCCGTCGCGAGGACGACGTAGCGAGCGTCGTAACTCCCGTCGGCGGTCTCGACGACGAAGCCGTCGCCGGTCGACTCGATGCCCGTCACTTCCTCGCCCTGCCGGCGGTCGACACCGAAGTCGTCGACCTGCTGGCGGGCGGTGGCCATGAACTCGCTGCCGCCGACGGAGCCGACACCGAGGTAGTTGAACAGGTGCGCCTTGTGCATCCACGTCCCGTCGGCGTCGAACACCGTCGTTTCCAGCCCGTTCTTGCTGGCGAACAGCCCCGCACTCAGTCCGGCAGGACCGCCGCCGACGACGATTACGTCAGAGTCTCCTGATTCAGTCATGATAATCTCCGGCCGAACGTCGAGTGGAACGCCAAGCGCCACCGACGCCCGATACCGTCCGACATCTCCGGCCCGTAGCAACAAAAAACCAGCAGGGTACCCCGTGCAATCAGGTAACCCTCGAGTCACGTGCCGACGGAAGACGGGGGTGACCAGAAGCTGCCGCACCCGAGATGGGCGCCTCGGTCTACATCCGGGAGGCTTCCTTGGCCTCCTCGGCGTGTTCCAGCGCGAACGTCAACTGCGCGCGGTGGAGCGCTTCGAGTTCGTCGGCGTCCCCGTCGGGGAGTTGGGTCGTGACCTCGACGCCGGGTAGTTCGGTCTTCATCTTCGCGCCGCCGCTCCCGTCGAGGAGGTCCTCGAAGTCGAAATCTGACATGGTCACTCGGAGGGAGGGCCTACGGCTTCTTAGTTGGTAGTGTCCGACCAAAGACCGATATTGACGGGGGACGCACTCGCGGCCATGGGACCTACGGTTCCGTTCTGTGACACCCCCGAGCAGTCCGCGGTCGTCGGTATCGTCGCCGGACCCCTCGGTGGCGCCGTCGGCGTGGTTCCCGGGTGGGAACCCGTCGGCGTCGCGGTTGCGGCCGGTGTCCTCGCTGTTATTGGTGACCTCGGTACCCACGCGGTCCGCGGCGACGAGCAGTTCCGCGAGGCGCTCGAACAGCTCGGAAGCCGTTAACGGTTCGCTACGACGGGAGTCCGGAGCCGCCAGGAGTCCGACGACGGAGCGAGGTTGTGCGGTTCGCGTCCCCGCTCGGCGAGGATGCCCGCATGAAACAGCATCGCTTTCAGTTGATAGACGGTCGGCGAGTGATACACGTCTCCGTCCTCGAGTGCGTTCCGTCGGAGTTCGCCGTCGCCGTCGAGTACACGACCGCGAACGGCCGTGGTGCCGCGGATGAACAACTCGATGGCGAAACTGGGATGGTGGACGTGCAACCACTCGACTAAGTCGACCAGCGAGGGGTCCGAGAGTCCGTCCTCGTACATGGCCTGTAGCTCCTCGACGAGAAGTTGGGTCGCCGGATACGACCACACCACTCGTCTGGTGAGCAGTCCCCACTCGGGGGCAATCGTACAGAACCGTTTCTGGGAGCGTTTCCACTGTCGGAACGCGTCCACGGCATCGTCGAGCGTCGCGTATCGATTCAGCGCGAACCGGACGACTTCCTCCCCGAGCGGCGTGATATCGACGCCATCCGGCCGTTCTGCGATGAGACCGAGGAATGCCGCACCGGTCCGTGCGCCCTCGGCGTCGCGAACCACGTTCTCGGCGAGTACAGACTCCGTATCCTCCGGATGGAACAGGGCCAGCGGATACGCTAGATAGTTCTTCGGATGGTTGAGGCTGAACGACTTGTCTGCGACGCCCTGTGCAGTCGCCTGAAAACGAATGGACGTCGCGGCGTCGGCAGTCCGGTTGCCGACGACCCGTGGCAGTTCCAGCGGGGCGACCGAACCGTCCGATTCGACCGCGAGAACCCCGACGTTTAGCTCGCGTGCGAGCGTTCGGGTCGACTGGGAAACGGCATCCGACGGCGCCGCGACGTAGGCCGCATTCGCCTCGTGCAGCCGGTCGTACGCCTGTAAGACGCCCGTCTCGACATCGACACTCCCAGCGCCGGTGTATCCCTTCGCCTCGACGGCGACGAGCGGTGGGTCGGCGCCGAACCGCTCGACCGCCAAGAGGTCCGACTCCAAAGCCCGAACGCCGACGAGGTCCGGATACCCCGACCCCAACCGGACGTGGTTGAACGGAGCGAGTCGTTCGCGGACGGTCTCCGAAATCGGCTCCCCGGGGAGCCACTCCGCCATCGCGAACTGCGTGTCGGTGACCGCGTACGTGTTCGCTTCGTTGGGGTCGGGAAACAGGCGCCGCTTGGCGTGGGCGAGGACTTGCGGTTCCGACAGCGCCGCTGTGGCACTCATGCGCGTAGGTGGACAGCTCGCGTACAAGAACCTTCGGAGCGGAACGCCACGCTACCCGTGGCGTCGTTCACGGAACAATCTGCTGTAGATGGCGGTGCTTACTGACCGAGCGTCGTTACGTCGGCCGATTCGACGCTTCGATAGGGTTTTAGTATCCAGATTCTAACTGACGGTAGTCCCCTTCTAATGGACTCCTTACCGGCCATCGACGTCGATTCGGACCCGCGCGTAACTGGCGAGTACGTACGCCAGGTGTCGGGTGACGCCGGGACGCTGACACTCGTCGGCGTCGTCCACGACCACCCGTCGAGTACGTACCGTGTCCGACAGGTCGTCGAGGAACTCGACCCGGAGGTGCTGGCGCTGGAACTGCCACCGATTTCGATTCCGCTGTTCGAACAGTACGCGGCCACCGACCGCTGTCCGCCCGTCTTCGGCGGCGAGATGAGTGCGGCGATTCAGGCTGCCGACTCGAGCAGTACCGTCGGCATCGACCGGCCGACTCGCGGCTTCTTCCGACGGTTGGGACGGAACCTGATTCAGGAACGGCCGTCGCTGACGACGGTTCGAAACGTCGTTTCCAACGCCGTCAAAACGACGAAACACGCGGCTATCTGTCGCGTCGCGGCTGCCGTCGGCGCCCACACCTCTGTCCGGCTGGAAGTCGACTCGCCGATATCACACGACATCGACTGGATGGATACGCCCGACGAACAGGCACGCGACGAGCGCGAGCAGATTCGTCGGTCCCGCTCGTTCATGAACGCGTTTCGGACCGCGAGTCGCTCTCGGGCCTCCCGACTCGAAGATGCCGCCAGAGAGGAAAGTATGGCCACTCGGCTGTTAGAGCTCCGTGAGGAAGGCACCACCGTCGCCGTGGTCGGCATCGACCATCTCGGTTCACTGGTCGAACAGCTGGATTCGGCGGGCGAAGCGCCGTAGCCCGACGGCGCCCTCGATTGCGAACCTCGTCTGGGGTTTGCGATGTTCTAGAATCAGGGGCAGTGTTCACCCGACCAGTCATCTACGATAGTATTACTTCGCTCATCCCTCAGCATACCGCAGGAAAGCGGCCGTTTTTAGATACATCAGACACGTCGGAATTCAGGTGGTTCAATTTCGCTAAGCCAACCGAACCAGACGCCAGATGCCGTATAACAGCCCTGGTCGAGGTGTGTTGGACCAAAAGCGAAACCAGTAGTAGACGGTCGAATGCCGGCTATTAAACGATTTCTCCAACGATACACGGCGACAGTTCGTGGCCGAATCGGCAGGATACGAACCGCCAGACGGCTGTAACACGGGTCTACTGACGCCCCGTATCGGCTACCATCTTTATAACAATACCCAGACGGGGGCTATCCCCAGATGCAATGGAGCGAAACCACGTCACCGACGACGACCAAGGTAAAGAAGTAGTCGACGCCCACGGTAAAAAAATCGGTATGGTCACGGAGGTCAAATCCGGTACCGCGTACGTGAACGCGGACCCAGGCATCACGGATACCATCCGGTCGAAACTCGGCTGGGGCGACGCCGATCAAGACGATTACGCCCTCGAGGAGAACCGCATACACACAATAACTGACGACGAGATTCGACTCAAGGACGGTCTGTAGGCGCCAACTCCCCATCCGAGCGTACGCTATTTTTTGCTGATGTCCGACAGGCCGGAGAAGTAAGAGACAGTTCGCCGGTTCCGATTTTGCCGGGGTCAGACCGAGCGACAGCAGAGAGGATTACCCTTGGCACCCCGTCTGAATCACGGTCACGACATCTGGGTCGAGAACCGCATCGAACGTGCTTGGTCTGCACGGTGAGTCGAACATAGGTACATGGGCAGGTCAAAACCACAAGACTCCGGAAGGAAAGGGGATGCTCCGTCAGGGATTCGAACCCTGGTCCTTGCCGTGAGAGGGCAAGATGATTGGCCGGACTACACCAACGGAGCGTTCGTCTGAACGCATCGAATCGTATCGGTGATGGACGTATAACCGTTACGTTTCACCCCTGCCGTGAGCCGGTTTCTCACTGAATCGTCTGCTATCGACCGTATCAGTAGTCGGTTCGGATCGGACAGGTGCCACGGTGGCGTTCGGGTCCGAAACGCTCATTGGCGCCATTCCAGTAGGGACAGCCATCACCGAACTTGCCGGCGGTTCGAACGGAGGCAGTCAGTCGCCCTCATGAGGAGCTTCTCGCTCGACGACGGTGACGCCCCGACGACGAAGCGTCCGTTCTTCGATGGCCCCTCGAAGCAGACGCGGGCCGAACGGCACCTCACGGAAGCGACCGGCAGCGACACGACCGCGATTTCTGTCGACTTCGAGACGGTGCCGACCGAACTGCTTGCTGCGATGCGACGAGTGAACACGGAGGCGAAGTCCTTCGCCGACGATGCTCAGCGGCGGTACAGACACGGCGACCACGACGGTGCGGCGCTGAACCGAAGTCGGAAGGAGGCGCTCTACGAGGTAAAACGGCGACTGCTCTACACGCTCTTGCCGTACGCCTCAGGCGTCGAAGCCCAAATTATCGACGGCCGGGAGTACTACTCGTTCCGTTTCGACGCCGCCGACCACGAGCCGTATCACGGGACGAATCGCCCGGACGGGAATCATCACGCGCAGTGGCCGGACGAACGCGTTCCTGGGTTGGGGTCGGTCGCTCTCGAAGCGACGCTGTTGAACTACGAGTACGGCTTCCATACACCCGTCGAGTCATTCGACAGGCTGTGTGCGGCCGCCCGTATCGTCCACGACCACGACCGACACGACAGCCTCCCCGGGAGGGAGGACTCCCGGTGGGCCGAGTACGAACCGAACACGGACATCGAGACGGGATACACCTTCGAGGATGCGGGTCGACTTCTCGCGTCGCTCGTCGACGACCGATACGACCCCGCCGGTTACCTCCCCCGTGGAACGACGTTCCGGTAGCGGCATTCGCCCACAGAGTCATCTCCTCCTAGCGCGAGAATCCGATTTAGAAGCTACAATCTGCCTCGTGTGGTCCGTAAGCCGCCGCGCCGTCGACGGGCGATAGTGGACGAAGAGCGGCCCGACGAACCGGCGTGAGACGCCATTCAAGCCATTAAATGTATCTGAAAGCCATTCAAATACATTCAACGGTAGACTTATTTGTGTGGCGGTGTTGCACACACGTAGACGAGGAGTCGGAACGAGACGCCCATCGGACCGGCGTTCGACGCGGCGTTGACACTCGGTTCCGACTCGAACCAAACGATGTGAAGCCCGAGCACACGGCTCGGCCACGATGGAACGACAGCCATGAACACACACGAGACGGAGGCCGCCGGTCGGTGCCCGTCCTGCGGTGCGACGGTACCGAAAGCGTTCGTGCTCATCGAATACGAGGCCGACGACGAACGTCGGATGTACGCCGAATGTCCGGCGTGTGAAAACGTCGTTCGACCGCAGCAGAGCGAATCCAGCCGATAACACAGATGGTAACAGGACCACCACGGACGATACTACGACTGCTCGACGAACAGGGGCAACTGCCAGTCACGGCCATCGCCGAGGAACTCGACCGTCATCCGGTAACCGTCGATCGGCAGTGTTACGACCTCCAGCAGGACGGTCATATCAGGATGGCGACCAGCGGTGGCGCCTACGCCCTGACCGAGGAGGGACGGAACCGGCTTTCGGAGAGTTCCAACTCCGCGGACCCCGTCCAGTAGCGCTATCGGAGTTCAGCGAAGTCCTTGTGGCCCCGGATGTCGACGCCCTCGTCGGTGACGGTGGCGAGGAAGACACCGTTTCCGGAGCCGGTGTCGCGCTCGACGGCCGCCTCGACCGCTCGCGCGCTGAGCGAGGTGGCTTCTTCCGTCGAGAGGTCCGGCGCGTAATCGTTCTCGAGAACACCGTACGCCAGTTGCATCCCGCTTCCGGTGACCGTGTAGTCGTCGGCCATCACGCCGCCGGCAGGGTCGATGGAGTAGACGTGACTCCCCTCGTCGTCGACGCCGCCGAGGATGGGGCGGATGGCTCGGAACGGCCCGCCGCGAGCGAGGTTGCCGGCAAGCGTCGACAGCGCCGGGATGTCCATCGGTTTCCCGCGGCGATTCTCGTAGAGCGAGGATTCAGCCCGAAGCGTCCGGATGAACGACTGGGCGCCGCCGACCGAGCCGACGAGCGTCAGCGCGGCCGTCGGGTGAATCTGTTCGACCTTCTGGACGTCCTTGTTCGAGACGAACCGGCCACCGAGGGAGGCGCGCATGTCGGTCGCGATGACGACGGCGTCCTCGGTGGCGATGCCGACAGTCGTCGTTCCCGTCTTGTTGACCGACTCCTCGTCGCCAGCGGTAGATTCGAAGTCGCCGAGTTCGGGTTCGTACGGCGAACGGCCGTGGTCCTCACCGGTTCGGGGGAGATTATTCATCGCTCTCACCGCCTATTTCGGCGAGGTGTTCTTCGACCGTCTCGGTCGATACGGTCTCGAAGGACTCCGTCTCGGCGTCGATAGTCGCGATTTCGACGCCATCGGCCGAAAGTTCGTCGTTCGTCGCGGCCAGCCCGCGCAACGCCAGTCCGATGCCGCTCTCGAGGTCGAGGTCCTCGCGGTAGCCCTCCTCGAGGACGGACTGAATCGCCTCGCGGTCGCCGCCGACCGCGGTCGCCTGCCACTCGTAGGGCGTCCCGCTGGGGTCGGTTTCGAACAGTCGCGGTTCGCCGTCGGAGATGCCGCCGACCAGCAACGCCACGCCGAATGGACGGGCCCCGCCGGTCTGGGTGTACTGTTGGATGTGGTCGGTGACCGACTTGGTCAGCGTCTCTATCGGTATCGCCTCGTCGTAGCGGAGGCGTTCGGTCTGTGCGCGCCGTCGCGCGAAGTCGATGAGTTGGCGCGCGTCGGCGACGTGGCCGGCACTCGCGATGCCGACGTGGTCGTCCGCCTTGTGGAGTTTCTCGACCGACGACCGTTCCATCAGCGGCGAGCGAACGCGCCGGACGGCGCCCAATACGACGCCGTCGGGGGTTCGGACGCCGACGCTCGCGGTGCCGCGGGAGACGGCCTCGCGGGCGTATTCGACCTGATAGAGGCGCCCGTCGGGAGAGAAGATGGTGATTCCCCGGTCGTACGCCTGCTGCTGTGAGTTTCCTTGCATTGTGATAGAGGGCCACTGCGGCCTTCACCTCGGGTTATGGTACCGGGTATATATACGTACCTCATAAGAGGTCAGCATTGCCCGGACTCGATTCGGCACTTAGGAACCTTTCGGCCGCGACACTCAATCCCGCCGTCGGAAGGTGACGACGGTGCGGACGCCGTCAGCACCGTCGGTCGTCTCGGTCGTGATGTTCGGCCCGAGAACGTCGGCCTCGTCGACGACGCCGTAAAGCACCTCACGAAGGGCGTCGGCTTCCGGGCGCTCCTCGAGGAGCGCGACCCTGACCTGACCGCGGTTGTCGCTCACGTCGGCGACGTCGTAGCCGTCGGCTTCGAACGCCTCTCGGAGCGCGTCCAGTTGCTCGGACATGCCGTCCTCTACGCCGGCGGTCCACAAAAGCCTACAGGCCACGCGGTACCGAACCGCTCAACGGCCCTCTGCCAACCGCTCGGCCGTCCGCTCGGGCAGTCCCACTCGCTCGGCGAACGCCTGTGCGCGCTCGACGGGGTATTCCACGCGACGTAACTCGACGGCATCCGCGTCGGTGTCGAGGACCGCATACGCCGCCCGTGGGTCGTTGTCCCGCGGTTGCCCGATGCTTCCAGGGTTGACGACGAGGCGACCGTCTACCGTCGTCTCGTGTTGGACGTGGGTGTGGCCGAGGACGATGCCGTCATAGTCGTCGAGATACGGCCGCATCTCCGGGAACTGTCGTGGACGGACGTAGGAACCGCGGCGCTCCTCGTCGGGATGGCTGTGGACGAGGAGGTAGTCGCCGTCGGCGATGTCGACCCGAAACGGCAGGTCCGCCAGCCACGCCCGCTGGTCGTCGTCCAGTTCCGACCGGGCGTGCTCCAGTCCGGCGTGGGCCATCTCGTTGTGAACGTAGCGCTCGGGCGTCTCGACGTTCCGGTCGTGGTTCCCCTGTACGGTGACTGAGGCGACCGAACGGACGCGCTCGACACAGGCGGCCGGCCAGGCGTTGTACCCAACCACATCGCCAACGCAGACCACGTCCTCGACCGGCGGCATATCGTCGAGGACTGCCTCCAGTGCCGGGAGGTTCGCGTGGATGTCCGAGACGAGTCCGATTCGCATGGCTGGACCTACGACCGCCACGCCGACAATCCTTTTGGACCCCTCGCCGCCGACAACGGTTTGTGGCGTTCCCGCGTACAGTGGATATGACCAACATCACTGCAAAGCCGACGCGGCTGAACGACGGCGACGACCTCGACGCGTTCGTCGCCGAACACGACATCGCCCTCGTGGAGTTCTACACCAAGGGCTGTGCGAAGTGTGCGGCGATGGAACCCGTACTGGGGAACGTCGCCAAGGCGACCGACGTGGCCGTCGGGATGGCGAACCCGGGCGACGACCTCGACCTCCTCGAGCGGTTCAACGTCCAGTCGGTCCCCACACTCCTGTTGTTCCGGGACGGCGAGGTCGTCGCCCGAAAATCGAGCGGATTCCAGGGGACGGAAGCCGTCGTCGACTTCCTCGAATCGAACGCCGCAGAGGCCGTCTCGGCGCTGGAGTAACGCCGCGACGACCCCCGACGTTCATTCGCCGTCCTCTAAGAACGCCCCCACCACCTTGTTTTCGGCCGCACGGATGTGCTGGTGGAACGTCGGCGGCGAGACACCGAGGGAGTCGGCGACCGATTCCCCGGAGTGCTCCCGTGGCCACTCGAAGAACCCGGCGTAGTACGCCGCCTCGAGGGCCGCCCGCTGGCGGTCGGTCAGCTCGTCGGCCACCGCCGAGTCCGTTGCCGACGCCGACGACCGCGTCACCTGTCGGCGCGCGAGCGGTTCGGCCTCCGGGAACGTCTCCTGGACGGTCTCGATGACTCGCCGAACGTCGGTGCCGCAAGGAGCGCGGACCGTCGCCCGGAGGTCACCGTCCTCGAGGACGACCTGTTGGACCGACGCACCGATGGATGCCATCGACGAGAGCAGCGGCGGTTCGGACAGTTCGATTTCGAAGGACCGTTCGTCACCGTCGTCGCCGAACACCTCGATTTCGGTCCAGGACCCCCGCGAGGCCGCAAACGTCTCGAGCGTGTCGACGGCCTCCTCGTCGACGGTCCCATAGACCAGAAACTCGTCGTCGCCGAGCGGAACGCTTCGCTCGAACCTGACAGTGCCGTCGTCGGCCGATGGGGCGTAGTCGCTGGCCCGAAACTCCAGTTCCGTCACGTCGTCGCTCATCAGCGCCCGCTTGCGCTCGGCGGCCGCGATGGCGTGCCCGACCAGTTCACCGAGGTGTTCGAGTACGGCGCGTTCCTCGCTTTCGAACGCCTCTCTCCGCTCGGTAGCGACCACGAGAGTGCCGTACAGCGACCCTTCGTAGACGACCGGAACGGACGCAACCGACCGGACGTCGCTGTCGGCCATCGGGAGCCACGACTCCACGGACGGGTCGCCGCGAACGTCCCGAAGCGTCCGAAGCTCGTGATGTCGTATCGCCGCTTCGGTCGGGCCGGATTTGTCGGAGGCGTCGGTCGGAGCGGAAAGCGACCACTCCTCCGGCGGAACGGCGACCCCGGCCGCCGACCGGAGTTTCAACGAGCGTGACTCCGCGTCTACCTCGCCAAGGAGCGCGAAGCCGTAGGAATCCGACTCCGCGAGACAGCGACACGCGGTCGCCTCGATTTCCTCGCGCGTCGACTGGTCGATGACGGCATCGGATACCTCACGGACGACGCCGTCGAGTTCGTTCACCGCAGCGAGGCGTTCGGTTCGGCGCTGCCGTTCCAGTTCCGTTCCAATCCACCGACTCACGAGGTCGATGAACGTCACGTCCCACTCGGAGAACCCGTCGACTCCGGCTTCGGGACCGTAGAAGCAGAACAGGCCTCGGACCTCGTCGTCGACGAAAATCGGCGCGCCGAGATAGCAGTTCACGTCGAGACGCTCTCTGTCGCCGCGGTCGGCCAAGTCCGGCGCTTCGGCACTGATGTCCTCGAAGACGAGCGACTCCTCTCTGGCGGCCGTCCGTTCGCACACCCGCGTCGACATCGGAACCACGTCGCCCGGTTCGATGTCGTCCGCTGGGGAGATGACCGATTCGAAGACGTAGTCGTCGCCCCGAATCCGTGCCAGCGTCGCGTAAGCGGTGCCCGTCACCCGCTGGCCGATTTCCAACAGTGCGTCGACCTGCTCGTCGAAGTCCCGTTCGCCGTCGGCGATGACTTCGTGGGTTTCCCGGAGCATGGCCTCACGACGTTCGAGGTGGCCCCCCTCGTCGAACGTGGATGGCTTGCAGACGGCAACGACGGCGTCACCGTCCGCCGAGAGTTCGACCGAACACGGGATGCCCTCTCCGGCGTCCCCAGCGGAGAACGTCACGTGGAGTTCCGCCGTTTCCGCCGGCTGGAGCGACCGACACCGCTGTCGGAGTCGCTCGCCCCCTGACGGTTCGACGACGGATTCGACTTCGGCACCGACGAGCGAGGGCCGACTGCGCTCGGTCAACTCGGCGAAGGCGTCGTTGACTGCTGAGAGTCGCCCGGACGCATCGACGACGAACAACCCGTCGTCGACGGCGTCGGCGAGGCGGCGATACGCCGTCGGCGTGTCGTCGGCCGTTCCATCCCCCGTGGTTCCGCCCATATTCGGAGAGAGGCGTTGGCTACCATAAAATCCCCCGTCGACCTCAGCTGCTGGGTCAGTCCTCGTCGTCCTCGAACGGCGACCCCGCGGCGTCGGGTTCGTGGCCGGCAAGCGAGACGATGTTCTCGCGGCCCACACGGAGTTTCGAGATGGTTCCCTCCTCTTCCATGTCCGAGAGTAACATCGACACCTTCGATTTCGACCACCCGGTCTCCTCGACGATGTTCACCTGTTTCATGCGCCCACCGTTGTCCTCTAACAGCGAGACGACCCGCTCGTCGTCGGGGATGAGTTCCTCCTCGGTGACGGCCGTCCCCGAATCGGCGTCGTCGGCGCTTTGCTGGGCGCTCTCGTCGGCCGCCGTCCCCGCCGCGGCGGCACCCGCCGCTTGGCCGGCACCGCCGGCGTCACCGTCGTCGTCAGCCGTCGCTGCCGCCCCGGGGTTGTCGTCGGAGAAGGCGCCCGAGCGGTAGGCGACGGCGCCGACGGCACCCAAGAAGACGACGAAGACGAGAATACCCACGGGAAGCAGCCATTCGGAATCGCCGTCGCCGGCCGGGTCCGTCGTCGCCTCGGTCGGCGTCGCCGATTCGGGGACGAGTTCGAGACGCGGACGGTTGTCGGTGAACGTTCGTTCACCCTCCCACGTCACTGAGTCGCTTTCGGCGAGCGTCTCGCCCGATTGGATGCCGTCATCCGGCTGGACCGACTGGAAGGCCATGCCGTCGCCGCGCTGAAACACCACGGTCTGGTTGGGGCCGATGTACAACCCGCCCTCGAAGGTGTCACCGACGACGACGGTATCGCCCTCGACGGGCGCGAACCCGACCCACGTGAACGACATCTCGACGACGCCGAACTCGTCGCCGGCCGGCCCGAGCTGTTCGACCCGAGCGTCACGTCGGAACCTCTCGGCGGACATCTCCCGGTCGGTAGCGTTCGTGCCCGCATCGGTCAGCGACGCCGCTCTGCTCTGGAAGTTCCGGTAGAGGTCGGTCTCGTTCGTGTTGAACTCCTCGGCGAACGTCTCGAAATCGGAGCGCTGTTGGTCTGTTTCGAGGCGCTGCTCGTAGCGGAACTGCCACTCGGCAGACCCGTTTCCGTAGACGGTGATTCGGAACTCGGTGCGGTCAGCGTCGAACTCCTGTGTGGCCAGCGTCTCCACGACTGCCGGTGCCGGCGCCGCGAACTGCTGTTGGGTGGACTGGTCCTCGTCGGTGACGGAACCGTCCCCGCCGGCCGCCGCGGGCGCTGCGAGCGCACAGACAAGCAGACTCACGACGAAGAGAGGGACGACCCACGTCCCGCGTGACCGTGCCATCAGTATCCCTCACCACGCCGGCGGCTTATAAAATCCCTCTGAATCGGGACACCAATCATCGAAATCATCGACAAATTCGACTGCATTGTTCTCAAGCGTTTTGGCCGATATAGCGCCTTTGAGTTGCGGAATATGTCGGTTCGGTTTCAGCGACATCCTCCACGACGTCTTGGCGGTCGGCTACGAGCGAGGGCCGTCGAAAGGGTGGCGCTCAAGAGAGGGACGTTCGCCGGTAACAGCCGGTATGCGCCCGGTGTTTTTATGCACACTGGGGCGAACATCGAACCATGGCTTCCGAGCCCTCCACCTCGGCGGCGGTCGACAGCGAGCAGTCCCCGGGCAGTTCGAACACCTACATCAACGCCTTGATTGGCGCCCTCGTCAGCGTCGTCACCGGCTTTTTCATCCCGTTCGTCTCGCCGGTCATCGGCGGCGGGGTGGCGGCGTATCTCGAAGGCGGCGACACCGAACACGGTGCCAAGGTCGGCGCGATTTCTGGCGTCTTCGCCGCGGTACCGCTAATCTTCGTCGGCTTCTTCGTCGTCGCGTTGCTCCTCGGCGCGCCGAACAGTCCAGCCGCACTCGGTATCTTCGGCTTCCTCATCATCGCCTTCGGACTCGTACTCACGGTCGGTCTGAGCGCTCTCGGCGGTGTACTCGGTAGCTACGCCAAAGACGAACTGTAGGCGGCTACGCCCGACGGTAGGTGACGAACGCCAACTCCCCGGCCCTCTCCCGGTCGACTTCGCGCCACTCCTCGCCGAACTCGGGAAACCGCGTGTCGCCGTCGGGGGACTCCGGCACCTCGGTCACGACGAGTTCCTCAGCGTCGTCGATGAACGCATCGTAGACTGTCGCACCGCCGACGACGTACACCCACTCACGGTCGCCGTCCAGCGCCGCCTCGGCCGCTTCGAGCGCCTCGTCGGTGTCGCGGGCGTGGACGGCGCCCTCCGGCAGCGACAGCGACTCCTGCCGCGAGAGGACGACGTTCGTCCGCCCCGGCAGCGGCCCGCCGAGTTGCCGCTCGATAGATTCGTACGTCCGCCGACCCATCACGACCGGATGGCCCATCGTCGTCTCCTTGAAGTGAGCGAGGTCCTCCGGGTAGTGCCACGGCATCTCGCCGTCGGCCCCGATGACGCCGTTTTCGGCGACTGCAGCGACCAGAGAGAGCCGAACCGTCATTCGGCGACCGCGAACTCCAGTCCGTCCGCGGGGTCGTAGTCGTGTAACTGGATGTCGTCGTAGGTGAGGTCCTCGAGGGGCTTGTCGGCAACCTCGATGCGCGGCCTGTCACGCGGGTTTCGGGTGAGTTGCTGTAGCAGTCCGGGGACGTGGTCGTAACCTTCGCCGTCGGGTTCGCCGGGGGCTTCGGCTTCGAGCCACGCCCGGACCTCGCCGTACTCCGAGGGTTCCGAGACTCCCTCGACTCGCTCCTGGAGCGCCCCGAGGTTGTCCGCGTACCACTCGCCGCGCGGTCCCTCCCCGCAGTAGACGTGGGCGTCGACGATGGTGTGGCCGAACGAGCCGACTTCGAAGTCGGTCCGGTTGGCGACGGCGTGAGCCAAAAGCGAGTACGCCGCGAGGTTGAACGGCACGCCCAGCGCGATATCTCCGGAGCGTTGGGTGAGGTGGACGTTCAGGCGGTCGCCCTGGACGTTGAACACGTACGTGTAGTGACACGGCGGCAGCGTCGAGACGGCGGCGTTCGCCGGGTGCCAGGCGTTGATGACCAACCGCCGGGAGTGGGGGTTCTCCTCGAGGGTGTCGAGGACGTACTGGAGTTGGTCGAACACCTCCCGTTCAGTGCCATCGGGGGCCGTTTCCGTGGTCGTCCAGCGGTGGCTCTCGTCGGGCCAACTCTCGCCGGGGAGTCGAGCCGCGTCGTCGGGAACCGGAAACCGCCGCCAGAAGCGGCCGTAGGCGGTGTCGAGGTGGCCGTCCTCGTCGGCCCACGCGTCCCAGATTTTCGTCTCCTCGCGGAGATCCCGGATGTGTTCCTCTCCCGAGAGATACCACATGAGTTCGTGGATGAGCGAGTTCCAGCGGTAGCCGTCCATCTTCTTCGTCGTCAACAGGGGAAATCCCTCGGCGAGGTCGACCTCGTAGTGGTGGCTGAACGAGGCGACCGTGTCGACGCCGGTCCGGTTGGGTTTGTACGTCCCCTCGGCGAGTACGTCCGAGACGAGGTCGAGATACTGGCGCATTTACTATCCGTTCGTGGCGCACCGAGGGGGTAAAACGATTCGGTCCGAATCGTTTTTCTCTCGGCCGAGCGAGGTCGGAGTCATGCCCTCCCCGCAGCCACAGGACAGCGTTCCCGTCGGTCCGGCCATCGTCGCCGTCGTCGCCGCGGTCGCACTCCTGTACAGCCTCCTCATCGCCCAACAGCTTCTGTTTGGGGCCGTCGTCGTCGGTCTCGTCTTCGTCGTCTATCTCCTCTGGCGACTCGTCCGCGCCACCGAGCGAATCGCGACCGCACTCGAACCCGACGAGTAACGCCTCACCGCTCGGCGAACATCCGGAGTGCAATCTGGAGGACGTGGACGAACACACCGGTAAAGGCGACGTAGATGCCGAGTGCGTGGGTTAGCGCCGAGTTGGGGTCGTAGTTCGCCTTGATGTGCCAGATTTCGTAGCCGAGTCGTAACGCGAACCCGAGGAAGACGAACAGGAAGCCGAGTGCGAGAACGACGGGGACGAACGACCCGACCAACACGAGGACGGCACCGACGATGAACGCGCCGAACGACCACGTACTCCAGTGGTCGAACTCGGCGTCACGGAGGTAGACGTAGGCGGCGATGGCGACGGTCATCGCGACGGTGACGGCGAGCGTGACGGCCAGAAGCGTCCCGCGGAGGTCCGCCGGGGCCCGACCGAGGACGCCGCCGCCGAACAGGCCGTATGCGACCTGCAGGAGGAGGGTGCCGAACGCCGCCAGCGCCATCGAACCGGATTGGAGTCCGCGTTCGGCCGCGATGTTCCCGCCGGTCAAGGCGGCGCCGTAGACGATGAAACCCAGTATCGGAACCGAAAACAACAGGTCGTTGACCGCCGACAGCGGCGTCGCGGCGACGACGTACATTAGCGCGATGTTGACGGCCACGAGCACCGCTGCGGGCACCGCGACGCTACGGAACCGGGGGTAGGCGGTTCGACCCGGTGTCGAGTAGGTTTCCATACCCGGTCTGCTATCCGTGGTCGAATATACGCTTTGGCCCACGTTTAACATCCGACCGGGCGAAAAGACGGTATGGACTACGAGACGGCGAGCACCGACGACATCGACAGCGTCGTTCCGGAGGAGTACGGCGGCATGTGGTTCTTCCGGAAACCGCTTGACTGTGAGAACCTCGGCGTGACGCTGCTGGAACTCGAACCCGAGGCGAAGGGGAAGCCCCACGACCACGCTGGCGACGGCCAAGAGGAGGTGTACCTTGTCGTCGACGGCGAATTGACCATCCAGTTGGGCGGCAGCGAGGACGAACCGGCCGAGACGGAGACGACGCTCTCGTCGGGGGAGGCGATTCGCGTCGGGAGCGAGACGTGGCGGCAACTGCACAACCACGGCGACGAACGGCTCCGAGTCGTCGTCGCCGGCGCGCCGTAACCGGCGTCGGGTACGTATTTCACGGGGGCCACACATAGGGGGCGTATGTCAGGGCACTCCATCGATGCTCGGTCGGTGGCGAGATGAGGGGGTTCAATCGGCGGTTCCTGCAGGTCGCCGTCCGCCTGCTGCCGTTTGCGGTCGCGTTGCTCCGCGACCGGCGGCGCTTCATCTTGTTCGGCGGTTCTCGGCACGTCCCCGAGGAGACCCACCGTCGGCGCGCCGAGCGGTTGGTCGAGACGCTCTTGGAGTTGGGTGCGGCGTTCATCAAGGCCGGCCAGGTGCTGTCGACCCGTCCGGACATCGTCCCGCCGGTGTACGCCGAGGCGCTCGCGACGCTGCAGGACGAAGTTCCGGAGGAGACCGGACAGGGCCCGGCCGAACTCATCGAGACCGACCTCGGGGAAGCGGTCGACGCCTCGACGCTCAACCCGGTCGCTGGTGGGTCGTTAGCGTACGTCTACACGGCCACCGTCGACGGCGAGAGGGTCGCACTGAAGGTCCGGCGCCCGGGATTGAAACCCCGCATTGAGCGTGACCTCCGAGTCATCAGACGACTCGTTCCCGTCGTCGGGTTCTTCGCCAGCGAGCGCCAGCAGTACTCGGTTCGGAACATCGCCGACGACTTCGAGCGCATCATCCTCGAGGAACTGGACTTCCAGCGGGAGGCGGGGATGATGCGGGACATCGGCGAGAACTTCGCCGACGACGACCGGGTGTACATACCCGAGGTCGACGAAGCACGGACGACAGAACGGGTGTTGGTCATGGAGTACGTCACCGGTCGGAAGGTGACCGACGAGGGCGCACTCGACCGCGTCGGCGTCGACCCCGAGGAGATGGCCCGGCGTATCGCCGACGTGTACCTCACGATGGGGCTGGAACACGGCGTCTTCCACGCCGACCCTCATCCCGGCAACCTCGCCGTACTCGACGATGGCCGGCTGCTCATCTTCGACTACGGAATGAGCGAGCGACTCGCCCCGGAAACGCAGGCGCGAATCGTCGACCTCTATCAGTCGCTGGCGCGTCGCGACGCCGACGGCATCATCGACGCCCTCGTCGCACTCGACGTGCTCTCGCCGACGGTCGACCGAACGGAGGTCCGCCACGTCGTCGAACTCGCGATGGAGAACCTCGAGGGACGCTCGGACATCGACTGGCGCGACATCTTTACCGAACTGTTCGGGATGCTCCACGACTTCCCGTTTCGGATTCCGCCGAACGTGATGTTGCTCATCCGGGTCGGGACTGTCGCCGAGGGAGTGTGCCGGCAACTCGACCCCGAGTTCGACTTCGTCGCCTTCGTCCGGTCGTTCCTCCTCGAACACGGCCTCTTCCAGCGAGAAGTCCGAAACGTCGCCGGGGAGATTACCTCGGACGTTCGGACTTCAGTTCCGGCGCTTGCTCGGCTGCCGACGCGGGCCGACAGGCTGTTGGACCGCATCGAGCGGAACGAACTGCGAGTCAAAACCGACCGGCAGAACGATTCGACGGGCCGGGCCGTCGGCTATGCGGTAATCGCGGGTGCGCTGTTCGTCGCCAGCGCAGTGTTGGCGTTTCACAGCCAGCCCTACGAATTCCTCGGCGTGGCCGCGGGGGCCGTCTTTCTGTTCCTGTTTTACAGGAACGCGTAAGGACACCCTTCTTTGTCCCCGGTCTCGACTACCCGAACATGTATCTCGGAGACGCGACGTGGCCGGAAGCCGGCGACCATCTCGCCGAGGAATCTCTCGCAGTCGTCCCCGTTGGATCGACGGAACAGCACGGACCGCATCTACCGCTGTCGACAGACCACGTCATCGCGGAGGGCCTCGCGCGGGCGGCGGCCGACCGCGCCGACCTGCTGTGTACGCCGACCGTGAACATCGGCGTCAGCCCCCACCACCGCCAGTTCCACGGGACGATGTCCGTCGACGCGCCCGTCTTCCGCGATTACATGGAGTCGCTGTCCCGGAGCCTCGTGTATCAGGGCATCGACCGCATCGTCTACGTCAACGCCCACGGCGGCAACGTCGAACACCTCCGGGAGGTCGGTCGACGACTTCACGAGGACGACGCCGCCTACGCCGTCGAGTGGATGTGGGACGAATCCATCCCCGAGTTAGTCGACGACTGCTTCGACCAAAACGGCCCACACGCCGGCCCGAAGGAGACCTCGATGGTGTGGCACATCGCCGACCTCGTCCGCGAGGGCGAACTCGAAGCCGCCCGCGACGGTGGACTGCGCGACATCGAATCGGCCGGCGTCACTCGCAACGGTGCGAGGCTGTTCTACGACTCCATCGAGAACGCCGACAACGGCGCCTTCGGCGACCCGACCGACGCCTCCGCCGAGAAGGGCGAACGGCTGTTCGAGGCCGCCTGCGAGCAGCTAATCGAGTTGTGTACGTGGCTGGACGCCCAGCCGTGGGAGACGCTTGGCCCGCGGGACCACGTCCGCGAGCGGAGTGAGGAACGATAGGCCAAAGTACCGGCCGGTCCCAGCGACGGGTATGAGCGACGACCACGCCGACCACGAACACCACCCGCACGAACCGTCCGACGAGCGAACCACCGCACCGCAGAGCGACTACACCGCCCGTGACGTGGCCGTCGGCTTCGTCGTCGCGCTCGTCGGGATGGCCGTCGTCTTCGGCGTGCCGCTGCTTTTGGGCTGAGAGTCCCAATTACGGCAGATAGATGACGGCCCACATCGCGACGGCCGCGACGATGGGGATAGTGAGGTTATCGTCGACCACGAACCCGCGAACGACGGGTTTGACGCCGTCGGCGACGGTCGCCCCCGCCGCCCCCGCGACGGCAGCGACGACGGGGACGAACGGGAGGGCCAACAGGAGGCTGACGGTGAACATCCCGACGAGGACGCGCGGGCGTTTCACGGTTCGCAGTTCTCCCGACGAGAGCATCCCGCTGACGGGGTCTCCGAGCGTCAACATGAACAGCGCCGGCACCGCGATTCGCGGTTCGAACAGGAGGACGACGACGGTACCGCTGAGGACGTACAGCGCGTAGCCGGCGACGCTGTCCTGTTCGTATTCGCGGGTGAGGCGGTCGTAGAAGGCGTGCTCGAGACCGCCGTAGAGGCGGGCGAATTCGAGAACGGCGGTCAAGACGAGCCCCGCGACAACCACCGCCTGGACGACCGGCCACGTGACGACACCGACCTCCAGGACGTGTTCGTCCAGCAGATACGCGCCGGGGACCACGGCGCCGGAGGCATGAACGAGGCGTCGACCCAACTCGAGCGACATACGCGTCCGTCGGTGTGGGGGGACTTAGGTCCAACTTTCCGCGGCTGCCGTAGGCTTTTGTACACGTCGGCCCGTACGATGCATGAATGGAGGATTCGGGAGGCGAACTCGACATCGGGGGCGATACGGCGTGGGTTGCCGCCGCGCTCGTACTCGTCGCGAGTCTCGGCGGTGCCATGCTCCTCGCGGAGTGGCCGTTGTCAGGGGTTTCCGCAACGCAATCGTCGGAACCACAACTGGTCGAACCGACGGACAACGGAACGGCGCTGTGGCCCTACACCGCGAACCGCCCGGACCACAGCAGTCGAACGCTGGGCATCAACATGATCTTCTACGGGAATCCTGATGTCATCCACACCGCACTCACCGAACAGTCGGCCCTGGAGTGGGAGTCGGATCCGGAAGCCGACTATGAAGCCGACAGTGAGACGGTTTCTGCCGAACGAGTCGACATCGACAGGAACGCGAGTAACCTCACCGAAATCATCCAGTGGGCGCCGGCCACCGGCGCGAACCGATACGTCTACGTCGAAACCGACGGCGGCGGTCGATGGCTCGGCGAATCCTACCAACTCCACTCGGGGACGTACCTCGGGTCGCGAAGCCACATTCGCGCCTACGAGGACCCGAACGAGGAGTGGACCGCCATCCAGAGCCACGAGGAACACTGGGACTGGTTTCGGCTCCGACACACCGTGACAGGGATCAGCGACTCCCAACGGGCCATCGAACGCGACTTCATGGACAAACCCTACGTCGCGGAGGTCGTCCGGATGCCGTACGAAAACGGCACCCTCGACGCCGACGGGTGGGTGACCGGGGTTCGACTCGTCGGAGTACTCCTACCGTTGGCGTTGTTCGGCGTCGTCGGTCGGAGTCGAGGCGTGAAACGTGACGCCGTGTATTTTTTCCGAGAGCACCGCCACGAACTCGGACTCGGCGGGGCGCTGTTCGCGCTGTTTACGGCCGTTCGCCACGTCGGCATCCTCCTCGAGACGACGTTCCCGGCGCTCCCACCGAAGGCCATCGCCGCACCGCTGTACATCGCACTCGCTGTCGGGACGCCGGCTATCGCGTACGTGCTGGGGAGGGATTCCGACCGCGCGTGGGCGTTCACCTTCGCCGCTGTGGGACTCGGGGCCGCCTTCATCGTCGATTTCGCCGCGATGGGCGTCTCGGTGCTGCCGCTGCGCGTGGTGCTTCACCGCGGGTCGGTACTGCTCGCTATCGGACTCGTCGCCCTCGGTGCCGCCATGCACGAGGAAGTCGAGGGCCGACCCGAAGCCCTCGTCGTCGGGAGCGTCGGCTGGCTTTTTGTCCTCGGTTTACCGCTGTTAGGATATTTGTGACCTCTCCCGCGCTTGTGGACGGGAGCTTCCCGCGTGGTTTCTTATGACCCCCGACATCGACGGAGAACTTTATACGTATTCGTACGAGAATATAGGCATACCATGGCGCCCGACACAGCCCTCCGTCGTCGAGCGGTACTCGCGAGCGGTCTCGGGGCGCTCACAGCCACGAGCGGCTGTGTCAGCGAACTCCGGAGTATCGCCGGTCGGGAATCTTCCGAACAGCTGTCGCTCTCTATCTCGACGGTCCCCGCATCCGAGGACCCCTACGCGGTCCGTATCGCCAACCGCCTCGCTACGCACCTCACTCGAGTCGGCGTCGACACCACGGTCAGCCCGATGGAGTCGAGCGAACTCTACCAGAACGTCCTCATCAACCTCGATTTCGATATATACGTCACCCGCTATCCGGCACAGGGAGACCCCGACGAGCTCCGGTCGTTGCTGTACTCCAATTACGGCGAAGAGGCAGGGTGGCAGAACCCCTTCGGCTTCAGCGACCTCGAGATGGACGAGATTTTGGACCAACAGCGACACCTCTCGGGAGAGGACAGAGCGGAGTTAGTTCGTGAGATTCAACGAGAAGTCGTCAGTAAGCAGCCGTTCAGCGTCGTCGCCTTCCCGGACCGAATCGCCGGCGTTCGGACCGACCGGTATCGGGGCTGGCCCAACGGCGGTATCCACCGTCCGACGGACTACCTGCCGCTGGTGCGCACCGGTGAGACCGACCGCCTCCACCTCCTCATCCGAGACCCGCGTGTAACGGAGAACCGGAACCCGATAGCCGTCGAGTACCGCGACAGCGGTATCGTGACGGGTCTGCTGTACGAACCGCTGGCTCGAACGATAGACGGGGAGTCGATACCGTGGCTCGCACGCGAGATCGAGTGGGACGATGGCGACCGACTCACGGCGACTCTCACGCTCCGGGAGACGCCATGGCACGACGGCGAGACAGTGACCGCAAACGACGTGGCGTTCACCTACGAGTTCTTGGCCGACACGTCGCTCGGTAACTCCGAGACGGCCGTTCCGACGCCGTGGCGACGTGGCCGCCTCTCGCTCGTCGAGTCCGTGCGAGCCAGAAACGACAAGGACGTACATATCACGTTCACGGCCTCGGAAATCGAGCCCGCACGGCGAGCGCTCGAGGTGCCCGTCCTCCCCGAACACGTCTGGCGGGAACGGAGCAACACCGTCGACATCGCGGGTATCGACATCGCGGGCCAGACGACTGAGGCACTGGTCTGGCCCAACGAATCGCCCGTCGGGAGCGGGCCGGTACAGTTCAACGACGCAACCGTCGATAATTACCTCACGCTCGACGCTTTCCCACAGCACTTCCTGCACGACGGCGACTCGACGGGGATTCCGGACCGATTCGCCGACGGCGTCCCCTTTAGCCGACTCCGCATTACGATTACTCCATCTGACGACGCGGCCGTCCAACTGCTAGAATCGGACGACGCTGACGGGACAGTGAGCGGCATCGGCGCCTCGGTCGTGCCGCGCATCGGCCGAAACGACGACATCAACCTGACCGTGGACCGCTCGGAGACGTTCCACCACGTCGGCTACAACTGCCGGCGTGCACCGTTGTCGAATCCGCGGTTCCGCCGCACCGTCGCCCAACTTCTCGACCGCAGGTACATCGTCAGAGACGCTTTCGAGGGGTACGCGAGCCCCTCGGAGACGCCGCTTGGAGGGCAGTGGCAGCCGACCGAACTGGAGTGGACCGGTACGGCGTCGCTGCCGTTCCTCGGCGAGGAGGGCGAACTCGACGTGCCGGCCGCACGGGAAGCGTTCCGTGACGCCGGCTACCAGTACGACGACAGCGACCGACTCGTCAGGCGGGGTGTAGCGTAATGCTCGGCATCGTCCTCACACAGCTGTTACTCGTCGTGACGCTTTTACTCGCCGCGGGTGCGGCGCTGTTCATCGGCCGTGACCGGTTGCGGGAGACGCGCACGGAGTACCGCACGCGACTCACGTCGGTCGCACCGTACATGGGTCTGCTCGGCATCGTCCTCGTGGCGAACAAGGTCGCACGTGACATCGGCCCGGACATCTCGTGGATTATCGGCTGGAACATCACGCCGTACATCCACAAACTCGACGGGATGCTGTTGGCGCCGTTCTATCGAGGACAGGCCCCACAGGTCGTCGTCTGGCTACAGTCGATGGCGACGCCGGAACTGACGCTGTACTTCACGTCCATCTACGTGTACGGCTACGTGTTCCTGTTGGTCTTCCCGGTGGTCGCGTACTTCGCACTCCCGGACCCGCGGCCGCTCCGGCGGACGATCGTCGCCTACGGTGCGAACTACATCATTGGCGTCACCTGCTACGTCATCTTCATCGCCTACGGGCCCCGGAACCTCCTCTCGGAATCCGTCGAGGGGCTGATGTTCAGTCACCACTCACAGTACCAGTTCCTCACGAAGGTCGTCAACTCCGAGACGAACGTGTTCCCGTCGCTGCACACCTCGATGGCAGTCACCGCACTGGTCCTCGCGTGGACGACACACGACGAATACCCGCGGTGGACGCCCGTCGCCGCCCTCCTCGCGTCGAGCGTCGTGGTGGCGACGATGTATCTCGGGATTCACTGGGCGACAGACGTCATCTTCGGCATCCTCCTCGGCGTCGTGAGCGTCAAAATCGGACAGCAGATGGAGGACGACCCACCGGAGTTCGCCCGACTTCGGCGGTGGAGCCGAAGCCTTCAGAAACTCATGCCAACTCGCGCGAAATGACGTTCCGGAGGTCCGCGATGGCGTCGGCAGCGTAGTCGAGTTCGACATCGTCGACGGCGAGTTCGAGTCGACCCGTCTCCGTCGCTTCGCCGAGTGTCTCGACCGGTGCGACGCCGTCGAAGCGCTCCCGAACCGACTCGGGGTCGGTCGTCTCGACGACGACGCGGCCGACGGCCTCCGTGAACAGCGCTTCGAGCGGCGAATCCGCCTCGGGCAGGGTCACGTCGGCACCAGCCTCGCCGACCATTTCGGCGAGCGTGACCGCGAGGCCGCCGTGGCTCACGTCGTGGGTCGAGCGCGTGGCGTCGTCGTCAGCCACCTCTGCGATGGCCGCGACGACCTCGGCCGCGTTCTCGGGAACCGCCGGGAACGAGTCGGTGCCGCCGAACTGCGCCAGTAGTTCCGACCCGCCCAGCGAACGGTCGTCGGAGCCACCAACGACTAAGAGTGTTCCCTCGCCGTCGAGGGCGGCACTCGGTGCGTCGTAGCCGGGCTTCGTGCCCGCCATCGCGAGCGTCGGCGTCGGCGGAATCGGACCGGAAGGCGAGTCGTTGTACAGCGAGACGTTGCCGCCGACGACGGGCACCTCGAGGTCACTGCACATATCCGCGAGGCCGTCGACGATGTCACGGAAGGCGCCGTACACGTCGGGTTTCTCGGGGTTGCCGCCGTTGAGACAGTCGACGGCCGCAAGCGGCGTCGCCCCCTTCGCCGCGAGGTTCGTGGCGTTCTCCAGGGCGATTGCACGGGCGCCCTCGTAAGGGGCGGTGTCGGTCCAGTTGGGGTCGGCACCCGACGTGAATCCGAGCCCGGTTCCGTTCTCTCGAATGGCCATCAGCGCCGCGTCGTCGCCGGGCTTCATCGCCGTCCGCGTGCCGACCTCGTGGTCGTACTGGCGGTACACCCACTCCTTCGAGGCGGTGTTCGACGAGGCGACGACGGCCTCGAAGGCCTCGGTGAGGTCCACGTCGGGGAGGTTCCGTTCGGGCTGAGTGGGTTCGACGTGCTCGAGGTCGTTCATCGGCGCTCCTTCCGCCAGGTAGTCGGCATCGACGTCGACGACGACCTCGCCGTCGAACTCACAGACGTAGTTGCCCTCGGTCACCTCGCCGATGACCGAACAGCCGAGGTCGTACTTTGCGGCGATTTCGGCGACGCGGTCGACGTCCTCGGGGCGGACCTCGTAGCACATCCGCTCTTGGGATTCCGCGAGCAGGATTTCCAGCGCGTTCATGTTTGGTTCGCGCTGGTGGACCGCTTCGAGGTCGATGTGACCGCCGAGACCGCCCTTGGCGACGAGCTCGGAGGACGCACCGCCGAGGCCCGCTGCACCCAAGTCGCGTGCGGCCCGCAGTAGCCCCTCGTCGACCAACTCCTCGTTGGCCTCGATGAGACGTTTTTCGGCGTAGGGGTCGCCGACCTGGACCGCCGGGCGGTCTTCGGTTTCGGCGTCCTCTGCGAGGTCCTCGCTGGCGAAGGAGGCGCCGCCGAGGCCGTCTCGCCCCGTCGCGTTGCCGACGAGGACGAGTTTGTTGCCCGGCGTCTGGGCTTCTGCGGTGACGAGTCGCTCCTCGTTGGTCAGCCCGATACAGGCGACGTTCACGAGTGGGTTGCCCTCGTAGTCGTCGTGGAAGGCGACCGACCCGGTCACCGTCGGGACGCCGATGCAGTTGCCGTAGTGGGAGATTCCCTCGACGACGCCCTCGAAGAGATACCGGGAGTGTTCGCGGTCGAAGTCGCCGAAGTAGAGGCTGTCGGCGAGCGCGATGGGGTAAGCGCCCATCGACAGCGTGTCGCGGACGATGCCGCCGACACCCGTCGCCGCGCCGTCGAACGGGTCGACGTAGGAGGGGTGGTTGTGGCTCTCGATACCCATCGTGATGTACGTCTCGGAATTCTCACCGGATTCTGGGTCGGGTAGTGCGACGACAGCGGCGTCGTCGCCCGGCCCCACGACGACCTGGTCGCCCTCGCTGTCGAAGGACGACAACAGCGGCCGCGAGGAGCGATACGCACAGTGTTCGCTCCAGAGGTTCTCGAACAGCGTTTCCTCAGCGGGCGTTGGGTCTCGGCCCAGTTCCTCGACGACGAGTTCGCGGTCCGACGGCGCGAGTGGCATTCATCCGTATGCTTCTTTCGGGTGGATAAATCGCTTTTCATGTGCACGTTCGTGTATTATCGCAACCAACCGAACGCTGTTGCTAACCGTTAACGGTAGGCAAAATCTGCGTATTCTCGTCGATACGTCAACGTTCGCGGCGACGATCGCTCCGGCGAAGGCGGCCTGTGCCGACCGGGTTATCCGACTGGCACTCCTACGGGGAGCAATGACTAAGCCGGACGGGACCGGCGGCGAACACCACCCGATGGCCGACCGGAACGGCCAGCCCCAGCGGTCGGCAGATGCTGCGGTTGCGGAGACCGAGGAGTTACCAACGGCGACCGAACCCAAGCAAGACACGTCGGAACGAGCGGTATCACGAGAGATAGCAATCGCAGTCGAAGGGTTGACGAAACGCTTCGGTACGGGCGCAGACTCGGTGCTGGCGGTCGACAACGTGAGTTTCGAGGTCGAAACCGGGTCGGTCGTCGGCCTGCTCGGCCCCAACGGTGCCGGGAAGACGACGCTCATCAAATCAGTTCTCGGGATGATCGTTCCCGACGAGGGCTCGGTCCGGATAGGTGGTATCGACGTTGCCGAGCGACCGAAGGCGGCGTACGCGAACGTCGACGCGATGCTGGAGGGGGCACGCAACGACTACTGGCGGCTGACCGTCCGCGAAAACCTTCGATACTTCGCGACGGTGAGCGGCGTCGACCCCGATTCTGTTACCGACCGCCACGACCGCTTGCTCGAACGGCTCGATTTGGCCGAGTGGGCAGACACGCCCGTCCGGAAGCTCTCGCGGGGCATGAAACAGAAAGTCTCGCTGGCGAGCGTCCTGGCCGGCGGCGCCGATGTCGTCTTCCTCGACGAACCGACCCTCGGACTCGACGTCGAGAGTTCCCGGACGCTCCAGCGCGAGTTGCGACGGCTCGCCGAGGAGGACGGGCTGACCGTCCTCATCAGCAGCCACGACATGGGCGTCATCGAAACGGTCTGTGACCGAGTGCTCGTCATGTCCGAGGGTCGTATCGTCGCAGACGACAGCGTCGACTCGCTGCTCCGCGATGCCGCCAGCGGGACAGTCATCATCGAGAGTTTGGACCTCGATGGTGACGCGATAGCGGCCATCCGAGAGCGGTTCGACATCACCGACATCGAGGAGTTAGAGCGGGGAGTGCGAATCGAGGTCGTAGCGGCCGGGGACAACCTCTATGCGCTAATGGATGTGTTATCGGGGGCCGGCGTGACACCGGAGCGAGTCCGGACGGTCGAACCCGACCTCGAAGACATCTTCGTCGGCCTGACCCGTGAGGAGAACCGATGACCGCAGACGAAGCCTCCGGGCCGCAAAAAGCGGGCTATTACCACCTCGCGCGCGCCGTCCTCTACCGGGAGTTCCTGCTGTTCGTCCGGTATCCGGCCAACGCCATCGGGGGTATCGTCATCTCGCTGTTCTTCTTCGGGGTGCTGTTCTACGGCGGGCGGATGCTCGCAGGACAGGCGCTCACCGACTCCATCGAAGGTATCATCGTCGGCTACTTCCTGTGGACGCTGTCGGTCGGTGCCTACTCGTCCATATCGAACGACATCGGCAGCGAGGTCCAGTGGGGAACGCTCGAACGGCATGTCATGACCCCGTTCGGGTTCGCACCCGTCGCGTTGCTGAAGGGCGCCGCAAAGGTGGTTCGGACGTTCCTCATCTCGTCGATCATCCTCGGGGCGATGTTGCTGATTACCGGTACCAGACTGGAGTTACACGTCGGTACCATCGTCGTCGTCGCGTCGCTCAGCATCCTCTCGGTGCTGGGGTTGGGGTTTGCGGCCGGTGGCATCACCGTCCTGTACAAGCGAATCGGCAACTGGCTGAATTTGCTGCAGTTCGGCTTCGTCGTGCTGATTTCGGCACCTGCCCTGGAGGTACCGTGGCTGAAGGTCTTGCCACTGGCACACGGAAGCGACCTCCTCCAGCGGACGATGGTCGGCGGCGTCCGGCTCTGGGAGTTCCCACCAGCCGACGTGGCGCTGCTGGTGGTGGTCGCTGTTGGGTATCTCGGCCTCGGCTACGCAGTTTTTCAAGTGTCGACGCGGCGTGCACGACGGCTTGGCGTCCTCGGGGACTACTGAGTGTCGTCGGGGGGTAAAACCCCCGAGCAAGGTACAAAGGTAAGTGTCTTTGTCGTGGATAGGGAGTATGGCCGAGGAGGACATCGACGACGTCGACAGAGCGATTCTGTATGCATTGCAGGAAGACGCACGAAACATGTCGTCCGGAGACATCGCAGAGCGGACCGGTACCTCGGACAGCACGGTCCGAAAGCGCATCCAGCGTCTGGAATCCGACGGGATAATCAAGGGCTACAGCGCCAGCGTCGATTATCAGAAATCCGGCTATCCGCTCCGGATGTTGCTCTACTGCACCGCTTCGATACCCGAGCGTGGTGAAATCGTCCCCGACATCCTGGACATCGACGGCGTCATATCGGTTCAGGAGTTGGTCACCGGTGAACAGAACCTCCTCGTAACTGCCGTCGGCGAGTCGGACAGCGACATCACGCCCGTGGCACAGGAACTCCTCGACATGGGCCTCACCGTCGCCGACGAGGTACTCGTGCGTACCCACGAAACGACGCCGTTCGGCAAGTTCGATTCCAAGAACGACGCTTAAATCAGGGCGTGTTTGATGTCCAGTTCGGTCGCCCGCCGGACGATGGCAGATACCGGGTCGACCGAACCGGCTAGATTGTCCGAGTCGCCATCGAAGACGACGAGCGCCCCCGGCCGTCCGGGGGCGATGACGCCGCAGTCGAGACCGGCAATCTCGGCACCGGCCGTGGTGGCCATCCGTAACGCCTCTCGGGCAGTCACGTCGAATCGTTTCGCCGTGTATGCCATCTCTCGGAGCATCGACGGGGGATTCAACATCACGTTGTCAGTCCCGAGGGCGACTGTCGTGTGGTCGAGTAACTCCCGTATTGGCGGCGTTCCAACGTCGAGCACAGTGTTCGCGCGCGGACACACTGCTATCGGAACCGACTGGTCTGCGACTCGTTCCAGATGTTCGCCTTCGGCGTGTACCATATGGACGAGCAAGTTCGGCTCCAAATCGAGCGCCGGGTGAATGTCGGTCGCGTCCGGTTCGCCGGCGTGGATTGCGAAGGGGCGGTCGCGTCGCTCGCAGGCGGCACGCTGTTCGGTGAAATCGTTGTCGTTCGCACCGGAGGCGCCGTAGCCATCGGCAACGTCGAGGACGGATTGGTCGTCACTCCCGAAGATGAACGGGTCGATGTCGAGGGGCGCTGCTGCCTCACGAAGTGCGCGTGTCCCGGCAGTCCCGAACTCCCGGAAATCGAGACAGGAGACGGTGCCAGTTCGCTGCATGAATCGGAGCGTGCGCCGCATCGCCGACACGAGTTCGGAGCGGTCGGCCGCCTTCAGCCGTCGGTGTTTCAGGCTGTTGGGTGGTACCACGGCCTCCTCGAGGGAGAGCCCGACTGCCGCCTCTTTCGCGACGGAATCACCCAGATGCGTGTGCGCGTTGACGAACGCCGGACAGATGATGTCGGTCGATGCCGTTTCTGTCTCCTCGATAGTCGCTATCCGACCGTCATCGACGACGACACGTCCCCGAATCGGCTCGAACGACTCCCCGACGAGGACGGTCCCTGTGAGTTCTTCCATGCCGGCCCTCCGAATCAGATACCGATATGGTTTTCCAAACCGGTATATCGAACGCCACAGTAATATTTCTCGCCTTGAGTTCGAATCTGTTATGGGAGCAACTCCGGGCTGGCCCGGCGTTTGAGGAAAGTGCGCCGATGGAGCAGCTGTCCGGCGGTGCTCGGACACCGCCTCGATGGTCTCGTGGGCGGCTATGTGTACGAACGAGGGGACTCTCCACTAGGGCAATGTTGCCGCAAATTCTGCAAACCATAATGTTCTTTAATTACTGATTTACGAACAGTTCGTGAATATAGATAGATTTAATAGTTAAACTGTTCTCCTTTCGGTCAGAGACGACCAATATCGGACTCTAGCACTCCACGAGTGCCGGAATGGGTCGCACGACGAGCTGAACGATGTCAGGACGCACCTCAAAATCGACGGTCGGAGCGCTCCCGGACACGACGGTTGAATCGCCGTCCGTGCCCGCTGTACTAACGTGGCTCGTGTGGTCGCTGTTCGCCACGAGTGTCGCGGTCCCCATCGCCCGAATCCGATTCAGCGGCGCCTGGGAAATTCCCGGCGTGGTCGCCATCGACGGCTTGACCGTTCTCATGTGGGTGGTAGTCACGTTCTTCAGCGGTATCGTTCACAGTTACTCCCGCCGCTACATGGCTGGTAGCGCCCACGAGACCGACTTCTTCCTCACCATGTTCGGTTTCACGGTTGCCGTGGGGGGTCTCGTCGCGGCCGACCACGTCGGGCTGTTCTGGCTGCTCTGGCTGGCGATGGGCCTGCTGATGGCGAGGCTCGTCGGCACCGTCGACGGCTGGACACAGGCCCAGGCCGCCGCGAGCCTCGCCCGCAAGTACTTCCTCGCCAGCAGCGCGCTCCTCGGCGTCGCACTGTCTGCGCTGTGGTGGACAACCGATGCGACGACGGTCACGGGTATCGCCACGGCCGCCGACAGCCTCGGTGGGCCGGTGTGGCTCGTCGCCGCGGCCGCACTCGTGTTCGCGGCGATGATTCAGTCCGCGCTCGTCCCGTTTCACGGCTGGCTGCTCTCCTCGATGACCGCTCCGACGCCAGCCTCGGCACTGATGCACGCCGGGTTCGTCAACGCGGGCGGCATCCTGTTGACCCGTTTCGCACCGGTCGTCACCGTCGACGCTACCCTCATGCTCGGTATCGTGGCCGTCGGCGCGGCGAGTGCCCTGCTCGGAAAGTTGCT
Source organism: Natronomonas gomsonensis (assembly GCF_013391635.1). Classification (GTDB taxonomy): domain Archaea; phylum Halobacteriota; class Halobacteria; order Halobacteriales; family Haloarculaceae; genus Natronomonas; species Natronomonas gomsonensis_A. The sequence continues at coordinate 133,805 of NZ_JACAWU010000002.1, read as the reverse complement.
CAAGGCCGTCCAATCGGACGTCAAGAGCGAACTGGGCTGCTCGACGGTCGGACAGATGGGCTTTATGATTATGCAGGCCGGTCTCGGCTTCTTCGGCGCCGCCATCACCCACCTCATCCTGCACGGCTTCTACAAGGCGTATCACTTCCTCAGTTCGGGCGGACAGGTCGAACACACCAGCCCGACCGGGAGCGAACCCTCGGGGATGAACGTCGCAGGCACAGCCGTCGTCCTGGTGACCGGACTCGTAAGTGGTGGATTGTTCGCCCTCCTCACGGGAAAGGGCACGAGCGTCGACAGCGGACTGCTGCTCGTGTTGTTCGTCGTGCTCACGACGCTGCACGCGGCCCGCAGCGCCGTCCAGCACACCAGCCTATCGGCGACGGCTCGCTACGGTGCGGTCCCGCTGGTCTTCATCCCGGCCATCACCGTCTACGCCCTCGTCTACGTGGCCGTTTCGAGTGTCCTCTCCGGACTTCCGCTCGTCTCGGCTCCGACCGAACTGAGTGTGCTCCACGCGCTCGTCGCCGTCGTCTTCCTCGCCGTCTACGTCGCGATTGAGACCGGTATCCACGAGCGTAGCCAGCGCCTCTACGTCACGTTGTTGAACATGAGTCAACCTGCTTCCAGTACCGTGCTGACCGCCACGGAGGACTACAATGAATACTGAACACACTATCGAGGACAGCATCGACAAAGCAGCGACCACCGTCGGGTCGGTCTGGCCGATTCACTCCTTCGTGACGGCCAACCCACTCTCGGGGTTCGAGGACATCCCGTTTAGCGAGGCCGTCACCCAGGCTGCAGACCTGCTGGGCGGCCGCGGGTATCCAAGCCCAGAGACGTTCCAGGCGGCCCTCGACGACGGCCAAATCGACCGCGAGATACTCGCGTCGGAACTGGCCGAGCGCGGCTACGAGGGAGACCCCGAAACCCTGCTGGAGCGGATGGACACCAGCGTCGAGACGGAGCCACCGAACACCGACACCGAGCAGGTCGACCACGTGCTGACGAAGTGGCTGTCGGCGTTCCTCGACGAAGGGCAGGCGCAGTGGCCGATGCCGAACCGCGAGGACGGGTTCTACAGCGCCTTCCGTTCGGTGGCCGCATACGACGGCCAGATACCCGACGACGGTGTCGTCGGCGACCTCCCGGAATCACCGCTCGAAGCCATCGAGACCCTCTTAGAGCCATACCCCGAGAGTCAGTGGGTGCCCATCTTCGAGGAGCAGTTCGCCGCACTCCCCGGGTGGAGTGGCTTTCTCAAACAACGCGTTGCCGACGACGGCGCGTGGCAGTCCACACACCCAATCACGCTCGAAGGGTATCTCGCGGTTCGTCTCGCGCTGCTGGAAGCATTCGATGTCGGTGTCGCGCCCTCGACCGGCCCCGACAGCGCCGAGGTCGAGCCAGCCGACGAACTCGCCGAAGCCTTCCTGAGTGCGTGGGAGGCGAGTTACCGCACCGAGGTCGTCGACAGCGTCGCCGCCGAGAGCGAGGCCCTCGCCGACAGCGACCCCTCCGGTCGCCCGGACGCACAACTGGTGTTCTGTATCGATACGCGTTCCGAGATTATCCGCCGTCACATCGAGGAAACCGGCGATTACGAGACCCACGGCTACGCTGGCTTCTTCGGTATCCCGATGGAGTACCAGGGATACGATTCCGAAGTGTCGGTCGATGCCTGTCCCCCCATTCTCGATTCCCAGCACCACATCACCGAGATTCCGGCCGATGGGGACACCCAAGCGACTCACGACCGCTGGTCGCGTCTCCGCGAGGCCACCAGCGAGGTCATCGAGACGTTGAAGACGAACCCAGCCACCGCATTCGGCTTCGTCGAGAGCGCCGGGAGTGGATACGGACTGGCGCTTGCGGCCCGCACGCTCGTCCCCGGCCGTGTTTACGACCTGCTCGAAACCGCCGACGACGCTGCACCCGACAACCACGAGTTCTGTGACCAAATCGTCCACCACCAGCACACCTACGCCGGTGACCTCCCGGTCGGACTGACCCACGAGGAGAAAGTCGAATACGCCGAAACAGCCTTCGAGTTGATGGGTTGGGAGGAGTTCAGCCGACTCGTCGTCTTCACCGGCCACGCCAGCGAGACGACCAACAACCCCTACGACTCGAGTCTGGACTGTGGGGCCTGCGCCGGCAACCCCGGGGGTCCGAACGCCCGTGTCCTCGCGACGATTTGTAACGACGCTGAAGTCAAGACGGCGCTGCGCGAACGCGGCTTCGACATTCCTGACGACACCGTCTTCCTCGCCGGCGAACACAACACGACGACCGACGAGGTGGAACTGTTCGCCGACGGCGTACCCGAGAGCCACGCGGACGACCTTGAGCAGTTGCGTGCGGACCTCGCCACCGCCCGCGAGAACGCGGCCGCCGAGCGCGCCGAATCGATGGGCGCCGACAGCTCGATGTCGGTCAGTGAGGTGGAGCGTCGTGCCGCCGACTGGGCCGAAACGCGTCCCGAGTGGGGACTGGCCGGCAACGCCGGCTTCGTCATCGGTCCCCGCGAACTGACGAGCGACCTCGACCTCGACGGCCGCGCCTTCCTCCACTCCTACGATTGGTCGACCGACCCCGACGGTGACGCGCTCGAAGCGATTCTCACCGGCCCGATGGTCGTCACCCAGTGGATCAACACCCAGTACTACTTCTCGACGGTCGACAATTCGGTGTACGGCGGTGGGTCGAAGGTGACTCACAACCCAGTCGGAAACGTCGGCGTCTACCAGGGCAACGGCGGCGATTTGATGACCGGGCTTCCGCTCCAATCGGTGATGGCCGACGACGACGAACCGTACCACCAGCCGCTTCGACTCTCGACGGTCGTCCACGCACCGGTCGAACGCGTCACCGGCGTCTTGGCCGCCCACGAGGAGTTGACCGGACTGCTGGACAACGACTGGCTCTCGCTGACGGTCGTCGACCCGACGCAGAATCACCGCGCCTTCCACTACGAGGAGGATTTGGAGTGGACACCGGTGTCCGAACAGCCCGAAGCCCACCCGGAGATGCCGAACGCTCCCGCCGTCGCGGACGACTAACGGAAGGCTGTCCTGGCCTGCGTCGACACCGACACGACCTGTAATCTCCACGTCGACGCGACGTTGCGTCACGATTTTCCCGACAGTCAGCGCGGGCGAAGATTTCCGGTGTATCAGGCACCTACGAAATCGACGGATGGAGTCCACATTTAGAGACGACTGTCAGCCGGTTGAGTGCGGTGAGTCCGACGACATAGTGGTGAGAGCCGTACTACTATGTGGGCCCCACTGGGAACTACACACAGTTGATTCGGTGACGAACGGACTGCACACCCTCGCACTGGCGGCGCCGGCACCCCTCCAGCAGTTCCCGGTAGCGCTGCCAGTCTCGCTCGACGTGTTCGTCGTACTCGCCATCGTCGCCGTCGCGCTCGTCCTGTTCGTCCTCCAGCCCGTCTCGATTGACACGACTGCCATCGCGCTGATGGTCACGCTCATCCTCCTCGGTCCGTGGACGGGTGTTTCCCCCGAAGAGGGCGTGTCGGGGTTTTCGAACCCCGCGACGCTCACTGTGCTGGCGATGTTCGTTCTCAGTGAGGGGGTTCGACAGACCGGCGTTATCCAGATTCTCACGCAGAAGATGGAGTCGTTCGCGGGCGACAGCGAGTTCCGACAGCTCCTCGCGACGGTCGGACTTTCCGGTCCGTCGGCGGGCTTTGTCAACAACACGCCCATCGTCGCAGTACTCATCCCGGCCGTCACGAACCTCGCCAGGAAGACCGGGACTTCACCGTCCAAGTTGCTGATTCCGCTGTCGTTCGCGTCGATGATGGGCGGGACACTCACCGTCATCGGAACATCGACGAACCTGCTCGCGAGCGATATCTGGGCGCAGATTGGGCCGACTGGCGAGCCGTTCTCGCTGTTCGAGTTCACCCAACTGGGAGTCGTCGTCTTGGCGGTCGGTATCGTCTATCTGCTGACCGTCGGGCGATACCTCACGCCCGCACGGATTACCGCCGAGGAGTCCCCCACGGACCAGTTCGGTATGGCGGACTACCTGACCGACGTCGTCGTCCACGAGGACTCCGAGTTCGTCGGCTCGCAGGTGCGGGAGCTGCGGCGCGGGGACCTCGACCTGGACGTGTTCCAAATCGTCCGCAACGGCCGCAGCATCGTCAGCGGCCTCCCGAGCGAGCGAATCCGCGCCGGCGACGTCCTCTCGGTGAGAGCGAGCCAGGAAACGCTCGAACAGGTCATCGAGGACGAACACCTCGTCCTCCTGCCGGAACTCCGCGATGCCGCGGCCGACGAGGACGAATCGCTCCCCGAGGGATTCGTCCCGACACACCACGCGTGGAACCAGCCGTCGGCAGCAGCCGACGACACCGGGGCAGCTGCTGATACCGCTGAAGAAGACGGAGCGGACGGAGAGGAAGAAGCGGATGATACCGAGGCGGCAACCTCGCTCACGGAGATCGTGTTGCTCTCCGGGCCGTGGTCGAACAGACGGGACGGCGTCGTCGGCTTCGAGCGTGAGTTCGGCGTGACGGTCCTCGCAATCCGTCGAGGCAACGAGGTGATTCGCCAGCGTCTCCGCGATGTCAACCTGCGAGCCGGGGACGTGTTACTCGTACAGACGAGCGCGGACGTCCTCGACCGGCTTCGGGCCGACACCAACGTCGTCGTCTCGAGCGACGACCGCTGGGAGGAGTTCGACCGGAGACAGATTCCCATCGCGCTGGGGATCGTCGCCGGCGTCGTCGGGCTGGCCGCACTCGACTACCTCCCGATTATGGTCAGCGCCCTCGCCGGCGTGGTCGCGATGCTGTTCTCGGGTATTCTCCGCCCCGCGGACGCCTACGAGGCCGTCGACTGGAGCGTCATCTTCCTGCTCGCGGGGGTCATCCCCCTAGGCATCGCATTCGAGGCGTCCGGAACGGCGGATTTAATCGCGACGGGCATCGTCGTCGGTAGTACCGTCCTGCCACCGATTGCGATGCTGGCGGCGTTCTATCTCGGCACCGCGATTATTACTGAGATGGTGAGCAACAATGCGAGCATCGTGTTGATGCTTCCAATCGCCGTCGAAGTCGCGGGCCAACTCGATGTCAATGCCTTCGCGTTCGCTCTCGCAGTGACGTTCGCCGCCAGCACGCCGCTCCTGAGCCCGGTCGGCTATCAGACGAACCTGATGGTGTACGGTCCCGGCGGCTACAAGTTCACCGACTTCGCACGCGTCGGCGCCCCACTCCAGCTCATCCTGACTGTCGTCACGACGGCCGGCATCGTGTTCTTCTGGGGACTGTAGTGCGACCGACCCGGAATCCGAGCCACCGTTGAGACAACCGTGTTCAAACTACCCTCTAATATTGGGATTTCAACATTATCAGCGATCTCGGCCTGTTCCAAGCGTTCGACTTTTACTGGGACCCGACCGAAGACAGCCTTCGGTTCGGCGCCCCAACGATTTCGGACGACTGGCGGGAGCAAGACGCGACCGAGTCGCTCGATTCGAGCACGGTTTCAATGATTAACGGTGAGTTAACGGACCTCTGCCGAGCGGTACAGGAGATACTGGAGGACTATCTCGAACGGAACGACGAAGCGTCCGACTACGGGTGGGGTGAGGAAACGTACGGCAAACGCGAGGAGTGATTCCAGTCATTCCACCTCATCATCTAGCCGCTTGCGGCGACGTCTATACTCCTCTTCACTGATTTCGCCTCGCTCATAGCGGTTCTGGAGGATTTCTCTCGCCGAATCGTGGGTGTTCGAGCGAGTGCTGCTTCGGTTTCCAAGCCAGTAGAGTGCGCCGCCGAGAACACCCAGCAGACCGAGCGCCCCGCCGACGAAGGGAATGCTCCAGATTCCGCCTCCACTGCGGCCGTTCATCATCCCGTGGTCGCCCTGTCGCATCATGCCACCGCCAGTCGTTCCGCTCCCGTCACTGCTCGAATCGTAGGCCACTGCTCCCTGCTCGACGATCGTCTCACTTGCGGGGACCTCCCCATCCGGAATCGGACTCTCCTCCGCCGGCCCGCCAGGCGTCCCAACGACGATTCGTCCGACCATGCCAATCGACTTGTGGGGGATGCAGTAGTAATCGTACGTCCCCGGCGTTTCGAACGTGTGTTCGAAGCTTCCCTGCGAAATCGTCTCGCTATCGAAGGCGGATGCGCCGTCCGGAATGCGATTCGGGTACGCCGTAGCGGAATGTGCCCCGGCCGCGAGTTCGAAACGAACGGTCGTTCCGGGGTCGACTCGCAGACCGATTGGGTCGAAGTAGTTGTTACCCATCTCCACGACGGGTGTCTCCTGTGCGTCCGCTGGTTGAGCAAAGCCCGTGCTGGCGACGGCGCCGGCACCGACGAGGCCCAGGAACTGTCGTCGACTGTGGTGTGTCATGGTGGGTGAGTCGTTTTAGCAGTGAGTAGCGACACGTCGTATCGGCGCGAAAGGGTAATTCCCAACGTAGTACACACTACGTGCTTGCTTTTTATTCCCATTACTACTCACAATCAGAGGCGAAGAGGGGGTTGTTTCTTTGATTCCAAGGCCGCCTCCGACCAGGTGTCTCGATTTGACACCCCTCGTTTGCTGATAAGCTATCCGGGAAGGACCTCCGTGGGCCAAGCAGTGCTCACTCCGGACGCTGGAGCTTCTCGCGTCGGGCCTCGAATTCTTCGTCGGTGAGGTCGCCACGGGCGTACGCTAGACGGAGTTCTTCCATCGCGGGATTGTGAGACGTCTGCGTTTCGCTCATGCGTCGGAAGACGAGGTAGCCACCGACGATAAGGACGAGAAGGAAGACGAGCGGGACGAGCATCCCGACGAACGGCCACCAGCCACCAGTACCGCCGTACTGGCCCATCATCCCTCCGTATCCCATCATCCCGCCGAATCCCATCCCCATCAGCAGCAAGGGGAAGAGGATTAACGCTCCGAGAAGCAGGAGGAGTATCGTCGTAGTATCCAGTTGCTCCGATGAAGACATCGCAACTCAGGCCTCCGATGTGGATTCAAACTCGTCTGTAACGGCTGCCAGTACACGGTCGAATCGTTCGGTGACCTCGGCCGCCATAGAATCAAGCCCGTCGTTGTCCGCGATACCGACCAACTGCCCCGGGTCCACCGCACTCACCACGATGTCGCCACCACGTTCGTAGACGATGACGTTACAGGGTAAGAGCGCACCAAGTTCGATTTCCTCGGTCAATCCCTCGAATGCCAGCGGAGGATTACACGCCCCGAGAATCCGGTACTGGCGGAATTCTTCGTCGAGTTTCTCTTTGAGTGTCGCTTGGATGTCGATGTCACAGAGGACACCGAATCCCTCGTCTTTGAGTGCAGCGTTCGTTGCGTCGACGACATCGTCGAATTCACCAGTCACTGACGTCTGTATTGTGTAGTCCATGAGATACCATACCTCGCCCACGGGGTTAACGGTTGGGTGCCGAAACGGCTGGCGTTGAGGTAGTGCATCGGCTGGCACAGCATCTGAAATCACGTATCCCCAGAGCAGGTCACGATGCGCATTCAGTGGCCATGGTCGTGGCTTGTCACCTGTGGACTTTGACCGGCAAACGCCGTCGGATTGTCTTCGAACCGTCGCTTGCAGGCACTAGAACAGAAGTAGTACGTCGTTCCCTCGTGAGACGCGCTCGGGCCATCGTCGTCGGTCCGCATTCCACAGACGGGGTCGCGGTACTGCCCGGGCGCACCGAGGCCACGTCGGTACACGTACAGGAGAAACCCGGAGAGTGCGAAGGCGATTAGGTTGAGGTAGAACGTGTAGTTGAGTTCGAAGTACGTCTGCTCGGTCGCCGTCTCCCCACCGGCCAAATCGGGGATGATACCAAGCGCGTCGAACAGCAACTCCATGAGAAAGCCGGTAAATGCCATCGTCACGAAGAAGACGCCGAGGATGTACAGCATGATTTTCCAGCCGTAGTACTTGCGGTAGACGTTCAACACGGGAATCGTGATGAGGTCGGCGTAGACGAACGCGATGACGCCGGCGAAGCTGATTCCGCCACCCCACAGCGCAACGGCGAAGGGGACGTTGCCCATACTGCCGACGAAGCTGATGACGGCGATGGCGACACCCATAATCGCGTTCTCGGCGGTCACGAGCAGGCCGTCGCCCTGGATGAACAGGGTGTTCCAGACCCACTGTGGGACGAAGACGATGACGAACCCGGAGATGAGAAAGCCCGCGATGACGTCCTTCCAAATCATCGACCACTCCTTGCGATACTGGTTTGCGACCTTGTACCAGCCACCCCACGACAGCAGTTCGTCGCGCCACCCGCCGCTGCTCGATGTCTCCTGGAGATAGGTCTCCATACAGCCTTCCGAGCAGAACTGCAGCGTTTCACCCCCGTCAGTCGTGAGCGTGTACTCCTTTTTCCCTTCCATCCCGCAGGTGGGGTCCTCGGTGACGCCTGACTCGCGGTCGCGTTCGTTGAGTGTCTGTCTGACCTCACCGAAGAGGTTCTCGGGAAGCGTAAGGTGGACGATGACGGCCATGACGGCGATGAGGATGAGGCCGCCGAGCAGTTCGGCGAGTAGGAACTCCCAGCCCAGCAGAATCAGGATCATCAACCCGAGTTCGACGATGAGATTCGTCGACGCGAACATGAACGCCAGAAAGTTCACCGCGTGAGCACCCTTCTTGAACAGCCCCTTCCCGATAGCGACGGCACCGAAACTACACCCACTGCTTGCCGCCCCGAACACGGTCGCTTTGGTGAGACCGCCCAAGTCGCCATCACCGAGGACCTGCGCCATTCGCTCCTTGGAGACGTAGACCTGAACGAGACTCGTAACCGTGAGGCCCATGATGATTGCCCACGCCGCCGTCCAGAGAAATCCGACCCCGATGCGGAGGGCTTCGAGGACTCCATCGAGTACCGTCGCCTGCATAGATGTATCATCGGAGGGGTCATCTAATGCAGTTGCCCCTAGAATACCACGCTTCAGAGAGCATCTCCACTACGGATTTGCAAACGAAAACGCCCAGATTTGAAAGTATTCCAAGGCACTCTCGCAGGAAATTGCGTCTCAACCGCTACGTATCAGTGTCTTGTGAATCGGGTGGCTGCTGACTTTCACCGTTCCGTAGCTCACCGATTCCCCGTCCGTATTTTCAACTGCTCGACCCAGTCGTGTTCGATTGTGATGCCGAAGGCGTAGATGACACCGTCGTTGAGGCCGAGCCGAAGTGTTCCACTGCTGTAGGCGCTGTTGCTGTCCCTCGCTCTGCGGTGTAGTGCCGGCCGGGGTCCACCGTTTCGGGACCGTTCAGTGGTCGCGAGCGATGCGCTCGTCGGGGGCCGGTTCACAGACCAGTAACCGAGGCGCTTTTCTCACCCGCCCGTCAACCCCCGTCCGTGCTGTCGGTCGAGCTCCACTCACATTCCGAGTTGTCGTACGATGGGCGGGACCCCATCGAGTTACTGTTAGAGCAGGCCGAAGCCGTGGGACTCGACGCGCTCGCGATCACCGACCACGACGAAATCGACGCCTCCCTCGAAGCCGCGGCCAAGGCCCAGGAGTACGGCCTCGTCGGCATTCCGGGGATGGAGGTCTCCAGCGCTGCCGGACACATCCTCGCGTTGGGTGTCGAGGAGTTGATACCCGCCGGCAAGAGCTTCGACGAGACACTCGACCGCATTCACGATGCCGAGGGTATCGCCGTCGTCCCCCATCCGTTCCAGAAATCCAGACACGGCGTCGCACCACACATCACCCGCGAACAGCTCGCCGAGGCAGACGCCATCGAGGTGTACAACTCGCGGCTGTTTACGGGGCGCTCGAACCGCCAGGCCGAACAGTTCGCTCGCGAGTACGGCCTGCCGATGACTGCCGGCAGCGACGCCCACATCGCCGAGATGGTCGGACAAGCCGTCACGGAGGTCGACGCCTACCACCAGAGCGTCGACAGCATCCTCGACGCCATCGTCGAGGGGCGGACGAGCGTCGTCGGTAAACGGACGCCGTGGTTCATCAGCATCCAGCAGTTCAGCGGCGGCGTGAAACGACGCGTCGCCTCGATGCTGCCATGGTGATGGACGGCGCGGACGCCGCCGTCGTCCAGCGCGCACTCGACGCTCGTGACCCCCTGCCGGGAACGCAAGGATTCGCCGGCGAACTCGAGGGGTCGCTCGTCCGCGACGTGCTCGGGCGATATCCACTCTTTTCGGAAGCCGACGACCACACGGCGTGGTCGTTCGACCCGACCGACCTCGACGACCCCGACCCCATCCCAGCGGGCCACCTGCGGGACGACGACGGCGACACACAGGTGTGGACGCTACCCAATCCCGACCCCTACGCCGACGACGAGCGGGCGGTGAGCGAGGTCCGAACCGCGGTGATGGGGTCGGTCGATTCCGTCGAGTCGACGCCGGCCATCGCCTTCTCGGGCGGCCTCGACTCCGCGATACTCGCCGACCGACTCGACGGCCCGCTGTACGTCGGCGGCTTCGAGGGGAGCCACGACGTCGAGGCAGCGCGGTCGGCCGCAGAGACGCTCGGCCGCGAACTCACCGTCGTCGAGTTCAGCCACGCGGGCCTCGAACGGGCGGTCCCCGAACTCGTCGCCGCGACCGGTCGGTCCAACCCGATGGACATCGCCATCGCACTGCCGCTGTATCTCGTCGCCGAACGCGTCGCCGCCGACGGCCACGACCGCCTCGCGGTCGGGCAGGGTGCCGACGAACTGTTCGGCGGCTACGCGAAGGTGGCGAAAGCGCCCGAGGACCCCCGCGTCGATGCCGAGACCGTCCGCGGGGCGACGCGGGAGGTCATCGCCTCGCTACCGGCGCAGTTGGAGCGAGACGTGTTGACACTCCGTGCGGCCGGCGTCGAACCCATCGCGCCGCTGTTGGACGACCGCGTCGTGGCCGCGGCGCTTCGGCTTCCGGGCCACCTCCTGGTCGACGGCGAGGAACGGAAAGTCGCGCTCAGGCGGGCAGCGGACTTCCTGCCGGAGTCGGTCCGGACGCGGGAAAAAAAGGCCGTCCAGTACGGGAGCCTGGTCTCCCGGGAGTTGGACCGCCTCGCTCGGCAGGCCGGCTTCAAACGCCGGATGGACGACCACGTCGGACAGTACATCGACTCGCTCGTGGAGTAAGGCAAGCGTCGGTATCCGACGTAGAGGGACTACTTACACCTCGAACGGACAGAACAAGACCGGAATCTCGCTGTCGAGCATCACCGTCTGTGAGACGCTACCGAAGACGGCTTTCCCGGCGGGCGAACGCTTGCGACCGGCGACACAGACGAGGTCGGCGTCACGTCGCTTCGCGAGACCGACGATTTGGTCGGCGGGGTCGCCGCTGCTCTCTTCGAGCGCCACCTCGATACCGTTCTCCTCGAGGATGTCGCGGGCGACGCGTGCCGGCGCGAACTGGCTAATCGAGGCGCCCTCGACGTTGTCGGTGAAGACGTGAGCGACGGTCACGGTCGTGCTGCCGTCGGCCCAATCGAGGTCCGCAACCGCTTCGGCTTGTAGCTGTGCGCGGCCTTCGTCGTCGTCGACGGCGAGTAGGATATCCGTCATACATTCGCCCTACGAAGGCCCCCATCATTATACCTGCCCGAAACTGTCAATAGTAACTCAGGATTGGAGTCCCTCTTCGGCTTCGAGCAGTTCGTGATACCGGTTGCGGATGGTGACCTCAGAGATGTCGGCCACTTCGCTGACCTCGTTTTGGGTGACCTTCTCGTTGGTCAGAAGCGAGGCGGCGTACACCGCGGCGGCGGCGAGCCCGACTGGCGATTTCCCGGAGTGGATGCCCGCCTTTTGAGCGCTATCGAGCAGTTGGCGTGCGCGTCGTTCGGCCTCGTCGGAGAGTTCGAGGTCGCTTGCGAACCGTGGGACGTAGCTCTTCGGGTCGGCGGGTTCGATTTCGAGACCCAACTCGCGGGCGACGTAGCGGTAGGTGCGGGCGATTTCGTCCTTCCCGACGCGGGAGACGTTCGCCACCTCGTCGAGGCTACGGGGCGTCCCGGCCTGTCGGGCGGCGGCGTACAGCGATGCCGTGGCCACGCCCTCGATGGAGCGGCCGGGCAGAAGGTCGTCGTCGAGCGCTCGGCGGTAGATGACCGAGGCGGTTTCCCGGACGTTCTCGGGGAGGCCGAGCGCGCTCGCCATGCGGTCGATTTCGCCGAGTGCCTGCTTGAGGTTGCGCTCCTTGGAGTCACGGGTGCGGAACCGCTCGTTCCACGTCCGCAGGCGTTGCATCTTCTGGCGCTGGCGACTCGACAGGGAGTTGCCGTAGGCGTCTTTGTCCTGCCAGCCGATGTTCGTCGACAGCCCCTCGTCGTGCATCATCTTCGTCGTCGGCGCGCCGACCCGGGATTTCTCGTCTTTCTCGGCGGAGTCGAAGGCGCGCCACTCCGGCCCGCGGTCGATTTCGTCCTCCTCGACGACCAGTCCGCACTCGCTGCAGACGGTCTCGCCGCGTTCGGTGTCGGATTCGAGTCGCCCCCCACACTCCGGACAGACGAGTTCGTCTTCCTCCTCGTCCTCCCGTTCGTTCTCGTCGCGGGCGTTCTCCTCCTGGAAGCGTCTGACGGTGGAATCGGTCATTTTGGGTGTGAAGTCAGCAGTTGCTGAAAGAACCGGCCGTGTTTTTTGTTGCCGCGGCTACAACTTAAACATTTGGGCCTCGGACGGTCTCTCCGGATGGTTTGCGGTTCTCACTCCGTTCGGCACCGACGGTCACCGCGGCGAGTGCGTCGAGCGAACCATTCGAAACCCTTAGTGACATCCCACGCCCACTCGGGAACATGACTGTCGACGACGAGGAGGTCCGCCACGTCGCTTCGCTGGCCCGGGTCGACCTCGACGACGAGGAAGTCGAACTGTTCACCGAGCAGTTCGGCGACATCCTCGAGTACTTCGAGGCGCTCGACGACGTGCCCGAAGTCGAACGCGAGGCCGAGTTGGCGAACGTGATGCGACCCGACGAGGTCCGAGAGAGCCTCTCTCAGGAGGAGGCGCTGGAGAACGCTCCCGAAACCGAGGACGGCTACTTCAAGGGGCCGAAGGTTTCATGAGCTACAACGCGTTCATCACCGAAGCGACCATCGAACCGACCGACGACGGCCCCCTCGACGGCGTCACCGTCGCCGTCAAGGACAACATCTCCACCGAGGGCGTCCGCACCACCTGTGGCTCGGCGATGCTCGACGACTACGTGCCGCCGTACGACGCCACCGTCGTCGAGCGACTGAAGGCCGCCGGCGCGACCATCGTCGGCAAGACCAACATGGACGAGTTCGGGATGGGGACGACCACCGAAACCTCCGCGTTCGGGGCGACGGAAAACCCCGCCGCCGAGGGCCGTGTCCCGGGTGGGTCCTCGGGTGGCTCTGCCGCGGCCGTCGCTTCGGGCGAGGCCGACGCTGCACTCGGCTCTGACACCGGTGGATCGGTCCGCTGTCCCGCCGCCTTCTGTGGCGTCGTCGGCATCAAGCCGACCTACGGCCTCGTCTCCCGCTACGGACTCGTCGCCTACGCCAACTCGCTGGAACAAATCGGCCCGCTGGCGCCGACCGTCGAGGGCGCCGCCGCAGTGCTCGACGCCATCGCCGGCCCCGACCCCAACGACGGAACCACCCGCGAGGAAGGTGCGAACTCGAACTACGCCGACGCCGCCGACGGCGACGTCGACGGCCTCACCGTCGGCGTTCCCACCGAACTGCTGGAGGGTGCCGACGAGGGCGTTCGAGAGACCTTCGAGGCAGCGCTCGATGACCTCCGCGAGCAGGGCGCGACGACCGAGGAGGTGTCGCTTCCGTCCGTCGAAACCGCCGTCCAGGCGTACTACGTCATCGCCATGTCTGAAGCATCGTCGAATCTCGCGCGCTTCGACGGCGTTCGCTACGGGAAATCGGGTGGCTACGAGGGCAACTGGAACGAGTCCTTCGCCAACGCCCGCGAGGAGGGATTCGGCGAGGAGGTCAAGCGCCGCATCCTGCTTGGGACCTACGCCCTCTCGGCGGGGTATCACGACAAGTACTACAAGCAGGCCCAAGACGCCCGAGCGTGGGTGAAACAGGACTTCGACGAAGCCTTCGAGACTGTCGACGTGTTAGCCTCCCCGACAATGCCCGTCCCGCCGTTCGAGATGGGCGAGAGCCTCGACGACCCACTCCAGATGTACCTCGCCGACGCCAACACCGTCCCGGTCAACCTCGCGAACCTCCCGGCTATTTCGGTGCCGGCGGGCGAAACTGACGAGGGGCCGGTCGGCCTCCAGCTCGTCGGTCCGGCCTTCGAGGAGGAGACGCTCATCCGCGCCGGGTCGGCGTTGGCCTGACCACGGCATCGACTCACACGCCCGAAGAAGGCTTATTTTCCCCGCGTCGAACCCCTCGGCGGGGGATTCGATGACGCGCTATCTGATTTCCGACCACCACTTCGACCACGACAACATCATCGGCTACTGCGACCGCCCGTTCACGTCGGTCGGCGAGATGCACGACGTGCTGCTCTCGCGGTTTCACGAAACCGTCGACCCCGACGACACGCTGTATCACCTCGGCGACGTGGCGATGGCGATGCGGGACGCCGAGAAGACCGGCGAGTGGCTGGGTCGACTGTCCGACTCCGCGGTCCTCGTTCGGGGGAACCACGACGCCGCACTCGACCCCGAGGACGTCGGCTCCCCGGTCGTCTCGGCCTGCGTGCTGGAAGCCGGCGACTACCGCTTCTACTGTACCCATCGTCCCGAGGATACTCCAGAGTGGTGGAACGGGTGGGTACTCCACGGCCACCACCACAACAATCACCCGAAGGAGTACCCCTTCGTTCGAACCGACGAGAAGCGCGTCAACGTCGGCGTGGAATTACTCGACTACCGGCCGGTGGCGCTGCCTTCGCTCGTGAGGCTGTTGGAGGCCTGTGAGGAACGCGACAGGCGACTCGTTCGGGACCGAGCGGCCGCCGACGAACTGCTGGAGAATTCGACGTAATCCTCACCCCGCGACAGTCGAGACGTACGCCAACGCGAACAGCGTCGCGTTGTACAATCCGTGGATAATCGCCGGAACGACGACGTTGTCGGTCATCTCGTAGGTAATCGCGAAGACGAGGCCGGGGAAGAACAGCAGCGTAATCGTGAGCGCGACGCCCGAGGTGGGCCCGCTGAGCGACCCCGCGTGGGCGGCGGCGAAGATAGCCGTCGCCACGGCGATACCGACGGGCGCAGAGAACGTCTCTCGAAGGCGGCTCTGGATGATGCCACGGAACAGCAGCTCCTCGCCGGGACCGATGAGGACGAACGCGAGGACGATGAGGACGAGGAAGATGCGAGGGTCCTGCTGGCCGAGTTCACCCGCCCGATTCTGTGCGGGCGTCAACCCGAGCAGGAACACGACGACGAAAATCATCGTGATGGCCGTCACGAACGCGAGGACGTACCCCGCCCCGACGTAAATCCACCCTTCGAGGTCCGGGGTCCGGACCCCGACGTATTCGAGGTCGAAACCGCGATACCGGAGATACAGCGCCGAGAGGCCGAAGAACGTGATACCTTGCAACAACACCGTCGAGAGGACCGTCGACGCGAGCAGCGGGAGGTCGATGCCGGCGGAGCCGAGCGCCTGCGCGACGGCGAGCCCGATGAGACTTCCACCACCGAGGCCCACAACAGCAAGGAGGAGGGCGGTGAGGACGGCAAGCACGGGCGACGGAATACGACCGGCGACCGCATCGATTGGACCCGACGAACTATCGAGTGGAGCCATTGCCGACCGTAGGGTCGGTGGGGTCAAAAGCCCCAACGCTCTCTAGTGGGAACTTCGAGTTCCTCAATCGAACGCGTACAGTCCCGACCAGCCACCGTCAAAAAGTACAATTTAGCTGCCATTTACATCGGTACCGGAGCAAAAAGAGGCAACAATCGCACCAATATTTAAGTCAAATGCGTCTGAAACCTGATTAGTATGGTATCACAAGAAGTACAACTCCGAAGTACGCTCGCCGGCTTCACCGCGGAGGGACGGCTCCACACACTCAGCGTCTGGTTCATTCTCGCACTCCGATTGATGATGGGAGTGGCGTTCCTCCAGAGCGGCGCCAGTAAGGTTCTCGCAGGGGATTTCAGCGCCGCAGGCTATCTCCAGAACGCGCCGCCGGCGAACGGCAGCCCCGTCGCGGACCTGTTCGTCGCCATGGGCAACACGCCGGCGCTCGTCGAGTTCGCGAACATCGCCGTCCCGTGGGGCGAGGTACTCATCGGGCTGGGACTCATCGTCGGCGGCCTGACGCGGCTGGCGGCGTTCTGGGGCGCGGTGTTGATGCTGATGTTCTATCTCGGCAACTGGGACATCAGTCACGGCTACATCAACGGCGACTTCGCGTACATGCTCGTCTTCCTGTCGGTGGCTGCCTTCGGCGCCGGCCGAATTCTCGGCCTCGACGCCTACATCGAGCAGTACGAAATCGACGGCCAACCGCTCATCGAGCGCTACCCGTGGACGGCGTACATCCTCGGCTAGGGACTATCGATTTTTGACCAGCAGGTAGATACCGACGGCGACGACCGGCACCGCGAGAAACGCCGGGAGCGTCACGACGCCGCCGGCATTGCCACCGAACTGCACCAACAGTAGGATAGCGACGAAGACGGCGGCGAACGCCGCGACGACGAGGCCGACGATTCGGAACGGGTCGTCGTCGTCCATCGGACTACCGGTCGGCGTCGTGGAGGCTCTCGAGTATCTCGGGGTCGGTGCGGAACTTCAACACGTTCGTCACGACGGAGTTGCGGAGGTTGTGGACGGCCTCGCCGTGTCGCTTGTAGAACTCGTGAATCCACTGCGATTGGGCATCTCTCGTCGGAAACATCATCACCGACTTCCACTGGTACTCCCCATCCGAGAGGAAATAAAACAGCGTGTTCGGCGAATCGCGGATGAACTCCATGGCCGACCGCCACTCCTTGGCGAAGTTCTCGGGATTGAACTTGAACTCGAACAGCGCGAAGTGGAAGTACTCCTCGTTGGGGATGATGGCCTCACGGAAGACGCCCTCCTCGCGCATCCCCCGAATCGACTCCGAGACGGTGACGTGTGAGACGTCGATGCCGTACTTCTCGTCGAGGATGCGCGCAAGATCCCGCGAGGACAGTTGAGGGTCCCGCGAGAGCTCCCGAAGCACCAACACGTCGCGTTCCTTGAACTCCCAATCGGGTGATGTGCGCTCCATACTCACGCCCCACCGCCCGGGCTACTGGTGTTTTCGGTCAGGAACGACCGGAGTTCCGCCCGGTAGGCCTCCGGAACGTCCTCGACGACCCAGTGGAACGCCTCCGGGAGTCGCGACACCTCGCCACCGAGTTCGTCGGCGAGCCGTTCGCCGTACTCGATGGGCTGCATCACGTCGTCTTCGGCCCACAGACACAGCAGTTCGGTGTCGATGTCCTCGTAGGGGATTTCGGTCGTGTGGTTGGTGTTCGTCGCCACCGCCGCCCGCGAGATGGCGCGTTTGCCACCCTCACGAAGCCACGGTTCTTTCATCCCCTCGACGAAGGCGGGGTCGGCGTCGCCGTAGGCACCCTCCGCGAAGGCGAAATCCAGTTTCGCCTCGAACTCCTCGTCGTCGAGGTCGGTCGTCGCCGGCAGGCCGAGATTACTGATGAACTCGACGGGCCAGGAATCGTAGCAGACGATGTTCGAGGCGACGAGGCGCTCCACGCGGTCGGTGTGGGCGGCGAAGCGAAGCGCCACGCCGCCGCCGATGTCGTGGGCGACGAGCGTCACGTCGCCGAGGCCGAGGTCCTCGAGCAGTTCGCCGATCATCGCCTCTTGGGCACGAATCGAGCGGTCGAAGCCGTCGTGGGCGTCGGAGTTGCCGTACCCCAGCATGTCGGGAACGACGACGCGGTAGTCGTCCTCGAAAGCGGGGGTGACGTGCCGCCACAGGAACGACCACGTCGGGATGCCGTGGAGGAAGACGAGCGGGTCCCCGTCCTCGGGGCCTTCGTCACGGTAGGCGACTTCGAGGTCGTGGCCGTCGACGGTGACCGTCGTCGACTCCTGAGCCTCGGACCACTCCTCGTGTGTCGGCCCCGTCATAGAACGCGGTCGGAGATGATGTTCTTCTGGATTTCCGAGGTGCCCTCGTAGATTTTCGTGATGCGAGCGTCGCGGTAGATGCGCTCGACGGGGTGGTCGGAGACGTAGCCCGCGCCGCCGTGTACCTGAATCGCCTCGTCGGCGACGTCGACGGCGTGTTCGGAGGCGAACAGTTTCGCCATCGACGCCAGTCGGACGGCGGTGTCGTCCTTGTCGCCCTCGACGTGGCTGGCCGCACGGTAGGTCAGCGAGCGGGCGGCCTCCACGTCGGTCGCCATCTCGGCGACCTTGTGTTCGATGGCCTGGAACTCCTTGATTTTCTGGCCGAACTGTTCGCGGTCGTTGGCGTAGTCGACGGCGGCGTCGAGTGCGCCCTGTGCCGCGCCGACCGCCTGAGAGGCGACGCTCGTCCGACCGGAGGCGAAGAAGTCCATCAACTGGTAGAACCCCTCGTTTTTCGTGCCGATGATGTTCTCCTCGGGGACGCGGACGTCGTCGATGACGACCTCAGCGAGGTCGGAGGCGCGGATGCCGAGTTTGTTGTCGATTTTCGATGGCTTGAACCCGGGGTCGTCGGTGGGGACGAGGAAGGCGGTGATGCCGCGGTGGGCAGGGTCGGCGTCGGGGTCGGTTTTCGTCATCACGACCGCCACGTCGGCAACGGTGCCGTTGGTAATCCACATCTTGTTGCCGTTGAGGACGTAGCCGTCGCCGTCCTCTTCGGCGACCGTCTCGATGCCCGCCACGTTCGAACCGTGGGCCGGTTCGGAGATACAGGAACACGACGCCGAGTCGCCGTTGGCGATTTTCGGCAGCCACTCCTCTTTCATCCACTCGTCGCCGTACTCCAGAATCATCGAGGAGCCGAAGCCGGCCGACCCGACCGCAGACCCGATGCCGGGGTCCGCTCGCCACAGTTCCTCGGTGACGATACATCGGGACAGCATGTCCATCCCCGCGCCGTCGTACTCCATCGGGATGTGCGGCGCGACGAAGTCCAACTCCGCCGCCTTCTCGCGGAGTTCCTCGGGGTACTCCCCGTTTTCGTCGTGCTCGCGGGCGACGGGCTTGATTTCTTCCTGTCCGAACTTGCGGACGGCCTCGCGAATCGCTTCGTGCTCGGCCGAAACTTGGAACGCCATATCCCGACGCTAGTTTCCCGTTGCAAAATAGATTTGCCAAACGGTACAACAGTGTTAAGTTCTTTACCGAGTGATAGACACTCTCTGTCGAGCCGTTACTTGCCTTCGAACTCGGGCTGTCGCCCCTCCATGAACGCGTTGGCCCCCTCGACGTGGTCGTCGGTCGCGAAGACCGCGGCTTGGGCGGCTGCCTCGTTGTCGAGGGCGTCCTTCAGACTGGCGTTGAACCCCTGTTCGATGAGCTTCTTCGAGGTGCGAAGCGCAACGGTCGGCCCGGTGGCGATGGGTTCGATGAACTCCTCGACCTGCTGTTCGAAGTCCTCCTCGTAGACGTGGTTGAACAGTCCGAGGTCGCCGGCCTCCTCGGCGTCGAGTAGTTCGCCGGTGAAGACGAGTTCTTTCGCCTTGCTGGCGCCGACCTGTCGCGGCAGGAGATACGACGTGCCGGTGTCGATTGCGAGACCGACCTGTCGGAAGCCGAAAGAAATCTTCGCGTCGGCTGAGGCGAGTGTCACGTCGGCGGCGATAGCGAGGTTCGCACCGGCCCCGTAGGCCGTCCCGTCGACCTTAGCGATGGTCGGAAGGTGGAACTCCGCGACGCGCTGGATGGCTCGACTCGTGTCGTGTTGGATGCCCTCGACGGCCTCGTGGAGTTCGGCCGTCCCACTCATCAACTCGACCATGGAGTTCACGTCGCCGCCGGCACAGAACGTCCCCTCCTTGCCGGTGACGACGAGACAGCGGGCCTCGTCGGAGTCCTCGACCTCGTCGACGGCGTCGACGATGGCTCCGGACATCTCCTCGGAGAGCGCGTTGCGGTTGTCGGGTCGGTTCAGCGTTATCGTCGCGACACCCTCCTCGATGTCGAGGAGTACTGGGTCACTCATGATACGTCTCGACATGCGAGGCCACCGGCTAAAGTGTTGCCACAGGGTTGACCAGCGTTTGCCAACCTCCGTTTTGGAGTTAACGCCGAAAATATAATGTCGCCGTTCAGTTACGATTGCTCATCGAAAGGGCGATTCCCTACTCGCTGCCGAGGTACGCCTCCTGGACGTCCGGGTTTTCCCGGATTTCCTCGGGCGTCCCCTCCGCGAGCAGTTCGCCGAAGTTGATGACGATGGCTCTGTCGATGAGGTTCAGCAATCCGCGCATGTTGTGGTCGACGACGACGAGCGTCGTTCCCTCCTCGCGGAGTTCGGTCAGCAGACTCGAAATCTGGCCGATTTCGCCCTCTGCCAGCCCCGCGAAGGGTTCGTCGATGAGCATCATGTCGGGGTCGGTCGCCATCGCACGGGCGAGTTCCAACCGGAGCATCCCCGCGTGGGGGAGTTCGTCGGGCATCCGGTGCATCTCCTCGCTCAGCCCGACGCGTTGACACAGGTCGATAGCCTGTGCTCGCGTCTCTCCGCGCAGGCCGCTCGTCGAGAACAGTCGGTCGGGAACCAGCGCCGTCTGGACGTTGGCGAGGATGGTCCGGTCCTCGAAGGGCCGGAACTCCTGGAACGTTCGCGCCAAGCCCTTCCCAACCATCTCGTAGGCGGGAAGGCCGGTGACGTCCTCGCCGCGGTAGTACACTGTCCCCTCCGTCGGTGGGTAGCGGCCGGTGATACAGTTGAACGTCGTCGACTTCCCGGCGCCGTTCGGGCCGATAAAGCCGAGTATCTCCTGTTCTTCGACCGCAAACGAGAGGTCGTCGACGGCGGTCAGCCCACCGAAGCGTTTGGTGAGACCGTCCGCGACCAACACGCCGTCGTCGGGGTCGAAATTACGGGAATCGTCGACCGACTCCGCCGGTGGCTCGGCGTCGCCGGATTGGGCGTCGCTGCTCATCGACGCTCACCTCCGAAGATCTCGCGGAGGTCGTCGGTCCACTCCTCGACGATGCGTTCGCCGCGGCTCTTGCCGCCGTCGGCGACCGCTTCACCCGTCTGTGGTTCCGTGCGAGCGCGCCACTCGCCGACCAGCCGGGGGACGATTCCCTCCGGCAGGTAAAACAGGAAGCCGAGTGTCACGATGCCGAACAGTAGGAAGTAGATCTCGCCAACCGGGACGTCGACGATGGGAATCGTGAACTCGATGTTCCGGATGAACACCCGAAGCAGGTAGAAGAACAGGCCACCGATTGCGGCACCAGTGATGGTGCCGATGCCGCCGAGGATGGCGGCGACGATGACCTCGATGCTGATGATGAGCGCCAACAGTTCCGAGACGTTGAAACCGCCGACGCTGTGGCCGTACATCGCGCCCGCGAGGCCGCCGATTAGCCCCGAGAGGACGAAGGCGAACAGTTTGAACTTCGCGGGGTTCTTGCCGGTCGCCGCGACGGATATCTCGTCGGCACGGATGGCCGTGAACACCATCCCCGCATCCGAGCGGGTGATGGCGACGAAGACGACCAGTGCGAACAGGAACACGAACAGCGCGAGGTAGTACCCCGAGTACGGGTCGAATCCGGGCGACGGTATCGGCCCGATGGCGCCGAACTTCTCGACGGTGCCGACGCTCACGAGACCGAGTTCCCCACCGGTCAGGTCCGGGAAGAACCGGAACACGGAGATGAGGATAATCGGCGTCACGAGCGTGATGAGCGAGAAGTACGGCCCCTTGACGCGTAGCGACGGGAAGCCGATGAGCAACCCCGCGAGACCCGCAGCGACCGCACCGAGTGGCGCCGCAATCCACGGGTCGATACCCATATGCAGGTTCAACATCCCCGAGGTGTAGCCGCCGACCCCGAAGAACAGCCCGTGACCGAAGGATATCTCGCCGGTGTAGCCGGAGACGAAGTCCCAGCTCATCACGAACGTCGCGAAGAACAGCGCCGCTGCGAGGTAAATCGCGTAAATCGCCGGGATGACGAGTGGCAGAACGAACAGTGCCCCGATGCCGAGCAGGCCGAGTTGCTGGTGGCGCTGCATCTTCATCGGGTTGAGGATGTCACCCCACGATTTCAAATCGGATTGAGTCTGCCCCGACATTCACTCCTCCACCAGTTCGCGGCCGAAGAGGCCCTTCGGTCTGATGAGCAATACGAGCACCAACACGACCAGCGCCGAAACCCCAGCGAGCCGTTCGCTGAGGAACTGAATCGTCATCTGGTCGAGGAAACTGATGAGGTAGGCGCCGATGACGCTCCCGCGGATGCTGCCGAGCCCGCCCAACACGACGATGGCGAACGACAGCAGAAGCGGGTTGCGGCCCATTAGCGGGTTCGCCGTCTGGAACGACGCGAGGAACAGCCCCGCGAGACCAGCGAGTGCGCCGGCGAGTACCCACGTGTAGGTGTACACCTGCTCGGAGTCGATGCCGGCGAGAGCGGCCCCCTTATCGGACATCGAGGTCGCGAGGATGGCCTTGCCGGTTCGCGTCCGGTTGACGAAGTAGAACAAGCCACCGATGAGCACCCACGACAGCACGAATACGAGGATACGGTTAATCTGGATGCTGTCGCCGAGGATGACCACCGAACCGTCGATAATCGACCGGACAGATAGGTCCTGTCCCCCGAAGACCACCAATGCCAACTGCTCGACGATGATGGCGACGACGAGCGTCAAGATGAGCACGGTGACTGGATTGTGCCGAACCTTACTGATGAGCCCCTTGTACAGGCCCAGCGAGAAGGCGCCTCCGACGACTGCAGCAGCCAGAGCACCGAGGAGGATGCTTCCGGATGCTGCCTCGACGGCGTAGGCGCTGTACGCACCAACAGTGATGGTGGCCCCGTGTGAGAGGTTCAATACGCCCCCGACTCCGAAGATGAGCGTGAAGCCGATGGCTATCAGCGAGTACAACGCCCCCAACATGAGGACGTTCGTCGCAACACTGAGAACGTCTACCATCGTAGATTAGGCCCACGGTGGCGCTTGGTAGTCGACTTCCTGCAGGTCGTCGGGCCAGAGGACGCGCTGGTGGCCCTCGCCGTTTTCGTCGGCCTGCCATTGGAAGTAGACACCCTGAGAGTAGTCGGCGCCGTATCGAACGTCGTGGGGGAATTCCCCATCCGGACCGAAGAACTCGATGTTCCCACCGGTGCCGGTGTAAGACATCTCCTCCAGTTCGGTCACGAGGTCGTCGCCGTTGACACTCTCGGTCGCCTCGATGGCTTCCTTTATCATGTACACCGCGTCGTACGCCGAGTAGCCGGTGTACACCGGGAGGCTGTCGTACTCCTCCTGGTAGGCGTCAGCATATGGAACGGTCTTTTCCGTGACCTCGGAGTTGGCCGTCGCCGTCGTCTGTGAGAACGTCGAAATAGCAGCTCCGTCGGTCGCCTCGTAGAACGACGGCAGCTGCGTCGGGACGTGAATGCCACCGAAGCCGAACTCCCGTGACTGTTTGGCCCACTGGACGAGCGCCGTCGTCCCGATGTGTGCCAAAGCCGTGTAGGCGCCGTCGACCTCGTCGGACTCGAGGTCGTCGTAAATCGGCGTGAAGTCCTCGGTGCCCTCCGAGACACGGCGGACTTCGGTCACTTCGACACCAGCCTCCTCCTCCAGTCGGTCGGAAATCTCGTCGGTAATCGGCTCGGTCCACTTGTAGTCCTCCGCGATGAAGGCGACCTTCTCCCAGCCCATCTGCTCGAAGCGGTCCGCGGCGAACTGGACCTGGGATTCCCCGAGGAACACGGAGTTGATGGGGCCGACTCGGAACCAGTACTTGTTCGTCTCGTAGTCCTCCTCGACGAGGGCGGGCGCCTCCGGCGTCGCGGCACCGGCCGTGAGGTGGACCGTCTGTTGCTGGGCGATGTTACCCATAATCGACAACAGGCTCTCGGAACCGAAGATGCCGAGCGTGGCGTCTACCTCCTCGCCGGTCGTCAACTCCTGATACACTTCCCGGGTCGTCCCGGGCTGGTCCTTCGTGTCCTTCGTCGAGAGCTCCACGTCGGCGCCAGCGATGCCGCCATCGTCGTTGATTTCGCTGACGGCGAGTTCGGCGCTGTTCAGGATGGATTCGCCCATCGGTGAGTCCGCCGGACCGAGAGCGCCGAGGGTGACGGTGTCAGGAACGCCACCGCCGCCGTTACCGTTCCCGTTACCGCCGCCCAGACAACCCGCCAAAGCAGTCCCCACGGCCCCTGCACCCGTCGCCCTCAGGAACGAGCGTCGATTGACCCCGAGAGCGCTGTTTGTTCGTGAACCGTTCGACCGTCGGCTGCCATTATTATTGTTAACCATTACCGCTATCCGTCCTTATGGGACAACCATCATAAATGTGCTGCTGGTTTCCAGACGATACGCTGTTAGAGAAAAGTCGGATCTGGACTACCGATGGTAATTCCCGGCAAATTTAATCAACACCTGTAGTCATTCCGGAGGACGTTCACATATCTCGGAAAACGAACTACGTGACAGTTCAACGAGCAGTCCACCCGCCGTCGACCGCCAGCGTCTCGCCGGTTGCATACGAGGCGAGGTCGCTGGCCAGAAACACCGCCGGCCCGGCGATTTCCTCGGGATCCGCAAAGCGGTTCAACGGGGTGCGAGCCTCGATGGACGCACGCAAGTCGTCGTTCTCCTGGAGGTCGGTCGTGAGGTCCGTTGCGACGTACCCCGGCGCCAGACAGTTCACCCGCACGTCGGGCGCCCAGTCGAGTGCGAGGCTCTTCGTCAGCCCGACCAGCCCGTGTTTGGAGGCGACGTAGGGGTGTTGCCGGGGAAGGCCGACGATTCCGCCGACCGAAGCGACGTTCAACAGGGTGCCGCCAGCGTCCTTCAGCGACGACTCGGCGGCGCGAGCACAGGCGAACGCCCCTCCGAGGTTCACGTCCAGCACCGAGTCGAATCCCTCCTCGGAGACGGCCGCCGGCGTTCCCAGTGCATCGTCGGGGTTGATACCGGCGTTGTTGACGACGATATCGATGCCGAGGTCCTCGGCGATGCGGTCGAAGCAGGCCTCGACGGCGTCGGTGTCGGCCACGTCGAGCGTTTCGACGCGGCTCTCGACGCCGCGGTCGCGAACCTCCTCGACGACTGTCTCGACGGCGTCTTCGGTCCGTGCCAGCGGAACGACGTTCGCGCCGGCGTCGGCGAACCCCAACGCGATTGCCCGGCCGATACCGCGGGAGCCACCAGTGACGACGGCAGTTCGCCCCGAGAGGTCGAGTTCCATACCGCCTCCGCGTCCGGCGCCAGCAAAAAGCCACCTACCGAAGCCAAGCGCCTTCGTAACGCTCATACGCCCGATACGTCTAAGGGTACCCAATGGAACTACGCGTCATCGAGAACTTGGAGAACGAACTGTCCATCGAGATTCAGGGCGAAGACCACACGTTCATGAACGTGCTGAAGGGCGCCCTGCTCGAAGTCGAGGGCGTCACGGCGGCCACCTACGACATGAACCCCGAGCAGTCCGGCGGTCAGACCGACCCAGTCGTCACGATCAAGACCGACGACACGATTGCACCCCTCGATGCACTCGAGGAGGCCACCGGCGGTGTCAAAGATAAAACCACCGCGTTCCGCGACGCCTTCGAATCCGCAGCCTGACTGCCGTTTCTCCCCGAAACCGCTTTGCATCTTCCACTCCGAGCGACGCGTATGCAGCGACGGAGGTTTCTCGTCTCGACCGGAGCCGCAACGGTCGCACTCGCGGGGTGTCTCGGCGGCAACGGCGACGGCGGAACGACCAACGACGGCTATCCGCCCGAATCCGACGACACCCCCGAACCGATGGCCGTCGACACGGACGCCTTCGAACGCATCGACGTCGAAGGGACCGCGGTACCGCTGGCGCCCATCGAAGTGACCTACAACTGGTATCGGCGGCGAGAGGCGCGCTTCGCCGACGCCCGCGGCGAGGGTCAATACGAGCGCGCCCACATCGAAGGCGCCGCCTGGAGTCCCGCACCGGAGGGCCGGACGAACGACCCCGTCGAGTCGTGGCCGCGCGAGGACCGCATCGTCTGTTACTGTGGCTGTCCACACCATCTCTCGTCGCTTCGGGCGGCCGCACTCATCGAAGCCGGCTACGAGAACGTGTACGTCATCGACGAGGGGTTCTTCGAGTGGCTCGAACGGGAGTACCCCGCAGTCGGCTCGGAGATACAGAACAGCGTCGACTCCTATACCATCGCCGGCCGAACCGACCCCGTCCACGCTGGAGCCACCGTCTACGCCGCTCACGAACCCACTGACCAACGGGAGGCCGCTTTCGTCGACGACGACGGCAGCTACGAGATGACGCTGCACTTCGGCGGACTCACCGAAGACAGCGAAATCCGACTCGAAACCCCGGAGTACGAACTCCTCGCACCGCTGTCGGAACTCACTGGCGGAACCGTGACAGAGCCGTAGTCAGATTCGCATCGGAATGCCCTGCTCGTCGAGGTACCGTTTGACCTCGTCGACAGAGTACTCCTCGAAGTGGAAGATCGAGGCCGCAAGCGCCGCGTCAGCGTTGGCTTCGGTGAACACCTCCTCCATGTGGGCGGGCGAGCCACAGCCCGAGGAGGCGATGACCGGCGTCGGGACGTTGTCACAGACCGCCTTCGTCAGCGGGATGTCGTAGCCGTCCTTCGTGCCGTCGGCGTCGATGGAGTTGACGAACAACTCGCCTGCGCCGCGGTCGGCCGCCTCGCGGGCCCACTCCACCACGTCGATGTCGGTTCCCTCGCGGCCGCCCTTGACGGTACACTCGAACCAGCAGGACTCGCCGTCGACCTCGGCGTAGTACTCGCCGGCCTCGTCGTAGCGCCGTCGAGCGTCGACGGAGATAACGATACACTGACTGCCGAAGGCTTCGGCACCCTCCTCGACCAACTCGGGGCGCTCTAGGGCGCCGGTGTTGATAGAGACCTTGTCGGCGCCGGCTCGCAGCGTCTCCTTGATGTCGGCTTTCGTCCGGATGCCGCCGCCGACGGTCAGCGGGATGAAACACTCGTCGGCGACCGCCGAGACGGTTTCGAGCATCGTCTCTCGACCCTCCGCAGAGGCCGTGATGTCGAGGAAGACGAACTCGTCGGCGCCCGCCTCGTTGTACTTCTTCGCGAGTTCGACGGGGTCGCCGGTGTACTCGAGGTCCTCGAAGTTGACCCCGGTGTAGACGGCGGCGTTGCCGTCGTCGTCCAAATCCACGTCGATACAGGGGATAATCCGCTTCGTGAGCGTCATTTGATAGGCGTCCGTACGACGCCCGTTCCTAAAAGGAGTCGGGAACTGACGCCGCCAATTCGACCATCGAACCCTCAGTCGGCGGCGGTGTCGGGGTCCGCGTCGCTGAACATCGTTCCGACATCCACGTCCTCGGTCTCGGATGCGGGTGGGTCGTACAGTTCGTGGGCGGTAAACCCGAGCGGCCCGGCTAACACGACGTACGGCATCTGTCGAATCAACTGATTGTGGGCCGTCACCGACTCGTTGTACACCTCCCGTCGGTCCGCGATTTGCTCTTCGATGCGGGCGATTTCGTCCTGAAGCGACTGGAGGTTCTGGACCGCCTGCGGTTCGGGGTGGTCCTCCGCCCGGACGTTCAGTTGTCCGAGCGCACCTTTGATGGTCTCTCCGGCCGCAGCCTCCTCTTCTGGCGTCTCGGCCCGCTGGGCCTGCTCGCGGGCTTCGACGATATCCGACAGCAGGTCCTCCTCGAAGTCCATCGCCCGCTGGGCCGTGTCGACGAGCTTTTCGAGGGCATCCTGCCGCTGTTTGAGCAACACGTCGATGTCCGCCCACGCGTTCTTGACCCGCTCGTCGACCCGGACGAGTCGGTTGTACAGCGAAACGACGTACGCCGCGACGACGGCGGCGGCGAGGACGACCACCACCGCACCGACAAGAGTGAGGACGTTTACCATGCTGTCCGAATGCAACGACCGGCGTTAAGAAACTTACCCGAAGGCGGGCCCGAGACCGGCAGCTACAGAACCGGCAGTTCGAGGCCGACCAACGGGCCGAACGTGCCGAGCAGCAATCCGACCCCGACGACGATGGCGACGACGCCGGCCGGGACGCGCCACAGCGCCCACCGTCGCTCCGAAACCAGTTCCGACTGTGGCTCGTCGGCAATCATGAACATCGGTTCCTGGGTCGCATCCCCCTCGGGCACCTTCCGAATGACGAGGTTTTCGGCGTTCGAAGTTCCACTGTCGGCCTCGGCTCTGGGCTGGACGGTCCCGAAGACGAACACGTCCTCGCCCGGCGTGATGAGGTTCTGTCGGTACTTCCGGTCGCCCTCGGAGGCCCCGGCCCCACTCGAGGATTCGGAAACCCGACTGACACCGCTCGTGGTGTCGATGAACGACGCTATCGGCCCGGGTGGCGTTTCATCGGCGTCGACCCGTATCGTCGTCTCGCCGTCCGGATCGATTTCGTAGCGGGCGTCGTCGTGCGGTTCGACCAGCACCGACCCCGTGCCGTCGTCGACGTAGAAGGGGACGCCGTCGAGTCCCGAGGCGACGTGGTTCCACGACCCGCTCTCGTCGTCGTCACCCTCGTCGTACTCCAGTACCTCCCACGTGGAGACGATACACTCCTCGTCGGAGAACGGTGCAGTCGCCGCCCCCGACGGGCCCGGGCGGGCGACGCCCGCGACCTCGGAGGGCCCCATCGACAGCGATTCTGCCTGCTCGGTCGGCGTATCCTCCATCAGTTCCCGCTGTTTTCGCCGCCTGAACCCCTTCCGGATGAGGAAGACGCCAGATACCAACACGAACAGCGCGTAGCCGACCGTGACGAGCCAGCCGCTCGGCCAGCCGTCGTTTCGGATGTACGCCTCACTGGCGTCGTTGGGGTTGTACTGGGCCTCGACCGACTGCCCGGCTTGATAGTCGCTGGCGACGGACTGGGCCCACGAGCGGGAGTCGCTCCACCGGCGGAACGACCCCGGGAAGACGTTGTCGTGGGTGTACGTCTCGCCGCCGACCGTGTAGCTGTACTCGACGACGGGCCGGTACTCGTAGTCGTCGGGGCCGTCGTCGTTCTCGATTACTCGGCGGTCGACGCCGGTCGATTCGACGGTAGCGTCGGTCGGTTGGTTCTCCTGTATCGCCAGATTGTGCTGGAGGACATGCGTCCCACCCGCCGCGCCCGCGATGAGGCCGACGACCAGCAACACGACGACGAACCCCAAATCCTTCTCCGCCCAGAGACCGTCCGTTGACCCCCGCATACCTCCTCACGAATGGGAGATAGTATAAATTCTGGCGTCGTTCGAACCCGTCGAGCGGTGGAAAGGCACAAACCGCCCGGCCGACAAGCGCCGGCAATGACCACCGTACGGAACATCGCACAGGGGGTTCGCTCCTTTACGAGCAACGCCTTCCTCGTCGACGGCGAGCGGACCGTCCTCGTCGATGCCGGCAACGACTTCGACGCCGTCGAGCGAATCGAATCCGCCGGGACGGGCCTCGATGCCCTCGTGTTGACCCACACCCATCCCGACCACGTCGGCAACGTCGGGGCTGTCGTCGACGCTTTCGACGTCGACGTGTGGGGGTTCGACCCCGAACACGAACTCGTCGATCACGCCATCGACGATGGGGACACCCTCACCATCGGCGACGACGACCACCTCGCGCTGCACACGCCCGGCCACAAAAACGACCACCTCTGTCTGTACTCACGGGAGGGGGGCATCCTGTTCGCCGGCGACCTCGTCTTCGCCAACGGCGGGTTCGGACGAACCGACCTCGCAGAGGGCGACCGCGAGGCGCTCGTCGAGAGCATCGATTACCTGCTGGAGACCGTCGACGACGACCTCGAAGCGATGTACGTCGGCCACGGGCCGGCCGTCGAGACCGACCCGCTGTACCACATCGAACTCGCCGCCCAATCCGCACGGATGGGCTGAACCTTCCTATCGGGGCCGCGACGAGAGAGAAACGCACGGAGCCACCTCCGTTTCGTGGGTATATTTAACACAGCACTCGCCGAGTTATGGAGTCATGCCGTCAGGAACGCCACAGGGATTTTCCGACCTCGTTGGTCTGGAGTTCACCGATATCGAACCCGGGTACAGCCGCGGCGTGGTCGAGGTGTCCGACGACCTGAAGAACCCCCACGACGTCGTTCACGGCGCCGTCCTGTACGCGATGGCCGACACCGGCATGGGAGGGGCGCTGTACCCCAAACTGGACGAAGGCCAACGCTGTGCCACCATCGAAGTCAAAATCAGTTACTTCGAACCCGTCCGTTCGGGCGACGTGATATGTGAGACGGACCTCCTCCGGGACGGAAAGTCAGTCGCATATCTCGAATCCGAACTGCGCAACGACGGGACCGTCGTTGCGCGGGCCAGCGGCTCGTATTCCGTGTTTACGCCCTAAGGAAAACGGAATTCACTGGCGATTCAACGTCTGTCCGGCTACACCGCCGCCAACAACTCATCGTAGGTGTCGGCGTAAGCGTTGGCGACGATACCGGGGTCCTCGCGCTCCCGGCCGGACAGCGC
The DNA here is from genome assembly GCF_013391635.1 of Natronomonas gomsonensis. Classification (GTDB taxonomy): domain Archaea; phylum Halobacteriota; class Halobacteria; order Halobacteriales; family Haloarculaceae; genus Natronomonas; species Natronomonas gomsonensis_A. Next base: position 103,171 of record NZ_JACAWU010000002.1, on the reverse strand, counting down.
CGGCAGCGTCGCCGTCGACAGCGGGTCGAGTAACTCGACGACGTGTTCGACGCGCTCTTCGAGGCGCCCCTCGTGGGCGCTGCCGCTTGCAACGTCGCAGGCCTTCGCGTAGCGCTCGCCGTCGAAGATTCGACAGCGGCGCGGTTCGACCACCGCGACGGCGTCGGGGACGAACGCCGACAGCGGTCGGGCGATGTCGGCGTAGGATTCGACGACGGCGGACTCGCGTTGGTCGATTTCCTCACCCAGCGCGTCCAGCGCCGGGGCGTGGAGTTCGGCCATCAGGCCGTTGAGTTCCGGCAACGACTCGACGTGGGGGGCGTCTTCCAGCGGGAGGTGTCGTTTCGCCGCCGGCGGTATCTCGATTGTACCGTTGACGACGTAGCGGTCTCCGTCGGATTGCGTGATGCGGTCGACGACGAACGCCCGCCCCTCTCGGCCGAGCAGTCCCTTTCCGGAGCCGGGACGTGGAATCCACAGCCGATGGATGGGGTTGATTGCCTCAGGGTCGATGTCCCCGGGCGAGGCGGCGGCGAGTCGTTTCGAGTCCTTGCCGTACAGTCGCCCGTCGGCGACGGCCCGTCGGTAGTCGTCGTGGTCGTACCAGTAGCCGTTGCCCGCTCGCGGCTTGAACCCGCGGGCGCCGGTGCGTTCGATGAGCCCCGAGGTGAACGTCGTCTTGCCGGCGTCGACTTCCGCTGAACCGGCGACGAGCAGTTTCATGCGAGGCCGTAGTACCCCGGTTCGTCGTCGGCAGCGGGTTCGGCGAAGACGAACGACTCGCTATGGTCGAGCATCCACGGGATGGCCCAGTTCAGCAAGATATCTTCGGTCCCGGGGTCGAGGTCGCGGTCCGGTTCGACCCCCTGCAACAGACGGGCGATTTCGTAGACGGTGTAGAGCTGGTCCGGTTCCAGTACCTCCTCGGGGTCGTAGAACTCGAAGTCGCGGATGTCGTCGAACTCCTCACGCGGTCGTGGCATAGCCGCCGGTAGGTGACCGGCCCTTTTATGCGTTCGTTACCCGCGACGAGGGGCCCCAAAACACGTTTGCGTCTCGGATGTTTCGTCGGCAGTATGAGCCCATCGTCGTCGACGGAGGCGCGCCGCATCAGCGAGGAAGTGTCGTATATCCCGTTCGGGGTTCGTGGACTCGACGGGCCGCTCCGGGGCATCCCCACGGGGAGTTCGGTGTTGCTCGCCGGCGCCCCCGACGCGGGCGGTGACCCCTTCACGTACACGAGTCTCGCGCGATTGATGGCCGCAAAACACGCTCCCGAACAGGTCCCCAGCCAATTGAGCGACCGTGCCGAGCACATCCCCGAATCGGTGACGTATCTGACGCTCTCACACGACCGCGAACACGTCTACAGCGCGATGGACGCCGTCCTCAGCGACGAGCAGTTCGACGTACTCGCCGACCACACCACCGTCGCCGACTTCTCACAGCGGTTCATGGACCTGTTGCCGGTTCCCGAGGGACTGTACAACGCCAGACGGCGTGACGAGGACATCGAAGAATCCGAGGAGGAACATCACGAGACGGTCGTGGAATCGGAGCCCGAACCGGAGACGTTCCAGGAGTTCCTCGACGACCTCAGCGACCGACTCGTGGATGCCTCCGACGACCTCATCGTCGTCGATTCGCTGTCGGACTTCGAACGAGCGACGGAGTTCGGCCTCACGACGGGCAGCGAACTCGCCTTTCTGATGGGGTTGCGAGAGGCGGTCGTCAACTGGGGTACCGTCGCCTACGTCAAGTTGGACCGACGGGCAGGGTCTGTCCGGGAGGACACGACAATCAACGGACTGCTGCACGGCTCTGTGTACTTCTACTCCAACGACGAGGGCTATACGACCTACCGAACCGTCCGAGTCGGTTCCTTCGGCGGCGCACTCGACACCGAGCGACAGGAGGTGTTCGACTCCATCGTCGACGACGACGGCTTCCGGGCGAAGGCGACGAAGAAGGTCGGCCGAAAACACTGGTAGCGCTGTCGCTACGGACGATGCCGCTCGAAAAAATATCGATGGTGTGACTACGGTTCTACTGCTGGATGGCCTTCTCGTACTGCTCTGCGACGTTGTCCCAGTCGACGACGTCGAAGAAGGCGTCGATGAAGCTTCCGCGGTCCGGACCGTAGTCGTAGTAGTAGGAGTGCTCCCAGACGTCGAGCGCGAGGATGGGGTGGCTGCCCCAGAGGGCACCCTGGTCGTGCTTGTCGACGACGAGGTTGCGCAGTTGGTCGGCAACCGGGTCGTAGACGAGCAGGGCCCAGCCGCCTGCGGCGCCCGCGGCAGCCTCGAACTCGCCCTTCCAGCCCTCGTAGGAGCCGAAGTCCTCGGCGATGCGGTCGGCGAGGTCGCCCGAGGGCTCCCCACCGCCGTTGGGGTCCATGTTCTCCCAGAACAGCGTGTGGAGATAGTGACCGCTACCGTTGTGGGTCACGTTGCGGATGGCGCCGCCGGACGAACCGAAGTCGCCGGCTTCGCGGTTCTCCGCAAGCGTCTCCTCGGCCGACTCGAGACCGTTTACGTAGCCCTGGTGGTGGGTGTCGTGATGCCACGTCAGGACCTGCTCGGAGAGGGACGGTTCGAGCGCGTCGTAGTCGTACGGGAGCGGCGGCAGTTCGGGATTGGAATGTTCGGGCATTTATATCGACCTCTAATTACACTAATCGTCTGGATAGCTGTTAAAACTTCGTGGAAGGGTGGTACCACACCACACGAGATAGACCACCAGACTGCGGCCGGTTGGGGTTCCGTTACCGGAGACACCGCTCGCTGTTTGCGGGTTCGTTCGCGTTGCTCAGTCGTCCTCGCCCCTCGCCCGCTCGAACATCGCCAACGCCTCCTCGCGGCGCTCGCTGTGGTCGACTATCGGGGCGGGATAGTCGGGTGCGGCGTTGGCCCGCTGTGTCGGCGAACACTCGTGCCAGGAGTGGACGATTTCGGGGTCGACATCGCGGAGTTCGGGTACGTACTCGCGGATGTACTCGGCGTCGGGGTCGTAGCGTTCGCCCTGCGTCATCGGGTTGAAGATGCGGAAGTACGGTTGGGCGTCGGTGCCCGTCGAGGCGGCCCACTGCCAGCCGCCGTTGTCGTTCGCGGTATCGTGGTCGACCAACTGCTCTCGGAAGTGGTCGTAGCCGTGCCGCCAGTCACAGCGGAGGTCCTTGGTCAGGAACGAGGCGACTATCATGCGCACGCGGTTGTGCATGAACGCCTCCTTGCGCAGTTGTCGCATCCCCGCATCGACGATGGGATACCCCGTCTCACCGCGTTTCCACGCCGAAATCAGTTCCTCGTCGTCTTCCCACTCGATGTCGTTCTCGTACGACTTGTAATTCTCCGTCACCACCTCGGGATTGAAGTAGAGGACGTGGGTGTAGAACTCCCGCCACGCCAACTGCGAGCGGAACTCGGTGACCGACTCGCGCTTCTCGCCGGAAACCGAATCCCGAACCTCCCGAACCAGTTCGTCCACCTCCCGGATGCCGATAGTGCCGAACTTCAGATGCGGTGAGAGCCGCGAGGTACAGCCATCGGCGGGATAGTCCCGTCGCTCGTCGTAGCGGAACACGTCCGCATCGAGGAACGCATCGAGTCGCCCCCGAGCAGCCTCGGTGCTCGCGGGGGGAACGTCGGCGGACGGCTGCTCGAACCCCAACTCCGCAAGCGTCGGAATCGGCTCGTCGTCGGTTGCCTCGGCGAACGCAGGCGCCGCTCGGGGGTCGTCCTTCTCGCGGTCGCGCCACTTCTTCCAGAAGTAGGTGTACACCGAGTACGGGTCGCCAGCGTTGGTCGTGATGGAACCGGGTTCGTGACAGATGGCGTCGTGGAACTTCTGTGGCGTCACGCTATCATCTTTCAGTTCCTCGGAGACGTGGTCGTCGCGCCGCTGTGCCAGCCCGGAGTAATCGCGGTTCCAGGAGACGACATCGGCGCCGTGGTCGGCGGCCAGCGCCGGCAGCACCGTCGCCGGGTCGCCGTGGCGGACGAACAGCTCCGAGCCGCGGTTTCGGTAGGCCTCGCGCAACGACTCGAGGGCGTCGAGCATGAATGCCACCCGTGGTGGGGCGGCGTGGGCCAGAACCTCCTCGTCGAAGACGAAGACGCCAGCCGCCGGGTCGGCGGGGTCGGCGAGGCCGCGGTTGTCGGCGACCCGGAGGTCCCGCCGGTGCCAGTGTAAACGCATTGTCGAGAAGTCGAACGGTCGAGGTGTAAAGTTCGGGGTCCCGGCGGTTTGCGGGAGTTTGAAGCAGGCCCGCTACTTGTGGGCGTCGAGCAGGTCGTAGCTGCGCTCCCACTCGTAGTCGTCGTCGTGGTAGCGTTCGGCCAGCGGCTCGTCGGGCATCTCGCCGACGGAGCGCTTCTCGGAGCCGTAGGAGTGGCGGTCCTCGTCGTGGTAGAACCGACCAGTCAGCACTTTCCCCTCGTACAGCGCCGACTCGGTCTCGTACATCATCTCGGCGGCTTCCTTGCGGTCCGTGATGTCGAAGTCGTAGTCGTCGTTTTGCTGGACGTCAACGTAGGGGACGTACTGTTTGGCGTCCTTGTTCCAGGTCGGACACTGGGTGAGGAAGTCGACGTGAGCGAAGCCGTCGTGTTCGATGGCCTCGGTGAGGATTTCCTGTGCCTGGTTCGGATTGACAGCGGCGGTTCGGGCGATGTAGGAAGCTCCCGAGGTCAGCGCCAGCGACAGCGGGCGAATCGGGTCCTTCGCCGACCCGTGGGGTTGGGTCTTCGATTTGTGACCCTTCGGGCTGGTGGGCGAGGTCTGGCCCTTCGTCAGCCCGAAGATCTCGTTGTTGAACACGATGTAGGTCATGTCGTGGTTCTCCCGAGCGGTGTGCATGAAGTGGTTGCCACCGATGCCGTAGCCGTCGCCGTCGCCGCCCGCGGCGACGACTTCGAGGTCGGGATTGGCGAGTTTGGCCGCCCGTGCGATGGGCAGCGACCGCCCGTGGATGGTGTGGAAGCCGTAGCTCTCGAAGTAGCTGCTCAGTTTGCCCGAACAGCCGATGCCCGTCGCGAGCAGTATCTCGTCGGGGCTCTTTCCGAGGTCGGACATGGCACCTTTCAGCGACTTCAGGACGGCGAAGTCACCACAGCCGGGACACCACGTCGCCTGTGGCTCGATGCCGGGCGTGAACTCCTCGCGCTCTACCTCTCGGTTCTCTCCGATTGCGTTGAACGCACTCATAATCAATCACCTGCCGCGGGGACGAACTCCGTCGTCGGCGCGGGTTCGTCGCCCTCGATAATCGCTTCGAACCCCTCGACGACCTCGTGAGGCTCGAAGGGGTCACCGTTGTACTTCAGCAGACTGTTCAGTTTCGGCCCGAACCGCCCCAACTCCTTCTGTATCAGCCCGCGGAACTGCGCGGAGCCGTTCATCTCGACGACCATCGCCTGCTCGACCGACTCGAGGAACTCGGTCATCTCGGCCTCTGGGAACGGCATCATGTCCGAGACGCCCATCGCGCGCACGTCGTGACCGGCGTCGGTCAGCCGGTCGAGGGCTTCGAGGACGGTCCCCTGCTGGCTGCCGAAGGTGATGATGCCGTAGTCGGCGTCGTCGGGGCCGTGATACGTTTGATGGCTCGATTCCTCGGCGTCGAGTTCCTCGCGGATGGATTCGAGCTTCCGTCTCCGTCGACTGAGTTGTGCGACCCGGTTGTTCGGGTCTTCGCTGATGTGTCCCTCGGGAGTGTGTTCGTTACCGGTCGCGAGGAACCGGCCGTCCTTCTGGCCCGGAATTGACCGGGGCGAAACGCCCTTGTCGTTGTCGGGGTCGTGTTGGAACCGCTGGAACTTTCCAGAGGCGTGGTGGGCGGCTTCGGCGATTTCCTCCTCGGTGAGCGTGGCCCCGAGGTCGGGGTTCGGCTCGCGGTCGAAGAAGGACTCGTCGACGTTCCGGAGTTCCCCGGAGAGTTTCTGGTCGTAGAGGACGATAGCCGGCAGTTGGTAGTCGTAGGCGATTCGGAAGGCAGCACGGGTCTGGTCGTAGGCTTCGGCGACGTTGCCGGGCGCGAAGACGACCCGACAGGAGTCGCCCTGACTCGTGTAGAGGACGTGTTCGAGGTCGGCCTGTTCGGGTTTCGTCGGCATCCCCGTCGAGGGGCCGGCCCGCATCGCCTCGACCAACACGACGGGCGTTTCGGTCATCTCCGCGAGACCGAGCGGTTCCGACATCAGCGCGAAGCCGCCGCCCGAGGAGCCGGACATGGCCTTCACGCCAGCGTGGGAGGCGCCGAGCGCCAGCGCCGCGGCGGCGATTTCGTCTTCGACCTGCTCGGAGATGCCGCCGATTTCGGGGAGGTGTTGGGTCATCAGCGTGAACACCTCCGTCCACGGCGTCATGGGGTAGCCGGCGATGAACCGACAGCCCTCGTCGATTGCGCCGTAGGCGATGGCGTTCGACCCCGAGAGCAACACCTGCTCTTCGTCGTGGCTTCCCGTGGGCATCCGGAGGTCGTGGGAGAACTCCATCTCCTCGACCTCGTCGTACACCATCTGGAGGATGTCGAGGTTCGCCTGGAGCACCTCGCCGCTCATCCGGTCTTCCATGAGCCCCTGGATGTGCTCCATGTCGTATTCGAGGAGCGCCGCGGTCGCACCGACGCCGGCGGTGTTGCGCATCACTTCCCGGCCGTGTTCGCGTGCGATGGCCCGGAGGTCCATCGGGTAGACGTGCCAGCCGTTCTCCTCGACGCGCTGTTCGAAGTCGGGTACGTCTTCGATGTCGACGAGCCCTTCGTCGTAGACGATGACGCCGCCCTCACGGAGTTCGTCGAGGTTCTCGGCGAGCGGTTTCACCTCCTCGTTGCCGTAGTAGGCGTCTTCCTGTGGATTGCGGGCGAAGGAGTCACCCAGCGCTAACAGGAAGTTGTAGCCGTCGCCGCGGGAGCGTACCGGTTCGGGACCGGCACGGATTTCGACGTACGTGTGGCCGCCGCGGATGCGCGACGGGTAGTGTCGATGGGTGAATACGTCCAGTCCCGACCGCATCAGCGCCTTCGCGAAGTTCTGGCTCGTCGAGTCGATTCCGTCGCCGGAACCTCCCGCGATTCGCCAGACGAGTTCCTGTGTCATATCTATCACTGCGCCCACGTCGGGCGCCTTACCGTGGGTTGGTCGGCCGCGGACTAAAGCGTTTGCTACGTATTAGCATGGATTAATAATGATAAAGGTGTTTAAACACCGCCGAGGTGGTTGGGTTTTGGTCGGGACGTGACACTCGAGGTGGCCGAGCGCGGGCCGTCCGTGACGACGCGACCACAGGCTTATTACTCGGAATTGCGTGGTAAACCTAGAGCGAATGTCTCTCAGCGAGCTTATTACGGGGGTCGAGGACCACGAGAAGCGGCTCACGGTTTACAACGCACCCGACAGCGCCGCTTCCTCGCTCCGGGAGCAGTTCCGAGACCGGAACCTCTCGGTGTCAGCCGAGCGGACGCCCAGCGGCAAGCCCACCTCGTTCGTCGTCCTCTCCGAGGACGACACGTTCGTCACGGCTGCGAACCTCCAGGAGGTGCTGGACCCGGACGACAGCGAAACCGACCCGGGGTTCGACGGCGAGGCGTACCGCCCCATCCTCGACCATCTCGACGAGACGATGTTCACCTCCTACGACATCGAGCAGATGGTCGCCGCCTCTCGGGAAATCGAGGACCGCGCGTGGCGCGTCGGGAAGGGGACGCTCCACTCGGGGTTCCAACAGCTCTCCATCCTCGAAGACCAGATGGACATCTACGAGCAACTCGCCGAGAAGGGGAGTCTCAACGTCCACGCCTACGGTGCTCCGGACACCGACGTGCCGGAACACGACACCGACCTCACGATTCACGTCGAACGTGCCGACGAGATCGAGCGGTCGTGGTTCGTCGTCTACGACGGCGCCGGCGTCAACGTCAACAAGTGTGCGCTGCTCGCCGAGGAGCGGGAACCGCGTGCGTTCTACGGCTTCTGGACCTACGACCCCGACACGGTCGATTGGATCATCGACCACCTCGAATCGACGTACGGCCTCGTCGAGCAGTAGATGACTCCCAACGGACTCGGTGGAACGGACCGACAGACCGTCCCCGAGACAGCAGCCAGTAGATAGCCATGCCCCACGAACCAGTCGAAATCTTCCCGTCGGACCCGGAGGACACCCGCCAGTCGATAATGAGGGCGACCTACGGAATCCTCTGTGTGCGCGGCTACGACGGCCTCTCGATGCAACGCGTCGCCGACCGGGTCGGCATCAAGAAAGCGTCGCTGTACTACCACTACGACGGGAAGGACGACCTGCTGAAGGCGTTTCTCGATTTCCTGACGGAGCGGCTGGTCGACGTGTTTCCCCTCGATGAACACGGCGACGCCGAACAGGACCTCCGGACCGCCCTCGACTCGTTTTTCCTGAACGTCTCCGATGCCGCCGGCGACGAGGAGGCCACGTTCATGACGCCCGATTTCGCCCGCGCGTACGTCGAACTCCGAGCCCAAGCGGCACACGACGAGGCCTACCGACAGCACTTCACCGAGAGCGAACGGCGCATCGAGGCCGAACTGGCCGGCTTGATCGACCGCGGTATCGAGGAGGGCGTCTTTCAGCCAGTCGACAGCCACGGTGTCGCCGAATACTTGCTGTACAACATCGAAGGAGTCATCTTCCGTGCAGCGACCAGCGACGAAGGAGCACTCGAATCGGCGCGCACAGAACTGGATGCGTATATCGACAGTCGTCTCGTGGCCGACGGCGAGGGCAGTCGGGTGTGACCCGACGGTCGTGGAGAAACGCCGGAATCAGAACCCATAATTACCTACCGAACGGTAGGTAGTCCATGAGCCGAATCCGTCGCGAAGCCGACGGCGACCGACCCCAGCGGGAACCGGGACCGAACGGAGGCGGAACCCCCCACGAGAAGCGGCATCGGAAAGCGGCTGCTTCCGACGTGCGGACGGGTTCTCCCCTCGTTGGACGGGTAACTAAGTGGACAGCGGGACTGTATCGATGTATGTCCCCACCGGAAGCGTCCCGCATTGCCGCTGTCGTCCTCTCGATTGCCCTTTTTGCCTCGGTTTTCGCGCCACTTTTCGCCGCGCCGGCCGCCGCCAACGTCACCGGCGAACCAGAAATCTCGCTCACCGCCGGCGACAATCGCCTCTCCGCAGGTGAGACGACGCAACTGCAGGTGAGCGTCATCAACCGCGGCGAGATACAGTCGGGGAGCAGCAATCCTCAGGTGGAGCAACGCGCCACGACGGCCCGTGGGCTGACCATCGAACCGCTCGACGACGGCCCAATCACTGCTCGAAGCGGTGAAACCGCCGTCGGGAACGTCCAAGACGGCGCCGCGATACCCGAGGTAGTTCAACTCACCGTCGCCGAGGATGCCGACCCCGGAACCTACGAGGTCCCGGTTCGGGTCCGATACAAGTACACGCCGTTCGTGGGCGAACGCGGTGGTTTCTCACAGCGCGACGAGAGCGTCAGCGTCCGCCGCACCGTCGAAGTCGTCGTCGACGAGGAGGCCGACTTCGAGATTCGAGACGTGAGCGCCCCCGCCCCGGGCGACAGCGGGGCCGTCGAACTCGATTTGACGAACACGGGTGAGGCAGCCGCCAACGACGCGGTCGTCAGCCTCGAATCGCTCACTGAGGACCTCCAGTTGGGCACTTCGGGCTCCAGTGAAGCCTACGTCGACCGCTGGGAACCCGGCGAGAACCGAACCGTCACGCTGTCAGGGAGCGTCACCGACGGCGCCGGCATCCGGGCGTTACCGGCATCGCTGTCGGTCGAGTACACCGACGACGACGACGTGCCGTTCACGAGTCGTTCGACGGTCGGTGTCACCCCCGACACCGGCGGCGTCCTCGCCGTCGCCGAAGTCGATTCGACGGCCGGTCCCGGCGAGCAAGGCGAAATCGGCATCACGCTCGAACACACCGGTGAGGAGTCACTCGAGGACGTAACAGTCGACCTCACTTCCCGGGAGGCCGGGTTCACGTTCGGCGCCGCGAGCAACTCGGCCAGCGCCTACATCGGTAGCATCGCACCGGGCGAACAGCGCACTGTGACCGTCGGCGGGCAGTTCGCCGAAAACGCACGCACCCGTGGGTACGCCGTCGATATGGCCATCGGCTACGACACCGGCGAGACGACCGGCGCGACCCAGCGTAACACCGTCGGCGTCGCCCCCGACGACGATCAGACGTTCACCTTCGAGAACGTCGACTCCTCACTCCGGGTCTCACAGGACGGAACGCTCCGCGGGACGTTCACCAACGTGGGCCCCAACGCGGTCGAAAACGTCGTCGTGACGCTGGACCCACCGAACCAGAACGTCGAAGTGCTCGAACCTCAGGTCGCGTTGGGCGACCTCGATTCGGGCGAATCGGTCGACGTTTCCTTCGACGTGGAGGTCGCGAGCGCAGCCCGCTCGGGACCGCGGCAGTTCTCGCTTCGGACGAACTACGAGACGCTCGACGACGACGAACGGCAGGCCGACGCGATTCAGTTCCGCCAGTCGGTCGAGCCGCGCCGCGATGTCTTCGGCGTCGAGGCCCGGAACACGAACGTCTCGGCGGGCGAAGAGAGCCGTATCGTCCTCGCCGTGACGAACCAGCGAAACGAAACCGTCACCGACGTGTCGGCGAAACTGTTCGCCTCCTCGCCGCTGTCGACGAGCGACGACGAGGCATACATCGACGAACTCGAACCCGGCGAGACGGTCGAGGTGCCGTTCCGCGTGTCGGCGTCCGGGTCGGCGATGCAGAAGGACTACCCGGTCTCCGTCGACTTCCAGTACGTCGATTCGTCCGGTGAGACGCGGCTCTCGGAGAGCTATCGCGTACCAGTCTCGGTCCAGGAGTCCAGCGGCGGGCTGTTCGGGTCGGTTGCCCCCACGAGCGCACTCGGGTTCGCCCCGCTGTTGCTCGTCCCGCTCGCACCGCTGGCACTGCGGCTCCGTCGGCGGCGATAGATGGCGGTCGACTACCAGCCGTACATCGACCGGCTCGACCACTACATCACCGAACGGCCGGGGACGGTCATCATCGCGTTCCTGCTGGTCACGGGGCTGTTCGTGGTCGGTCTCGGTGGCGTCTCGACGAGCGCCGGCACCCAGCAGTTCGCCGAGAACACGCCGGCACAGGAAGCGCTCGACGAGGTCAACCAGAAGTTCTCGCCGGCGTTCGGCGCCGACAGCGGCAGCACCCAACTGATACAGGACAGCGAGAACGTCCTCTCGCGGGACGCGATGCTCCGGATGCTGGAGGTCCAAGAGCAGATGGCCGACCGGCCGGGGTTGCGCGTCTCGAGTACCTCGAGCGCCGCCGGCATCGTCGCCCAGCAACTCGACCCACAAGCGACGACGCCCGAACAACAACAGCAGGCCATCGAGGCGGCGACCGACACCGAGATACAGCGTGCGGTGCGACGGGCAGACGAGACGAACCCGCGTTTCTCCGGGCTGTTGTCGAACGACTACAATCGCCAGTCGGCATCGGCGTCGGCGACTATCGGCGTCGTGAGCCACGACATCCCGTCGGGGCTCTCCAGTAGCGCGGGACAGGGTGGCTCCAGTCCGTTGACGCCGATTCAACAGGAGGCTCGAACTATCGCGAACTCGGTCGGGAGCGACATCACGGTCTTCGGTGCCGGTATCACCGCCGCGGAATTCGGCGCCGTCATCGGCGACACCCTCGCGCTCGTCATCCCGGCGGCGGTGTTGCTCATCACGCTGTTCCTGTTCGTCGCCTACCGCGACCTCGCCGACCTGCTTTTGGGCGTGGTCTCGTTGCTCATCGCCTTGGTTTGGACGTTCGGGTTCATGGGGCTGGTCGGCATTCCGTTCAGCCAGATACTGATTTCGGTGCCACCGCTGCTGTTGGCGGTCGGTATCGACTTCGGCATCCACGCGGTGAACCGCTATCGCGAAGAGCAGGTCAAGGGGTTCGGCATCGTCGAGTCGATGTCGACGACGACCGACCAGGTGTTGGTCGCCTTCTTCATCGTGACGGGGACGACCGTCATCGGCTTCCTGGCGAACCTCACGAGCGACCTCCCGCCGATACGCGAGTTCGGCATCGTCGCCGCCGTCGGCATCGTGTTCACCTTCCTGGTGTTCGGGATATTCCTGCCGGCGGCGAAGGTGAAACTCGACCACGCTCGAGAGCGGTACCCGATTCCGACGTTCGCCACCACGCCCCTCGGTTCGGAGGGGTCGATGCTCGGCGGCTTCCAGACCATCGGCGTCAAAATCGCCCGAATCGCCCCGATTGCCTTCGTCGTCGCGCTGTTGCTCGTCAGCGGTGTGGCCGCCGGCTACGCGACCGGCATCGACACCACCTTCGAGGACGAGGACTTCCTCCCGCCGGAGAACCCACCGGGGTACTACGACTACGTCCCCGAACCCCTCGCGCCGGGTGAGTACACCGTCACAGCGACCATCAGCTTCCTCGAAGAGAACTTCGAATCCGGACAGACCGACACGGTGACGGTGTACGTCGAGGGGCCGATAGAACAGCCAGCGGCGCTCGAATCGATGCGTCGTGCCGGCGAGGACCCACCCGATGCCTTCGTCCGGGACGGCCGGTACGCCTCCGAGACGAGCATCATCACGGTCATCGACGACCACGCCGAGCGCGACCCCGAGTTCCGGCGCCTCGTCGACCGCAACGACATCGACGACGACGGGGTTCCCGACCGGAACCTCGGCGACGTGTACGACTACCTGTACGACTCTCCGGCGAGCGGACAGGCCGCCCAGTACATGACCGAAGACCGCCGGAGTGCCCGAATCGTCTACTCGGTGGAATCCGACGCTACCCAACAGGAGATTACGAACGACGCCCGGGACATCGCCGACCGCCAGCGTTTCGATGCGACGGCGACCGGCAACACCGTCGTCTTTCAGGCCGTCTCCGACATCATCCTCCAGTCGGCCGTCGTGAGCCTTGCGGTCGCCCTCGGTGGAACCGCCGTCTTCCTCGTGTTCATCTACTGGCTGTTGCTCGGGCGTGCTTCCCTCGGCTTGGCGAACATCGCGCCCATCATCGTGACCGTCGCGATGGTCGCCGGGTCGATGCGGCTGTTCGGCCTGTCGTTCAACGCCTTCACCGCGACCATCCTCGCGATTACCATCGGTCTCGGCATCGACTACTCGGTCCACATCGTCCACCGTTTCGCCGACGAGTACGAGGAACGCGACCGCGGCGTCTACGAGGCACTCGAGAAGACCGTCCGCGGCACCGGCGGGGCGCTGACCGGGAGCATGCTGACGACGGTGTTCGGCATCGGCGTGCTGGTGTTGTCTATCTTCCCCGCCATCGGCCAGTTCGGCGTCCTCACCGGGATGTCGGTCTTCTACTCGTATCTCGCCTCGCTGTTCGTGTTGCCGTCGGTGCTGGTCATCTGGGCGCGGGTGTTCGACGACGCCTCGGCGTGAGAAAACAACGGCACTTCGACGTGCAGAAAACACTTTGCGTGGCGTCTTCGTAGGAGAGAACACGTGGCATCTATCTCCGAGTGGCTCGCCGGCGAAGCCAGCAGCTACATCCTGTATGCGCCACCCATGGGCGGCGTGACGGCGTTCAGCAACGCCGTCGGCGCCGACCGAGCCGACGAGACACTGCTCGTCTCGGCGACACACGGCGAGGACGCGACGCCGACCGAGGCGACGGCGTCGCTGTCGTCGGTGCTCTACTGTACGCCGACGAGCGACGGCGTGAGCACGCCGGGAGACCTGACGGGGATTTCGATGCCCGTCTCGGAGTTCCTGAAGCGCTCGTCGTCCCCGGCCGTCTTCATCGACTCGGTGACGACGCTGTTGTACTACGCCGAGGACGCCTCCGTATTCCGGTTTCTCAGCGTACTGACGGCCCACATCCGCCGCAACGACGGCCTCGGCGTGTTCGCGATGACGCCCGACGCCCACCACGAACAGACCGTCCGAACGTTCGAACAGTTGTTCGACGGCCGCATCGAACTCGACGCCGACGGCGAGCGCGCCCGAGTCGACGCACCGGGCGCCCCCGAAGGCTGGCAGCCGCGCTAGAGCCCGTCGCGAATCCGCTCGAACTGCTCGGGGTCGTGGCCGTAGATGACGCGGGCGTCGTAGCGCCGTTCGAGGTCCTTCAGGAACTCGCGGCTCTCCTCGTAGGCGCGGGAATCGTACAGCAGGCTGGCGCCCATCGACCGTCCTTCCTCGTAGTTGGGCGCGAGAAACGCCTCGTCACCGGCGACGAGGACGTTCTCCCGGCGTTCGCGTTCGAACAGCGCGCCGAGCAGTCCGGGGGTGTGTCCCGGCAGGTGCAGTAACTCGACGCCGTCGAACAGTTGGTATCGCGGCTGGTCGACGACTTGCCAGTTCAACTCGTGGTCGAAATCGGAGGCGAGGTAGGCGTTGCCGCCAGCCGTCGATTTCGCCGACAGGTAGGCGTGTTCGAGTTCCCGGCGGTGGACGTAGATGGGCACGTCCGTTCCATCGAAGTGATACAGGCCGCCGGCGTGATCGAGATGGAGGTGTGACTGAATCACACAGTCGATGTCCTCGACCGCGTAGCCGACATCCGAGAGGGCGGTTTCGAGGTCCCGGTCTTCGGCGTCGGGGTGGGCGAAGGCTTCGTACAGCGGGCCGGGCCAGTAGCCGTCGGCCGCCTCCGGGTGGGAGCCGGTGTCCCACAGAATCGTCGCCTCGGGGTGGTCGACGACGAGGTTCCAGACGGCGAACTCGGTGTACTGGAGGTCGGGGTTGGGGTCGCTGTGGACGGCGGCGACTTCGCCGTCCAAAGCGAAGTTCAAATCAGCGTGGATACGGCCACGGTCGAGGACGTCAATGTCCATACGCCCGTTAGGGGCGCCCCCTCAAAGAGCCTTGTCGCGTCGCTACCACTGGGCCTGCCCGAAGATGAGGTTGCGCTGAATCTCGTTTGCGCCCTCGTAGATGACGGGAATCCGAACGTCGCGGTACACACGGGAGATGCGGTTCTCGACCAGCACCGAGCGGCCGCCGTGGAGCTGCATCCCGCGTTCGGCACACATGTTCGCCGTCTCGGTGGATTTCACCTTCGCCTGTGCGGCCCACAGGCCGGCGTTGTCCTTCTCGGCAACGCGGTCGGCCGCTTGCCAGTTGAGCGTCCGGGCGGCGTTGAATTCCGTCAGCATGTCCGCGAGGATGTGTTGGACCTTCTGGAACTCGCTGACGTTGCGGTCGAAGGCCTTCCGGCCGTGGACGAAGTCGGCGGTCTCTTCGATGGCCGCTGCGGCCAGGCCGAGGCCGTGACCGCCGACGACGACGCGGCCGTAATTGAAGAACTCCGCGAGCATGTAGAAGCCAGTTCCCTCGGCGCCGATGATGTTCTCCTCGGGGATGCGTGCGTCGTTGAACTCGATGTGGGCCTGTTTGGAGGCGCGGAACCCCATCTTCTCGGGGATATGTTCGGCGTCGTAGCCGTCGGTGTCGGTGGGGACGATAAACAGCGAGAAGTTGCTGTAGGGGTCGTCCGAATCGTCGCCGGTCCGGGCGTACACCGTGACCCAGTCGGCTTCGACGCCGTTGCCGACCCAGTACTTCTCGCCGTTCAGTACCCACTCGTCGCCGTCTTTGTCCGCGGTGGTCTCCATGCCCGCGAGGTCCGAGCCGGTTTCGGGTTCCGAGACGGCCAACCCCGACAGCTGGTCGTTCTCGGCGACCGGCCGGAGGTACTGCTCTTTCTGTTCCTCGGAGCCGTATTCTTCGGTGATTTTCGTCCCGAAACTCGCCAACTGTAGCGTCAGGGCGATACCGGCGTCCGCGCGGTAGAACTCCTCGGCGATGGCGAGTATCTCGTGGACGTCGAAGCCGCGACCGCCGTACTCCTCGCCGATGTCCTGTGCGACGAGGCCGGCGTCCATCCCGGCCTCCAGTACCTCCCAGGGGTACTCACCGGTCTCGTAGTAGTCGGCCGCGTTCGGCTCGATGTACTCGGCGGCGAACTCCCGGGCCTCCTGTTTGACCGCTCGGGCGTGCTCCGGAACGACGGTTTCGTCTAACAGTTCCATGCTACCTCTACAGTAGGTCTTCCAGCGTTAAATATAGAGCGCCGGCTATTGCCTGTCGGAAAGAAAATTGGGGAAAGAGTTTCCGGTACTAGTCGTCGTCCGGGGCGGCTTCCTCGGGGACGCTTCCCTCGACGAGCGACCCGTCGGTGTACCGTTCGCGGATGTCCTTCTTCGAGAACTTGCCCGTGGCGGTTTTCGGTACCTCGTCGATGTACTCGATGGCGTCCGGCAGCCACCACTTGGGGTAGTCCTCACGCAGGAGGTCCATGATTTCCTCGTCGAGAGTGTCCGTGTCGGCATCCTCGCCGGCAACGACGAAGGCAACCGGCCGCTCCTGCCACTTCTCGTGGGGGACGCCAACGACGGCGGCCTCGGCCACGTCGTCGTGGGCCATGATGGCGTTCTCCAACTCGACGGAGGAAATCCACTCCCCGCCGGATTTGATGACGTCCTTCGCGCGGTCGACGATTTGGATGTACCCCTCGTCGTCGACGGTGACCACGTCACCGGTTTTCAGCCAGCCGTCCTCGAAGTCCTCCTCGTTGGCCTCCGGCCGCATGAAGTACTCCTTGGTGACCCACGGGCCGCGAACCCACAGTTCGCCGAACTCCTCGCCGTCCCAGGCGATTTCCTCGTCGTTCTCGTCGATGACCTTGAACTCGATGCCGGGGACCATCAGTCCCTGCTTCTTGCGGTGTTTCAGTTGCGTCTCGTAGTCGGCGTCCTGCAGGCCGCCCTTCAGTTGGGAGACCGACCCCAGCGGCGACATCTCGGTCATCCCCCACGCGTGGAGCAGTTCCACGTCGCGGTCGTCGAACCACCGAATCATCGACTCCGGTGCCGCGGAGCCGCCGACGATGACCGTATCCAGCGTCGAGAGGTCCACGTCGTTGTCCTCGGCGTAGTCCATCAGGCCGAGCCAGACGGTGGGAACGCCCGCCGAAATCGTGACGCCCTCCTCCTCGATGAGGTGGACGATGTCCTCGGGGTCCGGCGATGGGCCGGGATAGACGTGTTTCGCACCCGCGGCCGTCGCCGTAAACGGCATCCCCCACGCGTTGACGTGGAACATCGGGACGACGGGCATCACCACGTCCTCGTCGGCCATCGGGATGCCTTGTGGCGTCAGCGTCGCCATCGTGTGGCTCCACAGCATCTTGTGGGTGTACTCGACGCCCTTCGGGTTGCCCGTCGTCCCCGAGGTGTAACACATGCCGGCGGGCTGGTCCTCGTCGAGGACCGGCCAGTCGTACTCCGTGGAGTGACCCTCGACGAACTCCTCGTAGGGGGTCGCATCGAGCGTCTCCGTCTCGGTCGAGGACATCACGACGAAGTCGACGCCCTCGAACTCGGGAGCGTCGGCGGCCGCTTGCGCCAGTTTCGGCGCCAGCGAGTCGTCGACGAAGATGAGCTGGTCGTCGGCGTTGTCGACGATGTACTGGATGTGCTCGTCGGGCAACAGCGGGTTGATGGTGTGTAGCTGAGCGCCGATGGTCGGCACCGCGAAGTACGTCTCGAAGTGCCGGTGGTGGTTCCAACAGAACGTCGCTACGCGGTCGCCCTCCTCGATGCCGTGGGCCTCGAGGGCGTTGGCGAGTTGCGCCGTTCGGTCGTCGTATTCGCTGTACGTGTACCGTTCGATGCCTTCGTGTGTCCGTGAGACGATTTCCTTGTCCGGATACAGGTTCGCCGCACGCCACAGGAAGGGTCGAAGCGTCTGGTCAGTGCCTCCTGGCATAGCTGTCAGTACGAACGACCGTGACTTGGTTCTTGCCACGTCGAATCATGTCACTACCGGCAAAAACAGACGAGAGGTTACCGATTGACGTTTACGCGACGCGGCGTGTCACCGCCACCCCCTCACCGAGCGGCAGCAGCGTCGTCTCGAAGGCGTCGTCCGAACGGACGTGGTCGAGGTAGGCCGCGACCCCGGTCGCCATGTCGTTGTCCGACTCGCCGCCCTCGACGACGAGGCGGTGTATCTCCTCGAAGTCGAAGGGACCGGCGGTCATGTTGTCGGCGACGACGACACCGCCGACCGGAACCTTCGAGCGGACGGCTTCGAAGGCCTCGACGTAGCGGTCCTTCTCGTTGTCGATGAGGACCAAATCGAAGGGACCGTCGTAGTCGTCGACGATGTCGATAGCGTCGCCCAACTCGAAGCGAGCGATGTCCTCGAAGCCGCCCGCCGCGAGGTTCTCACGGGCGTCGTCGAGTTCATCGACGTCGATTTCGGTGAGGACGATTTCGCCGTCGTCGGGAAGCGCTCGCGCGAACCAGTAGGCGGAGTAGCCGTACCCCGAACCGAACTCGAAGACGCGTTCGGCACCGACGAAGCCGGCCAGCTGCTGGAGCCAGCCGCCGACGGCTGGGCCGACGGTCGGAAAGCCGGTCTCCTCGGCGCGGTCGTCCATCGCTCGCAGTACGTCGTCCGGTTCCGGGCCGACGGTCGCGGCGAACGTCTCGATGTCGTCAGGGACAGTCATACCCGCGTCGTCGTCGGGCGCGACGAAAAGCGTGCGGGTGGCCGGCGAATCAGCGACTCCGACTCACCGGGAACGCCACCCGGTCGGGGTTGTCGTTCATCCGCCCGAGGATGCGCTCGTACAGTTCGTTGCGGACCCGAGAGCCCTGCCGTGGGTGGACGAGATACCGCAGTCGCAACTCCACCCACGACTCCTGTTGGACGACGTTCACCGTCGGACGGTCTCGCACTTCGAGTTCGACAGGGGTCTCGGCGAGTCGCTCCCGGTAGGCTGCGATGCGCTCGGCCATCCGGTCTCCGAGGTAGTCGTCGGCCTCCTCGACCATCAGTTCCCGTGCGAATTCGAGGTCGGTCTCGAAGGCGACCTGTACGGTCAGTTCGTTCCAGACGAACGGGAACCCCTCCCAGGAGTAGTTGTGGACGTGCGAGGAGAGGACGACGCTGTTGGGGAGCGTGATGATGCGTCCGGAGGGCTGGTGTGAGGAGACCAATTCGCCGTTGATTTCCCACAGCGTCGTCACGAGGAAGTCGACCTCGACGACGTCGCCTTTCGACCCCTCGATGGAGACGCGGTCGCCGACCTGATACGGCCGCTTGACCATGATGTAGAACCAGCCGATGAGCGAGAACAGCGGCTGTTGGAGCGCGAAGGTAACCGCGAACCCGACGATACCGAGCGAGAACAGCAGGCCGACGTACTGTCGGGTGGCGACCGCTAACACGCCGACGAGGGCGGCGGCGATGAACACGAACCGGAGGACGTTCCGGAGGTCGTGCAGACGGCGCTTGTTCGTCGTCCGCGAGGCCGCGAAGCCGAACACGAGGAGGTACGCACCGTAGGCGGCGAATCCGACCGCCGCGACGAGCAACCCCTGTGCGAGGAGTACGTCCAGCGGCACCTCGAAGTAGGTTCCCGACAGCGGGGCGAAGGCGAATCCCCGGACTGCTCCAGAGGCGGCGGTGAAGAGGCCGGCGAGCAACAGCAACCCGTAGCCGAGACGACGGTTCACGCCCGAACGTCGGCGGCGGAGTTTAAAAAGGTGGCAGCCGTCTCGACGGTATGTACCTCCTCACCGGCTACGAACCGTTCGGCGACCACGACACCAATCCGAGTGCGACCCTCGCGGAGACCTTCGACGGTCGCCGCGTCGCGGGCCACGAAGTCGTCGGCGAGGTGCTGCCCGTCGTCTTCGCCGACGCCGCCGACGAGATGGCCGCGTTGCTCGACGAACACGACCCCGACGCAGTCGTCATGAGTGGCCTCGCCGGCGGCCGCAACGGCGTCTGTCTCGAACGGGTCGCCGTCAACGTCGACGACGCGGTGACGGTCCCGGACAACGACGACGCCGACCCCGAAAACGAGCGTATCGACCCCGACGGTCCCGACGCCCGGTTTGCGACGCTTCCGGTCGGCGACTGCGTCGAGGCGCTCCTCGACGAGGACATCCCCGCGCGCCTCTCGAACACCGCGGGGACGCATCTCTGCAATCACCTCACCTACACGACGCTCGGGGCGCTCGACGCCCGCGACAGCGACGCCCCGGCGGGGTTCCTCCACCTGCCGTACACGCCGCCGATGGCGGCCGACAAAGCCCGCGAAAACAACGCCCACCGGGGCGGGAGCGTCCCGCCGAGTCTCTCCATCGAACACCAGCGACGGGCCGTCGAGACGGTGTTCGAGACGCTCTGATTAGACGCCCGCCAACTCGGCGAGCGCCCCAGCGAGAACGCGCGTCGCGTCAGCACAGTCGGCCTTGCTCGTCCACTCTCGGGGGTTGTGCGAGATGCCGTTCCGTGACGGCGCGAACAGTAGCCCAGCGTCGGTGACGCCCGCGACGTACATCGAGTCGTGGGCGGCCCCGGAGTGAAGCGACAGCGTCTCGATTCCGGCGGCCTCGCCCGCCTCGTGCAACGCTGTCCGACATCGCTCGGCCATCGGCGTCGGTTCGAGGTCGAACGGCCGTTCGAGGGCGGTGTCGACGCCGCGGTCGGCCTCGAGGCGGCCCAGTTCTTCGCGGGCGACGCCGACGAGGTGTTCCATCGACTCGTAGTCGGTGCTTCGAACGTCGAGGCCCGCCTCGATTCGCCCGGGAACGACATTCGTCGCGTTCGGAGCCACGTCGAGACTGCCGACGGTTCCGACGGCGGCAGGGTCGGTTTCGGCCCGGGCTTCTGCGGCCCGCTCGACTTCGAGGACGAACTCGCTCGCGGCCGCCAGTGCATCCGTTCGCTGACCCATCGGCGTCGACCCCGCGTGGTCGGCCGCTCCCTCGATGGTCACCTCACAGTGGGTGATGCCGGTGATGTCCGTGACGACGCCCGCGGGGACGCCGGCCGCTTCGAGTTCGGTGTGCTGTTCGACGTGGAGTTCGAGCCACGCGTCCCACTCGGCGGCGGCGAGGCACCCCTCGCCGCGGAAGCCGATATCCTCCAGCGCCGCAGCGAGGGTCGTTCCGTCGTCGGCTTCGAGTGCGAGCGCCTCGTCGACGCCTCGGGCGGCGACGGCGACCGACGAGCCGAGCAACCCGTCGGCGAACCGGCCGCCCTCCTCCTCGGTGAACGAGACGACTTCGATTGGCCGGTTGGGGTCGAGGCCTGCGTCTTGCATCGCTCGGACGGCTTCCAGCGCCGCGTAGACGCCGAGGGGGCCGTCGAAGATGCCGCCCTCCGGGACCGAATCGAGGTGACTTCCGGCGGCGATAGGCGCAGCCTCGGGGTCGGCACTCTCGGGGGTCCACCGGCCGGCGACGTTGCCGACCGCGTCGACGCGTACGTCGAGTCCGGCCGCCGCCATCCGTTCGAGGAGGTGCTCACGCGCCTCTCGGTTCGATTCGGTGCCACACCGGACGGTTCGGCCCCACCGCTCCGGCGGCTCTTCGACGACCGCACCGAAGGCACCGTTCGCTTCGAGGTCGGCCCACAGTCGGTCGGCGTCGACGGCCGGCCGATCCGTCACGTCAGTCACGCCACTTGATGGAGCAACCCCGGGAGGGGTATTCCTCGTCTTCGGGCACTTCCCCAGCGAGGACGCTCTCGATTGCACCGCGAATCTCGTAGCCGGGTCTGCCGGAAGGCTCATCGTCGGGGTTCGTCGCGTCGTCGAACCGACCGTGATAGACGAGTCGGAAGTCGTCGTTGTCGTTGCGGAACAGGAAGGGGTCCGGCGTACACACCGCGCCGTAGGCTTCGGCGACTTCCTGTGTGTCGTCCCGGAGGTAGGCGGTGATGTCGATGTCGCCGCGCTCGACGTATTCGACCATCTTCTCGAAGGAGTCTTCGGGGTATTCCTCGGCGTCGTTGGGGTTGATGCCGACGACGGCAACGTCCTCGTAATCCGCGGCAATATCGTTCATCGCGCCGTACTTCGCCTTCGCGTAGGGACAGTGATTGCAGGTGAACACGACCAGTAGGGCGTCGTGGTCGTCGAAGTCACCGAGCGTGTACGTCTCGCCGTCGGTTCCCTCCAGTTCGAACTCCGGGGCCAAATCCCCGTGGTCCAGTACGTCCGATTCGGATTCCAGTGCGACCATACTCGTAGTTGGGCCGCCACGGTCCTAAACGCATCCCTACCCCTCGAAGGTCGTCAAAAAGACGGCGACGACCGCAAGCAGGATGCCGACGCCCTTCCGGAGCGTCAGCGTCTCCTCGAGGAAGACGACGCCGAGAACCGAACTGGCGACGAGAAAGAGGCCGAAGATGGGGACGACCACGCTGACGGGGCCGGCCGCCAGCGCCCGGTAGTAGGCGAGGATGCCGACCGCCAGGCAACCGCCGGCGGCGTACATGTACGGCGCGTGTTCGTGGGTGAGCGCCGAGACCAGCGGCTTGTCGGTAGCGACCATAACGCCGAGGGCGACGAGGACGAGGATGCCGTTGGTGACGAAGGCGACCGTATCAGAGGGGAGTTCCTGCGTGGCGAGTTTCGTCAGCGGCGCGACGAGTGTGTAGGCGGCGAGCGCGAGGAGTGCATACCAGAGGTACTGCATGGGGCCACTCGAAGCGAGGCGTGGAAAGTGCTGTCGGGTTCGGTGGCGTCACTCGACGAGTGTGGCAAGCAGAACCGACAGCCCCAGCGCGACGGCGGCCGTGGCGGCGACGCCGAGGAAGGCGACGCCGACCCCGGACGCTTCGATGAAGTAGCCGAAGATGGGTGGGGCGACCGCGCCGCCGCCGGAGATACCGACCGTCATGAGCGCGAAGTTCTTGCCCACGTCGCCGCGCTCGGAGGCGAGGTCGGTGAGCGTCGAGCGGGCGGGCCGCGAGAGGTCGATGGTCGCCGCGAGCACCAACACGAGGCCGACCGCCGCGACGACCGGGACGGCCACCGAAGACAACACGGCAGCGAGGACGACGAGCGAGCCGTAGCCGGCGTATAGGAGCGGCAGCGGTCCCGTTCGGTCGGCGACGTACCCGCCGCCGAGGAGGACGACCGCGCCGACGACGAGCATGGCGCTGGCGGCCAGGTTCGCGGGTTCCGACGGGAGTCCGTAGCCCGAATCCAGAAGCGTCGCGGCGTAGGTTCGAATCCCCCACGCGGCGACGCTGTTGACGAACCACAGCGTCGTCAACACCAGAATAATCGGAGAGCCAGCGATGGTTCGGCCGTAGGCGAGCAGGCGGCCGCCGGCCGAACGGAGTCGACCGAAAAGCGACGGCGGCCCGGCGAGCGATTCGGGGGCTGAGTCGTCCTTCGCGAGGGCACCGGCGCGGGCAATCGAGGTCGGAACGCGTCGAACGGCGACGGCGGCTACCCCCGTGTAGACGGCGCCGAGGACGGCGATTGCGGCGAAGGCGCTCCGCCAACCGTATCCCAGGGCGACGCTCGCCGGAACGACGGCGAAGGGGACGGCGAGACCGATGGCACCGGTGAACCCGTGAGCACTGTAGGCACGCGAGCGGTAGGCGTCGGGGACGGCCGCCGAGAGGAGCGGGTAGTGTGCGGGGTGGTGGCCGGCGATGCCGACACCCATCACGGCGGCGGCGACGAGCAGCCACTCGTAGGTCGGCGCTGCGGCGGCCATCGCACAGCCGAGGGTACCGACCGAGAGGGAACCGAGGAGGACTGCGGCGTGACTGTAGCTGTCGGAGACGTAGCCGAGCGGCAGTTGGCCGGCGGTGACGACAAGACTGACGACGCCGACGGCGACTCCGAGCTCTCCGAGCGAGGCATCGAGGTCGGCGCCTAAAAGCGTGAATGCGGGCGGGAAAAGCAGCAGGTAGGCGTGGTTGACGACGTGGGAGCCGGAGACGAGACCGACGACGAGCGGTGCGTGGCTACGCGACACGCCCGACCGTTGGCGGGCGGGGTATGAAGCCGGTTGGGGTTTCCGTCAGTCGGCGCGAACGGCGACCGGTTCGGGGTCGGTGTCGGCACACGGGGTGGCGCTGACACCGCCGAAACGCTCGACAGCACGGCAGAGACGCTCCGGGGAGACGCCGGCCTGTCGGGCCGCCGTGTCCAGGTCCAGTGTGCCGTTCTGATACAGCGCCATCGCCGTTCGAACCGCGTGCTGACTCATACTCGTTCGGATGGTCTTAGGGATAATAATAGTATCGAGAGATAATATACCAAGGCATGACCTTATATGCCAGACCACATTATCGTTCGTGATATTAAGAGCGCCGTCGGCGTGGGACGGCGTAGCGATGCCTCGCAACGTTTTAGTTCGCAGTAGCGTCGTATTCCGTATGGACCAACCCGACGAACTCCTCGAGTTGCTGTGTGAGAACGCCCGCTACTCCACGGGGGACCTCGCACGCCTGACGGGCCGTACCGAGGCCGAGGTCGAGGCGACCATCGACGAGCTAGAGGCCGAGGGGGTCATCCAGGGCTACACCGCCGTCGTCGACTGGGACGAAATCGACGACCAGCGGGTGCAGGCCCACGTCGAGTTGAACGTCACGCTGGACCGCGAAACGAGCTATCGGGACGTGGCCGAACGACTCGCCGGCTTCCCCGAGGTACAGGGCCTTCGACTCGTCTCGGGTGATTACGACTTCGCGCTGGAAGTCGAGGGCGACAACATGCGTGAAGTGTCGCGATTCATCAGCGACAAGGTCGCGCCACTGCCCGAAATCACCCAGACGGTCACTCACTACATCATGGAAACCTACAAACAGAGCGGCCACCGCTTCGACGACGGCGGTGACGACGACCGCCTGTCGGTCACGCCATGACGCTGGGACCCTCCGACCGCGTCGCCGA
Organism: Natronomonas gomsonensis; assembly: GCF_013391635.1. GTDB lineage: Archaea > Halobacteriota > Halobacteria > Halobacteriales > Haloarculaceae > Natronomonas > Natronomonas gomsonensis_A. Next base: position 78,446 of record NZ_JACAWU010000002.1, on the reverse strand, counting down.
AGTGCCGCCCTCCGGCATCCGCCGGTTCTTCGAACTCGCCGAGGAGATGGACGACGTCATCTCGCTGGGCGTGGGCGAACCCGACTTCTCGGCGCCGTGGGGTGCCCGCGAAGCCGCCATCACCTCGCTGGAACGCGGCCAGACCTCCTACACCGCAAACCGCGGGATGCGGGAACTCCGGGAGGAAATCGCCCGCGACGCCCGCCGCTGGAACCTCGAATACGACCCCGACGACGAAATCCTCGTCACCGCGGGGGCCAGCGAGGCGCTGGACATCGCGTTCCGGGCGCTCGTCAACCCCGGCGACAGCGTCGCCGTCGCCCAACCCTGTTACGTCTCCTACAAACCGGGCGTCACCTTCGCCGGCGGGGAGGTAATCGACGTACCGACCCGCGTCGAAGACGAGTTCAAACTCACCCCCGAGGTACTGTACGAGGCCGGCGCCGCCGAGGCAGAGTTACTCGTCTACTGCTTCCCGAACAACCCGACCGGCGCGACGATGAACCGCGAGGAGTTGGCCGAAATCGCGCAGTTCTGCCGGGAGAACGACGTGGCCGTCCTCTCCGATGAAATCTACGCCGACCTCACCTACGAGGGCGAGCACGTCTCCATCGCGGAGTTCGACGGGATGCGCGAGCGAACCGTCGTGTTCAACGGGTTCTCGAAGGCCTACGCGATGACCGGGCTCCGACTGGGCTATGCGATGGGGCCGAGCGAGGTCATCGCCGCGATGAACCGCATCCACCAGTACACGATGCTATCGGCGCCGACGACCGCCCAGTACGCCGCCATCGAGGCACTCCGGAACTGCCGGGAAGACGTCGAGGAGATGTGCGCCCAGTACAACCGTCGTCGGAACTTCGTCCTCTCTCGGTTCGAGGAGATGGGCATCGACTGCTTCGAGGCGACCGGTGCGTTCTACGTCTTCCCGGAGTGCCCTGGCGAGGACGCCGAACAGTTCGCCGAGGAACTCCTGGAGGCCGAACAGGTCGCGATGGTTCCGGGGAACGCCTTCGGCGCGGGCGCCGACGGACACCTCCGGGCGTCGTACGCGACCGGTCTCGACGAACTGAAAGAAGCGATGGACCGACTCGAGCGGTTCGTCTCGTAGGGACTTCCTACCGTCCGAAGCCGCCGAGTAAGGCGAACGTACCTTCTGGGCCGGCCGCCGCGGCGGGTTCACGCCCACGCACGCGAATCAGGCATTGAGGGGGCCGGAAACCTTTTTCAAAGGGGCAGCAAAGGGGTGTGGTAATGGCTATCGATGACGCTGACGGCGGAGAGGCCGGTACCGGGGGACCGGCCGTCGACGCCACCGACGCGGAGTCGGCGGAGTTGGAGGCGGAGGCCGATTCGGCGTCCGAACCCGAAGAATCCGACCCCGCAGTCGTCGGTGAGTACGACTGGGAGGATTTCAAGGAGGAGTATTTTTACGACGAGCAGGGCAACGCCCCCGCCGACGAGGAGTTCGACCCCTCGGAGTACCTCGGCTTCGACCCCGAGGACACGAGCGAAATCGTCGGCGCTGCCGGCCTCGGTTCCACCCAACTCACCGACATCGCAAACGAGCGGACCGTCCGCGTCAACCCCGAACTCGACGAGGACGCCTTCTTCGCCGACGCCGACGGTAACACCACCGTCGTCAACCGCTACGACCTCGAGAAGGCCGTCCCACAGGAGAAGAAACACCACTTCCGGGAGGTCGACCGCTACTGGGTGAACAAACCGTACGCCTTCGTCATCATCTTCCACTCCGAGAAGGAAAACGAAAAGAAGTACTACGTCATCGAGCCGCATCTCACCCCCATCGAGTCCGACCTCCGGGAGTTCCTCTCCGGGAAACTGAAAACCGCAATCAAGTACTCCAGCGACGACGTCGTCGTCGAGGGCGACGAAGACGCCCGCGCCAGCGTCATCGAACGGGAGACCCACGCCCTCCTCGACCGATACGACCTCTACGACGATGGTGCGGCCCCCGACGACGAATCCTTCGTCGATAGCGTCAAAGGAATACTCGGACTCGACGACGAAGAGCGCGAGCGGGACTCGGAGGCGACACAACTGCAGGGCGTCGAGGCCCGACCGGAACCCGCCATCATCGAGGAGGACGCAAGCACCCTGACGGAGTACCAAATCGAGAAGCTACTGTACCTCCTGAAGCGGGACTTCATCGGCTTCGAGCGCATCGACGGCATCAAACACGACATCAACATCGAGGACATCTCCTGTGACGGCTACAACTCCCCTGTCTTCGTGTATCACTCAGACTACGAGCAGATTATCTCGAACATCTACCACGGCGAGGAGGAACTCGACGACTTCGTCGTGAAGATGGCCCAACGCTCCGGGAAGGGGATTTCGAAGCGAAGCCCGCAGGTCGACGCGACGCTGCCGGACGGGTCACGCTCGCAGTTGACCCTCGGCCGGGAGGTGTCCGACCACGGAACGAACTACACCATCCGGCAGTTCAAGGACGTGCCCTTTACGCCCGTCGACCTCATCAATTGGAACACCTTCTCGCTGGAGGAGATGGCCTTCCTGTGGCTCTGTATCGAGAACCACAAGTCGCTCATCTTCGCCGGGGGTACTGCATCCGGGAAGACCACCTCGCTGAACGCGGTGTCGCTTTTTATCCCCTCGAAGGCGAAAATCGTCTCCATCGAGGACACCCGGGAGGTCGAACTCCCCCAGCGGAACTGGATTGCGAGCGTCACCCGACCCTCCTTCTCCGACGGCGACAAAGGCGACGTCGACGAGTTCGACCTGCTGGAGGCCGCACTCCGACAGCGACCCGAGTACATCGTCATGGGTGAGATTCGGGGCGAGGAGGGTCGGACGCTGTTCCAGGTCATGTCGACCGGTCACACCACGCTGACGACGTTCCACGCCGACTCCGTCGGCGAGGTCATCAAGCGCTTCACCACCGACCCCATCAACGTCTCGAAGACGATGTTCACGGCGCTGGACCTCGTCTCGATTCAGACCTCGACGCGGGTGCAGGGCAACAAGGTCCGCCGGAACAAGTCGCTGACCGAAATTAACCACTACGACCCCGAAAACGACGAAATCAACGTTCAGGACGTCTACCAGTGGCAGGCCGAAAGCGACGAGTTCCTCCAGATGGGCGAGTCGAACACCCTGGACGAAATCATGTTCGACCGCGGGTGGTCCCGCGAGGAAGTCGACGAGGAGATCTTCATGCGGAAAATCGTCCTCGCGTACCTCATCGACGAGGGACTGAACACCTACACGCAGGTCGCCGCGACGCTGCAGGCGTTCATCAACGACCCCGAGAGCATCCTCACCATCATCGCCAACGACGACCTCGAACGCTCCCTGGAGGACCTCCGGGAGATGGAGTCGGTCGAAATCGACATCGACCCCGACAAGGAGGCGATGGTGCCACGTCCCTCCGCCGGCGAGGACATGCACGAACACTGTCAGGAGATTCTCGACGAGGCGACGGACCTCCTGGATAGCTACCGCGGCAAGGAAGTCGAGGAGGGCATCGCCGGCGTACTCGAAATCGAGGAGGCGGACGACATCGAGCCGCCGGACGACGATGACGACGGCGAGGACTTCAGCACCGGCGGGTTCTCCTTCGACGCGGCCGGAGGGACCGAGGAGTCGACCGGCGACGGAGAGGCGGCGCCGGACGGCGGGGAGGAGGACGGAGCCGACCGATGAGCCTCCAGTCGGCGGGCGGGGCCTCCTCTGGCGGGACGGACATCCTCGCGGACCTGTTTTACCCGCTCTACCAGCGGCTGTTCGACGACGACAGCGACTTCGTCGCGAACCTCGAGACGAAACTGGCAGAGGCACGTATCCCGGAAACCGTCGAAATATACCTCTCGAAGTCGCTCGCGTTGGGCGTCATCACCGGATTCCTGCTGTGGGTCGTCGGGACGCTGCTCGGCTACGGACTCGTCACGTTCGTCATCACCGAGCCGCCCACCTTCCTCGCGTTGCCGATGCCCGAGCCGTATCTCTCCATCGTCAACTCCCTGAAAATACCGTTCATCGTCATCATCTCGGGGCTGTTCTTCGGCTCCATCGGGTTCGGGTCGGCCTTCGGCGGGATGGTCGCCAAACCGTACCTCGACTCCGACGCCCGGAAACGCGAAATCAACGTCCTGCTGTCCGATTCGGTGTCGTTCATGTACGCACTGTCGGTCGGCGGCCTCAACCAACTCGAAATCCTCCAGGCGATGGCGAAAGCCGACGACACCTACGGCGAGGTGGCAAAGGAGTTCCAGTCCATCGTCCTCGAGACGGAGTACTTCGACACCGACTACCGGACGGCAGTCAGGAACCAGGCGCTACAGACGCCCTCGGACGAGTTGAGCCAGTTCCTGACGGACATGCTCTCTATCATCAATTCGGGCGGTGACATGGAGAAGTTCCTCGAAGACCAGAAAGAAAAGCACATGCGGACCTCCAAGCAGGAACAGCAGATGGTTCTGGAGACGCTGGAACTCTTCGGCGAGATGTACATGACGCTGTCGTTGTTCCCCCTGCTCCTCATCATCATCCTCGTCATCATGTCGATGCTCGGGGAGGCTCAGGATATGCTGCTGTACGGCACCGTCTACGGGCTGATTCCGCTCATCGGCGTGGGCTTTCTCGTTCTCGTCTCGACGGTTGTCCAAGACGAGGTCGGCGACGGCTACCTCTCGGTCGAGGACGGCGAAATCGTCGACGAATCCGAGAAGATGTTCGACCTCGGTATCGCCGAGAGCTACGCCGGCCGCTACGGCATCTTCGACCGAATCAAATCCAAGGAGGGGACCTACGTCACGCTGAACCTGCTGAAACAGCCCCACCTGTTCTTCCGGGATTACCCGCTTGCAGTGCTTGCGATTACGTTCCCCGCGTCCTTGGTGCTGCTCGCCTTTAGCATCATGGCGGGCTTCGCACCGACGACGTCCGATGGACTCGTGAGTTCGCCCGTCAGGGGGACGTTCTTCCTGATATATCTCCCGCTGTACGTCAACTTCATTCCGCTGACGATCTTCCACGAGTGGAACGTCCGTTCCCGGAACTCGATTACGAAGAACCTCTCGGATAACCTCCGGAAGCTATCGAGCGCGAACGACACCGGGATGACGCTGCTGGAGTCGCTGAAGATCGTCGCCGACACCTCCTCGGGGCGGCTCGCCGAGGAGTTCCGAACGATGCACGCGAAGGTGAACTACGGGACGAGTCTCAAGACGGCCCTCCGGGAGTTCAACAACAAGTACCACATCCCGCGGATGGCTCGGACCGTGAAGCTCATCTCGAAGGCTCAGGAGGCATCAAGTCAGATTACGCAGGTGCTTTCGACGGCCGCACAGGCCTCCGAGAACCAAGACGACATCGAGCGCAACCGCAAGTCGCAGACGCGAATGCAGATGGTCATCATCATCATGACCTACGTCACGCTGCTCGGTGTGATGGCCCTGCTGAAAGTCGAGTTCCTCGATACGATGGCGGGACTGACCCAGCAGGCCTCCGAGGCCGAAAGCGGCGGAGGCGGCGGGGGTGGACAGTTCGGCGGCGGCCTCGACATCGAGATGCTGACCATGTTGTTCTTCCATGCGGTCACACTGCAGGGTATCATCTCGGGATTCATCGCCGGCTACATCCGCGACGTGAGCCTCATGGCGGGACTGAAGTACGTCGTCGTGTTGCCGACGCTCGCGCTCATCGTGTTCATGATGGTGTAATAGAATGGCATCACGAACCCGCGCACAGACGACGCTCGATTTCGCCATCGCGATGGGAATCTTCCTGCTCGCGGTGTCGTTCGTGTTCACGTTCATCCCCTCGCTGACAGCGCCGTTCGTCGACGGCGACCAGGACCAAAGCGTCGCCTCCGACCGGGTCGCGAGTCACCTCTCGGAGGGGGCGTTGGGGAACCCGGATGAACCGTTCGTCGTCAACCAGACCTGTGCGACGGTGTTCTTCGACGAGGGGCAACAGGACTACACCGACATTCCCGCCGGCTGTGGGTACAACGGGACGGGCCTCAACGAACGGGTGGGGCTCAGCGACCGGCTCGACCTCCGAATCGAGTTGCTACACGTCGACCCCGAGAAGACCGGCAGCGACCGTTATCGGGTGGTGTGTGTCGACTCCAACGGTGACATCATCCACGAAGAGTCCGGTACCTGCGAATCCGACAGCAAGTATCAAATCGGCGAGGAACCACCCGACACGGACTCGATTACCGTCGCCCGCCGCGTGATGACTGTCCCGGGCTGTTCGTTCGGCGCCGACGTACAGTCGTGTGACGTAACGCTCCGGGTGAGCGTGTGGTAACATGCGTGGGCAAGCCTACACCTTGGAGTCGGTCATCGCCGCCGTGTTGATAGTGACGAGTCTCGTGTTCGCCCTGCAGGTGACGGCGGTGACGCCGCTGTCGGCGAGTACCTCGAATCAACACATCGAGAACCAACAGCGCGCCTCCGCGGCGGGCGTGCTCACTGCCGCGGAGGAAGCAGGCGTGCTGAAGGACGCTGTCCTGTACTGGAACGAAACCGCCGCCGAATTCGACGAGGCCGAGCGGCGAATCTACTACACCAACGGCGAACCTCCCAACGAGTTCGGCAACATCACCGACCGGTCGTTCGGTGGCCGGGGGCTCGCGGTGAACGTCCTCCTGTATCCGGGCGACGGGAACGATGCGGTCCCGATGGTGTACCGTGGAGAACCGAGCGACAACGCGGTCAGCGCGAGTCGGACGGTGGTCCTGTTCGACGACGACAACCTGACCGCGCCCGGCCACGAGTCAACTACCGTCAAGAACGCCGGAAACTACAGCGATTTCATCCCCGAGGACACCGGAAACAGCGGGTCGGTGTACAACGTCGTCCGCGTCGAGGTGGTCGTATGGCGGATGTAGGGCAGCGAGGCCAACTCATCTTGGTCACCGGACTCCTCATCGCCGTCATCCTCATCGGACTCGCGCTCGTGGTCAACGGAGCCATCTACACCGAGAACCTCTCGACGCGGGAGTCCAGTGACGAACCGCGGGAGGCGCTCGAACAGCGTCACGTCACCGAGGGAGACGTTCAATCGCTTATCGACACGGCGAACCGAAACGCGACGACCGACGACTACGGTGTGGTGCGCGACGCCTTCGTCGATGGCTTGACGCTGTGGGCCGACTCACAGCGCGCCGAGAAACTCCGGACGGGTCGACTCGTGTCGACCGAACTGAACTCGACGACGGAGGGGACACAGATTCGGCAGACGAACGCCTCCCGGAACCTCACGGCGGGTGGGAGCCTCGCCGGCGATGCGAACTGGACGCTCGTCGAAGACACTACCGAGGCCGGCCCGTTCGTCCTCGATATCGACCGGGCGAGTCTACTCAATATCACCGACTTCGATACGCTTTCCGACCCCCTCGCTGCCGTCAGCGACAACGCGTTTCACGTCTCAGTCGAGACGCCCAGCGGAACGTGGGAGGTGTACATGTTCCGGGACGGCACTGCCGGTGAAGTGTACCTCTACGTCGTCGACCCCGGCGACGACATCGGTGCCCTGTCGAACCTGAGCGCGCTCGTCTCTGACTCCTGTGTCGCGGGTGCGACCGGGTCGAGTGCGACCATCGATTTCCGTGAGCCGCGATTCGGCACCGACGCCACCAACTGTCCCGAACTCGGCTTCTACAACACGAGCGTCGTCGGTACGGACCACCACATCCACTACCGGAACGCTCGGACGAGCGCGACCGGACTTGGACTGTTGGGAGAGACTGACCGTGCGCGAGGAACCTACGAACTCGTCGTCGACACGCGCGCCGACCGGACGCCCTACTACGGGCCGGGTACGGCTACGAATCCGCGCGCGCGCAGCATCATCCACGCGGTGACCGTCGACGCCGAGTTCCGAAGTGACGGCGTCGTCCACGGGAGCGACGAAATCGAGGCTGAATGGAGCGTGGTAAAATGACCGGGGGGGACCGTGCGGTGTCGCCGGTGTTCAGCTACGTGTTGACGCTCGGCATCACGACGATTCTCATCGTCGGGCTGTTGGTCGCCGCGACCGGCTACGTCGACGACCAGCGCCAACAGACGACGGAAAACCAGCTGCAGGTAATCGGACAACAGCTGTCGGCGGACATCTCGGCCGCCGACCGACTCGCACGAACGAACGGCGCCGAAGACGTTGCCATTCGACGTGACCTTCCGGACAGAATCGTCGGATCGTCGTACACGATAACCGTCAAGGACGACGGCAGTGGGCCAACCGAGTACTACCTCGAACTGTCGACGGCCAGACCGGACGTCACGGTCACGGTCGGCATCGCCTCGATGACCGACCTCGCGACGAACGGCGTCGGGGGTGGCGAGGTGGTCGTCAGCTACGACTCGGCCGACGATGAACTGGAGGTGTCGAATGAGTAGCGACGAGCGGGCGGTCAGCGAGGTCGTCGGGTTCGTCCTCGTGTTCACGCTCGTCATCGGGACGGTTACCATCGTCTACGCCGGCGGGTTCGGTGGGTTGGACGCCACGCGTGACGCCGAGCGCGTCAACAACGCCGAGCGGGCCTTCGACGTGATGGCGAACAACTTCGAACAGCTCGCCAGCGGTGACGCGCCGAACCGGGCGACCGAAATCAAGCTCTCGGAGGCCTCGCTGTCGACGACATCGAACCGACTGACCACGATTAACGCGTCGGGAATCGACACCGCTGCGGGGGCGAACCCAGTCGCGATTCGGTACGATTCGGGGACTGGCAGCCAAATCGTCTACGAGTTGGGTGCCGTGATACGAGTCGACGACGGGAACGCGGTGATGATTCGTGAGCCGGATTTCCTCTTTGCCGACAACCGAACCGTCGTTCGATACATTTCGGCACGGGGGAGCGGTCAAGGAGTTGGTGGGTCGACGACGACGCTCGTTCGGGGCGAAAAACAGAGCAGCCGGCTGTTAACCACTCAAAGCCCCGCGACGAACGTGACGATACGGATGCGGACCAATCCCGAGCGGGCGCCGGTGTGGGAGTCGTACTTCGAGCGGGAAATCGAGGCCACAACGGGTACTTCGAGCGACTACTGTGAGACGACCAACGTCGACGCGACGACCGACCGAGTCGTCTGTTATGGGTTCACTGTCGACTCGCTGGCGGTCTCACGGGTCCGCATCGACGTGGAGTTGACCTGACGGCGTCAGTCGAGTTCGACCCGAATCTGGTTGTCGGTGACGTGGAGGAACGTGACGACTTCACCGTTGCCCTCGTATTGGATGAGGCCCTGTGAGTCGTCGCCTATATTAGCGTTGTTTTGCTCCCAGACTTCCATGTCCAAGTCATCGGCCATCGCGAAGTAGTGGTTGACCGGTAATTCCGCCGGTTCTTGATCCCGGTCGTCCGGATACGTGATACTCGCGTTGTCGTCGGAATGTTCGCTAAACGAGACAGTGTCGTTAAATCCGTCGGTATCAGGGTCTGCCTGAAGGTCATTTTTTATATTCAAGTCACGATAATCCTTGTACGTGAGGTTGGTACTTCCACTGGTGAAGTCGACGGTGAGTTCCGGCTCGTCGTCACCATTACAGGCGATTTGGAAATTGCCATCCCCGTTGTTCTCGTCGTTGACCCATGTGTGATAGTCATCACCGCTGTTAGGGCTGTAGTAGAAGACGACTGTCGTGTTCCAAGTTTCACCAGCATCACAGTCGAGATTACCGCCCCCGTTGTTTTCGACGTACATTTCGATTTCGGTACCGTTGTCGTCCTCGCCGTACATCGACCACCCGAAGTTGTTGAAGTCGGAGCTCTGCCCGCTGGAGTCCACGAACGTAATCTCAAGTTCGTCCAGCGAGTGACCGCTCTCCATGCCGCGGATGTTCAGCTCTTGGCCGTCAAGCACGTTGAACGCACCCTGCGTCCCGAGCGTGACGAGTTGTGCGGTGACGGTTCCGTCGCTGTCGCAGTCGGAAACCGTACCGTCGGTCCGCTCCTCGAAGTAATCCCGCCAGCCCTCACAGTACCGACTCGTTATTTCGACAGTCATGTTCCCGTTCTGGACCGGGTTCAGGAGTTTCGTGCTGCCGTCGGGGTAGGTCTCACTTTGATTGGCGAATATCCGGTCTGCGGTTTTCACGCGGGAGATTCGGCCGCTCGCGGAGCCGCTGACACTGTCATCGCCGGAAACGCGGACGATGGGGAACGTCAGCGTCGCACGTCGATAGTGGAACTCCGGCGGGGAGACGAGTCGTGCGTCGCCGTCGTCGTCGGTCCGCCAGACGCCGCCACCCTGATAGGCGAGTTCGCTGTCGCCGGATTCGTAGACAACAGAACCGAGCGACGCGTTGTAGATTTCGTACTCGTGGTCAGTTGTATTGCTCTCGTTCCAGTTCTTGTGAATCAGCCGGACGTTTCCGGCGTCTTCGTCGACGGAGTACTGGCCGCTGTTGGACCCGAACTGTACCCGCTGGGAGTCGGATTCACCCAAGGCGACTTGGGCGGCCTGAGAGTCGAACTGCGTCATCGACTGTTCGGCCTGTCCGACCCGGGAGTCCTGTTGGGCGTCGTCGAGTGCGGCACCACCGAAAACCGCGAGTCCGACCGCACCCGTGAGCGTAATCCCGAGGATGAGCACGATGCCGATGGGCGACGACTGCGCTCGGTCGCCCACACGGGACGGTGGACTGTCCATACACCCCTTCGCGTGTTACACGACAATAAGCGACGTGGCCGTTTCAGAGCGCGTGTTCGAAGCGTCGTATCGAGCTTCGAATACGCTGTAGTACCCGAATTCGATAATCGACAGTTGCACACGTACTGCGTTGTCCGGCCAATTTTAGAGTAGTTATGCCCCTATCACCAACCATATGTGTTCTAATTCGCCATTCTGCAGGAATAACAGAAATATTAATATGGTATAATGTATTAAACGAGATTCCAATCAACCGTTAAGTACGTCGGATGTGCTACAACGTGCCACGATGACAGAGAAAGCAACCCTCAAAGAAGTCGACCACACACCGCCGACCGGTGAGTCGGTGTCGAACGTCTGGGACCGCGGCATAGAAGACGACGACTGAGGCATTCCCGTTTTGTCAATTCAATTGTGTTTCCGAAGCCGTAGCTCCCGCGAGATTGAATAGGAACCCGCCGTTTGTCCACGTATGGACATCGATACAGACGAACTCCTCGCGTCGCTGACGCCCCGAGAAGAGAACCCCGCAATCAAGTCCTACCAGAACACGGTCGCCGTCGCCTGCCCAGCCTGCGAGGAGCCCTTCGACGACCTCGTCGTCTGCAAGCAGAACCCCACGAGTCTCAACCTCTCGAAACAGCTCGACCTCTGTGTCGGCGTCGAGGACGGACAGGCGTTCATCTTCACGCACAAACCCTAGCTCCACGGCCCAACGTCGAAGACGTTTCCGGCCACCCAGCCGACGAGAAACGGCGTGACGATGGCCAGACACGCGATTCCCATGTAGCGTGCCGGCGGCGGCTGGAGGGCGAGGTAGACGAGATACAGCGTGCCGACGACTGGCAGGGACCGACCGAGAAGCGAACGCACTTTCGAGTACATACGCCCAGTTCCGGGAGCGACGGCCAAGAGCGTGCCGTCTAGTGACGGCGGTAGGACCCGTCAATGAGAGGCACAACGCTTACGAAAGCGTGACGGCGAGTGCCCGGGTATGCGCCGTCGCCAGTATCTCGCCGGCCTGACCCTAGCGAGCAGTGCCTTCCTCGCAGGCTGTAGCGGACGCGATGACACGACGGCAACGCCCGACAGCGAGAGCAGCGACATCAGACGGGAAGCGTTCAGGGAGGCCCTGACGGAGAACGGAATCACCGTCCGCGAACTCGCCGTCGACGACGAATCTCACGTCAACCTCGAGTACGAACCCGCCGAACCGACCGAGGAGAGCGTCAGGAACAGCATCGACGCCGCCGCGAGAGCGTTCTTCGACCGCGTGTACGGCGAGAGCGGATGGGCCGTCGAGCGACTCGACGCCCGCGTCGTCGTCGATGGGACGCTCGTCGCGACGTGGCAGATGAAATCCGAGTGGATAGAGGAGTACCTAGAGGGACGGATTTCCCGCGATGAGATGGCCGCGAGAGTCGAAGACAGTGTCGAGCGACACGACCAGTAGCGCGAGAGCTGCGGCCGAAGCGACCGGTCGTTCTTGGATTCCGAGACTAACCGACCGGTGTTATATTGTTTCGCGCCGTTTTCTTCGTATGGCAACCGAAACGTCTCCCTCCCGGCGGCTCCCGACGAGCCAACTGCTCTTCGGCATCCTCGTCGTCCTCGTCGGCATCCTCGTACTGCTCGATACGACCGGTGTCTTCGAAACCGGTGACCTGCTTCGGTACGCCCCGTCGCTCCTCGTGGTCGTCGGGCTGTGGGCACTAGTTGGAAGCCGGTTCCGGAACCTCGTCGGTCCCGTGGTCCTCGTCGGCATCGGGACGGCGTGGCAGCTCCTCGCCCTCGGATACGCGACGTGGGACGAACTCGTCGTGTACTGGCCCCTCCTCGTCATCGCATTCGGCCTCTCGATACTGCTCGGCCAGTACCGAACGGGGGTACGTGAGGTCGACGACGACAGCGTCTCGGCGTTCGCAGTGTTCGGCGGCTCCGAGCGGCGCAGTACCTCCGAGCAGTTCGCCGGGGCGGACCTCACGGCGGTGTTCGGTGGGACGGAACTCGACCTCCGGGATGCAGAAATCGGTGACCGACCCGCCCGCATCAACGCAGTCGCGCTGTTCGGCGGCGTCGACATCGTCGTCCCCCGGGAGTGGAACGTCCGGTTGGACGTCATCCCGATTCTGGGCGGCGCGACGGACGACAGACCGCGGAGTGCCGACCCGAACCGGGAGGTCGACATCGTCGTCTCCGGGTTCGTCGCTTTCGGTGGCGTCACTATCACCGACTGAGCAACCGGTCGCTGAATCGGCAATAAGAATTTTATTGATTGGGCAATCCTATCGTACAGGGTGATGGAGGGGATGGGTGAACGATGAGCGTCCGGGTGAGTGTCTCCGTTTCTGCATCTGATTTCGTGTTGGAACGACTGCTCGCCGAACATTCCGGCAGCTCCGTCAGGTTGGACCGCATCGCTGCCTTCGATGAGAGCCTCGTGCCGTATCTGTGGGTGGCGGAGCAAAACACCGAGGCCACGAGTCGGGCACTCCGTGAAGACCCCGACGTCGAGGGGTTCGAAGTCATCGATACGTTCGGGTGCGATACGCTCATCCGCGTCGGCTGGACCTCGGATGCCGAGGAGTTCGTCGAGGGGCTCGTCGAATCCGATGCGGTCCTCGTCGAGGCGGTGAGCGACGGTACCTCGTGGTCGCTCGAACTCCGATTCCCCGACCACGACCGACTCAGCGAGTTCCACGCGTGGTGTCTCGACTACGGAATCGACCTCTCGGTCGGTGAGGTGTACAGCAGCAACGAAACAGTAGACGAGGAGGGACCGCTGACCGACGTTCAGCGCGAGACCCTGTACGCCGCCCTCGATGCGGGCTACTTCGAGGTGCCACGGGAGGTGACGCTCACCGAACTCGCAGACGACCTCGGAGTCTCCGACAACGCGGTTTCACAGCGTCTCAGGCGAGGGGTTTCGGCTCTTGTTCGCCGCCAGCGTTCGGTAACCGACACCGGTTCGTAACGGACCCGCTCTGTCCGGTCGGCGACGGTGACGCCGAGTCAACAGATATCAGATACCCCACACGAACGGGAGCCAGAGGTACGCCATCGCGGTCACGAACAGGATGCCGAGGAGGTTCAGCCAGATACCGACGCGGACCATCTTGGGGATGGACAGATAGCCGCTTCCGAAGACGATCGCGTTCGGGGGCGTCGCAACCGGAAGCATAAACGCCATCGAGGCGGCGACCGCGACGGTCACCATGAGCACGAGCGACGGTGCAGCCAGCGACGCCCCGAGAGAGACCATCACCGGGATAAAAAGCGACGCCGTCGCGCTGTTCGAGGTGACTTCGGTGAGGAAAACGACGAGCGCGGCGACGGCGAGCAGAACCCAGACTAAATCGACGCCCTGTAGGCCGGACAACCCACCCGCTATCCAGCGGTCGAGTCCGCTGGACTGGAAGGCCCGCGCGAGCGAAAACCCCGCCCCGAACAGGAGCAACACGCCCCACGGGACTCGAGTGGTTGCCTCCCAATCGAGGAGGAACTCACCGCGGCGGAGGTCGACGGGCACCAGAAACACCAATACGCCGCCTATGAGGGCAATCGTGGTGTCGGTGATTGCGGGCGCGACCGGTTCGATGACGAACGGCCGAAGCAGCCACCCGAAGACGACGACGCCGAACACCACGACGACGCGTCGTTCGCCCGTACTCATCGGTCCGAGGGCAGCCATCTGCTCGCGGACGACGGAGCGACCCGCGGAGACCGCGCTGGTGTCGGGGGGAAAGACGGTAATCAAAGCGAGCCACGCCACGGGCAGGAACACGAGCGCCGTCGGGACGCCGAACAGCATCCACTCGACGAAGCCGATTTCGACGCCGAGAGAGGAACTCGCGATTCCAGCGAGAATCGCGTTCGGTGGGGTTCCGATGAGCGTCGCGACACCGCCTATCGAGGCGCCGTAGGCGATGCCGAGCATGAGCGCGACGCCGAAATTCGACTGCCTAAGCGTGGTTTCACCCGCCTCGAGTGCATCCAGCGTCGAGACCGAGTACCTCGGCGTAGCGTCATCCGGCGCTCGGAACGCCTGCCGCTGGGCGACGACGGCCATCCCGATGGGAACCATCATCATCGCCGTTGCGGTGTTCGAGACCCACATCGAGAGAAACGCCGTTGCGAGCATGAACCCGAAAATCAACCGACGCGCATCCTCGCCGGCACGGAGCAACACGTTGAGCGCGATGCGCCGATGGAGCCCCCACCGTTCGATGGCGAGAGCCACCAGAAATCCACCGAGAAACAGAAAGACGACGGGGTCCGCGTAGGGGGCCGCAGCGTCGGTCACGCTGGTGACACCGAGTGCCGGAAACAGGAGTATCGGAAGGAGGCTCGTCACTGGAATCGGAACTGCCTCGGTCATCCACCACACCGCAATCCAGAGCGTACACGCCAGCACGGCATTCGCCGCCGGTGACAGACTCGCCGGCGAGACGCCGAACTGCACGAAGAGGAACGACAGCGGACCGAGAACTATCCCGACCCGTTGCAGCCGAGTGTACGCCCCCTCGTCGTCCGACATCTGAAATCCCGGCGGACACACGCAGAGGATGGTAATAATTGTACAGTCGCTCAAAACTCCGTCGGGGGCCGAATCCTGTCGAACTGCTGTCTTCGGCCCGTTTCGTCCGAACGGATTTCCCACACCGTGACGAGGAGACGAACGACGCCACACGTGATTGCGACGAGCGACGCCAGACCGCCGGCCCGTTTTTTAACGCTCCGCGCCGTATCGGTTCGTATGACAGCTCCGGACTCCGTGGCGATGGACGACGACGAGCGAGACGAATTCCTCGGCAACGGCGGAACGGGCGTTATTTCCTTTCCGACCGACGGCGGCGAAGCGCCGCACTCGCTTCCGGTCTCTTACGGGTACGACGCCGCCGAGGAGACATTCTACTTCCGACTCGCCGCCGACGAGGACCGAGAGAAGAGCGACCTCCTCGACCGACCAGTCTCGTTCGTGACCTACGGTACTGTCGACGACACTTGGCAGAGCGTCGTCGCCGAGGGGCGACTCGAAGAGACGACCGACGCCTCGATTGCGACGGAGACCCTCGAAGGCCTCGAACGCGTCCGGATTCCGCTCGTCGACATCTTCGGACAACCACCAGCAGATGTCGACTTCGAGTTCTACCGTCTCGTCCCCGAGTCGTTGACGGCTCGAACGGAGTCCTCGACGAGTATCTAAGTAGTCGGGGGCAGCTACGCCATAGAACTCGCCGGGACCGAGCGAAGTCGGAGGCTTCCCGAGGGCCGGCGAGTCAGCTGACTGAGGGAACGAAGTGACCGAAGGAAGTGGACTCGCCGGGATTTGAACCCGGGGCCTTCCCCGTGCCAGGGGGATGATCTACCACTGATCTACGAGCCCTCGAACGCACCCGTTTCTATCCGGACCGAATTCATAAACCCATCGAAGCGGCGGTCCCCCTGAGGATGCGACACACGTTCGTCGGTCGTTCGCAACTTCAGTTGGACTAGTGGAAATCCGCCGAGAGTCGTCGAGCGCTCCGTTAGAGTCAAACACCTGCCCGCAGAATCGTGTGGTATGAGCACAGAGGGAGAACAGCGAACGATTAGGTGTCTGGTGGCGAAGGTCGGCCTCGACGGCCACGACCGCGGCGCTCACGTCATCGCTCGGGCGTTCCGCGACGCCGGCTTCGAAGTGATTTACTCCGGACTGCACAAATCGCCCGACGAAATCGTCCAGGCGGCGGTTCAGGAGGACGTGGACGTGCTCGGTATCTCGATTCTGTCGGGCGCCCACGACACGCTCGTCCCGAAAATCATCGACGGGCTGAAAGAGTACGACGCCTTCGACGACACGCTCGTGTTGGTCGGCGGCATCGTCCCCGACGACGACCGAGAGGAACTGTACGAGCTGGGGGTCGCAGAGATATTCGGCCCCGGTTCGTCGATGCAGGACACCATCGACTTCGTCCGCGAGAACGCCCCAGAACGATAGATGACGGCGGAAGAGACGCTCATCGACGATTTGTTGGCGGGGAAACACCGCGCGCTCGCCCGCGTCATCACGAAAATCGAGAACCGCAGTCCGGGGTATCGGGAACTCGTCTCTCAGCTCCACGAACACACCGGGAGCGCCGAAGTCGTCGGTATCACGGGCTCTCCGGGCGCCGGCAAGTCGACGCTCGTCGACAAGATGGCGGCGACGTACCGCGAACGCGGCGAGACGGTCGGCGTCATCGCCATCGACCCGTCCTCGCCGTTCACCGGCGGTGCCGTATTGGGCGACCGCATCCGGATGGCCTCGAACGTCGGCGACATGGACGTGTTCTTCCGGTCGATGTCGGCGCGGGGGTCTCTGGGCGGGCTCTCGACGGCGACGACTGATGCCGTGAAAGCGCTCGACGCCTTCGGCAAGGACAGGATCATCGTCGAGACGGTCGGGGCCGGCCAGAACGAAATCGAGATCGTCAAAACCGCCGACACGGTCGCCGTGTTGGTGCCACCGGGCTCCGGCGACGACGTACAGATGCTGAAGGCGGGCATCCTCGAAATCGCGGACATCTTCGTCGTCAACAAGGCGGACATGGACGGCGCCGACCGCACGGTGAAGGAACTCCGGGAGATGATTCACATGCAGAACGCCGGCCCGATGGCTGGACACCACGGTGCCGACGCCATCGAATCCAGCGACGACACCGAAGACGAGGACACCGGCTGGGAGCCCCAAATCGTCGAAACGGTGGCGAAAACCGGCGAGGGCGTCGAAGAGTTCCTCGAAACGCTGGAGAAACACGCCGTGTGGCTCGAGGAGACGGGCGAGTTGGAGGAACAAGCGCGCCAGCGGTACGGCGCCGAGATTCGGACGCTGCTTCGGGAGGACACCGCCGACCTCATCGAAACCGAACTCGAGGCGAGAGGCGGCCTCAACGAGTACATCGACGCGGTGTTGGCTCGGGAGACGGACCCCTACACGGTCGCCGACGAGGTCCTCGCGCCGCTGGCGGAGTGTGTCGAACGGCAACGGGACCGGTAGCCGCGAAGGTGGCCGAGGGCGGTAGTTCTAAGCGACGGTCGGCCCTGAATCGTGGTATGAACCTGAAGCGACTGCTGGGCGGTACCGCCGTGGGTGTCGGCGTCGCCGCCGTCGGCAACCGACTGCTCCGCGGGGAGCGTTCGGACCTCGATCCGCCGCTCGGTCGACCGCTGTCGACGTACCGGTGGCGGGGGTTCGACATCGCCTACACCGAGGCCGGCGACGCCGAATCGCCCGACCTCGTGTTGTTCCACGGCATCAACGCCGCCGGGTCGAGCCACGAGTTCCGGTACGTGGTCGACGCCCTGGCCGAGGAGTACCACGTCATCGCCCCGGACTTACCGGGGTTCGGTCACTCCGACCGGCCGCCGCTTCTGTACTCCGGAGCGCTGTACGTCGCGTTCGTCAGGGATTTCCTCCGGGACTGTGCCGACGACCCGACAGTGCTGGCCTCGTCGCTGTCGGCTGCGTACACGGCCGTCGCCGCCGAAGACGGCGACCTCGCGGTCGAGTCCTTCGTGTTCGTCTGTCCGACGGCCTCGACGATACCGGGCCGGCGAACGTGGCTCCGGTCGCTGCTCCGCTCGCCCGTCGTCGGTGAGGGGCTGTACAACCTCCTCGTCTCGAAGCCATCGATTCGGTACTTCCTCGTCGACCACGGGTTCGCGCGGGAGTCGTCGATTACCGAGGAGTGGGTCGATTACGACTGGGCGACCGCCCACCAGCCCGGAGCGCGATTCGCGCCGGCCTCCTTCGTGAGTGGCTTTCTGGACCTCGATGTCGACCTCGGGGCGACGCTCGCGGAACTCGACGTGCCGACGACTATCGTCTGGGGTCGGGACGCCGAGTTGCCGCCACTGTCGACCGGTCGGACGCTCGCGGAGACTGCCGAAGCACGGCTCGTGGTCTTCGACGACGCCGACCTCCTGCCACACGCCGAACACCCCGAGGCGTTCGCCGAGTTCTTCACCGACTAGGAGAGTTCCACGGACACCGGGACCGCCGACGGCGGGTCCCGCTCCAGCAGTTCCTCGATGGCTTCCAGTTCCGCACGGAGCCCCTCCTCGTCGCCGCTCTCGAGCGCCGCGTGAGCCGCTTCGAGACGGCTTCGAGCCGAGCGAACCGCCTCCTCGCGGTCGCGGGCCCATTCGCTCGTGAGTTCGTGGCCGAGCCAGTCGGCGAGCAACTCGACGAACGCCCGTTCCCACCCGGTGAACTCGCCGCGACCCCGACGGCTACAGAAACACAGCGTCCCGTAGCGCTCGTCGCCGACGTAGACGGGTGCGCCGATGTAACTGTTGAAGCCGTCCTCGGAGGGTTCAGCCGACGCGTCGGCGGTGACGGCGACGGTCCCGCTGTCGTCAAGCGTCGGACTCCCGATGTCGTCCGCGAACGGTATCTCGCCGTCCGTCGGGAACGGAAGCGTCCCCTCGACGCTTTCGACGACGACCTCGGTGTTGCCGTCGGAGCCTTGCAGAAACGCACCGTATTCGGTTTCAAGCGTCTCACTCCCCAGCGACAGCAATCCCTCGACGGGCGTCGAGACACTGTCGATAACCGTTCGAGCGAGGTTTCGAAGGGCCGCTTCCCGACGGCTCGCTTCGGCCTCGGCGCGGTACCGCGCCGCCGCGTTCTCGATGCGGTTGGCGAGGACGCGCCACTGCTCACCACCACGACGCTTCCGGAAGTAGTCGGTGACGCCCTCAGAGACGGCCTCACTGGCGATTTCCTCGCTCCCCCGGGCGGTAAACAAGATGAACGGGATGTCGGGTTCCATCTGCCGGACGTATCGGAGGAGTTCGAGACCGGTCATCTCCGGCATGTGGTAGTCGCTGACGACACAGTCGATTCCGCCGTCATCGACTGCCTCGAGTGCCTCGTTTGGGTCCGTCTCGACCCGGATGGAAAACTCCTCGCGAAGTTCGCCGAGTTGATTTGCCATCAGGTCGGCGAGGGAGGGGTCGTCGTCGACGAGGAGAACCCGAATAGAGGCAGCCATGCCAGTTAGGTCGGGATACGCGGGATTAACGTTTCGGTCCAACTCACCGTCCGTGGACCGGGGCCTACCGTGGCCTGAACGTCACTACGCGCTCGCCCTCCGTCTTCGTCTCCTCGACATCGACGCCGACGACGAATCCCGGACCAGGCTCGTCGTCGGTACCGCGAACGACACCGGTGAGACGGACCGGGCCGAAGTCGACGATAGCGGTGACGTAGGGTGCGTCGTCGGCGAACTGCGGGCCGGGGACGGACACGGTCGTCGCCGCGACGACCTCGCCAGCGTCGGGGAGCGGTTCGTCGGTGAGGTCGCGGCTGCCACAGTCGGGACAGACCCGTCGCGGCGGCAGCGAACCGTGCCCTTCCGGACAGGCCAGGAAGTACCCTTGGCCGTCCTCGATGGCGTCGAGGAGGTTGTCGTAGCCGTTGTGGCGCATTTCGATGCTCATGCGTCCACCTCCGTCGTCCGCTCGAGGACGTGAACGGTTGCCGTCGCGACCGTCCCACCGGCGTTGTGGGCGATGCCAACGGACGGGTCGTCGAGGGCATCCGAGCGGGCGTGGGTACCGGCGAGTAGTTTGGTGAGTTCGGCGATCTGTGCGACGCCGGTCGCACCGACTGGATGGCCTTTCGCCTTCAGTCCGCCCGAGAGGTTCACCGGAATCGACCCGTCGCGAGTCGTCTTGCCGTCCTTCGCCGCCGTCAGCCCCTCACCGGGTTCGAAGAAGCCCAGCGACTCCGTCGCGAGGACCTCCGCGATGGTGAAGCAGTCGTGGACCTCCGCACAGTCCACGTCCGCGGGGGTGATGTCCGCCTCGGCGTAGGCCGTCTCGGCGGCGGTTTCGGCGGCCGGCGTCCGGTACAGCGACTCCCGGTCCTGTAAGGCGAGGTTGTCCGTTCCCTGTCCGGTTCCCGTCACGGTGACCGGTGCATCGAGGTCGTGGTCGGCCGCGAAGGACTCGCTGGTCAGCACGACGGCGGCGGCGCCGTCCGAGATGGGACAGGCGTCGTAGAGGCCGAGCGGCGAGGCGACGCGGGGGGCCTCCAGGGCGTCCTCGACGGTGATAGCCGACTGGAAGTGGGCCTTCTCGTTGACGACTGCGTTGTCGTGGTTCTTCACCGCGATGTGTGCGAGGTCGTCCGCGTCGGCGTCGTAGGCGTCGAGATACGCCGACGCCATCAGCGCGTAGGCGCCGGGGAACGTCATCCCGGCTTTGATTTCATACAGGTCGTCGGCGGCGATGGAGAGGCCGTCGGTCGCGCCGGCGGTTCCCATGTCGGTCATCCGTTCGGTGCCACCGACCAACACCGCGTCGGCTTCGCCGTTGCGGACGGCTTGAACCGCCGCACGGACGGCGGTACCGCCGGAGGCACACGCCGCCTCGAAGCGGGTCGCGGGGGCGTCGATGCCGATGGCCTCGGCGAAGAGCGGGGCTTGATGGCCCTGATGTTCCGCCAACTCGCCCATGAAATTGCCGTAGTACAGTTCGTCGATGTCGTCGGGGTCGAGTTGAGCGTCTTCGAGTGCGTCGATACCGGCCTCCGCGAAGAGGTCACGGCCCGTCCGACCGGCGTGTTCGCCGAACGCCGTCATTCCCGTTCCAGCTATGCGTACGTTCGCCATACCGGAAATCTCTCGGTTTCACTTAACCACCTGCCGAAGCCGGCAACATCGGCAGCGACTCGCTCACATCCCCATGTCGGCCGCCGCCTCGGGTATCGGGAGGTCCGCCACGGCCACTCCGAGGAGTTCCGCGGCGTGGTCCAGCGCCATGTCGAACCCGTAGTAGCGTTCCAGTTCGTCGCCGTCGACGGTCGGTCGGACCTTCAACATCGCATACCCCTCGACGTTCTGTGCGACGACCGCCGTCCGGCCGTCGGCGTCGAACTCGAGCAGGCGCTCTTCGTCGGTTTCGCGGTACTGGGCGGTAATCCCGTCGGCCTCGGCCGTCGACATATCCGCGTGTAAGCGGTCGGCGTATGCGAAACTACCGGTCGAAAGCCAGCGTACTTTTATGCAGATTCGGTTCGACGCGATGAACAATGACGGATGTCGACACCGGGAAAGCGGCGACGGGAGATGCAGTTCTCGACCGAATGCTACGGGGCGGAATCCCCCGAAATCGAACCGTTCTCGTCCGCGGCGGCCCCGGTACGGGGAAGACGACATTCGGGATGCAGTTCCTGCAGGAGGGACTGGAAAACGACGAGCGGTGTCTGTTCGTCAGCACCGAACAGACCCAGGCGGAACTCCGTGACTCCTTTGCGGAGTTCGAGTTCGACCTCGAACACGAAGAGCTCGCGGTGACGACGCTCCATGCGGTGCCGGACGACGGCGACGGCAGCGGCAGACGCCTCAAGCTTCGGACTCTGGAGGGCAACAGCGCCATCGACGAACGTGACGTTCCGCTCACCGAACAGAACGTGGCGCGGCACTTCCGGGCGGCGGCCGGGTGTGACCGCCTCGTCTTCGACAGCGTCTCGGCGCTTCAGGTCCTCGGTGAAAACCAGGAACTGTTCCGTCGTGAACTGCTGGAACTCATCCAACTGTTCACGAAGGACCTCGGCGCGACCGCGCTGTTCACGGCCGAGGACATCGACGACCGCGTCCTCGATTTCACGACCCACGGCGTCATCGAACTCCGCCGGGAGCCCGTCAACGGCGACCCCCACAGATTCCTCGAAATAACGAAGATGCGGGGCGTCGACCACGACAACCGTACCGTCGAGGCGGAAATCGAGAACAGCGGCGTCCGGTGTGCCCCCTCCCGGCGCTCGCAACCGCCCGAACTGAAGACTCACAAACACACCTCCATCGGCATCGACGGCCTCGACAGTCTCTGTGGGGGCGGGCTGGCGACCGGCACCGGCGTGCTCTTCGAACACGACGGCCACGCCAACATGACCGCGCTGTTCGGCGCGATGATGCACGCCGCCCTCGACAAGCGATACAGCATCGTCCTCGTCCCGACGATTCGGATGCGCCCGGACAGCGTCCGAACCATCCTGGAGGGCCACGACCAGAGCCTCGATTCCCTCCTCGAAGACGACCGACTGTTCGTCATCGACATGATCGGCGCGTGGGACGAAACCGAGGACAACGTCTTCGCCGCCAGCGAGTCGGCGACCGGCGTCCGGTCGATACTCGACTCGATAGCCGAGCGAGCGGGCGACGCCCCGAGATTTTCGCTCATCAACGCCGACGCGATGGTCAACACCCTCGGTACCGACGACGCTCGCGCCGTCCGATACGCACAGGAGGCCCACTGGCTCCGCTCGGACGACCTGCTCGTCCACGTCCACAACCCGAACGTCACGTCCGACCGCATCACGGGATTCTACACGAACGCCGCCGAGCAAGTGCTGCAAACCTGGATTACCGACAACGGGCTGCAGTACATTTCGCTGAAGAAATCACCCTGTGGGTTCGTCGGCACCACCTCGCTGGTCGAGTACACGACCGAACACCCCTTCCTCCGCGTCCAGGACCCGCCGGAAGACCGAGAGAACCCCTACGCCGAGTAATCGGGAGGTCTTTTCGTTCCGCCCCGAAGAATCGTCCATGGAGTGGCTCACAAGCGGCCTTCGCCGCGACATCTGCGTGCTGCTGTACGGCGACGAGCGGCGTGCCCAACAGCTGAAATCCGACCTCGAAACCCACTACGACCGCCGGATTCCACCGGAGCGGTTCTACGGTGCGCTGGAACAACTGGAATCAAAGGGGTTCGTCGAGAAGCGCGTCGACGGATTAGAGGACGTGTACTCGCTGACCGACGGCGGACGGACGGGCGTCGAACGGCAGTTCGAGTGGATGGCCGAGCGAGTCGAGTGACCGAACGCGAGCCGCTCAGTTCAGCAGTTCGTTGGCAATGGTGTTGCGCAGCACTTCGCTGGTGCCCTCGTAAATCTCGTTGAGCTTTGCGTCGCGGTAGAACCGCTCTGCGGGGAAGTCCTTCGTGTAGCCGTAGCCGCCGTGAATCTGGATGCCCTCGTTTGCGACTTCACGGGAGACCTCGGAGGCGTGCAGTTTCGCTTGTGCGGCCTCCTTGACGAAGTTCTCGCCGCGAATCTTCTTGTCGGCCGCCGAGTGCATCAGCAATCGGGCCGCACGGGTCTGGGTGTCCATGTCTGCGAGTTTGTGCTGGATGGACTGGAAGTCGGAAATCGGTTGGTCGAACTGTTCGCGGTCCTGGCTGTACTCGAGGGCGGCGTCGAGCGCCGCCTGTGCGATACCGACAGAGCGGGCGGCGATGGTGATTCGGCCGCCGTTGAGCGTCTTCAGCGCGTGGACGAAGCCGCGACCCTCCTCGCCGAGGCGGCGCGACTCCGGGATGGTGAGGTTGTCGAATCGCAACTCTGCGGTCGGACAGCCCTTGTCGCCGAGTTTGTCCTCCGTGCCCTCGACGATGAAGCCGTCGTCCTCCTCGGGACGAACGATGAACGAGGAGATGCCCTTGTTGCCGGCCTCGGGGTCGGTCTTGGCGAACACCGTGACCGTGTTGGCGACCGAGCCGTTGGAAATCCACAGTTTGCCGCCGTTGATGACGTAGTCGTCGCCGACCTTCTCTGCGGTCGTCTCCATGGCCGGCACGTCGCTACCGGCGCCGGGTTCCGACAGCGCGAACGCGCCGATGTCCTCGCCTTCCGCCAGCGGCGTCAGGAACTCCTCTTTCTGGGATTCGTCGCCGAACTCGTAAATCATGTTGCCCGCAAGCGAGATGTGGGCGGCGACGATGGTTCCGAGACCGCCGGAGCCGCGCGAAATCTCCTCCAACGCGGCAGGGTAGGCGTGATAGTCGAGACCCGCACCGCCGTACTCCTCGGGGAACGGCATCCCCATGAGTCCGAGGTCGGCGAGTTCCTCGACGAGCTCCCACGGGAACTCGTCGTCGTGGTCGATTTCGTCGGCGACGGGGACGACTTCCTCGTCGACGAAGTCGGACACCATGTCCGTGACCTGCTTCTGTTCCGCCGTGAAACTGAAGTCCATACACACAGGTACGGCCGTCGGCACTTTACGTTTCCTCTATCGGTGGTCTCGCGTGCCGATTTCGCCGGCGAGCCACCCTTTGGCCCGTTAGTCGTACTCGTAGAACCCCTTGCCCGTCTTCTTGCCGAGGTCGCCGGCGTCGACCTTCCGTGTGAGCAGATACGCGGGCGTGTAGCGGTCGCCTAACTCCTCGTGGAGCGTCTCGGTGGCGTCGAGACAGATGTCGAGACCGATGTGGTCGGCGAGTTCCAGCGGCCCCATCGGCACGTTCGTCCCGAGTTTCATCCCGCGGTCGATGTCCTCCTTGGTGGCGACGCCCTCGTCGAAGGCGCGAATCCCCTCGTTTATCCACGGCATGAGGATGCGGTTGGAGACGAAACCGGGTTTGTCGTCGGATTCCCACGTCTCCTTGCCGAGTGCCTCCGAGAACTCGTGTGCCAAGGCGACGACATCGGCGTCGGTCTTCTCGCCGACGACGACCTCGACGCCCTTCATCACCGGAACGGGGTTCATGAAGTGGACGCCGACGACGAGTTCGGGGCGGTCGGTCGCCGAGGCGATAGTCGTAATCGACAGCGTCGACGTGTTCGTCGCCAACACCACGTCGTCGTCAACCGCCGAATCGAGGTCGGCGAAGATGTCCTGTTTCACGTCCATGTTCTCGACGGCAGCCTCGACGACGAGGTCACAGGAGGCGAGGTCCGTGAGTTCGGTCGTTCCCTCGATGCGGTCGAGAACGTCGTCGGCCTCCGATTCCGTGAGGTCGTCTTTCTCGACGAACCGCGAGAGGCTCGATTCGATGTTCTCGAGTCCGGAGTCGACGTACTCACGTTCGATGTCGCGCATCACGACGTCGTAGCCGGCCGTCGCGGCCACCTGTGCGATGCCGTTGCCCATCGTGCCGGCACCGACGACGCCGACAGTGTCGATTGCTTCGAGGTCGCGCATACGCTCCCTACGGCGAGTGGGCCTAAAGTCTCCCGTGGTGATTCGCCTCGGAATCGGGGGTAAAAATCGACAACGATGGGGTGCCGACCCCAATTAGTCCCTCAACCGAGCGTCAGAAGTTCGGCGTGAGGGAGATGTCGTCGTCCGACTCGTTCCCGGCATCACCGTTCGAAGTTTCGTTTCCGGCCGACGTCCCGTCACCGTCCGGCGTCGTCTCGTCCGGTGTCGTTTCGTCCGGCGTCGTCTCGTCCGGTGTTTCTTCGCTGTCGGGTGTCTCTTCGTCGTCTGGCGTCTCTTCGTCGTCTGGCGTCTCTTCGTCGTCTGGCGTCTCTTCGTCGTCTGGCGTCTCTTCGTCGTCTGGCGTCTCTTCGTCGTCCGGTGGTTCCTCACCATCGCTCGGTTCCTCGGCCTCGTCCGAGACGCCATCGAGACTCGTCACGAGGTCGAAGCTCTCCTCGCCGAGCAAGCCGGTGGCGTACGCCGAGTAGGCGGTGCCGGATTCGACCTCGACGTCGAAGGTGCCGACCACGTCGCCGTTGTTCAACGGCGTGTCAGCACGGACTTCGAGTGTGTACTGTCCCGGCATGACGCCGACGTAATCGGTAGCATCACCGAACGACACGTCGTCGAACACGGTCAGGTTCGAATCAGCGACGGTGACGTCGACGGCCGGTGCGTCCGGCACGGCGTGAAGGAGCCGAACCTGTGCGAGGTCGTAGTCCTCCAACAGCAGCACTTCGACGGTCTCTTCGCCCAACTGCCCGACGGCAGCGGCCGTGTAGAACGTTTCCTCGACGGTTATCTCCTGCTCGTAGACGACGGCGTCGTCGCCTTCGGATTCGCCGTTTTCGTCCTCGGCACCGTCGTCAGTCTCGGTTGTATCCTCGGTCTCGGTGCTGTCGTCAGTCTCGGTGCCGTCGTCAGTTTCCGTACCGTCGTCCGTACTCTCGCTCGCGAGAATCTGCAGCGTATACACCCCGGCACCGACGGTCGCGTACTCGCCGACATCGCCGAACTCGAGGCCCTCGGCGACCGTTTCCTCGCTAAGTTCGCCGTCACCGTCGGGCGCATCCGTTTCGGCCGGCGTTTCGGTTCCCTCCGGTGTCTCCTCACCGTCGGGTGTTGCCGTCTCCTCTGGGGTCTCTTCGTCCTCGGTGTCGGCTGGCTCGGCGGCGGCCACGGGGACGAGTCGGACGTCCACCGCGGGCGCATCCGGAACGAAGTGTCCGACACGAACGCCGCCTTCACCGTCAGCGACGACCCCGTCCATCGGCTCTCCGTCGTCTGTCGGTTCGCCGTCGTCTGTCTCGTCCTGTGCCACGGCGGACCCTCCTAGCACTGCGAGAGCGCTCGCCGCACCTGCTGCCTTGATAGTGTCTCGTCTCGTCGGTGACATTGCGTCCCAGTGGATGCTCCCGGATGGTTAAACAGGGACCAATCGTTCAGCGTTTCTATCAGTAGTATGACTGTATTTTCACAGAAACGGTCCGCTTTCGAAACACGGGGGCCAGTTCAAAAGTCGACCTTACTCGGCGTTGGTTCGGCTTACTGCATATTCGGCGAGTACACGGTCTCTAAACACTCAGTATGGTGTTCAGAACCAAATACGATGTATCCTGGGCCCCGAGTTTGGTAACAAATGACACACCCATTGGCTCTCGTCCAAGCGGCGATTCCGTTCTACATTTCCCGTGTTTACCAACTATATTTCACTTCCGAATTGTTGCTTCGACAGCCAAAACCATAGTTCACTGTTATTTCAATGTATTCGATAATTCGATTCATGGCTCGATTTTGATTCGTAGCTCGAGCTTTTTTACCCCGCGTTCGCGTACGGAGGCCACACTCCGTTCGGACCACCCATACCAGAATCTTCTTTGTCCGCCTCATCGGACAGTCGACCGT
Organism: Natronomonas gomsonensis; assembly: GCF_013391635.1. Lineage (GTDB taxonomy): Archaea > Halobacteriota > Halobacteria > Halobacteriales > Haloarculaceae > Natronomonas > Natronomonas gomsonensis_A. Next base: position 50,938 of record NZ_JACAWU010000002.1, on the reverse strand, counting down.
ATGATTCCCATCGACGACACCCCGCTGTGCCGGGACGGGAAAGCGCTCATCCTCGCCTACGACCACGGGCTCGAACACGGCCCCGTCGACTTCCGTGGCGTCCCCGAGAGCGCGGACCCCGAACGGACCTTCGAGGCGGCGACCCACCCTGCCGTTACGTCGGTCGCCGTCCAGAAGGGCATCGCCGAAGCCTACTACCCCTCCTACTCCGAGGACGTAGACCTGCTGATGAAACTCAACGGCACGTCGAACCTCTGGATGGGCGAGCCGGATTCGGCGGTCAACTGCACCGTCGACTACGCTGCCGAGGTCGGCGCGTCGTCGGTCGGCTTCACGCTGTACGGCGGTTCGAACAACGAAGTCGAGATGGCCGAGGAGTTCCGCGACGCCCAGGAGGCCGCCCGCGAACACGACCTCCCGGTCGTCATGTGGTCGTACCCGCGCGGGCAGGGGCTGAAGAACGACACCAAGCCCGACACCATCTCGTATGCCGCACGGCTGGCACTGGAGTTGGGTGCCGACGTGGCGAAGGTCAAGCATCCGGGCAGTCAGGAGGCCATGGAGGACGCCGTCCGGATGGCCGGCCGGACGAAGGTTGTCATGTCCGGCGGCTCGAAGACGACTGACCGCGAGTTCCTCGCCTCCGTCAAGGAGACCATCGATGCGGGCGGAAAGGGTCTCGCTGTCGGCCGGAACGTCTGGCAGCGCGAGGACCCCACGCGCATCCTCGACGCCCTCGAGAAGGTCATCTTCGAGGAGACGAGCGTCGACGAGGCGCTCGCGGCGGCCGAATAGATGGCCGATGCTATCGAGTCGATACTGGATGCCGTCGCCTCGACGGCGCCGGAGGTACGGGACGGGCTCGTCGGGCGGCGCGTCTACGAATCGGGAGCGAACCCCTCCGGCGAGCAGCAGCTCGCCGCCGACATCTACGCCGACGAACTGCTCGAAGAGCGACTGCTGGACATCGATTCGGTGGGCAGTTACGCCAGCGAGGAACGGGACACGGTCGTCGAACGCGGAACCGACGAAAGCGCATACCACGTCGCCTGTGACCCACTCGACGGTTCCTCGAATCTGAAGTCCAACAACACGATGGGAACGCTGTTCGGCGTCTACGACGAGCCGTTGCCGACCTCGGGGCGGAACCTCGTCGCCTCCGGGTTCGTACTGTACGGCCCCATCACGACGATGGTCGTCGCCCGCGACGGCGTCGTCCGAGAGGAACTCATCGACGACGGCGAACGCGAAGTCGTCACCGAAGACCTCACGCTCCCGGAGAACCCAGTCGTCTACGGCTTCGGCGGCCGGGTCCCCCAGTGGACCGACGCCTTCGCCGACTACGTCGCCGAGGTCGAAGGCGAACTCAAACTCCGCTACGGCGGTGCGATGATAGGGGACGTAAATCAGGTACTCACCTACGGCGGAATTTTCGGCTACCCCGGACTGCGGGACCGGCCCGAGGGGAAACTCCGACTGCTGTTCGAGGGCCACCCAATCGCCCACATCGTCGAGTCGGCGGGCGGAGCGTCATCGAACGGCGAGCGGTCGCTTCTGGACTGCACGCCCGACGACCTCCACGAGCGAACGCCACTGTTCGTCGGTGACAGCGGCTACATCGACCGATTGGAGTCGGCTCTCCCTGAATAAACGAAGAACGTATTTTTTATTTCTTCCCGAGGGAAAACGGTTTAGTGGCAACGCTTGACGATGCACGTATGAAAGTTCGTATCGGGGACGACGCGAGCATCGAAGAGGCAGAGGCCATCGCACAGGCGATGGCGAACCACGCCGAAACAGACGTGGAGGTGTTCGTCGGCGACGACGACGAACCGGCAGCGACGAGCGAGGCCGACCTCTCGCCCATCGAGGACGACCTCGGGCCGACCGAACGCGAGGAGCTGCTCCGCGAACAAATCGAGGACATCGAGTTGGGCGGCCCCGAGAAGTACAAAGAGCGCCTCGGCGACCAGGGGAAACTGTTCGTCCGGGACCGCCTCGAGTTGTGGTTCGGCGAGGACGGCCTCGCCTTCGAGGACGGGAAGTTCGCCGCCTTCGACGCCGACGACAGGCTTCCGGCCGACGGTCTACTGACCGGTGCCGCCGACTTCGAGGGACGAGACGTTCACTTCATGGCCAACGACTTCACCGTCAAGGCCGGGTCGATGGCCGCACGCGGTTGTGAGAAGTTCCTCCGAATGCAACAGCGCGCGCTGAAGACCGGCAAACCCGTGCTGTACCTGATGGACTCCTCCGGCGGCCGCATCGACAAACAGACCGAGTTCTTCGCCAACCGCGAGGGTATCGGCAAGTACTACTACAACCACTCGCGGCTCTCGGGACGCGTCCCACAGATTTGTGTCCTGTACGGCCCCTGTATCGCTGGCGCGGCCTACACCCCCGTCTTCGCCGATTTCACCATCATGGTCGAGGGGATGAGCGCGATGGCCATCGCCAGCCCGCGGATGGTCGAGATGGTCACCGGCGAACAAATCGACATGCAGGACCTCGGCGGCGCGCGGATGCACACCACCGAATCCGGCAGCGCCGACCTCATCGCACGCGACGAACAACACGCCCGCCAACTCGTCTCCCAACTCGTCCAGTATCTCCCGGATAACGCCGACGAGAAGCCGCCACAGGCGAACCCGAAGCCACCGAAACGCTCCCCCGAGGGTATCGACTCGGTCATTCCACAGGAACCGAACAAGGGCTACGACATCCGTGACCTCATCGAGCGGGTCGTCGACCGGGACTCCTTCTTCGAACTCCAACCGGAGTACGGCCCCGAAATCGTGACCGGCTTTGCCCACCTCGACGGCCGGTCGGTCGGCATCATCGCAAATCAGCCCGCCGAGCGCGCCGGCGCCATCTTCCCCGACTCCGCCGAGAAGGCCGCTCAGTTCGCCTGGAAGTGCGACGCCTACAACGTCCCGCTGTTGTATCTATGTGACACGCCCGGCTTCATGGCCGGCTCGCAGGTCGAAAAGGAGGCTATCCTCGAGAAGGGCAAGAAGATGATTTACGCCACCTCGGAGGCGACGGTGCCGAAGCAGTCGGTCGTCGTCCGGAAAGCCTACGGCGCCGGCATCTACGCGATGTCGGGGCCGGCCTACGACCCCGAATCGACCATCGCACTCCCGTCGGGTGAAATCGGAATCATGGGACCGGAAGCCGCCATCAACGCGGTGTACGCGAACAAACTGGCCGACATCGACGACGAAGAGGAACGCAAGGAGATGGAGCAACAACTCCGCAAGGAGTACCGCGAGGACATCGACGTTCGTCGGATGGCCAGCGAAGTCGTCATCGACGAAATCATTCCCCCATCGACGCTCCGAGAGGAACTCACCAACCGATTTAGCTTCTACGAAGACGTCGAGAAGGACCGTCCCTCGAAGAAACACGGCACGGTTCTGTAATTTCGTCCGAGTACCGTTTCCGCAGGCAGCACACCCAAGACGACACGGCGACCAGACCCAGTATGATACGCGAGGGACAGACGGGGCCGGATTTCGCGCTGCCGGGCGTCGAAGGGGGGTCGCCCGCCGTGTACGAACTGTTCAAGCCCATCGAGGCGGGCGACGCCGTGCTGTTGTGGTTCTTTCCCTCGACGTTCCTGCCGACTGCGACGGCGGAACTGTGTGCGATTCGCGACGCCGGCTGGCACGGCCACGAGGGGCTGCAGGTGTGGGGCGTCTCGATGGACAGCATCTACGCGTCGGCAGCCTACGCCGACGACTACGACCTGCCGTTGGTCTTACTCGGAGACGGTGGCAGTGCCGCGGAGTACTACGGCGTCCGCTACGAGGAGTGGGAAGGCCACTACGGACCGCCGAAGCGGGCGGCGTTTCTCCTCAACAGCGACTGGACTGTCGAGTTCGCCTGGACGACCAACGACGCCTTCGCGCCGAGTGACCCCTCGCCGGTCGAGGCGGTCGCCGAGGTACTCGGCGAGATGTTTCCGAACCTCGAAACGGACGTCGCCGTCGACTACGACGCCTACTTCGGCTGACCGTCGAGTTCCCGACGGATGGCCCGAAGTTCCTCCCGGACGCTCTGCCACTGTTCGAGCGTGCCGGGAATCTCGTCGCTGCGCCCGGCGAGGCGTTCGACGTCGGCCCGAACGTCGTCGGGGCCGTAGATGTCGAACAGCCGGAGGTCGGCACCGCCCGCGACGTCGACGGCGACGTTCCCGTAGCCGAACGCCGTTCCGAGGATACCCTGCGAGGAGGTGCTGTTCTGGACGCGGTCGAGTTCGACCGTCCGGACGTCGATGCCGAGGACACCGCTCTTGCGGTACAGCGCACGGTTCGTGAGGACGAATCGCGTGTTGGTGACTCTGAGATACGCATACGCGCCGGGGAGTGGGGCGATGGCCAACAGCCCGAGAGCCAACCGGTCGACGACGAACGACCCGCCGATGGCCGCGGCCACGAGTGCGAGGCTGACGGCGATAGCCGGGGCGGTGCGCATCAGCCGTGGACTGGCCTCCCACTCGACTGCCTCGCCGGCTTCGAGGGACAGCCACGCTTCGGTCATCGTTCTTCGAGGGCGGTGCGAATGGCCCGGAGTTCTTCGAGAACATCGTCGAGAACCTCGCTCTTGTCGTCGCGTGCGGGCTCTTTGGATTTGACACGCTTGTTGATGAGCTGTTGTACGTCGGCGGGGGCGGGCACCGACCGGAACCGCATCTCGACGCCGCTGCCGCCCGCAGTCGAGACGTCGACGTTACCGTAGCCGAAGTACCCGCCGATGGCCGACTGGCTGTAAGAGGTGTTCTGTACCTTGTCGAAGCCGATTTTCTGTACGTCACGGGAGAGGATACCGGTCTTCTTGTAGAGGCCGGCGTCGGTGACGACGTAGTGGGTGTTCTGGTAGGTGAGGTACGCGCTGAGGAGGATGGGAATGCCGATGAGGACGAACGACAGTGGAATCCCGACGACGAGGGCGGGGACGAGGCTACTGCGGTGTGGGCGACTCGACCACAGGAGTTCTTCGTCGTCGTCCAGCGTCAGCCAATCGAGCGACGGTGAATCGGAGGCGCTGCCGGCGGTGGAGGCGGCGGACATACCGCGGGATTGTTCGGCCTCCCTGATAAACGCACGCCAGCGCGGATTCCGTCACTCCGGTCGCTTCAGCGACAGCGCCGTCCGGTCGAGTTCACAGACCAGGGTGTCGTCGGGGTCGTCGACTTTGAACACTTCGAGGTGCATCTCGACGATGCCGCGCTCGCCGTCGCTGGTCTCGCGTTTGTCGGTGACCGTCGTTTGAGCGTACACCGTATCGCCGTGGAAGACCGGGTTGGGATGTTCGACGTTGTCGTAGCCGAGGTTGGCGACGATGGTGCCGTCGGTGGTGTCAGGAACCGACAGCGCGACGGCGAGACTCATCGTGTAGAGCCCGTTGACGAGTCGCCGGCCGAACTGGGTGTCCGCCGCGAAGTCGGCATCGAGGTGCAGCGGCTGTTGGTTCATCGTCATATCACAGAAGTCCTGGTTGTCCGATTCGCTTATCGTCCGTCGCTTGTCGTGTTCGATGGTCTGGCCCACCTCGAACTCCTCGTAGTACAGTCCCGTCATGCGACGGGCGAGGGCGGCCGCCGACTAAACGCTACCGACGGACCACCGTTTGGTGATAGTTCACAAACTAGTCCTATCGAAAGCAACAAAACATATACGTCTCGAATATGTCAGCTCGATACGACGACAGCTCCGCTGTCGTTCCCGCTTCAATCATGAACCATACTACCTTCAAAACGGTCGCACTCGCGGCGCTCGTCGCACTCTCGGTGGTCGGGAGTGCGGGCGTCGCCGCTGGGGCCGACGTGACCGAACCGGCCGGAACGGTCGAGGACATCGAGACGGGCGATGAGACACAGACCGTAAGCGACATCGAGGTGACCAACACCGACCCCGGTGCGGACGGCGTCGACGTGTACGTCAACGTGACCGCCCTCGAAACCGCCGACGTCGGCGTCGACAGCCTCAACGTCGACATCGACGACGCGAACGTCACGAACGCCAACGTCACCGACCAGAACAGCAACCAGAACAACGGCAACACGGTCGTTCGACTGACGTTCGACGTACAGGACAACGAGACCGCCTTCACCGTCGAGTCCCTCGAGTTGGTCCAACTCGACACCGAGAACGCGACGACGACCGAGGGCCTGACCTACGACGTGGTCTCCTCGGACAGCGAGCGTCTCGGCAGCGACGCGCCGGACAGCGAGGACAGCCAGACGGAGTCCTTCGCCATCGTCGACGGTGACTCCGGCGACGACACCGACAGCACGCCGACGGCGACCGAATCCGAGGAAACGTCGACCGCGACCGAATCCGGCGACTCCGACGACGACTCCGACGACTCTGACACCGACGACGGCTCCGGTGACGACGAAAGCTCAGGTGACGGCCCCGGCTTCGGCGTCGCCGCCGCCCTCGCCGCGCTTCTCGGCGCCGCGTTCCTCGTCCGCCGAGCGTAACGTCTCGACCGAACCGGATTTCACCCTTTTTTCGTCGGCAGTTATATTTGACACAGCGACGGATGCGTGGCTATGCCCCGCAGGAGCGTGCTGTTCTCGCCTGCCGACCAGCCCGCACTGATGCACAAGGCGCCCGGTTCGGGTGCCGATACGGTCGTCTTCGACCTCGAAGACGCCGTCGCTCCCGGACGGAAAGCCGAGGCTCGCGAGTCGGTCAACGGGGTGTTGACCGACCCGGAATTCGATCCCGACTGTGAGGTGTGTCTCCGGGTGAATCCGACGCCGAGCGTCGCCGACGAGGACATCGAGGTGGCGCTTTCGGGAACTCCCCGTGTCGATTCGGTGATGGTACCGAAAGCCGACTCGGCCGCCGCCGTCCGCGAGATGGACGAACTGCTCCACGAACACGGCTACGACCTACCGGTCATCGCCCTGTGTGAATCCGCCTCGGGCGTACTCCACGCCGAGGAAATCGCCGCGACGCCGGCCGTCGACGCCGTCGCCTTCGGTGCAGAGGACCTCTCGGCGGACATCGGCGCGACCAGAACCGACGACGGAACCGAGGTCTCTCACGCCCGCCAACACGTGGTCTTGGCGGCCAGCGCCGCCCAAATCGACGCAATCGACACCGTGTTCACTGACATCGAGGAGACGGACCGACTCGCCGAGGAGACGCGCTTTGCGGGACAACTGGGCTACGACGGGAAGATGGCCATCCACCCGGCACAGGTGGCGGTCATCAACGAGGCGTTCACGCCCGACGGCGAGGAAGTCGAATGGGCCGAAACGGTACTGGAGGCCCGCGATGACGCCGAGGCCGACGGACGCGGCGTGTTCCGGGTCGACGACGAGATGATAGACGCGCCGCTCATCGCCCGTGCCGAGCGCATCATGGAGCGACACCGTGCCTCGGAGTGAACGGGCGGTCAGCTACGTCACTCCACACGTGCCATCTGACGGTCACGTTTGGTGGCCCCTCCAGTAGGTGGTTCGTCACGCTTAAGCGGTGACTGACCGAGTGCTTTGGTATGTCTGAGGATGTCAATCCGTTCGAGAGCTTTCAAGAACAGCTCGACGACGCCGCGGCCTACGTGGACGTCGACGAGGACACGCTCGAACGCTTACGAAACCCTGAACGAGTACTTGAGACGAACCTCTCCGTCGAGCTAGACGACGGCTCTATCGGCGTGTTCCGGGCCTACCGCTCGCAGTTCAACGGCGACCGCGGGCCGTACAAGGGCGGCATCCGCTATCACCCGGGCGTCAGCCGTGACGAGGTGAAGGCGCTGTCGGGGTGGATGGTGTACAAGTGTGCGACCGTCGACATCCCCTACGGCGGTGGGAAAGGCGGCATCGTCATCGACCCACGGGAGTACTCGACGGCCGAACTCGAACGCATCACCCGGTCGTACGCGAAGGAACTCCGACCACTCATCGGCGAGGACCGCGACATCCCCGCACCCGACGTGAACACCGGCCAACAGGAGATGAACTGGCTGAAAGACACCTACGAGACGCTCGAAAACACGACGGCGCCGGGCGTCGTCACGGGGAAAGCTATCGAATCCGGTGGGTCCCGTGGGCGTGTCGAGGCGACAGGCCGCTCGACGATGTTGACCGCTCGTGAGGCGTTCGACTACCTCGGCAAGGGGATGCCCGGAGCGACCGTCGCCGTACAGGGGTACGGTAACGCCGGCAGCGTCGCCGCACGCCTCCTCGAATCGGAACTCGGAGCCAACGTCGTGGCGGTCTCGGACTCCTCCGGTGCGGTGTACGACGAGACGGGACTGGACGCCGAGGCGGTCAAGGAACACAAACTCGAAACCGGGTCGGTCACGGGCTACGACGACGTCGAGGAGTTGACCAACGAGGAGTTGTTGACGCTGGACGTGGACCTGCTGGTGCCGGCGGCACTGGAGAACGCCATCGACGGCGACCTCGCCGAGGAGGTGAGCGCGGACGTCATCGTCGAAGCGGCAAACGGCCCGCTGACGCCGGACGCCGACGACGTACTCACCGAACGGGACGTCCACGTTTTCCCCGACATCCTCGCGAACGCCGGTGGTGTCACCGTGTCGTACTTCGAGTGGGTCCAGAACAGACAGCGGTTCTACTGGACCGAGGAGAAAGTCAACGACGAACTGGAGCGCCACATCGTCGAGGCGTTCGAGGGGCTCATCGACTGTTACGAGGAACTCGAGATTCCGAACTTCCGGACGGCAGCCTACGTCGTCGCGCTCCGCCGCGTGCTGACCGCCTACGAGGAAGGCGGCACGTGGCCGTAGCCACATAACGGCACGCCGTCCGTGCATCCACGGCGGAAGCGGCCAATCAAGTTATACATGTGTGACAATAACACACATGTATGAGCATCCTCAGCCCGGGTGGGGATGGGCCACAGCACGGCCCGACGCTGACGGAACTCGTCGAGTTTCTACCGACGCTCGTCAACGACGACCCGGTCGTCGTCGCGACAGCGCTCCGTGACCGCTACGGCGACGTAGTTCGCGTCCCGCCGCTACATCCCGCGCTCGATTCCGGGGTGTACCTGCTGTCGAACCCCGAGGACATCCAGTCGGTGCTGCAGTCCGACCCCTCCGATTTCCGCGCGCTCGACGTTCCCGGCTCGCGGGACTTCAGCCGCGTCGTCCGCAACAGTATCGTCAGCCTCCACGCCGACAGCGGAGAGGGGTCGTGGGTGGAACGCCTCCGACTCGTCGGCCCGGAATTCGCCGAAGAGCAGGCACAGGGCCACGTCCCCGAGTTGGCGGAGACGACGCTCTCGACGCTCGGGGAGTTCGCCGACGGTCTTCCGGGGCAGGTGAGTTCCGGCGACCCGAGTACGGTTCCGGAGCCTGCTCGCGTCTGGGCGGCCGGCACCGACGGCATCCGCCTGTTGCCAGCGATGCGGCGACTCACGTTACGGCTCCTCGGCGTCTCGCTGTTCGGCCCCGATATGCGCGCCCACGAGGTCGAGGTCATCGACGCCGTCGCCACCCTGCGGGCGCTGTTCAAGCGCCGGCAACTCCACCTCGTCACCAGTTACGCGACTCGACAACTGCCCGAGCGGCTGTCGCTGCCGTCGTGGATACATCGGCCGCTGGGGTTCGACCCACACATCGAGTTGACGGGCCGTCACGAGCGGCGGACCGAGGCCGCCGTCGAGACGCTGCAGTCAGCGGCAACGGACGTGGTCGCCCGCCGACAGCGCACGCCGCTGGTGTTCGACGACGCCCTCGGCGAGTGGCTCCGCCGCCGGGACCCCGTGACCGGCGAGCACATCCCACCGGAGGCGCTCAGACAGGAGGTGATGGGGTTGCTCATCGCCGGCCACGCGACGATGAGCGCCGGGCTGACGTGGGCGTTCTACCTGCTCGCTGCTCGGCCGGAGGTCCAACAGCGAATCCACGAGGAGGCACGCGCGACCGCGCTGCTCGCCGGCCCGGACGCACTCGACGACCACGACCTCCCGGACGGACCGGAGGCCGCCTGTCACCCGGTCGATGGACCGCAGTTCCTCGAATCGGTCCCGTACACACGGCGGGTCTGGAAGGAGACCATGCGGCTGTACCCGTCATTGCCCATCTTCGGCCGGACCGCGAAATCGGACGTGACGTTCGGCGACGTCGACGTCGAGGCCGGCAGTCACGTCCTCGTGAGCCCGTACGTCGTCCACCGGGACCCCGACCTGTGGGACGACCCGGAGACGTTCGACCCCTCGCGATTCGAGAGCGAGTCTGACCGCCACGAGTTCGCGTACTTCCCGTTCTCCGGCGGCCGCCACGCCTGTCTCGGGGAAGCCATCGCGACGACGGAGGCGACGACTGTCCTCGCGACGACGCTCGCGACTCACCGCGTCGAATTCGCAGGCCCCGGCGCCGAAGAGCCACACGAGGCTCCCGACGTGGGCATCGACTCCGCCATCAACCTCCAGCCCGACCGGGACATCGTCGTCCGGTTCGTTCCGCGAGAGGCCTGACGCTCTCGACGGGATACGAAACCGGCGGAGCGAAACTGCAAAGACGCCGCCCTCGGAGTTTCGGGTATGAAAGCGACCGCGAAGGCCCACCCGATTCAGGGGCTCGTGAAGTACCACGGGATGCGCGACGAGGAGTTGCGACTCCCGTATCACGACTCCATCTCCGTCTGTACCGCGCCGAGTCACTCCAAGACCACCGCCGAGTTCGACCCCTCGCTGGCGGAGGATATCTACGTCATCGACGGCGAGGAAGTCGACGGCCGCGGCGCCGAACGCATCGAAACCGTCGTCGACCACGTCCGGGAGTTGGCGGGGTTCGACCACCGGGTTCGCTTCGAATCGGTCAACGACTTCCCGACGAACATCGGCTTCGGGTCGTCGTCCTCGGGGTTCGCCGCCGCCGCCGTCGCGCTGTGTACCGCGGCCGACCTCGGGATGACGCGCCCGGAGATGTCGACGGTCGCCCGGCGTGGCTCCTCCTCTGCAGCACGAGCGGTCACCGGTGCCTTCTCGCATCTCCGAACGGGACTGGACGACGAGGACTGCCGCTCCGAGCGCATCGAGACCGACCTCGAAGACGACCTCCGAATCGTCGCCGCCGAGATTCCGGCGTTCAAACACACCGAAGAGGCCCACAAGGAAGCCGCCGACAGCCACATGTTCCAGGCGCGGATGGCCCACATCCACGGCCAAATCGCGGAGATGCGACACGCCCTCCGCGAAGGGAACTTCGAGGACGCCTTCGAGTTGGCCGAACACGACTCGCTGTCGCTGGCGGCGACGACGATGACCGGCCCCGCCGGGTGGGTGTACTGGAAACCCGAGACGCTGGAAGTGTTCGAAACGGTTCGAGAACTCCGGGACGATGGCGTTCCCGTCTACTTCTCGACGGACACCGGAGCGTCCGTGTACGTCAACACGACCGCAGCATACGTCGAGGAGGTCGAAAACGCCATCGCCGAGTTGGGTATCGATACCCGCCGGTGGGGCGTCGGCGGCCCCGCCGAAGTGCTCGACGAGAGCGAAGCGCTGTTCTGAGTTCCGACCACAAATATTGCGCCATCAGGCCAGTAGCGCCCGATTAATCGAGAAAAATTTAACTGGAAGAATCGCAGACAGTCGGATATGGACCCGATAGCCACGACCGGTCTCGTGTTGGGAGGGGTGTTCGCAGTCGTGTTGTGGTTCCTCGTCCGACCGCTGTTGTTCGGCCCGGCGCCGTGACCTTTTAGCCGACCCTCCCCGGAGAAGACGTATGGCCAGCGACGGCAACGCCCTCGAACGACTCGGCGAGTACATCCTCGAAAACCGCGGCGGCATAATCACCGATCTCGTCTTCGCCGTCGTGTGGGTGACGCTCGTGACGGTCATCTTCCGGTTCGTCGACGGCCCCGACTGGGCGTACTACCTCCTGATGCTCGCCGGCGTCGTCGCCTACTACGGCTTTTTCGTTTCGCTGGAAGTCGCCTTGGCTTCGGCAGAGGAGCGGTGACCCACACTGGACTTCTGTCCATGTCCGACCCACCGCGAGTAATCCGAACGAGGCTATCGAAAGCACAACGTTGAGTAATCCACGACGGCAACGCCGTGTATGAACGAGTCGGGTCTCCAATCGCTCGTCGACCACGAGACGATGGCCGAACGCGTCGACGCCGAGCGAGTCCCCGGGTGGGTTCGAGCGCACTTCACCTCCTTCACCGACGGTCTCACCGGCGAGCGCAACGGGACGCCGTTTCCCTGCTTTTTCGGGACCGAAGCCGTCCGCAACGGCGATTTGCTGTACACCTGCGTCCCGTCGATGAGCGACCGGGACGCACTCACGGGACTCGGTGAGGCCATCCTGGAGTACCTCGACTGCTACGAGGACCACGCCGATCGCGCCTCGCTTGTCGCGTTCTTCCGCCCGCCCGAACGCCGCCGTTCGGAAGCCGACTACCACGACACCCTCTGGCACATCCTCCAGTTCCTCCACGTCCACGACCCCGAACCGTGGCCCGCCGACATCCCGACGGACCCCGACGACCCGAAGTGGGAGTTCTCATTCGGCGGCGAACCGATGTTCCCGACGTGTCGGGCGCCGTTCTACGACACCTACACGAGCCGCTACTGTCCCATCGGACTGGAAATCACGTTCCAACCCCGGGCGTTGTTCGAGAACATGCACGTCACCGCCGACTACGAGCAGGGCCAACACGCCCGCGAGGTGATTCAAAACCGACTGGAAGGGTACGACGGTGTCTGTCCACACGCCGATTTGGGGGACTGGGGGGTCGAAGGCGACCGCGAGTGGCGCCAGTACCTCTTCCGGGAAGACGAATCCCAGGCGCCCGACAGCTGCCCCATCAACGTCACCCGCGACCACCCCAAAAGCGACCTTCTCGCCGGTCCCGAGGACTCCGTCGCCGCCGACTGACGCCGGGAAAGCGCACGACGCGTGTCGGACATCGGCGATACACCTACGTACGGGCACGCGCAGTTGTACAACGTGAGCGACTACTACGTCGGCAGCGTCGCTCGTGACGGCGCCTGGCTGGCAGTCGCCTACACCGAAACGGGCTACGACCACACGGCGGTCGTCGGCGGGGTCGGCGAACTCTGGACGCGCTACGAGGACAGCGCCGAGCGCATCGCCATCGACGTGCCGGTCGGGTTGGAGTCCGCGACGGCACCGCGAGCGAACGAACGCGCCGCCGCCGAGTACCTCGCCAGGACCGACGCCATCGTGCCCGCGCCCGTCCGGGAAGCCACCCGCAAGCAGCGCTATCGCACCGCCGCTCGGGTCCACGAGCGGAAAACCGACAGCGAACTGTCCCGCGCCGCCTTCGAGCGTGCCCACCTCGTCAACGCCGTCGACGACTTCCTGACGACCATCGACGAGGCCCAGCCGATATTCGTCGAGGCCCATCCCGAACTGTGCTACCGTGCCTTCGCGGGCGAACCCATGACGGAGCAACCGGCGGTTGCCGCCGGCTACGCCGAACGGATGCGCACGCTCGCGGAGTTCGACCGCGACGCGCCGCCGACCGTCCAGTCCGTCGCCGAGGCCACCGCCGGCCACCGCGTTCCGATACCGGCCGTTCTCGATGCCGTCGCACTCGCGCTGACCGTCCGCCCCGGTCCCGGCGAACTGCGGTCGCTTCCCGCCGACCCACCGAGCGACGCCGAAGGGCTTCCGATGCGGTACGTCTACCGGAGCGACGCACCGCTATCGGTCGACGAACAGCAGTGAACCGCGGTTTCCTCAGAACGTGAACTCGTCGTCCGGTTCGTCCGTCATCGCTGCCGGGTCCTGTTGGTCGTCGGTCATCTGCGTGAACAGGTCACCCTCGACATCGTCGGTGTCTTCGGTCGTCGCGTAGGCAGACACGCCCATCGAGAGGAGTTCTTCGACCGCCTGCTCGCGGTTCAGGAACTCGCCTTGGCTGACGAGACGGTCGATTTCACTGTCGATTCGGTCCGGCAACGACACTTCCACGTCGGGCATACACGACGATTCGGGAGGTGGCCGTTAAAACCCTGTGTTCGGGTGAGCACGGGGCCTACCGAGCAACGTGGCTTCGAATCAAAAACGATGCGCTCAGCAACTGGGGAGAAGGGATGGGATACGTACCGCCTGCGTCAGGGGTGGGAAACGACTTCAGTCGTCCGCGACGGCGCTTTCGGATGTCGCCGCACAGCGGTTCGGCCCGAGTTCGAGTTCGGACTCCTCGCCCTCTTCGGGGTCGTACTCGCCGGCGTTCGTCGCGATGACCTGTTCGTAGTTCGGCGGCTTCGACGGCAGGTTCTCGAACATGTGCTCGACGAACTCGTCTTCGTCCAGCTGGAGAATCTCGTTGTTCTTCCAGAGGTAGCCGACCGTGGAGAACATCGGTTGTCCGGGCGTCACGTCGATGTACTCGCCGTCGTCGGTGACCGAGAAGTGCCCCGGCAGAATCTTCACGTCGTTCGATTCGGTCATGATGACCTTATGCAGCGTCTCGTACTGGACGCGTGCGCCGTCACGGGCGTCCTTGTCGGCGAACTGGAGTTCCGTCCGGCCGATGGACTCGACAAACAGCGTGTCGCCGGTCAAGAGTGCCTCGTCGTCAACGAGGTACGAAGTCATGCCCGTGGTGTGTCCGGGGGTGTGGACAGCTTTGATTTCGACGTCGCCGAGTTCGACGACGGAGTTCGGTTCGATGGGGTCGAACTCGAAGTCGGGGTCGCGCGTCGCGGCGGGCGCGCCGAGGTGGTACGGCACGTCGAGTCGGTCGGCGAGTTCTCGCCCCTTCGAGATGTGGTCGGCGTGGATGTGCGTATCGAGGATGTGGGTGATTTTCAGCCCGTATGCGCGGGCGGCGTCGACGAACTCGTCGGTCGCACGGGTCACGTCGACGAGTGCGGCCTCGCCGGCGCGCTTCGAACCGACGACGTACCCCAGACAGCCTTTGGAGCGTCGCTGGAGTTGTAGAACGACGAGGTCGTCGTTCTCGGTGGCGATTGGAACGATGTCGTACACCATACTCCAGGCTTCCATGCCACCCTCGACGGTTTTGACGTCGTGGGCGTCACCTTCGCGTTCGAGGTACTCGGCGAAACTGCTCGCGGAGTTACCCGTCGCACAAATCGTGACGACGGTGTCGCCAGCGTCGATGGCGTCCTCGTCGAGTTCTCCGACGAGTTCGTCGTCGTCCCCGGAGTACTCCACGTTCTCGGCGCCGTCGATGTGCCAATCCTCGAAACTATCGGGCGACCGAGTGTCGAAGAGGACGAACTCCTCGTCGGCGTCGATCATATCTCTCAACTGCTCTGCCGTGATTGTCTCGACCATCGTCACTGTATTGTATAATTACCACATTTAAAACCATTCGAGCGGGGAGAATAATTTCGTATATTCACTCGAGACGGGGGAGATTCACCGGGAGTTCCCGAAATTATTTCGGGGACCTTTCCGCCCACCATGTACGCCGAAGCCGCTACTGGACCGTGGAATGGAACGACGCGGGACCGGAACCAACCAGTAACGTCATTACGACACAGTTCAATAGACAGTATTGTAGAGACAATGCAAACTTCAGACATCGAGGAGGTCCTGAGGGACCTCCCGCCGAGTTCAAAATTCATTTACAAAACGCTGTCTCGGGAGGGGTCGATGACGCTGAAGCAGATTACGGAAGAAACTCTCCTCTGTTCCCGAACGGCACGGTACGGCCTCACCAAATTGGAGGACGCGGGCCTCATCGAGGCAGCACCGGCGTTACATGACGGTCGACAGACCTGTTACAGTATCAGTTTCCGGTCGCTCGGTGGAAACCGGACCGGCTATCCGGAGCAGGTGCTGGTCAAACCCGACAGTGCCCACGAGTGGCTAGCGGAGTTCAAAACCGACGATTCCGACCTCCGGCTCGTGGAGATATCGACGGAGTACGACGACCGCCACATCCCGGGCGCAGTCGAGTTGGACCCGCGGGAGGACTTCTTGGATTCCGGTACGCGGACGATTCCGAGCGCCGACCGACTCGAAACGATACTGGGCGAGCGCGGAATCACGCCGAACAGCACCGTCGTCCTGTACAGCGACGGGTACAACGAGTTCGCAGCGTTCGTCTACTGGACGCTCAAGTACTACCGCCACCGTGACGTTCGCCTGCTCAACGGGGGCAAACACTACTGGACCGAGAACGAGTTCCCGACGACGGATGTAGCGCCGCCGGTGACAGCCGTGGACTACGAGGCTCAGACACCGAACGACCACATCCGAGCGTACCGGCAGGACGTTCAGAACGCTCTCTCGGAGGACATCGACATCGTCGACGTTCGCTCGCGCGAAGAGTACTGCGGGGAGGCCGACGCCCCCGCACGCGCGAGTGGGCACATCCCACGGACCATAAACGTCGAGTGGACCTCCGTCGTCCGAGAGTGTGGGCGGTTCGAACACCCCCGGGCGCTCGAGGCGCCGTTTGCCGAAGCCGACGTCAGCGAAGAAGACGAAATCATCGTCTACTGCAACGTCGGCGAGCGCTCGGCGCTGGTCTGGTTTGCGCTCTCGGAACTGCTCGGCTACCCGAACGTCGCGAACTACGACGGCTCCTGGACCGAGTGGGGGAACCTCGTCGACGTCCCGATAGAGACGTGCGACTCAAAGGAGTAGCGACGGGGACACGTTTTGGCCAACGTCGAACGCATCGGTCGGATGTGTAGGCGGTGAGCCACTGCTTCGAGTCGATACTGCATTTTCTGTCACGATGAGGCACCGACGGCGAACGGGTTTCCGAAATTATTTCTGCAAGTTCGATAGCTCCCCGAAGTCACTGACATTGTCTCAGCTACCTCAGCGTTCAGGTGTAACACCGTCCAACACCGGATGTCTATGGACCACATAGTCGTGCTCGGTGCCGGTGTCGGCGGCACGATGAGCGCAAACATGCTTCGCCGCCGGTTGAGTCGCGCCGACGCCGAAATCACTGTCGTCGACAAGAGTACAGAACACGCGTATCAACCCTCGTTTTACCTGTTGCCGTTCGGGTACATGGAGCCCGAAGACCAGTTCCGCGACGTACGCGGGCTTCTCCGGGACGGTGTCGAGTTCGTCCACGACGAGGTCACGGGCGTCGACCCCGACGAGAAGACTGTCTCCCTCGGCGATGGCGAACTGTCGTACGACTATCTCGTCGTCGCGCTGGGCCACCGACTCGCTCCCGAGGCGACGCCGGGGATGATAGAGGGGTGGGAGGAGACCGACGCCGTCTACCCGTTCTATCACTTCGAGGCCGCGATGGAACTGCGAGAGGCACTCGAGGACTTCGACGGCGGCACGTTCGTCGTCTCCGTCCCCGACACGTCGATCAAATGCGGTGGAGCACCGCTGAAGATGACGATGCTCGCCGAGGATTACTTCCGGCGGCAGGGCATCCGCGACGACGTCGAGGTCGTGATGACCAAAGGGAGCGACACCGTCTTCGGCGTCTCGCCCTATCGGGAGAAGCTCGAAGAAATCTGGGCCGGCCGGGACATCGAAGCCAATCTGAACTTCACTGTCGAGGAGGTGGATTACGAAGAACAGGTCATCCACTCTGACTCGGGCGACACCCAGGAGTACGACCTCTATGCGCCCGTCCCACCGCAATACGGCCAACCGGCGCTTACCGATAACTCGCCGCTGACCGAGGGCGACATCGAAAACGACGGTGAGTACGTCAGCGTCGACGAGCACACGCTCCAGCACACCGAGTACGACGACGTGTTCGGACTCGGCGACGGCTGCAGCACGCCGAACGCCAAGACGGCGGCAGCGGCGCGCAAGCAAGCCCACGTCGTCCTCGACAACCTCACCGCACACATGGACGGCCGCCGGATGACCGCCGAATACGAAGGCTATGCCGCCTGTCCGCTGTTGACGGAGAAAGGGAAGGCGATGGTTGCGGAGTTCGACTACGAGGACAGTATCTCCGCGCCCGTCGAGAGCCGGATGAACTGGATTATGGACATCAACATCCTTCCTAGCTTCTACTGGAACGGCTGGCTGCGCGGCTACGACCCACTCCCGTAACTATGGCGAGCGAACACCAATCCATCGAGACGGACGGTCCGTTCGACGACGAGACGGAGCTGGCGCGTGCCATCGAGGAAAACGACGAAGAGCTCGCGGAACTGCTCCGGATGCTCGCGACGACGGAGGAACTCGCCGAGAGTCTCGCGCCGGAACTTCGGGAGGCGGCCCGCGAGAACCGCGAGCCGATTCGGGAGCTTCGGTTGGCCTTCGAGCGCGAGGAGACGCTAGTTCTCCTCGGGAAAGTCGGCGAGGAGGCCGATACGCTCGTCGAACTGCTCGACGTGCTGGTAGCGGCAAAAGACCTCTCGGACGACCTCGTCCCGGAGTTGCGGGTCGCCATCCAGGAAAACCGCGAGGTGATCGAACGGCTTCGGTTCGCACTGGAGAGCGAAGAGACGCTCGTGTTGCTCGAACGGTTGGGGGACAACGCCGACACCCTCGCGGAACTGCTCGAGTTGCTCGATGCGGCCCACGCCACCGCGATGGACCTCGTACCGGAGTTGCGTCACGCGGCCCAGGACAACCGGAACGTCATCCGGGACCTCCGGATGGCCGCGGCGGGCTTTGCGGACGCCCACGCCGAAAACGAAGTCGAGATGTACGAACTCGGCCGAAACGCGGGGAACATGATCGCGCTCGTGGAGACGCTTGGCGACCCAAAGGTCACCGACGCCTTAGACGCAACCGTCGACGGCCTCGCACAGGAGGACCCGAAGCCGGTCGGGTTCTTCGGCCTCATCGGAGCGTTGTTCGACGCCGACGTCCGGCGGGCGCTCGGGCGGTTGGTCAACGCCGCTCGCGGACTCGGGAGCGTCTCGTTCGAGGAGTCCGACTGACGGCCTCGCGCTCGCCATCGCGGTTCGCTGCGTCGGGACGGACGCGACCCCGATAGACCCGAACTGACACCCCGGTATCGGAAATAATGTTTTCTACATTCGGAGTAAGCAATTCGAAACAGAAATAATAGTTTTTAGAAGACCAACTTAATGTCTCGGTACCCAACTACGAGATGTAATGACGAAACCAATGGGTTCCGCGGCCGAACCGACCGTCGAGACCCCCGGAATCGGCGACCAGTTCCCCGAACTAACCGTCGAGACGAGCATGGGCGAACGCTCCCTTCCGGACGACTACGAGGGGTCGTGGCTCGTGCTGTTCAGTCACCCCGGGGACTTCACCCCCGTCTGTACCTCGGAGTTCGTTGCCTTCGAGCAGCGCCGTGAGGAGTTCGAGAGTCAGCAGGCCGAACTGGTCGGGCTGTCGGTCGACCGTGTTCACTCCCACATCAAGTGGACCGAGTGGATCGACGAGAACCTCGATGTCGACATCGGGTTCCCGATAATCGCCGACGACCAGGGGTCCGTCGCCAAGCGCCTAGGAATGCTCCACCCCGGGGCGGGAACGGCGACCGTCCGCAGCGTCTTCATCGTTGACCCCGAAGGGACTGTTCGGCTGATTCTGACCTACCCGATGGAAATCGGACGCAACATCGACGAGATTCTGCGGTCGCTGCGTGCACTCCAGAAGAGCGACGCACACGGCGTCGCCGTGCCTGCTGACTGGCCGAACAACGAGACGTTCAGCGACCGAGTGCTCCTGTCGCCGCCGAGTACCGAAGCCGACGCGGCGGCCCGGAAAGCGGAGGCCGAAGCCGACGACGGTACCGAATACTACGACTGGTGGTTCGTCACCCGCGAGCAGTAATCGAGCGCTGGGCTGTCAGCATCCCCTTAGGGTTCGTTCGCGGCGGTAGCCGCCGAAACAGACACTCCTTCAACAAGAACACGAGCATGATCGACCCAGTCATCGCCAGCAGACTTCAATTCGCGCTGACGACGATAGTCCACATTATTTTCCCGGTGATGAGCATGGGCCTTGCGCCCTTTCTCATCTACTTCACGTGGAAAGAGATACGGACCGAAGAGCAGGTGTACGAACAACTCCGCGCCTTCTGGACGAAGATATTCGCCATCTCGTTCGTCGTCGGTACGGTGACGGGAATCGTCTTGGAGTTCGAGTTCGGAACGAACTTCGCGGCCTTCTCGACGGCGGCGGGTGAGCTGTTCGGCGGGCCACTCGCCATGGAAGGTATGATGGCGTTCATGCTCGAGGCGACGTTCCTCGGTATCTTCGTGTTCGGTCGAGAGCGAGTCACCGACCGCCTCTATATGATATCGAGTGTCTTCGTGGGCCTCGGTACGTGGCTGTCGGCCGTCTGGATTCTCATCGCCAATTCGTGGATGCAAACGCCGCGCGGCTACGAGGTTGCAACCGAGAGCGGACAGCCGATTATCGCGCTTGTCGACCCTATCGCTGCGTACGCCAACCCGCGGTTCCCGTGGATGTACGTCCACATGCAGAACGCGGCGGTACTGTCCGTCGCGCTGTTCATGACGGGCGTTGCGGCGTACTACGTCTGGACGAACCGTGACACGGAGTTTTGGCGGAAAACGATGAAAATCGGTCTCGCGGTGTTGCTCGTCACAGCCCCGTTTCAAGCGATTCACGGCGACGCCTACGGCCGTCACGTCGCCGACACGCAGCCACAGAAGTTCGCCGCCATGGAGGCACAGTACGAAACCGACTCCTCGGTCGGACTCAAGCTCCTGGCGTTTCCGACGAGCATAGAGGACATCACCGACCCCCACGCCGAGGAGCTGTTCGTCGTCGAGATTCCCTTCGTCGCATCGCTCTTGGCGAGCGGTGACGACCCCGGGGCCACTATCACGGGGTTAAACGAGTTCGATTCCGAGAATCCCCCTGTCGCCATCGTGTTCTGGGCGTTCCGAGCGATGGTCGGCCTCGGCTTCTGGTTCATCCTGTTGGCGTTCTGGGGTGGCTACCGATGGCTCCGCGGAGAGCTCTTCGAGGACGACCTACTTGCGAAGGCGCTTGTCGGGTCGTCCGTCCTCGGAATCCTCACGGTCGAGTTGGGCTGGATCGTAACGGAGGTGGGCCGCCAGCCGTGGGTCATCCAGGGGGTGATGAAGACCCACGCTGGCGTCTCTCCCGGGCTGACCGGCACGGAAGCGCTCATCACGCTCGCCGGCTTCGTCGGCGTGTATACGGGGTTGCTCACCCTCTATTGGTACGTCGTCGTTCGTCTCATCCGCGAGCAAGCGCCGACCCGGCCGGCGACGCCGAACCGTGACGTGAGCGGCCCGGAGAAGGGAGTGCCCGGCGATGACTGATCCGCTTTCCGCGGCGGTGCCGCTGAGTCTCGCCGACGGGCCACTGCTCGGATTGCCGCTCCCCGAACTCTGGTTCGCGCTGGTGTTCGCCGTGCTCGGGACGTTCCTGTTTCTCGATGGGTTCGATTTCGGCGTGGGAGCACTGTTCGCGACGCGGCGAACCGACGCCGAGCGCGAGCAGTTGCTGACGGCCATCGGCCCGTTCTGGGACGGCAACGAAGTGTGGCTCGTCGTCTTCGGTGGTATGCTGTTCGCCGTCTTTCCGGAGGTGTACGCGACGCTCTTCAGTCGTCACTACCTGCTCATGTTCGCCATTCTCGGTGCACTCATACTCCGCGGGCTCGCCCCGGAGATGTACGAACAGCGCCACGACGAAGCCTGGCAACGCCGCTGGGGACAGGCGTTCGTCGTCGGCAGCATCGGCTCGCCCTTCTTCCTCGGCGTGTTCGTCGGCAACTGGCTGTTCGGCGTCGAGGGCGTAGCGTCGGTTGCGAGCCTGCTCGTCGGGCTGGCGGTCGTTTCACTCACCGTCGTCGACGGTGCGGCCTACCTCGGAATGAAGACACGCGGTGACGTCCGTCTGGAAACGCGGACGTTCGGTCACATCGCGCAGGTTGTCTACCTCCTCGTTGCCGTTGCCGCGCTAGTCGTCGGCAGTCGTTCCGCGGCGCACGTCGACCTGTTCTCCCTTCCGACGCTAGGACTGCTCGGCGCAACCATCGTGTTAGCCGGGATATACGTCGCCGCCAGCCGGACGGAGCGCCACTACCTCGCCTTCGCAGCCGTTGCAGGCCAGGTGTACGGCCTCGTGGCGCTCGTCGCGACGCTGCTGTTCCCGTTGATCGACCCCGCGACCGGACTCGGGGTCGGTGACGCTATCGTGTCGACACTCCCGCTGAACCTCTCGTCGATCGGGGCAGCGCTACTCCTGCCTCTGGTCGTGAGCTATTTCGTCGTCCTGTACTCGGCCTTCAGTGGCCCAGTCGAAGAGGGGGAGTCCTACGGGTGATTCCTACACTTCCGTCTCGTGCCACTTCCGATAGAACCCGACGCTGAACAGCGCCAAGAACAGCCCGATACCGAGGTTCCGGAAGAAGGAACCGACATCTCCAGTCGTCAGCAGTTGCAACAGACCGACGCCGACGAGAAACGCGATTACCACTACCGACAGGAGGAGCATCCACGTCGCCACGTCTACAGGGGATTCGTCACTCACTGGAACCTCGTATCGAAACGACCGTCAGTGTGCTGTTGGCTCGGACGAGAGACCGATTCCCGCCAGCAACAGACCGGACACGACGAGCAATCCGAGTCCAACCGCCGTGACGATATCGCCGAGTCTGAGCATCCACGCCGCCACGGCGAGACTCGCGAGAGCCACCACCGCGCCGGCGACGAACAGCGACGGGTCGAACGACTTACGTACGCGTATCTGTGACATCGGTCGGTTCACACTATATCGTACGATTCGAACGGACTAAAACGGGGGCCTGCGGGACATTATTGGCCGTTCCGGCCCCCGAATGGGAAGTTGCGGAAATAATTTCGGAACGGTCCCCGAACATATCGCTTCGGGTTCGGTCGTCGTGAAAACATGGGCGCTGCAGGATTTGAACCCGCGGCAGCTTGGTCCGAAGCCAAGTACTCTGTCCAGACTGAGCTAAGCGCCCTCGAAACCACGTAACGCCCTCGGTGTTTTAACGCTGTCCATTTTGTCGACGGATGGGTTGGGACGACAAGCCAGTCGGTTCCGCGTTCCTTATGCCGGGGCCGCTGGAGGTGGCCCCATGGGAACGGCACGCGGGTACATCGAGTTGCTCCGGCCGGGCAATGCGGTTGCCGCGGGGGCCTTGACGTTCATCGGTGCGTTCGTCGCGGGCGGCCTCGACAGCGCCGCGCCGATGGCGATTGCGATTACGGCGACCGTGCTCGCCACGGGCGCCGGCAACGCCATCAACGACTACTTCGACCGCGAAATCGACGCGATAAACCAGCCGGACCGACCGATTCCGCGCGGTGCCGTCGGCGCACGTGCTGCCCTCGGCTACAGTCTCGTCCTGTTCGGAGTCGCCTCGGGAATCACGCTGTTGCTTCCGCCGCTGGCCATCGCCATCGCCGTCGCGGACCTCGCTGCGCTCATCGCGTACACGAAACTGTTCAAGGGGCTTCCGGGTGTGGGAAACCTCGTCGTGGGACTGCTGACGGGCAGCACGTTCGTCTACGGCGGAGCGGCAGTCGGTGGTGACCTTTCGACGGTGGGGGTGCTGTTCGGGTTGGCCGCGTCCGCGACCGTCGCCCGGGAAATCGTCAAGGACGTCGAGGACATCGCCGGCGACCGCGAAGAGGGACTGAACACCCTCCCAATCGCAATCGGCGAACGGCGGGCGCTGTTCGTCGCGGCGCTGTTCGTCGTCGTCGCAGTCGTCGCCAGTCCGTTGCCCTACGTGCTTCGGACCTTCGGCGTCGTGTACCTGCTCGCACTCGTTCCCGCAGTCGGGCTCCTGCTCGCCGGCGCGTACCGAAGTTTCGGCGACCCGACCCGTGGGCAGACGCTCCTGAAAGTCGGGATGTTCGCCGCGGCCGTCGCGTTCGTGCTGGGCAGAGCGACCGTCGTATTATAGGCCGTTTGTATCCGGCGGTACGACTATTCGAACGAGACCAATCGAGTCACCCATGAAAGGGAACGGTGGGTTCGAGTGGGTCGGAGCGGCCTCCGAAACGGCCTACGACCTCGGCGAGGAACTCGACAACCGGACCGTACCGGCCGGAACGAACCTCCTCGTCGTCGGGCCGCCGATGGCGGGCACACGGCAGTTCGGAATGGAGTTACTCGCCGCTGGGCCCGAGGACAGACCGATTATCGTCACGAACCGCGAGTCCGCACTTACGATTCGACGCGACCACGCTGACTTCTTTGACGGACCGGTCGGCGTTATCGACTGCGTGACGAAGCAGGGAGGCGAACTACGACTCGACTCACCCTCGGTTCGGTATGCGGCTTCGCCCGACGACCTCACCGGTGTCGGAATGGAACTGACCGACGTACTCGCCGGGAGTCCGGACGGCAATTCGGGTGGCGAGCGCGTCCTCTTCGACTCCGTCTCGACGCTGTTGATGTACAGCGGCGCCGAGCGCACGGCACGGTTTCTCGATGTCGTGACTGCTCGCATCGAAGAACAGGACGCAATCGGGCTGTTTACCCTCAACTCACTCGCCCACGAGGACGCGGTCTACGAACGACTGTGTCGGCTCTTCGACGGTGTCGTTCGATTGGAAGACGGGGGCGTCGTCAACGCGAAACTCCCGGAATCGTGAACCCACACAGCGCTTTTGTCCTCGCCTGACCTTGGTCGGGTATGCCAGTCGAAAGTGATGCCGAACTCCGAGAGATACTCGAATGTGACACCATCGCCGTCGTCGGCTGCTCCGGAACCGCGGGAAAAACCGCCCACGACGTACCGAAGCTCATGCGCGAGCGCGGGTACGAGGTCATCCCGGTCAACCCCTACGCAGACGAGATATTCGGCGTCGAACCGTACGACTCTCTCGGAGAGGTCGAAGAAGAAATCGACATCGTCGACGTGTTTCGCCCGAGCGAGGAGGTGAGCGGCATCGTCGACGAAGTTCTCGAGCGCGACGACGTCGACGTGGTCTGGACACAGTTGGGTATCCGCGACCGCGAGGCCGGCGAACGAGTCGAGGACTCCGGACGTCAGTACGTCGAGGACCGCTGTCTCAGTATCGAGTACAAGCGGTTGATGTAGCTACTCGCCGCTTCCGGTCCCCGTGTCGCCCCTATCGCCATCCTCGGCGTCGGGGACTGCGGCCGGGTCGTCGCCCTCGGCATCGGTGATGGCGGGTTCGGCCTCCTCGATCGCGACCTCCGTGAGGAGTTCGTCGACGTCGATACCTTCCGATTCGGCAATCGCTTCGAGCAACGCCGCCTGTTGGTCGACCTTGTTCTCCAAGGCGGCCACCCGTTCGTGGGTGTCCTGAACCGTCTCGCGGACTTCGACGATTTGCTCGCGGAGTTCGTTCATTCTCGCGTACAGTTCCTCGCCCATGTCCGCGACCTTCTGGAGTTTCTTGGTCGCGCCTCCAAGTCCCATGGCCCGGCCTTCGGTGCCGATGGCCGTGTGCCTTGCGGTGTTCGATGCGTCCCGGCGGCGTTAAGACGCCGGCGGTCGCAGGGCCGATATGGACAGCCGCCGCGCCGCACCGACGCTCGGTATCGTCGCCTCGCTCGCCGTCGTCGCCGTCCTCACCGTTCCGTACTTCGTCATCGACGACGGGGCGGCCGTCGCCAGCTACTACGGCTCCGGCGCGCTGACGCCGTGGGCCGGCGGCCTGATGGCGCTCGTCGGCGTCATCGTCTTCGCCGCGGGCCGAGAGAACCGAACCGACCCCGAGACTGCCGCCGGTGCCGCCGTCGGCCTCAGCGTCGTCGTGTTCCTCATCTCGGTGCTGTGGGCCGTCACGGTGCCCGCGGACCTCGTCCTCCAGTTGACGACCGACGAACCGCTGCTCGGCCCACTCACGACTGCGACGGTCATCGAATCCCACCGCTGGGTGCTCGCACTCGTCGCTATCGTTCCCGCCGCTGCCGCCGGATGGTACGCGAAGTCGCTTCGACTGCTGTAGCCGCGTTCGAACGCGCCGCCGTCGATACCCGAACCGTTATTCGCCGCAGTCCCCCGAAACCCGACATGGACCTCTCTATCGTCGACCTCTCTCCGGTCCCCGATGGCGGCACCGCGCGTGATGCGTACGCGAACACCGTCGAGACCGCCCAGCAGGCCGAGCGTCTCGGCTACTCGCGGTTCTGGGTCGCCGAACATCACGGCATGGCCGACACCCTCGCGGGGACGACCCCCGAGGTACTGCTCGGCCATCTCGCCGCCGAGACGGAGTCGATTCGCCTCGGCTCCGGCGCCGTGTTGCTCAACCACTATAGCCCGTTCAAAGTCGCGGAAGTCTTCGGGGCGCTGGATGGACTCGCGCCGGGACGCATCGACGCGGGATTGGGCCGTGCCAACGGGTCGCCGGCCGTCGACCGGGCGCTCGGAACCGAACGGCACGTCCGCAACCCCGACGAGGACCACGCCGAAAAAATCGAGGCCGTCGTCAGCCACCTCTACGATGAGTACCCCGACGGCCACCCATACGGCGGCCTGGAGATTCCCCGGTCGGGCGCGGAGCCACCCACGCCGTGGGTCCTCGGGTCCAGCCCATCGAGTGCGGCGCTGGCGGGCGAACTCGGCTTGCCGTACTGTTTTGCGGCGTTCATCCGCCCGCAGTTCGCCGTCCACGCCTTCGAGGAGTACCGCGAGCAGTTCCAGCCCTCACAGTTGGCCGGCGGTATCGACGAGCCACACGGGATGGTCGCGGTGAACGCGGTGTGTGCCGAAACCGACGAGAAAGCGGCACGACGCCGGGCGATGGCCGAGGCGTCGTACAAACGGATGGAACGCGGCGTCGTCGGCACGACACCCTCCGTCGAGGAGGCCATCGAGGAACTCGGCGGCGTTCCGGAACCGACTCCTGCCCCTCTCGATGATGGGGAGTGGCCGCGGGCGATTTCCGGCAGTCCGGAGACGCTCGACGGCCTATTGGCGCAGTTGGCCGACCGCGTCGGCGCCGACGAGATGATGATTCAACACGTCGTCGCCGACCACGAAGATGCGCTTCGGTCCCACGAACTGCTGGCTGACGGCGTCGGACTTACTGCTCGGTGACTGAGGTCGGTCGGAGAACGGAGACAGATACCAAGCATCCGCGAGGGCGGCGAAGCCGCCCGACGCGGTTCTCCGGACGCGACCGAAGGGAGCGTCCGGGCGAGGCGGGTGACCGTAGGGAACCCGCCGCTGCTTTTTCATCGAAGTTTTTCCACGAGCAGCCAACGGCTGCTCGTGGAAAAAGTTCGGTATGAATGAGTGGACCCGAGAGTTGCCTGGCCCGTCCAATACGGGGAGTCCCGCGTGCCTCCTCCACCCCGCGACCCTACGGGCGACAGCTGTCCACGGGTCCGCTGCTCACTTCCGTGCCTGACGGATTGCCCGTGGTTAACCGCGACCGAACGTCCCTGCAGACGCCGGTCGACGGACCGCTGCCCTCGTAGGACGAGGCTTCGACGTTGGCTTGCGGGGCCCGCACTGGTTGGGCCAGACGCACCCCGGCTTCGGTCCCCGCTAAAGACCATAGCGCGGGTTGTGAGCGGGGCCTAACCGCCCGACCTAGTCCACTTCATCGTAGTTCGCTTTGACTTAAGGGCCTTTCGGCTGCTGGTCGCGAAATCGAAGCGAAAAGCGACCCGAGAGTGTCGGGGTTACTCGGCGACGACGGGGCCTTCCGCCACGTCGATACCGCCGGTGAGCGTGCGGTGGGGGTAGGGGATGTCGATGCCTTCCTCGTCGAAGCGGCGCTTGACCGCGGTGACGTACTCGCCGCGGGTCTTCACGAAGTCCGCACGCGAGGGGTTGGCAATCCAGATGCGCGACTGGAGCCCGACCGAGGAGTCACCGAGTTCGGTCAACCGGACGGAGGGACCGGGGTCGTCCATGATGCCCTCGTGGGCTTCGGCTTCCTCCATGATGATGTCGGTGGCTTTCTCGATGTCGTCGTCGTAGCCGATGCCGAAGACGAACTTCAGGCGGAGTTTGTTCGCGTCGACGGGGTTCTTGACGACGTTGTTGGTGAGTTGGGAGTTCGGGACGGTCAACAGTTCGTTGTCGAAGGTCCGCAGGCGCGTGACCCGGAGACTGATGTCCTCGACGACGCCGGAGTTGTCCTCGAACTCTATCCAGTCACCGATTTTGAACGGCTTCTCGACGAAGATGAACACGCCCGCGACGAAGTTCGCGATGACGTCCTGCATCGCGAACCCGATGGCGAGCGTCGCGGCGGCGGCGATGGTCGCAAGCGACGTGAGGATGTTTCCGCGGCCGGAAGCCGCGAAGGCGGCCGCGATAGCGACGAACACGATGATGAAGAAGATGACCTTGTTCAGGGGCTTTTTCGCGTGGGCGTCGAGGCCGCGGCGGTCCATCGCCCGGCCGGCCAACGGCAATACCAATGCCCGCCCGAGGACATACACGACGACGAAAGCGAGGATGCCGAGAACAGCATAGCTAATCGCGTCGGTGTACGCCACCGGGATGCTGAAGATGCTGTTAAGGAACTCCGAGAGGAAGTTATTCTGTGCCGGTATCATCGATGGAACACGGCCGTATGGCCACGTGTCTCGATTACTTCACCGTTGACGCGTTCGGCGAGGTCCTCGGCCAGTTCCTCGGTCGTGGTACCGCCGCGTGCGGCCCGGAGGAACTTCGCCTTCACGAGGTCACGCTCCTGAAGTTGGTCCGACAGTTCCTCGACGACGGGGTCGAGGCCGCCTTTCCCGACCCAGACGGTCACCTCGACATCGTGGGCGCGCTGCCGCAAGTCCTGCTCCGACATGCGTCGCCGTACTCGCGCCTTCGTTTTAAAGGATTAGTTTGCCGACGTGTATCGGGGGCGTCGAGGCGGTCGACGCTACCGGTAGGGGTACCGCGACTGGGCGCCGCAGTCGCAGGTGACCACGACGTGGCCGTCCTGCGTTCGAACCCGGGCGTTTCGACCCGGAATCAGATAGGCGTCACAGGCGTCACAGGTGAACCGCTTGAACCGCTTCGGCAGCGGCAGGCGATTGCGTTCGGCGACCCGCCGCGCACGGCGGACGTACCGCTTTGCGAGGTCGTCGTTGCCCTCGCTGGCCGCCTCGCGGGCCAACTCGTGTAACCGCTCGATTCGCTCTGCGGCGACGCTCACGGCCCTGGGTTTTCGCCCGTCGCGTTTAGGCGTTCTGTAACGAGATGGGTCGAATCCCCGAGTAGAAACCGTTTAGTGTCCGAGACGACCACGAACGAACGGGAACCGCACGACCGCAAATCTGACTCGCCGGCCGATTGGTCGGCTCGGGATTGCGGTAGTGCTGGCGGAACGCCACCAGCGCCGTCGGGCCTGACGCGATACCGCCGACTACGAGCGGTCCGTGCAGTTCCAACAGAAACATGGCACGAATGCATTCCCGCCGCCGAGGCTCGTCCGGTTCGGACCGGCCCGCGGCAGACGAACCGCCGGAGTGGAGCGACGTAGACGAAGACGCGATCGAAGAGCGCGTCGTCGAATTGGCCGAGGAGGGGCACGACCCCAGCCAGATCGGCCTGAAACTGCGCGACGAGGGCGTCCAGGGCGTCCCGGTGCCGGACGTGAAACTCGCGACCGGGAAGAAGGTGACCGAGATTCTCGAGGTTAACGACGTGACCCCCGACTTCCCCGAGGACCTCCGGAACCTGATGGAGCGGGCCGTCCGTCTCCGCGACCACATGGACGAAAACCCCGGCGACGCCCAGAACAAGCGGGCGCTCCAGAACACGGAGTCGAAGATTCGCCGCCTCGTCAACTACTACCGCGGCGACGAACTCGACGAGTCGTTCACCTACGAGTACGACGAAGCGAAGGAACTGCTGGAGTAACAGTCACATGTCCGCCGCCGGCCACGAGGAACCCGCCGCCGACCGCGTTGCTTCGAGGCTCCGCGACGCCGACTTCGTTCGGCTCGTCGCGACAGCCGACGGCGACGCGCTCGCGGCGACCGGCCTACTCGCACGCGCGCTCCGAGAGTGCGACGTGCCGTATCAGGCCAGTCTCGCGGCCGTCCCCCGAACGCCGTCGACCGAGGCCGACTGCACGGTCGCAATCGGACACGAAACCGGCGACGTGACCCTGCGATCGACGCCGCTGTCGGTGCGAGCGGTCGGCATCGCACGGGAACTCGCCGCGGGATCGGTCGACCCCGAACTCGCATTGGCGGGCATAGTGTCCGCCGGGTTCGAGCCCTCGGGGTCGCTGCTCGAAGCCGCGACACTCGAACGGCGCCTCGGCGTCGCCATCCCGACCGACGACCGAATCGACGGTCTCGCCGGGTCGACGCTGTTTCACGCGCCGTTCTCCGGCGACGAGACGGCCGTCGAGGCGGCCTTGGAGGACTTCGAGGGCGACGACCGCGAACTCGCCTCGCTCGTGGCGCTGTCGGCAGTGCAGGACGCACCGCCGCGGGCCGCCGAGGCAGTCGAGCGGGCGCTGTACCCCTACGAATGCAAGCGGTTCTCGACGCTCGGCGGCTACGCCGACGTGCTCGATGCGGTCGCCCGGGAACGCCCCGGAACGGGAATCGCGCTCGCCCTCGGCAACGACATCGAGTCCGCTGCGCTCGAGTCGTGGCGAAGTCACGGCCAGCGCGCCCACGAAGCGCTTCGGACGGCCACCACCGGCCGCTACGACGGCGTCTTCGTCGCTCGCTGTGACGCAGACGAGGAAGGTGCCGTCCCGCTCGGAACCGTTGCTCGCCTGCTGTTCGCCTACCGCTCGCCGGAGCCGGTCGCACTCGCCGTCACCGATGGCGAGGCGGCCGTCGTCGCCGAGACCGACACGGCGGCAGCCGACGCACTCGGTGCCGCGGCAGCCGACCTCGACGGTCGGTCGACCGCCCGCGACGGCCACGGCGCAGCGACGTTCGACGGTACGGCGACCGACTACGTCGCGGCGTTCAGGGAGGCGCTATGAAGCGAGCGACCATCCGGACGAGCCACGACCGCCCCGAGTTGGTGGCCGCGGCGCTCGTCCCGGACAACACCGACGAGATGTCGACCCGCGTGACCGACTCGGGCGTCGAGACGACTATCGAACGGGACTCGACCGGCGGCCTCCGGACGACGGCGGACGACTACGTGACGAACCTCACAGTAGCACAGCAGCTAATCGACACGACAACCCAATCATGAGCGAACGATCCGTATCCAAGCGTAGAGAGGAGAAGCGATGGTACACCGTGATGGCCCCCGAGATGTTCGACCGGGCCGAACTCGGTGAGACCCCCGCAGACGACCCCGAGCAGGTGTACGACCGCACCATCGAGACGACGCTCGGCGAACTGAACAACGACCCAAGCGAGAACAACACGAAGCTGACGTTCCAGATCTCGGACGTGGGCAGCGACGCCGCCTACACCGACTTCATCCAGCACGAACTCACCCGGGACTACCTGCGCAGTCTCACCCGCCGCGGCACCTCGAAGGTCGACGCCTTCATCACGGTGCTGACGACGGACGACTACCGCGTGCAGGTCCAGCCCGTCGCCTACACGACGAAGTCGGCCGACCGCAGTCAGGAGAAGGCCATCCGGCGTGTGATGATCGACCTCGTCGAGGAGGCCGGCGCGGAGCGAACCTTCGAGGGGCTCGTCGAGAGCATCGTCGAAGGCCGACTCTCCTCGGCCATCTACAACGAGGCCAAGACCATCTACCCGCTTCGGCGCGTCGAAATCCAGAAGACCCGCCTCGAAGCGCGACCCTCCGAAGTCGCCGCCGAGGAAGAGGCCAGCGTCGACGTCGACGAAGAGGACGTCGACGTCGACGAAGAGGAGTAATCGGCTGCGAACTCGAGTTTCTCGTTTCTTCGAGCGTCGAGCGACAGCGCCGTCGAACCCTATTCTGAGACGACGATGACGCCGACCATGCCTTTCCGCTCGTGGGGGATACAGAAGTAGCCGTGTTCGCCCGCGACCTCGAAGGTGTGTGCGAAGGTGTCGCCGGGTTGGATGTTGCCGCTCCCGTCGGATTCCCACGCGGTCCGCGCCGCGTCGGTCGACTCGAAGCCACCCGAGGCGAAGAACGCCGCACCCTCCGGAAGCGCCGACTCGTAGGCGGTGACGGTGTGGCCGCGAGAGCCGTTGTTGCCCCAGACGACGGTGTCTCCCACCGATACCTCGTAGCGCTCGGGGACGAAGGCGTTCGACGACATGCCGATGTCGTAGTCGCCGTCGGAGAGCGTCGCCTCCAGACAGCCCGCGAGCGGAACCGCCGCCGTTCCAGCCGCCGCGATGAACGACCGTCTGTCCATGCTTCGACTGGGGGCCGAACGGCAATAGGCGGCCCGGTTCCGGACGGAAGCGAACGTACTAAGACGGGCCTCTTCGACCGGAGATTCATGCAGCCGCGCTTCGTGGGGCGACTCGGCCTCGCCGACGCCGTCACGGTCGCCAACGCGGCGCTGGGCTTCGTCGCCGCAGCCGTCGCGATGACCGACCCGGCGCTGGCCGCGCGACTCGTCTTGCTCGCGGCTATCGCGGACGGCCTCGACGGCGTCATCGCCCGCACCCGCGGCGGAACGGCCGTCGGTCACTATCTGGATTCCCTCGCGGACGTGGCCTCCTTCGGCGTCGCCCCCGCCGTCTTCGTCTACGCGGTCGTCACCGACGGTGGAACGGCCGCCCTCGACACCCCGCTTTTCGTCGCCGCCCTCGCCGTCCCCGCCCTGTTCGTTGCGATGGCGGTCGTCCGCCTCGGGTTCTACATGCTCGACGACCGCCACGACCCCGAAACCGAGGGCGTCCAGACGACGCTCGCGGCAACCATCCTCGCGGTGTCGTATCTCGCCGGCATCACGAACCCGACGGTGCTCCTCGCCGCAACCGCGGTATTCGTCTATCTGATGGTCGCCGCGATAACGTACCCCGAACTGTACGCCCGCGATGCGATAATCCTCGGCGGACTGCAGGCGCTCGCAGTGCTCTTCCCGACCGCTATCGACCGGGTGTTTCCGCGGGCGCTGCTGCTGTTCGCCATCGCCTATCTCGTGCTCGCGCCATTCATCTACTGGCGGGAGACGTGAGGGAGCAGAAAGGGATAGAGTGAGAGTAGTTGGTTCGCGTGAATCGGTCAGTACAGGTGCGCATCGACCGCTGAAGATTCTACCAGTTTGGATGAATGTTCTTCGTGGGGTGCAAGATATAGAGGGTAGATATAGCAACCAAACTAATACTCAGCGATATTTATACCACAGTATGAGTGAGTTGGCAGCATGGATACATAAACGTCGGTGTACACTAAGTTTAGCTGCATTCTTCTGTATCTGGTACGCTCTACAACTTAGTGTTGCTATGCTGTTGGGGGAAAATGTCGCCCGCTGGTGGTTTTACATAGAACAGCCACCAGACGTAATTTCGCCAGGGATTGTCTTCGCTCCCATTTCCCACGATATTAACTCGCTGACACATATAGGCGCTAATCTTCTACTTCTCATTGTTGCTGGCGGTCTGTCCGAACCATATATCAGAAAGGACCAGATTCTTGTACAAGTGATTGGTCTAGGATATCTTGGTATTTTCGTAGCAAATAGCACGATATTTCTCCACTATATGTGGATTGAAGCAGGAGCCAGCGGTGGGATCCTTGCCTTGTGGGCGTACGCTGCTCTCCGGATGCATAAATTGGCAGCAGAGCGTATCTTTGAGGGGTTAAGATGGTCTCGTCGGAGCGTCGAGACTGTTGGTGTAGTTTCTCTCATTATCGGGACACCAGTTATTTTCATCCATGAGGCGGTGCTGACAGATCCAATCCACAGCGGGCATACCATCGGTATCCTCCTTGGTTGTTTCTATTACATGGTTGAGTCTTATCTCAGACCCGCTGATACAGTTACGGGGGACGAAGTCTAGTATTATCGGTGACAAGTTGTTGTTGACTAGGGACTCTACATCACCAGGACCTGCTACAAGTGAGATGCTGACTATGCGCCCTCTATTCAGCGCGGTACTTCTAACATATCTCAGATAGATCTCGACTATTGGCGTTACATCGTTGGCCTGTACTGAGCGCAGAATTCACGAATAATCCTCCCTAAGGATTCAGATGGCTAACAGATGAATAGCATCCGCGAGGGCGGCGAAGCCGCCCGAAGCGGTTCACGCCGCGCGAACAGAGTGAGCGCGGCGGCAAGGCGGGTGACCGTAGGGAACCCGCCGCCGCTTTTTCATCGAAGTTTTTCCCGGCGCGCTTCGCGCGCCGTGGAAAAAGTTCGGTGTGAAGGGAAACGCTCTTGCCCTATTCTTTCGGATACCCATACATGAGCAACGGGGACGACGAGAACGCTGACGCCCCCGAGGACGCCGCCGACGAGGAGGCGCCCGCGGACGCCGAAGAACCGACGGACGCATCGGAGCCGTCCGAAGAGACTGCGGAGGTACCCGCCGAAGAGGCCCCCGAGGAGACCGAGGGCGTGCCGGCGACGGAGGTCACCGTCGAGTCCCTCGAAGAGACCCTCGACGAGGTTGCCGAGGCCGTCGAAGAGGCGGAAACCGAGGCCGACCTCGACGATGCCGAGGCGAAACTCGACGGGGCCGAATCCGACCTCGAAGCCGCTGATTTCGAGGAACCGGAGGACGAAGACGAGGAGGACCCGACCGAGGCGCTGCAGTCCCGCGTCGACGACCTCCGAGGCGACATCGAGGAAGCCCGCGGTCCCTACGCCGAGGACGTCGAGGAGACCGTCGCCGCGGCGGCGGAGACGGTCCGAGAGACGCGATGGACCGAGGACGGCGAACCGGACGTTCACGACGCCGTCGAGACGTTCCTCGCTGATGCGAGCGAGGAGGTCGGCGCGGACTTCAACGCTGGCGACGACCTCGAGTCGCAGGCGGAGGCGCTCGAACGTGCCGGGACCGCCATCGTAAACGCGGGTCTCGACCCCGACGGCGACGCCGACACCATCGCGGCGCTGGTCGAAATCGCCGAAACGCTCGAAGAAGACCTTGAGGACGCCGAAGAGTGGAGCGACCTGACGGTCGTCGAGCAGTTGACCGCCCAGGGGTTCTACGACCGCATGAACGCCGAGAACCGCAAGGACTTCCCGCCGGAGCTCACCGCGATTCGGCTCGCGGAAGCCGAGAACGACCCCGAGCGCATCCTGCTCGCCATGGAGAACCTCGAATCGGACTTCATGCAGGAGAACTGCATCGACGCGCTCCGTCGGATGGGTTCCGAAGAGGCCTTCGAACTTATGCACGAGCGCGCCCAGAAGCGCCAACGGCCGGAAATCGAAGTACTGGGCAAAATCGGCGACGAGCGTGCCGTCGACACCCTCGTCGAGTTCGTCGACGGCGGCAACCCGCCGCTGCAAAAGGTCACCCTCCGTGCCCTCGGCGAAATCGGTAGCGAGGAGGCGACCCAGGCCGTCGCCAACGCCCTCGACGACGAGGAGAGCGTCGTCCGCTCGCAGGCCGCCCGAGCGCTGGGTCTCATCGGCGACACCCGCGCAATCGACCCCCTCAGCGACACGCTCGGTGACGAGAGCGAGGACGATTCTGTCCGTGCCTCCGCCGCGTGGGCGCTCGTCCAAATCGGCACCGAGCGCGCGCTCGAAGCCGCCGCCGAGTACGACGACGACCGAGCCTACACCGTGCAGGCCGAAGCCGAGAAGGCCCGCGACGCGACCGTAGCCTGAGCAGTCCGACCCTTTTTGTACGAAGCCGGGACCAACCCGGTGCGTGAGGTACCGACCGCTCGCACTCGCTGCCGTACTCGTGTTGTCCCTGTGTAGCGGCGGTGCCGTGACCGCGACAGCAGCAGAGCCGCCGACGGGCACGGCGGCCGAGGGGAACGCGACCTTCGTCGAAGCGTATCCGAACCCGGTCGCAGAGGGCGACCGCGGGGAGTTCGTCACCGTTCGCTTCGAAGCTCCGACGAACACCACTGGATGGACCATCGGAGATGGGACGACGGCCGTCCGGTTGCCGAATCGGACGTTCCGAGGAACGGTCGCTTTCAGCTCGACGCCCCGGGCGGCACGAAACCACACCGACAGACGCGTCGTCGAACTCGACGGCCGGCTTCGACTCGCCAATGGCGGTGAGCAACTCGCGCTTCGAGCGGGCGAAGAGACGGTCGATACGGCCCGGTACCGCGATGCTCCGGAGTCCCGAATCCGGTCGTTTCAGACGGGCACATGGCGACCCGTTGGAGCGACGGATATCGACCCGGTTTCGGCACGCGGAAGCGAAGTGACGGCCTTCACCCTGCCCGACTCCCCGGAGCAGGTCGTCGAGACCCTGCGCGGCGCCGACGACAGACTGCTGCTCGGTGGTTACACGCTCACCTCCAAACGAGTGACCGACGTGTTGGTAGCCGCCCACGAGCGAGGCGTGACGGTTCGGGTACTGCTCGATGGGTCGCCGGCCGGCGGGATGAGCGAACGACAGGCCGAGCAGTTGACCCGTCTGTCCGAGACGGGCGTGGACGTTCGGCTGCTCGACGGCCCTCACGCGCGATACGCCCACCACCATCCGAAATACGCGGTCGTCGACGACCGAGCGCTCGTGTTGACCGAGAACTTCAAGCCCGCCGGAACCGGCGGCATGTCGAGTCGAGGCTGGGGCGTCGTACTCTCGGATGCCGAGCTCGCGGCGGCGTTGGCGGACCTCCACGCCGCGGACCGAACGTCGCGTGCAGCGACACCGTGGTCGACCTACCGTCGGGGCCGTGACTTCGTCGCCGCCGACCCCGCAGTTGGGGACTTCGAGACGAGACACCACCCGAAACAAGTCACGGTCGACGCTGCGACGCTCCTCGTCGCCCCGGACAACGCCGCGAGCGCGGTCGAACGACGAATCGACCGCGCCGAAACCAGAGTCCTCGTCCAGCAGGTGGAGATCGATAGCCGCGAAAACCGACTGCTGCGTGCCGCCCTTCGCGCCGCCGGCCGCGGCGTGCGCGTCCGCATCCAGCTATCGAGCGGCTGGTACGTCGAGGAGGACAACGCGGCGCTCGTCGAGTGGCTGAACCGTCGCGCCGACGCCGAAGGGTGGGACTTGGAGGCCCGAATCGACGACCCAGGTGGGTACGAAAAGATACACACCAAGGGAGTAATCGTCGACGACACCGCGATACTCGGCAGCCTCAACTGGGGCCGGACCGCGATGAGCGAAAATCGCGAGGTCGCCGTCGCACTGGAAGGAGAGGGGGTTGCCGACTACTACGCCGGCGTCTTCGACGACGATTGGTCGGAGTCGAATCGGCGAAAGACACCGGCCGGATTGTTCGGCGTGGCGGCGGTCGTCATCGCTGGTGCATTATTGTTCGCCCGACGAATCCAGTTCCGCGGTCGGGACGGCGTCGTCACCGACTGGCAGTGGTGATTACTCGCCACCGTCCCGAAGGAGCGTACTCCGGAGTTCCTCGTCGAGTTCGGCGTTCTCCATCTTCTCGACGAGCGCGTCGATGACGGGTTCGCGCATGCCGGAGACGAACTTGATGGACCCGACGACGAGGTGTCCACCGCCGGAGACGCCCGCGCCCGGGATTTCGTCCTGCAGTTCGGTCACCATGTTCGGGATGTCGAGTCGGACGCCGTCCGAGCGAAGGACGGCGAAGTCGGGGCCATAGCCGATAGTGATGACGGGGTCGCCGGTCTCGGTGACCTTGCGGTCGTGGAGTTCGCCGGTCGTCTTCCCGGGTGCAGGGTAGGTGAATCGGCGGGCGTGGTTCTCCACGTCGAGTCGGTAGAGATGGGCGCCGTTGTCGAGTGCCTCGTGTTCGACGTGGGGTTCAGCGTCGTCGAGTTGTTCGTCGACGTCCCGCTGGGCGCGCGTCGAGAGGAATTCGACGAGTTCCTCGTGGCGTTCGGGGTCGTCACAGTCGAGGTTGAGGACGTCGTTGATGAGGTTCTCTCCGGAGTTGTACCGAAGCCAGTGAGCCGCGTAATCCATCGCCTCGCCGATGTCCCGAAGGTCAGCCTCGGAGTAGCCGGCGTCGTCGGCCAACGCGAGGTAGTCGTCCATGGCGTCGGCCTTCGAGCGGTCCGAGAGGCCAGCGACGGCGGGAACGTGTTCGAGTTGGTCGGTAATCGTGGGGTCAATCATCCGGGCCAACTCGACACACATCATTCCCGTCGTGATTCGGTAATCCTCGTCGTGGAGGTAGGGATTGACGTGCTCTTCGAGGAGCGGGCCGACCGCGTCGGGGTCGGGGTGGTGGTGGTCGACGACGAGAATCGGGATGTCGTACTGCGCCAGCGCGCGGTAGGCGGGCGTGTCCTCCTCGGTCGAGCCGTTGTCGACCATGAACAGCAGCGGAAGCCGCTGGCCGTGGCGCTCCTCGTCTTCCAGCGCGAAGTTGAGGTCCCGTGTCACGTCCTCCATCTCGTAGTACGGTGCCTTCGAGGGGAGCCGTTTGAACAGGTGCTGCGGCGCGTCGCCGTCCTCGTGGGTTTCCTCGATGAAGTTCTCCAAGGCGAGTTGGACAGGAACCGAGGCACACATCCCGTCGCCGTCGGCGTGGTGGCGGAGTCGGATGGGTCGGGAATCGAGGACGGCCAACCGGAGTTGGCGGGCGACGGCCGCGAGGTCATCACGGAGTTTCTCGAAGGCGGGCCACTCGATGAGCGGTTCGACCTCGGCGGGTTCGGCCCGTTCTTCGAGGGCGGCGTCGACGCGCTCACGCACTTCCTCGGCGGCCGCACCGCGGAGGCGAGCGAGGTTGTCGGTCTCGATTTGAACCGAGCCCTCGCGAGTCTCGACGTCGCCGGTGATACGGACCGTGTCGTCGAGTTCGATATCGGGGTAGGCGCGGACGCCGGCCTCCTCGAAGGCGGCACAGGGAACGACGCCGGTGCCGTCACGAACCGCGAATATCGTCGGGCCGGCGGTCTGTTTGATCTGTACCACGTCACCTTCGAGGTGGACAGTGTCGCCGACGTGTTCGTCGAGGTCCTCGACGCGAGCGTCGTCGCCGTGGACGACCGCCTCAACGTCGACTGCGTCGATGTCGACGTCGACTTCTTCGAAGCCGAGGTCGCCGTTCTCCCGAATTTCGACGAGGTCGACGACGAGGTCGTCGCCGACATCGTAGTCGCCAATGAGGCTCGACTCGTGGACGAGCCCGGAGACGTGGTCGGAGATGTCGACGAACACGCCGTACTTGACGACGCCGTTGACAGTTGCGAGATACCGTGCGCCCTCTTCGATGTCCTCGTGAGTACAGTCGGCAGCTAAATCGTAGACGACCCCCTCGGCAGGGTCGGTGCCGGAATCGCCGGCAGCGGAACGAGTCATTGGCGTTTTTCGGCCCCGGGCGGGTTTAAGAGTGTTGTTGTCGAATTCGACTCGGGTCGCCCTTCGTCTCGGCGGGGCGAGTCGGCCGGTCCGGAAGCCTTAGTTGTCACGCGGTCGGATGCTTCGACATGGGCCTGTTCGGGTCGATGTTGAAACCGAAACTGTTCCGGTCGAGTGAGATACTCGGCATCGCGGAGGACGCACTCCAGTTCGCCCTGCAGGCGTCCGAAGACTCCCATCCGAACGAGTACATGGGACAACTCCGCGGCACCGACGCGAACAAACTCGGATTGGACCGCGAGGGGACCGTCATCACCGACGTACTGCTCGCCCCCGGAACGAAGACCAACCCCGTCAGCGCGGAGTTCAACCCCTCCTATCTCCCCAACGACCTGAACAGCGTCGGCTCGATACACTCCCACCCCAACGGCGTGTTGCGGCCGAGTGACGCCGACCTCGCCACGTTCACCCGCGGGAAGGTACACATCATCGTCGGCGCTCCCTACGGACGGACCGACTGGCGGGCCTTCGACCGCGACGGCGAGCCGACGACGCTGGACGTACTCGACGTCGAGTTGCCGGACGACCAGTTCTTCGACTTCACACAGGAAGACATCGACCGGGAGTTACGATGAGACGCGTCGTCGCCCAGGGAACGTTCGATTTGTTGCATCCCGGCCACCTCCACTACCTCGAGGAAGCCAAGTCGATGGGCGAGGAACTCCACGTTATCATCGCCCGCTCGGAGAACGTCACCCACAAGGCGAAACCCGTCGTTCCCGACCGCCAGCGCCGCGACATGGTCGCCGCGCTCGACCCCGTCGACGAGGCGCGACTCGGCCACACCGAGGATTTCTTCGTCCCCATCCGCGACATCGACCCCGATGTCATCGTCCTCGGCCACGATCAACACCACGACGAGGCGACGCTCGCGGCGATGCTCGAAGACGAAGGTATCGACTGCGAGGTCGCCCGCGGAACCCCCCGGGAGGCCGACGACCACGAGGTGCTGTCGACCGGTAGCATCATCGAACGGGTCTGCGAGCGGCGCTGTTAGCGACAGTCTCGTACACGTCTTCGAGGGCGTCGATGGAACGTTCGACGCTGAGTGCGTCGCGTCTGGAGAGACACCGCTCCGAGAGTTGCCGGCGGTCCGCGAGCGCCTGCTGGATGGCTGCGGCGAACGCATCTATGTCGCCCGGCTCGAAGTGATAGCCCGTCTCGCCGTCGACGACGGTTTCCGAGAGTGCACCGCCGTCGGCGGCGACGACCGGCGTGCCACAGGCGATGGCCTCCAAGGCGACCAACCCCTGTGTTTCGACCGGACTCGGGAACCCGAAGGCGTCCAACGCCGTGTAGAACGTCGGCAACTCCGAGCGGTCGAGAAAGCCGAGGAACACCACGTCGCTCCGGTCTGCCGCCGCTCGCTCCAGTTCCGAGCGCGCGGGACCGTCGCCGCCGACGACGAGCGTCGCCTCGATTCCGCGAGTCGCCGCGAGGAAGTCCTCGAGTCGTTTCTCGTGGCCGTGTCGACCGGTGTAGCCGACGAGCGGTCCCCCGGGGAGATCGTGGCGGTCTCGAAACGCCGCGACCGCCGCCTCGGTTGCCCGTTGAAACAAATCGACATCGACGCCGTTGGAGACGACGTGAACGGGCGTTTCGCCAGCGGAGACTTGCGCTGCGGCCGCCCGCGAGGGGACGACGACGGCGTCGGCCTGTCGGAAGAACCACCGTTCGTAGCGCTCGGCCATGTGACGGAGCGGCCCGGAGAGGTGGTCGCTGATGTATTCGGCGTACTCGCTGGCCGGCGTGTGATGGGAGGCGACGAGCGGGAGGTCCGCACGCGTCGCGAGGCGACGACCCGCGAGGCCGAGTGCGAACGGCGTGTGCGTGTGGACGATATCGGGGGCTGCCTCCGAGACCGCCGACGGGATTCGTGGACGGCCGAGACGGAACCCCGGATAGAACGGGAACGGGATGCTCGATACCGGGTGTTCCTCCGGCCCGGGACGGTACCCGTCGCTTTCCGGGTAGACGACCGGCATCCGTCCGCCGCGGGCCCGCCAGCAGTCACGCCAGGTCTCGATGGTGTAGGTGACGCCGTTGACCGTCGGGAGATACGTGTCGGTAAACACCGCGACGGTCTGCATAGTTTGAATTCGACGAGGTGGTGTTAATCGGTTGTGGATTCCGGACGGTCACGGTCGCGGATTGCGGTGTCGTAGGCGTCGCGTAACCCTTCGGCGACCCGGTCGAGTCCGTGTTCGGCCGCCGTCTCCCGGGCGTTCTCGCCGAGTCGCTCGCGGAGAGTCGGGTTCTCCGCCAATCGCTCCAGTGCCCTCCGGAACTCGGGGAGCGTCTCGCACTTCAGGCAGTCGACGCCGTCGGTGTACAGCGGTTCGAACGTCGAGATGTCGCGGACGACGACGGGCTTTCCGCACGCCATCGCCTCCAGCGCCGCGATGCCCTGCGTTTCGTTTTTCGTCGGAAACAGGTACACGTCGCCGGCCGCGTAAGCGCCGCGAACGTCGTCTATCCAGCCGGTGAACGTGGCGTTCGCCGGCGGGTTCGACACCCGTCGTCGGACGGTCGAGGAGGCCAGCGGTCCGGTGTCGTAGGGGCCGAACCAGACGAACTCGTAGTCGGTCGACTCGGCGAGTCGACAGAACGTCGTCAGCCCCTTTCGCTCGAAGACGTTGC
The DNA here is from genome assembly GCF_013391635.1 of Natronomonas gomsonensis. Classification (GTDB taxonomy): domain Archaea; phylum Halobacteriota; class Halobacteria; order Halobacteriales; family Haloarculaceae; genus Natronomonas; species Natronomonas gomsonensis_A. Next base: position 9,127 of record NZ_JACAWU010000002.1, on the reverse strand, counting down.
CGACCGAGAAGACGACCAGCCCATCGAGGTCGAATCGACGGCGGTAGGGCTCCCGAAGCGCCTCGAACCCCGACAGTGAATCGGTGTCGACGCCGTTCGTGACGACGCGAATCGGGGCGTCGACACCCGCCTCCGCGAGCGCTCGGCGGGTGTGTTCACTCGGTGCGACCACGACGTCCGCCTGCGAGTAGAACCACCGGAGGTAGCGACCGAACGCGGGGGCGACCGCACTCGACCCGCGAAAGCTCTCCGCGAAGTTCTCGGCGGTGGTGTGGGCGTGGACAACGAGCGGAATCCCGTTGCGTCGGGCGTGGGCCGCAATCGCGAGGCTCTCGGGACCCATCAGGTTGCAGTGGGCGATGTCGTAGGTCTCGAACAGCGAATCGCCGACGGCGCGTTTCAGCGCCGCCGCGGACGGCCGACCGCCGTTCCACGATGAGGTCACCACCTCTATCGACGTGTCGGCCAGTGCCTTCCGCTGGTGGCGGACGGACGTGCCGATGCCGCTTCGGTCGAGGTGGGGTTCGAGTTCGAGATGATTCAGAACGCGCACGTACGACGGGGTATCCCCCGGTCTGACATAAACGCCCCTGAACACCGGCAGACGGGACCGGAAAGCGAAGCGACCATTGGGGCGGGCGCCGAACGGACGCGTATGTCGACAGTCCGCGGACCGCAGTTCGCACGCGAGCATCCCCGCGCCCTCACGGCCGTTCTCACCGTCGTCGGCTACGTCGTCGTCGTCGGGACGCTGTACGCCGACGTGGGACTGTATCCGACGATAGCCGAGTCGACCGTCGACCTCCTCGCCCACGCCATCTCCGTCGTGAACACGCTGACGGTCGCCTGTCTGTTGGCGGGCATCTACTGGATTCGAAACGATGAGGTGGAGAAACACCGCGCAGCGATGCTGGCAGCCTTTTCGCTCATCCTGTTGTTCCTCGTCATGTACCTCCTGAAGACGGGCGGCGGCGGCCGCAAGGAAATCATCGCCGGCGCGCCGCTTCGAAGCCTCTATCTCGGCATGCTGGGCATCCACATCGTCCTCTCGGTGCTGGCGGTGCCGTTCGTCCTCTACGCCATCACGCTCGGTCTCACCCACACGCCGACCGAACTGCGTGATACCGCCCACGCGAAGGTGGGTCGCATCGCCGTCTCGACGTGGCTCGTCAGCCTCGTTTTGGGCGTCGTCGCCTACCTCATGTTGACGTTCTACTACGACCCGGCGCAAATCGAGTTCGTCCGCGGGATGGCCTGATGTCCGAGAAAGACCCGATTCGGCGGCGCGTCTGGGACCGACTGGAGGCCGACGACATCGCGCGATTCCCCTTCCCGCCGCACGGGCGAATAACGAACTTCGACGGGGCCGACGCCGCCGCCGAGCGGGCGATGTCGCTGCCGGAGTTGGCCGACGCCGACGCGGTGAAAGCCAACCCCGACGCCCCGCAACTGCCGCTTCGGCGCAAGTTGTTGCACAACGGAACGACCGTGTACATGGCGGTGCCACGACTGGCCGCCGACCGCCCGTTCGTCGAATTGGACCCCGAGGAAATCAGCGACCTCGACGCCGCGGCGACCATCTCCCAGATGAGCAACTACGGCCGGAAGGTCGGACCTGAAGAGGTTCCCCGACTGGACGCCATCGTCGTCGGCAGCGTCGCGGTCACGGAAGACGGCGCCCGAGTCGGGAAGGGCGAGGGGTACAGCGACCTCGAATACGCGGTGTTGCGGGGCCTCGAACTGGTCGACGACGACACGCCGGTCGTGACGACGGTCCACGACGTACAACTCCTCGAGGAGGAGGTGGACACCGAGCGCTACGACGTGCCGATGGACGTGGTGTGTACGCCGACCCGAACCGTCCGAACCGAGACGACGCGCCCCCGGCCGACGGGAATCTTCTGGGACGACCTCGATTCCAAGCGCCTCGAGGAGATTCCGGTGTTGGACCGACTCCGCGGAGAGGAATCGAACGACTAGTCGGTACGGGGGAGCGCGTACGCGCCGACGGCGAAGAACCCGACCGACAGCAGCGCCAAGACGAGAAGGTTGAGATACGGGTCCGCCCCGACGAGTCCCGTTCCACCGACGGGCGGCAGCTCGCCCGTCGGTCGATACGTCGCCGCCCGGATACCCCGGGCGAAGTACGTCAGCGGCGAGAGGTCCATCAGCGGAACGAACCACGACGGCAGCATCTCGACGGTGACGAACGTCTCCGAGAGGAACAGCAGCGGCAGCGCGACGCCGTTGGACGCGGCGACGACGCCGTCCTGTGAGTCGGCGACGCGGCCGAGAATCGCACCAAATCCACAGAACAGCGCCACGGCGAAGGCGAGATACGGCACCACGAGCGGCGAGAACGCGAACGTCGCGTCGGTGACGACGAGGACGAGTGCGAGGATGAGAACCGACGCCAACCCGATGACGGCGACGTTGACGAGCGTCTGGGCGAGGAGCCACTCCGCGCGCGTCAGCGGCGTCGTCGCGAGTTTCTCGAAGCGGTTGCCGTCGCGGTGTCTGGCCACCTCGCTGCCGACGCGCGACAGCGGCGTAAAGAGGACGACGACGGCGAGATACCCCGCGATGTAGTACCCCGCGGGTTCGGCGAACAGCCCCCCGCCGGCCGGTTCGGTCCCGACCAGCGCCCCGAAGATGAGGATGATGATGACCGGGAAGAAGAACGTGAAGAACACCGCCGTCCGGCGGCGGGTGAAGGCGCGCCACGCCGCGGTCGTCTCGGCGGCGATACGGCCAAGACGGCTCACGACTGACCCCCCGTTATCGGGTCGCCGGTCGCTGTTACGTCGGTTCCCGTCAAGGCGACGTACACGTCGTCGAGACCCGGCTGTCGCCAGAGGAGCCCCTCGTAATCGACGCCGGCATCGTCGAGAGCGTCGGCGAGGTCAGGGATGTCCCGCGGGCCGGCGGCGACGGCGACGTGGGTTTCGTCCGGAAGGAGGTGATAGCCCGCCCGCTCCAGGGCACGTGTGGCGTCGGCGGCGTCGTCGGCTTCGACGACGAGTCGGCTGTCGCCGCCGTGACGCTCGATGAGTTCCTCCGGCGATCCGAGTTCGACGAGTTTGCCGTCGGCCAACAGGCCGACGCGGTCGGCCAGTGTCTCGGCTTCCTCCATGTAGTGAGTCGTCAACAGGACGGTCGTTCCGGTGTCGGCGAGCCCCTCGATGAGCGCCCACAGTTCGCGTCGCCCGTTCGGGTCGATGCCCGTCGTCGGTTCGTCGAGGATCAACACGTCGGGCGCGTTGACGAGCGCGGTGCCGACGCAGACGCGTCGTTTCTGCCCGCCCGAGAGGTTCTCGTAGTACGTGTCCGCGCTGTCGGTCAGGCCCACGTCGTCGAGAACCGAGTCGGGGTCTCGTGATTCGTCGTAGAGGCCGGCGTAGTAGGCGAGTAACTCGCGGGCGGTGAGGCGTTCGGCCGGCGAGAACTCCTGTGGCAGGAGGCCGATGCGGTGTCGGGCGGCGTCTTCGGGCGCGCCGCCCAGCAGTTCGACGGTTCCCTCGGCTTGGGTCGTCCCCGTCAGCGCACGGATGAGCGTCGTCTTGCCGGCGCCGTTCGGACCGATGAGGGCGAACACCTCGCCGCCCTCGACGGAAAACGAGACGCCGTCCAGCGCCACTGTATCCCCGTAGCGGCGGCGGACGTTCTCGGCGCGAATGACCATACCGAGAAGGCGGTCGGCGCGGGCCTAAAGGCTACCCTTCCCGGCCGCCAGTTACATCGCGTCCCGAACGTGGCGGGTGATTTCGTCGACATCGAAGTCGTCCTCTGCCTTCCGGAAGACGGCCTCGCCGTCGACGCGGACCTCGAAGACGCCGTGGTCGCCGGTGACCAACGCGACGCTGTCGAGGTCAGCACCGAACGTCGACAGCAGGTGTTCGGAGAGGTCGGAAGCACGATTCAGGAAGCCACACGGGACGCAGTACTCGATTTCGACATCCGACATATCCGAGTCGTACGCGGGCGATACACAAAACCGTGGTCCGTCCTAGACGGGGTCGTCCGCCCGGACATCGACGGCGTCGTCGACCAGTGTGGTCCCGACTACCGGTTCGGCGTCGCCCGTACCGACGACCCGGACCTCCCGCTGTGGGAACGGGATTCCGATGTCGTGTTCGTTCAGCGTCTTGTAGATACTCCGGTTGAGTTCGTGGGTGGCTTTGCTGGCGCGAACGGGCGAGTTCACCCAACAGAGGAGTTCGTACTCGAGTGCGGAGTCGCCGAACCGGCGGAACCGCATCCGGGGTTTCGGCGAGCTCAACACCAGCGGTTCCGCGATGGCGAGGTCGGTGATCAACTCCTCGAAGCGGTCGATGTCGGTGCCGTAGGCGACGCCGACGGGGACCTTGAGGCGTTTGCGGTGTTGGGGAGCCGACTGGTTGATGACTTTCGCGGCGTTCAACACGGCGTTCGGGACGGTGACGAGCACCTCGTCGCGCATCATCAGCGTCGTCGAGCGGACGCCGACCTTCACGACGGTGCCGGCCTCGCCGGAGTCGAGTTCGATGTAGTCGCCGATTTTGTACGTGTCGTCGAAGTACAGCGCGATGCCGCCGAAGAAGTTGGCGACCGTATCGCGGGCGGCGAAACCCACGGCGATGCCGGCGACGCCGGCCGCACCGAGCAACGGCGAGATGCTGTACTCCCAGATGGACAGCAGGACGCCCACGGCGCCGACCAACACGACGAGTGTCCAGACGTTGGAGAACACTGGCGCGAAGTCGAACCGCGAGCCCTTGTCCTTCACTTCGTCGACGACGCGGTTGACGATGCGGTTGGCGGCGAAGGCCCACGCGATGACAATAACCGAAAGCGAGGGCTTTCCGAAGAACGTGTCCAATTGTGCGGGCGTCAGGAGGACGCTCTCCAGTATCGACGGCACCTGCGTGAGCAGGTACACGCCCGCGAGCGCGACGGTCACGACCACCGGCACGCGGAGTTCACCGACGAAGATGTAGTCGTATTCGGTCTTGGTCCGACTCGTGTAGCGTAGCAGCGCCCGGAGAACGAGGAGTTCCAGCGCCAGCGCCGTCCCGACCGAGAGGCCGACCAACAGCACCGTCGCCTGCCACGCGGGCAACTCCGCGAACAGCACGACGAGCGCATCGACGATGGGATTCACCCCTAACGTGAAGTCACCGACCGAGATAACCGTTTCTCGGCGACAGGTCGGATATTTTCCCCGTCAGAGGCGCGTTCGGAGCCAGTCGAGACCCGGACGGTAGACCAGCAGGCCGACGGTAATGACGTACACGACGGTTCCGAGGGCGTACGTCTGGGAAGAGGCCGCAGCGGCCAGCGCCGCGCCACCACCGACCACGCCGCTCAACACCGACGCGACCACCGGGAGCGTACACGACACACAGGAGAACAGTCCGAGGACGCCGCCGGCGACGGCGCTTTCGGCCTCGATGGCCGTCGCGTAGACGAGATACGACAGGACCGCGTAGCCGACGGTAGTAAAGGGGACGATAGCGAACTGGACGGTCCCGCCCCCGTAGAGAATCGCCGGATTCCATCCCGGCGGGAGTTGGGTGAACTGGACCGTCAGCCCGGTCACCGGACCGGTAGCGGGGCCGAACAGGCCGCCGACAAAGCCCAGTACGAGGAAGTACCCACCCGCGATGGCTCCGGCGAGGAGTTTCGTTCGGCGCCCGGCCGGTTCCGGGTCGGTTCGAAACACCGCCCACGCGGCTGCCGTGAGCCATATTACTGGAAACGCCCAGTAGGTGGTCGGCGCGCTGTCAGTGAAATACGCGTACAGCAGCGAGAGGAGAACGATGGAGTTCGCCGTCGCGACCGTGTAGACGAGGGTCCGCTGGCCGGCGTCGTCGAGCGCACGGAAGCGCCGCGTTGCGGCGTCGAACATATCAGATGGCGAGGGCGTCGACGACGACGGCGACGAGGACGAGTCCGAGATAGGCGTTGGAGGCGTGGAACGCCCGGAACGCCGCCGATTCGGTTTGTTCGCGGTGCAGTCGGACCACCGTGTACAAGAACAGCGCCCCGAGGGCGACCGTCGTCACGCCGTAGAGCCACCCGAGGTCAGCCAACTCAGCGAGGACGCCCGCACTCAGTAGCGTCGCACCGAGATACAGGACGATGTGCTTGCGGGTCTCGGTCTCCCCGCGAACGACGGGCATCATCGGGAAACCGCCGCGCTCGTAGTCGTCCTTGTAGGCCAACGCGAGGTTGTAGAAGTGCGCCGGCGTCCACAGGAAGATGACGCCCGCGAGCGCGAGGCCGATGGGGCCGACCGTTTCGGCGACGGCGGCGTAGCCGATGAGCGCCGGGAGCGCGCCGGCGGCGCCACCCAGCACCGTGTTCTGGACGGTGTTCGGCTTCAACAGCAGCGTGTAGACGACCGAGTAGAACATGATGGCGACGAGTCCGAGCGCCGCGACGAGCAGATTCACCGAGAGGAACGCCGCCAGCGAACCAACGGCCAACAGGCCGCCGAAGGCCAGGGCGTTCCGGACCGGAACCTCGTGGGTCGCGACCGGTCGGTCGGCGGTCCGCTCCATCCGCTTGTCGATGTCGCGTTCGAGGACGTGGTTGAACGTCCCGGAGGCGCCGATGGCGAGGACGCCGCCACCGAGGGTTGCGAGAACCGTCCGAACGGTCGGCGTGCCCGCAAGCGCCATCCCGGCGCCGGCGACGAGACACAGCAGCCACATCAGCCGCGGTTTCATCAACTCGAAGTACGCCCACGCGGTCGCTTTCAGTCGGTCGACGCCGGTCAGCGTCGGCGCAACCGAGCCGTCGTCGATTGGCTCCTCGGCGAGAGACGGTTCGGGCACCGCATCCGGAGCGTCGTCGGTTCCGGTCTCGGCTTCCAGTTGCCACGCCAACGCGAGGACGAGCGCGGCGAAGATACTCATCGCGACGACGAGATGGAGGCCGGCGAAGGTGTCACCGGTCGCGACGAACGCACCGACGGCGACCTGCGCCGGATAGAGGAGCAGCGCCGCCCCGAGAGCGGCCTTCACGCGGCGGCCGACGCGGTTCCAGCCGAGGACGGCCGAGGTGAGAACGAGCAGTCCGACGACGGCCGCGGCCGCACGGTGCAGCAGCGCGACGAGAACCGCCGGATTCGAGAGGTCGCCACCGCAGAGCGGCCACCCCGAACACGCCGCGGCGGCGTCGGAGAGGGCTGCCGTCGCGCCGACGACGACGAGGACGTACACACCGACGACCGCCGCCGCGAGCAGCGCGGTAATCGAAGGGCGGCGAATCATACGGGAATATTTGTGTGGTCGTACTTAGGCCCCGCGCTTCCGGGGGCACGTACGGGAAGTCAGCAACTATTTAATCCGGTGTTCCTAACCGGCCGGTAATGAGAGTCACGCGCACCGTCACGGCGGCGCTCGCCGGGCTCGTGCTACTCGCCATCTCGGCAGACCCCGTGTTCGCACAGAGCCAAGGCGTAGAGCAGATAAACGACCTCAACGCGAAACTGCTCGCGGTCGCCATCCCCATCGCCGTCCTCGTCGAGGTAATCCTCATCTACGCAGTGGTGAAGTTCAAGGGTAACGACGACCCCCAGCCGACCCACGAGAACCGCCGGCTGGAGATTACGTGGACGGTGGCAACCGCCATCGTGCTGCTGTTCGTCGGCTTCGCCTCCTATCAGGTGCTCGCCGTCGAGGAAGTCGGAAACCCCATCGACAGCGAAGACCGCATCGAACCGCAGGTGTCCCAAGACCTCGAGGGTGCCGTCGGACCGATGCAGTCCGAACAGAACGAGGCCGTCGAAATCGAAATCGAGGCGTTCCGCTACGGCTGGCGGGCGACCTACGAAGGGACCGATGTAACGACCAACAACGAGATACGCGTTCCGACGGACAGGCCGGTGTACCTCCACATCACGTCGACCGACTGGCTCCACATGCTGTCGGTGCCGGACCTCGGTCTGAAGCAGACCGCCTTCCCCGGCGAGTACAACACCGTCAAGACGGTCCCCACCGAGCCCGGTGAACACCAGTTCTACTGTACGGAGTACTGCGGCATCGGCCACTCCCAGATGAACGGGAACTTCGTCGTGATGGACGGCGACGACTACGACGAGTGGCTGGCGAACCAGCAGTCCGAGTAACGGCCCGCACGTTCTTTTCGGCCCCACCCGGTTTTCCTGTCGATAGCGACCGCCCCAGTTTCAGGGATAGCCGTCGGCTTTGGGAGGGTTTTTACCCCTCGACTCGAATGACCCGCGTATGAGTGTCGACCACGACGACGGACATCACGGTGGCCACGAACACCACCTGCCCGCGGTCGAGGACTGGCCCCGCGGCTTCGGTGAAGCCTCCTGGTGGCCGTTCATCACTGCCCTCGGCGGCGGCGGGTTCTACATCGGCGCGGCCCTGTTCGTCCTTGGGCGCCCGGAGTATGGCATCGTTCCCCCGACCATCGGACCGGCCGCATTCGTCATCAGCACGTTCCTGTTCCTGACGGGTCTGTACGGCTGGCTGTATCACACCTTCATCGTCAACTTCTGGGAGGGCGAAGCCGACGACTTCGGCTTCCCGTTGAAGCTCACGATGCTGCTGTTCCTCGGGACTGAGGTCGCGACGTTCGGCGCCGGCTTCATCTACTACTTCTTCATCCGCGGTGGCGAAGTGTGGACCGAAGAGGCACTCCCCGAACTCGTCGTCTCCGGTGACGTACTCAGTTCGCTCGTCATCGTCAACACCCTCATCCTGATTGCCAGTTCGTTCACCATCCACTACGCCCACCACGCACTGCTGAAGGGCAACCGCCAGCGTTTCGTTCGACTCCTCGGTGCGACGCTGTTCCTCGGACTCGTGTTCCTCGGCGGCCAGGTGTACGAGTACTACGAGTTCATCGTCCACGAGGGCTTCACCGTCACGCAGGGCGCCTACGGCTCTGCCTTCTACGGACTGACCGGCCTCCACGGCCTGCACGTCTCCCTCGGTGCCGTCCTCATCGGCATCCTCTTCATCCGAGCGCTGTTCGGACACTACTCCGCCGAGAAACACGTCTCGGTGTCGACCGTCTCGATGTACTGGCACTTCGTCGACATCGTCTGGGTGTTCCTCGTCATCGTGCTGTACGCGGGCGCTATCGTCTAAACCGCGACCTTTTTCTGCGT
>NZ_JACAWU010000001.1 GCF_013391635.1 Natronomonas gomsonensis | reverse complement strand
TGCGGGAACCGCGTGGCGGCTTCGCCGCCACGACATATGGTTGCGGGCCATTGGCCCGCAACCCACTCCTTGAAAAACGTCGATGAAAAAAGCGCGAACGCGCCGACGGCGCGTTCGCGTGAACCGCGCATCCCTTCGGTCGCGCGGATGCTCTCTTACCCAACAGCAGTTCGATTCACCGATACATCTGAAACACTGGTCCATCCGTCTAACGACCCGCCGATTCCGGAAGGTTCTCCGGTCCCCGACGACTACCGACGACAATGACCGCCCGTCGTCGTTTGGCGTTCACGCTGGTCGGCGTTCTCCTCGGCGTCGTGGGGACCGCCGGCGCTCACGGCGCCGGGTTGGCGAGCGCCTCGGGGCGGAGTCTCGACGTGCCGACGTGGCTGTTCTTGCTCACCGGCGGTGGCGTCATCGGCGCGTCGTTCCTGCTCGCGTCGTTCGTCACCGACCGGACGTTCATCCGCCGCGTCCACGGCTGGCGCCGCGCCGTCGCCGTTCCCGCGCTTCGAGTGCTTACCAGCGTCGGGCGAGTCGTCGGCGTCGTCGGCCTCCTGTTCGTTCTGGTGGTCGGCTTCGTCGGCCCACAGGAGTCGCTGTACAACGCCGCCATCCTCGTCGTCTGGGCGGGATGGTGGTCGGGGTACGCGATGACCACCTACCTCGTCGGGAACACCTGGCCGGTTCTCAATCCGTGGCGCTCGATAGCCACCGTTTTGCCCTCCTTAGAGGTGCCGTACCCCGACCGACTGGACGCGTGGCCGAGCGTCGTCGGCCTGCTCGCGTTGATTTGGCTGGAGGTCGTCAGTCCCGTCGCCGACCGACCGCGGTTCCTCGCGAGCATCGTCGCCGGCTACACCGTCGTCACGTTGGCCGGTGCAGTCGTCTTCGGCGAGGAGACGTGGTTCGGGACCGTCGACCCGGTGTCGCGGGTGTTCCGGTACTTCGGTCGCGTCGCCCCGCTGTACGCCGACGATGGAATCAGCGTTCGGCTGCCGGGGGCGGGATTGAGCGAGGCGAAGCTAGTCACCTCCCGAGCGGAGGTAGCCTTCGTCGTCGCGGTGCTGTGGGTGACGACCTACGACGGCCTCGTCGCGACGCCGCTGTGGCGCCGCCTCGCGGTCGGGGTCGTCGAAAGCGGCGTCCCGCCGAACCTCCTGTACGCCGCCGCCCTCGTCGTCGGCTATCTCGTCTTCCTCGGCATCTACCGGGCGGCGGCGAAAGCCAGCAAGCGACGCGCCCGGACGTACGTCCCGGTCGAGGACCTCGCCTACCGGTTCGCGCCGCCGCTCGTCGCCATCGCCGCCGGCTACCACGTCGCGCACTTCCTCGGGTACTTCCTCGAACTGTCGCCGACGCTGCTCGGGACGCTCACCGCGCCGCTGTCGCCGCCGGAGCCGGTCGCGCTTCTCTTGCCGGCGTGGTTCGGCGGCCTCGAACTGTCGTTCGTCATTCTGGGACACCTGCTGGCCATCTGGGTCGCCCACGCCGCCGCATACGACATCTTCCCGGGGAAGCTGCAGGCCATCCGAAGCCAGTACGCGACCACCGCGGCGATGGTGTGTTACACAATCGTCAGCCTCTGGATAGTCTCCCAACCGTACGCGGTCCCGCCGTACGTCTCCTGACCGATGACCGAACACACCCACTCTCGACAGACGCCACCGTCGGACCCACCCGAGGAGCCAGCCACCTGCGGGTACTGCGGTGAGAAGTTCGTCGACGAACAGTTGCTCGCGCTCCACCGTGGCATCCAACACGAACCACGACTCTCCGAGGCGGAGGCCGACGCCTATCGCGCGGCCCGCGACGCCGAACGCGAGGACGTCCGGCTGTTTCGACTGAAGGCGCTGGCGGCGCTGCTGTTCATCTACTTCGGGTTCATCTTCGTGTACGCGTTCGTCGTCTGAGTGCAAGCGAGACACCGACGGTCCTTTGTCTCGGCAGTTCCTACGCAGAGTATGGAAGCGGAATCGGAACCAGAGACTGAATCGGCGCTCTCCGAGCAGTACGCCAAGTCCAGTCCGTGGCCGGTCGTCGTGGCGCTGGGACTCGTCATCAGTGAGATTGGCATCCTGTTCGGGCTGTACCCCGTCGCCATCGCGGGGCTGGTCATGTTCGCCGGCAGCGTCTCGGGAATCGTCCACGAGGCGGGCTACGTGGCGAGTCCGTGGCGTCTGCTGTCCGGGTTGGGCGTCGCACTCGTCGTCGTCGGTCTCGCCTTGGTTTCGACGCAGGTCGACGGCGGCGTGTCGGCGTACGTCGCACAGACCACCGTCGAAAACGGCGTCACGCTTCGCGGGTTCACCATCGCGGCGACGGGCGCCATCGTCGCGGTTGCCGGCCTCGTCGTTCCCCGCGTCGCGAATCAGTAACCTCTTTGTATCCGTGTTCGAATTCACGGCCAATGAGTAACCGCACGTTCGACCGGGAAACGCTGCTGGACCTGTCGGTCAACGTTATCCCCCTCGCGATACTCGCGTTCTTCGTCATCGTGTACGGCGTTATGGGTAATTACCCCAACGACCCGCTCGTTCTCATCGTTCAGATGTCCATCATCATCGTCACGGGCATCGCCCTGACGCTGTTGACGTACTTCTCGGGAAAGGCGATCGCCGGCTCCGAAGAGGAGGACGAAATACCACCGGGCTACTCGACCGAAGACGCTGCCACCGCAGCCGAGATAGAATCGGGCTCGGAAGACGCCTAACGACGGTCACCGCTCCGTTTTTATCTCCATTCGCGTTGTTTCAGGAGCCACAGTACCGACAGGGAAACCGACGGCAGTGGCGGCGGCAAGCGCAACCTTTCTTTACCAGTAGTCCTACCGCATTCCTAGAGACACATGGCTGCAGAACAGCTTGCGCTGACAGTTCTCATGGGGGTGCTCCTAATCGGGGTGTTCGCCCTCGTCGCCCGCATGGAGAACTGGCGCACATACACTCCGCTCGCCAGCGGCGAAGCCGCTGGTGCGGCGGGTCACGGACACAAACCACCGGGAATCACCCGCTGGCTGACCACGGTCGACCACAAAGACATCGGCATCCTCTACGGCACCTACGGCGTCATCGCCTTCATCTGGGGTGGCGTCGCCGTGATGCTCATGCGCATCGAGTTGACGACGCCGGGAACGGCGTTCCTCGAACCCTCGATGTACAACGCGCTGCTGACGAGTCACGGCATCACGATGCTGTTCCTGTTCGGGACGCCCATCATCGCGGCGTTCTCGAACTACTTCGTGCCGCTGCTCATCGGCGCCGACGACATGGCGTTCCCGCGCATCAACGCCATCGCCTTCTGGCTGTTGCCGCCGGGGGCGCTGCTCATCTGGGCGGGGTTCTTCTTCATCCCGTTCGGTGTCGGCATCGGCCCGGCCGAGACCTCCTGGACGATGTACGCGCCGCTGTCCATCGAGCAGTCCAACCCCGGCGTCGACCTGATGTTGCTCGGGTTACACCTCACCGGCGTCTCGGCGACGATGGGAGCCATCAACTTCATCGCGACCATCTTCACCGAGCGCGGCGACGACGTGACGTGGGCGAACCTCGACATCTTCTCGTGGACCATCCTCACCCAATCGGGGCTCATCCTGTTCGCGTTCCCGCTGCTGGGCAGCGCGCTCATCATGCTGCTGCTAGACCGTAACTTCGGGACGACGTTCTTCGCCATCGAAGGCGGCGGCCCCATCCTCTGGCAGCACCTCTTCTGGTTCTTCGGCCACCCCGAGGTGTACATCCTCGTCCTCCCGATGATGGGTATCGTCTCGTGGGTACTCCCGAAGTTCGCCGGCCGGAAACTGTTCGGCTTCAAGTTCGTTGTCTATTCGACGCTCGCCATCGGTGTCCTCTCGTTCGGCGTGTGGGCCCACCACATGTTCGGCTCGGGAATGGACCCCCGCATTCGCGCGTCGTTCATGGCGACCTCACTCGCCATCGCGATACCGTCGGCAGTGAAGACGTTCAACTGGATTACGACGCTGTGGAACGGTGAAGTGCGGCTGACCGCACCGATGCTGTTCTGTCTCGGCTTCGTCTCGAACTTCGTGTTGGGCGGCATCACCGGCGTCTTCCTCGCGGCGATTCCGGTGAACCTCCTGCTTCACGAGACGTACTACGTCGTCGGGCACTTCCACTACGTCGTTATGGGGATGATTGCCTTCGCCGGCTTCGGCGGCGTCTACTACTGGTTCCCCATCGTCACCGGGAAGATGTACCAGCGCACGCTGGCGAAGTGGCACTTCTGGCTGTCGATGATCGGCGTCAACATCACGTTCTTTGCGATGTTGGTGCTCGGCTACCTCGAGATGCCGCGTCGCTACGCCACCTACGAGTTCGACCCCGTGTTGGCGCCGCTGGCACAGGTCCAGTTGCTCCACCAGGCCGCGACCGTCGGCGCGTTCCTCATCGCCATCGGGACGGTCATCTGGCTGTGGAACATCGTCCAGTCGTGGCTCGAAGGTCCCGAAGTCACCGACCCCGACCCCTGGAACACGAAGGAGTACGGTCTCCACGGCCGTGAGTTCGCGTGGTTCGAGGACCGACTCTCGACGGAGGGCAAACTCGCGACGACGGACGGCGGCGAAGAAGACGTCGCGGCCGACGGTGGCGAGGAAGTCGCCACCGACGGCGGCAACGATGTCGACGAATAACTGAGAGACGCGTTTTTTGGTTCGTTCGCTCCGTCAGATAGACGTGAGGACGAGAATCAATCCGGTCGCAGCCATCAACACGGCGACGCCGACGAGAACGACGAGCAGATACTCCTTTTCGGTGAACTGACGGGATGTTTCGGCCATACCCCCAGTTGGGAGCAGACCGGCAAAAGGGTTTCAGAAGGGTCGCCGTTTCACAAAACTAATCGCCCGTCCCACCCTACCGGTTCGTGTGACGGACACGAACGGGCCGACCGCTCGCGGCGGCAACCGCATCATCATCGCGCTGTATTTCATCGTCGTCGCCGTCGCCGGACTGATGGGTGGCGTCATCGGAAGCATCGGCCTTCGGGATCTCGAAGCCGTCTCGTTTCTCGGGATAATCACCTTCCAGCCGACGCCGTTCGGGCTCGCGATGTTCGGGATGTTGACCATCGGAACGATGCTCGGCGTGTTGCTGCTGCTCGTCGTCTTCGTCTCGCGGCGCTACGCGAACGGCTGAACGGAACGACCGGTTCGGGAAGAGAAAGCACTTATTTCAGCACCACCGACCGCAAATCGATGTATCACGTCGTCGTCGGTGTCGCCACGGCGGACGAACAGTTACTGCACAAGGTCGAGGCCGTCACGGAGCTGCCGGCCTCGGCCGAGGAACTCCGCGTGACGCTCGTCCACGTCCACGACGGCGAGGAGTCGGTCGAAGCGATTCCAGCCGTCGAGGAGGCAGTGGAATCCTTCGCGGCGACCGATATCGACGCCGAAATCCACGGCGTCGTCGACGACGACGCCCCGCGTGGACTGGTGGAAGCGGCCGCGACGCTGGATGCCGACCTGCTCTGTATCGGCGGTCGGCGCCGCTCGCCGGCCGGAAAACGGCAGTTGAAACCCGGTGCACAGGAAGTGTTGTTGCACGCCGACCAACCCGTGGTCGTCGCCGGACAACTCGGGTCGGAGTGAGGTAGCGTTTATCCCTGTCCGACCATCCGGTCTTCGTCGTCCCACTCCTCGGTCCGGAGTTCGTACTTCTGTACCTTTCCGGTCGCCGTCGTCGGGAGTTCCTCGACGAACTCGATTCGGCGGACCGTCTTGTAACTCGCGAGGTGTTCGCGAGTGAAGGCGACGAGTTCGTCGCTGGTGATACCGGGGTTCTCGGGGTCACCGGTGGCCGGAACGACGAACGCCTTCGGCGTCTCACCCCACTCGTCGCTCGGCGAGGGGATGACGGCCACGTCGTCGACCGCCTCGTGTTCGAACAGCGTATCCTCGAGTTCGATGCTGGAGATGTTCTCGCCGCCGGAGATGATGATGTCCTTCTTGCGGTCCTGAATCGAAATCATCCCGTTTTCGTCGATGGTGGCGAGGTCGCCCATGTGGTAGTACCCCTCGATGCGGTCGGAGAAGGCCTCCTCGGTCGCCTCGGGGTTCTCCCAGTATCCCTCCATCACCTGATTGCCGCGGACGACGATTTCGCCAATGGAGTTGCCGTCCCGAGCCACGTCGTTGCCGTCTTCGTCGACGACACGGACCTCGGTGCCGAGATAGCCGATGCCCTGTTTCTTCTTCACCGCGAATCGGTCGGCGGAGTCGTCGTCGAACAGCCGCCGGGCGTCGGAGGTGGTGATGAGCGGCCCCGTCTCGGTCGCGCCGTAGACGTGTTTGAGATACCAACCGAACTCGTCTTCGACGGTCCGGATGGTGGCTTCTGGCGGTGCGCTGCCGGCGGTCGCGACCCGGACATCGTTCTCGCCGGCCGTCGCGGGGTCGTTCTCCTCGTAGTAGCCCATCAGTTGGTTGAGGACGGTCGGTGCCGCACACAGATACGACACGTCCTCGGTCGAGATGGCGTCGAAGATGCCGCCGGCGTCGACGCCGCGCGTACAGACGTGTTTCGCACCGATGCCCGTGACGGCGTAGATGTGTCCCCAGCCGTTGACGTGGAACATCGGCAGCGTCCACAGGTAGATGTCGTCGTCCGTGAGTTCCTGGTGGATAGTTATCAGGTGTGCATGGATCGTCTCCGAGCGGTGCGTTCGCATCACGCCCTTCGGGTCACCCGTCGTCCCCGAGGTGTAGTTGATGGTGATGACCTCGTCTTCGGCCATCTCCGGCCGGTCGAACTCGCCGTCGTTGTCGAGCCACGATTCGAAATCGTCCCAGTCGCCGTCGACGGCGTCGGGGTCGTTCGTGACGAACAGCTCGGTCGGTACCTCGTCTCGAATTTCCTCGATTTTCGCGGCGTACTCGTAGTCGGCGAACACCGCTTTCACGCCAGCGTCCTCGAGGATGTACTCGAAGTCCGACGGGGTGAGTCGGTAGTTCAGCGGCGTGTGGACTGCCCCGATTTGCATCGACCCGTAGGCCGCCTCCAGATGGAAGTGGGTGTTCGGGTCGAGGACGGCGACGCGGTCGCCCTTCTCGACGCCGCGGGCCTGCAGTGCGGCCGAAAACCGGTCGGCGCGGTCGCCCAACTCGGCGTAGCTGTAGCGTTCGCCGGTCGTCGCGACCACCGCCTCCTCGTCGGCGTAGTGGTTCCGTGCGCGGTCGAGGAAGTCCGTCACCAGCAGTGGCTTGTGCATACACAACTCCTTACAACGAGTCGAACGTTAATTGTTCGGTAACTGTCCCACACAGCGGGATTCGGCGTCGCAACCTTCCCTCAAGCGAGGCCGATTTTCTCCTGGTAGGCGCCGTAGTGCTCCTCGAAGACCTCCATAATCTCGCCCATCGTCACGTAGGCCTTCACCGCGTCGATGATGTAAGGCATCACGTTCTCGCCGTCGTCGATGGCATCGGAGAGCGCCTCGAGCGTCGCCTCGACTTCGGCGTCGTCGCGTTCCTCCTTGGTGCGCTCCAGTCGATCGAGTTGCCGGTCCCGCGTTTCGGGGTCGATTTTCAGGATGTCGGGGTCCGGTTCCTCGTCGATGGTGTACTGATTGACACCGACGACGATTTCCTCGCCGGCGTCGACGCGTTTCTGGTACTCGTAAGAGGCGTCCTGAATCTCCCGGTGGAAGTACCCCTGCTCGATACCCTCGAGGACGCCGTCGCGCACCGACCCCTCACCGATGTCGCGTATCTCCTCGATGTAGTCCATGATTTCGGCCTCCATCTCGTCGGTGAGCGTTTCGATGGCGAAACTGCCGCCCATCGGGTCGACGATGTCGGCGGCGCCCGATTCCTCGCCGATTATCTGCTGGGTCCGCAGCGCCACCCGAACTGCCTCCTCGCTCGGGAGGGCGAGGGCCTCGTCGTAGCTGTTGGTGTGCAGCGACTGGGTGCCGCCGAGGACACCGGCCAGCGCCTGAATCGTCGTCCGGACGATGTTGTTCAGCGGCTGTTGGGCCGTCAGACTCTGCCCCGCCGTCTGGGTGTGGAACTTCAGGCGTTTCGACTCGTCGGCCTCGGCGCCGTACCACTCCGCCATCACGCGGGCGTACACGCGGCGGGAGGCGCGGAACTTCGCGACTTCCTCGAAGATGGAGTTGTGGGAGTTGAAGAAGAACGACAGCAGCGGCGCGAACTCGTCGATTTCGAGGCCGCGGTCAAGACAGTCCTCGACGTAGGCGAAGCCGTCGGCGAGGGTGAACGCCGCCTCCTGGGCCGCGGTCGACCCCGCCTCGCGGATGTGATACCCCGACACCGAAATCGGGTGGAACTTCGGCGTCTCCTCGACTGCGAACTCGACGGTGTCGGTGACGACATCGAGAGAGGGCTCCGGCGGGATGACCCACTCCTTCTGGGCGATGAACTCCTTGAGCATGTCGTTCTGGAGAGTCCCGCGGACTTCCTTGCGGTCGACGCCCTGTTGATCGGCCAGCGCGATGTACATCGCGTAGATGACCGCCGCCGAGGGATTGATGGTGAAACTCGTCGAGATCTCGCTGATGTCGATGCCGTCGAACAGCACCTCCATGTCCCGCAGCGTGTCGACGGCTACCCCTTCCTTGCCGACCTCACCTTCGCTCATCGGGTGGTCCGAATCGATACCCATCAGCGTCGGCATATCGAAAGCCGTCGACAGCCCCGTCTGGCCCTCGTCGATAAGGTAGTGGAACCGCTCGTTGGTCTCCTCGGCCGTCCCGAAGCCGGCGAACTGCCGCATCGTCCACGTCCGACCGCGGTACATCGTCGGGTATGGCCCTCGGGTGTACGGCGGTTCGCCCGGGTAGCCGAGATCATCGTCGTAGTCGAGGTCCGCGACGTCCTCGGGGGTGTACAGCCGGTCGACCTCGTGGTTGGAGACGGTGACGAACTCGTCTTTTCGCTCTCCCTTCTCCAGGAACGGCTCAAGCGTCTCGGATTCCCAGCGCTCACGCTCGGCGCGTATCTCCGCTAAATCCTCCTCGTCGAACATACACGCGTTTCGGTAGGCGCAAATATGAAGGTTGGCGTCGGACCGGGGGTCGTCGGCTTACTCCGGTTCCTGGAGTCGCTTCGTCGTCTCGACGAGCGGGTGGTGTGCGTAGTCGACCTCCTGAATGTCGGAGATGGAGTTCAGGTTCGACTTCCGTGCGGTTTCGGCCATCCCGAGACTGACGCGTTCGTCCAACACGATGACGTAGGCGTCCATCTCCTCGATGTCGAGGCGGTCGGCTGCCTTCACCCGGTGGTGGCCATCGGCGAGGAGCAGTTGTCCGCCGTTGTCGATGACCACGAGCGGTTCGGCGAGCCCGTTCTCCAGTTCGTAGGACCGGCCTTCGAGTTCGTCGGTGTACACCTTCGTCTGTGTCGGCGTCAAGTCGGCGAGTTTCACGGTTCGGCGCTCCTCGCTCGTGCCGACGCCGTGGATGCTTTCCAGCGTCTGCTGGAGTTTGCCGACCTTCTCCGGCGTCGCACGCTCGATTTGAGAACGGATTACATCCGCGTTGGAGATGATGCCGACGAGGTTGCCGGCGTCGTCGACGACCGGAAGCCGCTGGATGCCCGACCGGAGGATGACGCGTGCGGCGTCGGTAATCTTCATCTCCGGATGCGCGACGATGATATCCTGGGTCATCACCTTGAAAATCGGGTCGGAGTTCTCGGCCAACAGCAAATCGCGCGCGCTGATGAACCCCTCGACGTGGCGGCCGTCACACACCGGAAAGCCACTGTGTGCGTCGCTGTCGGCGATTCGCTTCGACACCTCAAGGACCGTATCGTCGGGGGAGACTGTCGCCACGTCGCGAGTCATGTAGTCTTTCACTCGCGGTTTGTCCTGATACAGCGTGTTCTCGGGGTCATCAGCCATTACCCGGAGTGTGGGGGCGACGACGCAAAAACCTCACTCAAGCCCGTCGACGCCAATGAAGTCGGCGTAGACGGACGCCGCCGCGCGGTTCAGCGAGATGCCGAGTGTCTCGAAGAACCGCTCGGAGATGGTCTCCTCGATGACGTCGCCGCGGTCGGCCTCGTCGGTCTCCTCCAGCAGCATTCCGACGGGAATCTGTGCGCCGGCCATCTCAGCGTGCCCCCCCGCGCTACCGATTTGGCCGAAGGCGTTGCGGAGCACCTCACCGAGGTCGATGTCGTCGTCCCTGGAGCGTGCCGAAACGAACACCATCTCGTCGGTGTAGCCGAAGACGAGCGTCGTCGAGACGCCGTTCATCTCCAGCAGCTTGTCCGCGGCCTGCGGCAGCGCGTCCCTATCGGCGAGTTCACCGACACACGTGGTGAGAACGTCTTTTTCTCGCCGTCGGTTGACGATGGCGTTGGCGACGATATCCAACGTTTCCCCGGTCGTACTCGGCGATTCGATGCGTTGGATGGCGCTTCCGTCGACGAACTCGACGAGGTGGGCGGCGGCGTCGAAATCCGCCTCGGCCACCTCGCGGCTGAACGCCTTCGTGTCCGTCCGGACGCCGTACAGCAATCCCGTCGCGAGTGCCGCGTCGGGGTCGATGTCGAGATGGTCGAGATACCCGAGTATCAGCGTGCTCGTCGAACCAACGTCGCTTCGTAAGTCGACGAACCGCGCCTCGATGGGTGCCCGCGGCGGGTGGTGGTCGACGACGATGTCGATGTCGGTGTCCTCGGGGAGGCCGTCGTTGACACCGGGTCGGGAGTGGTCGACCAGCGCGAAGCCACCGAACTCCGAGAGGTCCGACTCCGGCGTGAGGTTCCGAAGGTCGTACTCGAGGAGGTTCACCAGCGCTCGGTTCTCCTGGTGGTTGATGTTGCCGTAGTAACACGCTTCGGCGTCGGTGCCGGCCGCCTCCGCGATTCGCTTGAGACCGACCGCAGACGCGATGGCGTCGGGGTCGGGGTTGTCGTGGGCGACGACTGCGAGCGTGCCGTCGATGTTCCGGAGAACACGCTGGAGCCGACGAGTCCTGATGCCGTCGTCGCCGGCGCGGTCGAGGAGGAACTCCGTCGTCGGGTCGGTGTACGTCACGACTCGGTCGGCACGCGCCTCGATGGCATCAGTGGCGTCGGTGGCGTCGGGAGCGACACACGCGAGAACGAACGCGTCGGGGTAGGCCTCCCGAGCGACGCCGACGAAATTCCGGGTCTGCTCGGGGTCGTCGGGGGCGACGATTACCGAATCGACCTCGCCCGCGACGGTCCGAACAGCGGCCGAGTCGGTCGTATCGACACCGCGGGCGTCGATACCCCCGTCACGGAGCGTCTTCGCGCGGCGCTCCCCGTCGACCAACACCAGAAGCGACCCCGGCCGGTCGAGTAGTCGTTCGACGAAGGAGCGGCCGACCGAGCCACACCCCAACACCAACCGGTCCATACCCGTGCTGGGTGGCCGACGGTCTAAAGCGTGCTGGGACGACCGCGAAAAGAGGGACTCGACTTACAGGAGTGCGGCCGCGGCGTCGAAGGCCGCACTGTCGAAGACGAGGATGCCGGGCAACAGTGCGACGGTCACGACGGCGGCGGCGACGATGGCCACGTACAGCGCCGTCGGGTAGCGTTCGATTTCACGCGGCTCGTCGGGTTCGTCTATCCACATCGCCTTGACGACCCGGCTGTAGTAGAACAGGCTCAACGCACTGTTGACCGCGAGGACGGCCCCGAGCCACCAGACGCCGGCACCGACCGAGCCGACGATGAGGAAGTACTTCGAGAGGAAGCCACCGCCGACCGGTAGTCCCGCAAGCGAGAACATGAAGACGGTCATGGCGACGCAGGCCACCGGCGCCTCCTTCCCGAGGCCGTTGTAATCCCGGAAGGTGCGACCGACGTTCCAGTACTCCGCCAGCGCGACGAAGAGGAACGCACCTGTGTTCATGAAGCCGTAGACGAGCAGGTGCAACATGCCCGACCCGAGGACGAGTCCCTGGTCGCCGAGGCCGGTCAGCGCCGCCAAGGCGATGAGGACGTAGCCCGCGTGGCCGATACTCGAGTACGCGAGCATCCGCTTGACGTTCTCCTGTGTCGCGGCGGCGAAGTTACCGAGCGTCATCGTCACGACCGCGAGAACCTGGAAGGCGAGCACCCAGTCGACGCTTCCGGCGACCGAATCGATGGGGAAGGCGACGACGAAGACGCGGAAGGCGACGACGAAGCCGGCGGCCTTCGAGGCCGACGACAGGAACGCCGACACCGGGGCGGGCGCACCCTCGTAGGCCTCCGGCGCCCAGAAGTGGAACGGGACGGAGGCAGTCTTGAACGCGAAGCCGCCGAGCACCATCAGGATGCCGACACCGAAGACGCCGGTGTACAGTTCCGAGGCCTCTCCGGCAGCGGCCGCCACGTCAGGCAACAGTAGGCTCCCGGTCGCGGCGTAGATGAGCGAGATACCGTAGGCGAGTATCGACGACGACAGCGCGCCGACGAGGAAGTACTTCAGCGCCGCCTCGACCGAACCGCGGTTCGTCTTCAGGTACGCCACCAGGGCGTACGACGGCAGCGAGGCCAACTCCAGGGCGACGAACACGACGGCGAGGCTGTTGGCGGATGCCATCAGCGACATCCCCGTCGCCGCCAGCAGGATGAGCAGGTAGTACTCGGCCTTGTGCGGGAGGTCCTCGATGTAGTCCGCCGAGGCGAGTCCGACCAGCGCAGTCACACTCCCAAAGATGAACGTGAAGACGAGGCTCATCCCGTCGACGACGAGTTGGCCGCCGAACAGTTCGACGCCGGAGTCGGCCGTCCCGGACAACAGCAGGGCCGCCGAGATGACCATCGCGACGGACGCGCCGGCCGTCGTGACCGCCGCCAGCAGCGTGTCGTGTTTGCTCTCGGGGTCGAACGAGTCGATGACGAACAGCAGCATCGCCGAGACGACGAACGCCCCAGCGGGTGCCAACAGGAGCCAATTACTGACGTGTTCCATCAGATACCACCTCCGAGGGTAGCGACGATGTCAAGCGTTGCGTCCTGAATCGACTCGAAGAACACCATCGGTGCCGAGCCGAGCAGGATAATGAGCAGGACGAGCGTCACCAGCGGCACCACGTCGTGGAGCGCCGCCGGGCCGATCTCGTAGTCGGTTTCGAGCCGGAACGGCCCGAACAGCGACCGTTGCATCGCCCACAGCAGGTAGCCGGCGACGATGACGATACCGAACATCGCAACCGCCGTGAACAGCGGCGCGTACGGGAGCACCGTCGACTCGAAGGCGCCGAGGAAGATGAACAGCTCGGCGGCGAAGCCGGCCATCAGCGGCAGGCCCATGTAGGCGAAGGCGCCGGCGACGAACACGCCCGCGGTGACGGGCATCTTCTCGGCCATCCCGGCCATGTCACCGACCATGCGCGTGTGGGTCGTGTTGTAGATGACGCCGACCGTCATGAACAGCAGCCCCGAGATGAGGCCGTGGGCGACCATCTGGAACGTCGCACCGCCAACGCCGTAGACGGTGTAGGCGATGAGACCCAGGATGACGTAGCCCATCGAGGACACCGACGAGTAGGCGACGATGCGCTTGAGGTCCGACTGTGCCAGCGCGAGCAGGGCACCGTAGATGATGGAGATGACCGCGATGACGGCGATGGGAATCGCCAGTATCTCGGCCTGTCCGGGCAGCATCGTGAAGTTGAACCGGAGCAGTGCGTAGGTCCCCATCTTCAGCAGGACGCCGGCCAGCATCACCGACGCTGGCGTCGGCGCCTCGACGTGGGCGTCCGGAAGCCACGTGTGGAACGGAACGACCGGCACCTTCACCGCGAAGCCGAGGAACATCGCCACGAACGCGGCAAGAGCGAGCATGTCGGGTCCGATGATACCGAGGCTACCGAGTTGACCGGCCCGCAACGCCTGTGCGATTTCGGGCAAGCCCGTCGAGGAGACGGAATCGCCCAGTCCGAACACCAGCGCGAAGTAGCCGATGAACATCACCAGCGACGCGATGTTGGTGTAGACGAAGAACTTGATAGCGGCGTACTTCCGGCGCGGACCGCCCCAGACGCCGATGAGGAAGTACATCGGGATGAGGACGGCCTCCCAGAAGACGAACCACAGCAGGAAGTCGAGCGCTCCGAAGACGCCGATGAGGCTGGCTTCGAGGAACAGCATCAGCCCGTAGAACTGGCTCTGCCGTTCGTCGATGGGGGTCCACGCGCTCAGGATGGCCAGCGTGGTCAGAATCGTCGAGAGAACGACCAGCGGCAGCGAGATGCCGTCCAACCCCATGTGATAGTTGACCGTGTAGGAGCCCAGCTGGAGCCACTGGGTGAACGTCTCGTAGGCGATGTCGCCGCCGAGTAAGGCGTTACCGCTGCCGTCGAAGGCGAAATACATGTACAGCGAGATGACCAGCGGTGGGAGGCTGAAGCCGACCGCGAGTTTGTGTGCGAACCGATTGGGGGCGACGAAGACGACCGCCGCACCGAGGAGACACAGCGCGATGAGGGCTTCTATCAGCATCTAGAACCACCCCCCGAGCGCCGCGAAGACGCCCAGAAGCACCAGCAGGCTGAGAACGATGAGCGCCGCGTAGTTGGTCACGATACCCGTCTGGAGCCGACGCAGGCGGTCGCCGGAGAACAGACTTACGCTGGAGACACCGTTGACGACGCCGTCGATGACGCCCTGGTCGAAGGTGTCGGCGGCTCCCGAGAGCCGCAGCGTGAGGCCTTCGGCGAGCCACACCTGGTATTCGTCTTGGTAGTAGTTGTGCATGAGCAGCGTCTGCAGACCGCCGAGTTTCTCGGTGTGTCGAGTCGGTTCGGCGCCGCGATACAGCGCGAAGGCGAGTCCCGCACCCAGAAGCGCCAAGCCGAGGCTGGCACCGGCGCCCGCCAGCAGCGTCACGATTTCGCCGCCGCCGATGGTGCCGACCGAGTAGCCGGCGTAGTCGTGTGTGAGGTCGCCGTAGTGGTGGGAACTCGTCAACAGCGCCTCGGGGCCGGAGTCGAGGAACTGATGGAGGAAGTCGACTTCCAGTCCGGTGAGTTTCTGAATCGGAAGCGGGTTCAGGAAGCCGATGACCGCGGCGAGAACACCGAGGACGGCCAGCGGGAACTTGACGTTCCAGCGGACGCCGTGGGGGTCCTCCGCGGTATCGGAGCGGGCCTCACCGTGGAAGGTGAGAAGCACCATCCGGATGGTGTAAAAGCCCGTCAGGAAGACGGCTGCCAGCCCCATCGCGTAGGCACCGAGCAACAGGGGGCTGCCGCCGAGGCCGTGGACGAGCGCCTCGTACAGCACCTCGTCTTTCGACCAGAAGCCCGAGAACGGGAAGATGCCCGCGAGCGCGAGCGACCCCGAAAGGAACGCGAGGTACGTCACGCGCATGTGGTCTTTGAGGCCGCCCATGTCCCACATGTTCTCGTTGTGGTGCATCGCGATGATGACCGACCCGGCGCCGAGGAACAGCAGCGCCTTGAACACCGCGTGGGTCGTCAGGTGGAAGAACGCGGCGACGTAGCCGCCGGTCCCGAGGGCGAGCATGATGTAGCCGTACTGGCTAATCGTCGAGTACGCCAGCACCTGCTTGATTTCGTTCTTGACGACGCCCATCGTCGCCGCGAACAGCGCCGTGAAGCCGCCGACGAAGGCGATGACCGCCAGCACCGTCGGGAGCAGCGCGTAGAAGCCGTACATCCGTGCGACGAGGAAGACGCCGGCGGCGACCATCGTCGCGGCGTGAATCAGCGCCGAGACGGGGGTCGGACCCTCCATGGCGTCCGGCAGCCACGTGTGGAACGGGAACTGGGCGGATTTGCCCATCACGCCGCCCAACACGAGCAGGCCGAGAATCGCGAACCACGTCGCCGGCTCGAAGCCGAAGGTGTTGACCGCGTCGGCGGTCGTCTCCGGGTTCAAGACCGTCTCTGCAAGCGCCGGGAAGCCGTTCTCTCCGGCGAACTGCGCGGTGCCGAACGTCGTCAGGACGCCGACGACGCCGACGAGGAAGAAGTAGTCACCGAATCGGGTGACGAGGAACGCCTTCTTGGCCGCCGACGGCGGGCCCGCACGACGGAACCAGAAGCCGATGAGGAGATACGAACACAGCCCCACCAGTTCGAAGAACATGAACGCCATCAGCAGGTTATCGGAGAAGACGAAGGCGAGCATGCTCGCGGTGAACAGCCCGAGGCTGGCGTAGTACCGTGGCAGCCCCGTCTCGCCCTCGTCGTTCATATAGCCCAGCGAGAAGACGTGAACCAGGAAGGCGATGAGCGAGACGATTACCAACATCGCCGCCGACAGCGGATCGAGAAGCAGTCCGAACGTCAGCTCGAACGGCACGTCGCCGCCGACGAACGTGTACAGCGTCTCGTTGTACGTCTCGCCGAGGAAGACGGTGACGAGGACGGCAATCGAGAGGCCGAGCGACCCTGCGGTCGCGATGATGCCTGCGAGGGCGCCCTTCTTCGGCATGTACTTGCCTGCCAACAGTGCGACGACGAACGACACGAACGGGAGCGCGGCGATAGCCGGCGCGTATGCGAATACTCCTGCCATAATTACCACTTGAGAGTCGTTGCTTCCGTCACGTCGACGCTATCGAAGTTGCGGTACAACACGAGGATGATGCCGATGCCGATGGCGACCTCGGCGGCGGCCAGCGCCATCACGAACAGTCCGAACACCTGTCCGGTGAGGTTCCCCCAGTAGAACGCGAACGCGATGAGGTTGATGTTCGCCGCGTTGAGCATCAACTCGACGCTCATCAGGAAGATGAGCGCGTTCTCCCGGGTCAGGATGCCGAAGATGCCGACGCAGAACACGGCGGCCGACAGCACGAGGTAGTACTCGGCCGGAACGGCTCCGAGCACCATCAGGAATCACCCTCCTCGTCCTTCTTGGCGAGCATGACGGCGCCGTCCAGTGCCGCGTCCAACACGATTGCGATGGTGATGAACGACACGAGGAAGCCCTCGCTGGCGAAGTCGCCGGCATCGAGGTTGAACATCGCATAACCGATGGAGCGGGTTATCGATCCCTCGGCGAATCCCGTGGCGGTGCCGAATCCCGACGTGAGGAACACCGCCGAAAGGAAGCCGAACAGGGCGACGGCGAGGATGCCCGCGGCCTTGCTCGTTTCGGTGTGGAGCTGTGGGCGCGTCGTCATTGTGCCACCTCCTCGGCTTCGGGAGCGGGGTCCCGACGAACCAGCATGACGGCGAAGGTGATCAGGATGAGCACCCCGCCGACGTACACGAGTACCTGCATCGCTGCCAGGAACTCGGCGCGTAACATCACGTAGTGGACCGCGACGGATAGCAACGCTACACCCAACAGTAGCGCGGAGTGCCACACGTCACGGACCAACACGACGCCCAGACTCGCTCCGACGGTCAACAGAGCGAACAACAGGAACGCCAGTGTCTCATACGGTACTACAGCCATTGTTTACCTCTGCAGTCGGGTTCCCTTTGAAGATTTCCGTTTCCGCCCACGTATCTCCGTACGAGCGCGCACGCGAGGGGCGAACGAGGTTCTCCAACATCCACCCTATAAAAAGAGTCGCCGTGGGCCGGTTTACATCTCGACGACGTTGCCACAATCCGGACAGGTGAGCGTCACGCCCGACTCATCAACCTCGGTAACGTGGTAGTCGGCGCCGCACTCGGCACACGGGAGCTTCGCGCGCGTCTCACCCATCCCCTTGGGCGCGCCCAGCGCCAGCGCGCGCACCCGGTCGTCGCTCTCGTTGCGACCCTCTTGATATTCGCCGGGGCCGAACCGGACGACCTCGTCGGGGCCGACCTCGTAGTCGTCCTCGGGCGTCTGGAACGTCGCCGTCCCGTCAATCACGTAGAACACCTCCTCTTGGTCCATGTGGGTGTGCATCCCACCGGAGAAGGACTCCCCCGGCGCCAACTCGTAGTAGTTCAGCGCCATATCCGAGAGCCCGAGCGGTTCGGTGGCGTGTTTCTGTACGTCCGCGACGCGCGGTTCGTTGTCCAACTCGTCGATGGATACCTTCTCCATGGCGAACGAGTGGTATCGTGGGTTCGTGGTAAGTTTTGACATTGCGCGCCGCGATTGCCGGAGGTGTCGAGTTCAGTTTGGTACACAGCAGAGCATCGGCACAAAACACTTCACCGTATGTGCGGAGCGTTCCGATATGCCCTCCCGGCGCGAACTCTCGGTCGCTCTCGCAATGGCGCTCGCCGGCTGTTTCTCCTCGGAGTCGTCCGACTTCGACCCGGACAGCCACGTCCCCGACGAGTGGCACGACGAACCGAAGCGAGGCGTAGCCGAATCCCTAGAACGGTCGGTGGAGATAGACCCGTCCGATTTGAGTGGTACGCTGGAAGACGAATGCGACGACGCTGCCGGCAGGAACGTGTCCGATGTCGTCAGGGACCGACTCGACGACCCGGATAATCTGGTCGTCCTTTGTTGTAGTGACGTAGACGGACACGAGAAGTCGGTCATGGTCACCCGCCGAATGTCGGTTAGCCGAGACGGAAATCTACTCTCCGCCCCCGATTTCACGTTCGAAGCACTCCGTGAAGCCACGCCGGAATCAGTGACGATTACTGCCAGTATGTACGACGACGAACACACGTGTTCTGCCCCCGTATTCGTAGAGGACGTACTCGAACGAGAGGCGTGAGATAGAGTAGGGTTTGGTGAGACATTACGGCGCCTTCAGCGTAGAAACACCATCACCGACTGTTGGGCGAAAGGAGCATCCGCGAGGCGCGCGAAGCGCGCCGAGCGGTTCTCCCGCGCGACCGTAGGGAGCGCGGGACCGAGGGCCGACCAACGGGAGGCCCGATGTGTCTTTTTCATCGAAGTTTTTGCCGGTCGCTCGCCGACGGCGAGCGACCGTGCAAAAAGTTCGGGGTCTATTGATAGTCGACTTCCCCTTCGCCTTCCCCAATCCACGCACCACGGTCGGGTTCGCGCGAGGCGAGGGGGTCGATGTCCTTGAACCACGGGACGTTCTTCAGTTGCTCCTTGTTGTAGGCGAGGTCGTCCTTCGTGTCGCCCGTGAACTCGAAGTTCTGGGTGAGCAGGATAGCGTCGACGGGGCAGACCTCCTCGCACAGTCGGCAGTAGATACACTGGCCGATGTGGAGGTTGTACTCCTCGCCGTTGCGCTGGTCGTCCGTGATAATCTGGATGGTGTCGTTCGGACAGACGTTCTCACACTGGCGACACCAGATGCAGCGCTCCTGGGAGAACTTGTGGACGCCACGGAACCGCGGCGACACGTCGGGTGTCTCCTCGGGATACTGGACGGTGAACTTCTCGCCGTCCAGCGCGTGTTTCATCGTCGTTGCCATCGATTTGAGCATTCCAATCATGGTTAGGCGATCACCCCCACGATAACGGCAGTGAGGACGAGGTTCGCGAGCGCGAGCACGAGCATGCCCTTCCAGCCCACCTCGATGAGCTGGTCGATGCGGAGTCGCGGCAGCGCCGAGCGCGCCCACTGCGTGAACAGGAAGACGGCCCAGATTTTGATGATGAACCACAGGATGCCCGGCAACACCGGTCCGGCGGGGCCGCCGAGGAACAGCGTCGCGATGATTGCGCCGCCGAGGAAGATGTGGATGAACTCACCGAGGTAGATGAGCACGAAGTACGCACTCGAGTACTCCGTCTGGTAGCCGGCGACGATTTCGGTCGGCGCCTCCGGGATGTCGAAGGGGTTGCGGCCGACTTCCATCAGGTTCGCGACCATGAACAGCACGAACGCGAAGGGGTTGACGAAGACGTACCACGACGGAATCGCGACGCCGCCGAGGGAGACGAGCGTCTCGGTCTGTGCGGCGACGATTTCGCTCATCTGCAGCGAGCCGGCAAAGAGGACGACCGACGCCGCGATGAGTATGAGCGGAATCTCGTAGGCGAGGTTCTGTGCGACCGCGCGCAGCCCGCCGAGCATCGAGAACTTGTTGTTCGACGCGTAGCCGGCCATCACCAGCCCGACCGAGGCGATGGAGGCGACGGCGAAGACGTAGACCAGTCCCGCTTCGGGGTCGGCGAGGTGGATGCCGTTACCCATCGGGATGACGGCGAAGCCCAACAGCGCGGAACTCGCGATGACGATGGGTGCGAGGTCCCACGCCGGACGGTCGACGCCCTCAGGGACGATGAGTTCCTTCGACAGCAGTCGGACCGCGTCGGCGACGATGATGAGCAATCCGGCGGGGCCGATGCGGTTGACCGCATAGCGGTCCGTGAACGCGGCGGTAATCTTCCGTTTGGCCCACGGGCCGGCCAGCGCCGTCATCGTCAACATCAGCGTGCCGACGAGCGCCGCGCCGATGAACGACGCGATGAACGTCTCGCCGGGACCCATGTCGGTGCCGAACCCCAGCAGGTCGCCGATGATGTCGGGCAGCGGCGTCTGGGTCTGGGCCGGAATCATCGGTCCACCTCACCCAGGACGATGTCGAGGCTGCCCAGCGACGCGATGAGGTCCGGGATGTACTCGCCTTCGGTCATCTCTCGCAGCGTGTGCAGGTTACAGAAGCACGGACTGCGAATCTTGAACCGAGCGGGCTTGTCGGTACCGTCCGAGCGCATGTAGATGCCGAGTTCGCCCTTCGCGGCCTCGACGCCGCGGTAAATCTCGGTGTCGGGGTCGGGTTTGAGCGTCCGCGGAACGTTGGCCTGAATCGTTCGCTCCTCCTCGGGCCACTCTTCGAGCAGGTCGACACACTGCTCGATGATCTTCGCGGACTCCTCGACTTCGCGCATCCGGACGAGAACGCGGCTATAGTTGTCACAGCCGTCCTCGGTGATGACGTCCCAGTCGAGTTCCTCGTAGTAGCCGTAGGGGTCGTCCCGGCGCAGGTCGATGTCGACGCCGGAGCCACGGGCGACGGGGCCGGTGGCGCCGTACTGTTTTGCGACCTCCGGCGGGAGTTCGCCGGTGTTGACACACCGGAGCTGGAAAATCTCGTTCGAGGTGATGAGGTTGTGATACTCCTGGGTCTTCTCCGGGAGGTCGTCGAGGAAGTCACGGACCTTCTCGAAGAACTCCTCTCGGGGTTCGGGAATGTCCCAGGCGACGCCGCCGAGACGGAGGTAGTTGAACATCAGCCGCTGCCCGGTGAGGTCCTCGAGGATGTCTTGGACGACCTCCCGATCGCGGAAGGCGTACTGGAAGACGGCCGTGAAGTCACCGAAGACGTCCAGCGCGAACGTCCCCAGTGCGAGCATGTGACTGGCGATTCGGCACAGTTCCGCGGACATCGTCCGGATGACCTGTGCGTACTCGGGCACCTCGATGTCCGCCATGTCCTCGGCCGCGCGGGCGTAGGCCCACTCGTTGAGGATGCCGGCGGAGACGTAGTCCCAGCGGTCGGGGTACGGCATAATCTGGTGCCGGTAGGTCGACTGCTGGCACATCTGCTCCTCACAGCGGTGGAGGTAGCCGATGTCGGGTTCCACGTCGGCGATTTGCTCGCCGTCGAGGACCGTCTCGACGTGCAGGACGCCGTGGGTGGCGGGGTGGTGCGGTCCGATGTTGATGAACATCGTATCGGACTCCGACCCCTCGCCGCGCTGATCAGGCTCCAGAGGGTTGGCGTGTTCGCGGAACGGGACGACCTGCGGCTTCTCGGGGTTGTAGTCCTTCCCGAGGGGGTGTCCTTGCCAGGTCTCCGGCAGCAGGATGCGACGCAGGTCGGGGTGGTCGGCGTACTCGATGCCCACGAGGTCGTAGGCCTCCCGCTCGTGCCAGTCGGCCGTCCGGTAGACCGCTTCGCCGGACTGGCTAATCGGTTCGTCACGCGTGGTGGGAACGACGACGCCGACTTCCTGTGTCGGGTCGTCGTACTTCTTCAGGTGGTAGATGGACTCGTAGCGGTCCTCGTACTCCTGGGCGGTGACACACGAACAGTAGTCGAAGCCCGCCTCCTCGCGGAGCGCGCCGAGGGCTTCCTGTACTTCGTCCGGGCGGACCACGAACGCCGGCGCGTTGACGTGTTCTTCCCGGCCGATGACGGCGTCGCCGAGCAGCGCCTCGAGTTCGGCGTAGTCGACGTTGCCGTCGGGCGTTTCACCGACGTCCGTGGGTTTTGGTTCTTCCAGACTCATGGTGAGTTCGCCCAGTTGTACCGCATGACGAGGTCATCCTCGTCGATTTCGTCTGCGAGATGCTGTACCAACTCGTCGCGTTCGAGGTCGCCGAACTGTTCGAGTTCGTACGGTTTGACCGTCACCGGCGAGGTTTCACCGTTCGCGACTCGCTCCTGCAGTTTGGCGATGCCGTAGATGAGCGCCTCGGGGCGCGGCGGACAGCCGGGAACGTGGATGTCGACGGGGATGACCTCCTCTGCACCCTTGATGACGTTGTATCCCTCCTGGAACGGCCCGCCGGAGATGGTACACGACCCCATGCCGACGACGAACTTCGGTTCGGGCATCTGGTCGTAGACGCGCTTCATCCGCGGGGCGAACTTCGAGACGATAGTCCCCGGGACGATAATCACGTCGGCCTGTCGCGGGGAGGCCCGCGGCACACCCGCGCCGAAGCGGTCGAGGTCGTGCTTGATGGCGTAAGTGTGAATCATCTCGATGCTGCAGCACGCGATACCGAACTGCAGCATGAACATCGACGAACCCCGGACCCAGTTCATGAACTTGTCGAACTTGGTGAGGATGAACGGCGAGGAGCCGAAGGCCTCCCGAAGTTTCGAATTGAACCGGTTGTCGACGCCGTCGCCCATCCGGGCTTCCTGCGTCGAGACTGTGTCGTGGATTTCCTGTTCGCTACTCATAGTTCACTCTTGATTTCCGCACGTTCGCTCTTGACCCAGCGAACGGCACCGTTGCGCCACGCCCACCCGAGTCCGATAACGAGAATCGCGAGGAAGACGAGCATCGGGCCCAACACCGGTGTCAGACCGAACTCGGCTACTGCGTCGCTGTAAATCAGTGCCCATGGGAAAATGAGCACCGTCTCGATGTCGAAGACGACGAACAGCAGCGCGATTAGGTAGTACTGGATGTTGAACCGAATGCGCGTATCGCCCGTCGGAATCTCGCCGGATTCGTAGGTGGCGCGTTTACCTTGTTCGGGCACGCTCGGCCGGAGGAGACTCGATATCCCGATCATCGAGAGGGGTATCGCGACTCCCACCAACGCCAGCGCCCCGACGGCGATCCATGGATTGCTCATCGCTTCTGTATCGTATGACGGTTAGGAACACCGATACATAAGAGTTGATTTGTCCGGCGGCGACGCCGACTCACTGCCGATTTTCGCGGAACGCCTCGGTTCCCTCGCGGTGAAGTGCCATCGACACCTCGCCGACGCCGTCCTGGAGGTCGTCGTGGTACGCTTCCAGGCGGTCTTCGAGTTCGGGGTGTGCACGCGAGAGCGTCTGGACTGCCGACAACGCCGCGTTGAACGACTTGCCCGCATCGACGGCGACGATTGGCGCGCCCGTCGGCATTCCGATAACCGAGTCGACGGACTTCTCCTGAACTGGGACGCCGACGACCGGAATCGGGTAGGCGATGGAGGCGGTCATATTCGGGAGGTCCGCCGATTTCCCGCCCGCACCGGCGATGATTACGTCCAGTCCACGCTCCTTGGCCGTCTCGCCGTAGACGTACATCAGTTCGGGCGTCCGGTGAGCGGAGACGACGAACGTCTCGAAGGTGAACCGCGACGCCGGCGGGTCGTCGTAGTCGGTCACTTCCTCGAATCCGAGTTCCGTCAGCGCCTCATAGGCCCCGTACATGGTGTCGAGGTCCGAATCCGAGCCCATGATGATGCCAACGTCGGGCGTCTCCTCGTCGGAGCGGTCCGCCTCGGCTTCGGCCTCCAGTAGGTCGATAACTTCCTGAACTTCCGCAGAGCGTGTCATACGCGTGTCCCCGAAGGGAGGGCGCTTTGTCGTTGTGGTTGCGCGTGGGTCGTGTCACGACATATCCGTGTGTCCGACTACCGAGGACACAAAAACCACCACACATCGACGGCGGTGAAATTACGACAGTAGAGTTGTCGAATACAATTGAAATGCATCGCAGACGGACGTTTCTGAAAGGCGCTGGAATCGTCGGAACGGCCGGCATCCTCGGGGTCAGCAACGTGGCGGCGACGACCACGACGGGAATCGACGACGCACTCGACCTTACGGGTGGCGTACAGGACGCGATTGCCGTATTGGACGCCGACGCGGCGGTCGAGGGAATCGCCGAGGAGATAACGGACCTCGATGTCGACGCCGAAAGCCGAGCGTTTGAGGTGTTGCCGCTCGTGTACTTCCGAGCGCCGGGGGCCGTCATCGAGACGGTCGCCGAACTCGACGGCGTTCGCTACGTCGCCGCCAACCGCGAGTTGGAGTACTACAACGACGACGCCGCCGAAGTGACCGACGTGAATGCCGCCCGGTCGAGTCGGAACGTCGACGGCTCGGGAACCCACGTCGCCGTCATCGACAGCGGCATCGACGCACTCCACCCCGATTTGACCGTCGAGAACAACTATCAGTGGGCGGGCAATCCCATCGGGTCGCCGACGCTGTGGGTGCCGGCTCACGACCTCGACACCGACGAACTCGGCCACGGCACCCACTGCTCGGGCACCGTCGCCGGGCGGGGCGACACCGACGGCGGAATGGCCCCCAGCGCCTCGCTGACGGGGTATTCGACCGGCGCAGCCGTCTCCGTGTTGAAGTCGGCCGCGGCGTTCGACCACCTGCTCGCGAATCACGCCGACGCCGTCGACGTGGTGTCGAACTCCTACGGCGCGGCCTCGGGTGCCGATTTCGACCCGAACGCGCCGCTGAACGTCGCAACCGAGACGGCCACCTTCGATGAGAACCTCGTCTGCGTCTTCGCGGCCGGTAACGACGGCCCGAGCGCGAACACCCTGAACGACTACGCGAAGGCGCCGTGGGTACTGGGCGTCGCCGCGACGAACGACGACAAGGCGCTGATGGACTTCTCCTCGCGGGGGCGTCCCGGCGGGAAACACGACCGCTCGGCCGCCCTCGACGACGAGACGGGTATCTACCGCCCCGGCGTCGCAGCCCCCGGCAACCAAATCAACAGCACGATGTCGCCGACCGACATCCTCCAGGCGACCGCGCCCGACACCGACCCCTACTACGCCGCGATTTCGGGCACGTCGATGGCGTGTCCGGTCGTCTCCGGCGTCGCCGCGCTCATGCTGGAGGCCGCAAGCGGCACGC
The DNA here is from genome assembly GCF_013391635.1 of Natronomonas gomsonensis. Lineage (GTDB taxonomy): Archaea > Halobacteriota > Halobacteria > Halobacteriales > Haloarculaceae > Natronomonas > Natronomonas gomsonensis_A. The sequence continues at coordinate 1,539,985 of NZ_JACAWU010000001.1, read as the reverse complement.
CCGACGCTCTCGAAGTCATCAGAACCATCGAGGCCACCGCCGACGACATCGGCTTCGACCCCTACGAGACCGGTCGCGGGTTCGTCGACGCCGACGCCGCCGTCGACCGCGCCGCCTCCGGCGACTGGGCCTGACTACTCGAAGGTCAGCCCGTCGCGCAGTTCTCGCGTTTCTTCCAACAGCTCCGAACAGTCGGAAGCCTCGTCGTCGACCAACGTGACGTGGCCCATTTTCCGGAGCGGTCGGACTTCGCGTTTCCCGTACCAGTGTAGCGATGCCTTCGGCGCCTCAAGGACCGAATCGGTCCCCGAGAGGGTCGCGGTTTCCGTTTCGTCCACATCGCCAAGCAGATTCGTCGTCACGCTCGGCCCGCGGCGCTCGGCCGAACCCAAGGGCCACCCCAACACCGCACGGACGTGCTGTTCGAACTGCGAAGTTCGTGCGCCCTCGATTGTCCAGTGCCCGGAGTTGTGCGGCCGGGGGGCGATTTCGTTGACGAGTATCTCGCCGTCGACTTCGAACAGTTCGATACCGTAGACGCCCCGACCGTCGAGGGTTTCGAGGACGTCGAAGGCAATCTCTCGGGCTCGCTCCCTCGTTTCGGGGTCGGTACGCGCCGGAGACGCCGTCTCTCGGAGAATCTCTTCCTCGTGAATCGTCTCGGTGACCGGGTAGGCACGAACCTCCTCGGCGCCTTTCACGCCCATCACCGCGAGTTCGCGCTCGAAGTCCACCATCTCCTCGGCCAAGGCGGGGCCGCCGAGGGCTTCCAGAACTTCTTCGGCCTCCTCGGGACCGTTCGCTGGCATGTTTCCACGACCGTCGTAGCCGCCCTCTCGTGCCTTACACATCAGCGGCCAGCCCAGTTCTTCGCCCGCCGCGCGCAGGTCGTCGGCGTCGTCGACCTGTCGAAACGCGGGAATCGGGATTCCCGCGTCGGTGAGCGCGCGGTTCTGGACGAGTTTGTCCTGAATCGTCCGCAGGGTATCGGGGTCGGGATGGACCGGCGTGTCCGTCTCCTCGCTGACGCGCTGCATCTCGTCGGGGTCGGCGAGTTCGATTTCGAAGGTGAGTACGTCGACCCGCTCGGCCAACTCTCGAATCGCGTCGTAGTCGTCGAAGTCGCCGACGATTTGCTCGCGGACGACCGGCGCGGCCGGACAGTCCGGCGTCGGGTCCGAGACAACCAACTCGACGCCCAGCGGGCCGGCGGCTTCGCCCATCATCCGTCCGAGTTGTCCGCCGCCGACGACGCCCAACGTCGCGGCTGGCGTGGTGTGGTTCATATGTACTTCCGGGTAGCCACCGGCCGAGAAAGTTGCTATCTGGAACGGCCCCTCACTCCAGCCGCGATTCGTCGACGTAGAAGACGAACGGCGTGTCGAAGGTCCGCATCAGGTGGACGCGAGCGTCGTAGCGGTCGTCGATGCGCTCGTCGACGGCGCCGCGTTCGTCGGCGTGGACGATGACGACCGGCGGGTTCTCGGCCAGCGTCGATTCGAGCGTCCCGTTGTCGGGCGCACAGTCGACGTTCATCTCGCCGGCTTCGAAGTACCACGGCAGCGGCAGCGAGTTGAACCAGTTCGAACACGTCGGCCGCCGCTCTAGCTCCCCATCGCCGGTCGGGTTGTAGAGATGGTCGCCGTACAGCACCACGTCAGTCCCTTCGTTCTCGTCGGCGAGCGTGCGCATATCGGTAAGCGTCGGTTCCACGTCGCCGGAGGGCTGGGCGTACTGAACGAGGGGATTGTCGTCGGATTTCGGGTCGGCAAAGCTCGTCGCGTAGCCGGTCCAGGCCATCGACCCGACGAGGACGATGCCGAGGAGGACGACCAGAGCGACGCTGACGGTGTCGTCGTCGAGTTGGGCGTCCCGGCCCCACCGATAGAGGATGCCGAGTCCGTAGGCGGCGGGAATCGCCAGCGGTAGGACGATGTGGACGACGAGCCACGCCGACCCGCCGATGTCGGTGATGAAGGGGTAGCCGACGAGCGAGGCGGCCCCCCAGTAGAAGCTGAACGAGACGAGGTCGTCGGGCCGGTCGGCGGCGTACAGCGTGACGGCGAAGCCGACCAGCGCCATCGCGACGAGCGCAGTCGAGGACTCGGCGGTGATGAGCGCCATCTCACCGAAATATTCGAGGTACGGATTGGGGTCGTCTGTTCGGGGCGTTATCCACTGACAGCCGTACAGTTCGGCGGTCGAACCGAGCGTGAACGCGAAGAGGTGCGGGAGTTCCAGCGGGTTCACGAGTGCCTCCCCGAGCGTCGGCGCGGCGCCCACGTCGAAGTAGCCATCGTAGCCGCTACAGGAGCGGTAGTACAGCCCCTGTGATGGGAGGCTGCCGCGCGGCGCGTACACGTACGTGACGGTTACGAGGAACAGCGCGACGCTGCCGGCGATGGAGCGAGCGTGGCGGACGACGCTGCCGAGCGCCCACGCGAGATATCGTCGAAGAACATCCATCGGGGATTGCTCACCGAGCCGGGCGAACAGCAGTCGGTGATGGAGGAGCAGGACCGTCGCGCCGACGAACGCAAAGAGGTACGCCAGCACGTTCTCCTTGGCGCCGAAGCCGACGGCGAGGGCGAACGTCGCTCCGTAGAGATAGCGGCCGTCGTCGAAGTCGATGGCTCGGACGAAGCAGGCGAAGGCGAGAAACGAGAAGGTGGCCGCGAGGATGTCGCTCCGCATGAACCGCGAGAAGTACAGCAACACGGGGTTCAACGCGAGCAACAGCGCCAACGAGACGACAGTCTCATCGCGCAGTCGGTGTCGGAACAGCAGTGCGGTAAGCGGCAGGAGGCCGCCGACCAAGGCGGGAAACAGCCGCATCACGAAGTCGGTCGCGCCGAGCAACTCGAACAGCGGCGCGTTGACGAGGTGCAACAGCGGGCCGTGGATGATGGGCCGGTAGAACGTCACCCCCGAGGCGGCGTAGTCAGCAATCCAGTAGGCGACGCGACCCTCGTCCCAGTGGGCGACGCGACTGCCGAGAAAGGCCAACCGGAGGGCAATCGAGACGACAGTGAGACCGAGAACGGCGAGCAGCGTTCTGTCGCGACGAACGTTCATCGGCGGTACCCAGACGCCCGGGGATTAGAATCCTTCTGGTCCGTAACTAGTCGTGTGATAACACGTAACAAGAGTCAAGTCGGTCCGAGCCCAACTCTTTTGAGACCATGTCGAGCGAACGCCCCATGTTCGAGACCCGTGACCGCAGAGAACTGTACGAGTTCATCGACTCACGCGGCGAGGTGACCTACGACGACCTCGTCGAGTCGGACCTCCTGACCGACCCCGACCGGTATCGGCAACTGGTCGCGGTGATGAAACGGGACGGCATCCTGGAGGAACACGACGGGACGCTCCGGCCGGCGCTGGACGCCGGAACCGAAGAGACACACCACATCGACGGCACGGAGGTGACCATCCGGCCGGCGAGACAGGAAGACATCTCCGGCATCCTCGGCGTGATGCGACAGGTAGCCGAGGAGAAACGCTACATCGTCGCCGAGGACGTAGCCGAGCAGTTGTCGAGCGACAGCGCCCTCGTCCGCCAGGACCTCGAAGACCAGCGGTTCTTCGTCGCCACGATAAACGACGAAGTCGTCGGGTGGTGTGCCGTCGAGACGCCCCGACTCGACAAACTCGCCCACACCGGCGAACTCACCCTCGGGGTCTTAGAGGAGTACCGGGGACGAGACATCGGCAGCCACCTGATGCAGCGGGCGCTGTCGTGGGCCTCGAAAGCCGGCTTCCACAAGGTGTACAACAGCATTCCGGCGACGAACGCCGCGGGCATCGAGTTCCTCGAAGAACACGACTGGAACACCGAAGCCATCCGCCGGGACCACTACCGCATCGACGGGGCGTTCGTCGACGAAGTGATGATGGCGCTGCAGTTGAACGACTAACCGTCGCCGGCCGTTCGGCGGTCGTTTCGGCAGTTCTTTTAGGCGCCCTGACCGAGCGACAGTCATGGTAGCGCTCGGGCTGGTAGTCGCGCAGTTCAACAAAGAGCGGCCGATTACCCACGAGATGGAGGACCGCGGACGGGCGGCCGCCGACGACGCTGATGCCGACATCGTCGAAACTATCGAGGTACCGGGGGCCTACGACACGCCGCTGGCCGCCGACCGACTGGCACGGCGGGAAGACGTCGACGCCGTCGCCGTCCTCGGTGCCATCATCACCGGCGACACCGACCACGACCAGGTCATCGCCGACGCCGCCGCACAGGGGTTGACCGACGTATCGTTGGAGCGGGACACCCCGGTCGCCTTCGGCGTCATCGGCCCCGGAATGAGTCAGGCGGAGGCCGAAGAACGAATCGAATACGGGGCGACCACCGTCCGGAGCGCTATTGAACTCGCAGAGGAACTACAATGACAATGGATTTCGCAGACCGCCTCGAGCGCGTCGAACCGAGTGCAACGCTCGCTATCAGCAACCTCGCATCGCAACTCGAAGCCGACGGCGTCGACGTCGTCGACCTCTCGGTGGGTGAACCCGACTTCCCGACGCCGGCGAACGTCGTCGACGCGGGCAAGCAGGCCATCGACGACGGCCACACCGGCTACGCCCCCTCCAACGGGATTCCCCCGCTGAAGGAAGCCATCGTCGAGAAACTCGACGGCGACGGCCTCGACTATTCGACCGACGAAGTCATCGTCACTCCCGGTGCCAAACAGGCGCTGTACGAGACGTTTCAGGCGCTCATCGAAGAGGGCGACGAGGTTGTCCTCTTGGACCCCGCGTGGGTGAGCTACGAGGCGATGGCGAAGATGGCCGGCGCAGACATCTCGCGTGTCGACCTCTCGGAACACGACTTCCAGTTGGCGCCGGCGCTCGAGGAACTGGCGGCGACGGTCTCCGACGACACCGAACTGCTCGTCGTCAACTCGCCGTCGAACCCCTCCGGAGCGGTCTTCGGCGACGATGCCCTTGAGGGCGTCCGCGACCTCGCCGTCGACCACGACATCACCGTCATCTCCGACGAGATTTACGACGCCATCACCTACGACACCGAGCAGACCTCGCTGGGCTCGCTCGACGGGATGGGCGAGCGAACGGTGACCATCAACGGCTTCTCGAAGGCCTACTCGATGACCGGCTGGCGACTCGGCTACCTCGCCGCGCCCGAACCACTCGTCGAGCAGGCGTCGAAACTCCACAGCCACTCGGTGTCGTGTGCGACGCACTTCGTCCAGTACGCGGGCGTCGAGGCACTGGAGAACACCGACGACGCCGTCGTCGAGATGCGCGAAGCCTTCGAGGACCGCCGCGACATGCTCGTCGACCTCTTCGCCGAACACGGCAAAGAGGTCCCGGTTCCGGACGGCGCGTTCTACATGATGCTGCCGGTTGATGACGACGACCAGGCATGGTGTGAGGGCGCCATCGAGGACGCCCACGTCGCCACCGTCCCGGGGAGTGCCTTCGGAACGCCCGGCTACGCACGACTCTCGTATGCGGCCAGCGAAGAGCGGCTCCGCGAGGGCGTCGAGCGGTTGGCCGACGCTGGCTACCTGTAATCGAACTGCTTACGACATCGATACGTTTCTCGGAGGAAGACGTCCGCGGCTCAGAACGGAGACGTTCAGGGCCGGCGGTAAAGTGCATCCCCACCCCGTCCCCCAGACGCCGGCGAGTCGAAGACCTCGATAGAGGGCGGCGGCCGTCTTTTGCGGCCGCGATGGGTTCGGCGACCACCCCACCGCCGAATCCCGAGTGAGGTCTCCACCTACGGCTGGCACCCACTGCGGTATGAACAGTTCTTCTAGTCCTCTAGATGCTGGAGGTACGCTTCGACGAGCGCCTGCTGTGCGTGACGGAGGTGGTAGTGGAACGTCGGGGAGCTGATGTCCATCGTGTCGGCGATGTCCTCGGCGGTGGCGTCCCGCGGCCACGAGAAGTAGCCGCCGAAGAAGGCGTGTCTGAGCGCCGCCTGCTGTTTGTCGGTCAGTCGGTCGTCGATGCCGTCGTGGAACGCCTCAACGGTCTGAACCGGCCGTTCGACCTCGTGTTTCGACACCAACTCGGCGTCGTAGAACTCCTTGGCCGCCTCGACTATCGGGCGGGGAGACGAATCGCCCGGAACTTCCGCGACGAAGGTGGTCTCTCCGTCCCGGGCCTCGAGGGATACCGGCGACGCGCCGGCCTCCAGCAGCCGACGGGTGAGGGAGTCGGTCGTCACGACCTCGAAGACGCCGTCGTCGCCGTTTGATCCGACGTACTCCGCTGATTCGACCGTCGGCGTCTCCTCGGCAATCGCCTCGACCCGTTCCGGCGGGAGCCCCGAGACCGTGATGTAGTGGCGATACCGGTCGGCGCCCGCCGGCGTACTCCACTCGTGTCGACAGGGACCGTCGGCGAGCGTCGACACTGACGCGAGGAAGGCTTCGGGACTCTCGATGCGGAAGGTGAGTCGCGTCGCGCTGTCGGAGAGGAGCAGGCGTTCGGTCTGGACGGCGTTGATGGCGAACCCGACGATTTCTCCGAGGCGTCGGAACGCCGCCTGCTCGCGGTCGTTGAACGCCTCCGACCGCGAGGAGTACACGACGAGGACGCCCAGGACGTTCCCCCGGTGGACCAACGGAACGGCGACGCCGGATTCGATGCCGCGTTCGACGGCCGCCTCCCGAACGGGGTCGGGGAACGACAACTCCGGGATTCGCTGTGCCGCCTGTGGCTCGCCGGTGTCGAGCGCTTTCTGTGCCGGTCGGGTCCACTCGAGGTCGTTGAGTCCCTCGATTACCTCGAGGAAGTCCTCGCCGACGCCGATGCCTGTCTCCGGCCTAATGCTCTCCTCGGGCGTGTTCCGTCCGACCCACACTGCCCGATACAGCTCGGAGGCGGCCAGTCGTTCACACACCGTCGATTCGATCTCCTCCCGGGTCGCGGCGTCGACGATACCTCGGATGACTCCGTGAACCGTCTCGCTGATTCGGTTCATCGTGTCGAGTTCGTCGCGCTGTCGCCGGAGGGCAGCCTCCCGGTCGTGGCGAAGCGAGATGTCGCGTGCGATGCTCACGAGCACCGTCTCGTCGCTAACCTCCAAGACGGTGCTGTTGAACTCGTGGGGAATCCGTCGGCCGTCCGTCGTTAGAACCTCGAACTCCATCGTATACCCCGGCGGGAGCGACTCGAAATCCGCGAGAGCCTCCCTCGCGTCGCCGCGCTGCTCGGAGGAGAGCAGGTCGAAGCCGTCCATCTCCGAGAGTTCCTCGTCGTCGTACCCAGTCACCTCCCGAACCTGGTCGTTCCACCACAGCAGCCCGCCATCGAGGTCCAGAATGTACACTAAATCCGGGAGTGATTCCAACAGTTTCGCCGTCGACGCGTCGATATCGAACTCCGACATATCCCACCCTACTCGCCACTCACGACGCTGAAACAAAAAACAGCCGGCTGGTGGTTCGACAGTCAGTCGTCGAGTGCGTCGGCGACGCGCTCAAGCTCGCGTCGGATGTCGTGGAGCTCGTCGCGGACCTTCCGGACCTCACGGACGAGCTCTTCGTTGTCCTCACTTTCGCCGCGGGCACCGGGGCCGCCGGGGCCACCACCCATACCGGGGGCGCCGCCCGGACCGCCGCCGCCCATCATGCCGCCCATCATCTGGGCGAACGGACTGCCGCCACCGCCGCCCATACCGCCGGGGGCGCCGCCCGGACCGCCGCCGCCCATCATCTCTTCGAGTTTCTCCTCGCGGCTCAGGCCCTCACCCTCGCCACCCTCGCCTTCGCGCTCCTCGGCTCGCTGCTGGCGAATCTCTTCGACTCGCTCGCGGAAGGACTTCTCCTCGCCGCCTTCCTCGCCGCCCTCTGCTTCGTCGGACGCGTCGTCGTTGTCCGTCATGACCCCCTCTTTCGTCTCACCGCAGAAAAGTCCACAGGTCTCGGCTACCGGAGGCGACGCAGCAGCGCGACCATTCCGGCGATAGAAACACACAGCACGGCGAAGTTGAGCCCGATTCGAGCGAACGGCTGGAACCGGTCGGCGACCCACACGTCGATGACCGCCGAGAGACTCGTATAGAGACCGATTCCGGCGACGACAGCGAGGATACCGAGTGCGACGAGGCCGCCCCACGACAGGTACGCGAGGACCGTCTCAACGTCGACGTTCGGGCCCTTCGAGCTCTCCTCCGCGGCGACCGCTTCGGGGTCGTCGCTCATGCCGACCACCTCCGGGCGGCGAACAGCGAACCGAGAAGTGCCACGACGGCGACGGCGGGGCCGAAGCCGGGTTGACCCTCACCGGCCGTCGGTGACTCCCGGACAGGACGGTCGGCGCCATCGCCGCCCGTCTCGAAGTCGCTGGCCTCGAAGGCGACCGCACGGCGCGTCTCGTTGGCCGCAAGCGTCTCCTCGGGATTGAGGTTCGCGACCGACCGCGTCGAGTCGAGAATGACGCCGTCGCGCCACAACGTCACGTCGAGGTAGTAGTTGTAGTTCTCCGGAACCGACAGTTCGACGCTGGGCGTCGCGGTTCGACCCGGTTCGATGGCTCCGACGGTCGTCTCGGTGCGTGCGGCGACGACGTTCGAGTCGGACTGGCGTGCGGTGACGACGAGACGGAGCCCCGATTCGGGGGCGTCGCCGCCGTTGGTGAGATAGCTCGTCACATCGAGCGTCGTCGTCTCGCTGTCGCTGGATTGGATGGTGTACTCGACGGCCGGTTGGGCGGAGAAGCGATGGAACGCGACGTTGGTTTCGGCGTACGGCGGCGTCAGCGCCGAGACGCCGCTAACGCTCGCCCGTGCGGCGTCGACCCGCTGGCCGTCGACGTACAGTAGCGCGGATATCTCGTAGCCACCTTCGCGTGGGACGGTCACCGAGACGGGTGCTTCGTGTTCGGTTTCGCCCTCGACCGAACCGAGGTCCGTTCTGGCGGTGTCGGCGACGAGGCCGCTGTCGGCGTCCGTCGCGCGGACGACGACGGTCACGTTGTCGGCGGGGCCGCCGCGGTGGGCGAGATACACGGTCACGTCGAGCGTCGCCGTCTCGCCGGTCACCTCACCGACGGCCAGCGTCGTCTCGGAGACGTCCAATCGGGCGGGCGGTGCGTCGCGTTCGGGTGCCGGGTCGCTGACGAACCCGGGGACCAGCGCGGCGATAGCCACCGTCGCGAGGAGGGCGACGACGGCAACGCCGGCGAGGAGGGCATCGGTTCGCATGCAAACGACTGGCAGAGCCTCGGATAAATGTCTTCTGCGGTCGAAACTCAGCCGAACGCGCCGAGACTCGACTGCAGCTGCCGGGCGGAGGACCCCTCTCGGAGTTCGTAGCCGACGAGGTCACGCATGTCGACGGCGAAGGTCCCCCCGTCTCGTTCGAGGAGGAGTACCCGACCTTTCGTCCCGAGGACCGTCCCCGAGGCGAGCGTCTCCGCGACCGGCGCGGCCTCGAGGTCCAGTCCGTACTCGAAGGCGTACGTTCCCTGTACGTCGAATTGCGAGAGCAGTCGGCTCCACGCGGTCTCGTCGACAGTCCGTCCCATCCCGTCGATTTTCGCAGGCACGCGGACGGCGTCGGGAATCGGGATGTCAGCGGCGAGTTCCGCCTCGATTTCCCTCGCGATGCGGCCGTTTTCGACGGTGTAGATGTGGGCAGCGCGGTCAGCTCCCTGCTCGCGGAAGCGGGTCTCCAGCCGGCGTAGTTTCGTCACGCCGACCTTGAACGTCTTCGGCGCGAACGCGGCGAGGTAGACGGCATGTTGCTGGTAGCAGTCCATCTCCGCCTTCAGGCACGTTCCGGTACAGCGGGCACACACCCACGTCGAGTCGTGGGACTCACAGTACGGCGCCGTGGAGTTCTCACAGGCGAGGTGGTCGGCGCCGTCGACGGTGCCGGCACAGCGGCGCTCCCCGAGTGACCACTGGAGTTGCCGCCCCGACTCCAGCGGTTCCCGCTCGACGACGCCGTCGGTGGCAACCAACAGCGCGGCCGCTGTCTCTCGGCCCACACCCGTCTCGTAGCCGACGACTTGCACGTCCCCACGTAGCCGCGGCGCGGCTTTAGGCGTTTCTTCGCTGGTTCGTGACAACCCTTTTATGTAGGAGAACGAATGGACTCCATGCTCGATGCGGCGCTGGAGGTGACCGTCGGCGACGGCGTCCACTTTACGTTCACCGTCACCAACCCGGGGGACACTCCACTCGAAGTGACGTTTCGGGACGCCTGTCGGGCCGACTTCGCCGTCTACGAGGACGACACGGAGATGTGGCGCTACAGCGACGGCAAGGCCTTCGCACAGGTCCTCACCCCGGCGGACTTCCAGCCCGGCGAGTCGGCCACGTTCGAGGAGACGTGGCCGGACCCGACCCCCGGCGACTACACCGCCGAGGCGACGCTCCGGGTCGTCGAAGACGAGATATCGGCGCGAACCCCGTTTTCCGTGTAATTACTCGAAGTCGGCCGCCAGCAGTTCCCGGACCGCCCGCCGGACGGCGTCGTCTGAGGAGCCCTCCGGCGTCCATCCGAGACCCGCCAGTTTCTCGACGGAGAGTCTCATCCGCGGCACGTCGCCGACCCACCCGCGGTCGCCGCCGGTGAAGGAGTAGGCGGGGTCGAGGTCCATCTCCGCGGCGACGATGTCGGCGATAGTGCGTACCGAGGTCGTCGTCCGCGTCCCGAGGTTGTAGGTGTTCATCGCCGCGTCCGCGTTTTCGATGACGTAGCACATCGCGTCGATGCAGTCGTCGATGTGCATGTAGGACTTCTCCTGTCGGCCGTCACCGAGGATTTCCAACTCGGATGGGTCATCTCGGAGTTTGTGGATGAAGTCGGGGATGACCGCGCCGAGCTGGAGCCGCGGGCCGACGATGTTGGCGAACCGGAAGTTCCACACCTGGAAGTCGTGGCTGTTCGCGTACACCGACAGCAGTGACTCCTCGGCCAACTTCGCGGCGCCGTACATGCTGATGGGTTCCAGCGGCGCGTAGTCCTCGGGCGTCGGGCGCGGGGCCTCGCCGTACACCGTCGAGGAGGACGTGAAGGCGACGTGCTTGCAGCCGACCGACCGCATCCGTTCGAGGACGGTCGCGGTCAACTCCGTGTTCAGCCGAAACTGTTCGTTCGGCGCGTCGCTGTCGACTGCCTTGTCGGCGGCGAAGTGAAACACGGCGTCGGTGTCCTCGTCGATGGCTTCGGTGACGGCCGCGTCCTCACGAAGGTCGCCTTCGACGAGCTCGGCGTCGTCGGGGACCCACTCGCGGCGGCCGTTGCCGAGGCGGTCGACGACGACGACCTCGTTGTCGGCGACGAGGCGGTCGGCGAGGTGCGAGCCGACGAAGCCCGCGCCGCCGGTGATACAGAGCCGCTTGCCGGAGAGGTTCATTGGCGGCGCTGGGAGTGGCGAGCGTAAGTCGGTTTCGAGAGCGGCCGTTCCGAAACCCCCTAAGCCGTCGACCGGATAGCAGCGGGCATGCAACAGGAAAACGAGGTGTGCGTCCTCCGTCTCGGCCACCGCCCGGGCCGGGACAACCGGATGACCACCCACGTCGGACTCACCGCGCGGGCGCTCGGCGCCGACCGGGTGGTCATCTCGGGTGACGCCTCGCAATCGGCCGAGACCATCGCGGACATCACCGACCGCTTCGGTGGCCCCTTCGAGGTGGAGGTGACCGACAGCCACCGGAAACTCCTCCGGGAGTTCGACGGCGTCGTCGTCCACCTCACGATGTACGGCCTGCCGGTACAGGACGTGGAGGCCGAGGTTCGGGCCGACCTCGAGGAGAGACCGGTTCTCGTCGTCGTCGGCGCCGAGAAGGTCTCCTTCGACGTCTACGAGGCCGCCGACTACAACGTCGGCGTGACGAACCAGCCCCACTCGGAGGTGGCGGGACTGGCGGTGTTTCTCGACCGACTGTTCGAGGGGCGGGAACTCGACCGCGAGTGGGTCGGCGCCAGCCACGAAGTCGTCCCGAAGGCCACGGGCAAGCAGGTCGAGCCAGTCGGCGAGGAGGAGTAGAATCCGGGAGCGGAGCTTTTAAACGACTCGCTGGCGCACGTTTACACAATGGCTTTTGACGAACTGTTGAACGACCCCGTGATTCAGAAGTACCTCCACGAACTCGTGGGGCCGACGGGGATGCCGGTCGCGGCCGCACCGCCGGACGGCGAGGTGACCGACGAGGAACTCGCCGAGGAGCTCGGTCTGGAGCTCAACGACGTTCGTCGGGCGCTGTTCATTCTCTACGAGAACGACCTCGCGACGTACCGTCGGCTCCGCGACGAGGACTCGGGGTGGCTCACCTACCTGTGGACCTTCGAGTACGAGAACATTCCCGAACAGCTCGAAGAGGAGATGCACCGGCTGTTGGAGTCGCTCGAAGAGCGCCGCAGCTACGAACAGGACAACGAGTTCTACCTCTGTAACAACTGCCAACTCCGCTTCGAGTTCGGCGAAGCCATGGAGTACGGCTTCGAGTGTCCCGACTGCGGCGGCCCGCTGGAGACGATGGACAATCAGCGACTCATCGACGCGATGGACCGCCGCATCGAGGAGTTGCGCACGGAACTGCACATAGACGAAGAAGCCGACGGGGCGGAAGCGTAGTCGATGGTCGTTCTCGCAACGAAACTGTACGTCGGCGGCGACGCAAAACAGCGGTCCCTCGATTCGCTGACCTCGCTCGTCGAAAACGACCTCGCGGACCTCGACGTGGAGTTCACCGTCGGGCTTCGCGACGACGGCTTCCCGTCGGTGACGATTACCGGCGAGGACGCTCCCGTGGCACGGAACCTGTTGGCCGAGGAGTGGGGCGCAGTCACGCCACACCGCGACGCCGGCGAAACGTACGTCGGCACGCTGGAGTCGTGGGACGACGAAGGGTTCATCCTCGATGCGGGCGAGCCGGTCCGGATTCCGGCCGACGAACTCGGCCTGGGACAGGGCAGTCCCGACCAGATTCGCAGGCGGTTCGGCCTCGTCCAGCACATGCCGCTTCGGTTCGTCGAAGGCGAAGCGGACGAACCGGCCCGCCTCGCCGACGACGAGCGGGACCGACTGTACGAGTGGACCCGCGGAACCGACCGCGTGAACGTCAACAGCGCCACGCGTGCTGAGGTTCGAGCGACCGTCAACCGGGCCGGCCACGCCGAAGACATCGTCACCGTCGAGCGCCTCGGCCTGCTCGAACAGAGCATCATCTGCCGTGAGGAGACCGACGGCCCGGGACTGCTCTCCGACATCGGCCCACACCTCCGCTCGGAGTTACTCGTCGTCGTCACCGACTGAGCCATGAACCGACGCCTCCTCGCCGCCGTCGCCCTCGTCTTTTTCGTCGGATTATCCGGCTGTACGGCCATCTTCGGCGCCAATATCGACGACCCCGAGGCGCTGTCGGCCGACGCCGAGTACGACTACGACACCGACTACGACGCCTCGCTCGTCCTCAACCGCGACAACTACACCGCCGTCTACAACGTCTCACGGAAGACGGTCGGCGACGAGGGCGAAATCGAACTGTACACGACCGACGCGCTGGCGGTCGAGCGACCCCTCGAACTCAGAGGGCTGCAGTTCCGCTACCCCAACGGGACGGTGTTGCGCTACACCAGCGATGGCGATGTCGTCCGCACCGACACCGGCGAAACAGTCGACACCCTCGAGGTTGACAGCACCCGACAGCGCTCCATCGTGGAGTTGCCAGCAGAGGAGGGCCAACTCGCCTTCACGACGCCGCGAAACGGCAAACAACTCACCGTCGAGACGCCGGTCAACGGCAGTTACGGGGTCGCGCTCCCGCCGAACACGGACGCCTCGATTCCGCTGTTGTCACAGGTTCGCCCCGAAAACGACGACCGCCGTGAAGTCGGCGACCGCGTCGTGCTGACCTGGGAGAACCTCGACACCTCGGTGTTGGTCCTGCGGTGGTATCTCAACCGCGACATCTGGCTGTTCGGCGGGCTGGCAGCCATCGGGACCATCATCGGCCTCGTCGGCGGCGTCTACTACTACTTGCAGATACAGCGAGCGAAGGAACGCCGCGAGGCGGAGGGCATCGATATCGACTACGACGACGACGGCGACGGGCCGCCACCCGGAATGCGTTGAGGTTTACCGGGTGGCTCACCTACACCGTGTATGAACATCGCTGTGGTGTGTGTCGGTGACGAACTGCTCTCCGGCGACACCGTCAACACGAACGCCGCCTGGCTCGGCGAACGACTCACCGAACGCGGTGCGACAGTCGAGCGGACGACGGTCCTCCCCGACCGCGTCGCCGACATCGCCCGCGTCGTCAACGAGTATCGAGCGGAGTACGACGCCGTCGTCACGACGGGCGGTCTCGGCCCCACGCACGACGACATGACGATGGAAGGCGTCGCCGCCGCCTTCGGCCGGAGCGTCGAGACGAACGAGGCGGCGCTCGAGTGGCTCGACGCCGAAGGGGGCTACCAACACGCCGACCTCGCGGCGGGAACCGCCGACCTCCCCGTCGGCTCGGAGCCGATACACAACACCGAAGGCGTCGCTCCGGGTTGCGTCATCGAGAACGTCTACGTCCTCCCGGGCGTCCCAGCGGAGATGGAAGCGATGTTCGAGGCGATAGAAGACGACTTCGAAGGCGAGCGACGCTACATCACTGAGGTCGTCGTCGACGAACCCGAAAGCGCCCTCGTCGAGCGGTTCGCCGAGTTACAGGAGCGCTTCGGCGTGAAAGTCGGGAGTTACCCCGGCGAGTTCGTCCGTGTGAAAATCGAGAGTACCGACGAGTCGGCTGTCGAAGCGGCCGAAACGTGGCTCCGCGAGCGAGCCGACGCGGTCGAGGCCTGATTATCGGTAGAGATACCACAGCCAGCCGACGGTGATGAGCAGACAGGCAGCGAAGACGAGCCAGCCGGAGGCATCGATAGCGAGTTCGTTGACGTTCTCCTGCAGTGGGACGTACATGGCATGGAGTTGCCGGGGGCCGCTCTTAATAAATTCCCTTTCGAGCGATGGAGGTGACGGACCGCGTCGTTTTTGGCCGGGGCGGCCCGTACTCCGGTATGCGACGCATCGGGCTCGTGGTCAACCCAATCGCGGGGATGGGCGGCCGCGTCGGGCTGAAGGGCACCGACAACAAGGTCGAGGAGGCCCGCCGCCGCGGTGCCGAACCGCGTGCACCGACCCGCGCCCGACAGGCGCTGGAACACCTGCGCGAACAGCCCGTCGAGGTCGAGTTGTACACCTACGGCGGCGTGATGGGCGAAGACGAAGCCGTCGCCGCCGGGTTCGACCCCGTCGTCGTCGGCGACCCCGAAACTGACGAGACCGCCTCCGCGGACACCCGCAAGGCCGTTCGGCAACTCGTCGAGGCCGGCGTCGACCTCGTGTTGTTCGTCGGCGGCGACGGCACCGCCGTCGACGTGGCCGAGGCCCTGGAAGACCTCGACAGCGACGTTCCGGTGCTGGGCGTCCCCGGTGGCGTGAAGGTGTACTCGTCGGTGTTCGCGGTCACGCCCCGAGCGGCCGGCCGCATCGCCACCACCTTCGAGCGAACCGAAACCCGCGAGGTCAACGACATCGACGAGGACGCCTA
The DNA here is from genome assembly GCF_013391635.1 of Natronomonas gomsonensis. Classification (GTDB taxonomy): domain Archaea; phylum Halobacteriota; class Halobacteria; order Halobacteriales; family Haloarculaceae; genus Natronomonas; species Natronomonas gomsonensis_A. The sequence goes on along the minus strand of NZ_JACAWU010000001.1, from coordinate 1,524,450 downwards.
CCGCGGCGGCGACGTGAACACCGAACTGAAAGCGCTCGTCGAAGTCCCCGTCGGCGACGAGATACAGTCCTCGAAGCAAATCGGCGGCGGTACCGTCGAAGCGCTCGCGGCCGCCGTCGCCGGCGACATCCGCGACGACGACGCGACATACGTGCTCGGCCCCGGGTCGACCGTCGACGCCGTGAAAACCGAACTCGGCTTCAACGGGTCGCCGCTAGGCGTCGACGTGTGGCGCGAGGGCAGCGTCCTCGCGACCGACGCCGGCGAATCTGACATCCTCGCCGCCCTCGGCGAGCGCAACGTCATCGTCGTCTCCCCCATCGGCGGACAGGGGTTCATTTTCGGCCGTGGCAACGACCAGATATCCCCCGAGGTCATCCGCCGTTCGGACATCGAGGTCATCGCTTCCAAACAGAAACTCGACGACATCGGTGTCCTCCGGGTCGACACGGGCGACCCCGAGCTCGACGAGGCGTTGCGCGGCTGGCAGCGCGTCCGCGTCGGGAAGTTCGAGCGCCGCCTCCTGAAGGTCGTCTAACCCTCAGTTCCACTCGGGGAGGTACTCGCCCTCGATTGGTGGGTCGGTGCTGACCCACTCCGCGCGGGCGGCGTCGCTCGTAATCGTCGTCGCCGGACCGCCGTCGACACTGTAGGTGAGCGTCAAATCCGACAACGAGCAGTGCGCGTTGTACCTGAGGGCGTCGTCCGGCGCCATGTACGACACCGTCTGCCAGTGGTCGGTGTCGGCCTCGACTGTCGCCTGCAGTTCGACGCCCTCGCCCTCCCCACGGAACCGCCAGTGGCCCGGTTCGTCGTGGAGCGTCCGGTTCGCCGAGGGACTCCACGGGACCACGTGTTTCACACGATTGAGTGGGTACACCTCGCCGTCGATGCGGAAACACAGCGAGAGGTTGTCGTCGAGTCGGAGCGCCTCCAGGACGGCCGTCTCGTCTTCGGCGAAGTCGTTACACTGCACCCACGTCCACTCCTCGGGCGGGTCCGTCGACAGCGTGTGCCCCTGGTGGCCCGGCGCGTCTTCGAGTTCGATGGTCCGGTCGCCGACCGTGATTTCGCCCGACATGAACACGGATTGGTTCCGGCTCCAGTGTTTGCCCGTCCCGATGGTCTTCGACAACACGTCGGTGAGTCGCTGGCTCCGCAACGGCGTGAACGCGTAGGTGTCGGGGTCGTATTCGAGGTCCCACGCCACATCGCCGACACTACCGGTCGCCGACGAGGAGGTGAGGACGCCGTCGCCGATGGTCAACTCGAAGGGGTCACTGTCGGGCCAGACGTCCTCGAAGGCGAAGGCCTCCGAGACGAACGTCGAGTTCTCCGGGGTCTCGCGGTCGGTTAGCGCCGCCCACAGCCGACCCTCCTGTCGGCCGCTTTCGGTCGACAACAGCGTGTACCGATACCAGAAGGCGACCGAGGCGTCCCGCGGACTCACCAGCGAGTACCACACCTCACGCCCGGGGTCGCCGACGGCGAGGGGCCACTCCATCACCGGGTCGTTGGGGTCGGGGTTCATGTGTTAGGTCCCCGAAAGGAGAGGAGTTATAGATTGGTGGTCGGACCGTAGGAAGTGTAAGAAGTATTATAATAGTCCCGGGCAGATTCGAACTGCCGTCAACGGCTGTCTTTCGCACGGGGCAACACCCGATGCGTCCAAAGGCCGCTATGATTGGCCACTACACCACGGGACTGCGAGTAATCGTAGTTGCTGCCCGCACAATAGGTTTACCGTTTCCGCCGCCGAATCAGTCCGCCGCCTCCGACTCCAACGCCACGTCCAGCAGTTCGCAGGCGTCGGTTTCGGCGTCGAAGCAGTCCGGACAGCAGTCCTGTCGGTCGATGATGGTGTCGAGTCGCTCGGCGACCGTCTCGTCGATGACGCTTTCGAGCTGTTTGGCCTCCATGCGGAACTCCTCGACTTCGAGGACTTCCCAGAGGAACCGCTCGATGATGCAGTACGTCTGGAGGGCGTCGCGTGCCCGGACGATACCCTCGTCGGTCAGTGAGACGCCTTTGTACTTCTCGTGGTCGGCGAGGCCGTGGCCTTCGAGTTTGCCGATCATTTCGTTGGCGCTGGCGGGGCTGACCTCCAGGAGGTCCGCGATTGCGCCGGTCGAGGCGGGCCCGTCTTCCTGCTCCTGTACGAGGTAGATGGCCTTCAAATACTGGTCCTGTGTGTTCATGCTCGCGTCTCCATGAGTTCCGTCACTTCCTCGACGCCCTCTTTTTCCTCCTCACGAATACCGCGAAGCGTCTCGAGCAACCGTTCGCGGTCGACGGTGAACTGTACGTCCGAACTCTCGATGGCCTCGATGAGGTCGTCGTAGAACTTGTAGGCGGTCTCTTCGTTGCACAACTGGTCGTAGAGCACGCCGTCGAAGTCGGTGTCCGACTCGTAGCGGGCGGCGACCAACTGCTCGATTTCGTCGTAGGCCACGGGGTCGGCGTCGAGTTCGTCGACGAGCGTTTCGAGGCGTTTGCGGTGCTCGGCGGACTCCTCTGCGGCGTGTTCCAGAAGCGAGACGATATCGGGGTCGAGTTCCGCATCGTCGAGCGTCTCGTAGTGTTTGTGCGCCCGGGCCTCGACGACCTCTTCGAGGACCATCCCGATTTGCAGCAGGCGCGCGAGTTGGTGGTCCGACGCGACCGGGTAGGTGAGACTCATCGTTCCACCCCGCGGTCGGCGAACGGTGCGCCGGTCATACTCACGCGTCGGCACCGCGGCGACTTAAGGGGTTCCCTTGGGCCGCTATTTTTGCGCTCTCCGAACGAAGTGTCGGTATGTCAGACGACGAGCCGGCAGACCGGATGCGAGAGCGGTCCCCTCGGAGTACGGTGATCCTGTACCTCCTGTTGGATGCGGATCGGAAACTGATAACGACCGGTATCGTCGGAGCCGTCTTCGTCGGCCTCGTCGCCGCGTCGCTCGTTGTTCCGGGCGCCGAATCCGCGCTTCGAGCGACGGATTCGGTCGATACCGCCTTTCAGGCGCTCATCGGTGCGACGGTCACCGGCGTCACGCTCGTGCTCACGCTGAATCAGTTGGTGCTGTCACAGGAACTCGGCGCCGTCGGCGACCAGCGCGAACGCATGGATGGTGCGATGACCTTTCGCGACGACGTTCGCGACCTCCTTGGCGAGACGCCACCCGCCGAACCGTCCGAATTTCTTCAGGCGATGGTCGCCGAAATCGACTCTCGTGCGGCGGCGGTCCGCGATTCGGGCCCGCTCGACGACGACCTCGAAACCATGATCGAGGGAACGGTCAGCAACGCCGATGTCGTCATCGAACGACTGGAGGACGCCGATTTCGGCGAGTTCGAGGTCGTGCGTGCGGCCCTCGATTTCAACTACTCTTGGAAGATTCACGTCGCGCGTCGGTTTCTCGATGGAGAACTCCCCGATGAAACCCGCGAGCCGCTGGCGGCGTTCGCCGACGCCCTGGAACTGTTCGGACCCACTCGTGAACACTTCAAGACGCTCTACTTCCAGTCGGAACTCATCGACCTCTCGCGGACCGTCCTCTATACGGCCGTCCCGTCGCTCGTGGTCGCCCTCGGCGTCACGTTCTACGTCGACGTCGCCATCTTTACCGACTCCATCCTCGGTGTCAACACCGGCGTGTTGCTCGTTACTGGGGCCGCAGCTGTCGTCATCTCGCCGTTCGCAGTGCTCCTGGCGTACGTGCTCCGTATCGCGACGGTGACCGAACGAACTCTCTCTATCGGACCGTTCATCCTTCGAGAAACCGACGGTGAGACCGACCGCTAAGCGGTGGTGGACTGGACGAAATAAAAAACGGCTCGCGTTACTCCCGTGCCTGCAGTCGGTCGCGGATGCGACTTTCGAAGTCCTCGCGGAGTTCCTCGACCTCGATTTCCTCGAGGACGGGGACGTAGAACCCTTCGACGAGCATGTTCTTCGCCAGTCGCTCGGGGACGCCACGCGAAGTCATGTAGAACATGTCCTCGGCGCTGACCTGCCCGACCGTCGCGCTGTGGGAGGCCTCGGTGTCGTGGTTGTTGATAATGAGTTTCGGGGAGGCGTCGGCCTCGCTCTCGTCGCTCAACATCAGGGTGTTCTCCCGCTGGTAGGAGTTGGTGTCCCAGGCCTCGCGGCCGACGTTCTGGACGCCCTCGTACACCGACCGGGCCTCGTCGTCGATGACGCCGCGAGTGACGAGGTCCGCCGTCGTGTGTTCGGCGTTGTGCCACACGCGAGCGTCGATGTCGAAGTGCTGGTCGTTGTGGCCGTAGAAGGCGCCGACCATCTTCGACTCCGAGGAGTCGCCATCCAGGTGGCTCTCGACGGAGGACTTCGTGAGATGCGACCCGATGTTACAGTCGACCCAGTCGACGGTGCCGTAGGTGTCGACGGTCGCTTCCTTCAGGGTGTACGTGTAGGTCGTCTCGTCGAGGTCCTGGAGGTTGCCGAACTGGACGTAGCTGTTCTCGGCGGCGGCGACTTCGACGATACCGCTGTAGTAGCGGTTGCCGTCGACTTCGTCGCCGGACTCCTGTCGCTCCAGAATCGTCACCGACGACGATTCCTCGGTGACGACGAGCGTGTAGTTGAACAGCGACCGGGAGTTCATCGTCGTCCGAATCTTCACGTCCTCGGCGTCGACGCCCTCCGGAACGTAGACGACGGTTCCGGTCGTGAACAGCGCCGTCGACAGCGCCGTCAGGTAGTTCGTCTGGGGGTCGACGACGCTGCCGAACCGCTCTTCGAGCAACTCGCCGTGTTCCTCGACGGCCTCGGCGAAGGGGAGTACCTCCACGTCGTCGGGACCGACCTGGTCTTTCTCTTCGGCCGCGTCGAGGGGGTCGACGAGGCTCTCGTAGTCGAGCTCCTCGAGGTTCGTCCACTTGCGACCGGGCGTCTGGATGACATCCGGGAACGCGATGTCGTCGAGGGCTTCGAGGGCCTCGAGACGCGTCTCGAGTAGCCATTCCGGCTCGTCGAGTTCCTCGGAAATCTGTCGGACCGTCGCCTCGTCGATGGATGCGTGTACCTGCGTGCTCATCCGAGCGACCCCTCCATCTCGAGTTCGATGAGGCGGTTGAGTTCCACCGCGTACTCGATGGGCAGTTCTTCCGTAATCGGCTCGATGAAGCCGGCGACGATCATCTGCTTTGCGTCGTCGTCGTCCAGTCCGCGCGACTGGAGGTAGAAGACGTCCTCGTCGCCGATCTTGCCGACGGTCGCCTCGTGGGCCACGTCGACTTTCGACTCCTCGATTTCCATGTACGGCATCGTGTCGCTGGTCGACTCGTTGTCGAACATCAGCGCGTCACACTCGACGGACGTCGAGGAGTTCTCGGCGCCGTCGGCGATGTGGACGAGGCCACGGTAGTTCGTTCGGCCACCGTCCTTGCTGATGGATTTCGACTCGATGGTCGATTTGGTGTTCGGCGCGTTGTGATACACCTTCGCGCCGGTGTCGATGTTCTGGCCCTCGCCGGCGAAAGCGATGGTGATGTGGTTGTCCGTCGCACCGGGGCCCTTCAGGATGGTACAGGGGTACAGCATCGTGGCTTTCGACCCCATGGAACCGGACACCCACTCCATCGTACCGTCCTTCTCGACGATGGCACGTTTGGTGTTGAGGTTGTAGGTGTTCTTCGACCAGTTCTGGACGGTCGAGTACTGGACGTGGGCACCCTCTTTGACGAACACTTCCACGCCGCCGGAGTGGAGGTTGAACGCCGAGTACTTCGGCGCCGAACAGCCCTCGATGTAGTGGACTTCGGAGTTCTCCTCGGCGATGATGAGGGTGTGCTCGAACTGGCCCATCCCCTCGCTGTTCATCCGGAAGTACGCCTGCACCGGCATGTTGACGGTGGTGTCCTCCGGGATGTAGACGAACGAGCCGCCGGACCAGATGGCGCCGTGCAGCGCAGCGAACTTGTTGTCGCTCGGGGGAACGCACTTCGTCATGAAGTACTCGCGGACTATCTCTTCGTGCTCCTGGACGGCCTTGTCCATGTCACAGAAGATGACGCCCTTCTCCTCCCACTGCTCCTGCATGTTCTGGTAGACGATTTCGGACTCGTACTGGGCGCCGACGCCCGAGAGGGCGTTCTTCTCGGCTTCCGGAATGCCCAGTTTGTCGAAGGTGTCCTGAATCTCCTCGGGGAGGTCCTCCCAGTTCTCGGCGCCGCCGCGGGTTTCGATGTCCGGTCGGATGTACGGGACGATTTCGTCGATGTCGACCTCGCTGAGGTCCGGCTGGCCGGGCCAGTCGGTCGGCATCGGCATCTCCTGGAACTGCTCGAGGGCGCGGAGACGCCGTTCGAGCATCCACTCCGGTTCGTCCTTGTCGTCGGAGATGATGCGGATGGTCTCCTCGGTGAGACCCTTCTCGGTCTGGAAGGCGGAGCTCTCCTCCTTCTTGAACTCGAATCGGGCCTCGGTGTCGGTGTCTTGTAGGTCTTCGGAACTCATTGTGTGGTGTTTACGTCTGTGTTCATATGAGGCTATGCGTTACCGAAACTGGTTACGCGGCTTCGTAAACTTCCTCGCGGACCCAGTCGTAGCCCTTGTCCTCGAGTTCCTCGGCGAGGCTGGCGTCGCCGCTCTTGGCGATTTGGCCGTCGAGCATCACGTGAACGTGGTCCGGTTCGACGTAATCGAGGATGCGCTGGTAGTGGGTGATCTGGAGGATGCCGGTGCCCTGCTCGTCGCGGAGGGCGTTGATGCCGTCGGAAACGTCCTGCAGACGGTCGATGTCGAGCCCCGAGTCGATTTCGTCCAGCACCGCGATGGACGGTTCGAGGATGGCGGCCTGCAGCACCTCGTTTTGTTTCTTCTCGCCGCCGGAGAAGCCGGCGTTGAGGTAGCGGTGGGCGAACTTCTCGTCCATGTCGAGCAGTTCCATCTTCTCGGCGAGCAGCTCCTGGAACTCGGCGACGCCGACGGCGCCATCATCCATGTTGCCCTCCATCGGGGAGGTGTCGTAGCCGGCTTCGTCGTCGTCTTCGGCGTCTTCCGCATCTTCGTCTTCGAACAGTTCCTCGCGCTCCTCGAGTTTGGCGTTGAGTGCCGTTCGGAGGAAGTTGACCATCGTGACGCCCTCGATTTCGGCGGGGTACTGGAAGCCGAGGAAGATACCGAGCGCGGCGCGCTCGTTGGGTTCCAACTCCAGGAGGTTCCACGTCAACTGGTCGTCGTCGACGTCGATGCCCTCGAACTCGTCTTCCTCGATGTGGAGGAGTACTTCCCCGTCGGTGACCTCGTAGGCAGGGTGGCCGGCGATGATCTTCGCTGTCGTCGACTTCCCGGAACCGTTGGGGCCCATCAGGGCGTGAATCTCACCGGAGTTCACCTCGAGGTCGACGCCGCGGAGGATGGTCTCTCCACCCTCTTCGGCGACCGCTGCGTGCAGATTTTTGATTTCTAACGTCGCCATAGTAGATGCTGTCTGAACGGTGGGGCGTGACGCTGATAATGGTTTCGGGTTCTGATGGTTTGGGTTGTGGTTTCGAAAAATAATTTTTCTTTGCGGTAAGTCACCACACCACAAATACGGCCGGAAGACAGCCGGGGCGACGGTCCCTCAGAAGTAATTGCCCAGCCCGGTCTGGGTCTGTCCGGTCTTGACCTCGTCCCACGAGATGTCGAGGGCCTCGAGGATGCGAGCGATGGGGCCTTTCAGCGTCTTGTCGAGCATCTTCTCGTAGTCGACTTCGAAGGCGTCAGGAACCTGGTCGTCGAACTCGAAACAGATGACGTCGGGGTCGCGTTTGAACTCCCCGTAGAGGGGGTCCTCCGAGGGGTCGAGTCCCATCTCGGCCTCTACCTCCCGGAAGAACTCCGGGTGGACCTTCTTCAGGTACAACCGTTTCGGCTTCGACCCGCTGGCGAAGTTCGTCCCAAGGAGGAGGTTCGCGTACTTCGCACCCCGCACCTGAGCCGTGTCGGTGTCGTAGTTGTCGAGTTTCTTGCCGATTCCACCCGGAATCCCGATTTCGTCGAGGCTCACGTCGCCGGCCTGCACGCGCTCGATGACCTCGTGGACGTACTCCTTGATGTCCTCGGGGTCTTCGCCGGTGACAATCATCTCCAGGACGCGCTTCTGGACCTCCTTCGTTATCGGCGCGATGTCCGAGCGCTTGTACTCGAAGCCCGTGATGTCGATGTCGTCGACGTCCTTTCCCTCCTTCCAGACGATGTGGCCGGCGTAGCGTTTCTTCTTGCCCGCCTGGAAGAACCGCCGATACAGTTTCTCGAACTCGATTTGGAAGCGGTGGGAGTCGGCGTTGAGATCCGCCGCGAACTCGTCGTAGGCGTCGTTGATGTGTTCCTCTATCTCGAAGGACTGCTCGATGGCTTCCTCTTTGGAGATATCGTGTTCTAACTCCAACATGACGGAGTCAGTATCACCGTAGATGACCTCCATATCGAGTTCGGATGCGGACTCCTCCGTGAACTCGATAACCTCTCTCCCTGTGGCGGTCACTGCCGCGCCCATCTCCTTGTCGTAGAGCCTGAATCGGTCCCATCCCAAAACGCCGTACAGCGAATTCATAATAACCTTGACAGCTGCCTGCTGTCGGTCGTAGGTCTCGTAGGCGTCGGTGCCGGGGTCGTTGTCGTTGCGGAGCGATTTCTTCTCCTCGCGCTCTTCGAGGAGTTCGTCGACCATCGCCCGTATCATGCCGTCCGGCTCTTTCCGGAAGTGGGTGCCGTTGGGAGCGACGTAGGTCTCACCGTCGTAGGATTGGGGGTCGACCTTCGTCTCAGGAGACGCGTTGATGGTCACCATACACATCGGGTAGAGCGACTTCAGGTCCAGTACGGAGACCATCTCCTTGACGCCCGAAATCGGGTCGAAGACAGCGCCACCTTCGTACTCCTCGGCGTCGACGGCGCCTTTCGAGGGGAGTGCGTACTCGCCGTGAATCTTGTGGAGGACGTACATGTCGACGGCGTCGCCGGGCGTCGTCGCGTCTTCGAGTTTACAGCCGACGAAGGAGGCGACCTCCTCCCAGAAGTCGACGATGTTCTGTTTGCGGTCCAACTCGACGCACAACTCCACGTCACGGAGGTTGTACTCCAGCAGGCGCTCGGGGTCGTCCTCCCAGAGGTCGCCGATGTCGCCGGGATAGCGCTCCTTGCCGACGCCTAACTCCTCCTCTCCGACGGCGTCGAGGCGGTAGGAGTCGAGTTCGGAGAACTGCGTCCGCTGGTAGGCGTACAGCAGGTCGAAGACGACCCGGCCCTTGACGTTCGGCCCACCCCACCCGGAGTCCCACACCTCGTTCACCCGGGAGAGTCGGTCGGAGTTCAGCCGGTCGTGTCGGGAGGCGAGGCGGTCGATGCGGTCGATGAGGTACGGCGCGTCGAAGTCGTCGAAATTCCACCCGGTCAGCACGTCGGGGTCGGTCGCGTCGATGTAATCGAGGTAATCGACGAGCATCTCGGCCTCCTCGGAGAACCCGCGCACGTCGATGTCGATGTCGCCCTCGCCGATGGGTTCGTATTCCTCGACGGCATCCGGGCTGGGAACGCCCTCGGGCGACTCGTAGAGCCAGACGACGTACTCGTCGTCGAAGGAGTCGTGGGCGGTGAGACAGATGATGGTCTGTTCGCCGTCCTCGGGGAAGCCGTGGCGGTCGTCGACCTCGATGTCGAGGGTATGTACGCGCGGGGCGACCGAGTAGTCGACGGCGTCGAGTTCCGTGTGGTGTATCTTCAGGCTGCCGTCGTCGAGTTCCCGAACCGGGACCCGGACGCCGCTCGTGATATCCTTGTCGATGAGCAGGCGGTTGGGAAAGAGGATGTCGGCCTCGTAGTGGTCGAAGCGGTCCCGGAGTTGTCCCACGTCGCGGGGCGTCTGGCCGAACACCTTACACAGTTTCTCGCCGCGGATGGATTCGTAGACGACGACCTCGCGCTCGTCGTGCTCGCCGATGTCTTCGCCGTCGGCCGCGCGCTCGCCGTACGTCTCGACGCCGGTCAGGCGGTCGTGGTCGAGTCGGGAGTCGACGATATCGGGGTCACTGAGCGGGTCGTCGGCGTCGACCGCGAGGTCGAGGTCCGCGAGTGGCGTATAGAAGTACGGCCGAAACCCGTAGACGCGGACGTGGACGGTGTCGTCGTCGGTACGACCGAAGACGTGGAGCACGGGGTGTTCGTCGTCACCGCTTCCCTCGATGGTGTAGTCGACCTGCGTGACACAGCACTCGACGTCGCCGTCGGCGTCGGGAAACCGGTGGTCCGAGACGTCGATTACGTCGGCGCCAGTCTCCGACGACCCTGCGACCGCGGCGGCCTCCTCGGCGGGACGGGCGTCGTCGCTCCCGCCACCGAAGCTTCCGAGCGTCCCCTGCTCCATGCCCTGTTCCATAGGTGAACTGCTTCGCCCTCACCGGTAAAAACCTCGGTGTTCTGTCGGAGCAACATAAGCTATTCGCCCAACACAGCGGCCGTGTCATCGAATGTCACAGCCACAAGGGCTTTACAATGACACACCCTACCAAAGTCCGGTGACACACCATGCCCGAACCCAACGCGACGTCTGAGCAGGACAGTGCGGGCGCTTCCGAGCGCCCCGAACCGGTGGTTGCCGACGCCGTCGAGACGACGGAGTCGTACGAGACAGAGGAGGGCGTGGTGTTCTACGACGCGGAGAACCCCCTCGCGTGGATACAGGCCGGACACGTCCTCGACCTCGACGAGGTCGCGTAGTTTTTGCTTTCGGGGGGCGTTGTCCCGCTGTGGACCCGTTCAGCGACGACGACCCGTGGCCGGATGAACCCGAGGAGTTCGACCCCGACAGTCTCGGCCCCGAGACGCCCGACGCGACTGACATCGACGCCGAGACGCTTGAGTCCGTCCCCGAAGGCCTGTTCCGGGCGTTCGTCGGCAGCGCCATCATGCTCAACGTCGCGCTGTTCGGCCTCTCGCTCGGCGCGCTACTGATTTATTTCCGCGGCGACACCGAAGTCGGCGGCGCGGCGCTGGCCGCCGGCGGTGCCGCCGCCGTCTTCGCCGGCCGCTACTACTGGCAGTACAAACGCGGCGATTTTACCGACGGTACGGCCACCGACGGCGGTGATGACTCGTGAGAGCCGTCGAACACGGCGGCGACCGCTATCTGCTCGTCAAGCAATCCGGCGAGTCGAGTCTCGTCTACGACCCCGAAACCGGCGAGGAGCGATACCTTCCGAACGAGGAACTGACCGTGACCGGCGACTCACCGCTGGAACTCGCCGCGGGGGCCGTACCCGAGGCGTCCCGACGAATTCTCACCGCCGTTCACTCCGAACAGGCGCTCGGACTCCTCGTCGAGTTGGACGAACGCGGCCCGATGTCCGTCCGGGAGGTCCTCGGCGCGTACGACCTCTGTGAGTCCGATCTCCACGGCCTCTTCGGCGAACTCCGAGCCGCCGGGTTGGTTGCCGAGACCGACGTGGTCGGCGAGCGGGGCTACCGACTCACCGACCTCGCACGCGACGGACTGGCCGAACTCCGGTAACGACGAGAAACCGGTCTACGACAACGCCTCGACGGTCGCCGAGCGCTCGACCGACGAGCGGTTCGTCGTGGGGTCTTTCCGCACCGCCACGAGGTCGTCGGCCGCACCGACCAACTCCTCGTCGTGGCTGACGACGACGATTTGGTCGACGCCGTGGTCGGTCATCGACTCGACCAACTCGACGAGTTTCGAGACGTGGCCCGAGTCGAGGAACACCGTCGGCTCATCGAGGATGAGCGGCGGCGTCGGTGCCTCGCCCTCGATGCCCTCCGACAGCAGCCGATAGATGGCACACCGCAGCGAGAGGTTGAACAGCGCCCGCTCGCCACCGGAGAGTTGGTCGGGGTCCAGCGGCGTCCCGTCCTTCTGGTAGACGGTGAGCTCGTAATCGCCATTGAGTTCGATGCGCGCATACGAGTCGTTCTGATACACCAACTCGAACGTCTCGTTGAGCATCGCCTCCAGTTTCTGGACGTTCCGCTGTCGGAGTTCCGCACGAAGGTCCGCGTAGGTCTGCTGGAGTTCGTAGGCCTCCTCGTACAGCGACTGGAGGCGGTCGACCGTCCGTTGGAGTTCCTCGCGTCGCTCCCGGAGCGCTTCGAGTTCCGACAGTTCGTTCTCGACCGCACCGATGGCGTTCTGGAGTTCGTCCCGGCGCTCGCGTTTCTCCTCCAGATACGGCTCGACGTCCGCGATGTAGCTCTCGGCTTTCTTTTTGTCCTGTTTGGCCCCTTTCATCGCCGACTCGTCGAAGGCATCTTCGAGTTCCGCCTTCCGGTCGCGTTTGTCGGCCAACTGCTCGCGCCGGAGGTCGTTCTGTTCGGCCTTGTTGTCCCGCTCGGTCCGAAGCCGTTCGACCTCGCGTTCGTTTTCCGCGATGTCATCGAGCAGTTCCGCGACCCGTTGGAGCCGCTGGCGTCGTTCGTCCAGCGTCGCCTTCTCGGCGTTCAACTCTCCGATTGCTTCCCGGGCCTCCTGTGCCTTCGATTCGGCAGCCTCGGCCGCCTCGATTGCCTCCTCGGCGGCCGTCTCGTGGTCGTCGGCCTCCGTCCGGAGTTCCTCGACGCGATTTGCTTTCTCCTCGACCGACTCGGCCTTCTGTTCGACCAGCGTCTCGACGTTCTCCTTCGAGTCTTCGAGTCGGGAAAGCTCGGTTTCGGTCTCGACCAACTCGACGGCCCGCGTACGCTTCCGGGTCAGCTCCTCGACGCGCTCCTCGGCGTTTTCGAGTTCGGTTTCCAGTTCCTCGACGCGCTCTCGGTCCTCGTCGATGGTTTCGACGTGTGGCGAGTCGTCGACTGGCTGGCCACATTCGGGACATTTGCCCTCCTCCAGCAAGCGTTCGGCCTCGGCGACCGTTTCGCGGGCATTCTTCAGGTCGGTCCGCAACTCCGCGACGCGCTCCTTGGCGGCCGTCAGTTCCTCGTCGATGTCGTCGCGGTGGGACTCGACGTTCTCGCGGGCGACCGGCGCGTCGGTCAGTTCCTCGCGTAGCGCCTCGAGTTCCTCGCCGAGTTCGGCCAACTCCTCGCGTTTGGCTTCGAGTTCCTCCGTGGCAGTCTCGACTTCGGCTTCGAGTTCTTCGGCCCGTTCGCGGGCTTCGCTGGCTGCCTCGCGGTGTTCGTTGGCCCGTTCGCGGCTGGTTTCGGCGTCGCCCGCGTGGTCTTGGGCTTCGAGTCGACGCTCCTCGATTGCGTCTCGGATGTCTTCGGCCTCGCCGTCGAGCGCCTCGAGGCGGTCCTCGACTGCCTCGGGGTCGGCCGCCTCGAGTTCGGTCTCGGCGAGTGCGGAGTCGAGTTCCTCGCGCAGTGTCTCTGTCGCCTCGCGAAGCGACCGGATTCGTTCGCTCAGGGCTTCGCGTTCCCCCTCCGTCTCCGAGATTGTCGAGGCGAGCGCCTCGATTTCCTCACCGAGGTCCTCTATCTCCTCGCGGCGCTGTGCGTACTCTTCGAGGACGCTCTCGGCGTCTTCGAGCGTCTGGCGGGCCTCGTCGCGGTTTTCCTCCTTGTCGGCGATATCGTCTTGGACCTCAGACAACTCGCTCCGCAGCGCGTTGAGTCGGTCGTGGAGGTCCTTGTCCTCTTTCGTCTCGATCTGTTCTTCGATTTGGGTCAGCGCACCCTGTTTGTCGTCGCGGACGCGGCCGACGCCGACGCGGGCGTCGCTGGCCCGCTCGCGGTACTCCTCCAGTTTCCCCAACTGGAGGAGGTCGTCTATCATGTCCTGTCGCTCGCTCGGCGAGGCGTTGATGAGTTTGTTCACCTCGCCCTGCCGGACGTACGCGCAGTTGACGAACGCCTCGGCGTCCATCCGGAGCAACTCCTCGATGTGGCCCTCGACGGCCGTGACCTGTTCGATGGGACCGTCCGGTGTTTCGAGGATACAGGTCGTCGTCTGTGCCGTGTCGCCGCGGAGTTTCACCTCCCGTTCGACGCGGTACTCCGAGCCGTTGTGCGTGAACCACAACTCGACGAGCATCTCCTCGGCGTCGTTGGAGATGACGCCGTCGAGGGTGCCGTCGATGGCGTCGGTACCGTACAGCGCGAAGAAACACGCCTCAAGCAGCGAGGACTTCCCGCTGCCGTTGACTCCGTGGATGACGGTGACGCCGGACCGGAGCGACAGGTCGGTGTCGGCGTAACACTTGAAGTTCCGGAGACGGACGCGTTCGAACCTCACAGGTAATCCTCCATGGACGACTGGTCGTCACCATCGGCCGCCGCCGATTCGGTATCCGTCGCGGGCGATTCGACCGCTGTGGCGTCGGTATCATCGGGGCACTCCTCGACGGACACCGAGTCGGAGGTGGAAGTGTCGTCGGCCTCGGCGTCATCGCTCTCGTCGCCCTCGGAAAGCCGGTCGGCGACCGTTTCGGGGTCCGAGCCGGAGGTCGAATCGAACGCTTCGGGGTCCTCGAGCAGTTCGCCGACCCGTCGTTCGACTTCGTCGGCGACGTTGGAGTCGGCCACCTTGCTCGCACGGATGGTCTCGTCGAGGTCTCGGGCGGCGTCGCTGAGCCCGAGTTCGCGAACCCGCTCTCGGACCGCCTCGTCGGGGTCGGCGAAGGACACCTCCACGTCGGGGTCGTCGCTGACCTCTCGGCGGTCGTTGACGCGGGCGACGAGTGCGCCCGCATCGTCGGCGAATTCCTCGATTCGTGCTGCCGACACGTCCTCGCCGTCACCAGTGAGGTCGACGATGACGACCGCGCCGGCGAGGTCGTGTTCGCGGAGGCGCTCGCGGACGCGCTCGAATCCCTCGTTTTCGGCGAGGTCGAGGTCGACGAAGACGAACTCTCGTGTGTCGATACCCCGCCGTGAGAGGTGGACATCTCCGTCGAACTCGACGATGTTGTAGCCGCGTTCCTCGCGCTCGCTGGCGCTGGCGCGTTCGGTAGAGCCACAGTAGGTGACCCAGACGCCGTCGACCTCCTGTCGAGTCGCGGCGTGTTCGTCGCCGAGCAACATCGCGTCGAAGTCGACGTTCGACGCCGCGAGGACTTCCGCGGCGTCCCACTCGACGTTGCCGTAGTCGGGGACGAGCGGTTCGAACAGTCCGTGGGAGACGAGCGCCGCGTGGTCGGCGTCGTGAGAGTCGAATTCGTATTCGAGGTCCTCACGTTGAGCTCGCGGGACGAAGTCGAGGCCGTAGAAGGCGGTATCGCCTATGGTCACGGGCGTCGCGCCGAGCCGCGTCGCCAGCCCCATCGCCTCGAAGAGGTCCAGCCACTGGGCCTCGCGTTTCGTCTCGTGGTTGCCCACGATGGCGAGAAACGGGATGTCGGCGTCGTCGAGGGTTTCCAGTACGTCGATGGTGCCGAGGAGGTCACCCAATCCGGGGCGGCGGTCGTGAAAGAGGTCACCGGCGTGGACGAGAGCGTCAACGTCGAGTTCGGCCGCGTCCTCGGCGACCCGGCGGAAGGCATCGAGAAAGTCTCGTTGACGCTCCGGGCGGTGGTACTGCCGGTAGCCGAGGTGGGTGTCGCCGGTGTGAATCACCCGTGTCATTGGAACGGAGGTTCGCCGTCACGTCTTAAATCGGTTCCGCGACCGAGGTGAAAGTGGTCGGCGTCGAGGTCGCCGGCGGCCGCTCGCCGAAAACGACGAAAGGCACGGAGCGCCCGCTTTCCGCGGGCCACCCGCGTCGGGTCCTCGGCGCGCTCGATAGCGCGTTCCAGTTCCACCACCCCGACGGATTCGACGAACGCGAGGGCTGCATCGAGGTCGTCCGTGGCGGCGTCGGCGCGCTCGATGACCCGCTCCTCACGCGCTACGAGTCGGCGCAGCGCCGACCTGACGCGTTCGCTGTCGGTGTCTCGGGGATCGTCGGGCGCCACGGGCGCTGTGGCCGCGGCTTCGTATAAAAACGGTCGGGCCGAGGCGTCACTCGGCGAGTGCGTAGACGCGCTTTCGCGCGTCGGTAAAGGAGAACCGCGAATCGACCGCATCGACCTCCTCGAGCCGCGTGAGCGCGTATCGGACGGTCCGGGGCGGAAGCATCGTCTCCTCGGCGAGTTGACTCTGTGTGAGCCGGTCGTTGTACTCAAGGACCTTCGCCACCAGTTTCGCGCTCGGCGGCAGGTCGGCGACGGCCTCCCAGTCGACCGTGTCTGCCTTCGACTGCACGTCGGTTACGCTCATCGTATCACCACCTATCCGATGATAGCGGATAATACTTACTATCCCCAAATATGCCTAATAGTAATCAGTTGTTCCGGCGGCACTTTTTTCGCAACGAGGAGATTCGCCGGCATGCGCCCGGTGTACCTACCCGAAACCTCTTATGACTACGGGCGCTACCGATTGGGTGATGACCGATACTGTTGACGACGTCGACCTCCCTTACGAGGACGGCGCGTCACAGCAGGAGAAAGTGGATGCGCTGGAGGAGCGGCTGGAAATCCTCGAACAGCAGAACGAGGAAATGCGCGACAAGCTCCTCGATGCGAACGCAGAGAACAACAAGTACCAACAGAAGCTCGAGCGGCTGACTCACGAGAACAAGAAGCTCAAGCAGTCCCCGCTGTTCGTCGCCACCGTCCAAGAGATTACCGACGAGGGCGTCATCATCAAACAGCACGGCAACAACCAGGAGGCCCTCACCGAAGTCACCGACGAGATGCGCGAGGAACTCACGCCGGACTCCCGCGTCGCCGTGAACAACTCGCTGTCCGTCGTCAAGAAACTCGACTCCGAGACGGACGTTCGTGCCCGCGTGATGCAGGTCGAACAGTCCCCCGACGTGGCCTACGAGGACATCGGCGGCATCGACGAGCAGATGGAGGAGGTCCGAGAGACCGTCGAGATGCCCATCGAGAGCCCCGAGATGTTCGACGAAGTGGGCATCGACCCGCCCTCTGGCGTCCTGCTGCACGGGCCGCCGGGGACGGGGAAGACGATGCTGGCGAAGGCCGTCGCGAACCAGACCGACGCCACCTTCATCAAGATGGCCGGCTCCGAGTTGGTCCACAAGTTCATCGGCGAGGGTGCGAAACTCGTCCGGGACCTCTTCGAACTCGCTCGACAGGAGGAACCCGCCGTCGTCTTCATCGACGAAATCGACGCCATCGCCGCGAAACGGACCGACTCCAAGACCTCCGGCGACGCCGAGGTCCAGCGAACGATGATGCAACTCCTCTCCGAGATGGACGGCTTCGAGGACCGCGGCCAGATTTCGATTATCGCGGCGACGAACCGCTTCGACATGCTCGACCGCGCCATCCTCCGCCCCGGCCGCTTCGACCGACTCATCGAAGTGCCCAAACCCGACGCCGAGGGTCGTGAACTCATCTTCCAGATTCACACCCGCGACATGAACATCGCGGACGAGGTCGACTTCGCGGAACTGGCCGAGGAGACCGAGGAGGCCTCCGGCGCCGACGTCAAGGCCGTCACCACCGAGGCCGGTATGTTCGCCATCCGCGACGACCGCAAGGAAGTGTGGATGCAGGACTTCCTCGACGCCTGGGAGAAAATCAAACAGACCGAAGAGGAAAGCGACGAAGTCTCGAAGACGTTCGCCTGAAACTTTTTGCACGGTCGCCAGAGGCGACCGGCAAAAACGTTCATGAAAAAGACACGGCGGCCCTCCCGTTGGTCGGGCCTTGGTCCTGTGCGTGGCGGCCTGCGGCCGCCACGACGGTTCGGTTGCGGGCCTGCCCGCAACCCGCGCGCAGGGTAACCGTGAGCGCTGCGCGCTCACGGATGCTTGCGGTGATTTTTCCGTCCTGAGCGCAGAGACGAACGCATGACCGACAGCGACGCAGTTGAGGCGTTCCTCGAACAGGCCGATTCGACCTACGAAGAGTACGAACAGGGGTACGCGGATGCGGATGCGACGCTCCGCCGACTCGAAAAGCACATCGAAGAGTTGCGGGAGGACATCGAGGCGTAAGCATCCAGCAGAATTAACCCCCCAGCGGACGCCGTATCCGCCATGACGGAGTTCTCATCACGCATCGAGAAAGTGTCCATCAGCGGTATCCGCGAGGTGTTCGAGGCGGCCGGCGAGGACGCCATCAATCTCGGCTTGGGACAACCCGACTTCCCGACGCCCGACCACGCCCGACGGGCGGCAATCGAGGCCATCGAGGCGGGGGACGTCGACGCCTACACCTCCAACAAGGGGACCATCGAGTTGCGGGAGGCCATCGCCGCGAAACACGACCGGGACAACGGCTTCTCGGTCGACCCCGAGGACATCATCGCCACCGCCGGGGGCAGCGAGGCGCTCCACATCGCCATGGAGGCCCACGTCGATTCGGGCGACGAGGTCATCTACCCCGACCCGGGATTCGTCTCCTACGAGGCGCTGACACACATCGCAGGCGGCGAGCCGCGGCCCGTTTCGCTTCGCGAGGACCTCACTATGGCGCCCGAAGCCGTCGAGGACGCCATCACCGACGACACCGCGGCCTTCGTCGTCAACAGCCCCGCCAACCCGACGGGTGCGGTCCAAAGCGAGGCCGACATGCGAGCGTTTGCTCACATCGCCGAGGAACACGACGTGCTGTGTATCTCCGATGAGGTGTACGAACCGTTCGTCTTCGACGGCGACCACCACTCGCCACTGTCGTTTACCGACTCCGGCAACGTCGTCGTCGTCAACGCCTGCTCGAAGGCGTACTCGATGACCGGCTGGCGGTTGGGGTGGGTGACGGGCGCCTCCGACCGCATCGAGCGGATGCTCCGGGCCCACCAGTACGGACAGGCCTGTGCCGCCGCACCGAGTCAGTACGCCGCCGAGGCTGCCCTGACCGGCCCACAGGACCACACCGTCGAGATGCGGGAGGCCTTCCAGGAGCGCCGAGATTTGGTCGTAGAGGAACTCGAAGCGATGGGACTGGAGGTGCCGACGCCGAAAGGGGCCTTCTACGCGATGCCCCGGGTGCCCGAGGGGTGGGTCGACGAGGTAATCGACCGCGGCGTCGTCGTCGTTCCCGGCGAGGCCTTCGGCGAGGGTGGCGCTGGCCACGCCCGCATCTCGTATGCCGCGAGCATGGAGACGCTTGAGGAGGCCCTCGATATCATGCGGGAGGCGACCGAGGCCCTCCAGTAGCGGCCGTCGTCCCCAAAGACGAACCCCCGACAGCCTGCCGACGGGAGTAGAGTAATGAGACTCGCTACCGTACACCACGTATGGAAATCGCACGGCACGGCACGGGGCTGCGGGCCGACGTGGGGGCGTTGGTCTCCCAGATTCACCCGGTGTTCATGCTACCGCCAGTGGCCGCATCGGCGTTCGGCGCGGTGCTGTCCGGGCGACTCGACGTGACCCTGCTGGTCCTCCATCTCCTCGCCGCCTTCGCCGCCCTCTATACGGCACACATCAAGGACGGCTACGTCGACTTCCACGGCCGCGGCGAGGACGACGACCACCCGCTGACGGCATCCGGCTGTCGCCTCGCGCTGGCGGGCGCGTCGGCTGTCTTCTTCTCGTGTCTCCTCGCCATCGGCTTGCTGGTCGACGTGTGGGCCGCCCTGCTGACCCTTCCGGGGTGGGTCATCGGCTACCTCCACGCGCCACAACTCGACCTGAATCCCGTCGGCGCGACCGCCGGCTACCCCGCCGGCATCGCCTTCGCGCTGCTGGGCGGCTACTACGTGCAGGCGACCACCCTCACGACCGCCGTCGTCGCCTTCGCCGTCGTCTTCCTCCTCGTCCTCTCGGGCATCAAAACCATCGACGACGCCAAAGACTACGAGTATGACCGCTCTATCGGCAAGCGAACCGTCGCGGTCGTGTTGGGCCGCCGGCGCGCTCGCCTGTTCGCCTACGGACTGATGGCTCTCGGAATGGTCGTCGTCGTCGCGCTCGCCGTCGTCGGCGTCTTTCCGCCGGCCAGCGTCTTCGCACCCGTCGTCTTCGCCGTCGTCGCGGCCTTCGCGTGGCGGGCCGGCGACGACGCTAGTCTGGCGACGAAACTCCTGATTCGGGGGTCGTATCTCTTCCTCGCGGTGCTGGTGGCTGCGGTGTGGCTTGGGTAGTTACTTCGCCGTCGAGACGATTTTGATAACGTCACCCTCCGATAGCTCGTGGTCCTCGCCGATACGGCGGCTCTCGCGGGCGTCGACGGCGTGGAGGTACCCCTCACCGATGTCGGAGTGGACGGCGAAAGCGAGGTCCTTCGGGGTCGACCCCGACGCCAGTAGGAAGGCGTCGGGGAGGACGTTGCCCTGCCCGTCGGTCCACTTCGTGTCGTTCTGGACCGGGTAGACGGTGATGCGGTCCAACAGGTCGTACACCGCCTCGTCGAGCGCGTCTTGCAGGCCGGTGCCACCGAATTCACTCATAACGCCGCGGATTCGCTCCAGTCCCTCGGCTTGCGCATCCGAGAGGTCGCCGATACGCTCGAAGTCCTCGTCGCCGGGGTCGTAGTCGACGACACCGGCCTCGACGGCCTGCCGGAGTGCGAGTTCGCCCTCGGCGGTACAGGGGACGACGCGCTCTGCGGCCTCTTTCAGTCGCTCGACGTTCCCCTCGGGTGCGATGTCGGCTTTGTTGGCGACGACGACGATTGGCTTGGTTCGCTCTCGGATGCGGCGGGCGAGTTCCTCGCGGTCGTCGTCCTCCCACGCGAAGGGGTCAGCCGAGTACTCCATCGCCCGCAGGACGGCCATCACGTCGTACTCGCTGGCACCGACGCCGGTGAGCATCTCGGTGAGCGCCTCCTCGAAGTCGAACTCCGGGGAACGGGACTGCCGTTCGACCGTCTCCCAGTTGCGGTCGATGATGCCGGCTATCCAGAGGTCCATCTCCTCCTCGATGAACTCGACGTCGTCGACGGGGTCGTACGAACCAACCTCGACGGGTTCTCCCTCGGCGTTGGTGCCGCCGGAGGCGTCGACGACGTTGAGGATCGCGTCGGCGTTGGTCAACTCGTCGAGGAACTGGTTTCCGAGTCCCTTCCCCTCGTGGGCGCCGGGGACGAGGCCGGCCACGTCGAGTAGCTCGATTGGGACGTAGCGCTTGCCGTCGTGGCAGTTGTCGTTGCCACAGCGGGTCTCCAGGTCGAGACAGGGACACCGCGTCCGGACGTGGCTGACGCCACGGTTGGCGTCGATGGTGGTGAAGGGGTAGTTCCCCACGTCGACATCGGCCATGGTTGCGGCCTTGTAGAACGTCGATTTGCCGGCGTTGGGCTTGCCGGCGAGCGCGACCGAGAGCATGCCTCATCTCCGGCGACCGGGCCGAATTGCCTTTCGGTTCCGTAGGCTCTGAAAAAGACGTTGTGACCCTAGGCGTCTTCGGCCTCGGCGATGACACCCGAGATACCGTCGTCGTCGGCATCCGAATCGTGGGTCCCGTTCTGTGCGTTCTCTGGGGTCCGTCCGTCACCGACCGACGCCCAGTCGAGGTCGCTTTCCTCGGCCGGAACGATGGCCGCCGTCGGGGCGGGTTCCGGAAACGTCCCCTCGCCGAGCGGGACGATTGCGGGGGTCGGGTCGGCGTCGTCCGCGGACTCCGATTCGGCAGTTTCGGTATCCCCGTCGGCGTGTTCCTCCTCCGGTTCCGCCGAGGGGTCGGCGTCGGCCGCCGGCGCCTTTTTAAAGCTCATCTCGCCGCGGGCACGAATCGCGCCGTCGACGTCGGCGGCCTCCGAGAGTTCACAGTCCTCACAGGAGATGTCGCCGCGGACCGAGGCACCGGGTTCGATGACCACATCACCACCCTTCGTCGTCACGTCACCGTGGACGACCGTCCCTTCGCCGACCCGGATGTCGCCTTTCGCCCGGAGGCTACCGAACACCTCGGTGTCGGTACCGACCTCGATGGATGTCGCACGGATATTCCCGTGGAGTCGGCAGTCGTCACCGATACTCGCCGGCGTCGAGACGCGCCAGGCGTCGTCGGAGACGCGCGCACCGCGCGGAATGAGTACGGGGTCGGCCTCTCGTTCCTCGGTCAGGAACTCGTCTGCGACCTCCTCTGCGGCCTCCTCCTCGCCGATTCTGAGCAACTGCGAGAGGTAGACGAAGAGGAAGACGATGGTCGGCATCGGGTTGCGGATGACGATCCAGCCGTTGGCCTCGAACCCCTCCTCGATGTCCACGTCGTCCCCGGCGTCGAGGTCGCCGGAGACGATGAGTTGGCCGGTGATGTGGACCCGCTCGCCGAGGTAGGCGTTGTTGCCGACGAGGACGTTGCCGTCGACCTCACACCACATGTCGAGTCGGCAGTCGCCGTCGGCCTCGATGTCGCCGCCGAATCGGACCCGCTCGCCCGCGATGACGGTGCCACCGCGGACCCCCAACTCGACGACGCTCTGGCCGCCGACGAGTACGTCCCCGTCCGTGACGAGGTCATGCTCTTGGACGTGTGTGCCGTCGGGCACGGCGAGTTCGTCCAGTGGGTCCGAACCAAGCACGGTGTGTATCTGCGCGCCACGGCTATTAAAACCTCCTCGGGCGTCAGACGGCCGGCAGACATTTGTCAGGTGAGCGTGTACTCCCGTCGGGGCCGTCGGTGCGCCACAGCGCGCGACCCCATGCGACGGGGAGGGGAAACCTCGTCGCGTTCTCGTGGCCCTTAAACCGTTCAGTCGCCAATTCGGTGTATGACCGTTCTCTCGTTCGACGAACAGGGTGTCGAAGTCATCTACGAAGGCACCGAGTTCCGACTGGAAAAGGACCTCATCGAGGAGGCGACCCGGAAGGACTACCCCGACGTGACCGACCACGAGGTGCTGCAACTCATCGAGGACAACCCCGCCCTCTCCGGGGAACCTCGACGAATCCAGGAGATTCTGAACTGACCCCTCGGCGACCGCCGAACCTGTCAGTACCCCAAACGCTTTGGGAGTGCCACGTCGTCTCGACCTATGCACGCGGCGCGTTTCTACCCTAACGACGGACTGCGCATCGAAGACGTTCCGAAACCCGAAGTAGGCCCTGGTGAGGTACTCGTGGCGGTCGGCGCCTGTGGCGTCTGTCACTCCGATTTGCACGTTATGGACGGCGATTTGCCGTTGGTCGAACCGCGGACGCTCGGCCACGAAGTGGCGGGCACCGTCGCCGAAACCGGCGATGGCGTGGCACTCGATGTCGGAACCGACGTGGCCGTCTTCGGCGGGTGGGGCTGTCGGGACTGCCCCGTCTGTGCCCGCGGTGACGACCAGTTGTGTAACCTGACGAACTGGCTCGGCATCGGCAACGACGGCGGTTACGCGGAGTACCTCCGCGTACCGACCGTGGAGTACTGCATTCCGTTGGAGGGACTGGACCCCATCGAGGCCGCCCCGCTGACCGACGCCGCCCTCACCGCCCACCGGTCGCTGCGAAAGGCCGACCTCGAACTCGGCGACAGCGTGGCGATTCTCGGTATCGGCGGGTTGGGCGAGTTCGGCGTCCAACTCGCTCGACTCTCGGGCTATCGGACGGTCGCCGTCGACCGCGAGCCATCGAAACTCGACCGCGCCGAAACTCTCGGTGCGGACGCGACGGTCGAAACCTCGGGGTCGGTGCCCCGAGAGATACGTTCGGCTGCGGGCGGAGAGGTCGACGCAGTCGTGGATTTCGTCGGCGTCGACGAGACCCTCCAGTGGGGCAGCAACGTCCTCGGTCCCGACGGTCGCCTCGTGTTGGCCGGCATCGGCGGCGGCGCCATCGACTTCTCGTGGAACCCGCTGGTCGGCAGCGAGGTGACCTACCGGACGGTCCAGTGGGGCACCCCCGAAGAACTGCGGTCGGTGCTGTCCCTCGCTCGGCAGGGACGGCTGGAAACGACCGTCGAGGAGGTCGCCCTCGAGGACCTCCCCGAGACGTTCGAGCGCCTCGAGTCGGGCGACATCGAGGGGCGGGCCGTGGTCGTTCCGTAATCGGTCGGTAGCGGTACACCTAAGGGAGCGCGCTCGAATCGGCGGACATGGACACCGCTGAACTCAAAGAGACCTACAGCCACGACGCGTGGCTCACGGCAGCGGGCACGTTCGCCGCCTACGGACTGATTCTGTTGGCGATGACGCTGCTGCTGTTCGGAGTGCCGTACGTCATCTTCTCGGTGCTGTAGCGCCAGGAGGCCGCCGAGGTTGGACATACGATTTCGGTGGAGACGTACCGGAGAGTGCGGGCCGTCCCGTATCCACTCAATTTTATACCGGCGCGGGTAACGGAGGGCTATGGCCGGTGGCATCGGGACGACACTCAAACGCCATCTAATCGCCCTCTTGGTGTTTCTCGTTTTGCTACTCACCGCGCTTGGCTGGCTCACGTGGCTGTTCCTCCAGACGATTCTGTAGCGTCGACGCGTTCGACCACCGGTCCGTAAAGCCAGTTTAACGACCTGCCGAAAGAGACGTAGAAGCTGCCAACGGGGGGCAGTTTACATGTAGCCGAGGTCCCGAAGCCGCTCCATCAGGTCCTCTTTGTCCTGTGCGCGGCCGGCGCGCTCGGTGGTGTTGTCGAGGTCCTGCAGCCACGCGGGCTCTTCGTCGGATTTCTCGGTCGAAATCTCGCTACCGAGCGAGCGGAAGCCGGCGAAGTACTTCGGCGAGACAGGGATGTCGTCGTGCGTGAGGTCGTTCGGCAGGTCATCGTAATCCTGCGGGACATAGCCATCGTCGGGGAACTCGGGGACCGTCTCGGGGACGACGTAGAACCAGAAGGCGTCCCAGACGTCGGCCTCGTCGAACTGCAGAATCGGCTGGATGCGGTCGTGCGGCGGGTAGATGTCGGGGTCGTGTCGCGGCGAGAAGAACGTCTCGTCGGCGCGAGCCTCCTGTTCGTCCCAGCGGATGCCCGAGATGATGCCGTCGATGCCGTGTTCTTCGAGGGTGTTGTTGAGCGCGACCGTCTTCAACAGGTGGTTGCCGACGTAGGTGTCCAGCAGAAACGGGAAGGTGTCTTCCTCGTATTCGAGAATGTTGCGGATGTGGTGCTGATTGTTCTCGTCGAGGGCGTCGACGGGAATGTCGTCGCCGGGTTCGAGGTCGTTTTCGTCGACGTACGCACCGACGTTCTCGTTGCGCGCAAAGATGACTTCGAGGTCCCACTCCTCGGCCCAGTGGTCGACGAAATCGAGCAGTTCGTCGAAGTGCTGGTAGTGGTCGATGAAGACCGTTGGCGGCATCTCGTAGTCGAACTGCTCGACGACTTCCTTGACGAAGTACAGCGTGAGCGTCGAGTCCTTCCCGCCGGTCCACATGATGGCGGGGTTGTCGTACTCTTCGAGCCCCGTCTTGACGACCTCGATGGCCTTCTCGATTTTGTCCTGAATGCTCGGGTAGTCCTCGGGGTCTTCGCCTTCGCCGTCCGTGTAATCAACGTCGACGTACTCCGGGAATTCGCTCATAACGTGTAATTACATCTCATTAGAAGCGTAAAGGGTCTTTTGGGTTCGGCCAGTGTAGCGTCAACTCCCGACGCTCCGTTCGAGAAACCAGCAACAATTGCTAGTTCCGGGTGAAACTGCCAGAAGTCACTTCCGGGAGGTGTCCGTATTCCCGACGATGCCCGAGTGTCGGAACTGCAGTGTCGAACTCGAACCGAAACTAAGCGGGTTCGCCGCCTTGCTGTCCCGGTCTCGCGTCGAGGGCTACGAGTGTACTGGCTGTGGGGCAGCGCTGTGTACGGAGTGTCGACAGGAGATGTCGATTAACGCCTTCGGTGGCGGGGAAGTAACGTGTGGGACGTGTGGCGGAACGTGGGAGCCGCGATAACTCCCGTTCCGGACGGACCGACGGCTCTGAACTGTCGCAAGAATACGTAACGGAGAAGCGTTCAGTCGTCGCTGATGAACTTGTTGTCGCGCCAGTTGACGGTGTTTTCGGCATCCCGTTCGCGTGGGTCGTCGATGACTTCGATGCTCGCCGAGCGTTCCTCGCCGTCGACGATGCGTGTCGCGACGAGTTCGTCGTCGACCGCCGCGATGGCGGTGAGCGTTCCCTTCTCGGCGAACTTCGCGAGGTCACACAGTACCTCGAACATCGGATACTGCAGGGCGGTGTTCTGCAGGACGGTCTCGCGGTCGCCCTTGAAGCAGGCGTACTCGACGAGTTTGGAGTTCACTTCGACCTCCTGTTCCTGCATCTGGCCGCCGCTTCCGAAACTGCCCCACTGGGGGCCGTCGTCGTCGTCGTCGCCGCCGGCGGCACCGCCGTTTTGGGGGTCCGGGGGCGTCTCCTGCCACCCGTCTTCCGTCTCGTAGAGACGGTTCTCCGTCACGCTCGCCTTCAGTTGGGCGGTTGGCGTGTACTTGGAGATGTTGTCTTCGGCGGCGACGGCGCTCACGATGAGCGTGTTGTTCCGTCTGGTTACTTCGACGTCCTCGATCTCGACGGGTAGGTCGTACTCGTCGAAGAACTCGTGAACGTCGTCTAGTTGCAGTTCCAGGGTCGAGTGGAGTCTGTAAACGCGGCTGGTCATAGTATCCCTGTCCCACAGGGGGCCGAGCGCCCCTGACGCGAGTGGTCCGGTTGAACGTAAGGGTTCCTCACTTATATCACCTGTCCTTCCGCATGTGCCGCATTACCACGGTTTCTGCGAACGGAATCATTCGGCGTTCAGCGTCGCCGCCAACTCGCCGCGTTCGTCGAGTTCCTCTAGCACGTCGCTCCCGCCGACGAACTCGCCGTCGACGTAGGCCTGCGGCGTCGTCGTCCAGCCGCTGTGTCGCTCCAAGGCGGCCCGGAACTCGTCGATTGAGGTCAACACGTCGATACACTCCACGTCATCACGATATCGACGCACGTGGTGAAGCGCCTTCTCGGAGTAGCCACACTGCGGCGCCATCGCCGTCCCCTTCATGAACAGGACGACCTCGTTGTTCTCGATGACTTCGTCGACCAGTTCGTCGACGTCCGCCTGTGGAAGCCCCTCGTCTATTTCGAACGACATACCCGGTGTAAGGGCCGGTCTCGGAAAGCCGTTGTGTCGTCGCCCCCTTTCGGAGAGATGTATCGACACGACACAACCGACCCGGGAGTTAAGCCGGTGGGACGGCTATCGGACACCAATGACGGACCACTACCAAGTGACGGTCGTCGGCGGTGGACCCGCTGGATTGACGGCGGCGTTGTACACGACACGACTCGGCCACGACACCGCAATCATCAACCGCGGTGGCGGCCGGGCAGCGATGATGCTCGACACCCACAACGTCATCGGTGTCACGGAGGACGTTTCGGGCAACGAGTTCCTCGCGACGGCAACCGAGCAGGTGCAGTCCTACGGCGCCGACTACTTCCAGGACTTCGTCTCCGACATCGAACCGACCGACGAGGGCTACCACGTCACCGCCGGCAACGTCGAGGTGACGACCGACCACGTCGTCCTCGCGACCGGCTTTTCTGACGAGCGGCCGGACCCGCCGCTGCCCCGAACCGGCAAGGGACTGCACTACTGTCTGCACTGTGACGCCTACATGTTCGTCGACCAGCCGGTGTACGTGATGGGGACCGGCGATTCGGCCGCCTACGTGGCGATGATCATGCTCAACTTCACGCCCGACGTGGACCTCCTGACCCGCGGCGAGGAACCGGAGTGGTCCGAGGAGACCGCGACGATGCTCGAAAACCACCCCGTCGATGTCATCCACGAGGAGATTACGGGGATGGAGAAACGCGAGGACGGCTGGCTGGAGGGCTTCGAGTTCGAGGACGGGAGCTATCGAGAGTACCGCGGCGGCTTCCCGATGTACGGTTCGAACTACAACACCGACCTCGCGGAGTCACTCGGCGTCGAGTTGAACGACGACGGTACCATCGCCGTCGACGACCACGGCCGAACGAACGTCGACGGCGTCTTCGCCGTTGGCGACGTGACGCCCGGTCACAACCAGATTCCGACCGCGATGGGCGAGGGTGCCCGTTGTGGCATCGGCAACCACTACGACCTCCGGAAGTTCCCTCGGTCCGTCGAGGATATCGAGGCGCAGGGAGCAGTCACCGAAGCCGACGTGCCCGGAACCTCCGAGCGCCTCCGCGAACGGGCCCGCAACCACGAGAGTTGGCCGGGCGTCGAAGAACAGGCCACCGCCAGCGACGACTGAGTTCGCGTCGTTCGTGATTAACGGTATCGTTTCACAATATAATGTTTTGCCGTTCGGTTGGTGCCTGTATAGTGAGTATTAATACTTCGGAGCGCGAGGGGTAGATATGGAAACGCGTAAGGTACAGCGACTGGGGCCGTCGACGCTGGCGATGACGCTCCCTGCGGAGTGGGCGAAGAAACAGGACGTCGAGAAGGGCGACGAGGTCTCGCTGCGGATGGGGTCGAAGGGAACCCTCACGGTGATGCCCGAATCCGTCCAACAGGAGGAAAGCGAGGCCGTCATCCACGCACAGAACCTCGACGCCGACGCCGTCGAGCGCGCCATCGTCGCCCAGTACGTCCTCGGGCGCCGCATCATCCACGTCGAAGTCGAGGAGGGTGGCACGCTGGATTCCGCTCAAATCAACGCCGTCTACAACGCCGAAACCCAGTTGATGGGACTGGGCGTCATCGAGGAGACCCCGGAACGCATCGCCATCCGCTGTTCGGTCGACCCCGAAGACTTCACCCTCGACAACCTGCTCGAACGGTTGGAGTCGACCGGGTCGACGATGCGAAACGAGGCCATCAAGGCACTCGCCCACGGCAACCCCGACCTCGCCCAGCGGGCGCTCAACCGCGAGCGACAGGCGAACAAGATTTTCGTCCTGCTACTCCGCCTCATCTTCACGGCCTATCAGAACCCCAATCTCGCGCGTGCGGTCGGCCTCGACTCCGGGTTCCCCCTCATCGGCTACCGCTCTATCGCGAAGAACCTCGAACTCACCGCCGACAACGCCGAGGACATCGCCGAAATCGTCCTCGAAACCGAGGGCCACAGCCTCAACGTCGAGGACAGCACGATGCGCCGCATCCGGGAGTTCACCGACCAGGTGAACGAAATCACCGAACTCGGTGTCCGTGCAGCCGTCGAACGCGACTACGACATGGCCATCGAGACCCGAGAGAAGTTCGCCGAGGTCCGCAACCGCGAGATAGAGATCCTCAACGACCTCGACGAGATGCCCAACGAGGACCTCCTCCGCGTGCGTGAGGTGCTCGTCAGCCTCGGTCAGACTGCCCAGTACGCCGTTCGGAACGCCGAAATCGCGACGAACCTCGCGCTCAACGAGGAGAGCGAACACGTCACGATTCAGTAGCAGTCGTTAGATACCGATTCCATCGTCGGTTTCGGTCGGCGTTGCGGTCTCCGATTCAGTCGCCGTCTCGTCTGTCACCGGAGTCGGTGTCTCGAGGACGCCGTCGTCGGTGGGTGTCGGCGTCGTCGCGGGCGTCGGTGTGCCGTCACTCGGTGTTGGCGTCGACTGGCTCCCGTTCGGTGCCGTACTCGCGTTCTTGTTGCCGAAGATGTCCGTCTCGATTGTCTCCTCGTAGGTGAGTTCGTCCAGCGGGACGCGAACGTCGGAGACGAGTTCCTCGCCGGAGACCACCGCGTAGAACTCGATTTTGAGTTGCGTGCGCTGGTCGTTCTGGAGGTGCGTGACCCACCACTCGTCGAGGTTTCCGTTGATGATGGCAGCCTTGGTCCGAACCGTCTCGGTCGCTCCTGGCGGAATAGCGGCGATGTCCTCGGTTTGGCCTTCGCCGACCAACACGCCGTTCATCGTTATCTCGTAGCCGAGTTCCGAAATCGTGTACGGGAAGGTCTGGGGGTTGTACAGTTGGAACTCCATGTCGATAGGCGTCTCCTCCCGGGTGACGGTGCCCCAGTCGGCGCTGGTCCGGTTGACGTACAGCACCGGGTTCGACATGACCGGCGGCGGGTCGTCGGCGTTCACCGGCCGCGTCTCCTCGGAGTTGAACTGCCCGATGAGGTCCGTCTCGACCTCCCGCTCCTGTGTGATGTCGAACTGCCGTTCGCCGAGTATCGACGTTTGGACCGTCGCGTTGATGGTGACGACGGTCCGCTCGCCGTTCTCGATGTGGGTCGTCCACCACGGCGGAATCTGCCCGTTGTCCATCGCCGTCTGGAACGCGAGCGTCGAGTTGCCCTGTTCGAGGTCGACACCCGTCCGGTTGCCCGAAGCTATCGGCACGCCGTTCATGCCGACGGTGTAGTTGATGGTCGTGCTGCCGAGTTGGATGTCGATGGGGTTGGGGTTGTTCACGACGAGGTCGGTGTGGACGATCGTCGTCTCGTCGGTCACGTCGCCGAACCGATTGTCGACGCCTTCGACGGTCGGGGCACCGACGGCGCCGAGTGCGACCGCACCGACGAGCGACGCGACGACGACGCCGAGAACCGCGGCAGCGATTTTCAGTTTGCCGAACGCGAGAATACCGGACGCCATTTGTCGGGCCGATGCGCCGAGAAAGCAAATAGGCTGTGGCCCGGTTCCGGCGGAGACCGTCGGGATTTATAATCGCAGTGCCGTAGGCGTGGGTATGGAGACCGCTTCAGCTACGGACAAACGCGTCGGCTTCCCGCTTCTGTTCGCCGTCGTCGCCGGCCTCGGCGCCGTCGGAATGGCAGTGTTCGGCATCACAGGCGACCAGGCCGCCTCGGGCGCGGCGTTCGGTGTGGCGATGTTGGCCGGCTCGCTCGCCGTCGCCGCCTACCACGTCTTCGAGTAAAGGAAGGGCCTTAAGCCGCTGCGTGACCTATGGAGCATATGAGCGAACTGAGCGACGAAGACGAGCGTATTCTCGGATACCTCCGGGAGCGCGCCCACGGTGGTGACCGCTATTTCCGCGCGAAACACATCGCGGACGCCATCGGCCTCACCGCCAAGCAGGTCGGTGCCCGCCTCCCGCGCCTCGCGGAACACTCCGAGGACGTCGACATCGAAAAGTGGTCGCGAGCACGCTCGACGACCTGGCGCGTCACACCGGAATAGACCCCCACGGGACGGCCGCAACAGTCGCTCTTTTAGTGGCCCGCCACGTCGGTTCGATATGACCGTCCGCGTCGAACGCGTCTTCGAGTTCGCCGCCCCACCGGAGGCAGTGTGGGAGTTCATCGCCGACCCCGAGCGACGCGCCCGCTCGATTAGCGTCGTCGAGGAGTACGAAGTGACCGGCGCGGACACCGCGACGTGGCACGTCCGCCTGCCGATTCCGCGGATGAACAGGACCATCGCCGTCGAGACGGAGGAACTCCGACACGACGAACCGCGCTACGTGAAGTTCATCGGTCGCTCGAAGGCGATGCGCGTCCAGGGCGAACACACCCTCGAACCGAACGATGGCGGCACTCGACTGACGAACCGGTTCGTCGTCGACGGAAAGCTCCCGGGCGTCGAGCGATACTTCAAGAAACAGCTCGACGGCGAACTGGAGAACCTCGAAGCCGCCATCCGACGCGACCTCGACTTATGAGACTCGCACTCGCACAACTGGAAATCGAGGCCGCAGCGGTCGATGCCAACGTCGACCGCGCGGTCGACGCAATCGAACGCGCCGCCGAGAAGGGCGCCGACTGCGTCGCGCTCCCGGAGATATTCGACGTGGGGTACTTCGCCTTCGATGCCTACGCCCGCAACGCCGAACCGCTGGGCGGTGAGACCCACCGACGAATCAGCGCTGCGGCGGCCGAACACGGCGTGTCGGTCCTCGCGGGAACGGTCGTCGAGGACCTCGCGGCCTCCGCCGACGCGGGGGAGTCGGTCCCCGCCGAGGAGGGATACGCGAACACCGCGGTGCTGTTCGATGCCGACGGCGAGCGGCGACTCGTCTACCGGAAACGCCACCTCTTCGGTTACGACTCCGCGGAAGCGGAGTTGCTCGTCCCGGGCGAAGACGTACAGACGGCAGAACTCGGCGGCCACACCGTCGGCGTGACGACCTGCTATGACCTCCGATTTCCCGAACAGTACCGCCAGCTCGTCGATTCGGGCGTGACGCTGGTGTTGGTGCCGAGCGCGTGGCCCTACCCCCGCGTCGAACACTGGAAACTCCTCCCGCGTGCGCGAGCCGTCGAGAACCTCACCTACGTCGGCGCGGTCAACGGGTCGGCGACGTTCGAGGACGCGACACTCGTCGGCCGCTCGAGCGTCTACGACCCGTGGGGGACAACGCTCGCGTCCGCCGACGACGACCCGACTATCGTCTACGCCGACTGTGACCCCGAGCGCGTCAAGGCAGTTCGGGAGGAGTTCCCGGCACTGGAAGACCGTCGGTAACGTCTGACGTGCGTCGGCCGGCAAACGAGGGTTTATAAGACATCCCGGCTTACGATAATTTGCCTGAACGACGCTTTTCTCGTCGTGACGGCAGAACCAACGTCCGCCGCAAACCCGTCCACCCACCTGCGCCGGATTTGCCCGGTGTCCGGCGCCACCACCCCCCTCGTTCCGTCTTCGACGAACTACACCCCGAAAGCGACCGTTATTCTTCGGTCTTGATGTCCGCGGAGAGGCCCTGTGCCATCTCGATGTCTCGGGAGTTGTTCAGCGTCCACGCCGTCCGCTCGGTGACCGCTTCGATGACCTCCCGGGCGGATGGGTAGCCGTTGCCGGATTTCTTCACGCCGCCGAACGGCAACTGCACCTCCGCACCGATACACGGGAGGTTCCCGTAGGCGAGCCCTACCTCGGCGTGGTCGCGGTAGTAGTTGATTTGCCGGTAGTCCTCGCTGATGATGGCTCCGGCCAACCCGTACGGCGTGTCGTTGTGGATCTCGACGGCGCGCTCGATGTCGCCGTCGTACTCGATTAAGGCGACGTGTGGCCCGAACACTTCTTCGTTGAGACAGCGCAACTCGGGGTCGTAGTCGATTTCGTAGACGAACGGGCCGACCCAGTGACCGCCCGCGTGGCCCTCCGGAACCTCGTCGGCGGCGAGTTCCTCGCGGTCGACCAACACGTTCGCGCCCTCCTCACGAGCGAGGTCGTTGTACCGTCCGAACTTCTCGACTTGGTCCTCGTCCACGACTGGGCCCATGAAGGTCCCCTCGTCGAGTGGGTCGCCGACGGCGACCGATTCCGCGAGGTCGACGAACCGCTGTTTGAACTCGTCGTACACGTCGGTGTGGACGATGAGTCGCTCACTCGACACACAGCGCTGGCCCGTCGTCTTGAAACTCGACATTACGGTCGAGTGGACGGCCACGTCGAGGTCGGCGTTCTCCGTGATGACGATGCCGTTCTTCCCGCCCATCTCGCACGCGGCGAGTTTACCGGGCGTCCCGCCGACCGTATCGGCGATGGAGTGACCCACCTCGGCGCTGCCCGTGAAGAGGACGGTGTCGACGCGGTCGTCGTCGACGATGGCGGCGCCGGCGTCGCCGAATCCCTGGACCATATTGAACACGCCGTCGGGAATCCCGGTATCGTCGAACATCTCCGCGACGATTTGGCCGCACCACGGCGTCTGCTCTGCGGGTTTCCAGACGACCGTGTTGCCCTCGACGAGCGTGACCGCCATGTGCCAAAACGGGATGGCGACGGGGAAGTTCCACGGCGTGATACAGCCCACGACGCCGCGCGGTTTCCGCCGCATGTAGGCGTCCTTGCTCGGAATCTCGCTCGGCACCACGTCGCCGTGGGGGTGGCGTGCGTTGCCCGCCGCCCACTCGACCATGTGCCACGCCTCGGTCACGTCGGCTTTCCCCTCCGAAATCTCCTTGCCACACTCCTTGGTGACGACTTCGCCCAACTCCTCGTGGCGGTCACGGAGTTCGTGGTAGATTTCCCAGAGGTACTCCGCGCGGTCGATGTACGACAGCGAGCGCCACTCCTCGAAGGCGACGTCGGCCGCCGCGAGCGCGCGGTCGACCTCCGATTCGGTGCCACGGGGGAAGGTTCCCAATGTCTCCCCAGTCGCCGGATTTTCGCTTTCGAAGTCGTCGCCGTCGCCGCTCACCCACTCGCCGCCGATGTAGTGGTCGTACTCTGCCATGCGGCAATATTTGCACGGCGGTCGTGAAAAAGATGGTCGGCGAACGAACTGCAGCGAACCGCTTACGTCGCCCCAGTTCCCACCGCCGAACGTGAAGGAGTTCGGCTTCGAGTTGCGGGTGTGTGAATGGGCCGAGCGGAACTGGCCGCCCGTTGGTGGCACAGGCAAGGACACCACCGCACTCGTCGCCCGCCAACTCGGCACCAGACGGCGCCGCTGGGACACCGTCGTCGTGGAGACGACCGAGGCGGGCCTCGACGGGCGCGCACCGTTCGGCGAGGATCGACTGGATTCCGATTTGCTCCACGTCGCCCGGAACGCACCCACCTCCTGGACGTACTACCGAGACGCCCTCCCCGACCCCGGCTACCCCTGGCGTTACGTCCGGGAAGCGGTCCACCGTGCGGCCGACCGCGGGTTCGTCGAGACCCGAACGGACGGCAACCGAATCGAGTTGCGGCGGCGCTACCGGTATCCCGAGTGGGCCGACCGCATCGTCGCAATCGAGAACAAACCGGACCTCGACGCCTCGGCGGCCCGCGTGCTGGCCGAACAACTCGAACACGACGTGGCGCTGGGGCTGGCCGACGAGGTGTGGCTGGCGACGGAGGCGACCCGCGAGGAGGTCGAACCGGCGCTGCTGGAGGCGATGCCCGTCGAGGTGGGCATCCTCGCAGTGTCGGAAGGGCCAGAGGGCTGGCGTGCCGAACCGGTGTGGAATCCCCGGTCGCTTCCGGTTTCGGAGCCGGGAACGCGAATTCTCGAACGTCCTGACGGGGGCGAATACGACGCTTCAGCGGCCCGCTTCGAGTACGCCGACCCCGACTGGAAGCGGCGCAAACGGCTCGAAATCGCCGAGCGGGCCTACGAGCGTGGCTGGCGCGCCTACGCCGACACGATGCGCCCCGATTGTCGGCACTTCGAGGTGGCCGAGCCGGCGGGACCGTTTCCGCGGTGTGCAGCGAAGGGCCGCGAACAGACCGCCGCGGAGTGTTCGGCCCGCTGTCGGTCGTTCGAACCCGAACCACCCGTCTGGCGAGCGAAGGAGTGGCCCATCGACGGCGGGCCGGGAGCGGCGATAAAACGGCTGCTCGCAGAAAAACGACGGCGGCACCGTTAGCTCTCGACTGGGTCTGCCAGCACTTCGACCTCGATGGTGTCACGCTCGACGGCCAACCGGAAGGTGGGGACAGTCTTGCGAATCAACGAGACGATGCCCTTGTCCTTGAGGCTGCGCAGTCCCGAGCGGACCGCGTCGGGGTCGCTGTCGACGTCGATATCACGGAGGTCGTGGAGAACGGAGACGACGCTTTGGGGGTCCTCGGCGGGGCCGGCGAGTACGTCGATGATTCTGGCCTGTAGTTCGGGGACGCGGACGATTTCCTCGCTGTCGTCCATACCGACGAGAGCGGCGGCCTCCGGCGTCGCCCGGATGAGGCTGTCCTCGTCGCGGTAGTAGTACTCCTTCAGTTCGTTCTCGAGGTACTGGTGGACCTCGCTGCCGCTGTCCATGCCCCACCGCTGTTGTAACTCGCCGTTCTTCGTCGGCTGGAGGGCGACGATGTCCGCCAACCGGGATTCGGCCTCCTCCGAGAGGGTCATGTGGAGTGAGTAGGCGCCTACTCCTAGAAAAAGGGTCGGAGTCGTCCCGGACACGTCTGACACACGACCGAACCCACGAGAGACTGTGGCGGACGGTACGAGAACAGCCTTCAAACCGGCTCATACCGGCCAATTAAGCGTTGAAACCGAACTGACAGTATTTATTCATTTAGGTGATAGTATGTTTTCTACACAATCTTTTTTACAGTATGGTCGGAGCATGAGGCACGCAGATGGTTATACCAACGCCAGACAGTGGGATTCTGAAGCGCATCTACGCCAACATCGTGGGGTCGGGTGGGTTCGTCTCCCTCGACATCCCCGAAAAGATACTCAAACGACTGTACACCTACGGAAGTCTGAAGGACACAGACCGGGGCGTCGAATTCGAGGTGAAAAACCGCCTCCAGGACGCGAAGTTCGCCGGCATCAACCGTCTCGTCATCAACGGCGACGAGATCGACTCCGAGCGAGTCCGGCTGGTGACCGCCGACGGCGACTCCTTCCGACTCGACGAAGTCACCGAGGACAGTCCGATTCAGTTCCCCGTCGGACGGACCGTCACCGTCGTCGTCGAGGAGATGAACCTCCCGACGGGCGACCACGACATCCACGTCGACTTCGTCGCAGAGCCGTTCGGCGAACTGACGCTGGAAATCGGCGACACCATCCGCGGCGAGGACGCCATCCCCGGCATTCCGCGCTCGGACGACGACAACTACAGCGAAGAGGCCATCGCCGAGCGCCACGAGTACATCGAAGAGAAGACCGGCGCCGAACTCGAACACGTCCCGGAGTTCTCCTTCGACGCCTCGATGGGGCAGGGTAACATCGAGAACTTCATCGGCGTCGCCCAGATGCCGCTCGGGCTCGCCGGACCGGTCAAAATCAACGGCGAGTACGCCGACGGCGAGTACCCGATTCCGATGGCCACCACGGAGGGGACGCTCGTCGCCTCCTACAGCCGTGGGATGAAGGCCATCAACCTCTCGGGCGGCGCGAAGACCACGGTCGTCAACGACCGGATGAACCGCGCGCCGGTGTTCGTCTTCGAGGACGCCCGCAACGCCCGTGACTTCCGCGATTGGGTGTTCGAGCACTACGACACCATCAAGGAGAAGGCCGAGGAGACCTCCAGCGTCGCCGAGTTGGTCGAAATCGAGGACTACATGACCAACAACTTCGCCCACCTGCGGTTCAGTTTTCAGACGGGCGACGCCGCCGGACAGAACATGGTCGGGAAAGCCACCTTCGCGGCGTGTAACTGGGTGCTTCAGGAGTACCCCGGCTACGTGGAGAACTTCTACCTCGAGGGCAACTTCGCGACCGACAAGAAGGCCTCGAAAGTCAACGACATGATGACCCGCGGCAAGCGCGTCACCGCCGAAGTGACGCTGGACCGAGATACCTGCATCCACCACCTCGGTGCCGAACCCGACAGCCTCGCCCACCACAGCAAAATCGCCACAATCGGGTCGTTCTTCTCCGGTGCGAACACCAACGGCGCCCACCCCGCGAACGGCCTCGCGTCGCTGTTCATCGCCACCGGACAGGACGAGGCCAACGTCGCCGAGTCCTCGGCGGCCATCCTCAACACGACGCTGCTCGACGACGACTCGCTGCACATCTCGGTTACCATCCCCTCGCTCATCGTCGCCACCTACGGCGGCGGGACGGGAATGGCGACCCAACAGGAGTGTCTCGAAATCCTCGACTGTGCCGGCCCCGGCAACGTCAACAAACTCGCCGAAATCGCCGCCGCAACCGTGCTTGCCGGCGAAATCTCGCTCGGTGCCGCCATCTCCGCCTCCGACTGGGTGACCAGCCACGAGTCGCTCGGCCGGAACCGGTGAACGACTCGGAACAGCCGTCTCGCTAATCGCCGCCGGGGACGAAGTCGGGAAGGACAGCCCCCTCAAGCGTTTCTTCGACCTGCGTCGCGACCAAGACGAGCGCCGCCAGCGCCAGCGCCGCCCCGAAGGCAAAGGGAACGACGAAGCCGTAGCCGAACAACACTCCCGAGGCCAGCGGCCCGATTGCGGTACCGAACCCGAAGGCCATCGTCAGCACCGACAGCGTCGTTCCGGACTGGCCCTCCTTGGCGAGGTCGCCGGCGACCGCCAGCGCGGGTGCGAACACCATCGCGACCGCGACTCCGTGAGCGAGGCGGGCATAAAGCATGTTCAACGGCGAGGTGACGAGTCCCTGTGCGAGCACCGCCGGCGCGAGGATGACGAGCCCGCCGACGAGAAACGGTTTCCGGCCGATGCGGTCGGCAGCCCAGCCGATAGGGACCTGCAGGACGACGTTCGCGATGACGACCGCCGAAAACTGGATTCCGAACCACGTCGAGCCCTGATTCAGACGGCTGTTGACCGGCTCCTGTAGCGTCGCGAACAGCGCAATCGAGATGGCCATGAACAGCGTGCCGACGCCGAGGACGAACACGGGGTCGAACAGTCGGTCCTCGCCCATCACCGACACCGAGAGGTCGTCGGAGGCGTCGGCCTGCGTACTCGGCGGATCGCTGATGAGCAGCGTCACGAGCGTGAAACTGACCAGCGCGCCGAGGACGGCGACGCCGAAGGCGGCGTTGAACCCCGACAGCGTCACGCCGGTCGGAAGCGCGTATGGGCCACCCTGGACGACGAGGCCGGCGACGACGGGCCCGAAGCCGAAGCCGATGAGTCGGAAGGTGTTGAACACGCCGAAGTTACCGCCGCGTTCGGC
This sequence comes from Natronomonas gomsonensis, assembly GCF_013391635.1. Lineage (GTDB taxonomy): Archaea > Halobacteriota > Halobacteria > Halobacteriales > Haloarculaceae > Natronomonas > Natronomonas gomsonensis_A. Next base: position 1,486,296 of record NZ_JACAWU010000001.1, on the reverse strand, counting down.
GTCGCTGCGGGCGAGGTCGTTGACCAAGGCGATGGTCGTCGGGATGACGAAGGCGCCACCGAGCCCCTGCAGCGCGCGGACGACGAGTAGCGCCTCGTAGCTGTCGACGACGGCGTAGGCGACGGAGGTGACCGCAAGCACCGTCAGCCCGAAGAGGATGTAGATTTTCCGGCGTCCGGTTCGGTCCGAGAGCCGCCCGGTGAAGGGCTGGGCGAAACTGTTCAGGAAACCGAACAGCGACAGCGCCACGCCGATGAGCAACTCGATGGTGAGCGGGATTCCGAGCACCGAGATACCTTCGAACCCCGGCAGGGCGAGTTCGCCGCTGGCGATGTACAGCGGCAGGACGATGATGAGAAACGAGTTGGCGACGGCGTCTGCCATCCGCGCCAACGCGAGCACGATGACCCGACGGTCCGTCCCGAACATCTACCGAATCGACGGGGAGGAGTCCTATCACCCTTCCGAAGACGGAACGCCGACGGAGTTTTGCCCACAGCGACCGGAGTGTACCCATGACACGAACTGTCAAACTGAGCCACATCGACGAACCGCTGGAGGCGTTGTCGTATCCGGTGTCCCGTGAATCGGCCACGACCGAACTAGACGACGTGACACTGGAGTACGCCGACGGCGAGACGAACCTCGGCGGCCTCGTCGCCGACGTGCCGAGTGAGGCGTTCGACTCCGCCGCCGAGTTGCGCGACGAGCTGTTCGGTCACCTCCCGGAGGAAGCGCTCGGCGAACCCGGCCAATCCGAGGGAGACGCTTGAACCCCGCCGTTTAAATACGGCCCGTACCGTCACACACGGATATGGAGTTCTGCGACGAGTGCGGTTCGATGATGCACAGCGAGGACGACACGTGGGTGTGTCAGTCCTGCGGCTTCGAGAAGGACCGCGACACCGAAAACGAAGCGAGCATGACGACGACGGAGGGCCAAGACACCGACAGCGGCCCGGTCGACATGTCCGAAGTCGACGACGCCGAAATCGGCCCGACGACGAAGGTCAATTGCCCAAAATGTGGCCACGATCGCGCTCGCTACGAGATGAAACAGATTCGCGCCGCCGACGAGTCCGAGACCCGCTTTTTCACCTGCGTCGAGTGCGACCACAAGTGGCGCGAGGACGACCACTGATACGGATTGTTGTAACGATGTACCGGTCAGCGCCAGACGAGTCGGCGCTGATCGGTACAGGACTACAACAATCCGGATGAACGGTTCTACGGTCGCTCGTGACTGACGGACTCGATGGCCTCGTTCAGAACGTCGACGCCGATTTCTAAGGAATCCTCGTCTACGTCGAACGTGGCGGTGTGGTGGCCACCGGGGTGGTCGGTTCCGATACCGACGTAGGTGGCGAGCCCGCCGTTGTCCTGGACGTACTGCATGAGGAAGGTCGCGTCCTCGCTGCCGCCGAGGGAGCCACGACGAGTCGGCTGTGTCACCTGGGGGTGTGTCGACGACACCGAGTGAACGACGTCGACGAGCGCCTCGTCGCTCTCGGCCGATGGGGCCTCCCCTTCGATTTCGATGTCGACTTCACAATCGTGGGAGGTCGCCGCGCCCTCGAAGACCTTCTCGGCGCGGTCGAAGGTGTAATCCCGGATTTCGGTCGTCTCGCCGCGGACCTCGCCGTGGACGAACGCCTCCTCGGGAATGATGTTCGTCGCCGTGCCGCCGCCGACCCGGCCGGCGTTGACCCGCGAGGCGCCCTCGCTGTGGCGGGGAATCCCGTAGAGGTTCTGGACGGCCGTCGCCATCGCCTGCACTGCGTTGCGCCCCTCCTCGGGGCGTGCGCCGGCGTGGCCCGGATAGCCGCTGAACTCCGTGTAGAACTGCGTGACTGCGAGCATGTCGCCGATGCCGGCGACGACCTCGCCGGTCGGGAAGTCGAGGCCGATGTGGAGCGCAAAGAGGTACGCCACGTCGTCGAGGTGGCCGGATTCCGACATCGGCTTGCCGCCGCCGATGACCTCCTCGGCTGGCTGGAAGAACACCTTCAGCGTCCCCGAGAAGTCGCTTTCCTTGATGGCCTCGATGACACCGATACCGATGGTGGCGTGGGCGTCGTGGCCGCAGGCGTGCATCGCCCCGGTTTCCGAGCGGAACCCCTCGCGTGCGGGGTGGTGGTCGTCGTCGGTCGACTCCTCACGCGGGAGGCCGTCGATGTCGACGCGCAACCCGACGACGGGACCCTCGCCCTGTTCGATGATGGCGACACAGCCGGTCCAGCCGCCGGCCATCGACTCAAGCAGGTCGGGGTCGGCGCCGGCCTCGCGGGCACGGTCGACCCACTCGGCGAGTTCCGTCTCGTCGGGTACCGAGAGGCGGTCTTCGCCGAGGGCGTCGCGACCGACGTGCAGTTCGTCGACGCCGACGGAGCGCAGTTCCTCGACGATGCGGGCTGTCGTCCAGAACTCCTTCCATGCGGGTTCGGGATGGCGGTGGAGTTCGCGACGCAACGCGACCAGACGACTGCGGCGGTCAGTGCTCATACCCGGACGTGGGTCCCCGCGAGTATAAGCCTCCGCGATTGCCCCGCCGACGGGACGCGACACCCTCTTGGATTCCCGGCGGCTACGTCGGGTATGGACGTGTCACGTCGGCGGGCGATGACCGCAGTCGGCGTCGCCGTCACCGCCGGATTGGCCGGCTGTGGCGACCCCGGGTCGCGGCGAACGTCGACACCGCTTTTCGTCACCAACGAGTCCGACATGGAGCTTCGCGTGACGCTCCGCATCTACGAACTACCCGAGCCGAGCGACGGCGAAAACGGGACCGAAACCACGAACACGCCGGCGACGAGCGACCTCGAACAGATACTCGTCGAGCGGACGACGCTCAGCGCGGAGGGTGGCGCCTTCAGCCTCGAAGCCGGCTCCGTCCCGGACGCGCCGCTGCGCGTTCGAATCTCGACTGACGAGGGACCGACCGACAGCTACGACTGGTATCGGCCTGACGCACAGTCGACGCTGGACGTTCGGATAGGGAACCAGTCGATTCGGTTCACCGAGTTAGCCTAACGGGAGCCGGGGGCGGAGACGCGCTCGACGTCGACGTCGATGTGGACGCCGGCCGGGAACTCCTGACCGGCCGTGTTGCGGGCGAACTCGTCGTGGCCAACGATCTCCATCGTTCGCGTGTAAATCGTGTAGCGCCACGAGCCGAAGGCCGCGGCGTCGGCGTCGAGACGCTTCGACTGCGGCACCGAGCGGTCGTCGGGCGACTCGGCGTGTGGCCCACGCAACTCGACGCCCTTGCGTTCCGCACGCTCCTTGATGTCCCCGGCGACGCGTTCGAGGACGTCTCGGTCCCCGCTTTGGAGCGTCAGGGTGGTGACGAAGGGCATGTAGCCTACTGCACGCTCGACACTCAAAAACGCATCTATCGGTTCGCAGTGGACGGAGGTGGAGTCTACGGTCGCTGTTGGGACGTGACACCGTCGAGGCTCCGATATTCCTTTACGTAATGACCGACTACCCCGGAGTAATGATAGAGGCCACGAGCGCGGGAGCCATCCTCTTTCGCGATACGCGTGGCCGGCGCGAGTACCTGCTGCTCAAGTCCCGGCCCGGCGATTGGGAGTTCCCCAAAGGCGGCGTCGAGGGCGAGGAAGAGCTCCAGCAGACCGCCATCCGCGAAGTGAAAGAGGAGGCCGGAATCGAGGATTTCCGGCTGTTAGACGGCTTCCGAGAAGATTACGACTACGTGTTCGAAGCGAACGGCAACACCATCCACAAGACGGTCCACCTGTTCGTCGCCAAGTCATACGAGGCGTCGGCGGAGTTGTCCTCGGAGCACCGCGACCTGCAGTGGCGCGACTACGAGCAGGCCATCAACACCATCACACAGGACGGCCCCCGAGAGATACTCGAAGACGCCCACGAGTTCATCGACGAGGCGCTCGAAGACGACGAGGAGTGAGCCACGTCAGGCGGCCAACTTCTCGATTTCGCCCTTGACGAGCGCGCCGTCGAAGTCGTGGTCGGGCCGCATCTTCACGAAGTCGAGGAACTCCCGAGCGGCCAGCAGTTGCTCCGCCGAGTAGAATTCGCTGGCCGCCTCGACGGTCACCGTCGCGCCGATGTGTGGTGCCAGCGACGCCAGCGCACACGCGAGGTCGTAGGCCGTCGCGTCCTCGATTGCGCCCTCCCGAACCCGGGTCGCGTCGATGAAGTACAGCGCCTCCTCGCCGTCGTCGTCGGGCGCCACGAGGACGTTCTCTTCGCGTAAATCGCCGTGGGCGAGGCCCGCCTCGTGCATCCGCGAGAGGTTCTCGAACAGTTCGGGCGCGAACGACTCCGCCTCCGCCGGCGGCAGTTCGTCGAGCGTCCGAAACGACGGGAGATACTCCAAAACGAGGACGCCGAAACCGTCGTGTTCGAACGCCTCGATGGGAACGGGTGCGTTGATGCCGAGTTCGTGCATCCGACTCGTCGACTCCAGTTCGTGTTCGGCCATCTCGTAGGGCGTCGAGAAGCGCTCGAAGAATCCCTCGGTGCCCGAGGAGAGCGCACCGAGGTTCCGGCCGGTCGTCAGCAGGCCGTGAAGCAGGGTGTGTTGGTCGGCGATGACCTTCACGAACCACTGCTCGTTGACGACGAGGGGGACCGACAGCCAGTTGTCGGCCTCCAGTGACTCGTACTCCGACGACGACTCCCCGTAGCGGGTCGCCACCTCCTCGGCGACGGCTTCCAACGCCGAATCCGGGACGGTCGCCTTGAGGAGTCGTCGGAATGCCATCCACAGTCGGTACGGCGGCGAGCGGCATAAATGATTTCGCCCCGCCGAGTTCCGACCGAATCGACGTGAGAGGGTTGCTCGTGGCGGCACGTTTATTTTTGCGCCGTCGAAGGTGTGTGTATGGACTTCACACTGCCTGACGAACACCGGATGATTCAGGAAGTCGTCCGCGACTTCTGTGAGGCGGAGCTCGAACCCATCGCACAGGACATCGAGGACGAACACCGCTTCCCCGAGGAGATATTCGAAGAACTGGCGGACCTCGATTTGATGGGCGTCCCCGTCCCCGAGGAGTACGGCGGTGCGGGCGGCGACTACCTCATGTATGCCGTCGTCGCCGAGGAACTCGGCCGCGTCTCCGGGTCTGTCGGCCTCTCGTACGTCGCCCACACCTCCCTCGGACTGATGCCCATCGTCAAGTTCGGAACCGAAGAACAGAAGGAGAAATGGGCTCGGCCGCTGGCGGAAGGCGAGGGCATGGGGTCGTGGGCACTCACCGAACCCTCCTCCGGAAGCGACGCATCGGACATGGACACGATGGCCGAGAAGGACGGCGACGAGTACGTCATCAACGGCACCAAACAGTTCATCACGAACGCCAGCGTCGCAAACAGCGTCCTCGTGAAGGCCGTCACCGAACCCGGCGCGGGCTACGACGGTATCTCGACGTTCATCGTCGACCCCGAGAACGACGACGGCTTCGAGGTGTCGACGGTGTGGGACAAGATGGGCTTGAACGCCTCACCGACGTGTGAAATCCAACTCGACGACGTTCGGGTTCCCGAAGAGCGCCTGCTGGGCGAGGAGGGTGAGGGGTGGAAACAGACCAAGAAGACCCTGGACGGCGGTCGCATCTCCATCGCCGCACTGTCGACGGGCCTCGGCGTCGGCGCCTTCGAAGCCGCCCGGCAGTACGCCACCGAACGCGAACAGTTCGGCAGTCCCATCTCGAAGTTCGACGCCGTTCGTGACATGGTCGTCTCGATGGACCGGAAAATCGAGCGGGCGCGACTGCTCACCCACAAGGCCGCGACGATGTACGACAACGGCGAGGACGTGACGCGCATCTCCTCGCTCGCGAAACTCGACGCCTCCGAGATATGCCGTGAAATCGCCGAAGACGCCGTGCAGGTCCACGGCGGCTACGGCTACACCACGGACTTCGCGCCCCAGCGCTTCTACCGGGACGCGAAGCTCATGGAAATCGGCGAGGGAACGAGCGAAATCCAACACCTCGTGTTGGGCCGAGAGCTCGGATTGTAAAATCGAGCCGCCCGATTACATGTAGGCGGCGTCCCAGCGAGTCGGTTTCAGCTGGTTGCCACAGGAGTCACACTCCAGTCGCCCCATCGAGTCCATCGACGTGACGAGTGACTCACAGGAACCGCAGTAGTACCCGTACTTGTTCTCCCGGTCCTCCTCGGTGTAGACGGTGTAGAAGGCGCCTTTCGAGCCGCGGTCGGAGTCGCTTCGGTCGACGTACAGTTCTCGGTCGTCGACGACGATGGGCTGGATTTCCGAGCCCTCGTGGTCGACGTAGATGTTCTCGATGAAGGCGGTGCCGTCGATTTCGACGCTTCCCTCCCCGACTTTCGTGAGTCCGCGTTTCTCCCAGAATCGGTTACCCTCGGTGTTGTCCGCGAGGACGAGTCCGCGGATGGTCTCGGCGCCGGCGTCTTCGAGGCGCTGGCGGGTCTCCTCGTAGAGGGCGTGTCCGATTCCCTGTCCACGGTACATCGCGGCGACGTGGAGCCAGTGGATGTCGCCGCGACTGTCGACGAGGACGCTCTCGGAGAACGCCACCGGTTCGCCGTCCTCCTCGGCGATGAGGAGCTGTACCTCGTCGTCCTCGAGTTTCTCGGCGAATTTGTCGACACCGTACCACTGTCGAATCGCTCCCTCGATGGTGCTCGGACTCAGCGAGTACGACGCTTCCATCGACCGGAGCGCGAGAGACCGTATCGTCGGGCCGTCGTCTGCCGTTGCTTCGCGTACCTCCATACACGCGAGGTACGACCCGCGGTGCCATAAAACCGAACGCCGCCGCTAAACGTTGCACGGATGTTCACTGGCGGTTCGGGTAGCGGGACGAAAAGCCGATTCCGAGCGAAGCGTCACTCCATCGCGTAGCGCTCGGGTACGTAGGCCGCGAACGGTTCGGGAACGTACCGGAACACTCTCGGCGCGAGGTCGGCGAGCCGGCGCCGTAGCGTAACGTACGCCGCTGCAACCCCGAGCGCGGCGGCGACAGCCCACGCGAAAGTGCCGTCGAGAACGACGAAAAGCGGCACGCCGACCGCGGCCGACAGCGCGAGGTCGCCGGGCGAACCGTCGTAGGCGACCGCCCGACGGGGTGCGAGCCACTCCTTGCGAGTGTGGTCGTACACCGCCCGCTCGGAGGTTCCCTCCCACGGCCGGAGTTCGAGGCCCCCACCGTACACGTCCATCCGACAGTGGAGTGCCGCGCCCAACAGGAACAGGGCGATTGCGACCGAAAGCGGCCCCGTCCAGACGAACGCCGCGAGGGCTGCAGGCACCGCCGCAATCGGGTACAGCGTCGGGTAGTGCAGCGTCTTCCGGTGACCCGAATACAAATCGAGGTCGGGGAAGATTCCGCCGAGGAGCCCGCCGAGAAGCGCCGCTGGCGCCAACTCAGGGGCGTACACCGCAAGCGGCGCCGCGAGCGCGAGCCCGACGAGCGCGTGTGTCGGCAGCATCATACAGTTCGAGAAAGGCGGTTCGGTCGTATAAGCACATCGGGGGTCTCGACACCGTTTCCCTCACCCCTCGACACGCTGTGACATTGTCGTAAGCCTAAAGAGTCGAACCTGCCTTTTTTCGGGCAAGATGACCGACGCATTCGACTCTTTCGTTCGGAGGGGGATACATGGGTGTTGAAATCAGGGAATCGCCCGTCTCCGATGACGAGTTCGAGGAGATGAAGCAGTTCGTCCACGATTACCTCGCGGCGAGCGTCGAGGGCGAAGACGAGGGCGGACGGATGCGGTGGTACCCGTGGCACTCCGCGGAGTACCGGTACAACCACATCCTCAACGTGACCGAACTCGCAATCGAAATCGCCGAAAAGGAAGGGGCAAACGTCGACGTGACCCGCGTTGCGTCGCTGTTTCACGACATCGCGAAACTCGAAGCCGACCAGGACGTCCACGCCGAGGCGGGCGCCCGCGTCGCCCGCGAGTACCTCCGCTCGCGGACCGACTACCCAGAATCGTTCATCGAACAGGTGTGTGACGCCGTCGAGACTCACTCCTACGAGGGTGACCTCGAGAACGTGCCGCTGGAGACCCAATGTCTCATGGAAGCCGACCTCCTCGACAAGGTCGGCGCCAACGGGACGACGCTGATGTTGCTTCGGATGGGCTACGAGGCCCGGACTCACATGGACGCAAACGAGATGGTCGGACGCGTCCTCGAGCGCGGCGAGGACGCCATCTCCCGGGTCCGGTCGGACACCGCGGAGAGCATCGCCCACCAGCGCATCAAGCGCGTTCGGTGGTTCAAGGAGTGGCTCGAAGGCGAAATCGCCGAGATGGAGCCACCGGATACCGACGCCGACCTCTTATAAGAGGAGGGCGTCGGCGAGGAAGTACACGCCGAACCCCGCGAGGACGACCGCACTCCCGTAGGCGATAGCCGGCGCCAGCGACTCCATCCGCTGTCGAGCGGCCGTCAGCGTCGCGGGAAAGCCGGTTATCCAGACGCCGATACCGCCGAACAGTCCGACGAGTAAGACCGGGCTGCCCGTCTCGACGACGACGAGGCCAGCGAGCGCCTCGCTAGCGTACGACAGCACGTCGACGGTGCCGGGCGTCAGAAGCGCCGTTCCCGCCGTGACCCAGAACAGTATCTGATAGGGGTTCGTCAACGCGAGAACGAACGCCTTCGAGAAGCCGCGACTGTCCTCGTCGCCGGGCGTCTCGGCGGCCCGAAAGCTCTCCTGTGCGCCGCGGGCGGCGCCGTAGGCGAAATACAGCATCAACAGCCCACCGACCCCGACCATGATCGATTGTAGCGTCGGCATCTCCTCGATGGCAGCGACGACGCCGAGCAGTGCCAACCCGAGGAAGACCGCGTCGGCGGTCATCGCGCCCAGTCCGGCACGGAATCCGGCGGTCCACCCCCGGAGGACGGATTCCTCGGCGATGACGGCGTTCATCGGCCCCGGCGGTGCCGCCAACGCCAACCCGAACAACACGCCTGCCGAAAGCGTCGAGAGGAGGGTCATCTCCCTGCAGTATCACGCCGCTAAATAAAAGCGTGGCGTGATGAGAGTTCGTGACACGGGTCGCGACTGCTCGCACCGCAGACGCCAGCGAGCGCCTACATCCCGCGGCCCATCAGCCGACTCCGGACGATGTCGGCGTCTTTGTTTCCGGTTCCCGTGTTGAGGAGGACGACGGTGTCGTCGGAATCGAAGGCGCCGGCGTCGGCGAGGTCCCACGCCCCCGCGGCGGCCGCTCCGCAGGCGACGCTGACCTCCAGTCCCTCGTGTTGGGCGACCGTCGCCGCGCTGTCCAGCAGGTCCTCGTCGTCGACGGCGACGCCCGACCCGCCGCTTGCGCGGACGGCCTCGACGGCGGGCAGTCCGCCGGCAGGGTCGGGCACTTCGAGGCTCCCGACGACGGTGTCGGGGTACTCCCACGGCTCGGGGTCGTCGCCGCTTTCGACGGCCTCGACGACGGGCGCACAGCCGTCCGGTTGGGCCGCGTACAGACGTGGCGTGCCATCGACGAGGCCGAGGTCGTCGAACTCCCGGGCACCCTTCCAGAGCCCCGAGACAGCGGCCCCGTGGCCGACCGGCACGACGACGGCGTCCGGAGCGGTCCACTCGAGGTCCGCGGCGAGTTCGTGATACACCGATTTCATCCCCTCGTGGCGGAACGGCGAGTCGAAGGCGGCGGCGGGGAACCACTCCTCCTCGTCGGCCGCGGGCAGTTCCTCGCGTTCGCGCTCGTAGGTCTCGCGGGCGTCGTCGAAGCGGCCCTCGACGACGCGCATGTCGCCGCCGTGGACGTTTATCATCGCCTTGTTGATGAAGTTCGCACGGCTGGGGACGAACACCCGCGAGAGCAGGCCGGCGCGGGCGGCGTAGGCGGCCGCCGACTGGCCGCCGTTGCCCGTCGTCGGCAGGGCGAGCGTATCTGCGTCGGCCCGGCGGGCGGCCTCGGCGACGACGGCGAGGCCGCGGTCGGTCACCGTCCCCGTCGGGTTGTGCGCCTCGTTTTTGATGTAGACGGATTCGACGCCCAACTCCTCGGCCAGCCGCGGCGCCTCGACCAGCGGCGTCGCCCCCTCGCCCATCCCCTCGGGGACGACCGGGAACAGCTCGCGGGCCGCCCACGCGCCCGACCGGTCCGTGAGCGTCTCCCGACTCAGTTCGGTGGCGTCGTAGTCGTACGTCGCATCGAGCGTCCCGCCGCAAGCCGGACATCTGGTGGGGGCCTCGTCGTCGGCCGTCTCCCCGCAGTCGGTACAGCGAAAGCCCTCGAAACTCGTCATACGCGAGGTTGGGACGGCGGTGGCAAAGCCCTGTCCTTCCCGGTCAGACGGACCCGTCCTCGCTCGCGGCGTCCGGACGGAAAGGCGTTTGAGGTGGCCGACCGAACCCGGAGGTATGCACGTCGTCGTCGCCGGTGGCGGACTCGCCGGACTGGTCGCCGCCCGACGCCTCGCGGAGGCGGGCGCCGAAGTCGAACTGTTCGAGGAACGCGAGGAGGTCGGCGGCCGCGTCCGCTCACGGACCGTCGACGGGTTCACGCTGGACCGCGGCTTTCAGGTGCTGTTCTCCGCCTACCCCGCCGCCCGCCGAGAACTCGACCTCGACGCCCTCGACTGCCGCCGCTTCGCCCCCGGTGCGACCATCGCCCGGCCGAACCACCGCTCGACGCTGTCGGACCCGCTCGGCCAACCGAGCGCGGCGGTGCCGACGCTGTTGAACCGCGACGTTCGGACGGGCGACAAACTCCGCCTGTTTCGCCTCCAGCGGGAGTTGAAGCGTCGCGAGTGGGAGACGCTGTTCGACGGCGACGACACCTCGATCCGGGAGTACCTCGCAGCACAGGGCTTCTCGAAGGCGTTCGTCGAGAGCTTCGCTGCGCCCTTCTACGGCGGCATCACGCTGGACCGCTCGCTGTCGACGTCGAGTCACGTCTTCGAGTACACGTTCAAGGCGCTCTCGGAGGGCGAGACCGTCGTTCCCGCGGCCGGGATGGGCGCGATACCGGCGCAACTCCGCCAGCGGGCGGAGGCAGCGGGTGCGGCTATCGAAACCCAAGACGCAGTGAGCCGAATAGATGCCGACGAGGACCGCGTGAGTGTCGAGATGAACGACGAACACCGCTCACCCGACGCCGTCGTCGTCGCCACGGACCCGAAATCGGCCGGTGACCTGACGAGCGTCGAGACGCCGACGGAGGCGAAAGCCTGCGTCACCGTCCACTGTTCGGTGCCCGATCACCAGACGCTCGACACCGAGTCACGCATCCTGCTCAACGCCGAAGACGACCGGCCGAACACGGTCGCACCGATGTCAGCCGCCGCCCCGGAGTACGCACCCGAGGGCCGTGACCTCCTCAGCGCGACGTTCCTCGGCGAACAGGAGGAAAGCGACGAGGAACTCGTCGAGACTGTCCGTGAGGCACTCGATTCCTGGTACCCCGAGAACCACTTCGGCGAACTCGAAGCCGTCGCCGTCGACCGAATCGAGTTCGCCCAGTTCGCCCAACTGCCGGGGTTTCGCTCGTCGCTTCCCGCCATCGATGCCCCCGAGGGACCGGTGTATCTCGCCGGGGACTACACCCGCTGGTCGTCGATTCAAGGGGCACTCGAGAGCGGAAAGTGGGCTGCAGACGCCGTCCTCGCGGACCACGACTGACTACAGCAGTCGGCGGAACTTCCCGAGCGGCGGGAACTCGTGGGTTTCGTCGGCGTCTTCGTCGCGGACGACGGGACGGAGTCCGTCGGCGTCGGTGACCAGCGGCGACTGGAACTCCCTCGCGGTCATTCCGTTGACGGCGACCCCGGCCGGCAACCGACTGAACGACGGCAGCATCAACACGTCCGCATCGCCGTACTGCTCGGGCCCGTACAAGTAACAGGGCCGTCGCTGGCCCTCGATTTCGATGGTCGGGTGGTCGTGGCCGACGACGTAGCAGTCGGCGTCCGTTTCCGGGCGTTCGTGGCCGTGGGTGACGACGACGCGGCCGAGGCGGTACTCCCCGGCTGTCGGGCCGTCCCACAGTTCTTCGAGCATCGTGTCGTGGTTACCCGGTGTGGCGAGGAGTCGGGTCTCGGCCGCCTCCGCCACGCCCTGTAGTTCTCGAACCGTCTCGGCGGCGCCTCGCGGGAGGCTATCGAAGGCGTGGAGTACGTCGCCTGCTAACACGGCTTCCGTCGGCGAGAACCGCTCGAGGAGCGCCTCGAAGCGCCCGATGAGGGTCGCGTGTGCGTGCTCTCCGAGCCCCCACTCGACGTTCGAGGTGGCGGCGCGGCCGACGTGGAGGTCCGCACAGACGAGCGCGTCGGCGGCCGGCAGGTACACCGCTCTGTCACACGGCTCGAACTCCATGTCGGCCGTACGGTCGGCGGCGGCAAAGCGCTGGCGGGAACCGCGACGACGGCGTCTGTGTCGCCGGGGTTTATAAATAATCGTCACGAGGGACCGGTATGGTCGATGTCCTCGACAACAAGCGCTCGGCGACGAAGTTCCGCGTCCTCGTCGAGATAGCGGACCGCCAGCCGGCGGTCAATCAGGGGGAAATCGCAGACGCCGTCGGCGTGACGAGTCAGGCCGTCTCGGAGTACATCCGCGAACTCGTCGACGAGGGGTTCGTCGAGAAGGAGGCCCGCTCGCGGTACCGCGTCACCAAACAGGGCGTCGACTGGCTGTTCCAGCAGGCCTCCGACGTGCGCCGCTTCGCCGACCACGTTACCGAGGACGTCCTCGGGAGCATGCAGGAGGACGCCGCCCTCGCCACCGCCGACATCGAATCCGGCGACGCAGTATCGCTTTTCATCCGAGACGGCCTCCTCCACGCCGACCCCGGCGAAGAGGGGCCCGCCACCGGCGTCGCCACGACCGACGCGAGTGAGGGCGAAGTCGTCGGCGTCACCGGCTTCGCCGGCATCATCGACCTCGAACCCGGCGAGGTGACGGTGTTTCAGGTCGCACCCATTCGCTCGTCGGCGCCGGCAGGGTCGGAGTCGCTTCGAGCGGCCGCCGACGCCGCCGACGTGGTCGCCGCCGCCGGCGTCGAGGCCGTCGCCGCCCTCCGGGATTCCGGCGTCGACGCCGACGTGACGTTCGCTGCCGGCGAAGTCGCCGCAGACGCCGCAGGCCGTGGCCTCGACGTGGTCGTCGTCGCCACCACTGACCTCGCCGGACGAGTCACCGACGCGCTTCGTGACGCCGGGTTGGCCTACGAAGTCGACGACGTGTAGAATCTACTGCGTGTCGCTCTGTGCCCGCTCGACGGCCTCGTAGTACGTCGCGGCGTCGGCGTCGTAAATGAACGTCGCCAGTTCCTCGTGGCCGAGGTCCTGTGCGGCGAACTGCGCGGCCATCCAGTTGTGGGGGTCATCCAGTCGCCCCGAATCCAGTACTTCACGGAGTTGTTCGACGACCGTCTCCGTGATGGGAACTCGGGTCACGAGGAGGCGTGTTGCCTGGCGGTGTCGTACGCCTCACGGACTCGTTTGAACTCGGCCTCGTCACCGCCCTGGTCGGGGTGGACTTCCTTGACGCGGCGGCGGTAGGCTTGCTGGACTGCATCCTCGCTGGCTCCACTCGGAAGGCCGAGGACGGCGTAGGCAGTCTCCGCCGGGTCGACGCTCCGGTTCGGGCGTCGCGAGCGGCGTCCGGAACCGCGGCCGGTGTCGCCGAACTCCACGTCGGGCGTCTCGAACGGCAGTCGGTTGCCGAGTGCGATACCGGGCATCTCGTGTTCCATGAGGATGGCGTACGTCGAGGTGTGTTCTAAGGCGTAGAACGTCCGTGCGTCGAACGTGACGGCCACGTCTCGGTGGGGAAGATAGAAAGCGACCGATTCACCGTGGGCACGCGTATCTTCGGCGAAGCGCTCGCCGATAGCGTCGAGATAGCGTCGAATTTCGGCGCGACGGCGGCCCTCGCTGGAGGGCCACGTCGACCGGCTCTCGTTGCCGTCCGGGAACACCCGGGAAGCGACGACGAACGTCGCCGCGACGGCGAGGCTCACGAGCGCACCGACGGACACGCCGAGGAGGAGCCATCGCGGCAATCCGAGTAGCGATTCGACGACCACACCCATTGTAGGAGCGAATCCCATAAGAGCGTGTTGGGATTCGGCAAACCGTGCGGTTATCGTGGCGAGGAATCAGCCGATGTACCGGAGGTCCTCGTCGCTCGGAGCGGCGCCCTGTTCCATCTGCCGGATGCGCTTTACCACCTCTTCCATCTCCTCGGCGCGCTCTTCGAGGGAGTCGTAGCCGATGTCGAAGCCGACGGCGTCCTGCAGCACTTCCAACACGGCACGGGCACTCTTGGGGTCGACGAGATAGCCGCTCGTCTCGCCCATCAGGCAGGCGGCCTCGTAGCCGCGGCGCTCGCCCAACCCGAGGAGGAGTCCGGAGATACCGACGATGCCGCCGGCAGGTTCGTCTTCCCGGAACTCGACGCCGACGTCTTCGAGGTCCGCGATGAACTCGTCGGTCGTCGCCGCACCGACCACGTCCGGTTCGTCGACCAACTCGCCGGTGGGAACGCCGCCCAGCGCGAAGATGCGGTCGGTCTCGAAGGCGCCAGCCACGTCGAGGAAGGTGTCGGCGAGGCGGTAGTGGCCGGGACCGTCGCCCGCCTGGTGGTCACCGGTCAACACCAGCATGTCGTGGCCGGCGTCGCGGATGGCGTGGACCTCCGCACACGCCAGCGTCGTCTTGCCGTCCTCGACGGTCACCTGCGGCGGGAAGTGCTCGGAGTACACCCGGCGCACCAACTCGGCGTCGAACTCCTCGAGTAAGTGTTCGGCGGCGAGTTTGCCGACGTGGCCGACGCCCGGCAGGCCCTCTATCAACACCGGATCGTCCAAATCGGGGTCGGCAGGTCGCTCGATATCGAACTCGTCCATGCGACTCACTGGCGGTCCACCGACTTAAGAACGCGGCGATAGTCGGCGCGTCAGGAACGCCGGCGCCGTGCCCGCCGCCGGTACTCCCCGTAGGGGTCCTCCGGCGAGAACGGGGCCGGCGCGCTGTTTTCGGCGTCGGCACCACACTCCGGGCACTGCTCTCCGAGCGTGTACACCGGCCGGTCGTGTTCGGTCTCCCAGGCCGAACACACCCGGATGTCGGCTTTCATCTACTCCTCGTCGGTACGGCGCTCGCGGTGGAACTCCCCGGTGCCGCCGACGGCCTCGATGGCCTCGCTGGCCCGCGCGGCGCTTTCCTCCAGTTGCGTCTCGGCGGTCTTGTAGTTCGGCGCCTTCACTTTGATGCGGTACTCCGGCGCACCGACGTAAGTCACGTCGAGTTCGACCTCGTCGGGGACTTCACCGTTGCCCTCGGCGGCTTTCAGCGCCTCGCGAACGTCCTCGACGCCGTCGGTTCCGGGGGCTTCGAGGTCGACGTAGCCCGTCACGGTGACGTAGGGGACGGAGACGTTCTCGCGGGCCGTCTCGACGATGGCCTCGAGTTCCTCCTCGGAGAGGTCGGTGCCCTCGAGGGCCTCGGGGCCGTGGATGGCGGCCTGTTCGAAGCCGGCGTACAGCGACCCGTGAACGTCGATGAGCTCGTTCGCGATGTCGCGGAACGTCTCGTCTTCGACGTCCTCGCCGAAGGCCAGTTCCATCCACTTGTCGGCCTTCTGTTCGCTCTTCCACTCTTGGACCTTCTCGGAGCGTTGGTGGTCGTTGACGTCCTTGATCGAGAGGTCGACCTGTTGGGCGTCTTCGTCGACCTCCAGTACCTTACAGACGACGAGTTGGTCCTCGTTGACGTGGTCGCGGACGTTCTTGATCCACCCGGAGGCGACCTCGCTGACGTGGACCAGCCCCCGTTTGTCTTCGTACTCTTCGAGGTCGACGAACACGCCGAAATCCTCGATCTCGTCGACGCGTCCGACGACGAGTTCTCCCGGCGTAGGCCAGCCACTGTATTTCATACCCTCCGCTACCCGTCTGACGAGAATAAAAGCACCGTTCGCCCGCCGGTTGCCGTCTATCGCGCTTCGACGGTCTCGACGACCTCGCCGAGGATGTCGGCCTCGCCGCCGGTCGGCGTCGCGAGCGTCGAGCCACACACCGCACACGTGACGGTGCTTGCGGCCTTGCCGAACACTATCTGCTCGTTCTCACAGTCCCCACATTGGACGCGGAAGAAGTTTCCTGCCATCGTTTACTCCTGGAAGGTGAGTCGACCGGCACGCCATCCTTCACGGAGGTGGGCCTTGCCACAATCGCTGCAGCGGTACTTGAGGTCCGTCTTCTTGGTGGGCTTGTCGCCACCGGGGACCTTCGAGAACCGCCCGGCGTTACCGATGACGGCCTTCCCGCGTCGAGTGCGGCGGGCGTCCCACTTCGTTCCCGAGGAGCGGCCCGTTCGGACCTTCTCCACCTCGTGTTCGTGGTGGGTGTTGCAGTGCGGACAGTACGTGTTGAACCGGCGTGGCATTTCCATAGTTATCGACGGCTAACGCGTCGTGGGTTAAAACGGGTTTGGTTTTGCGGCCGAACGGCCGCCATCGGGTGGCCGGCGTAGGGCCTTCGAAGCGCTTAACCCGAACTCTCACGAAGGCCCGCGCATGAAGCGGCTCATCATCCGCGGGGACCCCGGCATTCGGAAGGGCGCCGTCATCGACTACGACGGCGAGGAGTACGTCTGCTTCGGCATCTCCCGACAGGGCGAGTGGCACGGCCCCGACCGCGTCCAGCTGTGGTGTACCATCGGCAAGGAGGACGAACGCGAGGACTTCGCCAAACGGAACTTCGTCCCGATGCACCTCGACGTGGACAACGTCGACGCCGACGCTGTCGAGGTCATCAAGGCGAAGGGCGATCCCGCGACCGCCTGAGTCGACCCACTCGACCCACCCTTTATATACGAACACGCAGCCAGGCGGCGTATGCCCCGTGCAGTCACCGGCGGCCGCTTGGATACCGTGCGGCCGGCCGCCGGATACGACGCCGCCTGTTCGATATCCGCACGTCAGCGCCGAACCTCGTAGACGACTACGTCACCGCGCTGGAAGGCGGCTTCCAGTGCCGGATGCTCCTCGATTGTCACGTCGTAGCGGGCGCGCTCGGCAGGACCGACGTAGACGTACTCGACCTCGTAGCGGTCGAGTAACTCGGTCTGTTCGTCAGTCGACCCCTCGTAAATCGTCGTCACGTCTCCGAGTCGCTTCTCGTAGGCCGCTTCGCCGCGGTACTGTTCTTCGTGGAACCACCCCAGTACCGTCGGATTGCCGGTGAGACTCGCCGGCGCGGAGGCACCGTCGCCCTCCTCGGGCCGCCACCAGTACCCGCCCGGTGCCGCGGTGACGATGGTCGGTTGCCCCTCCCGGGCGTCGAGCCACTCGATTGCCTCGGCCTCCTCGGGGAAGACGGTGTGCGTGTAGGCGGTGCCGTCCAGCGTCGGGCTATCGGCGCCGACCGGTTCGCCCTCGAAGTGTGAGGGAACGGCGAACCCCGCATACAGCCCCGTCGTCAGGAGAACGACGCAGGCGACGGCGACGCCCGCAGTTCGCCAAGCCGAACTGTCGATCGAGGGTAGCGCCTCACTCGGGTCGAGCAGTCGAGCGAGTGCGACCCCAGCGGCGGGCGCCCACAGTACCCACACTTGCATGTACGTCTTGAACACCGTGTTGAGGCGTTCGAGGTTCGACCCCTGATACTGCGGTTCGACGACGTAGGCGAACTCGACGATGAGGACGAGTCCGAAGCCGGCGAGCATCAGCAGCGTCTCGAAGCCCACGTCGGCCCGGCGTCGGAGCAACAGCCACGCGACCGCCAGCAGTGGCCCGAACAGTGCGAGGGCGGCGAACCCGGCGAGCCAGACGCCGAAAGCGAGGAGTGCGGCTCCGCCGACGACGGCGACGGTCCTGTCGGCCGGAAGCCCCTCGAAGGGCTTCGAAAGCCGCCCGGCGAGATACGGTGCGAAGACGAGCAGGAACCCGCCGTTGACGAGCAACAGCGGCCCGAGTCCGCTTCGTGGTGGGAACAGTCCGACCCCACGAGAGGAGGCACTGCCGAGCCAGAACGGCAACACCAGAAGGCCAGCAAGCAGGAGCGCCATCGCGGCGACGGCGAGTGCGAGGCCGTCCCGTCGGAACTCTTCGGCGAGACCCGACCGGGTCGGAAGCCGAGCAGCCACCGGAGACGGCAACAGTGTCGCCGGGTCGGCTGGCGCGAACGCGACGGTCAAAAGAACCAGCCCGCCTGCGGTGGGGAACGACCACGTGTTGACAATCGCGAGCAGCCCGGCGACGGGGACGACAGCGGCCAATCGGAGCCGACGGCCCGTCCGTTCAGTTTCGGGCGTCTGCCAGTAACTGTAACACAGCGCCGCAACGAGAAGCAGGAACGGCGTGCTCATCATGTGGGCGTGTAAGTCGCCGTTGAGCCACGCGAACAGCGGGAACTCGTTTATCGTCCCGTCGATGACGCGACTCGAATTCCAGTAGGAGAAGTCACTCGGCGTCCACGACAGGAGGTCCGAATCGCCGGCGATGTCCGTGACCGCGACGACGGCTGAATCCGGGAGGAGCCACACCAACATCCGGCCCGTCGTTTCGAGGTTGCCGGCGACGCCGACGAAGAACGCGCCGAGACCCGCCGCGAGCCGGCGTGGGGCGTCGTGGTTCGCCGCAATAGCCCCAGCCAACCCGTAGGCGCCGGTGACGAGCGACGCATAAAATCCCGCCAACGCGAGGTTGTAGGCGAACCGGGGCGCGGTTCCGGTGAACAGCGTCAACAGCGCGGCGAGCATGTGGCCGCCGTAGTAGTACCGCACCGACTCGCCGGCGAACCACATGTCCTCCGGCGGGAGCGCTCCCGCCTGAAGCAGCGTCCGAAGCAGTCCGAAATCGAGGAACTTCTCGCCGGTCGACAGCGGCAGCGGGGCGATGGCAGGTGAAACCGACCGAATCGCGACGACGAAGCAGAACGCGACTGCGAACACGGCGGCGGCCTCGGCGAACGCACGCTCGTCTACCTCGGCGTAGTCCCGGAGGAAGGTGCTTGCGAGGACGAGAACTGCGAGCGCTATCAGAAGCGCCGGCCACCCGAAAGCGACCTGTCCGACGAGGTAGCCGACGACGGCGACGGTCGCGAGACCGACCGGAATCGCGAACGCGGCACCGCCGTCGTGAAACCGGGAAAACAGTGCCCCGGACAGCGGCAGGGCGGCGAGACCGACGGCGAGATACATCACGAGCCAGAGCGCGACGAGCCCGTACTCCATCACCCATACGGCGGACGTGGGCCCCTATACCTCTTGTGGAGTCCGGATCCGGACGAGCCGAACGGTTTTTCATCGCCCGGGCGAGAGAGAGAGGTATGTCAACGCTCGGGGTCGTCGTCCCCGCCTTCCGCCCCGACCGCCGCCGCCTCGAAGCGTACCTCCGTGCGGTTGCCGAGGAGCTCCAGCCCGACGTGCTACGGGTCGAAATCGACGACCCGCAACCGGACGTGGTGGATGACATCGCCGGGTTCGACATCCCCATCCTCGAAACCAACGCGGTACCGTACCGACGTGGCAAGGGTGCCGCCATCACCGCCGGGTTCGAGTCCCTCGAAACGGACCGCCTCGCATTCGCGGATGCAGACGGAAGCACTGCCGCCGTCGAACTGCGTCGCGTCGTCGATACACTCGACGATGCGGACGTGGCTGCAGGGTCACGACGCCACCCCGATTCGACGGTTACCAGTCACCAGACCCTCGCCCGGCGCTATCTCGGCGACGGGTTCGCGTGGCTGGCCCGCCGATTGCTCGATGCCGACCTCTACGACTACCAGTGTGGCGCGAAAGCCATCACCGCAGAGGCGTGGGAGACGGTCCGCAGCCACCTCTACGAACCCGGCTTCGCGTGGGACGTGGAACTGCTCGCGATGGCCGCCGCGCTCGGATTAGAAGTCGAGGAGGTCCCGATCGAGTGGGAGGACAAACCAGGGTCGACCGTCGACCCGCTTTCGACTGCCGTCGACCTCGGGGCCGCGCTGTTGACCGCACGGCACCGCTCGAAACGGATTCAGGACAGTAGGCTCCACGACGCGATTGCCGCGACACGGGACGAGACAGCGCTCGTCGACCGTCCGAACGACGGTCGAGGGGGACACGGCCAGTAATGACGACGGCGGAGTCCGACACCGCAGACGACGAGACGAACACGGCGGACGAAGAGTACGGGCTGGTCCAGCGTATCCAAGACCGGCTTCGCGCCCTCGTCGCGGCCGAGCGAATCGGCCAGTTCGTCTCCGTCGGCGTCGCCGGGGCAGGACTCGAAACCGTCATCGTCGCCCTGCTGACCTCCGGCGTCATCGCAGGAGTGACGGCCCCGCCGCTGGCCGGCAAGGCCGTCGGCGCCGAGGCGTCCATCACGCTGATGTTCCTCCTCAACGACCGCTGGACGTTCGCCGACGAGGGCGACAGCGGCCTCCGGTCGCTGTTACGACGCTACGGGAAGTCCCACGCCGTCCGCCTCGGCGGCCTCTCGGTGGCCTTCGGCGTCCTGTATCTCCTCACCTCGTGGACCGACGTTCGACTCGTCGTCGGCGGGGCAAACCTCTGGCCGACCGTCGCGAACGTCATCGGCATCGGTGTGGGGATGACGCTGAACTACGTCGCCGAGAGTCTCATCACCTGGCGGGTCCACGACTCGCGGTAGGATTCCACAGACGGCACGCACATCACAACCCTTAATGGTCGGACCCAAGTACGAGGATGTAGCGGGATGGGATAGCCAGGAGATTCCGCCGGGCTCATAACCCGGAGATCGGTAGTTCAAATCTACCTCCCGCTATCTTCTCTGAACTTTTTGCACGGTTGCCTGCGGCGAGCGGCAAAAATCCGTGCGAATCGCCAGCGGCGATTCGCTGGATAACGAGAGTCACCTCTGGCGACTCTCGAACCACTTCGATGAAAAAGACACTGCGCCCCTCCTTGCAGTCGGGCCTTGGTCCCGCGCCTCCCTACGGTTGGCGTGGTGGAGCCGCTCGCGCCCGCGGCGCTCACGGATGCTCGTGATGTGTTCTTAACCAGTCAGTACAGGTTAAAATGGCTTTTCAAGGGTAGTAGTCCGAAATCAGGAGGGTATGGCCTTCATTTGCGATTGATTCTGTCACAGGATTTAACATATACGTTGACGGAGAGATAGCTATGGCTCTCCGTCGGCGGACTGTATTGGGGGCGATTGGAGGGGGCTTGGTCTGTCTTTCCGGCTGCGTTGAAATCGCATCGAACACAGTATCGGGATGCGTCTCATCAGTGCCGGAAGATGCGAACTCGGCTTCCGAAATCCGTGATGCCCTCCCCGATTACGAGACTGAGGCGGCTACTGAAGACGAACACTGGGATCGGGCTGATACAATTCAAGATGCGCTTTGGCACGCTGTAGACGGTCATCCATGGCGATGTTCGATGGGACAAAAGCCAGCAGATGGGGAACTCATCATCGTGGTGGATGTGACCTGTGTGCCCCGGGCGCGAAAATATATTCCCAGCGAGTGGGGAGGGGTCACAATTCGGGTCAGGCAGACCGCATGTGGCCCCCATGAATTACAATAATTCCCTGCGGTAAGTGCGTACGTCTACTGACCGCTCTACGGTGTGATATTAACCACAAGCGTAGCATACGCCGAGCGTAGCGAGGCGTTTCACCGGCGGCGAGGCCGGAGGCCGAGCCGCCGGGTCGTTTTTTCCCCAAGTTTTTGCGAGGTGGGGTTCCCGCAGCGACCGAAGGGAGCGAGGAAACCCCTCCTCGTAAAAAGTGGGTGTTTTAGAAGTCGCCGTCTTCGTCGACGATGACGACCTCGCCGTCAATGACGTCGACGTTGATGAGCGTCTTGGCGGTGTAGGGGGAGTCTTCGAGTTTGTTCTCGCCGCCGACCTTCTTGATGACGGCGACCACGTCGACGATGTCGGCGCCGATATCTTCGAGGGCGCCGCAGATGGCGGTGAGGGTGCCGCCCGTCGAGAGCACGTCGTCGAGAACGAGGACGTTATCGCCCGATTCGACGTCGTTGATGAACATCTGGTTCTCGGAGTAGCCGGTTTCTTGGAACAACGGTGTCTCGCCGTCGAGTCCGTACTCCCGCTTTCGGATGACGACGAGCGGGATGTCGGTCATCAACGAGACGGCCGTCGAGATGTGGATACCCATCGCCGCGGGCGTGACGATTTTGTCGACGTCTTCGAGTTGCGCTTTACGGATGATTTTGATGACGATCTCGCGCAGGAGGCTCGGTTCGAGCATTGGGACGCCGTCGCTTATCGGGTGGACGAAGTAGTGGTAGCCGTCCTTTTCGATAATCGGCGCCTCCAGCAGCGACTGCTGAAGCTGATCCATGTCCGGCGTACAGGAAGCGAGCGGTAAAAGTTGACGATAGTGACTTACCCGAAGGGAAGTGCCCGTCCGCCGACGAAGGCGAAGTGCCACAGTCCCGCCAAAAGTAGGAAGACGGTGCCCGAGGCGGCCGCCAGCCCGAGTGCGACGGCGCCGAAGCGGTCCGCACGGCGGCCGGTGGTGTCGAAGAGCGTCCACCCGGCGAGCAACGCTGCGGTGCCAAGTCCGACGAGGGCGTGAGTCTGGACTGCCTCCCCCCGCGTCGCATCGACGACCCACAGGTAGACGACGAGCAGTTGACCGCCGATGAGGACGCCCGAGGCGTAGGTGAAGACAGCCAAATAGAGTCGCTCCGCGAGGACACGCCTGACGGACCCCATCCGTACCAGGGCGTACACCGCGATAGGGAACAGCGCGAGGAGATATCGGACAGTGATGGTCGCATGGAGCGGGAGCCGCGGCAGATAGACCAGCGTCAGCGCCGTCGCATAGACCGCGACGAAGGCATCGACGGTACCCAGCGCCGAGAGTCGGCGGTTCTCCAGAGCCGAGCGGAGGCGAGCGCCGAAATCCGTCCGAACCGCGATGATAGGGACCGCGAGCAACGCCGCCGCCAGCGGCATCGCTTCGAGAAAGGCGAGCCGAATCGCTTCACCGGCGTCACGGGCCGCAACGTCGGCGATGTAGCCACCTCGAACGAAGGTGTGATACAGCCGACCGGATTCGCCGACGAGTGTCTCGATACCGGAGTCGAACAGTCGGAGAACGACCTCGGTAGCCCCGATGAACGTGTCGAGGGTCTCCGAGCCCGGTTGTGGAGTCGCTTCCGTCCCAGACGATTGTGGAGTCGCTTCCGTCCCAGACGAGGACCCCGAGTTGTCACCGGCGAGACTCCCGTCGCCGCCGGCGCTGAGCACCCTTGGGGGTTGTGCGGCGTTGCCGCTGATGAGATAGTTCGTCACGAACATCGGGACGACGGAGACGACACACGTCGCCCCGGCAGTCACGAGCGACCGGAGGTCTCGACCGGCCGTCGGCACGTCCACTGCGAGCAACGCGAGGAGGAGAATCACTCCTTCGGCGGCACTAACCCACGCCGCGACGCCGACCGGTACGTAGGCGGCGGCGCGAAACCGAACGTCGACGGCGTCGCCCTCGCGACTCCGATACAGGAGGTACATCGAAGCGACGACACACAGCGTGACGAGGACGTGGCGCTTCGGGAACTGTGCCCAGAAGCCGACGGGCGTCGCCAAGCTCGCGGCGACCCCACCGGCGAAGCCGATTCGGCGGTCGTAGACTCGCGCGAGGAGGCGATAGCAGACGACACCGACGAGTGCGGCAGCGACCATCGTCTGCATCTGGAGTGCGATGAGGTAGTGGCGGTCGGCGTCGATGGTCGTCGTGCCGGCGATGGCAGCGGCAAAGCCCGTCAGAGCGAGAGCGCTTCCGACGTAGGCCGCGTACTTCGGGCGGTCGAGTTCCCGGCCGACCAAGCGAGCGAGGCCGACGACGAGGAGCGCCCAGACGGCCGCCAGTGCGACCCGGAGGTCGGCGACGGCGGCCATCGCCTCCACGAACAACAGGAACGGCACGGCGAGAAACACCTGCCCGTAGTTGCGGCCGTACAGCCGTCCGTCGACCGTCCCGGTTCCGGGCGTCTCCAGGCCGGCTCCGTAGACGGCGTCGTCGAGATACAGGTGGCCGTCAGCGACCGCAACGAGGGCGTTCGCGACTGTGTAGCTGTCGGTGATGACGATACCGATTCGCCAGTAGACGGCGTACACCGAAAGCGTCGCGAGGAAGAGTACGACGCCGCATCGGTCGCCGAAAACGGCATGACCGAGTCGTCGAATCCGTCGGTTCACCGTTTCACCTCGATGGAGATGTCGCGTTCGACCAGCAGACGGTCACTCCGCTCGTCGTAGACGTAGACCCGAACCGTCCCGTCGTATCGCGTTTCGTCGACTCGGTCGGGCGCTATCGTGGAGGCCGAAAAGGCGAGGTCGTAGCGGCCCTCGTAGCCATCGTCGAGGAACGTCACGCTCGTTCGGGAGTGGTTCAACCCGTCGACAGCGAGTTCGTAGGCGACCGTCGGTTGGCCAGACACCGACGAGACGCGAATCCGAGCAGGGTCGAGACGGAGGGTGTAGGGGCCGGAGCCGTAGTTCGACTGCGTGAGCGTCGCGGTGTCGGGAACCGTCTCGACGGTGACGTTCGCGGTTCCGGACCCCGGAGCGAACGACTGCTCGTCGGTCAGCGAGACGCCGACGAGGGGCCCCGACGCCACGGTCACGCCGATGACGACGGCAACGGTGGCGACGACGACGGCTCGGTCCGAGCGCATCGATACCCCCAAGCGGTCCTGCCGGTATAAAAACTCCGAGCGACTACGAACTCGACCCGCCCCACCGACCGATGACGTAGGTGCGTTCGCCGGCGCCCGCTACCCAGACGATGCGAACGCTCGCACCGCGTTCGACCCCGTCGACGGTGATTGAATCACCCGAACTGACCGTTCCGGAGCCACCCCACACCCGAGTACCGGTGACGCTCCCGTTGGCGTCACGGACGAGGACGAACACCTCGTCGGCGGCGAAGGCATCACCGGCGTTGTGGGCGATTGTGAGCTCCTCGGCCGCCTCGTCGTGGGTGTATTCGAAGGCGACCTTCGGAACGTCGTCGCCGGGCGTCGTGAAGTTCTGGAAGACGACGAATCCGAAGAACAGCGACAGAATAACCGCTAAGCCGACGATGACGACCATTCCGGTCACCTCGTTCTGCGCGCGGTCGTCGAACACGCTTGCGCGTTCACCACCGACCTGCAAAAGTCCTCGTTCGGGCACCGCTCACTCAGTCAACTCGGCCGCGAGCGCATCGGCAACGTGCCCGCCGATTTCGGTCTTGCTGCCTCGGTGGCTCGCGACCGAATCCGGCCGGACCAGCAGGATTCGGCTGGTGTCCTCTCCCATCACGCTCGCGTCGTTGCCGACGACGAAGTCGAGGTCGGCCCGTTCGAACGTCTCGCGGGCCTTCTCAACGAGGGCGTCGTCGTCGCCCGACGTTTCGACTTTGAACCCGACGATGGGTAGCTCCGGGTAGTCGGCGCGAATCGTATCGATGAGTTTCGGCGTCGGTTCGAGGTCGAGCGACAACTGTTGACCGGAGCGTATCTTCTCGGGCGCCGCCTCGACGGTGTAGTCGCTGATTGCGGCCGCCGAGACGAGCGCGTCGGCATCGTCGACGACCGAGCGGACGCCATCGAGCATTTCGGCGGCGCTTTCGACCTCGATTACGTCGGCGTACGGTAGGTCCGGACCGTCGTGGACCACGGTCACGTCGGCACCGCGGACGTAGCAGGCCTTCGCGACTGCCCGACCGGTCCGTCCCGACGACCGGTTCGACAGCACCCGAACCGGGTCGATGGACTCGCTCGTCGCACCGCTCGTGATGACGACGTGTTTCCCGGCGAGCGACCGGTCGCTCGTCGAACGCGCCACCTCGAGGACTATCGACTCCTCGGCCGCAATCTTGGCTTTCCCCTCTTCGAGTCGCGGGTCGACGAACTCGACGCCCCACGACTCCAGCGTCTCGATGGCGTCGAGTACGCCGGGGTGGTCGTACATCGGCGCGTGCATCGCCGGGGCGACGACGACGGGGAGGTTAGCACCGAGGGCCGTCGTCGCGGTCGTGGTCACTGGTGTATCGTCGACGGCGCTCGCGACCTTTCCGATGGTGTTGGCCGTCGACGGCGCCAACAATAACACGTCGGCCCACCCGTCGTAGCCGCCCAACTCGACGTGTTCGACCGACCCCGTAATTTCGGTGACGACCGGGTTGTCGGTGGCGAACTCCAGGGCCCACGGGTGAATGATACCGGTCGCCGCGTCGGTCATCACCGCACGCACGTCGGCGCCCTGTCGTCGGAGTTCGTGGGCCAGTTCGACCGTCTTCACCGCCGCGATGGAACCCGACACCCCGAGCGCGACGTTGACACCATCGAGCATCGGCGGACGTTCGACGCCCCCGAATAAAAACCATCGTGCCGTCATCGGGCGTCACGGCCCGAATCGTGACACTTCCTCCCACGAGGCTTAAACCCACGCCGCATGCACGGGAGAACAGCCAATCCGTTGTGGAGTTCCACGACATGTATGGCGATTCAGTTCCCAAGCGACGGAGACGCCTGGATTTCAGAGTACGGCGAGTTGCTCAACGACAACGACGACTACGACGCCGCAAGCGATGGCTGGGGCGATGGCTTCAACGGCGATTTCCTCTTCGTCGTCGAACCCGACGACGCCTACGACGGCGATGAGGTGTACTTCTTCCTCGGCTTGGAGAACGGCGAGTGTACGGACGCCTACGAGGTGACCGACCCCGAAGAGGAGGACTACGGCTTCGTCTTCCGCGGTCCCTACTCCAACTGGGTTCGGCTGTTCCAGGGCGAACTCGGCCCCGTCGACGGCATGATGTCCGGGGAGTTCGATATCGAAGGCGACATGCAGAAAGTACTCCAGTACAGCGAGGCCGCCGTCGAGATGACCGAAACCGGTCGGGACATCGACACCGACTTCGAGTACTGAGTTCGTTACGCCCCGTCTTCGCGGCGCTTCTCGACGACGCTCGGATGCATCGTCGGTTCGTCGGGGTGGTGGTCTTCGAACGCCTCGACCATCACCTCCATCGACTCCCGCTCGCGGCGGCGGCGCTCTTCTTCGTCGATTTCCTCACACCCCGGCGGCACCTCCCGGCCCCGTTCGGTGAAGTACCCCTCCGGGGCGACCCAGTCGTGGTAGTACGGCACTTCGGAGTCGTCGACGAGCGTCAGCGCCACGTCGGCGCCGTGGCCCGCACAGACGACGGTTTGGTGGGCCTTCTCGGCAATGCGACCGGCCGCATACAGCCCGTCGACGCCTGTCCGGCCGTCGTCGTCGATGTCGACGTACGTCTTCGAGCCGCGTTTGGTGAGTCCGACGCCGTCGATGGCCTCGAGATAGTCGGTGTCGGCCCACGACGCCACGAGGACGTAGTCGGCCCGGAGGTCGAACTCCTCGTCACCCTCGACGCGGAGCTGGAACGCCTCCCCGTCCGGTTCGAGGTTCGTCACGAGTCCCTGTTCGAACAGACAGCCGTTGCGGCCCGCCTGGGCTTCGAGCAACTCGAGGAACAGCCGAGAGTTGACGCCGGCCGGAAACCCGGGGACGTTTTCGAGGTGGGCGTTCCGGCGAAGGAGGGATTCGCCGTGGTCGACGACGACGGTGTCGAATCCCGCTCGTGCGAGAAAGGTTCCTGCGGTCAGTCCGGTGACGCCGCCGCCGATGACGGCGACGCGGGGGGTATCGTCTTCGCTCATGCTCGGCCGTTTTCTCCCACTCCCTACAAACGCCCCGGTTCGGACCGGGGGACGGTTTAAGCCGACGGCGCCGTACAAGCGCACGTGACGCAGTACGTACTCTACGGCGGGAAAGGCGGCGTCGGCAAGACCACCTGTGCGGCCGCGACCGCGTTGAAGTACGCCCGCAAGGGACACTCGACGCTCGTCGTCTCGACGGACCCCGCACACTCGCTTTCGGACGTTTTCGACGCCCCGGTCGACGACGAACCGACGCGAATCCGCGATGATGTCGACCTCTGGGGCGTCGAAATCGACCCCGAGGACCGCATCGGCCAGTACCGCGGACAGGTCGGCGCCGCACTCGAAGAACTCGAAGACCTCGGCATCTCTCTGGACCAAAGCGACGTCGACGACGTCCTCGAAGCCGGCGTCGCGCCGGGAACCGACGAAGCCGCCGCGTTGGACCTCTTTCTGGATTACATGGACGACCCCCGCTACGAGTACATCGTCTTCGACACCGCGCCGACGGGTCACACCCTCCGGCTGCTCAAACTCCCCGACGTGATGAGTTCGGCGATGGGGAAACTCATCTCGGTCCGCTCGCAGGTGTCGAGTCTCGCCGACTCCGTTCGGAGTTTCGTGGGGTCGGGCGAGGACGATGACGACGACACCGACACCGAGGCCGACATCGACCTCGAAGAGTTACAGGACCGCATGGAGCGCGTCGCGGCGGTGTTGCGTGACCCCGAGCGGACGGAATTCCGCGTCGTGCTCATCCCCGAGACGATGGCGGTGTTGGAGACCGAGCGCCTGCTCGCGGAGTTAGAGCGCTACGACATCCCGGCGAGTCGGGCCATCGTCAACAAGGTCATCGAGGACCCGACACCCGGCTGTGACCTCTGTCAGGACACCCACGAGAGCCAACAGAAGCGCATCGAGGAGGCCCGCGAGCGCTTCGAACTACCGTTGACGCTCGTGCCGCGACTCGGCGGCGAAGTCCACGGCATCGAGGCGGTCGAAACCGTCGCCGACCGCCTGTAGTCGGGCCAACGCTTACCACATCGCCACCCTAACGAGAGGTGTGGACACTGTCGAGGTCACGACCGTCGTCTATCTCCCGCCAGAAGAGGTCTACGACTTCCTGCTCGGCTTTCGGAGCTACGCGGAGTACTCCGAACACCTCACCGGCGTCAGGCAGTTCGGTGACGGCGAACCAGGAACCGAGTACGAACTCGACTTCTCGTGGT
Organism: Natronomonas gomsonensis; assembly: GCF_013391635.1. Lineage (GTDB taxonomy): Archaea > Halobacteriota > Halobacteria > Halobacteriales > Haloarculaceae > Natronomonas > Natronomonas gomsonensis_A. The sequence goes on along the minus strand of NZ_JACAWU010000001.1, from coordinate 1,457,407 downwards.
GGAAACTCAACTACACCGCCCGCTCCCGCGTCACCGACGTGGACCCACCGAACCGCATCGACTGGCGCATCATCAAGGACATCGACGCCGTCGGTCAGTGGCTCGTCGAACCCCACGCAAGCGGAGAGGGAACGGAGGTGACGATGCGCATCAGATACGCGCCGGATTCCGCCAACGGAAACGCGTTGAACCTCCCGCGGTTCGTCTCGCTGGACTGGGTCGTCGACAAGATAACGCCGAAAGTGAAGTCGGAGGCCGAACGCGTCGTCAGACGCATCGTCGCCGACCTCGAAGGGAAGCGTCGGGACGTGGAACTAGAAATCGAAACGTCCTGAAAACGCCGCATTTCGCCGTGAGCGTCCGTTATTCGTCGTAGTCGCCGCCGTACTTCATGAAGAAGTACCCGAGACCGAGCGTCGTCGCCAGCCCGATAAACGTCGCGACGGTCAGTGCCAGCGCGCTGTCGGGGATGATGATAGCCGGCCCTTCGCTGCCGCCGCCGACTTCGATGGTCGGGACGTCGTCACCGACCGCGATGCCACCTCGCATGCCTTGCGGTTCGTGGGGAATACAGCGGTACTCGGTGATACCGGCGTCGTCCTCGGTGAACTCGTACTCGTAGGTCGTCCCTTCCTCGGCGACCGCGGACCCGCTGTCGAGTTCGGCTTCGCCCTCGTTGGTGTTGACGTTGTGGGCGCCGCCCTCGCCGGTCCACTCCCACGTTATCGTCGTTCCGGGCGAAATCCACACCGTCGCGGGTTCGAACGCCAGCCCGTTGTCGCCCGCGCCGACGCTAATCGTCAGTTCCTCCTGTCCGCGGGCGTCCTGAACGCCGTCCTCCGAGTAGAGGTTCGCTTCGCTGAGATACCCGCTGAACTCGGGAACCTCCGTCTGTGCGGCAGCCGTCCCCGCGGCGGCAGCAGCGGTGGCCGTCCCCGCCGCTGCCGTCATGAACCCACGACGGCTCATGTCGTTCGTGCTCATACCGACCTTTTGCCACCACCCCGTACTGAATCTGTTCATTCGCGCCGACCTTTTTGCACGGGTCGGCGCAGCCGACCCGGCAAAAACGCCCTCAGAAATCGGAGATTTCTGATGGGCTCGGAAGACGCCATCGGCGTCTTCCGAACGTCGATGAAAAAGCAGCGGCGGGTTCCCTACGGTCACCCGCCTTGCCGCCGCGCTCATTCCGTTCGCGCGGCGTGAACCGCATCGGGCGGCTTCGCCGCCCTCGCGGATGCTGCGCGAGTACGCCCAATTAACCAGTTACAGCGTGTAGTCGTGGCTCCCGTCCTCGCTGTCGAGGAACGCGACGAGGAGGTCGACGACTGCGTCTACGTCGTCGACGTGGACGCTCTCGGTCGGCGTATGGAGGTACCGCGTGGGCACGGAGATGGCGCCCGCAGGCGTCGCCCCTGAGGTCCGCTGGAGGCCGCCCGTGTCGGTACCGCCGGCCGGCAACACCTCGAACTGGTGGTCGATGTCGCCGTCTTCGGCCACCGCGCGGAGCCGACGGTGGACCTTGTGGTTCGTGATGACGCTGCCGTCTTTGAGTTTGATGCCGGCGCCCTCCCCGAGTCGCGTCACCTGCTCGCCCGGTTCGAAACCGGGAACGTCGTTGGCGACAGTCGTATCGAGGGCGACGACGAGGTCGGGGTCGAGGTCGACGCCGAGCGCCTCCGCACCCCGGAGGCCGACCTCCTCCTGTGTCGTCGCCGCGAAGTGGACGGTCACGTCCGGGTTCTCGAGCCGTTTGGCCGCCTCGAGCATGGCGAAGACGGACACGCGGTTGTCGAGCGCCTTGCCGGTGACGAACTCGCCGACGCGTTCGGTGGTCTGGTCGACGGTCACGAGGTCGCCGACGGAGACGCGCTCGGAGACGGCCTCGGCGTCGAGCCCCAAGTCGACGTGGACGTCGTCGACGTCGGGCTGTTTTTCGCGCTCCTCCTCGGACAACGTGTGGGGCGGTGCCGACCCGATGAGGCCGGGAACGTCGCCGTCGTCGGTGTGGACGGTGACCCGTTGGGCGCGGAGGATTCTGGGGTCCCACCCGCCGAGGGCGTCGAGTTCGAGGAAGCCGTCGTCGTCGACGTGACGAACCATGAAGCCGATTTCGTCCATGTGGGCCGCCACGACCACGTCGTACTCTCCCGACCCGACGCTGCCGACGAGGTTGCCCATCGCGTCGGAGCGAATCCGGTCGACGCGCGGTTCGAGTTCCTCGCGAACGAGCGCGCGCACGCGGTCTTCGTAGCCCGGGACGCCCCGCGCTTCGGTGAGTGCGACGAGCAGGTCGTCGTCGAAGTCGTCCGTCATGGTTCCGACTCGGGGCGCGAGCGATTTAAGCGGTCAGATTCCGCCGCTCAAAAGAACCGCACCGACTCGGGAACGACCACCGTCTCGAAGGCGTCGGTCGTCGACAGCGTGACGGGTTCGCCTGCGGCGACGGTGCGCTCGGTTCGGCCGTCGGCCAGCAGTTCGACCGGGGTCTCGTCTCGCTCGACGGAGAGCGTCACCTCCTCCAGCGGCAACACCCACTGGTCGGCGTCGGTGGCGAAAGGAGCGAGCGGAACGACGGACACCACGTCGGTTCCGGTCGCGACCACCGGGCCGCCCGCGGCGCTGTTGTAGCCGACGCTTCCGGCGGGCGTCGAGGCGACGACGCCGTCGGCCCGGAACCTGGCGACGCTCTCTCCGCCGCATCGAACCGAGAACTCCGAGATGCGAGCCGGTTCGGCGGCCACGAGCATCACGTCGAACAGCGCGCGGACGCCGTTGAAGGCACGCTGGGCGGAGACGACCGGGTGGCGTTCAGTCCGATAGGCGCCCTCGAGAACGCGTTCGAGCGCCGATTCGAGGTCCGACGAAGGAACCGAGCGAACGCCGCTTCCCGCGTCAACCGGGAGGACGGGAACGTCGACCGCCGCCCGCAACAGGTCGACGACCGCGGCTTCGCCGTCCGCGACGGCGACCTCGATTCCGTCGAGGTCACTCGCCGCCCCGACGACCGGGTCACCGCCGGCTCCTTCGACGGCCGCCGCGAACGCCTCGTCACCGACGACACCGACGCGCTGACTCATCTGCCCGAAGGGACGGCCGGGGAGGGCAAAAAGGCCCCGTCCGCGACCGGCGCACGGGAGGGTTTTTGTCCCGCCACCGCAACGGGGGAGATATGCGTAGCGTACTCGACGAGTGGCGGCCGGTAGTCGACGAGACCATCGAGTCGCTGCTCCCCCGCGAGGTCGACGAGGCGTACCTCACGGAGTTCTTCGGCGAGGCCACGTTCGCCTACGACCCGACGGCGATTCAGCGCGCCCTCGCCGACCCCATTTGGGACCTGCTGGACCGCGGCGGCAAGCGCTGGCGGGCCGTCCTCTTTCTGTTGTTCGTCGATGCCTTCGACGAGAACCCCGAGGAGTTCCTCGAGTACGCCACTATCCCCGAAGTGTTGCACAACGGAACAATCATCGTCGACGACGTCGAGGACGGCGCGACCCACCGCCGGGGCAGTCCCGCACTCCACCACACCCACGGGATGGACGTGGCGCTCAACGCCGGCAACGCGATGTACTTCCTCCCGCTGAAGGTCATCACACGGAATCCGGCCGACCTTCCGGCCGAAACACGACTGGCCGCCTACGAGATGTTAACCTTCGAACTCAATCGGACACATCTCGGACAGGGAATGGACATCTGCTGGCACAACGAGAAGGAGGTCCGCATCAGCGAACCCGAGTACCTCGAAATGTGTGCCTGTAAGACCGGCTGTCTCGGGCGCATCGTCGCCCGGTTGGCCGCCATCGTCACCGAGAACCCCGACGCCGAGGACGCCGTCGCGAACTATGCCGAGGACATGGCCGTCGCCTTCCAGATAGCCGACGACGTACTCGACATCGAACACGCGATGGAGGAAGGCGGCTCCTTCGGAAAGGGTGTCGGCAACGACATCCGCGAAGGAAAGAAGACCCTGATGGTCATCCACGCCGCCGACAACGCGCCCGCAGAGGAGGTGGCACGCCTCGAGGAATTGCTGTGGGCCGAAGAGAACACCGACGAGGAGGTCATGGAGGCCATCGACATCCTCGAATCCGCTGGAAGCGTCGAGTACGCACGCGGCGTCGCCGAAGACCTTTCGGCGGAGTCGCAGGCCCACCTCGACGATGTGGATCTTGAAGACGGGGCGGAACGGAAGCTCCGGTCGTTCGCCGAGTTCGTCGTCGACCGGGAACGATAGCGCCCGGGATTTGGAAACACATTAATGGGCTCCGTGCCGACGCCAACGTATGGACCCATCGGTTACGCTGTTCGGCCCGGTCGATACGTATCTCGCGCCGGTCATCGGGTACGTGCTGCTGGCGCTCATCCTCCTCAACGTTCTCGGCCGAGGCATCGAGTACAGACGAATCGCAAAACAAGCCAAAGACGGCGCCGACGCCGTCAGTCGAAACCCACTCCGCGTCGCGACGAACTTCCTGCTCGTCGTCGGGTCGTTCTACTACCTCACGGTCAACCGCCACGCGGGCCTCGTCGTCTCGCTGTTCGTCGTCGCGATGGTCGTCGCCGACGTCTTCGAGTTCGAATCCCGGAAGGTCGAAGCACGACAGGACTGGGACGTCGAACGGCCGTGGGGCTCCCTCGCCGCCTCCGGCTTCGCACTCGCGTACATCGCCTACCAGACGCTGTTCTTCCTCGTTCGGCCGTTCTGGAGCGCCATCGTCTGACCGGTCGTAGCACTCGTCTCTTTTTACGCTGGCTCGTATCCGACCGGTGGACCCACCGAACGCGATTCCGAGAGCTGTCCGTCGACGCCACGCGTCACTTCGAAAGTCGTTCCAGACGGACGAGCAACTGCTGTCAGTATCGAACTGCCGTCAGGAAAGTCACACCGTGTTGCTGTCGACGGAGCGTCGACGTTACGCCTCGGCGCTTCGCTCGTCGAAGTAATCGCGCAGTTCGTAGAACGCCGGGATGAGGAACCAGAACGTGATGACTCCGATGATGACGAACCCGGCGGTCACGTCACGGAGGAGCAACACCAACTCTGCGTACGTGCCGGGGTCCTCCGGCGGCGCCGCGATGAGCTGTGTCCCTTCGAAGCTCTCGGTCGTCAGCCACGAGGAGATGGCCATCCAGACGAGCCCCCCGCCCGTGAGGATGGCGAGTCCTTTCGCGAATTCATCAGCCATTATCCGAATCTTCGTCGGTGTCGTCTTTAGACTTTCCCATTCCCGCCGTCCGGAAGCGAGTCGAGAACGCGTACACTGCGCTCCCGCCGACGATGAGCGCGAGCCCGATTGCGACGAGCAGTAGGTTCACGTCCTCCGGACTCGCCGTCGAACGCTGGGTGCCGCGGTCCAGCAGGACGAACCCCCCGAGAATCGAGACGATGGCGATGAGCGTCGAGAAGACGGTGACCGTCTTGTACAGCCGCAGCGGCACCACGATGTCCCGACCCGAGGCGCCGACCGCCACCTCCGCATCGGAGACGCGAGGGTCGTCGTCGGAGCCAGTGCTGTCGCTGTCGTCGTCGTCGGGAGTGTCGTCTGAAACCATGAGAGAACGAAAAGACGGTGAGCCGCGTTACTTCGGCGGGCGGAGCCGGTAGTACCGGCGGTTGAGTTCGAACATGTACCCCTCGCGCATCGTCTTCAGCACCGAGTAGGCGACGAAGGCGAACGCGAACGGGAGCATGAACGTCAGGATGAACAGTTCACCCGACGTCATCGGGAGCAGGTCCGTGATGAGGTTCTGAACTGCGAGCACCGCGATGGTGAACGCGAAGACTATGCCACCGACGCCGACGGCCGCCCAGAACGGCTCCTCGACGGGCCGCCGTGCGCTGCCCTTGTTCAGGAACGGAACGATGGCGATGACGCCGACGACGACGAGGTTCGCGAGCACGCCGTACGTTCGGTCCGACATCAGTTTCTGCCCGCCGAGCAGCGACAGCTCGGGGTTGATGGGCGTCAGCTTGAGTAGGCCGAACGACCAGTACAGATACCAGTCCGGCAGGATGACCGCCGGCGTGGAGTTGGGGTCGGCCGGGCCCGGGATGTGCGGCGGAATCGCCGCCGAGATGAAGAACATCGCTCCGAGGAAGAACGACGTAATCGCGAGGTTGCGAATCATCTCGTGGGGCCACGTCGGGAACGCGAGCACGTCGCGCTCGACGTAATCGGAGGCACGACGGAGGTCCTCGTCCTCCCGTCGGGACCGCTCGAAGTACTCGTAGGTCAGCCGAGCCAGCCCTTGCGTGCGCTCTTTCCGTTCGCTCCACGTCGGAGCCTGGTCGTCCTGCGGGACGATACCGCCTCCGTCCGTCTTCGGTTCGCCGCCGTCGGTTTTGGGTTCGTCGTTGCTCATTGTATCAGTGCGGTTCAGCGATGCCCTGCATCCAAACGATGCCGATGTGGATGGCGATGACGAGCGTCACCACGAACGGCAACAGGAAGACGTGCAGGATGTACATTCGTTGCAGCGTCGCTTCACCCAACGTGAAGCCGCCGAAGATGAGCTGTGCGACCCAGTCGCCGATGAGCGGAATCGACAGCGCCATCTCGACGCCAATCTGGCCGGCCCAGTACGACAGCTGGCTCCACGGCAGCAGGTAGCCGGTGTACCCGAACACCATCGTCAGCGAGATGAGGACGATGCCGATAATCCAGTTCAGCTCACGCGGCTCCTTGTAGGCGCCCGTGAAGTACACACGGAGCATGTGCAGGAAGACTGCGGCGGTCATCACCTGCGCCGACCAGCGGTGGAGGCTCCGCAGGAACGTCCCGAAGTTCAAATCGCCCATGATGAACAGGACGTTCGAGTAAGCGACCGAGGTGGCCGCATCCGCCGACGGTGCGGCCGTCGAGGGAGCGTAGTAGAAGCCCAACAGCGCGCCCGTGATGGCTGCTACCACGTATGCGATGGTACTGAACGACCCTAACGCGTACAGCGGGTACCAGTACCAGAACTTGTTGTCGAGGTTGTACTGCTCGGTGTGGCTCTTCGGCATCTGGAGGTTCGTCTTGTAGTACATGTCCTCCAGCAGCTCCAGGTAGTCGACGATGCGGAGCCGTTTGTCGAGCCAGATGAGGGTGGTCAGGTAGACCTCCTCGATGGGAGAGAGGTCCTTCGTCTCCATCCACCCTTCGTGGTCGTGTTCGTCTTTTCGTTCTAGGCTCATGGTTGTTAGTCAGGTCGCGGGAGCGCGATGAACGTCCCGAACTCGGGGGTGAAGGGGTCGTACGTGGATTGGTGGCACTGACAGTAGACGCCGTTTTCGGCGTCGTATTGGGCGGCACTCTCGCTGTCCTTGTAGCCCGGGACACAGCAGAAGTGCGTACAGACGTTGAGGTACGCGATGACGCCGTTGGCCGAGGCGGCCTCGATCCAGTTACCCGCAGGGGAGTCCTCTTGGGCCAACTCCTCGACTCGCGTGCTCCGGATGAGCGTCACGGGCAGTTGCCCCTCGACACCTTCCGAACGCCACGTCGCCTCAGCGGGCTTGCCGACGCCGTCGTCGCCGAGGCCGTTGCCCCAGTCCTCGTAGCCCTCGAAGTCGTCGATGTGGATGCGGTCCCCCTCGTCAAGTTCATCAGCCTGCCAATCGTAACTCGGTGAGCCGATGGCGCGGAAGTAGTTGTCGAACTCGGCGCTGGGTTCGACGCCTCCGGCGTTCTGCCGGCCGCAGTACTGGTACCACGCCGAAGAGTACGTCTGACCACCCAACTCCATCTCGGCGACATCGTAGGTGACACCCTCCTGAGTTACCGTTTCGACTTCCGGCCAGATGCCACGCAGGAATCCTTCCTCATCCAGCTCCAGTGGGATGTACGGCATCCCTCTGGGTGCTGGACCGCCGAGTTGCTGGATGGCGGCGAACTGCGTCGGACCGCCGCCACCACCACCCGGTTGGGTGGCGATGTCGATTGTCGCTGCGCCCCCGACGCCGACGCCGGAGAGCGCAGCACTCCCGACGACGCCTTTGACGAAGCGACGACGACCGGATTCGCTTGGGTACTTGTCACTCATTGTTATTTCTTGTAGTATGGGTAGATGGCACGCTTCAGTTTGTCCAGCGTGCCGTCGGTGATTTCCTCACCGTACATGTCCTCTTCGCGGATGTAGAGGTCCTCCCACTTACGACGGCGCTTCTTGACGACCATCACGTCCGGGAGGAACTCCTTGCGGTACAGCAGCAGGATGAACGCGAGATTGATGAAGATGGCCGCGAGCAGCAGACCGAGGAGGACGTTGCCGGCTTCCGTGCCCGTCGAGGTGCCGACGCCCCACCCGGCGGTGAAGCCGTAGGTGAACACGCCGACGAAGACGATTTGGATGACCGACAGCAACACGATGGTAATCGCGGCGACGGTGCTCTCACGCGCCGGTTCGTAGCGGTGTATCGCGCCGTAACTGTTGTCGGACATGGTCAGTTACCTCCGCTCGTGTGTGGCGATTCGCCGTACTTGAGCATGAAGAACGTGAACAGCAGCGACACCGTAATCATCAGGATGACGCTGACGCCGACCCAGTGTTCGTGGATGTCCACACCGAAGTGCGAGGGGTCCTTCAGCGACGGCCCGCTGGTGTCGATGGTGGGCACGTCGTCGCCGACGGCGATACCGCCCTTCATACCCGACGTTTCGTGTGGGTTGCAGTAGTACGTCGTGATACCGGCGTGGTCTTCCGTGAACTCGAACTCGTAGGTTTCCGAACCGGAATCGACGGGGTCGCCGCTGTTCAGTTCTGCCGGCCCCTCGTTGGCGACGACGTTGTGGGCACCACCCTCACCGGTCCACTCCCACGTCACCGTCGTTCCCGGCGAAATCCAAACGGCAGCCGGGTCGAACGCCAGGCCGTCGCCGGCGCCGACGGAGATGGTCACTTCGTCTTGGTCACGGAGGTCCTCGGCCGACTCGTACAGATTGGCGTCGTCGAGATAGGCTCCGAAGTCCGGCTCGAGGTTGCCGCCGCCGCCCGAGCCGCCTCCTTCCTCTGCGGCTGCGGCTGGCTGTGCCGCGCCCGCGGCCGCCGTCGCGGCCACCGACGCACCACCGGCAGCACGCATGAAGTCCCGCCTTTTCATACACCTGTTGGTCAGGACTGTTTGTGCTTAAACCCACCGATGGCGCCCTCGTGAGAGGCCCCTGTAGCGGCGTCTAAACGCCTGTCTCTGCGTTCTCCTCCCCTCGCGGAGCGATGGACCTCCTACCTGTCTCCCGACTGAATCTCGCTTCCCTCGTCGGCCTCCTCGATGGCCTCCCGGTGGATTCGCTCCATCGCCTCCTCGAGTTTCCGACCGCCGGCTTCGAAGGCCTCCTCCGGCAGAAACGACGGCCGCTCGTCGGAACCGGCGCCGACCGCACGGAGTCTGTCTCGGTACTGCTCGGAGCGCATCCGGTCGGAGAGTCGCGCGTTCGCCACCGTCAAGAAGAGGAAGAAGCCGATGGCGAGGAAGAACAACCCCAGCGTCACGATGATGGCGCCGCCGAAGCCGATGCCGATTAAATCGACGATGCTCGCGAGCCACACGAGGAGGAACAGGACCCCCGACAGCGTCGTCGCACCCGCGACGACCTGCAACATTCGGTTGCCGAAGTCGCCGCTCCCTTCCGGAACCGTATCGGGGTGGGGCAGGCCGGCGTCGTCGTCGACCTCCGGGACGTCGTACTCCTCCATCGCACACAGCGCAATCATCGGCTCGACGTCCCGGAGAATCGTCCCGGTGCCCTGAATCGACCCGTCCGGGCGGACGATGACGTACCCCTCGTCGGAGTAGGCCACCACCCGGTCGTCGTCGCCCTCGCCGACGCGCTCGACGACGGCGAACACCTCTCGACGCTCGACGTTCGACCGGAGTTCGTCCTCGACCCGGTCGAGCAGTTCCGACCCAGTTATCCACGAGTCCGCGTCGAAGACGGCCTCCCACTCGTCGGCGGACATCTCCGCCATCTCCGCGGGGCCGAAGTCATCGAAGTCGTACTGTTCTTCGACCTGCCGGCGCAGTTCCTCGGTCGAGAGCGTCTCCGTCCCGCCGGCGCCCGCATCCGGCTCTGTGCCGTCGGATTCGGCGGCCTCGGCGTCGGTCGACGCCGAATCCGTGGCGTCCGCTGCCTCCTCGGTCGGGTCCCGCGAGTCGGCCATTGGGGGACGTTGGGCCGTCGAGGGCTTACGCTTTCCGACCGCGGACGACACGGCACACTCAAACCGTCGCCGTCCCTACCGCCGACAATGGCCACGGACGCACAAATCGCGACCCTCGTCGTCGTCTCCGTCGCCGCCAGTTTCCCCTGTTTTCTGTACGGCGCGTGGATAATGATAGACAACGAGGAGATTACGTGGGGGATCCTCACCTACCACCTGAAGTTCATCCTCACCGGCCTGACGCTGACGACGGTGCCGCTTCTGTTCTGGATGCTTCCGCGGTTGCTCGAACAGTTCGGTGGCTTCGCGGCCGCACACGCCTTCTTCGGACTGCAAGCGTACGCGTTCCTCGCGTTCGGCTTCACCGGCATCGTCCGCATCTTCCGGGCGAAGTACGAACACGACCTCTACACCGAGTACGACGAGGACGTACTGCTCGACGAAATCGGCGGCGACAACATGGAGTTCTGGCGCCGACGCCTCCGCATCGGCGTCTTCGGCTACGTCGGCTGTTGGCTCATCGCCTTCCTGACCGGCTTCACGCGGTATCTCTCGGCGTACGTGTTCTGACGGTCGGCGCCCCGGTTTTCACCACTCGCTGCCGTCGGCGAGGTCGACGGCGCCGTCGCCCTTCTCGGAGGGACAGATGTCGGCCAACACACAGCCGGCACAGTCCGGGTTCCGGGCGGTGCAGGTCTCCCGTCCGTGGCTGATGAGCAGGTGGGTGTACTCCTTCCAGTCGTCCTCGGGGACGATGCCCATCAAATCCTCCTCGATGTTTTCCGGGGACCGCATCTCCGTGATTCCGAGGCGCCGCGAGATGCGCTGGACGTGGGTGTCGACGACGATTCCCTCCGTGAGGTCGTGCCCGTGCTGGAGGACGACGTTGGCCGTCTTGCGGCCGACGCCCGCGAGGTCGGTCAACGCCGACATCGTGTCGGGAACCTCGCCGCCGTGTTTCTCGACGATGTCGTCACACGCCGAGCGGATGTACTTCGCCTTGTTGTTGTAGTAGGTGATCGAGTTGATGTCCTCGGCGAGTTCCTCTTGGTCGGCCGCGGCGTACGCTTCCGGCCCGTCGTACTTTTCGAAGAGGTCGGCGGTGACCTTGTTGACGCGTTCGTCGGTACACTGTGCGGACAGCATCACCGCGATGAGCAACTCAAGTCGGTTCGAGAAATCGAGTGAGATTTCGGGGTCGGGGTACTGCTCGTACAGTCGCTCGAGTACCTCGACGACCTGTTCCTCGCGTGGCTCCAGCGGCGTTCCCATACCCAATGGGTGGGTGGCTCCCCCTTTTCGCTGTCGGGTTGGCGACGTTATGTGCTAATCTGTAACATACTGCCGATAGTTTCAATTCACTCTCCGTCCACGAGGGAAATATGCCCGGTCCAGCCTTCCTCCGCGGCGATACGGTCGACCTCCACACGGTCGAGGAAGACGACCTGCCGTTCCTCCACCGACTCGTCAACGACCCACGCGTCTGGCGGTCGCTGTTCAACGCCGACCCCCAGACGATGGCCGACGAGCAGGCGTTCTACGAAAACGTCGTCACCGCCGACGGCGAGGTCCACCTGCTCATCTGTGACGACGGCGACCCCGTCGGCATCGTCGGCCTCAATGGCATCGACCCGAGTTGGGGTATCGCCGAGATCGGCTACTACGTCGACCCCGACGCCCACGGCCAGGGGTATGCGACGGCCGCGGTCTCGTTGCTCGTCGAGTACGCCTTCGACCAGCGCCGCCTCGAGAAACTGAGTGCGGACGCCCTCGCGACCAACGAGGCGAGTCAGCGGGTCCTCGAGAAGAACGGCTTCGTCGAGGAGGGTCGCTTCCGGAAACACGGCTACGTCGACGGCGAACGCGTCGACGTGGTCCGGTACGGTCTGCTGGCCACGGACCGCTAGAACGCGGCCGAGGACTCCGAGACGCTCTGTCGCCACGCGGCCCCCTCGGCGGGTGTCGTGGTTTCGGCGTCGCCGTCGGCACTCGCCTCGAACAGCGCCGAGAGTTGCCACACCTCTCGCTCGGAGGCGTCACACTGCAGACACACCAACGAGACGCGCTCGAGTGTCTCGATTCGGCAGTCGACGCCGGTCTGTCGCTCGACGAGTTCCCGTGCCGCCGCCGGCAGTGACCCACCCGCCTCGACGACACCGCCGGGGGTCACCCACTCGTCGTCGCCGCTGACGGCCAAGACGCCGTCGGCACCTTCGACACGAACCCGAACTTCCGCGATGTCGCTGCGGGTGTCGACCGAGTCGAACTCCTCGCTGTCGACGGACACCGTCGTCTGCTGTACGTCGAACCCCTCGTATCGCTCGTAGAGCGCGTCCAGATAGGCGGAGACGCCGCCGGAGATATCGGGAGAACTCATTGACAGGTCGATGTTCGGGAGCCTCATAAACCCGTCCAATCCGGAACCTTACAGGACGCCGGTGACCGTCGCCGCCTCGATTGCGGCGTCCTCCTCGATGCCGTCACCCAAGATGGTGTAGCGGTCCCGAATCTCGTGGGCCGTCGTCATCGCTTCGATGAACTGCTCGGGGTCGATGCCGAGGTCCTCGGCGGTCGTCGGCGCGTCGATGCCGGCCAGCGCATCGTGGACGCGGTGCCACTCCCCGCGTTCGCCGCTGTGGAGGTACTCCGTGACGATGGAGGCGACGCCGACCTGGTGGCCGTGCAGCGCCGCTCCGGGTGCGATGCGGTCCAACTGGTGGGAGATGAGGTGTTCGGCACCAGAGGCGGGCCGCGAGGAACCCGCAATCGACATCGCCACGCCCGAGGACACCAGCGCCTTCACGACTACCCACGCCGACTCCTCTAAGCCGCGTTTGATGGACCCCGACTGCTCGACGAGCATCTCGGCTGTCATCTGTGAGAGGGCACCGGCGTACTCGCTGTACTCGACGTTCTTCAGCCGGTGGGCCAACTGCCAGTCCTTCACCGCCGTGTAGTTGGAGATGATGTCGGCACACCCCGCGGTCGTCAGCCGCCACGGCGCCTCGGCGATGAGTTCGGTGTCGGCGATGACCGCAAGCGGTGGGTCGGCGGCGACGGAGTGGCGGCTGTCGCCGTCCGGTACCGACCCCCGACCGGAGACGATGCCGTCGTGGCTGGCTGCTGTCGGTACCGAGACGAACCCACAGCCGCGCTCGTCGGCCGCCATCTTCGCGATATCGATTGGCTTGCCGCCGCCCAACCCGATGAGAAAGCCCGCATCGACCGCTTCGGCCGTCTCCAAGACCTCTTCGACGGCTGAGAAGGTGGCTTCCTCGACGATAGCTATCGCGGGGTCGAAGCCGGCGGCCTCGAAGGCCTCGACGAGGCGGTCGGCGGCCAACTCTTCCGGCGTCGGCGAGGTGACGATGAGCGGCCGTCCGGTGAGATACAACTCGTCGATGACCTCGACGGCGCTGTCGAGGACGCCGTGACCGACGACGACGCTTCGCGGCAGGCGAATCCACGACGACTTCTCGAACATAGCGGACGTGTGCGAGGACAGGTAAAAACCGTTCCCCCTACTGGACCGTCTCCAGTACGTCGAGTAAGCGCGCTTCCGTCTCGCGGTCCGGGCCGTTGTCCCGCCCCGTTCGGCCGGAGTTGCGGTAGTCCTCGACCGTCTCCGCCACCGCCGTCTCGTGAGGCGTCGACTCCCAGCCCAGCGCCCGAAGCTTGCTCGTCTCCAGCAGGTGCGGGTACCCCCGATAGATGGGGAAATCGTCCAGCGACAGTCCGACCGCGCCGAGTTCCCGCTCGCTCGCGTGAACCGTCTCGACATCTGTCTCGCAGGCGTCGGCGAGTAACTCGACCCACTCGCCGAGGACGGGCGCGTGGCCGTCGCCGACGTTGTACGCCTCGCCGGCCGAACCCTCCTCGGCGACGGTCCGGAGTGCCGAGGCCACGTCCTTCACGTAGACGAGGTGCCAGAGGTTCGTCCCGTCACCGGGAACGACGATGCGGTCGTGGTTCTCGACGCGGTCGATCCAGTAGTTGAACCGTTCGGTGTAGTCGTAGGGGCCGTAGACGACCGGCGGCCGGACAGCCATCGCGTTCACGCCGCGGTCGGCGGCGGCGAACACCGCACGGTCGCCCTCTGCCTTCCGGGGGCCGTAGGAGTCCATCGAGTCGTCGACCGCCTGCTCGGTCGAGCAGTCACACAGCGCCGTCTCCCCCTCGCGTTTCGGAATCCGCTCGTCGCCGTAGGCCGCCCCCGAGGAGATGTAGACGTAGGCGTCGACGTCGCTGAAGATGTCGGTCGCCGTGTGGACGTCGCGTGGGTAGTAGGCGACGCAGTCGACGACGACGTCGGGGTCGATGTCGAGTCCCGCCCGACGGAGTTCCGCCTCGTTGGTCCGGTCGCCGGAGACGTGGGCAACCCGGTCGTCGTCGGCGAAGGGGTTATCGTGGTTACCGCGGTTGAAAATCGTCACGTCGTAGCCCGCATCGAGGAACTCCTCGACGGTGTGTCGGCCGATGAATCGTGTGCCACCGATGACGAGCGCGTGGTCTGTCATACCGGTGGCTGGTTCCCCGCGGCGAAAAAGGGTGTGGACGGCGAGTGAAGCCTACAGCGAGACGCCGACCGCGACGACGTTCGCCGCCGATGCGAACGTCGCAGAGAGGTCCTCGCCGTCGACCGTCGCCAGCACTTCGGCGGGGCCGACCTCGTAGGCGTTGGTTTCCTGGGGGCTGTCGGGCGATTCGATGAAGTAGGTGAACGTCTTCGAGTCGCCGTCGCCGCTGGGGAGGTCGTCGGTGTCGAAGGTGCCGAAGGAGACGACGCCGTCGCCGTCTTTCTCGCCGTCACCGAACGATTCGAGCAGTTCCCACTCCGGCGGGAACGAATCCCGAATCTCGACGGCATCGGCATCGGTATCGACCGACTCGACGGTCACCTCGACACGATTGGCGCGTCCGCCGGGCGTCGCCGACGCATCCACGTTCCGGCTCCCGGACGCGGCGAGGGTCGCCCCGACACCGCCGGGGTCGACGCTCCAGTCGTCGACGCGGCCGTACTCGCGTTTCGTCTCGCCCGTCTCACGAATCTGCGTGAATCCGAGCGCCGAGGTGAACACGACGTTCCCGAGGAAGGTCACCGTGTAGTTCTGCAGGCCGAAGGGGTGGAGGTTCGCCTGCGTCGCCGGCGGGAGCAGCGAGGAGATGTAGTGGATGCCGCAACCGCTGTCGGTGCTCTCGGTGACCGAGCCGGTCGCCACCAGCCCGTTGGTCCGTGCCGCGACAGAGGCGATACCCTCGTTGGCCGCCGAGAGGAAGGCCGACTCGTCGAGGAGGTCCATCGGTGCCGAGCCGCTGACCTGATAGCCGAGCGGCTGGACCTTCCAGAGTTGGTTCTGGATGGGTCGGACGCTGTCGTCGAACAGCGGATGGTCGAGGTTCTTGTCGGTGTACCGCGCCACGTCGAGGAACTGCCGCTGGACGTTGGGTTCGCCGATGGCGGACCCGTCGAAGAGGTCGTTGTCGAGTTCCGGCAGGACGTACGTGCCGGTGTCGGTGACGACGAGGTTGCCACCCGAATCGACGAAGTCGTCGAGAGCGTCGGTGTAGTCGTCGTCGGTGACGCCCTCCGTAATCTCGACGTTCGCGTCGACGTTCTCCGAGACGCCCTCGGAGATGCGCTCGGTCGGCGAGACGTAGTCGTGGATGAGGACTGCGTGCTCGTACCCATCGAGTGCACCCTGCTTTACGTCCTCGACGGTGACCGGTTCCACCGAGCCGCCATCCTGGATGAAGTTCCGCAAGGTCCCGCGCTTCTCGGCGGACTGGTAGTCCTCGAAGAACTGGAACGGCGTCACGTCGTAGGCGGTCTGTTCGTATCCCTCGTTGCCCCAACTGTCGACGCTCGAGGGGTCGGGGTTGCTCTGAGCGGCTAGCGTCCACCGCTGCATCTCGACGAGTTGGCCAGCTTCCTGGTAATTGGCGATGCGGAGCGTCCACGTGCCGGGTTCGGGGTCGCTGACGGTGAACTCCGGTAAACCACAGCACTTGCCGCCGACTCGCTCGTCGGTGACGCCCTCGAACTCGTACACCGTCTCGCCGGACGGCGAGCGGAGTTCGAGGTCCGCGATGACGTCCTGTCCGTGGAGGTGGACCCCCATGCTGTTGAGGTCCGCCTCCGTCACGTCGAAGGTCAACTCGGTGCGGTCCGCGGTCAGTTCGGTCTCCTCAGTCGTCTCGTAGAACCGGGTGTCGGAGTCGAAACTCAGTTGGCTCTCGGTCCGTCGCAGGGCATCGTCGGTGCTCCCGGGTTCGCCCGTCGTGATGTAGGCGACCGAATCGCCGCCAGTCTCGGTTTCGGTGCTGAACTGCTCGTCGGTCGTCGGCGTGTCGGTGTTGTTGACCGCGAACTGCGTGATGGTTCGGATGGCTGCTCGGTAGCCGGTGACTTCCATCTCGAACAGCTCGGGGTTGTAGACGTTGCCGCCGAGCATGTGGTTGAACGACATCTCGAAGTCCAGCGTCGTCATGTCCAGCCCGATGGGTTCGGGGTGGGCCATCCAGTCGAGGAACGCCCCCGAGACCGTGTAGCCGATGGTGTCGTAGATGGTGGCGTAGTCGAAGGCGCTCTCCGGGACGACGCCGAACAACACCGGCGAGAACTGCTGGTCGCCGACGAGGTCGACGCGGGCCTGCCCGACGGTCTCCCAGGTGTCGAGGGCCTCCGCCAGCGTGTCGTTGATGTTGAGACACATCTCGTAGACCTCGTGCAGTTCACGGGTGTTGAATTGGTCCTGTGAAATGAGTCCCAGCACGAAGTTGTTGAACACGGGACCGCCGTGGAGGTCTGCGCCGTAGTTGAGGTTCTCGTAGTCCTGGAAGTAGTCGACGAGCGCCTTCGCGTCCGGCACCTTCTCGTTGACGAAGGTGGGTTCCTCGCCAGTGTAGTTGGCCGGGGGCGCCGGGAAGTGTGCGGGGTTGATGTAACCGACGGCCGGATACTGTCGGTTCGTGTCGAACACCTCGGCGTTGCCGCGTTCGTACAGCGGTGCGGCCGGCGCCCGTGGGGTCCCCGTCCCGGGGCCGCCGACCTGCCACCCCGAATCGTACTGGGGGTTCCGAACCGCCCAACCGTCGGGGTTGACGAAGCCGATGATGACGACCACGTCGTCGAGCAACGGTTCGAGTTTCGCGTCGCTACCGGGAACGTCCGGTTCGGAGCCGCGGGCGGCGTTCTCCAACACCCGAGCGCCGGTCTCGCGGCCGGCCATCTCCAGTCCGTGGAGCGAACACGAGAAGAAGACCTTCTCCTTGTCCTCGAAGTCCGTCGCCGAATCGAAGTTCGTCAACTCGACGACGTACATCCCCTTGGGGTCGGGGCGGTCGGTGACGTTGTTGGTGTGGCCCGGCGACTGACCGATGTTCTTCACGCGAATCCGGTCGGGATAGCGCTGCTCGAGCACGTCGAGGCCGTCCTTCAGCTGCTCGAAACCGATGTAGTCGACCGACCGCCGCGGTTCCGGGAAGACCCCTGCGGGGTAGTAACCGATACGCCAGAACGGGTTCGACCCCGGCGCGAACTGGAACTCGGAGGCGGACGGCAACTCCGCGAGGGTCGAGGCCTGCGTCGTCGTCAACTGGGCGTAGCCGGCCGGCTCCGGAGAGGTAATCGTCTCCATCTCGACATCGAGGAGCCCCTCCATCGCCGCCGGGCCGCTGGCATCCGAGAATCGAACCAGCGTCGGTACCTCGTAGTCCTCGGGCGTGTGGTTCAGTACGTACTGATACTCCGTCGAGAACGCCGAGTCGCTGGCGTCGGCCGTCGCGTTCCCGGGAAGCGTCAGGGCGGCACCGGTCGCCGCCGACAGTTGCATGAACCGCCGGCGCGACACCGGCGAACCGTCGAATGGGTCATTGTCGCTCATGTGTGGCTCACACGAGCAGACCGACTATCACTTACAAAACGTTGTGACAAACCCATCCAAACGAACCTTTTTGCACGGCGCGCTGCGCGCGCCGGCAAAAACGTTCATGAAAAAGACACGTCGGCCCTCCCTACGGTCCGGCCTCGGTCCCGCGCCTCGCTATCGCTCGGCACGGCGAACCGCTCACTCCCTACGGTCGCTCGCGGATGCTAAGCATACAACGGACGGTAGTATACGCCGAGCGAAGCGAACAAAAGGAGTACGCGCTATTTTTCCCAAGTTTTTGCCGTGTGGGTTGCGGGCTTTGCCCGCAACCTTACTACGTGGCGGCTTCGCCGCCACGCAACCGGTGTCGCGCGCCGTCCGGCGCGCGACCCGCGTTCTCGTGCAAAAAGTGGGTGCTTCTAGTCGTCGCTCGCCACGTGACCCGGCTGGTCGGCCGCGGCGTCGGGGGTCGCCGAATCCGGCAGTTCGGTGCGCACGTCGGCCTCCTCGCGCTCTTCGATGATGTCGGCGTAGGCGTCGGGCAACACCTTCACGAACTTCGGCAGTTCCTCCTCCCAGTTGTCGAGGATGTACTCGGCGCGGTCCGAATCGGTGTAGGCGACGTGGTTCTCCAGCAGGCGCCGGAGCATCTCGCGGTCCTTCGCGTCGAGGTCGTCGGTCGTCGACACCATCCCATAGTTGACCTTCTCCTCGAAGTCGCCCTCGCGGTCGAGGACGTAGGCGACGCCGCCGGACATGCCGGCGGCGAAGTTCTTGCCCGTCTCGCCGAGACAGGCGACGACGCCGCCGGTCATGTACTCACAGCCGTGGTCGCCGACCGACTCGACAACGGCTTTCACGCCGGAGTTGCGGACGCCGAAGCGCTCGCCGGCCATCCCGTTGATGTAGGCCTCACCCTGCGTGGCGCCGTACAGCGCGACGTTGCCGATGAGGATGTTCTTCTCGGGTTCGTAGGGGGCGTCGTTGGGCGTGTTGACGACGAGTTTGCCGCCGGAGAGCCCCTTGCCGACGTAGTCGTTCGCGGTGCCGGTCAACTGCATCGTCACGCCGTCCTGCAGGAACGCGCCGAAGCTCTGTCCAGCGGTGCCGCCGAAGTCGACGGTGATAGTGTCGTCTGGCAGGCCCTCGGTGCCGTAGGCCTTCGAGATGCGGTTCGACAGCGTCG
The DNA here is from genome assembly GCF_013391635.1 of Natronomonas gomsonensis. Classification (GTDB taxonomy): domain Archaea; phylum Halobacteriota; class Halobacteria; order Halobacteriales; family Haloarculaceae; genus Natronomonas; species Natronomonas gomsonensis_A. The sequence goes on along the minus strand of NZ_JACAWU010000001.1, from coordinate 1,438,213 downwards.
CGCCGACCGCCCGGTTGACGTTCGAGATGTCGCTGTCGATGTGGACCGGTTCGCCGGTTTCGATGGCATCCTCGGCCGCCTCGATGAGGTCCCAGTCGAGGGCCTCGTCGATTTCGTGGGCCTGGGGGTCCGTCTTCGTCCGCTGGTTGCCCGCGGGTTCGGCGAGAATCGCCGAGAGGTCGAGCTTTTTCGCCTTCTCCTGTTGGACGTCGTCGCGCTGTCGGAGGGTGTCGACCTGACCCACCATCTCCTCGACGGTTTCGAAGCCGAGGTCGGCCATGATTTCCCGCAGTTCCTGAGCGATGAACGTCATGTAGTTGACGACGTGCTGTGGTTCGCCGGGGAACCGCTGGCGGAGTTCCTCGCGTTGGGTCGCGACGCCGACCGGACAGGTGTTCTCGTGGCACTGTCGGGCCATCACACAGCCGGAGGTCACGAGCGGCGCGGTGCCGAAGACGTACTCCTCGGCGCCGAGCAAGGCGCCGACGGCCACGTCGTAGCCGGTCTTCATTCCGCCGTCGACGGTGACGCGGATGCGCGAGCGGAGGTCGGTCGAACACAGCATCTGGTTAGCTTCGGCGAGCCCGAGTTCCCACGGCAGGCCGGCGTTCTTAATCGAGGTTTTCGGTGAAGCGCCGGTCCCGCCGGAGTGTCCGGAGATGTGTACTACGTCGGCGTTGGCCTTCGCAACCCCCGCCGCAATCGTACCGATGCCGGCCTCCGAGACCAGTTTGACGTTGATGTCCGCGTCGGGGTTTGCGGCCTTCAGGTCGTGGATGAGTTGCTTGAGGTCCTCAATGGAGTAGATGTCGTGCAGCGGCGGCGGCGAGATGAGCCCGACCCCCGGCGTCGAGTACCGGACGTGGGCAATCATCTCGTTGACCTTCCGGCCGGGAAGGTGGCCGCCCTCACCGGGCTTGGAGCCTTGCGCCATCTTGATTTGAATCTCGTTGGCGTTGGTGAGGTAATCAGAGGTGACGCCGAATCGGCCGGAGGCGACCTGCTTGACGCTGCACTCCTTTTCGGTGTTGAACCGCTCGGGCGGTTCGCCGCCCTCGCCGGTGTTGGACTTGCCGCCGAGGCGGTTCATCGCGATGGAGTTGTTCTCGTGGGCCTCCGGCGAGAGGCTGCCGAGACTCATCGCGGCCGTCGAGAAGCGCTTGACGATGTCTTCGACGGGTTCGACGTCGTCGATGTCGACGGGGTCGCGGTCGGAATCGAACTCGAGCAGGCCGCGGAGCGTCTGGAGGTTCTCCGTCTGGTCGTTCATCAACTCGGCGAACTCCCGGTACTGCTCGTAGTCGCCCTGCCGGACGGCCTTCTGGAGCGTCCCGACCGTCTCGGGGTTCCACTCGTGGAACATCCCCGAGGAGCGGTGTTCGTACTCGCCCTGGTGTTCGAGGTCGGGGTCGTCGCCGAAGGCAATCTCGTAGCGTTTCCGGAGGTCCGACTCGATGTCCTCGATGTCGACGCCCTCCGTTCGGGCGGTCGTCCCTTCGAAGTACTCGGCGACGAAGTCGGAATCGAGGCCGACGGCCTCGAAAATCTGGGCGCCCTGATAGGATTCGACCGTCGAGATGCCCATCTTCGCCATCGTCTTGAGCAAGCCGTCCTCGACGGCCTTGATGTAGGCCTCGATTGCCTTCTCCTCGTCGGCGCCGTCGGGGCCGGCGACGAGGTCCGTGATGGACTGGTAGGCGAGGTAGGGATTGACCGCACCGGCGCCGTAGCCGATGCAGGTCGCAACGTGATGAACCGCACGCGGGTCGCCCGATTCCAGTACGATGCCGACGTGGTTTCGGAGGCCGTTGCGGACGAGGTGGTGGTGGACGCCGCCGGTCGCCAACAGCGCAGGAATCGGCAGGGCGTCGGGGCTGGCCTCACGGTCCGACAGCACGATGATGTCGTGGTCCTGTGCGGCCTCGGTGGCTTCCTCGCGGATGGACTCGACGGCCGCTTCGAGGTCGCCGTCGGGGTCGTAGGTGATGTCGAGGACGTACGTCGAGAGTTCGCCGTCGTCGCCTGCGAGGTCCTTGATGGACGCCGTCTTCGCGTCGGTCAGGACGGGCGAGTCGACGACGAGCTGTCGGGCGTGAGCCGGCGTCTCGTCCAGCAGGTTCCGTTGGTGGCCGAGACGCGATTCCAGGGAGGTGACGAGTTCCTCGCGGATGTAGTCCAGCGGCGGGTTCGTCACCTGTGCGAACAGCTGTTTGAAGTAGGTGAAAAGCGGGCGGTTGAACTGCGAGAGGACACTGAGCGGCGTGTCGTCGCCCATCGAGCCGACGGGGTCCTTCCCGTCTCGGGCCATCGGCTCCAGGAGGTGGTTCATCTCGTCGTGAGTGTAGCCGTACAGCGCCTGATGGGCGCGAAGCCCCGACACGTCGTCTCGCGGCAGGGCGTCGTCGGAGTTGGCGATGTCGTCGATGGTGACCTGCTCGTCGTCGACCCACTCGGCGTACTTGTCGTCGACGAGGTCGTCGAAGATTTCCTCGTCGGGGATGACGCGGCCCTCCTCGGGGTCGGCGAGGAACAACTGTCCGGGCTGAAGTCGGTCCCGTCGCACGATATCGCCGAAGTCGTGTTCGAGGGCGCCGGCCTCGCTGGCCATCACGAGCGTGTTGTCGCTGGTCACGTCGTAGCGGCAGGGACGGAGGCCGTTTCGGTCCAGCACGGCGCCGACGCGCTCGCCGTCGGTCGCGGCGACGAGGGCGGGACCGTCCCACGGTTCGACCAAGGAGGCGTGGTAGTCGTACCACTCCCGGCGCTCTTCGGGGACGCGGTTGGCTTCCCCGCGCCACGCCTCGGGGATGAGCATCCGGAGGGCGTGCGGCATGTCGCGGTCACCCTGCATCAGCAGTTCGAGGGCGTTGTCGACGGAGGCGGTGTCCGATTGGTTCGGGTCGTTGATGATGGGCCGCAGCGTCTCGATGTCGTCGCCGAAGGCCTCGTCTTCGAGGTCGTCCTCGCGGGCGCGCATCCAGTTGATGTTACCCTGAATCGTGTTGAACTCGCCGTTGTGGATGATGTTGCGGTAGGGGTGGGCGAGGTGCCACGCGCCGAGGGTGTTCGTCGAGAACCGGGCGTGGACCATCGCGAAGACGGATTTTACGCGTTCGTCTTCGAGTTCGGGGTAGTAGGCCGGGAGTTGCTCGGCGGTCAGAAGTCCCTTGTAGACGACGGTGTCGCGGTCCAGAGAGCAGACGTAGAAGCGGCCGGAGCCGTCGGGGCGACGCTCCTCGATGGTGTTTTCGAGGTCGCGGCGGCCGACGTACAGCGCGCGGTCGAAGGCGTCGTCGTCGAGGTCAGAGCGGACGAAACACTGGACGACAGCGGGTTCGGACTCGGTCGCGGTCCGTCCCAACTCGCTGTTGTCCGTCGGCACCTCGCGCCAGGCGAACACGTCGAGTCCGTGCTCGGCGAGGACGGACTCGACGAGGTCCTGTAGATGTGCGGCCTCGTCGGCGTCCTGCGGCATGAACAGCGAGCCGACGGCGTACTCACCGGGCTCGGGGAGGTCGTCGATTTCGTCGGCGAAGAAGTCGTGGGGCGTCTGGAGCATGATTCCAGCACCGTCGCCGGTGCCTTCGTCGGCACCCGTCGTTCCGCGGTGTTCGAGGTTTTCGAGTAGTTCGATACCGTCCGCGACGGTTCCGTGGGAGACGCCGCCGTCGAGGTCCATGACGACGCCTACTCCGCAGTTGGCGCGGTAGTCGTCGGAGTCTACGAGTCCGGCCGAACCCGTAGAGGAGTCGATTCGCTCAGGCATACCACACACTCACGAACACCTCAATAAGAGGCTTCCCCTCAAAGACTAAAGGTTAGTTTACCCCATATAAGGCAATATAATGTCAGGAAATATAATATTTCCCTGTCGAACGAGCGGGCGACTCAGTCGTCAGCGGCGGCCGAGTCGGCTATCTCCCGGGACTCCAGTGGTGGGACGATTTCCTCGACCGGGTCGTCGTTACCACCCAGTCGGGAGCGGCGGTCACGGACCGTATGATACGCCCCGATACTCGACACTGTGAGCGCGATACACAACGCGTAGCCGAACCCCGGTACCGAATCGAACGGTCGAATCCCGAGCACCGCGACGGTGACGAGGGCGGTGAACACGGCGCCGAGTCCGAGATAGAACTGACTCCACGGGAGGTCGTCCGACGGCACGATGTCGAGATAGATGTCGAGTTGGCTGACGTGGGGCGTCATCCCGACGACGCCCCGGTCGCTGTCGTACTCGATCACCTCCAGTTGCGACATCTTCGGGAGGTGGGTCTGATGGAGCGCCGTGTACACCCGTTTTCGGAGTTTCGGCGTCACCGACTCGCGGTCGATGCCGTTCTCCCACGCGGCGACTTGTTCGGAGAGGTCCCGAACCGTCACCGGTTCCTGTCGCTGTTTGAGGTAGTGAAGCGTGTACCGCCGCCGCTGACTACTCAGCGTCTCGAACACCGCTTCCGTCGAAAGCGATTCCGACTCGGAGCCGTCGGAACCACCGGAGTTGTCGGAATCGGTCCCCCCAGTTCCCCCCTTATCTGCGGCTATCGCTACCATATCTCTCCCCCTCTGTTCGAAGTAAACGCATCAATGTGGTATATACACCACTTATAGATGGTTGCCATATCTGGTGTGAGCGGGTTACGGTCCCCCGGGTTCGGTGAGCGAACGCAGTCTGCGTCGATCAGCGAGCAGGTGACACAGCGAGGTCCCAGCGAGCAGCGCCAGCGCCGCGCTAGCCCACAGCAGCGGGTCGAGAAGCGACACCACCGGAAGGCCCGCCAACGCGCCGACGACGAGACAGAGCCCGAGGATGCCGATGGCACGATACAGCTCCGTCCACGAAATACCGAACATCGCGACGGGCGTGGCGTAGTGTCGAACCGACCGAGCCGCGGCGAGCGCCCGAACCTCCCGGCTGTCGGCGTCGTAGGACACCAACCCGAGGTCGGCCAACCGCGGGACGTGGGTCTGTCGCAGCGAGTTGTACACGCTCTCACGAAGCGGCGACGGGGGCTGGTCACAGCCCGCTTCGGCTGCCGCGACCGCGTCGGCGAGCCGCGAAACCGACATCGTCCCCTCGTGACTGAGCAGCCGAAGCGCCGTCGCCCGGCGCGGACTGCTCAGTACGCGGTGTACGGTCGTCTCCGAGATTCGATGTTCTGGGTAGCCGGCTGCTACCCGGTCCCCACTCGACATGCCCCCACGGAGGCCGACAGGGGTAATAATCATGGGGACCATACCGGTTTTACCCGGGTATTTTCGTAAGACTGGAGGCCTCCGGCACGGTGACCATACCGGCACGAAAACCGTCCGTTGAGCCGAGTAGGGCAATCCTTTCGCCCCGACAAACGGGGCGTTCAGCCCGTCTCAACGCCATGTTCCGTGCATGGTCCGCTGTCTTTACCTATGACCCCTCCCCCCAGAGGGAAACCTATCCCGAGGCGTCAGGGGACGACCCACGACCCGCGGGGAGTGAACCAACATGACCGACGACAACCAACCCACGACGTACAGCCTCTCGCGCCGCAAGACACTCGCCGGACTCGGTGCCATCGGCCTCGCCTCCGCCGGCGCCGGGCTCGGGACCTCCGCGTTCTTCAGCGACGAAGAGTCCTTCGAGAACAACACCCTCACCGCAGGCACGCTCGACCTGCGTGTCGTCTACGAAGCCTCCTACGACAGCGGCGGCACGGTGGAGAACATGGCCGACTCCGCGATGGGGACCCAAGACGGCGACCCCGCGGCGATGTTCTACGACCTTCAGGACGTCAAACCCGGCGACTCCGGGCACGTCGAGTTCTGCTTCGAGATCGTCGACAACCCCTCCTACATGTGGGCCTGCGGTGACCTCACCCAAGCCGAGAACGGCATCACCGAGCCCGAGAGCGCGGTCGACGACACGCCCGAGGTCGGCGAACTCGGCGACGCTATCGACGCACGCCTCGCCTACTGTGAGAAGGACGACGAAGAACTCATTGAAGGCGAGGAAATCGTCTCCGGCTCGCTCGTCGACGTGTTCGCGGCCATCTCCGGCGGCGCGGCGCTCGACGGCGACGGCGTGGCTGGCCTCGCTCCCGGCGAGCAATCCCCGTACGACGAGGAAGCCGTCGAGGCCGATGAGGAGTACATCACCGGGGCCTGCCTGTGTCTGTTCTGGGAAATCCCCTACGAGGTCGGCAACGAAATCCAGTCCGACTCCCTGACGATGGCACTGGAGTTCCACGCGCTGCAGTCCCGCCACAACGACGGGACGACCAACCCCTGTGAACCCACCATCACCACCCGAACCGGTGACGGCTTCGCCAAACAAGAGGAGTTCGCCACCGAACAGGAAACCTCCTTCGCACGCGGACGCTTCGGTGACGGCGGCGGCCCGGCCACCTGGGAAGTCGCTGTCGGTCCCGACGTCGGCAGCGCCGACACCGACAACTACAGCTGGTCGTCCGGCAACACCGTCCCGTTCAGCTACACCTACGACGGCTCCGGTAACGCCTCGTTCACCCTCGACGGCGTGACCGTCGGCAGCGGCATCCCCGCACCGAGCGGCAAACTCGCCATCACGACGAAAGCCGACGAGGCGACCGTCTCCGTGGCGAACCTCGCACTCGACCTCGACGGCGTCCCGACAGCCCTCAACGGTCCCGACGCGATTTCGGCGTCCAACGACGGCCCCGACCGCGAGGTCACCTACCTCGTCTTCGACACCGACGCGGCAGACGTCGCGAACGCGTTCACCATCAGCGGTGACGTGACGGTCACGCTCCAAGGCGACTACGATACGACCGCCGAGGAAGGCGTCGCCTTCGACATCAGCGTCGAATAATCGCGTACACTCACCCGGGGGTCCCGGGCCGAACCAACCATACAACACGAAATCATGAGCGACGAAACACAACCACACGGCCTCTCCCGCCGGAAGGTGCTGGCCGGTATCAGCGCCGTCGGCGTCGCGAGCGCGGGCGCGGGACTCGGTACCTCCGCGTTCTTCAGCGACACCGAATCCTTCGACGACAACACCCTCACCGCCGGCACCCTCGATTTGAAGCTCGACTACAAGTCGACGTACCTCGGCGGCCCCGGCCGCCTCGACGACGTCGTAGCGATGGGCTACCCCGACGCCGAAGACCTCGGCGACGGACGGTACCTCCTCGACCAGGCTCCCAGCCCCGCCGACATGCAGGCCTGGGAGGACCTCGTCCAGGGCGAACAGTTCGACTTCTGTTCGCCCGAAGCCGACGAGTACCTCGTCAACGGCGACGGAATCCCGGTGTTCACGCTCGAAGACGTGAAACCCGGCGACTCCGGCGAGGTGACCATCAGTCTCCACATCTGTGACAACCCCGCGTACCTCCAGCTGTTCGGCGCACTCACGGAGAACTTGGAAAACGGTCAGACCGAATCCGAGCTGGACGCCGAGGGCGAAGATACCGACGGAGTCGGCGAACTCGCCGACGCCATCGAGGTCTGCGTCTGGTACGACGAGGACTGCGACAACGTCTACGAGCCTACCGGCACCGGCCAACAGAACGAACTGGAAGTCGCACTCGTCAGCGATGTCTCGGGTTCGATGGGTGGGTCGGCGCTGTCCTCGCTGAAGACCGCGGCCACGACGTTCGTCGACAACCTCTCCTCGCCGGACGAAGCCGCCGCAATCTCGTTCAACTCCAGCGCGGCGACCGACCAGGAGCTGACGACCAACTACCAGGCCGTCAAGGACGCCATCAACGCCTACACGGCAGGTGGTGGCACGTCCATCGCCGCCGGCATCATCGAGGGCGAGGACGAACTGCTCAACGGGACCAACGCCACGCCCGGCGCATCGAAGGTGATGATTCTGTTGAGCGACGGCAATTCCAACGCCAGCGCCGCGACGACGGCAGCTAACGACGCGAAGAACGCGGGCATCCGCATCTTCACCGTCGCACTCGGTAGCGCGAACACGAGCCTCCTCCAGAGCCTCGCGAGTTCGCCCGACGACGCCTTCGTCGCACCCGACCCAGCCGACCTGGACACCGTCTACGCCGAAATCGCACAAATCGTCCTCGAGGGCGAACAAAAGATCCTCTCCGGAACGATGGCCGAAGTCTTCGAGGAGCTCTCCGAGGGAGTGCTCCTCGACGGCAACCGCCAAGAGGAGGGCGTCCAGCCCTACCCGGGTGCGACGACCCAGTGTATCGGCTTCGAGTGGGAACTGCCCTTCGAGGTCGGCAACGAGGTCCAGAGCGATTCGGTCGCCTTCGACATCGGCGTCAACGCCGAACAGAGCCGCCACAACGAGACCCCGTTCGCGGAGGCCGACGACTGATTCGGCCGATTGAGCTGGGGCACCTCCCCCAGCCGAGCTACGGTCCCCCACTTGGAGCATGACGTCTTTGGGCTGTCCGAGGACGCATGGCACGGGCACCCCCCGTGAAACGGCGGTTCGACTCCGCCGGTGGGCTTCCCCGACCGGGGAGACACAATCATGACAGACAACAACAGCAACAACCCGATGGCTCTCTCGCGCCGTCGCATGCTCGCCGGCCTCGGAGCCGTCGGCGTCGCAAGCGCGGGCGCCGGCTTCGGCACCACCGCGTTCTTCTCCGACGAGGAGAGCTTCGTGGACAACAGCCTCGTTGCCGGCGAACTCGACCTGCTCATCGACTGGCAACAGACCTACGACTTCGGCGATGGCCTGACCTTCGTCAGCGCCCACCCCGACCACGATGGCGACGGCGAACAGTCCATCGCCGCAGACAACGACGCCGGCCAACTCAGATACAGCGACTTCCCGGACGAGGAAGACCCGGACAGCAACGGCGCGAATCTCCCGGTGCTGAACTGCGAGAACATCCCCCCGCTGTCGGAAGCCGACTTCGGCACCGACCCCGTGACGGGCGAGGAAATGGAGACGCTGGTCCAGCTCACTGACGTCAAACCCGGAGATTCCGGCGAGATTACCTTCTCGCTACACCTCTGTGACAATCCCGGCTACGTCTGGATGCAGGCCGGTAACGTCAGCGAAGACGGCGGTGTCGCCGCCGAACCCGAGCTGCTGGTCGACCCCGACAACCTCGGAGACCTCGGCGACGCCATCCAGGCGACGCTGTGGTACGACGAGGACTGCGACAACGTCTACGACGGCGCCGAGCCGGTCGACATCATGCTCACGTTGGATTTCTCCGGCTCGATGCTGTACGACCAGTACGGCGGCGTCGTCAGCGACGACGACATCGAGATCTACGGCACCACCTACGACGAGACGACGAAAATCGACCTCGTCGAACTCGGTGCCCGACAGTTCGTCGACTACCTGCAGTCGCAGGGCTCCGACGTGAACATCGGCATCGCGTACTTCGACGGCGAGGGAAGCGACGATACCGAGCCACGGACCGGCATCTTACAGTCGATGACGACGGACCTCTCGGTCGTCGATGGAGCGCTGTCCGGACTCCGACAGAAACTCGCGAACGTCGTCAGCGGCGGCCCCGGCTCGACGCCGTTCGACGGCGACGGCGACCCGGACCCGTTCTCGAACGCGAGCAGTATCGCGACTGGCACCTACATCGGCGAGGGCGTCGACGACGCACAGGACGAACTGGCCACCAACGGGCGGAGCGGCGCCGAAAAGCGGAACATCGTCCTCTCGGACGGCGAGTCGTTCAACGGCACCGGTAGCACCCAGTTCTCGTCGCCGACCGGCGCTGCGAGCGACGCGCGAGCAGCGTCTCCGGCGCCGGAAACGGACGTCTACACGATCAACGTCAACGGCAGCGCCAGCACGCTACAGGCGATGGCGGGACCGGCCGGCGGCTCCGGCGGTGACCCGGCGTTCTTCAACGACGTCGACGACCCCCTCGACATCCCGAGTGTGTTCGGCAGCCTCGCGGCCCAGACCGTCGCGGAGAAGGTCATCATGCAGGATTCGTTGGGCAACATCCTCGCCGAACTGGCCGACGGCAACGGCATCCCGCTCGACGGCAACCGCGCCACGTTGTACGACGAGCTGGAGGACCCTGCAGACGACCCGGGCCGCGAGCCGTTCCGCGGCGACGGCGTGATGCACTGTGTCGCGCTGTCGTGGGAACTGCCCTTCGAGGCCGGCAACGAGGTGCAGGGCGACACGCTCGGATTCGACCTCGGCTTCTACACCGAGCAGGCACGGCACAACGACGGCAGCGGGCCGGCGCTGTCCTAAGTCCTAGGCGACTGGACACGCCCTGTCACCGTCCCACGCTGGCGTAGGGGGTTCGACTCCGCACACGTCGAGTCGCCGTAGCCGTTGTATCGGCGGCGGTACGAACACCCTACCGCCCAGCGGCGAGGCGACACTCGACCCATACCTATGCGATATCCTCCCCAGTGGGAGAGCAACACGAGCGGCCGACTGCGGCCGGAGACTGATGAAATGCAATTCACACGACGACAACTGCTGGCGGGAATCGGAGGGGGGACGCTCGCAGCCGGCGGCATCGCCGCGGCTCGGCCGGCCGAACCCACGTTCACGAGATACACATACGCGGCACCGGACACCGACGACCGCCGGCTCCGCGTCGCGTGGTACGAGCGATACAACGGCGCGTTCCTCGAACACCACAACGGAACGGACGAGGTGAGGCTCACCGACGCCCTCGACCCGGCGACGGACCCCGAATACGTCCTCGAAGCCAGCGGCCCGGTCGTCTCGCTTTCGAACGTCGTCCCCGGAGACAGCGGTACCTTGGTCGTCGGACTCGAAGTCGTCGACGACGAGGGCGCAGAACCACTCGATGTCTACGTGCGCGCGGCGGTGACCGAGGATGAGGAAAACCGCGTCAACGGTCCCGAACTCGCGGCCGGAGACGACCCCGACAGTGACGAGGGGGAACTCGGTGCCGCGACCGAAGTCGTCCTCTGGCGTGACGGCGTGCCGGGGGGCAGTTGTGATGGCGAGTTCCAACCGATGGCTGGCTTCGGCGAAACCGCTATCGCCGAGGGGTCGATGAAGTCGGCGTTCGCGGGGGAGCTGGCAAACGATGGCGAACTCGCAATCGACTGTCTGTCCGTCGGTTCGATTCGGTGTATTTCGCTGTCGTGGCGAGTCCCGCTGGGTGCGGGCAACATTGTCCAAACCGACAGCGTCGGGTTCGACATCGCCTTCGCCGGCGTCCCCTGTGGCGGCGAGAACCCCTTCACGATGGAGGTGACCGAATGACGCTCAGCAGACGCCGCGTGTTGGCGGCACTCGCCACGGCCGGCGGAGCGGGCGTGGTCACCGGCGGCGGGACGGCCGCCCTGTTGGACGACGACGAACGCCTCACGAGCGCCATCGGCGCCGGCGCCGTCGACCTCGCGGTCGGCTACGAGGTGCTGGCCGGACCGAACGCCGGCACCACTGGGAGCCACAGCGGGACGACGCTCGAACTCCCCGTGGCCGGACTCACCGCGAGCGACGACAGCGGGACGGCGCTCGTCAGCGTCTCCCTTCCGGACCTCTCGGAGACCATCAACAACCCGGCCGCCGTCTGGCTCCGGTTGGACTGTCCGCCGGCGTCGGCGCTGTCGGAACACCTCTCGGTTCGGCTCTCGTATGCCGATTGTACGACCGGTGCTCGCGGCGACACCATCGCCGACGGCTCGCTTCGCTCCGTCGCCGACGGACTGCGGAACGGAGAACTGCTCGATGCCGACGCTTCGACCGCTCCGGTCGACTGTCTGACCGACGAACTGTGTCTCCTCGTCGAGTACTGGCTCGACGAAGGGTACGTCGGAACCGACGCCACCGAGCTGTCGTTCGACGTCTACGGCGTTCAGTGCCGAAACGACGAGACGAGAGCGAACCCGTTCCCACGGCGGCCGAGCTGTGACACCTACGACCCCTGTGTGTGCTGTGACTCGCTCGGGAAGCTGGAACTCGAGGACGGAGAGGAACCCGGAATCGGTGACAGCTACATCGAACCGGGTGTCTACGCGTTCAGCGAAGGGGGCGACGGCTACGAAATCGAGATTTACGACACGGTGGAGAAGGACGACGGCACCGAAACCACGGCGGTCGCGTTCCGCCTCCGACGGACCGACGGGGGAACGCCTCCAGCCCTGTGTGAGGTGGGCATCAAGGCGGGACCCGGTGACCCACGGCCCTACACCGCTGGGGAGCAGCCAACCAACGACACGGCGTCGCTCGAAGATGGCGGCCTGTTGTACGCCGATGACGGCAAGGCTATCAGCCACGTCACCGTCGCCGTCTGCTCGACCGACTGTGAGGAGGAGAACCAATGACCGACGAAACCACCGCAACCGAGGAGACGACGACGAGCGACACCCAACCGGAACGGGAACCGGCTCCGGAGGAGCCCGGACCGGCCACCAGCGGTCGGGCACGCCGTATCGCGGCCGTTGTCGGCTTCGTCCTCCTGGTGGCACTCGTCGTTCCGTTCGTGGTGTTCGCGGTGCCCCAGACCATCGGCGCCGACCACGGGTTCGTCGTCCTCTCGGGGAGCATGGAACCGGCCATCTCGCCCGGTGACGTAGTCATCGTCGCCAGCGGTCCGGTCGCGGTCGGCGACGTCATCACCTACCGGACGGGCAACGAGGTGCCGACGACCCACCGAATCGTCGAGGAAGTCGACGGCGCCTACCGAACGAAAGGCGACGCCAACGAGAACGCCGACGCCGGACTCGTCGCCCCCGAACAGGTGCTCGGCAGTGTCATCGTCGTCATCCCGCTCATCGGGTACGTCATCCTGTGGGCGAACACGACCCTCGGATTCGTGCTGTTGGTCGTGGTGCCGCTGGTCCTTCTCGGTGGCATGGAGGCGTACCGTTTCCTCCGTGACCCAGAGGAAGAACACGTCACCACGAGCGCGGCAACGGACGGTGGAGCGAGCGTCTCCGACGGGAGTTCGCCTGCCGAAGGGGCTACCGATGCCGAAGGCAAGCCCTCTGGAACGTCACCACAGAAGACCGTCGAAGTCGCTGGATTCGACCTGACACTGACGTTCTGGGTGCTGTTGGCCTTCGCCGCGTACGCCGGCTACGTGCTCTTCATGGAAGTGAGCCGAACCGGCGTCCCGAGTGCCGTCGGCGTCGGTGTGTTCACCGGCGCACTCGTCGGATTCCTGCTGGTCGCCGCGCTGGTGGGCCGGGAGCGTCTCCGTACTCGCCGGCAGGACGCCGAACCGGTTGCCGTGACGGACCCGGACGCCGACGGAACCCCCGGAGGTGACTGAGATGGCAAACGACATCGCCGTCGCCATCGCCATCGTGGCGGTGTTCGTCGCCGCGACGGTCGGTTCCGCCGGCGGAACGGCCGCGCTGCTGTCCGACCAAGAATCGGTGACCGTCCCCGTCAGTGCCGACGTGGCGCCGCCAGTCCAGCCGACCGAGGACGCCAACGAGACGGAGCGCTCGACCGAAGCGTTCTCACCAGCGTCGGCCGCGGGGGGAGCGCCCACGCCCACACGTGAAAGTGGACCCAGTGGCGACGACAACGGTAGCGATACCGACGCCTCGACGGTCGAAAACGGCTCCGACGACGGGACCACCGCGGACGGAGAAACCATCGAGAAATCGGCCGAGAACGCTTCCGAGTCGAACGACGAGGGAGACGGTTCAACGACCGAAGACGAGTCCGGTACTGATTCGCAATCCACTGACGGGTCCAGTGATGGCGAATCCGAGGCCGAAACGCCGGAAGACGCCGGCGAGGCGGACGCTGCCGGTACCGACGCCGACAGTGCCGACGATTCCGCGGACGACGAGGACGCCGGTACCGACGCCGACAGTGCCGACGATTCCGCGGACGACGAGGACGCCGGTACCGACGCCGAGGCCGAAGAGCAGACCGACGACGGTGCTGACTCGACCGACGGTGACACCGAGACGCCAGAAACCGACGAACAGTCCGTCGACGATGGTGAGCAAGCCACCGACGACGGTGAACAAGCTACCGACGAGCAAGCGGGCGACTCGACGGAGGACGGTGTCGAAACCGAATCGACCGACTCCGGCGACGAATCCGCGGACGACTCCTCACCCGCCGACGATGGCGACACTGACGGGGAAGTCACCGACGATGAGACGGTAGATGAGGACACGGCAGACGACGAGACGACAGACGAAGGGACGACTGACGGCGACACTTCGACCGACGACACGACGGACGGAGAGACCTCCGGAGCGAGCGCCGACGAAACGGACTCCTCGACGAGCGACGTCGAAAGCGAGTCCACGGACGAAGACACCGATGAGTCAGACGACGCCGACGACACGACCGTGTCCGGCGAGTCCTGATGCGTATCCGCGGGGTCCCGACCGTCGGCTTGGTCGTGACACTCCCGGGGATGCGCCCCGGGGCGAATCGTCGCAACGTGCTGGTGGCGCTGACGTATCTGTTCGCGCTGCTGCTCGTGATTTCACGGCTGTTGTAGGCGCCGACCAAAAATCGAGCCGCGCGCTCAGTAACTCTTCGCGAAGTACGCCGTCTCGACGGCTTCCTCCTCACAGATACCGCAGGTGTCGTGGACTGGCTCCTCGTCCTCGTCGAGGGGCAGCATCACGATTTCGGCGGCGATTTCGTCCTTGATGGCCGTCTCACACTCCTCGTCACCACACCAGCCGGTCTTGACGTAGCCGCCGTGTTGACCGATGGTGCCGAGGATTTCGCCGCGGCCGTGGGCCTCGCGGATGTTCTCTTCGAGGTTCTCCTCGGCGGCAGCGTACAGTTTGGCGTACACTGTCTCCAACGCCTCCTCGACCGACTCGACGATACTGTCGGCGTCGGCGACTTCGCTTTCGCCGTCGGGGCGGTGGACGAGAGTAGCTTCGCCGTCTTCGACCTCGTTGGGGCCGATTTCGATGCGGAGTGGGATGCCGTTGAGCTCGTGTTCGTTGAACTTGAAGCCGGGGTTGCGCTCGTCGCGGTCGTCGAGCTCCACGCGGAACTGTTCGTCAAGGTCCGCGGCGAGACCGGCGGCGTACTCCTTGACCTCGTCTTCGGTGTCGGCCTGCCAGATGGGGACGACGACGACCTGCGTGGGCGCCAGCGCGGGCGGGATGACGAGCCCTTGGTCGTCGGAGTGGGTCATGATGAGCGCGCCGAGTGCGCGCCACGACAGCCCCCACGAGGTGGTGTGGGCGATGCGTTCGTCCTCGTCCTCGTCGGTGTAGGTGATGTCGAAGGCCTCCGCGAAGGAGGTACCGAGGTGATGGGAGGTGCCGGCCTGTACCGACTTTCCGTCGGGCATCAATGCCTCGATAGTCGTCGTCGTATGGGCGCCGGGGAACTTGTCGTGTTCGGGCTTGCGGCCGGTCATCCCGGGGATTGCCATGACCTCCTCGTACAGTCGCTCGTACTGGCCGAGTCGGGTCATCGTCTCCTCCCAGGCGTCCTCGCTGGTGGCGTGGGCGGTGTGGCCCTCCTGCCAGAGGAACTCCTTGGTCCGGAAGAACGGCTTCGTCTCGGTGGCCTCCCAGCGGACGACGCTACACCACTGGTTCAGCCGCAGGGGTAAATCGCGGTAGCTGCGAACCCACTCGGCCATGAACGGTGCGATGATGGACTCGCTGGTCGGTCGCACGGCGAGCCGCTCTTCGAGTTCGTCGTGGCCGCCGTGGGTGACCCACGCGACTTCGGGGTCGAACCCCTCGACGATGTCCTTCTCCCGTTCGAGATACGACTCGGGGATGAAAAGCGGGAAGTAAGCGTTGTCGACGCCCGTCTCCTTGAACCAGCCGTCGAGGTGGTCCTGTAGTCGCTCCCACAGCGCGTAGCCGCGAGGACGGGTAACGATGAACCCGCCCATCGGCGCGTAGTCCGCGAGGCCGGCCTTCCGGACGACCTCGGCGTACCACTCGCCGGGACTGTGCTCCTTGCTCTCGGTGATGCCGAGTTCCTGCTCGCCGCTCATACCAAAACCGTGCCGCAGGCTGGTATTAAACCCGGCGTATCCGTGGGAACGGCTCAGATGCCCCACTCGATTCGGTCCCACACCCGCTCGTAGGCGAAGTACGTCCCCGTCTTGAGGACGTTCGCGACGAGGCCGATGCTGAGCGCCTCGCCGACGTTGCCGACGACGAAGAAGGCGACCGCCACGGTGATGACGACCATGAACAACCGGTAGCCGACCGTCTTGACGACCGCCCGCGAGAGCCGCTGGTGTGGTCGCCGCCGGAACGCGTCCATGTGAGGACTCGGTCCGCCACTCACGTAACTCTAGGGGGTTGATTTTCTGAAATTTATAACTGTATCTGGTTACTCCTACGGAACCATCTGCAATCCGACGAGCACCACCATTCCGACGACGATGGTCGCGAAGATGCTCTCGGTCCGCCAGGCGACGACCGCGGCGACGAGACCGGCCAGCAGGCGCTCGTTGCCGAGCGACACCGACGGTGACCCCTCGACGATGACGAGGGCGGGGAGGACCAACGCCGCCAACACCGCCGCCGGGACGAACCGGAGCGCTCGTTGGGCGCCGTCGGGAACCTCCGAGAGGTACTCGAAGAGGAAGAGGAATGAGAACCGAATCAGGAAGGTCCCGACGCCAGCCACGGCGATGGCGAGCCACACCGTCGCGGAGTCGGTCATCGGAACCACCCCGTTTCGACGACCAATCCAGCAACGACGCCGGTAACCGCGCCGGTGATGAGCCCGAGGTTGAGCGGGAGGCCCGCCCCGATGACCGCGATGGACCCGCCGACGCCGGCGGCGACCGCACTCGGCGAGTCGGTAATCGTCGGGACCAAGATAGCGAGGAACGTCAACGGCACGGCGAACTGAAGCGGCAGCGAGTCGGGGACGCGAGCGCCGACGACGACGCCGACGACCGTACAAATCTGCCAGACGACCCACAGCGGCACCGCCGTCCCGAGGTAGTACCACTTCCGGTCGACCGACTCGTCGGCGCGGAACTCGGCGACCGACAGGGCATACGCCTGGTCGGTCAGAATATAGGCCATCGCGGCGCGCCACCGCGTCGAGAACTCCTGTAGGTACGGCGCCAGCGAGGCGCTGTACATCGTCATCCGGAGGTTGATGACGAGAACCGTCACGACGACGACCACAGCGGGTGTGTTCTCACCGAGCAACTCGATTGCAGCCAGCTGGGACGCACCGGCGAAGACGAGAACGGACAGCCCGACCGCGTGCAGTCCGGAGAGACCGACCCCGACGGCCGCCGCACCGGCGACGAGACCGAACGGAACGATGCCGACCATGACCGGTGCGACGGTCCGGGCGCCATCGAGAAACGACGCACGTCGCGAAGACATTACGTCCCGCTACCGGTGGTGGGGATACAGGTGTTGTCTTTCGGCGAAAACTGGTCAGTCGGACTACTATTCGTAGGAGACTTCGGTTCCGTCGGCGACCGGCTGGAGCACGTAGCCGCCCGACTGGCCCTGCTTGACCGGCGTGAAGTCCGCCGTGAACACCGTTCGGGTATCCTCTCGAATCTCGAAGGATTGGTTGAACTTCAGCGGCGCGTCGCCGGGCGTGCTCACGTCGGCGTCGCTGCCGTCGTTCAGCGTCGCGTCGACGTTCGAGACCTGTATTTTCAGATACTCGTAATCGCCTGCATCGAGTTCCTGTTCGTCCACGAGTTGCGTGTTGCCGTCCTGCAGTTCGACGAGGTCGGCCTCGGCGTCGTCGACCTCGTAGGTCTCCTCGGCGGATTCGTCGTCGGCGTCCGTCCCGTTTCCGTCCGTCTCGTTGCCGTCGGCATCGTCGCCGTCGTCGGAGGCCGGCTTGATTCGCAGTTCCGTGATGGTGACGACACACGACTCGAAATCCGAGATGTCGCCGGGTTGGTCGGTGACCTGCGTAGCGAGCGTGCCAGTTGCACTGCCGATACAGCCGGCCAGCGAGGCACCTGCGGCAACGCTTCCGGTCGCGATGAGATATTCCCGTCGTTGCATGTACGTCAGAAAGGGCCGTAGCGGTTGATAGGCCTGCTGGCCGATTCGGGTGGAACGGACAGCGGTGCTCAGGCCAACTGCATCTCGTTGCCACACTCCTTACAGAAGATTGTGAAGCCGTCGACCGGTTCCTCGACGCCGTGGGGCGTCACCTCGTCGCACTCGCCGCAGGGTGCGAACGATTCGAGGTCCTCCCAGTTGTGCTGGCTTCCGGGTGCGGCCAGCGCGAGGCCGACCACGGTGCCGTCGCTCTTGTTCCGGCCACACTGGAACTCGCCGGGTTCGAAGTGGATGACTTCGCCGGCTTCGACCTCGGTTTCCTCGCCGTCGGTTCCGTGTTCGAACGTGGCGACGCCTTCCATGATGTAGAAGCACTCCTCTTGGTCGTGGTGGGTGTGGAGGCCCCCCGAGAAGGACTCGCCGGGTTCGAGTTCGTAGTGGACGGCGCTCATCTCCTCGGCGCCGAGGGCGTCGCTGACGTTGCGGCGCTCGCGGTTGACGCCCATCGGGTGCGGTTCGGCCTCTATGTCGTCGATGGTGACACGTTCCATACCGCCACCAGCGAGGGGTCGACCAAAAGCCTACTCCACTGCGAAGGGGCTATCGGTTTCAGTCCACTCCCAGCCCGGCAGACGCGTCTGAAAGCCGGCGGCGAGGGCCGCATCGAGGTCGTCGGCGCCGGCAGCGTCTCCCGGTTCACCGTGGGTGTGTACGTCCGCGAAGTGAAACGTCGCCTCCGCGAGGGTAGCGTGCGGTTCGCCGCCCGCAATCGTCGCGGCGAGTTTGCGGCCGAGGAACTCGTCGACGACGAACCCGGGGTAATCGCCATCACAGTCGAGGTCTCGGAGGATGCCACAGAGAGCGGCGACGTTGACCGCACGGTCGCCGTCGGAAAACACCGCGTCGACCTCCTGTCGATACTGCTCGGCGGACACGCGGTCGACCTCGACGCCGAACAGCGGACCAAGACGGGATCGAACGTCGTTCATCAGCGCCGGAATCGTCTCGTTTTCGCGGACGCGGGCGCGTTCGGCCGCGACGGTTTCGGGTGTGAGCTCCATGTCTTCCGTTTGCGAAGGATTTTATATGAGTGGTGGGTTACGTCCGGGTACGAGCGGGTTTTCCGGTCGTTCCCGCGGTCGAGAGACCACAGTTACCCGTAGATACGACATCCATGACCTGTTGTCACACCGCACGCCGGTCGGGCCATCGGCCCACACGAGAAGCGGTGCACCGCGGCGCCGGAACCCCACAACCGAGGCTTTCTACATCATGAGTGCAGTAGAGCGGAAACTCGAAGACATCAAGGAAACGATAGTGAGCGAAGTCCCGAACGACATCTCCATCTCCGACGTGAAGTACGAGGGGCCGGAACTCGTCGTCTACACGCGGGACCCAAAGAAGTTCGCCGGGGACGGCGATTTGATTCGGCGGCTGGCGTCGAAACTCCGGAAACGAATCACGGTGCGACCGGACCCCGACGTGCTCTCCCGCCCCGAAGAGGCCCGAAAGAAGATTCGGGAGGTCGTCCCCGATGAGGCGGGCATCACGGATCTCGATTTCCACGCCGACACCGGCGAAGTCGTCATCGAGGCCCAGAAACCCGGGATGGTCATCGGCCGCCACGGGTCGACGCTTCGGGAAATCACCCAACAGGTCGGCTGGACTCCGGAAGTCGTCCGCACGCCACCCATCGAATCCGCGACGGTGTCGAACGTCCGGAACTTCCTGAAACAGGAGCGCGACGACCGCCGGGACATCCTCGAACGGGTCGGCCGACAGATTCACCGCGAGGAGATGTCCGATGACGAGTGGGTCCGCATCACCACGCTGGGTTGCTGTCGAGAGGTCGGCCGCGCGTCGTTCATTCTCAACACCCCTGAAACTCGCGTTCTCATCGACTGTGGCGACAAGCCCGGCGCGGAAGGTGAGGTCCCGTACCTTCAGGTCCCGGAGGCACTCGGCGCCGGCGCACAGAACATCGACGCCGTCGTGCTCACCCACGCCCACCTCGACCACTCGGCGCTCATCCCGCTTCTGTTCAAGTACGGCTACGACGGCCCCATCTACTGTACCGAGCCGACTCGCGACTTGATGGGCCTGCTGACGCTGGATTACCTCGACGTGGCCGCAAAGGAGGGTCGGGCCCCGCCGTACGAGTCCGAACAGGTTCGTGAGGCCATCAAGCACTGTATTCCGCTGGAATACGGCGACGTGACGGACATCGCGCCGGACCTCAAGCTCACCTTCCACAACGCCGGCCACATCCTCGGGTCGGCCGTCTCGCACTTCCACGTCGGCGACGGCCTCTACAACGTCGCCTTCTCCGGAGACATCCACTACGACGACACGCGGCTGTTCAACGGTGCGACAAACGAGTTCCCCCGCGTCGAGACGCTCGTCATGGAGTCGACCTACGGCGGCCGCAACGACTTCCAGACCGACCAGGAAGACTCCGAGGAGGAACTGAAGCGCGTCATCCGCGAGACGACAGAGGACGGCGGGAAGATACTCATCCCTGCCTTCGCTGTCGGCCGCTCCCAAGAAATCATGCTCGTCCTCGAAGAGGCGATGCGAAAGGGCGAGATTCCGGAGGTTCCGGTCCACCTCGACGGGATGATCTGGGAGGCGACCGCCATCCACACGACCTACCCCGAGTACCTGCGTGACGACCTCCGGGATCGCATCTTCCACGACGACGAGAACCCGTTCCTCTCCGACCAGTTCAACCACATCGACGGCGGCGAGGACGAACGTCAGGAGGTCGCCGACGGCGGCCCCTGTATCATCCTCTCAACGTCGGGGATGGTCGAGGGCGGCCCCATCATGTCGTGGCTCACTCACGTCGGCGCGGAGGAGGACTCGACGCTCGTCTTCGTCGGCTACCAGGCCCAAGGGACGCTGGGCCGACGCATCCAGAACGGCTGGGACGAGATTCCGATGGACGACCGCTCGAACGGCCGCGGTACGCTGTCTTTGAACATGGACGTCGAGACCGTCGACGGCTTCTCCGGGCACGCCGACCGGCAGGGACTGATGAACTTCGTCCGGACGATGAACCCACGGCCCGAGAAGGTGCTGTGTGTCCACGGCGACGAGTCCTCCGTTCAGGACCTCTCCTCGGCGCTGTATCACGAGTTCAACATGCGGACGTTCGCGCCGAAGAACCTCGAGACGTTCCGATTCAAATAACCACCCGAAGCCGCAACTCGTGTCGACTCTCGCCCTCCCACTCGAGTTGTTCGAGGTCACTTCAGTAGTCCTCGAAACGGCGTCGCCGTTGGTTTCGGACCTCTCGAAGGGAGTGGCGTCGTTTTTTGCGGCGCTTCTCGATGCCGTGGTTCACGCCGTCGAAACCGCGACCGGATGGACGGGGCTCGGCATCATCTTCGTCTACTCGTTTCTCATCGCGTTCATCCTCCCTGGGCCGAGCGAAATCGTCCTCGTCGCGCCGCTGGAACTGGGGCTCTCGGGGGCGGCGACGCTCGCGCTCATCGTGTTGGTGAGTGCGGTCGGCAAGACCGTCGGCAGCGTCGTCGCCTTCCGAGTCGGACAGGGAGTGAAACACTCCGACCCGGTGGTGGAGCGCCTCCGACGCTCGCGGTTCGACGTCATCGAGTGGTCGGAGAAACAGACGGTTAGAATCGCCCGCAAGTGGGGGTACGCCGGCCTCGCCGTCGCGCTCTCTGTGCCCTTCTTCCCGGATACGGTTTCGATATACGCCTTCGCCGTCCTCGAGGAGGACGACCTGAAGTTCGCGCTGGCGACGTTCGCTGGGAGCCTCGGCCGGTTCCTCGTCGTCCTCGCGCTCGTCGGCGGGCCGGCGACCCTGCTGTGAGCGGCGGGTGAGCCCTCGTGACAGTTCACAACCCCTACCACCCCATTCAGGCAGTCAAATCAGTGTCGGCGACCCGAGACGCGTCACCGTTCCATCTTGAATGTGACTCACGACACCTCCAACAACAGCCTACGGGGCGTTCCGAGCCGTGAACGTCCGTCAGCGCCGCCGTCTCGCCACGCGCTCTTCGGCCGTCTCACTCGTGACGACCTCGTACAGCAGAGCACGCCCAGTGCGAGACCGCGCCGCGGTCTCGCTGGTTTCTGACCCCACAGGGTCGGAGACATCGCCGTCTTTCGGTCGGAGGATTCGGCCGAGACGCTGGGTAAACTCGCGTTCGCTACCGGACCCCGACAGCACGACGGCGACGTTGGCGTCGGGCACGTCGACGCCCTCGTCCAAGACGTTCGCGGCGACGACGCGGGAGTAGTCCCCTCGGCGAAAGCGCTCCAGAATCTCGCGGCGCTCCGCTGCGCCCGTTTCGTTGGTTATCGGCGGGATGAGAAAGCGCTCGGCGAGGTCGTAGACGAGGTCCGTATAGGCGGTGAAGACGATGACGCGATCCTCGCGGTGGCGGTCGAGGATGTCGGCCAGTTTCTCGACCTTCCGGTCGGCGTTCATCATCACCTCGCGGGCGCGCTGTTTGGCGAGCAGTGCCTCACGGGCGCGGGGATCGGTCCCCGAGCGCTTGACAAGTTCCTGATAATCGCTGCCGCTCCGGAGCTGGATGTTCGACTCCTTGAGGTAATCGGTGAAGATGCCCTGGTGTTCCTCGTATCGTTCGCGCTCCTCGGCTGTGAGTTCGACCTCGATGCGGCGTATGTCGTAGTCGGCGAGGTGCTCGCCGGCGAGGTCATCCGCCGACCGGCGATAGACGACCGACCCGACCAGTTCCTCGATTGCCTCGTGGGCACCGTCGGGGCGTTCGAAGGTCGCCGTGAGGCCGAGTCGGACCGGAGCCGCCATCAGGCGAGCGATATCCCGATACCCCTCGCCACCGAGATGATGTACTTCGTCGAAGACGAGTAGGCCAAAACGGTCACCCAACTCGTCGGCCCGGAGGTACGCCGAGTCGTAGGTCGCGACGGTGATGGCTTCGACGCGCTGTTTTCCGCCGCCCAACTGACCGATTGGGCAGTCGAACTCCGCGCGGAGTTCGCCCCGCCACTGTTCGAGCAAGTCGATGGTCGGAACGACGACCAGCGTCGCGGTGTCGAGGGCGGCCATCGCGGCGATGGCGACGACCGTCTTGCCGCTGCCGGTCGGGAGTTCCAACACGCCCCGGTCGTTGGCCTCGCGCCACGCATCGAGGGCTTCCCGCTGATAGGACCGGAGTTCGTACGTCGTCGAGAGGTCGCCGACCGCTGGCGTATCGAGAACGCGGTCCTCGACGGCAAGGCCGCGATTGTGACACGTCGACAGCAGGAACGGGTACCGAAAGGCGGGGGCGCGGCGGCTCTTCGAGCGCTCGTCGACCTCGACGAACGACAGGCCATCGAGGGCCTCGCCGTCGGCCCCGTCGACGCGTATCGTCCCCTCGTCGTAACGCAGCGTGACCACACCGGCGTTCGGCGACCGGTCGGCTTAATTCCACGGTTCACCGACTGCGGTGCGACCGCTTTCTCAACCCTTATTGCCGGGCGAGAACACGCTTCGGGTATGAGCGATACGGAGCGCGAGGAGGCCGCCAACGGTGAGGCACTCGACGCCGAGGAGCCAACCGAGGCCGAGGACCCCGAGTCCGTCGACGAGGAGACGGCCGATGTCGACGCCATCGCCGAGCGCGTCGCGGATGCCGACCCCGATGAAATCGCCGAGGAAATCGCCGCGCTGCGGGAGCGAAACGACGACCTCGAACTCGAACGCGACGACCTCGAATCACGGCTGAAGCGCAAGCAGGCGGAGTTCCAGAACTACAAGAAGCGACAGGAGAAGCGCCGCGAGCAGGAGCGCGCTCGCGCGACCGAGGACCTCGTGAGCCGTCTGTTGGAGGTTCGGGACAACCTCAAGCGCGCGCTCGAACAGGACGACGACGCCGACATCCGCGAGGGCGTCGAGGCCACCTTCCGGCAACTCGACGAGACGCTCGCGGCCGAGAACGTCGAACCCATCGAGCCCGAGCCCAGTTCGGAGGTAGACCCCCAGCGCCACGAGGTGCTGTTGAAGGTCGAAAGCGACCAACCGGCCGGCACCGTCGACTCGGTCCAGCGACCCGGCTACGAGATGGCCGGAAAGGTGCTCCGGGCCGCGCAGGTGACCGTCGCCGAGGAAGGCGAATAGCGCTTCTGTTTATATTTCTCGGTCACCAATACCGGATGTTCAGAAAACCGCCGGAAGGAGCCGTGACGGCGACAAGCGTGAGTCACCGTATCTAGCAACTTTTAACCGATTCAGACCGATAGGTACGGGCAACATGGCGAGCAACAAGATTCTCGGTATCGACCTCGGTACCACCAACTCGGCCTTTGCGGTGATGGAAGGTGGGGACCCCGAAATCATCGTCAACGGCGAGGGCGAGCGGACGACCCCGTCCGTCGTCGCATTCACCGACGACGGCGAGCGGCTGGTCGGCAAGCCGGCGAAGAACCAGGCCGTCCAGAACCCCGAGCGGACCATCCAGTCCATCAAGCGGCACATGGGCGAGGAGGACTACAGCGTCGAAATCGAAGGCGACGACTATTCGCCGGAGCAGATTTCGGCGATGATTCTGCAGAAAATCAAACGCGATGCCGAGGAGTACCTCGGCGACGACATCGAGAAGGCCGTCATCACGGTGCCGGCGTACTTCAACGACAAACAGCGGCAGGCCACGAAGGACGCCGGCGAAATCGCCGGCTTCGAGGTCGACCGCATCGTCAACGAGCCGACCGCGGCGGCGATGGCCTACGGCCTCGACGACGAATCCGACCAGACTGTCCTCGTCTACGACCTCGGGGGCGGCACCTTCGACGTCTCCATCCTCGATTTGGGCGGCGGCGTCTACGAGGTCGTCGCCACGAACGGCGACAACGACCTCGGTGGCGACGACTGGGACGAGGCCATCATCGACTATCTCGCCGACTCCTTCGAGGAGGAGAACGGCATCGACCTCCGTGAGGACCGACAGGCCCTGCAGCGACTGAAGGACGCCGCCGAGGAGGCCAAAATCGAACTCTCCTCGCGAAAGGAGACCACCATCAACCTCCCCTTCATCGCCGCGACCGACGAGGGGCCGCTCAACCTCGAAGAGAAGATGACTCGCGCGAAGTTCGAGTCGCTGACCAGCGACCTCGTCGAGCGCACCGTCGGCCCGACCGAACAGGCGCTCTCGGACGCCGGCTACTCGAAGGGCGACATCGACGAGGTCATCCTCGTCGGCGGGTCCACCCGGATGCCGCAGGTTCAAGAGAAAGTCGAGGAGATGACTGGCCAAGAGCCGAAGAAGAACGTCAACCCCGACGAGGCCGTCGCGCTGGGGGCGGCGATTCAGGGTGGCGTCCTCTCCGGCGATGTCGACGACATCGTCCTCCTCGACGTGACGCCGCTGTCACTCGGTATCGAGGTCAAGGGCGGTCTCTTCGAACGTCTCATCGACAAGAACACGACCATCCCGACCGAGGAGTCGAAAATCTTCACGACCGCAGCGGACAACCAGACCTCCGTCAACGTCCGTGTCTTCCAGGGCGAGCGTGAAATCGCCGACCAGAACGAACTGCTTGGCGCCTTCCAGTTGACCGGCATCCCGCCGGCCCCCGCCGGAACGCCGCAGATCGAGGTGTCGTTCAACATCGACGAGAACGGCATCGTCAACGTCTCCGCGGAGGACCAGGGCTCCGGTAACTCCGAGGAGATCACCATCGAGGGCGGCGTCGGCCTCTCCGACGAGGAAATCGAGGAGATGCAGGAGGAAGCCGAGGCTCACGCCGAGGAAGACCAGCAGCGGCGGGCGTTCGTCGAGGCACGCAACGAGGCCGAATCGTCCATCCAGCGCGCCGAGACGCTTCTGGAGGAGAACGACGAGGAAATCGACGACGACCTCCAGTCCGATATCGAAGCCGAAATCGAGCGCGTCGAGGAAGCTCTCGAGGAGTACGCCGAGGTCGACAGCGACGAACTCGACGAGGCCTCCGAGGCGCTGGAGTCCGCAACCGAGAGCCTCTCGGAGCAACTGCAGGAAATCGGCAAACAGATGTACGAACAGCAGGCCGCAGGCGGTGCTGCGGGCGCTGGCGGCCCCGGCGGCGCAGCGGGTGCCGGCGGCATGGGCGGCATGGGCGGTGCCGGCCCCGGTGCGGGTGCGGGTCCTGGCGGCGCAGACGGCGACGGCGAGGAGTACGTCGACGCGGACTTCGAAGACGTCGACGAAAGCGACGAAGAGTAGCGAGACGCGACGGTCGGGGCGTCTCGATGCGAGCGGGGAGGAACGACCCGCGAGCCTGAGTCGCTTTCGTCGGCTCGTCAGAGCGTCGCTCTGACGGTGTCGACGACGACGAGGAGTAAGGCGACTTCGAGTCGTCGGCTCGAAAAACGAACCGAGTGAGTGTTTCAATGGCTCGGAACGCGAGGGGTAGCGAGTGTTCCGAGTTGGACGAAGGCGACACGCCTTCTGATTGCGTCTCGCTGTGAGCAGCACGATGCTACGCGGGGGAGCCGAACTCACTCCGCCTCGTGGAGCCGCTCGCCACGGTGGAGCCGCGTTGCGATGGAGAACGTGCCCTCGAACTCCCGGCGAGTCGGCGTGTGAGCGGCGAGATAGCGAGCAGCCGCCACCATCGCGAGACGCCGCTCGTCGGGCGCTTCGAGGGCGTCGAAGCGGCGGAACGCGGCACCGACGTTCTGGAGCGTGTGGAAATCCGCATCCTCTCGCAGGAGTCCACGGCCGAGCACGCGCTTGAGGTCGGCGGGGTCACCGTCGGACTCGAAGTGCTCGACGACGAGACGGGCGGTGCGGTTGACTCCTCCCTGTTCGTCGAGAGCATCGAGAATCTCCGAACGAATCGCCTCGGGGGCACGTCCCCCGTCCGCATCCGGTACCGGTGCGCGTGGGCTGTTGAGGAACCGGTCGAGGTAGACGCTCATCGCACCGTCGAAGCAGGCCCGGTACAGTTCCGTCGCGTCGGTTCGGGCGGCGAGTTCGTGGGCCGCGTTGGCGTAGACGAACGTATGGTGGACGGTGTCCCAGTCGCCGAACTCGTTGTTGGTCGCGAAGTACGCGACCCGCCGAGTGGCTGCACGGGCGACGGCGTCGGCGAGTTCTTGCTGGGTCGCGCCGTCTGCGATAGCATCACACAGCGCCTCGAGTATCGTCTCGGGGTCGTCCGTGAGCAGCGTCTCGACGAACCCGTTGGGTTCGGTCCACTCGCGATTCCGCCCGGCGGCGACGAGGTCGTCGAGTCGGTCGTGGGCGTCGAAACACAGCGCGGCGATGTCGACCGGCTGTCGCCACGAGGAAAGTTCCTCCGAGCGGGTTCCGTCGGTGAACCGAGGGACAGTCGAGGCGAGCACCGCCGGCGCGTGCTCGTCCCACCCGAGATGGTCCAGCGTTGAGAGAGCGCTGTTGAGGAAATCCAGCGTGTGGCTCGCGTCCATATACAGGTGGTCGGTGGCAGTGGCGACGAGCATCTCGACGACCTCGTCGGGCGACAGCGCGTCGATGGCAGTCAGGAGCGTCCGTTCGGCGCCGTCCGCGTCTCGCACCTCGCAGTTCTCACGGAACCACGACTTCAGTCGGGACTTCGAGAGGTCGCGGTTCCGGAAGGCGTACTGCTGGAATCGCGGGGCCTCGCCGGCCACGTCGTCGGCCACCTCGCGAACGCCGGTGAACATCGCTCGGCGTTTGTCGCGGCCGGCGACCTGCGGGTATAACTCCGCCATGTACGACAGCGTCGTCAACCCCCTTCCCCACCCGGAAGCGCGGTACTTCGTTCCGAAGTCGACCGCGGTTCGCAGCGGCGTCTCGAAGCCCATCCCCTCCTCGTCGAGTCCAATAGTTGCCTTGGCCATGACCAGTGGGATGTCCTCCTGAAGCCCGTCGGCGAGTCGGTTCCGCCAGCGTGTGGCCGGCTCGACTGTCGGTTCGGGGTCGGGGTCAAGGAACACTTGGCCGTCGCGGAGTTCGACGGGAAACGTCTGTACGTCGTCGGCCCAGGGGTCGAACGTGTCGCCCTCTTCCAGTTCGAATCGGGCGTGATGCCAGTGGCAGGTCAACATCCCCTCGTCGACGGTCCCTTCGACGAGCGGAAACCCCATGTGTGGACAGCGGTTGTCGACGGCGTAGATCTCTTTCTCGTGGTAGAACAGCGCGATTGTCCGTCCGTCTTCGGAGACGACCGTCCGACCCTCGGCTTCGAGGTCGGCGAGGTCACAGACGGGGACGTACGATTCCGTTCCCATGCTTGGTATTTGGTAGCATAAGGTATAATCGTTCGCTGAAGCGCGTTTTTGTTTGAATTCTATGAGGTTCTGTCCACGCGGAGTCGAACGCATCGGCGGACGGTTGCCAAAGAACTAAATCTCCTCCGT
Organism: Natronomonas gomsonensis; assembly: GCF_013391635.1. GTDB lineage: Archaea > Halobacteriota > Halobacteria > Halobacteriales > Haloarculaceae > Natronomonas > Natronomonas gomsonensis_A. The sequence continues at coordinate 1,410,000 of NZ_JACAWU010000001.1, read as the reverse complement.
GTCGGGTGAATACTGTCCATGACACGACTGTACGGAGACGCAAAGCGGGTTGCCGTGGTGGTTGTCGTCGCGACTCTGTTTTCTTCTGTCTTCGCTGGGGTGGCCGCCGCGGACGTCGAGGTCGGCGGCGAGTTCGACGGAACCCTCGCCGGCTACGGCGAAGACGCCGAAACACCGAACGAGATAACCGTCGACGGGCAGTTCACCGTCGAGGGCGAAACCGCGGTCAACCCCGAACTCGTCATCGAGGGAACGGACGCGGCAGTCCTCGACACCGATTCGATAGATGTGTTCGTCGAGGGAAGTCAGTCCATCTCCTTCGACCGCCAGTACCGCGCGGGAGAGGTCCGGTTGACGCCCGAAGAGGGTGAAATCCCTGCCGGGACGACCATTCGCGTGGAGTTCGCCACTTACTTCACTGGCGGCACCACCGACGAACGAATCGACGCTGGAGCGGTGACGGTGAACTACGAAACCGAGGGCGGCACGCCCGGCGACTCGTCGTTCACCGCCCAGGCCAACGCGTCGAACAGCCCGGATAACCGGATCGATTCGCTTCAGTCAGAGATAGCGGACGGAAACCAGACCAGTCTCGTCATGCAGGCGCTCGCCGGTATCGGCGGACTGGCCATCGTCGTCGCCGTCGTCGGCGGCGCCGTCGTCATCTATCGTCGGCGCAACTCCGGTCCGGACTGGTAGTCGAGCGGTTCAGTCCGCAGTCGCTTCCTCGTCGACGAACTCGATTTTGATTCCCTCGCGGTCCTCGAACTCGCGGGCGTACTCCTCGAGCAGTTCCTCCCAGGAGACGTTGCCGGCCAGCCACTGCCGTTTCTTCTCCGAGGGCGGCGACAGTTCCTGAACGGCGTTCCAGCCGAGGCTGACCCCGTCGAGGGACTGCTTCCACCCGCGGAACCCGGTGGCGCCGTCCTCGTAGTTATCCCAGAGGACGCCCTGATAGAGGTAGCTGACGACGCCGTCGCGGCTGATGAACTCGTGTTTCAGTTCGCCCTCGCCCGTGTCGCCGGTTTCGAGGTGGACGTACTCCAGTTTCGGTTCCGGCGGCATTGGCAACTCGATGGTCTCGTTGATGATGAACGCCGACCGGATGTCGCGGCCGTACCACTCGGGATAGGCGAAGGCCAGTCGGTAGTCGTCCCAGTGCTTGGCGACGAGGTCATCGAGACCGCCGTCGTCGGCGTAGGTGTCGAGTTCCTGATATAGCCGCAACACGTCGATTGGACCGGTTCGGACGTAGGCGACGAACTTGACGCGATGGGAGTCGTAGCTGTCGTCGGTGTAGCGGTTGTACCCCGAACTCGCCGTCGAAACGCGCTCGAAGGAGATGACGTCCTCGTTGTCGTCGTCGTAGACGATGTACATGTCCGTCTCTATCATCCCGAGACTCTGGAAGTAATCGAGAGCGTCGTCGGGCGCGTCGTCCTCGTCGACGTCGAGGACGAGTCGTGGTTCCTTCTGGAAACACCGCTCGTAGCGCCGGGCGATGGCCTCGAGGAAGTCGTCGCGGTCGACGTATCCCTCGTCGAGATACGACTCGATGTCCGTGAGGTCCGTCTCCAGTTTTTCGAGCGTCACCTCCTCGAGCGCCTCGGCTTCGAGGGGCATCCGTGCGATGCGAAGCCCCGATTGGTCGGGGTCGGTGAGTTCACGACGAAGCGACGTGAGGTCGTCTCGGGCGTCGCCGAGTTCGCGTTTCTTGTGTTTGAGTCGACTCTCGATTTCGGCACGCTGGTCGACGATACCGTCGCCGAGGTCGTTGAGTCCGTCGTAGTCGTCCTCGACCTCTCGGAGCCGTTCGAGTGCCTCCTTCAGGTTCGATAGCCTGCTGTCGAGCTTCTCCTCGCGGCCTTTGATTCCGGGCTTGCCGTCCCAGAAGGACTCCTCGGCCTCCTCGAGTTCGACCTTGGTGTCCTCGATTCGGCCCCGGAGGAAGTCGAAGAGGTTTCGCGCCTTCTGGTTGACCCGGGACACGTCGCCGAACTCGGGGTGTGAGGAGAGTTCGAAGTGTTTCCACATCTCCGAGACAGTCTCCTCGCGGTTCTCGCGGATTTTCGGTTCTTGCTCGTCGAGGGCGGACTCGATTTCGTCGAGGGCGAAGGGGACGAACCGGAGGTCGTGTTCGGCCTCGACCTGGTCGAGTACCGACGCGATGTCCTCGCGGGTCCGGTTGACCATGTTGACGCCGCCGCCGAGGCTGTTGTCGATTATCCCGCGGACTTCGCGTTTGATCTCGCTCGCCTCCTCGGGGTCGAGTTGCTCGAAGACGACCTCCGAGTTCCGCACGAGGTGTTCGATAGCGTCGAGGTCGGAGTCCGTCTCTTCGAGCGAGGAGCGACCCGCATACAGCAGGCTCTCCAGCGCCTCGATTTCGGCTTTCGTCTCACAGTAGGCCCGGAGCGTCTCGTGGGGAATCTCGACCTCCGTTTCGACGACGGTTCCGACCCGGGGGTCGGTGTCGGAGACGCCGGAGACGTTCTCCATATCGTCGCCGTGTTTCGCCATCGTGTAGATGGATTCGGCGACGGTGTTGTCTATCACCTGGTCGTAGCGTTCGATTCCGGCAGCGGCCTGTTCGCCCTCGATTTTGTCCTCGTTGACGCCGACGAGGAAGTAGTCGTTGAACGGCTGGGTTTCGAACTCGAAGGCGTTCTCCTCGAGGGCCGCGTCGATGGCGTCGCTCGTCGAGGCGGCGCCATCGGCGTCGTGTCGGGAGTGAATCGGGAGTCGAAGCGTGTCGTTGGCGTCTGCGTTGAGCAGGTGTTCGAGGTCACGCAAAGCGGCGTAGCTGTTGGCGTAGTACCGCCCGTCGTCGCCCGGGAGCTGTTTGATGTCGCGACCGAACTCGAACTCGGGGACGACGCCGAACCCGCCGAGGTAGGCGAACATGTTGTTGCGGTTTCGGATGTTCTCGGCGAGGTGGTGGAGAATGCCGGTCAGAATCGGGAACGTTCCACTTCCAGTACCGCCGCCGAGGGAGTTCACCAACAGGATGTTGATGTGTTTGTTCGAGGACGTGAGCGCGGTCTGGTGTTCCTGTCGGAACCGGTTGACGTTGCGCTGAATCGTCTTGAACACGTCGGAGAAACTCGGCTCCTCGGGGTTGTCGAACTTGTAGCGACCGACGGGACGCTGTCGTTCCGCGCCTTTCGCTCCGAACCGCATGCCGCCGGTCAAAAACGGGTACTCCTCGCGGTGCGTTCCGACCAAAGTGTCGGGGGTCTTCAGATACAGGTTCTTCTCTATCGAGGAACCGTTGAGCTCGCTCATGTTCGAGTCGACGATCAGATAATCGAAGTACGCCGACTCCTCCTCCGGGACGTGTTCCTTCAGGGTTTCGAGCACTTCGATTCCCGCCTGTCCCACCCCGATGAGAAACGTCGGTGACGGCTCTTTGCCAGCCATGTTAGGCTAAACAGAAATCAGTTATTTAATCCCTTGGGTCGCCTCAAAACCGAGCGACGGAGTCCGACTAAGGCGTCGGGTCGACCACCGGATTACCGAACGACCAGACTGCCGGCGAGACGTTTTTATTGCTGGCCGAATCAGTCGGCGTGTGAACCGACGCGGGGAGCAGGGTGCGACGAATCGGAACGCCGCGGGAATCGTCCAAGCGACGACGGTTCGCCTCGACACCGCCACGGAGGGCACCGTCGAACTCGATATCGAGTACGACTTCGCCGACCGGCTGACGGGCTGTAGCGTCGCGATTCCCTCGACGCTCGCCGTCGACGGCACGCGGGGCTTTCGGACGAACGGTCGGCAGTACGACTGGGATGGGACGACGAACCCCGCACGGTTGAGCGGGAGCCTCTCGGCAGACACCGGCGGACCGGGGACTTACCAGTACGTCGATGCCGGCGATTGGGCTATCGTGCAGCGTCCGCAGCTGAGTATCGCCTATCAGTACCGGGGCGCTGAACCGACGCTACAGCGCCGCTACGACGTCGACGGCAAGGGCGTCACCAGTTCCGACGGCTCGGTGATGTATCTGGGCCGCCACGACGAGTACACCGACACCACCGCTGGCCAGCGGTTCCGACTCGTCGTTCCCGAGGCGGCGGCGCTTCGCCCGTCGGTCGACGCCGTGCTGTCGGCGCTGGGCGACGCCGCCGCCCGCCTCGACGTCGGCGGTCGAAACGACGAAGTCCTCGCCATCGCCGCCCCGACCGGCGTCGGGTGGGGCTCACTCGGCGTCCAGAGCGGCGCAAACGGCTTCTGGGCACAGGACGACTGTCGGCTCGACAACGTCAACAACACGTGGGTCCACGAGTACGTCCACACGCGACAGGAGTGGGACCGGTCGGCGTCGACCAAGTGGCTCGTCGAGGCGACGACGGAGTACTACGCGTCGCTTTTCACCTACCGTCGCGGGCAGGCACCGTTCGCAGGGTTTCACAACTACGTCTCGACGAGCCGCGATTCGGGGTCGGTGCTTGTCGACCCGAAGCGGTGGACCAGCAGCCAAGCCTACTACACGAAGGGTCGTCGCGTTCTCGCCGCTCTGGACCTCGAAATCCGCGAGTCCACCGACGGCGAGTCGACGTTCCAGGACGTGTTTCGCCGCATCAACGCCTACGACCGACCGCTCACGCACGACGCCTTCGTCGACATCGTCGCCGAGGTGGCTGGTCGACGACTCGACGACTGGCTCGACCGCTACGTCTGTGGCTCCGCTGCCCCCGAAATCCCCGCCGACGAAGCCGCCTTCGAGTCGCCATCGTCGATGTCGGGAAGTGGTGGACCGACGCCGGGACCAGAGGAGCCAGAACCGGAAACAGAACCAGAACCAGAACCGGAAACAGAACCGGAAACAGAACCAGAACCAGAACCAGAACCGGAAACAGAACCAGAACCAGAACCAGAACCGGAAACAGAACCGGAAACAGAACCAGAACCAGAACCGGAAACAGAACCGGAAACAGAACCAGAACCAGAACCGGAAACAGAACCGGAAACAGAACCAGAACCAGAACCGGAGACGATTCCGTGTCCGGTCTGTTCGACCGAAGTCCCGGAGGACCGTCAGTACTGTCCGGCCTGTGGACAGTCGCTTCACGAGCAGTGTCCGGTGTGTGGAACGGGCGTCGAGGGGGAGGTGTACTGTCCGGAGTGTGGCAGCCGCCTCGAAGAGGCCTGTCCAGTCTGTGATGCGACCCGGGTCGATGACGAGCGATTCTGTGAGCAATGTGGGCACGACTTCGAGGCGTGACCCGTTCTTTTGAAGTGTCTCAACCGATTACCCCCTACAACGAATGAGCGAGGACTTCTACTCGGTGCTGGGCGTCGACCGCGACGCCAGCGAAGACGAAATCAAGAGCGCATTCAGGGAGAAAGCCTCGGAGTACCATCCGGACGTATCGGACGACCCGAACGCCGAGGAGAAGTTCAAGAAGGCCAAGAAGGCAAAGGAGGTGCTGTTGGACGACGAGAAGCGCCAGATGTACGACCAGATGGGTCACGAGCGCTTCGAGCAGGCCGACAAGCGCGGCGCGACGGATTCGGGCGCCGGCGGCATGGGCGGTATGGGTGGCCCGTTCGGTGGCGGCGGTGGCGGAGCCGGCGGGATGAACGACATCTTCGAGCAGTTCTTCGGCGGTGGCGGCTCCCAGTCCGGCCCCCGACAGGGCGCCGACCTGAAGACCCGTCTCACCGTCGAACTGTCGGAGGCCTACGAGGGCGTCACGAAGCAACTCACCATCACGCGCCCGGAGACGTGTCCGGACTGTGACGGGGCGGGCCATCCGCCGGACGCCGACGCCCGCACCTGTTCGGCCTGTAACGGTCAGGGCCAGCGGACGACGGTCCGCCAGACCCCTCTCGGACGAGTCCAGCAGACACAGACCTGCCAGCAGTGCGACGGCGAGGGGACGATTTACTCCGAGACGTGTTCGACCTGTCGCGGCGAGGGGCAAATCCGAAACGAGGCGACTCTACAGGTCGAAGTCCCCGCGGGTATTCGGAGCGGCCAGACCCTCCGGATGGAGCGGGAGGGCGCACCCGGAGAGAACGGCGGGCCGAAGGGCGACCTGCTCGTCGAAATCGAAGTCGAGGAAGGCGAGGAGTTCGAACGCGACGGCGACGACCTCCGGTATCGACACCCCATCTCCTTCCCGCAGGCCGTCTTCGGCGACACCGTCGAGGTGCCGACGATGGACGGCACCGTCGAGATGGACGTTCCGGCCGGCACCCAGAGCGGCGAGACGTTCCGCCTGCGCGATAAGGGGATGCCGCGACTCCAGCGCCGTGGCCACGGCGACCTCTACGTGAAAGTGCAAATCGTCACGCCCGACAGCCTCAACGAGGAACAGCGGGAGGCACTGGAGGCCTTCGCAGAGGCTGGCGGCGAGGAGATAGACGTCGAACAGGGCTTCTTCGAGAAGTTGAAGAACTCCTTCTAGTCGTCGTCCGACCGCGGACGGACGAGGTCCGCGAGCGTGACCGTACAGCCGAGCAGCCACCCCAGCGGCGTGGCGATGCCGACCCACATCAACACGACGCCGATGCCTTCGAGGCTGTAGTTGTTCCGGAGGAACTCGTTGAGACCGCCGACGAACAGCACGTTGTCCAGCAGGTAGATGGCGAGTTCCTCGCTGCCTTCGAGGACGCCGCTCAACGAGGGGTCGTACAGCGCCGCGACGACCGGCGGCAGGAAGATGGCGTTCATCGCGAAGGGGTAGGCGAAGACGACGGTCGTCCCGCGGCCGCCGAGGCGGGTGAATCCGGCCGCCAAGCCCGCAGAGACGACGGCGACGACGCTGGCGGCGCCGACGGCGACGAAGCCGTCGAAGGAGAGTCGAACGCGGGCGAGTGCAGTCAGCAGTCCCCACAGTACCGCTGCGAGGACGACCACGCCGATGACGCCCAGTCGCGTCGTCGCGCTGTCGAATCGGCTGGCGTTGAACCGGGCGGCGAAGCCGACGAGCAACAGCGGGTACAGCAGGGCGACGATGGGGACTCCCAACGCCATCCACAGCCGGTATTTGATTTTGTCACCCTGCGTCCGGGGTTGCCACTTGCCGAGCACGCTGTGGACGGCGGTTCGCTGTCGCGGGAACACCAACTCCATCCACGTCTCGTGGAGCCGTACAACGTCAATCTTGATTCCCTCGACGAGACCGCCGTCTGACATACCCGCACCGTCCCGGCGCGATTAAAAATAGGTTCCGGCTATCGGGGCCGACCGAGGCCTACCAGCCGTCGGGGCCGAAGTCGGGGTCGATGAGTCGCCGTTGTTCGTCGATGTCGTCGATCCGCTCGATATCGGCCGCCGAGAGGTCGACGCCGAGCGACGACCAGTTGTCGCGGATGTGGCCCTCGCTGGTCGCTTTCGGAATCGCGGTGACGCCCTTCTCGCGGAGCCACGCGAGACTCACCGCCGCCTCGCTGACGCCGTGGTCGTCGGCGATGTCCGAGAGCACGTCGACGTCGAAGACGTCGCCTCTGGCCAGCGGCGAGTACGCGACGAGTTCGATGCCCGCATCCTCGCAGTACTCCCGCAGTTCTCGCTGCTGGAGCAGCGGGTGCATCTCGACCTGGTTGGCGAAGATGGGTGCGTCGATGGCCTCGCGGGCTACGTCGAGGTGTTCGGGTTCGAAGTTCGAGACGCCGATGCGCTCGATGGCGCCGGAGTCGTACAGTTCCTCGAAGGCCGACAGCGTCCCCTCGGGGTCGTAGGCGTCGGCCGGCCAGTGGACGTACAGCAAGTCGAGATAGTCGGTGCCGAGGCGGTCGAGGCTCGCCTCCGTCGAAGCGAGTACGTCGTCGTGGGCCAGTTGGTCTATCCACACTTTCGTCGCGAGGAAGACGTCCTCGCGGTCGACGGACGCGGCGTCGATGCCTGCACCGACGGCGTCTTCGTTGCCGTAGGCCTGTGCGGTGTCGACGTGTCGATAGCCGACCTCGAGGGCCGTTCGGACCGATTCGGTACACTGTTCGGGGTCGTCGTTCTGCCACGTGCCGAAGCCGAGTGCCGGCATGCCGCTGTGGTCGGGAACGCCGTTGCTCTCCTGTTGAGACATACCAGCGACTTCGAGGGTGTCGCCGAAAACCGTTGCGACACCGGCGAGGGTCCCCTCGAGTCAACGGCGGGAAACCGCAAGGGTGTTGTCGGCGGATACTGAAGCGCGTTCGTGGCCGTTCAGTACCGATACGTCGCTCTCGCGCTGTGTACGCTCGCGTTCACCGCGACGATGGTCGCACGGCTGGCTATCAGCCCGCTGGTGCCCGACATCACCGCCGATTTCACGGTCTCGAAGGGCGCCGTCGGCCTCGCTCTCTCTGGAATGTGGGCTGCCTACGCCCTCTCGCAGTTCCCGAGCGGCATCCTCGCCGACCGCTTCGGAGAGCGGGCCGTCATCCTCGCGGCCGTCGGTATCACCGCCGGAGCGAGCCTCCTACTGTCGCTGTCGCCGACGTTCGCCGTCTTCGCGTTGACCGTCGTCGCACTCGGCGCCGGGGCCGGACTCCATTACAGCGTCGCGACCTCGTTTCTCGCCCGCCACTTCGAGCAGGTCGGTCGGGCAATCGGCGTCCACGTCGCCGGCGGACCACTGGCCGGCCTCGCGACTCCCGTTGCCGCCGCGGCGGTCGGCGCCCGCTACGGCTGGCGGGTGGCGATGCTGCTCGGTGCCGCCGTCGCCGTCCCCGTCTTCGTGCTGTTTTACTGGCAGATACGGCGGACGCCGCCGGCCCGTCCCGACCTCAGGATGCGGTCGCGACTCGAAGTCGAACCCCTTCGGGAGTTGCTCTCACGGCCGGAGATACGGTACACGACGGTGATGGCCGTCGGCGGCGCCTTCTGCTGGCAGGCGACGGCATCGTTCCTGCCAGCGTTCCTCATCGAACACCACGGTCGGTCGGTCTCGATGGCCAGTATTCTGTTTTCGGTGTACTTCGTCGTTCACGGCGTCACTCAGCCGATTATGGGCGCGCTCTCGGACCGCGTGGGCCGGGACAGCACCGCCGCCATCGCCTTCGGGACCGGCGTCGTCGGCTACGGCACCCTCGTTGCCGTCCCCGACGGCCCGACCGTCTTCGCCGCCGTACCGCTGGTCGGCGTCGCGATGTCCTGGGGGGCACCCGTCCAATCCCGGTTCATCGACAACCTCGGCGAAACCGAACGCGCCGCCGGGTTCGGCCTCGTCCGGACCGTCTACATGTTGCTCGGCGCACTCGGGAGCGTCGTCGTCGGTGGCCTCGCCGATGTTACGGGGTGGACCGTCGCCTTCGGCCTGCTCGTCGCGATTTTGGCTGGCGAGTTCCTGCTCGCAGTCGGGCCGACCGTCCGAGGCCGACTCGCTCCGACGGTGTGAGCGTTCGACTGTCACCTGACGGCTAGGTTATTTATACGGGAGCGTGGAACGGCCCGGTATGCCTCCAGAGACGTACGACATCGCCGTCGTGGGGGGCGGAACTGCCGGCTGTTTCGCCGCCGCGACCGCCGCCCGGGACGGACTCGATGTCGCCCTCCTCGAACGGAAATCCGCGTCCGAGGGTGGCCACATCGCCTGTGGCGACGCCATCAAGGGCACCAGTACGTTCCCCGACGTCATCGACCTCGAGTACCTCCGCGAGGAGTCGTTCACCAACGAGAACATCCGACGCGCTCGCTTCGAGAACCCGAAGACCGGCGAGAACCTCGATATCGGCTTCGGTGACGCCAGTGGCGCGGTCGTCGACCGGAAGCGCTACGGCGAAATCCTGCTGGAGGAGGCCGACCGTGCCGGCGCGGACGTCCACTACGACACCGTCGTCCAGGATGTCGTCCAGAACGGTGCCGTCACTGGCGTGACCGCGACGACTCACGGGTCTGTCCGGGAGTTCGAGGCCGATATCGTCGTCGACGCCGCCGGGTCGCTGTCGCTGTTGCAGGACCGCGCTGACTTCGAGGGGACGACGTTCGACACCAACGTCAACTACCAGCAGTTCTGTTCGGCCTACCGCGAAATCGTCGAGGTGCCCGAGCCCGTCGAGTGGCACGACGCCATCGTGTTCAAGCCGGCGTCGGAACTCGGCTACCTCTGGTACTTCCCGCGGACACCCACCGAAATCAACGTCGGGTTGGGCTTCCAGATGAACAAGCCGCCGATGAAACTCGTCGAGGAACTGAAACGCGACCTGCGGAACCGCCCGGAGTTCGAGGGCGCGACGGTGAAGGACAAACTCGGTGCCGCCCTCCCCACCCGTCGCCCCTACGACTCGGCGGTCGCACCGGGCTACATCGCCGTCGGCGATGCGGCCGGCCACGTCAATCCCTGTACCGGCGGCGGCATCCCCGGCGCGGCGAAGGCCGGCGTGTGGGCCGCCGAGGTCGCCGCCGACGCCATCGCCGACGGCGACACCTCCGAGCGCGCCCTCTGGGAGTACAACCGCCGCGTCCAGACCGATTTCGGCAAGCGCTTCGCCGCGATGGACCTCTACAACATCTGGGGCGGCACCCACGACGTGGACGAACTCGTCGACATTATCAGCGCGATGCCCGGCCAACAGCTCGTCGACGCCCTCGGGGCGGATGGCACCACCTCGATGAGTTGGCCGCTCAAAATCCGCACCGCCCTCGAGACGTTCGGCCACTGGCGGACGCTGTTCAGGGTGAAGAAACTCAACGACCTCGCCGGCGAACTGAAGACCATCTACGAGGATTACCCGACCACCCCGGACGGCTTCGCCGACTGGCAATCGCGGCGGGACGACCTCATGGAGACCGTCTACGATGTGACCGGGGCCGAACCGAAATACTGACCACTCGCCGTGTTGGCGAGCGCCGCAGGCGCACACGACCCGTTCACTGACGGCACAACGCTTAGTTCGCCCCCGTGAGACGGACGGACACATGAGTCGCTACTTCGCGTCCGCAGTCGACATCGCCGAGGGCGTCAACTCGGGGGAGTCCGACCCCGTCGAAATCGTCGACCGCTTCGTCGACCGAATCGAGGAGCGCAACGACGTGACCAACGCCTACGTGAACGTCCTCGCCGACGACGCTCGCGAGCGTGCCCGTGAGGTGCGTGAACGTGTCGAAGACGGCGAGGACCTCCCGCTTGCCGGCGTCCCGCTGGCGATGAAGGACCTCTCGGAGACGAAAGCCGGCGTCCCGAACACGATGGGACTGAAACCGCTCGAAGACAACGTCGCCGAGGAGACGAGCGTCACCATCCGGCGGCTGGAGGCGGCCGGCGCCGTCGTCGTCGGGACGACGAACACGCCCGAACTCGGCCACACCGTCCGGACGGACAACATGCTACAGGGGCCGACGGGAACGCCGTTCGACCCCGAGCGCAACGCCGGTGGCTCCTCAGGGGGGTCCGCAGCGGCGCTTGCCGATGGCCTCTGTGCGCTGGCGACCGGCTCGGACGTGGGCGGCTCACTCCGAAATCCAGCGTCCTGCTGCGGTGTCGTCTCGGTAAAGCCGAGTCACGGCCTCGTCCCGCGTGGCAACCGGACGAACGGCTACCGTGGACACACCCCCGTCGGCGTGTTGGGACCGATGGCCCGCGACGTCGAGAGCCTCGCCGTGATGCTCGACGTGATAGCCGGACAGGACCGCATCGACCCCTTCAGCGTCCCGACGCCCGACGACTACCGCGAGGCCGTCGAGGCAGCGCCCGACGCGTCGGAACTCTCCATCGCCTACTCGCCGGACCTCGATATCTTCGCAGTCGACGACCGCGTCGAGGCGGCTATCGAATCGACGCTGTCGGACCTCGAATCCGCCGGTGGGACCGTCGAGGAGGTCACTCTCGATGCGCCGTCGAAGGGCGACCTCACCCACGCCTACAGCGTCGCCGTGACGACGTTCTTCGCCACCTCGGTCGCCGAAATCGACGAATCACTGGAGATGGACCTCCTGGGAGACCACGCCGACGAGGTGCCCGTCGAACTCCAGACGCTCGTCTCGATGGGAGAGAGCAACGACATCTCCGAGTACACTACGGTCGATTTCCCCCGGACCGACCTGTATCACGCCGTCGAAAACACCCTAGAGGGGTACGACGCCCTCGTGTGTCCGTCGCTCGCGACGCCGCCGCTGACCCACGACGAACCGATGCCGACCGAAATCGGCGGCGAGTCCACGAGCGGCATGCCCACCGACTGGACGCTGGCGTGGCCGTTCAACATGACCGGCCACCCGGTCGTGAACGTCCCCGCCGACACCGTCGAGGGACTCCCCGTCGGTATGCAGGTGGTCGGCGAACCCTACTCGGAGGCACGGCTCCTCGGCGTCGCGGCGGCCCTCGAAGAAGCGAGTCCGTGGAGTTATCCGGGCGTCTGAGTCGGGTCAGTCGTCTGCGGCGGCCGCGTCTCCGCCGTCGGCGTCAGCGGCGGCGTCCTCGATGCTCGGCGGGTACTTCCCGCGGTCGAGTTTCAAATCCGACAGCGGCCGTGCCATACACGTCAACGCGTACTCCTCGGCTTCCTCGTCGGTGAGGCCGCGAGCGGCGGGTTGGGTGACCTCACCCGCCTCGATTTTGGCCGAACACGCCAGACACATCCCGACACGGCAGGAGTACTCCTGTGCGATGCCCTCGTCGATGCACCGCTTCAGGATGGTCTCCTTGTCGGAGACGGTTATCTCCTCGCCCGTCCCGACGAACTCGACGGTGTAGTCGGTCATGCCCGCCCGTAGGGCGAAGTTCGTGAAAACTCTTTACCAAGACCCTCGCACATCCGTCAGCCACGCCGGCCGTCGGACGGCCGACGCTCCAGCCGCTCGCCCGAATCGAGATAGCCAACCAACTCCGAGACGGAAATCGGTTCGTATCCGAGGAGTTCGACGGAGACGTTCACGCGCTGGGCTGTCGAGTCGACGAACGGGTACGTTTCGGGGCGGATGTCGTGGTGGTGGCCGTGGACGACCCACCCCTCGTGGTCGGGGGGAGCCGCCTCGGGGTCGTGAACGCAGTAGAAACGATGGCCGCCGGCCTCGAACTCGACGGCCGACTGTGTGGTGACGGCGTAGCCGCGACGAACGCCGGCATCGTGGTCGCCGGCGACGAACGTGATGTCGCCGTTCAGGCGTCCGAGCCACCGCCGAACCGTCGTCGGTTCCGACGGTTCCGCGAAGTCGCCGACGAATATCACTTCGTCGTCGGACTCGACGACGCGGTTCCAGTTCTCCGCGAGCGTCCGGTTCATCTCGGCGACGGAGGCGAAGGGGCGGTCGGTGTAGGACAGCACCTCCTCGTCGTCGAAGTGGGTATCCGAGAGGAGATACCGGGTCACAGCTCTCGTTGTCTGCCCTTCGGCATCTGCGAGCGCAGTTCGTCGTACAGGTACAGGCCGACGCCGATGGGTTCGACGCCGCCCGCGATGTCGTGGGCGGCGATGAGATATCCCCAGTCGCCGTCCCACGCGGGGTCGGTGTCCTCCCCGCGGAGGAACGCCAAGGCGTCGTCTTCTTCGAGAACGACGACGTTCTTCGTCGCTTCGCGTCCGAATCGCTGGACGGCGTCGGTCGTCGGCTTCCAGTGTTCCTGACGTGTCCGCAGGAACGTCATTCCGAGACCCTCGACATCGGCGGGCGATTCGAGGTCCGAAGCGAACGCCCACACCTTCCCCGCGCCCTTCTCCCAGAACGTGTAGTTCTCGAACGTCTCCGGGTTGAGGCCGAACCGGTCGACCCACCAGTCGACAACTTCCTCGCGGGTCGCCCGACCCTCGTCGTCGCGTTCGGCAGCGGTCGCGGGCAGGCGGTTGAACACCTGTCCGTCGTTTTCGGTCATGGCCCCACCTCTAGTTTCGCACAGAAGAACCCGCCCGTGTCGTTGTGATGGGGGTAGATGCGCTTGGCTCGTCGCATCGACTCGTCGTAGGTGTCGCCGTCCCACTCGGTGATTCCGGAGGCGTGGTCGAGTTCGAGGTCGTACTCGACGAGTCGACACTCGTACTCCTCGAGGGCGTACTGAAGGACGGCCTCGTTTTCCTCGGGGGCGAACGTGCACGTCGAGTAGACGACGGTGCCGCCCTCGCGGGTAATTTCCAGCGACCGACCGAGGATGGCTTTCTGGACGCCCGCGATGCCTTCGATGTGGTCCAGCGACCAGTCATCGACGGCGTCGGGGTTCTTCCGAATGGTCCCTTCACACGAGCAGGGTACGTCGACGAGCGTCCGGTCGAACGGGTCGCCGGAGAACGGTTTCAGCGAGAAATTGCGGGCGTCGGCTCTGGTGACGACGAGATTCGAGACGCCACAGCGCTCGGCGTTCGACCGCAGCGCCGACAGGCGGCCGAGGTTGTTGTCGTTGCCGACGAGCAGGCCGCAGTCGTCCATCAGCGCCGCGAGTTGGGTCGTCTTGCTCCCCGGCGCCGCACAGCAATCGAGGACGCGCTCGCCCGGTTGGGGGTCGACCGCGAGCGCCGGCACCGCCGACACCTCCTCTTGGCCGTACACCCAGCCGTGGACGAACGGCCACGTGTTGCCCGGTTTCACATCGTCTGCGAGTCGAAAGAGGCCGTCGTGCCAGCCGACGCCCTCGTAGTCGATGCCCGCCTCCTCGAAGGCCCGGCGGACGCGGTCCGGCGTTGCCTTGATGTCGTTGACGCGGACGACCGACTGCAGCGGTCGCTCGCAGGCCGCGTGGAACGCCGCCGAATCGTCGACGAGCGAGTCGTATCTGGCGAGCGGGTCCATATCCGCCGTGAGACGCCCGCGGGTTTGTCGGTGTCGGTTCCGAGCCACCGCAGCGCTCCCGGCGGCCAGTATTAAGACGCCACCGGCCGTTCGCTACGGTATGGCACACGTTCAGGTCGAAGCCGAAGACATCGAGTTGGATTCGCCAACATTGGTCGAGGGGCTCCCGGGAGCCGGGCTCGTCGGGAAAATCGCCGCCGACCACCTCGTCGAGGAGTTCGAGATGACCTACTACGGCGCCCTCCACTGCGAGGGACTGCCGAAGGTGGCCGTCTACCGCGGCGAGAGCTCCGACGTCCGTCCGCCCGTCCGGCTGTACGCCGACGAGGAACGTGACCTCGTCGTCCTCCAGAGTGACGTACCCGTCTCGCCGACTCAATCCTCCGATTTCGCCGGCTGTGTCACGGGCTGGATAGACGAACACGACGTCCTCCCGCTGTATCTCAGCGGCCTCGGCGAGGAGAAAGACGGCGTCCCCGAGATGTACGGCGTCGCTACCGGCGACGCGGGCAGCATACTCGACGCGGAGGGCATCGTCCCACCGCGGGAAAGCGGCCTCGTCAGTGGTCCGACCGGCGCCTTGATTCACCGTGCCGGCGAAGTCGGCCTCGATGCCATCGGACTCATCGTCCAGACGGAACCGCAGTTCCCCGACCCCGAATCCGCCCGCGTCCTGCTGGAACACGGTATCGGCCCAATCGCCGACATCGATGTCGAAACCGACGCCCTACTGGAGCGCGCCGACGAGATACAGGAAGCCCGCAAACAACTCGCCGAGCGACTGCAGGATGCCGACCGCGACGAGAGCACGCAAGCCCAGTCGATTCGCGGGTTCCAGTAGCGGAACTGCGCCGGAACTATTATTGCCGGTCGTATGACAACCAACCACAATGTCATCGACACGAAACGACGTGTCGGCCGACCGGCCGCCCGCACCCTCCGTCGACGCCGTAAACCGACTGCGCCGTCGAATCGACGTCGTCCGGATACGCGAACACCTCCGGCGGACCGAGGCGGCGCTCCGAGATGCCGACCACGACCACCTTACGCCCACCCAGCGCCGCCGTCGACAGCGACATCTCGACCGACTGGCGGCGTACCGACGCCGCGGCGAGTTCCCGACGAACCGAACAGAGACCGAACGGACGCCGCTGTTCGTCGGCGCCGACGGTACGCCCTGTGCCGTGGCACACCTCATGCTCGAAGCCGGCCGTGAGGACCTCGTCGATTCGGTGCAAGTGGCCGACCCGACGGTCCGAATCGAGGATCTCCCCGACGGACACCCGGTCGTCGAGTGGCTCGAAGCGAACGGCCTGACGAAAGCCGAAGCCGCACGCATCCAACCCACGTATCCCGAGGGCGTCCAGTTCGCGACGACCTGCGGCCCGGTTCCCTGCTGGCTCGCGGGTGCCTTCGTCGCCCTCGTCGGGGCGGCCGTCTTCGCCGCCTCCGAGTACGTCGGCTACCGCCTCGCAAGCGAGGCCTTCCCCGACAACGCGCTCAAACGGAAGGGCGTCCTCGGCTACGTGACGGTGCTGAACCTCTTTCTGGTACCGCTGCTCGCGTTGGTGCTGTTCGCGCTGTTCCCATGACGAGGCCGCGAAAGCGGCTGCTGGCGTACGCTGCAGCCCTGACATTCGCGGTCGGAGTCGTCGGCGGTATCGTCGCGTCGATGACGGTGTTCGTGCCAATCGATGAGTCGGCATCGCTCATCGAAGCGCGAGTCGGGTCGGCGCTGGTGAAGGTGTTGCTCCTCGCGGCGACGCTGTTGTACGTCGCCGCTCCGTTCGCAATCGCGGAGGTTCGGATTCGCGAAAGCGGGAACCGTGTGTACCATATCGCTGCCGCCGTCACGGGAATCGTTGTGACGACGCCCGTTGTGTTGGTAATCCTACTGGCCCTCGAATCATTCATTTTCGGAATCGTCAGTCCCGTATTACTCCTCGGGGTCGTTGCGGGAATCACAGCCGTTTCCGTGGGGATTGTACTCTCCTATCGTTTCTACACGGGAAGCAACGAAACGTCGCCGTTCGTCCGGTTAGTCGCGCTCAACCTCGTCTTGGCCACCGTTTTCGTCGTTGGGTTCCTCGGTGTCACTCCCTTCGGAGCGGTCTTCGCTGACGAGTACACCGAACAGCGGAGTGGGGGAGGTCCGAACGCGGAGTTCGTCGCCGAAGAGCGATCGGCCGACGGGAACACGAGCGTCCTCACGCTCACCCACGACGGCGGCGACCCCATCTTCCCCGAGAACCTCGGAGTCCGAGGTGAGGGCTTCGCCACGGTCGACGGCGTCGACCAGACCGAACCGGGACCGTGGCAGGGGTCGGTCAGCGGCGAGCGACCGCGGCGCGGTGGTGCGGCGGTCGTCTCGGGCGATTCAATCGAGATAGGTGTAACAGGCGACTGTGATGTGAGTCTCGTTTACTTCGGAAACGAACACGCGTACACTATCACGTATTACGACTGCACCGAGTCCTGAGGACCGATACGAAAACCTATCCGGCAGGCCGAACGATTCCCGGTATGCCGCCGATTCACGACAGCCAGCGGGTCGCGGTCATCGCCGACTCCCAGAACCTCTATCACACCGCCCACAGCCTCTACTCTCGAAACATCGATTACACCGAACTGCTCGACGCCGCCGTCGACGACCGGGAACTCGTCCGCGCCATCGCCTACGTCATCCGCGCCGATTCGCCGAGCGAAGAGGAGTTCTTCGACGCGCTCCTCGACATCGGCTTCGAGACGAAAATCAAGGACATCAAGACCTTCGCCGACGGTTCGAAGAAGGCCAACTGGGATTTGGGGATGTGTCTCGATTCGGTGACGCTCGCCCCGAAAGTCGACGTGGTCGTGCTGTGTAGCGGCGACGGCGACTTCGCGCGGCTGTGTACCCACCTGCGCCACGAGGGCGTCCGCACCGAGGTGTTCGGCTTCGGCTCCTCGACGGCCGAAGAGCTTCGGGAGGCCGCCGACTCCTTCGTCGACATGAGCGAAGACGAAGAGCGGTTCCTGTTGTAAGCCGGAGCGGCCCGACACGAACCGTCACGGCCGATTCGGTGACTACTCGCTATCAGCCGTATCGACCTGCGAGCGTCGGTACCACGAACGCCCGGCGTCGTAGGTGTGCCACACGAGCGGGAGCGTCCCGCGCTCCCAACGGAGCGACGGCAGCGGCGACGCGCCGTACTTCGATTTGAACTTGAACACCGAATCGGAAAAGTGGGGGTTCGTCGGACCGAAGGAGTATCGCTCGTATCCGCGCTCGATGCCCCAGCGGATTCCCCGTCTGTGTAGCAGTTCCGAGGGATAGTACTCGAAGTTCGAACTGTCACCGATCGCCGACAGCCAGTGGTGAAGCACTCCGCTCTCGTCGTCGAGGAGGAACACGTACCGCCCCACTTCCTCGCCGTCGACGGTGGCTTTGAACAGCCGAACCCGGCTCGGAATCCGGTCGGTGAGCGCTTCGAGGAAGGCCTTCGGCAGAACCGTCCCGCCGACTCGCTCCATGTTGGAAACGTATCTCTCGTAGGTACCGTCGAGGTCCTCACCGAGCGGGTGTATCTCCACCTCGTAGTCCTGTTCGGTCGCTCGACGGATTTCCCGACGCCGCGTTGCGTCCATTCCTTCGAGAACCGTCTCCCAGTCGTCTCGGAGGTCGAGGACGGGCAGACACCGTGTGAGCCGCAGCGAGTAGCCCAGCGATTCGAGGTACCGGCCGTATCCGACCGCATCCATATCGAAGGTGTGGACGCGGTGAAAGAGCGTACTCGTCCCGTTCGTCAGGAGCGCGGAGTCGAACAGCCCGTCGAGAATCACGCTCGGGTCGCCAGTTAGAATCGGCCCGCCGTATCCGGGTGGTGGCGGTTCGACGACCTCGAGCGGGAGCGCCGCTGCGAGTTTCGTTCCGATATCTGTCGGCAACGGTACGTCGGTGACGAAGTTCGGCAGGAAGCCGACGGGGTTTCCGCCTTTCGTCATCAGCGTGTGCCGCGGCTCGTGGTCGAACGACTCCTCGACGGCAGCCAGCCACTCGTGGCGATGAAACAGGGTACCGCCAGCCGACTGACACACCAAGTTGTTCAACTGCCCCTCATTCACCTCGTGGATACTGGGGAGGACGGTCGATTCGAACGCGTTCGTCGACGTGCCGGTGTCGGTCTCGGAGAGCAGTCCCATGGGTCAACGCTGCTAGTACGTCCCGCGGGCCGTCGGATGACCGTTATTACCACTTCGTTCTAGATGCCATCTCCACGGCGTTTTCGGGCGGCAGCGTCGCTCACCATCGGTGGACGTGTCACGAGAGAACAGCAAAACAGCGGAACGTACGGCGTTAGATAGCGTCGATTACAGTTTGCCGGCCTTCTGCAGCTTCATCAGGTCCTCGGTGTCGAGGGTTTCGCCTTCCTTGAATTTCTGGTAGATTTCCTCGGCTTCCTCCTTTGCGGCTTCGCGCTTCTCCTCGCGTTCGCCCTTGCGCTCCTGTTCTTCTTCCTTGTCGAGTTCGCGCAGGCGCTTCTGGACGCGGACGAAGTCCTCGTGGTGGCGGTCGGCCGCCTCTTGGGCGTCGACGAACTTCTCGTGCCACTCGTCGGCCTCGTCGCGGATGTCGTCGGCCTCCCGATAGGCCTCGATCATCTGGTTGTGGTGTTCCTGGGCCTTGTCGGCGAGTTCGGTGACCTTCTGGTGGTGGTTGGAGGCTTCCGCACGGACCTCTTGGGCCTCCTCTTTGAGCTCTTCGAGTTCGCCGTCCTGGTTCAGTTTCCCTTTCCGGTCGGCGAGTTTCTCGCGTTTCTCCTCGATTTTCTCGATGAGTTCGCGCTCGTCCTCCGTCGAGAGCACCTCGGTCTGCTGTTTGAACTCCAGCTCCTCGATTTCCTCTTTGAGCTGGTCGACGCTCTTGCCCTCGTTGAGTTCGAGGTCGTCTTTCAGGTCGTCGACCTTGTCGAAGAGCTCGTTGGCCTTCGCGTTGAGTTCGTTGCGTTTCTCTTTGTGCTCTTGGACCTGCTCGTTGAGCTCGTCGCGCTTCTCGCGGTGCTGTTGGGCCTCGTCGACCTTCTCGCGAGTTTTCGCGTTGAGTTCGTCGCGCTTGGAGGCGCGCTCGGAGGCCATCTGATTGAGCTCGTTTCGCCGGTCGCGAAGCTGGCCGGCGCGTTTGATGAGTTGACCTTTAGAATCGTTTTCGAGGTCGTCGTCTGTCAGTTCTACGTTCTGGGATTCGTCGATTGACTCTACCATGGTTATCGTTCTACTCCATTACCGCTCCGGCTGCGGACAGCTAACGCTCGGAGAGCCGCTGTCGCCGTACAAGGAATCGTACCTATCATTCTGGTCGGCTGACGATGCTGCCGAACGCCGGATGCGTTCTGGTGTCTGTTACTACTGTGTTTCTCTATTTAAGAATTACGGAGGTCGAGACACGTGAAAACGGCTACCACACGCCCGAAGGTACCGCGTTAGCCGTTCACACACGTTTTCGCGAGTATATAAAATAGGACAGTGCGCCCGAGGAGCGAACGGACGCCCTGAAGTACCGGCCTCGTTTTCTCACGTGTATGGAACAACGCGTGCACGCGAGTGGCCACGAGCACGTCAGCGCCGAACACACGAGCACGTTCGAGTTGACGAGCGACGACTGGCTCACGCCCGCCGGCGACTGCATCCTCGGAATCGAATCCGACACCGTCCCCGCCGAGTTCGACGACGCGTTCGTCGAGGCCTGTCGGTCCCACGACGCGACAATCACGGTCACCCTCCGAGCAGACGGCCACGAACACGTCATCGAGGGACGGGGCCACCCCGAGCTCACCTTCGAGAACGACCGCAATTTAGTCGGTCGAACCAGCGACTACGTCGACGACCGGACCATCGTCGTCGACTGTGACGCCGCCGCGGCGGACCTCGACCGCGACCTCGTCGAGGCACTCGCCGCAGGCGCCGACCTCGAATGTATCCTCTCGGTAGACGCCTGAACCGCAGACCCATTCGCCGCCTCGGCTAGGGTTTTGAGAGATGACGCCGTAGCCGACGACATGGACGACGAACCCGCCGAGAACATCTCCGGCGGCGACTCCGGTGGCGGCACGGTATCGGAGTTCGACCCCACGAATGCCGACACTCGCGCCGAAGGCGTCGTCGACCGACTCGGCGAGTTGTACTGGCAGAAGACCTACGGCGGACAGGACGCCTTCGAGTGTCTCGTCCGCACCGTGTTGAGCCAGAACACCTCCGACAAGGCGAGCCAACCGGCACACGACGCGCTGATGGAACGGTACGGCAGCGACAACCCCGGCGACCTAGCGGTGGCTCTCGCCGACGCCGCCCAGGACGAACTCGCCGAGACCATCTCCGCTGCGGGACTGTACAACCAGAAATCGGAGACGCTCATCCGACTCGCCGAGCGCATCGTCGCCGAGTACGGGGGCGAAGACGGCTTCGACGAGTTCGTGAAGGACGAAGACCCCCCAGAAGTCAGGAGCGCCCTGCTGGAGATGAAGGGCGTCGGGCCGAAGACAGCCGACTGCGTGTTGCTGTTTTCGGGGGGTCGCGGCGGTGTATTTCCGGTCGACACCCACGTTCACCGCATCGCCCGACGGATGGGACTGGCACCCGCCGACGCCGACCACGAGGGTGTCCGCGAACACCTCGAACGCGACGTTCCCGCCGACAAGTGCGGCTTCGGCCACACTGCGATGATACAGTTCGGCCGTGAGTACTGCTCGGCGCGCAAGCCGGCGTGTTTGGAGGACCCCGACGCCTGCCCGCTGGCCGACGACTGCGAGCAGGTCGGCGTCTACCCGGAGACGGGCGAGGTGGTCGACCCGAGCGAGGCCCCCGAGGCCAAGTAGCGGGACGTTTTTGCGGGTCGGCCGCCCACCCCCGATAGTGCTCACGAAGGACCTCCTGCGGGTCTCCCGCGCCGGCGGCGGCTACCAGCCGCAGTTCACCGACGCCGACGACGAGGCGCTCGCCGCCCGCGTCCTCGGCGTCTATCAGGGCCACGTCGGCCAGCGACGCGAGACGCTGGAGGCCGCACTCACCGACCTCGAGAGCGAGGCCGACGACTTCAAACTCGTCAGGGGCTTCGCCAAACTGCTCGAACGGGCGGCGATCTTCGAGACGCGAGCGCCGCTGGAGCCGATTCGTGCCCGAACGGCCGCCTTCGAGGCCGCCGAGTCAGTTGGCGTCGTCACCGCGGCCGAACGCAAGACGGCGTTGGAGCGGGCCGCAGACCGTCTCGGGAGCCCTGCCGAAGACGTCGAGGCGTCGCTGTTCGCCGACCGCGAAACCGAAGAAGTCCTCGTAGCCGTCGAATCGGACTACGACCCAGAGAGCCTCCGAAAACAGTACGACCTCTCCCTTGCCCAGACCGCGCTGTTCGACGCCATCGAGGTCCGCGTCCGGTCGTCGGACCCGAAGTCGCTCGTCTCGGCCGTCAAACGGCTCCGCCTGATGTACGAAATCCGTCGCACCGACGACGGACGCGAGGTGGTCGTCACCGGCCCGGACGCGCTGTTCAAGCGCTCCCGCCGCTACGGGACGCGCTTCGCCCGCCTGTTGCGGACGGTCGCCAAAGCCGAGGCGTGGCATCTCGAAGCCACCATCGACGACCGCGGCACCGAACGCCACCTGACCCTCGACGACGGCGACGTGACGGTCCCGGGAACCGACCCGGTCGCCGAACCGACCTTCGACAGCGGCGTCGAGTCGGATTTTTACGCCAGATTCGACTCGCTCGACCTCGATTGGAGTCTCGTCCGCGAACCCGAACCGCTGGCCGCCGGCGAACACGTCGCGATTCCGGACTTCGCCTTCGACTGGAAACACGGGGACTTCAGAGTGTTCTTCGAGATAATGGGCTTCTGGACGCCGGAGTACGTCGAGAAGAAACTCTCGCAGTTCGCGGCCCTCGAAGACGTGGCGTTCCTGGTCGCCTACGACGAGTCACTCGGCGTCGGTGAGGCCATCGAAGCGGAGGGCCACCGCGCGATACCGTACTCGAAGACAGTTCGGCTGAAAGACGTTCGAGACGCCCTTCGGCCCTACGAGGAGGAGTTACGGGCCGAGAGCGCCGCATCGGTACCCGACGAACTGACTCCCGAAGCCGGGGTGACGACCATCGCCGAACTCGCCGACTCCTACGGCGTCCCCGAATCCGCCATCGAGGAAGCGGCGTTCCCGGACCACGAACGCGTCGGGCGCACGCTCGTCCGCCCGGCGGTGCTGGAGTCACTCGACGGCCGCATCGAGGCAGGGATGGACCTCGCCGCCGTCGAAGAGCGACTGGCGGAGTACGACATCGACGATGCGAGTGCGGTCCTCTCCAGACTGGGCTACCGCGTCGAGTGGGAGGGCCTCGGCGGCGGCACGGTTCGAGAAAAGTGATCCGTGACCGGCAACCGTGACTGTTGGCAAGAGTTTTGCCGCCCGGGTGTTGAGAGGCGGACATGACCACCTTCGAGTACGACGTCGTCATCGTCGGGGCCGGAACCGCCGGCTGTTACGCCGGCGCGACGCTTTCGGATGCGGGCTACGACGTCGTCATCGTCGAACGGAAGGACGCCGAGGAGGCGGGCCACATCGCCTGCGGCGACGCGCTGAAGGGCGCCGACAACTTCCCAGAGTCCATTCCGAAATCCGACATCGCCGACGCCTTCACAAACACCGAGGTCGACCACGGTCAGTTCGAGATTCCACAGGAGGACGCCGTCCTCGACATTCCCGTTCCGGGCGAACTCGCCGTCATCGACCGCTGGGAGTACGGCCGACTCATCATCGACGGCGCCGAACGCGCCGGCGTCGAGTTCCACTACGACACCGTCGTCCAGGACGTGATGCAGGACGACGACGGCCGCGTTCGCGGCGTCAAGGCCACGAAGAAGGGCGACCCCCGAACCTACGAGGCGACGATTACCCTCGACGGCGCCGGCGCGCTGTCGCTGCTGCAGGACAAAGCCGACTTCGAGGACGCCACCTTCGACACCAACGTCCGCTACTCGCAGTTCGCCTCCGCCTACAGGGAGGTCATCGAGGTCGACGAACCCGTCGAGTGGTCCGACGCGCTCGTGTTCAAACCGACCAAGCGCTCGGCCGGATACCTCTGGTACTTCCCGCGGACCCCCACGGAAATCAACGTCGGATTGGGCTTCCAGATGAACGAGGAACCGATGCAACTCGTCAAGGACCTCCGGGAGGACATCAGCCAGCGACCCGAGCTGAAAAACGCCACCGTCAAGGACAAACTCGGCGCCGCTCTCCCGACCCGCCGCCCCTACGACTCGGCGGTCGCACCCGGATACATGGCCATCGGCGATTCGGCGGCCCACGTCAACCCAATCAGCGGCGGGGGCATCGCCGGCGCCGCCTACGCCGGCCAGTACGCCGGCGAGCAGGCCATCCAGGCCATCGAAGAGGACGACGTGAACGAGTCGAGTCTCTGGCGGTACAACGAGCGCGTGATGGACCACTACGGCGGCCGGTACGCCGCCCTCGACATCTACAACATCTTCTCGACGGCCTACGACCTCGACGACTTGCTGGCCCTGCTGGCCGCGATGCCCGCCGAGAAACTCTCGGACGCGCTGTATTCGGGGTCCGCGAACGTCAGCCTCAAACTCAAACTGCAGGTGCTGTACAAGTCCATCGGCCACTGGGGGACGTTGAAGAACCTCTACGACACGAAGAACCTCGCCGACCGCCTGCTCGACCACTACGAGACCTACCCCTCCAGCCCCGACGGCTTCGAGTCGTGGCGTCGCGAACGGGACCACATCATGGACGACATCTACGCGGAGACGGGCGCGGAACCGAAGTACTGAACGCCGGTTTCGAGTCGTTTAATCCGCGAGAACACGAACCGTGTCAGTATGGCCGAGGAGACGCTGTACGAGCGACTCGGGGGGCACGATGGAATCCGCGCCGTCGTCGACGATTTCTACGACCGATTGCAGGACGACGACGAACTCGGGCCGTTCTTCGAGGACGCCGACATGGAGTCACTCCGAAAGACACAGACGGACTTCCTCTGTGAAGCGGCGGGCGGTCCGGAAACGTACGACGCGGCGCCCGTGCGCGAGGCGCACCTCCACGTGCCGTTCACGCCAGCCCACATCCAGCGCGCGGTCGACCTCCTGTCCGACTCGCTCGAGGAGTTCGATGTCCCCGAGGACGACGCCGAGAAAGTCATCGGGGCAATAGCCGCATACGAGGAGGACCTCCTGGCGTCGCCGGACGGCGAGTGAGACGCGCTTCGGGGGTGGATTCTGACAGCGACCGCAGTGTCGCGTACAATGAAGGCCCCTCGGTCCGTTCTCGGGGTATGCCGAACACCGGAACGCAGCCGGCGGTTCCCGACTCGTTGCGGTCCGATAACCGGTGGGTACGCACCGAGGAGACGACCGAGACGGTGTTCAGCCTCCCGAACGTCGACGTGACCGGCCACACCGTCGTCTACGAGGACGCCGACCTCCGGGAACGCATCGTCAGCGCGGGCGGCCCGGACCGAATCTGGCGGTTCGTCTTCGTCACGCGACTGGAATTTTCACCGTCGCTTCCGTTCGGAACCACGTCGCTCGTGAAACCGCGCATCGTCACCGAATCTAAACGGGAGTTCGCCGAGGAACTCCGCGAGCGTGGATTCGAAGCCGTCGAAATCGGCGACACCGAGAGCGTCCGAACCGACAACCGCAAGCGAGCGCGTCTCACTCGCTATCGGGCGCGGTTGTCCGTCGACGGCGAGACGCTCCCCGTCGAGGGGCAGCTGGCCGCGTGGTACGACGGGGAGTTCTACGTCGCCGGTGGCGCCTACCCGACCGATGGTCTCGAGCGGTGGGTCGACGACGCCGAAACGGAGCGTTACGAGAAAGAACTGCTCGACATCATTCGAGCTGTGGGGTAAAGCGAGCGAAACAGAGGTAGCCGGTGTGGCCGACGCCCGCGGTCGATGGCCGGGAGCCGCGGTCGTCGAAGTCCATCCGCCGCTGGATGGTTTCGAGCGTCTCGATTTCCGAGAGGCCCGCCTCGCGAGCGGCCTCGACGCAGGCGCGGGCGGACTCGACGAAGGGGGTGTAGGCGGCGACGAATCCGCCGGGAGCGAGCAATTCGGGAGCGCGCTCGACGACCTCGGGCGCATCGCCGGTATCGAGCGTCAGCAAATCGAAGGACTCCTCGATGTCGTCGATTTCTTCGAGCAGGTCGCCGGTTCGGACGTCGACGTGGTCGGTGACCCCCGCGAGGTCCATGTTCTCGCGGGCGACCTCGGCGAACGCCGGGTCGCGTTCGTAGGTCGTCACCTCGACGCCGAGGCGGCCGAGATAGGCGGCGAGAACGCCGGTTCCGGTGCCGGCGTCGAGCGTGCGGTCGCCCGATGCGACGCCGGTGTGGCCGACGACCAGTCCGATGTCGCGTGGCATCATCGGCGCGCCGGTGCGTTCGAGGTGGTCGAAGAGGTCCGGACCGCGGAGTCGTCGGACCTCGAAGGCTTCCCCGAGATGTGTCTCGAGGGTCGTTCCGGTAGTCACGTCCTCGGGGACTTCGAGGATGCCGAGGTCGGACTCCATCGTCTCGCCGGGGCGGACGAGGAACTCGCGGTTGCCGCGGACGACGAGAACGCGTCGCTCGCTCACTCTACTTCGAGCTTCTGGACGGCCGCCGCGAGGTCGCCGGTCTCCTCGAGCACTTCACGGGCGCGCTCCTCGGGGACTTCGGCTCGACGGGCGACGATTTCGACGTCCTCGTCGGAGAACTCGCTGCCGCCGGCGTCGCTCTCGGATTCCGACTCGCCCTCGATGGCTTCGGATTCCTCGCCACGGGGGCGGGTGTCGGGGTCGCCGACGATTTGATACGTTTGCTGGCCCTGGGCGTCCATCCGCTGTACCTCGGCGTCGTGGAAGACGAGTTCCTCGTCGGCCGTGCGGATGATGACCTCCTCGGCGTCGATATCGGTGAGGTCGATACCCATCTGGCTCATCATCTGTTCCATCTTGCGCGGGTTCATGCCGCCGCCTCCTCCGAACATACCCTGAGTGAGGGTGCGACGGGGCAAAAAGCCTGATGTTACGCCGTGGGCGAACTCACGCCTCGATGCCGTCGCGGACTTTCACCGCCATGCCCGTCTCGAAATCGAGCATGGCGTCGGCCGAGAGTTCGGCTCGGCCGACCGCCAGGAGGTCGCCGTCGTAGTGTTCGACCAACACCTCGTCGCCCGGACGGATGGCGGGGTCGACCTCGCGGACGAACTTCGCGAAGACGTTCTTCTCCTCGCGAACGAACGGTTCGCTGTCGTCGCCGACGACGACCCGGTAGGCTGGCGCATCGAGGGCGGCCTGCAGGCGTCGGCCGCCCGCCGCGCCGAGCGTGAATCGGCCGTCGACGCCGTATGAGAGTATCCGTTCGTCGTCGGCGAGAATCTGCTGTGGCCGGCCGGAACTGGTTCGCTGGACGGTGATGTCGCCGTCGAACAGCGCGGCGCCGGCGCCCGCCCCGAACTGGTAATCCGCGACGGTCCGCAACGAATCGAGACTGCTGCCCATGACATCGCTGAGTGCTGCACCCGCAAAACCCCTGTGAGTCGGTCCTGAGCGACGGCACCTCCGCCGGTGACAATCGGTGAGTTTTAACTGCCGGGTTCACATACCGACAGGTATGGCAACCAACACGGGCAGACTCGTCATCGGTGGCGTGCTCCTCGTCGTCTGCAGTATCGTCGTCCTCGTCGCGGGATTCCTCGACACGCCGATTCCGTACGCCCCGGGTGTCGCCGCAGTCGCCACGCTGGGAATGGTCGTCGGAACCCTTCTCGTCGGGCTCTCCGAGAAGGACGCCGCCGTCTGAGCCATACCCTTCTCACACACACTTAACAGTCCAACGGCCCTCACTCCGGGCATGAACGGATTCGAGAGGTTCGGACGGCTCGCCATCGGACTCTTCATCGCCGCCGTCGCCGCCGTCGCCGCGTGGCTGCTGTTCGTCGAGACTCCCGCAGATACGGCCGAACTGATTGGTGTGTTGCTCGTCGTCGCGACCGTCGCTGCAGGTCTCCGCGTCGGAAGCAACATCGCTGCCAACGTGTTTCCGGCGTACAACGTCGCGGAGGTGGCCGTCGAGGGACCCATTACCCGCGACGGCGGCGGTGGATTTCCCCCGTCGACTCCCGGCACGCCAGGCGCAGACAAGATAGTCGACCTCATCGAGAACGCGGACGACGACGACAACGCGGAGGCGTTGTTGTTGCGGTTGAACACGCCCGGCGGCGCCGTCGTCCCGAGCGACGACATCCGGCTGGCGGCGAAACGGTTCGACGGCCCCACCGTCGCCTACACGACCGACGTGTGTGCCAGCGGCGGCTACTGGATTGCCTCCGGCTGTGACGAGTTGTGGGCCCGCGACGGTAGCGTCGTCGGCTCCATCGGCGTCCGCGGCTCGCGGATGACCGCCGCCGACCTCCTAGAGAAAACCGGCCTCGAATACGAACAGCTCACCGCCGGGGAGTTCAAAGAGGCCGGCGTCCCCTTCGACGACCTCGAACCGGAGGAGCGGGAGTACCTGCAGGGCATCATCGACGACTACTACGACCAGTTCGTCGAAACCGTCGCCGAGGGTAGAGCGATGGACGAAGCCGAGATTCGGGACACCGAAGCGAAAGTCTTCCTCGGAAGCGAGGCCCACGAGATGGGGCTCGTCGACTCTATCGGCACCCGCAAAGACGTCGAGGAGCGCCTCGAGAGCCTGCTCGACGAGGAGGTGGCGACGACGGAACTGGAGCCCCAACTCGGCGTCACCGAACGGCTCCGTGGTGGTGCCGAATCCGTGGCTTACGCCGTCGGCGCCGGTATCGCCAGTCAGTTCACCGACGCCAGCGGCGAGTTCCGGTTTCGGGTGTAAACCACCAAGACGGTTATGCATCCGCGAGCGCCGCAGGCGCGAAGCGGTTCACGCCGCGCGAACGAAGTGAGCGCGGCGGCAAGGCGGGTGACCGTAGGGAACCCGCCGCGGCTTTTCATCGAAGTTTTTGCCGGTCGCCTGCGGCGACCGTGCAAAAAGTTCGTCCTGAAAGCTTTTGTCCGCCCACTGGCAACGGACCACCGTGAGCACGCTGGTCGTGTGTGTCGACCGCGACGGGACCCTCGGGCCGGACGGCCCAATCGTCGGCTGGGAGGCCGTCCAGGCGCTCGTCACCGACGTGGGCATCGACGACCCCGAGGATAGCCGCGTCAACTGCCTGCTGGAGACGCTCAGCGTCGCCCGGGACCTCCGCGACGAGGGCGAAGACCCCCTCGTCGCCGTCATCTCCGGCGGTGGCGGCGACGGCATCAACAGCGACCGCGCCGTCGCCCGGGGCATCGACACCCTCGTCGCGGACAACGATATCGAGGCCGCCATCGTCGTCACGGATTCGGCCAGCGACGAACGACTCGTTCCCATCATCGAGAGTCGCGTCCAGGTCGACGCGGTCGACCGCGTGGTCGTCCGCCAATCCCACGACATCCAGTCGACGTACTACCTCCTGAAGCAGTTCCTCGGCGACGAGGAACTCCGGGGGACGGTGTTGGTCCCCATCGGCGCCGCGTTGCTCGCGTTTCCGGTGTTGTTGCTGTTGGCCGACGACGTAGCCATCGCGCTGTCGGCCATCGCCGCGGTCATCGGGACGTTCCTGTTGTACAAGGGCCTCGGCATCGACGACTTCGTTGCGACGCTCCCTCGACGGGTTCGTGACGCCTTCTACTCCGGGCAGGTGTCGCTCGTCACCTACGTCGTCGGGACGGGGTTGGCGTTCGTCGGTATCTTCGCCGGCGGCATCAGCGCGACGAACATGGGTAGTGTGGGAACGGCCGAGACGGGCGAACTGCTGGTCGGCTTGCGGTTCATTTTCGACAGCGTTCCGTGGTTCGCGGCGGCGGCGCTGGCCGCGGCGACCGGCCGCCTCATCGACGAGTTGCTGGCCGAAGAGAGCGTCTCCGCGGCGCTGATGAACCTCCCGTTCGGCGTCGTCGCCGTCGGGTTGGTCGTCCGTGGCTTCACGGGCTACTTCCTCGAACGCGCCGGCGTCATCGGTCCGCTTGAGGTCACGGCGGTGGAACTCGGCCCGGTGAGCATCGAGGGGTTCGTCCTCGGTATCTGGGGGCGACTCGCGCTGTACGTCGCCGCCGGCATTCTCGCGAGTTTCCTCGGGGTCGCCTTCGCCTCGCGGATGAGCGAGGGTGAGTCGCCGCTCGACGAGGTCCCCGAGTAGCCGAACCGACGCCCATTTAGCCGGCGCTGGGTTACTCCGGGTATGAATCCGTGGGTGAGCCTCTTTTCGGGCGGGAAGGACTCCTCGTGGGCGCTGTATCGGGCGCTCGAACGCGATTTGCCGGTCGAGCGACTGGTGACGGTCCACCCCGAGGGCGACTCCTTCATGTACCACGTTCCCGCGACCGAGTTGGCGTCGCTGGCCGCCGAGAGCATCGGGATTCCGCTCGTCGACGTTCGCCCCGATGACTTCGAGGCGGGCGCCGACCCGGCCGAAGACAGCGGCGAGCGCGGCGACCGGGAGTTGGAACCGCTGGAGGCGGCGTTAGTCGAGTTGGCCGACGACCTCGGCGGCATCGGCGGCGTCACCGCCGGCGCCGTCGAGAGCAGCTATCAGACCGACCGCATCGAGGCGATGTGTGAGCGCCTCGACGCCGAGTTGTTCGCCCCGCTGTGGCAGGAGGACCCCCGCGAGTTGGCCGACGCGATGTTGGACGCCGGCTTCGAAATCAAAATCGTCCGCGTGGCGGCGTACGGACTCGACGAGTCGTGGCTCGGCCGGACGCTGGACGCCGACGCCATCGCCGACCTCGAAGCGCTCAACGACGAGTACGGCGTCCACATCCTCGGGGAGGGTGGGGAGTTCGAGACGCTCGTCACCGACGGCCCGCACATGGACCGGCCCATCGAACTGTCCTACGAGACGACCTTCGACGGTTCGCGTGGCTCCCTGCGGGTCACCGACGCGTGGCTCGGCGAGTAACGGGGCCGCTTCACCGGCCGTTCGCCGTAACAAAAGACACTTGTCCGCGGCATCTGTCGTTGTCGGACAATGAAAGCCGTCGTTCTCGCTGGCGGGTACGCGACGCGTCTGTGGCCCATCACGAAACACCGTCCGAAGATGTTCCTCCCGGTGGGTGAGTCCACCGTCATCGACCGCATCTTCGAGGCGCTGGAAGCCGACGACCGCATCGAGGAGGTGTACGTCTCGACGAACGAGCGCTTCGCCGAGGAGTTCGAACGCTACATCACCGACAGCGACTTCGAGAAGCCGACGCTGTCGGTCGAGGACACCACGGAGGAATCCGAGAAGTTCGGCGTCGTCGGCGCGCTCGGGCAGTTGGTCGACCGCGAAGGCATCGACGACGACCTGGTCGTCGTCGCCGGCGACAACCTCATCGGTTTCGACCTCACCGACTTCATCGATTACTTCGAGGAGAAGGGGACGGCCGCCCTCGCCGCCTACGACGTCGGCGACCGCGAGAAGGCCAAATCCTACGGTCTCGTGGAGTTAGAAGGCGACCGCGTCGTCGACTTCCAGGAGAAACCCGACGACCCCAAGAGCACGCTCGTCTCCATCGCGTGTTATGCCTTCCCCGCGGAGTCGCTGCGGTTCGAGGAGTACCTCGAGGGCGGCAACAACCCCGACGAACCGGGGTGGTTCCTCCAGTGGCTGCAGTCCCGGGAGGCGGTCCACGCCTTCGTCTTCGAGGAACCGTGGTTCGACATCGGCACGCCGGAGTCGTATCTGGAGGCAATCGCGTGGTCGCTGGACGGCGACAGCGTCATCGCCGAGTCGGCGACCGTCGAGAACTCCACCATCGGCGAGAACGTTCACGTCATGCCGGGCGCGGAAATCGTCGACTCGACGCTGAACCGCTCGGTCGTCTTCGGCGACGCCACCGTCTCGGATTGCGAAATCCACGACACCATCATCGACGAGGGAACCCACATCGAGAACGTCGACCTCGCGGGCGCGCTCATCGGCGCCCACACCCGACTCACGAACGGTTCCGGGGAGTAAGTTTTAGCCTTCGGGACCCAGAGTAGCGGTATGCAGGGTGCAGAGCGGACCACCCGGCAGCGCATCGCCGAGTTCCTCCGACACGACAGCGCCGAAGCGGGAGCGCTGGCGAACGAATTCGAGATCACCACCGCCGCCGCGCTCTCCCACGTCGAACACATCGCGCGGTCGCTGGACGGCACCGACGAGGAGTTGCTCGCGGCGCCGCCGGAGTGTCGCGACTGCGGCTTCTCGTCGTTCGACGACCTGACGAACCGGCCCTCGCGGTGTCCGGAGTGCAAAAGCGAGAACGTGACCGAACCGGCGTTTACGATACAGTAGCGGGCGGAAGCTCGCCGTCAGTGCTGGAAGGCCCGCTGCCCGGTGAACGCCATCGCGATGTCGTGTTCGTCGGCAGCGTCGATGACGTCCTCGTCGTTGACCGAGCCACCGGGCTGGATGACCGCCTCGATGCCGGCGTCGGCGGCCTCCTCGATGCCGTCGGGGAACGGGAAGAAGGCGTCCGACGCCATCACGGCGCCGTCGGCGTCCTTGCCTTCGGCGTGTTCGTCTGCCTTCATCGCGGCGAGTCGGACGGCGTCGACCCGGGAGACCTGTCCCATCCCGACGCCGACCGTTTCGGTGCCTTTCGCGAAGAGGATGGCGTTGGATTTGACGTGTTTGATGGTCCGCCAGGCGAACAGCATCGTCTCGATTTGCTCGTCGGTGGGTTCTCGCTCGGTGACGATTTCGAGGTCGTCGGCCGAGGGGGCCTGGAAATCCCGTTCCTGGACGAGCCGGCCGCCGACGAGATGCTGTTCGGTGAGCGACTCGCTTCGCTCCTCGAGGTCGCCCACGTCGAGGACCCGGAGGTTGTCCTTCTCGAAGAGAACGTCCAGCGCCGCCTCGGTGTACGCCGGCGCGACGACGACTTCCTTGAAGGAGTCGGTGATGGCCTCGGCGGTGGTGGCGTCGCACTCGCGGTTCAGCGCGACGATGCCGCCGAAGGCGCTCATCGGGTCCGTCGACAGCGCCCGCTCGTAGGCGTCGGCGAGCGTTCCGGCGGTCGCACAGCCAGCCGGATTGGTGTGTTTGATGACCGCCGCCGCGGGGTCGTCGAACTCCTTGATGAGGTCCAAGGCGCCGTCGGCGTCGTTGTAGTTGTTGTACGACAGCGCCTTCGCGCCCTCGTTCAGTTGGTCGGCGTCGACGACGCTGGCCTCCTCGCAGGCGCCGTCGACGTACACCGCGGCGTCCTGGTGGGGGTTCTCGCCGTAGCGGAGTTCCCGACCCCGGTCGTCGGAGACGAACCGGCGGGCAGGGAACTGGCCGCCGTCGTCGCCGTCGACGGAGACGTCGCCGTCGTCGACGGTGACGCGGTCCTCGGCGAACCACTTGACGGCGCGCGGGTAGGCGGTGAACTCCGCGTCGTGAAGGACGCGCGTCTTCAGGTCGGCGGCGTCGTCGCCGTCGTAGACGGGGACCGACTCTTGGGTGACGATGGGGCCGCCGTCGACGGTTTCGTCGACGACGTGGACCGTACACCCGGTGACGGAGACGCCGGCGTCGAGCACCTGCTCGTGGGCGTCCATTCCCGGGAACGACGGCAGGAGCGAGGGATGGACGTTGAGCGTCGTCGGCGCCGAATCGAGGAACTCGTCGGTGAGGATTCGCATGTACCCGTCGAGACAGACCAAATCCACGTCGTACCCCTCCAAGCGCTGGAGGACGCGGCGTTCGTGTTCTTCGCGCGTCTCGTCGTCGGATTTGGGGACGACTTCGGTCGGGATGCCGCGCTCTGCGGCGCCCTCGATGACGGGCGCACCCTCCTCGTTCGTGAGGACCACCGAGAACTCGGCACCGCCCGGTTCGGTGTCCGCGATGTGAAGCAGGTTTCGGCCGCGGTTCGAGGCCATACCGGCTATTTTCATGGTTGAAACGGACCGCCGCGCCGGCAAAGTAGTTGCGGTTGCAGTTCCCTCGAATATACACATATACGGATATAATACGAACAACAACGGCCCCGAGCGTCGTTGTTATACACATTCGTGCCCACAGAACCCAATTTAACGCGTTGGATATGTGTTCGCTGTTCGACGAACAATGTTAACAGCACGCGGAGCGAGCGTCGTCCCATGTCGGATGAAACGCGAATGGCGGACCTTCTCGAAGAACTGCGAGAGACGAAACGAGCCGTCGCCGACGAGGGGCGCCCCGACGCCGTCGAGAAACAGCACGCACAGGACAAACTCACGGCCCGCGAGCGCGTCGAGTATCTCTGTGAGAGTTTCGACGAAATCGGCCAACTCGCCGCCCCGGCGCCGACGACGCCCGAGACGGCCGACTGGGACCGGGAGGATGCCCCCGCCGACGGCGTCGTCGCCGGCGTCGGCGATATCGACGGGCGGCCAGTCGCAATCGCCGCCACCGACTTCACGGTCAAGGGCGGTTCCATCGGCCACACCGGCGGCGAGAAACTGAAGCGAGTCATGGAGTTGGCGCTCGAACGGGGCTTCCCCACCGTCCTCCTCCACGACGGCGGCGGCCACCGAATTCAGGAAGGACTGGACGCCCGCCCCACCGCACAGGGCGACGGCGGCATATTCCGGTTGCAGACGAAACTCTCCGGGTGGGTGCCCATCGTCTCGGCGATGATGGGTCCCGGGTTCGCCGCACCGACGAACTTCTCGGCGATGGCCGACTTCGTGCCGATGGTCGACGGGTCGACCCTCGGCGTCGCCGGCCCCTCGCTGGTGAAGGCCGCACTCGGCGTCGACCTCTCGAAGGAGGAGTTAGGCGGGGCGCAGTTTCAGACGGCCGAGACGGGTATGGCTGACCGCGCCTACGAGGACGACGAGGCCTGCCTCGACGGCATTCGGGAGTTCCTCTCGTATCTACCGCGGAACGCCCGTCGCGACCCGCCGACCGCCGACGCTCGACCACCCTCCGAGGCCGACCGCGAACGCCTGTTGGATGTGATGCCCGCCGACCCGAAGAAGGGCTACGACATCTACGCCATCGTCGAGGGCGTCACCGACGAGGAGACGTTCTTCGAGACGAAACCCGAGTTCGCCCGCAACGTCGTCACCGGGTTCGCCCGCATCGACGGCCGACCGGTCGGCGTCGTCGCCAACAACCCCCGGGTGATGGCCGGCACCATCGACGCCGACGCCTCCACCGCGGCCGCCCGGTTCGTCTCGCTGTGTGATGCCTTCGGCCTCCCCATCGTCGCCCTCGAGGACGTACCCGGCATCCTCCCGGGACCGGATTCCGAACGCGACGGCGTCGCCCGCGCGGCCGGCAAACTCCCCTTCGAACTCAACCGCGCGACGGTGCCCATCGTCAATCTCGTCCTCCGCCGTGGGTACGGCTTCGGCCACGTCGCCATGGGCGGCGGCGAGTCCGTCCAGAACGTCCTCACGGCCGTCTGGCCGACCGCGGAGGTCGCGGCGATGGGTATCGAAGGTGCCGTCGACGTCGTCCACGGACGGGAAATCGAGGCGGCCGACGACCCCGAGGCCAAACGGCGGGAACTCGTCGAGTTCTACAAGGACCGCACCGACGCCATCCGGTCCGTCGAGGGCGTCGGGATGGACGCCGTCATCGAGCCCACCGAAACCTACGGCTGGGTGAAACGCGCGTTGAATCGCTACGACGAACCGCGCGAGGAGGAGTGGCCGCCGAAGAAACACGCAATCAATCCGTGGTAGCGGTCAGCTTCACGACGGTGCCGCCAGTCGCTCCCGTCGGCTCCGGAGGCGGTCGGACTACAGTACCCACGTGTCCGTTGAGCGCCGGCACCAAGCACGGAGCGAGTGACGGCGTCTCAGTCCGACCCGACGTACACCGTTCCGTCGACTACGAGCGGGTCGGTCCGAATCCAATCCGGCATCGAGTAGGTCCACATATCCCTGCCTTCGGTGTCGAAGGCGGACAGGGTCTCGTCGTCGCTGCCGACGTACACCATGCCGTCGGCGACTGCGGGTGCGGAGTAGGCTTCGCCTCCGAGACCGACCTCCCATCGTGGCGCGCCGTCGGTGTCCATCGCATAGAGCCGGCCCTCCGACGTGCTCACGTAGAGGACGCCGTCGGCCAGCGTCGCCCGCCGGTACACGCCGCTGTCGTCGAGGGTTCGGTCCCATTGGACCGTCCCGCTGTCGACCCTGAGTGCGTACATCCGTCCGTCGGTGTTGCCGATGTAGACTCTCTCGTCGGCGACGACCGGGCCAGCGACGAACTCCTCGCCTGTGGCCGCTCGCCAGCGGTCGGTTCCGGACTCGATATCGACGGCGTGGACGCCGCTTTCGCGTGACCCGACGTAGACGGTTCCATCAGCGACGGCGGGGGCGCCTTCAATCGAATCGTCCGTTCGATACCGCCAGCGTGCGGTCCCGGAATCGGCTCCGACAGCATACAACACACCGGATTCGTCGCCAACGAACACCGTTCCATCCGCGACCGTCGGCGACGAACGGACCCAGTCGGCCGTTTCGATGGACCATCGTTCGGTTCCGTCCGCCGCATCCAGCGCGTACAGGTGGCTGCTGTCGCTGCCGACGTAGACCGTGCCGTCGACGACGGTCGGTCCGGACCGGACCCAGTCTTCGGACCCCGACCCGAGGGACGTCCGCCACCGTTCGGTTCCGTCGCCGGCGTCGACCGCATAGCAGTAGGTGTCGTCGCTCCCGACGTAGACGGTGCCGTCGGCGAACGCCGGCGAGGAGCGCATCCAGTCGTCGGCTTCGAAGGTCCATCGCTCGGTGCCGTCGGCCGCGTCGACGGCCGCCAGAACCCCATCGTTGGCGCCGCCGAGTTCGTCGAGGCCCGTACACCCCGCCAGAACCCCGCCGACGGCAGCGGCACCGACACTCCGGAGGAGGCGTCTGCGTGTTGGCGTCACGCTCCGCGGCACGAAGAGCAGTGGCAAAATACTTCCGCGCGTGACGGTTCGCCGGGCCGCGTTGATACACAAACGTGTTCATTTTCTCCGCCGACGGTTCGATTATCGACACCCTTTTTCAACGTCTCGCCGCAGGTACGACCATGACTGACCGGGGCCCGCTGTACGCCGTCTCGCCGCTCGACGGCCGCTACGCCCGTTACACCGAACCGCTCACAGAGTACGCCAGCGAGGCCGCACTCATGCGTGCCCGCGTCGAGGTCGAAGTCGAGTACCTCATCGCGCTGGGCGACCTCGACGCGACGCCGCTGTCGCTGAACGAGGAGACACGCGAGACGCTTCGAGACCGATACGAATCCTTCGACGCCGACGACGCGGCCGTCGTCAAACAACTCGAAACCGAGGGGTACGCCGGCTACAGCGCGACGAACCACGACGTGAAGGCCATCGAGTACTTCGTCCGGATGGCGCTGCCCGACGAGGACGAACAGGGGCCGTGGGTCCACTTCGGCCTCACCAGCGAGGACGTGAACAATCTCGCCCACCGTCTGCTCGTGAAACCCGCCGTCGAGGACGTATTGGTCCCCGAGATTCGAGAGCTGCGGGACACGCTGGCCACCGAAGCCCGGGCGTACCGCGAGTTGCCGATGCTCGCACGCACCCACGGCCAGCCGGCGACGCCGACCACCTACGGCAAGGAGTTGGCCGTCTACGCCTCGCGACTCGGCCGTGGGCTCGGCCGCGTCGAGGCGGCCGCCGACGACCTCTCGGGGAAACTCGCCGGGGCCTCCGGCACCTACGCCGCCCACCACGTCGCCTACCCCGACGTCGACTGGCGAGCGTTCTCGAAGTCCTTCGTCGAATCGCTCGGTCTCGAACACACCGAACTGTCGACACAGGTCAACCCCTGTGACGACCTCGCGGCCGTCTTCGACGCCTTGCGCGGCGTCAACAACGTCCTCCGAGACCTCGATTTGGACATGTGGCTCTACGTCTCGGACCGCTATCTCGGCCAGGAGACCGTCGAGGGCGAAACCGGCTCCTCGACGATGCCACACAAGGTCAATCCCATCGACTTCGAGAACAGCGAGGGCAATCTCACGAAGGCCAACTCGGATTTGACGTTCCTCGCCGACTACGTCACCACCTCGCGGCTCCAGCGGGACCTCTCGGATTCGACCGTCAAGCGGAACATCGGCGCGGCCTTCGCTCACTGTCTCATCGGCTACGGCAAGACCGCCAAGGGACTCTCGAAAGTCACACCCAACGAGACGGTGATGCGGGAGGAACTGGAAGCCAATCCCGAAATCATCGGCGAGGCCGTCCAGACCATCCTCCGTCGGGAGGGCGACACGGAGGCCTACGAGCGCATCAAGGCGCTCACCCGGGGTCAGCGCGCGACGCTGGAGGACTTCCGTGAGCTGTTCGACGAACTCGACGTCGAGGCGTCCGTTCGCGAGGAACTCCACGACCTCACTCCCGCCGGCTACACCGGACTGGGAAGCGAGTTGGTCGAGGAGGTTTGACATCCGGCCGCTCGTCCCGGATGGAAAGGAACGTAACGCTTGACAACGCGGGACAAAACAGCAGCATATGAACGGGGTGGAACTAATACTTCGCCTGCTGGCCGGAGGGTTGCTCATTTTGGCGAACGGCTTTTTCGTTGCAATCGAGTTCGCGCTGACCCGTGTCCGGCAGTATCCACAATCCGAGTTCGACGTCCCCGGCCTCCGGCGGGCGTGGGAGATGACACAGGACCTCGAAATCTATCTCACGAGCTGTCAGGTCGGCATTTCCGCGACCAGTATCGCTGTCGGCATCGTCGCAGAACCAGCGTTGGCTGCGTTGATTAATCCAGTTTTCGAGAATACACTGCTTACGTCGATTGGTGCGGGTGGCATCCTCGCGTTCATCATCATCAATCTACTCCACCTGACCCACGGCGAGCAGACGCCCACGTATCTCGGGGTGGAGCGGACGAAGTTCGTCGCGCGGTACGGTGCGACCCCCCTCTACTGGTTTGCCAAACTACTCTATCCAGTTATCGTACTCGGCGACAGCGTCGCCAAATGGACCCTCGGGCTGTTCGGTATCGAGATGACCGGTGCCTGGCTCGAAACCGAAGCCGACCGCGTCGAATCGCGAGCAGACCTCCGCCACCGACTCGGAACCTTACTCGACCGCGGAGAGCTTACCAGCGAGCGGAAAGAAGAGATACTCAATGCCTTCACGGTGGGCGAACTGCCGGTGAGTGAGGTCATGACCGATCGGTCGGACATCGTGTTTCTCTCGACGACCGTCTCTACCCGGGAAAACCTCGACCGAATCGGGACGAGCCCACACACACGATTTCCGTTGATCGGTGACGACCCCTCCGATTACCGAGGAATCGTCTACGTCCCCGCCGTCGTCGACCAACTCGACGATCTCAGACGAGGCGAGATTACGCTCGAGGACATCGCCGCCCCACCGATGACGCTTCCCGCAGACATCCCCATCAGCGATGCCGTCGATTCGTTTCAGGACGAACATCAGGAACTCGCGCTTGTGACTGACGAGACAGACGGAACCGTCGTGGGGTTGATTACCGCAACGGATGCCCTCGAGGCGGTAATGGGTGAAATCGAGGACCCGCTCGATATCGAACACCGAGAACGAACGAACGCGCCACAATAACGCGAGTGAACGGCGCGATTCGAGACCTCACGGACGGTTCACTCGAGCGGCGACCACGAGCATCGATGACGCCGCCGACCGCGAAACGAGCGGCCCCGGCGTTATTCGGAGCCGGGTGCCTCGTCCTCCAGTCGCGTCAGGTCGTCGAACGTCTCACGGCGGCGCGTCAGGCGAACGTCGTCGCCCTCGATTGCGACCTCCGCGGGCTTGGGCTGGGAGTGGAACTGGCTGGCGAGGTTGATGCCGTAGGCACCGACGTTGCCGATGGCAAGCAAATCGTCGGCCTCGGGTCGGGGGATGGGCCGGTCGGTACAGAACACGTCGGCGCTGGTACACAGCGGCCCGCCGACGCTGGATTCGACGGCCTCGCGGTCGTCCCCCGTGACGTTGCGGATGTGGTGATAGGAGTCGAACATCGCGGGCCGAATCATCGCCGTCAGGCCGGCGTCGACGCCGACGACGCGCGTCTCGGGGGTCTGTTTGATGGTGTTGACCCGCGTGAGGAGTGCGCCGGCGTCGGCGACGAGATACCGACCGGGTTCGAGCGCGATGGTGGCATCGACGTCCTCGGTCACCTCCCGAACCATCTCGGCGGCGGCCTCGATGTCCAGCGGCGGTTCCTCGGGGCGGTAGGGGACGCCGAAGCCGCCGCCCAAATCGAGGAACTCGATGTCACCCACGCGTTCGGCGAGGTCGGCGACCTTCCCGAGCGCCCGTCGGTGGTCCGCCAAGTCCTCGGAGAGGACGCCGCTGCCGACGTGGGCGTGAAGGCCGACGAAGTCGAACCGGTCACGGGCGTCCTCGGCGACCGCTTCGACCTCGTCGTAGGGGAGACCGAACTTCGCGTCCTTGCCGGTGGCGACCTTCTCGTGGTGGCCGGTGCCGATTCCGGGGTTGACGCGCAAGGCGAGTCGTCCGTCGAAGCCACGTTCTTCGAGGCGGTCCAGCGTCATCTCGGCGCCCGCCGTAATCGTCAATTCCGGCGTCGACTCCCAGAGGTCGACGGCGTAATCGAGGTCGCCGTCCGGCGGATTGACCGCGGTGTACTGGAGGTCTTCGGGGTCGACACCGGCTTTCAGCGCGCGGTCGAGTTCGCCGGCGGCGGCACACTCGATGTCGGCGCCGGCGTCGTACAGCGTCTGTATGACCGCCCGGCCCGTGTTGGCCTTCGCGGCGTACATGACGTGGGCGAAGTCGAACGCCGAATCGAATCGAGCGAAGTTCTCGCGGATGCGGTCGTGGTCCATCACGTACAGCGGCGTGCCGTGTTCCGCCGCAAGTGCTTCGAGGCGGTCGGCGTCCCAGTCGGCGAGCCGCTTGACGAGCGGCGAGGCGGCGAGACTCATTGTCGAAGGGGAGGGTCGACCGATAACAAGGGTTCCGCTTCGACCGAAACGTTTGCGCTACTCGACGGTGAACGGGAGGGTATGACAGAAGACGATTCGCGCGGACGTGGCGACCGGTCGAACCCAATCGGTACCGTATTCGGCGCCACGTTCGGCCCCTTCGGTGCCGCCGTCGGCAGCGTCGTCAGCGAGGACCGCTTCGCGTTCAAGTTCTCCGTCGGCACGGGCGCTCACGGCGACGACGCAGACGACGCCGACGCCACGACCATCGAAATCGAGGATGAAGGCGAAAAAGAGGAGACGGACGCCGTTGCCGAAGCCGAAGGGACCGACGAAAGCGAAGAGTCAGCCGACTAGCGTCAGTACGTCTCGACTTCGAGCCCGTCGATTCGCCGGAAGTGGTCGACGTTTCGGGTGATGACCGGCCGTTCGTTGACGAGGGCAGTCGCGGCAATCATCACGTCGGTCTCATCGATTGGCTCGCCGGCAGCGACGAGTTCAGCATTGATTTTTCCGGCACGCATGGCACACTCTCGGTCGAACGGGAGTTCCGTGATCTCGGTCAGAAGCTCCCCGACAGCTGCCCGCTCACTCTCGTCGGCGTCGGCGAGGTGGATTCCCTCCCACAGTTCCATCACGGTAACCGCGCTCACGAACGGAGTCCCGTGTGCGTCCAGTTCCTCGATGTTATCGATGACATCGCCACTACCGCGCAACACGTCGATAAGAAACGTCGAGTCCAGGATCATCCGTCGAGTTCGTCGGCGAGGGTATCGACGCGTTCGCGGTGGGTCTCGGACCGAGAGTCGCGCCGACCTGCCAGTATCTCTTCGAGTTCGTCCGCGGTATCCTCCTCGATAACACCGTGGTACTCGGAAAGCGTGACACCGCCTGCGAGGCGGCGAACTACGTCGCTGAAGCTTTCACCCTCCCGCTTGTGAGCCCGAAGCTTCTCGTAGGCGTCGTCCGCGAGCGAGATAGTTTTCGTCCCCATATCCCTGTGTACGTGTACGTACGTGCATAAACGTTCGGCCGACACGGAACACTATCGTAGCGAAACGTGGCAGACTGCAGAGCCCTCGACCGCCCTCAGTTATCGCGCAGGGCGTCCTCGCGCTGGGTCGCCTCCAGGGTCTCTTCCTCTACGTCGGTGGCGACGACGGCGGGCTTGTAGGCGCCGCCCTCGAAGAGGTCGTGGTCGCCAACGCTGGATTCGACGAACCGGGTGAACGCCCGCCGTTCGGGCGGCAACTGGCCGTAGATGACCTCCTCCTCGACGAGGTCGTACACCGGAATTCGGGGCGTCAAAAGCGTGTTCTCGCCGACGATGCTACCCTCGCCGACGACGAACCCGCTCGTGACTCGACAGCCAGCGCCCAGGGACACGTCATCTTCGACGACGACGGGGGCGGCCTCGACGGGTTCCAGCACGCCGCCGATGAGCGTGTTCGCGCCCAACTTCACGTTGTCACCGATTTGGGCCGCCGACCCGACCGTATCACAGGAGTCGACGAGCGTGCCGTCGCCGACGTGGGCGCCGATGTTGACGAACGCCGGACTCATCAGAATCGCGTCCGACCCGATGTAGGCACCGCGGCGGACGACCGTTCCGTCGGGCGTGTTCCGGGTGCCGCGTTCGGAGAGGTCGTCGGTCTCCCGGAGCGGCAACACGTCGTGGTAGTCGACGCCGCCGTAGGTGTGGGTCTCGATGTTCCGGAGACCGAAGTTCAGCAGGATGCCTTGTTTGACCCACTCGTTTGCCTCCCACTCGCCGTCGTTCTTCTCTGCGGCCCGGACCTCGCCGGCCTCCAGCGCCGCGAGGAACTCCTCTAAGACGGCGATGTCCTCGGCGCTGACATCGTCGGCCGTCAGTCCCTCGTCCTTTCGCTGTTGTAGGTCCTCGATGTCGTCTCGGAGTACGCTCATTACCCCGACGGACGGAAACGCGGGACTTGGCTCTGTTGGAATCCGGTTAAAATAGTCGGCCAATCCAGCGACGCTCGCTGCCCTACAGCACGTCCTCGAAGTCGTACCAGCCGGCTTCCTGACCGAGGAGCCATTCGGCGGCGTCGACGGCGCCGGCCGCGAACACCCGACGCGATTCGGCACGGTGGGTCAGCGTCAGCACCTCGTCGTTGTCGGCCAGAAGCACCTCGTGTTCCCCGCGGACGTTACCGGCCCGGCGGACGTGGACGCCGACCTCGCTATCTTCACGCTCGTGTTCACCCTCCCGGCCGTGGACGCGGTCGAGGGCGTCCTCGCGGGCGGAGTCGACAACCTCGAGCAGGGTCTTCGCCGTCCCGCTCGGGGCGTCGCGTTTGCCGTTGTGATGGGTCTCGGTGAGTTCGACGTCGTAGTCCGGCAGCGCCTCGACGCCGGCCTCGACGACCCGGAGCAGCGCCTGCACGCCGCGGGCGAAGTTCGACGCCTTCAGCACCGGCGTCGACTCGCTGGCCGTCCGGAGCGCATCGAGGCCGTC
Organism: Natronomonas gomsonensis; assembly: GCF_013391635.1. Taxonomy (GTDB): domain Archaea; phylum Halobacteriota; class Halobacteria; order Halobacteriales; family Haloarculaceae; genus Natronomonas; species Natronomonas gomsonensis_A. Next base: position 1,366,941 of record NZ_JACAWU010000001.1, on the reverse strand, counting down.
CTCGTCGAATCCAGTCGTCCCGACGACGTAGGGGACGCCGGCCTCGGCGGCGAGGGCGGCGTACTCGTGGCTGGCCGACGGGACGGTGAAGTCGATGGCGACGTCGGCGTCTGCCAGCAGTTCCGGCAGTTCGTCGTCGGGGTAGACGCGAACGTCTTCGATGGTGTCAGAGGACGTGGCGACGCCGGTGACGTCGTGGCCGCGGCCGCTGGCCTCGGCGACGATTTCGCTGCCGGTCCGTCCGGTCGCGCCGATGACGAGCAGGTTCATTCGAGGTCGTCGAGCACGCGGCGCAGTCGGTCGCGATTCTCGGGCTGCAGCGGGCTGAGCGGCGAGCGCATCGTATCGGAGTGGATGCCCCGCATCGCCATCGCCTCGTTGATGGGGATGGGGTTGGTCTCGACGAACAGCGTCCGGAAGAGGTCGCCCAGTTCGTACTGGAGTTCGCGGGCGCGGTCGAAGTCGTTCTCGAGGGCCGCCCCGACGAGAGCGACGGTGCGTTCGGGTTCGACGTTCGCCGCCACGCTGATACAGCCGGTGCCACCCTGTGCGATGATGGGCAGCGTCAGGGCGTCGTCGCCCGACAGCACCGAGAAGTTCTCCTCGCGGGTGCGCTCGATGACCTCGTTGGTCCGGTTGAGGTCGCCGCTTGCGGCCTTGTAGCCGACGACGTTCTCGTGAGAGGCCAGGGAGACGGCGGTCTCGACGGCGATGTTCCGGCCGGTACGGCCGGGGACGTTGTAGATGATCTGCGGGAGGTCGACCGCGTCGGCGATTTGCCGGAAGTGGTGTTCCATCCCGTCCGGTTCGGGGATGTTGTAGTACGGCGAGATGAGAAGCAGGCCGTCGGCGCCCGCGGCGGCGGCCCGTTCGGAGAGGTCCAGCGCCTCGCGGGTGTTGTTCGAACCGCTACCGGCGATGACCGGCACGTCGTCGACCGCGTCGACGACCGTCTCGATGACGGCGACGTGTTCGTCGTGGCTCATCGTCGCCGACTCGCCGGTCGTGCCGACCGGCACGAGGCCGTCGACGCCGGCGGTTTCGAGTCGCTGGGCGTGGGCCCGAAGGGTGTCGTGGTCGATGCTTTCGTCGTCGTCGTGGAACGGCGTCGTCATCGCAGGGAAGACGCCGTCGAATGTGTCGTGTGTCATGGTGTGTTGGGAGTCGTGCGTTCGGAGGCTGTGCGTTCGGTGTCGACCTGCGACGGGACGCCACGCCCGCCGGAGACCGGTCTACGAACGTTTGCCTTTCCCTTTGGAGAAAGCGACAGAGACGACGGACTCGCTAGGGTTCGTCCGTGGCCGACCGACGAGTACGCCATCTCGCATACATCAGAGACGTTCGCGGACGGACTTAGGCGTTTTGAGTCCGCTACACCGTCATGTGGTATGTTATCACCTACGCCAGAAGCCATTTGACCGTAAACATCCAACTCGGGGTACATGAGACACGTAGGACTCAAAGCCCGCATGGCGGTCGTGGGGAGCATCCTGTTTGCATTCTATGCGATGCTCGCCATCGTCGCCTTCGAGGTGTTCGGCGTCGGCATCCCCGTCATCCTGCTGGGGACGGTCGCCTTCGCCGGGTTCCAGTACGTCGTCGGCAAGAAGATGGCGCTGTGGAGTACCGGCGCCGAGGACATGCCCGAAGAGCGCTACCCCGAGGTTCACCGCTCGGTCGAGCGCATCAGCGAGGAGATGGACCTCGAAAAGCCGCGGCTGATGGTCGCCGACATGGGCGTCCCCAACGCCTTCGCGGTCGGCCGACGCGGCGCCGGCGTGGTCGTCGTCTCCTCGGAGTTGATGCACCTCCTGAGCCACGAGGAACTCGAGGCCGTCCTCGCCCACGAACTCGCCCACATCGACAACCGCGACGTGATTACGATGGTGATGGGCCAGTCCATCGCCTCGATGCTCGGGTTGGCGGCGTACTTCGTCGTCGCCTTCGCCGGCGAGGACGGCATCGGGAGCATCGTCCTCGGCTACATCGCCTCCATCCTCGTCCAGTCGGTGGCGATGGTGTTCGTACTGGCCATCTCCCGGTATCGGGAGTACGTCGCCGACTCCGATGCGGCAGAACACGTCGGCGGCGACGCGATGGCGCGTGCGCTACAGAAAATCAGTTCGGCCGGCCAGCGTGGCAACGCCGAGTTGGACGACAACGTCAGCGCGCTGTGTATCTTCGGCGGCGAGCGCTCGGCGCTGGAGCGGGTGTTCGCGACTCACCCACCCATCGAGAAGCGCATCGAGGCGGTTCGGAACGTAGAGCGGTCGTACTACTGAGTTCTCTTATTCGCTCGGTTCTCTGACCGCCATTCCGGAGATGTACTCGGTGAGGTCCGTCGCCGAGATGATTCCGATGGCCTCGCCGTCCTCGTCGACGACCGGGAAGTGACTGATTTCGTACTCGACCATCCGTTCGGCGATTTCGGGAATCGCCACGTCCGGTGGCGTCGTCGCGATGTCCTCGGTCATGTGGTCGCCGACGGTCGTCGTCGACTTGGGCGTCCCTTCGGCGACGATGCGGACGAAATCCGTCGAGGTGAGAATACCAATCGGGCGGCCCGCGTCGTCGATGGCGACGACTGATTTGATTCCCTCTCCGAGCATCGCGTCCGCGATCTCCTCGACCGGCGTCTCGGGGTCAGTAGTCAGTACGGGCGCCGTCATGAGGTGCCCGACTTCCGTGTTCATAGCCGTCCGTTGCGCGCTTTCAGTTATAAGCATCCGGTTCTCGGCGCGTTCCGCCACCACCGGCCCTCGGGGGCCATCCCACCTGCGTTCGACACGCTAAAGCGGCCGCCGGAACTCCGTAGGGTATGGAGTACCACGAGGCGGCGAACTTCCTGTTCGACCTCCGCCGGTACTCGCCGACGACCGGCGTCGAGTCGACCCGGCGGCTCCTCGATTTCCTCGGGGAGCCCGGCGAGGACCTCCGGGTCGTCCGCATCGCGGGGTCGAACGGGAAGGGCAGCACCGCCCGAATGGTCGAATCCGTCCTCCGGGAAGCCGGCTACGACGTTGGGCTGTACACCTCCCCGCACCTCGACGACGTTCGCGAGCGCGTCCGCATCGACGGCCGGAAGGTCTCGAAGACCGCCGTCCGTGAGTTCGTCGAGCAGGTCGAACCGTACGTCACGGAACGGGCCGCCGAGGGCGCCTCGCCGACGTTCTTCGAGACGACGACGGCGCTTGCGGTGTGGGCCTTCGCCCGTGCCGACGTGGACGTGGCGGTACTGGAGGTCGGCATCGGCGGTCGCTACGACGCGACCGCCGCCGTCGACAGCGAGGCCGCAGCGGTCACGAGTGTCACGCTCGAACACGCCGATATCCTCGGCGATACGATACCCGAAATCGCCCGCGACAAGGCCGCCGTCGCGCCGGATTCGAACCCGCTCGTCACCGCCACCGAGGGCGAAGCTCTCGACGCCGTCACCGACGTAGCCGGTGACGTACGCCGCGTCGGAACCGACGACGAGGCGGACATCCGCATCCGCGACGACGGACGGGTTGGCGTCGAACAGGCCGTCGCACTCGACGGCGACGACTGGGCTGTCGAGACGCGTCTCCCGCTCCTCGGGACGTATCAGGCTCGCAACGCCGGCGTCGCAGCTACGATTTGCCGACAGATAGGTGGCGTCTCGACCGACGACATCGAACGCGGCCTCCGGAACGCCCACTGGCCCGGCCGCTTCGAGGTGATGGAACGAGAGCCGCTTATCGTCCTCGACGGCGCGCACAACCCCGGGAGCTGTGCCGGCGTCGCCGAGACGCTGTCGGGGTTCGAGTACGACGACCTGCATCTGGTCTTCGGCGCGATGTGCGACAAGGACCACGCGGGGATGGTCGAGGCGCTTCCCGACCCCGAGTACGTCTACACCTGCCGACCGGACTTCGAGCGCGCCGAAACCCCGGACGCGCTCGCGGCGGCCTTCGAGGCCGCCGGGTCTGGTGCCGAGAGACGGACGAAGGCGGCCGTCGAAGACGCCGTCGAGGCCGCCATCGACGCGGCCGGCACAGACGACGCCGTCCTCGTCTGTGGGTCGCTGTTCGTCGTCGCCGAAGCCAGACGACGCTGGACCCGACTCCGCGTCGAAAAGCGCGTGCCGGACCTCGACACCGCACGAGAGGTCCTCGCCGACGCCGACGTGACCGAGGGGGGCATCCGCCGGATGCGAGCGAAGGGCGTCCACCGCGTCGTCGCCACGCGCGTCCAACCGCGGCAGGCGGAGTACCTCAAACAGGAGTCGCTGTCGCTCGGCGCCGAGTGTGCCACCTCCGGACTGACGGCACAGGACCGCGAACTCGTCGACGTGGTGTTGATGGGGACGCTCGCGCAGTTCAAGCGCCTCGCCGAGAAACTCGACGGGCAGGCCTACGGCCTCTCGCGGTTCGCCGACGAACTGCGGGAGACGCTGGAAATCGGCCATCGACCCGAACCACACGGCTACCCGTGGGACGACGGAACGGCCGTCATGGGGATTCTGAACGTGACGCCCGACTCCTTCCACGATGGCGGCCGCTACGAGGACATCGACGACGCCGTCGAACAGGGCCGACGCCTCGTCGAGGCCGGCGCCGACATCGTCGACGTGGGCGGGGAATCCACCCGGCCGGGCGCCGACCCCGTACCAGTCGAAGCCGAGAAAGAGCGCGTCGTCCCCGTCGTCGAAGCGCTTTCCGACACCGACGCCCTCGTCTCCGTCGACACGCGGAAGGCCGAGGTCGCACGGGCCGCCCTCGATGCCGGCGCCGACATCCTCAACGACGTCTCGGGGCTGGAGGACCCCGAGATGCGGCTGGTGGCGGCCGAACACGACGTTCCCGTCGTCGTGATGCACTCGATTCACACCCCGGTCGACCCCGAGGCCGACATCGAGTACGACGACGTGGTCTCCGATACGCTCGATGCGCTGGTCGAACGCGTCCTGCTGGCCGAGAAGGCCGGTCTCGACCGCTCGCAAATCATCGTGGACCCCGGTCTCGGGTTCGGGACGGCACCCGAGGAGGACTTCGAGATACTCGGCCGCTTAGCGGAGTTCCGCGCGCTCGGCTGTCCGGTTCTCCTCGGCCACTCACACAAATCGATGTTCGGCCTCGTCGACCGTGAGGCGGACGAACGACTCTCGGCGACTGTCGCCGCAAGCGCGCTGGCTGCCGAACGGGGCGCCGACATCGTCCGGGTTCACGACGTCGAAGAGAACGTCGCGGCGGTAAAGACGGCCACTGCCGTGATGGACCCCGCGGCGTTCACTGAGGAGTAACCGACACGTTCGGCCGATTGGAGAAGATATATCCTCGCCGTTCGACTACACGTAGCCGTGGCGTCCCCGTTCGAGGTCCTGGGTGTCGAGCCGGGTGCTGACCAGCGGGAGATAGAGCAGGCTTACCGGGACCGAATCAAGGAAGCCCACCCCGACCACGGCGGCTCTCCACGGGAGTTCAAGCGCGTCCGGGAGGCCTACGAGGACATCAAAGCCGGCCGCGCCCGGAGCGTGCCCGACGCCGACGAGAGGGTCGGCGCGCCGGGCGAACCGGAACCCGAGACCGACGAGTCGGACGAAAGCACCGACGGACCCGAGGAGTCGGCGACGCGCGTCGAGTATCTCAACTACGACGTGCTCGCCGACCACGGCTGGAGCCTCGAAGACGACGACCTCTTCGATAACGCGTCGGCGGCGAACCTCGACCACGAGGACTACGGCCGGTTTCTGGCCGAACCGCGGGAGTCACTGCTGGAAGCCGCCGAGAACCGCGGTTTCGCGTGGCCCTACGCCTGCCGCGGCGGGGCGTGTGCGAACTGCGCCGTCGCCATCAAGGAGGGCGAACTGTCGATGCCCGTCGACCACATCCTTCCCGACGAGATGCTCGACCGAGGGATTCGACTCTCGTGTATGGCGCGGCCGGCGACCGACCGACTGCAGGTCGTCTACAACGTCAAACACCTGCCCGACCTCGACGACCTCCTGTTGCCGCCGAGTCCCTTCGAGAAGGCGCAAGCCGACGACTGAGAGCGGACGCTCGGCGGTTCAGTCGTCCGTTGGAGCGGCTTCCGCCTCGGCTTCGTCGGATTCCTCGCCGTAGATGTCCTCGATGGCCTCCTCGTAGGCAGCCCGGATGTTCCGTCGTTTCTTCTTCATCGACGGCGTCAACAGGTCGTTTTCGGCGGTCCACTCCTCGGGCACCAGACGGAACTCCTTGATCGTCTCGTGTTTCGACAGCACCTCGTTGACGCGGTCGACCTCCTCGGCGACCCACTCGTGGACTCTGTCGTCCTCGATGGCCGCTGCGGGGTCTTCCGGAAGGTCGATTCCCTCCTCGTCGGCCCACTCCCACAGCTCTTCGAAGTTGGGGGCGATGACCGCGCCGATGAACTTCCGGTCGTCGCCGACGACCATAATCTGGTCGACGCGTGCGGAGGTGGCGAACTCGTCTTCGATTGGCTCCGGCGCGACGTTCTTGCCCGTATCGAGGACGATGAGGTTCTTCCGGCGGTCGACGAAGCGGACGTAGCCGTCGCCGTCGATGGCGACGATGTCGCCGGTCCGGAAGTAGCCGTCGTCGGTGAAGGCGGCCTCGGTCTTCTCGGGTTTGTTCCAGTAGGCTTCGAAGACGTTCGGCCCCTTCGCGAGGAGTTCGCCGACCTCGCCTTTCTCGGAGGCTTTCGTCTCCTCGCTGACGACATCGGGGTCCAACTTCAGGTCCACGTCACACAGCGCGATACCCATCGTCCCGACGCGGATGTCCTCCGGGGGGTTCGTCGTCAGCGCGGGCGCGGTCTCGGTGAGGCCGTACCCCTCCAGAATCGTCAGCCCCATCGCCCGATACAGTTTCGCGAGGTCCTCCGAGAGCGACCCACCGCCGGAGACGAACAGTTGGACGTTGCCGCCGAGCGCCTCCCGCACCTGCGAGAAGACGAGTTTGTCCGCGATTTTCAGTTTCGTCTCCAAGATGGTACCGGGGTCCTCGGCGTCGTCGTAGGTCTGGGCGGTGTCGACGGCCCACTCGAAGATGCGCTTTTTGACCGGCGACTCGGAGGCCTGCTCGCGCATCTGGTTGTAGATGCGCTCGTAGACGCGCGGCACCGACGCCGCGGCGTCGGGACCGACCTGCTGGAGGTCGTCGCCGACCGTATCGGGGTTCTCGGCGTAGGCGACGGTCATCCCGATGCCCAACTCGTGGAAGTGGTTGATGCGCTCGAAGGCGTGGGCGAGCGGCAGGAACGAAAGCGCCGTCATCCCGGCTTCCATCACCGGGATGTCCTCGCCCTTGTCCGGACGCGGCCCGATGCGCTTCCGGAGTTGGTTGAAACAGGTTCGCCAGTTCTTGTGAGTCAGCTCGACGCCCTTCGGGTCGCCCGTCGTCCCCGAGGTGTAAACGAGCGAACAGAGGTCCGTCCACTCGCGGTTCTCGAGCCACGACTGGAAGGTCTCCTCGTCGTGGTTGGCCTCGCCGAGTTCGTACACGTCCGCAAGCGTGTGGATGTCCTCGCGGTCGGCGTACTCCTCGGAGACCTCGTCGATGACGACGACGAACTCCAACTCGAGGTCGTCTTCGACCGACAGTAACGTCTCCAGCAGGTCCTCGTTCTCGACGACACAGCCCATCGCGTCGTTGTCGTCCAGCAGGTACTGGACCTTCGGCGCGGAGGATTCGGTGTAGACGGTCGTGACGACGCCTTCGGCGGACTGAATCGCGTAGTCGGCCTGGGACCACTCCATCCGCGTGTTCGCGTAGATGCCGACCCGGTCGTCGGAACCGACGCCGAGTTCCCGAAAGCCCGTCGCGAGATAGCGCACGATGTCGCCGGTTTCCTCGTAGGTGAGCGCGCCGTACTCGCCTCGGGGCGGTTCCGGAACCACGTCGTCGGTCAACGACCGGTCGTAGACGCCCCCCTTGTACATCTGTGCGTCCCGACTGCCGTTCCGTCCCACCGAATCGAAGAACAGTTCCGGAATGGTCGTCTCACCGATTACCTCGTCCGTGTACTCGCGTTCGACTGCTCTCCAATCCATAGTGATTGATAATCACACACTCACTTGAAGCTATCCGCGCGTTGACCACTTCACGGTGTTCCGAGACCTGTTCGACGGATTTCAGGGCGCCTCGGCGCCACAGGACCGGAACAACTCGAGGTAGCCATCGACGACCGCGGCGTGGTCGAACGACCGGAAGGATTCCTCGATATCCCGGAAGCCGTAGCTCCAGGCCTCCTCGATGGCCTCGTCGAGGGCTTCCATGTCGGTGACGCGGATGCCGCGCTCGCGGCGCTCGACGAGTTCGTGGGCGCTGGAGTCGCCCTGATACTCGACGATGCCGACACAGCCGGCGGCGAGTGCCCACAGCAACTCCTCGGCGAACAACTCCCGTCGGGCGGTCTGGACGAAGGCGTGGGCGCCCCGGTAGATGGCGACGCGCTGTTCGCGGTTGCACTCCCCGACGAACTCCACGCGGTCGGCCAATCCGAGGTCACGGGCCTGCCGCTCGTAGTCCGCTCGTTCGGGGCCGTCACCGATGACCGTCGCCGTCCAGCCGTCCTCCCCGCGGAGTTCGGCCAGCCCCAACAGCAGGCTCTCCAGATTGGCGTCCTCGTCGAGTCGGCGGGCGTACACCACGTCGCGGCGTTCGGCGGGGTCGGTGTCGGCGACGAGCGAGAAGTCGATGCTCTGGGGGACGACCGTGGTGTTCGACTCCGTCGCGCCCAACTCCCGGACGCGCGTCCGCTGGAGTTCCGAGGGCGTGACGACTCGCGTCGGAACGCGGGCGGCGGTCGCGGTCCACGGCGACCCCTCGACTTCCGGTTCGTCGCCGAACCACTCACAGATGAGCGGTGCACGCGCGAACGTGGCGCCGAGTCGTGCGGAGACGACGGCGCCGGGCGGCGACGCCGAGGCGAGGACGACATCGGGGCGGTGCCGAGCGAGCAGGCCCGGAATCCGCGTGTAAAACAGCGGCGGCGTATCGAAGGTGACCGACTCGTAGACTACGTCGTCGAGTTCGAACTGTCGGGTGTCGCTGCCCCACCAGCCGAGACAGTACACTCGAACCTCGTGGCCACGAGCGGCGAAGCGGCGGGCGAACCGCCGGAGGCGCAACGCGCCGTCGCGGTCGGACTGCGGCGGTGGCCTTCTGAACACGACCGCGATTCGCATGAACCCGACGACGAAGCGGGGTGGCAAAAAGGAATGGGAATCCCTGCCGGAGCCATCGCCCGGGCCGAATCGATATTACCAACCGGCCCCAGTTCCGGAGCGTGTACGACATCGAGCGCTATCTGAACGTCCGAAGCGCCTTCGGGTCGAGTTTCGCCCCCGACGGCACGCTCGCGTTTCGGATGGATACGACCGGGACGCCACAGGTGTGGACCCTCGAGGAACCGGGCGCGTGGCCGACACAGCGCACCTTCTACGACGAGCGAGTCACCTTCAGCACGTGGTCGCCCGAACGGAACGAACTCGTCTTCGGGAAAGACGAGGGCGGCAACGAACGCCAGCAGTTGTTCCGACTCGACGCCGACGGGACGGTGACGAACCTCACCGCGACGGACGCGAAACACCGTTGGGGTGGCTGGAGCCACGACGGCGAGCGCATCGCCTTCGCCTCGAACCGACGCGAGGAGTCGGCCTTCGACATCTACATCCAAGGACGCGAGGAGACGGGCGACGACGCCGAACTGATACACGAAGGCGACGGCTGGCTGTCGCTCGGCGGGTGGAGCCCCGACGACTCACGGCTGCTCGTCCACGAGGCGTACTCCAGTTTCGACCACGACGCCTACGTCCTCGACGTGGAGTCCGGGGAGTTGACCCATCTGACCGACCACTCCGAGGACGCCATCCGGTATTCGAGCCTCTCGTGGTCCCCCGACGGAACAGGGGTGTACTGCTGTACTGACCTCGACGCCGACACACTGTATCTCGCGCGACTCGACGCCGAGACGGGCGGCATCGAGACGGTCGAGGAAGGCGGCGAGTGGAACCTCGACGGCGTCGCGTTGGACGACGAGACGGGTCGACTCGTCTACTCGCGGAACGTCGACGGCTACACGGAGCTGACCGTCGGCGAACTAGCCGGAGCGACCACAATCGAGACGTTTCCCGACCCCGAGATTCCGGCGGGCGTCGCCGGCGGCGTCGCCTTCGACGACGACGCCGACCGCTTCGCCGTGACGGTCACCGCCGACACCGAGAACACGAACGTCTACGTCGTCGACGTGGCGTCGGGCGCCGCCGAGCGGTGGACTCAGGCCTCCACCGCGGGCATCCCCGAGGAGACGTTCCGGGAAAGCGAGTTGGTGCGCTACGAGACGTTCGACGACCGGGAGATTCCGGGCTACCTCTCGCTTCCGGAGTCGGTGCCGGAGGAGGGAGCACCCGTCGTCGTCGACATCCACGGCGGCCCGGAGAGCCAGCGGCGACCCGCCTTCTCGCCGGTCAAGCAGTACCTCCTCGCCCACGGCTACGCCGTCTTCGAGCCGAACGTTCGCGGGTCGACCGGCTACGGCCGGGAGTACACCCACCTCGACGACGTCGAAAAGCGGATGGACTCGGTGGCCGACATCAAGGCGGCCGTCGAGTGGCTCGCCGACCGCCCCGACATCGACGGCGACCGAATCGTCGCCAAGGGCGGCTCCTACGGCGGGTTCATGGTACTCGCGGCGCTCACCGAGTATCCCGAGTTGTGGGCCGCCGGCATCGACACCGTCGGCATCGCCAACTTCGTGACGTTCCTCGAAAACACCGGCTCGTGGCGCCGCGAGTTGCGCGAGGCCGAGTACGGCTCGTTGGCCGACGACCGGGAGTTCCTCGAATCCATCTCACCCATCAACAACATCGAGGCCATCGAGGCGCCGCTGTTCGTCCTCCACGGCGCGAACGACCCCCGCGTGCCGGTGGGTGAGGCCGAACAGATCGTCGAGCAAGCCAGAGCACAGGGCGTCCCCGTCAGAAAGCTCATCTTCGAGGACGAAGGCCACGGCTTCTCGAAGTTGGAAAACCGCATCGAAGCCTACACCGAAATCGTCGACTTCCTCGACGAACACGTCTGAAGACGGCTTTCGAGACGGGGTTCGGGATTCGAGCGATAGCCGTGGTGGGCACAAGCTTTTTGGTACGCCAACACATACCATACTACGAGAGGTGGTGACCAGTCTACGGGGAAACACACCAGCAATCGACCGGACGAATCGCCATCGAACGACTGCTGTAGTGGTATCGACTCGAAAACTCCCGACCCAAGAGGGCCGACGCACTGCATCGAATCGATTCGCAACCCACGTTTGAACCGAGCACCGAGGGTCCGGACCCTGTCCCGGGGACCGTAGCGAAACCGACGCGAACCGAACGAATCGAGAAACGGACGGAGAAACCGAAGGACCGAGCGAAAAACACGACCGAGTATTTTTTCGACCGACGATACCCCTACCGTGCGTTCTCCAGTTCCTCCATCGCTTCGGGGTTCTCGATAGACGACATGTCACCCAAGTCCTCGCCGGTGTAGGTGGCCTGAATCGCCCGTCGGATGATTTTCCCGGACTGAGTTTTGGGGAACTCGTCGACGAACAGCACCTCCCGCGGCCGGAACGGTTTGCCGTGTTCCTCGCCGACCTTCGCGCGGAGTTCCTCTTTGAGGTCCTCCGACTCCTCGTATTCCGGTTCGAGGACGACGTAGGTGACGACGGCGGTGCCGGTGGTGTCGTCGGGGACGCCGACGGCAGCGGCCTGATTGACCGCCTCGTGTTCGATGAGCGCCCCCTCGATTTCGGCGGGGCCGACCTTGCGGCCGGCGACGTTAAGCGCGTCGTCGGCCCGGCCGTGGAGGTACCAGAAGCCGTCCTCGTCCTTCTGAGCCCAGTCGCCGTGGTCCCACATCGGCGGATCTTGGAACGACGACCAGTACTCGTGGAGATACCGGTCGTCACCCTGCCACAGCGATTTCGTCATCGACGGACAGGAGTCACGCGCGACGAGATACCCGCGCTCGTGATCCTCCTTGATTGATTTCCCGGCCTCGTCGACGATATCGATGTCCATCCCGAGACCCGGGCCACCGAGCGTACACGGCTTCAGCGAGTTGATCGGCATCGGCATCAGGAAACAGCCGAAAATCTCGGTCCCGCCGGAGATGTTGATGATGGGTGCCTCGCTGCCGCCGACGTTCTCGTAGAACCACAGCCACGATTCGGGGTCCCACGGTTCGCCCGTCGAACCAAGCAACCGCAGACTTGAGAGGTCGTGACCCTCGACCCACTCGTCGCCCTGCTTGCGGAGCGCCCGAATCGCCGTCGGCGAGATGCCGAACTGGGTGATGTCGTGGCGGTCGATCATCTCCCAGAACCGATCCGGTTGGGGGTGGTCCGGCGCGCCCTCGTACATCACCATCGTCCCCCCGAAGGTGTGCGTCCCGATGAGCGTCCACGGCCCCATCATCCACCCGATGTCCGACACCCAGAAAAACCGGTCGGAGGGCTTCAAATCGAACCCGAAGTACACCTCCTTTGCGGCCTGCAGTTGCGCGCCGGCATGCGTGTGGACGATCCCCTTCGGCTTGCCCGTCGTCCCCGAAGAGTACAACAGCATCGACTCGTCGCTGGCATCGAGTTCCGTCGTCTCGTAGTCGTCGGCCTGCGTGGCGACCGACTCGCTCCAGTAGACGTCCCGGCCATCGGTCATCTCGGGGTCGCTGTCGGGGAAGCGCCGGTAGACGACCACGTCGGTCACGTCGTGGTCGGCCTCCTCGATGGCCTCGTCTGCGGGCGCTTTCAGCGGTATCTCCGACCCCCGTCGGTAGAAGCCGTCGGCGGTAAACAGCACGTCGGCTTCGGGGTCCTCGATGCGGGTGGCGGTGGCCTCGACGCCGAAGCCCGAGAAGATGGGAACGGCGATGGCGCCGACTTTGAAACAGCCGTACAGGATGGAGATGACCTCCGGGACCATCGGCATGTACAGCGCGACGGTGTCGCCCTTCTCGACGCCGACGGATTCGAGGTAGTTCGCCACCTGATTGGAGGTGCGTGCGAGTTCGTGGTACGTGAAGTTCCGAACGTCGCCGTCCTCGCCCTCCCAGATGCAGGCGACTTTGTTCCGGCGCTCGGAGTCGGCCGCCGCATAGCGGTCGACGGTGTTGTGGGCGACGTTCAGTTTCCCGCCGGGATACCAGTCGGTGAACTGCGGCCCCTCCGAGTCGTCACGGACCGTGTCGTACTCCTCGTACCACTCGATGTCGAGATAATCGGGCAGTTCGTCCCAGAACCACTCCACGTCGCCCGTGGTGCGTTCTATCAGTTCCTCGTAGTCGTCGATGCCGTACTCCTGCATGAACGCCCAGACGTTCGTCGACTCGACGAACGCGTCGTCGGGCTCGTGTACGATTTCGTCGAACTCCTCGAGAGACTCCATACTGTGATGTGTTCGCACCCGCCGTCAAGTAGTTTTCTTCCTTAAAAAAACAAAAAACGAATTTCATGTTGTCCGACGAGGGGGAACGGTTTTGCGTCGGCCGCTCCAACGCAACGCTATGTACGTCCGGGACGCACGAAACCGCGATGAGGCCTGGCTGTTAGACCACATCGAGGCGATGGGCCTGGACGAAACGGCCTTCCGGTCGCGGGACTACGTCATCGCCGTCGACGAGGAGTCGAACACCCGCGCGGGATTCGGCCGAATTCGAGTCCACAGCGGCGACGACGGCGAGGTTTGTGAACTCACCTCCATCGGCGTCCTCGACGGCTGGGAGCGACAGGGCGTCGGCGCCCACGTCGTCGAGCGCCTCGTCGACAGCGCCGAAGCCGAAGGGTTCGACCACGTCTACACACTGACGAGTTCACACGACTACCTCACCCAATTCGGCTTCGAGGGCGTCTCCTCGGATTCCCTTCCGGAGGTGTTACAGGAGCGACTCGAATCCAAGCGGGAGTCGCTGGACCCCGAGGCGGTGCCTATGCGCATCGACACTGAGCGGTTCCGGATGCCCGAGCGCCTCCGCGAGCGGTTCAAGGTCGCAGCCGAGGCCCAACCGGAGCCCGAACCCGAGGAGTCGGCCGAGGATTTCGGTATCGACCCCGACGAAGCGACCTACAAGTACGATACCGGGAGCTGAGGCTCCGTTCGCAGCGTCAAAAAAAGCCGTCTCGGAAGGCTCCGTTCAGGTCGAGGGTTTGTTGCACTCCTTCTTCGTTTCCTCACCGTCGGCGACATCGAAGCTGCCGCCACTTTCCTCAACTTTGAAGCCTCTCTCACCGTAGCAGGGCGAGGACTGACATCGGACGTAGTCGCTTCCGTCGGTACCGAATGTGATGCCTGCGGACCCGTTGCCTGCAACGAAATCGTCTGCGGCGCGACCGGCCCCGAACGTGCTTTCGTCGGCCGACATGAGGGCTGTTCCCTGCGTCGCGTTATCGGCGTCGAACAGGTACCATTGTTGGCCGCCGAACAGGACGACCTCCTCGATGGCGTCGTTCGATTCCCACTCGACTCCGACGGGTTCGCCGTTATCTTTCGTGTTTTTCACGTCGACGCTTTTGATATCGGGGACAGTACCATCGCCCGTACAGAACGCGACGAAGCTGATTGCTGTGAGGTCCTCGAAGTCCTCCGTTTCATCAGGTTCGTCTTCGCCTCCCTCGTCACCATCATCCCCGCCGTCGCCATCATCGCCATCACCCGGTTCCTCGGTGTCGCACTCGTCACCGGCGAAGGCCGTGATGCTCAACGAGGCGTCTTCGAAGATATCCGTGCCGGCGTCGAAGCCGAACGCTCGGACGACGAAGCCGATACACAGACACTCACCCGGGGCGAGGTGGTACCCCTCGGCTCTCGGTTCGAGTGGCGACATGTCGATGACGGCATCCCGATCGTCGCCCTCGTAGAAGACGACCGCGTCGTCTCCCACCGAGAAGCCGTACTCGGCTTCGTACTCGTGCGGAACCGGTCCCGGAATCTCCGGAACGTCGAGGCGGAAATCGACGCAGACCCCGTGGTCGCTCTGATTGCAGACCTCGAAGACGTTGTCGAACCAGTAGATGGATTCAACGTTGACACCGTCGCCGATTAGGTCGTCGTTGTCGTCGCTTATCTGCAGGGCGAACTGTCCGTTTTCCTCGACGACGTAGACCCCGTTTGAGGTTGGCTGGCCCTGCGGACCCCTACACGGCCCCAGTCCGATCAGTGCATCCGAATCGGGGACGACATCGATGCTAGTGTCCCGTCGGACGTTGGCCGCGCTGAACGCTCCCGAACCGACGAGTGTACTTGCACCTACCGACGCGCTTCCGAGGCCGACGAGTATGGTTCTTCGTTTCATAGTTGTGTTGTCGGTGCTTTGACCACCACCAGCGGGCTCACACTGGAGGGCCGAAGGTCCGACTGTAGCGGCTGCTGTCGGCCCGTTTCAGTTGTCGATGTTTTCCCCGGACGGCGGGTCCTCGCCAGCGTTGACGACCAGCGATCCTTCCCAGTCGGGCGTGTCTGTCGAATCGACGTCGCCGACGTTGATAATCAGTGAGACGTAGAGGCACTCACCGGGGCCGAGTTCCGTACTCACACGGCCCGCATTGTCAGTCATATCCATCGCGAATGCGGCACCCCATGTGTCGTCAGCGCTGCCGACGAGCACGGCCGCCGCATCCTCATCGTCGACATCGCTTGAGTCGGTCGGAGCCGAATCCGCGTCGTAGGTGAGCTCGAATTCGTAGGTTTCGTCGCTCTCGTTGCAGAGTGCGAACGCTGGGTCGTCCTCGATTTCGTTGTCCGATGGACCGGGCGCGGCACTCCCGTACAGGACATCATCGGAGCTGATACCAGCGATGCCCTGCTTGTCGAGGCCGTCTTCGGCGTCTTCTTCGCCCAGGGCACCAACCTGGTAGGTCGAGTTGGCGTTCACGCCGTTGCCGCTCTGGTTATCCGCTTTGAAGCTGATGTAGAGCTGGCCGTCCTCGTAGCCGACCCGACTTTCAGAGACGGTTGAGTCGTCACCGGCAACATCTTCATGATGGCCGGGAAGCAATTGAATAAGCGCAGCGTCGTCGGCACTGACTGCCACGTTTGCCTCACGATTTCGAATCTGTGCGGAACTGAACGCGCCCGACCCCACGAGCGCGCTTGTTCCGACTGCTGTACCACCGGCCGCGATCAGGAACTTTCTTCGGTCCATATTGGTTTCACCTTGGTTTCGCGCGCCCCCACACCACACCGCTGTACCACCACCGACCGACACACCGTCTCGCCCGACGCGCTTGAGAGGACCATACAGCCATACCTACGTTGGTATTGGCAGCCACACCGAATCACAACGTGTCGTGTCGGTCCGGAAACCCGAGTGTGAGCCGACGAAACCCCTCGTTGAACCGTGGTCGAACTCGGTAATATCGGAATGAACGCACTGGGAGTGTCAGAAGTGAGGGATCACTCGAGAGATCACGTTCCGTAGTTGCTCGAATCGTACTCAGAGGCCACTCGCTAGCAGTAGCCGAAAGGAAAACGCCTACTCAGGTCGACGGCAGGGTGTACTCTTTGGTGTCCGTCGCGACCCTGGAGTCTTGGGAGTCTTCGACGTGAAGTAGCACCTCGCGGGTCGAGTCGCTCGGGTCCGGGTTGCACGTCTGGTAGGTGAGTGCGTAGGTTCCCGAAATTATCTCGCCGATGTCCTCGAAGATATTGGCAATATCATCTTGACCGCCGACGAACGCGTTTTCGTCCCCGGCCTGAATGGCATCGTCGTCATCACCGTTCTTCGGTGGACTCGAAATGCCAAGCATCAACTCCTCGTCGGCATCATCCCCATAGGCAATAGAGATGATGGTTGTGCCATCTCCTTTCGCAGTATTGGCAGCGGCTTTCGCGTCGCTACTGAAGCTCTCAACACCGTTTGCGAGAACCACCATGAATGCCGGTACGTCACGCCCGTTGTTCTCAAGTTCCTGTTGAGAGACGTTGATGCCGTCTTCCATAGGCGTTCCACCATCGGCGGTAAGACTGTCAATGGAGCTCTTGATATCGGTTTTATCGGTGCCGAGTGGGTCAAGTACTTCCGCGTCGGGAGTCCCAGATCCGTCCCTTGGGAATTGAGCCAAACCGACGTTGACTCCCGGTCCTAAGTTGTTTACGAGTGTCTCCGCGCCGTCCTTTGCGTTCGGGAATTTACCGTCTTCGTCATCCATCGACCCCGAGGTATCCATCAATATCATCACATCGGCTTCCGCTCTCTCGTCTTCCCCCGCAAACGCGACCGTCGGGTCCTGTCCGAAGTTGTCGCCTTCGAACGTCTCACAGAGGGTGAAATCCTCTGCTTTGAGGTCTCCGTCCCCGCCCGCGTCCGTCTCTACCCGAGCAGTGACTGTGACCTCCGGGAAGTTGCTATCGTCAACGCTCTCTATCGTGAGGAAATCCTCATTCCCGTCGCTCTCAGAGACGCTGCAGGGAACGCACTCGTTTTCTTGGGGCGGCTGCTCGACCCCGTCAGGACACTCCGAGTCCGCTCGGAGGTTGATGTCGTCGCCGACCGGTTCGAGAATCGTATCGGCTTCGGCTGACGTGAGTCCGACGGTGTTCGTCTTGATGCCGATACAGACACAGTCGCCGCTGTCCAGTTCGTGACCGTTGCTGGCGCCCAGAATCGAATCGTCGGGGTCAGCACCGAGATAGAAGTCCACTCGGGGGTCTCCTTTCGACGGCCCGCTGTCGACCTCCGGCCATCCGTTCTCCCGTTCGACCCACAGACAGATGCTGTGGTCGCTCTGGTTACACACCCGAAACACCTCGTGGAACAGGTACACGGAATCGCCGTTGACGCCGTCACCCTCGTTCGGCTTTTCCGAGATGTCGACGAACAGCTCTCCATCGTCGTCGACGCCAGCGTATTTCGCGTTGTCCGAGCCGGGACAACGGTCCAATCCGACCAATGCGCCGGGGTCTTCCGAAACCTGAATCGAGACGGGACGCTCGGCCCGCATCGCCGAGAACGCACCCGAACCGACCAGTGCACCACTGCCGAGGGAAGCACCCCCCACGCCAATCAGGAATTTTCGTCGTTCCATGGTTGTTGTACCTCCTTTGTGCGCCTCCCCGCGCTCGCGAGGGCGAGCGCGAACCTGGGAACCGCTCGATTCGAGGTAGATGCCGACCCCACGTTGGTATTGCCTAACACACCGAGTCGAACCCGAACCTTCAGAGCCGAAACGGAAGGTTCAACGACAGAAACGAATGGTTTCCAGACGTACTAAGCGACTACAAATGTATAATGAAGGGTTCGTTTTTCGAGTGTTCAGTTACCATAAGGACCCAGATGCCGGAAATAAACGGCGTTATTAATACTTCCGTTGAACGGACGAAAAGTAATTTGTGGGTTATGATCAACCCCCATCCGGATTGGTGGGAGCATGAAAGATTCAAATCAGTTCGAGGGACTACACTCGACGGGGCGGGGAACCCTCACGGACACGCTTGAGGCTGGAGAGATATCCGTTCCACGGGAAGACATCTTCGAGGTGCTGTGTAATGCCCGTCGGCGGTGTATCGTTCACTACCTGAAAAAGTATGAAGGCAGGCGAATCGAGCTCAGGGAAATCGTCGACTACGTCGCCGCGTGGGAGGAGGGGACGACTATCGACCGACTCGACAGCGACAAACGCAAGAGCGTCTACTCGGCGGTCAGGCAGACACACCTTCCAAAACTCGAAGATGCCGGACTCATCGAGTACGACCACATGCGCGGTGACGTGGAGTTGACCGACGCCCTCCAAGAGGTCCAACTGTATCTAGAGTACGTCCCCGGTAACGACATCCCGTGGAGTGAGTACTACCTCGGGTTGTCGCTCGTGGCCGCCGCGCTCATCGCCGCGACGTGGTATGGAGCCTACCCGTTCAGCGGTCTCTCTGGATTCACGCTGGCAGTGATTCTCGTCGCAGTGTTCGGAGCATCGGCCGTCGTTCAGACGTACCAGACCGCGCGAAACCAGCTCGGAACCGGGAAATACGAACTAGAAGAATGACCTCTCGAACGCTCGTCGGGTTGTTGGTAGTGGCGCTTGGAGCGTCACTCATCGTCGCAAGCGGTGGCTTCAGCGCCGCAGAGGTCGACCGCAACGCGACGGTCGATGTCGTGGACGACCCCGACGCGTTGGTCGGCGTCGAGACACACGACATCGAGATGGAGAAACAGGATCACCCAGACAGCATCGAGACCGACATCGGAGTCAGCATCGATAGGGCCGAGGCTGGGACGGCGGTGGTGTTCGTCTACGAAGACGTTCCAATCGTGACGGTAACGAACCGGGCCCCTGCGTCACTGAGCACGAATGCAACTGTCGAAACAGAAGGCGACTATCCCAGCGTAGAGCGACACGGAACACCATCAGACCTCGCCGTCGGTGAGTCGGGGAACGTGACGGTCGACGTAAAGTGCCCAGTCGTGCTCACGAACGTCGGCGATGGAAGAGTCGAAGTGTCCGCACTCGATGTCAGGGAGACGAAGACAGCCCTCGACATTGGCGCCGACTCCCCGGTTGCACGGACGACAGCACGGATGACGCGAGTGGCGACTGTCGAGTGCTCATTCCCCGGGACAACGGTCCAATTCGACTTGCTACCGGATAGTGCGCTCGATAGGCCCGGGGTAGAATATCGGCCCGGTTCCGTCGAAAACGCGAGCCAGAACCCTACTCCAGTTCTCGAAGATTGACGTGCTGTGGCGGTTCGAACTCGTAACACAGCGACTCCCCGAGTACGTAGTACCGGTGTTTGCCGACGTCCTCGATCACGCGTGCGTCGGTATCGATGGCGATGTCGACGAGGTCCTCGAGATTGTCGATGCGGACACGCGGTTTGTCGTCGGCCGCGGTCGACACCGCACCCCGGGATATCCACTGGTCGAACTCCCTTCGTTCGGCGGCAAACGCCAAGGTTCGGCGTTCGGCGTCGGTCACCTCGAACGCTCCGCGATATCGGCCGACCGCGATACCGGCGAGTCCCACGAGCGAGAGAACGACGAGCAGCGGCCCGAGAGCGCTCCGAATCGGCCCGTAGCTCCGTTCGACCGACACCGTCTCGGTTCGCGGATGGGATTCGGTCTCTCCGGAGGGCCCGCTCACGCTGTAGGTGTCCGAACCGGGGTCGAGCGTGAGCGTGTAGTTGGCGTCGTCCGTCGCGTCGCCGCCTGCCGCCGTTCCGGTGGCTTCGACTTCGGA
This sequence comes from Natronomonas gomsonensis, assembly GCF_013391635.1. Taxonomy (GTDB): domain Archaea; phylum Halobacteriota; class Halobacteria; order Halobacteriales; family Haloarculaceae; genus Natronomonas; species Natronomonas gomsonensis_A. The sequence goes on along the minus strand of NZ_JACAWU010000001.1, from coordinate 1,346,763 downwards.
AATCACGCGAACGGATGCCTCCCCGGGTGAGGCGCCGAGGTCCTCACGGACGCCTTCGATCTCTGCGAGCACTTCGGTCACGTTGATAGTGAACGACGTCGTCGCCAGCTCACCGGGAGCGACCGTTTCGGAGGTCGTTCCGAGCGGTTCCTCGATGCGCCAGAGTTCGTCGGTGTCGCCCTCCTCACCTTCCGACACCGACCGGATGACGAGCGTCGTCGTACTCTCGACGGTCAGTTCCCCGTCCGGTGCCTCGAAGCCGTATCTGAACTGCCCGTCGAGTTCCGGGCCGACTTGCGTGTAGTACAGCGAGCGGTCCTCCAGCGTCTCGCCGACAGGGAACACCCTGTTTTCGGTCTGAATCGTCGAAGCGTGCGTGTAGCCGCCCACGGAGCGCCACTCACTTACGGTTCGCTGTTCGGTCTCCGTCCCCGGTTCGACGTTGGTCGTGTAGGTCAGCGCCCCGCCGACGAGCAACACGACGACGAGCACCGCCGCGATAACCACCGCGTAGTCGGCGACCACCACCTTCGCCCGTTTCCCCCACATTTCGTCCCGGCAAACGAGAGGCCACAATAAAAGGGTTGCCACGCCCGTCAGAACCACGAGCTTCGAGAGCGCGAGCGGGTCCGAACCGGTGACGCACCGACTAGGAGGAACCCGACGAGGAGGAACGCTCCACCCATCAGCAGGCTCGTGACGAGCGTCGGCAGCCACGGATGGACCGCGTACAGCCCCGCGACGACACCGAAGGGCAACACGGCGAAGTAGCGGTGTTCGGCGACGTACTGCGGGTAGTAGCCGGTCTCCGGTGGCGCCTGTAAGGTGACCGTGACGTTCCGCGACTCGCCGCGGTCCATCCGCATCGACGACGGCTCCACGTCGACGTTGTTGCTCGTGGGCGCATAGAAGGCATACACCGGCAGTTGGCCGCCGTTGAGCGCCGGATACGTCAGGTTCGAGGTCTCGTTCGTCGGCACCGTCGTCGGGTTCTCCGAATCGAACGACGCGCTCACCATGCCGTACTCCTGGGTGTTCGACATCGCGACCATCGTCCCGCCGCTGACCAACGCGACGAACAGCGCCATCGCAAGCACGAGTCGCCGCGGGTCGTAGATGCCCTTCCGTCTTCGGGTTCGCTTGACGACGCGCTGTCGTCGCTCGTCGTCGAAGAGGAATCCGAAGAGCAGTACCGCCAACCCGCCCCCGGCGATGAGGAGCGCCAGCCCCTGCGTGCCGAGGAACGCCCGTGTACCGAACGTCTGTGCCAGCGTTCGCTGGACGGAATCGAGCATCCCGCGGGCTGCTTCAGTCAGCAGACCTAACCCCGGAATCGCGACCACCTCGCCGTTTACTTGCCAGACCTTCGCGACGATTTGCCCGTCGGTGACCGGCGGCTCCTGGCCGTCCTGGTCGGTGAAGGGGTTTGCATCACCGCGGGTGATGTACCCCGATTCGGTCTCGCCGACGACGCGGTGGGTCGTCAGTCCGCCGCCCTGGAGGTTCTGGGCATTGAAGACGATAACGTCGCCCTCCTCGATGTCGCCGGCGACGGGCGAGGGAATCGCGACGAAGCCGTCGCCGGGTTCCAGCGTCGGCTCCATGCTCCCCGTCTCGACGAACCCCAACAGCACGGGCTGGCCGAGCGCGGCCCCCGCGATGAGCGCGACGAGCACCAACACCAACAGCAGTTCCACCCCCCGGGTGGCGTAGCCTCGAAGCGACACGTACTGTTGCTCTCGGCGGCGATTGGGAAAAGCGTTTCACTGGGAGCGACCCGTAATAGACCGTTACTCGCGGTATCGCTACGCTACGTACAAAACAAGGATGTCGAAAATAACCGGTGTTTTATTCCAAACCAGTGAACTATCAAAACCGATTTACCCACAAATATCCTGCTAGCCTCTACCACGTCGAGTGGGGAGGGGATTGGATGCACACAAAACTACCCGTAGGGAGGTCGCTCGAATCCGCTGGCGACGGCCGCGAGCTATCGCGTACCGACGTCTTCGAGATCCTCAGCAACGACCGACGTCGATGTATCGTTCACTACCTGAAGCAACACGATGGCCGCCGCGTGGACTTGCGGGAGCTCGTCGATTACGTCGCCGCGTGGGAGACCGACACGCCGATCGAGAAGCTCGATGGCGACAAACGCAAGAGCGTCTACGCTGCGATTCGACAGACGCATCTCCCGAAGATGGAGGAGGCGGGTATCGTCGAGTACGAATCGGTCCGCGGTGAGGTGCAGCTCACCGACTGCGCCCGCGAAGTCGAGTTGTACCTGGAGTACGTTCCCGGCAACGCCATCCCGTGGAGTGAACTGTATCTCGGGCAGTCCACGGTCGCGGTCGCCCTCGTCGCCGTCGCGTGGACCGGTATCTACCCGTTCGCCTGGCTTTCGCCGTGGTGGCTCGCCTTGGGCGTGGCCGTCGTCTTCACCGTCACCGCGGCGGTTCACACCTACCAGTCGACACAGCGCCGGCTCGGTACGAACGAGTACGACCTCGAAGCCTGAGTCCGAAATCGGCGCTCAGACCCACGCCTCCGACCCGGGGAGTCGAAGCCCGACCTCGACGCTCGCGTACGTCGCGACGAACGCCAACGCGTAGCCGAGCAGGTGCGCATAGAGGTTGACGACGCTCCCGCCGGCGGCCGGGTCCGCGGGGAAGGCGACGAACACGAACGCGAGGAACGCGAGGAGGCCGACGGCGAACAGCTCGAAGTGTCCAGCCATCCCCGCGGCCGCCCGAACGTTCGAGCGGAGTCGGCCCGGGTGCTCGAAAGCCGGCAGGACGTACAGCAGCGCCGACAGCACCGACGCCGCCGCCAGCCCGTAGGTCACCGGCGACCGAACGCTCAACAGCGCCGACAGCGCCAACCCGACGAAGAAGAACGCGGGAGCGAGCGACCGACGCGAGCCGATGTCGAACTGCGCGTCGAGGTAATCGGCGAGCGCGATGGGCAGGTAGCCGACGAAGGCCAACAGCACCCCCGAGAAGCCATACCCCACGCTCGGCCGGATAACGGCGAGGTTCAGATACGACAGCGCGACCGGGAAGACCGCGAGGAAGACAGCGAAGGCGACGAAAAAGCGCCGCCGGTGGCCGCTCAGGGCGCTCAACAGATACGCCAGCGGCGCGACCAGCAGGTAGCCGCCGACGTTCACCAACAGGTGCGTCGAATTGAGGTGGACGAACGCCGAGGCGTAGGCGGTGAGTAGTGAGGGGTCGGTGTAAGCGAAGGTCAGCGACTCTCGAACAGTTATCGGGAGCGCAAAGACCACACCGAGGACGAGCGGGACCGAAAGCAACAGCGCGAGGTCGCCAGCGCGGACGCTCTTTCGGAGGGTTCCGAAGAACGACTCGGCATTGGACAGCGCGCTCTCGTCAGCCATTACCCTTCTATACGGCACGAAGGGGCTTAAAATAGCGCCGCGTATCGGGCGCTGAAACGGGGGACGTTACTCCTCGCTTCGGCGGCGCCGAGCGAGAGCGAACAGGAGCAACAGCGCCGCGAGAGCCACGAGGAGCCACAGCAGCGACGATGGGTCGAGACCGGCCTCCTCTCCGGTCGGGTCGTCGGTGGGCGTCGGCGTGGAGGCGACCGTCGGTGTCGGCGTCGACTGCGACTGGCCCAGGGTCGGCGTGGCCGTTCCGGACGACTCGGGTGTGGATTCCGTTTCGGTATCCGTCTCCGTCGAATCCGGTGTTTCCGTACCCGAATCGTCATCATCCCCGGAATCGCCGACGGAGCTGAACTGGTAGTCACCGTCGCCGCCGGAGCTGCCGGTCTCGACTTCGGGGTCGAGGACCGCCATCACGTTGATGGAGTCGAGTGTGATTTCGTCCGTCTCGCGGGTGTCGACGCGCATCGCTATCGTCTCGGAATCGCCCGGCTGCATGAACACGCCGTCGGCTTGGCTCTCGACGGTTCCCTCGCCCGGAACGTAGAACTCGACGGCATCGCTGTCGTGGGAAATCCAGACGGTCGCGTTACTCTGTTGTTCGAGGATGTTCTTGACAGTGAATACCGGGCCGATATCGGTGAGTGCGTCGTTGTTGACACCTCCGGCGTTCAGGTTCGGGTTCTCTTCGGTGAGGATAATTTGGATTTCACCGGTCTCGTCGTCGATTTGGGTGTAGGTGCCCTCGCCTGCGGGTTCGAGGTCGAGAACGTCGGTTTCGTCATGAGAGACCACGTCAGCACCAGTGGTCGAAACAAGAAACGGAACCGACAACAGCGTAAATACTAGGAGAACGCGTCGTAGCGTTATACGGCCGGCGAGAGATTTTTTCATTTAACAATCACTTATATTACACTAAATGCTCACTTCAGGCGATATCAGTGAACGTTTCGGTACTTTCGTCCAACTGGGACGCTCCGCCGTCAAGTTCGATTTCGAACCAAGCACCGCTGTTGGCATCGTGTCCGTACAACACCTTTCCGTCGTCTCCGACACCGAAGGCAATCTGCTTGCCAACCGCTTCACCTGATGTGATGATGGTTTCTACGTCGCTACTGCTGACATCGTCGGTGTTCTCGGAGAGTTCGACTTTGAAGAACTCCGAGCTCGAACTACCGTACAGTACACTGTTTTCGTGGGCGATAGCGAGGTCCCCGAGCGTCATGTTTGAGCCAACATCGACGACATCGTCAACGCTTTTGACGCTTCCATCGCTCTCGTCGATTTCGGCTCGTTTCAGCTTGCTGGTACCTTGGGGGATGAAGTAGTAGTTACCGTCGTCCCACGTCGCACCAGCGAGGTCTTCTCCATCGGTAATCTGCTGGAGTTCAGTTACACTTCCATCGTAGAGATGAAGCACACCGTCCCCAGCATCGGTCGTGTCACCGTAGTACCAACGCTCGTTTTCGGGGTCGTATGCAAGCCCGTTGGGGAAGTTCTGCCGGCCGGAGTCATCGAAGTCGATTATTTCGGAGTCGACAGAGGGGTTCGGAACGGTAAACGACTTCAGTTCGCCCGCACCGTTACCTCGAGTGATCCCCCACAGTGTATCAGAAGTTGGCTCCGATGACCCCTCACTACCCTCGACAGGACACTCGCCGGCCATCGCGTTGATGACCATCTCGTGGTCGCTGTCGCCGAGTTTCTTCATGAGGTTGTTCACCCCATCTTCGTTCGTGAAGTCAGAGCCGAGCCCGCGCGTATCGATGTCCATACTCACACAGACCGAGTCACCGACATCGAGACAGACGCGGTTGTCATAGCCGATTATCTTCGCGTTCTCGTTCTCGTCGAGTTCCTGTTCGTGGAGATAAAATTCGACTCGGTCCTCGACTGGGTCGACATCAATCCAGACGGCTGTTTCCTGTGTCCCCTGGTTTTTAATCTGGAACACGTCACGGATTTTAGTCAAAGCGTCAGGATTGACACCCTCACCGTCAATCTGGTTGTTCGACTCTGATAGGTCGATTGCCATCGCACCGTTGTCTTGAATTCGAGCGTATTGCCCGTTCGGGCTCCCCTCACAGCCACCAAGGCCGAGTAGTGCATTCGGGTCGTCGACGACCGCAACCGCGACGTTTCGATTGGCACTCACGCTCGTAAACGCACCCGAGCCAACGAGCGCGCTGCTACCTGCAGCGATTCCACCCATCCCCATCAGTATGCTTCGTCGTTTCATGTGTTACACCCCGTGTTGGGAAACCCACCGGTGGAATCGAACCACCGTGCGCCAGCGTGGGTATCGAAAGACTATGCCAGAATTACTCCGAAGGACTGACTAGGTCGTAATCGACCGCGTCGATAGTCATCGTGATATCGCTGTCAAAGGAGCCGTCTCCACCTTTAATGTAGAGGCCGAAGTTGAACGACTGACCAACATTGAGTTTGAAAGCATCAGCAGGGTAGTCTGCGAGGTCGTCTTCTGGGAAACCCGTAGTATACCGACCTGTTAGACTAACCTCATCCTGAATCTGGTTAGGATTGTTCAGGTCATCATGCGGGCCCGTGTCGTAGGTACCATTCGGTCGGTCGGTAGCCTGCGGGTCGATATAGAAGTCACTATCTTGATGTTTGCCATTATTGAGGGTAGTTCCGCTGTCAGTCGCTTTAACGCTTGTCGGCTCAACGTACACAAAGACAGGTTGCGTACCTTGGTTTTTGATAGCGAAAATATCAAAAATTCGGGTGAGGGCGTCAGGGTTGACACCATCCGCGTTGTCGCTACCATCTCCGTTTTTACTGTAATTGGCGCTATCCGTCAACCCGACTTCGATTGACCCATCTGTATTGACTTCGGTATATTCTCCGTTCTCAGAATTGGATGCATCCATCGAGAGCAGGGCGTTCGCATCGTCGGTGGTGTTCACCGAAACGGTCCGGTCAGCACTCACACTCGTAAACGCGCCCGAGCCGACGAGCGCACTCGCTCCCACTGCTGCACTACCCGCACCAATCAAGAATTTGCGTCGTTCCATGTTGTTTCACCTTGGTTTCCGCGCGGCCCCACGCCCCCACACCTCACATCGACCGACCGGGCGTCAGTGGCTCCGCGCTTACTCTACCCCAGTAGTGGCACCCCCTTCTGTATGCACTGGCAGAATCGAACACAGCCCCGACCTGCGAACAGACAGCGCAGGGCTGAATCGCTCACAGCCCTATCCTGAAACACCGCTCAAAGACGCTTAATCAGCCATTAATAGCGATTTTACCGAGAAATTGAGTGCTATCCGGCTCGTTTCGGCGCTGACGAACCGTGCGTTCCGTGGCTCGAATTCGAATCCGCGCCCAACAGACAGCCATCGAAATCAGAATTGACCGCAGTCTGTCGATTTTCCGAGAGCGCGCGAGAATTGGCAATATTATTTCGCACTACTAATCATAGATTTTCCGAGCCAGTCACAGGTCCGAAACCGCGGTTCGAGAATTGCAAATCCATCTTATAAATAGCCCACCCCTAATCACCTACCAATTATATACTAACCATCCAAAACCGCAATACTGCAGTCGAATTAGCACCCGAATTCGGGCTCAAACCGCAAAACCATCGCAGGGTTTAATTAGTGCGACCTGCGTCAGACAATTGTAGTCCTCTGGTGGGGGAACATGAGTCTCAAAGGAACCACACTCTCCGATTCGGTGTCGCCCTCTGATAACGCGTCGTCGCTGCCGCGCGACGAGGTCTTCGAGGTGCTCAGTAACGCCCGGCGCCGCTGTGCGCTGCAATATCTCAAACAACAGGACGACCGTCGGGTCGAGTTGCGCGAGCTCGTCGACCACGTCACCGCGTGGGAGAACGACACCTCGACGGCACAGATCGACAGCGCCGAGCGCAAGCGCGTCTACACCGCACTCCGGCAGAATCACCTCCCGAAGCTCGACGAAGCTGGCATCATCGAGTACGAACACATGCGCGGGGAGGTGGAGTTGACCGAGGACGCACGCGAAGTCCAGATGTATCTGGAGTTCGTCCCGCACAACGACATCCCGTGGAGCGAGTACTATCTCGGCCTGTCGGCGGTGGGGGCGGCGCTCGTCGCCGCCGTGTGGGTGGGTGTGTACCCCTTCGGTGAACTGTCCGGTCTTGGACTCTCTGTGATTCTCATCGCGCTGTTCGCTGTCTCCGCTGCGGTTCACACCTACGACGCCGCACGGAATCGAATCGGCTCCGAGAAATACGAGGTGTGTGACGAATGAAGCGCCGCAGCGTTCTCGCCTCGATGGGCGCATTCACCGCGAGCGGAAGCACAATTATTGGCTCAGGAGCGTTCTCAAGCGTCGAAGCTAATCGCTCCGTGACGGTGAAAATAGTCGAAGACGAAAGCGCCTATGTCGGCTTGGAGTACGACGAAGAGGTTTCCGCCGGACCACAAGATACTGACCCAAGTAGCGGTTTGGACCGCCGAGACGAAGAGGTCGCCACGATAACGAACAAGTTCACTGTTCCTGTCGAGGTCGAAATCGACGGTGACGACGAAGTCGGAGTCGAATACGAGCCAACAGATGGCAGCGAACAGCCTGTCGAACTCGGTCCGGGAGATCACCAAGATTTCGACGCCGTCTTCGAATGTGAGGTCTCCGTTGAGGACGACACTCGAAGCGCTGAATTCACGGTTACCGCCATCGGAACGGGTGATGAAGTCTCTGGAGAACTTGACAGACCAGTGAAAGTGACGTGTGAGGGCGTTGATGTTGGTGTGTCAGGCAGTGAAATCAGCTTCGTCGCGTTTTGTGGTATCGACAATACTGAGGACATCGATATTACGAATATCGAATCGAACGACGACAGCGAACCGGTCAGTATCGATTGGGAGTACACCGGCCATAATGAAGTCAAGTCCGTTATCGTCAAATCAGGTACATCGTTCTGGAGACAGGACGGTGGAAATTCCGGAACTGCAAGTTCAGGTTCGGGTGAACTGCTTGACCTTCATCCATCTGCGAGCAGTGCCCCCTGTGATACCACCAATTTCGTGAAGTTCGAAGACATCGAAAGTGAAGACAACGATGAAAAGGCCGACTGAGGACATTCTAAGCCAGGTTTCGGAATAGTCGTAATTCCAGTATGGTCACCGGAGACATATTTTCACTGTCAGCTTGCTGTGAGCCACGCGGTGTCAGGACTTGAGGTTCGTGACGCGCCCCTATATGCCGTTTAGCGATTACATTTTGAGCAGCGGTCTCAGTACCATCTCGCCAACCCTTAAGCCCCGTCCGACCCCTTTCTCTAATAATGTTCGACCCCGACGACCTCGAAGCCATCCGCGAGGGCCACGAGGACTGGAAAGACGACACCTTTGGCCCCACCGTCGAGCGCTTCGGGGAGCGCAAAGAGCAGTTCACGACCGACACCGGCGGCCAAGAGGTCGACCCCCTCTACACCCCCGCCGACATCGCCGACATCGACTACGACGAGGACATCGGCTTCCCCGGCGAGTCCCCGTACACCCGCGGCGTCTACTCGACGATGCACCGCGGCCGGCTGTGGACGATGCGGCAGTACGCCGGCATGGGCACCGCCAGCGAGACCAACGAGCGGTTCAACTACCTGATGGACGAGGGCCAGACCGGCCTCTCGATGGCCTTCGACTTGCCGACGCAGATGGGCTACGACTCCGATAGCGAGATGGCCGAAGGCGAGGTCGGCAAAAGCGGCGTCGCCATCGATTCCCTCGACGACATGGAAACTGTCTTCGGGGGCATCCCGCTGGACGAGGTCTCGACCTCGATGACCATCAACGCCCCCGCGTCGGTGCTGTTGGCGATGTACATCGCCGTCGGCGACCGACAGGGCGTCGACCGCGAGGAGTTGCGCGGGACCATCCAGAACGACATCCTCAAGGAGTACATCGCCCGCAACACCTACATCTTCCCGCCAGAGCCCTCGATGCGCATCATCACGGACATCTTCGAGTTCTGCGCCGACGAGGTGCCGAACTTCAACACCATCTCGATTTCGGGCTATCACATCCGCGAAGCGGGCGCGACCGCCGCACAGGAAATCGCGTTCACCCTCGCCGACGGCGTCGAGTACGTCGAAGCCGCCATCGACGCCGGCCTCGACGTCGACGAGTTCGCTCCCCAGCTCTCCTTCTTTTTCAACGCCCACAACAACGTCTTAGAGGAGGTCGCGAAGTTCCGCGCCGCACGTCGCATGTGGTACCGAATCATGGAGGAGCGCTTCGACGCCGAGAACCCTGCCTCCAAGCAACTGAAGTTCCACACCCAGACCGCCGGGTCGACGCTGACCGCCCAGCAGGTCGAAAACAACGTCGTCCGCGTGGCGTATCAGGCACTTGCCGCCGTCCTCGGTGGCACCCAGAGCCTCCACACCAACGGCAAAGACGAGGCGCTCAGCCTCCCGACAGAGAAATCCGTCCGCACCGCCCTCCGGACCCAGCAAATCCTCGCCCACGAATCCGGCGCCGCAGACACCATCGACCCGCTTGCGGGCTCGTACTACGTCGAGAGCCTAACCGACGAACTCGAAAGCGAGGCCTTCGACATCCTCGACGACATCGACGACCGCGGCGGGATGCGGAAGGCCGTCGAGAGCGGCTGGGTTCAGGGTGAGATTCAGGACGTCGCCTTCGAGCGCCAACGCGAAATCGAGACGGGCGAGCGAATCATCGTCGGCGTCAACGAGTATCAGGTCGACGAAGACCCCAAAGAGGACATCGAGGAGGTCTCCGAGGAGGAACAACAGCAACAGAAAGAACGCGTCCAGGCGATTCGCGGCGACCGCGACCAGGCCGCCGTCGACGACGCCCTCGCCGACCTCAAGGCAGCCGCCGAAGGTGACGAAAACGTCATGCCATACATCGTCGACGCGGTGAAGGCCTACGCGACGACGGGCGAAATCTGCAACGCGATGCGCGACGTCTTCGGCGAGTACCGCGCCGGCGTCTGATAGGGAGTCTCGTAGCCAAGCGACGGGTTCGAATCCCGTCATCCGGCGCTGCCTCTCGATTCGTCGTTCGGAAACGATGCACTCCTACGAGACTCCCAATGAGTCGGGAGGTTATTTCTCCCCGGACCTCGACACCAACGTATGCGCTTCGACCACGCCGGTGTCGCCACCGAGAACGCCGAGAGCCTCGCCTTCCGCTACGAGGACATCTTCGGCTGTGACATCGCCCACGAGGAACGGTTCGGGGACCTCCGAGTTATCTTTCTGGAACTGGAGAACGGCTACTTCGAACTGCTCGAACCCCAAGAGGAGGGAACCATCTCGAAGTATCTGGAGAACAACGGCCCCGGCCTCCACCACATCGCTCTGGAAACCGACGACATAGACGCGGCCCTAGAACGCGCTGAATCAGCCGGTGTCGAGTTGATAGACGAGGAACCGCGCCCGGGCGCGTGGGGCCACGACGTTGCCTTCCTCCACCCGAAATCGACCGGTGGCGTCCTCATCGAGTTCGTCGAGCACTGACGTACGCCGGCACGCTTTTTCGCTCGGCCATCGACCCCTCCAGCGTGACTCTCTCGACCCCGCTGTGTGAGGCCCTCGAAATCGAGTACCCAATCGTTCAGGCACCCATCGGGAGCGCGACCAGCTCGGAACTGGCCGCGGCGGTGTCGAACGCCGGCGGCCTCGGGACGCTAGCGGTGACGTGGCGGCCGCCCGACCGAGCAGCCGAATTCGTCGAGCGAACCCGCGAGCGGACCGACCGCCCCTTCGCCGTCAACGTCGTCCTCGACCCCGAAGCCAAGGAGGTCGCAACCGAGGACCACCTCGATGCCGTCCTCGGTGCCGGCGTCCCCGCCGTCTCCTTCTCGTTTGGCGATGCGACACCGTACGTCGACCGCGTCCACGACGGAGGCGCGTCGGTACTCGTCACCGTCGGCAGCGCCGAGGAGGCCGAGACGGCCGCGGCGGCCGGCGCGGATGTAATCGTCGCACAGGCCTGGGAAGCCGGCGGGCACGTCCAAAGCGAGGTCGCCACCCTGCCGCTCGTCCCGCGCGTAGCCGACGCCGTCGACGTGCCAGTCGTCGCCGCCGGCGGCATCGCCGACGGCCGCGGTGTCGCCGCCGTCCTCGCCGCGGGGGCCGATGGCGCGTGGCTCGGCACTCGATTCGTCGCTACCGAGGAAGCCGCCGTCGAGGACCACTATCGGGAGCGCATCGTCGACGCCGAGGAGACCGAAACGCTGTACTCAGAACTGTTCGACGCCGGCTGGAAGGGAACCCCTCACCGCGTCCTCCACAACAGCACTACGGAAGCGTGGGAGGAGGCGGGACGTCCCGCACCCGGCGACCGCCCCGGCGAGGGCGAGACAATCGCCGAGTACCCCGGTGGCCACCCCATCGTGCGCTACGGCGACGACCTCCCGATGGAGGGAGTCGAGGGGGACCTCGACGCGCTGGCGCTGTATGCGGGACAGAGCAGCGGCCTCACCGACGAGGTACAGCCAGCCGACGAGGTTGTCGAGGAACTGATCGCCGAAACCGAGGCGAGAATCGACCTGCTATCGGAGTTAGTCCAATAGAAGCATCCGCGAGCGCCGGAGGCGCGAGCGGTTCGCCGGCGGCTTCGCCGCCGGTAGCGACGAGTGACTACCGCGCGGCGAAGCCGCGCGACAGGAACGAGTCGCGCATATTTTCCCCAAGTTTTTGCCGCGGAGGCGTGTTCGGCGCGTTCCGCGCCGAACCGCCGGAGCGTGCAAAAAGTGGGTTTAGTAAAATTCGCGGACGAGGTCCATCGCGTCGTCGGGCGCGCCGTCGGGGATGTCGTTCATCGGTGCCTCGATGCCCTCGCGCTTCTCGAAGCCGACGGAGCTGTCGTCTTGGTAGATGACGCCCTGATACTCCTTGCCGCGATCCATGATGAGGTCCTTGGCGGCGTCGTAGTCGGAGGGGTCGTGATCGAAGTCGTCGTCGGCCACGTCGACGATGGCGTCGCGGAAGTAGTCGTAGGTGTCGACGTCGTTGAACGTCACACACGGCGAGTAGACGTTCACGAAGCCGAAGCCGTCGTGTTCGATAGCCTTCTGGACGATTTCGGCGTGTCGCTGACTGTCCGAGGAGAACGACTGCGCGATGAACGTCCCGCCTGCGGCGAGCGCGAGTGCGAGGGGGTTGACGGGCTGTTGGTTCGTCCCGTCCGGCGACGTGGAGGTCTCGAAGTCCTCACGGCTGGTCGGCGAGAACTGCCCCTTCGTCAGGCCGTAGATGCGGTTGTCCATGACGACGTACGTCATGTCGACGTTCCGGCGGACGGCGTGGACGAAGTGGCCGGCCCCGATGGAGTAGCCGTCGCCGTCGCCGCCCGCGACCATCACTTCGAGGTCCGGGTTGGCCATCTTCACGCCCGTTCCGACGGGCAGGGCGCGGCCGTGGACGCCGTGCAGCGCATACGAGTGCATGTACGTCCCGATTTTGCCGGAGCAGCCGATGCCGGCGACGACGAACGTGTTGTCGGGGTCGTTGCCCGTCTCGGCCAGCGCTTTCATCATACCGTTCATCGTCCCGAAGTCACCGCAACCGGGACACCACGTGGGCTGTTTGTCGGATTTGAAATCCGTGAATCGAATGTCGGAGCTCATTATGCTTCCACCTCCGTCGCCTCGCCGAGGGCCGCTTTGACCTCGTCGGCGAGTTCGTCCGCCTTGAAGCGGACGCCGTTGTACTTGTTGATGCGCTCGACGCGCGTGAGGGTGTCGTGTTCGACGAGGTCGGCGAACTGACCCGTCGCGTTACACTCGACGACGATGACCTCCTCGGCGGCCTCGAACTCCTCGGTGAGGTCCGGCCGCGGGAAGATGTACGGCACCGAAATGAATCGCACGTCGATGCCGTCGTCTTCGAGGAAGTCCATCGCTTCGAGCATCGCGCCCTCGTTGGAACCCCACGAGACGATGAGCGTGTCGGCGTCGGCGTCACCGAATTCGCGGTAGTCGAAGTTCTCCCGCTCGATTGCGGTTTCGACCTTGCGGTCGCGTTTGTCGACCTGCTCGACGCGCATGTCGGTGTCCTCCGTCCGTCGGCCCAGTTCGTCGTGTTCGAGGCCGGTGGACATGTGGGCGCCACCCTCCGTGCCGGGGAACGAACGCGGACTGACGCCGTCGTCGGTGAGCGCGTGGGGTTTGAACTGCCCTTTCTCGTTTTGCCACTCCTCGATGTTCTCCTCGTCGACGACCTTTCCGCGGTCGATTTCGACCTCGTCCATGTCGAACGCCTCGGGTTCGAAGGTCTGTTCGGTGACAGCGAGTGCGAGGTCGGCCGTGAGGTAGACGGGGAGTTGGTACTTCTCGGCGAGGTTGAACGCCTCGACGGTCTTGTGGAAACACTCCGAAATCGTCGTCGGCGCCAGCACGAACCGCGGTACCTCACCGTGACCGCCGTACACCATCTGATTGAGGTCGCCCTGCTCCTGTTTGGTCGGCATTCCCGTCGAGGGACCCGACCGCATCACGTTACAGATGACCAGCGGCGTCTCCGAGGTGGCGACCAGTCCGAACGTCTCCGTCATCAGGTCGATGCCGGGTCCGGAAGTGGCAGTCATCGAACGGGCGCCCGCACGCGCACCGCCGAGCGCCATGTTGACCGCCGACAGCTCGTCTTCGGCTTGGACGACGACGCCACCGTAGTCCTCGATGCGGCCCTTCAGGTACTCCATCACGTCCGTCGCGGGTGTGATGGGGTAGCCGGCGTAGAACCGACAGCCGCCGGCGAGAGCGCCCATCCCGATGGCTTCGTCGCCGTTCAGGAGGACGTAGTCGTTGTCCGTCGTCTCGAGGTCATCGTCCGTCGAGAGGTCCGTCTCCTCGCGAACGAAATCCGCACCGAGGCGGGCCGCCTTCTTGTTGTTCTCGACGATAGCCTCGCCTTTCCCGCCGAAGCGCTTCTCCAGCGACTCGTCGAGGTACTCGATGTTGAAACCGGTAACCTCACACGCGGCACCGAGCGCAACGATGTTGCGCATGATGGCGCCACCGGCGTCCTCGGCGAGACGCTTCAGCGGCACGTCGAGCCCTGTCATCTCGCCGGGGGCCTCGAAGTCCTTCATCATCGTCCGCTCGCCGTCGTAGATGATGACGGAGTCCTCGTGGAGTTCGTCGAGGTTTTCGTTGACGGTTCGCTCTGTCAGCGCAATCAGGATATCGAGTCTGTCGACGACACTCTCGACGCGGTCGACCGACGTCCGTACCTTATACGCCGTGTATCCGCCACGGATTCGTGAGGCGAAGTCCTTCGAGGTAAAGACGTGGCGCCCCGCACGTGAGAGCGCCTGGGCAAAGATCTTCCCGGTCGAGTCGATCCCGTCGCCGGCTTCGCCGCCGACGGCCCAGTTGAGGTCCTCTGGCATACTACATCGGGGTTCTGCGCGGCGGACGTTAAGCCTTCTGAATATTGCCGCAGTTGAGCGGTTTTCCGGACTACAGCCCTCGAAAGCGACTTTCAACGACTACCGAGGGAAAACTTCACACGCGTTTATATTTGATTTCCGGATGCGGCTTCGAAAGCGCCTTGCCGGCGGGGAAGCCCATACCGTACATGGACCCCATCGAGACGACCGTCGCTGCCGTCCACGAGGTCGGCCCCGACGCAGTCGCCATCGACCTCGATACCCCGGCGGCGTTCGACGCCGAACCGGGACAGTTCGTCAAACTCACCGCCACCGTCGGCGGCGAAGAGGAATCGCGGTTCTACACCGTCTCCTCGCCGAACACCGACGACACATTCGAGTTCACCATCAGTTACGACCCCGAGGAGGGCGGGGCGTTCAGCGAGTACCTCCTGAACCTCGACGCCGGCGACACCGTGACGATTACCGGCCCCTTCGGCGACGACTATTACGAAAGCGAGAATCGAGCAATCGTCCTCGCCGGCGGCCCCGGTATCGGTCCAGCGGTCGCCATCGCCGAGCGCGCACTCGCAGAGGGCAACGAGGCCGCAATCGTCTACCGCGACGACACCCCGCTCCACGAGGACCGCCTCTCGAACATCGCCAACGCCGGAGCGTCGGTGTTCGTCCTCTTCGAAGACGAATCGCTCACCGACGCCGTCGCGGACGTGCTGACGAACGCCGACGGCGAACAGGTGTTCGTCTACGGCTTCGCCGACTTCCTCGAGGACGCCACCGCCGCAATCGAGGCCGCCGGCGGCGACCCCGACGCGGCGAAGGCCGAGAACTTCGGTTGAACCTTTTTGCACGGCGGGCCTGCGGCCCGCCGGCAAAAACGTTCATGAAAAAGACACGTCGGGCCTCCCGATGGTCGGCCCTCGGTCCCGCGCGCCTGCGGCGCACGGCGAACCGCTCGGTCGCTCCGCTCCCTCGCGGATGCTCTACTGGCCGCACTTCGAACCACCAGCTCGTCCGAGCATTCATATACCAGAACGGAACCACCGGCCGTATGCGCTGACCAGCAACCGACGGCCATTCGGCTACCGTGCGGCAGGTCGTCGGATACGGGAGACAATCGCACAGAACGCCGCCTGTTCGCTACCTACTCGCCGCTTCCAGCGCGTCCGGTGTCGTCGAGTCGGCCCTCGTACTTCGACAGCGAGGTTTCGAGTGCCGTCTCGGCGTCCACGCCGAGCTCCGAACACAGCGCTAGCAGCGCGAACAGCGCGTCCCCGAGTTCGTCCTCGGGAACCGACACCGACGACGGGTCTTCACCGTACTCCGTCGACGTACACACCTCCTTCGACACCTCACCGAGTTCCGAGACGACATCGAGGAGTCGGTACGCTGCCGGTGCGTGAAGCTCGGTATCGTCGAGGAACGCCGCGACTCGTTGTTGTGCGTCCATGGCCTCGGGACCGTCCCGGCGGAGTATAAACGCCCGGCGTTCGTAGTCGGTGTATGGACGTACTCGGGGACGCAATCGACCGACAGCGCCGCACCTCCGACATCGCGCTTCGAGCGCCGGCAGTCGGCCGAACCTACGACTACCGACGGTTCTGTACGAGCGCGTGGAAAGTCGGGAACTTCCTTCGGCACCTCGGCGTCCGGAGCGGGGCGGGCGTCGCCGTCGCCGACGACCCGATTCCGGAACCGGTGTTGACCTTCTACGGCGCCGCGCTGCTCGGGAGTGTCGTTCGGTTCGGCCCGGCCGAATCGGTTGGGGACGACACGCGCGCGCTCGTCGTCCCCACAGTCGACCTCGGCGAGTACGACGCCGGACCCTCCACGAAGCAAGTCGCCTACGGCAGTCCACCCGACGACCCCACGGTTTCGTACTTCGAGCGCGACGTGTGGAGCGAGAATCCGACGGAACCCCCGGACCACGTCACACCGGCTGACCCGTTGCTGGCGACCCCCGAGGCGACGTACAGCCACGGCGACGTTCTCGGTGCCGCAACCGAAGTGGTCGACGACCACGGACTCGCCTCCGACACGACGGTCGCGGTTCGAGGGTCGTTCACCGCTCCGGGCGTCGTCGCCGCGGGGTTGGTCGCACCCATCCTCGCCGGTGGGACCATCGTCCTCGGAGCCGACTCGACCGGCGACCTCGTCGTCGGCGGTGCCGAAAGCGACGTCGCGACCAGTGCCCACTTCGACTGAGGCCGCGAACGCCGCCGCAAGATAGGAGCTTCACCCGTCGGTCACTACGAACCGCCAGCGGATTCGGAGAGTCGTATCGCGAATCTCGAAGGGGGTATCCGACAATTCGACACTGCTGTTTCCCGTTCACGACGGATTTGACAAGAAAGAGCTCCTGCTCGTCCATCTGAACGGAGCGGCCGCGACCTGGCGAAACTACTGTCTCCACTGGACAGTTGAGAGGCATAATGCAACCGCCCCATTATCCTTATATTAAGCTCCAGCTATACTAATTCGCTTATGTACATAAGCGATAAACGTTGTGCAAGTAGATTATAGAACACTACTCAAACAAATCGGTCGATAAGCAGGAGGGCGGACACTCTAGTAGTTCCGGTTCCGGCAGGTTTGGGCGAGATACAGTCGCTCGAAGACCTCGTGTCTGTCACGCCCGAGGAGTTCCGCCAGGAGCGAGATATCGACCTCCGAACGGGCCACAACGTTGTCGACATCGACCCGGAGACCCGGACGGGTACTGGGAGGCAGTCTCGTCTCCGAGTACGGTGAGGGCGCCGTCCATCGAAGTCACCCCCTTGTCGGAGCGGTGACGGAAGGAATCACTCTCGGCAATCTTTCGAACTACGACCTCGCATATGCTCCCCCATTCAATACGACGTGGGACCCGGTGTTGACCGCCGCGAAGGTACTAGAGGGAAAACGATAGCGAGCACGCAAACAGACCGCATCTCACACTGTCTTGGGTACGATTGATAGACGAGCGGTCGACCCTCCCAGATGTCCGTCGGCACACCGAGCGCTTCGAATGCGTCACCGCTTCAGGAACGCTTCCCAGAACATCCCGAGAAGTCGAGAATCCCGTCGGTCACGTCACGTGTTCACTGCAAAAATACATCGCTAGGGGTCCGTCCGCTCAGACCAGTTCGAAGACGTGGACCGGCCACTCCTCCTCGTAGGACAGGTCGAAGTCCGAGTCGATACCGACCGTCTCGGAATCACGAACTTGGAGTTCGACGCGGTCGCCAATGGTGACGTCCGCGAGCGGGGCGTCGACGCGACCGGTGAGTCGAGCCGAGGAGTCGAGTTCGACCACCGCGACGGTGATCGGCGCCAAGTGGGCGAACGCAGACGGGGGGCGGTTGACCGACGTGTACGAGATCACCTCGCCGGTCCGGGGCTGTTCCTCGAGGGTGACTGCCCGGCTGCCGCAGCCGTAACAGGCTGGGCGGGGCGGCAGCAGGTGTCTGTCACACTCCGTACAGCGCGCGCCCACCAGCCGGCCCTCCGCTAACGCGTCGAAGAAGCCGGGCAGCGTGAACGGCGAGTCGGCGGTGATGTCTTCCGGTACGAGCGGTCCAGTCGTCGGGGAATCGGTGTCTGTCATGGGTGAATCACTTTCCTCGGTCATTGGTTGGTCAGGACGTGGGCAACGGTGTGGGCGTCAGCGACGCCACCTTCGTTGATGAGTAGCGCGGTGTCGGCGTCGGACACCTGACGATCGCCGGCTTGTCCGGTGAGCTGTTCGTAGGCCTCGACCGCCTGCAACAGCCCGGTCGCCCCGATCGGGTGCCCACGGGCTTTCAGTCCGCCGCTGGTGTTGATCTGGACGTCAGTCCAGCCCGCCGACCGGTCGCTTGGGTCCTCGACGGTCTCGATGCCGCGACCCTTGGGGGCGAACTCTGCGGCTTCGGCCAGGAGTGCTTCACAGACGGTGAAAGCGTCGTGGACTTCCGCGACATCGATGTCAGACGCATCGACACCGGCCTCCTCGTAGGCGGTCGTGGCAGCGACGTTCGCACCCTCGACGTACGTGAGATCCCGTTCGGCGACGGCAAGGTTATTGGCCGCCGAGCCGACGCCCGTCACCCGGACCGCATCCTCACGGTCTAGTAAATCGTTCGCGACCTCGTCGTTCGCGACGACCACGGCCGCGGCACCGTCGGTAACCGGCGCACAATCGTACAGCTTCAACGGCGGGGCGACGTCGGCCGCGTCCATCACGGTCTCGATATCAACCGCCTCCTGGAACATCGCCCGGGGATTGGACGCCGCGTTCCGGTGGTTCTTCACGGCGATCCTGGCAAGGTCTCGTTCCGTCGCGTCGGTTTCGTGAAGGTATCGCCGCGCGAGCAGGGCGTACGTGGCGGGTGCGGTGATCCCGGACCGCTGTTCTAAGGCCCGCTCGAAGGCGGCACCGAGCGCGTTCGTAGCACCTTCAGTCCCGCCGGCGGTCATTTTTTCGACGCCACAGGCCAACACTGCGTCGTGGACGCCCGCACGAACGTCCCGTACTGCGTTCTTGAGCGCGAGCGCGCCAGCGGCCGCACACGCCTCGACACGCTCTGCGGGGACGTTCCGCAGGCCGGCCCATTCGGCCATGAGTGTTCCCTGCATGATCTGGTTCTCGTACCGTTCGGACTGGGCGCCGACGTACAGTCCGTCGACGACATCGGCCGGATCTGGCAATTCCTCGAACGCCTCGGCCAGTGCCCTCGAGAACAAGTCACGCCCAGGCAGGTCCGTCCTACCCAGCGGTGAGGCACCGACTGCGATGAGATGAGCGGTGGGCATCTCGTATAAATCGTCAACCATTGATATTAAAAGTTTGGTCGCAGAACCGTCAGAACCTGACTCTGGTCGTCGCAACCGAGAGGTCAACGTGGATTGCTGGTGGCATTCTCCCTGCCGGTCGAGTCGAAGCTACGGCACGATTCACGGGGATGGCCAACCACTAGCGTTCTCGGTGTGTTTTCAACCCAAAACGGTTACTCGATATCTCGATTTCTACGGGACGTTAGTAACTCAAAACGCGGCAGCATTCAACTACCGATCCGAGGGATGATTCGTTCGGCTATCGGGCTTTCATCGAGATTTCAATTGGAATCGATCGTACCGTTGAGGACCTTCGCACTGGTTAACACTGGATCCCAGGTCGGACTGTACGCCGGTGCGTACGCAAAGTCGAACTGTTCCAGTTCTCCGACGGTAACTTCGGTGTGGAGCGCCGCGGCAACGGAGTTGATCCGCTGGGCCACACCTTCCTCGCCGACCATACTCGCTCCAAGGAGACGACCACTATTTTTGTCGGCGACGAGGGTTACTGTGAGTTCCGAACCACCCGGATAGTAGTGTGCGCGCGAGGGCAACTCCAGCGTTTTCTGTACCGGGTCGAATCCAGCTTCGGCCGCACGTTCCGGATCGACGATTCCGGTTCTGGCCACTTCGAGGTCGAACGCTTTCAGGACGGCCGTCCCCGCGATCGGGCCGGTTCGTGTTCGGTTCCCGGCAAGTGACGCTCCGATCGCCCGTCCGTGTCTATTGGCGGTTAGCGCGAGCGGAACGTGATCCGGCTCGCC
The DNA here is from genome assembly GCF_013391635.1 of Natronomonas gomsonensis. Lineage (GTDB taxonomy): Archaea > Halobacteriota > Halobacteria > Halobacteriales > Haloarculaceae > Natronomonas > Natronomonas gomsonensis_A. The sequence goes on along the minus strand of NZ_JACAWU010000001.1, from coordinate 1,326,433 downwards.
GGTGACGACGTGAGTCCCCTCCGCGCAGTCGCCCGCTGCATAGACGTCGTCCAGATTCGTCTCCCCGTATCTATCGGTGGCAATCGCTCCGGACTGCCCGAGTTCGACGCCGGCCTCTTCTGCGAGTTCAGTCCGTGGATGGACCCCTGCACCCATGAGGGCGAAATCGACCGTAACGGTGTTTTCAGGCGTGGCCACGCCGACAACCCGTCCGTTTCGTCCCTGGAACGCTTCTACGGGCGTCTCGAGATGAACGGTAACACCCTTTTCACGCAGGTGGTCCTCGACGACGCGCGCGGTCGGTTCTCCGAACGGATTCAAGACGTGTGGCAGCATCTCGAAGAGGTGGACGTCGAGCCCTCGTTCGTGGAACGCTTCTGCCATCTCGACGCCGATATAGCCGCCACCGACAATCCCGACGGCCTCCGGTTCGATTCGTTCTCCGTCGTGTTCGAGTCCATCCTCGAGGACCTGTTTGATCTGCCGTCCGGCAGTCATTGACTGTAACGTGAACACGCCGGTAAGGTCGATTCCCTCGATCGGGGGTGTGAGCGCACCAGCACCCGTCGCGATCAAGAGATTATCGTAGGGAAGTTCGAACGTTTCACCGTTCGATTCGGCGGTAACGGTTCGGTCATCGGCGTCGATCGCGGTCGCTTCGGTATCGGTCCGCAGGTCGATGTCGCGTTCGTTTCTGAACTCCTCAGCTTCCATGACGACCAGATCTTCCAGACTGTCGATATCACCTTTCACGTAGTACGGGAGTCCGCAGGCCCCGTAGGAAACCCACTCGCCACGTTCGAGGACGATCACTTCGTGGTCCGGGTCTTCACGCTTGAGTTTGCTCGCTGCACTCAATCCTGCCGCATCACCGCCGATAATGATGGTCGAATTCATGTCGTTCACTCCAACGTGCGTATGGGAATCTCCAAATATATATATCTACTGGCCAGTCCTGATGTAGTGGCCGGTGAATAAAAATATTCGAAACACAGGGCGAAGTGTACTGCCTCGAGTATGGGTATCCGTAGAACCGGTACAGAATATGTGGAAGCGGGTTGCTGCTGCGATTCTAGCCGTCCTCGTGTTCGCTTTCGCTACCTTCTCGCCGTTTCAAGAACCGCTTTTATTTTCGATTATTCTCTTGGCTGACGATTTCTTTCGGCCACTGATGTAATCGACGTCGTCGTGCTGGGCAACACTGACGAGCTCGTCAGCCGCGGGCCTGATCATTCTTGTACTCGAGATAGCTAAACACAGCGAGCATGATCCAGCCGATGGCGATGAAGCCCGTGACCTGGTTTTGCTGTGAGGCAGCGATGGCCGCGGTTCCCAGACCGAGGAGTAGCCAGATTAGCGTGCCGCGAAGGGTACCGTATACTTGCATAATTGAGAGATGGACGGCTTACCAGGGCTGGATTCCCCAGTAGAGAATCGGGAACATCAGCAAGGCGAGGATGATGAGCGGTGCTGCACTGGTGAACCGCTCCGTACCGTCCTCCGGATAGCCGTGCATCTCATTGATGAGTGTCCTGTTGTCGGCAGGGTCGACTTCGAGGGCGTTGATTTTCTCCGCGAGGAGTGAAACGACGACGAGCGTGATGATCGCTACCGGGAAGCCGATCATGACCGCGTCAATACCGAGGGCAGCGGTCAGACCCTCACCTCCGGCGTCGATACCCGAAAAGACGTGGGGTGAGAGAATGAGGATCACGAAGAATCCGACGACGCTCGATGCAATCGCTCCGTACCGGTTGACGCGGGCCGACCAGACACCGAGAACGATGACGGGCGTAATCGCAGCAGCACTGATGGCGAACGCCCACAGGATACTGACGACGAGGAATGCGGGTGGATTCAAAGCGATCAGAGCGATTATGAGCGCGGCCGCGAGGACGGAGACGTAGCCGAACTGTGTCTTGCGGTCTTCGGTGATGTCGAGTTCGAAGGCTTCGATGACGTCGTTCGCGACGGCAGCACTGATCGCGAGCATGTGTCCGCTCACGGTCGAGAGGCCGCCTGCGATCGCGCCGGCGACGACGAATCCCGTTATCGCGTCGTTGTTGAATGCGAAGTTGAGATAGAAGATCATCTTGTCGTAATCAGCCTCCTCTATCGCAATACCCTGTGTCTCGATCCACATGACACCGGCAAACGCAACAGAATAGATGGTCGCGAAAAGGATTCCATTCAGGATAATAAACCAGAAGCCAGTCCGTTGAGCGGATTTGACGTTCCGGCTCGTGAGGACACGCTGGGCAAGATGGGGCATCCCGATCGGACCGAGTGCCATTGCCAGGAACATCGCGAAGTACCAGCGGGTATCGAAGGTCATATCAAAAAAGTCGGGCGCGAAATTCGTCATCTCGCCGGTCAGGTTCCCGTACCCAAGGGGTGGGAAGTACCAGCCAGTCGCCCCCAACTGGTTCAGGATGAGCATCATCGGGAAGAACGCGGCCGCGAACATAAGCCAGAACTGCAAAGCAGCGTTGTATGAGACACCCCACATCCCGGCGATGACGACGTAACCAGCGACCACTATTGCGATGGCGATGAGAGAGAGGGTGTAATCCCACCCGAACAGGATCTCGACGATCTGTGCGAGCCCGATGAACTGGCCGAGCGCGTACATCAACATCACGAACACGATGAGCAACGCCATTACCACGGACATCTTATCTCCGTACCGATTCTTACAGAACGTCGCCGGCGTATACGAGCCGAGTCGTCGGAGCGTCTGACCGTAGAGGATTACGACCAACGGAACCGACAACATGAAATTCGTCCACATCGCGATGAATGGCATCTGGACCGTGAGTATGAGAGCGGTAGCTCCCATAAACGTCGCCAGACTCTCCCAGGATGCAGCGATCGCCGCTCCGTTGATGAACGGACCGATCGTCCGCCCGGCAACCATGTAATCATCCGTATTCTGGATGTTCCGTTTCATATACAAGCTGATTCCGTAGTAAGCGACGAAGGTCAAGCCGATCAGGATTACCGGAATCAGCAACTCTTCGAAGACCTCCTGGAACTCGTAACCAACCTGCAATACCCCAGCAGTGGACAGTGGGTCCGCTTTAATCATCTACATCACCTCCAATGTCGGTGGTTACGGCCGGTTCTCCCGTGCCACTCTCTTTTTTGCCAGTAGCTTTCATCCCGTCTTTTTCCGTCTGTACCCGTAGCGTGATGTACTTGAAGTACGTCCAGTAGACGACGAACATCCCGAACGGCGCTCCTGCTACGAACCAGAAATAATGGAACGGAAACCCGAGTACACTAAAATCGGGTGTTCCGAATAGGGTGAACCATATACCTGCGTGTACCAGCGCTACGATTACGATTACAGCACCTAATGTTGACAGTGCTTCTTTCACATGGGTCCGCATAGCATACCCAGATATGTCCAAGTACTAATAACCATGGGTTTACTTCAAGCTCGTTGACTCGTAACGTTGAGTTCTGCGGAATCAGTCGATACGATGGTTCAGCAACAGAGACTGGGAATCGAGGCATCCTTCAAGGAATTGCCTCTCCACGATTTGGCCGTCCTGACTCGATGGAACCGCTGCCACTTCGTAGGAGCGGAAAGTAAGCACGGGGCGCGAGAGACCGACGTGAATCCCATGCCATCGCGAGCGCGTCGTACCGACTGGTCCGTGTGCGAAAGAAGCCGAGTCACGGGCGTGACAGTCCGGATACTGCGCCGGGCGGCACCCGGAAAAGCCCAAATAGGTGACTCTCTGCATCACGCACTGGCGTCCCGGAGAAAAACTACGTACCTCGGGATTGAAGTCGATAAACAGCACGCACAGGTGGTAGTGACGGTTAAACCTGGAGAGGTCGTCGAACGGGTTCGCGTCGAGAACGCGAACCTCGACGAACTCGCCCAGCGGTACGCTGGCGTACAAGCCGCAGTCGAGGCGACCAACAAATACGACTACATCCGAGATACGCTTTCGGAACAGTTGGCTGTGACTGTTGCTCACCCGAAAGAACTGACTCAGCCCGCTTGTTCCGACACGAAATACCAATCGTGTCGGCACCCAAGAGCTAACCCTGATAGTACGGTCGAACTCGGTTCCCGAAAGCCACGCGCCGATGGACAACGTCAGGGAACCCCGCCCACGAGTGCGCAAGTGACAGACGGTGGTTGAACACCGTACCAAGTACGCCAACGAGATTCACGGACTTCTACACCATCGGCGGATACGTCTAGCGTGTACAACTGTCGTCTCAGATCGGCAAACAGCGGCTCACTCGTTGCTCGCTCGACACGGTAGTCGGTGTTAATCGCTCACCAAAATCGTCACCGGTCGCTGTGCGTTGAGCAGCACCGACTGTGCAATACTTCCGAAGAGAAGCTTTCCGGTGGCACTCTTCTTTCGACCACACATGACGATCTGATCGGCGCTAACGTCGTTAGCGACGGTGATTATCTGATCGGTCACGTCACCCTCTTCGAGTCGCATCTCGGTGTCGACGCCGTACTCGGTGAGCAGTTCGATAGCGGTAATCACACTCTCGGGAACCTCCGCGTCGTCGAGTTCGCTCCGTTCGAGCGTCTCGAACTCCTGTAACCACGGTTGTTTCACTGATTCGGAGACGTTGAGTACGACTGCTTGAACCTCGCTTTCATCCCCGGGCAGAGATTTGACGACGTCGACAACTCTTTTTGCACGGTCTATGCTCTCGTCAACCGGCAGAAGGACGGTATGCATGATTTAGTGTTTTCTCCTTACCCCCTTAATCATTATGGTTGTTGTTACCAGCCAACTCGCACAATGTTAGCAAAACGAACAGTATCCACCCGCTCTGGGTTCGAACCCGGTGAAAATCCGACTGTACACGACGAACTCGGACGCTGGGGCCGGGTCGCGCGGTCGTACAGACACCTATGAGGCGCCCGTGGACCTCTGACGAAGGTGGTGCAGTTCCTCGACTAGTCGCCTCACGTCGAGGCACCGGGACCGTTCTTGCCGGGTACCGCTCGCCCACCGGTTCTGCCGGCGCCGGGAACCGCCCGCACCCGCGGACCCTGCGAGTCCCGGTCCCGTGTTCGACTCCGTTGAGGAGAAAGAATTTTATATTTCACAGTTACACCTTGGCATGCTATGCATCAACAGATGACGACGCTCGATTTCCTCGACAGAGGTGTCGACGTCTACGGCGACGCCGTCGGCGTCGTCGCCCACGACGGCACCGAGTACACCTATGCCGAGTTCGGCGAGCGGGTCGACCGCGCGGCGGCGGCGCTCTCGGATCTCGGCATCGAGGAGGGCGACCGCGTGGCGCTACTCTCGCCGAACACACACTGGTTTCTGGAGACGCTGTACGCAATCAACGTCCTCGGGGCCATCTCGACCCCGCTCAACTACCGGCTCATCCCCGAGGACTACGAGTATATCCTCAACGACTGTGGAGCCAAAGTGGTCATCGCCGACCACGAGTATGCCGAGAAGGTCGAGGCGATCCGCGACCAGGTCCCCACCACGGCGTTCGTCGCCAACCCGGCCGACCGCGTCGACGGCGACTGGCGCGACTACGAGTCACTCCTGGAGGGGGCCGACCCCGAGGAGGTCGAGCGCGCTGACATCTCCGAGGACGACCCTGCGACGATCAACTACACGAGCGGGACGACCGGCAACCCCAAGGGCGTTGTCCGGACCCACCGTACCGAACACTACCACGCACTGATCACCGCCCACCACACCGAGATCAGCGACGACGACGCCTACCTCTGGACGCTCCCGATGTTCCACGTCAACGGGTGGGGCTATCCCTACGTCATCACCGGCGTCGGCGGGAAACACGTCTGTCAGCGGACCTTCGACGCTGCCGGCGCCTTCGAGCGTATCCAAAACCACGACGTGACCTACCTCTGTGGTGCGCCGACGGTGCTGGATAGCCTCATCGACCACTACCAGGACACCAACGTCGCCGCCACAGGCGAGAAGCCGGTCAGGATCGCCACCGCTGCCAGCCCGCCGCCCGAGGCGACCATCCGGACAGTCGAGGACGAACTCGGCTGGAACATTTTGCACGTCTATGGGCTGACCGAGACCGGCCCACTGGTCACGACGAGCAACTCGCCGCGCCGGATCGAGAGCGAGGGTCGCTTCGAGATCAAGACCCGCCAAGGCCACGCCATGCTCGGGACCGAACTGCGTGTCGTCGACGAGGACGGTGAGGACATCCCTCCCGACGATGAGACGATGGGTGAGATCATCGTCCGGGGGAACCAAGTCATGGACCACTACTGGAACAAGCCCGAACAGACCCGCGAGGCGTTCAACGATCGCGTCGACGGGTGGTTCCACACCGGCGACTTCGCCAGCATCGACGAACGCGGGATGATCTCGATCAAGGACCGCAAGAAGGACGTCATCATCAGCGGCGGTGAGAACATCTCCAGCGTCGAGGTCGAGGACGCCCTCTACGACCACCCCGACATCGAGCGCGTCGCCGTGATCGGCGTCCCTCACGAGAAGTGGGGCGAGACGCCCAAAGCGATCATCGTGACCGCCGGCGGCGCCGATCTCACCGAGGAACTGGTCATCGAGTTCGCCCGCGATAACCTCGCACACTACAAGTGCCCGACCGTCGTCGAGTTCGTCGACGACCTCCCCGAGACATCCACGGGCAAGATCCGCAAGGTAGAACTCCGGGAGTCCCACGGCGACCCTGTCCGGTGACTCCGTCCATCCAGGTTTCTTCGCCGTCACTCCTCGACTGAACACGTTCCTGTTCCGCGGGCTTAGACACGAGCATCCGTTCGCTTAGCGCCCGCTAGCCAGATTTTGCAAGACGCAAAAGACTAAGTGAAACTGTCTCACACGAAGTATCATGGCAAACAACACGGATTCGCGGACGATTGCTGCGGTCGACAAGAGTTGTGCAATCCTCGACGAGTTACAAGAACTTCGCAGTGCGACGCTTTCGGAACTCGCCGACCATCTGGGGTTGTCCCCCGGATCAATCCACCCGCACTTGGTTACGCTCACCGAGAACCAATTCGTGGCCAAAAAGAACGGCGTCTACTATCCCGGGTTCAAGTTTTTGCGAGTCGGTGAAACCCGTCGGCGGGATGATCCCCTCTACAGACACGCGGCGGACAGTGTCGGGGACCTCGCCGAAGCCACGGGCACCCGGGCGCAAATCTACGTCGAGGAGTTCGGCATGGCGACTTGCGTCGATCAGAGAGGCAGCTCCAACAGCATCCTTCCGGTCGACAAAGTGGGTGATCACGTCCACCTCCATGTCATCGCCGCCGGCAAGGCCATGCTCGCGGAGTTCTCCGACGATCGTGTCGAGGCCATCATCGAGTCACACGGCCTACCGGCGGACACCGAGCACAGCATCGTCGACGAAGCAGCACTCTACGAGGAATTATCGGAAGTCAGCGAGCAGGGGTACGCCATAAACGACGAGGAACACATGACGGGTCTGTCGGCAGTCGGGACCGCGGTTACTGCCGAGAACGGTGATGTCATGGGGGCGCTGTCAGTCGCTTTCCCCTCAAGCAACATGGGCGACGACGAGTTTATGAGGACGATTCCCCACGCCGTGGTTAGCGCGGCGAACACCATCGAGCTGGAGGCTCGCATCGAAAACAAGGATAATTGAGGCTCGCAAAACAAAGCCGATGTGAGTCTTCCCACCCCATAATCTAATGAATGTATATTTATCTCGGTTAATTCTGGGATTCCAGATTAGATATCGAGAGAAACGCCAAATCTCGTCTATCTCTCGGCTGTCACCCTCGCTGAAACGTATGACCCTTGCAAAACCAATACTCGCTTCTGGGGATCGACAGCGCCAGGTACAGCAGTGTTCGCATCAGGACCCGACGCCGAGCACTCACGAAAGACGGAGCTAGTTGGATTCTATATCTATGGGTGTGGTGGCCGGCCACTGCTCAGCAGTCGATGGTCAGCAGGCAGCAGTTGGCCCATTGCGCGAGCGCCATCACGTAGTTGCCGTCGTCCTGTAGGACGCACGACGACGAGATATTCATAACAAACTTAAGAATGTTATTTACCGTGTACCATCGAGGTGGTGTCGTCCAGTCAGAGCTCGCGACCGCGAGACACTCATAACAAAATTAGGTATGTTATGATGACCGTTTCTGCAGCTCTCTCATCGGTCGACTAACAGCGTGGCTCGACAATCGCAACCAATCCCAGCATACCAAATTTAAAGTGCTATTTCTAAGCTATACACATGCTAAAACACATATGTACATAAGCGAAATACGTTGTATATAAGACATATAGAACGTCAGTCCAACAGGCGAGACCCTGGTCGAGTAACTCGGCAGGGGCGGTAGCAGGGAGCTCCTAGAAGGGACGAGCTGAGCCTGAAGAGCGCTATTCTCGTGTTCGGTGGTGGGCCGTCCGATTACGGACTAGTCGAAGCCTCGTTGACCGTCCGTCTGAAGAAACCAGTTCGCGTACCTCTACACGATGGTGCTACGAGGACATCGAACCCATCTATCACGGGCGAATCTTCAGACTACACATCTAAGTCCCGGCATCTGCTAGCCGCCGGTAACGGACTCGGGAACCAGAATCGTAGCTGTCGATGATGTGCCGGGAGATACGACATATGTATTCGCCCTCGAGGTCGTCGACTCCGGCGAAGAAAAGGAAGCCATCCTGCTTCGGGATGACGACTCTATCCACGGATGGCTGAATTACTGCCAACATTACACCCACATCAAACTCGACAAGGGTCCCGGCGCAGAGATGCGCGACGGCGAACTCGTCTGTACGAACCACGCGGCGTATTTCGAACAGGACACGACGACCCCACGACCTCGTACTTCGAGCGCGACGTGTGGAGCGAGATACTGTCGGCACTTCGTGCAGTGATAGTCCCGCTGGAACAGGAGGACGATACTGTCGGTGTCCGAATCGGTAGCGGCCTCCGAGAGCTGGAATCGGTCGGGACCGGCGGCGGCGTTCTCCAGTTCGAAATCGTGTGCTGACGTGTTCATGCATTGAAACCATCCGAACAGGGAGGACTTGTCGTTCGCGCGCTCGTGTAGTCGCCGCGGAAAACCGGAGCGCGGTCGCCGGCAGTCGGAAGGCTTGAACCGGCCCGGGTCGTGGCTCGGATATGGCCGAGGAGCGCATCGCCGACATCGAGGAGGTCCCCGAGGACTCGACGCTTCTGTTCACGGTTCGGGAGGGCTTCGACGAGAAGGAGGTCGTTCTCGTTCGACTGAACGGCGACATCGCCGCGTGGCGGAACTTCTGTCCCCACTGGACCGACGTGCGACTCGACAAGGGAAGCGGCGCGGAGTTCCGCGACGGCGAAGTCGTCTGTACGCGTCATGGCGCGACGTTCGAACCCGATTCGGGCCACTGTACGTACGGCCCCTGCGAGGGGTCGTATCTCGAAGAGGTCGACGTCGAAGTTCGCGACGGTGGCGTGTATCTCGCCGAAGACGACTACGAGTTCGACCACGTCGGTCCAAAGAGCGACCGCGACCTCTCCTCCGGACGTATCGGCTTCAGCGGGAACTAGCGTAACAGCGCGTTTCGACTCGCTCGTCGTACAGTCGCTGGAGCAGCGTCGTCAGCGGCCCGCCGCCGATTTCGATGCCGTCGAGCGTCGCAATCGGTCGGAGTTCCCACGTCGAGTTCGTCAGGAACGCCTCGTCGGCGTTCCGCACGTCGTCCGGCGTGTACCGGCCCGTCCGAACCGGGAAGTCTTCGGATTCGGCGAGTTCGATGACCACCTCTCGAGTGATGCCGGGGAGAATCGACCCCGTTTCGGGCGTCTTCAGCACGCCGTCGTCGACGAAAAACAGGTTGCTCGTCGCTCCCTCCGCGACGTGGCCGTTCGTGTCCCGCATCAGCGCCTCGTCCGGTCGGTACCCCTCGTTGGACGCCCGCCGGAGTTCGAGACGGGCGAGAATACCGTTGAGGTAGTTGTGGGTCTTGGCGTCGGATGGCACCGCACTGTCGGGGATTCGCCGCGTCTGCACCGACTGAACGACGGCGGAATCGTCCCAGACGCGCTGGCCGTCGACACCACCGCGTGGGAGTGGTTTCACGTACACGACGACCGTGGGATCGACGTCTTCGTCCGGCGTCAGTTTCCCGGGTTGGACCCCCCTGCTCACCGAGACGCGAACGTAGGCGTCCTCGAAATCGTTGGCGTCCAGCGTCTCGGCCACCCGTACCGCGAGGTCGTCGGGGACCGCATCGGCCATCCCGAGCGTCTCGCAGGTCCGATGGAGCCGTTCGACGTGGCGGTCCCACGCGAACACCTCGCCGCCGTAGGCGCGGCAGGTCTCGAAGGCGGCGTCCCCGTATCGAAATCCGCGGTCGTCGACGCTGACGGTCGCCTCTTCTCGGTCGCGTAATGTTCCGTTTAGGTGGTACTGCATCGTGTACAGAACGTCGCAATCATGCGCTCACCGACGTCGGTGAGGATGCTTTCGGGGTGAAACTGCACGCCGGTGTGTGGCTTCTCGCGGTGGCGGACACCCATCACGACGCCCCGTTCGTCGTCCGTCCGGGCCGTCTCTTCGAGGACTGACGGGATGTCTCCACGGTCGACCGCAAGGGAGTGATACCGGCCGACCTCGAATCGCTCGGGGAGAGATTCGAATATTCCCCGACTGTCGTGGGTTACAGAGGAGGGTTTCCCGTGGACGACATCGGGCGCGTGGCCGACCGTGGCGCCGTTGGCGGCACACAGCGCCTGATGGCCCAGACAGACGCCGAGCGTCGGATAGGAGAGTTCCGCGAATATCGGCACAGACACGCCCGCCTCCGCCGGCGTACCGGGCCCCGGCGAGACGACGATTCCGTCGGGCTCTAAGCGTCGGATGTCCTCGACCGTCATCGCGTCGTTGCGTTCGACCACAACGTCCGCGTGTGTGCCAACGTACTGGACGAGATTGTAGACGAACGAGTCGTAGTTGTCGACGACGAGAATCGTGGGCGTCGTCATCGCTCCGTCGCCTCCACGGTGAGCGTGGTTCGTTCGTCCAGCGCTGCATCGAGGGCCTTGACGAGGGCGCGACCCTTGTCGAGGGTTTCGTCGTACTCGCTGTCGGGGTTGGAGTCGTGGACGATACCGGCACCCACGCGGAGGTAGTACCGGTCGCCGTGACGGACGAGTGTGCGGATGACGATGTTGAGTGTGGCGCGGTCGTCGAATCCGAAGACGCCGATTGCACCGGTGTAGGGGCCGCGTGAACTCCGTTCGACTGAATCGATTATCTCCATCGTCCGTGGTTTCGGCGCGCCGGTAATCGTCCCGCCGGGGAAGACGGCCGCGACGGCGTCGGCCAGCGAGCAGTCCGCCCGGCGGCGCCCCTCGACGAGGCTGACGAGGTGCATGACCTCCGAGTAGCGGTCGACGCGGCGGTACTCCCGAACGTCGACGCTGCCGTACTCGCTGACCTTTCCGAGGTCGTTCCGTTCGAGGTCGACGAGCATGGCGTGTTCGGCCCGCTCTTTCTCGTCACCGAGGAGGGCGGCTTCGAGTTCGGCGTCGGCATCGGGGGTCTCCCCGCGCGGTCTGGTGCCAGCGATGGGTTCGGTCAGTAGTCGGTCACCCTCGACATCGAGGAGGAGTTCGGGACTCGCGCTGACGAGGTCGACGCCCGGGAACTCGACGAGTGCGGAGTACGGCGCCGGGTTCACTCGTCGGAGCGCGGCGTAGGCGTCGACCGGGTGTACGGCGGCCGGCGCCGAGAGCCGCTGGGAGACGTTAGCCTGAAACGTGTCTCCCTCGTGGATGTGCTCTTTGACGCGGCGGACGCGCTCGGCGAACGCCTCGCGCGTGCACTCGGAGTCGAACGTCGCACGGGAGCGCTCCGATGGCGGGCGGCCGACCGAGCGGTCGCCGGCGATGGCTCGGGCGACGAGGTCGCGGGCACGGCCGAGCCCCCACTCGTAGGCGGCGTCGATGCCGTCGTGTTCGTCGAGTCGCGGACAAGCCGTCACGCGAAGCGTAGCTTCGCTCGTCCACGGCTCTTCCCAAGCGGCCACGCGGTCGTACGTCGCCACCTGTAACCGCGGTAAGCCGCGGTCCTCCTCGGCGTCGGGGAGTGTCTCCAGTTCGCGTGCGATGTCGTAGGAGAGCCACCCGAACACGCCACAGGGGTACGGGACGGTACAGGCACCGCGTGTGAGTGACTCTCCGGAGAGTAGCCCGTCGAGGGCGGCGAGCGACGGTGACGCCGACCCCGGTGAGACGGCGTCGGCTGAGACGGTGAGCCGCTCGATTGGGTCCGTCGCGAAGTACCCCCACCCAGTTTGTCCGCCGGTGGTTTCGAGGAGTACGTCGCCGCCGTCGCCGTTGCGTGCCCGACGGTACGCCTCGAAAGGGTCGGCAACGCGGACCCGGAGTTCGACCGGGACCCGTGCGTCCGCCGGGGCATCGGCTGCCGTCGAACGGAAATCGGCCCGGTCGGTGACGACTCGCATCGATGAGAGAAAAGCGCCCGTTGGGTAACCGTTTTGCGGTCGCTCCTGCCTCAGAGGTCGGCGGCGTTGTCCTGCCAGCCGCTGATGCGCTTCGGCGAGAGGTCCGTCTCCTCTGCGAGTTCCTCGGGGTCGGCCTCGAGGAGGTCGTTGACGCTGTCGATGCCGGCGTCGTTGAGTCGGTTCGCGTAGGCGGGGCCGATACCGCTGACGTTCTCGACCGGGACGCTACCGCCCTCGGGGTCGTCGGGAACCGGGCCGGCGGCCTCGGCCGGCTCGGCGGCCGAGGTGTCCGTACCGCTGTGGTTGCTCACATCGGTTCCGGTTTCGGCCGGTTCCGCCGAAACGTCCTCGTCGGTCGGCGGTTCCTCGGTCATCGAACCCGTGGACGCGCTGGCGTCCGTGCCCGCCGCAGCGGCGTCGTCGCTACTCTGGTCGGCCGACTCGTCCGCGTCGTCGGTCTCCGCTTCGGCCGGTTCAGCGTCGGCTTCGGGTGCTTGTTCGTCGGTCCCCTTCACCGCTGCTTCGTTGTCTGCGTCCGGTTCTGGTTCTTCCTCCGGCTCGTGTTCGACGGTCACGTTCGTCGTCTCGGAGCCCTCCTCCTCGGCGGAGTCGCTGGAGCCGAGCCCCAGCATGGTCCGAATGAGTTTGGTGATTGGCATGTACGAAAATACGTGTTGGACGGTACTTAAACCCCGCCGACTCCCGCAAACACCGCGAAGTCGCCGTTTCGGTTCAGAGCGACGCTCTCAGTGCTTCGTTCATGACATCGACCGGTGCATCCCGGTCGGTCCACAACTCGAACGCCTCGACGCCCTGAAACAGCAGCATCCACGCCCCGTCGATAGTCCTCGCGCCGACCTCGGAGGCCTCCCGGAGCAGTCGCGTCTCGATGGGGTCGTAGACGGCATCCAGCACCGCGAGGTCGGCGTGGAGCGACGCCTTCGGAACCGGCGTCTCGTCGGATTCCATCCCGACGCTCGTCGCGTTGACCAGCACGTCGGCATCGGCCAGTAGCGAACCGAGCGCGTCGAGACCGTGGGCGCTCGCGTTCGGCACCGCGTCGGCGAGCGTCTCCGCGCGCGAGACGGTTCGATTGGCGATGCGAACGTCCACCCCCTCGTCAGCGAGGGCGAACGCTGCCGCCCGACCCGCGCCGCCGGCGCCGACGACCACCGCGGTTCCCGAAAGCGACACGTCGTGGTGTTCGAAAGCCCGGGTGACACCGGCGGCATCGGTGTTGTGACCCGTCGGTTCTCCCGAGAAGTCGACGGTGTTCACCGCGCCGATGCGCTCGGCCAGCGGGTCCGGGTCGACGAGCGTCAGCACGTCCTCCTTGAACGGGATGGTGACGTTGAGTCCGCGAACGCCGAGCGCGCTGGCGCCGTCGAGGGCGAGACCCAGCGAATCGCGTGACGGCTCGAACGTCACGTAGCGAGCGTCCATCTCCAGTTCCTCGTAGGCCGCCTCGTGCATCGGCGGCGACAGCGAGTGACCGACGGGGTTTCCGATGAGACCGAACACGTCCATACCGCCGCCTCGCGGCGAACCCATACAAGCGTGTCCGTTCGGCACCTCACTCGTCGTGAATCCACGGCACGCGGAAGCCGGGGTAGACGGCCGCGACGACGACCGACCCGGTGTCCTCGACGGTGTGTCCCCGGACACACAGCGTCTCCTCGCACCACTCCCACTCCCGGAGTTCTTTCGCCCCCGCCAACGACGCCCTGAGTTCCGCTCGGACCTCGGTCTCGGAGTCGCCGGTCGCTTCCATGAACACGCCGCCGCTGGGCGAAGTGGCCCACCCGAGACCGGCCGCTAGCGTCTCGCCGTCGGTCGAACTCGACCGCTCGGCGAGGACGACCGAAACGGGCGTTCCAGTCGGTGCGGACTGTTCGTGACGGCCCGCCTCGACGACCGTCGCGTCGGCGGGAACGACCGACGACAACTGCAGAAGGTTGTAGTTGTGGACGCCGGCCTCGGCCAGTGCCGCGTCGAAGGCGCTCAACTCCGTCGGGGCCTCGGCGGCCCCCCAGACGACATCGATTTCCATTGTGAATCCGTCGTCGGCGAACGGTCTTAGGCCCTCTCATCGAACACACCGACGGCCTTTATCCGAGTCGTCACCAAGCCCGCCCATGCTCGCAGTCGTCGTCTCCCAAGCCGACAGCGCCTCCGAACACATCGGTGAACGCCTACTGGACCGCGAGGAGTGGACCGAACACGAAGACGAAAGTCGCTCCGAGGGGAAAGGCGGCGGGACGTACTACCGGACCGACGGCGCCGAACTCCGCACCTTCGAGGACCTCCATCTATACCTCGATGGCGTCGCGGCGGCGTTCGACGACCCGGATTTGCTCGTCTTCGCCTCGCGGCACTCCGGCGACACCGGGCCGCTGCTGACCGCACACGCGACCGGTAACTTCGGCCCCGCCGAGTACGGCGGCGGCGAGGGCTCACTCGCCCGGGCCGCACCGAACGCCCTCAAACGCGTCCGTGAGTCGTTCGCGGAGTACGCACCCGAGGACTACGATGTCGGTATCGAGTGTACCCACCACGGCCCGAGTCTCGTCGGCTGTCCGTCGCTGTTCGTGGAGTTGGGCAGCGACGAGGCGGAGTGGGCCGACCCGGCCGGCGCCGAGGCCGTCGCCGAGGCCATCCTCGACCTCCGGGGCGTCGACCCCGAAACCGAACGGACGGTCGTCGGCTTCGGCGGCGGCCACTACGCACCCCGGTTCGACCGGATACTGACCGAAACCGACTGGGCGGTCGGTCACATCGCCGCCGACTGGTCGCTCGACGACATGGGCGACCCCAACGAGGCCAAGGCAGTCGTCGCGAAGGCGTTCCGAGCCAGCGGCACCGAGTTCGCGCTCCTCGACGGCGACCACCCCGAGTTGGAAGCCGTCATCGACGATCTCGGCTTCCTTTCGGTGTCGGAAACGTGGCTCCGGGAGACGACAGGCGTCCCCCTCGAACTCGTCGAAGAACTGGAGCGTGACCTCATCGCCATCGACGATGGCCTCCGGTTCGGTGCACTCGCAGTCGATTACGACGGCGAGTACGTCCTCGAAGAACTCCCGGAGGAACTGCTCGATGAAGCCAACGGTGTCGACCGGGAGGCCGTTCTGGAGGCCGTTTCGGAACGCGCACTCGCCTACGAGACGCTGGAGGGGGCCTCCCTCGTCGGCGGCCCGGTGGCGTTGCCCGAAGCCAGCAGTTACCGACGACTCGTCGATTCACTTGCGGCCGTCCTCGAGTCGAAGTACGACACCGTCGAAGTCCGCGATGGCGAGGTGTTCGCCGCGAGAGCGGTGTTCGACCCCGAACTCGCCCGGGAGGCCGGCATCGAGGAAGGACCGGCCTTCGGTCGCCTCTCTTCGGGCGAAAGCGTCGAAGCCGACGGCGAGACGGTCGAACCGGCCGACGTTCGGCGCGCGCGAGAGCAGCGCTTCGAGTTCTGACCCGGTCGGTTTTATATCGTCGCTACCGGTTTATCGGCTGAACCGAGTCAATAGGCCGAACATCGGCCGATTTCGTGCGACGGGCGTCAGACATCGGGGAAAGATACTTTATCCGCGTGCGCAACAGCGGCAGGCATAATGGACTCGATTATCGAGGACGCTATCGGCGAAGCCGAAGAGGATGGGGAGGCGCCGGCTGGGGAGCCGGCGTCGGCCGGTGCCAACGGGACCGGAGCCGAGACCGACGCCGACGTGAAAGGGTCGGGAACGATGACCGACGAGGAACTGGCGAGCGTCGTCAAGGACCTCGAAACGAAGATTACCGTCGTCGGCTGCGGCGGCGCCGGCGGCAACACCGTCACCCGGATGTCCGAGGCCGGCATCCACGGCGCGAAACTCGTCGCCGCCAACACCGACGCCCAACACCTCGCGACCGAAGTCGAGGCCGACGAGAAAATCCTCATCGGCCGCCAGCGAACCGGCGGCCGCGGCGCCGGCAGCGTCCCGAAAATCGGCGAGGAGGCCGCCCAGGAGGACATCGAAGACATCACGAAGTCCATCGACGGGTCGGATATGGTGTTCATCACCGCCGGTCTCGGCGGCGGCACCGGCACCGGCTCCGCACCGGTCGTCGCACAGGCCGCCCAAGAGAAGGGCGCACTCACCATCGCCATCGTGACGATTCCGTTCACCGCGGAGGGCGAACGCCGGCGAGCCAACGCCGATGCCGGCCTCGAACGGCTCCGTGCCGTCGCCGACACCGTCATCGTCATTCCGAACGACCGACTCCTCGATTATGCGCCGAACATGCCGTTGCAGGACGCCTTCAAAATCTGTGACCGCGTCCTGATGCGCAGCGTCAAGGGCATGACAGAACTCATCACCAAGCCCGGACTCGTCAACGTCGACTTCGCCGACGTGAAGACCATCATGGAGAACGGCGGCGTCGCCATGATTGGACTGGGCGAATCCGACTCCGAGAACAAAGCCCAGGACTCCATCCGGTCGGCGCTTCGGTCGCCGCTGCTCGACGTGGAGTTCGACGGCGCCAACAGCGCCCTCGTCAACGTCGTCGGTGGCCCCGACATGTCCATCGAGGAGGCCGAGGGCGTCGTCGAGGAGATTTACGACCGCATCGACCCCGACGCACGCATCATCTGGGGCGCCTCCGTCGACCCCGAGTTCGACGGCAAGATGGAGACGATGATCGTCGTGACGGGCGTCGACAGCCCCCAGATATACGGCAAGAGCGAGGCCGAAGCCGAGCGCGCGATGGCGGAGGGCGGCGACGACATCGACTACGTCGAGTAGCGACAACCAACAGGTAGAAAACCCCTGAGCAGGAACGGGAGGACATGAACACGCCGAAAGACCTCTCGTCGTACGTTCGGGTGCTCAAACTCGCGAGCACGCCGTCGTGGGACGAGTTCTCGAAGGTGTCCACCATCGCCGGCATCGGCATCCTGCTCGTGGGCTTCATCGGCTTCGCCATCTTCGCGATCATGACGTTCGTCCCCGGAGGGCCCTGATGTCGGTTTACGCAGTCAAGACCACCGCGAGCCAAGAGCGGACGGTCGCAGACATGATTATCAGCCGCGAGGAGCCGGACATCCACGCCGCCCTCGCGCCGGACTCGCTGACCAGTTACGTGATGGTCGAAGCCGACGGACCGGCCGCCATCGAGCGAGCACTCGAGGACATCCCCCACGCCCGCAATCTGGTCCCCGGCGAATCATCGATTACCGAGGTCGAACACTTCCTGAGCCCGAAGCCGGACGTCGAAGGCATCGCGGAAGGCGACATCGTCGAACTCATCGCCGGTCCGTTCAAAGGCGAGAAAGCTCAGGTCCAGCGCATCGACGAGGGGAAAGACCAGGTCACCGTCGAACTGTACGAGGCGACGGTTCCCATCCCGGTCACCGTCCGCGGCGACCAGATTCGCGTTCTCGACAGCGAAGAGCGCTAACAGCGTACTCGCTATTCTTCGGCGACAATCAGCGGACGGCCGTTACTCCTCGGTTCCCACGTCCGAGCCCACATCGGCGTCGAGCCCGAGCCGCTGGACGACCGTCTCGATGTCGGCTTCGTCCTCGACCGTCGAGAGCACTCGCTCCCGGCGGCGGATGTCGTCCGTATCGGCCTCGTAGTGTCGGAGGTACTCCGCCCGGGAATGTTCCGAGAAGGCGTGTCGAATGCCGAAGTATCCGTCGGGGACGACGGTGCCGCAGACGGCACACTGGTGGCGGTCGTGGGCCGTCGCCTGATGGACGAGCAACTCCTCTACGGCCTCGTCTTCGAACCCACAGCCAGCGATGTCACACTCCCACATAGTCGGGGACTCGGTACGGTGCCCTAAAAGCGTTCGCGCCGAATCGGAACCGCTAACGGCACCGCGTCGATAGCCCGCGTATGGACGAGTTCCGCGTCGACGCCCACGTGAAGGTGCTCGACGAGCAGGTCGCCGAGCGCGCGAAACAGCGGGGCCTCGACGCCATCGTGTACGCGCCGCACTTCAAGCGACTCCCCGACATCGAGGCTCGTGCCGAGCGGTTCACCGACGACGAACTGCTCGTCGTTCCCGCACGCGAGGTGTTCACCGGCGACTGGCGGAACCGAAAGCACGTCCTCGCGGTCGGGCTCTCCGAACCCGTTCCGGATTTCATCAGCCTCGAAGGCGCGATGGCCGAGTTCGACCGACAGAACGCGGCCGTCCTCGCACCGCACCCCGAGTTCGCGACGGTGAGTCTGGAGTCACACGACCTCCGTGCCCACGCCGAACAGATACACGGCATCGAGCTGTACAACCCGAAACACTGGCAACACCACAACGAACGCGCACGGGAGTTACAGCGGGAGTTCGGCCTGCCACCGTTCGGGTCGTCGTACGCCCACCTCCCGGGGACCGTCGGCGAGGTGTGGACGGCCTTCGAAGAGCCCTTCGACACCGCCGCGGAACTCACCGAAGCGTTTCGGGACGGGGCGCCGCGGAGGGTGTTTCATCGGGACGGCGTCGAACACCGACTCCGGTGTGGCGCGGAGTTCCTCCATCTGTTCTACGAGAACACCTGGGAGAAAGTCGACCGACTGTTCCTCTCCGGGACGGAACCGACACATCCGGACCACATCGCCTACCAGGGTCGCTTCGACGACGTCAGCGTCTATTAGAGCACCGCGTTCGTGATTTCGGCGGCCGTCGGGAGGTCGACGTACTGCGGAAGGACGTGGATAATGACAGCAGCTACGGCGAGTTCCAGCCCCGTAATCACGAGCGTGACGACGTTGGCGAACTTACTGGAGGTGGTGACGCCGGTGGGGAAGCCGTACTCGTCGCTCAAAAGCGGGTAGAACAGCGCGATACCGCGCTTGCTGCCGACGATGTCGAGGACGTAGTGGGTGAGAACCCCGATCCAGACGTACTGCAGGTTACCGAACACCACCGGAAACACGAGAAACAGGAACAACACCGGGAGGTTGTGGAGCGTCTTGCGGTGCTTGCCGAACGCCGTGTCCACGTCGGGAAACAGCGCTCCGAGCGACAGCGGGATGGTGACGGCGACGACCGCCCGTAGCGTCTCCATCGTGCCAGACGGTTCGAGGATGAAGCCGAGACCGATGCCGAGTGCAATCGCGTTCAGGACGTGGCCTTCTTTGTCCATCGACGGAAAGGTCTCTCTCGGCTACCAAAAACCTACTCGCCGACGGCGGCGTCGGCCAAATCCTCCAGTGCCCGTTCCGCGATTTGTCGCTTGATTTCCGTTCGCGTACCGTCGAAGACGTATCGCTCGACGGAACACCACGACTCGCCACTGCCCCACTCGCCGGCGTGGGCGACGCCGATGTACACCGTCCCGACGGGCTTTTCGTCGGTGCCGCCGGTCGGCCCGGCGATACCGGTGGTAGCGACGCCCCACGTCACGCCCGCGCCGTCGCGGATGCCACGGGCCATCTGTTCGGCGACCGGTTCGCTGACCGCCCCTTCGCTGTCGAGAATCTCTCGCGGGACGCCCAACTCCTCCAGTTTCGCGTCGTAGGTGTAGGTGACGACCGACCTATCGAAGTAGTCACTCGACCCGGGGACATCGGTCAGCAACGAGCCGATGAGGCCGCCGGTACAGGATTCGGCCGTGGCGACGTACTCGCCGCGCTCCCGGAGAATCTCTCCGATGCGTTCCTCGATTTCCATACCCGACTCCTCGCGGCGAGCGGACTTGAAACGGCCGGTGGAAAGCGACAAACCGACGTAGCCGCCGTCCACAGCAGGGGTATGGACGACTACGAGCGGCCGCTGTTCTTCCATCTCATGGAGTACGCGGCCGAAGCGGACCGCGATGTCGTCGACATGGTGTCCGGCAACCCCGACTGGGAGGCCCCCGAGGCGCTTCGGGAGGGCCTCCGGGAGTACGCCGACGCGCCGGTCGACGACTTCCAGTACCCGCCGAGCGAGGGCCTCACCGAACTTCGTGAGGAAATCGCGGCGCGGCGTGGTGTCGACGTCGACCGCGTCATCATCACGAACGGCGCCGGCGAAGCGAACTACCTCGCGATGGCGGCCGCGCTAGAGGCACTGGACGGCGACGAGGTACTGCTGGCCGACCCCGTCTACCCCTACTACCACAAACGAACCGAGATGCTCGACGGGACTCCGCGGTTCGTCGCCGCCGACCACGACGGCACCCTCGACGCCGAAGCGGTTCGAGCGAACGCGAGCGACGACACCGCCGCCATCGTCGTCAACTCACCGAACAACCCCACCGGCGGAGTGTACGGACGGGAGACGAAACGCCAACTGGTCGACATCGCCGAGGAGTGCGACGCCCTGCTCGTCTCCGATGAGGTGTACGACCACTTCGTCTACGACGAGGGGCGTTTCGCCTCGGTCTTGGAGTTCGATTCGGAGAACAGCGTCGTCACCAACGCCTTCTCGAAGTCGATGGCGATTACGGGCTTTCGCGTCGGCTACGCCGTCTTTCCCGAGTGGCTGATGGACGCGGTTCGGACTCGACACATGCTCGTCAACGTCGCCGGCTCTCGACCCGCCCAGTACGCGGTGCTGAAGGCGCTCCGGGAGACGCCGGCGGAGTACTACGAGCAGAACAGACGGATGCTCGAAGAGCGCATCGACTCCTTCTGTGCGGCCTTAGAGGAGGCCGGCGCCGAGTACACACGCCCGCGCGGGAGTTTCTACGTGATGGCGCGCTTCGACGGCTATCCGGGGACGCTGTCGAACGTCGAGCGACTCATCGACGAGGCTGGCGTCGCGGGGATGCCGGGCGACGCCTTCGGCGAGTCCCGAGCGGAGTGGCTCCGCTTTGCGCTCGTGACGCCTCGGGCGGAGGAGGCGGCCCGACGGCTGGCGGAGTACTTCGCATAGCGCGGCCCCCGCGGGCGTAGTCGGACTCACGGACCGCCGGAATCCGCGGTCGCTCGGCGCGACGGCGTCCACGCCGTCTGGTCCCGTCCCGACGTATAAACCCTCGCAGGAGACGGCCGTGTCGGATGGGCAACATCCAAACGACTTTGCCCGCCGACCGGCTAACCCGGGTAATGGCGAACTGCGACGTGTGCGGCAAACACGTAAACATGCCGTACAACTGCCGGCACTGTGGCGGGACCTACTGTAGCGAACACCGGCTCCCGGAGAACCACAACTGCCCCGGCTTGGAGAGTTGGAACGACCCGCAGAACGTCTTCGACAGCGGGTTCGACGACTCGGTGAACAACAGCGGCGGGACGGCCTCGAACACGCTCGAAAAAATCGGCCTCGACACCGGTGCCGGCGGGCCGCTCGGCTACTTCCGGAACAACGTCTCGTATCTGTTCCTCGCGCTCACGGTCATCGTCTTCGCGGTGCAGTACCTCCTCGCGCCGCTGTTTGGGGTGAGGGCCTACTCTCAGGAGTGGTACAGCATCTTCACTCTCACCACAGCAAACCCCGAGTACGTCTGGACCTGGGTCATCTCGGTGTTCTCCCACGGCGGGCCGACGCACCTGCTGTTCAACGGCATCGTGCTGTACTTCTTCGGCCCCATCGTCGAGCGTCAAATCGGCTCGAAGAAGTTCACCATCCTCTTTCTCGTCAGCGGGATGGCCGCCGGCCTCGGACAGGTCGGCGTCGGACTGCTCACCAGCGAGCAGGTCGCCGTCCTCGGTGCTTCCGGCGCGTTGATGGCGCTTTTGGGCGTGCTGGCGATGACCTCGCCGGACCTGAAGGTGCTTTTGTTCTTCTTCATCCCCGTCTCGATGCGGACGCTCGCGTTCCTGTACGCCATCGGGTCGGTCGTCTTCTTCGTCGCCGACGGCGGCCCCCTCAGCGGCGTCGCCCACTTCGCACACCTCACCGGACTCGTCATCGGTCTGTGGTACGGCAACCGCATCAAACACGAGGTCGGACGCGGCCCGGGACAACTGAACATCGGCCCCGGTCGCGGTGGCGGCGGCCTCCGATGAACGTCGTCGAAGAGCGGTTCCTCCCCGACCCGTCGCTGTCCCGCGAGGCGATGGAAGCCCTCCAGCGAGACATCGCCGAGGCGGCCGTCTTCGAGGACGACATCGACTTCGACCCCGAAGACATCGCGTCGGGCGAGGCCCTCGTCGCCGGCGTCGACCAGGCGTTCCTCGACGACCGGGCCGTCTCGGCGGTGGTCGTCCTGCGCGGCGACGAGGTGGTGGAACGGGCCAGCGCCGTCACGCCGCTGTCGATTCCCTACATTCCGGGCCTGCTCGCCTTCCGTGAGGGCGACCCCATCGTCGCGGCCCTGGAGACCCTCGATTGCGACCCGGACCTGCTCGTCTTCGACGGAAGCGGTCGCATCCACTTCAGAGAGGCCGGCATCGCCACCCACGTCGGCGTGCTGTTCGATACGCCAGCGGTGGGCGTCGCGAAGAACCTCCTGTGTGGCGAACCGCGACAGTCCGTCGACTCGCTGCTCGAGGGCGCCCGCGTCGCAATCGAAGCCGACGACTCGATGCCGGACACGCCGGCCGGCGAGACGGTCGGCTACGCCTACCAGAGCCGGCAGTACCCGGGCTCCACGAACATCAATCCGCTGTACGTCTCCTCGGGGCATCGACTGTCGGCGAAGACGGCCGTCGACTGCGTGGCCGCCTGCGGCGGCGCGTACAAACTCCCCGAACCGACGCGGCTCGCCGACGCCTACGCCGATGAACTGAAAAAGACGGTCTAAGCTAGAAGTCGAGTAACTCCGCGATGCCGTGGAGCGTTTCGAGTTCGTACGTCGGGTCCACCGAGAGGTCGACGTTCCGGCAGTGTGGACGCCGCAGGAACGCCGAATCGAGGCCTGCTCGGTGGGCCGCGAGTACGTCGCTTTCGCTGTCGCCGACGTACAGCGCCGACGCGCCTCCGAGGTCATCGAGGGCGCGCTCGACGTAGTGGGTGTTCGGCTTCTTCAGGTCGAGGCTCTCGACGGTCTTCTCGCGGCCGTAATAGGTGTCGAAGGTGTCGCCGAACTCGAAGAACTCCAGTACGAACTCGATGGTGCTGTGGTGGTTGTTGCTCACGACGCCACGCGGGAGGGGAATCTCGGAAACGGCAGCGGTGTCGTCGTAGCGGTCGCGGTCGCCGGCTCTGAACGCGTCGAACTGCGATTGCTCGTCGTGGTGTTCGCGAGCGTCCCAGAGGGCGGCCGGGTCGATATCGTAGGCCGCTCCGATGTCGTCGAGAGTCTCGCTGGTGACGCCGCTCGTGAGGGCTTGGACGTGTTCGGCCTCGGGGTCGTCGACGCCGACCGACTGGAAGGCTCGCCGGATGGCCGCCGTCTGCGTCTCGGCGCCCGGCGGTTCGACCAACACGCCGTCGCTGTCGAAGAGGACCGCATCGTAGTCGGGCACTATCTCGTGGTTCTGCAAGCGAGCGGTTGGGCGTTTCGGTCTCCGAGCGGCCTGTGACACCCTTCGCCAGTATATCAACGACTAACTACCGCCCCGCCGAGCGAACCGTATGAGCAATCGGACGGTTCTCATCACCGGCTGTTCGTCCGGCATCGGTCGAGCGACGGCGTACGCCTTCCTCGACGAGGAGTGGCAGGTGTACGCGACGGCACGGAACCCCGCCGACATCCAGAAGCTGGGCGAGGCGGGTTGTGACATCGGCACCATCGACGTGACCGACCCCGAGGACTGCGAGCGCGTCGTCGACCGCATCATCGAGGAGGAGGGTCGCATCGACTCGCTCGTCAACAACGCGGGCTACGGCCAACACGGCCCGATAGAGGACATCGGCGACGACCTCTTCGCGAAACAGTTCGAGGTGAACGTCTTCGGTCCCCACCGACTCGTCCGTGAAGTGCTGCCGCACATGCGCGAGCGAGAGGAGGGCACCATCGTCAACGTCTCTTCGGTCGCCGGCCGACTGGCCACGCCGGGGATGGGTCCGTACTCGGCGTCGAAACACGCCATGGAGGGGTACAGCGACGCCCTCCGCCTGGAAGTCGAACCCTTCGGCATCGACGTGAGCGTCGTCCAACCCGGCCCCGTGAAGACGAGTTTCCGCGAGCGCGTCGGCGACGAACTCGGGCGTCTCGACCGCACGGAGGCCTACGCAGACCTCTATGAGTTCCAAGAGGACGCCTCGCTGTTCGGCGCCGACAGCCCCATCGCGGTCCACCCCGCCGAAGTCGCCGAAGCCATCGTCGAGGCGTCGGTGACGCCGGACCCCGAACCGCGCTACGTCGTCGGCCGTGTCGCCCAACTGCTGATTTACGCCAGCTACCTACCCGACCGCGTCAGCGACCGCGTCTTCGAGGCCATTCGGAAGTACACGTCGTGACCTTCGCCGACCCGCCGACCGACTCCCCCGCCCACGAACTCGCCGTCGACTGTCTGACGGCCGGCATCGAGGCGTCGCTGCCGGCCCGTGCCGTCGAGCGACACTGCCGACTCAACGGCGAGATACTCACCATCCGCGATGCCACGTACGACCTCTCGGCGTACGACGAGGTTCTCGTTCTCGGCGGCGGGAAGGGCAGCGACCACCTCGCGGCCGCACTGGAGGCGTTTTTGGGCGAGAAACTGACCAGCGGCGTCGTCGTCACGAACGACCGGACCGCCGACACCGAGCGCGTGACCGTCCTGGAAGGCGAACACCCGACGCCGGGAGAGGGAAGCGTCGCGGGCGCCTCCGCCGTCCTGGAGCGTGCGGCAGACGCCACCGACCGGACGCTCGTACTCGCGACGATAGCCGGCGGCGGAAGCGCGTTGCTGTGTGCACCCGCCGAGGGACTCACCGTCGACGACATTCGGACAGTCACCGAGGGGTTGCTCGATGCCGGCGCATCCATCGACGAAGTAAACACGGTGAGACGCGCCTGCTCGCGAATCAAGGGCGGCGGTCTCGCGGCCGCTGCCGCCCCGGCCACCGTCGTCGGTGTACTGGTCAGCGACGTGGTCGGCGACGACCCGGCGGTTATCGCCAGCGGCCCGACGGTTCCGACCGAAACCGACCCCGAGGCTGCCCTCGCGGTGCTGGAGCGATACGGTGTCGACAGCGACGTTCGCGCGTGGCTTGCGGACGCAGCGCCGACGAAAGCGGCCGATGCCGCTGTAGAGAACCACATCATTGCCTCGGGTCGAGACGCCGTCGATGCCGCCCGCGACGTTGCCCGCGAGGCCGACTACGAAACCATTGTCCTCTCGACGCGAATCGAAGGGGAGGCCAGCGAAGCGGGGCGGTTCCACGCCGCTATCGCCGCGGAAGCCGCCGATTCGGGAAATCCCGTCGAACCGCCGGCCGTACTGCTGTCGGGTGGCGAGACGACGGTCACCGTCACCGGCGACGGCGATGGCGGGCCGAACTGCGAGTTCGCACTCGCCGGGGCCGTCGACCTTCCGCCGGGCGCCGTGCTCGCGGCAGTCGACACCGACGGCGGTGACGGCAGCACCGACGCCGCGGGCGCGGTGGTCGACGCATCGACGGTCACCGACCCGAGGACTGCATACGATGTGCTCGAAAACAACGACAGTTACGGCTACCTCGACGACCACGGGGCGCTGCTCAGATGCGGCGCGACCGGGACGAACGTAAACGACCTCCGAGTTGTGGTAATTCCGGCTGGCCGACATAGTTTTGCCGGTGGCCGGAGTTAGGCTATGCGTGGAACCCCGCTACGTCGCCGTCATCGGAATGCACGTCGTCGTCGCCCTCGCGTTCGTCGCCCTCGCGGTTCGGAACGCCTTCCACGGTGACATCGTCAACGCCACGCTACAGGGCGTCATCGGGGCGTTGGTGCTGGTCCTCGGCGTCGGTATCACCCGAATCGCGTAGCGACGCTGCTTTGTCCGTTCGCTTCGAGTCCCGACCATGGACCGAGGGACGCTCCTGAGAATCGGCGGTCTCGTGGTCGGCTTCTTCCTGCTCGGACAGGCGGCACGGGCCGTCGCCGACGGAGAACTCGTCCTCGCCGCCCTCGGCGCCGTCATCGGCATCGCCGTCCTCCTGACGGCGTTTCAATTCGACTAATCGAGACACGAACCGACGACGCCCAGCATCGCCTCGCCCTGCACCGCCTCGGCGAACAGCGGCACCCGTTTCACGTCCCGTCCGCGGAACAGTTCCTGCGCCCGCTGGAGTGCCGACCGCTGGACCTCCCAGCGCCGCCGACAGAACTCACAGTGTTCGGTGTCGGGCGCGACGAACCACTCCTCATCGAAGCCCGCAACGTCGGTCAAATCCTCGCTCACCCGGTTGACGACGACCGTCCCGACCGGAATCCCGAACCCCTCCAAGCGATCGATGAGCCGTTCGCTCTCGACGACGCTCATCTCCTCGGGCACCATCACGACCCGGAAGTCGGTTCGAGAGGGGTCCCGAAGCGCGGTCCGGAGGCGCTCGATTTTCGACGACAGCTCCCGTAAATCGTCGACGCCCTCCTCCATTCCCTCGTCGCTCCCGCCGCCGAACAGGCCGCCGAGGCTACCCGCCATCCCCGACAGTTTCTCCCGGAAGGCGAGCAGCCGTCCGACCATCGAATCCATCACGTCAGGGAGTTCGAGCAGCCGCAGGGTGTGTCCCGTCGGCGCCGTGTCGACGACGACCCGTTCGAATCGCGGGTCGTCAAGGTATTCGAGGAGTAGTTGCATCGCCGCCGCCTCGTCGGCCCCCGGCATCGCACCGCCGGCAAGCGGGTGGTCGCCGCCGCCGAGCATCCCTTCGAGACCACCGAGACCCCCCATCGCACCGTCCGTGCCGCCGGCAGCGCCAGCGTCGAACTCCGCCTCCGCTTGGCCCTCCTCGTCGGTGACGAACGGCCCCTCAGAGGCCGCCTCGGGGTCGATTTCGACCGCGTACAGCGGGATATCGTCTTTGATTCGTGTCGGCTCCGAACCGATCTCGGTGTTCAGCGTATCCGAAAGCGAGTGGGCGGGGTCCGTCGAGACCACCAGCGTCGCCGTCCCGTCGCGGGCACTCGCCAGCCCCGTCGCCGCCGCACACGTCGTCTTGCCGACGCCGCCCTTCCCGCCGTAGAGGACGTACTCCGGGGCGTCGACGCCGACCGGTAACTCGGATTCGTCGACCGACTCGACCGGCTCGACGGTGAGTTCGCTCATACCGCCGGTCGGCACTCGTCGCTTGTGTACCCGTCGATACTACGGGAAGTATGTCGTTGTCGTGAGGACCGAGCGTGGGAACGAGGACAGCACGACCACGAAAGCCCTCGGCACGCGGGCGGTCGCTGCTCGGGATACCCTCACTTCGTTCGGGTAGTGCCCGAGCAGCGACGCTCCTTCGGCGCCACCGTGCCTCGCCCTTTCAGTCCACCAAGGATGTCGCTGTTCGACCCGCTGTAGCCCTGCCCTTCCCCGGGTTGCGCGGGCCGACGGCCCGCGAACCTACATCGCGGCGCGTAGCGCCGCGCATGTCGCGCGGTCGGCCAAGGCCGACACGCGCTCCCGGCCGAGGGCGTCGGAGATATTGTTCGCACCGCAGTAATCAGAAACTCAACGACTACACCCGGCATCAGCGATTGTTATTTGCCCCTCCAACCCCCACGTCGAGGCGTGCAGGAGTACGAGCGGAAACAGCTCCTCGAACGCATCGGCCGCGAGAGCGCGACGCTCGGCGTCGACATCCCCGAGCGAATCGACGTGCAGGGCGAGGAGGTCGAACTGCAGTCGTTCGTCTTCGAAATCAAGCGGCTGGATTCGGTGCCGCCCGGCGAGCGCGACCGCGTCGAGCAGGCAAAGCGGAACCTCCGACGGGAGCGCCTCGAACGGAAGGACCGAATCGAGGAGGGCGAAATCAGTTTCGAGTCGGGCGAGGAGTTGGCCGACGCCATCATCGGCATCGACCGGGCACTTGAGGCCCTAGAGAACCTCAACGCGGGAAGCGTCGAAGCCGAGGCGAAGCGACAGGAGGCCGCCGACACGAAACGGTGGATGGACTTCCTGAAGCAGGCGATGGGCCGCGACGACGACGGACCGGCGGTACGATAACCATGAGCAGGAACGCCGAAATCGCGGCGCTGTTGGAGGAGTTCGCCGACCACCTCGAGGCCCGCGACATCGACTACAAGCCGAACAGCTACCGGCGGGCCGCCGACAGCGTCCGGGGCCACACCGTCGCCGTCGAAACGCTCCGCGAGAAGGGCGGCGAGGAAGCCATCAAGGAAATCGAAGATGTCGGCGACGCCATCGCCTCGAAAATCGTCGAGTATCTCGACACCGGCGAAATCGAGGAATTGGAGGGACTCAGGGAGGGCTTGCCGGTCGAGATGGACGCGCTCACCGCCGTCGAGGGCGTCGGCCCCAAGACCGTCGAGGCGCTGTACGACGCCCTCGGCGTGGAGACCCTAGAGGACCTCGAAGCCGCCGCCGAGGCCGGCGAGATACGCGAGGTGAAAGGGTTCGGCGCCAAGACCGAGGAGAACATCCTCGAGGCGATTCCGTTCGCTCGGGAGTCCAGAGCGCGAAGCCTGCTGGGGGAGGCCCGTCCCGTCGCCGACCGGGTGTTGGCGTTCTTCGAGAGCCTCGATGCCGTCGAGCGCGTCGACGTGGCGGGGTCGCTGCGACGCTGGCGGCCCACAATCGGCGATATCGACGTCCTCGTCGGCAGCGACGACGCCGACGCGGTCGTCGAGGCCTTCGAGTCGTGGGAGGAAGCCGGCACGGTCATCGAGGCCGGCACGAGCAAGGCCTCAGTCCGGAAGAACGGCATGCGAGTCGATTTACGCGTCGTCGTCGATGCGGAGTTCGGCGCCGCCCTCCAGTACTTCACCGGCAGCAAGGACCACAACGTCGCCGTCCGGAACCGCGCCATCGAGATGGGATTGAAGGTCAACGAATACGGCGTCTTCGACATCAGTAGTGTCGAAGACCCGGATTCGGGCCAGCGTGTCGGCGAACGCGTCGCCGGCAAAACCGAAGAAGGCGTCTACGACGCACTCGACATGGCGTGGATGGCCCCCGAGTTGCGGGAGAACCGCGGGGAAGTCGCCGCCGCAGCGGCCGGCGAGTTGCCCGACCTCCTCACGGTCGACGACGTTCGCGGCGACCTCCACCTCCACACGGAGTACTCCGACGGCCAGACGACCATCGAGGCGATGGCCGAGGCCGCCGCCGACTTCGGCCACGACTACATCTCGATTGCCGACCACGCCACCGGCCCGGGGATGGTCGGCGGTGTCGGCCTGACCGACGAGGAACTGCGGGCGCAAATCGAGGAGATCCGCGCCGTCGACGACGCCATCGATATCGACGTCTTCGCCGGGGTCGAGGCCAACATCGGCGCCGACGGTAGTGTCTCGGTCGGCGAGGACGTCCTCGCCGAGTTGGACTGCGTCGTCGCCTCGCCACACAGCGACCTCGACGGCGACGGCACCGACCGTATCGTCGCCGCCATCGAACACCCCGAAGTCGACATCGTCGGCCACCCCACGGGCCGGTTGTTGAACCAACGGCCGGGATTGGACCTCGACATCGAGCGTGTCGCCGAAGCCGCCGCCGACAGCGGGACTGCCCTCGAAATCAACGCCGACCCACGCCGTCTCGACCTCCGCTCCAGTAACGTCAAAGTCGCAATCGAGGCGGGGGCGACAATCGCCATCGACACCGACGCCCACCGCCCCGGCGCCTACGACTCGATTCGCTACGGCGTTCACACGGCCCGGCGCGGATGGGCCGAAGCCGACGACGTACTCAACACCCGAGACGCCGACGGCATTCGGGAGTTCCTGGGGCTGTGACCGGGCGAGATTCGGGGTTTCATCCCGAAACGGACCGGCTGTTGCTCGACGTGATGCTCGGCAAACTCACCGTGTATCTCCGACTGTGCGGCTACGATGCCGTCTACGCCGGTGATCGCGGCGTCGAGGCCGACGACCGCATCCTCGATATCGCCGCCGAGGAAAACAGGACGCTTCTCACTCGGGACGTCTCACTGGCTGGGCAGGCCGAGTCCTCGATACTCCTGACGAAACGCGATATCGAGGACCAACTGGCCGAGCTACGCGAGGCGGGCGTCGAGTTGGCCGTCGCCGAGGTGCCCACGCGGTGTGGTCGGTGTAACGGTTCGCTTGTCCCGGTCGAGGACGACGAGACGACGCCCGGATACGCGCCCGACCCCCAAGAAACCGACTGCTGGCGCTGTCAGGACTGCGGGCAACTGTTCTGGAAGGGGAGCCACTGGAAGCGGATGAAAGAAGTAATCGGATAAGTCGACTCAGTTGTTCGGCGTCCACTGCTCGCAGGCGTCCATGTCGTCCATCTGCTCGCTGTGGAGGCCACAGTACGGTACCATACCGTCGTCGGTACGGACGTACCGGAAGTGCTTGCAGTTGCCGCAGTAGGTGTCGCCGACAGGTGCCGAGGGTTCGTCGTCGAGGAACTCGGCGTCGTCGGTCGTCGGTGGCGTTCCGACGGAGTCGGTCGTCGTCGACCCGCCATCGGTCACACCGGCACTCGAACCGCCGAAGCCGTCGCTTCGCGACCGCGAGGTGGTTTTATTCGCGTGGGTCACCGTCGCGCCGTCGTCGTGGGTCGTGCTGCCGGTGGACTCCGAACCGTGATTCGTCTGGGTTTCGACGTTGCCGTCGGGCGTGCCGCCGAGCAGGCCGATACCGCCGAGCGTTCCCTTCAGGCGGTCGTTGGACACCTCGACGACTTTCGTCTCGCCCTCCTTCGTGATCTCGAGTTTGACGGTGCCGCCGGGGTCGTTGCGCGCCTTGAAGTTCGCGACGGCGGTGAACAGACACCACGAGGTGACCAGCGTACCGAAGAAGTACACCGCGGCGACGACGAGCGTCATCGACGTGTCCCCGGAGCCGCCGACCCAATCGACGGGGTAGGCGCCGTTGAACAGGACGACGCCGGCGGCGCTGACGGCCGCTCCGGCGAAGGCCGCGACGCGAACCTTCCGCGAGGACCGCGGCAGGACGGTCATGGTTCCGAGCAGCACCGCCGGCAGCCCGAGGCCGCCGAGAATGCCGGCGACCCGCCGGGCTTCGAACATATCGAAGCCGAAACGGCTGCCGACACCGGTGGCTGCGATGACGATACCAGCAACGAGTAGGACCGCGCCGACCCCGAACAGCGCGACACCGGCGTACAGCCGCCGGAGGCCGGCCCCGTTGCCTCCCTTGTAGACCTCCGTGAGGCTAGCCATGGGAATGTCTAGAGTCTCCTGACACAAAACACTACGTCAGACGCACGCACGACACGTGTCGATTCGCTGGGTAGAACGGCTCTCGCCTCGATTCCTACTCGTCGAGACTTCGAATCCGTTGCTCCGCCGCTTCGAGTGCCGCCCCACTGTCGAAGTCCTCGATGATAGCGTCGAGTTCGCCCTCGCTCGCATCCGAGAGGTCACGAGCGTGGGCTGTGATGTTCGGCACGGCGCGGATGAGATTGTCGATGATGGGAACCGTCGCCGACTTGGCCGACCGCGACATCGGGTTGAGGTCGACGACGAGTTCGGTCTTGCCCATCTCGGCGAGCGCCTCCGCACGGTCGCCGTCCTCCAGCGGGACGAGAACCACGTCGGCGCTGCCGATGCCGTCGGCGTCGACCTTCGCCCGCTCGTGGTCCAGACCGGGAATCCGACCGTCGGCCGTCAACCCCAGCACTTCCTCGGCGCCGTGTTCGCGGAGGTACTCCGCGATGTTCTCCATCCGCTCTTCGGTTCGGTTGAACAGGTTCACTTCCAGAGCCGCACCCGTCGCTTCGGCGAGTTCGACCATCTCGCCGGGGGCCAGCGCTGCGACGTTGCCGTTGATAGAGAGGACGGCGTGGTCAGCGCGCAGTAGATGGGCAGCGGCGACGCGTTCGGCCGCGTCGGCGCTGGGAATCGTCTCCTCGCCGAGGAGGTAGTCGAAGGCCTCGCCGCGACCCTGTGCGATGAGTCCCTGTCTGGACGTGATGCCGAGGTCGACCCCCTCCTCGATACGGTGTCGCGTCAAAAGCGACTCGTATCGGGGGTGTGACTCCGGAATCTCCGGACCGGTCATGGGAATTGGTGGGCGACGGGCCGATAAAAGACTCCCGCTCGGCGGTGCTCGGGACTACACGCCGCCGAACACCCAGAGGGCGACGGACGGCGACAGCGCGAGGAGGCCACCGAGGACGACCGTCGTTGCGACCGTCCGCCAGTCGAAGGTCCCCTCGCCGTCGTAGCGCCACAGTTGGAGGCCGACGAAGACGCTCGCGACGACGACTCCGCCGACGATTAACAGCGACGGCAGGGGGGACGGGGAGGAACCGCTCGACACCGCGAAGTCGGCGCCGAGACCGACGCCACCGACGACGGCCGACGCGAGGACGTAGGCGATACCCGCGACGACGTGGCGGACGGCAGCCGTCATCGAAGGCGAGTCGTCCTCGGCCGGAAGCGTCGTCGGCGAGGCGAAGGTCCCGAAGCCCAGGTACAACAGCGGCAGCGTCCCGACGGCGACGACGACGGCGTACGGGAACACCGACGAGACGGCGAGGATGAACACCGCGGTCGCGATTGCGTACGTTCTGAACGTCACCTCGCCCAACACCAGCGGCGGGACGAACACCAGCGTTGCCACGACGAGGACGAACAGCGAAACGGGAACCGAGACCGGTCGGAACCGGTCGGCGGAAGCCTGGAGGGACATCGATTCGCGTTTCGGACCCGATTACAAATGTCTTCTGTCGTCACCGGTGGTGTCTCGCACCGTCGCGCGCAACTGCTCACAGAAGCGGTCCGCGAACGACTCGGCGGCCGCGGCGTCGAACCCCGAGCGGATGTACCGGAACCCGAGGTGGAGTCTGTTCCCGACGGTCGCGACGCCGATACTGACCGGTGTCGGCGGCCAACAGGGCGGCGTAAACCACAACTGCTCGAACGTCCCCTCGGGCAGCGCCGGCAGTTCCGGAATCCGACCGAGGTTCGACAGCACAGCCGTATCCAGCAGGCGCTCGCCGGGGCCATCGAGCAGTCGGGGGAGTCGCTTTCGGACCGAAAGCGGCAGCGTCGCCGAGGCGAGGTGCCACCATTCGAGGAACCCCAGCGGTCGGTCGCTCCGTTTGGTGTGACGCGTCTGTTCGGTCACTTGCGAGAGGGTCCTCGCCACGTTCCGACGATGCGAGGCGTCGGTGGTGACGCTGTCGAAGAGGGTGTACAGTCCGACGCCGTCGTAGAACCGGTCCCGAGGCCGGGCGTTCACCGGCATCATGAGGCCGATTTTTCCGAGATCGTCGGGAGCGGAAGCGTTCCATCGGTCGATGGTGAGGTGCAGGGCCGCGAGGAGCAGGTCATTGACCGTGGATTCCTCCGGCCCCCCGCCGATGAGACGGCCGGTCAGGTCGGCATCGAGGTGTCGGTGGGCGAATCGCCACTCGACGGAACTCGAATCCCCCGCGGAGAGCCTCGCAGGTGGGTCGAAGAGGTATCTGAGTCGCCGGGCGGCCGCACCCATCGACCGAAGGCGGCGCGTCGGGTCGGTGGGCCGAATCGTTCGTATCATCTCCCGGGGCGACTTCTCGACGGGGTGCGGGGTCGGGTCGTCACCGCGATACGCGACGAGCAGCGCGTACAGCACTCGGAGTGCGCCGACGCCGTCCATCGAGACGTGGCTGGCACAGACACAGAGCCGGTCGCCCCCGTCGGTGCCACCGCCGCGAACCACGAGCAACCGGAGGGGAGACTCCGTCTGGAGGTCGAACCGCTGGCCGTAGAACCGCCGTCGGAGTTCACCGAGGTCGGCGTCGTCCGAGTCGACGGTTTCGAGGGGAACGTCAGCGGGCCCGTCGGGAATCACCCAGGCGTAGTCCGTTGGACCGCTGGCGTCCCGACGGCGGCGACCCTTCACTATCGGGTAGGCTTCGCAGGCCTGTCCGGCGGCCGTCGCGAGCCGTTCGGCGTCGAGTGTCGCCGTCGTCGTGGCTTCGGCCTGTATGTTCAACGGCGTGTAGGCTCGCTCGATGTGGAAGACGGCTTCCTGTAATCGAGTGAACGGAACCCGTCTCACGAGTCGCCCTCTCGCATGTGCGTACCGACGGGCGGTAGCGTCAAAAGCATCGGCCCGTCCACCGACCGCAACGGCTGTCGGGAGACTGGAGGTGGCCGTCGCGTACCCGTTACCGAACGTGTGCGCCCGGCAGACACACCTCACATCGCTCGGCGTCGTAGCCTGCATCCGAAAGGCCGGTGTCGAGTGCGAACACCGTCTCCCCGAGCATCGCCATCGAGGCGTCGCCGCCGGCCTCCGAAACGTCGCGAATCGCCTCTTCGAGGCGGGGCGTCAGGAAGTTCGCCTCGCGTGCGAAGCGACGCGAGGCGGCCATCATCGTCTCCAGCGTCGGTTCGGCGACGAGTTGCGACAGCGCCTGCTTGCCCGCCGCGGACAGCTCCTCGGTGTCGCCGCCGAGGACGTCTTCGGTCGACAGTTCACCGAAGGTGAGGTACTCGATTCGCCGGCGGTCGGGGATGCCGTCCATGGCGCCGTGAGCCGGCGCGCCCGGTTCCAGTCGAACCGGGAACCCGCCACGAGCCTGTCCGACCACGTCGCCGAGTCCCGTCCCGGCCTGTACCTCCGCGCCGTGGGCGATGGTGACGAGTTCGTTCTCCGAGAGTTGGCGGTCGAACACCCGGTTGGCGACGAATGCGGTACCGAGGGCGAGCGCGCCGGAGACCCCGAATCCAGAACCGAGCGGGAGGTCGGTTTCGGCGACGACGCGGGCGTTGGCACGGAGGGCACCCAGCACCCGGTCGACGGCCTCGATTTCGAGTTCCTCACCGTTGAGTTCGAGCCCGTCACCGGCTTCGAGTCGCACGGTCACGCCGTCGGCGAGGGCGACGCCCGCTCCTCGGGAGCCGGCTTTCGTCGGGTCGTCGTCCGGGTGGGCACTGAAAAAGGCGGTCACGTGGCCCGGAACGAACGCCGCGTCTGTCATGAGATGGCTTCCGTGACGCGCCGTTTTAAGACTTGCTCGACGGATTTCGGCACGCGCTGTCGTCGGAAACCGCCGACCGGAAGAACAACCGTTTTGGTGTGGCTGCCAGAACACCCAACACAGTGACTAGCCGTGCCTGAGGAGCCACCAGACCAACCCGTCGACGAGGCGATTCTCGTTCCGGTCGGCGAGTCCGTCACGCTGCGGAACACCGTCGCCTACGCGGTCCGCGAAGCGCTCGCGGCCTCGGGCGAGATACACTTCGTCGCACCGCTGGCATCCAGCGCCATCGGCGACACCAGCGCCGACGGGAAAGCCGAACTCGAGGAACTGCTCGAACGGGCGACCGTCTGGGCGGAGGAAGACGCCGACGACGAGGCGTCCAATCTCCAAATCGAGACGGCCATCGTCGGCGCCGACGAGTACCTCTTCGGCCCCGACGATTACGCTCGCGTTCTCGCCGACTACGCCCGAAGCCACGGCGTCGAGCGCGTCGTCGTCGACCCGGAGTACAGCCCGGGCGGCAACGTCCCTCTGTTGCGTCCGATGGAGGTCGCCCTCGTCGAGGCGGGACTGACAGTCGAGGAAGCGCCGGTCGACCGACCGACCCGCCGCGGTCAACTCCTCCGACGCGGTGGCCTGCTGCAGTTCGCCACGCTGTTCGGCGTCTCGTTTCTGTTCTATCAACTCCTCAGCGGACTCACCCTCTCGCAATTCGACCTCGTTACCGGCGTCATCTCGGCGACGGTCGTTGCCGCGCTGCTACACCGCATCGCCTTCAGCGACCGGATGCGCCTCGGCGTCATCGCCAAACGGCTCGTTCGACTCGCCATCTTCGTCCCGTATCTGGTCTACGAAATCGTCGTATCGAACCTCCTCGTGGCGTACGTCGTCCTGCATCCGAAGATGCCAATCGAACCACGGACGGTCGAGGTTCGCTCGGCCGTCTGGGGTGGGATGCCGGTGACGACGCTGGCAAACAGCATCACGCTCACGCCGGGGACGCTCACCGTCCGGGTCCGCGGACAGGACTTCATGGTCCACTCGCTCATCCCGGCCGCCCGAGAGGGACTGTTCGACGGGTCCCTCGAACGGGCGGTTCGGTTCGTCTTTTACGGCCGGGGCGCCGCCGGCATCTCGACGCCGCGGGAGCGCGACGACTGCCGAATACTCGACACGGTCACCGAGAACGGAGGTGAGGAGGACTGATGGTCAACGACATCCTCCTCGGCGCCGCCGCGGTGTTCGTCGTCCTCGTAATCGCGGTGCTGTATCGAGCCGTTCGTGGACCGACGATGCAGGACCGCGTGCTCGCGGTGAACGTCATCGGGACGAACACCGTCGTCATTCTCGCGCTGTTGTCGGCCGCCCTGGACGTACCGTACTTCCTCGACATCGCACTGGTGTACGCGCTGTTGAACTTCCTGATGGCCGTCGCCATCTCGAAGTTCACCGTCGAGCGCGGAGGGGTGATGTGACGTGACGCCGACCGAAATCGCCGTCATCATCTTCCTCGGCGGCGGTCTGTTCTTCACGCTCGTCGCCGCAGTCGGCGTCATCCGCCTGCCGGACATCTACTCCCGCGCCCACACCGCCAGTCAGGCCGACACCCTCGGTGCGGGCCTGACGCTCGTCGCCGTCGCACTCACGCTCGGACTGGAGATATCGACCCTCAAGACCGTGCTCCTGTTGGTGTTCATCTTCATCACGAACCCGACGGCCGCACACGCGGTCGCCCGCGCCGCACACGAACAGGACATCGAACCCTGGAGGGAAGACCGATGATGGAGTACGTCGCCTACGCGTTGGTCATATTCGTCATCCTGACGGGCGTCGCGACGGCGCTGCTGCGGGACGTGCTCGCTGCCATCATCGTCTTCGCCGCCTACAGCCTCGGGATGGCGCTGCTGTACACCCTGCTGTTGGCGCCGGACGTTGGACTCACCGAAGCCGTCATCGGCGCCGGCGTGACGACCATCCTGTTGCTTCTGACCATCGTGAAGACGGTGCGACCGGGTGGCGAACGGACCTTCGAACGCCTCGACCCGCGAGCAGCGCTTGCCTGCGGCGCTCTCGCCGTCGTCTTCGGATTGACGCTGCCCGACCTGCCGGCCGTCGGCGACCCGAACTCGCCGATTCTCAGTTACGATGCGGTCACCGGCCACTACCTCACACAGTCGTACGCCGAAACTGGCGTCGAGAACACCGTCACCGCCGTGCTGGCGGCCTACCGTGGATTCGACACGTTCGGCGAAGCGACCGTCGTCTTCGCCGCCGGGGTGGCGGTTCTCGTCGTCCTGCAACGGGAGGTGTTCACATGAGCGACGCGGACAACGAGACGGCGCCGGAGTCTGGGGCGAACGGCGACGCCGATGCCGAGGAATCGATCGTGGCGCCGCAGCGTGCCTACACCGAAAGCGAGGTCATCATGAGCACCGTCCGCGTCGTGACGCCGTTCGTGCTCACGTTCGGGCTGTACATCACCTTCCACGGCGCCGATTCGCCGGGTGGCGGCTTCCAAGGCGGCGCGCTGATCGGCGTCGTCGTGTTGATGCTCGCCTTCGCCTTCGGCATCGACCCGACTCGGCGGTGGCTCGGCACGAAGGCGGTGACGCTCGTCGCGAGTCTCGGGTTGCTCATCTTCGCCGCCATCGGACTTGGAAGCGTCGTCCTGGGCGGTGCGTTCCTCGAATACGGGCTGTACCCGCTGGAGGACGCTGCCAAATACGGCATCGAAGCCGTCGAAATCGGCGGCATCGCACTCATCGTCGCCGGCGTCATCATGGGGCTGTTCTTCCTGACGGCCGCCGGCCCCGGAGGTGACGTGGAATGATAGAGTTACTCGCCACTCGGTGGGCCTACGCGGCGTTCATCCTGCTGATGGTCACCGGGATTTACATGATGATAGCCAACGCCAACCTCGTCAAGAAGGTCATCGGGCTGAACCTGTTTCAGAGCGCTGTCTTCCTGTTTTTCATCGCCTCGGCGTACGTCGTCGACGGCTCGGTTCCCATCGTTCCCTCGGAGGGAGGCGGCGGCCCCTACGTCAGCCCGTTGCCGCACGTCATCGTCCTGACCGCCATCGTCGTCGGCGTCAGCCTCACCGCCGTCGCCTTGGCGCTCATCGTCCGCATCTACGGGGAGTACGGCACCCTCGACGAGGCCGTCCTCCGGGAGGTGTCCGATGACTGATATCGTCCTCCCGCTGCTCATCGCGGTGCCCATCGTCGCGGCCGTCGCGCCGCTACTCCTGAGCCTCTGGAGTACCGAAACCGGCTGGCCCGTCGCAACCGTCGCCGCCCTCATCGAGACCGGACTGGCCGCCATACTGCTTCGGTCGGTGTACCTCGACGGACGTCTCGTCCACGAGGTCGGCGGCTACCCCGCACCGTACGGCATCGAGTTGGTCGGTGACGGCCTCTCGGCGCCCATCGTCGCGCTGGTCGCCGTCGTCTCGCTCGGCGTCGTCGCCTTCGCCCGCAGCGCCGGCCCGCGGCGCAACAGTTTCTACAGCGCCTACCTGCTGTGTGTCGGTGGCCTGATGGGCATCTCGATTACCGGCGACCTGTTCAACATGTTCGTGTTCCTCGAAATCACGGGGTTGGCGACGTACGCACTCGTCGCCGCCGACCGGTCCGGTGAGTCGGCCATCGCGGCGCTGAAGTACCTGCTGTTGGGAACGACCGGCGCCTCGCTGTTCCTCATCGGCGTCGGCTACGCGCTCATCGCGACCGGGACGCTCAACATGGTCGACCTCTCGGCGCAACTCGCGGACATTTACACCACACCCGGTGGCTCTCGCGTGGTCCTCGCCTCGTTCGGCTTCATCGCCGTCGGACTGGCGCTGAAAGCCGCCATCTTCCCGCTGCACACGTGGCAACCGGACGCCTACACCTACGCGCCGGATACGGTGACCGTGTTCATCGCTGCGTTGGCGTCAACGGTGTACGCCTACGCCCTCGGTCGGGTCGTACTGACGGTGTTCACCGTCGACTTCTTCGATGCCGTCCCCCTCGCACAGGACGGCTTGCTCGCGCTGGCGACGGTCAGCATCCTCGCAGGCAGCGCCCTCGCGGCCGTCCAATCGGAGGTCAAGCGGATGTTCGCCTACTCCTCGGTCGCACAGTTCGGTCTCGTCGTCGCCGCCTTCGCACTTGCGACGCCGGATTCCGTCCTCGGCGGCGTCATCCACCTCGTCGGCCACGGACTGATGAAGGGCGGCCTCTTCGCTGCGGCCGCCATCCTCGCGGCCCGACACGGTGCCCGGACCGTCGACGACTACGCCCGCCTCGGCTACCGCTCGCCGGTCGTCGCGGCCGCACTGGGCGTCCTCGGGTTCGCGCTCGTCGGCGTTCCGCCATCCATCGGCTTCCTCGGGAAGTGGTACGTCGCCCTGGGCGCGGTGCGTGCGGAAGCGTGGCCCGTCGCGGTCGTCGTCTTCCTCAGCACGCTGTTCACGCTGGTGTACGTCGCCCGACTGCTCGAACGACTGTACTTCGCCGACCCCGGTAGCGCACCGACGCCGGCGCCGGGTGACACCGAAGCGGTCGCCGACGGCGGCGACGAGTCCGAGGAGGACCGAATCGACAGCCGCGCCCCCGAGGCCGTCTCGGTCGGCATGGTCGCGGTCGTCGTCCTCACCGCCCTCGTCGTCGTCGCCCTCGGCTTCGCGACGAGTGGCTTCGAAACGCTTCTCGAACCCGTTCTCTCGGAGGTGTTCTCCCAATGACTGAAGTCGTAGACCCACGGCCCATCGCGGCCGTCCTGATATCCGTCGTCGGAACGTTCGCCATCCTCGCGGCGCATCGTCGCCCCAACGTCCGGGAAGGCGTGACGCTCGCCGTCGCGTTGGGGAAGTTCGGCATCATCGCCAGCATGGTTCCCGGCGTCCTCGCCGGCGACGTCTACGTCTGGTCGCTGGGTTCGTTCGTCATCGACATTCCCTTCGAGTTGCGTGCGGACGCGCTCGGACTGCTGTTCGGGACGCTCGCGAGTCTGCTGTGGATAATCACGTCGCTGTACAGCATCGGCTACATGCGCGGGTTGGGCGAACACAGCCAGACGCGGTACTTCGCGTCGTTCGCGATGAGCCTCAGTGCCGCCGTCGGCATCGCCTTCGCCTCGAACCTGCTCGTGTTGTTCGTCTTCTACGAAGTGCTGACCGCGGCGACGTACCCGCTCGTCGCCCACGACGAGACCGAGGAGGCACGCAAAGCCGGCCGAAAATACCTCGCCTACACCTTCGGCGGCGGCGTCGCCGTGTTGGCCGGGACGGCCGCCGTCTACTGGCTGGCCGGCACTGTCGCGTTCACGCCGGGCGGCATCGACGCACTCGCGACCGCCGACCCGACGTTCGCACGCGGCGCCTTCGCCCTGCTCGCGGCCGGGTTCGGCGTCAAGGCCGGCCTCATGCCACTGCACTCCTGGCTCCCCGACGCGATGGTCGCACCGACGCCCGTCTCCGGACTGCTCCACGCCGTCGCCGTCGTCAAATCCGGCGTCTTCGGCATCTCCCGGGTCGTCTTGGACGTGTACGGCCCCGAAGCCGTCGCCGACCTCGGCGTGGGACTCGCGTTGGGGTCGGTCGCCGCCATCACGCTGGTGGCGGCGAGCGTCATCGCCCTCCGGAAGGACAACCTCAAGCGAAGACTGGCGTACTCGACGGTGAGCCAACTTTCCTACATCGTACTCGGACTGTCGATACTCCACCCGGACGCAATCACCGGCGGTCTGCTGCACATCCCCGCCCACGCCTTCATGAAACTCACCCTGTTCTTCTGTGCGGGCATCATCCACGTCGAGACGCACACCGACGACATCAGCGACATGGCCGGCATCGGCAAACGGATGCCGCTGACGATGGCGGCTTTCGCCGTCGCCGCCGCCGGCATGGCCGGCATCCCGCTGGTGGCCGGCTTCGTCAGCAAGTTCTACCTACTCGTCGGCACCGTCTCCGTCGGCAACTACGTCTTCGCGGGTGCGCTGTTGCTTTCGGGAGTCCTCAACATCGCGTACTTCTGGCCGGTCGTCTATCAGGCATTCTTCGAGAGCGAGGACGCCCACGACGCCAAGCCGCTCGTCGAGAATCCCCTCGGCGGCACGGAACGCGCCTCGCTGGCCCGGCCGGACGGCGGCCGCCCGGAGGACGAGGACGACGAGGCGGAAGACGACCTGGACGTCGACCCCGAGGAACTCGGTCGACCTGACTTCAGCGGGACGGAGAAACGAGATTACAGCGAACCCGCACCGCTCGTCGACGGCGAGTACGCTGTCGACCAGAATCCCAGCGACCACACCGTCGACGAGGGGGACGAAGGCGACGACGCTGACGACCACACCCCTGAGGACCACCACGGCACCGAGGACCATCACGACGAACACCACCACGGCGGCCCGCCGCCGAGCGGGTGGACTCGGAGCGGTTGGTTCGGCGGCGAGAGCACGTGGTTCATGCTCGGCCCCATCCTCGCGGCGATGACGGGGTCGGTCGTCCTCGGCCTCGTTCCGCACGCGGCGGTGTTCCTGCGACTCATCGACGGCATCGTCTCGGCGGTACTCGCGGGGGTGACGCTCTAATGATAGAGAGTATCCCGCCGTTCGTTCCGGTCCTCATCGCGGCCGCAATCGCCGCCGTCGCGCCACGAAAAGTCGGCCACGCGGTCGGCTTCCTCGCCACCGCCGGCGTCGCAGTCGGCGCCCTGCTGGTGCCCGACGGCACGCTCATCGCGGGGCAGTTGTTCGGCTTCGAGACGGTGCTGTATCAGGTCGACGACTTCTCGCGACTGATGGGCCTCATCTTCGGTCTCATCGGCGCCGCGGCAGTGCTGTATTCGTATTCGAGCGAGGCAGACGGTAAACAGACCGCCGCCGCCCTCGGCTACGTCGGCACGAGTCTCGGCGCCGTCTTCGCCGGCGATTGGCTGACGCTCGTGTTCTTCTGGGAGTTGATGGCCGTCACCAGCACGCTGTTAGTGTGGCACT
Organism: Natronomonas gomsonensis; assembly: GCF_013391635.1. Classification (GTDB taxonomy): domain Archaea; phylum Halobacteriota; class Halobacteria; order Halobacteriales; family Haloarculaceae; genus Natronomonas; species Natronomonas gomsonensis_A. The sequence continues at coordinate 1,284,168 of NZ_JACAWU010000001.1, read as the reverse complement.
ACGGCGGCCGCGCCGTCCGGACTGGCTTCCGGTACGCGTTGGCCCATGGCATCGGCGGCACGATAGTGCTCGGCGCCGTCGTCTGGCAGTACGTCGAGGTTGGCTCGTTCCTCTTCAGTGCGGCGACGGGCGTCGTCGGCCCCGTCGCGCCAATCCTGATGGCCGTCGGCATCGGCGTCAACGTCGGTTTCATCGGCCTGCACACGTGGCTCCCGGACACCTATCCCAGCCCTCACATCGCCGCCAGCGTCTTCCTCTGTGTGTACACGACGAAGACCGGCGTCTACGCGATGTTCCGGGCGTTCCCCGAGGGCCACCTCTGGATCGCCTACATGGGCGGGGCGATGGCCGTCTTCGGCGCGTCGATGGCGCTGTTACAGGAGGACATGCGCCGACTCCTGTCGTATCACATCATCTCGCAGGTCGGCTACATGGTCGCCGGCGTCGGCATCACCTCGGAGTTGGCGACCGCCGGCGCCTTCGGCCACATCTTCAACCACATCCTCTACAAGGCGCTGCTGTTCATGTCCATCGGCGTCGTCATCTACCGGACCGGCATCGAGGACATCACCGAGGTCGGCGGCCTCTGGAAGGTGATGCCCGTCACGTTCATCTCGTATCTGTTCGGCGCGGCGGCCATCTCGGGGGTTCCGGGCTTCAACGGCTTCGTCAGCAAGGGTATCGTCATCGCCGAGGCCCACTACAGCATGGACACCTTCGTCATCGGCTCGAAGAGCATGTTCCTCGGCGGCGAGGACCTGCTGTGGTGGATGCTCATCATCGGTGGCGTCGGGACGTTCATGTCGTTCATCAAGTTGGGCTACTACGTCTTCTTCCACGGCCCGGCGAATATCGACCCCGACGACGCGAAGGTCGGACAGGCCGCCCCGATGCTGGCGGTCGGGAGCCTCTGTCTCGCCTTCGGGCTGCTGCCCGGCGTCCTCTTCGAACTCCTGCCGTACACCGACGTGGTGACCGCGGAGTACACCACCTACACCGTCGACCACGTCGTCGAGGGCGTCGTTCTGGGCGTCGCCGGCTTCGTCGGCTTCTTCTCGCTGAAGAACGTCCTCTCGCGGCTGACGTGGATTCCAGATGTCGACCGCGTGCTCAATCCCGCCGTCTTCTACGGCGGCCGGGCGCTCGTCGTCGCCGTCACCGAGACGTGGGCGGCCGTCGACCGCGTCGCCGTCGCCGCCGCAAGCGGGGCGCTCCGCGTCGGCAGCGACCCACAGCACTTCGCCTACACGACGGCGAAGCGACTGCCAGGCATCGAAGCCGATACCCGGCCGAACGGCGGCCGTCCGGAAACCATCGACCTTCAGGTGTCGATGGGAACCAGCGTCTTCCTCATCGTGATGACGCTGCTCGGCGCGCTCGCGGTGCTGTTGCTGTAGTCGTCGAGGGCGGCCCCGCCGATACCCAGTTATTTACCCGTTCCAGCAGATACGCAGACCGATGCCCTCCAGAATCGAAGCCGTCCTGTTCAGCGAGCCGTCCGGGCGATGGAGTGCCGCGGTCATGTTCGCCGGGTCGTTGCTCTTTCTGAGTAGCTACGTGTACTTCGGGGTACTCGGCGATTCATCGACGGCACACGAGCTCTTCTTTGCGGTCGGGTTGGCGCTGTCGGGAATCGCCGAATCCCTTCCATCGGAGCGACGGCGGACGGCAGGCGGCTTTCGAATCGCGGCGATGTTCGTGTTCGTGACGCTACTCGGTCTCCTCGTCTTCGCTCCGGAGTTCATCGTCGGCTCACGGTAGGTGCGAAAAAGCGGTGTGTTCGACAGACGCGCCGTCGTCTACGGGCTCAGACGTTGGCGATCTCGCGGGAAGAGTACGGCCTCTCGAATGTTCGAGAGGTCCAGCATCGTCATGATGAGTCGCTCGGCGCCGAGCCCCCAGCCGGCGTGGGGCGGCATGCCGTAGTCGAACATCTTCGTGTAGTACTCGAAGGCCTCGGGGTCGAGCCCCTGCTGTTCGAACCCTTCGATGAGGTGGTCACGGCGGTGTTCACGCTGGCCGCCGGAGACGAGTTCCATCCGCGGGTGCATCATGTCGAAGCCCGTCGACAACTCGCCGTCGTCGTGGTCCATGATGTAGAACGGCTTGATTTCGGCGGGCCAGTCGGTGATGAAGTAGTGGCCGCCGACGTCGTCGCCGAGCGCCTTCTCGCCCTCGGTGGGGAGGTCGTCGCCCCACACCAACTGCTCGTCGAGTTCCCCGGTGGCGTTGATGCGCTCGATTGCCTCCTCGTAGCTCAGGCGGGGGAACGGCGTCTCCGGCGGCTCGAACTCCGCTTCGAGGTCGAGCGCTTCGAGTTGCCGCTGGCAGTTCTTCGCGACAGCCTCGTAGGCGGCGACGACGACGGACTCACAGACGTCCATCGCGTCGGTGTGGTCACAGAAAGCGCCCTCGAAGTCGATGGAGGTCGCCTCGTTGAGGTGTCGGGGCGTGTTGTGTTCCTCGGCGCGGAAGATGGGGCCGATTTCGAAGACGCGTTCGAGGTTCGAGCCGGCGACGAGCTGTTTGAACAGCTGTGGGCTCTGGTTCATGAACGCCTCCTGCCCGAAGTAGGTGATGGGGAACAGCTCGGTGCCGCCCTCCGTGCCCGTCGCGACGATTTTCGGCGTGTTGATTTCGGTGGCGTCGGCCTCGCGGAACGCCTCCCGGACCGCACGCATGACCTCGGCGCGAATCTCGAAGATGGCCTGTCCCTCCTCGCGGCGGAGGTCGAGCGTCCGGTTGTCGAGGCGCGTGGACAGTTCGGCATCGACCTTTCCGGATGGGTCGAGCGGCAGTTCCGTATCGGCCTCCGAGATTACCTCGACCGATTCGGGCGTGACCTCGACGCCGGTCGGCGCGCGAGGCTCTTCCTCGACGCTCCCGGTCACCGAGACGACCGACTCACGGGAGGCGCCGAGCCCCGTCTCGACTAGCTCCTCGTCCATCTCGTCTTTCTCGAACTTCACCTGAATCCGGCCGGAGGTATCGCGCAGAATGAGGAACGCGATGCCACCGAGGTCCCGAATTTCGTGGACCCAGCCGGCGACAGTGACCTCATCGCCGGGCTCGGCGTCCGCCGTGTACGTACGGTTCTCCATACCCGCGAGTGGGGCGGCCGACCCTTTAAGTCCCACTTTTCGACTCGCCCACGGAACGAGCCGTCCAGTGGGTCGGTCACAATCCGGACGACCCCGTATCTACAGCAGGTTCAGCGTCCGGGAGACCTGCCGTTCGGCGGTTCGCTGGATGAACGCCGGCTGTCGGACGGCCTCGTCGACGAGCGCCGTCGCCGGCGACGAACGGTCCCCCTCGAAGAGATGAGTCGTCTCCACGTCGGCAGCGATGTGACCGAGCAGTTGGAACATCGCCGAGTACCGCACCTGCCGGACGTGGTTGCCGGTCACGTCGAGGTCGCCGGTCAGAAGCGCCGACGCGACCGGGCGGCCGTCGACGATTTGCCGCCACGTGCTGTAAGGTGCGCTGACCTCGAATCCGACGTCGTGTTCTTCGGGACTGTCGACGACCTCGACGCCGGTGCAGTCACCACCCTCCAAACCGATGTAGGCATAAAGCGTGCCGTCGGTGACGTTCTCTTCGAGTTGATACAGCAGTTCCTGCACCTGTGCGGGCAACGACGGCCGCAGCGCCTCGCCGAACGTCTCCGGAGCGTCCGCGAGCGTCACGTCACCGATTCCCTCGCGTACGTCCTCCGGAATGCCGGCGAGAGCCTGTTCGGGGAGTTCAGCGAGCGTCGTCTCTTCGAGTGGTAACTCGGAGATGACGAGCATGATGTCACCGTTGAAGCCGCGACCCCAGTTACCAGCGAGTTCATCGAGGGCATCGCTCTCGTCGAGCAGGCGTCCGTACTCGTCCAACCACTGTTCCGTGGGATACAGAGTCATGACCAACAGTACCACATACACGTTCACCTACATAATAAATACACGGTTATACCGAGGCGTGAGCCACAAACGTCGAGCGAAGCCGTCCCGTCGACCGCCGTAGTCGAGAGCGAACCGGTCAGTCGATGGTCTCCTCGACGAGACGGGCGTATCCTCGGCGAAGCCGTTCGGACACCGCCTGATTGGAGACGCCGAGTTCCGCCGCGAGGTCCGTCGTCGTCGCCGAGCGTGGAACGTCGAAGTACCCCAGTTCGTGGGCGAGTTCCAGCGTTTCCCGTTGTTCCTCGGTGAGCGCCCGAGCGCCGTCGTCCCGCTGTGTCGACCCGTAAATCCGTTCGAGACGAAACTCGACGCCGTTGTCCTCGAGGTACTGCCGGTACGCCGAAAACGCCTCACGGCCGGGAAACCGAGTCCGTGCGTGCCACCACCCGTCAGCGTAGCGGGCTTCCAGACGCTCGGCGCCCAACTCGACCCACGCTGGATACAGCGCCACGCCGATTCGGTCGGTCGTGGCGATGCGATACAGGCAGTCACCGTCGACCTCGCTCAACACCTCGAACTCGCCGACCGTCGGGTCCGATTCCAGCGCCGCATCGAACGCCGCAACGTCGGCGACCGTCGCCCAGACGAACAGAATCGGTTTCGTCGGTTCGGTCGCGTACGACCGCTCGACATCGAGTTCGACCCCGGAGACGGTACCGAGAGTCTCACCCAACGCGAGTTCGTCGGACCGAACCGCGTATTCGGCGATGACGCTCATCGATACAGGTCTTTTTGCCGCAAAGATGATAAGTCCGTCCGTGACCGTTCGAAGACACGTCGGCGAGAGGACCGACCCCTCAAGCGCCGTCGCTCCCTTCGGCGCTACCGTCTTTGGCACCCCGAACGGTCTCTCGAACCGCGTCGACGCCCTCGTCGTGGACCAAATCGCCGACGATGACGGTGTCGGCACACTTCCCCATCTCGTAGGCGGCGTCGTAGTCGCCGACGCCACCGCCGTAGAACACCGTCGCATCCTCGACTGCGTCCGTCGCCGCCCGGACGATATCGGGGTCGCCGAGCGTCCCCGAGTACTCGATGTAGATGATTTCCTGTCCGAACATCTGCTCGGCGACTTCGGCGTAGGCCGCCACCTCGTCGGCATCGAGATTGCAGTCCGCCTCGGTGTACTCGGCGACCGAGGAGTCGGGGTTGAGAACGATGTACGCCTCGGTGAACGTACGGTCCCAGTCGATGTCGGTGTCGAGGCGAGCCCACTCCTTGTGGGCGCCGGTCGTCCAGAACACGTCACCCGCGTTCAACACGATGGGGATGAAGTAGCCGTCGAGTCCCTCGCGGTGGACGACCGACCCGACGTTCGACGGTTCGATGTAGACGGGAATGTCGTAGGCCGCGGTCGCCTCGACGACACGAGCCATCTTCTCTTCGGTCATCCCTGTCGTCCCGCCGATTTCGATGGCGTCGGTCCCGGTCGCACACACGTCCTCGAACGTCTCGCCGTCCACGAGCGTCTTGTCGGGGTCGATTTTGACGATGTGGTCCCAGTTCGCCCAAGGCGCGCTCATACCCTCTCGAAACCCGCGGGCGGCTAAAAACACCTCGCTTTACTCGGCAGACGCCGCCTGTGAGAATTACGGCAGTCCGGACGACTCCGGTGCCACCGTCAGGTTCCGCGTGAACCGCATCCGGTCGGTCTGGTACGTCATCTCGACGGAGGTGTCGTAGACGGCCGTAGTTGTGTAGGGGTGCCCTGAGCTGGGGTTGTCATGATAGATGTCGTCATCCTCAAGGCTTCCACCAATAAGAGCCAATAGCAAGTCGACGAGAGCATCAAGTACACCATCTAAGAAAGAGCCATATTTGTTCTCCAAACCGTCACGGAACTGTTCTTCAGGCTTATCGACGATGAGTTGGTAGGTTCCTTCAACCTCGTCACCACCGGCGAAGTAAACATTCTGTTGACCATCGTCGATGACCGAATCCAGGACCGGACAATCAACCGACCCATTCTCGCCAATCATTTTGCCCCCAGTCAATCTAAGCGTGACGTTAGTGCCGCGAGCCGAGCATTCTCCCTCAACGGTACCAGTACCGCCATCAAAGGAGACAACAGTCGCTGATACATTATTACCATCATCTAACAGATACACACGTTCAAAATCGTCGTCGTCAGGGTTAGTGTCCGTTTCGACCCAGAAAACGGTGCTACCAGTTAGCGCCGCATCCAGTGGATTGATAAGTGCAGCTAGCAGGGTAGGGTTTTTGTCGGCAAGTTCAGTTCGGTCGATAGTCATCTCAAAGGCACGAACCGACGTCTGGTTAGTAATAATCCAATTCTTTTTATCTCCGAGTCCAAGAGGATCAATTCGGAAATCGCCGGCCAATGTTGTAACCTCATCCAACAACGACTTTTCAGCAGGCATGAAATCGCCATATTCGTCCTGCGAAATTCGCGTCCCGTTCTGCATCGCCGCCACCTCGGAGGAGGCAAACCGCCCGTTTTGGGCGCTCGACGCTCCCTGGTGTTGGTTCCACGTCGAGACGTTCTGTCGAATCGTCGAGCGACGCTCGACGTAACTGGCGGTGTCGCTGTTGTAGTTCGCCTCCTGCATCGACCGGGTGAGTCGTTCGGTCGTCGGAGGGTCGTCCGCGAGCGCCTGTGAGGAGCCCTCTACCTCCCGCGACGAGAGGTTCTCCGTGTAGATGGCGCCGTTGACCACGAGGGCGAGGCCGACCAGAAGCACCGCTATCAGCAGTCCCGCAACGACTATCATCTGCCCTCGTTCATCGCGTATCGATTCCCACATACCCCGTTCTCGCACATGTTGCCAACGAGCACCAATAAGTTCGTGGCCTGTATCGACCGCTGAATCGTCCGCTCAGTCGGCCGCGACGCCGGCGTTGGCCTGGGCCTGCCACTTCCGAACCCGGTCGGCGGAGACGCCCTGTACCTCTCCCGCGACGACCTCGGCGTCGGCACCCCGGAGGTCCTCCAGCGACTCGATGCCCGCATCAGCGAGTTTTGCGGCGGTCTTCTCGCCGATTCCATCGAGGTCCTCGACGGCCGACACCGCCTGTCGCTCCTGATACTCCTCGAAGTTGCAGATGGGACAGCCCAACTCCCAGGGGTCGTCGTCGTCCTCGCCGTCGACGATGTGGAGATGCGGCAGGCCGTGTTCCTCACACTGCTCGTCGGTGACGACGATGTCGCCACGCCGGGGCAGCGGCAACGAGTACTCACACTCCGGATACCGGGTGCACCCGACGAGTCGCGACCCCGAACGGAGTTGCTTGATGGCGAGTTCGCCGCCGTGTTCCTCGCCACATTCGGGGCACGAACCGATTATCTCGTCGTCGGCCTCGTCGGCTTCCTCGGCCTTACAGCGCGGACAGCCGTGGACGAACGTGTTGCGACCGGCGAGCATCTTCACGTGACGGAGGTCGTGTTCCTCACAGCGTTCGTCGAGGACGGTCGGTTCGCCCTGACTCGGCAGCGGCAGAGTGTACCGACACTCCGGGAAGCCGTCACAGCCGACGAAGTACGACCCTCGACGGGACCGCCGAACAAGGAGGTCATCGCCGCACTCCGGGCACGGCCCGAGCGTCCGGTCTGCCTTCATCGACTCTCGGAGGTGTTCGCCGATTTCCTCCCGGGAGTCGTGGAGTTCCTCGAAGATGACCGCCAGCATCTCGCGGGATTCGGCGGTCACCTCGTCGTAGTCCTTCTCGCCATCGGCGATAGCCCGCATGTCGGCTTCGAGTTGGGCGGTCATCTCCTCGTCGACGATGCGGTCGGCGAACTCCTCGGCGGCCTCGACGACGGCCATCGCGAGTTTGGTCGGCCGCGGTGGGTCGCCCTCGATGTAGCCGCGGTCGTACAGTTTCTGGAGGGTGTTGTGGCGGGTAGCCTTCGTCCCGAGACCCAAGTCTTCCATCGTCTCGATGAGCCGCGACTGGCCCCGACGACGGGGCGGTTGGGTCTGTTTGGCCTCGATGCGAGCGTCCTCGATGTCGAGGACTTCCCCCTCCTCGACGTCGGGAACGTAGTTCTCGCTCGTCGAACCATAGGGGTACACCTCGTGGTAGCCGGCCTCGACGAGGCGCTTGCCGTTGGCCTTCAGCAGACAGCCGTTGGCGTCGGCGACGACCTTGAGGTGCTCCCACTCGGCGGGGTCGGCGACCGTCGCGAAGAAGCGACGAACGACGAGTTCGTACACGTTCCACTCGTCGTCGGAGAGGTCCTGCTTTCCGGGAATCTCGCCGGTCGGATGGATGGGCGGGTGGTCGGTCGTCTCTTCGTCGCCCGCCGTCGGTTCGATGTCGCCGGCATCGAGCAGCGACTGGGCGTCCTCCGAGAAGGGGTGATGGCCGACGAACGACTCCAGAAGGTCCGAGGGGTCGAGGTCATCGGGATAGACGGTGTTGTCCGTCCTCGGGTAGGTGATGTAGCCGGCGGTGTACAGTTCCTCGGCGACGCTCATCGCCTTCTGGGCGGAGAGACCGATAGAGCCGGCGGCACGGATGTACTGGGTGGTGTTGAACGGCTCCGGCGGGTCGTCGGTTCGGCGGCGTCGATTGACCGACTCGACGATGGCCTCGCGGGCGCCCTGCAGTTGCTCGAAGGCCGCCTCGGCGTCGCTTTCGTCCCAGACGCGCTCGTTTTCGGTGCCGTCCTCCTTGTAGAAGTACTGGGCCTCGAAGCGCTCCTCGCTCTTCAGGAGGTCGGCGAACAGCTCCCAGTAGTCGTCGGGGTCGAACGCCTGAATCTCGCGTTCGCGGTCGACGATGAGCTTCAGCGTCGGCGACTGCACCCGGCCGACGGAAATGAAGTCCTCACCCAGCTGCTTGGCCGAAAGCGAGAGGAATCGAGTGAGTGCGGCCCCCCACAGCAGGTCGACGACCTGTCTGGCCTCCCCGGCGGCCGCGAGGTCGAAATCGAGGTCGTCGGGGTCAGCGAAGGCGTTTTTCACCTCGTTTTCAGTAATCGAGGAGAACCGAACCCGCGAGATGGGTACGTCTGCGACCTCCTCGATGAGTTCGAAGGCCTCCTTGCCGATGAGTTCGCCCTCGCGGTCGTAGTCGGTGGCGATGACCGCTTCGTCGCAGTCTTCGGCCAGCGACTGCAGCGTCCGGACGATGTTCTCCTGTGTCGGCGTCTTGACCACGTCGGCGTCGACCAACTCCGCGGGTTGGACGTCCCGCCAGTCGGCGTATTCGGCGGGGAAGTCGACGCCGACGACGTGTCCCGAGAGGCCGACACAGCGCTTGTCGCCCCAGCGATAAACGTTGACGCCGTTTCGGCGCTCGGCGGACGCGCCGCCGTCGGAGAGGATGTCGGCGATACGCCGTGCGGCGTTGTCCTTTTCGGTGACGATGAGTTCCACGAGTACCTCGGGGTACGCCGACTCGGGGTTTCAACCTTTCGTCGTAACAGCCATAAAACCGCGTTAGGAGGTGCCTGCGGGCGTCTGAGCGTGTGCGCGGCGCGCGCCACGCACGCGGGTGGAGTCCGAGTGGGTCGCTTTCCGGACCGGCACCCTCTTGCTCGCGTAGTCCCGACGAGCGCACATGGAGGAGTCCACCGCACGGAAACTCCGCTTCGGGGCGCTGCAGGTCGTCGGCGCCGTCGCAGTCATCCACCTCGTCGTCGGCGTCGCCGAGCTGGCACGCCTCGGCCGGGCCGGCCTGCTGGGACAGTACTTCGCGGGCGAGCAGGCACTGTCCCAGCCGGAACCGTGGCTGTTCACGCTGGCCGGGCTTGCCATCCTCGCCGGCATCCTCGCGACAGCCGCCGGCGCCATCGACTACCGCCGGGCGTACGTCCTCGGCATCGGCGTGATGGTCGTCTTCGTCGTCGGGTGGCTGGCGTGGCACTCCGTCCTCGAACACGGCCTCTCCGGCGCCGGCGAGGTAACGGCGACCGACCACAGCCACGGAGGACTCGGCGAAGTCGTCTCCTCGCACTACATCGACCCGCTCGTCGGTATGTTCACCGGCGCAGACCAACCGGGACAGGTGACGCTGGCCGTCGTCTCGAAGACGCTGGAAGTCGTCGCCGCGGTGCTGTTGGGAGTGCTGTTGGCGCTCGACCCGCGCGTCGAGGACCCCGACAACCCCGTCGCGAGGATGGGAGAAAACGTCGACAACGCCGAAAGCGACTGAGCATCCACCGAACCCGAAGCGTCGTCAGTCGTCGGCCGGTGTCCCTGCGTCTACCGTACCGGCGCTCACCCGCTCGATAGTGTCTTGATTATCGGCGACCCACCGCAGGAGGATGTACGCGAAGACGTACTTCGCGAGCACGTCGAGTGCCGAGTACCCCCACGACGTGATGCCGACGGATTGTACGAGTGCGAACCCCTCGACGCCGACCGCCCAGATTATCGGATAGCCGAGCCAGAGGACGACCGTCAGCGTCCGGAGCGTGCCGAACACCTCGCCGGTTCCCGCACGTTCGGCATCGGCCGGCCACTCCGCCAGCAGGGCATAGAGGACGACGACGAAGAAGCTACAGCTGACGAGGTAGAACGCCCACCGGAAGGCGTACGACGACGTGGTCAACGCCGCCGCGAGCCCGGTCAGACACATCGCGATGTCGGCGGCGATGACGACGAACAGGTCCCCGATGTCCACGTCGGCGAGCAACCCCAGCGCGAGTAGAATCAACGGCGTCGACAGCGCCCACGTCAGATACCGACCCCACTGGCTGAGGACTGCCTCCCCTTCGAGGGCGTGCCCGAGTGGCATCTCGATGAGTCCGACCGTGAGTCCCGAGAGCAATCCCAGATAGCTCGACAGCGAGACCAGCGGTATCAAAAGCGTCGCACCCCAGATGAGTTTCGCTCGCGGAGAGCGGACGTTCCGACCCATGTACACGAACAACAGGACGGACAACCCGGCCAACGCGACGTTCACCCACAGCGACGCACTCAACAACGTGTCGTTCCGAATCCGGCCGAGCAGTTCGGCCTGGGAGCTCTGAAGCGGCGCGAGCGCCTCCGCCAGTACGACCCCCTCGGTGAGCAGTGTCTCGAACATCGACAGAACACTACGTCACGAGGTGTGTTCAAGCCAGTACCCAACCAGTAGGGCCGGAGCCGTCTTCCAACCGGTGTCCGAGCCAGCAACACCGCTCGAACCCCTAATCAGTAGTGGTGGTACTCGACGGAGTACCACGACCACGACCCGTCGGTGTAATCGCCGACGTAGCCGGCATCCGACAGCGCCGAGAGGTCGCCGATGTAGGACCCCATCGCGGTGTCGGCCGGATACCACACCATTCCACTCGAATCCGTCTCGTAGTTGAACCAGCCCGTCGAATACCCCTGGCTGCCGTAGAAATCTCCAAGGTCGTCGGCGATTATCGAGGTGTCTTCGCCCTCGTCGGCGAGGTACACCTCAGGGAGCATGTGTCGGCTCCCGTCGGGTGCTTCGACGGTCGCCAGTCGCGTCGTCGCGCCGATGGCTTCCAAAAGCGAGGCGACGAGGACGGCCTGACAGTCACAGTCGCCGGCGCGTGTCTCCAGGGTCTCCTCGGGCGGGGCGATGTAGTTCCGCGAGCGCGGGTCGGGGACGTAGCTGATAGTCTCGTTGACGTGGTGGTGAATCGCCGCCGCCTGATGATACGAGAAGTCGCTGCCAGCCGAGGCGTAGTCGCTGGCCACCGAGACGGCCGTCGAGCGAACCGCCATCGGGTCGACGCGTTCGCCGGGATTCATCAGTTTTCGGCGAGTGACTCCCGAAGCAGTTGGTTGACCGTACCGGGGTCGGCGCTGCCGCCCGTCTCCTGCATCACCTGCCCGACGAGGAAGTTGAGCGCACCGTCCTCGCCGGCGTGGTAGTCCTCGACGGCGTCGGGGTTGGCCTCGATGGCGGACTCCACGGCCGACTCGACGGCGCCTTCGTCGGTCTTTCCGAGGCCTTCCTCGTCGACGATGTCGTCCGGCGTGAGTTCGTCGTCGAGCATCCGTCGCAGGACGATTTCCTCGGCGTTTTTCGTCGTGATTTCGTCGTCGTCGACCAGCTCGACGAGACGCGCGAACTCGTCGAGACGACTCTCGATGTCGGTAATCGACATGTCGCGGTAGTTCAACTCGCCGAGGAGGTTGTCGGCGACCCACGTCGCCGCCAGTCCGGCGTCGAACGTCTCGGCGATGCGCTCGTAGAAGTCCGCGACCTGTTTCGTGGAGGTGAGTTTCGACGCCGATTCGGCATCGAGGCCGTACTCCGCTTGGAACCGCTCGCGGCGAGCGTCGGGGAGTTCCGGGATGTCGATTTTCGCCTTCCAGTCGGAGACGCGAAGCGGCGGCAAATCCGCCTCCCGGAAGTAGCGGTAATCCTTCTCTTCTTCCTTCGAACGCATCGAGACGGTGATACCTCGGGATTCGTCCCAGTGGCGCGTCTCCTGTTGGATTTCGCGGCCGCGCTGGATGGCGTTCTTCTGGCGGGTCTCCTCGTAGGCGAGTGCCTTCTCGGCGCCTTTGTGACTGGAGATGTTCTTGACTTCGGTGCGGTTGGCCGATTCGAGTACGTCGGTCGAAATCGTGCCGTCGTCGTCCACCTCACTCGCGTCGACGATAGAGAGGTTGGCGTCGACGCGGAGACTGCCGTCCCGGGTGGCGTCGAAGACGCCGAGATACTCCAGTACCTCGGTGAGTTTCGCGAGGAACGCCCGGGCCTCCTCGGCGCCGCGGAAGTCCGGAGCGGTGACGATCTCCATCAGCGGCGTCCCGGCGCGGTTGTAGTCGACGAGCGTGTACTCGGCGGTGTCGATGGAGCCGCCGGCGTGTTGGAGACTGCCGGGGTCTTCCTCGAGGTGGGCGCGTTCGATGCGAACGCTCCGGCGTTCGCCCTCGACTGAGAATTCGAGTTCGCCGCCGTCACACACCGGCGCGTCGTACTGCGTTATCTGGAAGTTCTTCGGCAGGTCGGGGTAGTAGTAGTTCTTCCGGTGGAACCGGGTTTCCTCGGGGATGTCCGAATCGAGCGCCTTCCCCACCTTCACGGCGGCCTCGACGGCCCCCTCGTTGAGCACCGGTAGCGCCCCCGGCAGTCCCAGACAGACGGGACAGGTTCGGGTGTTCGGCTCCTCGTCGTCGGCGGCGTCGGTCGAACAGCCACAGAAAATCTTCGTGTCCGTCTCGAGTTGGACGTGAACCTCCAGCCCGATGACGGCCGTCAGGTCACGTTGCTCGGCGGTCTGTGCGGTCATTGGGTGTACGTACTCGCGGGGATGCATTAGGCTAACGAACGGATGCGGGCCGCCCGCGCGACGTATCAGAACTGTTGTCAATGTCTGACGCACCTTTATACGTCCGGGGGCGCCCAATGGAGGTATGTCCGGGAACCGAGTGGAGGAACTCGAGGCCAAGGTGCGTGATTTGGAAGCGACCATCGACGGGCTGACCGACGAGTTGGTCGAAACCAAGGAGCGACTCCACGCCGTCGAGAGCGAAGTCAACATCGAAAACGACGTGCTCGAGGGTCGGATGACCCGTGCCGAAGCACAGGAGCAGACGCCCGAGCAGCAAACCGAGGACGCGGCCGACGACGGGGAAGCGTCGGCCGACGAGGTTAACAGCGAGGAGGCCGACGGGGAGGACAACGCGGACTCCGAGTCCGGCGACGACATCATCGTCGCCTGATTCGGGGACGCCACGAGCGCCCCCATGCACATCAAAGAGCTCGTCCTCGACAACTTCAAGAGCTTCGGCCGTAAGACGCGAATCCCGTTTTACGAGGACTTCACCACCATCAGCGGTCCGAACGGCTCCGGGAAGTCCAACATCATCGACTCGATTCTGTTCGCGCTCGGATTGGCCCGTACCTCGGGCATCCGCGCGGACAAACTGACCGACCTCATCTACAATCCGGGCCACGACGACGCCGACGACGGCTTCGCCGGCGAGCGCGAGGCCGCCGTCGAGGTCATCCTCGACAACGCCGACGGGACGCTCTCCCGAGACCAGGTCGTCTCCGCCGCCGGCTCCGAGAAGGTCGGCGATGTCGAGGAGATTTCGATTCGCCGCCGGGTCAAACAGACCGACGAGGACACCTACTACTCCTATTACTACCTCAACGGCCGGTCGGTGAACCTCTCCGACATTCGCGATTTGCTCGCGCAGGCGGGCGTGACACCCGAAGGGTACAACGTCGTGATGCAGGGGGACGTGACCGAAATCATCACGATGACCGCCGGTAACCGTCGGGAAATCATCGACGAAATCGCCGGCGTCGCCGAATTCGACGCCAAGAAGGCCGACGCCTTCGAGGAACTGGAGACGGTCCAAGAGCGCGTCGACGAGGCGGAACTCCGCATCGAAGAGAAGGAGACGCGGCTGGACCAACTCGAAGACGAACGCGAGACAGCGCTCGAGTACAAGGACCTCAAAGACGAGAAGGCCGAGTACGAAGGGTATCAGAAGGCCGCGGAACTCGAGGACAAACGCGAGGAGTTCGAAGCCGCGACCGAGAAACGCGAAAAGAAAACGGCCAAACTGGAGGACCTCCAGCGCGAACTCGACGAACGGCAGGGGAAAGTAACCCGTCTCGAGGAGGACCTCGCGGACCTCAACGCCGAAATCGAACGGAAGGGCGAGGACGAACAACTCGCCATCAAACGCGAAATCGAGGAGATAAAGGGCGAGATTGCGCGACTCGAAGACAAAGTCGAGGCTGCAGAAGAGCGCATCGAAGACAGCGAGGCCAAGCGGCGACAGGCGTTCGTCCAAGTCGACCGCAAACAGGAGAAAATCGAGGACCTCGAAGCCGACATCCGCAACAAAAAAGTCGAGAAATCCTCGCTGAAGGCCGACGTACAGGAGAAGGAGATCGAACTCGAGGAGGTCGAGGCCGAAATCGAGGCCGTCGACACCGAGTACGAGGAGGTTCGCGACGCTCTGGAGGCCAAACGCGAGGCGATACAGGAGGCCAAAGACGAGCGCAACGACCTCCAGCGCGAGCAGGACCGCCTTCTCGACGAGTCCAGACGGCGCTCGAAGGAGGAACGCGAGAAGCGCGAGGAAATCGAGGCCGCCGAGGACCGACTCCCGGAGTTGGACGCGGAACTCTCGGACCTCGAAAACGAACTGGAGAAAGCCGAGGCCAACCGCGGGACCATCACGGAGGTCGTCGAAGACCTCCGCGAGGAGAAGCGCGGCTTACAGGAAGACCTCGAATCCGTCGAGGACGACCTCTCGGCGAAACAGCAGGAGTACGCCGAACTCGAGGCCCGTGCCGGCGAGAGCGGCGACAGTTCCTACGGCCGGGCGGTGACGACGATTCTGAACGCCGATATGAACGGCGTCCACGGCACCGTCGGGCAGTTGGGCGGCGTCTCCGCCGAGTACGCGACGGCGTGTGAGACCGCCGCTGGCGGACGGTTGGCGAACGTCGTCGTCGACGACGACGGCATCGGCCAGCGCTGTATCGAACACCTCAAGTCCAGAAACGCCGGTCGAGCGACGTTCCTGCCGATGACGGAGATGCACAGCCGGTCGCTGCCGTCGGCACCCGACCTGCCCGGCGTCGTCGACTTCGCGTACAACCTCATCGACTTCGATTCGGCGTATTCGGAGGTGTTCTCCTACGTCGTCGGCGACACCCTCGTCGTCGAGGACATGGAGACCGCCCGCGATTTGATGGGCGAGTTCCGACTCGTCACGCTGGACGGCGACCTCGTTGAGAAGTCGGGTGCGATGACCGGCGGGTCGAAATCCGGCTCCCGGTACTCCTTTACGAAGAGCGGGAAGGGCCAACTCGAACGGGTCGCCGAGCGCATCACCCAACTGGAGGACGAAAAGCAGTCGATTCGTGAGGACATCCGGGACGTGGAAGAACGGCTCGACGACGCCCGCGACCGTCAATCCGACGCCGCCGAAACCGTCCGTGACATCGAAAACGACATCGAGTCCGTCGAGAGCGAACGGCAGTCCGTCGAGGCGAAAATCGAGCGACTCGAAGACGAACTCGCCGACATCGAGGACGAACGCGAGGACGTGAAAGCCGAGATGGCCTCGGTCGAGGACGACATCGAGGCAAAAAACGAGGAAATCGAAGGGTTGGAGGCCGAAATCGAGGAGTTAGAGCAGGAACTCGCTGACTCCGACATTCCGGAGTTGACGAGCAAAGCGGAGGCAATCCGCGAGGAAATTTCGGACCTCGAAGACCGGATGGACGACCTCGACGGCGACCTCAACGAACTCCAACTCGAAAAGCAGTACGCCGAAGAAGCTATCGAGGAACTCCACGACGACATCGAGACAGCCCAGAATCGGAAGGCCGAGGCCGAAGACCGCGTCGTCGAGTTGGAGGGGGCCATCGCCGACGAGGAGGAGGAACTCGAAGCCAAGGAGGAAGCCGTCGCGGAACTAGAGGACGAACTCTCGGAGTTGAAAGGTGAACGTGAGGAACTGAAGGGCGAACTCGCCGACGCGAAGTCGGCGCGCGACGAACAGAAAGAGCAGGTCTCCCGCGTCGAGTCGAAACTCGCGGACATCGAGGAGAAACTCGAGCGCCTCGAGTGGGAAATCGACGAGTTGAGTTCACAGGTCGGCGAGTACGACCCCGAAGAGATACCGGACCACGAGACGGTCACCTCCGAAATCGCGCGTCTCGAAGCCGAGATGACGGCCCTGGAGCCGGTGAACATGAAGGCCATCGACGAGTACGACCGCGTGGCCGAGGAACTCGACGACTTAGAGGAGAAACGCGACACGCTCGTCGAGGAAGCCGACGGCATCCGTGAGCGCATCGACGCCTACGAAGCGCGCAAGAAGGAGACGTTCATGGAGGCCTACGAGGGAATCAACGAGCAGTTCGAGGACATCTTCGCCCGCCTCTCCAGTGGGTCAGGGGAACTCGTCTTGGAGGACCCCGAGGACCCCTTCGAGGGCGGACTGACGATGAAGGCCCAACCGGGCGACAAGCCGGTCCAGCGCCTCGACGCGATGTCCGGCGGCGAGAAATCGCTGACTGCGCTGGCGTTCATCTTCGCCATCCAGCGGTACAATCCCGCGCCGTTCTACGCGCTCGACGAGGTCGACGCGTTCCTCGACGCCGCCAACGCCGAGATGGTCGGCGAGATGGTCGAGGAGTTGGCGGGCGACGCACAGTTCGTCGTCGTCTCCCACCGGTCTGCGCTCTTGGAGCGCTCGGAGCGCGCCATCGGCGTGATGATGCAAGACGAGAACGTCTCGGCGGTGACGGGTATCGACCTGTCGTCTGGGGAGGTGCCGGCAGATGATTGACGAGTCGGACGACGAACAGCAGGAGAATGGCGCCGAAAAGCGAACCGACGGCGGCACGGCCGAGGAGATTCCGCTGAACATCGCGGGCCACGACGACGAGAAGCGAAAGCGGGAGGCCGACGGCGTCGAGGCGAACGGCGACGACCCGAAGGCCAACGGCGAAAGTCCCGACGAGGAGTCGGTCCTCTCGGAGTTCGACGTCTCGGATCCACGGGAGGCCGACGACGACGAGGTCGAACCCGTCGAGTTGCTCGTCCAGTTGGCCGACGACGGCGAAATCGACCCGTGGGACATCGACGTGGTGACGGTGACCGACAAGTTCCTCGACCGCCTCGACGAGGCGGATTTACGGACCGGCGGGCGGGCGCTGTTCTACGCGTCGGTGCTGTTGCGGATGAAAAGCGACGCGATGTGGACCGACGACGAACCCGACGACGAGTGGGACGAAGAGCCCTGGGAGACCCACCCGCCGGAGGAGGGTGGCCCGGCAATCGACCCCTTCGAGCAGTTGGAAGCCGAGATGGACCGCCGCATCGAGCGGAAGCGGGCCCGAGGGATGCCACAGACGCTCGACGAGTTGGTGCGTGACCTCCGGGAGCACGAACGCGAGACGTGGTGGAAGGAATCCCGAACCTACGACACCTCCGAGTCGCCGTCGGGCTTTTCGCGCGGCACTCAGACGCTGGATTATCACGGCGCTGACGACCTCCGGATGGACGACGAGCCGACGGCCGACGACGTGACCGGGACGGCCCACGACGAACACATGGAGGACATCATCAACGACGTGTACGTCGAACTACAGGGCCACTACGACCAGGGACGTGAGGAGGTGCTGTTCGCGGAAGTCCGGGAGGCCGGCGGGTCGCGGGTCAACACGTTCCTCGGATTGCTGTTTCTCGCCCATCGTGGACAGGTTCGCCTCCAGCAGGACGAACTGTTCGGCGATTTGTGGGTACAGGACCCCGCCGCCGTCCCCGCCGAAGAGGCCGCTCCAGCCGACGACTGACCACCGAACCGCTTTCGAAAAAACCCCTGCAACGTTTGCCGGTACGTTTATATCCGGCAATGTGGTAGAGAATACCACACATGACACCGACTCGTCTCAGAGAACGGCTGGAAGAGACTCGCGGCCGGGTAGACCCCGACGACGTCGTGACGGCGCTGACGTACGTCCGTGAGGACGGTCGTCAGCGGTAATCGTCGAGAAGGAGTTCCAGTTTCTGGCGTTTTTCGTGGCCGATAGCCTCGGCTGGCGTGTTGATGGCGCCGTCCAGCGCCGACCGACAGTCGCAGTCACAGTCGCCCTCGACCGCCCCGACGACGGCGTCTAAGAGGTCGCTCATCGACTCCTCGTTGGCCGCAGCGTGACCGAGCACGGTCTCCAGTGAGACCTCCTCTTCGTCGTGCCACACGTCGTAGTCGGTGATGCCGGTGACGGCGGCGTAACACAGCTCTGCCTCGCGTGCGAGGTGAGCCTCCGGCACCGTCGTCATCCCGATGAGGTCGAACCCGCGTTCGCGGTAGAATTCGCTTTCGGCCCGCGTGGAGAACTGTGGGCCCTCGATACAGACGTAGGTGCCGCCGTCTTCGACCTCGGCGTCGGTCGCATCCGCCGCCTCGAGGAGCGCTTCCGAAAGGTGCGGACAGTACGGGTCGGCCATCGAGACGTGGGCGACGATGCCGTCGCCGAAGAACGACCGCGGCCGGTCGCGGGTCCGGTCGAACAGCTGGTCGGGGACGACGAGCGTCCGGGGTGAAAGCGACTCCCGGAGGCTGCCGACGGCGTTCGTGGCGACGACGTGCTCGACGCCGGCCTGCTTCAGCGCGTGGACGTTCGCACGATACGGGACGTTCGTCGGGTCGTACTGATGGTTCCGGCCGTGCCGGGGGAGGAAAGCGACCTCCCGCCCGTCGACCTCACCGACCTCCAGCGGCGCGCTGGGGGACCCGAACGGCGTCTTGACGCGCTCTTCGTAGGTGTTCTCGAAGCCGAGCGACTCGTAGATGCCGCTGCCACCGATGATGCCGAGCATGGACGAGGTTTCGAGCGGGTGGTACTTCGGTGTATGTCCCGCCGCTGGCTTCCGACGGAGGGATGCAACCGAGCGCGACTCACGTGCCGGTATCTCGCCGAGGTGTCTCCACGCTCATCGGTTTCGCTTTGCGGTCTCGTAGCGCTCGCGCACCTGTTCGAACAACTCCCGGCCGCGGGCCGTCGACAGTCGCGGTTCGCCAGTCGCGAAGAACTCGTCTAAGTCGTCGTAAGCCTCGAAGTGAGGATTGTCGGCGTCGGGGTCGTACCGCCGCTCCCGTTCGTATACCAGCGCCTGCAGACAGGTGTCGAGGATATCCATGTCTTTGACGAAGCGGGCTTCAGCGGTCTCCCGGGCCTCGTACTCCGCCCACCACTCGTGAATCCTCTCGCCGAGCGCTGCGAGCGGGCCGGCCATCGCCTCGCGTTCGCGGCGCTCCTTCTCGTCGGCGTCGACCGATTGCGCGCCGGCCTCGGCACGAGTGGCGATGTCGCCGGTTTCGGCTTCTGCTACGTCGTGGACGACGGCGAGCAGGAGCGCCCGCTCGCGGTCCACTTCGGGCGGACAAAAGCGGACGACGAGCAACGCGACGCCCCACGTGTGGGCCGCGACGGATTCGGGAGCCTCGACGCCACGGAGTTGCCAGCCGGTTCGCGTCTCGTCTTTCAGGGCGTAGGCCTCGACGAGGGCGTCCAGCGAGTCGGACACGTCAGGCGAGTCGCCAGCGGTCCTCGCCGACCCGTTCGGCGACGTCCCGGCGGACCATCTCTTCGAGGACCTCGTCGAGGCGGTTCGGTTGGGCGATTTCCATCCCGATTCGTTCGACGCGGTGGTACTCCGCGAGGTAGTGGCGGATGTCCCCCCGGGTGAACGTGTCGGCGTCGGCTTTCTCCATGACGCCACTGATGAGGTCTATCATGTCCTCGATGAAGTTCCACGGGTAGACGACCCACGTCCACTCCTCGAGACGCTCGCCGACGAACTGGGGTTCGAACTCGCTGGTCTGGAGCAACTGCAGCGTCGCGGTTCGGACCTCCGAGGCGCCGCGGTCGGTGACGTACTCGTGGGCCCGCTCGATGGAGCCGCCGGTGTCGGCGATGTCGTCGATGACGAGGACGTCTTTCCCTTCGACGCTGCCCTCCGGCATCGGGTAGCGAACGGTCGGTTCCTCCGCCTTCTGTCCGGTGCCGACGTAGTGTTCCATCTTCAGGCTCGTCAAATCGTCCATGCCGAGGAAGTCACAGATACAGCGGCCGGCGAACCAGCCGCCGCGCGCGAGCGCGACGACGACGTCCGGTTCGAACTCGGCGTCTTTCACCTGATTCGAGACGCCGCGGCACAGCCCGTAGATGTACTCCCAGTTGGTAATCGTACACTTGAACTCGTCCGGGAGGTCGCTCATACTGAGTGGGAGGAACCCCGGTGTGGTTAATCTGTCCGTCCACCGCGGGGCGAACGTCTTTGTCTCGGCCGGCCGATGCCCCGATCATGCCCGACTTCGAGCGCTTCGACCACGAGCGCCACATGGCCGAGGCCATCGACCTCGCCCGTGAGGCAGTCGACCGCGGCGACCGACCGTTCGGGTCCGTGCTCGTCGTCGACGACGACGTCGTCATGCGCGAATCCAACCGCGTCCTCACCGAAGACGACGTTCGACGGCATCCGGAACTCCACCTCGCCTACCGGGCGTTCCGGGAACTCGACGCCGAGACACGGGCCGAGGCGGTGATGTACACGAGCACCGAACCCTGTCCGATGTGCAGCGGCGGGATGCGGTACGCCGGGTTCGGTCGGGTGGTCTACAGCGTCGGCGCGGACGAAGTCGTCGAGTTCGCGGGCGGCGAACCCGCAACTCGCGCCTCGGAGATACTCGACTGCCCGGTCGTCGGCGGCGTCGCAAACGAGGCCGGCCGCGCCGTCCACGAAGCGTTCTGGTAAGCCGGTCGCCGACCGCACGTGGGGGATTTTTGGCCCACTGACCCCACCGAAGGATATGGCAAATACGATGGGACGACAGTTCTCGACGGGGTTGCCGTTCCTCGATAGGGCCATCGGCGGCGGGATTCCTGCAGGGGACCTCCTCGCGCTCACCGCCGCACCCGCCACTCAGAGCGAACTGTTCCTCAAGCAGTTCACGGCCGCCCACCGGACCCACTACGTCTCGTTGCTCCGCTCGGAGGCCGAAGTCCGTGAGTGGCTTCCCCCGACCGTCGACGCGGAGTCGGTGACCGTCACGACAGCGACGCCGGCCGAACTCCTCGAGACCCCCGAAACCGTCACCGAGGGACTCCGTCCGGCGTCGTTCCTCATCGTCGACACCGTCGACGGCCTCGAAGAAGCCACCCGAGAGGAGTATCTGGCGTTTCTCGATCACCTCAAATCGACGGTCAGAGAGACCGACAGCGTCGGCGTCCTCCACGGAACCGGACAGGAGACGACGCCGCCACGCCGGGACCTCACGCTCGCTCGGGCCGACACCGTCTGGCGACTGCAGATGCTCGTCCTCTCCCGACAGATCAAATCCCAACTCCTCGTCACCAAGTCCCGCAACGGCCGGGCACTCACCGAACCCATCGACCTCGTCATGACCGACCAGGTGCGTATCGACACCAGTCGACGTATCTCCTGAGGGGAGTGGGTCCCAGTCACAGCCCGCCACCTCACTTAACAAACCCGCGCTCCGTGGCGGGTGTATGGACACGCGACGTGCGCTCTTGGTCGACGCCTTCACCAGCGAACCGCTTTCGGGCAACGCCGCCGGCGTCGTTCCCGACGCCGAGGGGCTGGACGCCGAGCAGATGCAGGCGGTGGCGAACGAACTCGGCGCCTCCGAGACCGCCTTCCTGCTGCCGAGCGACGACGCCGACCGCAAGGTCAGGTACTTCACGCCGACACAGGAGGTCGACCTCTGTGGGCACGCGACGATAGCGAGTCACGGCTTCCTCGCCGAGGAGGGTGAACTCGACGACGAGGCGACCCTGGAGACGAACGTCGGCGTCCTCGACATCGACATCGAGGACGGAACGGTGTGGATGACACAGGACACCGCCGACGTGGAGCGGGTCGACCTCGACTACGAGCGGGTCGCCGACGCCCTCGGTGCCGACCCCGCGACGCTGGAAGACATCGGCGCCGACTTGCCGTTGGCGACGGCCACGACGGGGCTGCCGTTCCTCGTCGTCCCCGTGAACTTCCTCGAGGGCGTCTCGAACCTCGACCCTGATATGAGTGCCGTCGCCGAACTGACCGACGAATTGGGCGTGACGGGCGTCTACGCGTTCACGTTCGACGCTCTCGACGCCGATTCGACGCTGCACGGTCGGATGTTCGCGCCCGCGGCGGGCGTCGACGAGGACCCCGTCACCGGAACCGCCTCGGGCGCAGTCGGTGCGTACCTCCGTGAGGTGCGGGCTTTCGACGGCGAGTTGCCCGAGGAGATGGTGTTCGAACAAGGTCACTTCATCGACCGACCAGGTCGGGTTCGGGTGCAAGCGAGAGCCGACCCCGTCTCCGTCGGCGGCCGAGCAGTGACGGCACTCGACGGGTCGGTCGTCGTCCCGGAGTACGAGGCCGACGACATCATCGAGGCGTGAGACGCGCCGACACGGCTTGAAAAGAGTTTTACCGGCTCCGTGGCACGTTCCGGTAGCTTCGGTCCCCGAAGCGCGAATCGTTCGCTAACCGACCCTCTCCGACCCTCCAATGGACGAGACAACACCACACGACGGTATCGACAGACGAACGTATCTCGGCGGCGCGGCGCTGGCTGCCACCGCAGGACTCGCCGGGTGTTCCTCGCCGTTCGGCAACGGCGACGATGGCAACGGCGACGACAACGAAAGCGACGACGGTATCGACCCCGAGGAAGTCGGCAACTCGCCGACGGTGAGTTTCGCGATGGAGCAACTGGACGGCCGGGTCGTGACCGCCACGAGCAACGGCCCCGACGAGGTCGCCCGCGAGAACGTCGAACTCCGCGTCGACGGCGAGGCCATCGCCGACGGGCTATCGTTCTCCGGCGACGGCGACACCATCGTCGAAGGCGACAGTGCGGCCGTCTACACCGCCGACGGTGAGGTGGCCGTCGCCGAGTCGGCACCCGAGGACGCCGGTGGCATCGAGGTCGGCCGCCGCGTGCAGGTCGTCTGGACCGGCGGCGCCAACCTCGTCGTCGGCGACCACGAAGTCGAAGCAAGCGACTGATCGAAACCCGCGGAAATGGGCCGTTCGAACGTCAAATATCGAGTTTGTCGGCTATCGGTTCCGACAATCCTTGTCGCCGAGATTCGCTTCGGAACCTTCTTTAGCGACTCGGCGGTTCTCTCCCATACAAGATGGCTGTACTCTGGCTGGACGAAATCGGGTCCGACGACCTCGGGTCGGTCGGCGGCAAGGGCGCCTCGCTCGGCGAGATGACCGCCGCGGGGCTGCCCGTTCCGCCCGGTTTCGTAGTTACCGCAGGGACATACCGAACGTTTATCGAGGAGACCGGCATCGACGAGGAGCTGTTCGAGGCCGTCGACGTCGATTCCGAGGACTCGACCGCACTCGCCGAAGCGGAGGCGAAAGCCAAGGAACTCATCCTCGAGACGAAACTGCCCGACGAGGTTCGTGACGGCATCCTCGCGGCCTACGACGACCTCGAGGAGGGCGAATCCTTCGTCGCGGTCCGGTCGTCGGCGACCGCCGAGGACCTCCCGGACGCCTCCTTCGCCGGCCAACAGGAGACGTTCCTCAACATCACCCGCGAGGACCTTGTCGACCGCGTGAAGCGCTGTTGGGCCTCGCTTTTCACCCAGCGCGCGATTTACTACCGCAACGAACAGGGGTTCGATCACGAAATCGTCGACATCGCGGTCGTCGTCCAGCAGATGGTCGACGCCGAGAAGTCCGGCGTGCTGTTCACCTCCCACCCCTCGACCGGCGAGTCGAAGATCATCATCGAGGCGGCGTGGGGCCTCGGCGAAGCCGTCGTCTCGGGATCGGTCTCCCCCGACAACTACGTCGTCGACCGCGACACTGGCGAGGTGTTGGAGACGACCGTCGCCGACAAGAAAATCGAGATGGTCAAAGACCCCGAGACCGGCAAGACCATCGAGCGGGACGTCGAAGACGACCGTCGCAAAGCCCAGGTACTCGACAAATCCGAAATCGAGAAACTCGTCGACATCGGCGAACGAGCCGAAAACCACTACGACGAACCCCAGGACATCGAGTGGGCGATTATCGACGGCGAGGTGTACATGCTGCAGTCCCGCCCAATCACGACTATCTCCGAGGGGGCCACGGAGAGTGCGGCCGCCGACGGCAACGGCGGCGACGTGCTCGTGAAGGGCCTCGGTGCCTCACCGGGCATCGCGTCCGGACCGGTCCGCATCGTTCGCAAACTCGACCAACTCGACAAGGTCGGCGAGGGCGACATCATCGTCACCGAGATGACGACCCCCGACATGGTGCCGGCGATGAAGCGCGCCAGCGGCATCATCACCGACGAGGGTGGTATGACCAGCCACGCCGCCATCGTCGCCCGCGAACTCGGCGCGCCCGCGGTCGTCGGGACCGGTGACGGCACCGAAATCCTCGGCGACGGACAGGTCGTCACGTTGGACGGCGACAAGGGAACCGTCACCGAGGGCGCGACCGAACCCGAAGAGGAGACGGACGCACTCGACGACGTCCGGCCCCAGAACCCCGTCAAGCCGATGACGGCGACGGAGGTGAAGGTCAACGTCTCGATTCCCGAAGCCGCCGAACGCGCCGCCGCGACCGGCGCCGACGGCGTCGGCCTGCTCCGGATGGAGCACATGATTCTCTCGACGAACAAGACGCCCGAGCGCTACCTCGACGACCACGGCGTCGACGCCTACGTCGAGGAAATCGTCGAGGGCGTCCGCGGCGTCGCCGACGAGTTCTACCCCCGACCCGTCCGCGTTCGGACCCTCGACGCCCCGACCGACGAGTTCCGGCAACTCGAAGGCGGCGACGACGAGCCCCACGAGCACAACCCGATGTTGGGATATCGAGGCATCCGACGGAGCCTCGACCGGCCGGACGTCTTCGCCCACGAACTGGAGGCGTTCCGCCGACTCTTCGACATGGGCTACGACAACGTCGAGGTCATGTTCCCGCTGGTCAACGACGCCGAGGACGTGATTCGCGCCCGGAACCTCATGGAGGAGGCCGGCATCGACCCCGAAAAGCGGAACTGGGGCGTGATGATAGAGACGCCGGCCTCGGCGCTGGGCGTCGAGGCGATGGCCGAAGCGGGCATCGACTTCGCCTCCTTCGGGACGAACGACCTCACCCAGTACACCCTCGCTGTGGACCGCAACAACGAACACGTCGCCGACCGCTTCGACGAACTCCACCCCGCCGTGTTGAAACTCATCGGCACCACCATCGAGACGTGCCGCGAACACGGCGTCGATACCTCCATCTGCGGACAGGCCGGGTCGAAGCCGGAGATGGCGCGGTTCCTCGTCAACGAGGGCGTCTCCTCGATTTCGGCGAACATCGACGCCGTCCGCGACGTCCAACACGAGGTCAAACGCGTCGAGCAGAAACTGCTGTTGGACTCGGTTCGCTGACGGCGCCGTCGTTCAACCCTCAGTCCCGCCTTCGTCCCGTCATCACGCACTTTTTACGCGACGGGTACAGACTGGTTGTCATGAAACGGGCCTACGGCGCGATTGCGCTGTGTCTCCTCCTTGCACTTGCCGGCTGCTCGGCACTTCCGGGAGCCTCCCCCTCCACCTCGGAGGCGCCACCGGGCGTCGAGGACGAACAGTTGACCAACTCGACTGCGCTTCTGGACGCCCACGTCGAGGCGGTCACTGCGTCGGGCTACAGCCACGAGGTGAATCTCACCCAGAGTGGAACCGTCGACGGTGAGTCGTTCACCAGCGAACGGCGTCAGCGAACGACTGTCGAAGCCAACGCCGCGGAGTACCGGTATCAGCTCGTCAACAACGGTCGGGCGAACTCCCGGTTCATCGTCTGGGGCAACGAAACGGTCGAGTACCAGCGCATCGAAGCCGGCGGCCGCGACCCACAGTATCGCCGCGGTGAACCGACCGCCACCGAGTCGCTCGCGGGACAGCCACTGCTCGAACCGCACCTCTCGGCGCCCTACGAGGTCGTCGACACCACGGAGTCCAACGGGACGACGCTGACGACGCTTTCGGCGACCGACCGACCCGAATCCGAGGCAGCCTTCCCGCGCAACGCAACGAACATCCGGGAGTACGAATCGGAACTCGTCGTCGACGGCGACGGCCGGATTCGCTCGCTGTCGGTCGGCGTGACCTACGACATCGACGGGGAATCCGCCGACTACCGGTTCACATTCGAGTTGGACAGCGAGGACCCCGGCGTCGAGCGACCGGCGTGGGTCGAATCCCTCGAGGACTCCTCATAAACACCCACGTAAGCACAACACAATCGATAAAGGCACAGCACGACTGAGCGTAGGTATGCAGCGGGCCGAACCGCAGGATTTCAGCCGCGTGCTGTCGTCGATGTGTACCGAACCCCACCCGACAGCGCGCGATGCCGCCGAGCGGTTCCTCGCGACGAACCCGGGCGACCCCGGCACCTACGAGACGGTCGCCAAGATGGAGCGGGAAGCCGTCGACCTGCTGGGGCAGGTCGCCGGCCTTCAAGACGCCGCGGGCTACATCGCCTCCGGCGGCACCGAGGCCAACATTCAGGCGGTCCGCATCGCGCGAAATCGGGCCGACACGCGGAACCCGAACTTCGTCGCCCCCGCCTCCGCACACTTTTCGTTCCGGAAAGCCGCCGACATCCTCGGCGTCGAGTTGCGAACCGCTCCGCTCGAGGATTACCGCGCGAACCTCGACGGCGTCGCCGAACTCATCGACGACGACACCGCACTCGTGGTCGGCGTCGCGGGCACCACCGAGTACGGCCGCGTCGACCCGATTCCGGCGCTGTCCGATATGGCCACCGACGCCGATGCGCTGTGTCACGTCGACGCCGCCTGGGGCGGGTTCGTCCTGCCGTTTACCGCCCACGCCTGGGACTTCTCCGACGCCGACATCGACACGATGACCATCGATCCCCACAAGATGGGGCAGGCGGCCGTCCCCGCCGGCGGACTGTTGGCCCGGGGTCCCGAACTGCTGGACGAACTCGCCATCGACACGCCGTATCTCGAATCCACCTCGCAGGTGACGCTAACGGGCACCCGGAGCGGTGCGGGTGTCGCAAGCGCCGTCGCCGTCATGGAGGAGTTGTGGCGTGAGGGCTACGAACGACAGTACCGACAGTCACAGACGAACGCCGACTGGCTGGCTGCCGAGGTCCGGTCCCGCGGCTTCGACGTCGTCTCGCCCGTGTTGCCCATCGTCGCGATGGACCTTCCGTACGACCTCGTCGCCGACCTCCGGGAGCGTGGCTGGCGCATCTCCCGAACGGAAGCCGACGAGGCCCGCGTCGTCTGTATGCCCCACGTCACGCGACCGATGTTACAGGAGTTCCTCACCGATATCGACGAACTCGCGTAGGGGGAACGGTCAAGACCCCCCGCGTACAGGAGCCACGCATGAACCTGCTTTTCGGGACGCGGAACGGCGTCTTCCGTGGCGCTCCGAGCGAACTCGACGAGGCGGTTCGAGTCCTCGACTGCGACCGGGTGCTCCGGGTTCGAAGTTTCGGGCCCCGGACCTACGCCGCGACGCGAGGCGGGTTGTACCGCTCGCTCGACGCCGGCCGGTCGTGGACGCGAATCGAGACACCCCGGCCGGAGGTGTACTCGGTGCTGGAACACCCCGTCGGCGAGCGTCTCTTCGTCGGAACGCACCCCGCCCACCTCTATCGCTCCACGGACGCCGGCGAGACCTGGGCCGAATGCGAGGGGCTCCAAGCGCTCCCCTCCCGGGAGTCGTGGCACACGCCGCGGCACCGCGACGAGGCACACGTCCGGGCACTCCGTGCCGCCGGCGACGACCGACTCGTCGCCGGTATCGAGGTCGGCGGCGTTCACTGCAGCGAGGACGGCGGCGAGACGTGGAGTGAACGCCGCGAGGGGCTCCACGACGACGTACATCACGTCCTCGTCGTCGACGACGACGAGTGGGTCGCCTCGACCGGCGACGGCCTCTTTCGCACCGACGACGCGGGTCGGACGTGGAGGCGGCTGGATTCGGGCCTCGACCACGGCTACTTCCGGGAGGCCTTCGTCCACGAGGGGCGATTGTACGCCGCGGCGACCAGCGGGGCGCCACCCACGTGGGACGGCCCCCGCGGCACCGATGCGGCGTTGTTCGAGGCGACTGACGGCGAGACGATTCGACCGGTGGAGTACGCCGGCGGCCCCGGCGAGTTCGTCCTCTCGTTTACGGCCGTGGACGGGCAAGTCTACGCCGGAACGACGGCGGGGTCGATACTCCGGCGGGACCCCGAGGGGTGGTTCGGCGTGGGGAGCGTCTCCTCGGAAGTCGCCTCGATGACGGCCGTCGCCGACCCCGATGGCGACGCCGAATAACGGGAGTGTTTTACCCCTGACGGACGGGAACTCCTGTATGCACGAGGAGTTCCCCACCGAGACCCCCGCGGTGGTCACCTGCGGGTTGCCGTACGCCAACGGCGACCTCCACGTCGGCCACCTGCGGACGTACGTCAGCGGCGACGCGCTCTCGCGGGCGCTGGAGTCGGTCGGACAGGACGTGGCGTTCGTCTGCGGGTCGGACATGCACGGCACGCCAATCGCCGTCAACGCCGCAAAGGAGGGCGTCTCCCCCGAGGAGTTCGCCCTCGAGTACCACGAGCAGTACGAGGCGACGTTCCCGAAGTTCAACGTCGAGTTCGACAACTACGGCCACACCCACGACGAGACGAACACGGAGACGACGCGGGAGTTCGTCCGGTCGTGGATAGACGACGACCACGTCGTCGAGAAGGAAATCGAGGTCGCCTGGGACAGCGAGGCCGACCAACCGCTCCCGGACCGCTTCGTCGAGGGGACCTGCCCGTACTGTGGCGAACACGCCCGCGGCGACGAGTGCGACGAGGGCTGTCAGCGCCACCTCGAACCCGGCGAAATCGAAGACCCCGTCTCGACGATTACGGGTAACCCCGCCGAGTACCGCACCCGACCCCACAAGTTCCTGCGACTCTCCGATTTCCAGGAGTACCTCAAGGGCTTCCTCGACCGACTGGAGGGAACCGAGAACGCCCAGAACCAGCCGCGGGAGTGGATAGAGGGTGAACTGCAGGACCTCTGTATCACCCGCGACATGGAGTGGGGAATCGATTATCCAGGCGAGGACGGCGAGGAAGACCTCGTGTTGTACGTCTGGGTCGACGCCCCTATCGAGTACGTCTCCTCGACGAAGCAGTATACAGAGCGAGTCGGCGCCGACGAGTACGACTGGGAGGCCGTCTGGAAGAACCACGGCACCGACGACGTTCCCGACGGTGGCGAAATCGTCCACATCATCGGCCACGACATCATCCAACACCACACCGTCTTCTGGCCGGCGATGCTGCGTGGCGCGGGCTACAACGAACCGCGGGCCGTGATGGCCTGTGGATTCGTCAACCTCGACGGCAAGGGCTTTTCGACCTCGCGGAACCGTGCGGTGTGGGCCGACGACTACATCGAATCGGGACTGCACCCGGACCTGTACCGGTACCACATCATCACGGGCAGCGAGTTCGTCGCCGACGTGGACTTCTCGTGGGACGGCCTCGCCGAACGCGTCAACAGCGAGTTGGTGGGCACGCTCGGAAACTTCGCCTACCGGTCGCTGCTGTTCGCCGAGCGGAACTACGACGGCACGCCCGACACCGAGGTCAGCGGGGAGGTCGAAGACCGCATCGAGGAGGCGATGGCCGACTTCCGGGACGCCATCAACGACTACCGCGTCCGGGGTCTCGGCCGCGTCCCCGTCGAGTTGGCGAAGTTCGGCAACGAGTACATCCAGCAGCACGAACCGTGGAAGCTCACCGACGACGACCCCGAGGGGGCGGCGCAGGTCATTCGCGACTGCGTGCAGTTGTCGAAGGCCATCGCCGTCCTCATGGAGCCGGTGTTGCCGGGGAAGGCCGAGGCGCTGTGGAGTCAACTCGGCGAGTCCGGTAGCGTCCACGACGCCGAGTTGGGCGAGGCCCTCGCGGCGCCGCCCGCCGAATTCGGCGAACCCGAGGAACTGTTCGAGGGCCTCGAAGACGACCGCGTCGAGGAACTCAACGAGCAGTTACGGGAGAGCATCGAGGCCGCCGAAGACGAAGCCGAGACCGAAAGCGACGAGTCGGACGGCGACGATACGCCGACCATGGAACTGGAACCCGTCGCAGAGGAGCGCGTCAGTTTCGAGGAGTTCAAAGACCTCGACATCCGTGTCGCCGAGATTCTGTCGGTCGAACCCATCGAGGGCGCCGACGACCTCGTGAAACTGGAGGTCGACATCGGCGTCGAGACCCGACAGATAGTCGCCGGCATCAAGCAACTCCACGACCTCGACGAGCTTCCGGGGACGAAAATCGTCGTGCTCGCGAACCTGGAGAAGGCCGAACTGTTCGGCGTCGAGTCCAACGGGATGTTGCTCGCCGCGGGCGAGGAGGCCGACCTGCTGACGACGCTGGAAGACGCCGAAC
This sequence comes from Natronomonas gomsonensis, assembly GCF_013391635.1. GTDB lineage: Archaea > Halobacteriota > Halobacteria > Halobacteriales > Haloarculaceae > Natronomonas > Natronomonas gomsonensis_A. Next base: position 1,253,361 of record NZ_JACAWU010000001.1, on the reverse strand, counting down.
CCGGAACGAAAGTGCAGTAACGGAGAATCGAACGGGAACGCTCAGAACAGGCCGAGCGCGCTACCGGCACTGACCGCGAACTTCGTGGCCTCGACTTTTATCGTGTTCGTGATGCCGACACCCTCGATGTCGACGGTACCGTCGTCGTAGGCCGAACGGAACTCCGCGCCCGGTTGGTCGCTCGTGAGTATCTCGTCGAGAGTGTTTTCGCTCGTCAACACTCGAACCGTGGGGTCGGCGGCGGGGCCCTCCCCGTGGTCGGCGATTCGTCCGTCGTCGGCGAGTTCGAAGTGGTACGCCGACCCGGAGTTCGCGGTGGCCACGTCGTCGCCGCTCCCGACGCGGAGTTCGACCCGTTCGCCGGCGAGTCGGTTCGTGACGAGCCCGGGCGCCTCGTCTACGTTGGCGTTGTACTGGGAGACCAGTTGGTCCATGTCGGCCTCGCCGTGGCTGTCCGCCACCGCGACGCCGCCGAACAACGAGACGACGAGTAGTCCCGCGAGTAGTAGTGTTTCAATTCGAGTGACACGTTTCATGACTACCACACAGAAGCGCCGTCCCGATATAGTCGTTTCGTGGGGTCTCGACAGCCATTTATTAGCGGGTCCGCTACGACCGATATGAACGACCGGGACGCCGACGACGCCGACGACGAGTCGTGGGAGTTCTCGCTGTCCGACATCGAACAGCGGGAGGCCGAGGCGACCGAGGCGGCCGAGGGACGCCTCAGGGAGCCGGAACCCATCGAGGCCGGCGACCCGACGCTGGAGGGGACGCTCTTTTTCCTGCTCGGCATCGCCTTCACGCTGTTCGTCATCTCGCGGCTGTTCGTGTAGGGGCGAAGCGTTAACCACCGGGAACCCTTACCGCGAGGTATGGCGGAACTGTTCGGGTACTCGGTGCCGTTCCTGCTCATCCTCGCCGGCGCGGGACTGATGGTGATGGAGGCGTTCGCCCCCGGCGCGCACTTCATCGTCATCGGTATCGCGCTGCTGGCCGCGGGCCTCGTCGGCCTCCTCCTCGGCGGACTGTTGCCGAGTGCGGCGCTGCCGCTCGTGCTCGCCGCCGTCGTCTTGGCCGCCGGCGGAGCCGCACTCTACGTCTACCGGACCTTCGATTTCTACGGCGGGAAGGGAACCGGTCGGACCAGCGACTCGGCGTCACTGCGGGGGAAGACGGGGCGAGTGACCGAACGCGTCACGAAAAGCGGCGGCGAAGTGAAACTCGACAGCGGCGGGTTCAACCCGTATTATCAGGCCCGCGCGCTCGACGGCGACATCGAGGAGGGCGAGGAAGTGATTGTCGTCGACCCCGGCGGCGGCAACGTCATCACCGTCGAATCGATGGCGGGGCTGGAAGACGACATCGACCGCGAACTCGCACGCGAACGCACTCGTCGGGAGCGGGAGAGCGACGACGAACGCGACGGCGAGAGCGAAGCGGTGTAGGGCCACGAGCGTCCGTGACGCCGCTTCCGGGCGAACCCTTATGCACCGTTCGTCCGAAGATGTGCTATGTTCGTTCCCCTCCAGTTGGGCGGCGTGGTGTTGCCGGTCGTCGCGCTACTGCTGCTCGCAGTGGCGGTGGCGGCGGTGTATCAGGCCGTCGAAATCGTCAATGCCTACGAGAAGCGGGCGCTGACGGTGTTCGGCGAGTACCGCAAACTGCTCGAACCGGGTATCAACTTCGTCCCGCCGTTCGTCTCGCGGACGTACACCTTCGACATGCGGACCCAGACGCTGGACGTGCCGCGACAGGAGGCCATCACGCGAGACAACTCGCCGGTCACCGCCGACGCCGTCGTCTACATCAAAGTGATGGACGCCAAGAAGGCGTTCTTGGAGGTCGACAACTACAAGAAGGCCGTCTCGAACCTCGCCCAGACGACGCTCCGGGCGGTGTTGGGCGACATGGAGTTAGACGACACGCTGAACAAGCGACAGGAAATCAACGCCAAGATTCGGAAGGAGCTCGACGAACCCACCGACGAGTGGGGTATCCGCGTCGAGAGCGTCGAGGTCCGGGAGGTCAACCCCTCGAAGGACGTCCAGCAAGCGATGGAACAGCAGACCTCCGCCGAGCGGAAACGGCGTGCCATGATTCTGGAAGCCCAGGGTGAGCGGCGCTCCGCCATCGAGAAGGCCGAAGGTGACAAGTCCTCGAACATCATCCGCGCACAGGGTGAAAAACAGAGCCAGATTCTGGAAGCCCAGGGTGACGCCATCTCGACGGTGCTACGCGCGAAATCCGCCGATTCGATGGGCGAACGCGCCATCATCGAACGCGGGATGGAGACGCTGGAGGAAATCGGCACCAGCGACTCGACGACGTTCGTCCTTCCGCAGGAACTCACCTCGCTGCTGTCCCGATACGGCAAACACCTCACCGGCAGCGACGTAGAGAGCCAATCCGAGCTGCTGGAGGGGCTCGAATTCGATTCGGAGACCCGCGAGTTGCTCGGTCTCGACGACATCGAGGAGATCCTCGGGCAAATCGAACAGGAAACCGAGATGGACGTCGAGAAGATGGAACAGGAGGCCCAAGCCATCAAGGAGGGTGCCGACCCCGCCGACATCAAAGACCCCGACGAGGTCATCGCGGAGATGGACGAGGAGGTGCCGGCCGAGGCCGACGAGGAGTTGGAAAGCGAGAAGAACTGACCCCCTTTAAAATCCGGGAATCAGGGGCGAAGCTGTTTTAGCGTCCAGTTGCCAAGGGTGGCGTAATGACCGAGGAGGTCGACGAGAGCAAGCGGGCGACGCTGAAGCGCTTCGCGGCGCTGGGAGCGACGACACCGCTCGTCCGTCTCTCCGACGACACGAGCGACGTTCGTGACGCCATCGTCGGCTACCTCGCCGCGACGCCGGGGGCGCACTTCTCGAAGCTTCGCGACGACCTCCAGCTCGGAACCGGCGAGACACAACACCACCTGCGCCGGCTCGACGGCGACGGAACCGTCGAACACCGCAAGGACGGCGACTACAAGCGGTACTTCCCTGCTGGCCGCTTCTCGGCGTTCGAACAGCGCGCGCTCGGCTATCTCCGGCGGGAGACGCCGCGGCGGATGCTCATCGCGTTGCTCCGCGAACCCGACGCCAGCGGACGCGACATCGCCGACTCCGTCGGCGTCTCGCGGTCGACGGTGTCGAAGTACGCCGCAGAACTGGAGGCCGCAGGGCTCCTGACTCGCGAGGACGGCTACGAAATCGAGCGCCCGGAGACGCTGTTGACGCTCGTCGTTCGATACGCCGACTCCTTCGGTGAGGACGCCGTCGCCTTCGCGGACGAAGCCGACGACTTCGTCCGATACACGCCCTGAAACCGGTTAGACCGTCACCTTCCACGTCGTCCCCGAGGAGTACCCCCACTTCTCGACGTCGACGTCGAAGTTGCCCTCACAGATGGCAGTCATGTTCGAGCCGACCTCCTTGGCCGACAGCCCGAGCTCTTCACCGATGAGCCGAGATTTAAAGTACGTCTTCATCTGTCCCTTCTCCCGAAGGTACGCGAGGATTTCCCGTTGCTTGTCGGTGAGGTCGGAGGTCGGTGCCGCTGCGGTCGCGCTCATACATGGATACTGTACGGACACCACAAAAGGCGGTTTGGTACGGTCGGTGAACGTACTGCAGTCGTGCGGTTTTCGGCTCACAGCCGACGGTGAAACGGGGCCAATACCGACGGGTTGGTACGAGGGGGAAACGGCCGGCGGGGTCGAAACCGCGCTCGAAAACCGCACGGGTACATCGAAGAAGTTCGAAAGCGAAACGCCTCGACCGAGGAGACGCGACCGGAGCCGGTTAATCCAGAATTTCGCCGACCGCGAAGTTCGATTTCACTTCCGAGACTTCGATTTTGACGCGCTCGCCGACCTCGCCGCCGGGGACGATGATGACGTAGCCGCGTTCGACGCGGGCGATGCCGTCGCCCTGCTTGCCGAGGTCCTCGATTTCGACGTAGCGGATTTCACCCGGCTCGACGGGGGGTTGCGGTTCGTCGCTCGGCGTCTCTTCGGGCGTGCTCTCGGCGTCGGCTGTACTGCCGCCTTCGCCCGCAATCAGCGCGACCCGGTAGGTGTCGCCGGGGCCGACGGCACCGGTTTCGATTTCTCGACGAGGAACCTCGACGACGAAACGGTCCTCGGTCTCCTCGACCTCGGCACTGAACAGACACAGGAGTTTATCGGAGATTTCCATAGACCTTCGGTCACGACATGTGTGTGACGCGTATAGAAGGTACCGACTGTCGAGGGGGTTATCGCTCTTCGAGTGGTGTGCCGTCGGGGCGCTTGGCACCCTCCGAGTCGTGAACGATGACGCCGTTTACGTCGGGACGCGATTCGTAGCGGTCCCGAAGCGAGATGGCCTCCTCGAGTTCCCTGATGGCGCGTTCCTTGAGCGCCGCGGCGAGGTCTTCGGCCTCGTTTCGGGAGATGTCCCGCCCCAGCCCCTCACACTCGTGGGCGCGGACGAGGCCCTCGCGGTCGACGGCCTCGCCCATCGGTTCGCTCGTCCCGCCCAAGGCGACGCTGAACGGGTAGGTGCGACACACGAGCGGCCTGCTGTCGTGGACGGTACAGGCGCCGGTGCCGTCCTCGGACTCCTCGTAGAAGGTGCAGTCGCCGCAGGTGTCGGTCTGGATGGCCCACTCGAAGGTCTCGCCTTCGGGGCCGTCGTCGCCCTCCGAGAGGCCGTAGGGCATCGGGCGAGCCACGTCTCGCCAGTCGTAGGCTTCTTCGAATTCGTCGGCGGTGGCCTTCTGCAGTTCGCGGGCCTCGTCGGGAAACAGCGTCGCAGTGTGTGGCTCCGTCTCGCCGTCGTCGTCCGCGGGGTCGTTCGCCTTACAGCAGGCGCCACAGCGGGTGCACTCGAAGCCGATGGATTCGATGGCGTCGGCCAACTCGGCTACCGAGAGGTCACGCGCCCGGTCGAGTTCGGTTTCGAGGCTCTCCATGCCCCGCCTTTCGGGTCCAAAGAGATAAGAAGCGTGTTCGACCGACTCAGGTCGGGTCGGCGCGGGCGCCGTCCCATTCGATTCGTCCCTCGTGGTGGAGTTTCCAGAGGTGGGCACGCACCGTCGCGCCGGCGAGGTCACGGACGCCGGTGAGGTCCTTCTCGTAGGCGAAATCGAGGATGTCGGCGACGGTTCGGTTGCCCGATTCGACGGCCGCGAGGACGCGCCGTTCGCGGTCGAGGCGGTGGGTGATGAGTCGCTCGCAGGTCCCGCGAACGTCCTCGATGACTGGTCCATGGCTCGGATACAGACGGCCGGGGGCCATCGCGATGACGCGGCGGAGACTGGTGAGATACGCCCGCACGTCGCCCTCGGGGTCGCCGACGACGACGCTCCCGGCGGCGACGGCGAGGTCACCGGAGAGGAGGTCGTCGCCGGCCTCGAAGGCGACGTGTTCGGGGGCGTGGCCGGGGGTCTCCCGGACGGTCACGTCGCCGTCGCCGGTCGGTATCGTCGTGCCCTCCCGGAAGGTGTGGTCGGGAATCGCGCCGGTGGCGTCTCGAAACCCCCTCTCGCGGCCGTAACGACACCAGACGGCCGCGTCAGCGGCCTCGGCGTAGTCGGCGACCGAACCGACGTGGTCCGGGTGGTGGTGGGTGACGGCGACGTGTTCGACATCGTCGAGGTACCGTTCGATGCGCTCGTCGAGCGCCGGCGGGTCGACGAGCAGGGCCCCGTCGTCGCCGACGACGTAACAGGCGGTCCGTCCGGTCGGTGCCCGAGTGGGAACCTCGACGGGTACGCGCTCTATGTGCATATCACTCGCGTGGAGGGGCGACGGCTTAGTTGTGAGCCACGGCGAAGCGTTCGCTGGGCCGGGAAAACGAGAAACCGGGACGCGTGGGAGACGTGTCGTTATTCGATGAGGAAGTACACTTGCTTGCGCGCGTCGTGGAAGGAGTACCGGGAGTCGACGAGGTCTTCCTCTTCGAGTCGGTTGAGCGCGTAGCGGACCGTGCGGTCCGGGAGTAGGGACTCCTCGGCGAGTTGTCCCTGGGAGAGCGGCGAGGCGTCCTCCAGGACCTTCGCGACGAGTTTGGCGCTCGGGGGGAGTTCCCGGAGCCGCTCGCGGAACTCTGGGTCTGACAGCGGCGAGTCGGTCTGGCGTGAGCGTTCCTCCGTGGTCGTGCTCATACAGGTCCGTGAGTGGAACCCACTGGTAAAGCTTCGCTATATGGGTAACAAAACAATAGGTACACTCAAGTGTGTATTATGGCCCCTTATACTCTGTATTCCGTCATGTAGTACCGTCCCGAAATACGTCCCAAAAATTGCCGCCGGATGGACGTTCATTCACATTCGTTGGAACAACTGTGTCGTGGTGTTTCGGCGAACGGAGAGGTTCGGCCCCATAAACATCAATTATTCAACTAGAACACAGCCTCCGAATACCCGACTCGACGGCCGGCGATGGCGCTTGTCAGCGCGGCCGCCGAACGCGGCGCGGGGCGCGCGCGGTCGGGAGCGAGGGGGCCTCCGTGGCCGTTGTATCCAGCATTCTTTTATGCCCCGGGTGGGTCGGTTCGAGTAGCGTGAAGGGACAGGAGTGGTATCAGGCCGACGACATCGCGGAGGCGTACGACGACAAACGCTTCTCGCAGGGCGGCCGCTTCATCGACCGGCGCGAGAAGGAAGCGGTGTTGGACGCGCTGGCGCCGCTGGACGGCAAGCGCGTCCTCGAAGTCGCCTGCGGGACGGGGCGGTTCACCGTCATGCTCGCCGACCGCGGCGCCGACATCGTCGGCGTCGACATCTCCGAAGCGATGCTCGAACAGGGTCGGGCGAAGGCCCGCGCCGCCGGCGTCACCGACAGCCTCGATTTCATGCAGGCCGACGCGAGTCGACTGCCGTTCCCCGACGACTACTTCGATTCCGTCTTCGCGATGCGGTTTTTCCACCTGGCGCCCGACCCGGAGGCGTTCATGGCCGAACTCCGGCGCGTCTCGAAGAACCAGGTGTTCTTCGACACGTTCAACCGCTACTCCACCCGCTCGATTTACAACTGGGCGCTGCCGATGGGGTCGCGGCTCTACTCCGAGCGAGAAGTGCGGGAGTTGCTACTCGGTGCCGACCTCGAGTTGGCCGACGCCGCCCACGACTTCGTCGTTCCGTACGGTTTCTACCGGGCGGTTCCCGGGTGGGTCGCCCGCCCGTTCCGGGCGCTCGACACCGCGGTCGGACGGACGCCGGTCGGCGACCGTCTCGCCTCGGTTTCCTACTGGGACGCCCGCGTCACCGAGTGAGGTGAACCCGCGGAACTTTTAGGCATCGGGCGCGCTACGGCGGAGTATGGACCTCTCGGTGGTGGTACCGACGCTGAACGACCGCGACGAGCTCGGCAGCTGTCTCGACGCGCTCACGGCGGAGGTCCCCACCGAAATACTCGTCGTCAACGGCCCGTCGACCGACGGAACCAGCGGGATGGTCCGCGACCGCGAGGACGTGTCGGTGCTCGTCGAGACCGACGACCGAAACGTCAACGTCGCCCGAAACGCCGGCCTCGACCGCGCCCGCGGCGACGCCGTCGCGTTCGTCAACCCCACCATGGCTGTCGAGGAGGGATGGCTCGATGCGGTCACCCATGCACTCGACGGCGCCGACGCGGTCACCGGCCCGACTCACGAACAGCTCCGCGCCGGCGTCGCCACCGACACGAGCGAGTCACGCACAATTCGCGGGCGGACGGTCACCTACTTCAACGGCGGCAACGCCGCCTTCACTCGGGAGGTGTTAGAAGAGCTGGATGGCTTCGACGAGTACCTCGAAATCGGCGGCGCCCGCGATGTGGCCCACCGGCTCGCCGGCCTCGACTACGACGTGGCGTGGGCCACCGACATGTGCGTCGCCCGTGAGGCCGCCACCGACGGCGGCATGACCGAACGGAACTGGCGCACCCGGTATCGCTCGCTGGCCTACCGGATGGCGAAGAACTACGGCGTCCATCCCACGGTGTCGCTCCGAACCGTCCGACACGCGTTCACCGACGCCGCCTCGACGCTGCGGGACGTCGCCCGCGGCGACGCGAAACCGACCAGCTGGTTCGGCAACGGCCGCGACGTCGTCGTCGGGAGCGTCGCCGGCTACAAAGACGGACTGCGTGCCCGCTACGCCGACCGCAGTCCACGGCGGAACCCCAACGGGTGGTCGACTCGTGCCGACCGCGCCGTTGCGGTGTACGACCGCAGATAAAACCACCGGACTGAGCGGCCGTCCGGCGGCCCCGTCTGCGAGGCGTTGCGGAACGTTTATATAGAACCGCTGACGACATACGTGATGACTATGTCACAGCAGATGCGCCAGCGGCGCGGACAGCCGCTTTTCATTCTCAACGAGGACACGGAGCGGACCCGCGGCAAGGACGCTCAATCGTCGAACATCACAGCTGGCAAAGCCGTAAGCGAGTCCGTTCGGACCACGCTCGGCCCCCGCGGGATGGACAAGATGCTCGTCTCCGACTCCGGCGACGTCGTCATCACGAACGACGGCGCGACCATCCTTCAGGAGATGGACATCGAACACCCGGCGGCCCAGATGATCGTCGAGGTCGCCCAGACACAGGAGGAGGAGGTCGGCGACGGCACGACCACCGCCTCCGTGCTGGCCGGCCAGCTCCTCGCCCAGGCCGAGGACCTCCTCGACGACGACGTTCACCCGACGACCATCGTCGAGGGCTACCAGCAAGCCTCCCAGTTGGCACTCGAAGCCATCGAGGAACAGACCCTCGAAGACGAACTCGACGAGGAACTCCTCCGTGCCGTCGCCGAGTCGTCGATGACCGGCAAAGGCACCGGTGACATCGACGCCGCGGCGCTGGCCGAAACCGTCGTCGCCGCAGTCCAGCAGGTCAGCACCGATGCCGGCGTCGACCGCGACGCCATCACCATCCGCACGCAGACCGGCGCGGGTGCCTCCGCGACCGAACTCGTCCAGGGCGTCATCAGCGAGGAGGAGCCCCTCCACGAGGACATGCCCCGGGCCGTCGAGGACGCGACCATCGGTGTGCTGGACCTCGACCTCGAGGTTCGGGAGGCCGAAATCGACGCCGAGTACGACATCTCCAGCGTCGACCAACTCAACGCGGCCATCGAGGCCGAGGAGGGCGAACTCCGCGGCTACGCCGAGGCCGTCGCCGACGCCGGCATCGACGTGGCGTTCGTCACCGGCGACGTCGAGGACCTCGTCGCCTCTTATCTCGCCAACGAGGGCGTTCTCGCCTTCGACGGCGTCGACGACGACGAAGCCCGCTCCATCGCTCGCGCGACCGGCGCCAAGACCGTCGGCACGCTGAACGACATCGAGGAGTCGGACCTCGGCCGGGCTGACAGCGTCAGCGTCCAGACGTTCGGCTCCGACGAACTCGCCTTCATCGAGGGCGGCGCGGCCGCCGAGACGGTCACCGTCTTCGCCCGCGGCGGCACCGAACACGTCGCCGACGAACTCGAGCGTGCGCTCCGTGACGCTCTCGACGTGGTCACCGCGGCGCTGGACTCCGGCGGCGTCGTCCCCGGTGCCGGCGCGACCGAAATCGCCATCGCCGACCACATCCGTTCGAGCGCCGCCAGCATCCAGGGACGCAAACAGCTCGCCATCGAGGCGTTCGCCGACGCCGTCGACGTGCTGCCGCGCACCCTCGCGGAGAACACCGGCATGGACCCCATCGACGCGCTCGTGGAGCTCCGCTCGACCCACGACGCCGAGGGACGGGCCGGCCTCATCACCGAAGGCCAGTCCGGCGACGTCGGCGACCCCGTCGAGTACGGCATCCTCGACCCCGCCGCCGTCAAGCGTGAAGCCGTCGAGTCCGCCACCGAGGCGGCGACGATGATCGCGCGCATCGACGACGTCATCTCCGCGAAATAAGACGGCCCCGGTCCGCTTTTCTTTTCGAGCAGCGTCACCCGATGAGCCACCGCCTCGGCCAGTGTCTCAATGCGTTGGGCCGTACTTCGAACTCAGGCAGTTCGAGCGGGAGTCGATGCCATCAAGACTGACCTCGCAGCCACGCTCACCGACAGCACGACGCGACGACTTTTGTAGCCCCGTTACGACGGACCGATATGGGACGACTCGACGGAGAGACGGTCATCGTCACCGGCGCGAGCCGCGGACTCGGCGCGTCGATGGCAAAACGGTTCGCACGCGAGGGAGCCAACACCGTACTGACGGCGCGAAGCGAAGACGAACTCCGGTCGGTCGCCGAGAGCGCCGACGGCGAGACGCTCGCCGTGCCGGCCGACGTGACCGACGAACCGTCGGTCGAGGCGCTCGTCGAGACGACCGTAGCGGAGTACAGCGAACTCACCGCCCTCGTCAACAACGCCGCAGTCGGGATGTTGAGCCTCTACGACGAGTTGCGGGAGGTGACCGAGATAGCCGTCGAGGACTGGCGACTCATCATGGACGTGAACGTCACGGGGCCGTTCCTCTGTTCGAAACACGCGATTCCGGCGATGGAGACGGGAAACGTCGTCAACATCTCTTCGGGACTCGGTCGGCGGGGGTCCGCGGGATGGGGACCGTACGTCGCCTCGAAGTGGGCACTCGAGGGGTTCTCGAAGACGCTGGCCGAGGAGGTCGAACCCGACATCAACGTCAACTGTCTGGACCCCGGCGGCCGCGTCGAGACCGACTTCTGGGACCACCTGCCGGACGAAGAGCGAGCGTCGATTCTCGACCCCGACGTGATGGACGAGGCCGCCGTGTTGCTGTTGGAGCAGTCACCGGGCGGCGTCACCGGCGACTCGATGCCGGCCGGCGACTGGGAGAGCGAACTGTCGGGGTGAGGTTCACCACTCGATTCGGACGCTGTCGCCGGCCGACAGCCCGAAGGCCTCGTCGCCGCGGCCCCGATTGACGGCGAACTCGACGTTGTCGTGGCTGCCGACGGTGGCGACGGCCGCGCCGATTTCGGCGTGGGCATAGGAGCGGACGACCGGAATCTCCGCGTCGTCGACGGTCACTCGCTCGCGACCGTCGAGGACCTCACCGGGGACGTTCGTGACGACGTTACCGAAGTCGTCGACGACGAGCACCTCACCGCTCGCGCCGTCGTCACCGATATCGGGGGTTGGGAACGTGAGGTCGACCACGTCGTCGGCCGGCGAGACGCCGTCGAGTTCCGGCAGTCGGTCGATGCCGGCCTCGTGGACCGCCGCGGCGCCGGGGGCGAAGACGTCCCGCCCGTGGAACGTCGAGCTGCGCGGGTTCTCGATTTCGAGTTCGTAGGCGTCGATGTCGGTGTCGTAGTCGCCGTCACCGCCGCTCGCGAGTCGGCGGGCGGCGGGCAACAGGACGCCGTTGTCGGGGCCGACGAGCGCGTGGTCACCGGCACGGACGACGAGCGCACGGCGGTCGGTGCCGACGCCCGGGTCGACGACGACGAGGTGGACCGCGGGCGGGAATTCCGGGAGGACCTCCGAGATCCAGAAGGCACTCGCGCGAACGTCCTGTCGGGGGAAGTCGTGGCCGACATCGACCAGACGGGCGTCACACTGTGAGAGGATGACTCCTTTCATCGCCGCCGGATACGGCGTTCCGAAGTCGGAAGCGAGCGTTATCATCGACTATTCGGAGGGGTTCCCCTCGCCGTTGGCGTCGCTTGCGGTAATCTGCTGGATGCGGTCGACGCCGTCGATCTCCTCGATGACCTCGACGACCGCGTCGGGGACGAGCGACTCCCAGTCGCCGCCGGTCGCGATGCGCTCTCGGACCTCCGTCCCCTCGAACTCCTCGCGCCGGAACATCGGGGAGTGTCGCACCTCGATGCCCGCCTCCTCGAACAGTCGTGAAACGAGCGGGTTGTTCGAGTAGGCCACTTCGAAGCGCGGACTCATCGATTGAACGTGGCTCACCCACACGGAGTTGCGGTTGAGGTCCTCGATGGGCACCGCGTAGGTGACGACGTCCATGTCGACGAGCGCCTTCGTTATCATCATGATGCGCTCGCCGGCGGTGAACGGGTTGCGGACCGTATGCGACTGGTCTGCGCTCCCGATGCCGACGACGAGTTCCTCGACCTCCTCGCCGATGCGCTCGACCATCGCGTGGTGTCCCTCGTGGAACGGCTGGAACCGGCCGATGTAGAACCCCCGCGTCATACCGAGAGGGTCGTGAGCCGATTTTATAAACCCGACGAGACGCGTTCTCGACGTTCCGTTTTCCGAGCAATCTACTCGCTTTCTGCCGATTTTGACCGTCGGCAGGGTGTGACGTGGGGAGAAAGTATATGAATTGACCGGGCCCTAATATGGACAACAGCAACGGTTCTATGAGCAACGAAAAGGATACGGACGAGGCTTCCGAGCCCGAAGAACGACCGCCCACCGACGAGGAGCGGCGAGGCTCCGAGGAGCCGGAGTCGATGGACCGACCGGCCCAGCGGCGAGACGAGGCCAACAACCAACTCGACGAAGACGAAGAGCTTCTGGATGGCTCGGACCTCGGCAGCGACGTCCGCGTCGATGCTGAAGTCGAAATCGACGAAAGCGAGGAGGACAACCTCCTCGGCGGACTGCAGGTCGAATCCAGCGACGATATCGAGGTTCCGGACCGACTCGTCGACCAGGTCATCGGACAGGACCACGCCCGCGACATCATCCTGAAGGCGGCCAAGCAGCGACGGCACGTGATGATGATCGGCTCCCCAGGGACCGGGAAGTCGATGCTCGCGAAGGCGATGAGCCAACTCCTCCCGAAGGAGGAACTGCAGGACGTTCTCGTCTATCACAACCCCGACGACGGCAACGAGCCGAAAGTGCGGACGGTGCCCGCGGGCAAGGGCGAACAGATAGTCGAGGCCCACAAGGAGGAAGCCCGCAAGCGCAACCAGATGCGGAGCTTCCTGATGTGGATCATCATCGCCGTGGTGTTCGGCTACGCCATCCTCATCGCCGAGCAACTCCTGCTCGGCATCATCGCCGGTGGTATCATCTACCTCGCGTTCCGCTACATGAGCCGCGGCAGCGACGCCATGGTGCCGAACCTGCTCGTCAACAACGCCGACCAGCAGGTCGCGCCGTTCGAGGACGCCACCGGCGCTCACGCCGGTGCGCTACTCGGCGACGTGCGGCACGACCCCTTCCAGTCCGGCGGCATGGAGACGCCCAGCCACGACCGCGTCGAGGCGGGTGCCATCCACAAGGCAAACAAGGGGGTGCTGTTCATCGACGAGATGAACACCCTCGACATCCGCTCCCAGCAGAAACTGATGACCGCGATTCAGGAGCGGGCGTTCTCCATCACCGGACAGAGCGAACGCTCCTCGGGGGCGATGGTTCAGACCGAACCCGTCCCGACGGACTTCGTGATGGTCGCCGCCGGGAACCTCGACGCGATGGAGAACATGCACCCCGCGCTGCGGAGCCGTATCAAGGGGTACGGCTACGAGGTGTACATGGACGACACCATCGAGGACTCCCCGGAGATGCGCCGGAAGTATGCCCGGTTCGTCTCCCAGGAGGTCACCAACGACGGCCGTCTACCGCCGTTTACCGCCGAAGCGATCGAGGAGGTCATCCTCGAGGCCCGCCGTCGGGCCGGTCGGAAGGGCCACCTCACCCTGGAGTTCCGGAACCTCGGTGGCCTCGTCCGCGTCGCCGGCGACATCGCCCGCGCCGAGGACAAGGAGTACACGACTCGCGACGACGTGCTGCAGGCGAAGGCGCGCTCGCGCTCCATCGAACAGCAGCTCGCGGACGACTACATCGAGCGCCGGAAGGACTACGAGCTCACGGTCAACCAGGGCGACGTGGTCGGCCGCGTCAACGGCCTCGCCGTGATGGGCGAGGACAGCGGTATCGTCCTCCCCGTTATGGCCGAAGTGACGCCCTCGCAGGGGCCCGGCGAGGTCATCGCCACGGGCCAGCTGAAGGAGATGGCGATGGAGGCCGTCCAGAACGTCTCCGCTATCATCAAGAAGTTCTCCGACGAGGACATCTCCCAGAAGGACGTCCACATCCAGTTCGTTCAGGCCGGTGAGGGCGGCGTCGACGGCGACTCCGCCTCGATTACGGTCGCCACCGCCGTCATCTCGGCGCTGGAGAACGTCCCCGTCCGACAGAACATGGCGATGACCGGGTCGCTGTCCGTCCGCGGCGACGTGTTGCCGGTCGGCGGCGTCACCCACAAAATCGAGGCGGCCGCGAAGGCCGGTCTCGAGACGGTCATCATCCCGAAGGCCAACGAGCAGGACGTGATGATAGAAGACGAGTACAAAGAGCAAATCGAGATAATCCCCGTCTCGCACATCTCGGAGGTTCTGGAGGTCGCCCTCGAAGGCGAACCCGAGAAGGACTCGCTCGTCGACCGCCTGAAGAACATCACCGGTTCGGCGCTCGAACAGCGCTCCGTCGGCGGTTCGACCGGCAACCCCAGCCCACAGTAACGTGACGCGGTGGGCGGCCTTCGCGGGCGTCACACTGGCCGTCCTCTTTCTGCTGCTCGTTCTCGCGCGACTCTCACAGTCGGTCGTTACGGGTGCGTACGTCACCCGCGAGGAGCGCCGCTGGCTGGACCGCCTCCCCGACGGCGCCGACCACCTCGATTCGCGGTCGGCGCCCGCACCGAGGAAGTCGCCGGCCGAATCGACGCTGGAACCCGACCGAGAGCCGTCGACGCTGGCGCTTCTGGCGAACGTCTCGGTCTCACAGGGGTTTTTCGCCCTGCTGTTGCTCGGCGGCGCGTGGCTGGCCGAAGTGCCGGCCTCGGCACTTGGCGTCGCCGCCGACGCTCTCAGTACCGGCCTGCCGGCGCTGGCGGTGGGCGTCGCGGCAGGCGTCGGCCTCTCGCTCGCGAACGCACTCGCGGGCGGCCTCGCCGAACGGTTCGACGGCGACCCAAGCGAGGAGTTGCGGTCGGTGTTGTCCCCGGAGAGCCTCGGCGGGTGGGTCGTCCTGCTCGGCGTCGTCCTCCCGATTATCGCCGGCTTCGAGGAACTGCTCTTCCGGGCGGCGCTCGTCGGCGCGTTCTCGGTCGGTTTCGGCGTCTCGCCGTGGGCGCTCGTCGCCTTCTCCTCTGTCGCCTTCGCCGTCGGCCACGGCGCACAGGGCACGCTCGGCGTCGTCGTCACCGGACTGTTGGGCGCGGCACTCGGAGCCCTCTTCGTCGTGACCAACAGCCTGCTCGCGGTCGTGGTCGCCCACTACCTCGTGAATGCGGTCGAGTTCGTCGTCGGGGAGGGTCTGGAGTGGCGACCGTTCAGGTGAGCCGTCGGTTCACTCGTAGCCCGCTTCGTCGAACAGTCGCTCCATCTCCTCGATTGCGGCGTTGATTTCGGCGGCGTCTTCGACTACCTCGTCGGTCGGTGCGTCACAGTCACACCCCTCTGCGACGGCGTCGGCGTCGTTTGCGAGGTCACGACCGGCCGCCTTCAGCCGCGGGCCGATTTCGGTCGCTATCGCATCCAAGAGGTCGCCCTGTCGTTGGAGTTCGGCCTCCCGCTCTTTGAGGTCGGTGATGTCCCGGAAGTACACCGAGAGGCCGTCGTCGGCGGGGAACGCCCGGACCTCGAACCACGTCTCGAAGGGGTCGTAGTGGACCTCGAAGTCGACTGGGTCGCCCAACTCGAGGGCGCGTTCGAACTCCGTCTCGAAGGGGGTGCCGGTGGCCTGCGGCAGCACCTCCCAGAAGTCCCTCCCGTGGAGTTCCTCCGTGGTGCCCTTCAGTAGCCCCGCGCCCTGTTCGTCGACGTAGGTGATGGTCCACTCCGAGTCGAGGCCGAGGAAGGCGTCGGAGATGCGGTCGTGGATGCGGCGGACGTGCTGGTAGGTGTCGCGGGCCTCCTGTTGGGCGCGGTACTGGCTGACGGCGTTCTCGATGCGGTTCGCGAGTAAGACGAGTTGCTCCTCGCCGAGGTCCTTCTGGAGGTAGTCGGTCACGTCGGCGTTGATGGCCTCTGTAGCGATGTCCTCCGAGCCCTGTGAGGTGAAGAGGATGAAGGGGAGGCCGGGGGAGCGTTCCCGAACCGCTTCGAGCAACTCCAGGCCGTTGCGGCCGGGCATCTTGTAGTCGCTGACGACGCAGTCGACCTCGAGTTGCTCGAGCAGTTCCAGCGCCTCGGTGGCGTGGCTAGCGGTGACGACCTCGAGGTCGTCGATTTCCTCCTTGAGTTTGGAGGCGAGTATCGACAGCAACTGGCGTTCGTCGTCGACGAACAGTATCGAGATGTCCTCGAGGTCGTCGGAACCGACGTGGGCGGCGTCTTGCCGGAAGGGTTCGGCTGCCGGGCGGGGACCATCGGCGGCCGGCTCGTTGCC
Organism: Natronomonas gomsonensis; assembly: GCF_013391635.1. Lineage (GTDB taxonomy): Archaea > Halobacteriota > Halobacteria > Halobacteriales > Haloarculaceae > Natronomonas > Natronomonas gomsonensis_A. The sequence continues at coordinate 1,237,099 of NZ_JACAWU010000001.1, read as the reverse complement.
GTCATCCTGTGACATACACCACACCTGAACACCCGCCCACAAAAGCGGTGCTGGTAGTTCACTCGACGACCCGGCGTGTCGAAGCGCCCAAGCCACTGCCACCGCTGGTCGGCGTATGGACACGGGGAAGGTCTCGCGTGCGTTCTTCGAGCAGCGAATCGCGCCTCGGTTGGGCGCCGACCGCGACGACGTAGCGGTCGGGCCGAAACATGGCGTCGACTTCGGCGTCGTCTCGGTTAGCGACCACGCCGTCGTGACGGCGACGGACCCGGTCTCGATACTGCCCGAGTTGGGCTTCGAGCGCGCCGGCCGCTTTGCGGTCGGCATCGTCCTCTCTGACGTGGCCGTCTCGGGACTCGACCCGACGCATCTCAACATCTCGTTCTCGCTGCCCCCGGAGATGACCGACGGGGAGTTCGGCCGCGTCTGGGACGCTATCGACGCCGAATGTAGCGATTTGGGCGTCGCTATCGTTTCGGGCCACACCGCCCGCTACGAGGGGTGTTCGTTCCCGTGGGTCGGCGCGGCGACGGCGATGGCCGTCGGCGACCCCGAGGACATCGTCCGCCCGGACGGCGCCCGCCCCGGCGACGATTTGCTCGTGACGAAAGGCCCCGCAGTCGAAGTGACGGGGCTGTTCGCGACGCTGTTCGGCGACCGTATCGACCTGCCGGAGGACACCCTCGAGACGGCCCGCCAGCGACTCGACGAGACGGGGACGGTACGGGACGCCCGCGCCGCCGTCGGCGCCGGTCGCATCACCGCGATGCACGACGCCACCGAGGGGGGCCTCCTCGGTGCGCTCCACGAGATGGCCGACAGCGCCGGCGTCCGTCTGACCGTCGACACCGATGCGGTGCCGATGCGCCCCGGCGTCGAGGCGCTGAGCGAGGCGGTGTCGATGGACCCTTGGCGGGCCTCAACGGCGGGAACGCTTCTCGTCGCCGTCGACCCCGCCGATACGGAGGCGGTGCTGTCGGCGCTGGAAGCCCGCGGGACGCCCGTCGGCCACGTCGGGTCGGTCAAAGAGGGCTCCGGCGTCGTCGTCGACGGCGAGGTAACCGACCCGCCGGTGGGCGATTCGGGGTGGCCGGTGTACGAACGATTACTCGATACGTAGCTCGACACGTCCCACGCGAACGACCCACACGCTTTTCTCGCGTTCGTCCCTCGCTGGAGGTATGGCCGACGACTCACGACTCGTCGATTCCGACGCCTCGGACGCCGAGGAGCGCCGCCTCGTCGCCGGGTGGCAGGGCCGCTACTACGAGGACTTCGCCGTCGGTGACGTGTACAAACACCCCTACGGACGGACGGTCACCGAGACGGACAACGTCTGGCTGACGAACCTCACGATGAACGTCAACCCGATGCACTTCAACGAGGCCTACGCCGCCGAGACTGAGTTCGGCGAGCGCCTCGTCGACGGCACGTTCGTCATCGCCCTCGCCGTCGGCATGAGCGTCGTCGACGTGAGCGCCAACGCCACCGCCAACCTCGGCTACGACCGGGTCCGTCATCACGCCCCGGTCTTCCACGGCGACACCATCTTCGCCGAAAGCGAGGTGCTGCAGAAACGCGAATCCGACTCCCGGGACCACGTCGGTCTCGTCACCACCGAACTACGGGCGTACAACGCCGACGACGAGTTGGTGTTGTCCCTGGAGCGAACGCCGATGGTGTTGAAACGCGAGCACGCAGAGCCGACGGCGGCCCAACCGACCGGCTGGCTCGAGGGCATCGGGACCCAACCAGAGGACGTAGACGGGCGCGTGGTCGGCCGCCGAAAGCGAGACGAGCGGTGAAAAGTAAGAGACCTACAGCCCCTCCAGCGACCGGAGGCGCTGTTCGACATCGGGCGGGGCGGCGCTGGGCCCGTCCCGGACCCGGTGGTCGGGAATCACGATGGGGGCCGGGTTCTCCGCGAGTGCCGTCCGGACGAGTTGGATGTCGCCGTCGTCGTCGGAGTCGAGCGTCGCGACCAGACTCGCCAGTTTCGACACCGTCACCTGACTGCCGTACGGAATCCCGCGAACCGCCTCCAGTACCTCGCGTTGGTCGGTCGGCATCGTCAACGCCACGTCCACGTCGGTGAAGTCGTCCTCGGCACCTTCCAGATACGCCCGGATTCGGTCGAGCAGCGGAAGGTCGTCCGCGGCGTCCTCGTCGGGAACGTCGGGAAAGGAGACGGAGAGCACGCGACCGCTGGCGACGCCGACCTGTACGCAGCGGTCGAGATACGCCGATTCGAGCGCGTAGATTCCCGCCTCCGCCTCGGTGTCCATGTCATCGCCTTCGGGGGAGGTTGTCATGAAAGTTGAGGTGTGCCCGAGGCGACAGGCCGTTAGTCACTCGGGAACCGAAACCCGCGTGACGTGGCCGCCACAGCCACACTGTTCGACGTACTCCCACTCAACCTCGTCTCCGAAGGCGCTTTGGAGCGCCGAGAACAGATACGTCGAGGGGTGGCCGTGCTCGCCGTGGGTAACGAGGTTGACGTGGTAGCCGTCGGCGGTGTGTTCGACCGCCTCGACGGCCTGTTCGAGGAGCATCGCGCGGTCCTCGGCGTGTTCGGGCTTTTCGAGATTCGCCGACCAGGAGTTCTCGTGGACGTGGTCGGTCACCGGGTCGGGGTCGCCGTGGCCGTGGTCAGTGCTCATACTCGACGGTTGGGGTTCGCCACTGAAGCCAAGTGGCACGAACATGTTCGGATAGCATCCGCGAGGGAGCGAAGCGACCGAGCGGTTCTACCGCGCGACCGAAGGGAGCCCCGACGTGTCTTTTTCATGAACGTTTTTGCCGGCGCGCGTAGCGCGCCGTGCAAAAAGGTTCAGAAGTATCGCTCGACGATTGTATCGGCCGTCCGGGCCGCGAGCGCCTGGCCGGTGTTGGTGGGGTTGGGGCCGCCGATACCGTTTGCGAGCGCGGAGTGGTCGGCGACGAACAGCCGGTCGACGTCGTAGGCCTCACAGCCGGTGTCGACGACCTTCCCCATCGCCATCGTCGAGTGGATGTGCAGCGCCGTCGGCGGCGAGTCCGAGCGGTGGACGTGGTCGGCGCCGGCCTCCCGCAGGATGTCGGTGGCGATCTCCGCCAGTTCGTCGCGGCGTTGCACGTCGCCCTCGCTGGGAACGTAGTTGATCTGCGGGATGGGGCCGTGTTCGTCCTCGGCGCCGGGGGCGACGGTGATGCCGTTGCGCTTGTGCGGGCGGTCGTCGGTGACGACGAGGATGGGTAGCGCCTGCCGGTAGCGGGCGAGCAGGCGCTTCAGTTCGGCCCCCGCGAGTCGGCCCTGTGTGTCCCACGGCGCGTCGCTGAGGTCGTTGCTGAACGTGAATCCCGAGGCCGAGGCGCCGAAGCCGAGAATCGCGGCGATGCCGGGGCCGGAACCGGTCGTCTGGAGCATCCCAACGCCGGGGTAATCGAAGCGGGCGGCGATGTTCTGGCCCTCCTGTGGGTCGATTGTGGGCTTGTCGACGGCGTCTTCCAGCACCGACTCCTCGAAGAACCCCATCACGTTGTCGCCGAAGTGCAGCGTCATCCCCTTGCCGACCCACTCGTTGCGTGGCAGCGAGGAGTTGAGCCACAGACGTGGCGTCTCGATTGCGCCGGCGGCCAACACGACGGTATCTGCGCCGACGGTTTCGGTGCTGCCGTTCCACGTGTCGCGGAACTCGACGCCGGTCGCCTCGGGGTCGCCGCCGATGGAGTCGTCAGTGAGGACGTCCGTGACGAAGGCGTTCGGTCGGATTGAGACGTTGCCGGTGTCGAGTGCGCGGGGGACGAAGCCGATGGCGGAGGTCTTCTTGGCTTTCTCCTCGTAGGGGGCGCCGCGCGGGTGTGGGTTACCGGCGATTTCGGCAGCAGCGAGGGTGTGGCCCTCCACCGGGTCGACGGCGTCGGGGTCCTCGGGGTGCCGGAAGTTCCCCTCGTAGTCGTCGTCGTGGCGGAGTTTCTCGTCGGGTTGGGCGATGGCGTTCGGCTGAGGACGGTAGCCTTTCTCGGTGACGTTGGCCTCGTCGATGAGGTCGTAGCCGGCGGCCTCGGCGCCGCGGAAGAACATCTCCTCTTTTGCGGTGACCGGCGCCGGCGAGACACCGAGAACGTCCTCCAGTTCCCGGTAGTACGGCAGGAGGTCGTCGTAGGAAAACGAGTCTGGCCAGTGGTCCTGTTCGTCGATGGCCGCCGGGTACGCTCGGGGGTGGTTACCGGTGTAGATGAGCGTCGTGCCGCCGACGCCGGAGGCCTGCAGCGCCGCACCCGAACCGGGGAACTTCCGGAACCACAGGCCGCGTTCGTGGTCGGCGGGGCCGAAGAGGAGTTTCTGGGCCATCTCCAACTCCCGGGTCGTGAACTGCTCGTCGAGCAGTTCCCCCGAGAGGTCCGCGACGCTGTCGGAGAGTTCGCCGCCCGGGCTCTCGGAGGGGTTGGGCCACTGCTCGTTGCCGTAGAACGGCCCGGCTTCGAGGACGAGCACGTCGAGGCCGGCCGCGCCGAGTTTCCACGCGGCGACGGGGCCATCGCCGCCCGCACCGACGATGACCACGTCGTAGCTGTCCTGGACCATCAGTTACCCACCCCCAGCAGACCGCCGATGACACCGTCGATAGTGGTGTCAGCGGTGTCGGTGACGCCGCCGTCGGTGACGTTGTCGGCGTCGGTCAAATCGCCGTCGGCCACGTCGCTGTCGGTCACGTCGCCGTTCAGAGACGACACCGCGTCCCCGAGCGGGCCGTCGGCCGCGGGCGCCCCACCGGTCGAAAACGGTTCCTCGTAGCCCGAGGTGTCGTAGTCGTCGCTGTCCTCGAAGTCTCCGGGGTCGGCGTAGAGCTGTTTCGGCGGGCCGCCGCCGGTGACAGCGGTGTCCCAAGTGCTCCCATCACCAAGCGAGGAGTTCGGCGCGCCCCAGTAGCCGCGCAGGGCGGCCGCACCGTCGATGATGCCGGGGAACTCCGTCTGTTCCCAACTGTTCACGTCGGGGGCAAACGCCCGTTCGCTCGGCGGGGCGGTGATGTCGGCGTAGCCCTGCCACTCGCTGTAGTAGACGACTTCGGTGAAGCCGACGACGAGTTGGCCGACGAGCGCCGCGTCGACCTCGGTGAGCGGCCCCGGGAACTCGGCGGTGTCGAACTCGATGCTGTCGAGTCCCGCGATGGCCCGCAGTCGGTCCTCCCGGGAGAGAGCGGCGAAGAGGCTCCCTTCGAGAACCGACTCGGGGTCGTCGGTGAGGCGGTCGAGTTCGACTAAATCGGTCGGTTCCAGCAGTTCGACAACGCGGTCGACGCTCGGCGGTTCGTCGTTTTCGCCCGCGGCGACGAGTTTCGCCGCGCCGACGTCGAGGACGACGGCGACGGCCTCCGCAAGCCGCATGTTGCCCGCGTCACCGGCCTCCGGCACGCCGAAGGAGAACAGTTCGTTGATGAACGTCACGAGGTACTCGTCGAGGCCCACCGACAGGCCGCCCGGGACGTGTTCGGGGCCGAGTTCCGACGCCAACTCGGGTGTCCGCGGAACGACAGCGTCGACGACCGCTCGGTACGTCGCGCGCGTGTTCGGCGTCGTCTCCGGCGGCTGTGGCTGCGCCGACGCGGGCGAGGACAGCAGCGATCCCACACCCAACGCCCCCAGACCGCGAATCAGGGTTCGGCGGCCGGTTGAAAACTCTGCCATAGTTAACAATTCATATCGATACAGAGTCATATATCTTCGGCGGTAGCATAACGGCTATTCAAGTGGAAGAGCGCCGTAGCGGCCGGGTACGGCCCGATTCGTTCGATGGCATGGGCCAACCGCTCGGTGTCTGCCGTGGTGGACTCTACGTCTCGAGCCGCGAGTAATCCGGACGACGCTGCCACCGAGACGCAACCCTTATGTCCAAATGAGTTCGTTAGTGTACAGTAATGAACACCAGCGACGAGTTGGCACCCGCCGTTCGGTCCATCCTCGATGCGGCCGAGGCTCGCCCGGGCGGCGACGAACGACTCTCCGTCGACCCGCGGTCGCTGCCGGCGGCTATCGACGAGGCGACGGCCGACGGACGAACGCCGATAATCGCGGAAGTGAAGCCAACGAGTCCGACGACCGACGGCGAGCGCGAGGACGACCCTGTCGAACTCGCCGAGGCGATGGTCGACGGCGGGGCGGCGGCGCTGTCGGTGTTGACCGAACCCGAACACTTCGGCGGGTCACCGGAGACGCTGCAGGCGGTCCGAGAGGCCGTCGACGTGCCCGTCCTCCGGAAGGACTTCATCGTGCGTGAGGCGCAGCTCGACACCGTCGAAGCGGACGTGGTCCTACTCATCGTCCGATTCGTCGACGACCTCGAGGGACTGCTGGCCGCCGCTCGCGAGCGGGGCTTTCAGCCGCTCGTCGAGGTCCATACCGAGGCCGAACTCCGGGAAGCACTCGACGCGGGTGCCGAAATAATCGGTATCAACAACCGCGATTTGGGGGAACTCGAAGTTGACTTGGGAACGTTCGAGCGCGTCGCCGAGGCGATTCCGGCAGATGCGCGTGAGAACGTCACCCTGATTGCGGAAAGCGGCGTAGCGACGCGAGAGGACGTGACACGAATGCGCAAAGCCGGCGCCGACGCGTTGCTCGTCGGGTCGGCCATCATGGACGGCCCCGTTCGGGAAAACACGGAGCGACTCACAAATGTCTGAATCACAGCACACGTTCGGCGATTACGGCGGCCAGTACGTCCCCGAGGCGTTGATGCCAGCTATCGAGGAGTTGACCGACGCCTACGAGCGGTACGTACTCGACAACGAGGAGGGGTTCACGGACGAGTTCCGCCAGCGGATTCGGGACTTCGGCGGCCGACCGACGCCGCTGCAACGGGCCGACCAACTCTCCGAACGCTACGGCACCGAGGTGTATCTCAAACGCGAGGACCTGCTGCACGGCGGCGCCCACAAACTCAACAACGCCCTCGGACAGGTGTTGCTCGCGAAGTACATGGGCAAAGAGCGCATCATCGCCGAGACCGGGGCGGGCCAACACGGCACCGCGACGGCGATGGCCGCCGCCCACCTCGATATGCCGTGTGAAATCTACATGGGTCGTCGGGACATCAACCGCCAGCGACCCAACGTCTTCCGGATGCGCATCAACGGCGCCGAGGTCAATCCCGTCGACATCGGGCGCGGGACGCTGAAGGAGGCCATCAGCGAGACGATGCGCGACTGGGCGACGACGGTGGAGACGACCCACTACGTCATCGGGTCGGTCGTCGGCCCGGCGCCGTTCCCCGCGATGGTCCGGGACTTTCAGTCGGTCATCTCCGAGGAGGCCCGCCGACAGTTCGACGAGCAGGTCGGCGGCCTCCCGGGCGCCGTCGTCGCCTGCGCCGGCGGCGGGTCGAACACGATGGGTTCCTTCGCGAATTTCACCGACGACGAGGAAGTGGACCTCTACGCCGTCGAGGCCGGCGGGTCGACGCTGTCCGTCGACGAGGAGAAGGGCGTCGCGCCCAACTCGGCGTCGCTGTCAATCGGCGAGGAGGGCGTCCTCCACGGCGCGCGGACGAAACTGCTGCAGGACAGCCACGGCCAAATCATGGAGTCCCACAGCGTCTCCTCGGGACTGGACTACTCCGGCGTCGGGCCGGAACTCGCCCACCTCGTCGACGAGGGCCGCGTGACGCCGGTGACCGTCGACGACGACGAGGCACTGGAGGCGTTCCATCGCCTCTCTCAGGACGAGGGCATCATCCCGGCGCTGGAGACGGCCCACGCCTTCGGCTTCCTCGAATCGGTCGCCGGCCCCGACGGCGACGGCTCCGTCGAGCTGCCCGAGACGGTGGTCGTCAACGTCTCCGGCCGCGGCGACAAGGACCTCGAAGCCGTCATCGAGGAGACCGACAAGCGCGAGTTGGAAAACGCGCCGACTATGGAGGTGTTCGAGTAGTGAGCGAGGGTGAGCGAAGCGAACCCTCGCCTCTCGAAGGCGCCTTCGACGAACCCGCCTTCGTCCCGTATCTCGCCGCCGGCGACCCCGACTTCGAGTCTTCAATCGAGTACGTCGAGGCGCTGGCCCGCGGCGGCGCCGACATCATCGAACTCGGCCTCCCGTTCTCTGAACCCATCGCCGAGGGACCGACCATCCAACAGGCCGTCGTCCGGTCGCTGGAGGGCGGGATGACCCCCGAGCGGTTCTTCGAGTTCGTCGAGGAACTCGACGTGGACGTGCCGCTGGTGTGTATGACCTACTACAATCTCATCTACCAGTACGGCTCGGAGGGCGAACCACCCGTCCGGCCGTTCGTCGAACGCGCCGCCGAAGTCGGCATCGACGGCTTCGTCGTCCCGGACCTCCCCGCCGAGGAGGCCGGGCCGCTTCGAGAGGCCTGCGACGAGTTCGGCCTCGATTTGGTGTTCATCGTCGCGCCAACGACGCGAGGCGACCGACTCCAGCGCATGATGGAGCAGGTCTCGGGGTACGTCTACGTCCAGGCACGACTCGGCGTCACGGGCGCCCGCGCCGACGTGAGCGACCAGACCGAAGAGAGCCTCGCCCGCCTCGCCGAGTACGACGTGCCGAAGGCAGTCGGCTTCGGCATCTCCAGCGGCGAGCAGGCGGCCGACGTGGTCGCGGCGGGCGCCGACGGCGTCATCGTCGGTTCGGCGCTCGTCGACATCGTCGCCGACGGCGTCGAGAACGACCTGCCGACCGCCGAGGTGGCCGACCGACTCGAATCGCTCGCACGGGAGTTGAAACAGGGGGCAGTCGACGGCGCGCAACGTCGGCCGCGACCGGAAGGAACATGACCGAACCTACCACACCATCACGTAACATGACTGCAGGGACCGCCGCACGCCTCGACCGCATCGGAACAGACGGCCGCTACGTCGTCGTTCCGATGGACCACGGCATCACACTCGGCCCGGTAAAAGGGCTCAAAGACATCGAATCGACCATCGACGCCGTCACCCGGGGCGGCGCCGACAGCGTTCTCACCCAGAAGGGAATCGCCCCTCGCGTCCACGGCAACACCAACGGCGCGGGCTACATCGCCCACCTCAACGGTTCGACGGTCATCGGCCCCGACGCTAACGACAAGCGCACGACGGGGTCGGTGAAAGCCGCCATCCGCGCCGGCGCCGACGCAGTCTCCTTCCACATCAACGTCGGGTCGAATCACGAGCGCGAACAGATCGAGGAACTCGCAAAACTGACCGACGAGGCCGCCGAGTACGGCATGCCAGTGTTGGCGATGACGTACGCCCGCGGCCCGGATATCGAGGGTGACGACCCCGAGGCGCTCGGCCACGCCGTCAGATTGGGCGAGGAGTTGGGTGCCGACGTAATCAAGACGGGCTACAGCGGCGACGCCGAGAGCTTCGAACACGTCTGTGAGTCGACTCGCTTGCCGGTACTCATCGCCGGCGGGTCGCCGGAGGGCGACCTCGCGGCGCTACGTGACGTACGCGGTGCGATGGACGCCGGTGGTGCCGGCGTCTCGATGGGCCGAACAATCTTCCAGCACGACGACCCCGAGAAGATGGCTCGTGCGGTGTCGCTCGTCGTCCACGATGACGTGTCGGCCGAGGAGGCCCTCGAAGCCGCCGGCCTCGCAGTCGAGGCCTGAATCGCGGTCGTCGTTCGTTTCTGCCGATTCACCGCAAGGTTTCAAATGCGTCCGCCCGCAGGACGGCGTATGGACGTAGCCGAGGCATCGGCGGTGTGTGACGACGTCATCGACGCGGTCGCGTCGGCCGTCGTCGCGGACCGACAGGTGCTCGAGACCGTTTTGACTGGCGTCCTCTCGCGGGGACACGTCCTCTTGGAGGACGTTCCGGGGACGGGGAAGACGCTGACCGCACAGAGTTTCGCGACCGCACTGGGGCTGTCGTTCAACCGCATCCAGTTCACGCCGGACCTCCTGCCCGGCGACATCACCGGCTCGCACATCTACCGAGAAGACGAGGGTACCTTCGAGTTCACCGAGGGCCCGGTGTTCTCGAACGTCGTGTTGGCCGACGAAATCAACCGCGCGCCGCCGAAGACCCAGGCCGCCCTCCTCGAGGCGATGTCGGAGAGTCAGGTGTCGGCCGACGGGACGACCTACCAGCTCCCGGAACCGTTCTTCGTCATCGCGACACAGAACCCCGTCGAACAGGAGGGCACCTTCGCACTCCCGGAGGCCCAACGCGACCGCTTCATCCTGAAGACGGAACTCGGCTATCCCGACGAGGAGGGAGCACGGGAGATAATCGACCGCCGGGCGGACCGAACGAGTCGGACGCCGGACCCCGAGACGGTCATCGACGGCGACAGAGTCACCGAGCTGCAGTCCGTTCCCGAGACGGTACGCGTCGATGGGAAGTTGCGCGACTACGTCATCGAGTTGGGGCGGGCGACACGCGAGGACGACCGCGTCGACGTTGGCGTCTCACCGCGCGGCATCCAGCGGCTGTTCGAGGCGAGTCGCTCCCGTGCGGTCATCGAGGGCCGCGACTACGTCGCCCCCGACGACGTGCGTGCGGTCGTCCACGAGGCGTTCGAACACCGCCTCGTGCTCACCTCGGAGGCGACGGTTCGCGGCGTGACGAACGAGGAAATCGTCGCCGACGTTCTCGACGGAATCGAGGTACCGGCGGTCGCGACGGCCGACGACTGAGACGGGCGTCGTACCGATTTACCGGTCACCGAGCGAGCACGAACAGCAGCAGCGTTCCGGCGACGGCCGTCACCGTCGCTGCGACCGCACTCGCCGTCGCCGTCGGCGGGACGGCCTCGACCGCTCGAACGGTGCCGACGGCGACGACCGACGCGGCGGCAGCCAACAGCACAGCGCCGCCGGCGTGGACCAACTCGCCTCTCCGGGTCGACCCCTGCCGGCCGAGTTCCCGCCCAAGCGTGGCTGCGAACTCCCCGAGGTCCCAGACGAGTAGACTCGCCGCCACGCCGCCGACAACGAAGAGTATCGAGAGGTCGGCGATGGCTGCGGCGATGGCCGCGGTGAGCGTCCCCGCCGCGGCCAGTTGTGCGCCCGTCGTCTCCCCGAGCAGTCGGAGCGCACCGGCGACACCGAGTGCGAGTAGCGGGAGAACTGCGACCGCCAGTCCGACACAGACGACCCCGAGTACGACGGCGAAGGAGCCGACCGTCTCGAAGAGATTCGCGAGGAGTCGGCGGCCGGTGTCGCTGCTCGCGGCCCCAATCGCCCGCGTCGCTACGGCCGGATGAGCCACCCAGACGGCGACGACGAGCAGGCCGCCGACCGACAGCGAGGCGACCGGCAGGAAATCGGGGCGGAACCGCTCGGAGGCCGCAGACCGGAGCAGTCGAACCGCGAGGAACGTGGCGACCCCACCGACCGTGAGCGCGACGAACAGCCACCGGAGCGCCGTCGAGGCGCCGAACCACGCGAAAAGCGAGCGGGCAATCGCTGGGCTCCGGGAATACAGTTCGGTGGTCGCGAGTCCGAAGGCGACGACGAGCGCCGAGAGTCCGGCGACGATGCCGACCCACGCGAGCAGCCGCCGCGTCGTCGCGACCGCGGCGGCGAGTTCCGCCTCGGTGTCCTCGCCGGCCAACTCCGAAATCGGGAGCGCTCCGACCCCCAACCGGACGGCGACGACTGCGACGGCGGTCACGACGAAGGAGACGACGAGTTGCATCCGCGGGAGGCCCATCGGAGCCGCCGCACCGCGGACGAACAGCACGTCGGTGGCGAGGCCGAGGAGCCGAAACACCGGCTCGAACATCGGCGCGAGCAGGTCGGCCGACAGCACCGTCGCGGGAACGACCCCGGCGACGAGAACGCGGCCAGCGGCAGTTCCCGCGTCCGCACCGGGCGAGACGCCCCAGAACGCGGCGAGGCCGCCGAACCCCGCGAGCGACCCGGCGACGAACAGCGCGAACGGCGCGAACTCCAGGAACGGCAGCGGCGGCGTCGGCGGCCACCCCACCTGCATGACGACGGCGACCGCGGCGCCGCCGAGGGAGGCGAGGCCCGCGACGACGGCGAGGACCCCCGCGAGAATCGTCGCGACGCGGCGTTCGGTGAGTGCCGTCGCTCGAACCGTGCCGGCGAGACACAGGCCGGCGAGGAAGCCGAGCGCCGCGGGCGCAATGGCGCCGGCTATCGCCGCAAGTCCGAGCGTGACGACGGCCGCGACGGCCGCGGAGACGACCGTCGAACTCCGCGTCGGCCGCCAGTTCGACTCCGAGAGCCGCCGGTCGTCGACACTCACGTCGACCCCTCCAGCGCGGCCGACAGCGGTCGGTCGGTGTCCCAGTCGACGACCGTCGCGAGCGATTCTCTGAGGCGCTCGATGCGGAGTCGGCGCTCGATGCTCGCGGCTCTCCCGCCGGGCGTCCCGCCGCCGGTCACGTCCGGACTGACGACGACGACATCGTGGCCGGCCGCGACGAGTTCCGTCGCGAGGCCGACCGGGTCGTCGTCGAGCAGCGGCGTCGTGAGTACCACGTCGGCGGCCCCGGGGAGGCGTTCACGGAGCGCGAGCGCGTCCTCCCGAGTTCCGCCGTCGGCGGCCGCTGGCGTCGTCTCGCGTTCGGCCTGTCCAGCGGCGACGACCGCATCGAGGACCGCTCCGACCCGCGTTCGCGTCGCCGCGTCGTTGCCGACCGGCACCCACGGCCGCCCCGAGCGGTCGCTCGGCAGCGTCGGCTCGATGTCGTTTTCGTCGATGCCCAACGCCGTGAGTCCGACGTGGTTGCCGGCGGCGACGAGGCGGCCGAACGCCCGGTCGGCGGCGTACGCCGACAATTCGGCCCCGGTGGGGTGGCCGTGGTCGCGGGACTGCCGCGTCGGCACCCGCCCGTCGGCGACGACGACCGTCTTCGTCGCCCGTGTCTCACGGAAGTTGACCGTCGACAGTTCGCCGGTTTTCGCCAGTCCGCGCCAGTCGATGCGGCCGATGTCGTCGCCGGGTCGGTACTCCCGAACCGAGTGGAACTCCAGTCCCGACCCGCCGCTGTCTGTCGGTTGGGTCCCGACCCGTCGGAGCGACCCGTTCGTCTGGGGCACGTCGCTGACGCCGCGTCGACACCGCAGAATCGACGTGCCGTCGACGGCCGGTTCGCCGGTGGCCGACCCAGCGGCCGGAAGCGACCGGAGCCGAACCAGCGGCGAGTCGAACTCGTGGTCGCCCTGCGAGGCGACGATTTCGTAGGAGACGCGCCCGGACTCCCCGGGCCGCAGCGATAGAGAGCCGCGCGGCGACCCCTCGACGACGGGAACGTGGTCCGGCAGTCGGTCGACGACGCGTACGTCCGGATGCGTTCGGTCGCTTTCGTTTCGGACCGTGAGCGTCACCGTCGTCGTCTCGCCGGGGGTCGGGACCTCGGGGTCGAACGCCCGCTCGACGGCCAGCGCCGACGGCGACGGTGACCGGGCCAGCGCGTCGGCCACGAGGTAGACGACGGGGACGGCCGCGGCGACGAATAGCGCGGTTTCGCCGAGTATCGTGCCGACGGTGAGAAGCACCACGGCCGCGAGGACGGCGGCGTCGAATCGCGAACTCGTTCGAATCCCCATCAGTTCCACCCCCCGTCGAGTCGGCGCTCGATGGCCGACAGCGACCGCTCGATTCGGTCGATTCTGGTCCGCGACGGTCGGAGCCACGCCCGGAGTCGCTTCCGGAACGGTAGCGCCGACTCCCGGTCTGCGACGTACGCCGCCGCAATCGCGTCGTCGGTCCATTCCTCGCCTCTGACCGTGTCCTCGGCGGCCGCCTCGTCGCACCCTTCAACGTGGGCGACAGCCGAGACGGCGAGCCGTCGAATCTCGCGTCTGACAGCGTCGTAGTCGTCGCCGCTGGCGGCCGCGGCCGCCGACCGGACGACGCGCTCGTCGAAGCCCTCGCCGACCATCGGGCCGGCGGTGGCGTGTTCCGGCGGCGCCGCCCGGAGCGCCGAGAAGTCTGTCGTCGGCTCCGACAGCGGGCCTTCGGGAAGGTCGTCTTCGCCGGTCGGTCCGGCCGTCCAGACGACCCACGCGGCACAAATCGCTCCGGCGACGGCGACCGCCAGCGCCCGCAGCGCCGCCTCCGACAGCGGCGTCGTCCGGACGAGGATGTCGATGTCGACTACCTGCTCGACGGTATCGGGTGCGAACGCTAACGCGGCAGCGAGTCCGACGGCGGCGATACCGACTGCCCCGACGACGGCGCGAAGTAGACGGCTCACTGCTCGCCCTCCTCGGCGTCGCGCTTGCTCGACCGTATCTCTTCGAGGGCCGCCTCCACATCCGGGAGGTGGTCCTCCGGCGACCGGGCACCGTACTCGACGTCCCGGAAGGCGTCCCGCAGGGTGGCGACGGCGTCGGCGGGCAGGCCGTCCCTGGAGACCGCCCAGCGGCCGATTTCACCTGGCGTCGAGGTTCGCCACGAACGAATCGACACGTAACGCCGGAACTCCTGCCACGCCGCTCGAATCGTCATCGCCTGTTCGTCCTCGACCGTCGCGTCGGCCGGCGAATCGCCGCGTGCAGCGGCTATCGACCGCGCCGCAGAGCGGCCGGCCCCCCGAAGCCACGCGAGGATGACCGCCGGGTGCAGTCGCCGGGGCAGCGAGCGGGCGAACGCCGCCGTCCGGCGTGCCGCGTCGGCCGTTCCGGTACCTATTGCAATCAGGAGCGCGGCCGCCCCCTCGACGCCGTCGCCGAGGCGGTCGATGCCGTACCGAATCGCGTCGGTCACCGTCGAAAGCCCCTCGTCGAGGACGCCGGCGAGGCCGACGAGTCCCGCGACGATTCGCCGGCCAGTTCCAACCACTGTCCGGCGAGCGAGTCGAGCGAGCACCCGCGGCGTGAGGCCGTATCGGGCCGCCATTCCCAGCCCACCGACGACGACGGCCAAGAGTCCGCCGCCGGCGATGGCGAGGTTCCGATACATCCCCTCAACGGTCGTCGCCGTCGTCGGGCCGTCGGGTGAGGCGCTGGCGGTCACCGTCGTCGAATCGGCGAACGGAAGCGTGACCGCGATCGTGCCGTTCCGGTCCGTCGTCCCGACGGTCTCGCCGTCGACCGCGATGGTCGCGTTCGGAACTGGCTGGCCGTCGTACTCGAGGACGACCGAAGCCGGCGAGGTCGGCAGGGCGAGCAGCCACGACGGCTCGACGGTGAGATTGGGCGAGTCGGTCGGCGGCGTCTGCGTGGGTGACGGCGTCGCCGTCACCTCGGGCGTCGCCCGCGTGAGATTGACCGTCCGGTTGCCGCTGGCGTCGCCGCGTTCGACGACTATTTCGACCGTCTCGGCGTCGGGCAACGGCACCGTCGCCTGCCCGCCGTCGTCCGTTCGGGCGACCTCGCTGCCGTCGAGACGGACGCTCCCGTTGCGAACCGGCTCGCCGGAGACGTTGGCGACGATGTCGACCGACCCGCCGGCGACCGGCTCGCCGAGCAGTTCGATGTCGATTTCGGTCGGCACGTCGAAGGAAACCGTCGTCCCTTCCTGAAGCAGCGTCGGCGCGGCCAGCGACGCCCGCCTGTGGGACCCGCCGACGTTGCCGAGTCTGGGCTGGCTGCCGTCGAGACGCACCTCGATGTTCAACGAGCGGTTGTACGGCACCTCGCCGGTGACGTTGCCGTCGGCGTCGGTCTCGCCGATGGAGTCGCCGTTGAACAGCACCGTCGCCCCCGAGATGAGGTCGCCGTCCCGGGTGACCGTCGCGGTTACCTCCCGACCCGGAACCGGGTCAGGCGTCAGCGTGACGTTGACGGAACCGGCCGACTCCGTCGTCGGTTCGGGCGTCGGCGTCGCTTCGGCATCGGGCGTGGGCGTGTCGTCGGCCTCCGGCGTCGGTGTCGATTCGTCCGCCGATGGGGTCGGCGTCGACGACGGCGAAGACTGCTCTCCGGGTTCCTCGAGCGGTTCGGCGTCGCGTCCGGCCTGGGTGCGGCCGCCGCCGGGCGTCGGGTCGAACGCCACCCACCCAACGTCCTCGAAGTACACTTCGACCCACGCGTGGGCGTTCTTCCCGCGGACGAGGTACTCGTCGTTGCCGACCGATTCGCCCGTTCCGTAGCCGGTGACGTACCGCGCCGGGATGTCCTGGGTGCGGAGCATCGCCGTCATCGTCGTCGCGAAGTACTGACAGTAGCCCGCGTCCATCTCGTAGACGAACTCGGTGGCCACGTCGTTGTCCCGGTCGTGGCTCGCGTTCAGCGAGTACTCCTTGTTCGATTCGAGCCACGCCTCGATGGCGCTCGCCGTCTCGTAGGGCGTCTCGGCGTCGTCGGTTATCCGTGTGGTTCGTTCGGACAGTTTGACGGGGGTGTCGTCGGGCAGTTGCGTGTATCGCGATTCGATGTCGGCGGGGTAGTCCTCGCCGGTGGCGGCCGCGGCCGCCTCCCGAGAGGGTGGGCCGTAGGTGAACGTCCGGTAGGTCTCGCCGGCCTCGACGGACCCCTCGACGGTGAAGCCGCGCTGTCCGCTGACGAACACCGCCTGTCCGTCGACCTGTGCGAACGCCGGTCGCCACACCGACGCGAGGGAGTTCATCGACCGCTGCGGCGTCACGGTGATTCCGTACTGCACCTCCGGTCGCCCCTCGGTGGTCCGAAGCGGTTCCTCGAGCGGCTGTCGGTCGCCGCGCTCTCGGTCCCATCCCGACCCCGTGTACCGTTCGTAGGCCCCCAACCGCCACCGCGACGGACGGGGACTGCGGACGACCAACTCCTCGTGGTTCGACAGCGACAGTTGGCCGCCGACGGTCGTCTGTTCGGGGTAGCCGCCGGCGGAGGTGCCGCCGTAGCCGCTGGCACCGGATTCGCTTTCGGGCGGCGGTTGGTCGTCGCTGTTGTCGCTGCCATCGCTCGCTTCACTTTCGCCTCCACCGCCGCTTTCGTTCCCGCCGCTGTCGCCACTCGAAGCGTTCTGCATGCCGATACTTCCCCCCACGTCGGGACCGCCCTCGCCCTCGACGCCGAGGTCAGGAACGGGCGTCTGAATGCCGACTGCGGGGGCGAAGGCGCCACCGAGAACGATACCGGCGAGACAGCAGGCCGCGAGCAGTGCTCGCATCATCGTATCGCGTTCCCCCGACCCATTCTCACCGGGAACTTCGGCGCCATCTACATTAGTGTGTGGTTGATTCGGCGCGCGAAACCGGCCGCTCCCGCCACGTTCAATAGCCGGCCCCGCAACCGACGAGATATGACACGCTCCGTCTGGCTGAAAGCCGACGACGCCGTCGGCGACTGGGAGGCGCGCAAGCGCCGCATCACCGCCGGCCTCGAAGCCGGCGTCGACTGGGTGCTCGTCGACCAGCGCGACGTCGACCGCGTGCGAGAACTCGGCTCCGTCAACGTCGCCGCATTCGCGGGCGACGACGTCCACGTCATGGACGCCGAACAGGAAGAAGAGACCGAACCCGACGCCGTCATCGTCGGCAAGGGCGGCGAGGGCGACGGCACCGTCGACCTTCCCTCGGATTTCTCCGGGTCCGCCGACCTGACCACCCTCCGCCGCACCGAGGGAACCGCCGGCTCGTACGTCCGTATCCTCGATTCCGACTACGAGACCTTCGCGGAGGAAGCCGCCAAGGACGCCGACTTCACCATCGTCGTCGGCGAGGACTGGCAAATCATTCCCCTCGAGAACCTCATCGCCCGCATCGGCGAGGAGACCGACCTCGTCGCCGGCGTCCAGACCGCCGAGGAGGCCAAGACCGCCTTCGAGACGCTCGAACTCGGCGCCGACGCCGTCCTGTTGGACACCGACAGTCCCGACGAGATTCGCGCCACCGTCGAAGTCCGTGACGCCACCGCCCGCGAACAGCTCGACCTCCAGTACGCGACGGTGACGACCGTCGAGGAAACCGGCTCGGCTGACCGAGTCTGTGTCGACACCGCCTCGATGCTCGACCACGACGAGGGGATGCTCGTGGGCTCGATGTCCCGCGGACTGTTCTTCGTCCACGCCGAAACCGCCGACTCGCCGTACGTCGCCTCCCGTCCGTTCCGCGTCAACGCCGGCGCCGTCCACGCCTACGTCCGGACGCCCGGGGGGGAGACGAAGTACCTCGCGGAGTTGAAATCCGGCGACGACGTCCAAATCGTCGACACCAGCGGTGAGACCCGCGAGACCATCGTCGGTCGCGCGAAAATCGAACAGCGGCCGATGTTCCGCGTCGAAGCCGAGATGGAGAACGGCGACCGCATCGAGACGCTGCTGCAGAACGCCGAAACCATCAAGGTCGCCACCGAGTCGGGACGAAAGGCCGTCACCAACCTCGAAGCCGGCGACGAGGTGCTCGTCTACTACGAGGACGTGGCGCGACACTTCGGCGAGGAAGTCGAGGAGAGCATCATCGAACAGTAATCGCGCGACCGAGACGGCTGTCCGTTCTGTCTCATCTAGGTAACCGACATCAATTCCGTAACAATCGGTTTTTCGGACTTGCGAAACCTACTGTAGTTGATGTCAAACGTTACCCAGACTGACCGTGACGCCCCCAGCCTCGACGTCGAGAGCGACTGGAACTGCCTGTTCGTCGGCGGCGAGTGGCATACCCCAGGCGACCGCGAGACGATTACCGTCGAGGACCCCTCGACGCGAGAGCCGTGGACCGACGTGCCCGCGGGAACCGTCGAGGATGTCGACGCAGCCTATGATGCCGCAACGAAAGCACAGGCGTCGTGGGAGGAACGCAACCCGGCCGAACGGGCGGCCCTCGTCGACCGTGTCCACGACCTGATGGAGGACAACGAAGAGGCCATCGCCGAACTGTTGCAGACAGAATCCGGCAGCGCACAACTGAAGAGCACCCTCGAGTTCCAGACCGCGGTCGCCGACGTGGCCGAGGCGACGACGATGCCATCGCGAGCAGGTGGTGACGTTCGTGACTCCACCATCGCCGGCAAGGAGAACCTCGTCAAGCGTGAAGCGGCAGGCGTCGTCGCGGTGATTCCGCCGTGGAACTTCCCGCTGCACCTCGCGATTCGGGCCGTCGCGCCAGCGGTCGCGTTGGGCAACGCCGTCGTCATCAAACCCGCCTCCGAGACACCGGTGACGAGTGGCCTCCTCATCGGTAAACTGTTCGAGATGGCCGGTGCGCCGTCGGGCCTCGTGAACGTGGTAACCGGGCGTGGTTCCGACATCGGCGACCGCGTGGCGGGTCACCCCGACGTAGACGTGGTGGCCTTCACCGGGTCGACCGAAGTGGGCCGGCACGTCGCTAAACAGGCCGTCGACTCGCTCGCCTTCCCCGCGATGGAGTTGGGCGGCAACGGCCCGAACGTCGTCCTCGAGGACGCCGACCTCGACAACACCATCTCGGGGAGCGCCTTCGGGAGTTTCGCCCATCAGGGGCAGGTGTGCATCTCAATCAATCGACACATCGTCCACGAATCCGTCTACGACGAGTTCGTGGCGGGCCTCGTCGAGAAAGCCGAGCTGCTTCCGACGGGGAGCGCCCACAGTCCGGCGACGTTCGTCGGCCCCATCATCAACGAGAGCCAACGCGACGGGATTCTCGAGTACATCGAGGAGACCGTCGAGCAGGGCGCGACCTTGGAGACCGGCGGTGATACCGTCCCCGTCGACGGCGTCGAGGACTCGCTGGTCGTCGAACCGACGGTGCTATCGGACGTGAGCAACGACATGGCCGCCGCCTGCAACGAACACTTCGGGCCTATCGCCCCCGTCATCCCCTTCTCCGAGGACGAGGAGGCCATCGAGCTCGCCAACGCGACGGAGTACGGACTGGCCGCGTCGGTGTGGTCGGGCGACCGCAACCGCGCCGAGGACGTCGCCGACGAGATCGACTCCGGAATGGTTCACATCAACGACCAACCCATCAACGAGGAACCGGACGTCCCGTTCGGCGGGATGAAGGCCTCCGGAATCGGCCGGTTCCACGGCGACGCCATCATCGAGGAGTTGACCGAGACGAAGTGGATTTCCGTCCAGCGCGAACAACGGTCGTTCCCGTTCTGAGCGGCGGTTCGGCCGGATTTCCCTCGGTCGGCGCACGTAAGCTCGTATTACCGGTGTATACCTCTGCATAACGAACTACGCGTACGTCGTCCAAGGGTTATGGGACCGGCTCTGAAGGTGTGTCTCGTGGTGAGTCTTTTGCTGGTCGGACTGCTCGCAGGGGCCGCCTTGGACGCCGGTGAGGGCGCTTCGACGGTTCTCGCTGACGATCACGGCGATGAGGAGGATGACGGGGAGGAAGACGAGGAGGAAGATGAGGATGAGGACGACGAGGAGGATTATGAGGATGACGGGGACGAAAACGAGGAGGAGGATGAGGAAGAGGATGATGACGACGGAGACGACGGGGATGACGAGGACGACGAGGACGAAAACGAGGAGGAGGATGAGGAAGAGGATGATGACGACGGGGACGACGGGGATGACGAGGATGACGGAGACGACGGGGATGACGAGGACGACGGGGACGAAAACGAGGAGGAGGATGAAGACGATAAGGACGACGAAGAAGAGGAGACGCTGACACCGCCAGTGACAGTAATCCCGATCGACACTCCTCCTCGGTTGACGCCCACGCCAACTGCGACAGCCACCCGAACGCCGACGCCTATCCCAACGGCCACCCGGACGCCCACACCAACTGCAACAACCACTCCGACAGTCACCCGAACGCCAACGGTGACACCAACGGCCACCCGAATGCCCACGCCAACTGCGACAGCCACCCGAACGCCGTCACAGACCGCAACGCAGCCACCGCTTACACCCCGAACGACGGCGGACCCGCCATCCGAAACGACGTCAACACCGAGGTCGACACCCATACTGACGCCGACACCGAGTAGCGTCCCGTTGGCGGAGACAGAGCCCACAGTTCTGGACGCGTCGCTTCCGGCAAACTGGGTTCGAGTGGGCTATTCGACCACGGTGCGAGTGAGAGTCACCAACCCCGGAGCGCGCTCCCGGGTGACTCTCCGGGTGACACACGCCGATAGCAACGTCTCGACGCACGCCGTAATGGTCGGGGCCGAGAAGACGGTCGACCTGAAATTGGACGTCTCCTTCGAGGAACCGAACGACGGCGTCGTTGCAGTAAACGGCGTCCCGGCGGGTGAACTGACAGTCGAAGGCGGCGACGGCGAGGTGGAGACGACGACGCCCACCGGACCGGCCGAGCAGGCGGGATTCGGCGCTCTCGTGGCTTTACTCGCTCTCCTCGCGGTGACGCTGTGGGTATGGCGGGTTCGCGACGGGACCGAGTGACCCACCACGGGAAGTCCGTGCTGATTTCATCGGATCGAGTTCCTTGCCCCAGACAGGGAGACCGTTTTTATGATTCACCGTCGGAGTGGGCGCTATGGGCGACGATAGCGACGTGTTATTCCCTCTTTTCGTCGCGGAACTGCTCACGCTCACCGGCGCTTTCTCCGTGGTTGCGGCCAGTTTGCTCGGTCGAACGACCCTTCTCGCGTCGTTCTCTCGAACCGCTCGACTCCTCGCGCTCGGCTTTCTGACCGTCGAGTTGCTCGTTCCGGCGTGGCTGTACTACGACATCCGAAAGCGGGGCGGCGACCGGGTGTGGCTCCACGCCTCGGTGATGCCGGTCGTCAATCTGCTCGCCGTCGCGGCCTACGTCTCCGAGCGGAAGACTCTGGAGGACTAGACGAGCGAATCGATGAGCGACCGCAGCGTTTCGAGGTCGTACTGTCCCGGTGCAGTCGCCTTCGCGGGGTCGACCGGTGCGTAGCCGATTTTCGACCCGTAGACGGGCGCGACCGCGCGGGTGTGGCTGCCGGCTTCGCCCATCGCCATCGTGGCGACGCGCTGGCCGCGTTCGGTCAGCTCGTGGGTCGCAGACAGCACGGCGAGGGCGTCCGACCGGTCCTCGGCTGTGACCGCGAGTTTCGCCACGTCGCCGTAAGTTCCGGCGCGGGTGAGAAGCGACTGGAGTCGCCCCTTCGAGGGCGTTTTTTCGAAGTCGTGGGTCGAGACGACGACCGAGATGTCTTCGGCATCGGCGCGGTCCAGCAGATCGCCGCCGTCGCCGTCCTCCAGCGTCGCGAGTTCGATGTCGACGGCTTCGACCGACGGGTGGGCGAGGGCATCCGCGAGGGCGTCGAGGCGGCCATCGTCGCTTGCCTCTCCGCCCTCCCAGTCGGCGCGGTTGGTGACCAAAAGCGGGAGGTCGCCGTCGTAGTCGGCCAACTGCTCGCCCGGCGCGTCGGCGAGGTCCATCCGGAACTCCACGCAGTCGGCGTAGGCGCGGGCGTCGGGTTCCTCGGAAAGGTCCCCGGTCGCCGCCGCGAGCGTGAACGAGTCGAAATCGAGAGGCATGTTCGGAGCGTCGAGCGGCACGCTAAAAGGGTTCGTGGGTCGCCCGGAACCGCGTCGGCGCCTCGCCCGTCCGCTCGACGGCGGCGACCGTCGACAACTCGATGTGGCGTTCGTTCTTCGTCACGACGTAGGTGTCGTAGTGTTCGGCCTCGTAGTTCGCGGTATCGGGATTGTCGGCGACGAACTCGCGGTGGGCTTCGAGTCGTTCGGCGGCGAGGTCCCGGGAGAGGTCGGGGGCGGTCTCGGCGCGGGGTTCGAACGTCGCCGCGAGGTCGGCGTCGCGTTCGATTGCCACCGACGACCGGCCGGAAACGAGCGCCGCGAGCGAGGTGGTCCCAGTGCCGGCGAAGGGGTCCAACACGGTATCACCCCGAATCGAGTACATCCTGACGAGCCGAAGCGGGAGTTCGAGTGGGAACGCCCCGGAGCGCTCGCGGGCGTCGTCGTCGGCCTCGCGGGTTTGTCTCGTGCCGCGGATTTCCCAACAGTCGGAGAACCACTCGTTTCGCTCCTCCCAAAAGAACGCCGAGGCGTAGCGGTCGGTGTCCTTCGGTGGGAACTCGCGGGTGTCGCCCTTCCGGAACAGCAGGACGTGTTCGTGTTCCAGCGTCGCGTAGGCGTTGGTCGGCAGCGTTCCCGACCCCATGAACTTGTTCGTGCTGTTGGTCGGCTTCCGCCAGACGATGCCCGGCAACTGCTGGAGGCCCGCCGCCGACAACCCCTCGATAATCCGGCCGTGGTTCGGGAACAGCCGAAACCGCCCGTCCATCCGGCGGGTGGCGTCACCGACGTTGACCGCGGCGATGCCGCCGTCGACGAGGGCGTCGGCGATACCCTGCCACACCTCGTCCAAGAGGGCGTGCATCGCCTCGAATGCTGCCTCGCCGTCGGCGGCGTCCAGCGCCTCCGCGACGGCGTCGTCCTGGGCCGCGAAGGCGTCGTCCCACATCTCCACCATCGGGTACGGCGGCGACGTGACGACCAAATCGACGCTCTCGGAGTCGAGGTCGAGTTCGCGGGCGTCGCCGACGCGCACCTCGTGGGTCGTCTGCACGTGGGGGAGAAACGGGGGACGGGTAACGTGCTTTGCGGTCCGATTCAGGCCCGCCCGAGGAACGTCGCCTGTGCGGTCGTCCCCTGTGTGCCGTAGTCGGTCACGCGGACGCTGATGGTGTCGCCCTCGGCGAGTGCGTCCGAACCCGAGGGGTCCGGCACGTCGCGGACGAACGTCTGGAGGCCGTTTATCGTGCCGCGGACCTCCGCCGGCGTCCGGTCGTACTGGGTCTCCTTGACGACGAGTTCGTAGGTTTCGCCCTTCTCGGCGGCCTCCTCCGGCGGGCGCTGTTGGGCTTGCTCGTGGGCCCGGTCACGCTCCCGCTGGCCCTTCGAGGGACCGCCGAGAACCGAGCGACCGACGAGCAACACGACCACGACCACGACGACTGCGGCGGCACCGAGTACGTACGTCTCGACCATTGCCGGCAGTTCTCGGTCGATTGACAAAGCGGTTGTGACCGAGAGTGACGGAGGGGGCCCCGAGGAGGAGACAGAAGGTTGATACGCGGCGCTACCGCAGGATTCCCCGATGACAAATCGGGAGGTGAGCGTCGTGTTGCCCGCCTACAACGAGGCGGACAGCCTCGAACACACCGTCGAGGTGACGCTGTCGACGCTCGCGGAGTTCCTCCCCGCCGGCAGTTTCGAGGTCATCGTCGCCGAGGACGGCTGTGAGGACGCCACACCCGAAATCGCCGACCGGATGGCCGCCGAGGACGACCGGGTTCGACACTTCCACAGCGACAAGCGCCTCGGCCGCGGCGGCGCGCTGGAACGTGCCTTCCGTGAAAGCGACGGCGACGTGTTGGTGTACTTCGACACCGACCTCGCCACCGACATGCGGCACCTCGAAGAGCTAGTGGAGTCGGTCCGCTCCGGCGACTACGACGTGGCGACCGGGTCGCGCCGCCTCCCGGGCGACAAACAGGACCGCCAACCCGAACGCGGCGTCGCCTCGACGGGGTACAACGGCCTCGTCCGACTGTTCCTCCGGTCGCCGCTGTACGACCACCAGTGTGGATTCAAGGCGTTCGACCGCGAGACGCTGCTGGCACTGCTCGACGATGTCGAGGACGACCACTGGTTCTGGGACACCGAGGTGCTCGTCCGCGCCCAGCGGTCCGGCTATCGAATCAAGGAGTTCCCAGTCGATTGGGAGCCGAAGGGCGACACCAAAGTCGACCTCGTGCGGGACGTCTTCGGGATGGGCAGTCAAATCCTGCGACTGTGGTGGCAACTCGGCGTCAAACCACGCATCGACCGCCGGGTGACGATGGCCGCCGGCACCGCCCTCATCGTCGTCGCACTCGCGTTGATGACCGTCTATCTCGACCCGACCGAAGTGTTGGCAGCTCTGCGGTCCGCCGACCCGCGACTCTTGGGTATTGCCACCGTCGTCTACCTGCTGTCGTGGCCGCTTCGGGGGCTCCGGTACCGGGACATTCTCAACGAGTTGGGGTACCGGGAACGCGTCGGCTTTCTCACCGGCGCCGTCTTCATCAGTCAGACCGGTAACCTCGTCTTCCCGGCGCGGGCCGGCGACGCCCTCCGGGCCTACATCGTGAAGGCGCGACGCGGCATCCCCTACCCCTCCGGGTTCGCCTCGCTGGCTATCGAACGGGTGTTCGATTTGCTCACGATTACGGTGCTCGCGGGGGCGACGTTCCTCGGACTCGCGGCCGCCGGCGTCGACGTGACCGCTATCGGTGCGACGCAGGCCCCCGGCGAGGGCGAAAGCAGCGGCCGGACGGCGGTCTACGTGGCTGCCGGTGTCGGCGCCGCCGCCATCGCCGCCGTCGCTGTCATCGTCGCGACGGCCCGCTCGGACCGGAACCTCGTCCGGGCGACGCTGGGGCGAGTCAGCAGCGACTCCTACGTCGACTACGTCGCGAGCGTCGTCGAGCGGTTCACCGGCGACATCCAGACCGTCGCACAGGACCGCCGAGCCTTCGCCGTCATCGGCGCCTCCAGCCTGCTCATCTGGGCCATCGACGTGGTGACGGCGCTGGTCGTCTTCGCCGCCTTCGGCGTCGATCTCGCGCTGTGGGAACTCGTCGCCGTCGGCTTCTTCGCCGTCAGCGTCGGCAACCTCGCGAAGGTGCTGCCGCTGTCACCCGGCGGCATCGGCCTCTACGAGGGCGCGTTCTCGCTCATCGTGTTGGCGCTGACGCCCGTCGGCTGGGGCGTCGCGCTGGCGGCGGCCATCGCCGACCACGCCATCAAGAACCTCGTCACCGTCGCCGGCGGCGTCGCCTCGACGCTCGTGTTCAACGTCTCGCTGACGACGGCCGTCGAAGAGGCCCGAGACGCCGAAAGCGAGGGGTCGGTCCGGGAGTGAGCGCATATAAGGCCGTCAGGCGTTGTGCGGGACGCCCGCGAAAACGTCGTCGTTGCGGTCCGTCGCTCGTAATTACCAGAACTTTTAAAACATTTTCGCACCACTGTAGGTGTAGCGACTGCTGACCGGGTTTTTCGGGGTGTATCCCTACCTGGTAGCACCCGCCTCGTAGCATGAGCGAGCACACACGAACACGAACGACCGAGAACGAGACGGAACGGGAAGCCGAACGAGACGAACGAGCGGGCTGTCCCGAATGCGGCGGGAAGCTCGGCGCGGATACGGAACACGGCGAGACGGTCTGTCGCGATTGCGGCCTCGTCGTCGAGGAAGACGAAATCGACCGCGGACCGGAGTGGCGCGCCTTCGACAGCGCCGAGAAGGACGAGAAATCACGCGTCGGCGCCCCGACGACCAACATGATGCACGACAAGGGGCTGTCGACGAACATCGACTGGCGCGACCAGGACGCCTATGGTAACTCGCTGGGCGCCCGCCAGCGTCAGAAGATGCAGCGGCTCCGCAAGTGGAACGAGCGGTTCCGCACGCGGGACTCCAAGGAGCGCAACCTCAAGCAGGCACTCGGCGAAATCGACCGTATGGCGAGCGCACTGGGACTGCCGGACAACGTCCGAGAGACCGCCTCCGTCATCTACCGGCGGGCGCTCGACGAGAACCTCCTGCCCGGCCGCTCCATCGAGGGCGTCTCGACGGCGTCGGTGTACGCCGCCGCCCGACAGGCCGGCGTCCCCCGTAGCCTCGACGAAGTCGCCGGCGTCTCCCGCGTCGAGAAGAGCGAAATCGCCCGCACCTACCGCTACGTCGTCCGCGAGTTGGGCCTGGAAATCCAGCCGGCCGACCCCGAGAGCTACGTCCCGCGGTTCGCAAGCGACCTCGACCTCTCCGACGAGGCCGAAAACCGCGCCCGCGAATTGCTCCGGAACGCCAAAGAGCAGGGCGTCCACTCCGGGAAATCGCCAGTCGGACTCGCGGCGGCAGCCGTCTACGCCGCCTCGCTTCTGACCAACGAGAAGACGACACAGGCAGCGGTCAGCGAGGTGGCCGACATCTCGGAAGTCACCATCCGCAACCGCTATCACGAACTGCTCGAAGCAGAACAGGACCTCGCGGTCGTCTGAGGCGGTCACTTCTCCGCGTTCGTTCGGTCGGTAGCTTCCGGTCTGGCCGCGATGCCGGCGAGGTTCGTCCGTAGCGATACGCCTATCCGTTCGAGTACCGAGAATCAGCCACAACCACGGCGGCCGAGCGGTCGCCCACACCACCCATGTTGACCGGAACAACGCTGGCTCGCGCCGGCATCGACGCCGTCGCGCTGAAACCCGCCGAACACGACCTCGACGCGGCGCTGGACCTCGACGTCGACACCGTCGTCGTCGACTACGAGGGTCGCGAACACCTGCCGGACGCCGAGACGCTGTCGGCGCTGGCCGATGCCTACGACTGCTACGTGACGACGCCGGTTCGGGCCGACGGCTTCGACCCCCTCGGTGACGACGGCCTCCTCGCTGGAGTGCCAGAAGCGGCCACCCGCGTCCTCGTCGCCGGCAACGGCGCGTACCTGACCGACGAGGAATCCAACCGCGCCATCGCCCCGCGACTGAGTGCCGCCCGCGAGGACGCTCCCGAGGCGTGGGTCGGAACGGAGGGCATCGAACGCGTCGCCCTCGCCGCCGGTGGCACGCAATTCGAGTTACTCTCCCGCGGCACCGACCGCGAACTGCAGGCGCTTCGTACCGCCGGCTTCGACGGCGAAGTCGCGCTGTACGCCCCGACCGTGTTGAGCGACGACGACGACGCGATTCTCGATGCCGTCGGCGGCTACGTCGCTCGCCGTGGCCCCGTCCGGAGGGCGCTACCCGATGGCGCCGCCACCGACGCCGACGCGGCGGGACGGGCCCGCGAAATCCTACTGGACGCCGCGAGTGACTTCGCGCTCGTCGGCGACACGGACACCGTCGCCGAACGAGCCGAGGAGCTCGAAGACGCCGGTGTCGACCGCGTCGTCGCCTACCCGGCTCGCGGCCTCGCGGCGTTCCGCTGATGGCCGCCGGAGGCCAACCACCCGTCGAAGCGCCACCGAGCGTCGCCGTCGTCGGCTGTGGCGTCGTCGGCGCGACCGTCGCCGTCGAGCTGGCCCGACGGGACGCCGACGTGACGATTTTCGAAGCCGGCGACGTGGCCGGCGAATCCAGCGGCCGAGCGGCCGGCATCTGTTACGACGCCTTCGCCGACGCCGTCGACGCCAAAATTGCCGAGCGCGCCCTCGACCGCTTTCGAGAACGCGGCGCGCTCACCGACCATCCCTACGTCTGGCTGGCGCGGTCCGGCGACGACCGCAGCGCCGAGGCGATGGCCGAACACGTCCCCCGCATGCGACAGCAGGGCCGTGACGTGTCGGTTCTCGACGCCGCCGCCTTCGAATCGCGGTGGCCGACGCTGGAAACCGACGACGTAGCGCGGGCTGCCATCGCCCGTAACGCCGGCTACGCCGACCCGGGAGCGTACACCCGCGCAACTGCCCAACTCGCCGTCGGGGAGGGCGCCGACCTCCGGACGGAAACGCCGGTCGAACTCGACGGAGCGGGTCGCGTCGACGGCGAGGACTACGACGCCGTCGTCGTCGCGGCGGGCGCTCACACCGCCCGACTGCTCGGCGAGGCCGGCCACCCCATTCCCGTGAAAGCCTATCGCGTGCAGGCACTCCTGACCGAACAGACACCGCTTGCCGACGATGTTCCGATGCTGTACGACGCCACCGGCGGCTACTACCTCCGCCCCCGCGACGGCCGGTTGTTCGTCGGTGACGGGACGATTCCGGAGGAACACGACCCGACCGACTGGGAAGAAACCGCCGACGGCTGGTTCCGCGAGAACTGTGGGGAGTATCTGGACACCGCCGTCGGCGAGTCAGTTCCGGAGTCGCGGTCGTGGGCGGGCCTCTGTACCGCCACGCCCGACGGCGACCCACTGGTGGGTGAGCGCGCCTCAGGCCTCTACGTCGCTTCGGGCTTCCAGGGCCACGGCTTCATGCGCGCGCCGGCCATCGGCGAGGCGCTCGCAAGCGAGGTGCTGGGGGAGGAAGGAATCGACGCGTTCGACCCGACGCGGTTCGAGGGCGACGAGTCGTTCGAAATCGTCGAAGGGATGACGCTCGAAGATTAGGCGTCGGCGGTCGCGTCGATGTCCTCCGAGTCGGTCTCGTCGGCGTCCGGTTCGGAGTCGTCGACTGTTTTCGGGATTCGGACCTCGAGCGTCCCGTTCTGGGTCACCGTCGCCTCGGCGTCGCCGGCCTCGACGGACACATCCTCGGGCAGTTCTGCGGACCCTTTCAGGCCGAGTCCGCGCCCCGGGAAGCGCATCTCGTAGCCGTCGTGGAACTCCCGGAACCGGTCGAGGCGAACCGTGACGGTGTTGTTCTCGAAACTCACGTCGACATCGTCGGCGGTCGCGCTGGGCGCATCGAAGACGACGAGCACGGCGTCGTCGCTCTCCAGTACGTCCGCCGCCAGCGGTTTTCGCTCCTGAACGCGGCTCGACGCCCGGCCGATGCCGTCGAGGACGGCCCGGCCCAGCGACTCCCCCACCTCCCGAATCATACGTGAATTTCCTCCAGCCCGTCGCTTTCGCCGCAGTACGGACAAGAAAACGCCTCGACACCGGTTCCGTCCGGCATCGAGTACTGGTAGTGAAGTTCGAACATATCCAAATCACAGTCGTTGCGCGTACAGACGACTTCGAGCGTCTTGGGCATACAGCGGTGTAGGGGCGAGACGCTAATCAATGCCCCGGCGTTTTGAGCCGTCGGCACCTAACCGACGTATGGAGATTCGCGGCGTCGACTTCAGCGGGGCGTCCGAGCCGGGCGACGACATCTGGATTACGGAAGGGTCGTGGGACGGCGACCGATTGACGGTTCGGCGGTGTCGTTCCGCCACCGAGGTCTTCGGTGCGACGGGGAGAACTACCGTGCTGAATCGGCTCCGGGAGTATCTCGCGAGCGAGCCCGGAACCTCCGGGCTCGATGTCTCGTTCGGACTGCCCGACACGTTGCTCCCCGACTGTGAGACGTGGCGCGAAACCCTCGAATGGTTCGAAGCGGCGTTCGCGGCGGCCAGCGCCGACGAGATGCGCGAAGAACTGAAGCGCCGAGCGAGAGCCAGCGACGCCGACGGCGTGGAGTTGAAACGACGGACCGACGACGCCGTCGGCGCGAACTCACCGTACAGTTTCATCACCTACTACCAGACGCTGTACGGCATCCGCGAGGTCGTGGCGCCGCTCGTGGCCGACGGACGGGTCGCCGTTCCGCCGATGCAGCCCGCCGACGAGCGAAACCTCATCGAAATCTATCCGGCCGGGACGCTCCGCCGTCTAGACACCGTCGACGAGACGTACAAAGACGGTGCTGCCGACGCTCGCCGCCGCCGCAAGACGATACTGAACGCTCTCGTCGAGTCGACGCCACTCGAGTTGGCCGACGGGATACGAGAGCGTGCCGTCAGCGAGACCGGCGGTGACGCCCTCGATAGCATCGTCGCCGCGGTCGCGACCGCCCGCGCAGTCCGGCGGGACTTCGACCCGGACGGCGATTTCGACGAGCGAGAGGGCTGTATCTTCGTCTGACCGCCGACCCAAAGCCATCCGCATCCGTTTTACCGCTCGACCGCCACGTTCGGGGTATGAAAGAGCCGGCGACGCTGGACGTGACCATCGTGGACGGCTACGTCGACGAGCCGGCACACTTCGGCGTGCCGCCCTACATCTCGACGTATCCGCGCTTCGCAGCCGGTGCCGCCGTCGACGCCGGCGTGCCGTCGGAGCAGGTGACGTATCACACCATCGACGAGCTCCGAGACGAGCGCGCGAAGTGGCGGGACGTGGCCGAGGCGGACCTCTTCGTCTACGTCGGCGGCATGACCGTCCCCGGGAAGTACGTCGGCGGCACGCCCGCCGAACCCGACGAGGTGAAGGAACTCGCCTGGACTGCCGAGGGGACGAGCGTGATGGGCGGGCCGGTCCGGTTCGGCGTCGGCGAGGCAAACGAAGGGGCGACCGAGACCGAACGGCAGAACCTCGATTACGACTTCCTCGCGGGCGCCGACATCGAGGCCGCGGTGTACGACCTCGTCCACGGCGGCCTAGAGGGCTTCGAGGACCGCTACCGTGACAACGCCGAGTTGGACCGCTGGGCCGCGAAGGGCGCGTTCGTCATCGAACAGCATCCCGACCATCCCGACTACCTCATCTGTGAGATGGAGACCTCCAGGGGGTGTCCCTACCGGTGTTCGTTCTGTACCGAGCCGATGTACGGTGACCCCGCCTTCCGGACGCCCGACTCGGTCGTCGCAGAGGTCGATGCCCTTGCGAACCACGGGGCACGCCACTTCCGCCTCGGCCGACAGGCCGACATCCTCGCCTACGGCGGTGACGGCGAGGCGCCGAACCCCGACGCCCTCCGCGAACTCTACGGCGGCATCCGCAACGCCGTGCCGGACCTCGGGACGCTGCACCTCGACAACATGAACCCCGTGACAATCACGGAGTACCCCGAGAAGTCCCGGGAGGGCATCCGCATCATCGCCGAACACAACACACCCGGCGACACGGCCGCCTTCGGCCTCGAATCGGCCGACCCGCTCGTACAGGAGGAGAACAACCTGTTGGTCACCGCCGAGGAGTGTCTGGAGGCGGTTCGAGTCGTCAACGAGGAGGGCGGCTGGCGCCCCGGCGAAGAGCCGGGAAGCGGCCCCTCCGTCAACCCCACCGCCGACCGCCTGCCGAAACTGCTTCCGGGTATCAACCTCGTCCACGGCCTGATGGGCGAACGCCGGGAGACCTTCGAGCACAACAAGCAGTTCCTGCAAGACGTTTACGACGAGGGGCTGATGCTGCGGCGGATCAACATCCGGCAGGTGATGGCCTTCGAGGGGACCGAGATGGCCGAAACCGGCGCCGACATCGCCCACGACCACAAGAAACTGTTCAAGCAGTACAAACGCGAGGTCCGCGAGGAAATCGACAATCCGATGCTCCAGCGGGTCGCGCCGCCGGGAACCGTCCTCCCGAACGTCTACCTGGAGTACCACCAAGACGGCAAGACGTTCGGCCGCCAACTCGGCACCTACGCGCTGTTGGTCGGGATTCCGGGCGAGCGAGAACTCGGCCGCACCGTCGACGTGGCGGTCACCGACCACGGCTTCCGGTCCGTGTCGGGCGTCCCCTATCCACTGGACGTCAACAGCGCCTCGATGGACGAACTGCGGATGTTGCCGGGCGTCGGGAAACAGCGCGCCGGTAACATCGTCGTCGACCGCCCGTACGACTCCGTCGCGGAGTTCGACGACGGCGGCGGCGGCATCGACCTCGAGAAGTTCTGTGACGCCGACTCGACGGGCCGGGCCGACTGACCCCGCCTACACCGGGAAATCGGCGTCGGGGTCGACCACGCGGTCGGGGTCTTCGGGTATCTTCCAGTCGGTTGCGAGTTCGAGGAACTGTGCGAGCATCCGACCCGTCGCCCCCCAGACGGTGTAGCCGTCGACCCGGAAGTAGTGGATACGAATCTCGCCGTAGTGGGGATGGTCTCGGGATTCGGAGTCGTAGTTACCGAGGTCGGTCAGTTCGTCGATAGCGAGGACGGCGATTTCGGCCACTTCGCTCTCGTCGGGGGTGTACTCGCGGTCGGGAATCTTCGCGACGAAGGGTCGAACCGCGTAGTCGGTGACCGTCGGGATGTCGTCGAGGCGGCCGATTACCTCGACTTCCTCGGGTCTGAGGCCGATTTCCTCGTTGGCCTCGCGTTTCGCCGTCGCTTCGAGGTCGGTGTCTTCGGGTTCCCGGCCCCCACCGGGAAAGCTCATCTGGCCGGGATGTTCGCCGAGATGGTCGGCACGCTTCGTAAACAGGAGATACTCGCCGTCCGAGCGGGAGACGATAGGCGCGAGAACGGCCGCCTCACGCTCCGCACCGGTTATTTCGCCCGGGGCGTACGCGATGAGCCGCTCCCAGTTCATACCTGTCGTACGCCCCCGATACTCTTAGTTCGTCTCATCGTGGGCGGCGTCGAGGCGGTCGCGGATGTCGTCCAGTTCGACGCCGCCCCACGCTTCGAGGTCGTAACTCACGTCGAGTAACTCGGCCGCGCGGGCCGTATCCCCGTTTGCGACCGCTCGGGCGGCGTCGGCGCGCAGACGCTTCTCGGCGGCGCGACCGACGACGCTTCGGTCCACGTCCCGCGTGTCGACGTCGAGGATGTGCGGGAGGTCCTCGGCACCGTTCGGGAGCGTCGGGAACGCCGACGGGCCGGGTGCGAGCAGGTCCTCGGCATCGTCGCGCTCGACGGTGACGAGTGCGAACGCGTCGACTGCGTCGTCGACGGCGTCGTCCGGGACGGTCTCACCCTGTCGGTAGGCCAACTCCGAGAGCGCCTCGACCAACTCCGCGCGGGTGAGCGCGCCGAAGAGGTCGACGACGCCGGCCAACTCGTCGGGCGTGAACATCGGTGGAAACGTTCTCGCCGCGGTACCTCAACGTTCCGGCACGGCGTCGACCGATTCGACCGCGCCATCGAGGTCCGCCGCGGCGGCCTCGGCGACCTCGGCGGGCGTAATCGCCGCCTCCTGCCACGCCGGCAATCTCGTATCCTCGGGGGGCGACGCGATTGCGTCGGCGTAGGTCTCGACCTGTTCTCGCTCGCCGGAGCGGTCGTATTCGAGGTCGTTGAACGCCGAATCGAGCGAGTAGGCGTCGACGAGTCGCTCGGCGGCCCGCCGGTAGCGCGCCGGAAGCGTCTCGTATTCGGGCGTTCCGCCGTTGTCCTCGACGGCGCGCAGAAGCGCCGCGGCGACCTGCTCGGACATGTCCGAGAGCCCGCTCGGACCCGACACCGCCCGGTGGTCGTGTTCGTGGACGCCCAAATCGACCTGTGCGCTGCCGGCCGACCCGACAAGTCTGAACGCCTCGCCGAGCGTACCGACTTCGAGTCCCCAGCCTCGCTGGACGCGCATCTCGCGGGCGAGCGCGCCGGTCGTCGCGAACTCCCCGGCGAGGGCGTACCGGAACGAATCGAGGTACTCGACGACTGCGGCGTCGGTGTCGGCGTCCAGCGCCTCGACGAGCGGCCGGTAGAACAGTCGGAACAGTCGCCCGTACAGCCGGTCGTTCTCGACGCGGGCGTAGTACCCCTTCGAGAACTCGTGGCCGTGCGCCAGCGGGAAGAGTAGTTTCGGGACGTGGAAGGCGTCGTAGTTCTTCGCGTCGGCGTCGTGGACGACGACGTAGTCGCTGTCGCCGGCGACGCCCAAGGCGAGCCACACGTCTCGGCCCTTCCCGCGGGTGCCGTTGAGACCGCTCGCGGAGAGCAACGCGCCGAGTTCGGGGCCGTCACACCACAGCAACTCCAGCGGGAGGTCGAAGCCTTCGAGCCACGAGGCGACCGAACCGACTCGCTCCTCGGAGGCTCGCAAGGGGACGACCACCCGCTCGGGGGCGACCGTCTCCAGCGCCGAGAGGACGCGCTCGGCGGCGAGGCCGGCGTGTTCCCGTTCGGTCATGGGAACGACGACGGCGGCGTCGTCGGTCGGCGCCTCGGGGGCGGCGTCGCCGAAGTCGTGGAGCGTCGTGACGCGCTCCTGTACGTACTCCATCAGCAGACTAGAGACGCTACGCATCGAAAAAGGCCGGCGTTCCGGCATCGTGTGTGGGGGCTATCGAGCCGTCTCCTCGACCGTGTCGCCGGGGACGCCCCCGGCCGGCAGCCGTCCGGCGAGATACAGCCCGAACAGCACGACGACGACCGCTCCGACGACGCCGGCAATCGCCCTGAACGCGACCGTGTAGCTCACGCCGCTTGCGACGACGACGCCGACGCTGCCCGACCCCATCGCCTGGACCACCATCATCGATGCCGAGTACAGTGCGTAGGCGCTGGCGCGGTGGTGGTCCGGCAGCGACGCCAACAGATACGTATCGGATGCCGGGAACAGCGAGTGGACGACGTAGCCGAGGACGACGCTGACCGCGCCGACGGCGAGAAGGCCCTCGGCGAACGTCAGCGCAACGACGCAGACGACGAAGCCGCCGACGATGCCCAACAAAAGCGGGACGTTTGGCAGTCGGTCCGCGAGTCGCCCGGTCACGAGGAACGCGGGGACGCCCGCGGCGAACATCAAACTCAGAAGCGTCCGCCCCGTCGCAGGGTCGATGCCCTTGGCCACCGCCAGATAGTCGCCGTAGAGGTTGAACAGGCCGTTCCAGAGGAACCCCGCGGCTCCGAGGAAGGCGATACCCGTGAGGACGATGGGCCACTGTGCGCGGGCGGCCGCGAGGATACTCCTGTCCTCGGCGCCCGCTTCGGGGAGGTCGGTTCGGCGAGCCGCCCACAGGAAGAAGGCGGTCGCGAGTGCGGCGACGACGGCGATGCCGCGGAACGTCGTCCGCCAGTCGCCGACCAACAGGACGAAACTCACCGCAAGCGGCGCGATGACGGCCGCCAACTGACTCGACATGCCGTGGACACCGAGCGCCCGCCCGACCGTTTCGGGGTACAGTTCGCTGACCAGCGGGTTGGCCGCGATGAAGTAGATGCCGCTGGAGAGTCCCATCAGGAACGCGCCGACGGCCAGGTGTGTCACCGACTCCGATAGCGACGTAAATAGCGACGTGACGACCAGAAGCGTCCCCGTCGCGGCGACGACGCGGTGCCGCGGCACCCGCGTCAGGAGGTAGCCGGTCGGCAGCCGCGGGGCCGCGCTACCGAGCCACGCGGCGCTCGTGACGACGCCCAACGAGGCCGCCGTCACGCCGAAGTCGGCGGCGGCGGGTTGGACCAGCGGCGCGAAGACGACTCGTGCGAGGTTGACGAGGAACACCGACGCACACAACGAGCCGAACAGTTCGCGGCGGGACACGGCGGCGATTCGAGACGGCGCGGTTTGAACGAATCGAAGCCGACTCACCCGCTCGTCGACGGGTATCGGAGGTCCGACCAGTAGTCGGTGCCCTCGTAGCGGGCGAGCCAGTAGCCG
Organism: Natronomonas gomsonensis; assembly: GCF_013391635.1. Taxonomy (GTDB): domain Archaea; phylum Halobacteriota; class Halobacteria; order Halobacteriales; family Haloarculaceae; genus Natronomonas; species Natronomonas gomsonensis_A. The sequence continues at coordinate 1,201,412 of NZ_JACAWU010000001.1, read as the reverse complement.
CCGCCCGTTTCGGGGCGGACGGCCTCGTGAGAACGGAACCGCTCGGCCAGCGAGCGGAAGGCGTCGTTGGCCGACCCCTCGTAGTACCCCCCGTCGATGGCCTCGGTGACGATGTCGCGTTCGGCCTCGGGGAGTCCGGAGAGGGTAAAGCGGTACTCAGAACGGACCTGTTCAGCGAACGCGGCGGCGTCGGCGGCCACCCGCTCGGCTTCGTAGCGGTAATCGTAGACAGTGATTTCCCGACCGTCGTCGGCTCGAATCGGATACCGCGTCCCCTCGTAGACGACCGCGTCGTACTCCTGTTCGGGGACGAGCACCGACGCCTCGGCGGCCTCGTCGTCGTACTCCTGTCCCACGCCGATGTCGTAGCCGTCGGTGGTCGGAGGGTCCTCCGGCGGCGGTAACAGCGAATCCAGCGCCTCGCGGTCGACTTCGGGGAGGTCCTCGTAGTCGATTGCCGACCCGCCGGGCGTATCGGTCCCGGGATTGTAGTCGATGGCGATGTCGTACTGGGTGATTTCGCCACGGTAGGACTCCGTTACCGAGAGAGCGTAGTACGCGCCCTCGTGGGCGATTGGTCGGTCGGTTTCCAGCGGCGGTGACCGGCCGGAAGCGGTCGCGTTGCCGCTGTCGACGGTTTCGGAGACGATTCGGCTTCCCTCGGGGTCGTTGGACACGTCGCGACTCGCTCGCTCGGCGAGATCGTCGTCGTCGACCTCGTCCATCACGAGGACGGCATTTGGGTGGGCACAGCCCGCAAGCGGGCCAGCGAGGAGGGCGGAGGCGGTCGCAAGCAGGGTTCGGCGGCGCATCGAACGGAATCGACGACGCCTCCGGAATAGGTCTTGTGTACGACGACGCTATCGGAAAATCGAGTCGAAGGCGTCGGCACCCATCGGCGCGAACGTCCCCGCGGCGACGTTTTCGGCGGCGTGGTCGGGCGAGCCGGTCCCGACCAGCGCCGAGGTGACGCCGGGGGCGCTGCGGGCGAAGTTGAGGGCCCGTTGGGCCGGCGTCTCCCCCGAGAGTTTCGCGTCGACGGCGTCGGGGATTTCGCCCTCGACGGCGAGGTCACCCTGCAAAATCGACGCCGAGGTGAACACGTCGATGCCGGCGTCGTTGGCGAACCACAGCGCGCTCTGGGCGCCGTCAGCACCCTCGTGGGCCGACAGCGAGAACGCGTCGGCCATGTGGACGTTGAACGGGAGTTGAATCGCCCGGAAGTGCGTCCCACCGGTTCCGGCGCGGTCGGAAGCGGTTCGGGCACGAGAGACCACCTCCGGCAACGAGAGGTACTTCTCGTGGTCCGGCCGGACTCGAAAGGCCTCCCACGTCGCGACGCCGTAGTGGCGGATGTCGCCCGCCGCCGCCCGCTTTTCGAGTCGGGTGAAGGCGTCTTCGAGGTTCTCGTACACCGTCTCGCGGTCGAACTGTGCCAGTTGGGCCTCGGGGTTGTGGATGTAGTAGAGGTCTATCGTTTCGAGGCCGAGGTTCGAAAGCGAGCGGTCGAGGCTCCACTCGAGGAAGTCGGGCGCGAGGGAGTTGCCCATCACGAGGTCCTCGCGGTCGAGGACGCCGGTGTCGAGGAACTCCGATTCGATGTACGCCGAGGCGTCGTTGGGGCGCTCGCCGTCGAAGGGGACGAACCCGCCTTTCGTCGAGACCATGACCGCCTCGCGGTCGACATCGGCGTCGCGGATTGCCTCGCCGACGACGCGTTCGGAGCGCTGGTTCCGGTAGTTGATGGCCGTGTCGACGACGTTGACGCCGCTTTCGAGCGATTCGACGATGGCGTCGTGGTACCGCTCGTCGGCGGCGTCGGTCGACTCGCCGAGATACGTCCCGACGCCGACCGACGAGACGAGACAGTCCGCGAACCGCCGGAAGTACGTTCGTGCGAACGACTCGTGGAAGCGGTCGCGATACGCCCACGTCGCCGATTTCGTCGCCATACCCCCGTTAGGAGAGAGGGGGACAAAAACACCGTGTCGGAGGCCACCCGCTCGCGACATTGGACATCGAGGGCAGCGACGACTGCCGACAGCCATCGACAACCACTTCGAAAGGACCACACAACCATGCGGAAAATAGCTTCATGACCCACACCGGGTAAGCGTTGCTTACCACACGAATGAAGCTGCTTACCGCACAACCGAACCTCGAACACTTCTCGGACCGATGGTAGCGTCGGACAGGGACGGCCTCGATCAACTGGCCGGAATCACCGGTCTCGGGTGGACCGCCTCGATAATCGGCTATCTCGGGACCGCAATCGGCATCGGTAACACCCTCGTCGCCCGCGTCGCCGACCCCCAGTCGCTTTTGTACCTCGGGGCAGTCCTCTTTGCGGCGACGTTCGGGCTCGATAGGCTCCACGACAAACGCTCCAACCGCGAGCGCTGACGGTGGTTCGAAGCCGTCAAATCGTTCCGTTCATCGCGTCGAACAGCCGCGATTCGATGTCCTCGGGGGTCCCGCCGTCGGTCGCCGCCGGGAGCGACGCCTGCCCACCGCCCATCCGGGCGTGACCGCCGGCACTGGCATCCGAAAGCGGCTCCAGCGCCTTTTCCAGGGCTTTTCCCATGTGGACGCGGTCGTCTCGGGACCGCCCCGAGAAGTGGAGCGTCCCCTCGTGTTCGCCGAGGACGACGGCCGCAGAGACGCCTTCGAGACGGACGAGTTCCTCTGCTGCGGTCGCCAGCGCGTCGAGGTTCGACAGTTCGCCGACGCGACTGACCAGAAACGACCCGTCGATTCGGCGGTGGTTGATTGCCCGCGCTTTCACTTCGAGCGTCTCGCCGTCGACCTGTGGATTGGCGATGCGGTCGAGGGAGTCGGCATCCGCCGCCGGGAACAGGTAGGCTGCGGCGTCGAATTCCGCAGGGGTACACCCCCTGGTGAACGCCGTCGTGTCGGACTGGATGCCGTAGAGGAGTCCAGTCGCGAGTCTCGGCGTCACCGTCCTGCCGTCGTCGTCGTGGTTGACGGACCACCCGCGGTCCTGGAGGTACTCGGCGACGATGCTCGCACACGACCCCCGGTCGGGTCTGACGTCCGTGAACGTCAACCCCTCGCCGTTTCCGGGGTGGTGGTCGACGACGGCGTAGGGATGGACGTACTCGGCGCCCTCGAAGCCGCGCGGTTCGTTGTGGTCGACCAACACGACGGCTTCGGTTTCCAGTTCCGCCATCCGCTCGATGCGGTCGAAATCACACTCAAGCACCGTCTCGAAGGCGCGGTTCTCCGAGTGGCGTATCCGCCCGGGGTGTTGGATGACCGCAGACGTGCCGACGGTCTCGGCGATGGCAGCGACGCCCATCGCCGACGCCATCGCGTCGGGGTCGGGGTTCGGGTGCATCAACACGACGACGCGGTCGCGGTCGGCGAGGGCGGCCGCGAGTCGGTCGCCCGGTGTCCGTCGGACGTAGCGACTGAACAGCCGGCCGCCGAGGAACGCAGCGGCGACGAGAAACACGATGAGGAGGACCAGTTCGGGTCGCTGGACGAGGGCGTCGAGTGCCCGCTGGCTAACCGCCGCCGCCTCCCCGACGGCCTGACGCTCCATACACCCGTGTATCTCGTCTCAGGGTAAGTAGCTTCGGCCGGGACAGTCACCGATGGGAGCCGACCGCGGACGCGTCCCGAAGGCTCTGCTTACTCGCGTCGCTCGCGGTAGGCCTCGATTGTGTCCCGATACCCCTCACGGTAGGTCGGATACCGGAACTCGTAGCCGAGTTCCCGCACCCTGTCGTTCGAGCAGCGCTTGCTCGTCAGGATGCGGCGTCGAGCCGGTTCCGACAGCGAATCGTCGTTCAGTCGTTCGGCTTTCGTCCGCTTGGGTGGGCGCTCGACCCCGCACTCGTCGGCCAGCCAGTCGGCGAAGGCCCACTTGTCTACGGGTTCGTCGTCGGCCGCGACGAGCAACTCTTCGTCGGTCGACTCCAGCATGAACCGGACGATTCCAGCGGCGTCGTCACGGTGTATCATGTTGAGATACCCCTCCGTGACGGGCCCCTCGAGGTACCGTTCGAGCCGGTAGCGGTCCGGACCGTACAGTCCGGCGAATCGAGCGACCGCGCCGTCGATGTCGTACTCGGGAGCGAGTTCTCGGGCGGTGCGTTCGGCCTCGACGAGGACGGCCGTCTTCTCCGTGGTCGGCTCCAGCGGCGTCGATTCATCGACCCAGCCGCCGTCGTGGTCGCCATAGACGCCCGTACTGGAGGTGTAGACGAGGCGGTCCGGAGCGTTCTCGCGTTCGCCGAACGTCTCGATGGCCGTCCTGAGACCGTCGACGTACACCTCGCGGGCGGCGTCGGCGCCTCGGCCACCCGACGACGCCGCGAAGACGAGAGCGTCGACGTCCGGCACCGCTTCGAGGGCATCGGCGTCGGTCACGTCGGCTCGGACGGCCTCGGCGCCGGTCGCTTCGACCGCCTCGATACCCCCCTCGGAGCGCCGAACGCCGACGACGGCGTGGTCGTCGACGAGCTGTCGGGCGAGTTCGAGCCCGACGTAGCCACAGCCGAGAATCGCGACCCTCATTTCTTGCTCTCGATGAACTGATGGAGTAGCGCGAACTCCCGGAGCGTTATCGGGAACCGCCCCTCGACTTTCGACTGAATCTCGCGTGCCTCCAGTTGCCCGCCGACGCCCGATTCGACTGCCTCAACGTCGAGAACGGCCGTCGTCATCCCCATCAACAGCGCATCGCGCGACAGCACCGCGATGGTTTCGGCATCGGGCGTGTCCGCAAGCACCGCGAGAATCGCTGCCCCCTCTTCGAGCGTCAACTCCGGGTCCTCGCCGTCCAAGAGCGCCCTGAGCGTCCCCGTCTCGACGCCAGCACGTTCGGCGACTTCCTCGACGCCGTGGGATTCGATGACCGCAACCAACTCCGCGACGTACAGTTCGTACAGCTCCTCCGGCGTGTACTCGCCGGGGGCGTCGACGACCTCGTGGAACATGGCCCGACTTCGGCCTCCTCTCTCAAGTAGCGTTCGGGATTCCCTACAGGAAGGGTCGGTAGTAGTAGGGGCTGACGAACCCCTCGATGAGGCCGGCGACCGCAAGCAGGATGCCCACGCCGACGCAGACCCAGAACGCCCGTTCGAGTTCGTCGGCCAGCGGCGACTGGGGGCCGAACCGAGTGCGCCAGCCGACGACGCCGAGGTGCAGCCCGAGGGCCCCTGCGATGACGAGCGCGGGAATCTCGATGACCCCATGTGGGACCACGAACGCCAGCAGCTCCAACGGTGTCGTCTCGGTGCGCGCAATCGCGCCGAGAACCACCCCGTTGAACCACAGCGACACCGCGGCCGGAACCGCTAAGGCAAGCCCCGCAAAGCCGGTGCTCACCGCGACTGTCCAGTTGTTCGCGCCGAACTCGACGGCCGCCGAAATCGGGTTGTGTCCCTCCAGTCGCGCCGCGATGGAGGACGGAACGGTCTCCGCGAGCGGCGCCGCAAGCGTCCATCCGACGACGCCACCGACGAGCGCGAATCCGAGGGAAGCGACGTGTAACAGCGGCGCCGAGCGAACGAAGCCGACCGTCTCCGACCACCCGCGACGGAGCCCCGATTTCAGCTGGGCAGCGAGCGGCATCTCAGGGGCCGCAGGCGGCGCTACCGACCCGCGAGCGTCGCCGTACAGCGCGGTCTTCGTCACGTCCAGAAACGGCGAGACGACGGTGAATCCGACGACGCCGACCAGCGGCGCACCGCCGAGGACGGCGAGTACCCCGGCGAGCGAGCCGAGAACGAACAGCGAGGCGACCGCGACGCCGTAGTACACCAGGGCCGCGACCGGGTTCGAGCGGACGAACCCCCACCCCCCGCGAATCGCATCGAGGGGGCCGGCGTCGTCGACGACCACCGCGACCGGCGCGAAAGCGAAGACGGCCCGGACGGCGACGAGTGCCAACAGCGCCACCGGAACGACGACCAACGCGAGCAGTCCGCCGAGCAGTGGCGACGCCGAAACCCCTGCCGCGACGGCGCCCGCTGCGGAACCGATGATTACGGCCCAGAGGACTGCCTCGAAGAGCCGGACGGCGAGCACCGATAGCCAGTGTCGCTTGCCGCCACGAATCGTCGCGACCGTCCCGCGCTCGTCTCGGAGTCGGGCATAACTGGCCGATAGCTGTGCTGCGGTGGCAACGACGCTGAGCGCGACCGCGACGACCACCGCGAGGAGTAGCGAGACACCGAGAACAGCCAGTGTCGTCGGCGTCATCGCGATTTCGAGAATCGACTGCACGTCGGCCATCCACACCTCGAGTGCGGCCGGGTCGCCGTTCTGCGGCGGTGGGCCGAGGTCGGTGTTCGACAGCGCGGTACGGAGGTCCGCGAGTCGGCCCGTCGTCGAGAGATACAGGTACGTCACCGCGAGTCCGACGACCGGAAACACTCGAACGACCACGGGTATCGCCGGGGCGAGGAAGTACGCGGGCAACAGCTCCGACGGTCGCTGGAGCGCGACGGCTGCCGCTCGAATCGCCGTGGAGGGCTTCATAGTCGCCGTTCGGTTGCCCGGCAAATAAGTCTCAGTCGTCACGGGGGCCACCCCGGCGACCGTTCGTCGACCACCCCATCGGTGTCCCCGACGCCGCGTTTCCCCGGCGGCACGACGACCACAACGACCGTCTCGGTTCGGAACGATATCCGCTCGGCGGTTCCGAGACGGCGAGACTCGCCGTCATGACGAAGCCGTACCGTCCGGCCGTCGCGGAGATACGTGACCGGTGTGCTCACATCGCCGCGGTTCGCCCTGACCGTAAATCGCTCGTAGGTTCCACCGACGGAGACGGTCCAGGCGTTGCCGGTGGCGTACCAGTAGCCGGGAACGGGGGCAATCGGAAGACCCGCCGGGAGCGCGCCGAGGCGCTTTCCGAGCGCCCGTTTTCGGGCCTGCTCGGCTGCGCCTTGGGTGCCGTTCGCGACGACATCGGTGAGCGCCTTCCGGTAGGCCTCGCGAGCCACCTCCCCTGCCTCGTTCGCGGGCGCTCGCCTCGGGCGGCCCCGTTCGTCGCGGAGGGCCGCCTCAAGACGGCGATTCAGTCGAACGCGGAGTCGGTCGCGGTCTTCGGTGTCGACCGCCTCGACCGCTCGGTCGATTGCCGACCCGTTCGCCAACAGCAGGGCGTCGCTCGCCGTGGTGGTGTCGGTTCGAAGCGCCGACTCCGCCTCACCCTCGGGGATGCCTTCTTCGACCATGGCCGCGGTGAGTTCGCCGCGGACGTACGCCGACGCTGCCTCGACTTCGGCTTCGAGTGCTCGCCGCTCGGCTGGCGCCACGTCGTCGTCCATGGCGGCGAGCGTCCCCGCAGCCGTCGAGAGGGCGACGCGGTCGGTTCCGAGAAACGGAATGCGGTCGACGACGGATTCCGCGACCGTGTCGTGCGGCGAGGCGAAGACGTTGACGTTTCTGGTCTTGAGCGGGTACACCGAACCGCCGCCGCGTACGTCGATACGGTCCCGAGAAACCTCGCTCGTGGGGAGATACGACGGCGCCGCATCGACCGAAATCGAGAGGTTCCCCGCCGGGTCGACAAGTGGCTCGGAGGCCGGCCGGTTGCGCGCCCGATGGGCCGCGAGCGCCCCGTCGAGGCGGTTAGGGTCGATTCCGCGGCTGATGGCGTCCGTGATGCCCTCGTTCGTCCGGTTGTGGGTGTCCGCGCGCGATTCGAGGTGATTGTCGAGACGTTCGAGATACGCGGCTCTGACCGCGAGACGCGTTCGTCCCCGAGCGTTCGTCGCGTTCGGACCGCGTAGGGCCGTCCGTCGCTTCCGGATTTCCGACCGGAGTTTCGACGGCGGGTTCGCTCGCCCTGCACCGACCGCCCGTGCCGGTATCGAGATGGTGACGTTCCGGGTGCGCTCTCGGAGCGGCCGGAGGTCCTCGACGAGCGTCGATCGCTCTACCGTCGCGGGCGTCGTCGCCGCCGTACTCACCGAAGGCGACGACGACGCTCCGGTTGCGGCGTCCCTCGCGGCACCGCGGAGGCCATCGGATGCTTGCAGTGCGTCGGCGCTCGCCCGACGGGTCGCATCCCGCAAGACGCCGTCGAGGTCACCAGTCGGAACACCATCGATTGGCACGGTACGGGCCTGAACCGAGACGCCGATGCGGGTCGACCACTCGGAGACGGCTTCGGTCGTGGTCGTTTCGTTGCCTCGTCGCCACGTTCGCGTCGTCGTCGCCGTTACCTGGGCGTCGAACACCGCGCCGTTTCGCGTCGACCACTCCGTCGAGTGGGGCGGGCGGCTACCGATTTCTTCGAGCGCGACGCGGTGGTCGGTCGACGTGGCGACGCGCCGCCAGTTGCTGCCGGGCGAGGTCGGTTCGCGCCGACTGCCCCGAGACTCGACCTCCGTCGCGACTCTCGCCTCCACCGTGTGGGCACGCTCGACGAGGCTCGAAACGTTTCCGGGCGTGCCGATACCGACGACATCGGCGTAAGCGTGGTCCGCGGAGCCGTTGACGCCGACTTCGACCGTCGGGTTCGCGGGTGGCGACCCACGCCACGTGCCGACCGGTCGCTCGTCGGGTGGGTTCGGCCCGAGGTCGTCGGCGCCCTCCAACACCGCGTCCGTCCACGCGTTCTCGCCACCGGCGGCGGAAAGCAGGTCTGTGGTCGCGACGCGTCGGCCGGCCGCGGCGATACCGCGCTCGCCACCGGGGTCCGTCGTGCCGAAGGCGGCCTGCTGTTCGGCGAGCAACGCGTCGTTGGTCGCGAGTTCCACGTGTCGGGTGCCGAGAACCGACGAAATCGGCGCACCGCCGTACTGGGCGTACCCGCGAGTCCACGCGATGGGGTAGAGCCGTGCCGTCAATCGGCGGCCGAGACCCGGTTCGGTGACGGCGGCGTTCGCCCGGCGCTCGAAGCGCTCGGTCCGGTCGTGGAGCGACAGCGCGGGGTTGGCGACGACGAACGACGGTGACCGCTCAACCGTCGATACCGGCTCGCCGTTGCGGGTCGCCGTGAGCCTGAGTCCGTCGATTTCGACGCGAAGCGCGGCGCCGTCCGTGCCGGTCGAGGAGAGCCGAACCCGCTCGATTGCCTCACGGTAGCCGTCCGTGGTCGCGTTCACCGGCGGGAGCGACGCCGTCGCCACGACGTCGCCACGGCGGAAGGTGACGGTTTCGAGGCGGGCCGCCGCACGCAGGTACAACCGCAATCGAAGCGCGTCCCGGAACGGTTGGCTGTCGTTCAGCGCCCGACCAGCCGTCGTGTTCGCCGGTCGGGTTACCGGCCGGGCCGCGGCGGCGGTCGCCGCGTCGTCGGCGGCTCCCCGGAGCTCGGTCACCGATTCGGCGGTTACGCCCTCCATCGCACGGTCGACCGCCGGAGTCGAGACGGGTCGCTCGTGTCCGACCGTCGCCGTCAGCGTGACGCTGGAGACGACGAGCAGGACGCCGACGAGCGCGAACGGCACTCGCGCTCTGTCGTTCACGGTTCCCACCGCCTGACGGCGATGTCGACGGTCCCAGTCGTGACGTTTCGACGAGCGGCCTCGGGCGAGTCGTACCGTTCCCGGAGGTCCCGACGCAACCGAGCCGCGAGGGCGTCCGTGAGCGCATCGTTCGCACGCCGGACGCGAGCGTCGGTTACGGCCGGACGAACGTCGACAGCGAGGCTGTCGCCGGCCCGGCAATACCGAGTCGAAACTGCGGGTGCCGTTCGAGCATCGACGAGCAGTGCTCGCGTCCGCTCGGGTGGAAACAGCCACGAGACGTACGCAGAGGCGAGTTCGCGGGACAGGTCTTCGAACGTCGTGGCGTCTGTCGGCGTGCGAACGCCGCTATCCGTGGTCACCCTCGTGACGGCAACGGACGCGTCGCGAGGGGGCCGGTCACCGACCGAGACGGCGCCGGAAAGCGGGGCGTCGGGGTACGGTTCCCACCGCGCCGTGACGAACACCCGCCGGCCGGTCGAAGAGTCGACCGCATCCCGAACCGAATCCGGATACTCCGAGTCTGTCAACCGGTCTTCCTTGATGTTGCTGTCGAGTACAGCGGCTGCTCCGAGATGGCCCGCGAGGGTGTCGTGGGTTGCATGGCCGAGGCCGCTCGGAACCGTCGCGGTGGCCGTCGCGACGGTCCGGGCAGTCGAATCGGCGCGTACGGCGGGCTCTTCGTCCTCGACTGGGACGCCGACGACAAGCGTCGCGACGGCGACACCCACGAGCAGTAGACACAGCGAAACGTCGAGGACGGTACTCACGCCACGGGCCACACGCACACCTCCAGAGTACCGGGCCGAACGGTCGCAGGGGCGATACGGACGCTGACCCGTCTCCGCACGCACTCGCTTGTATCGGGTGGGTTCGGGCCGACAGTCCAGACGGACCTCTCGGCGGCCACAGTCGCGTTCAGTTCGTAGCCGGCCGGCCGAGCGCTCGACGCGTTCGGCCCGAGCGGAACCTCCATCGAGCCGAACGACGATGCCGTCGTGACGAGTCGGTCGGCAGCCGTCGGCGCGACCGCTCGATCCGGCGACAGCGACACCAACGCCGCCTCGACGGCGCCGGCGTACAGCGTCAAACCGATGCAGACGGCCAACACCGCGGCCAGCGCCGCCAGCGGCTCGACCTGTGCCCTACCCGACCAGAACGACATCGACACCCTCCCAGGAGACTCGTCGGACGCTGATTCGGTCGACGTTTCGCCACTCCGGGTCGTCGCTTCGGGCCGCGTTGGCGGCTCGCTCGAAGGCCGTTGGTGAGTCGAAGCGCGATTCCGGGGGCGCCCCGTCCAACACGTCCGAGAGGCGTTCGGACCCCCGTGCGGGCGTTACGGGGCCGTATCGAAACCGGGCGTGTGTCGTCCCGCCAGCACCGCGGAGCGACAGCGACTCGGCACCGATGCGGGCGGCGTCGGCGTTCGGAACCGGGTGGTCGCCGACGGCGGCGTAGTCGCTCGCCGCGACGCTGTCGACCGTCTCCGCCGCCCCGGTCGATTCGGGGGGCGCCGCAGTCGGCATCGCACTGGCGACCCCGAACACCGAACCGCTGGCGACCGCGAGTCCGACCCAGACGTACCACGCGTCGAGAGGAACGTCGAACATACGCGCGGTGGCCGCGTTCTCGGTTATAAACCTCCGGTGACGGTCGCGGCGGCACGGAACGCCGCGAGGTACGTCACCGTCGCTGCACACAGCGCGGCCCCGACCCGATAGCCGATGGTAGCCCGGTCGAGGCCACGAACGAGACCGGTCGACAGCGCCGTGAGAACGGCCGCAAGTAGGAGGACGTAGACGCCGACGGCGACGGCAAGCGGCGCGGTTTCTGGCACCGACCCGTCGAGCGTCGGTGCCGTCCCGACGCTGTCGGCGAGGGCGACGGTCGTCCCCCCGACGAGTGGGCCGAAGAACGCGGCCGTGTTGCCGAGCGTCGACGTGACCCGAGCGAGGTCGCGGCGAGCAGCCGCTTCGACGCGCCGGAGGTCGGTGAGGTGGTCGGCGGTTTCGACCAGCGCCCGACCGGCCGGTCGTCCCTCCTGTGCCGCGATTCCGAGCAACTCGGCCGCACCCGCCGTTCGCTCGCTCGGAACCGACCTCAACGCACCGTGTTCGCCGTTGAACGCGGCTTCGACGCCGACACGAAGCTGCCGTTGGCGTCGAGCGGCGGCCGCGAACGTCTCGCGAGCGACGCCGTCGAGTTCGTCCGCGGCATCGGCGACCGCTCGCTCGACGGAGACGCCATCGACCACTCGGCGGCCGACGAAGTACATCGCATCCGGGAGCGCCGACTCGAGTTCGTCAGCGCGTTCTCGGACGGCGACGACGGGACGGTACGCGACGACGAGAGCGACGCCGACGCCGAGGCCGACACCGGCGAACGGGACGCTCCACGTCGGGAGAACGACCGACGCAGCGAGCGCCGAGCAGACGGCGACGAATCCACCGGCGACGACCGGTCGCCAGCGCCGATTCGGCACGTCCGGGTGGTCCGGTCCGACGCGTGTGGGTGGAAATGCGACCGGACGGTTGGCGAGCAACCACCCACCGGCACAGCACAGTCCGAGCGGCAACAGCAGGTCGTAAATCACGACGATAGCGGGGACCGTGGCTTCGAGTCCGGCCGCGCCAGCGGCAGGGAGCACACCGACGAGTGCGAGCGGAAGGAGGACGCCGAAGGCGTACAGCGCCGTCGCGGGCCCGCGGAGCGAGTCGGCGGCGTCGGCCGCCCGCTCCCGCGTTCCGTCGAGGGCGGCGTCCATCGCCCGGTCGAGCGCCCGCGTCCGCTCATCCTCGGGGGCATCGGCAGCGGCGTCGACGAGCGTCACCGCCCGGTGGAGCGCGGGGAACGTATCACGCCACATCGCGGCGAACGCTCCAAGCCCCGACTGCGGCGTCCCGCGCTCTCGTCGAACGTGCTCTTCGAGGTGGTCACCGAGGCGGCCGTCGGTTTCGGCCGCGAAGGCGGCGGCACCTTCGACCGTCGGCGCGACGCGAATCCGCAGAACTGCACGGCTGACGAGCGCCGGTGCCGCGCCGAGTGCGCGACTTCGACGGGCACTCCCGACCGTTCGAACGGCCGTCCGGCATCCGACGGACGTTCCAATGCCGACACCGACTGCGACGACGAACAGCGCCGGCGACATCGTAACGGCGGCGAGGACGGCGACCCCTGAACCGGCGACGATGCCCGCACCATCGGCAGCGGCGGCCAGCAGACGCGGGTCCGTATCGAGCAGCGGCGCGGTGTCGAGAAGCGCCTGCGGTGCCGTCGTCCGAGGCGACAGGCGGGCGAGTCGGGCTATCAGCGACATCGGCCGGAGAGAGTGTCCGCACGCGCTTCGATGTCGTTTCGAACGTCTTCGAGCGTTTCTGTCGGTCCGGCCAGCGTCGAGAGCGTCGACGCCTCGGCTGGGTCGAATCGACCGCCTCCATCCGTGAGCGACTCGAAGGTGACGCCGGCAGGACCGCGTTGGACGGCCTCGATGTCCCGAAGACGGCGGGTTCGTCCGTTACCGTCGTCGAAGGCCTCGAGCGTAACGACGAAGTCGGTGTCGGCGAACGCCGTCTCGGGGACGCCGAGGTCGGTCACGACCCGCTCTCGGACCGACTCGCCACCGCCGCCGTGAATCGTTCCGAGGACGGCCCCGTCGGCTGCGCCCACGCGCATCGCCTCGTACAGTACTCGCGCCTCCTCGCCGCGGACTTCGCCGACGACGAGCGCACCGTCGCCCAACCGGAGCGCCGTCCGGAGCGCTTCGCTCGGTTCGATGGACGTGCCGTCGCCCGTTTCGACCCTGAGCGCCTGCACGTCGCGTCCGTCCGACTGTAACTCCTCGATGGGGAGTTCGGGCGTGTCCTCGATGGCAACAGTGCGAACGCTTTCGGGGATTTCCCACAGTAACGCGCCGAGCAGGGTCGTCTTGCCGGCCCCGCGAGCGCCGGCCAACAGGACGGCGGCGCCTCGTTCGACGGCGACCGACAGAAAGGCGGCAGTCCTCGGAGCGAACGTCCCGTTCCCGACGAGGTCCGCGAGGCGGAACGCGGATTCGTCGTGGGCGCGGAACGTGAACCCGACGCCGTCGCTGACTGGCCGGGTGACGCCGGCGACGCGGATTCTGCGGCCGTCGGCATCGGTCGTCGCGGCCAGCGTCGGACTCGCACGCGAGAACGCGCGGCCGCTGGAGCGTCGAAACCGAGAGGCGAGCGACTCGACGCCCTCGTCGGTTAACCTGACGTTCGTCCGCAGCGTTTCGCCGTCACGACGCACACGGAGTGGGTTCTCGGCGACCGGCGCGGTCGCGAACACGTCGGTGACCGCCGCGTCCGCGAAACAGTCATCGAGAACGCCGAGCCCCCGGGTGTGTTTTTCCAACACCGACGCGAGCGTCTCGACCGGTTGGCCGTCCTCGGCGACCGACTGGACCGCCCGAGACGGCGCTCGCTCACCGCCGGAGACCGCACCGCTGGCGAGCCGTTCGTGGGCTTTCGCCAGCGTCGCCGTCGCCGCCGCGTCGAGGCGGTGTTCGACAGGGGTGAGGTGATACGTCGCCAGTTCTGCGGTCTCATAGCGACGGACGACGGCACCAGTATCGAGTTCGTATCGGTCCTGCAGGGTCGCCTCGGCGGGCGGACGCGTCGCGATCCGCGAGCGCGCGAGCGCCGGCCCGACGTGTGGTCGAAGCGCCGTCTCGTAGTCACGTCCTACGAACGCTTCGAGACCGGTTTCGGCGGCGAGGCGGGCCAGCGGGTCGCCTCGCCCGGCCGCAACGCGTGCGGCACCGAGCGGGTCGCTGCGCGCGCGTTCGGCGAGCGCATCGTCGTGAAACGCCGCCGCGTCGCTAAATCGACCTGCGGCGACCAACAGTCCTGCGGCACCGCCCTCGTAGGTTCGTTCGAAGCCGGCCGACCGCGTCCGAACCGACGCGACATCTCGGTCACGGAGGGCCTCGATTGCCGTCGCTCGGCAGGCTGGGACCGAAGCGAGACGCCCGTCGCCGGAACAGGCCGAACCGTCGAGGAGGAGTCGGTCACCCTCGAAGGTCGCTTCACACCGACAGTCGGAGTCGGTCGACAGGAGTTCCTCGAACACGGGCGGTCTGGGCCCGGCTTCGCTTTTGAACCCTCGCCCGTCGAACCCGGACGACTGTCGTCCCGCCGGTCGAAACCAACGACAGTCTGAGCGGGGTCCGGCCGCTGAGTACCAGTGGCGTCTCGACGCGAATCGGCACCGCGCTTTCGACCGTCCGGTTCCGGCCGGTCCGTGGCGCCCACACGAGACGGTCGTTTCCGACGAGGAGTCGGCCGCCGTCGGTGAGCGTCGGGTCGGGCGGGTCGACGACGACGGTTGTGCCGGCAGGTGCGCGACCGGCTTCGAGAGCGGCGTTGCCGTCGGCGAGGGAATCCGCCTCGCGGGCCAGCGACGACAGTTCGGCGGTCGCGAGTTCGCCGTTGCGGTCGCGTTCGACCCGCTCGGCGGCAGGGAGGCTCACGCCGAAAAGTGCGGTCGCCACCACCACCGCCAACACGACGCGAATCACGGCCACTTCCGGAGGCGGGCGAACGGGCCATCCGGGGCGTCGTCAGCGTCGGTGCTCTCGGTATCTCCAGAGTACTTCGGTAGGTTCTCTCCGACGGTATCGCCACCGACGTGACACTCGAGGGCCGTGGCTTTCCGCAACGCGAGGTCCGCACGCTGTTCGATGTCGTCGTTGACCGCCCGGACGGAACCGACGTAGCCGCGCAGCGCCTGGACGGCCGCTTCCAGTTCGACGACTCTGCCTTCGAGGTCGTCGAGTCGGTCGGCGTACTCGAGGGGTTCGTCCGTCGCGAGGGCGCGTTCGACCGCCGCGAGTCGCCGCTCGACGGATTCGCGGTCGTGCTCGGTGTCGTTCGGAGCCATGTCGGCGGCTTGCCTCGTGCTGGAATTTGAACGTTTGGACGAAACGAACTGAAAAGCGAGCGGCGACAGCTGTGTTGTTTGTCGTATTCAATACCACCGAACCCACTTTGGACACCAGTCTGCGGTTCGAGTGGAACTCGAGTGCTCGTTCGAGCGCACTCGCGAGACAGGATGTGGCGGCCAGTGCCGCCGGATATCCCGAATGCGCATGCAGGCGATTCGGTCCGAAAACGTACTCATAAGTTATGGATGGTTGCGGGGGAGTTACCCGAATATAGTATTGTATTATCGTCCCAAAACCGTTATTACACTCAAGGGATTACGCTCAAGCGAGCAGAAATGTACCAGGTGCGAACTACCGCGAAAGGGTTACAAGAACGATGGCAGGATTAGAAGTTCCGACGTGGGACCCACAG
The DNA here is from genome assembly GCF_013391635.1 of Natronomonas gomsonensis. Lineage (GTDB taxonomy): Archaea > Halobacteriota > Halobacteria > Halobacteriales > Haloarculaceae > Natronomonas > Natronomonas gomsonensis_A. The sequence goes on along the minus strand of NZ_JACAWU010000001.1, from coordinate 1,185,637 downwards.
GCAGCGATACTCATCGGTGCCGTGCTGCTGGAGGCGGTCCTCCTGTACGTCGGTTACGGTGGACTCGAGAAACTGATTGGCCCGCGTCTGATGAAGGCCCTCGTCGGGGGTGAGAACGGTGCTTGAGACGGTGTTCGACACCCTCGCCGGGACGGTTGGCGGTTCGCCCGAACTGCTGGCGCTGTTCGTCGGCTTCGGGTTAGTCGTCGGTATCCTGTTCGGCTTCTTCGGCATGGGCGGGTCGTTCCTCGTCACGCCGGCGCTGTTGATGATGGGCTACCCGGCCCGCGTCGCCGTCGGGAGCGGGATGGCGTTCGTCTTCGGGACGGCAGTCATCGCGACGCTGAAACACCACGACCTCGGTCAGGTCGACTACAAACTCGGTGGCATCATGATTGCCGGGACGACACTCGGCATCGAGGTCGGCCGTGCGAGCGTGTTCTACCTCGAAGAGATGGGACTCGCCGGCGGCATCATCAGCGTCGTCTACGTCCTGCTGTTGGGTGCAGTCGGACTGATGGTCACCCGCGACGCCCTGAAGGGTGACGGCGGGGGCGGCGGCCACCACGACGCCGCCGACAAGGACCTCAGCGAGTACGAGATACCCGACATCGCGAAGACGATTCAGGAGACCGTTCGGATTCCGCCGATGGTGTCCCTCCGCGGCGACGTCACCGTCTCCCTGTGGGTCATCATGGCCGTCGCCTTCGCGACCGGCCTGCTGTCGGGCTTCCTCGGCGTCGGCGGTGGCTTCATCCGGATGCCCGCGATGATTTACGCCATCGGTGCGCCGGTGCCGGTCGCCGTCGGGACCGACCTCTTCGAAATCGTCTTCTCTGGTGCCATCGGCAGCTACCTCTACGGACAGGGCGGCGGCGTCGACCTCGGTATCGTCGTCCCGCTGCTGTTCGGTAGCGCCCTCGGTGCCCGTATCGGGTCGGCGGCCACCAGCGTCGTCGACGCCGACGGCATCAAGATTTACTTCGGCGGAATGTTGCTGGCCGGTGCCGTCGCCGTCGGTGTCGGCGAGGTCGGCTCCTACCTCGGTATCGAAATCCTCGAAACCATCGGCCTGGTGTTGGTCCTCGGCGCGGCCGTCGTCGTCGCCGCCGCGGTCGTCTACACTAGCCTCCAGTCGCTTCGGGCGACGCACCGTCAGCAGACGCAAGCCGCCGACTGAGGCTGTTCGGACGTTTCGACACCCGTCGCTGTTTTCGGTTTTTTCCGCTATTTTACCGGCCGTGAGTCACTGACATGACATCCTCCTCGCCGTGAACGGCGAGGTTTCCTCGCGCTGGGGTATCGGTTACCGACCCACGGAGGCAACTTGCGGGTTCGTATGCTCCTCGTTGGGAACTGAGCGTGGTGACTCTGACCAGGTATGGTCATCCCACTTGAGGCATACAGGCCGTGCCATCGACCGTGGTACCGTCGTCTGCCGTCTCAAGAACGTCTCTGACGCTGTGAGGTCTGCGTGTCCCTCGAATCCACACGGACACGTCAGTGTATCGCGGTGGCGCATCGTATCCTCTGTCGAACCACAGTTCGGACACTCTTGACTCGTCCACGCCTCGGACCGAACCTCGACCGAGATGCCGTACTCCTCTGCGGTACACGACAACCGGGTCACGAACGCCCGAAACGCCCAGAAATTATGCGTTTTCGCGTTCGTCTCCACCGACCAGTGCTTGTCGTACTCCTTCCAGTTGGGTTCGCCCCGAACTTCGAGCCGGAGACGCTCGCGGTATCCAAGCCCGTACTCGTCTTTCAGGTCTTTGCCGACGAGGATTTCGAGCCGAGAGTATTCGCCCCACTCAACAGAGTATGACGTGTTGCGGATGTACGTGCGGAGTTCCCGTCCGTCTTCGGAGTTGCCCCAGAATCCGGGTTTGCCGTTGGCTTCGCCCTTCTTGAGGCTAAAGAACGACTTCCACGCTTCGCGGTTCTTGCGTTCGATCTGCTGAACCGTGGACGCGCCGAGAACACCGCCGTAGCGTCCGCGGTACTCGCTGATGTCCCAGACGTCTGCGTCCGGGTCGGCGTAGTTCTCGCGGCGCTCGTAGTTGATTTCGTTCCAGAGAGCGGCAGAAGCGTCCAACAGGCGTCGTAGTAACTCCTCGTCCTCGTCGGACTGCGGAATCACCTCGAACGTGTTGGCTCGCTTCATCGACTACTGGTTGTATCCGAACACACATAAATGTGGGTTTCATGTGTTACTACATGGTCGAAGTCCGCATCGAGTTCGATGACGAAGAACAGTACGAACGGCTGAAGGAACTGAAGAAACATCGTGGATTGACGTGGAAAGGGTTGCTCCTCGAAGGAGAGAAGAAAGTCAGGGAAGATACCCCACAGTGAGCGTCGAACGTGGGTTGTGAAGTGGAGTGTCGGATTCACGCCCGCCCTAAAGGACGGGACTCTCTCCTTGAGTCAGGTAGCTACGGAGCCGTCGCCGCGAGGCCGACGAACGAGCCCTCGCCGCGGCCCGACTCGACGCGGTCCGGTTCCGTCATCTCCTCGGGCATTCGGAACACCGTCTGGACGGACTCGAACGACCCGAAGCCGGCCGACTCCATCGCTTCGAGGAGTTCCGCCGTCGAGACGAACGTCGCGTCCCGATAGAAGGGATTGTCCGCTTTTTTCGCTTCGTACCGTTCGCCGAGCGGACTCTCGCTGTCGACGTACCCGACGACGAGTCGGCCGCCGGGAGCGAGCACTCGGCGTGCCTCCCGCAGCGTCTCGGCGATATCGTCGACGAAGCAAATCGTCGTCACGACGAGTGCGGTGTCGAAGGTTCCCGAGCGGAACGGGAGCGCCTCCGCGACACCCCCGATGACCTCGATGCCGCGCTCGGCGGCGCGTTCGAGCATCCTCGTCGAGGGGTCGACGCCCACCTCGATTCCGAGCGGCACCGCAAAGCGGCCGGTTCCGACGCCGATTTCGAGTCCACGACCCGGGTCGCCGACGAGTCGCTCGAGGGCCGCCAGTTCGGAACGGTAGGCGTGTTCGTACTCCTGAAACCACTCGTCGTACCGGTCGGTGTGCTCCTCGAACGGTTCGGTTACGGGCATACGTCTACTTCGCCTCGCCCCCGCTTATCCGTGTGGGTTTTTGTCACATCACGACGAACGTTCGAGACATGAACGACGTGGTCCTTCTCGAGGCGGCGCGGACGCCGCACGGAACGTTGCTCGGTTCACTCACCGACGTCGAGGCCAGAGAACTCGGCCGCCACGCCGTCGACGGCCTGCTGGAGCGGGCCGAACTCCCCGCCTCCGAAATCGAGTGGGTCGCACTCGGCAACGCCATCCAGGCCGGTATCGGACAGGTACCGGGCCGGCAGGTCGTCGTCGAATCGACGCTGCCGGACGACACCCCGGCGACGACGATCAACGAAGCCTCGGGGTCGGGGCTACGAGCCATCACGCTCGCCGCGGACCGAATTTCGGCCGGCGAGATAGACGTCGCCGTCGCCGGCGGGTTCGAGTCGATGACGAACGCCCCCTGGATACTTCCGGATTACCGGACGGGGACGCGACACGGCGACGTCACGCTGAAGGACTCGATGATTCTCGATTCGCTGTGGGACGTCAACCTCGACGTCCACATGGGCGAAATCGCTGAACGGCTCGTCGACCGCCACGCCGACGTGTACGACCTCTCACGGGAGGCCCAGGACCGCTACGCCCTCGAGAGTCACCGCCGCGCAGCCGAAGCCATCGATGGCGGGCTCTTCGACGACGAAATCGTTCCCGTCGAGACGCCGGAGGGCACGCTCGAACACGACGAGGGACCGCGCCCCGAATCGACGATGGCGGACCTCACCGACCTTCGGCCGTCGTTCCGCGAGGACGGGACCGTCACTCCAGCCAACGCATCGAAGCTCTCCGACGGCGCTGGCACCGTCCTCCTCGCGAACCGGGAAGCGGCCGAGGATGCCGGCGTCGACCCGATGGCAGAACTGCTCGATTACCACGTCGTCTACCGGAGTCCCGACGAGTTCAACGAGGCTGTCGCCGACGTCATCGAGGAGCTCCTCGCCGCGAACGATCTCGCCGTCGACGACATCGGAACGTTCTGGGTCAACGAAGCCTTCGCCGCCCAGGAGGTGTACGTCATGGAACGACTGGACATCCCGCGGGAGAAGATGAATCCCCGCGGTGGCGCCGTCGCCTTCGGCCACCCGATAGGCGCATCGGGCGGGATGATTACGGCGTCGCTGGCCTACGAACTCCACGACGAGGGGCTGGAGTACGGGCTCTCGGGAATGAGTATCGGGGGAGGCGGGGCAATCATGTCACTGTGGCGCCGCTGCTGAACGCGAGCGGTGGCTTTTCGGCATCACGAGAACCCTACCTGTCGAACAGTGGCTGACGGCTCAGAAATCCAACGTCTCGACCAGTCGGTCGATTTCGTCGGTGGTGTTGAAGGCGTGGACCGAGACGCGAATCGCCTCCTCGCCCGGCAGCGCCCGGACGACGATAGACCGGTCGGCGAGCCGTTCGACCGTCTCTCCGGCGTCGTCGACGGCGATGGGGACGAGTCCGGACTCGTAGGACCGCGGCCCGAGCAGGCGGTCCTCGGGGATGTTCGCTTTCAGGTGGTCGGTGAGCCGTTCGATGCGCGAGGACACAGTCGAGAGGCCGATGTCCTCGAAGACGCCGATGGCTTCCTGTAAGGCGACGTGAGCGGCGGGGTTCGTCGTCCCGATTTCGAACCGGCGTGCGCCCGCCTCGTACTCGAAGGGCGTGGCGCCCGAGTCGGTCACGCTCCGGTAGCCGATAGCGGTCGGCTCCAGTCGCTCGGCGAGGTCCGAGCGGACGTAGAGGAAGCCGGCGCCCCAGAGGCCGAGCAGCCACTTGTGGCCCGCCGCCGCCACGGCGTCGGCGCCCCACTCGCGGACGTCGACGGGCATCTGTCCGGGGGCCTGTACGGCGTCGACCAACACCAGCGCGTCGTGTCGGTGGGCGATGTCGGTCAACTCCGCGACCGGCAGTTTCGTACCCCGGGTCCAGGAGACGGCGCTGAGACACACCAGTTTCGCGTCCTCGACGGCCGCCTCGAACGCCGCCTGGTCGAGGCGTCCGCCCTCGCTCTCGACGACGCGGACCTCCACGCCGTCGCGTTCGAGTCGCTCCCACGGCAGGACGCCGGCGGGGTGTTCCAGATCCGTCCGGACGACCACGTCGCCGGAGTTCCAATCGAGGGCGCCGGCGAAGCGGTTGATGCCGTCGGTCGTGCTCTCGGTGAGCGCGATTTCGTCGGGGTGAGCGCCCAGAAACGAGGCGACCGTCTCGCGGACCTCGTCGTAAGTGCCGAAGGCGAGCGGGTAGGGGTCGCCGGACGCGTGGGCGTCGTACTCGTGGCGCTCGGTGTAGGATTCGGCGGTCTCGACGACGTAGCGCGGACTCGGCCCGCTGGCGCCGGTGTTGAAGTAGGCGGTCGATTCGAGTGCGGGGATGTCCGCACGGAGTTCCAGCGGGGTCAACCGGCCGTCCAGACGGGAACTCACGCGAGGACGCCTCCTCGGTGGACCCGACACTCGCGGTCGATTCGCTCGGTCGCTAAATCGGTCATGGTTTCGAATAGACCGCCTCGCGGCTAAAGTCTTGTGTGTATTGTGAAATACAAGCAATTTTAATTTCGGTCCACGTTCGCGTACCCGAGACGACGACCACAGAACAGCATCACCGACAACGGGCGTTCAGGAGTCCCGTTGGAGATTCTCGCGTCGCGTTTCGTACTCCTCCTCGGTGAGGTCGCCGCGTGCGTACGCGAGTCGGAGTTCCTCGAGCGCCGTGTCGTCGCCGTCCGACCCGGTCATCGCCCGGTAGAGGAAGTAGCCCCCGGCGACGATGGCCGCGAGGAACAGGAGTCGGAAGAGGAGTCCCGCGAGAACGACCCAGCCGGAGACCGTTCCGTCGCCCCACATTCCGTGGCCCCACGTTCCGCTCATCATCGAGCCGTACCCCATCATTCCGAACCCCATGAACAGGGCAGGGAGTACGACGAGTGCGCCGACCACGACGAGCAGTATCGCGAGGAGTCGACTGTCGTCGGTGTTGGTTGTCATAACGTGTAGATATACGTCCCCTGCATTCAACACAGTTGCTGCTCAGAAAGCATCGGATATCGTGGTGTTAGTCTTAGATAAGAAAGCAGAGTGCGGAAAAGCACCACGTATCAAAACCAATCTATCTCGGTTCGGTCACTGTCCGTGGAATCCGCGACCGCCGCCCGGGGAGTACGGTCGGTCCACACGTTTACTGTAACCCCCGTCGTAGTGGTGGGCATCGATGTATGGGGGTCACTTCCCAGAGTTGGGGACCGAGGCGGGGACCCAGCCGCCACCGCTGTCGTTTCGGGACGCGACGGGCCGCGACATCGAGGTCCGGGCCTACGGCGACGGCCCGGTCGACTCGGAGTACGACGCCCTCCTTGCGATGTACCACGACTTCGATTCGGCACACCGCTCGCTCGGGATTCCGCCGGTTCGCGAGACGCGACTGCAGGAGTGGCTGGACGTGATGGTGTCGGGTTACTGCGTGCTGGCGTGGCACGACGACCGCGCCGTCGGACAGGCAGTCCTCATCGAGGAAGAGCCCGGACGCTGTGAGTTGGCCATCTTCCTCCATCAGGACTACCACAGCGCGGGTATCGGCACTCGGCTACTGGAAGCCACGCTGAGTTACGGGCGGGAACACGGCGTCGAGTACGTCTGGCTCCTCGTCGAGCGGGAGAACCGCCGTGCGGTCAACCTCTACAACGACGTGGGGTTCTCGGTCGTCGAGACGACCAACTACGACATCACGATGGCACTGACGCTGGCCGATTTCGGTCGGTGACACCCGGGCCTGCGGCGGTGTGTTGAAACGTCCGGGCCGTCTACCGGCGAGCAATGCCGACTGCGACGCTCCGTTCGACTCGAATCCTGCTCGTCGGGGAGGCCGACTGGGTCGAGACGGTCGCCGACGCGTTGACCACCCACACCGACGCGGTCGTCGAGCGGGCCGCCACGGCCGCGGCGGCGCTCGAAACCGTTCGAAACGAATCGGTCGAGTGTCTCCTCAGCGAGTACGCCCTGCCGGAGTCGACCGGCGTGGAGTTGCTCCGCTCGGTGCGAGCCGAAACCGAGACGCTCCCGGTGATACTGGGCACGGCTTCGGGGAGCGAAGCCGTCGCCGCGGACGCCATCGCCGCCGGCGTCACCGACTACATCGCCCTCGACGGACAGCGCGTCGACGTCGACGACGTGCTCACCCGCATCGAACGCAGCGTCGACGCCGCCCGAGAAACGAGGACCCGACGAGACCGCGCGAGGCAGTTCGATGCCATCTTCGAAGACAGCCGGACGGCCACGTGGGTGCTCGACCCGGACGGCACGCTCACCCGGATGAACGAAACCGCCCGCGAGATGGTCGAAACAGGCGTCGAAGACGCCATCGGCGAGCCGTTCTGGGCGCTCCCGTGGGGGCCGGCGGCGGCGGAGACGCGGGCCGACGTGCGCCGAATCGTCGAGACGGCGATGGACGGCACCTTCGGCAACGCGGTCGTCACCGGCGCCGCGGACGAAACCGAGCGCGTCGTCGACCTCTCGGCCCGCCCAGTTCGCGACGACCGGGGGGGTATCGTCTCCATCGTCGTCGAAGCCGTCGACATCACCGAACGGGTCGACCTCGAGCGCGACCTCCGGCAATCCGAGGAACTCCATCGGGTGACGCTGAACAACATGACGGACACGGTGTTGATTACCGACGAGTCCGGCGAGTACACCTACGTCTGTCCGAACGTTCACTTCATCTTCGGCTACACGGTCGAGGAAATCCGCGAGTTGGGGACGATAGCGGAACTGCTCGGTCCGGACCTCTTCGACCGCGAGGAACTCGCCGAAGAGGGCGTGTTGAAGAACATCGAGTGTACCGCCACCGACAAGGCCGGACGGGAACACACCCTGTTGGTCAACGTCAGGGAGGTGTCGATTCAGGACGGGACGCTCCTCTACAGCTGTCGGGACATCACGAAACGGAAGCAACGCGAGGAAGCGCTGGCGACGCTCCAGGGGACGGCGAGGGATTTCCTGTACGCCGAAACCCACCGGGAGATCGCCCAGCACGTCGTCGACGACACCGCGAGCGTCCTCGACGTCGACGCGAGCGCCGTCTACCTGTTCGACGCCGACGACAACGACCTCGACCCGGTGGTCCACTCCGCCGAGATGGAGCGGCTGAACGGGCCGCTGCGAGCGGTCCACGCCAACGACGGCGGGTTGACGAGTTACAGTTTCGTCGAGGACGAACCGCTGTTTTTCGACGACGTCCACGAGTCCGACCGGCTCGAAAACCGTGCGACGGACCTCCGGAGCGCCGCGTTCATTCCGCTCGGCAATCACGGCGTGTTCGTCGCGGGGTCGGAAACCGTCGCCGCCTTCGACGACGTGACGCGCGAACTCGCCGATTTGCTCGCGGCGACGGCCGAGGCCGCACTCGACCGCGTGACCCGTGAGAGCCGCCTTCGCGAACAGGACCGCGAACTCCAACACAGGAACGACCAACTGACGGCGCTGAACCGAATCAACGAGACGATTCGCGAAATCGACCAGGCGCTCGTCGAGGCGGAGACGCGCGAGGAAATCGACCACACGGTGTGTGAACTGCTCACCGACGACGACCGGTTCGCATTCGCGTGGGTCGGCGCCGTCGACCCTCGAACCGACACGATAGAACCGCAGGCGTGGGCCGGCGACGAACAGGGGTATCTGGACAGTCGCACGTTCCACGTCGACGAGACGACCGACGAACCCGTTGGACGGGCAGCGGCCACGCGGGAGGTGACGTTGGTGTCGAACGTCGCCGCGCGACTCCGGGATGAGGCGTGGCGAAAGGACGCGCTGTCGCGGGATTACCTCTCGGTGTTGAGCATCCCGCTTTCGTACAACGAACTCACCTACGGCGTCCTGACGGTGTACGCGCGGACCCAGAACGCCTTCGAGGGCACCTTGCGGACGGTCATCGCGGAACTCGGCGAGACGATTGCGGCGGCGATAAGCGCAATCGAGCGGAAGAACGCGCTGCTCACCACCTCGATGACGCGAGTCGAGTTATCCATCGACGACCAGCGGTTCGTCCTCTCTCGACTCGCCGCGGAGGCCGACTGTACACTCACCTATCAGGGCGGCATCCAACAGACCGCCGAGGGGAGTTACGTCTTCGTCGCCGTCGAGGACACCCCTATCGACGTCGTCGAGATGGCCGCACGGGGGCTTCACTCCATCGAGACGGTCCACCGAATCAGCGCCGACAGCGCCGGCGGTTTCCTCCGACTCGGCCTGTCGAGTCCGTTCCTCGCAATCGAGTTGGCCGACCACGGCGCGGTGTTGCGGAGCGTCTCGGCGAACCCGACGACGACGACGCTCGTCGTCGACATCCCCGAGAGCATCGACGTGCGACACATCACGGGACTCGTCCGTGAGTCGTTCGACGACGTTCGACTGCAGTCGAAACAGACGTTCGACCGCTCGACGGAACGGGACCTGTACTCGCGGGTCTTCGACCGCCTGACCGACCGGCAACTCGAAGTGGTTCAGACGGCCTACTACAGCGGCTTCTTCGACACCCCCCGCGAGAGCACCGGCGAGGACGTCGCGGCGACGCTCGGCATCTCTTCGACGGCGTTCTACAACCACATACGGGCCGTCCAACGGACGCTGTTCGAATCGCTGTTCGACGACATCGGCGTTTCAGCGGCCCAATCGGCAGCAGAAGGTTGATTATCCAACCCCCAATACACCAGAAGGTTCGATAACCAACCGCCGAATATTCCCTTATACACCTATTACCCGAGTGTAGAGCGCGAGCGATTCGAGCGACACTGCTCCCGACACCATGCGAGACAAAATCCAAACCCAGAACGCCGAACGGCGGTACGAATGCTTCGAGTGCGGAACCGTCGTGGTCTCCGCGGAGAGCCCCGGTTCCTGTCCCGACTGTGGCGGTGACCTCCGGAACCGCGGGACACCCATCGAATGAGAATGGCTTCGAGTACGACCCCGAGTGACGACTCCGAAGAGACGACAACGGAGTCGTCCGAACCCGAAAGCGCACTGGAGACCGCTCGCCGGCAACTCGAGTACGCCGCCGAGTACGTCGATATCGACCCGAGCATCGTCGAACGACTCAGACACCCCAAGAAGGTCCACGAGGTTACGGTCCCCATCGAACGGGACGACGGCTCCGTGGAGGTGTTCACGGGGTATCGAGCCCAACACGACAGCGTCAGAGGCCCGTACAAGGGCGGTCTCAGGTACCACCCCGACGTGAACAGAGACGAGTCCGCGGGCCTCGCGATGTGGATGACCTGGAAGTGCGCCGTCATGGACCTCCCGTTCGGCGGTGCGAAGGGCGGCATCGCCGTCGACCCCAAGGGGTTGAGCGACAAGGAGAAAGAACGGCTCACCCGCCGGTTCGCCCAGGAGATGCGACCGGCCATCGGCCCGACACTCGACATCCCGGCCCCCGACATGGGGACGGACCCCCAGACGATGGCGTGGCTGATGGACGCCTACTCGATGCAGGAAGGCGAGACGATTCCCGGCGTGGTGACCGGCAAGCCGCCGATAGTCGGCGGCAGCGAGGGCCGAGACGAGGCGCCCGGCCGGAGCGTCGCCATCATCGCCCGAGAGGTAATCGACTACTACGACACGGACATCGAGGAGACCTCCGTCGCCGTCCAGGGGTACGGAAGCGTCGGCGCCAACGCCGCGCGACTCCTCGACGACTGGGGGGCGAACGTCGTCGCCGTCAGCGACGTTAACGGCGGCGTCTACGACAGGAACGGTCTGGACACGCGGTCGATTCCCTCCCACCACGAGGAACACGAGGGCGTGCTTCGACACGACGCCCCCGAGACGGTCACGAACGACGAACTGCTGGAGTTGGACGTCGACGTGTTGATTCCGGCGGCTATCGGCAACGTCCTCACCGAGTCCAACGCCGACGACATCCAGGCGGACATCATCGTCGAGGGCGCAAACGGCCCGACGACCATCGCAGCCGACGCGATTTTCGCCGAACGCGGCATTCCCGTCATCCCGGATATCGTCGCCAACGCCGGCGGCGTCACCGTGAGCTACTTCGAGTGGCTTCAGGACATCAACCGCCGGTCGTGGTCGCTCGAACGCGTCAACGAGGAACTCGAAACGGAGATGGTCGAAGCCTGGAACACCATCCGCGAGACGTTCGAATCCCGCGACGTGACCTGGCGCGAGGCGACATACATCGTCGCCCTCACGCGTATCGCGGCCGCCCACGAGGCGCGCGGCCTCTGGCCGTAGGGCCGGACCGCCATCCAGAGCCTTCATTTATCGACCGAGAGATTGTCCCGACGAGATGGTACTCGGCGGTTTCCTTCCGAACACGCCGGTCGTGAGCGTCGGTCTGATACTCTTCGGGACCGGCCTGCTGTGGGTCGGCACCGGCTGGCTCGAAGGCGCCGCCGAGCAACTGTCGGCGTACTACGGCCTGCCAGCGGTCGTCCAGGGCTCTATCGTCGTCGCAATCGGGTCGAGTTTCCCCGAGTTCACCACCGTCGTCTTCTCGGCGTTCGCCGGCGTCGTCGACATCGGCGTCGGCGGCATCGTCGGGTCGGCAATCTTCAACATCCTCGTCATCCCGGCGCTGGCCGGTCTCGCCGCCGACGAACCGCTCGAAGCGAGTCGCGCCATCGTCTACAAGGAAGCCCAGTTCTACATGATAGCCGTCTCGGCGCTCATCATCACGTTCGCACTCGCGGTCATCTACGCCCCGGTGCCAGACGGGCCGGCGCTCGCCGGAGAGATTACGCGACCGCTGGCGATGATTCCCCTCCTGTTGTACGGGCTGTACCTGTTCATTCAGTGGCAGGACGTCAGCGACCACGACGCCGAAGACCTCCGTGACGGCATTCCGGTCGGACGGGAGTGGGCGAAACTCCTCGCCGGACTCGCGGTCATCGTCGTCGGTGTCGAAGAACTCGTCGTCGGCGTCGAATCCATCGGGGCAACGTTCGGCGTCCCCGAGTTTATCGCGGGACTCACTATCGTCGCGGCCGCGACGAGCCTCCCGGACCTACTCGTGAGCGTCCGGTCGGCCCGAGCGGGGAAAGGACTGACCAGCCTCGGGAACGTCCTCGGGTCGAACACGTTCGATTTGCTGGTGGCGATTCCGGTCGGCGTCCTCATCGTCGGCGGCATCACCATCGACTTCGCGGTGGCCGTCCCGATGATGGGCGTGTTGACGCTCGCGACGGTGCTGCTGTTCGGGATGCTCCGGACGGAACTTTCGTTGACCGATTTCGAGTCCTACATCCTGTTGGTCGCCTACGCGCTGTTCATCGCGTGGGTCATCGCCGAGACAGTCGGCGCGACCGCGTTCCTCAAGAGCATCTGAGCGCCCCGCCGTCGGTGAAAGCCAGCGAGTCGATAGCCTCAACACCCGACACCACACACGTCTTATCATGGTCGACTGGGCCGCCTACACGCTCGTCTTCGTCGCCGGACTCATCACCGCCCTGGCGACTGGAATCGGCGCGCTCCCCTTCTTTTTCGTCCCCGACATCTCCGAGAAGTTCAACGTGGGGCTCTGGGGGGTCGCCTCGGGCATCATGATGGCCGCTTCGATATTCGGACTCATCCCCGAAGGACTGAACGCAGGGCCGTGGACGACAGTCGCGGTCGGACTCGTCGCCGGCGGCCTGCTCGTGTTGGTCGCAAACGACCTGCTGATGGACGCCGACATCGACTCCCGAACCTACGAGGAAGCCGACTTCAAGAAACTCGTCCTCATCTTGGGCGTCCTGACGGTCCACTCGTTTCCGGAGGGCATCGCCATCGGCGTCTCCTTCGCCGAACTCAATCTCGGGTCGGGTATCCCGCTTCTGGGCTTCACCGTCCCCACCCTCGCCATCGCGATGACCATCGCCATCTCGATTCACAACATCCCGGAGGGCGTCGCCATCTCGATTCCGCTGCGGACGATGGGCGTCGCCGAGTGGAAGATGGTGTGGTGGTCGATTTTCTCCTCGCTGCCCCAACCGCTCGGCGCGGTCATCGCCTTCGGGTTCGTCCAGTTGGCGGAACCGCTGTTGCCCGCCGGGTTCGGCTTCGCCGCCGGCGCGATGATTTATCTCGTGTTGAGCGAGTTCATCCCCGACGCGCTGGAGGCGGGACAAGAACTCGACGGGAAGGGCTACCGGGAACTGGTCGCCGGGTTCGCCGCCGGGGGCGGCGGCATGATTCTACTGCTCGTTGTGGTGTGACGGCGAATTATCGCCGACGAACCCACCAGTAGCCCCCCGCGATGACGACCGCGACGCCGAGGATTCCGACGATAGCGAGCGAGGAGGTGTCGACGGCATCATCCTCTTCGGCGACCTCGACGGGAACCCGGTAGGCGTCGGTAGCGGCGGCGTCGCCATCGGCCGGTTCGGAGGTGACGTTCATCCGTAGCGCATGAGAACTCGGAACGGTGTCCTCGTCGATCGACACCTCGAAGGCGACCTCGGCTGATTCGCCCGGTTCGAGCCGGGAGACGTACGCCTCCGGCGAGATGCTGCTGAACGGCGGCGTCGCCGCCACCCGTGCCGCCACGTCCGTCCGCGTCGTCTCCCCGACGTTCGTCAGTCGGACGACGAGTCGGTTGCTGGTGTCGGCGGCGAACGTCGCGTTCACCGCTTCGGCGGTGAAGAACTCGCGGTCGGCGCCGACCGACCGCTGGAGCCGAATCGGGTCGCTCGTCCTGGTGTCGCCGTCGGCGGTTTCGTAGTTGACGGTCGCCGTGAACGGCCGCAGGCCCTCGCTCGCGCCGGGACCGACGTCGACGGCGAACTCGAAGGGCGTCGACGACCCGGGGGCGAGGTCGCCGACGGCGACCGCCCGTTCGGACACTGTGACGCTCGGCGACGACGACTCGATGACGACCACGGCGTTCCGTGCCGTCCGCTCGCCCTCGTTTCTGAGTTGCCCCGATAGGGTTCCCTGCTCGCCGACGTACAACTCGGAATCGATGGCTTCGGTGCTGAAACGGAGGCCTGACCCGACCGTCACGGCCACCGGAAGCGAGTCGTCGCGTCGAATCTCGCCGTCGGCGTTCCGGTATCTCGCCGACGCCTCGAAGACGTACGGTTGGGCCCGAATCCCCTCCCTCACGTCGACGGCGTACGTCACCGTTCGCCGCTCGCCGGGGGCCACTCCACCGATTCGACGGCTGTTGGTGGGCGCTCCGCCGAGGTCGAACCCCTCGTTGGGAGAGCTGAGGGTCACGACCGTGTCCCGGGCCGGTTCTGTCCCGCGGTTCTCGACCGTCACCGAGACGCTGCCGCCGTCGTCGGCGCGAACGTCGGCGGTCGTCCCCACGACTCGGAACCGACTCTCCGAATCCGCTTCGATTCGAACTCGGACGTTGAGCGTCCGCGAGCGCGTTCGCTGCTGTGTCACGCCCGACAACTCGGCGATCTGTCGCGTGTAGGTGTACTCCACCTCGACGGGGACCCGGTAGGTGCCGGCCGTCGCGTTGTCGTCGACGGAGACGGAGAACGGTATCGTAGCGCTCGCGCCGTCGGGAATGCCCCCGACGACTCGCCGCGGCGAGTCGACCGAGAAGGGAAGATTCCCGTCGTCGAGGCGGATTTCGACCCCTCGGGCGGTCGTGACGCGTTCGTTGAACGCGGGGTTCGACAGCGACGCCACTTCGAGGTCGGCGCTGTTGGCGACTGTCAACTCCAGGGTACCGTCCTCACCGGCCGTGAGCGTGGTGTCCCCGACGCTCGCCTCGAGGTCCGGTTCGCCCCGGACGACTGCCGTCGCCGTCCCGGGGACGACGAGCAGCACCACCACGGCCACGACGACCACCTGCAGACGGTTCATCGGGCCACCTCGATAGGTTCGATGCGGGGTGTCGTCTGGCGATGCGGACCGAACAACCGTGGTGGGTGTGTCGTGTTCATCAGATGTCCCTCCGCTGGAAGACCAGCAGGCTCGCGACGAGCAGCAGCGCCGACGCTTCGAGGAGGATGACCGCGCCGACGAGGTCGTAGGTGCCGTGGACGAGGATGTCGTTCGTATCGAAGTACCGCGATGGGCTGACCACGCCCAGCCAGCCGAAATCCGTCTCCGTCACCAGCGCCTCTATCATGTACAGCGAGAAGATGACGCCCATGCTCGCACGCTGAGCCGACCCCTCTCGCTCCATCGCGGCCGACGCCAGCAGGCCGATGGCCGCACAGCACAGCAGATACGGAACCGACAGGGCGTGAACCGCGACTACGTCGAACAGTGGAATCGGGTCGTCGACGACCTGCGCGCCGACGTAGATGACCCCTCCGACGACGACGTTGACGACGACGATTGGGACGAGAAGCGAGAGGTACTTTTCGAGGACGACGCTCGACCGAGAGACGGGATTCGACAGCAGCATGTCCATCCGGTCACGTTCGACGTCGCCCGCAATCGTCGACCCGGCGCTGTAGGCCATGTACAGCCCCATCAACAGAATCCACCCGAGCGTGTAGAACTCCCCAGCGAGGATGCCCGCGAGGCTGTCGAAGGACTCCAGTCCGAACGCCGAGGAGAACGCCGGCGGGAGGTCTTCGAGCATCGCCTCGTAGTCCACCTCGCCGATGATTTCGGGCGTGATGGCGATGAACAGCGCCGCGAACGCCGCGAGACCGACCGCGATGATGACCGACCCCGAAAGCCGACGTTCGGCCTCGTATCGTGCGATTTCGAGCATCACGGGACTCCACGGTCCACGACATCTTCGGAGGACTCCTCGCCGTCGGTGCCGTCGTCCGGGTCGGGCCCGGCCGACCCGTCGTAGAACCGCCGAAACACCTCGTCCAGCGGCGCGTCCTCGATGGTGAAATCGAGCACGTCGAAGTCGGCCAGGTGTGCGATGAGCGCGTTGTAGCGCCCGGTGAAGGTAAACGAGAACGCGGTCGCCTCGGCCGAGTCGGCGACATCACGTCGGGGCGGGTCCTCACCGGACCCGACGGTGAGGTTGGCGACGCCATCGATGTCGAAAGCCGACGGGGGAACCGCCTCGGCGACCCGAAGATGGACCGACTTCCCGCCGCGACTCCGTAGCGTCTCGATGTCTTCGAGTTCGACGAGTCGGCCGTTCCGGATGATGCCCACGCGGTCGCAGATTTTCTGGACTTCGCTGAGGATGTGCGAAGACATGAAAAACGTGACTCCGTTTTCCCGTTCGGTGCGGACGAACTCGTCGAACCGCTCCTGTTTGATTGGGTCGAGTCCGCTCGTCGGTTCGTCCATGAACACGAGTTCGGGGTCGTGCATGAACGCGAGGACGATGGCGAGCATCTGTTTGTTGCCCCGGGAGTACTCGCCGACGGGACGCTCAAGCGGCGGACTGAACAACGTCAGTAGCTCCTCGCTTCGCTCGTCGCCGCGCAACGACCCGTAATACTCGAGTAATCGCTGTCCCGTCGCCGTCTCGTCGAGTCCCGGGTCGCTCGGCAGGTAGCCGATGTTCCGTCGAGCCTCGACCATCGCCCGCTCGTCGGTGATGTCGCTGCCGAGAACCGTCGCCGACCCCGCAGTCGGGGATTGAAACCCCAGCAAGGTTCGAATCGCCGTCGTCTTGCCCGCACCATTGGGGCCGAGGAATCCGAACACCTCGCCCCGCTCGACGGAGAGGCTGAGGTCCTCGATACCCCGAGTGTCGCCGTAGTACTTGCTCAACCCCGCGGCGTCGATAACAGGCATTGATTTCCCCGATCCACGTTTCGTTTAAAAATTCATAAACCTACCCTCGGTCGGACGACGTTGCAACGACACTCGGCCCGGGTGTAGTAATAAACGACGCGGCGATGCGAGGCCCGGTGGTTATTGTGTCGGCCGTACACGTAGTACGTATGAGTGAAGATGCCAAACAGGGTTCGTCCGTGCCCGTCGAACCCGACGGCCCCTCCGAGAGTGGTCCCGGCGACCCCGCTCAGCGACCCCTCCCGCCGTATCCGCCGAACCTCACCCATCCGTCGCTCCATTTCCTCCATCAGATGCGGGACGTCATCGACTTCGGGGAGAAGGCGCTCGCGACTCGCGACGTGGTCCGCAGTCGACTGCCCGGCGAGGGTGACGTGTTCTCGCTGGCGCATCCCGACCACACCAAGCGCGTCCTGCTGACCGAACGCGAGAAGTTCCGCAAGAGCGACGATTTCAACATCGCCTTCGGCGAGGGGCTGTTGACCGTCGAGGGCGATGAGTGGCGCCAACAGCGCGACGTGCTCCAGCCGCTTTTCACCCGCGACAGCGTGATGGACTACGCCGACGGCATGGTCGAGCAGATTCAACGCCGGAGCGACCGCTGGTCCGACGGCGACCGCTTCGACTTGCAGGCGCAGTTCACCGACATGACGCTGGACGTGCTGTTCGCGACGGTACTCGGTCGGGAACTCGAACTCGACGGTGACGCTCGCATCCGGGAGGCCGCCGAGGCGCTCCACGACTGGTTCGTTCCCACGTCGTATCTGCTCCCGAAGTGGGTGCCGACGCCCGCACGTCGGCGGTTCCGGGAGGGCAAGGCGACGCTTCAGGAGGAGGCCCAACGACTGCTCGATGAGAAATCCGGCGAGGCGCCGACGAACCCCTCGGCGGCCGACGACCTGCTGTCGCTTCTGGTCGGACTGCGGGAGACCGGCGTCGCGGAGTCGGGGATGTTGACCGACGAGCGCCTCCGCGACCAGATGGTGACTATCATCTTCGCCGGCCACGACACGACGACGACCTCCCTGACCTTCGCTTTCTGGGCGCTGGCGAACAACCCCGACGTGCGCGAGCGGTTTCACGCTGAGGTCGACGAGCTCGACGGTCCGCCGACGATGGACGACGTAGACGACTTGGAAGTGACCGAGCAGGTGCTGACCGAGACGCTGCGGCTGTTCCCGCCGGTGTACTCGCTGCCGCGGGAGAGCAAAGAGGAGACGGTGTTCGACGGCTACCGAATCCCCGCCGAGAGTCGGATTATCCTGCCGATTCGACACATCCAGCGTGACCCTCGGTTCTTCGAGGACCCCGAAACGTTCCGACCCTCGCGGTGGGACGGCGAGTTGCGTCGCGAACTCCACGACTTCGCCTACGCCCCCTTCGGCGGCGGCCCCCGCATCTGTATCGGCCGGGAGTTCGCGCTGTTGGAGGCGAAACTGGCGCTTGCGACCATCGGCCGAAACTACGAACTGTACTGGCTCGGAGAGA
The DNA here is from genome assembly GCF_013391635.1 of Natronomonas gomsonensis. Classification (GTDB taxonomy): domain Archaea; phylum Halobacteriota; class Halobacteria; order Halobacteriales; family Haloarculaceae; genus Natronomonas; species Natronomonas gomsonensis_A. Next base: position 1,167,393 of record NZ_JACAWU010000001.1, on the reverse strand, counting down.
ACCAGCCGGACGGCGAACCGCCGGTCTCCCCCGAGATGACGATGCGGATGGAACCCGGACAGGAGTTCCTCGTCTCCGAACGCTCCTGAATCGTCGCGTTCGGTTCCACTCCCGTGGATGCCCGCCGATCCCACTCGGTAGGAACCACGGTCTACGTTTATATCGATTCGAGCCCGTGTGTGAGACACAAGCATGACAGAGCTTCAGCTCACGAGTCCGGTGTTCGCCGACGGCGATGCGATACCACGGCAGTACGGCTACACGGAGACGAACGTGAACCCACCGCTCGAAATAACCGGCGTCCCCGACGACGCCGAGGCATTGGCGCTGGTGGTGGACGACCCCGACGCCGTCGAACCGGCCGGAAAGGTGTGGGACCACTGGGTAGTGTACGACATCGACCCCGCGACGACGACCATCCCCGAAGACTGGGACGGGGCCAACGCCCTCGACGGGACGAACGACTACGGCGAGACGGGCTACGGCGGCCCGAACCCGCCGGACCGCGAACACACCTACCGGTTCCGGCTGTACGCCCTCGATGCGCCGGTGGACCTCGATGCCGGCGCGTCGAAGGCCGAACTCGAAACCGCGATGGACGGCCACATCCTCGAAAGCGCCACGCTCGAAGGCACCTACGCGCCGTAGGCTCCCAGCCGTCCGTTCTGATTCCATGGGAGCCACGGCGAGACACTTCTCGACGATGAATAGGCGGCCGGTAGCGGAAGCGGTTCGAGCAGCTAATATATAAATAACCGTCTATAGCTCGCGTTATCCTGATTATTATATTAGATGACGGGACGCTATGCGACGTGAATCCCTCCAAGCCCTCTCGGTCGTCGTCGCGGTCGCGGTGTTTGTCGGCACCGGCATCGCGCCGGTGGCGGCGGTCGGCGACGGCGTCGACCTCGGTGCTGGAACGGACGGACTCAACGCGAGCGTCGGCGGGGGCGACGGGGCCTCCGTCGAAGTTGGCAGCAACGACGGCGTCGACATCGGTGCCGGTGGCGAAGACGGCGTCGATGTCGGCACCGACGGTGTCGAGGTTGGAGACTCGAACGTCACGACAGACGGCTTCGGGGAGGTCAAACCGAGCGACGACGGCGTTGGAACCTCACAGGTCGACTTCGGGTCGGGTGACACACCCGAGTTGACCGACGTGGAGTTCGACTCCACGGAGGACATCCCGAAGAACGCACAGGTGCTTCGGCTCTTGCTCCGGAGCATTCCCGGAATCAACCAGACCGGACCGGAGGATTTCCCCATCGGCGACGAACGGGCGGCGCTCAACGTCTGTGACCCACTCGACGTCGAGCCCGGCGACCTTCCGCTGGAACTCCTTCCGAGCCTCCAAGACGCCCCGGAACCGCTGCAAGTGCCGGGCGTCCCATCGACCATCCTCTCGAACGAGGCCCTCGCCGGCATCCTGCTGGGGCTGATTCCGGCGCCGTGTGAGGTGTTCAATCCGAACGACCCACAGATAGACCCGACGGACCTGCCCGACGAACCCCGTGGGCAGTTCGACATCCAGCGGGCGGGACAGTACCAAGACGGCGGCGTCATCCTCGTCGACGGGTCGGGAACGCTCAACGAATCCGCCGACGGCCCCCGTACCGACGTGAAAGTCGGGGCCCTCGCGACCTCCGAGTTCGGCGACTTCGATACGGAACTGACGTTCAACGACGGCAAGAACGACTACGGCGTCGAGCGGCTCCGAGCGCGGTACAACGACGACGGCGTCAAACTCCGATTGGTGCTCTCGTTGGTCGACAAGCAGGCGGGGGTCGATCTCTCCTGTGACAGTTCCCCCGACGAGGCCGTCTTAGAGGAGGCCTTCGCAAAGGACCTCGACCAACTGCAGGAGAACCCACTAGCACCGTGTGAAATCGAATTTATCGGCCTTCCACAGACGCTGCTCGACCCCGGTCTCGTCTTCCAGATTCTGGCCGGACTGAGCGAGACGGCGACGAACCCGACCGGCTGAGCCATCTCCGCGAGGCCATCGAAATCGGGATACAGCGTCTGGAATCGGACGTACGTATAAAAACCACCGGATAAAAACCACTCAAAACCCCACATGAAGTCCCCTCCACTACCTTCCGTGAGACTCGTCGGTGACGAACGCGGTGCCTCGGAAGTCGTCGGCGCGATACTGGTGTTCGGCCTGTTGGTCATGTTGCTCTCTATCATCCAACTGCAGGCGGTGCCGAACGCCAACGCCGGCGTGGAATACGAACACAGTCAGGCGGCCCAAGGCGACCTCGACCGACTCGACGAGTCGATAGACCGAACCGTCGAAACCGGCAACAGCGAGGGCGTCGGGGTACAGCTCGGCACGCAGTATCCGACCCGGCTGGTGACGTTCAACCCACCACCACCGCAGGGTTCCTTGCGGACCGAAAACCGACGAGCTCTCCGAATCGACAACGCCAGCGCCTCCGGACCCGCTAGCGTGCTCCTCGACGGCCGAGAACTGCAGTATCACTCCCACTCGCTCGTCTACGAGGCCGACTACAACGAGTATGACAACGCCGCTCGACGCGTCAGCGAGGTCGGCATCGGATACAACGAGTTCCGCGACGGCACCGTCGTCCGGACCCAGCCGTTCATCGACGGCGCGACCATCGAGTTGGTGACGTTCAACCGCTCCTTCGAGGCGCAGTCGAGCGGGTCGAAGCTCATCGAACCGACTGACGTGAGCGGACCGGCGACGACGGTTCCCGTCGAGAACGCCGCAGCCAACGAGTCGATTCGCATCGAAGTGCCGACGGCGCTGGACAACGAGACGTGGAGCGAAGCCCTCGACGACGAACGCGTCGAGAACGGCGGTCACGTCGAATCCTTCGGCGTCAACGAGACAACCGACCGCCTCGTCGTCCACCTCGAACCCGGTGTCACCTACGACCTCCGGATGGCCGACGTTGGCTTCGGCGAGGCCGACTCCGAGGAACCGCTGTACATGGTTCCATCGCCGGAGTCGGAGGGGCCGGCCAGCGTCGATGTCGGCCGAGAGGGGTCGGTCAGTGTCGAGGTGCGCGACAAGTACAACAACCCCGTCGGTGGCGTCGACCTCACCGCGGAGTTGGCGCCCGGGAACGGAACGATAGCCAACGGAACCGCCAGCGGGACGGTAGTGAACGTCTCGACGAACGCCTCCGGCATCGCGACGGTGCGCTACGACGCGCCCAACGGCTTCGACGCCGAAGTCGTTCGGTTCTCGCCGGCCGACGACGACTCGACGCTTCAGCCACGAGACGCCCTCGTGTTGACCGGGTTCGCCGGCGACCAATCCGTCGTGATGCGAGGTGCCGGCGGGGGAGCCGACACCAATCAGTTGACCCTCCGCGTCCAGAACCTCGGCGAGAAGCGGGAGGTGTTGGGCGTCGAACTCAACTCCGCAAAGGAGGTCACAGCGACGGAGGTCGCCGCCCGGTCGGGGCTGTCCGGAACGCTCGCCGGTATCGGCGACGACCTCTTCGACCTCGGCGAACTCGTCGTCGGGTCGGACCTCCCGGAGGTGAACCAGGTCGGAGCGAGCAACATCTCGTATGCTCCGGGCGAAATAACCGGACTCGCGGTCAACAACGGCTCCAGTACCGATTCGACGACCCTCACTGCACCACAGGGTGCCGGCCCGGACTTCGTTGCCGCCGACGGACTCCCCACTCTCGGCGTGGGCGAGGTTGCGGACCTTCGGTTCACGTTCAACGAGAACTACGAGGTCGGCGGTTCGAAACTGTTCGTCGCCGAAATCACCGTCTACTACACCGGCGGACAATCGGAGACCTACCAGGTGCAGTTCGCCGGCGACGGCTCCTGACCGCTGTATCTTGGTCGGCCGTTATTTATAACACCGAGTCGACAGAAACGGGCGTCCGATGGACGAAGCACTCGAAGTCGTCGAGGTACTGGCGGATTCGGGTCTCGAAGAAGCCCTCGTGTGGATACTGCGCATCCTGGGCGTGGTGGCGATACTGGCCGGCCTCGGGTTGTGGCTGCTCACCGACGCTGGGCTGCTCGTGTTGCCGGCGGCGTTGATACTGCTCGGCGTCCTGTTGCTCGCGATTCCGCAGGTGCTGCTCGCGCTCACCGAACTCGCCTGACGGCGGCCGCTCCAGGGATGAGCGGTACATCGGATTCCGGAAATATATAGCGCTCAATTGTGCGACCGAGGGCCCCGTACCCCAATTATAACGGGCTATACCCGCCACTGGAGAGGCTGCTCGTATGGACGGCACCGACGAGGCGGGAGTCGGAACCGACGGTCGACTGCGGCGAGCGATGACGGCCGTCAGGCGGGAGCGACGGCGAACGGCCGACGAACTCGAAGCGTTCCGGGCGTTCGAAGACCGGGTTCGAGCTATCGACGCCGAGACGACGACCGCGAGGGGCGGGTCGACGGTGAGCGTCGCCGCCGTGCGGTCCCAGCCGACGAGTGGGCTCCGGCGCGTCCGGCAGGCCTACGAGACGACGGTGATGAGCGTTCCCCACTACGTCGAGGAGTACGACGACACCTACGTCGAGAGCCTTCAGGGGGAGTTCAGCCCCGATATCGCCTCAGCGCTGACCGACGGGACGAACTTCAACGAGCGCTGCAGGCAAGCGACGCTGTCGGCGGCTTCCGAGGCACAGTCCTCACGAGAGTTGCTCGTCGGCGCCCTCGATTCCGAACGCGAGTCCCTCCAGGAGGTGACCGAGGAGTTACGGCCGGTCATAGAGGAGGTGGCCGACCTCGCGGCACGGTCCTACGCGGAGGAATCATTCGGCTCCCTCGACGCGTACCGTGCCCGCCTCCACGTCCTCGAGGAGCACTGCGACGACGTCGCCGCCGGCCGACAGGCGAGCCTGTTCGAACAACGCCGTGCGAGGTGGCTGCCGTCGAGCGCACCGGATATCGCTTGCTACGTGTACCAGGCGGAGGCCTTCGACTACCCGGTCATGTCGACGGTCGCCGAGTTGACCGAGCGCATCCGGACCGTCCGGGCGACTGTCGAGCGAGCGATGGCTCGCTGTCGACCCTGAGTACTCTCTATATCAGTACAATCCACAGCGCCGCGGTCGCGTCCTGCCGGCGTTACAGTTACGTCCCCCGCGTGTCAACGACCCACATGGCCACCACCTACTCCTGTGACTGCGGTGCGACGCTCGGTGCCGTCGACGATTTGATTCGGGAGTCGACGCTGACCGGCCGGTCGTGGTACTGTCGGTACTGCCGGACGCCGGTTCCGGGGTCGGTCGGCGAGCGACTGGGGCACGTCCGCGACGGGTCGCCGACGGACCGACGCTGAGTTGGTCACCGTCGGCGCCACGCGAGTGTGCCGACGCCGACGAGCGACAACGTACCGCCGAGCAACGACGGAACGAGCGAGGAGACGTGGCCGTTACAGCCATCCGACCACACCACCTGCAGGTCGCTCCAGTCGATGTCGACGGTGTAGCCGGGCGGGTAGATACCGACCGCGTCGTACACCGCGCCGTAGAAGCCGCCGAACTCACAGGCTGCGAGCGTACTCGTGCCGGTCCAGAACGGAAGCGGAACCAATACGAGACCGACGAGTACACAGAGCCAGGCGAGATACCGAACTCGGCGGGAGCGAAGGGTCTCGCTCATGATAGCGGCTGTCCAGCGCCAGTCCCAAAAATGTCGGCTATCTCACACGGCGGTTACGACGAGCAGCTGAATCCAACCAGCGACGAACCCCAGCGCCGCGCCGACGCCGATGAGGAGCCACTCGTCTTCCTTGAACGCCGCCCGGAGCATCCGGGCGAACTCCTCCGGCGGGAGATTCTTCATCCGACCGGCCATCAGCCGCTGGATGGCCTCGCTCCGTTCGGCGTTGAACTCGGGGTCGGACATCGGTTCGATGGCGTACTCGACGCCGCGGTCGGCGATGTCCTCGCGAATGGCGTCGTACTGTCGGTTACCGGTCGTAAACCGCAACAGCGGCGCGGCCAGTCCCATCGATCCGTCGACGGCATCCCGGAGTTCCTCCGCTATCATCTTGCGTGTCCGGTCGGCGTTCGGGCCATTGAGGAGGTTTCGGGCGACGTTTTCGAGATTGATGACTTCCTCGGCGACAATGGAGGCGTACGTCTCGGAAGCCTCGGCCTGTCGACGGATGAACAGCCCCTGAATCGTGAACGGGCCGACCTCGTGGGGTTTCATCGGCTGGAAAATCATCTTCAGCGCGAGCCAGTTGGTGAAGTAGCCGACGAAGATGCCGGCGACGGGCAACACCCACCAGCGGTCGATGAAGACGAACAGCGGAATCGAGAAACATCCCAGAATCGTCCCGAAGATGAACCCCGACTTGACGAGGAAGTCGAACTCCCGTTCGCCGGTTTCGAGGAAGATGCGGTTGACGAGTTCGGGGTTCTCGCCGAGGTGGTTCATCACCATCAACTTGATGTCGAGCAGTTCGTCGATGTTCTCGCCGATTCGCTCGGTGATGCGATAGGTTACCTCCGGGAGTTGCTGGGAGACGCGTGCGTGAACCAGCCGACGGGTCGCCTCGGGGGAATCCCGCCACAGTTGCGGCTGGTTTTCACGGATGATTTCCTCGACCATCCGGTGGATGTCCTCGCCGCCCTCCGCGAGCATGTGTTCGGCGATTCGCTCGGCGTCGAACTCCTGATAGAACTCCCGCTGGCTCGCGATTTTGCTGATTCCGGTGTCGACGGAGATACTTCCCATCTTGCGTGCGCGTGAAGGAATGATTCCCTGCCAGCCGATTCGCCCCTGCATCATGCCGGGAATCTGTCTGACGCGCTGGGGAAGCGCCGTCGTCAACACTTCCAAGCCGGGCACGTCGATACCCCGGAATTCGACCGGTTTGAACAGCATCCGGATGGCCACCCAGTTCGTGATGTAGCCGATGATACCCGTAATCGGCGGGATGAGGAGCAATCGGAGGTCGGCGGCCGCGAGCAGTCGGCGGATGTCGACGCCGAACTGAAGTAGTGACTCGGCGAGAACGAACGGGCCGAGTGCGACGCCGAGTGACGGAAACATCGGGTAGACATCACGTCGGGGGCCGGCCTCTTGACCCCAACGCATGCCGCATGTCAGTACTGCCCAGTTAGCTGGACGGTTTATATCGGATACTCACGAATGCGTCGATAGATGGGTCCGCTCGCGTGGATTATCGCAACGACTGTCGGCATCAGCCTCACGGCGTGGGTCGGCATCTTGACGCTGTATCTCCGTGATGAGTTACTCGACGAGCTCCTGTTGGGGATGGTAGCGCTGGCCGCCGGCAGTCTCATCGGCGGTGCGTTCCTTCATCTCCTCCCAAACGCAATCGCGGAGGCGGGGGCGGAAGACACCCTGCCGCTGTTTCTGTATCTCATCGCCGGGTTCTGTCTGTTCTACGTGTTCGAACAGTTCCTCCAGTGGCACCACCACCACGGGACGACACACGAACACGAGCCGGTCTCGTATCTCGTCTTGGCCTCCGATACGCTCCACAACTTCATCGACGGACTCGTTATCGCGGGGGCGTTCCTGCTCTCGACGCCGCTTGGAGTGACCACGTCGCTGGCCATCGCACTTCACGAAATCCCGCAAGAGATCGGCGACTTCGGTGTCCTCGTCTACAGTGGCTTCGAACAGCGGCGGGCGCTCGTCCTCAATTACCTCACGCAGACGACCGTCATCGTGGGCGGCGTCGTCGGGTTCTACCTCAACGACGTCATCACCGGATTGCCGGCCTTCCTCCTTCCGTTCGCGGCGGGAAACTTCATCTACATCGCCAGTTCCGATTTGATTCCCGAAATCAAACACGAAGACGACGTGGTTCGGTCGATACTGTACTTCCTCGTGTTTCTCGTCGGCATCGCACTCATGCTCGGGGTCCGACTGTTTCGCGGCGTGGTGGGGTGAACGGAGCCGAACCCTCACTCGAAAATGCGCGCCAAGTCCTCGTCGTCGTAGTTGACGAGCAGTCGGTCCTCGTCTTTGAACGTCCGAAGGACGACGTTGGTGTTCGAGTTCTCGACGCCCTCCGTCTGGATAATCGACTCCATCAGCGTCTGGAGGTGTTCGTGGTCACGAACCCGTGAGACGACGTAAAACGACATCTCACCGAGCATGAAGAACACCCGCTGGACGCCGGAGAGTTCCGAGAGACGCTCCGCGATCTCCTCGTAGCCGGGGCCGTCGTAGTTGGCGTCGATTTCGGTAATCGCCGTCAAGCCGAGGCCGAGTTTCTGCGGGTCGAGTTTCGAAATCTGTCCCTCGACGATTCCCTGTTCGCGATACCCCTCGAGTCGGTAGTAAATCGTCGACGCGCTCACGTCTAGTTCGTCGCTCAGTTCGTCGACGCTTACCTCGCCGTCCTCGTCGAGACGTCGGAGTATCTCGAAGTCGGTCTCGTCGAGCGTGACCTCTGGCATCGTTTCGCTCATCGATGTGCGTTCGTTAATAGCTTGTCTTGCTCTCGGTCGACTGGGCGTCGATACGGTCGTCCTGGCGGTCGACTCGCATGGGGTTGCGTCGCCGCTCGGCGGTGACGATACCCGGCTCCAGCGTTGCCGTCAGTCGTCCGGCCTCGTTTCCCATCTCCGAAATCGTCGTCCCGTCGGGTTCGACGACCATGCTGCTCCCACAGAAACTGCCGCCGGCCTCCGTCCCCGCTCGATTACACCCGATGACGTAGGCACCCTGTTCGACCGCGCGGGCCGGCAGTAACGTCTGCCAGTCTCGCTCCATCTTCACCGTCCACGCCGAGAGGTTCACGAAGAGGTCACACTCCTCGCGGGCCAGCGCGGCGCTGGCTTCGGGGAAGGCGAGGTCGTAACATATCTGGACGCCGACGCGGCCGAACGGCGCCTCGACGACGAGGTAGCGCTCGCCCGCATCGAAGGCGTCCCGTTCGTCACCCCAGAGGTGGCGTTTGTCGTAGCGGGCCCGAACGTCGCCGTCGGAGTCGAGCCAGACGGCGGCGTTGTACACCGCGTCCCCGTCGGCGAGGGGCATCCCGAACAGCACCTCGCTGTCGGCGGCGTCGGCGGCCGCGCCGAGCGTTTCCGTCGTCTCTCCGCCGACCGGTTCCGCGAGGTCGTCGAGTCGGTCGAAGACGTGATACCCCGTCGTCGCGAGTTCGGGAAACACGACCAAATCGGCGTCGGCGGCCTCGATTGCCGCCGTCATTCTCGAGAGCGTCTCCGCTTTCGGCTCTTCGAGGGGCACGTCGAACTGGACGATAGTACAGCTGAAGGGGTTCATTTCCCCTCGAACTCCGGTTCGCGGTCCTCTTGGAAGGCCGCGACGGCCTCCTCGTGGTCGCGGGTTTGCGAGCAGATGCGCTGGGCACGGGTCGCATCCGCGAGGGCGTCGTCGAGTTCTGTGTCGAAGCTCTCGTTGACGAGCCGTTTGCTCTCCGCGAGTGCGACGGGCGGCCTATCGGCGAGTTCGCTCCCGAAGGCCGCGGCGGCGTCGAGCAGTTCGTCGGCGGCGACCTGCTCTCTGGCGAGGTCCCACTCGACGATCTCCTCGCCGGAGAGCTTCCGGCCGGTGAAGATGAGTTCCTTGGCGCGGGCCTCCCCGACGAGTCGGGGCAGGAGGAACGCGCCACCGTCGCCGGGGACGAACCCGACGTCGATGAACGTCTCACCGATGACGCCCTCGTCGCTCGTGATGCGGAAGTCACAGGCGAGGGCGGTGTCACAGCCGGCGCCCAAAGCGTAGCCGTTGACGGCCGCGATGACCGGCGTCGAGATACCGCGAAGCGTCCTGACGACGTTCTGGAACAGCCCGAGGCCGGTCTCGTACTCCGCGAAGTCCATCTCCGGCGTCAGCGGCATGTCCGTCAGGTCGACGCCCGCACAGAAGGCGTCGCCGGCACCGGTGAGGACGATGGCCCGGACGTCGTCGCGGTCGTCCAGCGTCTCGAAGGCCTCGACGGCGCCGTGGAGCAGCGCCTCGTTGTAGGCGTTCATCGCGTCGGGGCGGTCGTATCTCACGCAGGCGACGTACTCGGCGAGCCACTCGGTTTCGATGGGGGCGTCGATTTCAATCATCGCTCTCACCTACAGGGGCCGGGACCGTTTCTGTATCGGTCGACGGGGCGCGGAGCGTCACCGCGGCGTCGACGATTTCGACGCCGTCGTCGTCGGCGAACACCGGGTTCAAATCCAGTTCCTCGACCGCGGGGTTGGCCTCGACGAACGCCGACACTTCCAACAGGAGGTCGACGACGGCATCGCGGTCGACCGGCGGGTTCCCGCGAGCGCCGTCAAGCATCTCTTGGGCCTCGATGTCGTCGAGCATGTCGCGGGCGTCGGCCTCCGAAAGCGGGAGCGCGCGGAACGCCACGTCTTCGAGGACTTCCACGAAGACGCCGCCGAGCCCGACCATCATCACGCGCCCGAACTGCTCGTCGTCGACGACGCCGACGATGAGTTCGACGCTGCCCTCCCGCATCGGCGAGACGAGGACGCCTTCGATGTCCGCTTCGGGAGCGTACGATTCGGCGGCCGCGAGGAGTTCCTCGTAGGTCGCCTCGACGTCGTCGTCGGCGACGCCCAACGCCACGCCGCCGGCGTCGGATTTGTGGACGATGTCCGGCGACACCACCTTCATCGCGACCGGGCCGTCGGCGCCGGTCGCCGCATCGAGCGCCTCGCCCGGTGATTCGGCCAACTCGAACGGAACGACGGGCAACCCCCGCTCGCGGAGCGCCCGCTTTGCGGTGTACTCCGAGAGCTGTCGGCGCCCCGCCTCGATCGCGTGGCCGATCTCGTCGGCGTCGTTGTCCTCGCCGTCGAATCGGAAGTCGCTCTTCTCGTCGGCGGTGGCGAGGTGCTCGCCGTAGGCGGCCAGCGATTCGAGGCTACTGGCGGCGACGTCAATCGACTCGACGACCGGGATGCCGGATTCCCGGAGAATCTCGTGGGGTTCGGTGCCGAACTCCGCGTAGGCGCTCTGGACGACGATGGGGGTGTCGTGGCGCTCGGCCAGCGTCACCAACTCCTCGGCGACCCCACATTCGACGTCGGTGTACTGCTCGGCAAAGCGGATGCCGTAGCCGCCGAAGAGGCCGGCGAGCAACAGCGCGTCGACGTTCGGGTCGGATACGATGGCCTCCGCACAATCGTAGAAGACGCGCTGGTCGTCGTCGGTGCCGCCGGCGACGTCGACGGGGTTGACGACGCTTGCAGCGTCGGGCAACACCTCCTCGAGGCGCCGTTGGGTCTCGTCGGTCACTTCCGGGACCGAGAGGCCGCGTTCGGCGAGGGCGTCGGCGGCGAGCGTCGCGTGGCCGCCGCCGTCGGCGAGGATGCCGACGTTCGGGCCGTCGGCGGCCGGCAGCGACGACAGCGAGTTCGCGACGGCGAGCAGTTCGTCGGAGCGTTCGACGCTGACGACGCCGGCCTGTTCGAGGACGGCGTGGGCCACGGCGCTGTCGCCCGCCAGCGCGCCGGTGTGAGAGGACGCCGACTGCTTGCCGACGGCCGACCGGCCGCTCTTGAGTGCGACGATGGGCGTCTCGGGCGTTACCTCGCGTGCCGCCTGCAGGAACGCTCGCCCCTCGCTCATCCCCTCGACGTACAGCACGATGGCGTCGGTTTCAGGATCGCCGTTCAGATACGGGAGGTACTCGTGGAACTTGAGGTCGGCCTCGTTGCCGACGCCGACGTAATGGCTGTAGCCGACGCCTTCCCGCGTCGCGGCCTCGGTGAACAGCGAAATCGCCATGTTGCCGCTCTGACAGAGCAGGCCAAGGCCCCCCTCCGGGACCCCGTCGGCACCGACGAGGTTCAGCCCCGCGTGGACGTTAATCATCCCGGAGGTGTTCGGCCCGATGAGTCTGATGTCGTGTCGTTCGGCCAGCGAGACGATTTCGCGTTCCAGCGCCTCCCCGTCGGTGCCGGCTTCCCCGAAGCCGACCGCGATGACGACGGCGCCGGCGAGGTCAGTCCCGCCGCAGTCTTCGAGTACGTCCGGGACGACGTGTGCAGGCGTGACGATGAGTGCGAGGTCGACTCGGCCGGGAATCGCGGAGACGGTGGGGTGGACCTCGAGGCCGCGAATCTCCTCGGCGCCGGGGTTGACCGGATAGATGTCGCCCTCGTAACCACCTTCCTGAAGCGTCTCGATGGCCTGATAGCCGCGTTTGGTCTCGTCGGTCGATGCGCCGACGACGGCGACCGCCTCGGGGTCCATGATTCGCTCGATGTCGGTTGTCTCCGACACGGTCACTCACCCACGAACGTCGGCTCTCGGTCCTCGGCGAAGGCGTCGACGCCCTCCTGCCAGTCGTCGGTCCCCATGCAGGCCAACAGCGCCTCCGCCTCGGCGGTCAGCATGTCATCCCGGGTCGCCGAGCCGACGCGGCCGAACTGCGATTTCGCGAACTCCATCGGTATCGGCGCGTTGCCCGCGAGGTCCGCCGCCAGCTCGTCGACGGCGTCGTCGAGTTCGGATTCTTCGACCGCTCTCGTGACTACGCCCTCTTCGGCGGCTTCCGTGCCGGTCAGCGTCGCCGCCGACAGGACGAGTTCCTTCGCGCGGGCGGCGCCGACGCGCTGGGCGAGGGTGTAGGTGAGACCGCCGCCGATGTAGGTCCCGATGCTCACCTCGGGGAACCGCAACTCCGCGTCGGCGCCCATGAGGATGAAGTCCGCACTCATCGCGAGTTCGGCACCGCCACCGATGGCGTAGCCGTGGACCTTCGAGATGACCGGCGCCGGGTGCGTCTGGACGGCCTTACACGCGTCCTGTGCCGTCCAAGCGTAGTCACGCCGTTCCTTCGCCGACCGCTGTTGTTCGTCGTGGTTCTGCATGTCGGCGCCGACACAGAACGCTCGACCTTCGCCTTCGAGGACGACGACGCGTGCGTCGTCGTCCTCGGCACGTTCGAGCCCCGACTGGACCCCTTCGTAGAGTTCGCCGGTCACGGCGTTGAGCCGGTCGGGACGGTTGAGTCGGATGCGGGCGATGTCGCCATCGACCTCGTAGACGGTCGGGGAATCCGTCTTGGAATCTGTCGTCGTCATGTCTGCCACTGGCTTATCCCTCGTGACTTACCCACATAAGCTTTGGCCGATTTTCAAAATAGCACCTCATATTCAGAAACTTTCCAAATATAGATTCGAATCTTGGGATAGTTTATTATAGGAGTGTGTGTAACAGACTCATAGCCATGTCGAAGGGCTCGAACTACAGACGGCGTGACGTACTGACAACCGTTGGGGCAGGAACACTCGCCGGACTGGCGGGGTGTCTCGGCGGCAACGGTGGAGGAAACGGCAACGGGAACGGAAACGGCAACGGCAACGGTGGCGGCAACGGAAATGGCAACGGCGGAGGTGGCGGTGGCGGCGAACTCCGCTTCCTCGGCTTCGGTGGCAACACCCAGGAGGCACAGATGTCCGTCTTCGAACCGTGGGCCGAGGAGACCGGGACGGAGGTCACCGGCACCGAAGCCGGGGGGACCTCGGAGATGATTTCGCTGATAAAGCAGAACCCCGGTTCGTTCGACATCGTCGCGCTCAACGACACGGGGATGGTTCGCGCTCAACAGGAGGACGTCATCGAGCCGATCGACCTCTCGATGGTCCCGAACTACGAGAAGAACATCCGGGATTCGGCACGGTCGCTGACGTTCAACGTCGACGGGGACGATACCTACGGTCTGATCCGGGAGAACGGCGCAACCGGGTACGCGTACAACACCGAGAAGATCGACGACGAACTCACCTCCTGGGAGGACATCAAAGACCCCGCCTACGAGGGAGACGTGTCGCTCATCGACCGGACCATCGACCGACTGTCCAACTGCGCGGCCGCGACCGGCCTGAACATCAACGAGGTGCCGGACGACGAGGCGAAGACCGACCAGATGTTCGAGGAGGCCAAAGCACAGGACCAGAACGTCTTTAACTACTGGAGCGACGGCGCCACGTCCATCCAGTACCTCCGTCAGGAGAACGCGCTGATTTGTGAGGCATGGGGAGGCCGCGTCCTCGCACTGCAGGAAGAAGGCTACGACCACATCGAGTACGTCATCCCCGACGAAGGCGCGATGGCGTGGTCGGACAACCTCGCCGTCGTGAAGGGAACCGAGAGCCGCGAACTGGCACACGAACTGTTGAACCACACCTACCAGCGCGAGCACCTCCTCACGCTCTCGGAGAAAATGAACTACACCGTCCAAGTGAAGGACCCGCCAGAGGAGATGAAACAGCTCCCGGACTACGCCCCGGCCGAGGACCTCGCGTTCCGCGACTGGGACGTCGTCCTGCCGAAGGAGGACGCCTGGACCGACCGCTTGAATACAATCAAACAGAGCTGAGACATCCATATGCTCGAAGTTCGCGATTTTACGAAGTACTACGGCGATCTGTGTGCGGTGGAGAACCTCTCGTTCACCATCGACGAAGGGGAGTTCATCACGTTGCTCGGTCCCTCCGGGTGTGGGAAGTCCACGACGCTGCACGCCATCGCCGGGCTCGTCGAACCGACCGACGGGAAGATCATGCTCCGCGGCGAGGACGTGACCGACCTCCCGCCGGAGAAGCGCAACATCGGGATGGCGTTCCAGTCGACCGCGCTGTTCCCGCACATGACGGTCCGGGAGAACATCGCCTTCGGGCTCGAGATGCACGGCCACGACTCGACTGCCGTCGAAGAGCGCGTCGACGAGTCGCTGGAACTCGTCGACATGCCAGACCACGGTGACCACAAGCCGGGAGAGCTCTCCGGCGGCCAACAGCAGCGCGTCTCGCTGGCGCGGGCGCTGGCATACGAGCCGGATATCCTCCTGCTGGACGAACCCCTGACGGGACTCGACAGGGTCCTCCGCGAGGAGATGCGCGGCTGGCTCGACCGCATCCAGACGGAAGTCGGCGTGACGACGCTGTACGTCACCCACGATCAGGAGGACGCGCTGTCGATGTCCGACCGCGTCATCGTGTTGAACGACGGGCAATCCGAACAGATAGCCGCCCCCGAGCGGCTCTACGAATCGCCAGCCACCCCCTTCGTCGCCGAGTTCGTCGGGAAATCCACCCAATTCAGCGGTCCCGCCTCACGGGACGGCGACCGGACCGTCGTTGTGAACGACGGGAAGACGATAACCGTCGACGGAACCGACATCGACGACGGCGACGAGGCAAACCTGTACGTCCGCCCGGAGGACATCGAAGTGAGCGCGACGCCCGCAGGTGCCGAAAACGAGATTCCGGGACGCGTCGTCAACGTCGCCAACCTCGGCAATCGAGCCGAGGTGACCGTCGAGGTGGCCGACGGCCTCGAAGCGCTCGCCCACACGAGTCGCTTCCCGGACATCGACATCGGCGACGAGGTCCACCTCCGGTTCGACCCTGAGTCGGTGATCGCCCTATGAGCGTCTCCCGGCCGACGGTCGAGGGCGTAACCGGCACCATCGGCGAACTCATCGAGGGCCGAATCACGAACAGCCACCTCGCCCTGTTCGGACTCGGGTTCGTCGGGGTGTTCTTCGTTCTCCCGATACTGCTGCTCGTCCCGGAGAGCATCGCCTTCGGCACCGGCGAACCGCTGCAGGCGTACCGGCGGGCGACGACGGGCATCTACGTCGATGCCTTCGTCCGCTCGTTCCTCTACGGCGTCATCACGACGGCCGTGACCCTGGCCTTGGCGTACCTGCTCAGTTACTTCATGGCCTTCGGGACCGAGCGAGTCCGCCTGACGATGACGCTCATCATCGTACCGCTGTGGATCGCCTACATCGTCCGGTACTTCGGCATCCTGCTTTTCCTCTCGCCTGCGGGCCCCTTCGCCGATCTGACCGGAATCGAACCGTCGCTGCTGTTCACGACGCCGGCGGTCATCATCGGCCTGGCGAACGTCTACCTGCCGTTTGCGGTGCTGCCGATCTACAACTCCCTGAACGCCATCGACGAGGAGCTCATCAGCGCCGCACGGGTGCTCGGCGCCAGCCAGTGGCGAACGCTCGCCGCCGTCGTGTTTCCCCTCAGCCTCCCTGGACTCGTCGCCGCGGGACTCATCGTGTTCATCCTGGCGGCCGGGTCGTTCCTCGGTCCCGCCGTCCTCGGTGGGCCGAATCAGTCGATGATCGCCAACGAGATCGCCGGCGCGTTCCTGGATAACTTCAACATCCGCTTCGCCTCGGCACTGGCGGTCATCTACTCGATACTGCTCGTCGGCACGCTGCTCGTCTTCAACACGGTGTTCGACCTCCGGGAGGTGCTCGGAAACATATGAGCGGACGTTCGCTCCCGAGTCCACGGCGGGTCGGACTCCTCGCGGCCGTCGTCGCGGTGTTCGCGTTCCTGCTCGTACCCGTCGTCATCGTCGTGATCACCTCCTTTACGCCACAGGCGTTCCCCGGCATCCCACAGGGAGAGCTCTCACTGCGGTGGTACAGCGAGCTCATGGGCGACGAGAGGCTCCTCAACGCGCTGAAAGTGAGCCTCATCGTCGCCACGGCCTCGTCGATTCTCTCGGCGATCATCGGGACGATCGCCGCCTTTGGCTTCGTCCGCGGCGAGTTCCCCTACAAGGAGCAGATATCGACGATCATGCTGTTGCCGATGATCATCTCGCCGGTCATCACGGGTATCGCGCTCGTGCGGTACTTCGGGAGTTTGAGCCTCCCGTCCGGATACCCGGCGCTCATCCTCGGACACACCGTGCTGTCGCTGCCGTACGTGTTCCTGCTGGTTCGCTCCGAGCTGGTCACCTTCGACAGGGACCTCGAGCGCGCCTCGCGCGTCCTCGGGGCCGGCCCGGCGGCGACGTTCCGCCACGTGACTGGCCCCATCATCTCACCGGCGATTATCGCTGGCTCGTTCATCGCCTTCGTCGTCTCCTTCGGCGAGTTCACCGCGACCCAGTTCCTGATTTCACCGGGGACGAGCACCGTGCCGGTTGTCATCTACACGATGTTGCGAACCGGCCTGACGCCGACGATCAACGCCTTGTCGGTCGTCCTCATCGTCGTCATGCTCGTGGTGGCGCTGAGCAGTCGACGGCTCAGTTCCGCCTGAGCACTCGTTTTTTCGGTCGGTGCGCTCCTCTCGACTCACAGTCGACGACCCACGGGCTTATCCCGTCGCCGCCGGAACCCCCGCCACATGTCGGGACACGACATCAGCCCGGACCAGCAAATCGACAGCAACCTGTTCATCACCGTGTCGGGGCCGCCGGGAAGCGGCGTGACGACCCTCTGTGAGGGACTTGCCGAGGCGATGGACTGCGGGTTCATCTCCGGCGGCGAGGTGTTCCGCGAACTCGCCGACGAGCGCGACATGAGCCTCTCGCAGTTCATCGCGAAAGCCAGCGAGAACGAGGACATCGACCGCGCCGTCGACCGCCGCCTGCGCACCATCGCAGAGAAGTGGGGCGCGGCGAACAAGGCGTTCGTCCTCGAATCGCGGCTGGCGGGCTGGCTCGCCGGCAACCGCGCCGACCTCCGGTTTTGGCTCGACGCACCCGAGGAGATCCGCGTCGACCGCACCGCCGACCGCGAGGAGATAGGCGCCGAGATGCGCGTCCGCGACGTCATCGACGTGAAACGATACGAGTCCTACTACGGCATCGACCTCTCGGACCGCTCCATCTACGACCTCTGTATCAACACCGCGCGGTGGACCCCCGAGAACACCCTCGACCTCGCGCTCACGGCCATCGACTCCTACGACTCCGAAACCGACGAGGGTTCCTTCCCGACCGCCGACCTCGACATCTAGAAACTCAGGTGTGAGGTCGAACTCGGCGCGCCGTCGTCGTCGATGCCGCCCTCGTGGCTGAACGACACCTCGTCGTCGGTGAGGTACACCTGCCCGTGGCGGACGGACACGTCGACTTCGACGAGCGTCGACCCCGCGGCCTTCCCGTTGTCGCAGTACCCCGTCTCCGCGTCGAACATCGACCCGTGTTTCGGACAGATTATCTGCCCCTCACGCATCGCTGCACCGCGCCCGCGGTCGAGCCGTTGGTCGGTTTCGTGTTGACAGAAGTTCTTCCACGCCGAGACGCCATCCGCGAGTTGGACGAGAATCACCTCTTCGAGACCGCCGTCGGCCTCTTCGACGGTGAAGAGGTACGAGCCGTTCTCGGGCACGTCCTCGACGGCGGTGAGCAGCGTCGCCATACCTCGCCGTACCGGTAGCAGTCTCAAAATTCCACCGCCGACAGCTAACTGCGGTTACAACAGGCCGTCGTCGCCGACGAGCGTGTCGGTGGTGTTGTCGATGACATCCGTGGTGCTGTCGGTAGTGTCGTCGACTGCGCCGGTGATGGAGTCGTCCGGCGTCGCCGTCGGTGTCGCGGTGGGTTCCGGTGTCGCGGTCGCCGTTGGCTCCGGTGTCGCGGTCGCGGTCGTGGTCGTGTCACCGCTGTCGTTTCCGTCGGTGGACCCGGTCGAACCGCCGGAGTCGTCCGGGTTCGGCGTCGCTGTCGGTTCCGGCGTCGCTGTCGCCGTCGGTGTCGCTGTCGATTCCGGCGTCGCTGTCGCTGTCGCGGTGGGTTCCGGCGTCGCGGTCGTCGTCGGACTCGGCGTCGCCTGCGCTTGAGTCCCGTTCGCTCCCCCGCCGGACGCCGGCGTCGGCGTTCCCTCGGGTTCAGCGTCGGTTATCGGTGCGCCGGCCGGCATCGGGACAGCCGCGGTGAGAAAGCTTACGAGCGCGACCATCACGACGACGCCGATGACCGTCGCCGTCGTCCGGGAGAACACCGCCGACTTGTACTCCGAATCGTCCTCGGAGGGGTGCGTCGGCCGCTGTACCTGCGGTCGTTCTATCGGGTCTCGCTCCGACCGTCGCTTCTGTCGGCCGAAGTTCGCGGTCGTCGGTTCCTCGACGCCGGCGTCGTCACCCGCCTCGTCGCCGGCGTCCGTCCCGTCGGTCTCCGCCTCGGCGTCCATCCCCTCGACCTCTGCGTCGTCGCTACCCGCACTCGAATCGTCGTCCGCCGTCTCGGCGGGGAATTCGAACGGGGAGGCGTCGGTCTGGTCGGCGTCCGGGTCGTCCATCTCGCCGTTGATGACCGACCAGACGATGTCGGCCGGGTCGGAGTCAGGGGTCGTGCTGTCCGAGTCGGAAGCCTCGCTGTCTTCGACCGTGTCGGCGGTCGACACCGAATCGGAATCGGCGGGGTCGTCGGTGCCCTCCGAGTCGGCGGGGGCGTCAGCACCCTCGGAATCGGAAGGTTCGTCGCCGGACTCGGAGGCGGTCGGCTCGCTTGTCTCGGCGGCCGGCGGCTCCACATCGGATGCTGGAGCCGTCGCAGTCCCGTCTTCGGGAGCGTCGGCGTCGTTTTCGGTGTCGGCGCCGGCGAAGATGAATCCCGATTCCTCGTCGGTGTCGTCGGTGGCGTCGATGGCGTCGGTTTCCGCCGCCGGTGCCTCGGAATCCGCCGAAGCCGATTCGGGGTCGGCATCTGCAGCCTCCGTCGAGGCGTCGTCGACGACAGCACCCGACGCGGCCGCTGTCGTCCCCGCCACCGATTCCGATTCGGGGACGTGTCCGAGGTCCCGGGCGGTGACGCGGTCGTCGAACAGCGACGTGAGGACGCTCAACACCTGCCCTTCGTGGGCCGCCGGCGTGATGTGGAAGTGCGCCCGGGCGCCCGACTGCTCGAACTTCGAGGTGATTTCGTTGAGGAACTGAAACACGCGGTTGGCCTCGACGTACTGCAACAGCGCCGTCACGGACTCGAAACACACCACGGTCCGGTTGCCGTTGCCATGCCACGCCGAGAGGAACTCCGAGATGGCGATGCCGACGCCGGTGAGGTCGCTCGGGTCGGAGATGTGCCGAACCATCGGACCGGATTCGCCGCCGAGGCGTGCGCTGCCGTCGGAGCCACCCACGTCGACGGTGACGATACCGACGTTGGACGGCGGGGCGTCGGCGTGGCGTTTCAGCGCCTCGATGCGCTCCCGGCCCGATTTCGTGACGGTGACGAACAGCACGTCGACGTTGGTGGGGTCGTCGACTCCGAGGAGGTGCATACACGCGGCTTCGTCGCACTCGCCGTACTCGCCGGTCTCGAAGAGGACGTTCGTCGGGCCCGTTCGTGACATCTCGAATTACTCACCCGGTCCTCGTGAGCCGCTCCCACGATACTGCGATTGTTTCGTGTTGATACGGTAACCTATAGTGGGTTTCGTTCGTATCGAGTCTCGATACGGAGATACCGCCGATTTCTCACGTCGACGGCCGCGTCCCGGACCCCGGCTACGACAGCGGTGGTGACAGTTCCGGCGGCGTTTCCGACGAGTCCTCGGGGTCGTCGACGGCACCGGTTTCCGTGTCGCGTTCGCGGTCGAACAGACACGAGACGGCGTACGCGAACTGTCCGAGCGTCGGCAGTGGGTCCCGTTTCGAGACGATGTCGTAACAGCACGGCTTCGACGACGGCGTGAGAAACTCCGCGAGCGCCGTTGCTCGGTCCTCGCGTGCGAGCACCTGTTGGGCGTCGGTGAACAGACACCGCGCCCGGACGCCGACGGCGTACTCCAACTGCGGGTCGACGTCGTTGCCGATGGCCAACTGATACAGCAGATACGGGAAGTCGACGCCGGCGTACACCGACAGCGCGAGACTCCCCCACAATCGGGGGTTGATTTCGAGGAGTTTCGGTTCGCCGGTGTCGGCGTCGACGCGGAACTCCACCATCGCGAGGCCGCGCCACTCCAGTGCCGTCAGGAACTCGTCGGCGAGGGCGACGAGTTCCGGGTCGCGGATGGTTTCGCGGTACGTACTCGCGCCGCCTTCGGGCGGGTTCGAGCGAAGACGCTTCTGGACGGTCAACGCGGTCAGCGTTCCCGAGCAGTCGTACAGGGTGTACACGCCGACTTCACGGCCGAAGGGAACGAACTCCTGGACCAACAGCGGGCGGTACTGTGCCGGCGTCTCACGGAGCGTCCGTTCGAGGTCGGCCCGTGAGTGACAGACCGAGACCCCGTTTCGGCTGGACCCCCGTGTCGGTTTGACGACGACCGGGTAGCCGAGTTCCTCGCCGACGGTGTCGATGTCGAACTCCTCGGCGAAGCGCGTCTCCGGGTGGGGAACGTCGTGAGCTCTGGCCGCCTCGATGGTTCGTCGCTTGTCGAGCCCGACGGCCAGTCGGTCGTACGGGAGAAACGGAACTGTCGTGTGTGCTTCGAAGCGGTCGCGGTGTCGGACGACGGTTTCGACCGTCGCCTCGTTCACCGGCAACAGCATGTCGTAGTCCGTCCGCTGGAGTTCCGCCTCGATGGCACGGACGAACGCCTCCGGGGCATCGACCGGCGAAGGATACGCCACGAACCGGTCGACGTATCTGGACAGCCGCCCGGCGTGGAATCGTCTCGAACTCCCGGCAGTCACGTCCAGTCCCCGCCCACCGAGACACCGAATCGAGACCAATCCGTGCCGCGAGTGTGCGTTCAGGACGAACACCTTCGCCATAGGCCGCCTACAGTGAACGGCCCCTTCAGCGTTGTTTCGGTTAAGTTGTGTCTACTCGGATTCGTTTGGGAACCGGAAAAACCCGTTCAGACGGACCCGATGGGGTCCTCTACGCCGTCGAAGTAGCGGTTGGCGACGGCCTCGGCGGTCCGCAGCGCCAGAGCCTGCCCCGAGTGTGTGGGATTGGCGCCGCCGACGCCGTTGGAGAGCGCCGAGTGGTCGGCGACGAACAGCCGACTCACGTCCGTCGCTTCACAGCCCGTATCGAGCACCTTCCCCATCGCCATCGACGACTGCATGTGTAACAGAATCGGCGCGGCGTCGGTGCGATGGACGTCCTCGGCGCCCGCTTCGTCGAGGATTTCCGCGGCCCGTCGGGCGAGGTCGTCGCGTCGGGCGTCGTCTTCGGGGTGAGCCTCCCACTCGACGAGCGGAACGGGACCGTGTTCGTCCTCGGTCGTCTCGTCGATGGAGACGCCGTTTTCCTGTCGGGGTCGGTCGTCGGTGTGGCAGATGAGCGTCAGCGTCCGGCGGTAGTCGGCCATCTGTGCTTTGAGTTGCCGACCGGCGAGTCGGCCGGCGGTGTCCCACGGTTCGCCCGCGGTGTCGCGGTCGAAGGCCCACTCGCCCTGTGCGGCGGCGTACATCGCCATCGCGGTGATGCCGGGCGCGAACGTGTTGACGGCGATACCGCCTTTGCCGGGAACGTCGACGCGTGAACCGGCAGCCTGCCCCTGGTGGGGTTCGACCGCACGCTGGCCGATGAGCGCTTCGAGGGTGTCGGGGTCGAAGGTGCCCGCGACGAAATCGAAGTGGTGGGTGGTCAGCCCCCGGCCGACCCAGCCGTTGTCCGGAAGTCCGGAGTTGAGCCACAGTCGCGGCGTCTCGATACAGCCGGCCGCGAGAACGACCACGTCGGCGTGGATGCGCTCGGTCGTCCCCGCCCACGTGTCGCGGAACTCGACGCCGGTGGCCTCCTCGGCCGCACCGCCTTCGGTGAGGATGGCCGTCGCGAAGGCGTTCGGTCGAATCTCGACATGGCCGGTGTCGAGCGCCCGCGGCACCAGCGAGACGTTCGAGGAGCGACGCGCCCGCTCCCGCATCGGCGCGTCCCGGGGATGGGGGCCACCTTGGTGTTCGTGCATCGCCAGCGTGTCGCCCTCGTAGTCGGGGTAGCGGTACTCGCCGGCGTTGTTCTCACCAACACCGTCCTCATCGCCACCGTCGCGCATCAGTCGCTCGTCCGGTTGCGGGATGGCGTTGGGGAAGGGCCGATACCCCGCGTCGGTGACGTTGTAGCCGTCGTTGAGGCCGTACCCCGCTCTTCGAGCGCCCTCGAAGAACACCTCGGCTTTCGGCGTCGTCGGCGCCGGTTCGACTGGATGCGTCTCCTCCAGCAGTTGGTAGTACGGCACCAGCTCCTCGTAGTCGATGGGCCAGTGCGGTTGGTCCTCGATGCTCGTGACGAACGCCCGCGGGTGGTTGGCGTAGTAGTGTTGGGTCGTTCCGCCGACGCCCGACAGCTGGGAGATGAGCGCTTGCTGGGGGACCGTCCGTTGCCACGGCGGCCGGTCGGAGTCGGCGGGGCCCCACCGCAGTTTCCCGGTGACGGGGTCGTTCATGTCGCCCTCCTTCGAGGTGAACTGCTCGTCGTACAGCTCACCCGAGAGGTCCGAAGGGTCATCGGAGCGTTCGCCGCCCGGCGCGTCGTTGGGCGCCTCCCACTTCTCGTTGCCGTAGAAGGGGCCAGCCTCCAGTATCGTCACGTCGATGCCGAGTTGGCCAAGTCGCCACGCCAGCGCCGGGCCATCACCGCCCGCACCGACGACGACGACGTCTGTGTCGCGTTCGTACATCAGTACTCGTTCTCCTCGAATTCCTCGACTTCGTAGCCCATCCCGACTGCGTAGCCGTCCGCCGGCCCGGGGTAGTCCGCCTGCCGCCAGCCGAGCGAGCGCTCCTCACCGTCGTCGGCCGTCACTTCGGAGTAGTAGACGAACTCCACGAGAATCGGCAGGGAACTGGCGAGAAACTGGATGGTGCCGAGGGCGGCGGAGTCGAACCGATCGGCCAACCGTGGGAAGACGCCCTCGTCTTCGAGCAGTCGAAGCGCACGCAGGCGGTCCTGCCGGGAAAGTCGCGAGAACGGCCCGCCGGCGAATTCCTCGGCCGGCGAGTTGAAGCCGTTCGCACTGCGGCGCCGGACGAGCAGTTCGGCGGCCGCGGTGTCGAGCAACACCGCGACGGCCGGAGCCATCGGCGTCGCGTCGTAGCCGGCGGCGGCGAGGGCGCCGTCGGCCTCCTGAAAGTTGTTCACGCGGTCGATAATCTCTTCTTCCAGTCCGACGGCGAGCCCGCCGGGGACGTGTTCGTCGCCTCGGTCGGCGAGGTCGGGCGTCTCCGGGACGAGTGCGTCGACGAGCGCGGCGAACGTTCCGCGGGTGTGGCTCACGACGGCCCCACCCCCTCTCGTGTGGCAGCCATACCCTCACGTGCGGTCGGCCTCACCTCAACGTTCCGCCGTCAATGTGCGGAACAACGACCCCCGACTCACTCCCGGTCGAGATGCAGCGAGACGCGACCGACGGCGACGGTCTTTTCCCCCTCGTTGGTGGGCATCGTCACCTCGACTTCGACGACGCCCATACTCCGACCGGAGCGGACGACGGTCGCCTCGGCAGTCAAATCGGCGGCGGCCGGTCGGACGTAACTGACGTTCAACTCCGTCGTCGCGTGCGGCGTCGACATCGGGTCCGGGAGCGTCGTGCGGATGGCCGCGCCACCGGCGTGGTCGATGAGCGTCGCGACGACGCCGCCCTGAATGGCCTCCGACCCCGGATTGGTGAGCGACGCCTCGTGAGGCAACGTGAGGCGGATGAACCCCTCTCGCTGGTCGTCGATTTCGATGCCGAGGTCCCGGAGGTGGTCGTGGTTCTCGAGGAACCACTCGTTGGTGTCGGTCATAACTCCGGTTCGGTGAGGGCCGACTACAAACTGTCGTGTGGCTGTTGGAGGGTGGAATCGTCAGGCATCCAGACTCGACATCGCCGCACCCGCCGCGGCGGCGACGAGCGTCCCGACGGCGGCGACGGCCACCCCCGGCGTGAACGTCCCCGTGGCATCCCGCAGCGCGCCGATGACGACCGGGCCGAGAAAGCCGCCGATTTCGCCGACCGCGAAGACGACGCCGACCGCGGTGCCGGTCAGTTTCGGACCGATGCCATCCAACTCGACCGGCACCGCACGGATGAGCGGCGAGAGCCCGCCCATCCCGAGTCCGATGGCGACGACCGGAGCGACGAGCAACAGGACGGCCTCGGGTTCGGCCAGCAACCCCACGACCCCGAGGCAGGCGACGGCGGCGCAGGCGACCAGGGTCGCCCGCCTGCGACCGAAGCGCTCTGCGAGCGCCGGAATCGTCAACACGCCGACGACCTGTCCGACGACGAGGGTGCTGGCGATGGTTCCCGCGAGGTCCGCCGTGACGCCCCGGGTTTCGAGTATCGTCACCAGCCACCCCTGTATCCCGTGGAGGACGAACAGGTACATCGTCCCCAACACGACGAGCAGCCGAAGGTCGCGGTGGCCGAGGACGGCCCGAAGGTCGTCGGCCAGCGAGGCGAGAGTGAGGTCGCCGTCGGCCTCGGTTTCGTGGACCCCAGCGGGAACGTACCACGCCGCGATAGCCCACACCGCAGCGACGGCGAGTGTGGCGATGCCGCTGTACAGGAACAGCGGCCGCCAGCCGCCCAGCGCCGGGCCGATGACGGGGCGGCCGAACGCGAAGACGGTCGCGCTGCCGACGTAGGAGCCGACGAGGTACACCGATGCCGCCCGGCCCACGCGGTCGGCGGGATACAACTCCGAGGCGAGTTTGGGCAACCCGAAGGTGAGCCCCGTCGCGCCGACGCCGAGCAGCAGCGTCAACGCCAGCATCGACGGGAACTCGGGGGCAAAGGACCGGCTCAACTGCCCGAGGCCGGCGAGTGCGATGCCCAAGCCGACGCCGACTCGCGCGCCGAGTCGGTCGACGAGCAGACCACTTGCGAGACCCAGCGGGATGTAGGTCAGCGGCACCGCCCCCGCCAGCACGCCCGCCTGCGTCCCCGTCAACCCGAGGTCGTCGATGACGGGCTGGAGGTACGCCGGCAGCGAGAACCAGACGAATAGCAGCGCCCCGTAGCCGAGGCCACCGAGGGCCAACAGCGCGGCGTTCTCGACGCGGGTCGGTGGCCGTGTCATCGTCCGTGGTTCGAACAGCACCCCGATAGTCCCTGCTGAATTCGTCCGCCGAAGGGGTTCAGTCCATGAGCCGACGGAATCATATTTATTTCGAGCGACAGGTCGAAGAGATATGGAACTCTCCAGCGAGGGCAGTCGCGTGCGAACGGTTGCGACCGGCTGGTTCGTCGCCCTCCTCGTCTGGAGTGTTTTCGTCTCGGGCATCGGCTTCGGTTCGTGGTTCGACGGGTGGCCGGACTGGGCACGTTTCGTCGCCGTACAGGCGTTTTCGTTCCCGGTGTTTCTGTCGGCAGTTCAGTTCACGTACGTCGAGCAGCGACCGAGGTTGGTCGGGGGTTTCGCCCTTCCGTCGGCAGTCACGACGGCTGGCTGGCTCGCGTTCGTCTCTTGGCCGCGGCTTTCGACGAGGTTCTTCGTTGACCTGCTTCCGTTTGCGGTCCTTTTCGCGGGGGCGTTCGCGCTTTCGTGGTGCGTGCTCGGCTATGCCGTCGGCACCGCACTGCGGTGGAAACGGGCCGGTGAGGCCGTCCCGAAGCGGACGCTGGCCCGCGCGTGTACGATGGTCGTGTTCTCGTCGGTCTTCGTCTTCATCTCACAGGCGCTGTACTGGTCGATTTTCGTAATCGGACTGGGTGATTCGCTGTGAGCGACACGTCACCCTCCGCCGGAGTTTCGCCGGATGTGGCCGCCGCCGTACTGTTGGTGACGACGCTTTTCGTCTCGGTGGCTATCGTTGGCGGGCTGTGGAGTCTCGGTACCGGGTCACAGCCGGGCGACAGCGCGCCGAACGTGGACTGGGAATCCGAACAGACCACCACAACCCTCACGGTCGATGGCGAACGCATCGAGGTGACACGGACGACGTTCCGACACACGGGCGGCGACACCGTCGATGCAGACAGACTGCGCATCTACGTCCACCGTAACGGCACTGAAACAGAGACTGGAATCGACCCCGAAGGAACCGTCGCCGGTCTCGGTGCCGAGACGGTGACGGAGGGGGACGCCGTTTCGGTGGTCGGTGGGGCGACCGTCGGCGAAAACGAGACGTTCGGTGGCTTCGCCATCGAATCCATCGACGGCGACCGACGGCTCACGGACGGGAACAGCGTCGTCGAACTCCGAGCAGGGGATGTGGTCCAACTCGTCTGGAGCGACGGCGAGCAGTCCTCGACGGTCTATGTCCGAGAGGTCGAATAGCCCGAATCAGAACTCGACCGTCTCGCCGTCCTCGGGTATCGTCACGCCATCGACGGCCGCTCGTAGGTCTGCCCGCGTGACCAGGCAGTGGTTGATGGCGTCCATGTGGTCGGCGATGACGGGCACGTCGTCGTCGACGGCCGCCCGGACCGACGCAACGTCGTCTTCGTCCATCGTGATGGGTTCGCCCTCGACGAACCGGGCCCCGCCGGCGTTGACGACGACGGCGTCGAAGTCGTAGGCATCGATGGTTTCGGCGACGGCGTCGTACCAGACGGTGTCGCCGGCGAGATACAGCGACCCTTCGCCTTCGAAGACGACGCCGAGGACGGGCGCCATCTTCTCTGCCAACTCGCCGTGGCCGTGGCGGGCCGGCGTCGGTTCGAGTATCACGTCGCCGAACGAGTGGTGGATATCGAGCGGTCGGACGTCCTCGAAGCCCTCCTCGCGGAACTCGTCGGACTCCTCGGGATGGCAGAACAGCGGTATCTCGCGGTCGAGGAACTCCCGGGCGGCGTCGTCGAAGTGGTCGCGGTGACGGTGGGTGACGACGACCGCGTCGTGTGTGAGGTCGACGTCCGGGCGTTCGACGAGTGGGTTCTCGCGATCGTTGGGCGTGTTCGGAATCGGCGGGATGTCGCCCGGTTCGCCGAGCATCGGGTCGACGAGGAACGTCGTCTCCCCCAACGTGACGAGCAACGTGGCGTGACGAACGAGTTGAACGGTGGGCATACCGTCACCTGTACCGAGGGCGTCCTAACTATTGGTGTGCCGGCAGGCTCCGAACGGGAGAAATCCACAAACCTGCGATTGTCCGAGTTGGACTATAATAATGTTCAATCTAGTCGTGTGTATCGTGAGTGATTTATTTATATAGGCAAAAGTATTAACAGTTGACAGCCGCTGTTTTAAAGTCATGACCGACGACCACCGGCGTGTTCCGTCCGGCACACCGGGTTTAGACGAGGTGCTGCAGGGTGGCTTTCTCAGTGGCCAGACGGGAATAATAAACGGTGGTCCGGGGACAGGCAAGACGGTTCTCGCCTTGCAGTTTCTCACCGCGGCCGACGGGCCGAGTCTCTACATCGGCTTCGAGGAACGGGAGACCGACATCAGACGGAACGCCGAACTGCTCGGCATCGACCTCTCGGAGGTGACGATACTCGACCTTAGCGCCGGCGGCGAGCGGTTCTTTTCGGAGGACTCCTACACGGTGTTCCCGGCCGACGAGGTCGAGGGCGAGGACCTACTGGAGCGCATCGCGACGGCCATCGACGAGGAATCCCCGGAGCGGCTCGTCATCGACCCGCTGTCGGAACTCCGGTCGCTGCTGCCCGACGAGTACCAGTTCCGGCGGAACATCTCCTCACTCATCAACGAACTCAAAGAGCGGGGAACGACGACACTGTGTACGACCCAACCGACGAGTGGGCGGGTCGAACAGGACCTCAAGTTCCTCGGGGATTCGACCATCGAAATCCGGCGGACGACCGACCACCGGTCGCTCGAAGTGACGAAGTTCCGCGGGTCGGGGTCCGCCGACGGCCGACACACCTATCGCATCCGGTCCGGCGAGGGCGGTCGCGTGTATCCGAAACTCGTCCCCGGAGAGTTCCACCGGGAACACACCCGGGACCAACTCTCCTCGGGGCTCTCGGAACTCGACCGACTTCTCGGCGGGGGCATCGAACGAGGGTCGGTCACCGTCCTCTCCGGACCGTCGGGTGCCGGAAAGACGACACTCGGGTCGCTGTTTCTGGAAGCCGCCGGCAACCGCGGCGAAGGGGCGTTCGGCTACCTCTTCGAGGAACTGGAGTCCGATTATCTGCACCGCTCCGGCGAAATCGATATCGACATCGAGTCACTCGTCGAGACGGGTGCCGTTCGAATCGAGGAAATCGAGTCACTCGCACAGAGTCCCGACGAGTTCGCTCATCACGTCCGGACGGCCGTCGAAGAGGAGGATGCCGAAATCGTCATGATTGACGGCATCACCGGCTACCGACTCGGCCTTCGTGGCGACGACTCCCAGGCCGAACTCACCCGGGAACTCCACGCGCTGTGTCGCTACCTCAAGCGGATGGGTGTCACTGTCATCCTCATCGAGGAAGTCGAGAACATCACCGGCGACCTCTCGGCGACCGACGAGCAGATTAGCTACCTCGCCGACAACATCGTCTTCCTCCGATACATGGAAATCGACGGCGAGATTCGGAAAACCGTCGGCGTGCTGAAGAAGCGCTTCGGTGACTTCGAGCAGTCCCTTCGAGAGATGTCGATATCCGAGAACGGCGTCAAGGTCGGGCCGAAACTGACCGGGATGCGCGGCATTCTCACCGGCATCCCCGAGCGAACCGACGAGTCGGGCTGATGGCCCCCCAAGATGACTCGTCGCCGCGGCCACACCGCCACTCCGACAGCGGCGACAGCGACGAGTGGTTCTCCGAGCGGACGCCACGAATCGCCCTCGGCGTCGCCCAACCGCGGGACAGAGAGCTGTTGGAGTCGCTCCTCTCGGCGTTCGAGGTAATCGATGTAGCCGAACCGGTTCCGGAGCGGACCGACATCTGTATCGTCGATGCCGACGGCCTCGCGTCGTTCCGCGAGGCGCTGTTGGCGTGGAAGGCACGCGAACGGCCGACCACGGCGCCTGTGTTGCTGTTGACGACCGACTCGGTCGACGAGGCATGGCGACGCCACGGCGACTCTGTCGGTGAGTTGCTCGACGGTATTCAGTCGATTCCGGCGCCGAGGAAGGCGGTTCGCTCCCGGGTCGATGGCCTGTTGGCGACGCGACGATACTCGGTGCTGTCGCGACAGCGACAGCAGGAACTCGAACTGTACGAGCGAGCGATAGACACTGCCGGCATCGGCATCAGCATCGCCGACGCGAACGAAGACGACCTGCCGCTCGTCTACGTCAACGAGGAGTTTCTCGAAATCACGGAATACGACCGCGAGGCGGTCATCGGCCGGAACTGTCGGTTCCTGCAGGGCGAGAACACCGAGGAGTCGACCGTCGATGAGATGCGGTCGGCGCTGGCCGACGAGCGGCCGGTGTCGGTCGAAGTTCGCAACTACCGGCGCTCCGGCGAGCAGTTCTGGAACGCCCTCGACATCATGCCCGTGCGTGACGAGGACGGTGAGGTGACGCACTTCCTCGGGTTCCAGCGTGACGTCACCGAGCGCAAGCGTCGAGAGCGGTTGCTCGAACAGTACCAACGAATCTTCGAGTCCATCGAGGACCCGGTTTTGGTGCTCGACGACAACGGTCGGATCGTGGATACGAACGCAGCAGCCAAAGCCGCGTTCGGCGTCGATGGAACGATTCCCGAGGGAACGCCCGCACCGAGCCTGTTCGAAGGGAAACAGGCAGCGAAGTTCCGGACGGCGACGGCTGCGGTTCGGGGCGGAGGGAGCTCCCGGACGATGGAACTCACGACGACCGGCCCCGATGGGAACTCGACGGTCTTCCAGTTCCGATTTCAGCGGCTGGAGGCGACCGACGACTACGGCGAGCGAATCATCGCTGTCAGTCGTGACATCACGCGAATCCAGGAGTATCAGAACCGCCTGTCGGTTCTCGATCGAATCTTCCGACACAACATCCGCAACAAACTGAACATCGTCACGGGACTGGCGGAACTCCTCGAGGCCGACGGCGACGAGGAGGTGGCGGCGATAGCCGACGACATCGATACCGCGGCGTCGGATCTGCTGGCGATTGCCGACGCGGCCCGCGCCTTCAACCGTAGCATCGACCCCACCAAACCGCGGACACAGGAACTCGACCTTTCGGCGTTCGTCCGCGAGGTGGGCGAGGAACTCCGTGAGAGTTACCCCGACGTCGACATCGACATCTCGGCGCCCGGAGCCACCCAGGCGGTCTGCCCCGCGACGATTCGGCTCTGTCTGGAACACCTCGTCGAGAACGCGGTCAAACACGCGGGCGTCCCCGCTCCCCGAGTGGAAATCGAGGTCGAGGAGACGGACGACCGGGAGTGGGTCGAACTCCGCGTCAACGACGACGGGCCCGGGTTCTCCGAGCGCGAACGGCGCGCGCTGACCAGCGGCGCGGAACGCCCGCTGGAGCACCTTCAGGGAGTCACGCTGTGGCTGATTCGGTGGGCCGTGACGAACGCGGGCGGACAACTCGACATCCGAAACCACTCCGAACGGGGCGCGACGGTCGTCCTCCGACTTCCGGCGGCCGAAGAACAGTCGCCGACGTAGGGTAAACTCCCGTCCCGTGAAGCAAGATTTACCCCGTGGTGACCGATACGGGGGAGTGATGACGAATCTGCTTGCCGACATCGAACAGCGCGCCGCGG
Organism: Natronomonas gomsonensis; assembly: GCF_013391635.1. GTDB lineage: Archaea > Halobacteriota > Halobacteria > Halobacteriales > Haloarculaceae > Natronomonas > Natronomonas gomsonensis_A. The sequence continues at coordinate 1,136,218 of NZ_JACAWU010000001.1, read as the reverse complement.
AGATGCCCGACGCCACCGCAATCGGCTTCCGGGGGCAGGAACTCAGTTACGGCGAGTTCTGGTCACAGACCGGTCGGTTCGCCAAAGCCCTCGCGGATTCGGGTGTCGAACCCGGCGACCGCGTCGGCGTCTATCTCCCAAACCTCCCGCAGTACGTGATCGCCTTCCACGGGATTCTCCGAGCCGGCGGCATCGTCGTCCCGATGAATCCCCAGTACAAGTCCCGCGAAATCAGCCACCTACTGGGCGACAGCGGCGCGACGGCCGTCGTCGCGCTAGCCGACCTCGTCCCGCAGGTCCAGGAGGTACAGGACGACACCGACGTTCACACCATCGTCAGCGTCGGCGGCGACACCGAAGGCGCCGTCGAGTTCGATGACTTCCTCGCCGAGGAGGAACTCGACGTCGTCGACCGCGACGACGACGACGTGGCGTGTCAACCGTACACCTCCGGGACGACCGGCACTCCGAAGGGCGTCCTTCTGACCCACCGGAACCTCGCCTTCGAGGCCCGCGCCTCCCCGAAGATTCACGACGGCATCTACGACGACGACAAGATGCTCGGCGTCCTCCCGCTGTTCCACATCTACGGGATGACGGTGACGATGCTGGCGACGCTGTACGAGGGCGGCAGCTACTGGCCGATGGCCGAGTGGGACGCCGAGGCCGCGCTCGAACTCGTCGAGTCGGAGGGCATCACGCTGTTCCACGGCGTGCCCGCGATGTACAACGACCTCGTGAACCACCCGAAGGCGGCCGAGTACGACCTCGGTTCGGTCCGGTTCGCCAACGCCGGCGGCTCCAGCCTCCCGCTCGAGGTCATGCGACAGTTCGAGGAGACGTTCGAACCCGACCTCATGGAGGGGTACGGCCTCACCGAGACGGCGCCGGTCACCCACGCCAACCGACCCGACGACCGCCGTCCCGGCTCAATCGGCAAGCCGCTACCGGGCGTCGAATCGAAAGTCGTCGACCACGACTTCGAGGAGGTCGACCCCGTCCCCGAGGGCCCCGTCGACGACGAGACGGCACTCGACGACGTGGTCGGCGAAATCGTCGTCTCCGGCCCGAACGTGATGAAGGAGTACTACAACCGCCCGGGGGCGAACGAGGAGGCGTTCACCTACGACGACGACGGCACGCGCTGGTTCCACACCGGCGACCTCGGCTACTACGACGAGGACGGCTTCTTCTTCATCGTCGACCGCGAGAAGCACATGATAGTCACGGGCGGGTACAACGTCTACCCCCGCGAAGTCGAGGAGTTGCTGTTCGAACACCCCGATATCGCCGATGCGGCCGTCGTCGGCGTCCCCGACGAGCGCCGCGGCGAGACGGTCACCGCCTTCGTCGTCAAGCGACCGGACGCCGAGGTGACCGCAGAGGAAATCAAGGAATACGCCCTCGACAACCTCGCGGCGTACAAACACCCACGGGAGGTCAACTTCGTCGACGAACTCCCGCGGACGACGACCGGGAAGGTCCAGAAGTTCGAGTTGGAGGACTTCGAGTAAGCAGTTCAGTCCCCCTCCGGACGGTACAGTCGCGCTTCGAGACACGCGATGACCTCCTCGCGGACATCTTCGAGCCACGCGTCGTCGTCGGAGGTCGTGGTTCGGACGAGCGCGCCGGCCAGGACAGTCTGTAGCGTCGCGGCGACGGCCTCTGGGTCGACATCGCGGAACGCTCCGGCTTCAATGCCGGCCTCGACGAGTTCGGTCAGACGGGCCTGAAACAGGCGGTCGCTTCGGGTGAAGTACTCCCGATACCGGTCGTCGTGGGCCGCCTGCGCCCGGAGTTCGACGAGCGCGCGCATGAACCGGAACTGTTCGTCGGGCAGTTCGCTTACGAGAAACACCGACAGCGGCTCTTCGAGTCTGACCCGCGGGTCCTCGGATTCCGCCTCGACGAACGTCTCGTCGTAGCGCTCTAAGACGTACTCCAGACACGCCAACAGCAGTTCGTCCTTCCCGTCGTAGTGGTGATACACCAGCGACGTGCTCTTCTCGAAGTGGTCGCCGATTTTCTCGATAGTCAGGTCGCTGTAGCCGTGTCGACACAGCGCCTCGTAGGCCGCGGCCAGAATCTCCTCGCGCGTCGTCGAGGCGTCCTCGAAGAACTCCATCACTGCAACCCCGTAGCGGCCGCCCCGACAAGTATCGAGTGGCCGTCGGGGGAGCGGCCGACGGTCGTCGCCGACGGGCGAGGCGAACCGGATTGATTGAACATTCAATCAAAACGGCTATTGTCCCGGCGCATAACCGTGCCGGTAATGCCAGCGAGTGCCGTCCGCCCCCGCCGACGCCCCTCCACGTGTCGCGCCGCCGACGAATCGACCGCCGACAGAGGTCCGAACCGTGGTTCGTAAGTCCCTGATGGCGGTGGCCGTCGCCGCCCTGTTCGTCTGTCTGACCGTTTCGGCCGGCGCAGTCGTCGGCCAACAGACCCAGCGCGATTTCACGCGCGGCGAACCGGATATCTCCGCGTACGCGCCCGACGCCGAGGTCACGCCGGGCAGCGACACGCGAATCGAGGTCCAACTCCAGAACAGCGGCGACCTCGACACCGGGCCCCGAAGCGAGGAAGTGCTCACCGCGAGGGCGGTCTCCGTCGCGGCCGACGGTGAGGGCCCCCTCGACGTGCGGACCGGGCGAACCGCGGTCGGCTCTATCCCGGATGGCTCCCTCACGTCGACGCCGTTTCGAGTCGTCGTTCCCGAAGGGACCGAACCCGGCACCTACGAGTTGGACGTGAAGGTGCGGTACTCCTACGTCCGACAGACCTCCTCGATGTCCGACCCGCAGCGACGGACCGAGACGGAGCGTCAGACCGTCGACGTACGGGTCGTCTCCGAACCGCGGTTCGCCATCACGGACGTCGACACCGACGTCCAGCCCGGTACTTCCGGCGACGCGGACGTCACCATCGAAAACGTCGGCTCCGAGCGGGCCAACGCGACGCGGGTGACCCTCCGCGGAAGCGGCGGCGTGACGCTCGGCACCGGCGAAGCCCGCTCGTTCGTCGGCGACCTCGCACCGGAGGAGTCCGCCACCGTGACCGTCGATGCGGCCGTCGCCGAGGGCGTCGCGACCGGCGCCAAGCCCATCGAGGCGACCGTCGAGTACACGAACACCGACGGCGCCGAGGCCCAATCCGACCCGGTCGTCGGCCACCTCGAACCCCTCTCCGAGCAGTCCTTCGACATCGAGGGGCTCGAAGACACGCTGTCGGTCGGCTACGCCGGCAACATCACCGGGACGCTCCGCAACGAGGGGCCCCGTCCGGTCTCCGACGGCGTGTTGGTCATCGAACCGGCGAGCGACTCGCTGTTCGTCGAGGAAGGCCGGTACGCCCTGCCGGAACTCGAGAGCGGCGAGGCGACCGAGTTCGCCTTCCCGACCGAGGTGAGCGGGCAGGCGTTGGCCGGCCCGAGACAGGTCCGGTTCAGCGTCGAGTACGCGAACGAGGGCGAGTCGACGGTCACCGCCGGGCCCCTCTCCGAGCGGGTCGTCGTCGACGAACGCCGCGGGGAGTTCTCGGTCACGGCCGAGAACGCCACCGTCGAGTCGGGTGGGTCGAGTGACCTCGTCGTCACGATAACGAACGAGCGCCCGGAGACGCTCTCGAACATCGACGCGCGACTGTACGCCGACAGTCCGCTGTCGACGTCGAGCGACGAGGCGTTCATCTCCGAGTTGGAACCCGGCGAGTCCGGCGAGTTGCGGTTCTCGCTTTCGGCAACGGGCGGTGCGATGGCGAAGACCTACCCCGTCGAATTCGACTTCCAGTACGACAATCGCCGCGGTGAGAGCACGCTCTCCGACACCTACCAGCAGGCGGTCACCGTCGAGGAACCCGAAACGACCGACGAGGGACCGCCCGTCGTCCCCATCGCCATCGGCGTCGTGGCCGTCGTCGCCGTCGTCGGCGCGGGACTCTGGTGGCGGCGCCGGAACTGACCGATGGTCGACGGCCCGGAGACCCACGACACGGACCGCATCGACCCGCTGAGCAGTCGCATCACCACCATCGTCTCCGAGCGACCGCTGCGGGTCGTTCTCGCCTTCGTCGTCCTGACGGGCGTTTTCGCCGCCGGATTGGGCGGGGGCGGCGAACAGCAGGCCGGTACCGACCAGTTCACCGAGAACCTCGAAGAGGCCGAAGCCCTCGAAGACATGCAGGAGAACTTCGACGGCGGAGCGCGAGCCTCCGGCGGCAGCAACGCCAACGTGTTCATCGAGGACGACCGCAACGTCCTCTCGAAGTCGAGTCTGCTGCGGATGTTGGAGACCCAACAGCGACTCGAGAACCACGACCGACTGCGGGTCACCTCGACGATGAGTCCGGCCTCGAACATCGCCCGACAGCTCGACCCCGAGGCCTCGACGCCCGAGGAGTTGCACCGTGCGGTCGAACGCGCCTCACAACGACAGCTAGACGGCGCCATCCGGTCGGCCGCCGACGCGAACTCGCTTGGGCCGGTGAGTACGGACTTCTCGTCGGGTTCGGCGTCGGCGTCGGTCGCACAAATTCTCGTCACCTACGACACGCCGCCGATGGCCGACGACGGCGACAACGCGCGTCTCCAGCAGCGAACCATCGACGTCGTCGACGGCGTCGAGGGGTACGACCACGGCGAGAACGCCATCGTCTTCGGCAACGCCATCATCAACGAGGAGGTCACCCAACTGCTGAACGACACGGCCATCGTCGTCTTCCCAGCGGCGATACTGCTCATCACGTTCTTCCTCGTCGTCGCCTACCGGGACCCGGTCGACCTGCTTCTCGGTCTCGTCGCGCTCGTGATGACGCTCGTCTGGACGTTCGGATTCATGGGATATGCCGGCATCCCGTTCTCGGACTCGCTGGTCACCGTCTTCCCGCTGCTGTTGGCGGTCGGCATCGACTTCGGCATCCACATCATCAACCGGTATCGCGAGGAACGCGGCCGCGGCACCGGCATCCGCGAGTCGATGGGCATCACGACGACGCAGTTGTCGGCGGCGTTTCTCATCGTCACCGGAACGACGGTCATCGGCTTCGCGGCGAACCTCACCAGTTCGCTGGGTCAGCTACGGGACTTCGGCATCGTCGCCTCCGTCGGGATGGTGTTCACCTTCGCCATCTTCGGCGTGTTCCTCCCCGCGGCGAAGGTCGGCCTCGACGGGTTTCGCGAGGGGACTCGGTTCCCGGAGTTCGGCAGTAGCCCACTCGGACGGGAGGGGTCGATACTCGGAGCCATCCTGCCGGCCGGCGTGACCGCCGCTCGAATCGCCCCGGCGGTCGTCCTGGTCGCCGCGCTCGTCCTCGGTGGGGTCGGCGGTGCCTACGGCACCGGCGTCGACACCGAGTTCTCACAGGAGGCGTTCTTCCCCGACGAGGACCGAATCGAGCAGTACCAGGCCCTCCCCGAACCGTTCGCGCCGTCGCAGTACACGTTCATGACCGTCCTCGAGTACCTCGAAGAGGACTTCGAGCAGGGGTTCATCGGCAGCGTCACGATATACGTCGAGGACAGGGCCGTCCGCTCGGACGTTGCACTGGAGGACATCGACCGGGCGGTGACCGACCCGCCGGATGCGTTCGTCCAGTCCGACCGCCGCGCCGACGCGACGAGCATCCTCGGCGTCGTCGACTCCCGTGCCGAGGCCGACCCCGAGTTCGCCGCGCTGGTCGAACAGCACGACACGGACGGCGACGGGGTCCCCGACCGGGACATCGACCGCGTGTACGCGGAGCTGCTCGATTCGCCGGCCGGCGACCAGGCGCGGAACTCCATCACCGAGGACCGAAGCGCCACCCGCATCGTCTATCAGGTCGACGTCGACGCCGACCAGACCGAGGCGACGGTGGCCGCCCAACAGGTCGCCGAGGAGATGCGGATGGACGCCGTTCCGACCGGGCAGTTAGTCGTCAATCAGGTCGTCATCGACCGAATCACCGAGTCCGCGCTCCGGAGTCTCATCGTCGCCTTCCTGCTCACCGCCGTCTTTCTGATGCTGTTCTACCGGTGGCTGGAGGGGCGGGCCGTCTACGGCCTCATCAATCTCGTTCCGGTGTTGGTGACCGTCGGGTTGCTCGCAGGGTCGATGCGGTACTTCGACGTCCCGTTGACGCCGTTCAACGCCCCCATCCTGTCGGTGTCCATCGGGTTGGGCGTCGACTACACCGTCCACTTCATGCACCGCTTCGTCGACGAGTTCGAGAACGGCCGGGACATCCACGCCGCCCTGCGAACCACCGCACAGGGGACCGGCGGCGCGCTCACCGGGAGCATGCTGACGACGGTGTGTGGCCTCGGCGTGCTGTATCTCGCGCTCATCCCGCTCATCGCCGAATTCGGCCTGCTGTTGGCGCTAGGCGTGTTCTACGCGTACCTGGCGTCGCTTCTGGTGTTGCCGTCGACCATCGTCGTCTGGCACGCCGTCGAGACGCGGGTCGTTCCGCGCCTGCGCGATGCCACTGCGTAATCAATCGGTTGGAAATCAGTCCGCCGGGGTTTCCGGCCGGTACTCCCGACTGACAGCCTTCCACTTACCCGTCGCAAAGCGGTAGTAGTTCAGCGCCGCCGGCACCGTCGTCTCGGCGAGGAAAGCGAGATACAGCCCGTAGATGCCCAGCGACGTGGTGGCGCCGAGGTAGACGAGCGGAATCGAACAGCCGAACATCCCCAGCGCCTGACTGAAGAAGGCCCAGCGGGTGTCGCCGGCCGCATCGAGCGGGCCGGCGGCGCCCCCGGAGACTCCCTGCATGACGACGGCGACACAGGCCACTCTGACGAGGTCGACGGCGATGGGGACGGCGGGGGCGTTCGGGTCGTCGACGAACAGCGTGACGATGGGTTCGGTGGCGACGAAGACGACGGCGGCGAAGACGATGTAGACGGCCACCGAGTAGCGGATGATTTCACGGCCGTAGGCCTCGGCGGTCTCTTCGGCGCCGGTGCCGAGTTCCTGGCCGACGAGACTGGAGGATGCGAGCCCGAAGCCCCAGCCGGGCGTGTTCATCAGTCCCCAGATGCGCCGGGCGATGACGAACGCCGACACCACGTCCTGGCCGAAGATGTCGAGGATGGCGAACATCGGGAACTCGGCGACGGTCCAGACGAGGTTCCGGCCCATCACCGGCAGACCGATGGACACCAAATCGGCGACCGTCGAGGGGTCGACGTAGGTTCCGACGGGGTCGACGGTAACCGGGAACGTCCCGGCACCGGGGAAGCGCCCTGCCGTCAGCCCGATAGCGAAGGCGGCGGTGACGCCGAGGTTCGAGAGGACGGTCCCGACTGCGGCGCCGACGACGCCCCACCCGAGGCCGAAGATGAGGGCGGCGTTGATGACGACGTTGGCGATGGCACCACCACCACGGAGCACCATCGCGGTGTAGGCGTCGTCGGAGCCGACGAGGACGCGACTGCCGACCAGATTGAGGCCGGCGAAGGGGACGCCCAACGCGACGACCCGGAGGTACTCGCCGCCGAGGCGGACGGTCTCGGCGTCGCTGCTGAGCAGGCCGATGAGTTCCGTCGAGTACGTCCAGAAGACGGCGACGACGGGCAGCGAGATAGCGACGACGAGGAAGACGCTGGAGCGTACCGCGAGTCCGAGTTCCTCGTAGGCGTCGGCGCCGAACCGTTGGCTGACCAGCGCGATGGTGCCGCCGGCGACGCCACCACCGATGGAGAACGCCAGCCCCCAGAACGGCCCGGCGATACCGACGCCGGCGATGGCACCGCCGCCGACGGCGACGCCGACCATCGCCACGTCGACGGCGTTCTTCGACATCCGCGCCAGTCCCGTGACGATGCGCGGCCACGCGAGGTCGGCCGTCCGGCGTGCACGCTCCTCGCCGATGAGGCCGAGGCGGGCCAACAGCAACCCGACGGCCAGTATCGCCAATCGGAAGGGGTTCGGAACGCGGGACAACGTGTTTGTACTGACTGGTCAGTCAGCCAAATGTCTTCGGAATCGACTCCGGACTACCATCGGATATCACGAGGCACGTCAGGTGTCGTCGGTGCCGAGGAAGGCTTCGAGCGTCCGTTCGCGGTCGCCCTCCCGTGAGAGGACCGTAATCACGTCGCCGGACTGGATGGTCGTCTCGCCGTGGGGCGTCAGCACGTCGTCGTCGCGTTCGATGGCGATGACGAGGGCTTCCTCGTCGAGGAGGCCGCGTTCGACGGCGTCGGCCAACGTGTGACCCGTGATGGGCGCGTCCGCTCTGACGGTTACCTCGGCGACCTTCGCGCCACCGGCGAGGCTGATGAAGTCCGTCGAAGGATGGGATTCGGCCGCGTCGGTCGGCCCGAAGGGGCAGTAGGGGTCGAACGTCTCGTTTTGGACGAGGTCCTCCTCGTCGATTTCGATACCGAGCGTCGACAGCGCACGGGAGATACGACGCAGGTCGTCGGTGTCCTCGCCGACGGCCAGTACGTGGAGGTTCCGGCGTCCGGTCATCAGTTCTCGGACGTTGATGACGCCGGGAATCGTTCGCGCCTCTTGGGCCAACACCTCCCGGTCGGAGACCGGAACGTTGCACATGTACAGGTTCGTCAGCCGACCGTCTGCCCGCTCGAAGTCGACCTGTGCGGTGTACCCCTCGATGATGCCGTGCTCTTCGAGCCGGTTGATACGGTTTCTGACCGTCCCCGGCGAGACGTTCACAGCCTCGGCTATCGTCGGTGCCGAGGTGTTCCGTGCATCGCCCATCAGCGCGTGGATGATGTGACGGTCGATTTCGTCCAGCCGATACTCCATACCGACCCCTTACTCGGATACTACTTTATACCGCTGTTCGACGGATTGTGATACACGTAATATACAATCATTATATTGAGGAAGGCGCAATTGATGGGCGTATTTTTACTGATTGGTTATTTATTACGGCACACTTATATAATGAGCAGCCATCGAGTCGGGTATGAAATGTAGACCGACCGCGCGCTCGGGGTGGCGCTCCGTCGTCGTCCACCACTGTCACCAGCGATGAGGCTATTCGAGTACGTCCTGATACCGGTCGCGACCGAGGACGACGCCGAGACCCCGGTCGTCTCGCTTCCGAACCCTTCCGTCTGAATACATGTCCGCCTCACCCACAATCGACCGACACCGAACAGTACAGCCCAATCAACACCTTGAGGGCGGTTCACCGTCGCTCGCGGACGGTTCGAACGGAGGTATCGCCCAGTGAGCGACGACGAACTCGCCAAAGACCTCGGGCTGATTTCGGCGATGACCATCGGCATCGGGACGATGATCGGTGCCGGCATCTTCGTTCTGCCCGGCGTCGCCGCCAACGAGGCCGGCCCGGTCGTCGTCGTCTCCTTCGTCGTCGGCGGCCTCATCGCGATGATAAACGCCTTCTCGGTGTCGGAACTCGGCACCGCGATGCCGAAAGCCGGCGGCGGCTACTACTACATCAACAAGGCACTCGGGCCGATGTTCGGCTCTATCGCCGGGATGGGCGACTGGATGGGGCTGGCCTTCGCCTCTGCGTTCTACTGTATCGGGTTCGGACAGTACCTCATCGAGTTCGTCGGCCTCCCCGGATTCCTCTTCTTGAACCAGATTCAGGTCGGCGCACTCCTCGCCGGCCTCGTCTTCGTCGGCGTCAACTACATCGGCGCCAAGGAGACCGGCGGCGTCCAGACCGTCATCGTCTTCATCCTGCTTTCGATTCTCACCGTCTTCGCCATCGCCGGGTTCACCACCTTCGATTACGGGACGCTCGTCGGGACCGGTGGAATCGCGCCGACCGAAGCCGGGTACGGCGCTATCCTCCCCGCGACGGCGCTCGTGTTCGTCTCCTTCCTCGGCTATGCGAAAATCGCGACCGTCGCCGAGGAACTGAAGAACCCCGGTCGGAACCTTCCCATCGCCATCATCGGCAGCGTCGCCATCGTCACGGTCATCTACGCGATTCTCGTAACCGTGATGCTCGGCGTCGTGCCGTGGTCGGAGTTGAGCCAGGATGCACCGGTCGCACAGGTCGCCGAGATAGCCTTCCCGACATCAATCACTCTCGGCCCGCTCGGTCAAGTCGGCGGTATCGCCACCGTCGCCGCGGCGGTGATGACCCTCGGTGCACTGTTGGCGACCGCCTCCTCGGCGAACGCCTCCATTCTCGCGTCGGCGCGCATCAACTTCGCGATGGGCCGGGACAGAATCGTCACCGACTGGCTCAACGAGATTCACCCGAACTACGCGACGCCGTATCGCTCTATCGTCGTCACGGGTGGACTCATCATCGTCTTCATCGCCGCACTCGGACAGGAAATCGAGGTGCTCGCGAAGGCCGCGAGCGTCCTCCACCTCATCGTGTACGCGCTGTTGAACGCGGCGCTCATCGTCTTCCGAGAGGCCGACGTCCCCGAGTACGATCCCGATTTCACGGTTCCGTTGTATCCCATTACTCCGATTCTCGGTGGCGTCCTCTCGCTCGGCCTCGTGGCGTTCATGGACGGCATCGAAATCGCGCTGTCGGCCGGGTTCGTCATCGCCGCTCTGGCCTGGTACTTCGTCTACGCCCGCAACGAGACGACACAGCAGGGTGCGCTCTCGGAGTACATTCGAAACCGCGGGTCGGAGTTCCCCGACCCCGTCGTCGATGCGGCCGACGCGGTCGCTCCGGAGACGGAGGGACCGACGATTATGGTCCCGCTGTCGAATCCGCGGACCGAACACGCCTTGGTGACGCTGGCGGCAGCGCTGGCCCGACACAAGGGTGGTCGAGTGCTCGCGACACACGTCGTGACGGTTCCCGACCAGACGGCCCTCGACGTAGCAGCGGAGAACCGCGAGCAAATCGACGCGGCCTCCGACGACCTGCTGACGGCCGCGAAATCCGACGCCGAAGCGTTCGATGTCCCCATCGAGACCCGGACCGTCCTCTCCCACCGGGGCCTCGCGGAGGTGTTCGACCTAGCCCGGTCGAACGCCGCCGACACCGTCGTGATGGGCTACGGCGGCACCCAGTTCGCCGGCGGACGTGCCGAGGGGGTCGTCGACGAACTCGCCCACGACCTCCCGTGTGACTTCCTCGTCTTCGACGGGGAGGAACTCGACACCACGGACGTGCTCGTCCCCACCGCCGGTGGCTACTCCTCGGAGCTGTCGGCGGAGGTCGCCGTCGCGCTCCGGGAGACGGTCGATGCGGACGTGTCGCTGTTGTACGTCGCCGAGGAGGGTGAGGAAGACGCCGGCCGAACGTTCCTGACGGAGTGGGCCGACGACCACGACCTCTCCGGAGCGGCGATTCACGTCGAGACTGGCGACGTTCAGGACGCTATCGGACGAATCGGTGCCGAACACAGTCTCGTCGTCATCGGTGCGACCGAGCGCGGACTGCTGTCGCGTATCGTCCGTGGCTCGCTGGCGTTCGACGTGCTCGAACGGCTGGACACGCCAGTTCTGCTCGCCGAACGCCCGTCCTCGCGGTCGCTTCGGGAACGGCTGTTCGGGCGCCGGTGACCTACCGGTCCGAAAAGCGGTCGGTCAGTCCCGAGAGTCGTTCCTCGACGGCGCCGATTTCACCGCGGCGGCGACGGTACTCCATCGTCAGGCGGTAGGCGGCGACGTAGGCGATGACGGTGAAAATTACTGCGAGGATGACGTTGCCCGTCACCAGTCGGACGACCACCTCGGGGGCCGCCGACAGCGACACCTCCTCGACGGTCATCGACTCGACGGGGCCGAGCAGTTTCGAGCCGAGCCAGAAACTCGATCCGTAGACGCCCCACTTCGCGACGGGGTTGAGGACGAGCACGGAGGCGAACAGTGCGATGCGGGAGACGTTTGCGAAGAGGTACGCGATGATGAAGAACATGAGGACGCCGGTTCCGAGCGTCGGCAGGGCCGTGATGAACACGCCGATGGCGAAACTGTAGGCGACCTGATTGGGGGTGTGTTCCTCCGTAAGCGCGTCGTGGAGTTCCTCGCGGACGCGCTGGACGTATCCCTGCAGTCGTCGCCGCAATCCTCCCATTGCCATCTCCTTTCGGCTATATCGAAAAGAAGCTATCGACTACTTCGACCCTCGCGACCGCCGTCAGCCCTGCTCGATGTCGAGCCGCAGGTGGTAGTTCTCGCCGTCGCGGCGGGCGTCGACCGCGACCGGTTCGGTCCGCCCATCGAGGTCGACGCCGGCGTGGGATTCGAGGCGCTCGCCGACCGCACGGAGGCCCTCCGAGGGCCCCGTCTCGTCGGGTTGCGGCGTCCACGCGACGCAGCGTTCGACGTACTCGCCGTCGACGGCGGCCTCGAGCACCGCGTTCGCGGCCGTCGACAGCCCCTCCGTGTCGAGGACGAGTGGCTCCGCGACGGTATCGACCGGCGACAGCGACAGCCGGACCGTCGCCCCCGAACAGCTCCGGCTGGGGGCGTCCAGACAGCCCGCGACGCCGAGTGCCGTCCCGAGCGCCGCCGCTTCGAGGAGCCGTCGGCGGGTCGGTGCCATGTCCGAAGTCGTGGGGTCGACTCGAAGTGCCTTGCGGTCGAGAGGACCAACACCTATGCACTCGGGGGTCGGACCGGCGGGTATGGACGCAGTGTACACCTTCGTCGGTGGCGGTGACCCGGCGACGACCGTCTTCGTCGCTCGACTGTTGGCCTACGGCGCTATCGGAATCGCGGCCGCGATACTACTCGGGTACCTCGTTACGTACGTGAAAGACGTACTCGCCGAGGGGTTCGACTACGAATGGGGGTATCTCGCGGTCGGCATCGGCGCCGCCGTCGTCTACGGCGTCTCCGGTATCGCCGCCGAACTGACCGACCTCCCGTGGCTCGATGCCTTCACCGAAGGCGCGGTGCTGTTTTTCATCCTCTTCGTCGCGTTGGGCATCCGCGCGATGTACCTCGCCGAGCGGACGGCGGACGGAGCGTCGCGACTGCTCCCGACGTGGGTCGACCTCCTCGTCGTCGGCGTCTTCGTCGTCGCGTGGTGGGCCGGCTTCCTCCTCGAAGGCGAGTGGACGCGCCCGGTCGTCGCCGTCGGCTGGGTCGGTGCGTCGGTCTGGGCGGTTCTGTACGCCGTCCAGACCGTCCGCCGATACGAGGGCACGACGCTGTCGGCGCTGACCCGACACCTGCTTCCGAGCATCGTCTGTGTCGTCGCCATCGTGATGACTGACCTCCTCGCCAGCGTCGCGCCGCTGGATGCGGGCGCCGTCGACGCACTGTGGCTGGTCGGCACCGTCCTCGTCGCGGCGTTCCTCTTCGACACCGCGGTCACCATCCGTCAACAGGAAGGCGAGGTCGAGCGGATGTACGACCGGACGACGTGGCGCCAACAGTCCGTCGAATAACACGCTCCTGCCCCCCGCACTACCGGAGCCGAAGGCACTTTTCGGGTCGGACCCCAACGAGCCGTATGACCAACCAGACGCGTCGCCGATTCCTCGCGGGCGCCGCCGGCGTGGCCGCGGGGCTGGCGGGCTGTTCGAGCGGCCGACGAGCGCCGCCGGACTCGGTCACCCCTTCGGGAGCCGAACCGGACCGCGACTCGCCGTACACCGTCGTCTACGACGCCACCATCGAATCCGTCGCCTTCGTCGGGACCGCCGGCGGTGGCGGCGGCTCAGGCTTCGTCTACGACGACTACGTCGTCACGAACCAACACGTCGTCGGCGACGCAGACCGAGTCGACGTTCGCTTCGAACGCGGCGAGTGGCGTGAGGCCGGCGTCACCGCAACCGACGTGTACGCCGACCTCGCCGTCCTGTCGACGGACATCCCCGACTACGCGCGGCCGCTGTCGCTCGTCGACAGCGTGCCGCCGGTCGGCACGGAGGTGCTCGCGTTGGGCAGTCCCTTCGGCCTCGAATCCTCCGTCTCGACGGGCATCATCAGCGGCAAGAACCGCTCGCTTTCGAGCCCTTCGGGCTTCTCGATTCCGAACACCGTCCAGACCGACGCCGGCCTCGACCCCGGCAACAGCGGCGGTCCGCTGGTCACGATGGACAACGAGGTCACCGGCATCGCCGTCGCCGGCGCGGGCACGAGCGTCGGCTTCGCGGTGTCGCCGCTGCTCGCCCGCCGCGTTCTGCCCGAATTGATAGAGACGGGGACGTACAGTCACCCGTTCCTCGGCATCTCGCTGTTGCCCGTCACGCCCGCCATCGCCGAAGCCAACGACCTTCCAGAGGCCCGCGGCATCTACGTCGTCGAGGTACTCGACTCCGGACCCACAGACCAGACGCTCCGCGGTGCCGACGGCGAGACGACCGTCGACGGCCGAACCGTCCCGACCGGCGGGGACACGCTCGTCGAACTCGCCGGCAACGTAATCGACTCCAACGCCGACCTCGGGACGACGCTGGCACTGGAGTTGTCGCCGGGCGACCGCGTCGACGCGACCGTCGTCCGCGACGGCGAAGCGACCGAGATTCGCGTTCCTATCGGCTCTCGACCGCCGCCGGAGCAGTAAGCCTCGTCGGCGGTACACCGATAGGCCTGGCGACCGAGTAACCGATATGGACCGACAGCAGACGCAGTTCGAAAGCGCCGGCAAGCGCTGTAGTGCCGAGTTGTACCTGCCCGACGCCGAGAACCCGCCGGTCGTCGTGATGAGCCACGGCTTCGGCGCCGAGCGGTCGTTTCGGTTGCCAGCCTTCGCCGAACGGTTCGCCGAACACGGCCTCGCCACCTTCCTCTTCGATTACCGCGGGTTCGGCGACTCGGAGGGGACCGAGCAACTCGTCGACCCGTTCCGGCATCGCGCCGACTGGCTCGCCGCGGTCGACCACGTCCGCGACCTCGAATCGGTCGAGGGCGACCGCGTTGCACTGTGGGGGTCGTCGTTCAGCGGCGGTCACGTCATCGAGACGGCCGCCCGTCGTGAGGTCGACGCCGTCGCCGCACAGGTGCCGTTCGTCGACGGCCTCGCGACGCTTCTCCACCTCACGCGGAACTCGGGAATCGGCTACCCGCTCGAAGCGACGAAACACGGCCTCAAAGACGCCGTTCGGGGACTGTTCCGCCGGACCCCACACACCGTCCCCATCGTCGGCGACACCGACGAGTTCGCGATGCTGAACACCCCCGGCGCGAAGGCGGGGTATCTCGACATCGTCCCGGAGGACACCGACTGGGAGAACGCCTGCCCGGCGCGAATCGCGCTTCAGGTGCCGATGTACCGGCCGATTTCGCGAGCCAGCGAGGTCGACTGTCCCGTCCTCCTCACCATCGCCCGGGAGGACAACATCGTCCCGCCGGCGGCCGCCGAGCGGTTGGCCGACCGCCTCGACCACGTCGAAGTGCTGCGCCTCGACTGCGGGCACTTCGGCCCCTACGACGGCCGTCCCTTCGAGCGTGCCGTCGAGACGCAGGGTGGCTTCCTCGACCGCCATCTCTCGTAGACGGGTCGGTCGACGCACCCGGACAGCACCGGGCGTATCGGCAACTGAGTCGAAAGGTGCCATCAAGTACCATACGCGCCTCTACTCCCGTACTGGCTGGAAAGCCAGCGTGCCCCAAGGGTGCCCCCACCCACCCAAGACGGGGGCCGGCCTGCCCGGCCGACCCCCGTCTTCCCACCTTGGTTTTACGCCGCCAGCCGCGCTCACGCCTGCTCGGCCGCCATCGCCGCGATGTCGTCGGCAGTTCCGGTCGTTCCGGTGGCGACGTAGTAACTCGCACAGCAGTTGCCGAGCGCCACCGCGGGGCCGATATCTCCGCCGACGGCCAACCCGTGGGCGAGGCCGGCGCTGAAGCGGTCGCCGCCACCGGTTTGGCGGAGGGGACCGTTCGGGTCGAAGTTCTCGACGACGGCGTCGTCCGCTCGGGTCGCGGCCGCGGCGGCATCCGCTTCGTGTCTGACCACCGCGAACACCCCCGCGTCGTCTCGAACCGCCCGAACGTCGTCCGCGACAGCGAGAGCGTCGGCAATCGCCGTCAGTTCCCGACCGTTGACGCTGACGGCCACGTCGACGGCGTCGTCGAGCGTCGTGAGCGCCGCGAAACAATCGCGTATCTCGGCGGCCGGTGCGGTCGTCACATCGCCGGGGTCGAAGACGAGTGTCCGGCCCTCGAGGCGGTCGGCGAGTGCGGTCAGCGAGTCCGTCATCCCGTCGACGGAGGCCCAGTTCCCACAGACGTAGGCGTCGGCGTCGGGGACGGTCTCGAAGTCCTCGTGGGTCCAGTCGGCAACGTCGTCGCTAACCTCGGCGTAGGTGAGGTCGCCGTCGGAGAACTCGTGGATGGAGACGGCCGAGGGGTCACCGAACGAGTGTGTTTCGAACGGGAAGGCGAATCGGTCGTCGTCGAGACAGCCGTCGAGTCGCACGTCGTCGCCGAGGGCGTGGGCCTGCTGGGCGGCGTTGACGGCCTGTCCACCGGCCTCGATGGCGAGTGTGTCGATGTGAAACCCCTGTGGGCGACCCTCGACGATGGCCTCGCGGAAGGCTGCCGTCGAGAGCCGCTGGCCGTCTTTCGCACGAACTCGCTGGAAGGTGTCGACGCTCCCGTCGGGGAACGCCGCCACACGGACGGTGGGTTCGACCAGCGAAGGTACGGCGTCGTACATGGCGTGTGACTCGGGGGCGCCGTTGAAAGGCCTCCCGGGTTTATGTATATCGGCCTGATAGCACAGCACATGCACGTGCTCGTTCCCACGGACGGTTCCGACCCGGCGGAGGCGGCACTCGACCACGCCTTCGAGCGGTTCGCCGACGACGACATCACTGCGCTGTACGTCATGGACCCGGTGGAGGGCGCCACCGCGTGGGGACCGGCGACGGGCGAAGACTGGCTCGGCTCCGCCGAGAAGCGCGCCGAAACCGTCCTCGGGGAGGCCGTCGAACGCGGGGAAGAGTTGGGCGTCGAAATCGAAACCGACTCCGTCGTCGGCCGTCCCTCGCGGGCGATTATCGACTACGCCGAGGACGCCTCCGTCGACCAGATAGTCATCGGCAGCCACGGTCGGGACGGCATCACACGGGTTCTGTTGGGGAGCGTCGCCGAGACGGTCATCCGTCGGTCGCCTGTCCCCGTCACCGTCGTCCGCGACCGCGAGTGATTGCCGAACTGCTCGGCGATTACCTCATCGTCTACGCCTACGTCATCGGTCGAGCGCACACTGGCATCGTCTGAGCGTTTATATACTGAACCGACTCATGTCGGGGCATGGGAATCTTCGCCAATCTCAAAACCGGCCTGACGCTGTCGCTCGACAGCCTCACTGTCCTCCGCGAGCACCCGAAACTGCTCGCGTTTCCGGTGATAAGCGGCGTCGCGACGACCGTCTTCTTCGTGTTCCTGTATTTCGGCGTGTTCGTCGCCGGCTTCCTCGGCGGCGGCATCGCCGAGTACGTCGCGCTGTTCGTACTGTACTTCGTGACGACGTTCACCGCCTCGCTTTTTACCGCCGCACTCGTCCACGCCGTCAACGACACGTTCCACGAGCGCGAGCCCTCGGTCCGTCGGTCGGTCGGCGCCGCCTGGCGAATGAAGGGAACCATCGCCGTGTGGTCGGCCATCGCCGCCGTCGTGAGCCTCCTCATCCGACAGTTAGAGGAGTCGAACAACCCCCTCTCCGGTATTGCCGCGTCGCTGTTCTCGCTCGGGTGGACGATTACGACGTTCTTCATCATCCCGGTCATCGTCTTCGAGGACGTCGACGTGAAGTCGATGTTCTCCCGCAGTGCGGAGACGTTCGCCGACACGTGGGGTGAGACCCTCGGTGCCGGACTCGGATTGGGACTCATCCAACTGCTTTTGGCCGTCGTTGCCGTCCTCGTCGCCGTCGTCTTCGGTGGTGTCATCGCCACCGTCTCTCCCGGTGCCGGCTTGCTCACGGGCGCCTTCGTCGTCGTCTTCGGACTGCTCGTGGCGTATCTCGTCGGCCAGACCATCCGCGGCATCGCCAAGACGGCGCTGTATCTCTACGCCCGAGAGGGAACCGTCCCCGAGGAGTTCACCGACTTCGACTTCGAAACGCTCGGCGGCCGGGCCGAACACAGGGCGACGCCGAACGGCGAACGCGTCGAGAGGTAGGCCGGTCGCGGATTTATCACCCCGGTCGCCGTATCGCTCCGCATGTACGACGACATTCTGCTCGCCGCCGACGGCAGCGAGGACTCACAGGCTGCGACCGAACACGCGTTGACACTGGCGTCCGGAACCGGTGCGACGGTCCACGCCGTCTCGGTCGTCGAGACCCGAACCGCCTACGACAATGCCATCGTCGACCCCGAGGAGGTGAGAGAGAACCTCCGTTCGGACGCCCGCGAGGCGCTCGAGGCGGTCGAACGGGCCGCCGAGGAAGCCGGCATCGACTGCGAGACGACCATCGAGGAGGGACCGCCACCGGAGCGCATACTGGAGGCCATCGCCCGAACCGGCGCCGACGTGGTCGTCCTCGGGGCGACAGGACGGTCGGCGTTCAAACGGCTCGTGTTGGGGAGTACGACCGAGCGACTGCTCTCGGAGGCGCCGGTGCCGGTCGTCGTCGTCAGCGATTGAGCGGGCGACACACGGCGACGGCGAAGCGCCCGGCCATCCCGGACCGAAACCGATAAAACCGACACACGCCCACGTCCAATCGAGCCGAGGTAGCCTAGCCCGGCCAAGGCGGTTGCTTCGAGAGCAACTGTCCGTCAGGACACGTGAGTTCAAATCTCACCCTCGGCGCTTCTCGTCGTTTTCAGTTCACGAGCAGCGGGTGAGATTTTTCCCAACACCTGACGGCGACTTCTCCGGCCCCGATGCCCGACAGCACAAGAAAAATACGACTGCGCGGTGTGCACTCGGCAATGGCCCTCTCGGATGTCCTCCTCTCCCCGCTCGGATTAGCCGCCCTCCTCGTCGCCGTCCCCATCGTCGTGTTGTACCTCATCCGCCCGGACCCCGAACGGGTGGAACTCCCCACGTTCCGGTTTCTGGTCGCCGAGGAGCGCCAGCAGGCGACCACTCCGCTGTTCGAACGGCTCTCGCGGAGCGTCCTGCTTCTGATACAGCTACTGGCGATACTGCTGTTGGCGACGGCGCTGGCGACGCCGTACGTGCCCGTCTCGGAGCGGGAAACCGTCGAGGAGACGGTGCTCGTCGTCGACACGAGCGCGAGCATGAAGACGGCCGACGGCGGGGGAACTCGCTTCGACCGCGCGGTCGCCGCCGCTCGCGAGGAGGCCACGAGCGCCACGTCGGTGGTGACGACCGAGGGCGGCGGCCGCGTCCGCATCCAGCGCGGGACGCCGAGCGACGCCCGGGGACTCCTCGCCGAGCTCTCGCCGACGGATGCCCCGGGTGACCTCCGGGGCGCCATCTCGCAGGCGTCGTCGCTGGCCGGCGAGAACGCCCGCATCGTCGTCGTGAGCGACTTCGCCGGCGACTCCTGGGGCGATGCGGTGACGACCGCCCGTGCTCGCGACATCTCCGTCGACCTCCGGCAGTTCGACCGGGGCGGCGAGGACAACGTCGGCTTCGTCAACCGCCGGTTTTCGGGCTCGGAGGTGACGCTCTCCGTCCGGAACTTCGGCGACGACAGCGTCAGCAGGACCGTGACGCTCGGAAACCGCCAGAGAGAACTCCAGCTCGACGGCGGCGACACCGAAACCGTAACCTTCCCCGTCCCGGCCGGCCGGAGTCGCGCCGAGTTGTCCCCCGGCGACGACTTCGCGGTCGACGACAGCGTCTCGCTGGCCGCCCCCGAGGACCCGACCGTCGACGTGTTGGTGTTGACCAACGACGAGAACCGGTACCTGACGACGGCGCTGTCGGTCGTCGACTCGGTGGACGTGACCGTCGAACGCCCGCCGACGACCATCGACGACGGCTACGACGTCATCGTCTACAGCAACGTCAACGGAGAGTCGCTGTTGCCGGGGAACGTCGAGAGCGGCCGGGAACTCCTCGCCGACGGCGGCGGTGTCGCAGTTCAGGCACAGCGGGAGATGCCCGAGCGGTACGGCGACCTCCAGTTGGTCGAGTCCTCGGGACTGCAGGCGGGGACGACGGTTCGGCGAACTGCCGACTCGGAGTTGACCCGCGGCATCGACTTCCAACCGCCCGACGAGTACCTCGCCGGCGAACTTCGAGAGGGCGAGTCGCTGGTCGAACTCCGCGACGGGTCGCCGCTCGTCGCCACCGCCGAGCGCGGCCCCGGGCGAGTGCTGTACTACGGCTACATCGAGGACGCCTCGAGCTTCAAGTTCAACTACCAGTACCCGGTGTTCTGGAAACGCGCCGCGTTCCACCTCGCCGGTCGGGAGCCGCTGCCGGCGCTGAACTACGCGACCGGGGAGACGGCGCGCTTCCAAGTCGACACCGTCTCGGGGCCTGACGGGCCAGTTTCGGGGCCCGCCGTCAGTCTGCAGCGTGCCGGGTTCTACGGGACGGCCGACCGGCAGGTGAGTGCGTCGCTGCTCGACGAAGCCGAATCCGATACCGCCGTCGAACCGCTCGAAGACCGCTCGGGGTCCGTCGGCGAGGTCACGCGCGAAGAGCAGCGAACCGTTCCGCGTCCGCTCACCGAGTTCGTGGCGCTGGGCGCCCTCGCCGTGCTGTTGCTCGAAATCGGCTATCTCTACCGGCGGGGTGACCTCTGATGTCGGTGTCCTACACCATCGGCGAGGAACTGACGGTCGGCTTCCAACAGCTGTGGCCGCTCGTGGCGCTACCGATAGCCGTCGCCGTGTTGGCGTATCTCGTCTTCCGTCGGTCGCCTGATTCGCGGTCGGCATCCACCCGGAGCCGAAGACTCCTCTTTGCCAGTCGCGTGCTCGTCGTCGTGTTGCTCGTCGGCGCGGCGATGGGGCCGTTCACCGTCCAGACACAGGAGACGCCCGGCGAACCGAGCGTGACGCTGTTGACCGACGAATCCGACAGCATGGCGGTGTACGGCAACGCGACCGACGACCTCGTCGCCGACATCGAAGCGGCCGGCGTCCCGGTGACGCGGGCGACGGTCGGAAGCGGGACCGACTCACGAATCGGCGACGGCATCTCGGCGAACCTCAGGGAGAACGGCACGGTGGTCGTCCTCTCGGACGGACAGGTGACGGAGGGACGGCCGCTGTCGGTCGCCGCAGAGGAGGCGCGTCGGTTGAACGCGACGGTCAACGCCGTCGAACTGCCGCCGCGTCGCACCGAGCGGGCGGTCTCGATGACCGGCCCCTCGACGACCAGCGTCGGCATCCCCGCCGAGTTCACCGCCACCGTCGACGGCGTCGGTTCCGAATCGCCCGTCGAGGTCGAGATACGAATCGACGGCGAAGTCGTCGAGACGCGGACGGTCGCCCCGGGAGAGCCGCTGTCGGTTTCGCACACCTTCGAGGAAATCGGCTCCCACCGCGTGACCGCGACCATCTCCGGCGACGACATCTACGCCGAAAACGACGTCTTCTATCGGAGCGTGCGGGTCGTCGAGAAGCCGGACGTGCTGTACGTATCCAGTGGTGGCTACCCCTTGGAGGGGTACCTGAACTCGCTGTACGACGTGACCAACGCCTCCTCCGTGCCGGACGACCTCGAGGACTACGCGGCGGTCGTCGTTCAGGACACGCCGGCGAACCGTCTCGGCAACGTCAGTTCGCTCCAGGAGTTCGTCATCAACGGTGGCGGACTCGCCGTCGTCGGCGGCGAGAACGCCTACGAGAACGGCGGCTACGACCAATCGCCAATCGCCTCGACGCTGCCCGTCCGCGTCGGGAACGCCACGGGCGGCACCGCCGACATCGTCCTGTTGGTGGACATCTCCGGCAGCGCCCGCGAGGGTCAGTCCATCCAGAAGGCGGTCGCTCTGGACGTCCTTGACCAACTCGACGACGACAACCGCGTCGGCGTCGTCGCGTTCAGCCACGTCGTCTACCGCATCGCAGACCTCCAACCGTTGAGTACCTCTCGCGAGCGAACCGCCGACCGCATCCGTCGACTGCAGAGCGTCGGCGGAACGGACATCGCGAACGGGCTTCGGGGGGCAGACGAACTGCTCGGCAATCGCGAGGGGACCATCATCCTACTGAGCGACGGCCAGACGGAGTTCGGCCCCCCGACGGCGGTCGCAACCCAACTCGGCCGGGAGGGGACGCGCGTCATCTCCGTCGGGGCGGGCGAACGGGTCAACGAGCAGACGATGCGCCGCATCGCCGAGGCTTCCGGGGGGTCGTACTTCGCGGCCGACGAGACGAACCGCCTGCGACTGCTGTTCGGCGGCACCTCCCGACGGTTCGAGGGCGAGAACCTCACCATCGTCACCCAGAACACCTTCATCACCTCGGGCGTGGAGTTGACGGCGAATCCCGAACGGGCGAACGCGGTCGCGGTCAAGCCCGGCGCCGATTACCAGGTCGCGACCGCCGACGGAACGCCCGCAATCGCCTCTTGGCGGTTCGGACTCGGCCGCGTCGTCTCGCTCACTGCCTACGAGGAGGACGGCACCCTCGGCGGCTTACTGGAACCGCCCGACTCGCTCGTCGTGACGAAGTCGGTCAACTACGCCATCGGCGACCCGGCGCGGACACGGACCGGCGTCACGTCGGTCGGCGACGCCCGGGTCGGTCGCCCGACCGAATTCACCTACCGCGGAAGCTCTCGACCCGACGCCGAGGGCGTCACCTTCCGGCAGGTGAGCGAGGAGCAGTATCGGGGCGAGTTCACGCCCCAAGAGCAGGGCTTCGGCGAACTGCTCGACACCGAATACGCCGCCAACTACCCCGTCGAGTACGGCAGTTTCGGTCGGAGTCCCGAACTCCCTGCCGCAGTCGAAACGACGGGCGGGCGGAGCTTCGGCCTCGAAGACGGCGATCGAATCGCCGCTCAGGCCAAACAGCAGTCCACCCGGGTTCGGACCGTCGAGGAGACGTGGGACTGGCTTGCGGTGCTGGCGGCACTTCTCGTCTTCGTCACCGAGGTCGTCGCCCGACGTGTTCAAGTGTATCGCGGCCGCAGTTCACTGGAGAGTGGTCTCCCGTGAGTTCGCTGGGCCGTAGCATCAATCTCGGATTGGTCCTCCTCATCGTGTTGGCGCTGGCCGGCACCGCCGGAGCGACGGTGCTATACCAGGACGCCACCAGCGACCTGCAGGACAGAAACGAGAACCTCCAGCAGGAAAACGAGGAGCTTCGAACGGAACTGAACGAGACCGAAACCGAGTATCGACAGACGCAGGCCCGCGTCGACGAACTCGAATCGCAGCTGAACACCCGGAATCAAGACGTCGACCAGGTAGCCGACCAACTCGAAGCGACCCAACAGCAACTGAACGCGACCGAAGACGAACTCGCGACGACCAGACAGTCCCTCCGGGAATCCCAAGACCAAGTCGTAGAGTTGCGGACCGAGTTGGGCGACGTTCGAGCGGAGTTGGAAGACGTTCGGGATACCGTCGACGAACTCGAAGCCGAAAACGACGACCTCCGGGACGAAGTGGACGACCTCGAAGCGGAAGTCGACGACCTCGAAACCGAGAACAGCGACCTGCGGGACGAAAACGAGGCGCTCGAAACCGAAAACCAAGAGCTCGAATCCGACCTCCGGAGCCTCTGTAACGACTCGGAGAACGCCAACAAAACCGTCTGTGAGGATTACCAATGACGGACGACGACGCGGAGGAGCCACCCGCCAACGACGAGCGGCCCCGCGAGCGAATGGCGGCGGCACTTCGCGAGATACGCCGCGAGGGATTGAAGGCCGCGACCATCTATGCAGCCGTCGACGCGACGCTCGTCTTTCTCGCCGTGAACCTACTCGTACTCGTCGTCGACCCGGCGGGCGTTCCTGACGCTCTGGCCGTGCCGTCGTCGGCGACCGATGCCGTCGGGGACCTCGTCGGCATCTCGTTCGGGACGGTCGACGTTCCGGGGTCGGCACTCCTCGCGGCGGCCCTCGCGGTGGTCGTCTTCGGCGTCGAGTTGTGGCTTCGAAGTCGGCGGCCGCTCGTCGAGCGGTTCGAAGCCGCGAACCCCGCCGTCGCCGAGGCGCTGCGAACCGCCCGCGACACGGTCGCACGCGACGGTGACTCGCGGATGGCCACCCGGTTGTACGAGGACGTTCTCGAACGACTGCGAGACACCTCGAGCGTCGCGTTGCTCGACGTGCGGCGCATCGCCGTCACCGTCGTCGTCGTCGTGGCGTTGAGTCTCGCGACCGTCCAGTTGGCCGCCGTCGACCTCGGTGGAGGGGAAGGCGTGGGACCGGACGACGGCACCGACGCAGGCGAGGACACGCCGAACCCCTACACCGGACTGAAGGACGGCGACGCCGTCTTGGGCGACCCCGAAGACGTCGACGCAGGCGACGACGAGTTGGACGCCCAAATCGACTCCAGCGGCGGCAGCGAGGACGTAGACGACACCCAGCAGTTCCCGTCCGACAGCGTCGACCGCGGGTCGGGCGGTTCGAACAGCGCCGACGGACAACAGGCCGGCTACGCCGAGCCGGAGCAACTGGAGGACGCGGAGCTCATCCGCGAGTACAACCTCCGCATCCGCGACGAGGACAACACATGAGTACGGACCACGACATCGACCGACTACAGGAGAAGCTAGCGACCGCCCGCGAGGAAATCGGCAAGCGAATCGTCGGCCAACACGAGGTGCTCGAGGGGTTACTCGTCTGCATCCTCGCCGACGGAAACGCGCTGCTCGAATCGAACCCCGGACTCGGGAAGACGACGATGGTGCGGACCATCGCCGAGGTGACCGACCTCCAGTTCTCCCGGGTGCAGAACACCCCCGATTTGATGCCCTCCGACATCACGGGAACCGAAATCATCCGCGAGACGGAGACGGGCCGGGAGTTCGTCTTCGAGAAAGGCCCCATCTTCGCCAACGTCGTGTTGGCGGACGAAATCAACCGTGCGACGCCGAAGACCCAGGCCGCCCTGCTCGAAGCGATGCAGGAGAAACAGGTGACTGCCGCGGGCGAGACGTATCAGCTCCCACGGCCGTTTTTCGTCCTCGCGACGCAGAACCCCATCGACCAGTCGGGGACCTACCCGCTTCCGGAGGCCCAGACCGACCGCTTCATGCTGAAACTGTTGCTCGATTACCCCGAGTACGAGGAGGAGCAGGAAATCGTCGACATGTTCACCGGCGACCGCCCGCAGGTGCCGGTCGACCAGGCGCTCACGCGGGCGGAGATTCAGGAGATTCAGCAACTCGTCAGGGAGGTGCCCATCGCCGACGACCTCCGCGACCGGGCGATACAGTTGGTCCGTCGGACCCGCGAGACCGACGAGATAGAGTTCGGCGCCAGCCCACGGGCGAGCATGGCGCTCGTGTTGACCGCGAAGGCGCGGGCGTTCCTCCAGGGCCGGACACACGTCGCGAGCGAGGACATCGAGGCGCTGGCGCCGGCCGTCCTCCGGCACCGAATCATCCTCGATTTCCGCGCCGAACGCGAGGGACGGACGGCCGACGACATCATCGAGTCGCTGTTGGAGTGACGATGTCCGAGAACACGTCCGCGAGTGGAGGCCGGCCGTGAGTATCGACCCGTCGTTTCTAGACGGCCTCGGCCGGTTCCGCGCGGCGCTGAACCGCCAGACGACCGAACTCCGCCAGGGCGACCAGCAGTCCCCGCGGGTCGGAGAAGGGTTGACGTTCAGCGACTACCGCCGCTACTCGCCGGGCGACGACACGCGACTCATCGACTGGAAACTGTTCGCCAGAACTGACGAGTACTTCATCAAGCAGTTCGAGGAAGAACGCAGTCTCACGGTCCACCTGCTGGTCGACACGAGTGGGTCGATGGACTACGGGGACGGCGACGCCCACAAGTTCGAGTACGCCGCCAAACTCGGATTGGGCTTCGCGTACCTCACCGCCGAGGAGAACAACGAGTTCCAGTTCTCGACGTTCCGGGAGTCGGTCGACCGACTCGACACCGGCCGGTCGAACCGAGGGGAGGTGCTCGCGCTCATCGAGCAGTTGAACGGTGTCGAACCGTCAGGAGAGGTGGATTTCGAGGCCGCCCTCCTCGAGTACGCCGAGCGAATCCGGTCGCGGTCGCTCGTCGTCGTCCTCAGCGACTGCCTCGCCGACCCCGAACCCATCGAATCCGGCGTCGCCTCGCTCGTCCGCAACGACATCGACGTGTTGCTTGTTCGCGTCGTCGCCCCCGAAGAGCGCGACCCCGGCGTCGTCGGGGATGCGCTGTTCGCCGACCCGGAGGGCGAGGAGACCCGGCGGTCGTACTTCAGCGGCTCGCTCGCCGACGCCTACCGGAGCCGACTCGACGCACACGTCGACAGCGTCTCGAACCGGGTGACCGCACTCGGCGCCGATCACGTCCTCGTCGATACCGGTGCCGACTACTTCGATTCCTTCGGGAGCGTCTGGCTCGGCTGACACACCGACCCACCCGTGGCAAATATCGCCACGTTCATGCTCGGTTCACACGGCCTTCCGATATGGAAATCGTCGAGAACAGCCTCGGTGTCGACATCGGGGCCTTCCTCGCGCGACCGCTGTTCGGCCACCTCGCGACGCAAGCCCCCGAAGGCCCCCGCGAATCGCCCGTCTGGTACCTCTGGGAGGACGAGGCGGCGTGGATTCTCGGCGACGCCGCGACAGACACCTTCCCTGCCCGCATCGAGGAGACGCCCGCCTGTTCGCTCGGCGTCGTCGATTTCGACGCCGAACGCGGCCTCGTCCAGCACGTCGGGTTGCGGGGGCGAGGAACCGTCGAACCGTTCGACCGGGAGTTGGCCGAGCGACTGCTCGCGCGGTACCTCGGGCCGGATTCGACGGATTGGGACCCTCGGTTTTCGGGGTACGTCGCCGACCCGACGGAGACTGCGCTGTTGGTGCGCATCGAACCGAAGACCGTCGTCGCCCGGGACCAGTCGTACGCGCCGGCTCCGGTCCGTTAGACGCCGCCGCCGTAGTCACTCTCGCCGGTGCGGTCCTCGGCGAACCCGCCGCGGATGGCTATCCAGCCGATGACACAGATGAACAGGATCGGCGGCATGAGCAGAAAGCCCCACAGTGGGTCCAGCCCCCACTGGAGGATGAGAATCAGGTTCCCGACGCCCAACACGACGAACGGCAGGATGATGAGAGCGGCGGCCTTCCGACCCTTCTCGAACCCCTTACCGTCGGTCCGCTCGTCGTCCATACCCGACGTTGGGACTCCGCCGAGAAAAGCGCCTCGTTCTGCCGACAAACCAGATATTATCTCTTTTAGGGAAAGTGTAATTAATGTGCAGAACCAATGAATGAACGGTGCCGGGCACCGTCGACTCCCCCACCCACCCCACCGGCACCGCCCTGCCGCCGTATCCCTTTACAGTAGACCGAGCGCCGACCCGACCTCGTAGCCGAGTTTCGCCGTCTCGACGGTGACGGTGTTCGTGATGCCAACGCCCTCGACAGTCACGTCGTCGGACTCGTAGGCGTCGACGGCGGCCGTACCCGTATCCTCGGATTCGGCGATCTCACGGATAGTCGCCTCGTCGGTCGTTACCCGAACCGTCGGGTCGTTTTCGCCTTCCTCGAACTCGACGATTTCGGCGTTCTCGTTGGTGACTGCGGTGTAGGTCACCGTGCCGTTGTCCCCTTCGACGGTCATCGCGACCCGCTCGTCGGCGAAGCGATTCGCGATGACATCGGGTGCATCGCCGATGTTGTCGTTGTACGCCTGCGCGACCGACTGGGCGTCACTCTCGGCGGATTGGGCGGCGACCGCCGCGGGTGCCGCGACCAATCCGAAAAGCAGGACGACCGCGAGTACGACCGCTTTCGGTGCGATTCGCATACCTGCTAGAAACGGTGTCCGATGTAAGTGTTTTCTGGCCGTTATGTTGCTCGAATTGGGCGATTCTACCGCTCACTCGCCGCGGAACTCCGGTTCCCGTTCCTCGATTCGGGCTTCGAACCCCTCGCGGTAGTCGCGGGTGTCGTCGAGTTCACGGCCGAGCGCGCGCTCCAGTTCCAGCCCCTGCTTCAACGGGGTTTCGAGAGCCGCGTTGAGCGCTTCCTTGGCGTTCCGGAGCCCCAGCGGCGCGTTCTCACAGAGGTCGTCCGCGAACGCCTTCGCGCGTTCGTCGACGGACTCGTCGTCACACACCTCGTGGACCAGTCCACAGTCCAGCGCCTCCTCGGGGTCGATGAACTCACCGGTGAGGACGAGTTCCTTCGCCTTCGAGAGTCCGACGAGGCGAGGGAGGCGCTGGGTCGCACCGCCGTGGGGGAACGTCCCCAGTTTCACCTCGATGACGCCGTAGGTGGCATCAGAGCCGAGGATTCGGAAATCACAGGGAAGCGTCAACTCGAAGGCCCCGGCGGGCGCGGCGCGTTTGATGCCCGCGACGACCGGTTGTCGCGCCGTCTCGATGGCGTCGAGCAGTTCGGGAAACACCTCGCGGTCGATGTTCGAGTCCTCCTCGACGCGATCCCGCATCATGTGGAGGTCCATCCCCGCACAGAACACCGGCCCCTCGCCGAGCAGCGTGATGGCACGTACGCCCTCGTGAGCGCTGGCCTGCTCGAAGGCGCTCGTCAAATCGCCCATCAGGGCCTCGTTCATCGCGTTTCGCTTCTCGGGGCGGGCCAGTCGGATATCCGCGCGGTGGCCCTCTACGTCGAGCGTCGCCAGTCCGGTACCGATGGATTCCATACCCGCGACAGCGCCGGAACGGGGTTAAAACTGAGGGGGAACACTAAACGAGTGCGTCACTCGCCCGATGCGATACCCGACACCGCCTCACCGAGGTCCGAGATGCCGCCGCTCAGGAAGTCGTTCACCGACCCGAGGATGTCACCGACGAAGTCCGGGACCGGTTCGGGGAGGTCGCTCGGCGGGCCACGCTCGCCCGCGTCACTGTCGCTGGCGTTGTCGTCGGGCTGTGCCGCCGCAGCACCCACGGCGCCGACGAGTAGCGCACTCGTCGCGAGCACCGCGAGCAGTATCGATTTGGCTCTCATTGCATGCGTCCCTACCTGCTGTCGGTACTTGTACCGTCACCACCGTTTCGAGCCGTTCAGTCCGTTCAGGCCCCAGACAGTCGATTTTTGGCAGAATAAACGGTCTGAACGGTTGGCGCTATTTCACAACTCCGAGAGCGCCCGCTGTTCGCCCGGCAGTTCCGTCTCGTTGCCCCGCAGGTGACTGGCGCGGGCCAGCAGGTAGCCATCCGCGGGGCCCAAATCCCGAGGGTGGGCGTCCTGCACCCACAGCGTCCGCCCTTGGGGGCTCACCTCGCGGGCCCACTCGCGAGCCAGCGCCTTCGAGTCGAAGGCGCGAAAACGGCCCTCCTCGGCGACCCACTTGCCCACCGCCGAACTCACCCGGCGTGCGGAGGGCTTCAGCGCGACGACGTAGGGGTCGCTCATACCACCCCTCCACGTTGGGACGCGAAAAGTTTTGGTCCTGCTTACGAGACTGTTATACGATGACACACGAGGCGACCGTCGACGGCCTCGGCATCAGCGTCGACGACGGCGGCGAGGAGGGTGCACCGGTGGTTCTCCTGCGCGCTCGCGGGGAGACGCTCCCCATCTTCATCAGTGCCGACCAGGCCAAATCCATCTCTCACGCCCTCGAAGGCCGGCCGTTCGAGCGACCGCTCACCCACGATCTCTTCGTCGAGATGCTCACGGAGTTCGGCGGCGCCATCGACCGCGTCCGCATCGATGGCCTCGCCGAACACACCTTCCTCGCGAAAATCGACGCCGAACGCTACGTCAACGGGGAACGAACCGACGTGTCATTCGACGCCCGCCCGAGCGACGCCATCGCCATCGCGCTACGCGTCGACTGTCCTGTGTTCGTCTCCGAGGACGTCCTCGACCAGGCGGGGCGGCCGCCCGAGGAGTTCGAAGTCGAATGAGTTAGTGAGCGGAGATGCCGGAGAGGCCGTTGAGACAGCGGACGTCATCGAGATTCACCGGTTGATGGCGTTCTCGATGATGAGTGCACCAACGACGTATATCGGGAGAAGAAAAAGAATCATGAGAACAGGAATTACGACGAACTCGGGTGTGTTTCCGTCACCGGTCTCGTAAACGAGCGCCGCCAGAAGGAACACGACCAAAGCGAGGAACAGTTCCGTCCGATTCATACGGAAAGAACGTATCTGGTCGTGTTACGGTTTTTGATTGACTGAGCGTTCGTGGCGAAATACGGCACTACAGGGCAGCCGGGTCGAAGCGCTCGTTGACTCCATCCCACTCGCCCTCGTGGTCAGCGCGCGTGTCGATGTAGGCCTCGACGCCGTTTCCGGAGGGGTCCTCGAAGTACAGCGCCTTGGATATGCCGTGGTCGACCGGCGACACCGCGACGCCGCGCTCTTGGAGGGAGTCGTAGAGTGCCCGCAGCGCCGCCTCGTCGTCAAGTTCGAAGGCGGCGTGATACAGTCCAACGCCCGAGGACGGGCCCGGGGCGTCCTCGCCGACGCCCTGCAGCGCGAGGTCGTGGTGGTGGTCGCCGAAGGTGAGAAAGGCGTACCGCCCGACGCGTTCCTCGACAGCGAGGTCGAAACAGTCGACATAGAAGTCGACCGCGCGCTCGACGTCGCGGACCTTCAGGTGGACGTGGCCGAGGTGGGTCATACCGTACGTTCGGGACGGCCGGAATTGACATCCTCCTCCGCCTGAAGGCGGAGGAATCCCGACCGCGTTTGGGATATTAGGGTTTGCAGTCCACCACCTCTCGTCGAGGTTGGAATCCTCGGGAGAGGTCATACAGGTAGACTCCGGGCTGTGCCAACCAGCCGGTACTCCTATCCTCACCCAAACCGGGTGCAGACTCGGAGTTACTTTCGTCGTTGATGTCGAGACGGATGTTCTCCGCACCGTTCACGTCAGCGTTGAACGCCGCATCACACGTCTCACAAACGTAGAGGCCACGTTCGACACGCTGACTATCGTCTTCTCTACCGCACACACAACACGTCTTGCTCGTGTCTCGCTCATCCACTTCTACGACTTCGATACCCTCGACTTTCGCCTTGTATTCGAGGATGTTCGAGAACCTGTCGAACGCCCACCCATGCAGGTCGAGGTTTCCGTGCTTGCCCCAGTTCTTCGACTCGCCGTTGTCGTCTTCGCGGACACCAGCGAGTTTCCCGACGTTGATGCGACCAACGTCGTTCTTGATACATCGTTCAACGATGTGTTTCGCTAAGGAGTGGAAGAAGTGGGTGCGGCGCTCCGACCACTTGTGGTGCAGTCGCGTGGCCCTGTCGCCACCAGAGTCGTCGCATTTGGCGATTTCTTTCGGGAAGTAGTACCCGTCTTGCTTCAGGCGGTTGCCGGGGTACAGGTCGGCTTCCTCGGTGCTGTACGCGACGGCGGCGAAGTTGCAGATGCCGAGGTCAACACCCGCCGTCTCGTTGCCGGGAGCGGTGGGCGTCTCGATCTCGTCTTTACAGACGAGGTGGAGTTCCCATCGTCCCTTTGCCTTGTCGTAGACAGCTCTGGCCTGTTGCAGGTTCTCGACTGTGACGCCGGGTCGAGTTTCGTATTCGACGAGGATGTATTCCCACGCTTTCGGGTGTTCCTTGTGGTTCGCCCCTTTCGAGAGGCGCACTCGCCCGTTGTTGGTGTCGTGTTTGATGCCGTTTTGCTTCCACGTCACAGTGCTGCGCGGGTGTTCTTCGTGGACGCGATGGCCTTCTGAGTCGTAGTAGTTTTTCTTGCGGTAGCCGGGCGGATTCGCTCGATTGTCAGACTTCCTCTTGCCGTACCACGAGTTGAAGGCTTCAGCGAGTTCCTCCAGAACGCGCTGACTGGACTGCGAGTGCAGTCCCTTGTACTTGTTGTGGGTCTTCAACTCGTCTTTGAGGTCGCCGTGATCGGGAATCTCTCCGGTTTCCTCCCAGACTTCTCGGGAGTGATAGTTGGCGACGTTCCAGAGTTTGCTGGCCGACCACCCGTGCTGGTTGAGCATCTCAGCCACTTGACTGTGGTTGAGGATTTTCGCTCGGTGAGTGCGGTGGACTTCCAGCATCCTGAACGCCTGTATAATCACTTATACTCGCTTTTCTTGTAAAGGTGTGGCTGAGAGCGTGGAATATCCGGCCCTGCCATCGGCGGTGGATTGTGGAGGGGGTGTCGGATTCATCCCGCGCCTGAAGGCGCGGGTATTCTCCTTGCGTTTTATAAGCCCGACGCGCTACTCTCCGTCCCGCTTCTCGCCGTAGCGTTCGGCGGCGGATTCGAAGCCGAACTCCGCCTGCTCCTTCGAGCGTCGACCTTCCGCTTCCGCGATTGCCTCGGGGTCCGGCGAGGCGTCGTCGTCGATGCGCGCCCACGAGTCGTGAATCTTGGCGTGACACCACCGACAGAGATACACCGTGATTTCGTGTGCAGCGTCCTTCCGGCCGTCCTCGCGATATTCGAGGTGGTGTTCCTCCAGTAACGGCCGCTCGTCGTCGTGGGCGAGGCGGCGCTCCTCGAGGCCACACCGGAGACACTCCCGCGAGCGCTGTCGGGCCCGGAAATGTGGACAGTCGGCCCACTCCCAGTCGCCGCCGGGGTCGGCGGCGGGACACCGCAAATCGTCTTTGTGGCGCTTGCGGGCGAACTCGGGGTCGTTGTGGCCGTGTTCGGCGGCGTACCGACAGCGGCCGTCGTCGGTGAGGAAGTCACAGCGCTCGACGACGGCGTAGGGGTCGTCGACGCCGACCGAGGTGCCCTTCGGCGTCTTCTCCATGACCGGAGTGAGGCGTCGTCGGAGTTCAACCTTGGGTCGGCAAAGGCCTAACACGATTGCCGCCGAACCCAGCAGGCATGAAACAGTCCTCCTTCCGCTATCTCGGGGCCTTCGACCTCGTGATAGTGGCCGCCTTCCTCGCGGCCTTCGGCGTCGGCGCCCTCGTGTCGACGCCAATCGCCCTGATGGTGCTCGCGGGCGTCGCCGCCCTGCTCGCGGGAAGCCTCGCGGAACTGTCCGTCGGTCCCCTCACGGTCCCGTGGCGAGGGTTTGCGGCCGCGACCTACCTGCTGTTCGCGGCGCTGTTGCCGGCTACCTACCTTCCCCACGTCCTCGCCGGCACCGCGACGACGAGCGAAACCGCGCTGTTCGCCGTCTCCTGTGTCAGCGCTCTGCTGTTCGTCTTCATGGGCTTCGACATCGCCCGCGGCGGGAAGCACTTCCGAATCGAACCGAACGTCGAACGCGTCGTCGGTCGCTGACCCGGCGTCGAATCGCGAAACCGGGCGTGACTTTTTATCGGGTGCCGACGCAGCCGACGGCGTGCGCGTCGTCCACGAAACCGACGGAACCGAACGGGTCCTCGCGAGCGAGGTCGACGTAGCCGACGGCCTCCTCTCGCAGGGACTCGGCCTGATGTTCAGGCGGTCGATACCGGACGACTACGCGCTCGTGTTTCCGTTCGGTCGAGCGACGAAACGCGGCCTGCACATGCTGTGTGTCCCCTTCGACATCGATGCCGTCTGGGTCGTCGACGACGAGGTACAGGCGGTAAAGCGCCTCTCGGCGTGGACTGGCCGCGGTCGGGCGAGGGCGGACACGGTCGTCGAGTTGCCGGCCGGTGCGGCCGACGGCGTCGAATCGGGCGACGCCGTCCGAATCGAGGGGCTGTAGCCGGATTTCGGCGGTCGCCCGAAATCGTGCGCGAACCCGCAACTTAATCAACCCCGACGCCAATGTGTCTCTTGTACCCATGCCGAACACCAATACGGCAGAGGATAGAGTAAGTCGCCACGCGGCGGCTGGTCGAGAAATTCGACCGCTTATCTAACACAGAGGATTCTACCGTGACAACGCTATTCGGGGACCACCCAGCGACTGCTCCCCTCGAAGACTGCGAGGTACAGTTCCTAGACACCACGCTACGCGACGGCGAACAGGCACCGGGCATCTCGCTGTCGCCCGACGAGAAGGCAGACATCGCACTGGCACTCGACGACGCCAACGTGGCCGTCATCGAGGCCGGCAGCGCCTGCACCGGTGCGGGCGAACGCGAAACCATCTCGCGGGTCACCGACCTCGGACTCGACGCCCGCGTGACGAGTTTCGCCCGCGGCGTCAAAAACGACATCGACCTCGCGCTCGACTGCGATGTCGACGGCGTCAACCTCGTCGTGCCCGCCAGCGACCGCCACGTCGAGGAGAAACTCGACACCACCCACGAGAACGTCGTCGAAAAGACCGTCGAACTCGTGGAGTACGCCAAGGACCACGGGCTGTGGGTCGAGGTCCTCGGCGAGGACGGCTCTCGCGCCGATATCGAGTTCCTCGAGGAGTTGATGGGCGCGTCGATGGACGCCGGCGCCGACCGCATCTGTGCGCCCGACACCGTCGGCCACGCTACGCCCGACCGGATGTTGGATATTTATAGCCGGCTCTCCGAACTCGGCCCAACGTCGACACACACCCACGACGACCTCGGGTTGGCGGTGACGAACACCCTCGTCGCCGTCGCCGCGGGCGCCGACCTCGTCCACGGCACCATCAACGGCATCGGCGAGCGCGCCGGTAACGTCGCCATCGAGGAGGTCGCCATCGCCTTGGACCACGGCTACGGCGTCGAGACGCTTGACACCGAGAAACTGTACGACCTCGGGCAACTCGTCTCCTCGTCGACCGGCGTGCCGCTGGCGCCGAACAAGGCCGTCGTCGGTGAGAACGCCTTCACCCACGAATCCGGCATCCACACCGACGGCACGCTGAAAGACGACGCGATGTACGAGCCATACCCACCCGAAAAGGTGGGCCGTGAGCGTCGTCTCGTCCTCGGGAAACACGCCGGTCGCGCCGGCGTCGAGGCCGCTCTCTCCGAACACGACATCGAGGTCACCGACGACGAACTCGCGGAGGTCGTCTCCCGCGTGAAGGCGCTCGGCGACCGCGGCAAGCGCATCACCGACGCCGACCTCCTGACCATCGCCGAGGAGGTCCAGGGCCGAGAGTACGACCGCCGCGTCGAGTTGGTCGACCTCACCGCCGCCTCCGGCAGCGGGACACCGACCGCTTCGGTTCGACTGACCGTCGACGGTGAGGAACGGGTCGCCTCGGGGACCGGTTCCGGGCCCGTCGATGCGGCCATTGCCGCCGTCCGCTCGGCGCTGGGTGCGGCCGCAAACGCCCAACTGGAATCATACCACGTCGACGCCATCACCGGCGGCACCGACGCCGTCGTCACCGTCGAGGTGGAAATGTCCCGCGGCGACCGGACGGTCACCGTCGCCGCTTCGGATTCCGACATCACGACGGCCTCCGTGCGAGCGATGGTCGACGCCCTCGACCGCCTGCTCGCCGACGAGGAGACGCCCGTTCTGGCCGACGACTGACGGCCACCGGGTCGACCGCTACCGCCCCGAAGCCGGGGTCTCGACACCGACATGATGGTTTCCGAACCAAACGCCTTTCTTCGGTCTCTTCGTGTGATGTGTCATGACGTGGGAAGCCGTACGACTCGAGTGGGACGGCGACGTGGCGACGCTGACTGTCGACCGACCAGACGCGCTCAACGCGTTGAACGTCGAGACGCTGGAAGCGATGAACGAGGCGTTGGCGGCTGCGGCCAACGACGGCGCCCGCGCACTCGTGTTGACCGGGGCCGGGGAGTCGTTCATCGCGGGCGCCGACATCAAGTACATGCAGTCGCTGTCCCCCGAGGAGGGACAGGAGTGGGGCGAACTCGGCCACAGCGTCGCCGACGCCCTCGAGGCGTTTCCGGCACCGACCGTCGCCGCGGTCAACGGCTACGCCTTCGGCGGTGGCTGTGAGATGGCGCTGGCCTGTGACCTCCGGGTCGGCGCCGAGAGCGCGCTCATCGGCAACACCGAGATCGACCTCGGTATCATCCCCGGTTGGGGGGCGACCCAGCGCCTCCCCCGACTCGTCGGCGACGAAACCGCCCGTCGGATGATCTTCCTCGGTGAACGCCTCGACGCCGAAACGGCCGAACGCGAGGGACTGTTCGGCGAGGTGGTCCCCGACGACGAACTCGACGCCCGCGTCGCGGAGTTGGCCGGCCAACTCGCGGCGAAACCCGCCTTCGCGGTTCGGGCCGCCAAACAGTCCATCAACCAACACCACGAAGGGCCGCTCGCGGCGGGGTTGGCCTACGAGAAGCGAGCCTTCGCGAGCCTCTTCGGCTCACACGATCAGCGGGAGGGGATGGCAGCGTTCATCGAGGACCGCGAGGCGGACTTCGAGTAGCCGCCGAGTCACGGAGCGCTTCGCCGGTCGAATCGGAACGATGACGGCCCGGAACGGCCGGTCGTCGTTTCAGACCCTTTTTACGCGCCGACGCGATACGCACACTCAATGACGCGAATCGTCGTGGTCGACAACCACGGGCAGTTCACCCATCTTGAACACCGCGCTCTCCGCGATTTGGGCATCGACACCGAGATAGTCGACAACGAGACGCCACCAGAGGACGTCGACGCCGACGGCATCGTCCTCTCCGGCGGCCCCTCGATGGACCGCATCGGCCACTCCGCCGACTACCTCGACGGCGACGTACCGGTTCTCGGTATCTGTCTCGGGATGCAGTTGATAGCCGACGAGTTAGGCGGCCGCGTCGAATCCGGCGACTACGGCGGCTACGCCGACGTGACCGTCGAGATCACCGACGACGACGACCCCCTCGTCGGGTCGCTGGCACCCGAAACCCGGGTGTGGGCCAGCCACGCCGACGAGGTGAAAGAAGTGCCCGAGGGGTTCGTCCGCACTGCGAAAAGCGACGTCTGCGGCGTCGAGGCGATGAGCGACACCGACCGGAACCTCTACGGCGTCCAGTGGCATCCCGAAGTCGCCCACACCGAACGCGGCGAAGAGGTGTTCGAGAACTTCATCGCGGTTTGCGAGAGCGCGTAACTCCCCTCCGAGCGTTTTAACCGCGCTGCGACCCCCTGTCGGGACAATGACACGGACGCAGGGCGATTTGGCCTCGCTGTCGCGGTTCGTCTTCCGCGCACCCGACTGGTCGGCCAGTCTCTTTCTGTCCCTGCTCGTCGCGGCCGTCGCCGGATTGGCCGCCTTCGATTCGCAGTTCGCCCTCAACGATGCCTATCAGGGGATGGTGTACATCGGCGTGCCGACGGTCGTCGCCGCCTTCACCACCCCGTGGGTCGACCGCCGACTCGGCGGGCGGTTGACCTACAACCGCTCGGCGCTGCTCGCACTCGCCTGTGAGGTGCTCGTCGTCGCCATCGTGGTCGTCGCGGCGCTCGTGGCGGTCATCGCCGGCTTCGGACAGGCGTTCATCGTCGAGGCGCTCATCATGGCGCTCGGCGTCGTCTTCGGCGTCCGGTTGTTCGTCGTCATGGCCGTCTCACGACGGTCGCTTCTCGTCGCTACCGTTCCCGCGAGCATCCAGACCCTCGTCGCCGCCGTCCTCGTGTTCGTCTACAGCGGCGCCGCACGCTATCTCGACGTTGGCGGCCCGCTCGTCGACACCTACCTCGCCCGCTCGGCGGTCGCGCCACCGGAGCTGCTCGGGGTTCGACCGGCCGACTTCGCCGTCCTCGGCGCGATTTGTGTAGTGTACGCCCTCGCAGTCCAGCTCTTCTTGATTACCATCGACCGACCGTGGCGGCGCAACCTCGGCGTGTCCGTGTTGGACTTCGTCGGCGGCTTCATCGGCCACATCGCCGAGGGCTCCCGCGAGTTAGAGGAGTTCTTCGGCCAGTTGGGCGAGGACGCCGTCGTCCCCGTCACCGTCCTCGGGGTTCGACGCGACGACGGCACCGAGAAGGCCCGGTTCGTCGTGCCGATGATACACCCGGGACCGATGGGCGAAATCGGCGGTGGCAACCTCCCCGAGCGCGTCGCTCGCTCGACCGACGGCCTCGCCTTCCCGCCGCACGCCACCGCCGGCCACGATTTCAACCTCGTCACCGAACGGGAAGTCGACACCATCCTCGAGGCCGCCGAAACGGCCCACGACCGAATCGACTACGCAAGCGAGGCGACGCGAGGCCTTCGAGAGCAGGAAGGCGAGTCGAAACTGCTCGGACAGGCAATCGGCGAGGACGCCCTCGTCGTCGGTACCCACGCCCCGGCCTTCGCCGACGATATCGACTTCTCCGTCGGCCTCTCGACGGCAGCCGAAGCACGCGTCTCCGGGATTCGAAACGTCATGCTCGTCGACGCCCACAACTGCAACGACGGCCTCGCGGGCGATGACCTCGGTCACGTAGTCCCCGGGTCGAAGCGCTCCTTCGACATGATGACAGCGGCGGGTCGCCTCGGCGAGCGTCTCTCGGATGCCGAACGCCAGCCCCTTCGAGTCGGCGTCGCGTGGGACGAAACCGACTGGGAGCCGAACGACGGCATCGGGCCCCTCGGCGTCCGCGTGGCCGTCTTCGAGGTCGGCGACGGCGAGGACCGAACCCGCACCGCCTACGTCCTCGTCGACGGCAACAACATGGAACCCGGACTCCGCGAGGAACTGCTCGCGGCGGTCGACGCCGACGCCGTCGAGGTGATGACGACGGACACACACATCGTCAACACGATGGAGGCGGACAATCAGGTCGGCGGCGCCATCGACACGGACGAGCTCGTCGCTCTCGTCGAGGACCTCGTTTCTGAGGCCGTCGCCGACTGCGAACCGGTCGAGGCGGGCATGGCCGTCGAACACGCCGAGGTGACGGTGTTCGGCAACGACCGCACCGAGACGCTCGCCTCGACGGCCAACGCGATGATACAGATGGGCGGTGCGCTGCTGCTCGTGGTGCTCGGCGGGTCGATGGCGGTGAGTCTCTTGGTGTTCCTTTTGGCCAGTTAACTCGCCTCGTCGATGAGGTCGTCGGCCGTCTCCCGAAGTTCGCCGGTCATGTGGAGCCCGTGGTCGTCGAGTCGGCGCACGAGCGCCTTCGCTTCGTCGGCGGTGAGTTCGCCCTCGGCCACGTTCCGGACGACGACACCGATTGTTCCGGTGACCGTCGCGCCCAATCCGTCCGCAACCGTCCGGACGCGCTTGTCGTCGGAAACGACCGCTACCGGCTCGTCTCGGTCGGTCTTCGCGAGGACGCCGGCGATGATTTCGGTGTCGCCGTTGGGTTCTGGTTCGTCGAGTACCGCCTTCGCACGCCCCCTCGTCGTCGCGGCTATCGCCTCGGGAGTGCTATCCCGCGTGTCTTCGAGTTCCTCGATGAACCGTCGGAGGTTCTCCGCGGCCGGTTGCGTCGTCACCTCCGTCCGAACTCGTTCGGGGATGACGAGATGGCCGTCGAAAACGCCGAGTCGGTCCAGTTCCCCGACCGTCCCGAGCGCGATGAGCGTACTCGCGTCCGCGTAGATGTGCATCTACAGGTCCCGCGCCGCGTCAGCGTCCGCTTCGAGGTCGGACGGCGTCAACTGCGACGTGAGGTTTCGCTCTCTTGCGATTTCCAGCCACTCGGCGAGGCTCACGCCAGCGATACGCGCCGCCTCGTTGACCGACACCTCACCGGACTGATACTGCTCGACCGCCACGCGAATCCGGAGTTCCGTCAATCCCTCCCGGAGCGCCTTCCGAATCGTGGTGCTTCGGTCCTCCTCCAACAACGCTGCGACCTCCTCTATCGCCTCCTTTTCGTCGTCGGGGACTCGAGCGCTTATCGAGGGCATGTATACATCGTATCACGTTGTCGTACAAAACAGTATCGCCGAGAGACAGCGGCCGCTACACACGCATCGACCGCGAAAAGCGAGGAGTTAGGCGTCCTCGAACAGTTCGTCGACGGCCGCCTCGGCGGCCTCGATGGCCTCCTGAACCACGTCCTCGGGGTCGGGTTCCTCGGGTGCGTTGAGGTACACGTCGACTTCGAGGACGCCGTCCTCGAACCGCACGGTCACGTCGAGGTCGGTCACCGCCGATTGCTTGTACCGCGAGAGGACGACCCCCTCGGCGGCGTCGGAGGCGGCTTCGACGACCTCCTCGTCGCTCGGCTCGCCGCTCGATTCGTCGGTCACGTCGTTACGCGCCGCCGGCGCCCGGGCCGCCGGGACCCATCGGGCCGCCGCCTGCGCCGCCCTGCAGCATCTGCTGGAGTTCCTCTTGGAGGGACTCGAACTGCTCTTGGACGCGGTCCTCCTGCTTCTGGAGGGTCTGGGTGCGGACTTCGAGGCTGTCGACCTTCTCCTCGAGGTTGTCGTAGGCCTCGTCGTACTCCGTCTCGACGAGCAGTTCGCCGACCTCTCGGTACATCTTCGTGTCGCCCTCGATGTCGTCGAGGGTCTCCAGCGCCGTCTTCGACTCCTGCAGTTGCGTTTCGGCCTGCTGTTTCTGCTGTGCGACCTGCTGTGCGGTCTCCTGAAGGTCTTGGAGTTCCTCGATTTTCTCCTGTGCCTCAGGCGGTAGATTACCCTGCATACACCGACCGTCGGGATGAATACTGAAAAAGCCACGCTTTCGGCTTTCGCGCGTTCAACGACCGGCCTTCATACTCCGCTCGGCGACCTCAATGAGCGTTGTCCAGGTGTTCAACCCGGCTCGCAGCGCGACGAGGTCGTCGGCGTCGATGTCGATTCGGAGTCGGCAGCCGTCTCGACTGACGGCGGCGGTCGTGCGGTCGCCCTCGATTTCGCCGATTTCCTGGCCGACGCTGTCGGCGATTAGCGCGGCCGCTTCGGGCGTGTCGTAGTCGAAAACCAGTTCCGCGTCGTGCACGGCCGCTTACTGTACGTCGACTTCTTTGATGTCGCGGCTCCGCTCCTTCAGCAGGACGCGGTGGCCGCAGTACGGACAGCGGACGCCGCCGTACTCGTCGAGTTCGACGTCGCGTTTACAGCGGGAGCACTTGTAGCTCATGAGCCTACTCCTCGTCTTCGCCGAGCGCCGCGCGGATGGAGCGGCGGACGGTCTTGCCGGCGGGGGTCTGCGGTTTGTAGGCGCCGCCAGTGAACTTCTCACCGGTCTCCTCGTTCACCCAGATGCCCGTCCCGACGCGTTTGACGTCGTCACCGTCGACCTGTGAATTCTCCATCTCGCCTTCGATGTCGGCGACGCGGCGCCGTGCGACGCGCCCGTAGCGGGCGCCGAAGCGGCCGGCGCTCCCGGTCGTACCCTTCTTGGCCATAGTATCATACGTTCCACCCAGCGAACGGATAAGTCTCACGTTTCGCGGTAGCCGGCGACAGCGGTTTTTACGTCCGTCCCCGAAATCCAGTATGGGAGAAACCGAGACGGCCGACCGACTCGTGGTGTCGTATCCGGCCGACCTCAGCGAGTGGGGCCGATTCCAGGTCGAGAAGCCGTCGTTCCGTGCGTACTTACGGAAGACCAACGATCGCATCGCAGTGGGCGACGTTCTCGAGGAGTTCGTCGGCGTCGGCTGCTGTGGCAGCAACCTCGACGTGCCGCTCCGCATCGAGGCCGTCGAGGGCGGTTCGGTGGTCGGCGAGGACACCGACATCGAATACGAAGTCAGGGAGGCCTGCGGCATCGAGGGCGGCTGGCTCGTCCAGAGCGAGGCCGGCCCGAGTTAATCCTTCAGTTCGGCTTCGACGAGGGCGTCGTTGAGGTCCGCGCGGACGTACTCGCCGGTCTCGCGTTCGCTCGCGGTCGTGACGACGCGGTTCTCCTGAACGCTGGAGCCGTCACGGATGAGCAGTCGGACGTTGCCGGTGTCGTCGGCGCGGGTCGCCTTCGCCCGGACGCCCGTTCGCGAGCCCGACCCTCCGGCGTCGATGGGGCCGGGGATGATTTTCTTGACGTGGGGGTGGCCCGCGACGGTGTCGATTACCTTCCGTCCGTCGCGGCCGCCGATGAGCGTCGAGTGGCTGCCGCCGAGTTTCTCCTCGGTGGAGGCCTCGACAACCTCGAGGGTGGGTTCGCCGCGCTTGCGCCGGACGGCCTCGATTGGATCGTCGTCGGCGACGCGATAGAAGGGATAGTGGACTTCGCTGCGAACCGCCCGGACGACTTCGCGGTCGCCGGTGGCGTACACCTCCTCGGGACGCTTGCGCCGTATCTCGTCGGCGATGCGACCCGCGTAGTTGCGGAGTTCCGTCGGCGCCCACCGCTGGTCGTTTTCGGGGCGCGTCGTGACGGTTCGCTGGGAGACGATGTCGTCGTCCAACAGCGCGGTGACGGTCGCACGCTCGCGGTCACAGTCGATGACGACGGTGTCGGCGTTCTCGCTCCGGCAAACCAGACAGTAGTCGCCGGGGCGTTCCAGCGGCGTTCCACAGCACCGACACTCCATGTGGGACGGAAGGCAACGAACGCCGATAAGCGGGGCGGTTCGGAACTCGCTCAGGCCCGCGGCAGTTCGACCGTGACGACGGTTCCGCGGGGGTCGTTGTCGGCGATGCGTACCTCGCCGCCGTAGTTCGTCACGAGCGTATGCACGAGATACAGACCGAGACCGTCGCCGGCGACGCCGGTCGCCATGTCGTCTTTCTCGGTGAAGGATTGCCGAATGTCCTCGGGGATGCCGGGGCCGTCGTCTTCGACCCGCAGGACCGTCGGGTCGCCGGTCTCGACGGTGACCCGGACCGACGGCTCACCGTCGTGGTGTTCGACGGCGTTCGCGAGGAGGTTGTCGAGCACCGACCGGAGGAAGTCGTCGGCCCGGACGGTCGCCGAGTCGGCCTCGAGTTCGAAACTCGCGTTCGGGTACGTCTCGCGGGCGTCGGCGACGGCGCGGTCGGCCACGTCTGCGATGTCGACCGGTTTCGCCTCCGGGTCCCCGGACAGCGACTGGACGAGCGTCTGGACGTTCTCGACGAGCGTGACGATGCGCTCGCTCTGGCGCTCGATGACCTCGATGTGTTCCGAGGAGACGTCCTCCTCGCGGAGTTCGTCCGTGTAGCCGTTGATGATGGTCATCCCGTTGAGAACGTGGTGACGCAACAGGTGATTGAGGAACGCCATCCCCTCCCGCTGGGCGCGCTCGCGTTCGGCGAGTTCCGCGTTCTGTTTCGCTCGCGCACGGTTGACGCCGGTGACGACGCCGAAGAGGATGCCGAGGTTCGCACCCAACAACAGCGTCCCACGGGCGGCCATAAACTCTCCAGCGATGAGGGATTCGGCGCTGGCCCACGCCGCGAGCGTTCCGAGCGCGAGAATACCGCCGAACATCCACCGAGCGACCGTCCACTCTCGGGTAGGGGACTTTCGGGCCGCATACAGCATGACGCCGACCGCCACCACCGGCAGGCCGACGTTGATGAAGAGCGTCGAGCCGGACTCGAGGACACCCCCTGGAACACCGGACGTGAAGACGTGCCACCCCCCAAAGAGCGACAGACACAGCCCGATGGCCACGACGACCCACGACCCCTCGATGTCACGTACGGGGACGTTCGGTCGGTTGATGGGCTGATTCGACATACGGTTCACATAATCCCCCTCCCACTTGACTCCCTCGCTCGGCCCAATGTTCGTTTGGGCGCCGCTAAGCGCGAATCCGCCTCTCAGGCGAGGTTCTCGGGGTCGGTCTTCAGGAACTCCCGAGCCACCGCCGTCGCATAGCTCCCCTTCGGTAGCGAGAACCGAAGCGTCAGTGGGTCGGTGTCGATGTCGAGCGTCGTCTCGACGCGAATCGCCCGCCGGGTGCCCGAGGAATCGAACTCCCCGGGCAGAGAGAAGTCCGCGGGTTCGATGCCGATGTCCTCGAAGACCGACCGGGCGATTGCCGCCGGGTCGCCGCTTCCGAACTCCGTTTCGGTGCCGAGAAGCGGCGCGGTGACGAACGCACGGCCGCGCTCGCAGTGTCGCCGCACCGTCTCGAGGCGACCCTCGTCGACGAGTTGCGTCCGTCCGGGGTCCGGCAGTCCGTCGTCGTCGGAGAAACACACCACGTCACCGGCGACGGGTCGGCCGAACGGTAGCCCGCGACGCAGGCGCTCGGAGCAGATGCGGTTGAACGCGTACGACTGGGCCGCGTTGACGAACATCCGCTGGAGGTTCGTCGGCAGGCGTTCGAGGGCCTCCCGGTAGTCGGCGGGGCCGTCGGCGCCTTCGGCCAGTCGGGCAGCGATGGCGCGTTCGAAGCGAAGCCGCCTCGGAAGTCTGTCCAGCGCCGCCTCCCAGTCGCGTGTCTCGCCGACGTACTCCCGTGCCTCCTGTGTCGATTTGGGTTCGCGGTCACCGGCCTCACAGACGTACCGGACCGCGGCGGACTCCCAGTCGCCGCGGACGATGTCGAGGCCGACGCGATGTGTGATGGGGCGTTTCGACCCGAAGCGCTGTTGGCCGAAGACGTTCGGGACGGCGACCGACTCGGCGTCGCCCTCGCCGTCGGCCGCAAAGGCTCGCAGTTCCGCGGCGATTGCCTCGGCGTTCTCCGGTCGCTCGGCGTCCCGAACGACGAGTTCGAACTCGTTGCCCACGAGGTCGCCGAACAGCACGGGCCGGCCGGCCCGCCCCAGCACCTCGATGTCGACGCCGTCGAACGTCGGCAAATCGTTCCCCTCGGGCCGTTTCACCGAAAACAGCTGTGTCGTGACCGCGTGTTTGTCCTTCGTGCCGGCCCACGACACTCGCTCTCGGCTGATTCCGAGTTCGTTCGACAGCGCCGAGGCGAAGTCGTTGGTGTCCCA
The DNA here is from genome assembly GCF_013391635.1 of Natronomonas gomsonensis. Taxonomy (GTDB): domain Archaea; phylum Halobacteriota; class Halobacteria; order Halobacteriales; family Haloarculaceae; genus Natronomonas; species Natronomonas gomsonensis_A. The sequence goes on along the minus strand of NZ_JACAWU010000001.1, from coordinate 1,091,828 downwards.
GCCCCGAAGCGTCGCTCGGAAGACGAGATGCGGGTACGACCCCGTTTCGGCGTCGAGCGGGTGGACGTCCGCGCCGAAGGCCTCCCGTTCCCGAACGCGGAAGTCCTCGGGGCGGTCCCGGAGGTGGCCGCCGACGCCGTCGGCCTCGGAGACGTAGTATGCGATGCCGACGGCGGCCTCTATCGGATGGGACTCGCGCATACTCGGGCCTGCGGCCGCGTTCACAAAGCGTCGTTGTTTCCGTCGCGACCGCTACACCCGCTCGAAGAACTCAGAAACGAGTTCGCCGGTGTCGGCGACGGTGCCCGCCCACGCCTCGTCGTCCGGGGCGATGCCGACGAAGCGGCCGATGACGAAGTTACTGCGTCGGCTCCGACCAGAAGGGTTCGAGTCGGATCACTCCTCTTCGGAGAACTCGAAGCCGCCGTCCTCGTCGTCGGGTTCCGCGTTGGCGTCGGCGTCGGGGTCCGTCCCCGCGTCGCTGCCGCCGTCGGCGGTCGGAATCGGCCCGGTTCCGATGACATCGCGGACGGCCGTCTCGAAGGACTGTCGGGTGTCGAAGTACACCTCGTCGCTCTCCTCGAGTATCTCACCCAACTCGCGGGGGCCGTCGGGCGTCCGGATGGTCGTCTCCCCCTCGCGTCGGTCGACTTCGCTCTTCTCGATGGCGTAGTGGAGCCGGGAGGCGACCCGCGCGAGTGGTGCGCCTTCGACGCTGGCACCCTCGCCGAGTTCGACCGCCGGTTCGGCTTCCTCGGCCTCCTCGTCGCCGTTGTCGCTCATACCCCGGTCTTCGCGGGTTCCCGTCGTAATCCTTACGAAGCGCTCCCGGAAGGGCTTCATTTCCTCGGCACCGGATACATCGTATGTACCGCTGGGGACACGTCGGTGCGGCTCTGTTGGCCTACGCGCCTCTCGGAGCCGTACTGACGGCACGCGGCGACCCCGCACTCGCCGCCGTCGGCTTCGCCGTTGCAATTGCAGTCGCAACGCTGCCCGACGCCGACGAACTGCTCCCCATCGACCACCGCGGGCCGACCCACACGGTCTGGTTCCTTCTTACGTGTTCGGCAGTCGGCGTCGGCGTCGGCGTCGCTGTCGGTAGCGGCTTCGATCGGGCGCTAGCGTTCGGGGGCGCCCTCGGAAGCGCGGTCGCGGTTTCGCTCGTCTCGCACCTGCTGGCCGACAGCATCACGCCGATGGGCGTCCGGCCGTTCGCTCCGCTGTCGGGGTGGCACCACAGTTTCGACCTCACGCCGGCGGCGAACCCCCGAGCGAACGCGACACTTCTCGGTGTGGGCACCGCAATCGCGCTTCTCTCGCAAGCCATCATCATCTTGTGAGCGCGCTGCTACCAAGAACGCTATCGACCACAACGGCTTAGTATTACCAGAAAATACTACTCAGTTGTATGAGCGAGTTCGGCAAGTTCTCCGACGTGGGAGAGGCGGAAGTGACACGAGCAATCGGACAGGAGTGGACCGAGGAGTTCATGGACTTCTCGGATTCGGACGTCATCATCGTCGGGGGCGGCCCCTCCGGACTGATGGCGGCGAAGGAACTCTCCGAGCGCGGCGTCCAGACGATGGTCGTCGAGAAGAACAACTACCTCGGCGGCGGCTTCTGGCTGGGCGGCTTCCTGATGAACAAAGTCACCGTCCGGGACCCCGCACAGAACGTCCTCGAGGACCTCGACGTGGATTTCAAGCGCTCCCAGGACAGCGAGGGACTGTACGTCGCCAACGGCCCCGAGGCGTGTTCGGGACTCATCAAGGCCGCCTGCGATGCGGGCGCGAAGATGCAGAACATGACGGAATTCACCGACATCGTCATCCGCGAGGACCACCGCGTCGGCGGCATTGTAATGAACTGGACACCGGTCCACGCGTTGCCGCGGGAAATCACCTGCGTCGACCCCATCGCCGTCGAGGCGAATTTGGTCATCGACGCGACGGGTCACGACGCCGTCGCGGTCTCGAAACTGCAGGAACGCGGCGTCCTCAACGCCCCTGGCATCGAACACGCCGAGGAACACAACACCGGCATGGACAACACGGGCGACGACAGCTACGGCGCTCCCGGCCACGACTCACCCGGACACGACTCGATGTGGGTCGGCGAGAGCGAGGACGCCGTCGTCGAACACACCGGTCTCGCCCACGACGGCCTCGTCGTCACTGGGATGGCGACGGCGACGACGTACGGTCTCCCACGGATGGGCCCGACCTTCGGCGCCATGCTGCTCTCCGGGAAGCGCGCCGCACAGGTCGCCCTCGACGAACTCGAAGTCGACGCCCCCGAGGTCGAGTTGACGAGTCGGTCGCCGGAACCCGCCGACGACTGAGGAATGGTCGACCGGGTCACACTGTATCGCGCCCCGACGACAGAAGCCGATGCCGACGCCATCGCGGCGTGGCTCGACGAGCGAATCGACGCCGAGGTGACCGTCGACGACCGCCTGCTCGGCGACGTGGCCGGGGAGGAACTGGCCCGCGAGTTCGCGGCTGCGCGAGTGCTGTCGCCGTACGACCGCGAGACGGGCACCGACATGCTCGGCATCGTCCGGTACGAACAGCGCGCCCTCGAACACCCAGAGCGCGCCGGCGGCGTCATCTACGACGGGCTGGCGATACAGGACGCCCTCCGGAAGCGACTGCCCGACGAGAGCGGTCTCGACCATCTCCACGTCCCTCTCCTCGACCGCGTCCTCGGGACGTGGGGCGACCACGACGGCCGCTGGCACAAGCGCGTGGCCGTCCTCGGACAGCCGGCCGTGCTCTCGGTGCCAGGGCTGTACGAGGCGCCCGCGAAACCCGAGGCCTACTACGAGGCCAAACAGAAACACGCCCTCGTTTCCGGAGACACACCGCCGCGGGAGGTGCTCGAAAACGAGGTCGACGGCGAGTTCCTCGTCGCCGACGATTCGCGAACGACCGACGTGCTGAAAGGGTACGTGCTGGCGGCGTCTCACTACCTCGAAACCGGCGAGGCGTTCTGTGCCGACCCCGACTGCCGCCTGTACGACGCCCACCGCCAGCCTGCCCTCCTGAACGCCCAACTGCGCGACCCACCCTTCTGCGCTGTCCACGCCGACCGATACGGGTGAGGCGTTCGTCGTTCGAACCAAAACCCGCTTTGGCACCGGGTCACTAAACCGACCAATGACCCAGCGCTACGCGCCGACGCGCCGGCACTTCCTGAAGGCCGCCGTCGCCGTCGGGGGCACCGCGGGCCTCTCGGCGTGTCTAGATTTCGCCGGCGAGGAGCCGGTTCCGGCCGGCGTCGAGGACCCCTCGACGCTCCCGCGCCGCCAACACGCTTGGAACGACGTTCTGGAGACCGACGAACACGGCAACCACGCCCTCCCCAAACACCACATCTTCCTGTACGTGAACCTCGATGCCGAGGGCGAACCGACCGATTCGGACCGCCAGCAGGTCGAAGACGCCCTCGCGGTCCTCGACCGCGCCTACGAGCGCTCGCCCGCGGGGCTGATTTTCTCCGTCGGCTACTCGCCGTCGTACTTCGAGCGCTACGGGGCCGCCCCCGAGGGCGTCGACCTCCCCCAACCGCGGGCGCTGTCGGACTTCGAAGAACCGGAGTTCGACACCCAGGACGTACACATCCATCTCGCCTCCGACCGCGCCGACGTAGTGATGGAGGCCGACGAGGCGCTGTTCGGCGACCAAGAGACCGCAAACGGCGTCGACGCAGTTCCGTTCCCGGGAACCGTCCGCTCCCGGCGGACGGGCTTTATCGCCCCCGGCATGCCCGCCGAGAAACAGGACGAAGTCGACGGGATTCCCGAGGGGACGCAGGTGCCGGAGGCGTCGAAACTGTTCATGGGGTTCAACGCCGGCTTCGCCGGCAATCAGGCCTCCGAGGCGTTCATCACCATCGACGACGGCCCCTTCGAGGGCGGCACGACGAAACACGTCTCGCGACTCCACCAGCGACTCGACCGCTGGTACGGCGACAACGACCACGACAGCATGGTGAAGAAACTGTTCGGGACCCACCAGGTCGGCGACGTCGAGGGCGTCGGCAACAACGTCGGCGACCACAGCGGCGTCGTCGCCGAGGACCTCGAAGCACTCGTCGAACAGGCGCGGGAACACGGCGCCGTCGGCCACGCCCAGAAGATGGCCCGCGCCAACCGCGACGAGGAGGGCAACGTCCTGACGCTCCGTCGGCACGTCGAGTCGACCGACGACGGCGTCGCCAGCCTCCACTTCCCCAGCCTTCAACAGGGCATCTCGACGTTCGAGGCGGTTCGTGAGGCGATGAACGGTGCGGACATCACCGAGGAGACGCCGGCGATTCGCCAGCGCGTCAACAACGGCATCCTCCGGTACATCTTCGTCAAGCGTCGGGGAAACTTCCTCGTCCCGCCGCGGGAGTTGCGAGCGCTCCCGACGCCCGACGGCGAGGCGCCGTAGCCACTACAGCGCCGTCTCCCGACCCATCGCGCGCCGTATTCTGACGCCGACGGCGGCACCGCCAGCGCCGACCGCCGCGTGAATCGGCACCACCAGTAGGGCGACCAACACCGTCTGCACCCCGAGGAACAGAACCGAGAGGTCACCACCGAGAATCGTCTGGACCGCTCCGACAGCGACGAACCCGAGAAAGGCCACGACCCCGCCGTAGGCGCCGGCTCGGGCACCCGACCCGACGTGGCCGGACTCGCGGGAGAGCAGGCCGGCGACGATTCCGCCCGGCAGCGCCGCGAACAGCACCGCCGCGACGAGGTCCCGCCCGAGGAGGAAACTGCCGAGAACCACCACCACCACCGCGAGAGCGGTCGTGAACCCACCCACGAGGACCCGTCGTTCCATACGGTCTCGTCGGCCGATTGGGGGAAAACGGTGCCGACTCGACGCGCTATCGGACTCGTCCCGACAGCAGTCCGACGAACCCAGCAGCGAACGTCTCGTAGCGGCGGTCGTCGGTGCGTGCGGCAAGCGCCGTCCGGGAGGCCTCGACGCGACGCGTCAGCGGCCCGTCGAACCCGCCGAACGGCGCACGGAGTACGTCCCCCGGTGTCGACCCCGGTGCACCGGCCGCGACGAACGCCCTGAACAACGGGTTCAGGGGTCGGCCGAGGAAGGTCTCGGTCGCCGTCGCGTCCATCAACGCGACCCGGCCGCCCGACCCGACGAGGTCACACCAGTCGTCGACGACGGCGGCCGCGTCTTCGAAGAGGCCACAGACGAAGGTGCCGAGAACCGCGTCAGCCTCGGCGAGTGGCGGGCAGGTCGCATCGGCTTGGACAATCGAGACGTTGTCCAACGCAACAACGCGTTCGCGGGCGCGGTCCAACAGCGGCCCGGTGATGTCGACACCCACAACAGACCCTTCTGAACCGACCCGCTCTGCGAGGTACGGGAGATTCGCGCCGGTTCCACAGCCCATTTCGACGACCGTATCGCCGCTATCAGCGGCTGCTTCGGCCGCTGCTCGGCGCCAGCGAGCGACGCCGGGGGCGGTCGCGATTCGGTCGTACAGCGCCGCCCAGCGGCCGTAGAACTCGGCGACACCCATCAGACGAGGTCCCGAACCGTCACGACGACGACGCCGGCGTCGGCACCGAGGAGGTAGACGACAGGTTCGATACCGAAGCCGCCGGCCTGATACAGCACGTCGGGTTGGGGGTTGGATTCCAGCGCCTCGGCGACGGCCGACTCGACATCGGCTTCGGCGTCGAATTCGACGGTTTCGTACCCCGCCGCATCGAGTTTCTCGACGATATCGTCGTCGTAGCGGACGTTCAGCGCCGCACGAGCGTCGCTGCCGGCCGCTCTGGCCGCGAGCAGGACCGACGCCACGTGTTCGGAGACGCCGAACTCCGGGTCACCGGGAACCGTCGCTTGTCCCTTGATGTCGAGGATGCGGCCGGGGATGGCGGCCACGTCGTCGATTCCGTCGGCCTCTGGGAGCGCCTCGACGAGGTTCGACCCGACCGCCGGGATGAGCGCGGCGAACCCGCTCGTGTTCTCCAGCGTTCGGACGCCCCGCCGGACCGACGAGAGCACTCGCTCGGTCGTCCGCAGATCGCCTTCGGGGTCGTGGATGTCGAGGGGTCCCTCGTGTTCCGAGAGCGGTGGGAACGCCGCCTCGTGGAGGTTCGCCAGCAAGTCGCCGCGTTCGAGCTTTCGAATCAGGATCTCGGCCTCGACGAGCGCCTGTACGCGGCTCATGTCGCCGGTTTCGAGGCCGTCGGCCAGCCGTTCGATGGTCTCGCGGACCCGTTCGTCGTCGGCGACGGCGTCGTTGATATCCACGTCGCCGTGGGCGTACTTCGAGACGGCACTTTGGCTGATACCGAGCAGTTCCGCGACCTCGCTTTGGGTGAGGCCGCGCTCGCGGAGTTCCCCCGCCAGCATCGAGCGGAACGTCGGGAGGAACTCCTCGACGACGACCTCCTCGATGAACTTCATCGCTTCTGGTCGCCTCCGAACTCCTCGTCGGATTGAATTCGGGAGGCCTGCGGTCCTTTCTGTCCCTGATACTTCGACCCGCGCTCGGCGCCGTAGGGGCGTTCGGCTGGATTTTTGAGTTCGGTGAACGTCAACTGCGAGATGCGCATCTCCGGTGTGAGCGCGACGGGTGCCGTGCCGAGATTCGACAACTCCAGCGTGATTTGGCCCTCGTAACCGGGGTCGCAAAGACCTGCCGTGGCGTGAACCACGACAGCCAGTCGGCCGAGCGACGACCGCCCCTCGACGTGGGCGATGAGGTCCGGCGGAATCTCGACGCGCTCCTTGGTCGTTCCCAACACGAAATCGCCGGGGTGGAGGATGAAGTCATCGCCCTCCTCGACGTAGGTTTCGTCGACGTACTCGTCGACTTCCTGTTCGCTGTTGGGGTGGATACACGGGATGTTCGTCCGCTGGAATTCGAGGAACTCTCGGCCGAGGCGGAGGTCGATGCTGGCGGGCTGAATCTGCAGTTCGGGGTCGTCGAGGGGTTCGACGACCAACTCGCCGTCGGTGAGGCGGCGACGGATGTCGCCGTCGGAAAGTATCATATCCGTCGAAGCGGGCGACAGGGCTTAAAATCCGCCGGTCGGCCGTCTCGCTGTCGGCACGCACAAATACGGCCGGACCGACGGATTCCGTATGAAACAGGCCATCGTCGCCCGCACCGACCTCGGGATGGGCAAGGGGAAACTCGCCGCACAGGTCGCCCACGCCTCGCTGAAAGCCTACGAGTCCGCGGGACCGGACGCCCAACGGGAGTGGAAATCCGGCGGCCAAAAGAAGGTCGTCCTGAAGGGCTCCGGTGAATCGGAGCTACAGGAACTCGCCGAAGCGGCCCGCCGGGAGGGCCTGCCCTACGCGCTGATTCGTGACGCCGGCCACACGCAACTGGAACCGGGGACGCTGACGGCGCTCGCGGTCGGCCCCGGGTCGGAGAACATCGTCGACAAGGTGACCGGCGACCTCTCGTTGTACTAGAACCCTCGGGTGTACTGCCGCGGAATCGGCGCGTCGTAACCCAGTTTCTCGGCGGCGTGAACCGCGAAGTAGGGGTCTTTGAGGTGTTCGCGGCCGACGACGGCGAGGTCCGCGCGGTCGTTTCGGATGAGGGCGTCGGCACCCTCCGGCGTCGTGATTTTCCCGACGGCACCGACCGGAACGCCGCCCTCGGCGACGCGTTCGGCGTACGGCACTTGATAGTGGGCGCCGGTGTCGGGGACCTGTTGGTCGGGGTGGATGCCGCCCGCGCTCACGTCGATGAGGTCGACGCCGAGTCGTTCGAGGTCCCGCGCCAGTCGTGCGGAATCGCCGACGCTCCACGAATCGCGGTCCGGCAGCCAGTCGGTCGCCGAGATGCGGACGAAGACGGGCATCCCCTCGGGGACCGTGTTCCGGACGGCGGTGACGACTTCTCTGAGCAGGCGGGTCCGACTCTCGAAGTCGCCGCCGTAAGCGTCGTCGCGGGTGTTGGTCACCGGCGAGAGGAACTCGTGGAGCAGGTAGCCGTGGGCGGCGTGGACCTCGACGATGTCGAAGCCGGCTTCGACCGACCGGGCGGCGGCGTCGGCGAAGGCGTCGACGATGCGGGCGATGCCGTCGGTGTCGAGGCGTTCGGTCGGAAGCGGTTCGTCGTCGGCGTAGGGCCAGGGGGCGGCGGTCGGGCCGACCGGCGTCCACCCGCGGTCGCCGTGGACGGGACCGTGACCGTCGCTCGGCCGGTTCGTCGAGGCCTTCCGGCCGGCGTGGGCCAGTTGGATGGCGGAGGCGGCGCCCTGTGATTCGATGAACTCCGTCACCGGTTTCAGCGCCTCGGCGTGGTCGTCGCTCCAGATGCCGAGGTCCTTCGGCGAGATGCGACCTCGTGGCGTGACGGCCGTCGCCTCGCTCATCACGATGCCCGCGCCGCCGGAGGCGCGACTGCCGAGGTGGACGAGATGCCAGTCGGTCGCCAGTCCGTCCTCCTCCTCACAGGAGTACTGACACATCGGCGACACCATCACCCGGTTTCGAGCCGTCACGTCGCGGCTCTCGAAGGGAGTAAACAGGTTCATAGACGGCGTTCGTGGCCGCGCGAAAAGACGTTTTGCGTAGCGGTACGGAACCGGAACTCGCAGGCGCCGATACGTGTCAGTCAGAAAAGACGCGCTGAAAGACGCCCCGCTCTTTCAGCGCCATGTAGAGGTACGCACACGGGAAGGCGAGAAAGACCACCGACAGCAGGACGACGAACAGCACCGGGCCGGCCAGGAGGTCGCTCATTGTCGGGTGACGGGAGCGGCGAGTATTCAGTCCGTCGCTCCGCCGCCGAACGCCGAGAGGTCCGCCTGGATGCCCGCGGCCATCGTCGACTTCCGTCGAAGGTCGGTCAGCGAGACGGGGAGTTGGGGAACGAGGTGGCGGACGGCGCTGTGGAACGTCTCGGCGACGGCCGGTTCGGAATCGAAGGCGTTTCGAACCGACTCGCGAATCTGCCAGACGCCGACCGGCGCCCAGTACTCGTTGGTTGCGTGGCGGACGACGAACACCTTCGCCTGTCGGTCGCGTTCGGCCAACTCCTCGAGGACGCCCAGTCGGGACGCGTAGTACGCTCCCGAGGTTTCGTCGACGTAGTCGGTGCGGCCCTCGTAGCCCTCGCGGTCGGCGGCCATGTACAGTTGGCCCTCGGGGTCGGGGTTCCAGATGGAGCCGGGCGCCTTCAGTTCGAGCAACTCGAACTCCCACTCGCCGGGGGTGGCGATTACCCAGTAGTCGTTGCCGACGTAGCTGTTGTGCCAGACGAGCGTCTGGTCGATGCTCGAGGCGTTGCGGATGGTGCCGCGGAGGTACTTCCCGACGGTGTCGTCGACGGCCGTAATCGACCACCTCGTCGGGACGAGACGCCGATTGTCGCCTTGCCCGAGCGCGCCGACCGACAGCACGTTGTTGATGTCGTACACGTCGAAGCCGCGCCGGTAGAGGTAGGTCATCGCGCCCTCCGCCCGCCAGTCGTCGTCGGAGAGGGTCTTCTCGACGGCGCGAGGGACGTGGGGGTTCTCCGTCAGCGTCGCCGAATCCGCCGACGCACGTGGGCCGCGCGGGGCCGCGATATCTTCCAGCGAGCCGTCGAGGTCGAATCCCGGTGACTCGTCGAGGCCCAGTTCCACGTCGACGGGGCGGTCGGCGATGGCGACCTCTCGTTGGGTGCCGACGAAGCCGTCCCACACGTCGCTCACGTCGACGTTCGAGCGCCGCGTGGAGTTGAGCAGTCCCGTCCGCTTCTGGAAGACGTCCTCGATTGAGTAGCCCTGTCGGTACCACTCGCCGGTGGTGACGTAGGACTCGGCGTCGCTCTCGTCGCCGACGGGTGCGAGCAATCCCGCCGAGACGCTGGGATACGACGAGCGGCCGACGAAGACGGAGGGCGCGGTCGACCCAACCATCGTATCGCCCGACAGCGTCTCGTCGAAGCGCGTCCGGGCGTCGTCGAGGTGGTCGGTGATGGCGTAGGACTTCTCCTCGGCGAGCTTTCGTAACTCGACGGACTCCTCGCGGTCGAGTCCGTCAACGTACTCGTCGAGGCGCATACTCGGCGTTGGGTTGGCGAGGGTAAAGACCGTTCGGGGCTCAGCCGTGGATGTCCATCGCCTCGATTTGCTCCTGATACCGATTGCGGATGGTGACTTCGGTCACCTGTGCCACGTCTGCGACTTCGCGTTGCGTCTTCTTTTCGTTACACAGCAGCGAGGCGGCGTAGATGGCGGCCGCCGCATAGCCCGTCGGAGATTTTCCGGAGAGCAGGCCCTTCTCAGCGGTCGTCTCGATGATGTCGTGGGCTTTGTTCTGGACCTCCTCGCTCAACTCCAACTCCGAACAGAACCGAGGGACGTACTTCGTGGGGTCGACCGGTTCCATCTCGAGGCCCAGTTCCTGTGAGATATAGCGGTAGGTGCGGCCGATTTCCTTTCGCTCGACCCGGGATACCTCGCTGATTTCCTCGAGCGAACGCGGGATTCCCTCCTTGCGACAGGCGGCGTACAGCGTGGCCGTCGAGACGCCTTCGATGGAGCGACCCCGGATGAGGTCGTCGTCGAGAGCCCGGCGGTAGATGACGGAGGCGACTTCCCGGACGGACCGCGGCACGCCGAGTGCCGACGCCATGCGGTCGATTTCGGAGAGCGCGAACTGGAGGTTTCGCTCGCCGGCGTCCTTCGTCCGAATGCGTTCCTGCCACTTCCGGAGCCGATGCATCTGGGAGCGCTTCTTCGAGGAAATCGAGCGGCCGTAGGCGTCTTTGTCCTTCCAGTCGATGGTGGTCGTCAGCCCCTTGTCGTGCATCGTCTGGGTCGTCGGTGCGCCGACCCGGGATTTCGACTGCCGCTCGGAGTGGTTGAATGCCCGCCATTCCGGGCCGGGGTCGATGTGGTCTTCCTCCACGACGAGCCCACAGTCGTCACAGACCATCTCACTCCTGTCGGCGTCCTTGACGATGTTCTCCGAGGAACACTCCGGACACACCGTCCCCGTTTCGGTGTCGGTCGTCTCCCCCTCACGTTCGCTGCCGCGTTCCCGTTGACGGGTGGGCCGTGTCATCGCGTTTTTATAGTCAAACGAGCGTCCTACTTAAACTCTCGCCAAAACCTTGGAATATCGAACACGAATCCGAGCCCACCCCGACGCAGTCGGTCGGTTCCGTTCTCGGCGGCGTCCGAATATCGGAAGGGATAAATTCCGAGTCGGGTTGGGTCCAACGGATGCCGGTCATCGACTGCGACCCCGCAACTGCCCGCGAGCGTCTCGAATCCGCAGGCGTCCAGGTCGAGGCGGGGAACACCGACCACGAACTGTGGCGGGCCAGCCACGGCGGCGCGACCGCCGTCGCCTACGACGAAAAGGTCGTCATTCAGGGCAACGAATCCGCCCGATTGGTCGGACTCATCGAGGGCGGTGGGGGACGCGCACACGTGTACTTCGACGGCGCCAGTCGCGGCAATCCGGGGCCCGCCGCCGCCGGTTGGGTCATCGTCACCAGCGACGGCATCGCCACCGAGGGCAGCGAGCGGATGGGTCGGATGACCAACAATCAGGCCGAGTACGGGGCGCTGATTCGAGCCCTGGAGGTCGCCGACGACTTCGGGTTCGACGAGGTCGTCGTCCGGGGCGACTCCCAACTCATCGTCAAACAGGTCCGCGGGGAGTGGGACACCAACGACCCGACGCTTCGGGAAAAGCGGGTCCGGGTCCGGGAGTTGTTGGAGCGCTTCGAGGAGTGGTCCATCGACCACGTTCCGCGAGAGATAAACAGTCGCGCCGACGAACTAGCAAACGAGGCACTCGATGGCTGACAGCGACGCGGACACGGACACCGAGGAACCGACGACGGAACTACCCGAAGGCGTCGTCGACCGCGCCGAGCGACTGACGCGACTGATGCGGGATGCGGTCGACCCCGCCGAACGCGAGGCCTACCGGAACGACCGACGGGAGGTGCTCGCCGAGTACGGCTACACCGCTCGCGTTCGCGAGGACGACGACGGCGAGACGCTCGTCTGTCACCCCGCGGAGTGGACCGAAGACGGCGTGGTACAGGTTGACCGCATCGACGACACCGACCGCGCCGTCGAAATCACGCTCTCGGGAACCGACGACGGCGGCGACTACGAGGCCGTCGACGCTCACAACCGAGCGGTCGCCGAGGCGGTCCGGGACGAACACGGCGAGGTCCACGGCGAAACCGCCGCGGCGTTCGCCGATTTCATGAGCAACCACTACGCCAAGCGAATCGAGGCCGCAACCGAGGACGAACGCGAGGAGTTCCGGACGGAGTACTTCCCGCGGAACGCGTGGCCGAGCGACGAACAGCGGGAGCGTCTCGAGCAGTCGCTCGACGTGATTTTCGACGTGGCCCACTCGCGGTGAAAAGTCGACGTTTTTTTACTCGAACTGTGCGACGAGGTCGCGGACGCGACCGGCGCGGTCGCCGTCGGTGACGACCTTCGAGAACGTCCACGCGAGCTGGTCGAAGACGGCGTCGAGACCCTCGTCGGTGAGGGCGTACTCGTTGGTTCGCTTGTCGAGTTCGCTCTTCTCGACGAGTCCCATCTCGACGAGGTCGTCGAGGTTGGGATACAGTCGACCGTGGTTCACTTCGCTGCCGTAGTAGGTCTCCAGTTCCCGCTTGATTGCGAGCCCGTAGCGGGGCTCCTCGGCGAGGATGGTGAGGATGTTCTGCTGGAACGCGGTCAGGTCGGGTGCCACGCCTGGGTCGGTCGCGGCTGTTTGGGCCTCTGACATGTATAGGGGTACATTGTCAACCCACTTAACAGTTATCAAACATCTTTGAGAGCCGTGTATATCTTGCTTTTTAAATATAATCGGCCGATTTCGAGTCAACGAGACTGATAGTCTTCGACCCGCCGGCCACTACAGCGGGGCTCCTCGAACTCGTGTCGAAAGCTCTTTGCGGGGCAGGTGAGGAGCCACGGGTATGGCAAACCTGTGGGAAGACCTCGAAACGGGACCGAACGCGCCCGAGGAGATATACGCCGTCGTGGAGTGTCTGAAGGGCGAGCGCAACAAATACGAGTACGACAAGGACATCCCCGGCGTCGTGTTGGACCGCGTCCTGCACTCGAACGTCCACTATCCGTCGGACTACGGGTTCATCCCGCAGTCGTACTACGACGACGAGGACCCCTTCGACGTGCTCGTGTTGGTCGAAGACCAGACGTTCCCGGGCTGTGTCATCGAGGCTCGCCCCGTCGCTCTGATGAAGATGGACGACGACGGCGAGCAGGACGACAAGGTCATCGCCGTCCCCAGCGAGGACCCCCGATACGACCACATCGAGGACCTCGAGGACATCCCCCAACAGCAACTCGACGAGATTGACGAGTTCTTCGCGACGTACAAGAACTTAGAGGAGGGCAAGGAAGTCGAGACGCAGGGCTGGGAGGACAAGCAAGCGGCCTACGACGCCATCGAGCACGCCCAGGACCTCTACGAAGAGCACTTCGAATAGAGCGTCAGTCCGGCGTTTTTCGCGTATCGCGTCCGTCAGCCGTCGGCTCGCGATATGGAGTCGACGCCGGTGAACTCGAATCGCGCACCGCCGTCCGACGCTTCGACTGCTCGGACGTCCCACCCGTGTTCGTTGGCGATTTGCTTGACGATGGAGAGTCCGTACCCCGACCCGTCTTCACGTGTCGTGTACCCGTACTCGAACACCGTCTCCCGGTCGGTCGCCGGAATTCCGTGGCCGTCGTCTTCGACGTAGAACCCATCCGGTAGCGAACCGACCCGAACGGTCACGTCCGGACCACCGTGAGTCACGGCGTTTCGAAACAGATTGCCAAGGAGTTCCCGAACCCGGCTCTCGTTTGCCTCGATTCGGCCGATGTCCTCAATCCGCAGGTCGGCATCCTCGGCGGCCGTGAGGCTCCACTCCGCCCGGACCGCATCGTCGAGTCGGAACGGTTCGGCCTCGTCGACGAAGCCACCCTCCCGCGAGTACGCCAGGATGTCGTCGATGAGGTCGTCGATGCGGTCCAGCGCCGCCAGAGCCTGTTCGAGTTCGGGCGCGTCGGATTTCTCGTGGGCCAATTCCGTGTATCCGCGGGCGACCGACAGTGGACTTCTGATGTCGTGAGAGAGCACGTCGGCGAACTCGTCGAGCCGCTCGTTCTGCTCTCTGAGCGACTCCTCGCGGTTGCGCCGCTCGCTAATGTCCCGGACGATGCCCGTAAAGTACCGCTCCCCGTCGTGTTCGTGTTCACGGAGGCTAATCAGCGTCGGCACCTCGTGGCCGTCCTTGTGGAGCGCCGGCAGCTCGATGCCGTTCCAGTCGATGTTCTTCTCGCCGGTCTCGATGTAGGACTGCAGCGCGGCGGCGTGGGCCGGGCGAAGGCGCTCGGGGATAATCGACATCTTCGAACTCCCGACGAGTTCTGCCGGCGAATAGCCGAGAATCCGCTCGATAGCCGGGTTGGCGTAGACGATGCGGCTGTCGGTGTCGATGGTCAACATCCCTTCGGAGGCGTTCTCGACGAGCGTTCGGTAGAACGCCTCCGAGCCAATCGATTCGTCGCGGAGATTCACCTTCTGTGAGCTAGGTACTCGATGGGATAGAATCTGTCGTTTCCGTGTGGCTTTGTATAGCACGGGCGACACACAGCCAGCCCGCTCGAAACCCATCGGAGATTCGTTATGTGCATGTATATTTTCATAAAATGCCCTATGGTAATACAATTCAATCAACTCCCAGTACCACGGTTTACACCCTCGTTATTCCCACTATGCATACGTCGGATCGGGGCGATACGGTATGCTTATGGAATGATACTTGTGCGTTCGAGCGATAGCTTCGAGTATGAGCGCCGAACCCCGTGAACCGATGGGCATCCGTCACATGACGGTCGTACCGGAGAACTTCGAGCCGCCAGCCGAGGACGGCGACCGCGACGACGACGCGTAGCGGGGCGATTCTTGCCGCTTTCGGGGAGCGCCGCCGCTTTTGCCGGTCGAAACGAAAGTTCTTGTAGGCGCCTGCCCCACACGCCTCTATGGGACTGTTCGACCGGCTTCGCGGTGGCGAGGGTCCGCGAGTCGCTTTCTTCGGTATCGACGGCGTGCCGTACAGTCTAATCGCCGACAACGAGGAGACGTTTCCGAACCTCACGGCGATGGCGAGCGAGGGCGCCGGCGGCGCGATTGACTCCATCGTCCCACCGGAGTCCAGCGCCTGCTGGCCCGCGTTGACCACCGGCGTCAATCCGGGGGGAACGGGCGTCTACGGCTTCCAGGACCGCGAGGTCGGGAGTTACGACACCTACGTCCCCATGGGTCGGGACGTACAGGCCACCCGCCTGTGGTCACGCGTCACCGACGCCGGCCGGGAGGCAACGGTAATGAACGTCCCCGTGACGTTCCCGCCGGACCGCGACGTCCAGCGGATGGTCAGTGGCTTCCTCTCGCCCGGCGTCGAGAAGGCCGCCTACCCCGACGAACTCCGTGAGACGCTGGAAGGGCTGGAGTACAAAATCGACGTGAACGCCAAACTCGGCCACGACGAGGACAAATCCGAGTTCATCGAGGACGCCCACGAAACCCTCGACGCCCGCTTCGAGGCGTTCAGACACTACGTCCAGCAGGACGACTGGAACCTCTTCTTCGGCGTCTTCATGACGACCGACCGGGTGAACCACTTCCTGTTCAAACACTACACACAGGACGGTGAGTTCAAAGATGAGTTCCTCGAGTTCTACGAGAAAGTCGACCACTACCTCGGCGAACTGCGCGACATGCTCGGCGACGAGACGACGATGGTCGTCGCCTCCGACCACGGCTTCACCCAACTCGACCACGAGGTCAAGTGCAACGTCTGGCTGGAGGAGAACGGCTGGCTCTCCTACGAAGACGACGACCACGACAGCCTCGACGACATCGCCGACGACACGAAAGCCTACTCGCTCATCCCCGGTCGCTTCTACATCAACCTCGAGGGTCGAGAGCCCCGTGGATCCGTCCCCAAAGAGTATTACGAGGAAGTCCGCGGCGAACTGAAAGCCGAACTCGAAGCGCTCGAAGGCCCGAACGGCCGGAAGGTCGCGGACCGCGTCGTCACCAAGGAAAAGGCCTTCCGCGGCGACCACGCCGACATCGCGCCGGACCTCGTTGTCATCCCGAACCACGGCTTCGACCTCAAATCCGGCTTCCGCAGCGGCGATGAGGTGTTCGACATCGGCCCCCGCAACGGCATGCACAGTTTCGACAACGCGTGTCTGTTCGTCGACGACGACGACGCCACGATCAAGGACGCCGACCTCTACGACATCGCGCCGACGATTCTCGAACTGCTCGACATGGACGTCGACCGCGGCGAGTTCGACGGCGCGAGTCTGCTATAGCCTCGAAACCGCAGGCGGCCACATCGGTATTTTACCGACCACTGAAAAGCTAATCTGCATCAGGTTCGACGACGAGTACCGTTCTATCGGCCAGTTCGGTGACCTTCCGTCCGACTCCCGAAAAGTGTTCGTCGTGGTCACCGTGTGCACCGATGACGATGACATCCGCGTCCACCTCGTCGGCGTATTCGAGGATCACCTCGTGAGGAATCCCGTGACGCGTGGTCCGCTCGATGGGGACGGACCTGTCCTCCGCCATATCCGCTACCTCACCGACGAACTCCAAGGCGTGGTCGTCGGCGTACATGGTCGCCAGTTCCGCTGAACTGAGGGCAGGATCGTCGAAGCGTCGCTGGTCGACAACACAGATGCTGTGCAGCGTCGCCCCCCGTTCCGCCGCGAGTTCGATTGCGCGTTCGGCCGCCTGCCGAGCGTACTCGCTGCCGTCAGTAGCCAGTAGGACGGTTGCCATAGCGACTCTTGGATTCGGAACGGATTAACTACACATCGTGATTACCAGCGATTCGGAATTGGCGCCGACCCCGAGGCGTCGCGTTCGAATGGCTCAAATCGGGGGTCGCTCCCACTACTCCCCGTTCGAGGCGGGGTCGGCGCTGCGCTCGGTCACCGTAACGTCTCCGGAGAGCGACTGTGCGGACGGTGGAGCGAGCGTGATTCCTTCCTCGTCGAAGCGACGTTTCACGAGGCGCCGGAAGTCGGATCGAACCGTCAGAACGTCGCTGTTCATCGGGTCCTCGACCCAAAATTCGGCTTGTACGGTGATTTCGTTCTTGCCGAGGTCGAGGATGCGTGCGTTCGGCGCCGGGTCGTCGTGAATCGGTTCGTGGTCGCTGGCGATCTGTTGGAGTTCCATCAGGGCCCGCTCGGTGTCCTCGTAGTAGGCGACGTACACCTCCTCGGTGATTCGAAACCGGTCACGCCCGTAGGGGCGAGTAATCGAATTGTTCGTCAGCTCCGTGTTCGGGACGGAGATGGATTCGTTGTTCGGCGTTCGAACCCGAGTGACGCGAAAGTCGACCGCCTCGATAGTGCCCTTGCCGCCCGGCCACTCTATCCAGTCGCCGACGTTGAAGTCCGGGTCGGCAACCAGAAACATCCCGCTGATGAGCGACCCGAACACCTGCTGGCCGGCGATACCGAGAGCGAACGTGAGGGCTGCAATGATGACCGCCGACTCCGAGAGTACCCGCCCGTAGCCGGCCGCGATGATGCCCGTCAGCGTCGCGAATCCGATTATGATTACTCGAAGGTACGTCTCCGTCGCCGTCTCGATAGTGGGGTTGTTGCGATTGCGCGATTTGACGACCCGGGTTACGACCGGAACGAGAGCGACCCGGCCGAGAAGATAGACGACCACGAAACCGACGACGAACCAGAACAGTTCCGCCAAGACCTGATTGTAGGCCGAGAAGATTTCGGTCACCCATCTCGGAGGGGTGAGTTGGCTAATCATGCCGCATGGTTGCGGCGTGTGAACAAAAATCCCAACCGACGGCCGTTGACAAATCGGCGTCTCTCTAGTTGGGATGAGACCCCTCGTTAGCTCTGTTTTCGGACCCACTCTTCGAGGGTAAACTCGTCGTAGGGAGTGCGGTCGACGACGGTCCACTCGTCGGTATCCCACTCCGGAAAGTACGCGTCGCCGTCGTACTCGCCCGGAATCCGGCTGAGCATCATCCGATCGACGACCGGCTGGAACAGGTCGTAGATACCCGCCCCGCCGATGACGTAGGCTCGGTCGTCTCCGAGCGATTCGACGGTTTCGATTGCCTCGTCGACCCCAGATGCGGGGTGTGCCGACTCGATACCGTAGTCGGACGCCGACCGGCTCAACACGACCTGTGCCCTCCCCGGAAGGTCATCGCGCATCGAGTCGAACGTTCGCCGGCCGAGGATGACGGGCCAGTCGGCGATTCGGTTTCGGTACTGTCGTTTGTCGGCCGGGATGCTCGGCCACGGTAACTCGCCGTTCCGGCCGATGACGCCGTTGTCCGCGACCGCCGCGACTGAGATGAGTTCCATGCGTTCGCGTTCGTGTGGCTCCGCCGAAAACCCTCGTATCAGGGCTACTCGGTCGTGAGAGAAGCCCTCGATTGAGTGGTCCACAGAACCCATATACCGCCGGAGCACCTACGAGGAGCGAATGGAAGACTCCGCTTCGTCACAGACCCAGTCAGGTATCTATACTTCTCCACGAACTGAGGTCTCGCAAAATCAGGGCAAATTCAGGATTCACTTCAATTTCCCCGGCCGGGCCGTACCGGGGCACGACGACCACGGCTACGGGCCGCTCGCGACGGTCGTCGAGTCGTTCATGGACCCCGGGACACTCATCCGGATGCATCAGCACCGCAACGAAGAGATCATCTCCTGGGTGCCCGACGGCGTGATGCGCCACGACGACCGCAAGGGCAACGAACTCGTCACGGATCCCGAGCACCTGATGGTGATGAACGCCGGCAGCGGCTTCTGGCACGCCGAGGAGACGCTCGCCGACGACCCGCCGTTGCGGATGCTCCAGATATTCGTCCGGCCGCACAGCCTCGACCTCGACCCCGGTATCCAACACGAGCCGATTCCCGGTTCGACGCCCAACGAGTGGCGTCACCTGTTCGGCCCCGAAGAGAGTGATGCCCCGCTGTTCGTCCGCAACGACGTCCACTTCTACGACTGCCGGCTGGACGCCGGCGGTACGACCACGCTCCCGTCCCGGTCGGGGTGGGATACCTACTGTTACGTGTTCGAGGGTGCGGTCGACATCGGTGGGGAGTCCGTCGGATACACCGAAAGCGCACTCGTGACCGAGGAGAGCGAGGTGTCCGTCACCGCAACCGAGGAGTCCACTATCGTCGCGTTTACGATTAATCCCGACGCCCCCATCACGCGCCAGGGGACCATCGGGCGTTGAGACGACGACGATTCGCGGGGCGTATTCGCTCCACGGCAGTTCAGTCATCTCGCCAGCGTAGAATGTGACAGTTACTGTAGAGCGTACGGATAGCGTTAGCTCGTACGTGTAACCGTCCAAAGAATCGAGATTGTTGTCCGTCGCTTACAGCGACGGGTGTGTCTTGTTACTGCCGAACGACGTTCGCTGCGCGAGGCCCCTTGGGCGAGGACTCGATGTCGAACTCTACCTCTTGACCCTCTTCGAGGTCTTCGCCGCCGACATCCTCCATGTGGAAGAAAACGTCTTCGTCGTCGTCGAGGTCGCCGTCGTCAGTCGAGATGAAACCGTAGCCGCCTGTGTCGTTGAAGAAATCAACCTTACCGTTTGCCATTACAACCTAACGGAGGGGTGAGTGAGGGATAACCCTTCCGAGGGTCGAGGTACCACGACCCTTCACCGACGTTCGTCCGTGTCGTGAACTGCAGATTTACCCCCGTAGCCCTCACCCTCGATTGGGCCGCTGAACACGCCGTAGAGGAACTTGAAGTACCACAGCACCAGCAGCAACACCGGGAACCCGAGGATGGTCACGAGGTTCAACGCCAGCGGCGACACGACCGCTTCCCTAACCAGCAGCCCGGTCGGCGGATAGATCGTCGGATACAGCAGCACTGCGACCAAGATCGTCAACAGTGCGGGGAGTGCCAGCGCGCTCGCCAGCCAGGCACGGTACTGGCCGCGTCTGGCCAGCAGGCTCCCGCCCAGCCCCACGGCGACCGAGAGGGCGACGATTGCAGCCACGGGAAGCGAGAGCACCGCGTCGGCAGCGCCGCCCGCGTCGGTCAGGACAACAGTACCCAGCAGCACGACCACCCCGCCGAGGTACGCAACTGTCGCGGCGGTGCCGTACGCACGCAGTTCCGACGCCAGACCGGCTTCGGTTTTGGCCGCGAGGAACGCCGCACCCGTGACGACAGAGACGGCGACCAAGCCGACGCCAGTCAGCACCACTGGCAGCGTCGCCCCACCGAACAGCCAGCGGCCGGCGAGCATCCCGAACAGCAGCGGCGCGAACACGCTGCCGCCGACGAAGGCGTAGTCGGCGTAGCGCTTCCACCGTTCGTCGTCGCGCTGCTCGCGAAGTTCCGGGCCGAGTCCGCGGAACACCAACGCGAGGACGAACCCGATTGCGAGCAGGTAGTTGTCCGCGAGGAGGCGAGAGTACACCCGTGGGAACGCCGCCAGCAGCATCGTCCCGAAGGCGACGATCCACACCTCGTTGGCGTCCCAGATCGGGCCGAACGCCGCCAGGAACGTCTCCCGCTCGTGTTCGTCCGTCCGGGTCGCGTACAGCATTCCGATGCCGAAGTCGAAGCCGTCGAGGACGACGTACATCCCCAGTGCGAACAGCACAGCGCCGAACCATATCTCCGGCAGCGACTCGACGAGGTAGGCGTCGACGGGCAACAACGGGTCAGTCATCATCGCCCACCCCCGGTATCGGACCGTGCCAGCGGCCCTCACTCGACTCTCGGACACCGAGTGCCTGGAGTTCTTCCCGGACCAGCCACTTCAGGACGTACAGGGCTGTCAGCACCAGCCCGACGTAGACGACGACGAACCCGATCAGGGTCAGTGTCGCCTCCGTCCCGGTTAGTGTCGCTGAGACCGCCTCGCTGGTCCTGAGTTCGTCTTGGATGACCCACGGCTGGCGGCCGATTTCGGTGACGTACCAGCCGGTGAGCAACGCAGCGTAGCCGAATGGCGAGGCAGCGATCATCGCCTTCAGGTAGCGTGTGCTATCAGACAGCCGTCCGCGGTACGTGAGGTAACCGCCCCACAGCGCCAACCCGATGAACAGGAATCCGAGCCCGACCATGAAGCGGAACGACCAGAACACGAGTGCTACGGGGGGGTTCTCCTCGTATTCGTTCAGTCCGATAACCTCGGTGTCGAAGTCCCCGCCACTGGCGAGGAACGACCCGACCGCGGGGAGACTCACGGTGACGAGGTTCTCGGCGCGCGGGTCGGTGAGTGCCTCGGGGGACTTCGGAAACGCGAGCAGGTGGAGGTCGGCCTGTCCTGTCTCGTAGTGGGCCTCCATCGCGGCAAACTTCTGTGGTTGGGTGTCCTCGACGTGGCGGCCGTAGGCGTCGCCGTGGACCGCCTGGAACGGGGCGGAGATGATCAGGAGTACGACAGCCAGCTTGAGTGCGGTGTTCCAGGCTTCCGTGTCGGGCTTCTTCCAGACGATGTACGCCGAGACGCCCGCGACCAGCAGTGCGACCGAGATCACCGATGCGTTCATCATGTGGACGTACATCCAGGGCATTCGCGGGGTGAGGAACGCGGCGAACGGGTCGGTTAGCTTAGCGACCTCCATCCCGTTGCGAGTGACCATCTCGTAGCCCCGTGGGGTCTGCATCCAGGCGTTGACGATCAGGATCCAGAACCCAGACAGCCAGGCGCCGACGCCGACGAGCACCGACGAGAGGACGTACGTGCGGTCCGTCACGCGGTCGCGGCCGTACAGCAACACGCCGAGGAAGACGGCCTCCAGGAAGAACGCCATCTTCGCTTCGAAGGCCAACGGACCGCCGATCAGCTCACCGGCCACCTCGGAGAACTGTGGGAAGTTCGTGCCGAACTGGAAGCTCATCGGAATCCCGGTGACAGTACCCATCACGAAGCCGGCGGCGAACACCTTCACCCAGAACGAGCGCAATCTGGCATATTGCTGCTCGTTCGTCCGCACGTCTTTCCACGTGAAGTAGATGATAAATGGTGCGAGCCCGACCGAGAGGGACGCGAAGATGATGTGAACGGAGATTGTCCATCCGAACTGCATGCGGCTCGCGACCTCCGGAGCGAGCAACGCCGCCCAACCCGGCTCGACAGCACTCAGCAGTGTAATTGGGCCCATACACCCTGCGCTACGGAACCCTATCTAATGAGTAGCCACGCGATTCCCACTGGGTAGTACCCACCACAACAATAATTTATTAGCAAGAACGTAGCTTTTGTACACTTCTGAAAAATTCAGTTTTCTATATGTTAATCTCAGTTGGGCTAAATGCGAAAGCGGTGGAGTCGAACGTGTAGAGGCGACAATATCCAAGATCCGTTCCAGAAAATAAATCCGGTGTCGTCTCAACCCCCAGCCGCTGTAGGGATAGACCACTGTCCGCGCGAGTCCGTAGGACCCAGGAGGTTCAAACGAGGAGAAACGCCAGCCCACTCAGGACGACGACGCCGAGGACGATCGACACGAGCCTGCCCAATCTGTAGGACCCGAGAACCCACGCCAACACGGCCTTGACGAAGGTGTTCGCGATAGCCGCGATGACGATTCCCGTCGTGGCGACCTCCGTCGAGACGGCTCCTTCGGCTGCCAGTCGACTCAGCGTTATCGTCATCGCGTCGACGTCGGCGAGGCCGGAGACGAACGCCGTCGCGTACACGCCCGACGCCCCGAACCACTCGTTGGCGTATTCGGAGACGAGCAACACGGCCGCGAAGATGACCCCGAAGAGGAGCGCGGGCTGCAGTCGAAACGGGTTCTTGAGTTCCTCCGGTTCGACCGTCTCGTCGGACGCAGTTCGCCAGTACAACACCCCGGCAGCAACCGCACCGACAGCGGTCATCCCTCCCAGCGGCAGCGCCGCACTCGAGAGCAGGTCGGGGTTGACCACCGCGATTTCGATGAGTGCTCGGGGAAACATCACGATGGAGGCGGTGACGACCGCGAACGCGCAGACGTGATACAGCGTCTCGTTTTGGGTCGTCTTCTCCGCCATCGAGACCGTCGTTGCCGTCGACGAGACGAACCCACCGACGATTCCCGTGAGAGCGATGCCTCGTTCGGGGCCGAGCGTTTGTCCGAGCACGTACGCCACGAATCCGAGCCCAGTGACGAAGACGACCATCAACCAGATGAATCTCGGATTGAGGCCATAGAGGGCGTCGAGCGACCGGTCGGGGAGCGCCGGCAACACGACGAGGACGACGAGGATGAACTTCGCCGACGCCCGCTGTTCGCTGTCGTCGATCCGGTCGACGAAGTCGTGTAGCGGGTCTTTCACCGAGAGCAGGACCGTGACGGCGCCGCCGACGATAATCGCGATGAGCGCGCCGCGGTCGGAGTGCATCACGACTGCACCGAGAACGGCCGTGAGGAGGGCGGCCACGAGCGTCGTCAAGCCGATATCGTCTTTGTACCAGATTTTCCCGACGTACGCGACAGCGAGGGGCACGACGAGTATCCCGAGTGCCACGGGCAGCACCGCCGGGAAGAACGCCTGAACGAGCGCCCCGTAGAGTGCGATTAGCGGGAACGTCCGACTCCCGGCGAAGGACCCGCCGGACTCGCTTTGCTCCCGTTCCAGACCGATGAGTGCCCCGAGACCACCCGCGAGGAGGAGATGTAATATGAGTTCGCTGAGCGGCGCCGTTGTTGGGTCGACCATTACGTAGAGAATCTCATTCATACCTTTTCGGGGGAGCACGAATCAGTTTCGGAACGCTAGTCGATACGTAAAAACCGCCCTTGGGGAATCTGCCCGTCCGGCTACCGACACCCCGTCGACTACCGCAACGACTATATTAGAATATGCTTATATTAGCATTTACTACTATGAGTCGAGATGCCACCGACCCGATCTCACGGGCCGAGCAGTCCGAGGGAACAGCCGGGACTGCGTGCTGTGCGGACGTACCCGAAATCGAGGAAGACGCAGTCGTCGCGGACGTGCAGTTGCTGTCGGCGCTGGGCAACGACACCCGGTACGAACTGGTTCGTCGCATCCGCGCTGCCGAGAGCGACGTCTGCGTCTGCGACCTCGAAGCCGCGGTCGGACTCAGTCAGAGCGCGGTCAGTCAGGCCCTCTCACGCCTGTACTCCGCGGGGCTGGTAACTCGCCGGAAAGAGGGGTCCTGGCGATACTACAGCCTGACCGACGACGCCGAACAGCTCGTCGAGACGCTTGACGCACTCAGGACCGACGATGAGTGAGACACCGCCCTCCGAGGACTCCTCGCCCGACCGCGACGCCGACGCACAGCGCCGCCTCGTCCGGGAGCGGTACGCCGACATCGCCATCGACGACGGCGGGACGTCCTGCTGTTCTGACACGGCAGGGAGCGCGGACGCCTGCTGTGACGATTCGATGGGGACGGACAGCGAGCGACTCGGATACGCCGCCGACGATATCGAGGCGGTCGCCAAGGGTGCGGACCTCGGCCTCGGGTGCGGGAATCCCAAGGCTATCGCCGACCTCGAACCGGGCGAGACGGTTCTCGATCTGGGTTCGGGAGCCGGGTTCGACTGCTTCCTCGCCGCACGTGAAGTCGGTGAGGAAGGGCAGGTCATCGGCGTCGACATGACCCCCGAGATGGTCGGAAAAGCTCGCGAGAACGTCGAGAAAAACGATGCGACGAACGTGGAGTTCCGACTCGGCGAAATCGAACACCTCCCCGTAGCTGACCGAAGCGTCGACGTCGTCATCTCGAACTGCGTCGTCAATCTCTCGCCGGCCAAAGCGCAGGTGTTCAGGGAGGCGTTCCGCGTGCTGGCCCCCGGTGGACGGCTGGCCATCTCCGACGTGGTGCTGACCGCGTCGCTTCCCGACGCCGTCCGGGAGGACCCGGACTCACTGGCAGCCTGTGTCGCCGGTGCATCGCCCATCGAGACAATCGAGCGGCTGCTCGACGACGCCGGATTCGTCGACGCTCGCGTCGCGCCGAAAGACGACAGCGCCGAGTTCATCAGCGAGTGGGACGACGAGCGCGACCTGAGCGAGTACGTCGTCTCGGCGACCATCGAGGCTCGAAAACCGACGTCGGAACGGGCCTGACGGTTACGACCGATGTCGGCGTAGGAAGACGAGTCGAACACCTCGACAGATTCGGTGAGGCCACGGGGGGACTGCTATATTAACACACCGTATACCTCCCGTGGTGATTCTTACGCTGTAGGAAGCTTGACTGCCCATTATGCGCGGGATACCGTATCTCCTTGTGGGTAACAACCAATGCCAATCGAAGACCTCGCTCGAAGCGATGCCGTGACGGCCGATACGGATACCCCCGTCACCGAACTCGCAACGACCATGGACGAGGAGAACGTCGGGAGCGTCGTGATTACGAACGACGAGGCGGCCGTCGGAATCGTCACGGACCGAGACCTAGCCGTCCGCGTCATCGGTGCGGGAAGCGACCCGACCGAACAGACCGCCGAAGACGTGATGACCAGTGACCTCCAGACAGCCGAACCCGACGCCGGGTTCTACGAGGCGACCACGATGATGGCGGACCACGGAATCCGACGACTCCCCGTCTGTGAGGGCGATACCCTCGTCGGAATCATCACCGCCGACGACGTGACGGAGCTCCTGGCCGACGAACACCAACAGTTAGGAGACATCATTCGCGGCCAGCGACCCGAGTACTGACTCCCGGCTCGTCGACCCGGTCGACGAAGCCGCGACGATTCCAGCCACCCCTGTGGGGTGGGTTTTTGCGCTGTACCGGTTCGAACGCAACTCGAACGAACACTTACTCCGAATAGCCCTCTTGGAGAAATGCACCTTCCGTCTCGTATACAGAGACGAGTTCCTCGATGAATTCCTCGTGCGATTCGTCCTCCTCGAGGTGGTTATCCAGTCGCTCCTTGAGGTCGTCGCTGATTTCGAGCGTGAATGTCATAGTTTGTCGTGTTGTGTACCAACGTCTACTGTATCGTGACCACTGATAAAAAATCTGCCAGCCATTCCCGTGGGATGGGACTCGCCAACCAGTATATCCACCCTCGAGAGCCGCTGTTGGGCAGAATTCTCCACCGAAAGCTGACCGTATTTTGTAGAAGGGTCGTGTTTCGACATCCCTGACAGGGGGAGTACCGAGGCACTACCGGTAGTGCGCTGGCGAGACCAAATCGGTAAGCCGAGACAAGCCGAGACGGGCCGAAACGGCGTTTCGTGAACTATCTGCACGCCTTATGCGAGTCGAATGCCTCCGGTACCCCGTGATTGTGATGGCACAAGAAACACAACAGGAACCACAGGGTCTCGGACAGACCAGAGCAGTACGAGACGGCTCGTCGTGGCAACACGGCGTGGGAGCGGGGTTGATCGGCGGACTCGTGATGGGTGTGCTGTTTTCGGCGTTGATGACACCCGTCATCGAGAACGCAATTCCGGCGCTCGTCGGGCTGTCCGGTGGAATCGCTGGCTGGGTCGTCCACATGTCGATTAGTGCGGTGTTCGGTATCGTCTTTGTCGCGGCGTTGACGCAACCTCGGCTGGGAGCCGTCGGGGAGTCGCTGGGCGGCGTCGTCAGTCTCGGTCTCGCCTACGGCGTGGTTCTCTGGGTGGTCGCTGCTGGCGTCGTCATGCCGCTGTGGCTGTCGGCCGTCGGCTTCCCCAGCCCGCCGCCGCTGCCGAACCTCGGACTGATGGGACTGCTCGCACACATCGCGTTCGGAGTGGTTCTCGGCGTGAGCTACCACTACCTGCGCTGAATCCTCGTGGCCCCACCTCGCTGCGAGGGTGAACACGTCGTATTTTTGGAGCGACTCGAATTCAAGCTGCTCGAACAGCGCGACTGTTTCGGTTTTATGGCATTCAGAGCGTGCAGTCAACACTCGGCCGCTCTCATCGGAACGCGAGCAGTCGATTCCCCCACGCAGCGTAGAGCGTCTCGCCGACGACCGACACGCTAACCCCGTCGAGGTCGCGTTCGAGTACCCACCGTACGTCGCCGGAGTCCGTCGAGATGGCGAGGAGGCCATCCTCCAGCGTTCCCGCGTACAGCGTCTCGTCGTCGATTGCCAGCCCGTCGAAGAACCCGTCAGTGTAGCGTTCGTTCACGACACCACGGAACTCTTCCCAGTCTTCCTCGCCGGCCTCGATGGACAGTGAACGGGCGTAGCCGTCGCCGTCGACGCCGTATATGTACTCGCCGTCGGTCGCCAAATCCCGGAACGACTTGTTGACCGACCACTCGACCTCTCCGTCGCGATTGGCGGCGTATAGCGCTTCATCGACCGCGACGAACACCGCACACGGCGTCACGAGCAGCGTCGCCGGGTTCCTATCCTCGCGGTCGTGGAGGTTGCGGGTCCACAACCGTTCGCCCTCGTCGGTGTCGATAGCTACGAGTTCCGCCGCGTCTGTCGCGAGATACGCCCGACCGTCGGTCCACCCGAGCGAGGAATCCAGCCACGCGTCGACAGTCACGTCCCACTCGACCTCGCCATCGGAGAGTAACGCGACGACCGTGTCGTCGCTGTCGGCCCGCGTCGAGGCGACCAACACGCCGTCCGGAATCGAGAGTACGTCGTCGACGCCACCGTCAGGTTCGTGCGTCCACCGTGCTGACTCGCCGCCGTATTCGACGGCGTGGAGTTCGCTCCGGTCGGCGACCAACACCGCCGATTCCGTGGTCGCGACTGTCCGCGGCGTTCCCGATATCGAGTACTCCCACAGGCGGTCACCCGTCGCAGCGTCGTAGGCCTGCAGATACTGCTGGTCCGGTTTCGGAACGGAGGTTCCAACGACGACGTTCCGACCGACGTAGATGCGGTCGTCGGCGACGATGGGGCGGGTAAAGCGAACCTCGCCCTGTTCCGGCGGGTCTGCCGTCACCGACCACTCCGCGCTCGGTTTCTCCGTCGGCCCGTCGCCGTCGGGTGCGTAGTTCGTCCGCCCGACCGAGCGCTCCGACAGCGGCCACCCCTCCTCGGGGAGCGGTCCGGCACCACAGAGGAGGTCCAAGGCCGGTTCCTCCGTCGGCGTCGCGGTTGGCTCCGGCGTTTCAGTTCCCTCGGGCGTCCCCGTAGGCGTCCCGTCCGATGGCGAGTCACCGAGTGCCGAACACCCACCGAGTGCCGTCATCGAGAGCGCAGTAAGTTCGAGGAGTCGGCGTCTGGAAGGCGGCATTGTTCGCCGTTCGGCGCTTCGGGTGTTAACGATTTTCGAGGGTGAAACGTGTGTTTGAGTCACGAGGCGAGAGAAAGTACTCGACCGATCCCCGGCTTCAACAGCGCCCGCGAATCCGCCGGTGCCATCGTCGAACACGACTCGACGCTTCGGGTTCCCGGCGTGGCGGTGCTGGGCGAGCAGGTCGGTTAAATTACGGAGTCATCGGCACACTCGCGGTCGGGCCCCTACCACACGTCGTCAGTGACAGCAGGGTACGGCAGAGTAGTTTCTTTTTATTTACTAACGTTTAAATTAGAAAGAGAAAGAACATCTCGCAAACCGATGGCCGCAACCGTTCCGCCACCGGAACCACCGGACAGCCCCGACGCGTGGTACGCACCGGACGTTCACGACCAGTACGCACTCACAAACGGCGTCGTTGCAACCGTGTACAGCGACGGCGACCAGTTCGTCTACGACGCCCGCGAGCCATCGCTTTCGACGACGGGTCGAGCGAGCCTCGAATCGGTGCGTGACCACTTCGGTGACGCGGAGCTGACTCGACCGCGGACGAGAGAGGGGGCGGCCGAGCGCCTCCGAGAAGGCTTCGATGCGAAATACGAACGAGCCATCGACCGACTGGTCGACTGCACGCCGAGTGACCGGCGGCGACTCGAATACCACGCGCTGGCCGAATTGAAATGCCTCGGAGCGCTGACCCCACACGCCCTCGATGACGAAATCGAGGTCGGCGACATCGTCGACGGCGAACTACTCGTCCACCTCGTCGATTACGCGCCCGCTCATACGACCGTCGACGAGACGACGTTCGTCGAGCGTTTCAGCGCCGAACGCATCGAGCGATACACCGTCTCTTTCGCCGGCTACGAGGTGCCCGTCGTGCGCTACCGCGAGCGACTGCTCGGAAGCGACCCATTCGAACGGAAGTACGCGGTGCTGGAACCCGACCGCCTGCCGGGCGACGACCGCCTCATCGAGGAGTGTAAAGCCCGAGTCTGGGAGGTCGGCATCGAGGGCATCGAGACGAGCGTGGCGCTGGACGACCGCGCGGAAGTCGTCCGCGACCGAGCCAAGAAACTCCTCTCTCGACGACTCACTGCTCGGAACACACGGGCGTGGCTCGACGCCACGCGACACCGGATTCGGACCGCGCTTGCAGCGTACGACCTCGCCGTGCCGCCGGTCGACCGCCGCTTTGCCGACGACCGACTCGATGACCTCCTGTACTACGTGCTTCGTGACCTCGTTGGCTACGGCCAACTGACGGTTCCGATACGGGATGCGACCCTCGAAGACATCGAGTGTAACCGAGTCGGCGAGCGCATCAAGGTCGTCCCGAGAGGCGGCGACCGGGAACCGACGAACCTGCAGTTCGACGACGAAGACGAGTTCATCAACGTCGTCACACAACTGGCCGCAGAGGACGGCGTCGAGTTATCAGCGAGTCGCCCGTCTGCGAAGGTTAACCTCGACCCCAACGGCGTCGACCAGACGATTCGCTGTGCCGTCGCGCTGCCGACCATCTCCGAGGACGGTCCACACATCTCTATCCGAAAACAAGCCGCCGACGTGCTGACTCCCGTCGACCTCGTCGAATCGGGGACGCTTCCGACCGAACTCGTGACGTTGCTGTGGATGTTGTACGAACACCACGGCGTCGTTCTCTTTTCGGGACCGACCGGCGTCGGCAAGACGACCCTGATGAACGCCCATATGCCGTTCGTCGACTACGAGGACCGCCCCGTCAGCATCGACGAGGGGTCCAGAGAGGTGTATCTCCCCCACGAAACCGGCGTCTCGTTGACCACACGAGATCATCAAGAGGCGTTCAAGCGCGTCTCGATGGCGGATTTGATGGCTCAAACGAACTACCTCAACCCAGACCTGGAAGTAGTGGCCGAGATCAACTCAGCCGAATCCTTCGAGACGTTCGGGGAAATCCTCCAAACCGGACACGGCGTGCTTGGAACGACTCACGCGGAAGACGTCGAAAAACTCGTCAATCGCGTGGCAGAGAAGGGACTTCCGGCCCACCTCCTTCAGGAAATCGACCTCGTCGTGTTCCCGCGATACGTCGACGGCGAGCGATACGTCGGCGAGGTCGTGGAGTTGCTCTCGGAGTCGGAAGCAGCGTCACTCGAAGGGTCGACACGGACGGTAACCCACGGGGACCGAACGGTACATTACAACGAAATATGCCAGCGACACCCGGACGGCGAGTGGTCGTTCGCGTACGACCACCCGAAACTTGGTGACCCGACCGAGCGTCGCGGCCTCCGAGTGTTCGACCGACTGGCACAGCGAACTGACCGTCCAGTCGAAGAAGTCACCGCGGAGTTTCACCGCAAGCACAGCTACGTCGAGTACATCCTCAGGGAACGCATGACCGACAGCGAAACGCTGTTCGAATTCCTCGCGGACTTGCGGACCGACGAAGCAGCCACAGTGGAACGAATTCAGCAGCAGCAAGCCGCAGCAGACGATGATTGAGGTACTGCCCGCACTCGACCGTGGATTGTACGCGCTGTTTTCCCGCCACGCCGACCGGCCGCGGCACGACCGCGACCGCGACCACTATCGCGGCGCAGCCCTCGGTGTCGGGTTCGACACCTACCTCGCCAGAATATACGGACTCTCGTGGGCGTTAGCCATCGGGAGCGGCTGGCTGGCGGCGGTTTTTCTCTTCGCGTTACCGGCTGAAACCGTCGGTACAATCGGGGAGGCGGTACACGCCGCAACGCCCGGTTTGAATCGGGTTTCGGTGCCAGAGGTTCCGCGCCATTACGTCGCGTTGGGGGGTGCGGTCGTCGTCGGAGCGTTGGGCAAACGCGGCGCGGTCGTCGGGGGAAGTGCGTACCTTCGCTGGCGTGCGTCGGCACGCCGGGCTGCTATAGACCGGTCGCTTCCCGGGGCAGTCCGGTATCTCAGGGCACTGGCCGACGGTAGCGACGACCGAGAGACGATGCTCCGAAAAGTCGCGGAACAGGACGCCTACGGCGAAACGAGTGTGGCGTTCGAGCGAGTCCTTCGGAAAGCGGCGCTCACCGGCAGTCTCGACGAAGGGCTTCGCGGCGTCGCACGGGAAACCCCGTCTCGAAACCGTCTCGCACCGTTTCTGCTGAAGTTCCGTGAACACGCCAGCCAAGGGACCGAAGCGCTGACCGGATACCTCCGCATGGAATCGCGGATGCTTTCTCACCAGCAGTCACGGGACCGACAGCGTTCGAGCGATTTTCTCGAACTGCTCGCGGAACTGTTCATCGTCCTGCTCGTGTTGCCGGCGCTGCTCGTCGTCATCGTCACCGTGATGAGCGTCCTCGCTCCGGGATTGTCACAGCCCACGGAACTCCCCGGGTCACCCACTGTTCGAGGCGTGTTGGTGTACGGAAGCGCCGTGTTCGTTCTCGCAGTCGGTGCCGGTACCGCCGCTCTGGTGACGCAGTTGCGGCCGTCGAACCACGAGCCGACCTATGAACGGCCGGACGGAGCTGTAGCGACAGTCAGAAGCGTGGCGTCGAATCCAGCGAGTGCAGCCGTTCTCTTCGTGCTTCCGGCAGTGGTCGTCGGAATCGGACTGGCGACTCTCGGAGAGCCACCGACGAACGCACTGCTGTTGGGTTACGTGGCCTACGGGGCCCCGGTCGGAGCAGTCGCGCTCCGGAGAGCACGCCGTGACGACGCCAAGGACCGCGAGATACGGGATTTCGTTCATTCGGTTGCCGGCCACGTCAGCCTGGGTCGGCCGTTCG
Source organism: Natronomonas gomsonensis (assembly GCF_013391635.1). Lineage (GTDB taxonomy): Archaea > Halobacteriota > Halobacteria > Halobacteriales > Haloarculaceae > Natronomonas > Natronomonas gomsonensis_A. Next base: position 1,059,866 of record NZ_JACAWU010000001.1, on the reverse strand, counting down.
GCGACGCCGTCGAGACGGTGGCCCGAGAGGTCGACTTCGGCGCGCTACAGCAGGACATCGATGACCTCGCGTTCACGCTCGGATTGACCACCGGAAACGAGGGCGGCGACACCCGAAAGGAAGCCCTCGACCGCTTCGTCGACCAAGTCGGGACTCCGCTAGCCGAACAGACCGTCGGTCTCGTCACCGGTGCCCTCGACGTGGGAAGCGACGCCGAAACGACGTTCGAGACGCTGCAGACCGAAATCGGTCAACTCTACCACGCCAGAAAGCAACTCCGGGCCTCGATGATGGTGTACGTCGCCGTCGGGTGGACGACGGCGTTGCTCGTCGTCGGTATCGTCGTTGCCGTAAACACCTACGTCCTCGACGGGTTCGCACAGCTGTCGGCCGTCTCACAGGGTGCCGGCGTCGCGATAGACCCGAACGCCGTCGACATCGAACGCGACGCCTGGCGGTTCTACGTCGTGACACAGGCGACGATGCTCGCCTGTGGCTGGTTCGCCGGCACTGCCTCACGGGGGCGGTACGAGGCGTTGCTTCACTCCTCGCTGCTGGTCCTCGTTTGTTACGTCGTCTTCGAGGGGGTCGGACTGATATGACCGCCTCCGACCGCGGGCAGTCCAACGTCGTCGGCGTCGCACTCCTGCTCGGCATCGCCGTCGTCTCGATGGGGACGCTCACCGCTGCCGTGGGCGTCGTCGTCGACTCTAGCGCCGCCGAAGCAGACGCCGAACGCGTCGCGACTGACCTCGACGACGCCCTCGAGCCGGTCGCCGCAACCGGCCCACAACGTGGCACCGTAACGTTTTCTAAGGGCCGGCTTACGTCCATCGACCGCACGGTGACGATTCGAGCGGACGGACGGGAAGTCGAGACGGTCCCGGTCGACGCACTCGTCTTCGAGTCCGGCGACCGTCAAGTGCGATTCCACGCCGGTGCAATCGTACGCGGAACCGGCAGACAGGCGTGGCTCCACGCACCGCCTCCGTTCACCGTCGACGAGGATGTCCTCATCGTCGGTGCACCGACGGTGGGTGACGACGTCGGAACCATCTCCGGGAGCGGCGGCGTCACCGCGACTGTCGAGAGTGACGTCAGCCACGAGCGACGCGACCTCGGCGAGGCGACGTTCTCCGTCGCTGTCGAGACGGCCACACCGACCGTCTGGGAGCGGTGGTTTCGAAAACAGGGTGCGACCGTCGAGAGAGAAGACGGCAAACCACCGGTCGTCGTCGGCACCTTCGAGGGACGACGAACGGGATATCTCGTCGTTCACGACCTCGACGCGGAGGTGACTGCTGGTGGCTGACCGCGCAATGAGTCCCGTCGTCGGCAAGGCGATGGAGGCGACGCTCGTCGTCCTCTACATCGGCCTCGTGACGACGACGCTGTACGCCGGTGCAGTACCGGAGTACCGCGCGTCGGCAGGCGGAGAAGTCGCAGAGCGAACCCTCTCGGACGCCGCGACCGACATCGAGGCCGCGATTCCACCGACGGCCACAGACGCGAGCGTCCGTGTCGATGTCGACCTCCCGCCGACTATCGCCGGCGATGCGTATCGAATCTCCGTGAACGAGGGCAGACTCCATCTCGAGCATCCGAATCCGGCGGTTGGTACGAGCGTTCCCCTCGTCGTTCCCGACCGCGTGGACTCGATTTCGGGGACGTGGAACAGCGGTGAGGATGCCGAGATTCACCTCACGTCGACGGAATCCGGGATCGAGGTGACTCTCGAATGAGAGGGCAGGCGAACCTCCCCGCGTTGGCGCTCGCTCTGCTCGTCGTGACGACCGTCGCAGGACTTTCCGTCACCATCGCCGACAGCGCTTTTTCGACCGCACAGCGGGATGCCAGCGAGCGAGCGACGGCGTCGGCCATCGCCGACCGCCTCGTCGCCGCCGACAGTCCGCTCACGGAGCGACGGAACGTGTTGAACGCGAGTCGACTCAACGAACAGACCGTTTCAGCCACGGCTCCCGATTCGGCGGATATTCGCATCGCCGTCGACGGAGAGACCGTTTACGAACGCGGGACTCCATCTGGTGGCCCGACAGTCAGGCGGCTCACCGTCGTCGCCGAACGACAACCCGTAACCATCGAGCCACCACTGGCGTTCGGAACGGTGACGCTTCCTCGCCGTAGCCCCCGCGCGACAATCGGCATCGATTCGGGTTCCGATGTCGAGACGGTCCGAGCAAACGACCGCGTCGTCCTCTACGACGCTGAGGGGATAAACGGGACGTACGACGTTTCTCTCTCGCGGTACGAGACGACGACGCTCCGATTCGATGGCTCGCCTCGGGAGGGAGACGTAACCGTGACGTACTATCCACGGCAGACGACCAAAGCCATACTCGAGGTGACCGTCGAATGAGGGGACAACTCTCCCTGTCGATCGTCGAAGCGAGCGTCGGCGTCGTGTTCATCCTCGCGGTCACGATGGGGTTTGCCTTGGGTGTCCCCTCGCCCAACACCGAACGACCACAGCTAGACGCCTACGCCGAAGACACCGCGACAGTTCTGGCAAACGAACCGCCACGACACGGCGGTGAGACACGCCTTGCCGAAGTCACGCGCTCGCAGGCTGCCTTCCAGCGGGAGCAGGACTCGCTCGAACGGCGGGTCGAACGCCTCCTGAACGATAACCTGTTGTACCGAATCGAGACGCCACACGGCGCTGTTGGCTACGAACGCCCGGCAGGAGTGCCGGCCGGGTACGCGACCGTCCCAACCACGGGCGGGGAGGTGACCGTATGGGTCTGGTACGTGTAAAACGGGGGCAACTCGTCCTCGTCGCGGCCGCGGTCATCGCCATCGGCCTCGCACCGATTCTGTTCGCGTACCTACAGCTCGGGTATCACCCGGACGTGGACGATCCGGAACCGGAGGTATCAGGTGAGAAGGCAGTCGCCTTTCTCGACCGTTCGGTCCACGAAGCGGCCGCGGAAACAGCCGGTGACTACGCGTGGCGAGACCGCGACGAACGGGTCAGGGCCGTTCGAGCGGATATCGGCGCGGAAATCGAGACACTCCGGCAAACTCGAATTGACGAGGGCATCGCCTACAACGCATCGTTCAACCGAACGGTCGCCGAGAAGTGGGCCAACGAGAACTGCCAGCGCGGTGCCGGCAAGCGATTCGGCGCGTGTGAATCCAGCGGCGGTATCGTGGTGCAGGACCGCGCCGACGAGGTAGTGCTGTTAGCCGCCGGGTTCGATATCGAAGCTGTCGGTCCGGGTGGCAAAACCGAATTGACCATCGTCATCGAAATCGGTGGCGGGTAGACCTGTCGGCACACAGGAACGGTTTCGAGCCACCACACCATTATGCCGCTTGCGCCCCAAATACCAACAATGGCAGACACCAAAGAGGGTCGGGAGAAGCAGGCCGCCGACGAAGAGCGGCGACAGCGGGAGCGAGACATCAAGGAAGCACTATCTCGAAGCGAGGAACTGGAACCGCCGAGGGAAGACGAGGAACCACCCAGTGAATGCCACCGCCGCGGCTGTGAGGAATCACCGGCGTTCGTCGTCCGGGAGCGCTACCAGGAAGATACCGGCCACGGTGCCGTCGTGGCGACGGCGTATCTCTGTCGTGACCACACCGAAGAAGAGGGCCCGACGAACCTCGAGAACGCCTACTCGGGGTACGTGTTCCGGGTCGACCCGGTCGAGACGGCATCGGACGCCGACATGGAGTAACAATCGACGGGAGAGTTGTGTGAGAAACGCTCTTTTCCAGTCGACGGGGTAGCGACTCCACGCGGAGAGAGAAATATTCACTACTGCACAGCTATCGCCGCATGACGGGATTTGAACCCGAGTAATAACAGTCCTTATGCACTATGCGATACGATATAGTATTGCGATGAATGGACAAAACAGTTCGGCAAATCGAATCGGGTCACTCACCCGGATTCAGTGGCTGGCAGTCGCGTTGGTCGTCATTACTGGCGTGCTTCACGTGTATGCGGGTATCGTCGAGGGGCGGATTCCCGTTGCACTCGCCGGCGTCGGCTACGGCGGTGCACTCGTTCTCTTCTTCCTCGACTTTCAGCGGAAGCTACTCTACTTAGTCGGGATTCCATACACGTTTGTCCAAATTCCAATCTGGCTCGTGGTCAAATCGGAGTACGGAATCGTCGACTACGTCGACAAGGCGGTCCAAGTCGTCTTGATTCTCGTGTTGATTTACCTCTACCTCAACACGTCATCAGAGTCGGCTGGAGACACGGCACCAGCAGCGGAGTAGGCGAACGGGTTCACTGAGCGGCCACCGGTTTCAGTTGGCTCACCGCCCCTGTGTAGTGGTCGTGTCTGCTGAATTTGAAATACGCAGCTTTGTCGAAATCCTCAGCCGCTGATAGTTTGGTGAGTTCGTGCTGAATACAGGGCACGCTACAGCACAACCATGTCGGTTGTCTCGGCGTGAATCAAGCAATTCTCGTCGGTCGTCAAACTGTTCTGCTGAAAGCCACAATGGGTTACAATTTCATCCAGTAATTCAATAGAGGGGACGCTATCCAGAAGTCGCGGTTGTTTCTTTTCACTCGCTTGGCAGACTCGCAATAATCGAGTCGGTGAGAGCCGGCTCTAGTCCAGTGTCTCGGTATCCCGCTCCGAGATTGACGTCGACAGCCCAATACTGGCCGTCGCCATCTTTGACCAAGTCAACCCCGACACCCCGAAGGGCAAATCGTTCAACAAGTTCTCGGAGTGACGCTGCAAGTGCTGGCCTGATCTCTATCTGCCCGAGGAACTGTTTCTCCCCGTAGAGCTTCGAGGTGACGCGCCGCCCCGCGACGTGTATCTGTGACCCGTCGTTGACGGCATAATACTTGTAATCGACTGGTTCCGTCGGAATCAGTTCCTGATAGAAATCTCCCTCGCCGTTGAGTTCGGGTTCGTCGTTCCAGATGTAGTAGCCTTTAGCGACGTACTCGTCATCAGGTTTCTCGAAGGAGACTTCAGGTGTGAGAAATCCCATCTCCGAAAGCGCTCGAAGACCGACAAGCCGTGAACTAAACAAAATCAACGCCTGCAAATTATTCCACAGCACTGTCCCCGTCCGTCGAGCATGCCTGAGAGTTGGGAGTGCACTCGGGAGTGTTTTCTTGTTAACAATCAACGAGAGGTCGGCGATCTGTTCTGGTGAGGGGGGTGATTGGGGATGGAAGAACCGAACCTGAAAGCCTGCATTCCGAAGACGCTCGGCTACGTCGCTGAACACCGGCTTATGCTTTTGACCCAGGATACCGATGCCGCGATTACGTTCCATACGGATCTACAGTTGTGTTCAAGCGCGAATTTGAATAGCATTCGGGTGTGTAGCGATTTCAGTAATAGACATCATGGATGGGGATGGCCCGACAGGTGTGAACACACTGGCCAGTCCTATCCACTCAATACGGCGGTCGAATCTATGGGTGCAGGCTGTGTACTATTGTTTGTATGCCTGAAGAAGTCCTGTTCGAATCAGAGAGCAACCAGAGTCGAGAAGAGATTGCATCGTACCTACGGAACGTCGCGGACAATCTCGACAGCGGCAACGCTATCACCCTGAAAGCAGGCTCCGAATCTGTAACGCTGAATCCCCCTGCCCGACCGACGTTCGAGGTGAAAGCCGAGCGCGAAGGACCGACCGATAGTTCTGGTGAGCTGAGTATCGAGTTCGAGATAGAGTGGGCTGAAGATGGCGAAGCCGAAAACGCCGAAAGCGGTGGCGGGTTAGAAATCGAATGAAGGCGGCCCTCTATTTCGAATCGATATTTTGTGGATGTACCCGGTGAGACTAGAGATGTCCAGTCTTGTATGTAGCATTGTCCTGTTTCCGATTCCGAGGTAGCATCTCCGCTTGGTGGTATTTTTGTGCGATCTCAATCCGGCAGAGATGTTCTGAGTGGGTCTCCCAGTCGGGGCCAACAACCACGACTGACGAAGCATCCGATTACGATTCGATCTCTCTGATGATTTTGTCGGCTTGCTCACGGGCTTTTTCTTCACCCACGTTCTTCGTAATCAACACGGACTGGACTACCCAATCATCTGTGTCTTTCCGCTTCCCCATCCGCACCTCGCTCCCCTCCGAGACGGAATCAGAGACACGGTCCGCCCAGTCTGGTGTCCGAATTTGATCGAACTGGTCAGGATCCCGATACCGAACGTGAATGTACTCGTCCTCTGTTGTGATCGACTTGAAATCTGGAATCTGGGCCATCGTTGTCGATACGATGAGGAAATACAAAAATCAGCAGGTCGGTTCGATACTGATGATTTATCGGAAATACTCGCCCGCCAGTCAGATCGAGAGCGCTCCCCCTCTATCGTTAGGGCTCGTCCTCGGTGGGTCAAGAGTGCCGTAATCGAGTGCTTGATGGGTGGTCTGTACAGGAGATTCATAACCGAGTGTCAACGTGGGACCGCTTTACGGAATGATGGTTACAGGCATTTCATCCGCACCGGCAACGGTTTTGGCGGCGCTACCCATGATAGCCTGACCGAGACGTCCAGTGCCGTGATGACCCATGATGACATGATCGTAGTCTCGCTCGGCAGCTACCTCCAGGATTAATGAACCAACTCGGTTAGCATAGCGAGGGCTAGCCATCTGTGTTATCGGGATAATTTCTGGATCGTCTTCGATACCGGCTTCCGCAAGCATAGTCTTCGCCCGATCCAGGAGGTCCTGCTTCGCCTCCCCATCATAATCCGTGATGTGCATGACGTGAAGCGAGCCCTCAAACCGTGAGGTGAACTCAGTAGCGAACTCCAGTGCGCGAAAACTACATTTTGAGCCGTCAATTGGGACGAGCACTCTCATGTGTGTTCCTTCAACCCTCTATTACAAAATGGTGTCTCGAGAGCGGATTCTCCCCCGGATATTTGGTATGTTCCTCTCTGTGATTCGCCGTTTCAGGGGTGAATCTGGGGGCACAGTTTGCGGTCACCTGACGACAGTCACAGGCACTGATGCACGCTTCATCACCGTTTCAGCAACCGAACCAATGAGCATTCGAGCAACACCCGAGCGTCCGTGGCTTCCGATGACGATCACGTCGATGCCGTATGTGTCCGCGTACTCGATGATCTCGTCTGCGGCCTTGCCAACCTCGCTTGCCGTCTTAACTACCCGGTCGTGCTCGGCTGCCTTCGCCTCGGCCTCGGTGAGCAGTTCTGCCGATCGTTCTTGGGCCCGTTTCCGGAGCGTTTCGTCCCCGACCAGTGCTTTCGCGGTGTAGCTCTCTTCGATGTAGTCGATAACGTGGAAGACAGTGATCGACGCTTCCGAATACACATCGAGCGCGTGCGCCAGTGCCTTCTCCGAGAGGGGGGTCCCATCGAACGCAACGAGCACCTCGTCGACGGAGGCCATACTCAAGAGATGCGCGTCAAAGTCACATATAATCGCGGGGGCAACTGAGCCTGCGGAAAGGGGGGCGACACCCGTATTGGCAGACCTCTCCTGATAGAACAGACTGTCCTGGCCGCAGAACTAGATCGGGAGCAGGAGCAGAAGTATCGGGAGGACAACCAAGGAGATGAGAAATCCGGCCAGATATCGACGGTTGGTAACGAGTCGAGTTTGGATGGTTTCGACAGCTTGGAAGTACGTCGAGAATCGAACCAGTGTTCCGACTGTTATGATCGTCCCGACGGCCACGAGTGAGAGCACGATAGCCACGCCCTGTGGGGATTCCAGAAGCACGGCGATGAGGATCGTGTCGAAGAAGGTGCCGATATTCGCTCCCAGGACGTAGGGAACGATCTCCTGCCGTTTGATGTAGTTGCGATTGTAGAGGGGGACGACCACCCCCAGCGAGAACGCAACGCTGGTCGTCACGCCGGTAATGAGGACGCCGAGTCCGAACGAGGTCCACTTGTGCTGAAATCGGCGAAAGAACCGCTTTCGGAGCCATTCCGTGTTGATCCGTTTGAGTACCCGGTCGAAGAGCGTGAGGCTACCCAACAGCACGAGAACGGCTACCACGAGTGCCAGACCTACGCCGACGGTATCGACAACGGCTCCCGTCGCTGGATCGAAGGCCGCCAACGGGTGAAACGAGAGTTCGATCCGGTTACTGATGCCCCCGAATCCCGTCTGGAGTCTTGGCAACAGGAGATACCCGAGGACGGTCGCCGGTAGGTAGATCGAGTGTGACAAGAGGAAGGTCAGTATTCCCAATCGGGTTGACTCACTGAACGAATAGCGCCGCTTCTGAAAGTAATCGAGTGTCCCGATCAGGAGGACGATTGCGGCGCCTCCGAGGCGTGAGCCAGCGAGCATCAGGAACAACTGTGAGGCCGTGAGGATCTCGGTTTTGAACAGCGAGACGGACAGGGCCGCTACTACTGATCCGTTGGTGAGCACGTACGTGGCGAGCCAGCTTGCACCCAGAGCTTGGCCACCCCCGGCGACGTATCGCCTGAAGAACTGTTCGAGCGGAGCGGCCGCGGCCGCTGTGGACGCACCCAGCAACTGAACCGCGAACAGGAACACGAGCAAAGAGACGAAAGCGCCAACGACTAACGGGCCGGATTCACGCCCTCGTGTCAGTATCTCGTCGACGTTCGAATCCACAGTATTCTATCTCGACAGCCTCATGGCAGGCGCACAAAGGTTACGCCATGAGAGGGAAACCTCCCGTCATAAAGGGGTGTTCGATCCTGTTGTACAACTCCAGATTCAGCCCAGAACGGTCACCACCCTTCGATATTGGAGGGAGACACCACCAGACGGGAGACCATTTATCAGGTACGGGTGAGTTTTAGTACCCATGGCTCGGCTCGTTTTTGTGACTGTCCCAACAGGGAAGCGGGATGCTGTTCTCGATGTTTTTGACGATGAAGGAATCAATTATACGCTCACTGATGAGACGAGCAACCGCGAATACACCTGTGCCGTTCATTTTCCGCTTCCGACGAATGCTGTTGAACCCATTCTGGACCGTCTTCGGGAAACGGGCATAAACGACGACGCGATTACAGTGACGGTCGAGACGCAAACCGTCGTTTCACGAAATTACGACCAAATCGAGGAACGATTTACAGAAGACGAAGACAGTCCAGAGCAGATTGCACGCGAAGAACTCCAAAGCGCTGCTGGCGATCTCGTCCCTACGTCCTTGCCGATATACGCTGCCATGACTATCGTGAGTGCGATTATTGCGACGGCAGGGCTGCTTCTGGATTCTGCTGCAGTCGTCGTCGGGTCTATGGTAATCGCACCGCTCATTGGCCCCGCAATGGCCGCAAGCGTCGGTACCGTGTTTCGGGATCGTGAGCTCTTTCGAGAAGGTGTCAAGCTGCAGATCATCGGGGCCACCCTCACGGTCGTGAGTGCGGCGCTGTTTGCGATGCTCATCAGAACTGGGAATCTCGTCCCACCAGGATTGGATATTCTGTCTATCTCGCAAATCCGGGAACGGTTTCGGCCAGATGTCCTGTCACTCGTGGTTGCCCTCGGATCCGGTGCCGCTGGTGTGATTAGCCTTGCTTCGGGGGTTTCATCAGCATTAGTTGGCGTCATGATCGCAGTGGCACTCGTCCCTCCCGCAGCGACAGTCGGTATCGCCATTGCGTGGGGGAATACGGCACTCGCCGTGGGATCCGGCGTGTTACTCCTCGTTAACCTTCTATCGATCAATCTCGCCGCACTCCTTGTGCTCTGGTATATGGGATACCGGCCTGAGAGATGGTTCCGTTTGGAGCAGACCAGAAAGACATTTGTCAAACGCGTTGGCATTCTCTTGATTAGCATTCTGATCCTTTCTGCATTCCTTGGAACTGTTACGTTCTCCTCGTATCAGACTGCCACTTCCGAGCAATCGATTCAAAATGATATCCAATCAATTCTTAATGACCCGGTTTATTCAGAGTTCGTTCTACTCGAGGTCCAGTTCGAATATTCGGAGAATCTCCTCGCCCAGCGTCCCGCCAAGGTAACCATCTTGATCGGTGCTCCTCAAGGAGAAGCCCCGCCAGAACTGGGAGACCGGTTGAACACCCGTGTCGATGAGATTGCAGGTCGCAACGTAGCTGTACAGGTTCGATACCTAACCGTTCAAGAACCGGGGTAGTGCTGAGGGTATGGTAACCGTTTATTTCAACAAAGTCCAATAGCCCAGTTAGATAACAGTCATGTTCCAACGTATTCTACTACCGACTGACGGCAGTGAAGCCTCGTCGATCGCAGCTGAGGCAGCTGTTTCACTCGCCGATCAGTTTGACGCGAAACTACACGTTATCCACGTCCTTGAACACGACCAAATTTCCACTGGTACTGGTGGCGACAATACCACCGCCCGATATGGCGAGGAAGCAGTACAAGCGGCTATCGAATTGGCTGCCTCTTCCGATGTCGAGGCTACGAGGGCGGTCATTGAAAAAACAAAGTCAATTCATCAAGAGATTCTCACCTACACTGATGAACATAGTATCGACTGTATTGTGATCGGAACCCGGGGTACTAGTGGCCTCAGCCGGATTCTCCTCGGGAGCGTTGCCGAACAGACCCTACGTGAGTCTCCCGTACCAGTTATGACGGTTCACGAGGAGACGGTTATCGATCCAGACATCGGCTCAATACTCGTTCCCACCGATGGCAGCGAGAGTGCACAGACTGCTGTTGATCAAGCGGGTAAACTGGCGAGGTCGGTCGACGGGACACTGCACGTCATCTACGTCGTCGAGACGGGGCAAGTAATCAACGGCGATAGAGTCCGAAGACTACAAGAAGCGCTTGAGGAAATCGGTGAGAAGGCGCTAGACCTCGCCCTCGAGCAGGTCCAATCGTCGACGTACTTGCCGACTGAAACTTCGATTCTAAATGGCCTGCCCTATCTTGAGATTGTCAGATATGCGGAGGAGCACGATGTTGATTGTATCGTAATGGGGACTCACGGCCAAAAGGGCATACGTCGGTTCCTCCTCGGTAGTACTACCGATCGTGTTATTCGCCGTGCTGATGTACCTGTTATCTCAGTAAAATAGGTTTGTCAACAAATACTCCCTAGGCCACAGGCATCCGAACGTTCGTTCTAAAGTCACAGGCCCCAGAAAAATTCGATGCCAACAGTCGTCACGACAGTTAGTATCAACTGTAACGGTGCGCCGACGCGTGCGAAATCCGTGAATTTGTAGCCGCCCGGCCCGTAGACCATCAGGTTCGTCTGGTAGCCGACAGGAGTCAGTAACGGTGTGCTGGCCGCGAAGGTTACGGCCATTACGAACGCGAAGGGATTGGCGCCGAGTTGGCCAGCAACTTCGACCCCGATTGGCAGCAGCAACACGACGCTGGCGGAGTTGCTGACCATCTCCGTGATCACCGCGGTCCCCAGGTAGAACAGACCCAGGACCACAATCGCAGGTAGGAGGACGCCTGCGGAGACGACGAGGTCGGCGATGACGTCTGCTGTACCAGAGGCCTCGACCGCGATGCCGAGCGGGATGACGCCCGCCACCATGAAGATCACTTCCCAGTCGATGGCTTCGTATGCGTCCTCGGGCGTGAGAATGCCCGTGAAGAACATCGCCGCGACGCCCGTTAGTGCACTTACCATGAGCGTGAGGACGTCGAGTGCCGCGAGGCCGAGGGAACCGGCGAGGATCCCCAGCGCGATGGGGATCTTCGACCGGTCGAAGTCCTCCCACCTGTCCTCGCCCGCGATGGCGACGTTCTTATCCCTCGCGATGCGATCGAGCACTTGGTCGGGCGCCTGGACTAGGATGACGTCGCCGGCCTGCAACCGTACCTCTCGGAGGCGCTGGCGAATCACTTCGTCGCCGCGCCGGATCGCCAGGACCGTCACGTCGTAGTCCTGCTCGAAGTCCGTGACACCGCTGCGCCGACTCGACCAGGGGCCGGGCAGTAGCACGACTTCGGTGAGTTCGATCTCCTCGTCGGGAGCCTCCTCGGCCGTTTCGTTGCCGTCTTCTTCCGTGTCTTCGCTAGAACCCTCGTCCTCGGCGAGAGAGTCGCTGGGCTCAGCGTCGGGCGGCTCCCAGCCGTGATGCCGTGGTGAGAAGCCGGGCGGGAGGGACGCATCGTCCTCCGTGGCCGCCTCCATAACTTCCGGTAACAGCTGCAGGTGGTCCTGCTCGAGGACCTCTTGGAGGGTTTCTTGGTCGGCTCTGACCGAGAGGACGTCGCCGGCCTGGATCCGTTCCGATCCGAGTCCGCGGGCGAGCGTCCGGTTGCCACGAACGATCTGGAACACGTCGAGGTCTAGATCCTCCTCGCTCAGTTCCCTGACCCGTGAACCAACGAGCGGCGAGTCTTCCATGACAACGACATCGGTGAGGTAGTCGGTCATGCCGAACGCGTCGGTGGGCGATTCCGCCGGCTTGATCCGTTCCGGAGTAAGGTACCGACCGAGGGTGAGCAGGTACACGATCCCCACAAGCAAGACGATGGCGCCCAAGTGTGTAAACTCGAACAGCGCGAACGGTTCCGCATCGGGACCACCGACCTGGACCCACACCTCACTCGCCAAGAGGTTCGTTATCGTCCCGACGACGGTGAGCATGCCACCGAGCATCGAGGCGAACGACAGCGGTATCAGGAGCTTCGAGGGCGACGTCTTCGTTTGCCGAGCGAGGTTCATTATCGCTGGTATCAATACAGCGACGACCGAGACGTTGCTAACGACCCCGCCCGGCGGCCCGGAGAGCGTGACCGTGGCGAGCAATTGCCGGAACTCGCTATCCCCGGCGAACGCGATTAGTTTCCGCGTGAGAATCTGGATGAAGCCGGTCCGTCGGACGCCTTCGCTCAGGACGAACATCGCCAGGACGGTGAGCGTCGCGGGGTTCGAGAACCCCGAGACTGCCTGCTCCGGCGACACACCGGTCCACTCGCCGAGGAGGGCGAGTGCGACGACGAGTGCGACCGCGGTGGCGTCGATCGGAACCGGCTGGGTGACGAAGAGGACGAAGACGACGGCGATGATCGCCAAGACGACGACCACGTCGAACGAGACCGGCAACTGCACGGGGAGTTGCTGTAGCGGCCAACCGGCGCTTAAAGAGAAGAAGAATGAGGTGGGACTCATTTATACGTTGTACCCGAAGATTGCTTGATGATTACATAGAAGTTGGGTTCCTCTCCCGGGTCCAGATGCTCGATTCTACTTTCCAGTCATCCGAACCCCTCGAACTGCGTGTGTTCAGGTGCGACGCCGAGCTGCTCGACTGCCTGTACGAGACTGTACACCATCGCAGTACGAGACTGTACACCATCGCATTTAGTCCACACGCGTAAACCCCCATCTTAGACGGATCGAGACGCGCGTCGATCGAGTACGTGGGTCGTCCATTACGATACTGCTCGAACTCCTCCGGGGGAGTCTGTCCACCGAGTGCGTCATCGTCAAGATACTTCGTGAGCGTGTATTGGACGTAAGCCGCCTCACCGTCCCAGTGTGGGATTCACGGCTCACCGTGGGCACGAAATGAAAGTTATCCCGCCGGTTCGCATACGATTCGAAGACTTCCCGGTACGGAAGCGTATCCCCCCAGGCTGCCCCGAGGAACAGCCAGATATCCCGTGGTCGTCCCTCGTATTGGTCTCGTTCTGTCTCGAAGAGATAGTCGATCATACTTTTGAGCGGAGCAACTCCCGTCCCGGTCGCGAGGAAGACGACATCTCGCGACGAAGGTTCCTCCAAGAGTAGTTCACCGTACGGGCCACGGAGCCTCACCGTTTCGCCGACTTCGAGATCGACCGCCAGTTCAGACGTCATCTGGCCGCCAGGGACACGTCGGACACAGAATTCGAGTTCGTCATGCGTCGGCGAGCTCGCAATCGAATACACCCGCGTTGTATCCTGGTAGCGAACGGAGAGTCTATTCAGCAGGACCCGATTCTAATTTGCCTACTGAATATCGAGGTTCTATATTCGCTGTCAGTTGGCGAAACGAGGCGGACAGTCTATGGCCAGGGGATCTACAGGACCAACTCACTACTGAGTGTAGTCGATCACCCGCAAATCCTGTAGATGGTTTTAGTAAACGGAACGAGATACATAGCTATGGACACACTACAATCGAACAGCAGTACGTTCTGGGGATACCGATGGTAAACGTCGCGCTCTCGGCAGCACAAATCGTTCTAGCGCTGTTTCTCGTGGTTCTCAACGGCTTTTTTGTCGCTGCAGAGTTCGCCTTCGTTCGGATTCGGGGGACATCGGTTGACCAGCTCGTCGAGGAGGGGCGCCCGGGTTCGGGGATACTCCAAGAAGTGATGACGAATCTCGATAACTACCTCGCCACGACGCAACTCGGCATCACCATCGCCTCGCTCGGGTTGGGGTGGGTCGGCGAACCAGCCGTGGCGGCGCTCCTCGAACCTGTACTGGAACCGATTCTCCCGGCGGGTCTCATCCATCTCGTCGCGTTCGCAATCGGCTTCAGTATCATCACGTTCCTCCACGTCGTCTTCGGTGAACTCGCGCCGAAGACGATCGCAATCGCCCAGACTGAGCGACTCTCGCTGTTTCTCGCCCCGCCAATGAAGTTCTTTTATTACATACTTTATCCGGGGATTGTGGTCTTCAACGGGGCAGCTAACGCGTTCACGCGGTCGCTCGGTGTGCCGCCCGCTTCCGAAACGGATGAGACACTCGGTGAACGAGAGCTCCTACGAGTACTAACACGATCGGGCGAAGGCGGGGACATCGACGTTTCGGAAGTGACGATGATCGAACGGGTCTTCGATCTCGACGACATCGTGGTACGGGAGGTCATGGTTCCACGACCGGACGTGGTGAGCGTTCCGGCGGATGCCGCGCTCTCCGACCTTCAGTCGATTATCCTCGAGGCTGGTCATACGCGCTATCCAGTTCTTGATGCCGACGACGGCGACCAGGTAATCGGATTCGTGGACGTCAAGGACGTGTTACGAGCTGAGGTGGAGGGCGGGGACGGTCAATTAGTCGGCGACGTCGCCCGGGAGATCGTCATCGCTCCCGAGACGATGGCACTGAGCGATCTCCTGAGACAGTTCAGGGAAGATCAACAGCAAATGGTCGCAGTTATCGACGAGTGGGGGGCATTTGAGGGGATTGCAACGGTCGAAGACGTTGTCGAGGCGCTCGTTGGAGACCTCCGAGATGAGTTCGATATGGACGAGCGAGAACCCTCGATTCGCCGGCGTGACGATGACGGGTACGACATCGACGGCGGCGTCCCACTGTCGAAAATCAACGATATGATTGAGGGAGAGTTCACTAGTGAAGAGGTCGAAACGATCGGTGGACTGGTACTCGAGCAACTCAACCGTGCGCCAGAACGTGGCGATCGCGTTGAGGTCGCCGGGTACGTCGTTGAGGTGACGAGCGTTGAGGGGACCCGAATTTCGACAGTCAGGGTCCACGAACGCAAAGAGGATGATACAGACCGATAGCGCATACCTCCGTCTTCAGGCGGAGGTCAAGCGGTAGGCATAGTGCGTCAATACACGATTCCCGCCATTACTGTATTTCCCAGGCTACACCGAAGAATTAAGACATCGACGGACCATAGTGTGCAACACGGATGAAGGCCACACGGCACGCGACATACAACCTCAACTACCACATAGTGTGGTTGCCGAAGTACCGCCACTCGGTACTCGAAGGCGAGGTCGCCGACCGTGTGCGAGACATCCTCCACGAAATCGCCGATGACAAGGGCATAGAAATAATCGACTTGACGGTTCAGCCCGATCACGTTCATCTGTTCGTCAGTAGCCCGCCGAAACACGCCCCCTCCCTTCTCGCCAACTGGTTCAAAGGCATCAGTTCGCGGAAATACAACCACCGTCACGCCGACCACGACGGCGAGAAAATCAAGTGGGCACGCGGCTACTACGCAGGAACAGCAGGCCACGTTTCGAGCGAGACTGTCGAGAAGTACATCCAGCGTCACGAGGGGGATGAGCAGTGACCGAACTCACTGAGACGCTGGAACTGAAGCTTGTGGAACCAAACGCCCACAAGCATCGGAAACTCTGTGAGACGAAACAGGCATACCAAGACGCGCTCGAAGCCGCGTTCAACGCCAACTGTACCACACAGTCAGCGGCCAACGACGTAGTAGTCAACTACAATCTGAGCGGGTACGCGAAGAACGCGCTCAAGAAGTATGTCCCGCAACTCTGTGGCGGGAGCTACGACGCAAAAGAGCTTCACGACGACCACCCGGTTCGGTTCACCCACGAAGGTCCGAAGCTCGACCACAAGCCACAGAACGCCATCAAGTGGTACGTCAAAATCCCGCACCACGACGATTACCACCTCTGGTTGCCCGCGTCACCGAATCCCGAACAACGGGAGTGGTTGGAAGCGTTGCACGCGGGGGACGCAAAGATGTGTGAGTGTCGGCTGTTCGACCGTGACGGCGAGTGATACTTCCACATCGTCGCTACGCGAGACGTGAAGGAACGAGAAACCAGTTCGGCGGAGACACCGGTTGGGGTAGACATCGGGGAAGCCTCTTTGGTAACGGTGTGTCACCGTGACGAGCGCGGCTCCCCGACTGCACCCAACCTCTGGAACGACGAAGGCAAAACGATTCGACAACTCCGTGAAACGTATTTCACGGCAACTCGACGCCTTCAGAAACGCGGAAGCGCACGTATCGCTGAATCCTACGGCGACGAGTTGTGGCGACACATCGACCACATCCTCCACAGAGTCACGTCGGAGGTCGTCGCCTACGCCGACCAATTTGAGAATCCCGTACTGGTTTTGGAAGACTTGACGCACATCCGCGAGAGCATGGACTACGGCACGTTCATGAACCGCCGACTCCACGGGTGGGGATTTGCGAAGATGCACGCGCAGATTCGCTACAAGGCGGCTGAGAAGGGGATTCGTGTGGAGACGGTGAATCCAACGTACACCTCGAAGACGTGCCACTGTTGCGGAGAACAGGGCTATCGTCCGAAGCAGGCGACGTTCAAGTGTTCCAACCCGGCGTGTTGGGTTTCGGAGTACCAAGCAGACGTTAACGCCGCGCTCAATATTGCAGACCGCTACCTCAGCGGAGAGAGCCATTCAAGAGAAGACACGGATGGCGATGACTCGGCTGAGGAAGGGGGACGTTTGACCGTCCCACAAGACAACCAAGCCGATGCTGACACCCAGCAAGAGACGCTTGGAACGTATGCGTCTTGAAACCTTAGGGCCGCAATCGGCCTGAAATCCCGTGGTGGGATTCCCGCGACTTTAGGCGCGGGAGGAGGTCAATGCTGGGTGACTTACTCGCAAATACACGGCTGAAGCTACACTCGACCCTGCTGTTTTCCTCGTTCGCAGGCGCGCACTGCGGTGCTCTGTGAGCACGAGGGCTCACGCCTGAAATCAGCTACGTACGCACAGGGATTCGATAGCCGCGAGCCATCTCACAGAACCGCTACTTCCCGCGTCCGACCGTGATGACGGGAACTGGTGCAGAGCGGACGGTCTTCTCGGCGATGCTCCCGAGAAGGATTCGATCGCTCCCGCGCCTCCCAGTCGTTCCCATCACGACGGCGTGGATATCGTTCGAGTCGATGGTCTCGAGTATCACCTCGATAGGGGACCCGTGTTCGACGTGCCGGACCGTGTTCGATACACCGCGTGTCTCTGCCTCGGACACGATGTTGTCCACGGCATCGGTCGCTGCCTGTTCACGTTCCCGTCCCGAAATCGTTGAGCGAACGTCCAGACCCAGGGGGTTATCGTCGACGACAGACAGCACGTGAACAGTCGCATCGAGCGCCGCAGCCAGGGAGAGGCCATGCTCGGCAGCATAGGCCGCACCGGCACTCCCGTCGGTCAGTAGGAGGATGGTCTCGTAGGGAAACACCAGTTGTTCGTCGGGCTGCATCCGTGCTGTGAGGACCGGAACTGACGACAGGCGGACGACCTTCTCCGTGACGCTTCCGATGAGGTATCGTGATACTCCCTCCCGACCGTGGGTCGGCATCACGATTACGTCGTACTCGTATCGCTCAGCGTACTCGACGATTGTCGGCGCTGGGTGCCCCTGTACGACATCAGAATCGTAGTCGACACCGAGTGTATCCAGTGTCTTTTCTGCTTCCTCGACGATGTCCTCGCCCTCCTGGACAAGAGCGTCAACGACCTGGGTTTCGACGACCGTGACACTATCGCGTCTCGTATCCGCGACGAACAGAACGTGGATCGTGGCGTCGGCCCAGTGTGCAATCTCGGCAGCGTGATGCAATGCCTCCGTAGCCCCATCGCTTCCATCGAACGGGAGCAGAATGTCCTCGTACATGTGCACTGCGAGTACCTACGTGCATCCCTCTCAAGTGGTTTGTCACCCAGCAGCAGCGGTGTCTACCCACCACTCGAGTCCGGCTCCCGAACCCACATCACCGGAACTGGCGACGTTCGGACGATTTTCGCACTTACCCCACCCATCATGTATCGGCTGAAATCAGTCTTACCGTGCGTGCCGATAATCAAGAGTTACTCGGCGAGTTCGCGGAGCTACGATGCAATTTCGGACCGCGTTTTCTCGGCTTCAGTTTCGAGTTCTCCCATACGTACAGGTGCGCGAGAAGTCACGATAAACGAGGGGGTACATTCCTTACCCGGAGGAATCGCTCACCGGTGCTAGATCATAGATACCCTGCACGAAACCGGTTGATGAGTCGATTCTGTTTTCTTACCACGTAACAGTCCCGACACGTATGTGTTAAGACGACCAGCCTCAACTGTTGTACTAAAGGACCCGAGATGGCTTAAGCGTATTTCAGAATTGCCTAGGCCGCCTCAGTGCTGTCGAAACCCATGTCCGCAGTATTCGATGTGGAATCGTCCACGCCGACCGGATACTATTCCCATATATTGGGACATCCACACAATATTAATATGAGTTCTCCGCCAACGTTCACCTGTACCCATGACAGAGACAGATATTCAGCCGACGGAGACGGTCGACGCTCGTGGGTCGGCCTGCCCCGGCCCGTTGATGGACCTTATCGGGAAGATTCGAGCGGTCGAACCGGGAGACGTGGTGCTGCTCTTGAGCGATAACGAGCAGTCGCTGACCGACGTCGAAGAGTGGACGAACGAGGCCGGAAACGAGCTGCTGGCGGTCGAGGAGGAAGACGACCACTACGCGTTCTACGTGGAGAAAGCATGACCGACCATATCGTCATCCTCGGTGGCGGGACCGGTGGGGCCGTGTTGGCGAACGACCTCGCCGACCGGTTGGACGCCGAACTCGAAGCCGACGAGGTCAGAGTCACGCTCGTCAACGACGGCCCCGACCACGTCTACAAGCCGGTGTGGCTGTACGTCCCGTTCGGTGAGCGCGAGCCGGCCGACGGCCGTCGGCCGCTGGACGAACTCATCGACGACCGAATCGACCTCCGTATCGACCGCGTCACGGACATCGACACGGACAGCCAGCGGCTCCGAATGCGCGACAACACCTCGCTCAGTTACGATTATCTCGTGCTCGCGACCGGGTCGACGCTCGCACCCGAGGAGATACCCGGCTTGGCCGAAGGCGGCCACAACTACTACAGCGAGTCCGGAGCCGAGACGCTGCGCGAGGAGTTGCTCTCGTTCACCGAGGGCCACCTCGTGTTGAGCGTCATCGGGACGCCGCACATGTGTCCGGCCGCACCGCTGGAGTTCGTGTTCATGGCCGACGACTGGTTCCGAAAGCGTGGCCTCCGGGAGGACGTCGAGATTACCTACACCTACCCGATTCAGCGCGTTCACGGCAATCCCCACATCGCCGAATGGGCGCGACCGATAATGGACGACCGCGACATCAACGTCGAGACGTTCTTCAACGCCGAGACGGTCGACCCCGAGGCGAACCGGATTACCTCGATGGAGGGGACCGACATCGACTACGACCTGTTGGTCGGCATCCCGCCGCACCGCGGTGTCGACCTCATCGAGGACGCGGGCCTCGGCGACGGCGGCTGGGTCGACGTCGACAAACACACCCTCGAAGCCGAAAACGCCGAGAACGTCTACGCCATCGGGGACACTGCCGAGACGGGCGTCCCGAACGCCGGCAGCGTGGCTCACTATCAGGCCGGCGTCGTCGGCCGCCGACTCGCCAGCGACATCCGCGACCGTCCGGCGACGGCGACCTACGAGGGAAAGACGCTGTGTTTCGTCGAGACAGGCATGGATTCGGCGTCGTTCGTGGAGTTCGACTACGAGAACCCGCCGTCGCCGGTGCCGCCCTCTGAGAAAATCCACTGGGCGAAGTTGGCGTACAACGAGTCCTACTGGCTCACCGCACGGGGGTTACTCTGAGAATGTCCGGTGAAGCAACCGAGGTGCCGTCGGAGTTGGAAGCGGCTATCGAGGAGAACCCGGAAGCGGTCGCGGAGTTCGTCCGCCGACTGGACGCCGTCAACGAACTGCTGGACGTGGTCGCACTCGGCGAAAGCGCGCTCACCGACGAGATGGCTCGCGACCTCGCCGACACGACCTCGACGCTCGCGGAGTCCGCCGACGGTCTCGCGACCGATGAGACGGTCGGCCTGGCCGAAAGCGTCGGCCAGAACGGCGCGGAACTCCAGGAAACGCTCGAAACCCTCGTCACCCTCCAGGAGACGGGCGCCTTAGACGAGTTAGTCGAACTGGCGAGCGTGGTGTCGCTGCTGACGGCGGCGCTCGACGACGACATGGTTCGGTCGCTGGCCGCGACCGGCTCTTCGCTCGGAGAACTCGCCCAGACGGCCGCCGACGAAGAGACCCACGACGGGCTGGAGACGGTCCTTCGGAGCGTCGGCGACGCCGAACAGCAACCCGACGAGCGCGTCGGCGCGCTCGGCCTGGTGAAAGCGGCACGGGACCCCGACGTCCAGTACGGCCTCGGCTACGTGCTCGCGATTGCGCGGGCCATCGGACAGAACAGACGCCCAGCGGACGACACCTGACTCGGAACTCAGGTCTCGGTCGGATTTTTTATCGGGTCGTCGAACACCCGCCCCGAGAGGGAGTCGACGACGAGTCGATAGAACGCCATCGAGAGGTCATCGACCGGCGTGTCGGGAATCACGTTCATCGTCGGGACGGTCGCGTTCTCGGCAATCGCGGCGGCCGCAGTGGCGTGTTCTGCCTCCGGAACGACTTCGATTCGCCCGCGCGCTTGGACGCTTTCGGCGGGGTCGGTGGTGAACACGGTGAACGTCGCAACATCGGTCGTCTCGAGGAAGGCCATCTTCCGACTATCGTCCTCGTGGGCGAACTGGAAGTACAGATGCGTCCCGTCGTACCCGAAAGATTCCGGGATTGCGTAGGTCTCGGCACCATCGGTCAGCGAGAGTACCCCGGCGCCCTCCGCTCTGAGCAGCTCGTCGATAGCCGACCGACTCATCTTTGTCGTCATTCAATTCCATTTTATGTGTATCGCGTTTATACTTCCCGAAGTCACCCGTGACTGTTGTCCCGAGTGTGGCGAACACTTCGACGCGTCGGTGGGCGTCAGCCCCTGACTCGTCGAGGAGGTCCCTGATCCGCAGCCCCCAGGATTGACCTCCTCCCGCGCCTGAAGACGCGGGAATCCCGCCACGGGATTTCAGGCCGGGCGTGGCCCTCTGGTTTCAAGACGCGTACGTTCCAAGCGTCTCTTGCTGAACTTCAGCATCGGCTTGGCTGTCTTGTGGGGCGGTCAAACGCCCCCCATCCTCAGCCGAGTCATCGCCATCCGTGTGTTCTCTTGAATGGCTCTCTCCACTGAGGTAGCGGTCTGCGATGTTTATCGCGCCGTTCACGTCCGCTTGGTACTCGCCAATCCAGCAAGCGTCGTTCGTACACGTGAACGTCGCCTGTCACGGGCGGTATCCTGTTTGTGTAGTAGCTATCCTACGACGACCGATTTGGCTTCGCGAATCGTTGCAGTGGAGATTGGCTGAATTAGCCCTCAGTAGGTGTGCCTATTGATTACTCGATTTCTAACTGGCTGTTCCCACCATCTCCCTCATTGCCGTTCTCGTTCCATTCGAGTTCGAACTCGATACTTAATTCACCGGGGCCGTCCGTTGGCCCCTCGCGTTCGGCTTTGACCTCAAACGTCGGGCGCGCTGGCGGTTCCATTGTCACGGATTCGGAACCGGATTTGAGTGTGACCGCATCTCCTTGGTCGAGCTTATCAGCGACGCTGCGGAGATACGATGCGATTTCTTCTCGGGTCTGAGTACTCTCTGATTTGAACAGGACTTCTTCAGGCATACTGAACGATACGCTCCCTGCACCGATAAATGAATCCCCTGTATTAGCAGATTGGCGGTGTCGAGGATAACAACTGTTCGGTGTTGCAACGGACCACTCGAGAAGCTACCGAGCCGCGTCGCCGCCCCGAATGTTTGTTATCGTCAGCGCCCACATGGCCTCACATTCCGCACATTTGAGTGACGTTGCCTTCGCGATATCCCCGTCTGCGACTCCGGAAACCCGGTTGCCACAGCCACATTCGAGGTTAACCTGCATGGTCGGTAATTAGCCAGACGACCCAAATACCTCGTCTCTAGACACTACTAGTCGCCGTTGCCGTCGGTCTGTGCGCCCCCGGTTTCCTGCCAGCCGCCCGAATCGACGATTTCGAAGAGCTTGCGCCAGTTCTCGTCGTCCTGGGCTTCGGGCAGCGCGTCCCGCAGTTGTCGGAAGTCGGATTCCGGAACCTGCGAGTGGACGAGGTCGATGACGACGCGGGCGTGATGGGCGGCATCCGCCCGGTCGGTCTTCTCGATGTCGCTGACGCGGTCCAGAAACTCCGACCAGCCGAAGCGCTGGCCGTGGTCCTGCACCGCGCCGGTCATGTACCACTTGACTTCCATCGGAAGCGATGCCGCGAGGTCGGCGGCGTTGCCCTCGGGGAGCCGCTGGCCCAGCGTCATCAGCGTCGCCCGAGTCGCCCGAACCGCCTCGCCGGTGCCGGGAAGTTCGAGTCGGTGCTGTATCTCGCCGGTGAATTCGTCGAAGTTCATACGTTTGGATATCATCACGCGACCATATCAAACTGGGTAACACATCCCATGAGATGAGAACGGACCTGCTGTTCGGCGCTTCGAGCGGGCCGGTCGACCGGTCGTCCCCCTCCATCGGTCTTCCGAGTGCCCTCACACTGGTCGGTGGGTTAATCGTGGTTCTCTACGACAATGCACGTATGGACATCACCGAGCTCATCCAAGAGGACATCGTGACGGTCAATCTCGACGATAGTCTCATCGACGTCGCCGAGGTGTTTCTCGAAGAGCGAGTCGGGAGTGCCGTCGTCGTGGATGCGAGCGACGAAGTCATCGGCATCGTCACCGACCGAGACCTGGTCATCTACGGACAGAATTTCATCGAAGCGCTCGACCGGACGGCAGTAAACGAGGTTCTGGCGATGTCGGTGTTTTCGGTCGAACCCACGGTGAGCGTGCTGGAGTTGACCGAACGGATGCGCGAGGCGGGCGTCCGGCGAGTGCCGGTCATGGAAGACGGCGAGCTACTGGGCATCGTGACTCTCGACGACATCATCGTCCACCTCGCAGACGAGTTGGAGAGCCCGGAACTGGAAAACCTCGCTGCAGTCATCGAGTCGGAGTCGCCCACACGCGACGCCGACGGCGCCTCAAGCGCCGACTGACACCACCCCGGAATCGGCGCTGTTCCTAATCGGTGGGAATCACCACAGAAGGGAGGTCGATACGGCACCTACGGAACGACGATGCCAGACCGTCGCCGATTCAAAAACCGCACCGAGGCCGGCGAACAACTCGGGGCCGCGCTCCGAGAGCGCGACATCGACGTGGAGTTGGTTCTCGCCATCCCGCGAGGTGGCCTGCCGCTCGGCCGCGCGGTCGCCGATACGCTCGGCGTCCCGCTCGACATCGCCGTCGCATCGAAAATCGGTGCGCCCGGCAATCCCGAGTACGCCATCGGCGCCGTCGCGAGCGACGGGACAGTCTGGCGCAACGAAACAGCCATCAGCAACACCCGCGCCGAGGAGACGTACTTCGAGCAGGAGCGCGAACGTGAGGCCGCAACCGCCCGCGAGAAGGCCGACCGCTACCGACGTGGTCGGCCCGCACACGACCCGGCCGGCAAGACCGTCGCCGTCGTCGACGACGGTTTGGCGACGGGAGCGACCGTCAGAGCCACTCTCGCGATGCTCCGGGAGGCCGGCGTCGAGCGTATCGTGTTGGCGGTGCCGGTCGGCCCGCCGGACACCGTTCGCGAGTTGTCCGAGATAGCCGACGAAGTCGTCTGTCTGGAGACGCCCAGTCAGTTCGGCGGCGTCGGCCAGTTCTACGAGCGGTTCGACCAAGTCACCGACGAGGAGGCGATGGCGTACCTCTCCGAGGGCGACGACACATAAAAAACCCCGATGGCGAGTGCCAGAGTTCGAGAACCGTCGGCGGTTACTTCTGCTTCGGCAGCGAAGTACGAAGTGCCGACAGTGCAGTTGCGACTGCAGTTCCGGCCAGCGGTACAGCGCGACAGAACGGAAGCGGACGGACACCGACACCCATGGATATCACTACTATCGTATCGGAAGAGTACGTGCAGTTCCCCCCGGAGACACCCGTCTCGAAGCTCGCGGGGGCGTTCGAGGACCCCTCGGTCACGGGGGTCGTCGTCTACGGCGACGCCTTCGAGGGCGTGGTGACGCGACGCCAACTCGCGGGGTCACACCACCAGCCAAACGAGAAACTCGCCTCGCTGGTCTGGCACGTCCCGCGGCTCACCCCCGACGAGGACGTCCGG
Source organism: Natronomonas gomsonensis (assembly GCF_013391635.1). Lineage (GTDB taxonomy): Archaea > Halobacteriota > Halobacteria > Halobacteriales > Haloarculaceae > Natronomonas > Natronomonas gomsonensis_A. Next base: position 1,035,148 of record NZ_JACAWU010000001.1, on the reverse strand, counting down.
AAAGTCGCGCAACTCATGATAGACGCCGACTCGCAGTTCCTCCCCGTCTTCGAGGGCGAGGAGTTGGTCGGCGTCGTCACCGCCGACGACGTACTCGAAGCGGTCCTGCCGTACCTCGATGCGGCGACCGTCGCCGAAGCGGCGAGTACCGACCTCGTCACCGTCGACCCGGCGGCGAGTTTCGGCGAAGCGCTCCACGTCTTCCGGGAGCACCGCATCGCCCACCTCCCGGTCGTCGAGGACGACACCGCGGTCGGTATCCTGAGCCTCTACGACGTGACCGACTTCACGGTCCGGTCCGGAGACCAGAGCCAGGGCGGCGACGGCGGCGGCACCGACTCCTTCGGTGGCGACATCTCCGCCAGTTCCGGCCGCACCCACGGCGGCTTCGGCGCCCGAGAGGGGGAACTCGAGCGGGTGTTGGACCTGCCGGTCCGCGACATGATGGTGTCGCCGGTGCGGACGATTTCCCCCGAAGAGACCCTCGACGTGGCCGTCGAGCGGATGTTCGACATGGGTGGGTCGTCGCTCGTCGTCACCGACGACGGCTCCCCACACGGCATCGTCACGAAGACCGACGTGCTCGATTCACTCACGTGGGAGGCCGGCGGCAACCGCGCGGTGCAAGTGTACGGCGTCGACTTGGTCGACGACACGAGCTACGACGACATCGTCGCGATGGTCGAGAACTTCGACGACAAGGACGGCGGGATGAGCGTGTTGGACGCGAAGGTCCACCTCCACGAACACGACGAGAAACTCCGGGGGACGCCGCTGCTGTTGGCCCGGATTCGCCTGCACACCGACAGGGGCCTCTACATCGCCTCCGGCGAGGGCTACGGTGCGAGCCACGCGCTCAACGAAGCGCGTGACGCCCTCGAGCGACAGATTCGCGACCGGAAGACGAAGGGCAAAAGCAAGAAACACCGAGGCGAGGAGTTCTGGGAGAAGCGCTTCGGCTGGATGCTCGAAGCCGAACCCTGAGCGACGGGGCGGCCGTGAACCTCGAAGCCTGCCTCACAGGAAGGTCCCGAGGTTCACGACGAACAGCACGTAGAGGAGCAGCAGTATCGTTCCCTCCGACCGCGTGATTTCTCGGTCCTGCGTGATGAAGAAGTACAGCACGGTCACCAGAACCATTACGGGGAGGCCGTACCCGCGGATGCTGTCCGGAACCGCGAGGTCGCCGATGAGACTCGGCACCCCCGTGACGAGAAAGCTGTTGAACAGGTTCGAGCCGAGGACGTTTCCGACGGCCAATCCCGGTAACCCCCTTCTGACGGCCATGACGCTGACGACGACTTCGGGAAGGGAGGTCCCCAGGGCGACGGCGGATATCGCTATCAGTTCGGTACCGATTCCAAGCGACCCCGAGATGTCGACTATCGACTCGACAAGAACGTACGCCGCCCCGAAGACGACGACCATGCTCACCACCAGGAGAGCGTAGGTTTTGGCGCCCGCATCGGGGGGATTCTCGGCATCGGCCTCGTCCTCGACGAGTTCCTCGACGAGCATGCCGACGTAGCGGTCCTTCTCCGAGATGGTGAAGTGGACGTAGACGGCCAGTGCGGCTAACGCGAGGATACCCTCGTACCACGAGAACGGCGAGTTCCACACCGCGAGAATCAGGAATACGGCCGAGGCGACGAGCAACGGCAAGTCGACCTCGACGAGGTCACGGATGATGCGGATGTCGCCGCCCACCACCGCGGCGATGCCGAGAACGAGCAGCATGTTCGAGACGTTCGAGCCGACGACGCTCCCCATGACGATTTCGGAGGCCCCCTGACTCACGGCCAGCATCGAGGACACCAGTTCGGGGAGCGACGTGCCCCCGGCGACGATGGTCACCCCGATGACGAACGGCGAGATACCGAACGAGAGGCCGATTCGTTCGGCCGCGGAGGTGAACCCGTCGGATGCCACAAGCAGAACGGCGAGGCTCACGACGAACAGCGCCGCCGAGACAACGACATCGACCATCTGTTTGAACGTAGACCCAGAGATGGGTTAGTAATACCGACCGTCCGGCCGTGCCAGAAGCCGCCCGAAAGCCTCCGCTAGTGGTTCGCCGTCAGCGCACCGTATGGTTTATAAACGTAGCGATTTTGCAGCCACTATTTATATAGCTTGCGAAACTTTTATAAGAAAAGAGAGATTACTTAGAGTGAAGGCAGTTCGGAAGGGGCGTTTCAGCCCTCGACCCTCCACCGGCGAACAGCCGGGTATCATCCCTCCAGCATGACTCAGAAACCCACACTTTCGACGTACGACAGTACCGAAGACGAGACCGAAGCCCCCGTCGAAACGGAGGGGGCCGAACAGAGTACCGAACACCGACAGGACGAGCTGACCTGTCCGGAGTGTAACGGCCGGCTCGAAAGCGGCGGCGCAGAGACCGTCTGTGCCGACTGTGGGCTCGTCGTCGACGACGAGCAGATCGACCGCGGTCCCGAATGGCGTGCCTTCGACGCCAGCGAGCGGGACGAAAAGAGCCGCGTCGGTGCACCGACGACGAAGATGATGCACGACGACGGCCTCTCGACGAACATCGGCTGGCAGAACAAAGACGCCTACGGCAACTCGCTGTCGGGCAGCCAGCGCAAGAAGGTCCAGCGGATGCGCACCTGGAACGAACGGTTCCGCACCCGTGACAGCAAAGAGCGCAACCTCAAGCAGGCACTCGGCGAAATCGAACGGATGTCGTCGGCGCTCGGACTTCCCCAGAGCGTCCGGGAGACGGCGTCGATGATCTACCGACAAGCGTTGAAAAACGACATGCTGCCCGGACGCTCGATCGAGGGCATGGCGACGGCATCGCTGCACGCCGCCGCCCGGATGGAACAGTTGCCCCGGTCGATCGACGAGCTCACCGCCGTCAGTCGCGTCGACGAAGTGGAGTTCAAACGCGCCTACCGCTATCTGAACCGCGAACTCCAATTGGAAGTCCAACCCCCCGACCCCAACGAGTACCTCCCGCGGTTCGCGAGCGAACTCGACGTCGGTGAGGACACCGAGCGCCGCGCCCGCGAGTTGCTCGATGCGGGAAAGCAGGCCAACCTCCACTCGGGGAAATCGCCGGTCGGCCTCGCTGCCGCCGCACTCTATGCGGCCGCCCAGTCCACCCCCGAGAACCTCACCCAAAGTGACGTCTCGAAGGTGACCGACATCTCGGAGGTCACCATCCGGAACCGCTACCAGGAGTTGCTCGAAGTCGACGGCGCCGCGCGTGCCGACAACGGCGAATCACCGGTCGCGGTCTAACGACCGGAGCCGACCGGCCCGACGACGCCCGTAAGCCTCGGGACGCGAAGCGGCCGCTTACGATTCGTCGGCCCGTCCGTCTTCGACCCACTCCCAGGCGTCTTCGATAGCCGCTCGCCGAAGCCCGGACGGCGCCAGTCAGCTGCCCCGTCGGCTGTTACTGGTACATCCCCGCCGTCCGTGGATCCGGCTCCTGTTGTTGCTGATACTGTTGGAGCTGTTCGGCGATCTGTTGTTTCTGCTGTTGGATTTCCTCGGCCTGTTCGAGCAGTTCCTGCGTGTCGATATCGAAATCGACGAGCGGTTCCAGTGCGTCTTCGATGACCGCACGGGCCGCCCCAGGGTCGGGAATGTAGGGGTTCGAGCGGACGAGGAGCACCGCCGCCGGAACGTCATTGCGATAACAGTCGTTCAGTAGCGCACCGGTAACGCCTCCGACGACACCCGACCCATCGGCCAGGGTGATTCCCGCATCGGTCAGCGAGGCCTCTAACTGGTCGGTCGTGGCGACGCCGGTGACCTCGCCGATTTCTTCTTCGGACTCCGCGGGGGCCCCTGCGAGAAAGACGGCGCGTTCGAACTCGTCGGCCACATCGCTCAGAACGCAGCGACTCAGCGACTCGACTGCCGTTGGGGGAATCGGGACATCGCTTTGCAGGGTCATCACGGCCGGGTCCTCACCAGCATAGACGCGCACCGCGTCGCGAACCCGACCCTCCTCGAACGCCGCGACCGAAGGGAAATCGTCGGAGACGATACTACCGTGCTGTTCTAACCCGAGTTGCTCCGTGATTTGGTCGACCGCGATGGAGGCAACCAACCCCAAGCCGGGAAGCCCCTCGATGAGCGTCAGCGAGTCGGCCGTAAGTTCTGTCGTCTTCTCGAAACGGGTCGATGAATCAGGAGACACTACAGGACACCAACCCATCAATCGGTCCGTGAGACTTAATTCGTGTTGCCCGTTCCCGTGGCGTGGGAACCATTCCGTATCCCCGGAAACTCTCGTCGCTTCCGACGGTCTGGAACTGCCGAACATATAGAAGCACGCGGGGCCGATACAATGGTATGGGCACAGACTGGAAAACCGCCATTCGAGAGGACCGCGAGGCGAAAGACGAGTATTTTGGGACGAACCCGCATTCGCCGATTCCGCCGGAAGAGCGAGACGCCTTCGAGGGGCTTTCCTACTACGGACTCGATGACTCCTATCGGTTCGAACTCCCCCTCCACGAACACGACGACAAGGAGACGGTGACCGTCGCAACGAGCACCGATGGCGAGCGGGAGTATCTCCGGTGGGGAGAGTTCCGGTTCGAGGTCGACGGCGAGGCCGTCATACTGCAGGCCTACAAGAGCGACCCCGACGACGACCGACTCTGGGTACCGTTCCGTGACACGACGAGCGGCGAGGACACCTACGGCGCCGGTCGGTATCTCGACCTCGAACCCGAAACCCACCGGACCGACGACGGGACGTGGATTCTCGATTTCAACGAGGCGTACAACCCGACCTGTGCGTACTCCGACCAGTACGAGTGTCCGCTCCCACCGACCGAGAACTGGCTCGAAGTACCGATCGAAGCCGGCGAAAAGGCGTATCACTAGGGGAAAGAATACGTGAGCGTTGAAACACTCTGTCAGATTTGTGAGGCGGCACCTGCCGAGCACCAGTGTTCACGGTGTGGGGCGCTCGTCTGTACGGCCCATTACGACGTTGAAACGGGGCTGTGTACCGACTGCGCTGCGGAATATCGGGGCACGGCGTCGGGCGAGTGAGTTAGCACTCCGCGACTACTCGGCGCGGGCACCGATTTGGGCTCCGTCGGCAGACCGACAGTTGACGGCGACCCCGAGCATGAGTAGCAGCGCACCGATGTAGAGGCTGGTCAACAACAGGAGAACACCACTGAGCGTGCCGTAAATCGCATACTGAGACGCCTGTCGGACGTACACCTGAACGATGACGTGGAGGACGGTCCACCCCGACGCGGCGAAGACGGCACCCGGGAGCGCCGACCGCGGTCCAGACACCACATTCGAAGGGACGTAGTACATCGGCAGGAACACCACCGTGAGCGCGCCGAGCAGCACGCCAGCGGCGACGCTGTCGAAGAGGACACTATCAGCGAGCGCAAGCGAAACGGCGCTCGTCGTCACGAGGACGAGTCCCGAGGAGACGAACGAACCGATGACGACCACGCCATCGCGGAGTTGGGTTAGTCGGCGTCCGTCGGTCGAGGCCGGACCCTCGATTCGACCCAGCACCGTCAGGAACGCCACCGCGGCGTTCGCGCCCGTCCAGGCGAGAACGGCGACGGAAAGCAGCGAGGCACCGGTCCGCCCCGACACCGACGCCAGCGCATCGATGAAGAGCTCCCGCGCCGCGGGCGTCAGATACAGCGTCATCGACTCCTCGACGCCCGCGGTGAACCGGGGACCGAACGCCACAAGCCCCAACAGCAACAGCGGGACGAGCGAGACGAACGTGTAGTACGCCAGTGCGGCAGCCGGATACTTGACGTCGTGGTCGTTCGCCACCCTGAGGAGTGCAACGACGTCGCGAACGCCCCGAGACGAGAGCTCCATATGGAGTATCCAACGTTCGGACCCAAAACTCGTTGCCCTCGATTGGCCGCCGAACTCGGCCGACCGCCGCGCAGTGACCGCGCTCGGTCGTCCGTGGACCCCCGCAAAGAGGCACAGTACCATTACCCATAGGGCCGAATCGTACACTCGTGTCCGATAGCCCTCACAGCCAGCCGGCCGAGGAGGTCCTCTCCACCCACGACACCAGCGTCGAGGGACTCTCGGAGGCGGCGGCGGCGGAGCGACTCGAAACGCACGGCCCAAACGACGTCGTCAAGGCGAGTTCGCGCACGTGGCCGAAAATCCTCCTCGCGCAGTTCGACAGCGTGCTCATCTGGGTACTCCTGGCCGCCGCCGCGCTGTCTATCGTCGCCGGTCACGCCGTCGACGCCGTCCTCATCGCCGTCATCGTCGTGGCCAACGGACTCTTCGGGTTCGTCCAGGACTACCGCGCCGAACAGAGCCTCGAATCGCTCCGTGAATTGACCGCGCCGACGGCGAACGTCCGACGGGGCGGCGAAACCGTCGAGGTCACCGCGACGGAACTCGTCCCCGGTGACGTCGTGGAGTTGTCCAGCGGCGACGTAGTGCCGGCGGACGGACGGCTCCTCGAGGAGACGGACCTCGAAATCGACGAGGCGGCGCTGACGGGCGAGAGCGCACCCGTCTCGAAGGACCCCGACCGCGTCGCGGCCGACGCGTCGCTGGCCGACCGGACCGGGATGGTGTACAAGGGCACGAACGTCACCCGCGGCAGCGGCGTCGCGGTGCTCACCGGGACCGGGATGGACACCGAGATGGGAGCCATCGCCCGCGAGTTGGCGGCGACCGAAGAGACCGAAACGCCCCTCCAGCAGGAACTCGACGAACTGGGGCGGTATCTCGGAATCGGCGTCATCGTGTTGGCCCTGCTGGTCGTTCCGCTGTTGTTGTTCCGAGGAACCGAGCCCATACAAGCCGGGCTGACGGCGATTTCGCTGGCCGTCGCCGCCGTCCCCGAGGGGCTACCGGCCGTCGTCACCCTGACGCTCGCTCTCGGCGTTCGGAAGATGGCCGACGAGAACGCGCTGGTTCGGAGCCTCCCGGCGGTCGAAGCCCTCGGTTCCGTCGACGTCATCTGTACCGACAAAACCGGAACGCTCACCGAGGGGCGAATGACCGCGAGCCGGGTGTGGACGAACGACGCGGTCGTCGAACTCGACGAGGAGACGGGGCGGGACACCTCGTCTGAACAGGTCGAACTGCTGTTGCGGGCCGGCGCGCTCTGTAACGACGCCACCACTGAGGACGGCGACCCCACCGAGAAGGCGCTGGTCGTCGCCGCCGAGGAGTACGGCTTCGACGTCGAGACGCTCAGAGAAGAGAATCCACGAACCGACGAGATTCCGTTCTCCTCCGAACGGAAGTGGATGGGGACCGTCCACGGCGACCGCGGCTACGTGAAAGGCGCCCCGGAGGTCGTCCTCTCGAAGTCGACCCGCATCCACACGGCCGACCTCACCGAGTCGGCCGCCGAGGGCGTCCGCGAGCAGGTGAAAACGTTCGCCGACGACGCCCTCCGGGTGCTGGCGGTCGCCTACGCCGACGACCCCGACGACATCGACTCGGAGTTGGTGTTCGTCGGTTTGGTCGGCCTCATCGACCCGCCGCGCGAGGAGGTCGCCGAGGCGATTGCGGCGACCGAACGCGCCGGCATCGGCGTGAAGATGATAACCGGCGACAACGTCCGGACGGCCGCCGCCATCGCGGAATCCCTCGGGATGGGTCGGACGGTCACCGAGGGTAAGGAAATCGAGACGATGAGCGACGACGAACTCCGCGAGCGCGTCGAGACCGCCGACGTGTTCGCCCGTACCTCGCCGGAACACAAGGTCCGCATCCTGCGTGCGCTCAAGGACAACGGCCACGTCGTCGCGATGACGGGCGACGGCGTCAACGACGCCCCGGCGCTGAAAAGCGCCGACATCGGCATCGCGATGGGGATTCGCGGCACCGACGTGGCCAAACACGCCAGCGACGTGGTGTTGCTCGACGACAACTACGCGACCATCGAGCGGGCCGTCGAGCGCGGCCGCGCCATCTTCGACAACGTCTGGAAGTTCGTCGCCTACCTGCTCAGTGCGAACGTCGCCGAAGTCGCGCTCGTCTTTCTCGCCTCGCTGTTCGGCTATCTCGTCTTGCCTGCGGTGCAGTTGCTGTGGATCAACCTCCTCACCGACGGGTTGCCGGCGCTGGCGCTCGGCGCCGACCCCCAGAGCGGCGACGTGATGGAGCGCCCGCCCCGGGAGTCCGACCGCGGCATCATCGACCGCCGGATGCTCGGCCTGATAGTCGGTACCGGCACAGTGTCGACCGTGCTCATGCTTGGATTGCTGTTTTACACCCTCGGCGGGGCTGCCGCCATCACGCCGTATGCGATGACGATGGTGTTCACGGGGTTCGTCGCCCTCGAATTCGAGAAACTGTACGTCATCCGGTGGCTGCGGGAGACGCCGACGTTCTCGAACCCGTGGCTCGCGCTCGCCGTCGTCTCGTCGCTGGTGCTCCAGTTGGCGGTGCTGTACACGCCGCTGAACAACTACTTCGGAACCGTTCCGCTCGGCGTCGGCGACTGGGCCGTCATCGGCGTCGTCCTCGCGGTCGCGCTGCCCGCCTACCTCGCGGTCGTCGCGCTGCTCAAGCGGACGACGCCGGCCTGAAGGCAGCGCAGACACCAAAACAACTGCTCCGGGATACCCTTTTGGACGGCGAGGTTGTCCACAACGTATGTCCACAGTTCGCCGGCTCGTCATCGACGTGTTGAAACCCCACGAACCATCGCTTCTGGAGTTCACGACGCAACTCTCCGGCATCGAGAGCGTCGAGGGCGTCACGTCGTCGCTCATCGAACTCGACCAGGAGGTCCAGAACGTCAAACTGACCTTCGAGGGCGAGGACGTGTCCTTCGACACGATCAAGGAGCGAATCGAGAGCCTCGGTGCGACGGTCCACTCCATCGACCAGGTCGCCTGCGGGGAGTACATCGTCACGGACCGCCGGACGTTACAGGACGGCTGAGAGCCGTGGTCTCGCTTCGACGACGCCTGCGGCGACTCCTCGGACGGGAGGACGTTCTCCCCATCGCCCGGCGGTACTTCATCTCAAACGGGTTCGACGGGACGCTCACCAGCATCGGCGTCATCGTCGGCGCCGTCCTCTCGGGCGTCCCCAGCGGCGCGACGGTCATCAAAATCGGGCTGGGGGCCGCGGTCGGCCTCGGAACGTCGGCGGTCTGGAGCGTCTGGGAAATCGAGCGCGCCGAAACCAAGGCCGAACTCAGACGCATCGAGCGGGCGATGCTCGTCGACCTCGACGACACCCAAATCGAACGCGAACAGCGTGGTGCCCGCCTGTTTCACGCGACGATGAGCGGCCTCGGACCGCTCATCGGCATCCTCATCCCCCTCATCCCGTTTCTCTTCGAGGGAACGCTTTTGACGATGGTCGAAGCCGCGCTCATCGCGGTCGCACTCGGTATCGGGGTGCTGGGTGTCTTCGGGGCGTACATGGGCTCTATGTCCGGCCAACGCTGGTACGTCGCCGCGGCACGGATGGCACTCGCCGGGCTGGTCGTCGCGATAATCAACCTCTTTTTGCCCGGTTGAACGGCCGCCCACCGCCGACCGACCCGAACGCCTCGCCGGTCAAGTTTTATTGTCACTGGTTCGGAACGAGGGTCGTGGCAGCAAGCAACACCCCGAAGTCGGACGCCGATATCGGCCTGTTGGACGCCGTCGCCATCGAGGTCGGCCTCATCATCGGCGGCGCGCTGTTCGCGCTGGTCGGCGTCGGCGTCGACATCGCCGGGACGGGCGTCGTGGTGTCCTTCGGCGTCGCGATAACCATCGCCGTTCTCGGACTCGTCCCGACGGCGATGCTCGGAGCAACGTTTCCGACGACGTGCGGACACTACCGGTATCCCGCCCGGTTCGTCTCCCCGGCGCTGGCGTTTCTGGCGGCGTGGGGACTCGGCATCAGCATGTTCGCCGGCGGGTTGCCGCTGTACGCGCTGACCGCCGGCGAGTACCTGACGGCGCTGGGTCCGTTCTCGGCAACCGCGAGCGGTATCGCCCTGCTGACGCTGTTTTTCGTGTTGAACCTCTTCGGGATTCGCCTCGCAGCGAAAGTCCAACTGCTGATGTTCGTGGGGTTGGTCGTCGCGTTGGGTGCGTTCGTCGCCTTCGGCGCCCCGACCGTCGAGGCGGCGAACCTCACCTCGCCGTTCGCCAGTGGGCCGGTCGGGATTCTCGCCGCCGCGGGCGTGCTGTACTTCACCTGTCTGGGCGCGAACTTCGTCATCGACATCGGCGGCGACCTCCGGGATGCGACGGTGACGATTCCGCGATCGTTCCTCCTCTCGATTCCCCTCGTCTTCCTGTTGTACGTCTCCGTCGCCGCCGTCGCCGTCGGGTCGCTGGGCGTCGAGGGGATGGCCGGACAGACCCTCGAAGTCGCCGCCGAGCGGTTCCTCTCGCCAGCGTTCCAGACCGTCTTCATCATTTGTGGGGCGCTGTTCGCCGTCGCGACCAGCCTCAACGCGACGTTCATCCTGATTCCGAAGTACGCCGAAGCCCTCGCCGACGACGGCGTGTTCCCGGCCGCACTCGGCGCCACCAACGACCGATTCGGGACGGCCCACTGGACGCTGCTCGGAACGTATCTCCTCAGTGCGGCCATCCTGCTGGCACCGCTTCCATTCGAACAGCTGGGGACGATGCTGGCCTTCGGCGGCGCACTCGTCGTGACGGTCGTCATGCTGGCGGCCATCAGCGTCCTCCGGGACCCGCCTTCGGAGTTCGACCGCGAGGCGTTCCCCGTCTCGACTCGGGTCGTCTACGCGATGGCGGTACTTGCGGTGCCGCTGAACCTGCTTCTCATCGCACTGCTGGCGACCCAATCGACGACGCTGTTTCTCGCGTGGGCGGGACTGGTCGCGCTGGGGGTGCTGTTCTATCACCTCCGAGTCGACGGCGTCGGGTCGAATGCCGAGGCCGTCGAGTGACCACGACACCTATTAGGGAATGGCTGACACATCACCGACGGAGCAACACAGACAATGACAATCGAGCGAACGGGCGTCGTCGGTGCAGGACTGATGGGTCGCGATATCGCCGGACTGCTGGCGAACGCCGGCTACGCGGTCACGCTAATCGACGTCGACGCCGACGTGTTGGCCGAGGCGCGAGCGTATCACGAGGAGACGCTGGAAGCCGAACTCCGCGCCGGCGGCCTCGAGGTATCGGACCGCCCTGCCGAGCGAATCGCCTACGACACTGACATCGAGGCGCTGTCGGACGCCGAGTTCGTCGTCGAGGCCGTCCCCGAACGGCTCGGCCTCAAACGCGGCATCGTCGCAGACCTCGAAGGGGTCCTCGCCTCCGATGCGGTTATCGGAACGAACACCTCCTCGTTGACGCCCGGCGACATCGCCGCCGAGATGGACCACCCCGAACGGGTCGTTTTGTTTCACTTCGCGAACCCCGCGCTTCGCCGCGACATCGTCGAGATATCCGGCGACGAGGCGAGCGACCGCGCACTCGACATCGCCCACGAGGCCGCCGAAGCAATCGACCGCGAGCCGATTCGACTCCGCCGGGAGTACCGCGCTAACGGCCTCTCGCGGCTGTCGGCGAGCATCAAGTGCGCCGCGACGTGGGAACTGCTGGAGGCCGACCCCGCGGCCATCGACACCGCCGCGAGAAACGTCGGCTTCGACCGCGGGCCGCTGGAACTCATCGACCTCATCGGCTTAGACGTCCACCTCGCGACCGTCGACAACCTCTCGGAGGTCTACGGCGACCGCTACGCCCCGCCGCCGGACGTCCGCGACCGGATGGAAGAGTTGGTCGCCGCAGAGCGCCTCGGCAAGAAATCCGGCGCGGGCTTCTTCGAGTGGGATGGCGAGGAGTGTCTGATGGACGACCCCGAGGAGCCACACGACATCCAGCCGATTCTGGCGGCGCTGGTCAACGAGGGCCACCGCCTCGTCGAGGACGGCATCGCCGACGAAGCGACGGTCGACGAGATTCTCAAACGCGGCGGCGACAGCGAAATCGGCCCCTTCGACCTCGAGGAGATGTTCGGTACCGATGCGCTTCGAGAGACGCTCGAACAACGCCACGAGGAGACGGGCGCGGCCGTCTACGACCCCGTTTTCTGAGGGACCATCGGGGCGTCTTGGCGGTTAGTTCAGCGTCCAGAAGCCGTAGTTGAGATACGTCGCAAACGAGACCCACGTGAGGTACGGAACCAACAGTAGGGCCGCCCTGCGGTCGACCCGAGCGAAGGCCCACATCGTCGCCACGATGAGCACCCAGAGCGCGAGGATGACCGCGAGTCCCAGGCCGATTTCTCGCGCGCCGAAGAAGACGGCCGACCACCCGAGGTTGAACGCGAAGTGGACGACGAAGACGCCGACGGCGAGTCGGACCGCCTCGGGGTCGGCATCTGCCTGCCGCCACACCAGCCACAGGGCGACGCCGATGAGCGCGAACAGGGCGGTCCAGACGGGGCCGAACACCCAGTTCGGCGGCGCCAGCGCCGGCTGTTGGAGCGAGTCGTACCACGCGCCGAGGCCCTGTGCGGTGAAGACGGCGCCCGAGGCGCCGACCACCTCGACGGCGAGGACAGCGACGACGAGGGCGACGAGCGGGCGTTCGACGGCCAGTTCTCGGAGGTCCGACCGGAGAGAAGCCATACAGAGTGATTCGACCGAACGGACAAATACGTACGCTCGAACGAGCGTCGACACGCTGGACATCCTCGGAGCAGCCACGGTTTGGTAGAGCGAACCCGCCGAATCAGCCACACACAAACCGCCAGCGCACTCATTTATCGTCTCTGCTGACGTACCAGAGCCATGTATTCGAGCCGCACGCTCTCGCTGTTCGTCGTCATCATGGTGGTCCTCGCCGGCTGTGCCGGCGGTGGCGATGTCGCCCCGAACGGCGATGCGGAGACTCCCTCGGATGAGACTGTCGATGGAGACCCCGACGACGCCGAGGCGTTTTCGCTCGGCGACCCCGAGCAGACTCTGCGTGAGGCTGGCAGTTTCACCGTGACGTGGCAGTACGCCGGTGTCGACCGAAACGGCATCGAGACCGATGTCACTCGTGAGTTCTACGCCGACCTGGGCGCGGAGCGCTCGCATACGGTGATCGCCACGGGTGAAGGCGGCGAGGACAGCGTCACCTCCGAGCAGTTCGTCGCCGACGGCGTCACCTACGCACGTACCGGGTCGGGCGATTCGGCCTCCTACGCCGTCTACGAGGGTACGACGGATGTGGTCGGTACGGCCATCGCGCTCTCACAAGCCCGAGCGTACGGCGCGGACGACGACCTGACGTACCGCGGAAGCGAGACGTTCGACGGCGTCGCCGTCGACCGCTACGAACTCTCCGCGGCCAGTTCGGCGCTCATCCGGGCCGGTGGCGTGGCCGCCGGGTCGGCCGACGAGTTCGAACTCACCGACTTCGAGTACACCGTCCTCGTCGACGAGGACGGCCTCTCGCGCTACGAAGCGTGGTCCTTCGCCGGGCGAACGCCAGACGGCGAGACGGTGAGCGGGGAGTGGACGTACTCGCTGACCGGCGTCGGGTCGACCACCGTTCCGGACCCCGAGTGGCTGGCCGAAGCGCAGGCCCAAGCCGCGACCTGACGCGTTTCAGCCCGTCAGAACACTATCGGCGGGACCGCGAAGGGGTCGACCTGCACGTCGAGCAACGTCGGTTCGTCGCTCTCGATGGCGTTGGGGAGCGCCTCGGTGAGTTCGTCGGGCGTCTCGACGGTTTCGCCGCGACAGCCGAAGCCGCGGGCGATGGCGGCGTAGTCGACGCCCTCGTGGAAGTCCGTCGAGAGTTGGAAGTTGTCGGTGCCGATTTGGCTGGCCTTCGAGGAGCCGAGCCCGTCGTTGTTCAAGACGACAACGGTCAGCGGCAGGTCCTCGCGAGCGGCCGTCTCGAGGTCGGCGATGTGATAGCCGATGCCGCCGTCGCCGGAGAGGGCAACGACGGGCGTGTCGGGACGGGCGAGTTGGACGCCGATGGCCTGCGGGAGACAGACGTTGATGCCGTCGCTGCCGCGGGCCTGTAGGTAGCCAAGACCGGGTTCTTCGACCTCGTAGAAAGCTCCCGAAAAGAACCCCGAGTAGCTGGTGGCGCTGACGAGAATCCCGTCGGCCGGGATGGTCTCGTTCAGTTCGTCGACGACGCGGGCGGGTGCGACCGGTTCGGCGTCGCTCCGCAAATCGCCATCGTGGGAGACCCGCCACTCGGTGCGGTCGGCGTCGAGCGACTCGATGCGGTCGGCGCGGTCGGCGTAGTCGTCGGCGTCGATACAGTCGTTGAGCGCCCGAAGCGTCGCCCGAACGTCGGCCTGTATCGCCGCGTCGGTGGCGTAGTTCTTCCCCAGCCACGCCCGGTCCAAATCGACGTGGACGATTTCGGCGTCGTCGGGAATCAGCGACCACCCGACGGTGGTGAGGTCGCTGAATCGCGTTCCCAATCCGACGACGAGGTCGGCGGCTTCGAGGGCGTCGTTGGCCGTCTCACAGAACCCCCACCGCCCCGCGACGCCGAGCGCGTACGGTTCGGTCTCGGCGACGGCACCCTTGCCGTTTATCGACGTGACGACGGGCGTGTTCGTCCGTTCGGCAAACTCGGTCAGTGCCTCGCTGGCGTCGGCGCGAACCACGCCCTCTCCGGCGAGGACGACCGGCGCCTCGGCGGCTTCGAGACGGTCCAGCGTCGCCGCGACGCGTTCGGGGTTGGGCGCGGGACGGTCGGTGGGATACGACGCGTCGACTGTGGCCGGCGAGTAGTTGACATCCTCCTCGAACACGTCGCCGGGGAGGTTGACGTGGGCGGGTTTCGGCACGCCGGTCGTCATCTGTCGGAGCGCCGCTTCGACGGCTTCGACGGCGCGGTCGCCGGATTCGGCGTCGAAGGTCACCTCGGCGTGTGGGCCGAGTATCGCCTCGTTGTCGCCGTCCTGTATCACCTCCCGTCCGCGGATGTCGCGTTCGTTGTCGCCGGTGAGCGCGAGGACCGGACTGGAGGCGCCGTCGGCTTCACACAGGCCCGCGCTCATGTAGGCGGCGCCGGGGCCGCCGACGCCGTCGACGACGCCGACCGTCCGGTTGGCCCGGGCGTACCCGTCGGCCATCAGCGCCGCACTCGCTTCGCTACGGCCCAAGACGTGTCGCAGCGAGGAGTCCGCGAGGCTCGAGTAGTAGGGGTCCATCTGCTCGCAGGGGAAGCCGAACACCGTGTCGACGCCGCCCGCTTCGAACAATTCCACGATTTCGTCTGTTGTACCTGTCATCGTCCTCTCGACCCGAAAGAGTCGGACAGACCGTTACGTCCGGCGGTAAAAAGTGTACTCCCGTCAATCGACGGTCAACGAGGGAGTCGGCCGACTCCGCGACTTCACTCGTAGGTCGTCGTGTAGCCGCCGTCGAACAGCAGGTCGCCGCCGTTGAGGTGTCTGGCGTGTGAGGAGAAGCCGAACACGAAGAGGTTCGCCACCTCGATGGGCATCATCAACTCCTTCGTCCGGGCCTGCCCGAGCATCACGTCCTCGATGACCGCCTCCTCGGAGATGCCCCGTTCCTCGGCAGTGTCGGCTATTTGGTTGGCCATCAGCGGCGTCAGTACGTAACCGACGCTGACTGAAAAGCCGCGCAGCGTGCCCTCGCCCTCGGCGGCGATAGAGCGTGTGAGCCCGTTGAGGCCGTGTTTTGCGGTGATGTAGGTCGCCTTGTCACGTGTCGCGTACTGGCCGTGGACCGACGACATGTTCGCGATTGCGCCGACCCCGTCGTCCGTCTCTCGGATGTGCGGCATGACGTGTTTCGACAGCAGGAACGGCGCCCGCAACATCACGTCCATCATGCGGTCGTACTCCTCGGTCGGGAACTCGGGGATGGAGGCGATGTGTTGCATCCCGGCGATGTTGGCGAGGTAGCGAATCGACCCCTCCTCGCTCGCGGCGTCGACGGCGGCCTCGATATCGTCGCCGTCGGTCAAATCGCACGGTGTGGCGACCATCCGCCCGTCGGCATCGAGGGAATCGACCGTCTCGACAGTCCCGTCGAGGCCGTCCTCGTCGACGTCGAGTCCGACGACGGTCAGGCCGTTGACCGCGAGCGCGATGGCGGTCGCCCGTCCGATGCCCGAGGCGGCGCCGGTCACGACGGCGACGGTGTCACTCGAGAAGCGGTCGTCCTCGAGTCGGAGAACACGGTCTTCGGTAATCGGCGGCGGCGAGAGCGAGTCGTCGTCCGGAGACGGTTGTGAAGCCATACCACGACATCGACGACGGGACGGTATGGATTCCAAGGTTTACATTCGAACCGTCGTAGTTCGGGGGTCCCGCATCAACTTCGAAACGTCAGGGACCGAAAGCGGGCTACGTACGGGTGTGGGGGTCAATTTCCACGTTCAGCAGCCCCACCTCTATCCGGGACTACGGAACACGACAGAGCCAAAGGAACGCCACGGCGCGGCGCGGAAAAATTCAGACGAGCAGTTGGATGTCGGACTCCGCCATGTGCTGGAGCGCGGTGGCGGCGCCGACGCCGACGGTCACGTCGTCGTAGAAGTCGTCTTCGTCGTACTCCATCAGCTCGATGGTCATCTGACAGGCCTGCAGCTCGACACCCTGGTCCAAGGAGAGCTCGATGAGCTCTTCGATGGTGGCGGTGCCGTTCTCGGAGATACGCTTTTCCATCATCTTCGTCGCCATGCTGTCCATCCCCGGGAGCGCCGCGAGGGCGTTCGGCATCGGCATACTCGGGTTGCCGACGGCGGAGAGTTTCAGGTCCTTGGACTTCTCCTCGTGGAGGATGTCCAGTCCCCAGAACGTGTGGAAGACGACGACGTCCCAGCCGAAGGCGGCGGCCGTCGACGCGAGGATGAGCGGCGGGTACGCCATGTCGAAGGTCCCCTGCGTGGCGACGATGGTCATCTTCTTCGTGTCGTCTGCGGTGTCGGTTTCCAGCGTGGCGACTTTGTCCTCCAGTTCCTCGATGCGAGCCTGGAGCTCCGCTTCGGTCAGTGGCTCGCTGTCGGCCGACGCCGCGGGCGTGTCAGTACTCATTTTACGCGGTCTTCTCGACGTAGTGTTTGTACACGTCGCCGTCCTCGACCTGCTCGAGGAGCTCGACGCCGTCGGTTCCTGTTGCCCAGCCGTCGATGTCGCTCATGCTGCCGGCGTCGGTCGCCAGCACTTCCAGCACCTCGCCCTCGGCGAGGTCGTCGATAGCTTGCTTCGTCTTCACGACCGGCATGGGACACGATGCACCTTTCACGTCGAGCGTCTGTGAGATGTCGAATTCTGCACTCATTGTTATTTCTTCACTCCGTGTTCTGTATTGGAGCTATCGCACAATATAGGAGCCAGGGATAAAAGAATATCGGTTCTTGCACTATCCTCAAACAACCGTCTACGGAATGTATAACTAACTTGTGATCGCGTATGCGTGTGTTCGACCCTGTAGGACGTGTTTCTCCGAAGACCCCACACCCACTGTATTGTACTATAGATGAACTACTATGCAAACTCTTTAGTACATCGACCCAGTAAGGGAGCATGTACGACATGAACGCCGAAGACTTCCCGACTCCGGACGAACCGGTCGACTCGATCACGCCCGAAACGCTGAAGGGCCGAATCGACTCCGGCGAGGACATCACCATCCTCGACGCGCGCATGGAAGCCGACTACGACGAATGGCACATCGACGACGACAACGTCACCACCATCAACGTCCCCTACTTCGAGTTCCTCGACGAGGAAATCGACGAGGACGTCCTCGAAGCGATTCCCGATGACCGCGAAGTGACCGTCCTCTGTGCGAAGGGCGGCGCAAGCGAGTTCGTCGCCGGGACGCTCGCCGAGCGCGGCTACGAGGTCAACCACCTCGAAGACGGCATGAACGGCTGGGCCCGCATCTACGAGGCCGTCGAAGTCACCGACTACGACGGCGCCGGCACGCTCCTGCAGTACCAGCGGCCCTCCTCGGGCTGTCTCGGGTACTTCCTCTACGACGACGGCGAAGCCGCCGTCATCGACCCGCTGCGTGCCTTCACCGACCGCTACCTCGATGACGCCGACGAACTGGGTGTCGACCTGCAGTACGCGTTCGACACCCACATCCACGCCGACCACATCTCCGGGCTGCGCAACCTCGACGCCGAGGGTGTCGAGGGCGTCATTCCGGAGGCCGCGGTCGCACGTGGTGTCACCTACGCCGACGACCTGACGACGGCCGAAGACGGCGACACTTTCGAAGTCGGCGACGCCACCATCGAGACGGTGTACACGCCCGGCCACACGACGGGCATGACCTCGTATCTCGTCGACGACTCGCTTCTGGCCACCGGCGACGGCCTCTTCATCGAGAGCGTCGCCCGCCCCGACCTCGAAGAGGGCGACGACGGCGCCCCCGAAGCCGCACGCATGCTGTACGAGTCGCTCCAAGAGCGCGTCCTCTCGCTGCCCGACGACACGCTCATCGGTGGCGCTCACTTCAGCGACGCCGCCGAACCGGCCGACGACGGCACCTACACCGCCCCGGTCGGCGACCTCGTCGAGGAGATGGACGCGCTGACGATGGAGGAAGACGACTTCGTCGAACTCATCCTCTCGGACATGCCGCCGCGTCCGGCCAACTACGAGGACATCATCGCGACGAACCTCGGACAGAACGCCGTCGACGACGAGGAAGCGTTCACCCTCGAACTCGGGCCGAACAACTGTGCCGCGAGCCAGGAATCCCTCGCGGGTGACTAACACCGCCGATGGTGACTGACCTACTCGTACTTCAAGCGGCCGCCGAGCTGTTCCCCAACGGGGTCAGTCGCTACGCCGTCGGTGGACTGCTGGTCGGCCTCGGAGCCGTCGTGATTTACCTGGGAACGGGCATTCCCGCCGGCGCGAGCACGTTCCTCGAGTCGACGCTCTCGTACGTCTCGGACCAATCGCGGTTCCAGCAGTACGTCGCCTCCCGGGATTGGCGCGTCGTGTTCACGGTCGGCATCATCCTCGGTGCGGCGCTGTTCGCGGCGACGGTCCAGTCCGGCGTCATCACGACATCGCTGTACGAGCCCGGCACCACCGGCCAGCTGTATGAGGTCGCCGGCGTGACGCTGTGGTTGACCGACGTACAGCCGTGGCGGCTGTTCCTCGGCGGCATCCTGGTCGGCATCGGCACCCGAGTCGGCAAGGGGTGTACGTCCGGCCACGGCGTCTGTGGCGTCGGTTCGGCGTCGAAGACGTCCATCGTCGGCGTGGTGACGTTCATCCTGGTCGCTATCGGAACGGCACAACTCGTCGCGGCACTGGGGGTGAGCCCGTAATGGCTGACCGTCATCCGCTGTTCATGCCGCTGATACTCGTCGGCGGCCTGATATTCGGGTTCGGGCTCGGGTTCAGCCACATGGCGCGACCGGAGGTCGTGTTGAACTTCCTCCTGTTCGAGGACTTCGGACTGGTGTTCGTCATGTTCGGCGCGGCCATCGTCACCGGCATCGCCTTCGCGGTGATGCCCCGAATCCGAGACACCGCGCCGCTGACCGGCGACCGCTACGAGCGGCGCCTGAAGTCCTTCGACAAGAACGTCCTCATCGGCGGCGGCATCTTCGGCGTCGGCTGGGGACTGTCGGGCATCTGTCCCGGCGCGGCGTACGCCAGCCTCGGCGTCGGCAACGTCACCATCCTGTGGGCGCTGGCCGGCATGTTCGTCGGCGCGTACGCACAGGGCGTCTGGCGGAGTCGAACGGCCGACACCGCCGCGGCGGCCCCGGCTGACGACTGACACTTCTTTCGAGTTCGTTTCTACACTACATGGAACCCTCCATCATCGTCCTCTTCGTCGTCGCAGGACTCGCGAGTCTGTTCATGGCGTGGGTCATCGGCGCCGGCTCCAGCGGTGCGACCCCCTTCGCTCCGGCGGTCGGCGCGAACGTCATCTCGACGATGCGTGCGGCGTTCGTCGTCGGAATTTTCGGCTTCGCCGGCGCCGTGACACAGGGTGCGAACGTCTCCGAGGCCGTCGGTCGCGGCCTCGTCGGCGGCATCACCCTGCCCGCGACAGCCGTCATCGTCGTGTTGTTCATCGGCGCCGGACTGATGGCCATCGGCATCAAGACCGGCTACCCCATCGCGACGGCCTTTACCGTCACGGGGGCGGTCATCGGCGTCGGTTTCGCCCTGGGCGGGTCGCCGGTGTGGCCGAAATACCAGCAAATCGGCGCCGTCTGGCTGCTGACGCCGTTCGTCGGCGGCGGGATGGCCTACGGTATCGCGAGCGTGCTTCCCCGGTCGGACGTGCCCGAACGATTCAGCGTCTCGCTTCTGGCGGGCGGCGTCGGGTTGGTGCTGGCCAACGTCGCGTTCACGGGACTGGGCCCGGACGGAACGCCCGGGTCCGTGGTCGGCGCTGGAGGTCGACTCCTCGGAGTCGACCACTGGGCCGTCCCGGTCGTGTTGTCGGCAGCCGTCGCAGTCGCCGTCGCGACGCTCGTCTACGCCGACATCCGGCGGGACGAGGCGGGCGGACTCAAGCGAGTATTGTTGGCGTTCGGGTCGCTGGTGGCCTTCTCGGCGGGCGGTAGTCAGGTCGGCCTCGCGGTCGGTCCCCTGTTACCGCTGCTCGACGACGTGGGGATGATTTCGCCGCTCGTCGTGTTGGTCGGCGGCGGCGCCGGCATCCTCGTCGGCTCGTGGACCGGCGCGCCGCGGATGATCAAATCGCTCGCCCAGGACTACTCCTCGCTGGGGCCGCGACGCTCCATCGCCGCGCTCGTCCCGTCGTTTCTCATCGCCCAACTCGCCGTGCTGTTGGGCGTTCCCGTCTCGTTCAACGAAATCGTCGTGAGCGCGATAATCGGCAGCGGCGCGGCGGTCGGCGGCTGGGACAGCGTCAGCGCGCGCAAAATCCTCCTGACGGTCGGCGCGTGGATTGCTTCCTTCGGCCTCGCATTCGTCGTAGGCTACGCCTCCATGGCGTCGCTCGTGTTCCTCGGGTGAGCCGGCGGAGACGGCAGGATTGTGTATTTTCTACACAAGTCTTTTAACCGCGTGGTGCCTAGCGGGGAACGATACTAATGCCAGATTCGATGTCCGAACAACTCCAGCAGGACATGGAGTGTGAAGGACTCCTCGAGTGTTTCCACGGCCTCAAACAGCTCGACCGAGAGTGCTTTCAGGCGCTCGTTGACGCCGCGGAACCGCTCACAGTGGACGAGATTGCCGAAGCGGTCGACCGCGAGCGCTCGACGGCCTACCGCTCGGTCCAGCGACTGCTCCAGACCGGCTTCATCCAGAAAGAGCAGGTCAACTACGACCAGGGCGGCTACTACCACGTCTACTTCCCGACGGACTCCGAGAAGATTACCGACGACATGCAGCGAATGTTGAACGACTGGTACGCGAAGATGGGCCAGCTCATCCAGGAGTTCGAGAACAAATACGAGGAAGGCGAGATGGCCGCGCCGTCGGCCGAAAGCTAACGGCGAAGGCGTCGTCGGAGCCGTGGAAGGTGGGGGCGGAGGGACTCACCCTACTCCGCATACAGCAGTGTCCGTCCACACTCCGGGCAGACGTACGGGACGGGCGTCAGAATTTCGTCGGCGCGAAACCCTCCGAGGAAGCCATCGTCTGACCCCTCCGAGACGATAGAGAGTTCGCCGAGAGCGTCCGTTCCCTGTAGTTCCATCTCCTCGAGCGGTTCCGCACAGTCCGGACAGCGCTTTTCCGTCGACATCTACCCGGGGCCACGCACGGAGGGAAAATGAGTCTCGTGGAAACAGTATTGTCTGCTTTGTCCAAAACTCTTAATTACTGCCGACTCATACGGGGGAGTGATGACAACCGAAACGACGTCCGACGCCGGGTCGGCCGCGCCGACGGACCCCGTCCACATCGGAAACACGAACGAACTGAACGACCTCGTGGCCGAGCAGGACGTGGTCCTGACGGACTTCTACGCCGACTGGTGTGGCCCCTGTCAGATGATTGCGCCCATCGTCGACCGACTGGCCGCCGAGACCGACGCCGCGGTCGCGAAAGTCGACGTGGACGCGAACCAGCAGTTGGCGGCCGCCTACGGCGTCCGCGGCGTCCCCACGCTCGTCCTCTTCGCCAACGGCGAACAGGTCGAGGAAATCGTCGGCGTTCAGGGCGAAGACCAACTCCGGTCGCTCATCGAATCGTACACGTAAACCGGCGCCCCACTTTTTCTCCCCTCGAACCGACGAGTGAGCCATGCGGAACGCCAAAATCGTCTGTACGCTCGGCCCGGCGTCGAGCGACCGGGCGACGATTACGAACCTCGCCGACGCCGGAATGTCGGTCGCGCGGTTGAACGCCAGCCACGGCACGACCGCCGAGCGCGCCACGCGAATCGAGCAGGTGCAATCGGTCGACGCCGAGCGCGAGGACCCGCTGGCGACGATGCTCGACCTCCGCGGCCCGGAAGTCAGGACCGCCGACATCGACGACCCCATCGAGATAGCGACGGGGTCGGAACTCCGTTTCGTCGAGGGGACGACGGCCACGACGGAGACCGTCGGTCTCAACCACTCCATCGCCGCCATCGGTTTGGGTGATACGGTCCTCCTCGACGACGGCCGCATCGAGGCGACGGTGACCGAAATCGACGGCGAGACCGTCGTCGCGACCGTCGATTCGGGCGGTCGACTCGGCGCGAACAAGAGCGTCATCGCGCCGGGCGTCGACTTCGGACTCGACATCGTCCGGGAAGCCGACCGCAGGGAAATCGAGGTGGCAGCCGAACACGAGGTCGACTTCATCGCCGCCTCCTTCGTCCGCGACGCCGACGACGTCTACACCGTCGTCGACGCCGTAGACGACGCGGGCGGCGGTGACATCGACGTCGTCGCGAAAATCGAACGGGCGGTCACCGTCGAGAACGTCGACGAAGTCGTCGACGCCGCCGACGGCGTGATGGTCGCCCGTGGCGACCTCGGCGTGGAGTGTCGACTCGAAGCCGTCCCCCTCATCCAGAAGCGCATCGTCCGCCGGTGTATGGAGGCGGGCGTTCCGGTCATCACCGCGACCGAGATGCTCGATTCGATGGTCCACGCCTCGCGGCCGACGCGCGCGGAGGCTTCCGACGTCGCCAACGCCGTGTTGGACGGCACCGACGCCGTGATGCTGTCGGCGGAGACCGCAATCGGTGACCATCCCGTCGAGGTCGTTGAGACGATGGGACGCATCGTCCGGGAAATCGAGGCCAGCGAGGAGTACGACGAGAGCCGCGAACAGCGGGTCCCGGCGGCCAGAGCCGGCTCTCGAACCGAGGCGCTGGCACGGTCGGCGCGGTTTCTCGCCAGCGACGTCGACGCTTCGGCTATCGTCGCCGTCTCCGAATCCGGCTACACTGTCCGCCGCATCGCTAAGTTCCGACCCGGCGTCCCCATCATCGCAACGACGCCCAGCGAGCGCGTCCGCCGACAGCTCGTGGTCTCCTGTGGCGTCGACCCACACTCGGCCCCGCCCGCTTCCGACATCGACGAGGTGCTCGAACGCGCCGTCGACACCGCCCTCGACTCCGGTCTCGCCGAGAGCGGCGACACCATCGTCGTCCTCTCGGGGATGATGTCGGAAATGCGCGGGACGAACGCGACGAACACCCTGAAGGTCCACACCGTCACCGAGACGGTGGCGACGGGGAAACCCATCGCTGGCGGCCGGGCGGCCGGCCCCGTCGTCCGACTCTCCGACGGCGACCTCTCGGGGATTCCCGCCGACGGCGTCCTCGTCTTACCAGCTGGCTTCGACGCCGAGTTCACCGGCGACCTCGACAGCGTCGCCGCCATCGTCGCCACCGACCCCGAGATGACCGGCTATCCAGCCATCGTCGCGCGCGAACTCGGCGTCCCGATGGTGGCAATCGAGTCGGCAGCGGAGCGACTGAACGGAGGTCGAACCGTCACCGTCGACGGCGAACGCGGCGTCGTCTACGACGGCGACGTGACGGGGGACGCGGAGACGCAGTGACTCGACGGCTTCATCGCTGCCACCCCTCTTCGGCGGTCTTACTCCGACGAATCGGCCGTGTCAGCGGTTCGAGTTCCCGTATCGGTTTCAGCGGTGAACTCGAATTCCAGTTCACCGTCGAGGACGTGCGTGTTCTCGAACGTCCCCGTCTCGACGAGTTCGACGGTGCTCTCGACGACGAGTCTGCGGGCCGACTCGGGCCACCGGGTGACGGCGAGGGGGATGAACACGGTCTCGTCGGCGAGGTCGCCGAATTCCTCGACAGCTACGACCGCGGCCGTCCCGTCTTGGGACAGTGAGACTGGCGGGTGCGGGACGTCGTTACTCTCGGAGGAGTCCTGAACCGAGAGTTGCGGGGGGGTCCCGTCACCGTCCGGTGCCACGACCCGTTGTGTGAGCGACCGCAGTTCGGTGTCCTCTCGGTGGGAAATCGATACGAAGAGGTTCTTCGGCAGGGGGGCAAAATTCGGGTCGACACCCACGGTGGTGAGTTCCGAGCCGTCCCCGTGAAACTTGAGATACTTCGCATCATCGTGGTCGTCGTGTTCTACCGTCGGGTCGGTGTGTTCGGTTCGCGACCCGACAGAGCCGCATCCCGCGATGATGGTGGAGGTGACGGTCAGGGCGGAGGCGAGGAACGGACGGCGGCGCATAGGAGTGGCTTCTTCGGTAGTCTGAAAAATTTTCATGATTCGGCACTGCGAACGACGAATACCGTCTGCCAGTGGGCTGATGATTTACGCCGCATCTGCCACGCCGCTACTGCCAACGGTTGTGTCCCTCAACAACGCCAACGATTGCTCTCAGACGACCCGGAACACCCGAACCGTATCTCGTTTGCCGCCCTCGCGCAGTAACTGTGCGAGGCCTAACTCCGAGAACACCGCCTTCCAGTCGCGGTGATACAGCGGGAAGTCGTCGTTGACGTAACTCACCGTCGAATCGTCCCGGCCGCGTTTCGGACTGTTCCCCTCGTTTTCGGCCGTGATGAGTAGGTCGTCGGTGACCCGCACGAGTTCCTCGAACACCCACTCGTCGTCCGGGTGGACGTGCTGGAGCGTCTCGACCGAGTAGACGACGTCGAAGGCGCCGTCGGCCATCTCGGGGACGATGTCCTCGATTGCCCCGGTGTGGAAGGTGCCGGTCTCGGCGAGGTCCGGGTAGTGCTCGGCCATAATCTCGAACGATTCGTCGTTGAGGTCGATGCCGGTGAGGTTCTCGTAGCCGGCCTTCCGGAGGTGTTCGAGGTGGCGGCCGGAACTGCAGCCGAGTTCGAGAACGGCGGCGTCCTCGGAAACGTAGTGGTCGAACACCTCACGGAGCGTTTCGCTGACCTCGTTGGGTCCGATCTGTGCGTAGTACTCGGGTGAGAACTCCCCGGAGCGCTCCGCCCAGTTTCGGTGGTTGTCGTCCGGGTCCATAGCGGCCCGAGGAGTCCCACGGCTAAAGCCCCCGTGACACGCGGTCGAGAGTCAAGAACCGTGACAAACAGTTATGCCACTGGAGGAGAAACTCCGGGCCGATGATAGACGTCACCATGGAGATGGAGCAGTACGACTGTCCCTTCATCGACACGACCGCGGACCACGAGGTGGCGTTCTCGACGATGCACTGGCAACTCGACGCGGCCCAAGAGGAGTTAGAGACCCGGCTGCTCGTCGACGGGGCCGACCGCGGTGCACTCGACAACGGTCTGTCGGCGCTGCGGGAGCACGACAACATGAACGAGTACCAGCTGTTCACCCGGAAGGGCGACAGCGCCGTCATCCGGACGGTCATCGAACAGACCGACGCGATGTCGGTCATCCACGACCGCGGCGGCTACATCACGGGGCCGTTCCGCATCCGCGACGGACAGGAACTGTGGCAGGTCGGCTTCGACGACGGCGGCACCGCCGACGAGACGCTGTACGCACTCGACGCCAACAACGACTTCCAGGTCGAACAGCGCCGGGACCTCGAACTCGACCGGCTGTTCGACGTGCTGGGCAACATCGAACCCGCCGGCGAACTGCTCGACGCCTGCCGGTCGCTGTCCGATGTCGAGGCCGAGACCATCCAGCGAGCCGCCGAATCCGGCTACTTCGAGACGCCGAGAGACGCCACGCTGTCGACGCTGGCCGAGGAGTTCGACGTCTCGACGACCGCGGTCTCGAAGAACATGCGCCGCGGCGAGAAGAAACTCGTCCGCAGCCTCGTCGAGGCGATGGAACACATCGACGAGAAGCCTTGAGCGAACGGCAGTTCACATGCCAACCCCCCGTTTTTGATACTCCCGTCTCCTATGGGTGGGTATGTCACAGCTGCAGGACACGCTGACACGTTCCTCGCCCGCCCGCTACGACGGTAGCCCGGTTACGGGGGTATCGCGATGACCGACCGAGCGGCGGAGTTGGACCCACAGGTCGACCAACTACTCGCCGGGTTCAAGGCGGGCGTCTCGCCGCCGACGGAGACGCTGTCTGTGGCGACCGGGCGGGCGTTGCTGGACGAACTGTTCACCGTCGAGGAGCCCGAACCGGTCGACGCCGTCACCGACCTCGAACTCCGAGGGCCCGAGGAGCCGGTTCCGGTCCGCATCTACGAACCGAAAACCAACACCTCGGAAGCGAGGCCGGTGTTGGTGTTCTTCCACGGCGGCGGCTGGAGTCGCGGGTCGCTGGACGCCTACGACGGCCTGTGCCGGCTGTTCGCCAACCGCGCTGACTGTATCGTCGTTTCAGTCGACTACCGCCGGGCGCCGGAACACCCCTTCCCAGCGGGGTTCGAGGACTGTTATGCCGCCACGGAGTGGGCTGCAGAACACGCCGAATCCCTCGGTGGCGACCCCGACCGGGTGGCCGTCGGCGGCGACAGCGCCGGCGGCAACCTCACTGCGGCGGTGACGCTGGCCGCCCGGGACCGCGACGGCCCCGACCTCACCCACCAACTGCTCGTCTACCCCGCCGTCAACCCCCCGTCGGTCCGCTGGTTCGACTCCTACGACGAGAACGCGTCGGGATACTTCCTCGAAATGAGCGGCGTCGAGGCGTATCTCGAACAGTACCTCACCCGCGAGGCGGCTGTCGGCAACGACTACGCCTTCCCGCTCCGTGCGCGTGACCTCTCGGGGCTGCCGCCGGCGACGGTCGTCACCGCCGGATTCGACGTCCTACGCGACGAGGGGACCGCCTACGCCACCCGACTGGAAACCGCCGACGTCCCTGTCGAACACCACCACTACCCCGCCCAGATTCACGGCTTCCTCAGCCTGTACGAACACATCGACGAGGGACGGCAGGCCATCGACGACGTGACGGCGGCGCTCGAAACCGCTTTCGAGGGCTGAGAGCCCCGAGTCCACTCAGCGGGGCGACGGTTGACATGTTAACCTCCCACCTTTTGCCGGTATATACCTGTACATTGCTACTATGGCACGTGACCAGACACGGCGGGAATGGCTCAAGAGCGCTGCGGCCGCCGGAACGCTCGGAGTGGCCGGATTGGCCGGCTGTACCGGCAACGGCGACGGGAACGGGAACGGAAATGGAAACGGGGACGGAAACGGCAACGGCAATGGGAGCGGAAACGGAAACGGCAACGCCGGCGGCGGCGGAACCGTCAAAATCGGCGTCATGCAGCCGCTGACGGGAGACCTGCAATATTACGGCCAGCAGTCGCTGTGGGGGTTCCTTTCGGGGCTGGCGTACAAGTACGACCAGGATCCCCTCGACGTGTCCTCGTCGGGGACCCAGACGATCGACGCCGGTGACGTGACCTACGAGTTGATTATCGAGAACTCGGAGTTCAGCCCCGACCAGGCCCAGACGGTCGCGACCGACCTCGTCCAGGACGAGGAAGTCGACATCCTGTTCGGGACGGCCTCCTCCGACGCCGCCCGGCGCGTCATCGAAACCGTCGTCCTGCAGGCGAACGTTCCATTCGTCGCCGGACCCGCGGCCGCGGCCGACGTGACGAGCGACAGCGAACTGTGTAACGAACTCGTGTTCCGCGCCAACGAGAACACCGCGATGGACGCCCTCTCCGGCGGCCGCTACGTCGCCCAGGAGACCGACGTCGAGCGGGTGTTCATCATGGCCGCCGACTACTCCTTCGGCCGTGCGGTCGCACGGAACTACGCGAACGTCCTCGAAGCCGAGGGCGTCGAAGTCGTCGACCAGCGGTTCGTCCCCCGCGGCCACGACGAGTTCGCCGGCCTCTATCAGAACGCCGTCGACGCCGACGCCGACGCCGTCGTCGGCGGATTCACCGTCGTCACGCTACCGAACTTCCTCGACGAGGGACTCTCGGGCGACTACGGTCTCCGGATGTTCGGCGGCTTCGCGACCCAAATTTCGACCAACGCCATCGGCGGCGTCGCCCAGCGCGTCCTCGGCGAACCGCTGACCGAAGAGAAGATACGGGACGCCCAACTCGGGCCGTTCACCACGCGTTACCACTGGAACCAGTACGACAACCCAATCAACGACGCCTTCGTCGACAGCTACACCTCGACGTACGGCGTCGTCCCGGACCTGTTCACCTCCGGGACGTTCACCGCGGCCTCCTCTATCGCTCAGGCCGTCGAGGAGAGCGGTTCGACGGACGGCGCCGACATCGCCTCGGCGATGCGCGGGATGACCGTCACCGACACGCCGAAAGGCGAGGGGGGCTACACTTACCAGGAGTACAACAACCAGGCCCGCTCGGAGATGACCGTCGCCTACCCGGTGCCGAACACCGAGGACAACTGGGACGCGCCCATCATGCCCGGCGAACCGCTGGCGCGCATCCCGGCCTCCGAGACGACGCTGAAGCCCGACGACCCCGACATGGGGTGCTCGCTGTAATCGATGGTGCTGCGAACGACCGACCTCACCAAGCGCTTCGGCGGCGTCACCGCCGTCGACGGCGTCGAGTTCGAACTCGGCGAGGAGTGCTGTTCGCTCATCGGCCCCAACGGCGCCGGGAAGACGACGTTCTTCAACCTCCTGACCGGTGCATTGGAACCGACGGAAGGGACCGTCGAGTACCGCGGGTCGGACGGCGACGGGTGGATCGACATCACCGACCACGCGCCACACGAGACGGCGCTGTCGGGCATCCACCGCTCCTACCAGATAACGAATATTTTCGCCACCTCGACGGTGCTGGAGAACGTCCGCATCGCCGCCCAGGCGGCCGGCGGCGCCGACTCCTTCCGGGCGTGGCGCAACGTCGACGCCTTCCCCGAATACGAACGGGAAGCAGAGGACATCCTCGAACGCGTCGGTCTCGCTGACGAACGCGAGACGGTCGCCGGAACGCTGAGCCACGGCGAGAAACGCAACCTCGAACTCGCCATCGCCCTGGCGGGGGACCCCGACGTGTTGCTGCTCGACGAGCCGACAGCGGGCGTCTCCAGCGACGGCATCGACGAACTCACCGACCTCATCGACGACATCGCGGCCGACCACGCGGTGTTGCTCGTCGAACACAACATGGACGTGGTGATGGAGGTCTCCGACCGCATCGCCGTGCTCAATCAGGGGTCGCTCATCGCCGACGACGACCCCGAGGCCATCCGGAACAGCCAGCGCGTTCAGGACGCCTACCTCGGCGGCTACGAACCGGATTCCGCGGCCGCATCCGACGAGTCCGGCGACGACGCCACGGGAGGTGGCCTCGCGTGAGCCTGCTCGAAGTCGACGACATCCACAGTTACTACGGCGAGAGCCACATCCTACAGGGCATCTCGCTGGAGGTCGAACCCGGTGAGTGTGTGGCGTTAATCGGCCGTAACGGCGTCGGCAAGACGACGACGCTGCGGTCGATTCTGCAGTTAACGCCGCCCCGGGAGGGGGCGGTCCGCTATCGCGGCGAGGACGTGACCGGTCGGCCAACCCACGAGGTCGCCCGCATGGGCGTCGGGTGGGTCCCCGAGGAGCGCCGGATGTTCTCGCATCTGACCGTCGACGAGAACATCCGCATCGCGACGCCGCCCGGCAACTCCGTCGAGGCGGCCTTCGAACGAGCCTACTCCGCGTTTCCGGAACTCGAATCGCATCGCGGACGGGAGGCGGGTGACCTCTCGGGCGGCCAACAGCAGATGGTCGCCATCGCCCGCGGACTGGTCGGCGACAACGACCTGCTGTTGGTCGACGAACCGAGCGAGGGACTCGCCCCGCAGATCGTCGCGGCGGTCGCCGAGGCGCTGAAGGCCGTCGCCGAGGAGTCGACTGTGCTGCTCGTCGAGCAGAACTTCCCGCTGGCGATGGACGTCGCAGACCGGTTCTACCTCATCGACCACGGGACGGTCGTCGAGTCGGGGTCGACCGAGAACGTCACGCGCGACGACGAGATGATACGGAGGTATCTCTCGGCATGAGCGGTCTCGCAGTTGCCGTGGAGACGCTTCCGCTGTTCGCACCCGTCGAGATCACTCTCGACGCGCTGTCGAAAGCCGCCCTCTACATCGTCATCGCCAGCGGCCTCAGCCTCATCTTCGGGCTGATGGGCGTGCTCAACTTCGCCCACGGGTCGCTGACGATGCTGGGGGCGTATCTCGGCGGTGCCGTGATGGTCGCCCTGGTATCCAGTGCGACAGGACAGGGGATGCGCCTCCTGTTGTTCTTCGTCGCGGTCGCGGTCGTCTTCGCGGCGCTTACGGCCTTCGGCGCCGGCGTCGAGCGCGTGCTCATCCGGCCCATCTACGACCGCGAACCGCTGTTCCAGATTCTGTTGACGTTCGGGTTGGTGTTGGTCCTCGACGAGGCGGCCACCATCGTCGTTCAGTTGGCCGGATTACAGCCCCAGACCGAGTGGCAGGACGCCATCGGGACCGCCCCCGACTTCCTCGCAAATCGCTACGACGTCCTCGGGGCGAGCACCCGCGGGCTGTACCTCTTCGAGGTACTCGTCGGCCTGCTCGTCGTCGTCGCGATATTCCTGTTTCTCACCCGGACGCGCTACGGGCTGTACATCCGCGCCGGCAGCGAGGACGCCGAGATGACACAGGCACTCGGCATCGACATCAGACAGGCGTTCACCGTCGTCTTCGGCGTCGGGTCGGGACTGGCCGGATTGGCCGGCGTGATGCTCATGTGGGACCCCCGCTTCGGTGCGAGCGTTCCCCTCGGCGTCGAGACGCTGCTCGTCGGCTTCATCGTCGTCATCATCGGCGGCCTCGGCTCGTTCAAAGGCACCGTCGTCGCCGGCGTCCTCGTCGGCTTCGTCGACGCGGTGATGTCGTGGCTGTTCATCAACTACATCGACTTCCCCGGACTACCGGAGTTGGTGATGTTCCTCGTGTTGGTGACCGTGTTGGTCGCCCGTCCACAGGGACTGTTCGGCGTCTCGGAGGTGGGGGGCCATTAGCGACCCCGCCCCTGCCGACGGCGGCGGCGACCCCGTCGAGAGCGCCGACACGGAGGCCGGCGTCGGCGAGACGCTGCGGCAGTACCTCGCGACCCACACCGCCCACGTCGCCGTCGTCGGCGTGTTGGTGCTGTACCCGTTCATCTACGGCTTCCTGACGGGCATCTCGCTGTCGCTTCTCGGCGTGTCGCTGGGCGAGTTGTTCACCGTCTTCCTGCCGCGCGTCCGGACGATGGTCGTCGTCCTCTACATCGGTCTCTTCGCGATGAGCTTCGACTTCGTCAGCGGCTACACCGGCTATCTCTCCTTCGGCCACGCGATGTTCTACGGCATCGGCGCGTACTTCGTCGTCCTCGTCGGGACGGGGAAGGTACCCGGACTGCCGGCAGAGACGCCCTTTATGCTCATCATCGTCCTCGCGGGCGTGTTGGCGTTCCTGGCGGCGCTCGCCGTCGGCGCGGTGTCGTTCCGACTCACCGGCGTCTACTTCGCGATGGTGACGCTGGGCTTCGCCGAGGTCGCCCACGTGTTCATCCGCAACTGGAGTTACGTCGGCTCGAATCCCCGTGACGGCGTCGGCGTCGTCGGCCGCGACGGCTTCGCGGTCGGGATTCCCGGCATCGACGCACTCCAGTTCCGTCTCGGCCGCCTCGCCGGCGATAGCTTCGAGAACGTCCTCGGGACCGGTATCGACCTCGGAGCCGCCGAGGTCTCCTTCTACGCCGTCGGCGCGGTCGTTCTCGTCTGTTACTTCGCGATGCAGCGAATCATCCACTCGCCGTTCGGCCGGGTGATGGTCGCTATCCGCGAGAACGAAGAGCGCGCCGAGGCCGTCGGCTACAACACCTTCTGGTACAAACTCGGTGCCTTCGGAATCAGCGGCTTCTTCGCCGCCATCGGCGGCGCGCTGTTCGCCGGCTACCGGCGCTCGGTCGCCCCCGAGAACACCTTCGACCTCTTCGTCACCGCCGACGCCCTGCTGGCGGCCATCATCGGCGGCTTCGGCACCCTCGCAGGGGCGCTGTACGGCCACCTGTTCCACGAGTTCCTGCAGGGCATCTTCACGACGGAGTCGAGCGGACTGGCGCGATTCCTCCGGGATACGCTCTCGGAGGGCATCCTGTCGGCCGGCGTCGGTGAGTTCACCGTTCTGGAGTTCATCAACGTCTTCATCGACGGCCGCGCGGAGCTGTATCTCGGCATCATCTTCGTCGCGTTCGTCCTGTTCGTTCCCCGTGGCATCCTCGGCTCGCTACGTGACCGCCTCGGCGGCCCGCTCGCGGAGACGGTTCCCGAACGGCTCCGGCGCTATCTTCGGTAGGCGCCTACCGGGGCGCCGGTCCGACTTCTCTGGAAATAGTTGCCATATTGACCAAACTGGTTTGGTATACTTTTCAACAGTCATCGGTGTGTAGGTTATGGCGTACCATGGCAGACCCAGGCAGCGAAGCACTATGGCTGTGGATAGGCACGGCAGGAATGTTCCTCGGCATGCTGTACTTCATCGCCCGCGGCTGGGGCGAGGAGAACAGACGCCGACAAGAGTTCTACATCGTGACGATATTCATCACCGCCATCGCCTTCGTCAACTACCTGATGATGGCGCTGGGCTTCGGTTTGACGACGGTGACCGTCGCCGGCGAGGAGTTGCCCATCTACTGGGCGCGATACACTGACTGGCTGTTCACGACGCCGTTGCTCCTCATCGACCTCGGGTTGTTGGCCGGAGCGAACCGCAACCAGATTGCCACGCTCGTCGGCCTCGACGCGCTGATGATAGGCACCGGCGCGGTGGCAACGCTGTCGACGACCGGCGTGTTGCTCAGCCCGGTCGGTGACCGCCTCATCTGGTGGGGCGTCTCCACCGGCTTCCTGCTGGTGTTGCTGTACTTCCTGTTCGGGACGCTGACCGAGGAGGCCAACCGCCTCTCGGATGACGCCCAATCGACGTTCCGCACCCTCCGGAACCTCATCGTCGTCGTCTGGCTGGTGTATCCGGTGTGGTGGATACTCGGCACCGAAGGCCTCGGCACCATCGGCCTCTACAGCGAGACGGCCGGCTTCATGGTGTTGGACCTCGTCGCGAAGGTCGGCTTCGGTATCATCCTGCTGTCGAGTCGTGAGGTGCTCGACGCCGCGGGCGACCTCGCCGGTTCGACGGCCCAACCCGCCGACGACTGACGGCCCCGGAGCCGTCGGACCTGCCGACGACGACCGAACGATTCCTCGGGGCCGACTCGGCCCCGAAACCCCTTCGACAATGCACACGGACCCCCTGACCGAGACGAGGAACGCAAAGCCACACCCAGCGGTGGAACCATGAGCGCCCCGACCTACGCGCAGTTCCACTTCGCGTTCCTCCTTCCGGTCGTGGCTGTGCTTTTGGCCGCGGCGACGGTGACCCGCACCCGGACGACCCGGCCGACAGTGTGGTCGGTCGGTCGACCGGTCTACTGGAGCGGCGTCGCCGTCGTCACCCTCGTCGCCGTCATCTACACGACGCCGTGGGACAACTACCTCATCGCCCGCGGCGTCTGGGGATACGGCGAGGGCCAGACGTTCGCCCACCTCGGCCTCGCACCGGTCGGCGAGTACGCCTTCTTCGTCCTCCAGCCGATTCTCACCGCACTGTGGCTCGGCCAGTTGACGCTCCGTCGCGGCTGGCCCGAAACAGACGCTATCGGACGTGAAGACGGGGAGCGGTGGCTTACTCTCGGCCGTTTCAGACGTGCACCGCGACTCCTCGGTGCCGTCGTTGCCGTCGCCATCGGCATCGTGGGAGCCGCGTTGCTCACGGCCGACGCGACGTTTTATCTCGGCGCGATTCTCGCGTGGGCGGCGCCCGTCCTGTTCATCCAGTGGGTCGTCGGCCTCCCGCAGTTGCTGTATCAGCGCCGGACGGTCGCCCTCGGCGTCGCCGTCCCGACGGTGTATCTCTGGATAATCGACCGCATCGCGCTGGCGACCGGCATCTGGCACATCTCGCCGACCTATACGACCGGCGTCGCGCTGTTCGGCCTGCCAATCGAGGAGGCGCTGTTCTTCCTCGTCACGAACCTCTTCGTCGTCCAAGGGCTGGTCCTGTTCCGGTGGGTGGTCGACCGATGGGCGTGACCGTCGACCGGCCGACGCCAGCGTTTCGCGCGATGTACGACCGCCTCGCCACCCGCCCGGCGTGGACGATTTGTGCCCTGTTCGTCGTCGGAGCGACGGTCGGACGGCTGCTCGGCGTCACGGTCAGCCCCACGCTCAGATACCTCCCGCTGGCGGCGAGCGTCGTCCTTTTCGGCCTCCCCCACGGTGCGGTCGACTACCTCGTTCCGGCGCGAATCGACGACGACCGGTCGCGTACGTCCTCGATGGTCGTCGTCGGTATTCTCTACGCCGCCGTCGGGGGCGCCTACGCCGCGCTGTGGCTCCTCGCGCCGCTTGCCGCCGCAGGACTCTTCATCGCGATAACGTGGTTCCACTGGGGACAGGGCGACGTTCACGCTCTCGTCGTCTTCGTCGACGCCGACCACCTCGACTCGACGCGACTGCGGGCGGCGACCGGGTTCGTCCGCGGCGGCCTCCCGATGTTCGTTCCGCTGCTGGCGTTCCCCGACAGATACCGAACCGTCGTCGAGGCGTGGGTCGGACTGTTCGGCGCCGACCTCTCGGTGGCGTGGCTGTTCGCCGAGACGACTCGCCTCGTGGGCGGGAGCGTCTTCCTCGCGGCCACCGTCGTGACTCTGGCAGTCGGCTATCGTCGCGAGGGCGGCCGCGGCTGGCGTGTCGATGCGGGTGAAACCGCGCTGCTGTGGCTGTTCTTCCTGACGGTGCCGCCGCTGGTCGCCATCGGCGTCTACTTCTGTATCTGGCACGCCCTCCGGCACGTCATCAGAGTCGTCGCCGTCGACGGTGACTCGGCTGTCGACACCCGAAAACTCCTCGGGCGGTTCGCCCGGGAGGCCGCCCCGCTGACCGCGCTGGCACTCGTCTTCCTCGTCGGCTTCGCGGTATTCGTCCCCGTCACGCCCACCTCGCCGGCGTCGGTCGCGGCGGTGTATCTCGTCTTCATCGCCGTCCTCACGCTCCCTCACGTCGCCGTCGTGACGTGGATGGACCGCCGGGAAGGCGTCTGGTGGACGTAGAACTACCGTTCGAAGAACGCCTCGATGAGTTTTCGCTCGGCCGCCCGGAGGTGCTGGTGGTACGTCGCCCGGCCGATGCCCATCGATTCGGCGAGCGTATCGCCCGTGACCGGACGGTCCCACTCGTAGAAGCCGCTGACGTGGGCCTTCTGCAGCGCCGTCAACTGCCGTTCGGTCAAGCGGTCCTCCACCTCTGCGACGAAGGCCTGTCGCGTCGACGGCGGACGCTCCCGTTCGCGCTGGGCGACGACATCGGTCTCCGGATACCGGTCCGAGAGGAGGTCGGCGACGGCCCGAACGTCGCCCTCGCTCGGCAGTTCGAGTTCGATGGTCGCGACGCCGTCGACGACGCCGATTTCGCAGATCCGCACGCCGCGTTCGGCCAGCGTCGCCGGCAGGGAGTCGTCGGTAACGGCGAACTCGAACAGCGTCTCCCCGCCGTGTTCGTGTATCACCTCCGCCGACGCGATGTGTGGATACTGTTCGACGGTATCGAGGATGGCCTCCGTGTCGCCGTCCGACCGGAAGAACATCAGCACCGAACCGTCCTCGCGGTACACCGACCCGTTGTAGGTGAGCGAACGGCCGGTTCGAGCCGAGAGGTCGACGAAGAACAGCCCGTCGTCGGTGGTTTCCACGTCGAGTTGTCGGACGCTGTCGGTCGCGAGCATGCGGCCGCGCTCTAAGGCGTTCAGCGCCGTCGCCGCCGCCCGGCCGATGGCCTCGAGGACGACCCGTTCGTGTTCGTTCAGCGCCGCCTCCTCCGTCGTGTATAGCGAGAGAACGCCGTATGTCGTCTCGCCGTAGACGAGCGGGACGGCGGCGATGCCACGGACCCCCTCCGAATCCATCCACGGTGACCGCTCGGCGATGGCCGCCAGTTCCGCCCGGTCGGTGACGACCTGTAACTCGCCGGTGTCGTAGGCGACGGCGGCCGGAAGGGGGTCCGCCGCCGCGAGGTCGACGCCGAGGTCGTCGGATCGGACCGCCCACTCGCCGGCCGACGCCGTCGCCGTGAGCGTGTCGCTGGAGCGGTCGGGGACGCCGACCCACGCGAACTCGTAGGTGTCGACGGCCGCGACGCTGTCACAGACGCCCTGTTCGACCTCGGCGCGTCGCTCCGACCCGACGAGTTCCCGCGTCACGTCCTTGAGGAGGCCGTTGATGCGGGCCAGCAGGTGTTCGAGGTTCCGCCGTTCGCGTTTCAACTCCATCTCGGCCTCCTTGCGCTCTGTGATGTCGGTCTGGAAACCGACGAAGTGCGACACCTCGCCGTCGGCACCGTGGACCGGTGCGATGTCGACGCGGTTCCAGAACGGCTCGCCGCCCTTCCGGTAGTTCAGCAACTCGACGGACACCGAAGAGCCCGAATCGACCGCCTCCCGCATCGCGGCGATCGCCTCGGGGTCGGAGTCCTCACCCTGCAGGAACCGACAGTTGCGACCGACGACGCGCTCTTTGGAGTAGCCCGTCAGCCGCTCGAAGGCGTCGTTGATGTACACCATCGGCTCGTCTGGGCGGTCAGCGTCGGCGATGGTGACGCCGACCGGCGCCTCGTCGATGGCCCGCTCCTTCAGCCGGAGTTCCTCGCGGACGCCGAGGTTCTCGATGGGCATTCGGGCGGCGCCGTCGGTCCGGAGCGGGGGCGTCCCCTCGAGTGCCGCACGGAGTCGGTCGAGTAGTCTGCTCTCGGCGCCCGGCGTCGTCTTCGGCACGAACTCGTCGACGCCGGCGGCGACCGCTCGGCTGGCGACCGTCTCGTCGTCCGCCACGACGACGACTGGCACCTCGGTGTCGCGTTCTCGAATCGCCTCCAGTACCCCGACCGCATCGAGTTTCGGACCGTCGACCACCACCACACAGTCGGCCTCCTCGAGTCGAGTCAGTGCCCCGGCCGCATCCGTCGCCGTGAGCACGGCGAA
Organism: Natronomonas gomsonensis; assembly: GCF_013391635.1. Classification (GTDB taxonomy): domain Archaea; phylum Halobacteriota; class Halobacteria; order Halobacteriales; family Haloarculaceae; genus Natronomonas; species Natronomonas gomsonensis_A. The sequence continues at coordinate 997,842 of NZ_JACAWU010000001.1, read as the reverse complement.
CGACCCCTCACCTTCGATGGCGGCCGTCGGACCGTCGGCCGACTCCGACACGGTGAGCACCCTCGCCCCCTGTGTTCCGGTCATGGATACCTCACTGGTTTGGGTAGGGCCGCCGGCAGTATAAACGTGGATGCCGTCTCGAAACGTCGAGGGCCCGCTACGCTCGGAACGACAGTTCGTCGCTTCCGGTCGCCCCATCGGAGTCGGTGACTACGACGGAGACGGTGTACGTCTCGCCGTCACCTTTCTTGACTTCGGTGTACTCGCTGCCGCTTGCCTCACCACCGCTGACACGCCTCGGGTTGCTGTAGACGCTCCGTCCGTCGGAGTTGCGGATAGTCACGTCGACGGACGCGAGGTTTCCGTCGGCGTCGGCAACCGTCCACTCGGCGTTGAGTTCTGCGTGCGGATTCGGCGGCGAGGAGTCGTATGCTGACAGCGACTCGACGGTCGGCGCCTCGTTACCGACCGGCGTCGTGAACGTCGCCGTCCCACCCGCGTCGGCGTCGCCGTCGCTGGCGGTCGCCGTTGCACGGTACTCGTAGTCTGTGTCGTCGTCGAGGCCGTCGACGCGCCGGCGAACCGTCCCGGTCGAGGAAACCGTCTCGACGCCGCCGTCGACCCAGGCGTCGGCCCCGACACGGCGATACTCGAAGGTCACGTCCACCGAGTCGGCGCCACCGAGGTCGGTGAGGTCGGCGGTGAGCGTTGCCGCCGTCGGCTCGATATCGGTCGCACCGGCCGTCTCGACGCCGAGCAACGAGTCGGTCGTGAACCGAAGCGCGTCGCCGCGGGCACTGTCGCCGTCGCTGCCGGTCGCGGTGGCGCGGAACTCGTAGTTCGTCTCGGAGTCGAGGTCGGAGACCCGAGCCTCGAAGGAGCCACTCGCGGTCAGTTCCCCGGCGTCGACGCGGTAGCCCGTGGAGGTGTCGAGGTCGTAGTACGTGAATCCGACCGAGACGCTGTCTGCACCTCCGGTGTCGGTCAGCGTCCCTTCGAGCGTCGCGGCGTTCTCATCGAGCGCAGTTACGGCATCGGTCGTGACGCCGAGCAGTGTATCGGTCGTGAACGTTCGACCGCCGCCGTAGCCGTAGGTTCCGTCGTCACCCTCCGCTCGCGCCCGGTACTCGTATTCGGTGTCGGCGCTCAGACCGGTGAGGTCGGCGGCGAACTCGCCGGGCGAGGAGAGCGTCTGTCGGTCGGTCTCCTGCCACGACCCGCCGCTGACGCGGTAGCTGAACCACACCGCACAACTGTCGGCGCTCCCGAGGTCATCGAGTGTCGCGGTGACGGTCGCTCGGTCCTCCTCGAGTGCCGTCACGTCGCCGGTCGTCAGCGTTGGCGAGACGTACACGTAGAACGTGTCCGTCGAACCGGTAACGCGGCCGCTGCTCGTCTCGGCGACCGCACGATACTCGTAGGTCACACCCGGCTCGACCGTGCCGGTGGTGGCGGTGTACGAGTCCGGTTGGGAGAGCGTCGTCCCCTCGATTACCGTCCACGCATCGTCGCCTTCCGGACGGAATTCGAAGTCGCAGTAGGCCTCGCTCGCGTCGCCGAGGGCGTCGAGCGTGCCGCCGAGTATCCACTCGGTGTCGCCGTACTTATCGGCCCAATCGGTCGTCACCGAGAGCGACGACCCGGCGGCGGTTCCGGCCACAGCGAGCGTCGTAAACCCGACGCCAAGCGTCTTCAGGGCGGTTCGTCTGGTCGTGGTGGGCGTGTCAGCAGGGTCCATCGGACAATTTTCGTTCCTCGACGACACATCCTAAGTATTACTCTCGTTTTCGTCGTTGTAACCTGCCGTGGCCCTACCGAGGACATCGCCAGCACATAGGTAAAACCGCTCTTTGTTCTACGGTAACACATTATCCGTTCGACGGGAAACAGGGGTGGTATGACGCGAATCGGTTCGCTATCGATGGCGCAACTGGCCGTCGTCGTCGGGATCCTGCTCGTCGGCGGAACCGTCGGCGGGGTCGTACTCGACACCGTCCCCGACGATTCGAGTGAACCACCCGAAGACGACGCCGTCTCGACGTTCGACTCAGCGGAGGAGTTCCGGTCGTATCTCCGAGAAGCCGAGGCCACGTCGGGAGCCATCGGCCTCGGCGACCAGGTGCAAGCGTCGAGCGCACGGACCACCTCGGCGGACGCGCCCGCCGCCGAACCGCAGGCGGGAGCCGACGATGGGGAGGGGGGCGGCGAAGCGGGCGTCGGCGAACAGCGCCGTGTCTCCGAGACGAACGTTCAGATAGAGGGCATCGACGAACCCGACCGGCTGAAGACGACGAGCGACACGCTGTACTACGCGACGCGAGAGCGTCACGTCCGCCCCGCGCCGGTGCCGGAACCCACTCCCGAAGACCGAACCGCCGAAAGCGAGCCAGTCGAACCGCCGACAAAGGACCGAAGCGGCGTCCACCTCGTCAACGCCTCCGACCCCGCCGCCCCGGAAGTGGCGAGTCGTCTGAATATCTCCGGGCGACTGCTCTTGGCCAACGATAGCCTCGTCGTCTTCGAGGACGACCGACTCCTCGGCTACGACGTGGCCGACCGCGAGAACCCCGAGCGGACGTGGTCGAAGTCCCTCTCGGACCGCGTGGTCACCGCGCGACTCCACGCCGGCACCGTCTATCTCGTCACCGTCGACGGCGTCGACCGCCGAAGTCCCTGTCCGATTCGGCCGATGGACGACGTGGTGGTGCCCTGTACCTCGATTCACCATCCGACCGAACCGGCGCCGACCGACGCCACCTACACCGTGACGACGCTCGACCCGACCGACGGCGAGGCCGACGACAGCGCCTCCTTCGTCGGGTCGGGCGGCGACAGCGTCGTCTACGTCTCCGCCGATTCCGTGTACGTCACCTACCCGAAGCCGCTCAATCGGGCGGATATGGTCGCGGAGTTCCTCGTGACGAACCAGTCCGACCGCCTCGACGACGACACCGTCGAGCGAGTCGAGGAGATTCGCGGTTACGAATTGAGCCAGCGGTCGAAGCGATTCGAGATACAGCGGGCCATCGATGCGTGGCTGGCCGGGTTGAACGACTCCGAGCGCCGCGAGGCCGAGCAGGCCCTGCAGGAGGACCTGCAAGCGTGGGCCGCCGACAACAAACGCCGATTCCAGCGAACCGGCATCGTCGCCTTCGATGTCGAGGGCGCCGACACCGATACGCCGAGCGTCGAAGCGGGCGCGACCGGGTCGATTCCCGGCCGGCCGCTGAACCAGTTTTCGCTCGACGAACGCGACGGCGAGTTCCGCATCGCCACGACAGTCGATGGCGCCTTCGGCACCGACAGCGAGAACGACCTCTACGTCCTCGACGAGGACCTCGACGTGACCGGATCGGTACAGGGGATGGGCATCACCGAGCGCATCTACTCGGTCCGCTATACCGACGACGAGGCTTACGTCGTCACGTTCCGACGAATCGACCCCTTCCACGTCGTCGACCTCTCTGATTCCGAGAACCCCACCGTCGAAGGCGAGTTGAAACTCCCCGGCTTCTCGTCGTACCTCCATCCCATCTCCGAGGACCGCATCCTCGGTATCGGCGAAGAAGACGGGAGGGTGAAACTCGTCGTCTTCGACGTATCCGAGCCCTCCAACCCCACCGTCGAGACCGACCGTATCCTCGAACAGCGGTGGTCGGCGGTCGGCGAGAGCCACCACGCCTTCCTCATGGACCGCCGCCACGGTGTGTTCTTCCTGCCCGCCGGGGACACCGGCTACGTGTTCAACTACACCGACGGGCTAAGCGTCGAGACGACCGTCGACACCGACGGCAGCGCACGGCGGGCCGCTTACGTCGGCGATCACCTCTACGTCTTCGGCGAGTCGTCGCTGACCGTCGTCGACGAGCGCTCGTGGGAGCAGACGGCGACGATATCGCTCGCCGAGTGAGAGCGGCGGTTTATCCCAACCCGTCGTCTCGATTGGAGAGATGCTCAAAGTCGTCGTCGGACTCGTACGGACGCAGGGACTCGACCACGAGGCCTTCTGCGACCATTGGCTGACCGAACACGTCCCGCTGGCCGAGGCGATACCCGGACTGGAGCGATACACCACCTCGTTACCGCGAGCCCCCGAGGAAAGCCGTTACGACGGCTTCGCGGGGTTGTACTTCGCCGACGAGGCGGCGCTGGAAACCGCCCTCGCCTCCGAGGCCGTCGAGCGGACGGGCGCCGACCTTCCGAACTTCGCCGACACCGAGGCGGGGTTTCAGACCATCGTCGAGGAGACGGTTCACGTCGAATAGAGCGTTTTCGAGCGCTCGGTTCGGCACAAGACGTAACTGCGATACCGGCAAATCGAACCGCATGGTGTTCGACGACAGAGCGGCGAAGACGCCGCCACCCGAGGACGTAATCGAGGCGCTGGACGACGACCAGTGTCTCGAGTTGCTGTACGCTCTCGACGAACCGCTGAGCGTGAAGGCCCTCTCAGAGGCGGCCGACGTGCCGCTGTCGACGACGTATCGGAAAATCAGTAAACTCGAAGGTGCCTCACTGGTCGAAGAGCGGACGGAAATCCGGGCCGGCGGCCACCACCGCACCACGTACGCCCTCGATGTCGACCGCGTCGTCCTCGATTTGGTCGGCGGGCCGCCGCTGGGTATCGATATCGTCCGGCCACCCGAACCCGAAGGCAAGCTCGTCGAGATGTGGTCGGAGGTGCGGAGCGAAACGTGACCGACTACGTCACATTCGTCGTCGCGCTGAAGGCCGTCACGCTCGTTCTCGGCGGACTCATAACGTACTTCGCGGCGAACGCCTACCGCCGGACCGGCTCTCGACCCATCGGTTTTCTCGCTGTCGGCTTCGGCTTCGTCACGCTCGGGTCGCTTCTGGCCGGCGCCGCCCACCAAGCGTTCGGGCTGCCGGTCAATGCGGTGTTGCTCATCGAGAGCGCGCTCGTCGCCATCGGCTTCGGCGTCATCACCTACTCGTTGTACGAGTGATCAAGCCGTCGCGGTCGGCGGCGTCTTCGGTCCGCGGAGGTAGCCGATCGGAGCGGCGACCGCCCCGACGACGACCCCGACGAGTATCGAGAGGACGACGCCGACGCTGAGCAGGAACGCCCCGACGAGGAACGTCGCGAGAAAGGCGACGCCGAAGGCGCCGAAGGCGGCGGCGATACGCCGGTTGCCCGCCTCCTCGGAGCCGAGACCGAGGGCGACGACGGCGCCGGCGACCGCACCGGCGACGAGGCCGGCGGGGATGCCGACGAACAGCGAGAACTCCATGCTCTGGCCGGCGAGTTCGGTGACGGCGACGCCGACGATGACGAAGGCGGCGACGGCAGCTGCGAGGGCGATGGTGAGTGTTTTGAGGTTCATGGGTGGGGTGTCGACTCGAAATCGGGTGTCGACGGTACGGAACGTGCGTTCTGAAAACGGTTAGTTAGGTGGTCTTTGAACGTGGTCCACGAGGGTTACCCGAGGACGTAGTCGAGCTTCGGGTACTTCTCGATGAGCGCCTGCCCGTCGATTTTGTACTGCTCGATGTAGGCGTCCAGTCCGAGGATGCGCCCTGCGCCGAAGGCCGCGACGGCCAGGAACACGAGCATGTACGCGAAGTCGCCGTTGATGACGCCGTGGGCGACGTCCCAGTTGGCGAGGTAGAACATCACCATCATGAGCGCGCCGAAGAACGCCGCGAGGCGAACGAAGGCGCCGACGATGAGTCCGAGACCGATCGCGAGTTGCCCGAACGGGACGGCCACGTCGATGACGGCGAGTGCGGTCGGGTTCGAGGCAATCCACGTGAAGAACCCGACGGCGGGGCCGCCGTTGGCGGGCACCGCACCCATCAGATAGCCGGCGGCGCTGAACGGTTCGGCCGCCAGCAACTTCGAGAGGCCCGCGTTCAGGAACGCGATACCCATCATGAGCCGCAGCGACAGCACGAACCACGCGCTGAGGCTGTGGGCTTTCCCGGTGACGGTGAAGTTACCGATTCTGCTCTGGAAGACGTTCGGTCCGGTTTGAGTGGTGTTGGTTGCCATTAGTGTTCTCCTCGTTTATGCAAACGCTAGGAAGCAGTATATAGCGCGTAGCTGATTCCCGGAACCGGAGAAACGGCCGTTTGAGGACGCAAGAGATCCGATTTCGTGATTTCGTCTCCCAGAGGATCACGACCCGCCGTCGACGGCGTCGACCAGTGAGACGGCCTCCGCGATGTTGCCACCGTTGTGGGCGGTCCGGCGGATGCGCTCGACGAGACGACCGTATAGGTACGTCCCGTCGTCACCGTCGTCGTAGAGGGTTCGGTCGAACTCGTCGAGTGCGTCGACGACCGCGGTCCGACGGTCGAGAGCTTCGACCGGCTGGCCGTCGAGGGCGGTCGTGACGACGGCGCGAGCATCGGCCGCGAGGGATTCGATTCCGTCGGCGATTTTCCCGTCCGGCGGGGCCGACTGACGGTCAGCGATTTCGGCGATGCTTTCGGCGTGGTCGGCGACCCGCTCCAGCTGTCTGGCGATGCGGAACTGCGTGAACGCGGTCAGTCGGTCGGTCTCCAGTTGGTCGATTTCGCGCACGTCGACGAGGACGCGGTAGAACTGGCGACTGACGAGCGCGAACAAGCGGTCGACGTCGTCGTCGCGCAACGCGACCCGACGGGCGAACTCGGCGTCGCCCGCCGTGACGGCCTCGACGGCGTCGCGATGCATCGGCAGCGCCAGCTGTCGGAGTTGGCTAATCGTCTGTTGGAGCGATATTTCAGCCGGGTCGAGCAGGCTCCGAACGACAAGCGACCGGGTCGTCTCCTCTGCGACCTCCATGCCGACCAACTCGGTGACGGTTCTGGTCGCGGCCCGCCGTTGTTCGGACGAGAACCCCGTTGCTGCTTCGATTTCGATGGTGTCGGCGCCGGCGGCGTAGGCCGCCTGAATCTGCCGGACGAGCGTCCGGGTGTCGACTGCGTCGGCGTCGACGACCGCCCGCCGGTCGGCCCCGGCGTGTTCGGTCGGCGCGACCACGAGTCGGTCCTCGAAGGGGTAGATGAACAGCCCAGTTCCCGGCGTGATGCCGCGTTCCTGGGCCCAGCCTTTCGGAATCGAGACGGTGAACGTCGACCCGCCGGCGAGTTGGACCTTGCGTTCGGCCGGCCCGCCGTCGGTGGCAGTTCGTTTCATGTTAGTAGATCAGCTCGTCGTCGTGTTCGACCATGTAGACGATGCGTGCACAGACGTTGACCGCGTGGTCGGCGACGCGTTCGAGGTCCCGAATCGTCAACAGCAACCGCGAGGTGTCTTCGAGTATCGCCGCCGACTCGTCGCCGTAGTTCGTCCGCAAGAGGTCCGCAACGACCGTCTCGCTGGCAGTCTCACACAGTCGGTCGATGTCGTCGTCACGCAACGCGACCTCCCGGGCCGCCCCGACGTCGTCGCGGTCGTAGGCGTCGATGGCGTCGGCCACCATCGCCCGTACCCGCTCGCCGATGTGCCGGATATCGACCTCGGGGTACCGCTCCCGTTCGGCGTCCAACGCGTAGCCCGCGAGATTGGTCGCCAGGTCACCGATGCGTTCGAGGTCGGTGAGTATCTTGAAGGAGGCGGCGATGAACCGGAGGTCGCTCGCGACCGGCTGTTGGAGCGCGAAGAGGTCGATACAGTCGGCCTCCAGTTCGAGGTACCGCTCGTTGATCTCGTCGTCGCCCTCGATAATCTCCCGGGCGAGTTCCTCGTCTTTCGTCTCCAAGGCGCTCAACGCGCCGTCGTAGCGGCCGAGGACTATTTCGCCCATCTCGACGACATCGGCCCGAAGCACCCGTAATTTGCGCTGGTAGTCGACTCGTGGCATGGTTATCCGAACTTGCCGGTGATGTAGTCCTCGACGCGGTCGTCGGCTGGATTCTCGAAGATGGTCTGGGTGTCGTCGAACTCGACCAACTCGCCGCCGGTGAGGAAGACGGCCGTCTTATCGGAGATGCGGGCGGCTTGCTGCATGTTGTGGGTGACGATGACGACAGTGTACTCGGCGGCCAAATCGTCGATGAGGTCCTCGATCTTCGAGGTAGCGACGGGGTCCAGCGCCGATGCCGGCTCGTCCATGAGGACGACCTCGGGGTCCGGTGCGATGGCCCGGGCGATACAGAGTCGCTGCTGTTGGCCCCCCGAGAGGTCCAGCCCCGAGGAGTCCAACTGGTCTTTCACCTCGTCCCACAGCGCCGCCTGTTTGAGGGATTTTTCGACGCGGGCATCGATGTCGCCATCGTAGCCCTGTATCTTCAGGCCGTAGGCGACGTTCTCCCGAATCGTCTTTGGGAAGGGATTCGGCGTCTGGAACACCATACCGATTTTCCGTCGTAAGGCGACGGGGTCGACGTCCTCGTCGTAGACGTTCTTGCCGTTTAGATTGACTTCCCCCTCGACGCGGGCGGCGTCGATGAGGTCGTTCATCCGGTTGAGACACCGGAGGTACGTCGACTTCCCGCACCCCGACGGTCCGATGAGCGCGGTCACTTGCTTCGACGGAATCTCCATGTCCACCGACTGCAGTGCCTGTTCGGAGCCGTAGAACACGTCGAGGTCTTCGACATCGAATACGGGCGGCCCCGAGGTCGGCCGGGATTTCGAGGACACCACGTCGCTCGACGTTTCGATGATCGCCTCACCGGATTCCTCCGATTCGTCTGTCGTTGAGTCTTGTGTTGACATTGTCAGTCGCTCCGCTGGTATCTGTTCCGCAGGACAATCGCGGTCCCGTTCATCAGCAACAGTACGGCCAGCAGCGTCACCACGCCGGCCGCGAGAACGCCGAACCGAAACTCCGGTTGAATCTCCGAAGACCACGAGAAGATCTGTCGCGGCATCGCACCGGTCTTCGAGAAGAACCCGTCCGGAGTCGTCCGGACGCTCGAGGCGATACCGATCATCAAAAGCGGTGCCGTCTCGCCGATAGCTCGTCCCAACGCGAGGATGGTCCCGGTGAAGATACCGGGCATCGCCTCGGGGAGAACGACGTTCCGTGTCGTTTGCCACCGGCTTGCCCCCATCCCATAGGAGGCCTGTCGCATCGAATCCGGAACTGCACGTATCGACTCCTGTGCGGAGATGATAACGATAGGCAGGATGAGCAGGCCGATCGTGAGCCCGCCGACGACAACGATACCGGATTCGAGCCCGATACCACGGATGAACAGCGCGAGCCCCAATAGCCCATAGACGACCGAGGGAACGCCGGCGAGGTTCCCGATGTTGACCTCGATGATACCGACGACCCGTCCGAGTAACCCGGAACTGGGTGCGTACTCCTCGAGGTACACTGCCGCGCCGACGCCGACCGGGAAGGCGGTTACCGCGATGGTGACGATGATGAGAACCGAGCCGACCAGCGCCGGGTAGATGCCGGCGTCGGTCGGAGTCCGCGAGGTGGCGCTCGTGAGAAAGCCCCAATCGAGCCACGGGTCCGGGCCGGCGAAGCCGAGCGTGGTCGTTGCGACGCTCCCGGCGAGGATGCCGGCGACGACGACCACCGGAAAGAGGAACCCGCTGTAACCCTCGCCGCGTCGGACGACCCTCTCGACGTAGACGCCCATCGGAACGACCGTCGCGGTGGTCAGCAACACGCCGGTTCGGGGGCTGAAGCCCGCCGCGATGGCCGCGAACGCTCCGATGGTCGCGACAACGAGGGCCATCAGTGGGAGTTCGCGAAGACCACGGCCGTCCTCGCGTTGACGAGCGAGGAACGCCCCGAAGACCAGCGAAACCGGCAGCGTAACCGTCGCGAGGAGGAGCATCCATCCCAGCGGAAACACGGGAATCAGAAATACGAGGTCACGAACGCTCGGCAGGAGCTGTGGTGTCGCGAACGCAATCGTGAACAGTTCCGTCCCACTGAGCGGCAGTGCGACCGTGTAATCGACCGAAAGTGCCGGAATTCCGAACACCGAAAGCGCCGGCGCAGCGAGCAACACGCCGAGCCGTTCCATCGCCGCCTCCGGTCGCAGACGGCGGTGTGCGAGGACCGCTCCAGCACCGACGAGCAACGCGACCAGCAGTGCCAGCCACTCCTGCGGCGAGATAATCTCGATGAACAGGATGACCAATCCACCCCCGACGAGCAGCCCGACGAGCGGAATTCCGAAGGCCGAACTCGCGACGGTTCCGCCGGCACGGTCGCGGGCGAGGTAGTACACCGAAAGCCCCAGAGTCGGGACGACGAGCGTCACGAAGAACACGAGATGCCAGCCAGGGTCCGCGGTGAACGGCCTGAACGCGTCGTTGGCGACGTACAGCAACAACAGCGAGACGACCGCGATGCCGAACACCGTCGCGGCGCCACAGACGAGTTGAAAGACGAAGCCGCGAACCTGACTCACGGTCTCAGTGTCCGCCTCACCGCCAACGGATGTCTGCTCACTCGCCATTGGCGCTCCTCCGTGTCATTGGTACTCCTCTCGGTACCGCGCGGCGATTCGGTTGCTGAGGTAGTTCATCATGAACGTGATAGCGAACAGCGTCAGTCCGAGCGCGAACATGCTCTTGTAGGTCGGCGAGGCGGCGCTCACGTCGCTGGTGACCGCCTGCACCATCGCCGAGGTCATCGTCTGGCCGGACTGTGAGACGGTCCCGACGGGGTCGACGTACGGCAGCCCGAGGAATCCCTCCTTTACGGGTGGGAGACGGGGGCGAAGCCCCATCGCCATCACGACGACCATCGTCTCGCCGATGGCCCGGGAGAGCGCGAGGATGAACGACGCGAAGATGCCGGACGCTGCCGCCGGGACGACGACGCCAGTCGAAACGTCGAACTTCGTCGCGCCGAGCCCGTAGCCGGCCTCTCGCAGCGAGTCGGGAACCGCACTCATCGCGTCTTCGGACAGCGACGAGACCATCGGGATGATGAGGATGCCGACCATCACCGACGCGCTCAGGATGTTGAACGTTCCCAGATCGAAACCGAGTCGACGCAGGAACGGTGTGAGATACACCAACGCGAGGTAGCCGTAGACGACCGTCGGGATGCCGGCCAGTATCTCCAGTCCCGGCTTGAGAATCGACCGTGCCCGCGTGCTCGCGTACTCGCTGAGATAAATCGCGGCGGCAACGCCGACCGGGATGGCGACGAGGGCCGCGATGACCGTCACCATGAGCGTCCCGAAGATGAGCGGAATCGCGCCGAACTGATTTCTCGAGGTAATCCACGTCGTCCCGGTGAAGAACTCCCACGGCGAAACGAGCGCGAAGAACCGCACCGCGTCAGCCGAGAGCGCGAGGATGATACTGGCGGTCACGACGACCGACACGGCCGCACACAGGAACAGCACGCGGCGATACAGGCGCTCTCTGGCGCTGCGGCTCTTTGCACCACCGGTTAACTGCAGCGGGTTCGATTCGTTGCTCATAAAAATACGGGTATCCAGCAGTTAGTTTCCGGACACGTCGTCGAGCGTGGAGATGTTCTCGTCCCGGAGATCCGCACTCGAGGGGACGTATCCGATCTCGGAGACGAGGTCGGTCTCGGCGTTCTCGAAGTAGAACTTCAGGAACTCGTAGACCTCCTCACGCTGGGTGGCCTCCTCGTTGGCGTAGATGAACAGCGGACGCGCCATCGGGTAGGAGCCGTCCTTGGCGTTCTCGAGGCTCGGCGGCGAGCAACCGTCTCCCTCCTCAGCCTCGACCTCGATGGCTTTCACCTGGTCGGAGTTGGAGCTGTAATAGGCGTACCCGAAGTAGCCCATACCGTACTGGTTGTCGTTGATACCTTGGACGATGAGGTTGTCCTCCTCGGTCGGTTCGTGCTGGGCGGTGTGGTTGATGTCCTCACCGATGACGTTCTCGTTGAACCAGTCGTAGGTCCCCGAGGTCGACGCCGGCCCGAACAGCTCGAACGGCTCGTCGGGCCAGTCGGAGTTGACCTCTGCCCACGTCTCTGCGCCGTCCTCGCGCCAAATTTGGGACATCTCGTCGAAGGTCATGCAGTCGACCCAGTCGGCCTCGTTGTTGACCGCCATCGTGAGGGCGTCACCGGCGATCCGGAACTCGACGGGTTCGACACCGTTGCCGGTGCAGTTCTCGATCTCCTCGTCTTTGATCGGGCGGGACGCGCCGTTGATGACCGAATCACCGGGACAGAAGTGGTTCTCGAAGCCGCCGCCGCTCCCGGTCGAGTCGACAGTGACGTTCACGTCCGGGTGCTCCTCCATGAACATCTCGGCCATCGCGTCCGTCACTGGGAACACCGTACTGCTGCCGGTGATGACGATGTCACCGGAGAGTGAGTCGCTGCCACTTCCGTTTCCGTTGCCAGTACTGCCACCGTTGCCGTTACCGTTACCGCCGCCGTTTCCGTTGCCGTTTCCACCGGAGCTCTCGGTACACCCGGCGAGAGCGAGGATGCCAGCTCCACCGGCTGCTTTGATTGCGCTACGTCGCGTGATGCGGTCGAAGTGGCTTGGTGCCATCACCTGAGCGTATCCGGAGGCGGTTGAAGTACTATGCTAATATCAATATAGTCTACGTAGAATATACATAGAGCGGGAAGTAAGGATATAGAATGCTCGATAGCAGTACGTACTGCTCTGTGCCGGTCCGATCCCCTCCCTATCGACGAGGTCAGATGGTCTCCAGCGAGACTCCAACACCATATTCACTCAATTACTACTCGATTTCACGAGCCGCCTCGAGTAGCAAATTTCGCCATCTCGACCGGAAATACCGATTTGAATCCGTTCCACCGCCACCGCAATCGAAACAGTTACTTGAGCATCTATTCAACTAATTGCCGATGGCACAAGCTACGGAACGACTCCAGCGATACCTCGAAGACGAACTCGGGGCGTGTCGCAGCGAGGACGTCGAGCGCCGCCTCGACGAACTCGGGGCGCTCGAACGCGCACTCGGCGAGTCCCGCGTCGAGGCGGAACTCGACGTACTCTCGGCGCTGGCAAGCGAGACGCGCTACACGCTCGTCCGCGTGCTCGTCGCCGCGGGCGAGGAACTCTGCGTCTGTGAACTGACGCCGCTCGTCGACGTGAGTGAGAGCGGTCTCAGCCACGCGCTGTCGAAGCTCGTCGATTCGGGCCTCGTCGAGGGGCGCAAGGAGGGCCGCTGGAAGAAGTACCGGGCGACCAACCGCGCCGTCGCGCTCGTCACCGTCCTCGAGGGCAGTGTCGATGAGTAACGCCCACGAGCACGGCCCGGACTGTGAGTGTGAGAGCTGTGGGGACCCCCGGTCGATGGACTTCCTCGATAAGTACCTCACCGTCTGGATTTTCGGCGCGATGGCCCTCGGCGTCGGGTTGGGCTTCTTCGCCCCCTCAGTCACCCAGCCCATTCAGGAGTTCTACCTCGTCGAAATCGGCCTCGTCCTGATGATGTACCCGCCGCTCGCGAAGGCCGACTACTCGAAGCTCCCGACGGTGTTCTCGAACTGGCGGGTGTTGAGCCTCAGTCTCGTCCAGAACTGGCTCATCGGCCCGACGCTGATGTTCGGGTTGGCCGTCTTCTTCTTCAGCGGCCTCGTTCCCGGCCTGCCGGCCCGCCCCGAGTACTTCCTCGGATTGGTCTTCATCGGGATGGCTCGCTGTATCGCGATGGTGCTCGTCTGGAACGAACTCGCCGAAGGCTCCACCGAGTACGTCACCGGACTCGTCGCGTTCAACAGCCTCTTTCAGATACTCACCTACGGCGTCTACGTCTGGTTCTTCGCGCTCGTGTTGCCGCCGCTGTTGGGCATGGAGACGCTCGTCGCCGGCATCACGACCTTCGACATCACCGTCGGTCAGGTGTTCTGGGCCATCGCCGTCTTCCTCGGCATCCCCTTCGCGGGCGGCTTCCTGACCCGCACGGTCGGCACCCGAGTCAAGGGCGAACAGTGGTACGACGAGTCGTTCGTCCCGAAAATCGACCCGCTCACGCTCGTCGCTTTGCTGTTCACCGTCGTCGTGATGTTCGCCACCCAGGGCGGCGCCATCGTCGACCAGCCGACCGACGTGCTGTTGCTCGCCGTCCCGCTGACCATCTACTTCGTCGTGATGTTCCTCGTCAGTTTCGGGATGGGACGGGGCATCGGCGCCGACTACTCGACGACGACCGCCATCGGCTTCACCGCCGCCTCGAACAACTTCGAGTTGGCCATCGCCGTCGCAGTCGCCGTCTTCGGCGTCGGCTCCGGCGTCGCCTTCGCCACCGTCGTCGGCCCGCTCATCGAGGTGCCCGTCCTCTTGGCGCTGGTCAACGTCGCGCTGTACTTCCAGCGCCGCTTCGACTGGAGCGGATTCGAAACCGGCAGTCTCGACGACTCGACGACCGAACCCACGACGAACGACGATTGACATGTCCACAAACACCGACACCGACCCGATTCGCATCGCCTTCATGTGCGTCCAGAACGCCGGCCGTTCGCAGATGTCGACCGCCTTCGCCGAGCGCGAACGGCAACGGCGCGGCCTCGAAGACAGCGTCGAAATCCTCACCGGCGGCACCGACCCCGCCGACGCCGTCCACGAGGAAGTCGTCGAGGTGATGGACGAACTGGGATTCGACCTCTCGGAGCGCAAGCCACGGGAAATCACCATCGAGGAACTGAACTCGTGTGAGTACGTCGCAACGATGGGCTGTTCGACACTCGACGTGGGCGACGTAGCGGCCGGCGTCGACGTACGCGACTGGGCGCTCGCCGACCCCGACGGAAAAGCCTCCGACGATGTCCGTGAGATTCGAGACGAAATCGAGCGGAACGTGGCCGCGCTGTTCGACGAAATCGAGTCGTCGGTCTGACCAGTCGAAGGGCGACTGTGACCCTCCCCTGAGATACGGACACACGGGGAGAGAATCGTAATACCCCGAATTCCCCGGTAGCAGCACTGAGAGAGCTTTTATCGTAATTATTTGGACGCTTCTGCTAGTGGATTTTTATCACTCCTCTTGTCAATCAGCGGTGATGACAGCGGGACAGAGCGGACAGCGGGAACGACACGAACCGACGACATCGACGCGGCGGGCGGTCCTGGAGGCCGCCGGCGCCGGGTCGGCGATGGGCGCACTGGCGACCCTGTTTTCGAGTAGCGCGGCGGCCGACGACGCCGACCCACGAGGGGCGACAGCGACCGACGACTGCTTCGATGTCGACCGGACGAGCGAAGCGGTGTATCCCCAATCGGTCGCGAGCGGCGGGCCGACGCCGAGCGGCGCCATCGTCTGGACGCGAATCGACCCCGCCGCCTACGAGGGCGACCACCCGGTCGGCCTGCAGGTGACGCCCGCACCGGACCGCGAAACCGAAAACGCCGAGGCCGACTTCTCGACGGCCGAGACGCGACACTTCCGGGTACCGGCCGCGGCGTTCGGCCCCGACTCCGATTACACGCTGAACGTCGATTTGGACGGCGAACTCGATTCGGACACCTTCTACTTCTACCGATTCGTCTACGACGGCGACGCCTCGCCGGTCGGCCGCCTACGAACACTGCCGGAACCCGAGGCCGACCCCGACCGACTGAAGCTCGCGTGTGCGTCGTGTAACAACTACCTCCACGGCTACTTCGGTGGGTTCGCACACATCGCCCGCGAGGACGCCGATTACCTGCTCCACCTCGGCGACTTCATCTACGAGTACGGCGGCGCGGGCAACCAACCCGACCGGGACATCCGGTTGCCCTCGGGCAACGACGTGGCCCACACCCTCGCGGACTTCCGGACCATCCACCGCACCTACCGCGCCGACGAGCACATGCAGGCGGCGCTGGCCCGCCACACCCTCGTGATGACCTGGGACGACCACGAAATCGTCAACAACCGCTGGTGGAACTACGAGACGGGCGCGCCGAACACCGCCTCCCACCCCTACGGCGACGACCCCGAGAAGATGCGGCAGTTGTACGTCGAGGGAATCGAGGCGCTGGCCGAGTACGTCCCGTTCCGCGTCGAGTACGACCGCGATGCCGATGACCTTCACGAACGATTCCGACTGTACCGCTCCCTCGAATTCGGCCAACTCGCGGAGCTGTTCATGACCGACGAGCGCCTGTATCGGTCGCCGCCCCCCGAAGACGAGTTCGGCCAACGCGACATCGCCGCGCCGCCGGCCCGCAACGTCGACGACCCCGACCGGACGATGCTCGGCGGCGACCAGCGGGAGTGGTTCCTCGACGGCGTCACCGGGTCGGAGGCGACGTGGAAGGTGTGGGGTAACTCCGTGCTGAACGCGGCGCTGAAGGCCACCAACGCCGGCGAGCAGGGGAGTTTCTTCGTGAACTACGACGCCTGGGACGGCTACGAACACGAGCGGCAACTCATCATGGGCGAGTTCCGGCGGGCCGCCCGCGGCCGCGACGGCGCGCTCAACCTCATCACGCTGACCGGCGACATGCACGCCTACGTCGCCGCCTACGCGAAGACCGACTACCGCGACACCGAGCGCCAACAGCCGCTTCCGGGCGCCGAGGCCGACCGCGTCGGCGTCGAGTTCATGTCACCCGGCGTCACCAGCGATAACCTCGGGACACAGACCCCGACGCCACCGGACCTCGAAGAGGACGCCGCCGAACTGCTCGTCGAATCCCAGAACCCCCACGTCGAGTGGTTCAACTGGTCGCGGTACGGCTACACCACCGTCGAGTTCACCGACGACGCGGCCGTCTACACCGCCTACGGCGTCGACCGGACCGTCGATGCCGCCGACGCGCCCAAGCGCCTCCTGCGAAGCTATCGCGTCCCCGAAGGCGAGGTCCGACTGGAGGAACTCCGTGGCGGACCGCTGCCGACGCTTCCGGAGACGCTGCCCGGACTCGCCGGCGACCGCCCGGGAGGTGTCGACCGATGAGCGAGGACCTCTCGCGACGCGGGGTCCTGAAGGGCGTCGCCGCCGCCTCGGCGACGCCGTTTCTGGTTTCCTCGGCCGCCGGGCAAGCCGAGGTTCCCGACGGGCCGGCGGGCGTCCACGTCGCCTACGGCCGCGACCCGGCGACGACGCTCCGCGTGGGATGGACGGGCGCGCCGGCGGCCGACGCCCGCCTCGAAATCGGCGAACCGGACGCCCCGACGACGACCGTCAGCGCCACCCCACAGCCGGTGCCGGGGAAGGAAGCGGTCGCCTACAGCGCGACCGTGACAGGGCTGGACCCGGCGACGACCTACGAGTACGCGGCCGCCCTCGACGACCGTCGCTCGGAGTCGTTCACCGTCTCGACGGCCGACCCCGAGTCGGGGTTTTCGGTCACCGCGGTCGGCGACCACGGCATCGCCGACCCGAACAACCCCTTCCAGCGGGCCAACACCGACGACCCCCAACGCGTGATGGCGACCGCCGCCGAACGCGACCCCGACGTGCAGTTGCTCCCGGGCGACGTGGCCTACGCCAACGGCAAGCCCTCGACGTGGGAGTTGTACTTCGAGACCTTCGAGTCCTTCTACGCGGAGACGCCGTTCATGACCGTCCCCGGCAACCACGAGGCCGAACCCGGGACGGGACTGCTCCAGTACGACCGCCGCCTCAACGACCTGATGCCCGTCGACGACACCCTCGCTCTCGACGACCTCCAGCACGAACAGCGGTGGTATCACTTCGACTACGACAACACCCGCTTCATCGGCCTCTCGACGACGACCGACGGCTGTGGCGACGTGGGCCGCGGCGAGGAGTTCGTCCCCATCTACGACCCTCGCTGTGAGTTCGGCGGCCTCACCTACGGTGACGTACAGGAGCGGTTCCTCGAAGCGACGCTTTCCGACGCCGCCCAACACGACGACCTGAAATGGACGGTCGTCTACTTCCACGGCCCGCTGTGGACCGACTCGCCGGACCACGCCCCCCGTGACATCCTCCGGGACCGCTGGGGTAAACTGTTCGACGAGTACGGCGTCGACCTCGTGTTGTGCGGCGACAACCACGTCTACGAGCGAACCAAGCCAATCGAGGCCCGCCCCGACCGCGACGACTACGGTCCCGATTCGGCGTGGAACTGGGAGTCACCCTACGGGACGACGTTCGTCACCAACGGCACCGGCGGCACCTCCCACTACGGCTTCGGCAACACCGCCCCGAGCGACTATCTCGCCCGGCGGAGCAACCGCCACTTCGGCGTCACCGAACTCGACATCGACGACGAACGCATCCGCGTCGAGTACGTCACCAGCGAGACCGACGACGACGGCGAGCAATTGGTCGCCGACGCCTTCGAGATACGGAAATCCGACGAAGCCACCGAATCGGGCGTCCCCAAACCCGAGCAAATCGACCGCTACGACGGACCGGTGACCGAGGCACTCGTCGTCGAGGGAACCCGCAGCGACGACGGGTCCGTGTTCACCGCCGGCCAACCGAACCAAATCGACCTCGCCCTCGAGGCGACCGAAGCGGTCCGCATCCGCGACCGCATCCCGGCCGCCTGGGACGCCATCGCCGGCGACGCCGAGCGAACCGAACCCGCCCCCGGCGAGACGAAGTGGGTGTACTTCGAGATGGGTGCGACTGAATCTGGGTCGGTCACTTACTTCGCGGAGGCGCCCGAGGGCATCGATTCCAGCGACCGCTACACCTTCGGGCCGTTCGAGGCGTACGACCCGAGCGCCGAGGAGTGGCTGACCGTCCCGGGGACGACCAGCGAGGCAACCGTCGTCGGCATCGACACTGGCGCGCTGTAAGCGACCGCCGGGAACTTTGTCGGTGGCGAGTCCACCGGTCGGTATGGTCTCCGAAGCGGCCGACATCGCACTGTTCGGCGCCTACCTCGTCCTCCTCGCCGGGGTGGCCGTCCAGTACTATCGCGGCGCGATTCCGCGACGCCGACTGACGATGCTCGTCGGCCTCTGCTGTACGTGGCTGGCCTACGGCCTACTTCAGTTGACCGACGACGGGCCGCTCCCCGCCGATGGACCGATGAACCTCGCCCTCAACGGCCTCTCGGTGGTCTTCCTGGTCGTCGGGCTCTATCTGCTGTATCGGTGGTACCGGACCCGTGACCCCGGCGAAGACGCTCCCGAACCCGGCGACTGACTCGGCGCCGAACCGCCCACAAGCCATTCTACATCGTCACCGCAAAGCGCATCCCGGAGGACCGTTTCGAGTGAGTACCTTCATACGGCGGTGCCATCAAGCCCCGATGATGAACGGGGCGGTGGCGTATCTGGCGCGGTCGGGGACACGTATCGAACTACTGTCGACGTTGGTGGAGGGGCCGGCGGATGCCCGTGAACTCCGCGAGGAACTCGACGCTTCGCGGACCACCGTCTCACGGACGCTCGACGAACTCATCGAACGGCAGTGGGTCGCCGAGGAGAACAACGGCGGGCCGTACCGCCTCACCGCACTCGGCGCCTACGTCGAACGTGAGTTCTCCGACCTCTTGGATTCGTTCGACCTCGGTGAGGACCTCACACCGCTTTTGGGACGGGTGACCACCGACGAGTTCGACCTCGACCCGGCAGCGCTGGCCGACGCCGACATCGTCGAGGCGACGGCCGAACAGCCGCTGGCGCCGGTCGAGCGCGCAATGGCCGCCCGGCGGGACTCCGATAGCATCCGTGAATTCGCGACGGTCGTGATGCAGGACAGCGCCGACATGGCACACGAACGAATCGAGAACGCGACCGGCAGCGACACCGTCGAGTTCGTCGTCGATGCCGAAGTCGTTGCCGCGATGCGCGATGACCCGTCGTACGAGGGCTACCTCGACACGGTGGCGAACGCCGACGGCGCGAACTACTACGTCCACGATGACCTCCCGTACATGCTCGCGCTGCTCGACGACCGAGTCCTCTTCGGCGTCGTCGACGAGCGCGGCACGCCGCTCGCGCTCATCGAAAGCGAGTCAGAGGCGGTGTACGAGTGGGCCGAGACGACCTTCGAGCAGTACCGCGAGGAGGCCGACCCGCTCGATGCCTGAACTGTGCACGCCGTGCACATCGTGCAGGGAGTAGCGTGAATACCCCTCGGACCGTCGAGACGAACGGTGGGGATGCACCCGATGCCAGCCGTCGGGGCGTATCCTGTGGGGGATTCAGCGGAACCGAAGGCCGAACTCGGATTCGAGCGTGTCGCGATACGTCTCGGGAGCGACCGCTCGCTCGCGTTTTTCGCCGTCGGTGACCTCGGTTAACGTCTCCGGCGTTAGCCGCTTGTAGCCGCCTTCGGTGCCGACGTTGACCGTCGGGTCGCCGGTGAACGTCGACTCCGGAGCGGTCGCGAGGTGCTCACACGTCGCCGCGAAGTACGACAGCTGTCGGGGGTCGGTCGTGAAGATGTAGCGGTCGCTCCAGGTCTCGTCTGGTCGACGAGTCTGCATCACGTAGTCGGCGTCGGGGCGGTCGCTTTCGACGGTTCGCCACGCGACGCCCGCGGAATCGGGGTCAGTGGGGTCCTCGAGCGGCACCGGCCAGCGCATCTTCGGTAAGCCGAGACCGACATCGACGACGTACGGCCGCTCGAAGGTGACGAGAAGTGCGTGGTGGTTCGCTGGCGGCCGGGGGTCGCCGTCGTCGTCGAGAACGCAGGCGGCGACACGGTCGACATCGAAGCCGAGTTCCTCGAGGAGCCACCCGAACAGCCCGTTCAACTCGAAGCAGAAGCCGCCGCGTTCGCGCTCGACGAGTTTCTCGTAGAGCGCCGGTAGCAGGAGAGTGACGCCCTCGCCACCGCAGTCGCCGTCGGGGGTGCCGGTTATCGACAGCGTCTCGAAGGGCACCGTCCGGACGTGGGCCGACTGGAGGCGTTCGACCGTCTCGAACGTCGGCGGCCACACTTCGGCGGGGTCGACGCCGAGGCGAGCGAGATAGCGGTCGGGGTCCATGTTGGGGTGTGAGGGCGAGTGCCACAAAAGCGCTCGCTGAAGCCGATTGCTGTAGCGGTCGTGATAGGTTCCGGGAACACACTTGAGGCCGGCGCTCGAATGCGACACATGGCAGTCGAAGACCTCCCCCCACTCGGCATCGGCACCTACGAGAACACCGACTACGAAGTGTGTGCGAACAGCGTCGAGACGGCGCTGAACGCGGGCTATCGGCACGTCGACACCGCCGAAGGCTACGACAACGAGGCCGCCGTCGGCGACGGTATCGCGACCTCCGGCGTCGACCGCGAGGACGTGTTCCTCGCGACGAAGGTGAGTCCCGACAACCTCGCATACGACGACGTACTCGACCACGCCCGGGCGAGCATCGACCGGTTGGGCGTCGAGACGCTGGATTTGCTGTACGTCCACTGGCCGATTCGCGCCTACGACAGCGAGGCGACGCTCGCCGCCTTCGACGAGCTGTACGACGACGGCCTCGTCCGCAACGTCGGCCTCTCGAACTTTACGCCCGAACTGCTCGAAGACGCCATCGAGACACTCGACGCGCCGCTTTTCGCTCACCAGGTCGAGTGTCACCCCTTGTTCCAGCAGGAGGAACTCCGCGCGATGGCCCGCGAACACGGCCACCACCTGGTCGCCTACACGCCGCTCGCGAAGGGCGACGTGACCGAGGTTTCCGAACTAATCGACATCGCCGAGAAACACGACGCCACGCCGGCACAGGTGGCGCTGTCGTGGCTACTGTCGAAGGAGAGCGTCTCGGCCATCCCGAAATCCGCCACGCCCGAGCACATCCGCGAGAACTTCGGGGCACTCGAAGTGACGCTAGACGAGGAGGACGTAGCGCGAATCGACGACATCGACCGCGAGAAGCGCTACGTCGACTTCGAGGAAGCGCCCTGGAACTGAGCAGTCAGCGTAACTTCGGACGCCTCTCAGCAGAATCGAGCGAAAAGACGGTATGCAACGCGGCGGCCGCCTCAGAAGTAGCGGTCGCCGATGTGGTCGGCGATACGGAGCGCGTTGGCCTGCCCGGAGTTCGTGGGGTTCGGACCGCCGACGCCGTTGGCCAGCGCCGAGTGGTCGGCGACGAACAGGCGGTCGACGTTCTTCGCCTCGCCGGCGAAGTCGAGCACCTTGCCGATTCGCATCGACGACTGCATGTGGAGCAACAACGGCGGCCACTCCGCACGGTGGACGTGAGAGGCACCGGCGTTGCGGTGGATGTTCGCCGCGATGCGAGCGAGTTCGTCGCGCCGTTCGTCGTCCTCCTCTCCCGGTTCGTAGCGGACCTTCGGCACCGGGCCGTGCTCGTCGGAGAAGGTGTCGTCCAGCGAGACGCCGTTCTCCTGTCGCGGCATGTCGTCGGTCAACACGAGGATGGCCTTCGTCTGTCGGTAGTTGGCCATCCGGCGTTTGAGCTCCTTGCCGACGATGTAGCCGCGGGTGTCCCACGGCTCGTCGGGGTCGACCGGCGTGTCGAAGGAGTAGCCCGCCTCGGTGAAGAGGTAGTCGGCGAAAGAGACCAGACCGGGCGACATCCCGATGTCCTCGAGGCCGCCGACGCCGGGCTTGTCGAAGCGGACCGCGGAGTTCTGCCCGATGTAGGGGTCCATGTGCTGGCGGTCGGGGTTGATGTCGGCGACGGTGTCGTCGTCGTAGACGCCGACGACCCAGTCGAACCAGTGGGTCGTCAGCCCCTTGCCGACCCAGCCGTCGTCCGGCAGGCCCGAGTTGAGCCACAGTCTCGGCGTCTCGATACAGCCACCCGCGAGGACGACCGTGTCGGCCTCGACGGTCTGTGTCGCACCGGACCACGTGTCACGGATTTCGACGCCGGTCGCCTCGAGGTTGCCGGCGCCTTCTGCGGTGTGAATGTCGGTGACGTAGGTGTTCGGTCGGATGGCGACGTTGCCCACGTCGGGGTTGTCGTTGGTGTCCAGCGCGCGCGGCACGTAGCCGATGTTGCTGGATTTGCGGGCCTTCTCGCGGACGGGCGCGTCGACGGGCGTCGAGGAGCCCTGGAAGTGGTCGCCGACGAGGGTGTCGCCGCGGAAGCCGTCGTCGTAGCTGAACGACCCCTCGTAGTTTCTATCGAGCGGCTGGCCGTTGGAGGTCTCCTTGCCGGGGACCTCGACGGCGTTGGGCTGGGGTCGCCAGCCGGTTTCGGTGACGTTGAGTCCGTCGAGAAGCGGGTACTCGCCGCTTTTTTCCTGGCTCGCACCCTCGATGAACACCTCTTCGCGGGCGGTCATCGGCGCCTGCTGGGTGCTCGTGATTTCCTCGTTGAGCCGGTAGTACGGCACCATGTCGGCGTAGCTGACCTCGTCGGGCCAGTGCGGCTGGTCGTCGAAGGCCGTCGGATAGCCGCGCGGGTGATTCGAGAAGTAGTGAATCGACGTGCCGCCGACACAGGAGACCTGCCAGATGAACGCGTTCTGGTGGAGGTTACGGAACCACGGCGCACGCGCGCTGTTGGAGGGGCCGACCCGGAGGTAGCCGTAGGTCGGGTCGTTGGCCTCCGCCTCGCGGTGGGTGAACTGCTCGTCGAGCAGTTTGCCGTCGAGGTCGTCGGGGTCGGTGCTGACCGTCCCGCCCGAGTCGACGTGCGGTTCGGGCCACTGCTCGTTTCCGTGGAAGGCACCTGCCTCCAGTAGCAACACGTCCACATTGTGGTCGCGTGCGAGTTTCCACGCCGCGACCGGACCGTCCGCGCCCGCACCGACGACGACGACATCTGGGTCATTCATAGCAGGTCACCTCCGGTGGCCTCCTCGGCCTCATCCGCGGCCTCGTCGGGGAGTTCCGGGTCTGCTGGCCCGGGCGTCTCGTTGGTCTCCCAGTCGTCGTCGAAGCCGCCGGGGACGGCGTGACGCCAGTCGGCGGCGTAGCCGTCCGAGGGACCGGGGTAGTCGGTCTGGTTCCGGCTCTGGACGTTGCTCGGGTCGACCTGCATCTCCCGTTCGCTGGGCGTGTTCGTTTTGGTGTCGCCGAGGCCGGACCACTCCGTGTAGTAGCCGAAGCCGTGGAGCCCGTTGCAGGCCATCACGACGAACTTCAGGATGCCGACCGCGGGGAGCATCGGCGAGAGGACGCCGTCGAGGCGGTCGATGACGGCACCGTCGACGATGGTCCACAGACAGCGGAGGCGGTCCTCCCGGGAGAGACGGACGAACGTCCCGCCGCCAGCGAACTCGGGGTTCGGCGACGGCGTGTCCTCGTTTTTCCCCTGTGCGAGGAACTCCGCGGCGACGATGTCGAAGACGAACGGGAAGAGGTTCGCATACGGGTAGTTCTGGACGACCTGGTGGGTTCCCTCGTTGGCACCCTCGACGAGGAGGTCGAACTCCGCGATGCCCTCGGCGTCTTCGGGAATCGGCGCGTCCGCGAAGTCGATCGCGAGTCGGTCCGCAGCGCCGAAGTCGAGTTCTTCGCCCAGCGCGTCGAGGTCACCGACATCGAGGAGTTCGCCGAGGTCACCGACCGCGTCGAGTCCCGCGAGGTCGGCCAACGCGCCGAGTTCCGACCCCGAGGAGACGGTGTCGAGGTCGAGTTGGAACAGTTCGGGAGCCATCAGGCCGTCGACGAGTTCGGTGACGGAATCGAGCGACGTGCCGCCACCGAGGTCGCCGGTTTCGGTCAGGCCGCCGAGGGCGTCACCGAGCGGATTGCTGCCGCCGAGGTCACCGAGCGGTCCGCCGCCGGACTGGGCGGTTTTGACGGGAGTCTGGAGCGTCTCCAGTCGGACCTCCTGGAAGTGATTGAAGTCCCAGATGAGGAACTTCTCGAGTTCCACGTCGAGCCCGCCGGGGACGTGCTCTCCACCGAGTTCGTCTTCGAGTTCGGGCGTCCGGGGGACGATTGCATCGACAATCGAGCGATACGTGTCCCGCGTGTGGGGGTCCGCTGGAATCTCTTGGCCCATCACGTCCTGTGCTTCCGCGATGCTTACACCGGACATCGAGACGGCCGCGAGGCCGCCGACGCCCTTCATAACGCCTCGCCGCGTCATCGGTGCGCTGGAGTCTTCTGTCATGATAGTATCTGCCAACCGCTACCCGATACAACCGGTCATAGCCGTTAACCCTACTGCGGGAAATATGGGGCTCTTTATCCCAAATACTCAAATTTCATATATTAATTAGCACGGAGCTCGAGCCGTTGTGAACAGTCCAAATGAATTCACTCTATTAGATGCTTTTAACCAATATTACTGCATCTTAGACTCGAATACAATTCCCGTTCTACACCCAAATTCGACCCAAATTTAACCCATTAGATAAGATTTCTTATCTATTTGATTCCAGTAAATTCAGTATTACAGTTATTTTCTGCCGCATCCAATTGTCCGGCAATACCGGACACATAAGTCGGGCGAGAACGAAACCGAACCGATGACGAGGTACCCAGTCGCGGCGGTCAAACTCTCACACGACATCGTCGAGACGCTGGTAGAGCGGGGACCGACCGGCGTGACGGCCGTCGCCGAGGCGCTGGACGTTCCGAAGAGCACCGCCCACGACCACCTTCGGACCCTCGAAGCGGTCGGCTACGTCGTCAACGAGTCCGGGACCTACCGGCTGGGCACGAAGTTCCTCCATCTGGGAGAAACTGCTCGAAACAGCCACGAACTGTTCGTCAACGGCCGCGAGGAGGCCCACGCGCTGTTCGAAGATACCGAGGGGAAGTACGTCCAGTTAGTCACCGAGGAGAACGACCGCTGTGGCGTGCTGTTGGCGGCCGGGTGGCGACAGGGCGGCCACACCACCGGGACGCCGGGGGCGTACCCGTCGGACCTGCATCTCCACACGAACGCCCCCGGAAAGGCGATACTGGCGTACAAGGACGCCGACACGGTCGAACGGCTCGTCTCCGAGACGGGGTTACCGCCCCGGACGCCGAACACGATAACCGACGAAGAGCGGTTGCTTGCGGAGTTGGAGACGATTCGAGACGACGGTTACGCCGTCGACGAGGGCGAGCTCATCGCGGGGATGACCGGCGTCGCCGCGCCCGTCGTGGCAGACGAGCGAGTCCGCGGCGCCATCGCGGTGTACGGCCCGAGCGGCGCCTTCGAGGCTACTCCCGGGTCGTCGGGACTGGCCGAAACCGTCCGGCAGTCGGCCCGGACCATCGAGGCGAACCTCATCTTCACGCCGGAGTGACTGACGTCCGGTAATGTCGGACGAAATGTCTCGTCGGCCCGGCAGTGACGCGACCGGTCGCCACGCGAAAACTAGATAGAATTCATACAGGTCACCGCACAAATACGAACCTCGCACGCGCGGCAGAAACGACTTGGATTTCGACGGAGAATCCGAGAGTAGTGAACTTCGCCAACCACGTCGACATCGCCGCGCGGAATACCCCAGAGGCGACGGCCGTCGCCGACCGCACCCGTTCGCGGACCTTCGAGGGGTTGGCCGAAGACGCCGACCGCATCGCCGGCGGCCTCGATGCACTCGACGTTGGCGTCGACGACCACGTCGCCATCCACATGCCCAACGGCGTCCCGTTCGTCGCCACCTACCTCGGCGTGATGAAACGCGGCGCCATCCCGCTACCGGTCAACACCCGCTTTACCGACGAGCAAATCCGCTACGTCCTCCGGGACAGCGGCGCGAGCGCCGTCGTGACCGAAGGGCGAATCGACATCGACGCGGCTGGCGCCCGAACGGTGGCGTATCTCGACCTCTTGGAGGACGGCGACCCCACCTGTGACGTCGAACCCCGCCGCTCCGATGCGTTGGCCGAACTGCTGTACACGAGCGGAACCACCGGCGCGCCGAAAGGCGTCTACCACACCCACGGCAACCTCGCGGCCAACGCCCGCGGGTTCATCCGATACAAGGAGTGGACCCGCAACGCCGTCGCCCTGACGGCCTGTCAGTGCTTCCACGTCACCGGCCTCAACGTCACGACGACGCCGTTTCTCGCGTTGGGCGCCGAGAACCACCTGCTCGCGGAGTGGGACGCCGAGACCGCTCTCACCGAAATCGAGCGCCACGAAATCACCTACACCTTCCTGATTCCGACGATGGTGATGGACCTCCTCGAGTACGACGCTGTCGAGGACTACGACGTATCTAGTCTGGAGATGATCGGCGTCGGCGGGTCACCGATGCCGAAACGGCGGATCCGGGAAATCGAGGAGACCTTCGGCTGCCGGCTACTGGAGGGGTACGGCATGACGGAGACGACGCCGCTCGCGACGTTCAATCGACCGGTCCCCGGCGGGAGCAAACCCGGGAGCATCGGGCGGCCGGCGACGGAAGTCGTCGACATCCGCATCGAGGACCCCGCGACCGGCGAGCCCGTCGAGCGTGGCGAGCGCGGGGAGTTGCTGTGGCGTGGCGATACGGTCACCCCTCGGTACAACAACCCCAAGATTACCGACGAGAAGTTCGTCGAGCGCGCTGCCCCACAGGGACAGCGGGGCGAAAGCGGTGAAACCGCCGAAGCGAGTGAGCGGTGGCTGAAATCCGGCGACATCGGCTGGATGGACGACGACGGCTTCCTCTTCGTCGTCGACCGACTGGAGGACATGTTCACGACGGGGTGTGGCGACATCTACCCCCGCGAAATCGAGGAGGTAATCTACGAGGTCGACCCCGTCGAGAAAGTGGCCATCATCGACACCCGCGACGAGGTCCGGGGGGCGACGGTGACGGCCATCGTGAAACCGCGGCGCGGCGAGTCGGTGTCGGAAGCCGACATCCGAGGGGCCTGTGAGGACGAACTGGAGAGCCACGAGGTGCCCGACCGCATCGAGTTCGTCGAGACGTTCCCGCGAACTGCGACCGGGAAACTCGACCGCATCACGTTGCGGGACCGCTTCGGCTGACTACTCGTCGTCGGTGACGTCCCGCCGGACGAACGTCACCGGACACGGCGCGTTCATCAACACGTGATGGGAGGTGCTTCCGAACACCGCCTTGCCGGTCGGCGAGCGCTTCCGTCCCCCGACGAACAGCATGTCCGTGTTCGTCTCGTTTGCGACCGAAATGATGCGGTCGGCCACCTCGCCGATTTCCCCGCGGATGCGGTGTTCGATGCCCGCCTCATCGAGCGCCAGCGACAGTCGGTCGATGCTCTCGAGTCGCGAGGCCAGTGTGTGCGCCGGCGGCGGGTCGTCGGGGTCGTACCCCGCCTCGGAGACCCCTTCGTCGTACGCCGACTGGGAGAACACGTGCAGGAGAACCACCGTTGCCCCCGTAGCGCCTGCGATATCACAGACGAGGCCCGCCATCTCCTCGATTCGAGCCCCATCGTCGGGGCCGACAGCTAAAGTGAGTACCTCCAGAGACATATCGACTCCTTAGACCGGCACCAATAAAACTCGGCCGGGTTCCGGAGACGTGACCGGGGGAGTTTTGCCACCGCCGCCTGAACGGGAGGTTGAACGAATGGCTGACGAGGACACCGACCCGGAGGAATCGGTTCGAGAGGCAGTCGAACGGTCCCGAAGCGGTGCGCCGGCGGTCGGGGCGGTCGTCCGCGACCGCTTCGAGACCCACGAGGTGTTCCAGCGAATCATCGTCGCCGCCGACGAGGAGATCGATACGGGTACCCGGGAGCTGTTCTTCAGCGCGCTGGCGGCCGGCTTTTCCATCACAATCACGTTCCTCGCACTGGCGTCGATGACTGCCAAAACCGATGGCGACCCGCTTTTGAGCGCCGTCCTGTATCCACTGGGGTTCGTCTACATCATCCTGGGTGGCTACCAACTGTACACCGAGAACACCCTCCCGCCCGTCGCGCTCGTCCTCGAACGGTTGGCTAGCATCCCGACACTGTTACGGACGTGGGGAGTCGTCCTCCTCGGGAACTTCGCTGGCGGCGCCTTCGGCGCGCTCGTGCTCGCCTACACCGGCGTGTTCTCCCCCGAGACCACGGCCGTCGCCATCGATATCTCCCAGAAAGGCATCGAGACGCCGTGGTGGGACCTGTTCTTCAAGGCCGGCTTCGCCGGCCTCGTCGTCGCCGGCGTCGTCTGGCTCGATTACGCCTCCCGAGACACCATCTCGAGACTCGTCCTCGTCTACATCGCCTTCCTCGTCATTCCGCTTGCGGACCTCTTCCACGTCGTCGTCTCCTTCACCGAGTTGATGTACCTCGTCTACCTCGGAGAGGCGGCCCTGCTATCCGGACTGTTCGGCTTCGTTCTGCCGGTGTTGCTCGGCAACACCATCGGTGGCGTGTTGCTCGTCACCGTCGTCAACTACTTCCAGACGACCGAACGCCGACTGGAGAGCGCCCGCGAGGACGGCGTCGAACGCCAGCTATCGATTTCGGAGTGGCTCGGCGGCGGGAGCGTCGGCCGAACGTACGTCCCCGCGGACCGCGACGACACACGACGCCGGCGACGCCGACGAGACGACGACGATTGACCCGACCGGCTACTCGAAAATCCCGACCGACTCCCGGTGGGAGTCGAGAATCGACGGCTCGATATCGACGACGAGGTTCCGCTCGGCGCGGTCGAGTTCCGCCCGAATGCCCCCATCCGGACGGACACAGAGCGACCGACCCGCGTAATCGGTGACGGGAGCGTCACCGATATCTCGACGGCCGGTTCGGCCCGCCCCGAGGACCCACCGAACGCCGTCGAGCGCCCGGGACCGAAGCAGCAACCGCCAGTTGTCGCTGTGGGTCGCCGGCCACGCTCCCGTGACGAGCAGCGCGTCGACGCGCTTGTCGGTCATCGCGGCGCTCTCCTCAACGAAGTTCAAATCGTAGCAGGTCAACAGCCCCGTCTTCCCCAGCGCCGTCTTGACGGTGACCCGCGAATCGCCGGGTTCCAGCATCTCCCGCTCGCCGCCCCAGAGGTGCTGTTTCCGGTAGACCGCGACGACGCCGTCGCCGTCGAGATACGCCGCAGCGTTGTACGCCCCGTCGGCGTCGGTCTCGACGAACCCGACGACCACACCGCAGTCGGCGTCGTCCGCACTCTCGACGAGGCGCTCGATTGCCTCGCCATCCCGCGGAATTGCCGCTTCGGTGATGCGGTCGTCCGCGACGAACCCCGTCAGCGCATGCTCGGGGAAACAGGCGATGTCGACACGCTCCGGGAGGCCGCTGAGGCGTGATTCGACGGTTTCGAGGTTCGACTCGACATCGAGGTCGTCGACGGCCATCTGACACGCCGCGACGGTCGGAGGCATGTTCGGTCGATGCGACCGCGACGGCATAAGCACCGGTGGCAGTTCAGCGCTTACCCGTCACACCGAGCGTGAGTTCGGCGAAAAAGAACCGTCGAGGGTCGTCAGCGGGAATAAAAACGAGGTAGGTTATGCGTCGGTGTCGTCGGCATCGTCAGTGTCCTCTGTGTCCTCAGCGTCGATATCGTCCGCGTCTTCTTCGGACTCGTCAGCGTTCTCCGCGTTTTCCGCACCGTTCTCAGCGTTGTCACCGCGCACCTCTGCCGAGTCATCCGCGTTGGCCGCCGTATCGTCGTCTTCGGCCTCGTCAGCGCCACCAGCGTCGTCAGGCGCCTCCTCGGAGGCGACATCGGAGACGGCAGCGCCGAGGTTGTCGATGTCACCCGACAGGAACTCGTTGATGGTGCTGTGGATATCACTCACGAACGACGGCACCTGTTCGGGCATATCTTCGGGCGGGCCCGCTTCGCCCGGCCGCTCTTCGCTCGCGTTCTCGGCGGGTGTGGCCGTCGCGTTCTCGGCGGGCTGTGCAGCGGCAGCACCCGCAGCCCCGACGAGCAGGAAGCTCGCCGCGAGGACTGCGAGTACGATGTGTTTGGTGCGCATTGCATCCTGGCCTTCCCGATGGAGGGATAAGTAGGGGTGAGTCAGTTCGAAGCAGTTCGAACCGTTTACGCCTGAGAAGCCTGTTTTTCGGCGATTTAAACAGTCTAAACGGAACGGCCGATATCGACACGGGACCACGAATCGACGGCGCTGTGGTCCCTCGTATAACGTCACTGGCCGTCGGCGTGCCGTCGGTACCGGGGCGCGAGGAGGAAGAGCGTCCCCCGTTTCGGCTACACCGAGAGACTATCCGGTCGTCAACCAAGACCGCATCGCGAGCGTGACGCTACTGTGCGTCCACCACAGCGACGCTCGCCAGATTGACGATGTCCTTGACTTCGTCGCCGCGCTGGAGGACGTGGACCGGTTTGTCCATGCCGACGAGCATCGGGCCGATGGCTTCGGCGCCGCCGAGTCGCTGAAGGAGTTTATACGCGATGTTGCCGGCTTCGAGGTTCGGGAAGACCAGCACGTTCGCCGGTTCCTCCAACTCCGAGAAGGCGTAATCGCCCGTCAACATCTCCTCGACGACCGCCGTGTCAGCCTGCATCTCACCGTCGACCGGGAAGTCCACGTCGGGGGCCGCCCGGAGCGCGTCGGCGGCCGCCCGGGGCTTGCGGGTCCCTTCGTTGTCGACCGTTCCGAAATCGGAGTACGACAACAGGGCGACCCGGGGGTCGACGTTGAATTGTCTCGCGAGGTCGGCGGTGTGGCGAGCGACTTCGGCGAGTACGTCAGCGTCGGGCGCCTGATTGACGGTGGCGTCGGCGACGAAGACGACGCGATTTTTGAACGTCAGCATGTACACCCCCGCCGCGTAGTCGGCGTCCTCGGCCGTTCCGACGACCTGCAGCGGTGGCCGGAGCGCCGTCGGGTAGTGGTTGGTCAATCCCGTCAGCATCGCGTCGGCATCGCCCATCTCCACCATCACGCTTGCGAGGTAGTCGCCGTCGTGGACCAACGCGTCGGCCTCCCGACGGGTGACGCCGTTGCGCTTCCGGAGGTCGTACAGGCGGTCGGCGTAGGGGTCGAGTTCGTCCGTCGTCGGGTCGACGATTTCGGGGTCGAAGTCGAGGCCGAGTTCCGCCGACAGCTCCCAGATGGTGCGCTTGTCGCCGACGAGGACCGGGTCGGCGATGTCCTGTTCGATGAGTTGGTAGGCTGCTCGAATCATCTTCGGATCGTCGCCCTCCGCGAGGACCAGCCGCTTCGGGTCGCTTTTGGCCTTGTTCAGCACCACGCGCATCATCTCGCGGGACTTCCCGAGTCGCGCTTCGAGCGTCTCCCGATACTCCCCGAGGTCAAGCGTTTCGCGGGCGACACCGGACTCAATCGCGGCGTTCGCGACGGCCCCGGAAACCTCGAAGAGGACGCGAGGGTCCAGCGGTTTGGGGATAATGTAGTCGGGACCGAACTGCAGTGGCTGGTCGCCGTAGGCTTTGACGACGGCGTCGGGAACGTCCTGCCGGGCCAACTCGGCGAGCGCCTCGGCGGCGGCGACTTTCATCGCCTCGTTGATTTCGGTCGCGCGAACGTCCAAAGCCCCGCGGAAGATGAAGGGGAATCCGAGGACATTGTTGACCTGATTGGGGTAATCTGAGCGCCCCGTCGCCATGATGACCGTGTCCTCGCGGGCGCTTTTCGCGTCCTCGTAGCTGATTTCCGGGTCCGGGTTCGCCATCGCGAAGATGATGGGGTCCGCCGCCATCGACCGAACCATCTCCTCACTGACGATGCCGCCGACGGAGAGGCCGACGAAGGCGTCCGCACCCGCCATCGCATCCGCGAGACTGCCCCCCGTTTCGCTCGCGAACTGTTTGACGTAGGAGTGAGGGTCGGCGGCGGCGACGCGTTCCTCGGTGATGATGCCGTCGATGTCGCACATGGTGATGTTGTCGGCGGCAACGCCCAGCGACTCGTAGAAGCGAGCGGTCGCGGTGGCCGCCGCGCCCGCGCCCGCGAAGACGACTTCGAGGTCGCCGAGCGATTTGTCGGCGATGTCGCAGGCATTCAGCAGCGCCGCACCCGAGATGATGGCCGTCCCGTGTTGGTCGTCGTGGAACACGGGAATCGACATCTCCTCGCGGAGGAACGATTCGATTTCGAAACACGCCGGCGCGGAGATGTCCTCGATGTTGATGCCGCCGAACGTCGGTTCCATCATCGCGACCGCCTCGGCGAACGCCGCCGGGTCGTCCTCGTCCAACTCGATGTCGAAGACATCGATGTCGGCGAAGCGCTTGAACAGCACGCCTTTCCCCTCCATCACCGGCTTCGAGGCCTGCGCACCGATGTCGCCCAATCCGAGGACTGCGGTGCCGTTCGAGACGACGCCGACCATGTTCCCCTTCGTCGTGTAGGTGTAGGCGGCTTCGGGGTCGTCGGCGATGGCACGACACGGCGCGGCGACGCCCGGCGAGTACGCAAGCGAGAGATCCCGCTGGGTGTTCGTCGGTTTCGTCGTCGATATCTCCAGTTTGCCGGGGGGGTCGGTGCGGTGGTATTCGAGTGCGTCCTCGTCCAGTCCCATACCGGCCCTCCGAGCGCGGAACATATGTGCACAACTATTGCCAGAAGCACACACGGAACGCACTACGAGTGGACGGCCGGTCGGAACTGCTCAGGCTTCCAGGAGAACGCCGCCATCGCCGTCGGACACCGCGAGGTCGTAGCCGAACGCCTCGATGACCGCTCGGTTCGTCTCGACGTGGTCGGTCACCTCGGGTGCCAGCACCTGGCCGCCACCCAAGGCGAGAAAGACCATCGACTGGTCGGCGAGGTGCTGGTCGACGACGGCGGGTCCCTCGTGGAACCGATGGAACGCCTCGACGGCCTCGGCGGCGACCTCCTCGGAGGGCTTGCCGGCCTCCCCGAGTGCCGAAAAGCCGGCGCGACTGTTCTCGTAGACGGCGACGAGAAGTACCGACGACCCGGTCGAATCGGCTTCGACGGACACGGCCTCCGTCCCGACCGAGGCGTCGGCATCGAGTTCCTCGGCGACGGCAGCGGCCTGCCGTTCGGCCACCTCGGCGTCGGCAAACTCCTCGGTGGCCGTCGAGTACACCTCGAGGCGCCGGAGCGCGCCGCGGTCGGTCAGCGACAGTGGCGACAGCGACGAGGGTCGCAACGTCAGCGTCGCTCGGCCGCCGCCGGCCGGATAGAATCCACGGGAATCGACTGTGACCTCCGCATCGAGGCCGACCTCGGCCAGAAGCGGGAGTTTGACACGCTTGAGATACGACACGAGCGGTGCCCACTTCGTGTCGGTGCCGCCCGTGACCGTCACCGTCGCCGGGTCGTCGAGGGCGACGGCCAGCGGCAACAGCGTATCGAACACTAACGCGACGCTGCCGGCGGTGCCGACGTCGACCGACACGTCGGCGGCGGCCACCGCCTCGGGCCGGAAGACGAGCGTCTCGGACTCCCGTTCGGCGCCCTCGACTGTCGCCGAACACAGCGCCGCCGTCGCCTCGACGGCCGCGAGGTGCTGTGGTCGCAGTCCCGGCGTCGGGCGGTCGCCACGAACGTTCTCGATTCGAACCGCCGTCCCTGACAGCGCCGACAGCGACAGCGCCGTCCGGACGATTTGTCCCCCGCCCGCCGAGCCGTCGATTTCGAGCATGGGCGACGCTACCGCCCCGACGACGACAAACGTTCCGACTCCCCGCCGAATCAGCCCTCAGCGGGCCGATTCCCACGAGCCGGGAAACAGGTTCGCTTTTTATGCGAATTCGGAGCCTACATGGAGGTATGAGCCAGTTACCAACTCGACGGTCGGCGGACGAACCGCCCGTGCAACCGGAACGCGTGATGCCGTTCATCGCGGTCGTGCTGGGTATCCTCGTCGTCGGACTCGTTGGCGTGGGGCTGCTGACGCTGTGGCCGGTCATCACCGGTGCCTTGCCCGTCTCCGCCACCGCGATGGTCGCCAGCACGCTCCTCTTCGGGGCGTTGCTCCTCGTCGTCGCGGCGGCGACCCGGCGGTTCACCCCGCGCCGAACGCGATAGCTGACCAATCGATTTCTCTTGGAAAAATACGACGTGTAGCGCCTACGCCGTCCGCCGTGCCGACCAGTACAGCACGCCGGCGGTCGCGAGGAACACCACGGTCGAGAGGTCGTAGGCGACGCTCGGAACGGTACTCGCCAGCGGCGACCCGATGCCACCCAGTGCGGCGGCCAGCGCGGCCCCGAACGGCCACAGACAGCCGACGCAGGTGGCGACCCCGAGGACGCCGGCGAGCGCCGAGCGAGCCCCCGCGAGGACGACGGTGTACACCAACACGGCAAGTGCGGCGTAGCCGACTACCTCGAACGGAATGAGCGAGATGTCGACGACGGTGTTGGTGTACATGAACGCCGGGCCCCAACCGGGGGAGAGCCACGCGATGCGCGCGGGCATGTCCATCCCGCCCAGTCCGACGAGCCCGCCGGCGACCGACAGGACGGCGAAGTAGCCGACCGCGACCGCCCCGGCAGCGACGCGTCGACGCTGTGACGCCGCGACGGTCGGCCGACGCAACACCACCCACGCGCCGACGTTTATCCACACGAACGGGTACAGCGTGTACCGGGGAGCGAGGATGCTCGTCCCCGTCATCCGGAGGTAGACGAACACCGCGAGCAGTTCGAGCGCCAACAGCGTCCCGACTGCGCGGACCGCCGTCGACCGACCCACCGGGAGCGTCGACCGGTCGAGGCGTCGAGTCGACGTCGCCACGTTAGGCCCCCTCCGTTCCGCTCAGCAGCGCTCCCTCGGCGTGGAGGTTCCACAACGCCACCGCGAGCAGGACGACGACGACGAGCGCCGTCGCGAGGCCGACGTACGCAACCGGGGACAGCGAGATGCCCATGAACCCCGCGACCGTCCGCAACTCGACGATGAGCGGCGTCAGGAACGCCAGGATGACGAGCAGGCCGACCCGTGAGATTTTCTTGCTCACGGTATCACCCCTAACAGCCACGCCGGATACGTGCCCGTTCCGGGGCCGAACAGGCCGCCGTCGGAGACGATGGCCGCTATCGGCAGCGAGTACGCCAACACGACCAACACGATGGCGATAGCCGTCCACAGCCAGAGGTTGTCGAGTACCTTCGGGGAGTCCTCCGGACCCGACAGTGGGTCGTCGAGGGAGAAATCGACCGGGCCCTCCATCGGCCCCTCGAACAGCGAGACGATGACGTTACCGAGGAACAACACCAGCGAGATGAACAGCAGCGTCCCGCCGATGGCGACCTGGAAGTCGAGTTCCGCGACGGTGCTGAAGCCCGCATCG
The DNA here is from genome assembly GCF_013391635.1 of Natronomonas gomsonensis. GTDB lineage: Archaea > Halobacteriota > Halobacteria > Halobacteriales > Haloarculaceae > Natronomonas > Natronomonas gomsonensis_A. The sequence continues at coordinate 962,055 of NZ_JACAWU010000001.1, read as the reverse complement.
AAGGCGAAGCCCTCGTACTGCGGTTCGGCAGTCCGACGCGGCATGCCGATGAGGCCCGCACGGTGCATCGCGTTCGACATCAGCGTCATCCCGACGAACCACAGGATGACCTGGAACAGCGCGATGGTGCGACTGTACACACGTCTCCGGGTCAACTGTGGGAGAATCCAGTAGGTTCCCGCCATGAACGTCAGGGCGACGGCCGTCCCGACGGTGAGGTGGAAGTGTCCCGGCACCCACAGGGAATTGTGGATGAGGTAGTTGATGTTCATGCCGGCGTTGACCATCCCGGAGAAGCCGCCGGCGGCGAACATCAGGCCGGCGAGTGCCATCCCGGTGAAGGCAGGGTCACGCCACGGCAGCGCGCCGAGCCAGGAGAGATACCCCTCCCCGCCGCGCTGGCGAGCGCCGTGTTCCATGCTCGCGACGACGGTGAAGGCGGTCAACAGACTCGGCAACAGCAGGAACATCGTGTTGGTCATCGCGATGAACTTGAACCCCTCTGCGATGCCGGGGTCGAGGTACTGGTGGTGGATGCCGACCGGCGTCGACAACAGCAGGAACAGCACGAACACGACGCGTGCCAGTGGGTCGCTGAACAGTCGACCGCCGGATATCGACGGCATGACCGTGTACCACAGCAGGTACGCCGGCATCAACCAGAAGTACACGACCGGGTGGCCGAAGTACCAGAACAGCGTCCGCGTCAGAAGCGGGTTCACCTGCTCGATGAGACCCAGCGACCACGGCAGCAGGAACGCGAGCACGGAGATGGCGACGCCGATGGTGGAGATGTACCACATCAGCATCGTCATCAACACCATGAACGTCTGCAGCGGGATTCGCTCGTCGGGGTTTTCGGCCCGCCAGTTCCACCACGAGCGGAACCAGTCGAGTCCCGCCATCCACGTGCCGATGATGAACACCGCAAGCCCAGCGTAGAACAGCGGATGGGCCTGCAGCGGCGCGTAGAACGTGAACAACACGTCGGCGCTAATCGGAATCGAGTCGACGAAGCCGCCGAGAATCGCGATGCCCGCAAGCGCCGTCCCGGCGACCATCGTCAGATACCAGGCCCACGTGAATCGGATGTCCTCGACTGGCCTGTCGAGGCTCCGCGTCACCGCCCACGTGAACAGGCCGACGAGGAAGAAGATGGTAAAGGAGATGGCGAGCAACACCCCGTGAAGCGTGAGGACGGTGTAGTAATCCGCCGATTCGAGGATTCGGAGGTAGTTCGTCCGGTGGAGTGCCTGGATCAGACCGCCCAGTCCGCCGATACCGAGGGCGATGAAGGCGCTCCACAGCGAAGCCCGAACGATACGGGCTTCCTTGGGGAAGCGGTCGAGGAACAGTTCCTCACCTTCGAGTTCGTTGCTCATTCGCTCTCACCTTCGTATTCGTCTTCGGGCACCACGTTGAGTTTGCCCTCCATGTCGTGGTGACCCGAACCGCAGTACTCGTTACACAGGATACCGTACTCCTTCGGTTCGTCGAACTCGACGGTTATCTCGGCGACCTGTCCGGGGACCACCATCGTGTTGACGTTCGTCCCGACGACTTGGAAGCCGTGAATCACGTCGATTGAGGTGATATGGAACGTCACCGTGCTGTTGGCGGGCACGACAATCGTGTCGGGCCGGAAGATGAACTGCTGGGCGATGACGTACACATCGTACTCGTTTTCGCCCACCTGCTCGACGCGTGGTTCGCCGAAGTCTTCGTCGTCGGTGACGGCGTTGGCGTCGATGGTGCCGCCGGTTTCGTCGACCATCGCGACTCCTGCGCCGGCCGCCCCGTAGGTCACCGTCGCGATGAACCCGACGATGAGTGCCAGTGCCCCGATGAGCCAGATTTTCTCGTAGGTGTGGATGTTCATCCTATCACCGTCGGCCCGTTGCCGAGGAATTCGATGAAGTACGTGAATATCCACATCCCCACGAGGATGAGGAAGTAAATCCCGATGAGGACGAGCGTCCCTATCGGGTCGAACTCCTCGTGTCCGAGTTCTTTCGTGTCGTTGTCTGCAGACATACGCATTGTCCGTGTTGCGCGAATCCACAAAACACTACCCCCGGAATCCTACTCATCGGGAACCCGTAGGTGGGTTTTTAACTACTCGCCGCCGTAACCACCGCTATGGAACTGACCCCACGACTCGGTGCCGTCGTCACGCTGTTGGCACTCATCCCGGCAGCGGTGTTCACCGTCTACATCGGCAACCCGCTCGTCGCCATCACGCTCGTGAACGTGGTTCTCATCTTCGCGAGCCTCTATCTCGCGTTCACGCCGGTCGAGAACCACGACCACGACCACGACCACGACCACGGCCACGCCGCCTGAGCGGGATGGTAGTCGAAAGCGCCGCCGGGCTCGACCTCGCCGTCTTCGGTGTCGTCGGGGTGCTCGCCGGCGCTCACTGTCTCGGGATGTGCGGGCCGCTAGTGACGCTGTACGCCGACCGAATCGACGCGACGGCGGCCGACGGCGGCCGCCGAGCGGGCCAACTCACACCCAGAGCCGTTCGACAACACGGTCTGTTCAACCTCGGCCGTGCGAGCAGTTACGCCCTCATCGGTGCCCTCGCCGGCCTGCTCGGGTCGGTGGCGTTCGGGTCGGTGGCCGCAATCGAGGGGGTCGGCGACGGCCTCCGCGGCGGTGTCGGCGTTTTCGTCGGACTACTCATCGTCAGCGTCGGCGTCTCGTATCTGCTCGGTGGCGCCGGCGGCCTCCACCGGTTCGTTCCGGACGGCGCGCCGCTGGGTCGACTCGTCGCCGCCGCGACCGACCGCGTCGACCGACTCGCCGCCGGCCCCGGAATCGTCGGCCTCGGCGCGCTCCACGGCCTGTTTCCGTGCCCCATCATCTACCCCGCCTACCTGTATGCGTTCGCGCTGGGCGACCCCGTTCGAGGCGGCCTCTCGCTGCTCGTCTTGGGCCTCGGGACGATTCCGACGCTGTTCCTCTACGGCACCGTCCTCGACGCCGTCAGCGCGACCCGACGCCGGTGGCTCCACCGCGCGCTCGGCGCCGCGTTCGTCGCGTTGGGGTACGTCCTGTTGGCCCACGGCCTGATGCTGTTCGGTATCCACCTCCCACACCCACCGCTGCCACACCGCTCTCTCACCAATGTCGTGTAAACTCTGTGACCTGCCGACGCCGGACCCGCCGATAACCGCCCCGGACACCGATGGCGAGTTCTGCTGTCGGGGGTGTCTGGAGGTCCAGCGGCGTCTCGGCGAGGACGCCGAAGCCGCCCTCGAAGCCAACGACGACGATCTCGGAACGGAACCGGTTCCGGAGGGCTGTGAGCAGGCGTTTCTCGCAGTCGACGGGATGCACTGCTCGACGTGTGAGGTGTTCGTCGAATCCCTCGGCAGCGACATCGACGGCGTCGACGCCGCCGAGGCGAGTTACGCCAGCGAGTTGCTCCGGGTCGTCTACGACCCCGACCGCGTCGACAGCGAGGCCCTCCCCGAGCGGCTCTCGGGATACGGCTACGAGGCGCGACTGCCCGAGGAGCAAACCGAAGACGACGGCAGCGACGTGGTTCGATTCCTCATCGGCGGCGGCTTCTTCGGCATGATGGCAATGCTATGGTACGTCCTCTTCCTGTATCCGACGTACTTCGGCTACCCGCCGCTGGTCGATCTGGGCGGGTTCGCCTTCGCCTACATCGCCGCCAACATCTGGGTGTTCATCTCGGTCGTGCTGTTCTACACCGGCTACCCGCTGTTGCGCGGCGCCTACGTCAGCCTCCGGGCCGGCCGTCCGAACACCGACCTCCTGGTGTCGCTTGCGGCCGTCGGCGCCTACGTCTACAGCACCCTCGCGTTGGCCCTCGGTCGTACCGAGTTGTACTTCGACGTGACCATCGCAATCGTCCTCGTGGTGACCGCCGGAACGCAGTACGAATCCCGCATCAAGCGCCGAGCCAGCGACCTCCTCTCGGAGCTGACGGAACTCCGCGTCGAGGAGGTGACCCGCCACCCGAGCGGCGAAGTCGTCGCCGTCTCGGCGGTCGAACCCGGCGACGACCTGCTCGTCAAACCCGGCGACCGGATTCCCGTCGACGGAACCGTCGCCGAGGGGTCGGCCGCGGTCGACGAGGCGCTCGTAACCGGCGAGTCCCTCCCGCGGAGCAAGGCGCCGGGCGACGACGTTCGGGGCGGGACCGTCGTCACCGACGCCCCGCTCGTGGTCCGGGCCGGCGAGGAGGTGACGAGCACGCTCGACCGACTCGTGGAGTTGCTGTGGCGGATTCAGAGTTCCCGGCCGGGCGCCCAGCGACTCGCCGACCGACTGGCGACGGTGTTCGTTCCGCTCGTGGTCATCCTCGCGATGGTGACGACCGGGTGGCTGCTAGCGACCGGCGCGGCCCCCGCCGAGGCGCTTCTGACCGGCCTGACCGTCCTCATCGTCTCCTGTCCGTGTGCGCTCGGGCTGGCGACGCCGCTAGCGGTGGCAAGCGGCACCCGCGCGGCGGCGGCCCGGAACGTCGTCGTCGCCACGCCCGCGCTGTTCGAGGCCGCACCGGAGGCCGACACCGTCGTCTTCGACAAAACCGGGACGCTGACCACGGGCGCGATGACGCTGCGGGAAGTGAGTGCAGTCGACACCGACCGCGACGCCCTGCTCGCCCGGGCGGCGGCCCTGGAGCACTTCTCGGCGCATCCGATTGCGACCGCCATCACCGACGCGGTCGAGGACCTCCCCGAGGCCGTCGACGTCGAAACCCACGAACGCGGCGTCTCGGGGACCGTCGACGGCACGACGACGCTCGTCGGCCACCCCTCGCTGTTCGCCGACCGCGAGTGGACTATCCCGGAGTCGGTCGCCGACCGCGCCGAAGCGGTGCGCTCGGAAGGGTCGGTCCCGGTCGTCGTCGGCTGGGAAGAACGCGCCCGGGGGGTCGTCGCCGTCGGCGACGAACCGCGCCCGGAGTGGTCCGCAGTCGCGGAGACCTTCGCCGACCGCGAGGTGGTCGTGTTGACCGGTGACGAGGGCGCCTCCGCGGACCGCCTCCGGGCGGACCCGAACGTCGACCGCGTGTTCTCGGGCGTCAAGCCGGCGGCGAAAGCCGAGACGGTCCGGCGGCTCCGGGCGGACGGCACCGTCGCGATGGTCGGCGACGGGAGCAACGACGCCCCCGCCCTCGCGGCCGCCGACGTGGGGATCGCTCTAGCCGGTGGGACGCAGTTGGCGACGGAGGCCGCCGACGCCGTCGTCGTCGACGACGACCTCCGGTCGGTGCCCGATACCTTCGACATCGCGGCGGCGACGAACCGCCGAATCAAGAGCAACCTCGCGTGGGCGTTCGGCTACAACGCCGTCGCGATTCCGCTGGCCGTCTTCGGGCTTTTGAACCCGCTTTTCGCCGCCGTCGCGATGGCTTCGAGCAGTCTGTTGGTCGTCGTCAACTCCTCGCGGTCGCTCGGGCCGTGACGGCGAACCTCGACATCGCGGGCTACTCTTCGTCGTCGGCTTCGCCGGCCCGAACCGTCAGTACCGGGGCGTCGGCGCTCCGGACGACCTTCTCGGCGACGCTGCCGAGGAGGAACCGGTCGACGCCACGCCGGCCGTGGGTGCCCATCACGACGAGGTCGATGTCGTAGTCGTCGACGTATTCGAGGATGCCACGATACGGGGAGCCGCCAGCGACGGTGCCCCGAATCGAGTCGACGCCCTCGGCTTTCGCCCGGGCACGGGCGTCGTCGATGGCGCGTTCGCCTTCGGCTTCGAGCGCATTGAGGAGTTCCGCCTGTCCGGCCTCCAACACCGGCAGGTTCTCCTCGACGACGTAGAGGACGTGGAGTTCCGCGTCGTATCTCACCGCGTGGTCGATGGCGTGGTCGAGTGCGGCGTTCGCTCCGTCGCTGCCGTCCGTCGGAAACAGTATTCGGTCGTACATGGTGTGTCGTGGGGAGGACGCGGTCGAACCGACCATATCAGTCTCCCCCTTACTGGAAGTTCGTCTTCCATCGACTAATACACCGGGTCGAATCCCGAACAGCGGGAACTCCGTGGGTGGGTCGGTTGGGCAGTCGAAGCGGGACAAGGGATTGGGGTCGAATCCCGAAAATCGAGATTCGACCCGAGTTATTTCAACCACCGGCGCGATTCGTCAGATATGTACGACCGAATACTGCTTCCGACGGACATGAGCACGGGGGTCGACCGTGCCATCGAGCACGCTATCGACGCCGCGGAGCGCTACGATGCGGAACTGCACGTCCTCTACGTCGTCGACGCCGACGCCTACAGTTCCTACCCCGGTGACGAGTACGTCCACGAGTTCGAGGGGTTAGAGAGCGCACTCGAACAGGCAGGCGAGGAGGCGGTCGAAGAGGTCGTTGCCGCCGCCGAGGAGGCGGGCGTCGAAACCCACGCGGTCGTCCGTCACGGCGTGCCGCACGAGGAAATCCTCGCGTACATGGACGACGCCGACATCGACCTGACCGTCATCGGGTCGAAGAACCGCTCCGGGGAGTACCGCCGACTGCTCGGCAGCGTTGCCGACCGCGTCGCCAACATGGCCGAGCGACCGGTCACCATCGTGAAGACGCCGGTCGAGGAGTGACCGACCTCACAGTAACGCCAGAAGCGTCAGCACCCACCCGATGCCGACGCCTGCCGTCGCGGCGGCCTCGGCGGCGCCGGGGTCGACCGGTGGGTTCCTGAACAGCGCGTCGTACAGCAGCACCGACGAGAGGAGGCTGCCGCCGGCGAGGCCGTGGGAAAGCGCAACGCTGGGATGGAGGCTCACGACGGCACCGGCGAGGAGCGCTATCGGGATACCGACGAGAACCCACTCGTAGCGGTCGAGCATCACGTGAAAATAGCGTGTGCGAGCGGAAAAGCGGCCCGCCGAATCCCACCCATTGAGAGCGGCTGACAGGGCGTCACGCCGGACCGAGATACCCCCACGACAGCAGGCGGTCGCCGTCGCCGTCTATCCAGCGCTCGCCGATGTCGTCGCGGTAGTAGAGGTTCGGGATGACGATGTCGTCGATGCGGCCGTAGGCCTGTTCGCGGGCGGCACCCATCGTCTCGCCCTTCCCGGTGACGACCAGCGGCATCCCGGACTCGCCGGCGGCGCGCCACTGGCCGTCGACGTTCTTCGCGTCTTCGATGTGGATTCCCTCGCGACTGTCGGTGTCGAAGACGACCGCCGCGTTCCGTGAGTTCTCGTCGTAGGTTTTCTCGTCGTCGAACGGGAACGGCGGCAGGACGACCCGGACGGCGACCTGATACCCCTGGTGGACCTGCAGGTTCGGGTCCTCGCCGCGTGCGAGGTCGTAGAAGAACTGTCCGGTGGGAGATTCGAAGGACTCCTCCTGTAACGTGATGGTGGGATAGCCGAACCGGGGGGTGAACTCCAGCGGGTAGACGCCGTTGTCGTTGACGATACAGTTGAGGTCGATGCTGCCGACGTACCCCTCCTCGGCGAGGAAGTCGGCGAGTTTCCCGAGCGTCCGCTCGAAGAGGTCGTTCGGGTCCGCCCAGAACATCGAGGTCCCCATCTCGCCGGTCGAGGGGCCGATGTTGCCCGGAAACAGTTTCTTGTGCTCGAAGTTGAAGTTGATTGGTTCGACGAACTCGTTGCCGTTGAAGAATCCACAGACTGCGACCTCGACGCCCTCGACGCGGCGCTGGAGTTGGAACCCCTTCATCCGGTGGCCCCACGCCTTCTCGTAGGCCCGAAGCACGTCGACGACGTCGCTGCCGTCGTCCTCGCGGCCGACGTACACCAGCCGTTTGACGTTCTGGACCTCCCCGAGCGGTTTGATGACGTAAGGCGCGGGATTTTCGTTGACGTAGTCGATGGCGGCGCCGAAATCCGAGAACTCCCGATGGTCGAGGGTGGTGACGTCGTGGTCTTCGAGTACCTCCATCGCGTAGCCGCGGTCTTCCTCCAACCGGTCGGTGTTCGGCGTCCCGCCGACGACGGCGTGGCCATCCTCCCGAAGGTCCTCGGCGAGTTTCCCCGTCCCAACCTCGGAGCCGACCCAGATGTCGTCGAAGACGATTACGTCTGCCCACTCGAGTTCCGCCTCCCAGTCGTCGGTCTTCGGGACGAACCCGTCGGCTATCTCCTTGTCACTCTCCGCCTCGATGTAGTACTTCACGTCGTGGCCCTCCCGTGAGACCTGCCACGCCACGTCCCCGATGAGGGCGGCGTCCAGCGAGACGAAGAGGAACCGTTTGCTGTCCATGGACTACCCGACGATGTCCACGAGGTAAAGCGTGGGGGCGACGCTGGGTCGTTGCTCCGGCAGTAGCGCTACCCTCCCGGAACAATTCCCCGTGGAGGCCGAGGGGACGACGGGCACCGTCACTCGGGAACCGCGTCCTCGAAGCCCCACTCCTCGGCGCGGGCTCTGGCTTCCGTCCGGGCGTTCTCTCGGAGTTTCTCGATGGCCGCCTCGTCGTCGAGGAACGCCTCGAGAGCGTCGCGGTCGTCCTCGTGGTCGGTTCCGGCGAGGCGTCGGGTCCGCTCTGCGAGGGCGGCGTCGCCGGCCAGGCGCTCGGCGGCCATCCCCGGTGGCACGCGAAGGTCGTCGTTCTCGTGGGCAGCCCGGAGGTCGTCGGCGTCGAGGCCGTACAGCTCTAATCGGTAGGGGCCGGCCCCGATGGCGGCCAAGGCGGGCGGGCCGCCGCGGTCCGAGCCGGCGTGGTAGGCGAGGTTGGGGACGCCGTCCTCGAAGGTGATGATGCCGCCGTCGTCGGCGTCGGCGAGGAGTGCCTCCCGTGGTTCGACCACCGCGTAGCCGTCGAGACGGCGGTCGAGGGCGTCTTCGAGGACGGCGGCGAGGTCGGTGACGACCCGCGAGCGGAGCAACTCGCCGTCCGGAATCATGGCGGGTCGGGAATGACTGCCGTCCGGAACCGGTCGGCGACGGCCCCGGAGTCACCGTCGGCGGGGTCAAGCGACGCCGCCGCCTCCCGGAAAGCCGCGGCGGCCGCCGAGTCGGGGGCGTGGGCTAACAGCGGTTCGCCGGCGGCGCGGGCCTCACCGGCGGCGTCGGTCTCGGGAACCGACGCCAACAGCGGCCCCTCGAAGTAGCGGTCGGCCTTCGCGGCCACGTCGCCGATGTCGCCTTCGACGCGATTGAACAGCGTGCCCGCGATGTCCGACCCGTAGGACAGCGCGTACTCCTGGACCTTCAGACCGTCCGAGATTGCGGGGATGGTCGGGTTGAGAACGACGACGACCCGGTCGGCCAGCACGATGGGCAGGACGGCGCTCTTCGAAGCCAGCGTCGCCGGCGAGTCCAGTAGCAGCACGTCGGTGTCGGCCGCGAGGTCGGCGACGGCGTCCCGGAGCCGTTCGGGGTCGGCCGCCTCGAAGGCCGCAAGCGAGGTGCCACACGGAACGACGGACATCCCGAAGCGCTCGTAGGTTGCGTCCTCGACCGGCGCGCCGCCCTCGACGAGTACGTCGTGAAGTGTCGTCTCCACGTCTGCGAGGCCGGCGTGAAACAGCAGGTTCGCCATCCCCGTGTCGGCGTCGACGACGGTCACGTCGTAGGAGTCGGCCAGCGCCATCCCGAGTGCGAGCGTGCTCGTCGTCTTGCCCGTGCCGCCTTTGCCCGATGCGACGGCGAACGCCTCGACCATTTGCGTTCGACTGCCTCGGTTTCGAATATAAGGGTTGGGATGACGGCGCGGCAGTACTTGCCGCAATCTTGACTAACAATCATTAACGTTTAAGACCATGTAGGATGTGGGTGGTAGTAGATGACCCGAGACGAGATCGAGCCCATCGTTCCCGTTATGCCCACCGAGGAAACCACGGACGCCATCGTCGCCGACGGCGGCCGCGAGAAGCGCTACGACGCCGGTGAGGTAGACGCACCCCTCGTCCCGGACCTCCGTTGACATCCTCCCCGCCCTGAAGGGCGAGGATTCCCGACCGCGTTTGGGATATTATGGTTTACGACGGACCTGTTCTTGAGGTGCGAACGCACCAGTTTCCTTGTCAAACAGGAACGTCGATGGCTGTGCCAACCAGCCGTTACTCCTATCACCGCCATCCGTGGCAGGACTCGGAGATACTTTCTGTCGAATATTCTCAGCGCCGTTCACGTCTGCATTCGCCACCGTCCCACACTCATCGCAGACGTACAGTCCGCGCTCCACGCGGTTCCCCTTGCGCTTCCGACCACAACACGAACACGCCTTCGACGTATCACGCTCAGATACCCGTTCAACCATGATGCCTTCCATCTCGGCTTTGTACGTGAGGAGGTTTGTGAATCGGTCGAACGCCCACGAGTGCAGGTCAAGGTTGCCGTGCCTGCCCCAGTTCTTTGACTCGCCGTTCTCCTCGTCCTCACGGATGCCGGAGAGGTTGCCAACCACGATGGTTCCAACTCTCTCATCAACACATCGTTGAACGATGTGTTTGGAGAGTGTGTGGAAGTAGTGGGTGCGGCGAGCCGACTTCTTCTGGTTCAACCGTGTGGCTTGCTCAGAGTCCGAATCGTCACAGCGAGCAATCCGCTTGCTGAAGTAGTAGTCGTCCTGCTTCAGACAGTTCAACGGGTAGAGTTCGCTGTGACCATCTTCGTAGGCGAGCGCGGCGAAGTTGTTGACTCCGAGGTCAACACCCATCGTCTTTTCACCGGGTGATTCAGCAACCTCGATTTCGACTTTGCAGACGAAGTGCAACTCCCACTCGTCACCAGTCCAGACCGCCCGAACCTGTTGAACACTCTCTACGGTTGAGAGGTCAACGTCAGGTCTGGTCTGATACTCACAGAGAATGAAATCCGACCAGTAGTCTTTGAGGTTCGGCCCTTCGCTGAGTCGGACTCTCTCGTACTTGCTATCGAGTTTAAAGCCAGCGGCTTTGAACGTGACCGTGCTTCGCGGGTGTTCGTCGCCGTGTTTGCGGTACTTTGGCGGGTTCGCTCTCGTATCTCCGTTGCGTCGTTTGCCGTACCAGCCGTTGAACGCCTCAGCGAGTTCTTGAAGGACTCGCTGACTTGACTGCGAATGCAGGTCATCATAGCGTTCGTGCGACTTCAGGTACGCGGTGAGTTCGTTGTGACCGGGGATATGGCCTATCTCAGACCACACGCGGTCGCAGACCCACCGTCCGACGTTCCAAAGTTTCGATGCCGAGAACCCGAGCGAATCAAGGTCATCCTGCACCCGTGACTGATTCCGTATGGAAGCAGTATAGGTGCGTGTGACAACCTTGTTCACCATACGTAACCTATGTCGATGAAGTTACATGAAGGTGTGGGCTCGAGCGTGGAATATCCGGCACTACCATCGAGAAGTGGTTGGTGCCGGAATTGTCGGATTCATCCCCGTTCTAAAGCACGGGGCTTTCTCCTTGATTCTCCGTAAGTTCCGCACGAATCGCTTCTCCTTTACTGCTCGTCGCCGAGCGGCGGTGCCGTCTCAGACCACGTCGCCGCGAACCGTGACGCCCTCCTGGGACGCCTGATAGGCCCGGAGTTCCTCGGCCGCCGCCTCGGCCTCCGACTCCTCGAGGCCGAGCATTTCTAGGGATGCCGACAGCGTCGGGAAGACGAACTCCCCCGCTTCCAACTTCCGGAACGCCTCCTCGCTGACCTGCCCACCCTCGTCGTCGTCGACCCACAGACACGCCGCCCGCGGGTCGAGCAGTTGGGTGTAGTCCTCTCGCGCGCGGGCGCCCTTGAGCCGCTGGGTGACGTTGCGCTCGAAGCCGGTGTTGCAGACCTCGAGGTGGACTGGTTCGTCCTCGAGTAGGTGTGCAGCCAGACACTTCTCGGGGGCGACGTGGCCGTTGGCGTTCGCCCGGACGTACTCGGGGTGTTCGTCGGCCCACGCCGCCGACACCGTCTTGCCGACGCCGGAGACGCCGAGGCGTTTTTCGAATTCTTCCTCCCGGTCGGGCGCGTCCTTGAACAACAAATCCTTCGTCAGATACACGTCGAGGCGCTCGACGGGGTCCACCCCCAACACGACATCGCCGAACACCCACACCTCCCGAACGGGGACGGGCATGGGGTCGGACCGGACCGTCTCGACGATGTCGCGCAGGCGGGCGACGGCGGCCTCGCGGCTGAGACTCATCGGTCGGCCGTAGGCCCCCTGCGCCGAAAACGGTTACTGGTCGTCGCGACGAACGTACAGCGTCTTCTCGACGGTGGCGTGGACCGTTCCGTCCTCGTCGACGAGGTCGACCTCGTAGGTCCGGTTGGTCGACTCCTCGGGGTCGAGTGCCCGGAGCGTTTCGAGTTCCGAATCCGGAATCATCATCTCCGCCGACAGCGTCGATTCGCCCGGTTTCTGGAAGTCGATTTCTGCCTCGGTGTCCCAGACGGTAAACTCCTCGCCGAGCGTCTGAATCAGCATCATCATGTAGATGGGGTCGACGGCGGCATAGAGACTCCCGCCGAAAATCGTGCCGACGTAGTTGCGCGTCCGCCACGACAGCGGCACCTCGACGTGGATTTCCTGCCAGTCGCGGCGGACGTACGTTACCCGGCCGCCGCCGAATCGGTAGGCGGGAAACAGGTTGAACTTCAGACGAGCCAACCGCGTCCGGAGGGATTCGGTCATACGCGGCGGTGACCCGCGCTCGACTAAGCCGGTTCGGTTGTCGCGCCGAGGCGAAACCGGTATCCCGCCGAACCGGCAAGCCACCAGTAATGGAGTGCGACAAGTGCGGCGAGGACGCGGTGATGCACGCCGCCTACTCGGGGCTACACATGTGTGAGGCCCACTTCCGGCGGTCGGTCGACTCACGCGTCCGCAAGCGGATTCGGGAGGACAATCTGCTGTCCGACGACGCCACGCCGGAGGACCCCGAAACGTGGCTCATCGGCCTCTCCGGTGGGAAGGACAGCGTCGTCCTCACCCACATCCTCCACGACACCTTCGCCGCCGACCCCCGCGTCGAGTTGGTCGCACTCACCATCCACGAGGGCATCGAGGGCTACCGCGACGCCTCACTCGACGCCTGTCTCGAACTCACCGAGGACCTCGACATCGAACACGAGGTCGTCTCCTACGCCGACGAATACGGTCTGGAGATGGACGACGTGGCCGCCGAGGACCCCCTGAACATGGCACCCTGTGCGTACTGTGGGGTGTTCCGTCGGGACGCCCTCTCCCAGTACGCCGAGGAGTACGGCGCCGACAAACTCCTGACCGGCCACAACCTCGACGACGAGGCCCAGACGGCGATGATGAACTGGCTCTCCGGCGACGTGGCCCAGATGGCCCAACACTTCGACGCCTCGCTGGGGAGCTTCGACGACCGGGAGGTCGACGACGACCCCTTCGTCCCTCGCGCCAAACCGCTGCGAGACATCCCCGAGAAGGAGGTCGCGCTGTACGCCCACCTCGCGGACCTCCCGAGTCACATGGCGGAGTGTCCCCACGCCAGCGAGGCCTACCGCGGGGAAATCCAGCAGTACCTCTACGACCTCGAAGCCGACCACCCCGGGACGCGACACTCCATCATGTCCGGCTACGAGGAACTGGCTCGGCTCGCAGCGGAGGCCTACCGCGGCGGCGACGACGAGCCACGCGGAGAGTGTGACCGCTGTGGCGCGCCGACGAACAACGCGGTCTGCCGGAAGTGCGAGTTGGTCGACGCTGTCGGCGGCGAGTTACCCAGCGACGACTGACCCGATGTCCCGTTCGACCGTTTCGAGACACCGTCAGCCGAGCGTCATACATCGTGTTTTACGCAGAAATAGTCAGATGAAATACTACGACAGTTGGCACTCGAATCGCCGTACTGCAGCGAAAAATAACGTTTAAAATTTCAGACTTATCGGATTACGTCAAGTCCGTTGTTCTTCTCGACTTCCGAGCGGCCGCCGTCGGTTTCGCCCATGCCGAAGCCGCTTGAGCTGCCGGTGTTGGCCGACTGCTCGGGCGGCGAGGAGGCGAACTCGCCTTCCTCGTCGACGCCTTCGATGGCCTGCCGGGAGGCGTCGGCCTGTTTCTGGGTCGTCGGGCCGAGAATCTGGGCCGACTGGACGCCCGTCATGATGGCCATGACGCGGACCTTGCCTTTGTACTCGTCCTGAATGCGCGCGCCCCAGATGACGTTCGCGTTGGCCTCGAGACGTTCAGTGATGTTCTGGGCGATGCCCTCGGCCTCTTTCAGCGTGAGGTCGGGGCCACCAGTGATGTGGACCAGTCCGCCGGTCGCACCACGGTAGTCCACGTCCAGCAGTGGGTGATTCATCGCGTCGTTGACCACCTCCTTCGTCTTGTTCTTGTCCTGTGTCTCGCCGACCAACATGACCGCGACGCCGCCCTGACCCATTATCGAGGTCATGTCGGCGTAGTCGAGGTTGATGAGCGACGGCTGGGTGATGGTCTCGCTGATGCCCTTCACCGTCTCGGCGATAATCTGGTCCATCACCGAGAACGCCTTGCCGATCGGGAGATTGGGAACGTAGTCGAGCAGGCGGTTGTTGTCGAGGACGATGATGGAGTCCGCTTCGTTGCGGAGTTTCTCTAGGCCTTCCTCGGCTTTCACCGTCCGGGCTCGCTCGACGTTGAACGGCGTCGAGACCATGCCCACGACGATTGCGCCCTGCTCTTTGGCGATTTTCGAGACGACCGGCGCCGCACCGGTACCCGTCCCGCCACCCATGCCGGCGGTCACGAACACGAGGTCCGCCTCGCCGAGGACTTCCTTGATGGTGCCCTGGGCCATCTCCGTGGCGCGTTCGCCCATCGATGGGTCGCCACCGGCACCGAGCCCGTTGGTCAGGGACTTGCCGACGAGAATCTTCGTGTCGGCCTCAATCATCTGCAGGTGCTGTTTGTCCGTGTTGATGGCGATGGTGTCGGCGCCGTCGACGCCGATGTTGTACAGTCGGTTGACGGTGTTGTTACCGGCACCACCGGCACCGACGATGACGATGCGCGGGTCGCCGAACTCGTCGCCGTCCCCGTCCAGGTCGGCGTCCATGTCCCGCGACTCCTTCTCGGCGTTCTCCAACGCGGAGTTGACGATGTCCTGCATCGTCTACACCTTCGCCCACGGGCGGTTGCTGTCCCGGGGCTCGCCGTCTTGTTCGTTCAACATCTCCCGCACGGCCGAGCGAATCGCCTCGCTCCGGTTGGGGTACTCCCCCGTATCGACCATGCGTTCGACCTCTTCGATCTGCTGCTTCGGAATCCGTAGTGTCACACGCTCCATTGTTGTATTCCCCTTAGTCTGTGGGTAAGACGACATTGCACACGCGACCGTTACCGCGTTTACACCGGGAATCCGCACCGTAGCGGCCATCTGCGTACGTTGGCCGGCCCGGTGTAAGACGTGCCGTCTTACGCAGATGTATGCACAGAAGCAGATTACTTAAAGGTTAGGGTGGGCGTAAGACAGATTCGTAAGAAAGGCGTTTACAGCCAGCTATTGCCAGTATTCGGCGTTTACGTGTCGCCGAGAACGTCCGCTGCGGTGGTCCGTCGGCCACAGCTGGGACAGAACGCCCAGTCCGAGCGGACCTCGTCCCCGCACTCACAGAACACTCTGTGAGACGCCTTCTCCCCACAATTCGGACAGTACACGTCGGATTGCGTGAGCTCTTCCCCGCACTGTTTACACGCGTCGTGCGCCGCGTCGGACGCGTTTTCGGACTCCGCCTCGTCTGTCTTACGGGCCTCCCCCGCCTCGTGTGACACACCCGCAGAATCGCCATCAAGCGTGATGTTTACGTTCACGTCTTGGGGTTCTCGTGGCGTAAACGACCGGTCGAGTCGGTCGGCGATGAGGGCGTCGACGCGCTCCGCGATGAGGGCGTCGAGTGATTCCTCCGCGATAGAGTCGGTAGAGTCAGCGTTTACGCCGCCCGTAGCCGTGTTTACGGACGTTTCGCCTTCGTCGAGATACGCCCGGAGCGCCTCCCGCATGACCTCGCTCTTCGAAGCGTCGTACGCTTCGAGCTGACGAACGAGGTCGTCGTCCGCCCGGAACGTAATCTTGCTCATTGCTCGTCCGACGATTGTGTGTGACGGTATTTCAATCTTCCCGCGATGTCAGACACGCGTCCGTCCGGCGGCAGACGACGCCGGATGATAACCGTTAAGTCCGACAGGGCACTCGCTTCGAGTACGCCCGCCCTTAGCTCAGACTGGTAGAGCAGTCGACTGTAGATCGACTTGTCCCCCGTTCAAATCGGGGAGGGCGGACTAGGTTTTCAGTCGAATCGTGGCAGAGGGAGCGTCTGCCACCCCTCACGATTAGCGTCGGTGAGCGAGTCGTTTCCGATTTCGTCAGACAGCCTTCGAAACTGGAACACGACCCGCCAGAGACCGCGGACGTAGCGCGACAGTCCTATCCTGCGGGAAACTGGCGCGATTTTTAATATCTTGTAGAGATATGTTGTACTCATGGTGGGCGTGAGGTTCGACAACGGGGAGAGGGTGATAGAGCGGTGGGACGAGGCGTTCAAAGCCGTTTCGGCGGAGCCGCGGAGACAGTTGCTAGTCTCGTTGCTGGACGCCGAACCGACCGATTCGGTTCCGTTGCCCGAAGCGGCGATAAATCCGAACGTTCCCGTCGAACCCGAACGGCTCCGAACCGAGTTGTTTCACGCCCATTTGCCCATGTTAGCGAGGTTGGAGTTCGTCGAATGGGAGAGAGACCCCTTGCGGGCGTCTCGCGGACCGCGCTTCGAAGAGGTCGCCGTCGTCTTCGAAAGCCTACACGCTATGTCTGACCAGGTACCCGATTCGCTGGTAATCGGATGTCAGCGACTCGAAGCCGAGCGGCAGGACGTTCACTCCGACGGCTGAGCCGAGTTACGTCTCTCAATCGGTGATTACTCGGTGCCGTCGCGACGGTGGAGCCCCCGGAGCGGATGCGAGCGGCCCCAGCAGCTGTTTCCGCTTGATTGACAGATACCGTGTGCTAAACTATCGAAGGAGATTTGCGACGTGCACGGTACCACCGTGCTAATGAGTGTACTCGGTGAAATCGTCGAGGCCATCGCAGAGGCCAAAGGCGTCGATTCTGCAGAACTCGAGATTCAACTACAGGAGTACGTCGACACGGACGCAATCCGGTCGTTAGTTGCTCACCCAAGCGACTCGTGGAGCCTACAGTTCGAAACGCCGAACCATATCGTACGCGTTACTGGCCATAACGTCGTAATCGTAGACGGCTCGGAGAGACGACGACTCGCTTGAGGCACGTCTCGAAGGACGACGGGCGGAGTTTCTGAGCGGCTGTATCCCGTCGACCGTCGGCTTTCGCGCCGCGAGGCCACGAGCGCTTCAGTCGCCGCGTGGCAGAACGCCTACGGTCGGCCGCCGCGACTCACGAGTATGTCCGACAGCCACTCCATCCCCGTCGACGGCGAGTCCGTCGCCGCCGAACACCACCCTGCCGACGGCGACCGTTGGCTCGTCTTCTGTCACGGCTTTCTGAGCGACAAAAGCGGCAGCTACGAAGCCCGCTGTGAGCGCGCAGTCGAGGAGGGCTACGACGCGGTCCGGTTCGACTTCCGGGGGAGCGGCGACTCCGACCGGCCGTTCGTCGAGTCGACGTTGAGTACGCGACTGGCCGACCTTCGAGCGGTCGTCGACTACTTCGACCCCCCGTCGTACGCGCTGTTCGGCTCCAGTTTCGGCGGGAAGGTCGCACTCCACGCTGCGACCGACGACCGCGTCGAGGCCGTCGCCACGCGGGCGCCCGTGACGTACAACCGCGCGTTCGACGACTACCGCGCCGCCGTCGCCGAATCGGGCGAACTCCGTATCGACGACGACCACGCTATCGACGGCCGGTTCTTCGATGACTTCGAGCAGTACCCCTTCACCGACGCGTCCGACGCTATCGACGTGCCCGTGGCAATGTTTCACGGCGCGTCGGACACCTCGGTCCCGATAGCGGACACCTTCGAGGCGGCGGCGACGCTCAACACCGACGTGATGGTCTCGAAGTTCGACGGGGAGGGCCACCGCTTTTCGGCGGCGGCCGAACGGCGGCTGTTGGACCGGCTGTTCGCGTGGCTCTCCGAGCGATAGTCCTGTTCACGAACGTGCACAAAACCATCGCTGGCGGCCGGTTTGAAACGTCGTAGGTTATTATATGCAGGCCGTTGGAACCGTCGTGTGAGGTCACTACCGGAAGCCACGTCGGGGAACGTGGGACGCCGTACCGCTCGGTCTCGGGAGGAACCAGATATGCCACTGCTCACGCGCGTCAGGCGGCTGTTCGGAACGTCACACGTCATCCACGAGTGTCGACGCTGTGGAACGAAACTCGACGGCGAGTTCGACACCTGTTCGAACTGCGACTCCGACGACATCGCCCGCTACGACATCGGGTGAGAGGCGACCGTTCGAGCGTCGGAGCCACCACAAGACATATTCTGGCGGTCGAACACCAAAGCGACGATGCCCGCCCTCCATCGGTTGTGGGCACGCCGCCAGCGACAGCCACGGTTCCTCGCCGCGTCGCTGGCCGTGCTCGCCGTCCTGCTCGCGTATCCGGCGATACAGTGGTGGCTCCAGTCGGTCGGTATCGCCGGCGAGTTCCGCTTCTACGACCTCGGCGCCTACCGCAGCGCCGTCAGCGCGTGGCACGCCGGAGACCCCATGTACGTCCCGAACGACGACGGCGGCTACCACGGCAGTTACCTCTACCCGCCAGTGTACGTCCTGCTGTTCGCGCCGCTGTCGGAACTCCCGTTCCGACAGGCCGGCGTCGTCTGGAACGCCCTCTCGGTGGCGCTGCTGTGGGGTGGCTTGCAGGCCGTCGTCGCCGCCTACGGCCTCCGGGTGGCGTGGTACGAACGCGGCCTGCTCCTGTGGGTCATCCTCGGCTTTCACCCCGTCATCCTCTCGATGCGGCTCGCGCAGGTGTCGGTGTTCCTCGCCGGGGTCCTGTCGGTGGCGCTGGCGGCAGTCGTCTACGCCGACCGCGCCGGCGGGAACCAACGGTTCCAGTATCTCGCCGGCGCCGCGACGGCGGTCGCCGGTACGGTGAAACTCGTCTATGCCCCCACCGGCGCACACCTCCTCGCGAATCGCCGTCGGTTCGCCGCTGCCGTCCTCACGGGGTTGGCGCTGTTGGCCGTCTCGCTCGGCGTCTTCGGCGTCGAGACACACCGTGCGTACCTCGACGTGCTCGCGTGGGGGAAGGACTGGGGCGGTGGCCGCCCGCCGAGCCTGTGGCTGCCGGCGTACTTCCGGCCGCTGTACGTCCTCGGTGGGACGCTCTCACTTTTGGTCAAATTCGGGCTGTCGGCGGTCGTCGCCGCGCTCGCGTGGCTGGCGGCCGGCGAGGGAGTCGACGACACGGTGTTCGGCCTCGGCCTCGCCGCGACGCCGCTTCTCGCACCACGACTCTACACACAGGACCTCACGCTCGTGTTGCCGGCCGCAGCCGTCCTCCTGGCGACCGAACTCCGAGGTGACGGCGGCCACCCGACCGTGCCGGTCCTCGCGGTGGGGTTGGCCGCCACCCACGCCTACGGACTCTATCTTTTCGTCGAGGTGCTTCCCGACAGACTGCCCTTCGGAGCGGCCCTGCTCGACGCCGCTCCGGTGTTACAACCCGGACTCTGGGCGACGGTGCTGCTCGCCGGCTTGGCCGGGTGGCGAGTCGCCGAAGCGGCCGATTTCGGTCGGCTGAGCAACGGTTTGGGATCGGGGCAGTCACACGGCTGAGTCGCCCAATACGCTTAACATCGGCGCTGTCGCACAGTACGGGTGTGACGTCGGGGATTCGCGTCCTTCACGTGGACGACGACGACGCCTTCCGCGATTTGACACAGCGATATCTCGAACGGGAGGGGATAGATGTCGTCGCTGCCGAGGGAGCCACCGCCGCACTCGACCGGCTCGACGAATCGGTCGACTGCGTCGTCTCCGACTACGACATGCCGAAGACCAACGGGTTGGAGTTGCTCGAATCGGTTCGCGAGCGCGACCCCGACCTCCCGTACATCCTCTTTACCGGGAAGGGAAGCGAGGAGATCGCCAGCGACGCCATCAGCGCGGGTGTCACGGATTACCTCCAGAAGGAAGCCAGCGCCGAGCAGTTCACCGTCCTGTCGAACCGCATCGAACACGCCGTCGCCGAGCGCCGGACCGAAGTCGCACTCGAAGAGAGCGAGCGGATGCTGTCGACGCTCGTCTCGAACCTCCCCGGCATCGTGTATCGCTGCCGCAACGAACCGGAGTGGCCGATGGAGTACATGAGTGGCAACGTCGCCGAGTTGACCGGCTACGACCCCGAGTCGTTCCTCGAAAGGGACCTGAAGTGGGCGGACATTCTCAGGGACGACGAGGAACGACTCTGGAACACCGTCCAAGCCGCCCTCGACGACCGCGAACCCTTCGAGACGACGTACCGCATCGCCGACGCCGACGGGGAGACGCGGTGGATGTGGGAGCAGGGTCGCGGCGTCTTCGAGGACGGCGAGTTGGTCGCCCTGGAGGGGTTCATCACCGACGTGACCGAGCGGAAACGCCACGAGCGGGAACTCGCCAAATACGAGCGGTTGGTCGACGCGATGGGCGACCCGGTGTACACAACCGACGCCGACGGCTACGTCACGACGTTCAACGAGCGGGCGACGGCACTGACCGGCTACGACCCCGACGACATCGTCGGCGAGCACGTCGAGATGCTGCTCACGCCCGAGGACATCGAACGCGGACGGGCCGTCGTCCGCGAGTTACTCGCCTCCGAAGAGTCGGACACCGCGACCTACGACATCACGATTCGTGCGGCCGACGGCGAGCACCTCGAGTTGGAGAACCACGTCGCCCTGCTCACGGACGGCGACGAGTTCCGCGGCACCGTCGGCGTTCTCCGGAGCAGCGAGGACCGAACCGACAACCGACTCCGCAGACTCCACGAATCCGCCCGAGAGTTGATGAGTGAGGGCGACTGCGACCGCATCGCGTCGTTGACCACCGACGCGGCGAAGGAGATACTCGGCCAACCGATTACGACGGTCCGTCTCGAAGACGACGGCGCGCTCCTGGTGGCGTCGACGACGGCGGAAGCAAAACGGCTACTCCCCGAACGACCGCGGGACGTCTCCAGGGGCACCCCCGCCGGAGCGGCGTTCCGCGAGGGGGAACCGCGCGTCGAGAGCGACCTCTCGGAGCGCGACGACTTCGACCGCGGCAACGTCCGCTCGGCGGCGTACTTCCCGCTCGGCGACCACGGCGTGTTGATAATCGGCGCCACTCAATCCGACGCCTTCGATGCACACGACATCCAGTTGGCGACGATACTCGCCGCCAACGCCGAGGCCGCACTGGACCGCGCCGCAAAGGAGGAGGCGCTCCGGCGGGAGCGCGACGACCTCCAGGCGCTGTTCGAGAACATCCCCGACCCGACGGTCGAGACGGTCATTCGCGGCGGCGAGGCGG
The DNA here is from genome assembly GCF_013391635.1 of Natronomonas gomsonensis. Lineage (GTDB taxonomy): Archaea > Halobacteriota > Halobacteria > Halobacteriales > Haloarculaceae > Natronomonas > Natronomonas gomsonensis_A. The sequence continues at coordinate 940,686 of NZ_JACAWU010000001.1, read as the reverse complement.
TCGTCGAGCGAGCGAACCCGGCCTTCGAGGACGTGTTCGGCTACGACGAGGCCGCGGTGACCGGCGAGAACCTCGATGCGTTCATCGTCCCCCCGGAATCCAGAGACGAAGCCATCCAGTACAACGAGCGAATACGCGAAGGCGAGGGGTTCCACGGCGAGGTCCGCCGACTCACCGACGACGGCCTCCGGGATTTCATCCTCCACGTGGTCCCACACGATGTCAGCGGCGAGTCGACGCGTGGCTACGCCATCTACACCGACATCACCGAACAGAAGCAACGCGAGCGGGAACTCGCCCGGCAGAACGAACGCCTCGACCAGTTCGCCAGCGTCGTCTCCCACGACCTCCGGAACCCCCTGTCGGTCGCCCGCGGCCGCCTCGACCTCGCGCGGATGACCGGCGAGGAGGAACACTTCGAGGCGTTGGAGCGCGCCCACGACCGAATGGAGGAACTCATCGAAGGGTTGCTCGCGCTGGCACGACAGGGGGAGTTGACCGGCGACCCCATCGCCGTGGAGTTGGGAAGCGCCGCCGAGACGGCGTGGGAGACCACGGACACGGACGACCTCACGCTCGAATTCGACGGAACCGCGACCCTCGAGGCCGACCCCGAGCGACTCCGACAACTGCTCGAGAACCTCTTTCGGAACGCGGTAGAACACGGCGAGGATGCCTCGACGCTCACAGTCGGCCCCCTGCCCGATGGCTTCTACGTCGAAGACGACGGCGTCGGCATCCCGGACGGCGAGCGTGAGGCGGTGCTCGAATCCGGCTACTCCACCGCCGGCGGTACCGGCTTCGGCCTCGCAATCGTCGACACCATCGCCGAGGCCCACGGCTGGGAGGTGTCGGTCACCGAAAGCGATTCCGGCGGTGCCCGCTTCGAGTTCCGTGGCGCCGTAGGGGAGTAATCAGTCCTCCTCGCCCGCCCGCCAGCGGCCGCCGTTGACCCGATAGCCATCGAACTCGCCGCTCTCGATTTCCGCCTGAATTTCCGCACACGTATCGTCGTCGACCGCCGCGAGGTGACACAGCGGATGCCCCGGCAGTGCGACCGGGTTCTCGAGGACGCCGACGAGCAGGCCGGTGAACGGCGCCGAGACGGCGTGTTCCTCCTCGCCGAAGTGGTCCGTGATGGTACAGATGGTATCGCCGGCCCGGACCAAGGGGTAGGGGCCCCACTGCATGTCGACGAGGCCGCCGGTGTCCGCCCGGAGCCACGACTTTTCGGTGTCGTCGCCGATGACCCGTCGCCACCCCGGATGCAACACCGGGCGTCCGGGCAGCATGTCGTACTCCGCGAGCACCGACTCGACGCCCGCCAGCGCCTTCTCGATGAGCGTCGGTTGAAACCGGTGGGCCTTCCCCATCTCGACGGCGACCGTCGGCGTTCCCGAGGCCGTCGCGACGGCCCGAAGCGACCCGCTATCGCCCGTCCCCGAGAGGACGAGGTTCGCGCCGAAGGCCCTCGTCAACCGCTCGACGGCCGGGTCCGAGACGTTCGCGCGGGCGTGATACATCGTCGTCCGATTGCGGGTCGAGGTGTGGAAGTCCAGACAGAGGTCACACGGTCGGACGAACCGCTCGAACACCTCGTGGGCCATCCGTGAGGCCGTGTTCCCCTGCTCTTGGCCCGGAAACGAGCGGTTGAGGTCCTGGTCGTAAATCGGGATGTAGCGCTGTTGGGCCTGATACCCCGGCACGTTGACGACGTGGACGACGACGAGCGTTCCGTGGATGTCGGCCGGCGAGTATCGCTTGGCAGCCTGTTGACACACCTTCACGCCGTTGAGTTCGTCGCCGTGAATCGCCGCGGTCAGACAGAGTCGCGGCCCCGGTTCGGACCCGTTGATGACCGTGACCGGCACCTCGACGGGGTCGCCGAGGTACGTCTCGCTGATTTCGTATCGGAAGTGTCGCTTCTCGCCGGGAGATACCTTCCCGTCGTACCGAAAGGGCCGGGACGACTCGGGGACGTCGATGGCCGTCGCGTCGGTCATGGGAGTGCCACACACGCGGCAACCAAGGTAGTTTCGTGGAACTCGCTGACCGACCCACCGCTCGAACGAACCCTTTTGCCCGAGAGCGACCCAGACTGAGCCATGAGCACGCGACTCCCGCAATCGGAGTTCGACGACCGCCTCGCAGCCGTCAGGGAACGTATCGACGATTCCGATGCCGACGCCGGCGTCTGGTTCGGCGCGACTTCGATAGAGTACCTCACCGGCTTCGCCCACATCCAGACGGAGCGCCCCGTCGTGTTGGCGGTGACAGACGACGCCGTCGCGCTGACCGTCCCCCGACTGGAGGTCGAACGCGCCGAGTCCGTCGACTCAATCGACCGCGTCGACTCGTACTTCGACTACCCCGGCGGCAATCCCATCGAGACGGCCGCCGGAACCCTGTCGGAGCTCGGCGTCGAGTCGGTCGCCGCCGACGGCGACGGCGCCCCCGGTGTGATGGGGTATCAGGGACCGCTGTTGAGCGAGTTCCTCGCCGTCGACACCCAGGACTGGGTGAGTCGGATGCGGTGGGCGAAAAGCGACGCCGAAATCGAATTGATACGGGAGTCCGCGAAGTGGGCGAACCTCGGCCACCGGTATCTCGCCGACTACACCGAAGTCGGCGCCCACCCGACGACGGTCAGCCAGCGGGCCTCAACGGACGCCTCCCGGGCGATGCTCGATACGCTTGGAGACCGCTACGTCGAACGCGCCCGCGGTGACGGCCCCGTCCACGCCGGCTACATCTCCGCCGAGGAGACCGCCCTCCCGCACGGCCACACGCCGAATCAGCGACTCCGCGAGGGCGACGTACTGATTACGGGTGCGACCGCCAACGTCGACGGCTACTTCTCGGAGCTCGAGCGGACGATGTTCGTCGGCGAACCCAGCGACCGACAGCGCGAGTACTTCGAGGTGATGCTCGAAGCCCAGACGATAGCCATCGAATCGCTCGGCCCCGGCGTCGCGCTGGAGTACGTCGACAGCGAGGTCACGGCCTATTTCGAAGAGCAAGGGGTCGCCGACCTCGCACAGCACCACGTCGGCCACAACATCGGGTTGGGCGCCCACGAACCACCCTACATCGACCGGGGATGGGGCGACCACTGCGAGGCCGACCACACGAGCTACGACGCCGCCGATGCGGCGATGGAGCCGGGCCACGTCTACACCATCGAACCCGGAATCTACACCGACACGGAGGGGTACCGCCACTCCGACACCATCGCCATCACCGACGACGGCATCGAGTGGCTCACTTATTACCCACGGGACCTAGAGGCGAACGTGATTCGGTGACGGCCGACGCGCCACCGATAGCGTTTTCGCGACCGCGGGAGAGGCCACGATTCCATGTCCGAGACGACTGAAACGGTCGCCGTCGAGGCCTGTCTCGCCGGCGGCCGATACCTCCGGAATGCGTTCGCGACCGGCGACACCGACGCGACGTATCTCGCATACGACGTGAAGTCCAGCGCCGATACCGAATCCGAACGCCGGATGCTCGCCGTCCTCGAGGAATCGGTCCCCGAGCATCGCATCGACGCCGAGGAATCGGGCACCCACGCCGGCGACGACGACCGCCGCTGGATAGTCGACCCCCTCGACGGGACGAACAACTTCGAGGCCGGCCTGCCGACGTTCGCGACGGCGGCGACGTACCTCGTCGACGACGAACCGGAGGTTGCGGTGAGTTACGCACCGGTCCCGGACGACCTCTACGTCGCGGTTCGTGGCGACGGAATGCGGTACAAGGGTCGGCCGGTGAACACCGCCGAAACCGCAGCGAGCGATGATGGCCCCCCTGCATCGGCGGCGACCGTGATGTCCGTCATCGGCCACGACGTAAAACGCGACCCCGAGACCGCGGCCGTCTCCGAGCGCATCAACCGCGACATCGAGACTCGCTGTAAGCGCCGACTCGAGAGCTGGAGCCCCGCCCTCCACTGGGGCCTCCTCGCCCGCGGCCGCATCGACGGCGCGGTGTCCTACCGACCCGACGCCGAAGAGCAGCGCCTCGGCGAGTTGTTCGTCCGCGAGGCTGGACTGGAGACTGCCTCGGGAGCGGAGTGGTTCGTCGCCGCCCGAACCGACTCACTTCGGGAGGAACTCCTCGCTGTCGTCGAGACGGCCGGCGTCGAGTAGACCGACCGGCGGGCGGACCCAACGCTTGAAGTCGTCTCCCACGATAACACCGGCCAGTGACAGTCTCTTTCGACCTCTTCGGGACGCTCGTCGACTGCGACACGCCCGCCGACCCAGCGGCGGCCGTCGCCACAGAACTCCGCGAACGCGGCGTTTCAGTGCCCGAGGACTTCGGCGACGCCTACCGAGAGGTCCACATCGACGCCCCCGACGGCGCGGAGGTCCCGCTGCCGGCACACGTCTCGGCGGCGCTTTCCTCCCGCGGCGTCGACGCGCCGAACAACGCCGCCAGGCGGTCGGTCGTCGCCGCCTTCGACCCCGACGTGACGCGACGCGATGGCGCTCGCGAGGCCATCGCCGCCGCCCGCGAGTTCGGCCCGGTCGGCGTCTGCTCGAACTGCAGCGTCCCGGAGTTGGCCCGTCGGACCCTGATTCGCGCCGACCTCCACGAGGCCTTCGACGCCGTCGTCACGAGCGTCGGCTGTGGCTGGCGAAAGCCCGACGGGCGGGCCTTCGAGACGGTCGCCCGCCGCCTCGATACGTCGGTCGAAGACCTCGTCCACGTCGGCGACGACCCCGCAACCGACGGCGGCATCGAGGAGTTGGGGGGCCGGTTCGTGAACGTCGGCGAGGTGCCGCTGTCGGCGCTCGAATCGCGACTGGAGGCCGGACCGTGATGGACGTTCTCCCCGGTGTCACCGTCGCCGTCCTGCTGGCGGCGGGGCTGGACTGGACGCTCCGGGAACCGCCGGCGAAGTACCACCCGGTGACGCTGTTCGGCCGCCTCGTCGATGCGGTCGACGGCGAGTACCGCCGGCCGAAATTCGCCGGAACCGCCGTCGCTGTCGGCCTCCCGCTGGCCGCCGCCGCGGCCGTCTATGCGGCTATATGGGCGACGACCCTGCTTTCGGGCATCGTCACGGCCGTTTTCGCCGGTCTCGTCCTGTGGTCGACGTCGAGTCTCCGACTGCTCGTCGACGCCGCCGAGCAGGCCATCGAGGGAAGCGAGGCCGACCCCGAAGCCACCCGCGAGGCGCTGCTCGCGTTGGTCGGCCGGGACACCGCCGACCTCTCGCCGGAACTCCTCCGGAGTGCGGCCGTCGAAAGCGCCGCGGAGAACTTCTCCGACGGCTTTCTCGCGCCGATTCTGGCGTTCGCGCTGTTTGCGCTCGTCTCGCTGCCCGCCGCGGCGGCCGCCGCGACGTACGTCAAATGCGTCAACACGCTCGATTCGATGCTCGGCTACCCCGGTGCGTTCGGCTGGGCGAGCGCCCGCCTCGATGATTTCGTGATGTTCGTCCCCGCCCGCCTCAGCGCCGTCGTTCTCGGGCTTGCGGCGGGCGACCCCGACGCTCCGGGGCGGGCCCGTCGGTACGCCTCGGTTCCGGAGTCGCCGAACGCCGGGTGGCCGATGGGGTCGGTCGCCGCCGCCCACAACCTCCGGCTGGAGAAACCGGGAACGTACGTCCTCAACGAGGTGGCGAATTTCCCGACGGTCGCCGAGGGGCACGACGCCATCCGGACGGTCACGAGAGCCGGCATCGCAATCTACGTGGTCGTCGCGCTCTTCGGGGTGATACTGTGGCTCTGAGCGAACTCCCCGGCGCCGTCCGCGGCGGCCTCGCCTTCTGCACCCGACTCCCGCTTTCGAGCTCCGAACGCGACTGGCTGCGGTTCCAGGAGATTCCCGCGGCCTTCCCCGCGGTCGGCTACCTCGTCGGCCTGCTGCTGGCAATCCCGTTCGTCCTCCTCGATGGCCAGGCGGCCGCAGTCGCCGCCGTCTACCTCCTCTGGGTCTACCTCCTGACGGGCGTCAACCACCTCGACGGCGTCGCCGACCTCGGCGATGCTGCCGCGATACACGACGGTGACGACCGCCGGGACGCCTTAAAGGACACGACCACGGGCGTCGGCGCCGTCGGGGCGGTCGCCGTCGTCGTCGTCACTCTCGGACTCGGCGCCGTGAGCGTGGCGGGCCTGCCGGTCGGGGCCGTCTTTCTCGTCACGCTCGTCGTCGCCGCGGAGGTGAGCGCGAAACTCGCGATGGCGACCGTCGCCTGTCTCGGCACCGCCGCCCACGAGGGACTCGGCTCGCAGTTCACGCGCAACGCCGACCCCGCGCTGTTGCTCGGGCCGGCCGTCGTCTCGGTGCCCGCCGCGCTCTTCGGCGGCGTGCCGACCGTCCTCGCCGTCGCCGCCGGACCGCTCGTCGCCTACGGCCTCGTCGGCTGGGCCGAGGCCGCGTTGGGCGGCGTCAACGGCGACGTGTTCGGTGCGGCCAACGAGCTCGCTCGGGTCGCCGCGCTGCTCGTGGGGGTGATAGCATGGACGCAGTTCTGATGTGCGGCGGCCGCGGAACCCGCCTCGACCGCGGCGAGAAGCCCCTGTTCGAAATCGCCGGCGAACCGATGGTCGACCGCGTTCTCGACGCCGTCACGGAGAGCCGAATCGACACCGTCCACGCCGTCACCTCCCCGCACGTCCCCGAGACGACCGCCCACCTCGGCGGTCGTGTTCCCCTGATAGAGGCCCCCGGCGACGGGTACGTCGAGGACCTCGGCGCGGCGCTGGAGACCGTCGAAGGGCCGGTTCTCACCGTCGTCGCCGACCTCCCGCTTCTGGCCAGCGAGGTCGTCGACCGGACACTGGAGGCCCACGAATCCGACTCCCTGACAGTCTGCGTCCCGACCGCGTTGAAGGAAGCCCTCGGTGTCAGCGCCGAGACGACCCGCGCCCACGGCGGACGCGAGTGCTCGCCGACGGGACTGAACGTCGTCGGCGGCGATGCGGAGACCATCCGCGTCAGCTACGACGCCCGACTTGCGGTCAACGTCAACCACCCCGGCGACGCCGAACTCGCGGAGGTGCTGGCGCGTGGACCCTGACAGCGTCGACGGCGCCGAACGCGTCCCCCACGGCTCCAGCGACGACCCCGACGCCCTCGATTTGAGCGCGAACATCAACCCGCGCGTCCCCGACGGGACACGCGCCGTCTACGATGACGCATTCGAGTCGGCCCGCTCGTATCCCAACGACGACTACCCGGATTTCAGGGCCGCGGCCGCCGACTACGTCGGCTGTTCGCCCGAATCGGTCGTCCCGACCGCCGGCGGACTGGCGGCCATCCGCCTCGCCATCGGCGTCACCGTCTCCCCCGGCGAAGACGTACTCGTTCCGTACCCCTCCTTCGGCGAGTACGCCCGCGAGGTCGAGTTGGCCGGCGGCCGCCCCGAGTTCGTCGCCCACGACGAACTGCTCGACTGTGACCCCTCGGAGTACGCGATGGCAGTCGTCTGTACGCCGAACAACCCCACAGGCGACTGCTACGGGAAAGACGACCTCGCCAATTTCGCCGACCGCTGTGCGGCGGCCGGCACCGTCCTGTTGGCCGACGAGGCGTTTCTCGGCTTTACCGACCGCGACTCGCTGGCCGGCCGGGAGGGATGTGTCGTCGCCCGCTCGCTCACCAAACTGTTCGGCCTGCCCGGCCTCCGGGCGGGCTTTGCGGTCGTCGACGGGGAGTCGCTCGCTCGACTCGAAACGGCCCGGCCGGCGTGGTCGCTTGGCGGTCCCGCCGCCGCCGTCGGTGCTCACGCCATGCGCGATGAAGCGTTTGTCGCCGAGACCCGCCGCCGCGTCGAGCGCGAACGCGAATACCTCCGGGCGGGACTGATCGACCGCGGCTTCGACGTTCGGCACTCCGAGGCGCCGTTCGTCCTCGTCGAGGTCGGCGAGGACCCCACCGACCTGCTGGACGCCTGCCGAAACCGCGGCGTCGTCCTCCGCGACGCGACGACGTTCCGGGGCCTCGCCTCTCACGTCCGCATCGCCGTCCGGACCCGCGAGGCGACCGACCGCCTGCTATCGGTTCTCGATGAGGTGCGATAGCGTGTTCGAGTTCGACCGCACCGACGACCGACTCACGCTCCGTCGACCGGGAACCCGCTGGCTCTCGAACGGCTTCGACGGCGGGTATCACGACGCCGACGCCGCCCACAACCTCACCGTCGAGGAGGGGTTCGACCGCACCGACCTCGCGGCCTACGCTGCCGAGCGGCTCGGCGACCGACCCGACGGCCCCACGCTTCTGACCGGCGTCTCACAGCGCCACGCCCGCGGCGCCCGCCGCGGCCCCGTCGAAGCCGTCGTCACCGCCGGCGTCTCGAACCCCGCCGAACTCCCGATGGGACCGGAGGGCGTTCGACCCGAAACAGGGGGCGACTCCGAAGGGGCGTGGCGACCCGGCACCGTCAACGTCTTCGTCGGAACGACGCGGGCACTCGACGACGGCTCCCTCGCTGGGTTGCTCGCCACCACCGTCGAGGCGAAGGCCGCGACGCTCCTGGATGCCGTCGACGTTCCGGGGACCACGAGCGACGCCGTCGTCGTCGGGACCGACCCGACGGGCGACCCCTCGACGTTCGCCGGCAGCGCGACCGAAGTCGGGGCGGCCGCCCGCGCCTGCGTCCGCGAGGCCGTCCGGGCGAGTCTCGATTCCCGATACGACGACGAGGACCCACCCACCACCGCGGAAGCCCGCTACGGCGTCTCGACCGACGACCGGGCGAGCGTGTTCGACCTCGAGTGACGCGCCAGTGGACGCCGGGGACGGCCCCGGGTCACCGACGCCGTCTTGCCCGACGAACCACAATCCCGACCAATGCGCGAAATCGTCTTCACCGTGGTCCACGAGCCCGGGATGAACCCGGTCGCGGACCTCCTTGCCCAGTACCCGAGCGCCCGCATTCGCTCGCTCGCCTGTCACGTCACCGAATCGGCGCTGTGGCGGGTCGACCGCGCGACCGGTCCCGGGGCGGCACTGGACGAACTCGAGGACCTCGCCGGGGCGCGGTACTTCACCGACTGTCTCGTCCGGGACGGTTGTGACGGCGCCTGGGAGACGACGGTTCTGGACCGCTCGGAGAGTTCGCTCGTCCTGTACTCCTACTGGGAGCGGACGCCGAGTTGTGACTCCGTGCCGCATCTCGCTCGCGAGCACTTCGGCGACGGCGTCGTCTTGGACGAGACGTGGCGCGGACGCCGCCAGCGCTGGCGAGCGCTGGCACCCGACGGCCCCGTCGGCGCCTTCGTCGAGGACGTCCGAGCGGTCGCCGACGCCGACATCGAGTTCGAACGCGTCTCCGACCCCGACCCCGACCCTGACGCCGAGTTGCCCCCGAAGCAGGCGGACGCGCTGGCCGCCGCCGTCGACGCCGGCTACTACGAGACGCCCCGGGAGATTGAGACGTACGAACTCGCCGAACAGTTGGGTATTCCGGGGTCGACACTGTCGTATCGCCTCCGGCGGGCGGAGGCGTGGCTGGCAAAACGATACGTCGAGTAGCCCGAAGAGTTGGTACACACCAACCGAGACGCTATCCGGGGTGGATGCGTAGGACGAATTAATGAGTACGGAACGCGTCGAGCTGTCGGCCCCCGAGATGGACTGCTCGTCCTGTGCCGGGAAGGTGCACTCGGCACTGGAGGGCGTCGACGGCGTCGTCGAAATCGAGACCCGACCGACCGCCGGCGTAGTCGTCGTCGAGTACGACGGTGACGCCGTCGACGTCGGGGCGCTCGTCTCGAGCATCGAAGCGGCCGGCTACGAGGTGACCGACACCGAGGGACGACTGACCGAGGGCACCGCCGTCTGGCGGAGCGACCGCGCCTACGCGACCTACGCCGGCGCCGTGGCGCTCCTCCTCGGCGCAATCGTCAGCGTCGGCCCGGTTCCGGACCCGCTCGTCGTCGACGTCCTCCGGGAGACGACGCTGTCGGACGTGCTGTATATCGCCGCCGCGGCCGTCGCCGGGGTGCCGGTCGTCCGGGCGGGCTATCGCTCCCTGAAACTCAGGGAACTCGACATCGACCTGCTGATGGGCGTCGCCATCCTCGCGGCGCTCGGCGTCGGCTACTACGTCGAGGCGGCGACGCTGGCGGTGCTTTTCAGCCTCGCGGAACTGCTGGAAGCCCACGCGATGGACCGCACCCGGGAGTCGATGCGGGAGTTGCTGGCGCTGTCGCCCGACACGGCGACGGTGAAACGCGACGACGGCGAGGAGACGATTCCCGCCGCCAACGTCGAGGCAGGCGACGTGGTCGTCGTCCGCCCCGGCGAGCGTATCCCGGTCGACGGCGAAGTCGTCGCTGGGGAGTCGGCCGTCGACGAATCACCAATCACGGGCGAGTCCGTCCCCGCCGACAAGCGAGACGGCGACGAGGTGTACGCCGGGTCGGTCGTCGAGGGGGGCTACCTCGAAGTGCTCGCGACCGCAGCCGGCGACGAGACGACCCTCGCACGCGTCATCGACCTCGTCGAGGAAGCCGAATCCCGACAGACTGACGCCGAGCAGTTTGTCGACCGGTTCTCGGGGTACTACACGCCGGTCATCGTCGCCGGCGCGCTGGCGACCGTCTTCATCCCGCCGCTGTTTTTCGCCGGTGAGTGGGGAACGTGGTTCGTCCGCGGACTGACGCTGCTGGTCATCGCCTGCCCCTGTGCGTTCGTCATCTCGACGCCCGTGACCGTCGTTTCGGGACTGACGAGCGCCGCCCGCAACGGCGTCCTCGTGAAGGGCGGCGACCACCTCGAACGGATGGGCGAGGTCGACACGGTCGCCTTCGACAAGACGGGGACACTGACGACCGGCGAACTCTCGGTGACCGACGTGGTGCCGGCGGCCGACAGGGACGCAGAGGAGGTGCTTCGAATCGCCGCCGCCCTCGAACGGTACAGCGAACACCCCATCGGCGAGGCCATCGTCGACCGCGCCGAAGACGACGGCGTCGAGATGCCGGACGCCACCGGCTTCGAGAACCTCACCGGCCGCGGGGTCCGCGGCGACATCGAAACCACCTACTACGTCGGCAAGCCCGCGCTGTTCGAGGAGTTGGGCCACGACCTCGGCCACGCCCACGTCCGGACCGACGGCGGCGCTTCGGTCGCCGAACGGGCCGACCCCGACTGCGACCGCCCGGGCTGTGTCGACCTCCGTGGGGACACCATCGCCGACCTCCAGTCCGACGGTAAGACGGTCGTCATCGTCGGGACTGCCGAGGAACTGCTCGGCGTCGTCGCCGTCGCGGACACGATTCGACCGGAAGCCGAGGGCGTCGTCACGGCGCTGGAGACCGCCGGCGTCCGGACGGTCATGCTCACCGGCGACAACGAGCGGACCGCCCGCGCCGTCGGCGAGTCGGTCGGCATCGACGAGGTCCACGCCGACCTGCTGCCGGAGGAGAAACTCGACCGCATTGAGCGGTTAACCGAGACCGACACCGTCGCGATGGTCGGCGACGGCGTCAACGACGCCCCCGCGCTCGCTCGCGCCGACGTGGGCATCGCGATGGGCGCCGCCGGCACCGACACCGCCCTCGAAACCGCCGACATCGCGCTGATGGCCGACGACCTCGACGGCGTCCCCTACTGTCTCCGATTAGCTCGGCAGGCCAACGGCGTCATCAAGCAGAACATCGCCGCCAGCCTCGCGGTGAAGGCCGTCCTCGCCGCCGGCGCACCGCTCGGCTACGTCACCGTCATCGTCGCCGTCGTCGTCGGCGACATGGGGATGAGCCTCGCGGTGACGGGCAACGCCCTCCGACTCGGCCGCGTCGAACCAGAGGAGTGACACGGGAACCGAAGCGACGGCGACCGTGGCACCGAGTACTAACGACGACCAGCCACGCCGGCGTCGAGAAACGAAGCGAGTGAGCGACCGCCCAACCCAGGTGTTACGTAATCTTTAACAGAATACACCCGCTGCTTTAATATATGACCGTCGTAAGCGTCTCGATGCCGGAGTCGTTGCTGGACTGCCTCGACGAGTTCGCCGACGAGCACGGCTACACCGGCCGCAGCGAAGTCGTTCGTGAAGCGTCGCGGAACCTCCTGGGCGAGTTCGAAGACCAGAAACTGGAGGGGCGTGACCTGATGGGCGTCGTCACCGTTGTCTTCGACCACGAGACCTCCAGCGCCGAACAGCGGATGATGGAGATTCGCCACGAACACGAACACACCGTGGTCTCGAACGTCCACAACCACGTCGGCGACCACTACTGTATGGAACTGTTCGTTCTCGAAGGCGAACTCGAGGAGATATCGACGTTCGTCGGGAAGATTCGCGCGACCAACGACGTGCTGTCGGTCGACTACTCCGTCATCCCCGTCGACGACTTCGAGATGGCGCTGACGGAGTAACTCCGGAACGCCTCTGAACCATCCGACGACGACAGGACCTTGTGCGGCCGAGACAACACTCGGCTATGACCGACCGGAACACGCCCGGGAAGGGACGGACCCCGGAGGCCCGCGACATCGAACCCGCCGCACCCGAAGAGTTCGGCCTCACGCAGGTGTGGTGGGGCGGCGGCAAGGGAAAGACCACCGCGACGCTGGGGATGGCGTTTCGCGCCGCCGGCCACGGCTTCCGCGTCCACGTCCTCCAGTTCATGAAGGGCGGCGCCGACAGCGTCGAGGACGTCCGTGGGGAGTACAACGCGATAGCCGCCATGCCCGGCCTCACCTACGAGAATTTGGGCCACTACGGCTGGCACGCGATGAACGACGGCACCGAAGAACGCGACCACGCGGCCGAGGCCCAAGCCGGATTCGAGCGCGCCCAGGAACTCCTCGACGGTGCGAGGTCCGCCGACCTCACGACGCCGTTTTCACCCGACTCAGAGCCCGACGAGGGGGTCCACATGCTCATCCTCGACGAACTGCTGTACGCCGCCGACCGCGGCCTCGTCGACCCCGAATCGGTCGTCGAGTTCGTCGAGACCAAACCCGACCGACTGGAGTTGGTGCTGTCGGGAAGCCACGAGCGACCCGAGTACCTCCTCGATTCGGCCGATCTCGTGACGAACGTCCGCAAGGAGAAACACCCCATCGACGCCGGCCAGCGGGCCCGAAAGGGCACCGAATACTGACCCCAGCGAAGCACCAAAACCGCAAGAGGGCGCGACAGACAGCCGTCAGACAGGCGACCGACGGGAGCACAAAGCCCATTAGGGGGCCACCCCCATCGACGCCTGGAGGATGGGTGGGCGCACGCTCCTTCCCCTTTGCGCTCTCCCCTTTCGTCACGCACCGAGCGACCGCCACGTCACTCCAGCAGGTCGGTGTCGTACTTGACGTAATTGCCGAGCCAGCCGCCGACGGCGCCCAATCCGACGGTGTAGATGGCTGCGACGACGAGACCGAACACCACGACGAACAGTAATAAGACGGTCCCGCCGACGGCACCGCTGCCAGCGCCGCCCGGACCGGCGGCGAAAATCCCGAACGCGCCGAAGACGACGACGGCGAAGACGAAGAACAGCGCCAGCGGAATCGCCGCGACGACCCCCGAGTACGCGCCGACCCGGAGCCCGTCGTTTCGGGAGCCGCCCTGCAGATAACCCGCTACCGCCCCGCCCAACACCGGCGACAGCGGGATGAACGAGAGGACTATCGAGGCGACGCCGCCGATTATCGCGTTGATGAGGGTGTCTCCTTCGGCCATACTCGTCACTCCGCGACGCGAGCGAATAAAAATGCCCCCGCGATGCGGGGAAAAGAGTCGAACCCGAGGTCAGTCGGCCGCGTTCGGACCGAGCGTCACTCCTCGTCTTCTCGCACGTCGACGACCAACACGGGGACGTGCGTCGAGCGCAACGTTCGCTCGGTGACACTTCCGAGCAGCGCGCGCTTGACGCCCGAGCGGCCGTGTGAGCCCATCACCACGAGGTCGATGTCGTGGTCCTCGGCGTACTCGGCGACCACGCCGTGGGGTTGGCCACCCGCGATGTGTTCGACCGCTTTGAGGCCGTGTGCGCGGGCGCGGTCGGCGACGTAGCCGGTCGCTTCCTCGGCTTTGGCCTTCACCTCCTCCATCTCGTCGAACTGCCCCTGCTGGAGTCGGTCGACCTGTTCGGCGCCGAGACTCAGGCTCATCGAGTCCACGTCGACGACGTACAGCGCGTGCACTTCGGCGCCGTACTTCTCGGCGATGTCGAGGGCGTGCTCGACAGCGTTTTCGGCCGTTTCGCTACCGTCCGTCGGAACGAGTATTTTCTCGTACATTGTTCAGTCGTCCGCGGGGGTCTCGCCCCCGTCGGTGCTGACGACGTCTTCTGCGGTCTGTTGCTGTCGCATCGGTTCGGGACTGTGACACTGCCGGACCAACCGCTTGGTCTCCAGCGGCGGTTCCGGCGTCGCAAGCGAGACGGCGATGGTCACGAGGAACACCACCGGCGTGCCGATGAGCGCCGCCCCGATGGGCGGGACGTACTGTGCGTAAATCGGCACGATGGCGCCACTCTCACCGGCGATAGCCGCCAGCGAGTCGATGTAGTTCGGCAGCACGCTGTTGATAATCGAGGTAATCCAGATGAGCAGGCCGAGAGTCATGCCGGCCAGCGCACCCTGCCGGTTGGTGTTCTCCCACCACAATCCGAGGAAGAACATCGGGAACAGCACGATGCCCGCAAGCGAGAACGCGTAGGCGACCAACTCGCCGATGAGCGCCGGCGGGTTGAACGCGGTGACGGTCACTAGCGCGCCGATGGCGACGATGGTCGCACGGCCGATGAGGACCTGCTGACGCTGGGTTGCGTCGGGGTTGATGAGTTCCGTGTAGATGTCGTGGGCGACGGCCGACGATGCCGTGATGAACAGGCCCGCCGTCGTCGCGATCGCCGCGGCCATCCCGCCGGCGGCGACCAGTCCGACGAACCACGCCGGCAGGTCCGCGAACTGTGCGGCGAGGACGACGATGACGTCACCTTCCGCACCGGTCATGGCGGCATCGCCGCTGAACACCGCTTCGGGGGAGATGCCGTTGACCTGCGCGAAGAGGTCGACCCCGAAGGCCGCCATCGCGGGGGCGGCCCAGTACAGCAGACAGATGAAGAACAGCCCCGAGACGGTCGACCAGCGGGCGGTCCGCTCGTTTTCGACCGTGTAGAACCGCACGAGCACGTGCGGGAGGCCACAAGTGCCGACGATAAGCGAGAACGCCGTCGCCACCCACAGGTAGTAGGAGTTGCCCCCGATGAACGGCTCGGAGAACTGCCGGCCCAGTTCGCTGAACAGCGCGCCGTATTCGACCTGCGGCAGTATCGTCGAGTACCCCTGTGAGAAGCCGACGACGTAGACGCCCGCGAGGAACGCCACGATGAGGATGACGTACTGGACGGCCATGTTCTTCGTCGCGCCCAGCATACCCGACAGCGCGAGATAGCCGACGGTAATCGTCATCATCACGACGATCATCGGGATGATGTCGAGGCCGAAGACGTACTGGCCGACCAGCCCCATCCCGCGGGCCTGTCCGACCGAGTAGACGTAGGCGATGAGCAGCGTCGTGAACGCGCCCAGGGCGCGTGCCGTCGAGGAGTTGAACCGGTCACCGACGAAGTCGGGTGCGGTGTACTTCCCGAAGCGGCGCATCTGTGCCGCCAGGAAGATGAGCAGGATGAAGTATCCCGTCGTCCAGCCGACGATGAACGCCAGCCCGTAGAAGCCCGAGAGGGCGACCAAGCCGGCCAATCCGAGATACGACGCGGCCGACATCCAGTTGGCACCGATGGCCATCCCGTTTTCGATGTTCCCGATTCCACGGCCGGCGACCCACATGCCCTCGGTGTCGGCCACCTTGAAGATGTAGCCGATGACGAGGAACGACGACATCATCAGGAAGACGATGATGGCGGGCAGCAGTTTGAACGAGATGTCGAGCGCCTCCGCCTGAAGCGGGAACATTACTCCTCAACACCTCCGTCGGCGGCGGTCGCTTCGCCGCTGGGTTCACTTTCGACCGTTCCGTGCTCGATGCCGTACTTCTCGTCGAGTCGGTCCCGCGAGCGGGCGTACACCGCCGCCAACACGAGGGCGCCGGTCGGCCCGCCGAGGGCGACGAGGAAGTAGTGCAGCGGGAACCCCAACACGGTGAGGGAAGTCATCGTCTCGGGGGCGAGTCGCGTCGCCGTCACCGGCCCCCACACGATGAGCGTCCAGGCGATGAACGTCCCCCAGACGAGTTTCAGATGGTCCCGCATGAACGGCGTACTCGGCTTCAGCAGGTTCACTTCCCTGTCGAGGTAGTCCGTCTCCCGATGCTTCTGTGCGTTCGTTACCGTACCACCGTCGGTCTCCACCGCAGAGCCGTCAGTGTGTGTGTCGTTTTCTGTCATAGTCTCCTGTCTGTTGTGTCGTGTCGCGTTCGTGCCGAAAACGGATGGTTGGTTAATCGCCGCTGACTTTCCGTTCGATGTCCTCGACGATCTCGGGGTTCCGAAGCGTGCTCGTGTTGCCCAGCTCCTCACCGTTCGCGATGTCCTCCAGTAGCCGCCGCATGATTTTCCCGGACCGAGTCTTCGGCAACTCGGGGGTGAAGATGACCTGTTCGGGCCGGGCGATGGGACCGATGGCGTCCTCGACACCCTCGATGATGCGGTCGGACATCTCCTCGCTCTCCTCGTAGCCATCTTCGAGGATGACGTAGGCGTAGACGGCCTCGCCTTTCAGGTCGTGGTCACCGCCGACGACGGCGGCTTCCGCGACGCCCTCCACGCCGACGATGGCGGATTCGACCTCCATCGTCCCCAGCCGGTGGCCGGAGACGTTGATGACGTCGTCGACGCGGCCGAGAATGGTGATGTAGCCGTCGTCGTCGATCTTCGCGCCGTCCTCCGGGAAGTACACCCACTCGTCTTCGCCTTCGTCCGAATACTCCTGCCAGTACTCCTCGAGGAACCGCTCGTCGTTCTTATAGAGAGTCCGAAGCATGCCGGGCCAGGGCTTGTTGACCGTCACGTAGCCGGCCTCCCCGGGCTCGACTTCGGCGCCCTCGGTGTCGACGACCTGTGCGTCGATACCCGGCAGCGGCGGCCCCGCCGTCCCCGGCTTCATCGTCCCGATTCCGGGTAACGTCGTAATCATCATCCCGCCGGTTTCGGTCTGCCACCACGTGTCCACGACCGGACAGGACTCATCGCCGATGTGCTTGTAGTACCACTTCCAAGCCTTCGGGTTGATTGGCTCTCCGACCGTCCCGAGCAGACGAAGCGACGAAAGGTCGTGCTGTTCGGGGTACTCGCTGCCCCACTTCATGAACGCTCGAATCGCCGTCGGCGCCGTGTACAGTTGGTTGACACCGTAGGATTCGACGATATCCCACATCCGGTCTTTGTCGGGGTAATCCGGCGTCCCCTCGTACATGACGCTGGTCGTCCCCAGCGCCAGCGGCCCGTAGACGATGTAGGAGTGGCCCGTAATCCAGCCGATGTCCGCCGAACACCAGTAGGTGTCCTCCGGCTTCACGTCGAGGACCGCATGCGAAGTCCACGAGACGTAGGAGAGATACCCACCCGTGGTGTGTTTGACGCCTTTCGGCTGTCCGGTCGTCCCCGACGTGTACATGAGGAACAGCATGTCCTCGGCGTCACGGGTGACCGGCTCGACTGCGGCGCCTTCGTGGTCGGCGACCAGTTCGTCGTAGTCGATTTGGTCGGCGCCGAGTTCGTGTTCGAGTTCGTCGCCGAGGCGGTCGACGACCACGGTCGTCGTCTCGTGGTCGACGCCACCCAGCCCTTCGTTGGCTTTCGAGAGGTGGTCGAGTCCGTCGCCACGGCGATAGTAGCCGTCACAGGTGACCAGATACTCCGACTCCGCCGAGTTCATCCGCGTGGCGAGGGCATCGGCCGAGAAGCCGGCGAAGACGACCGAGTGCGGTGCGCCGATGCGGGCACACGCCAACATCGCCACCGGCAACTCCGGAATCATCGGCATGTACATCGTCACCACGTCGTCCTCCTCGACACCGAGGTCGCGGAGTGCGGCCGCGAACTCGTTTACTTCGCGGTGGAGTTCCTCGTAGGTGTACGCGCGTGTCTCGCCCAACTCGCCTTCCCACTGGATGGCGAGTTCGTCGCCGCGGGAGTCGAGATGCCGGTCGAGACAGTTCGCCGATGCGTTGAGCTCGCCGCCGGTGAACCACTCGTAAAACGGCTCGTCGTCGTCGACCAGTACCTCGTCGTACTCCGTCTCCCAATCGAGTAAGTCGGCGGCGCGCTCCCAGCACGCCGGCCAGTCGTCCTCGAACTCCTCGTAGATGGCGGGGTCCGAGACGTTGGCCTGCTCGACGAACGATTCCGGTGGCTCGAACACCTCCTGTTCGGCGAGCCGTGCCTCCAGTTGTGAATCCTCCGAGTCTGACATTCCATCCGGTGAAATACTACCGGTACTAATAAGCGGGGATTCTAAGCATGACAACCCGCGTTGCACGCGAGACCGCGAAAACGGTCCGAATTAGGTTTTTACGATACATTTCTTACCTTGAATAAACACCCATTCGGGAGTTCGCCAGAGGAATCTGACCATCACGGGCAGTCAGAATAGGCGGTGGACGACAGCGATTTAAAATACTTAGCCGAGCGTCGGCGCTTCGGCACCGCGTCCGAGCGGTTACTCCTGTCCGACCATCCGGGACTCGTCGTCCCAGTACTCCGAGCGGAGTTCGTATTTCTGGACCTTGCCGGTCGCCGTCTCCGGGAAATCGTCGACGAACTCGACGCTCGTCGGGGCCTTGTACCCCGCCAGCCGCTCCTTGACGAAGTCGATGACGCCTTCCTCGCTGAGGTCAGCGTCCGGCTGTTCGACGACGAACGCCTTCGGCGTCTCGCCCCACTTCTCGCTCGGGACGGGGATGACCGCGGCCTTCAGGATTCCCTCGTGGGCGTAGAGGGCGTCCTCGACCTCTATCGAGGAGATGTTCTCGCCGCCGGAGATGATGATATCCTTCTTGCGGTCCTGGATGGAGACCATACCGTCCTCGTCGATAGTCGCGAGGTCGCCGGTGTGGAAGTAGCCCTCGATCCGCTCGTTGAACGCCTCGCGGGTAATCTCGGGTTTGTTGAGGTAGCGGTCCATGACCTGATTGCCCTGGACGACGATTTCGCCTATTGACATCCCGTCTCGGGGCACGTCGTTGCCGTCCTCGTCGACGACCCGCACGTCGGTACAGAGCGTCTCCGAGCCCTGCTTTACTTTCAGGTCCCGACCCCGTTCGGCCAGCCGTCGTGGCGAGTTACTGGTCGTGATGATGGGTGCCGTCTCGGTGAGCCCGTAGATATGGATGATGCGCCAGCCGAACTCGTCCTCGACGGTCTCGATGGTCGCGGTCGCCGGGGCGCTGCCAGCGGTCGCGATGCGGACGTCGCGGTCGCCGGTCGTCACCACGTCGTTCGTCTCGAAGTACTGGATGAGGTTGTTCAGCACCGTCGGCGCGCCGCAGAGGAAGCTGACGTCGTACTCGCGGACGCGCTCGAAGGTGTCCTCGGCGTCGAAGGTCCGCTGGCAGACGTGGGTTGCGCCGGTACCGGTGATCGCGTAGGTGTGTCCCCAGCCGTTGCAGTGGAACATCGGCAGCGTCCACAGGTAGGTGTCGTCGTCGCGAATCTCCATGTGCTGGTTGAGCACCAGCGCGTGCCAGTGTTCGGTGCGGTGGGTCCGGACGACGCCCTTCGGTTCGCCGGTCGTCCCCGAGGTGTAGTTGATGCTGGCGTCGTCGTCCTCCGCGATATCGGGCCGCTCGGGCGCCGCGGGGGAGCTGTCGGCCAGGATAGCCTCGTAGTCGTCCCAGTCACCCTCGATTCGGTCACTCTCGTAGCCGATGAAGTGCTCGGCGGGGACCGACTCGCGGATCTGCTCGACGTTTTCCGCGTAGTCGTAATCGGCGATAACCACGTCCGCATCGCAGTCGCGGAGGATGTACTCGAGTTCACCGGAGGTGAGACGGTAGTTCATCGGGACGAACACCGCGCCGAGTTTGTTCGTCGCATAGAGCGTCTCGATGAAGTAGTGGGTGTTCGGCGCCAACAGTGCGACCTTGTCGCCCTTGGCGATTCCACGCTCGGCGAGGACGTTCGCCAGCCGATTCACGCGGTCGTCGAGTTCAGCGTAGGTGTATTCCGTGCCGTCGTGGGCGACGACGCCAGTCACGTCGTCGTAGAGGTCGACCGCCCGATCCAGGAAGTCGAGCGTGAGCATTTCGCGCTTCATGTGCGTTCTGGATGTGAACAGTCGTCATACTTGAACGTACACCATAATTAGGATAAAATTCGAGGCTCGTCCGCGAGGGGGATGGCGCCCGACCCCGTCGCGCCGCCGGTCAGGCCCCTTCCACGGGGTCGCCTCGACGGGGCCGCGATGCCGTCGACGGTCCGGCCCCACAGCGACGCCGGGACCATTTTGTGCTGACCCGCCGTCGGTCCGAGTATGGCACAACCTGACAACGTACGCGATGATGCCGTCGTCGCGGTCGATACCGACGGCTACGTCGGCCGAATCACGCTCGACCGCCCGGCGTCGATGAACACGTTCAGCACCGAACTCGCCGCCGACCTCGACGCCGCGCTCCGCGCCCACGACGGCGACGACGGCGTGCGCGCGATCGTAATCGACGGCGCCGGGGACGCCTTCTCCGCCGGCATCGATCTCACCGAACACGCGGAGTACGACGACAGCGACGCCTACGAGGAGTGGGTCGCGGGGATGGAGGAACCGTTCGTGACGATCGCAGGGATGGAGACTCCGGTAATCGCTGCTGCCCACGGACACGCCGCCGCGAACGGCCTGGGCCTCGTTGCCGCCTGCGACCTGGCCGTCGCCGCCGAAGGGACGATGTTCGGCGCGACTGCGCCGAAGGTCGGCCTCTTCTGTATGGGTCCAGCCGTCCCGCTCATGGGCGCAGTCGTCCGGAAGCGGTGTCTCGAGTTGCTGTTGACCGGCGAGTTGATCGACGCCGACACCGCCCGCGAATGGGGGCTGATAAACGAGGTCGCGCCGGCCGGCGAGCACGTCGAGGCAGCCATGGAGTACGCCGAAACGATCGCTTCGAAGAGCCCGACCGCGATACAGCACGGCAAGCAGGCCTACTACGAGATGGCGGGGATGGGCTACACCGACGCCTTGGAGTACTCGAACGAACAGTTCGCAGGGCTGTGTACGACCGCCGACGCCGAGGCGGGCATCGAGGCGTTCCTCAAGGGGGAGCCGCTGGACGCCGACGAGTGGCCCGACGCCTGAGGAACAGCTAGACGCCGCCGCTCGCACCGAGGCCTCACACCGAAACCGCATGGCTGCGACGAGACGGGTGAGACAACCGAAAACCGCCGTCAGAACGGATTTATGTCGATACGACGTGGGGTTTAGGTATGCGGGCGCTCCTCGTCGCTCTGCTGGTCGTCCTCGCCGGCTGTAGCGGGCTACCGGTGGGCCAACCGGCGGAGTCCACCGAGACGGTGACGCCGGTACCGGAGCGCTCTTTGGCCCCGTCGTACCCGCCCGGCGTGACCGACAGGGGCGTCGAGGCGCCCGACGCGACGGCGTCGGCCCACGTCGACCGCCTAGCGGAGACTTCCTACACCCTGACCTCCAATCGGACGGTCCGGACCAACGGGACGCTGGACTCGTTCTTCTCCGTCCGGGTCGACCTCGACGACGAGCGTAACTACCACGCGAAAGCGCGGACCGACGGACCGGACGGCCCGGAGTTCCTCGGGCGGCCGCCCGCCACGGCGGAGTTCTGGTCCGGTGAGGAGACACACATCCGGAAGCTCACCCGCGACGGGGAGACCACCTACGACGAAATCGAATCCGGCCCGGGTCGCGTCTCGACGTGGCGCTACTGGACCAGGACGGCTCCCTTCGGCGACCGCCAGGGCAGCGTGTTCCGTACGGTCCGGGACGTGGTGGGGTCGTTCACCTGGCGGGTCGATTCCGAAGGGACCGGCGACATGACGCAGTACCGGCTGGAGGCAGACGAGTACGCGTCGACGGCGTTCGCCCCCTCGGAAGTGACCGCCGTCCGGAACGCGTCGGCGTCGGCGACAGTGTCGCAGTCGGGGCTCGTCCGGTCGATACACATGCGGTACGTCGGCACCATCGACGGTGAGACGGTCGTCGTCGAGCGGACCATCCGGTGGGAGAACGTCGGGAACACCTCGGTCGAACGCCCGCCGTGGTACGACCGCGCGCTGGAGTAGGGGTCTTCGAAACGCTCCGGGGAAAGCGACCGAAAAACGAGTGGGCCGAGCGACGCTAGTCGTCGGCGTAGACGTCCTCACAAGCCGCCTCGACCTTCGAGGGCGACTTGTAACCGCGGAGGAGGGTGAGGAGTTCGCCGTCGGCGAAGAGCAGCACCGACGGCGCGGCCTCGACGCCGAACGACCGGCAGAACTCCGGCGTCGCCTCGCCGTCGACGCCAGCGACCGCGACGTCGTCGGGGAGCGCCGAGAGCGTCTCGTCGAGTTCCTCTTTCATCTTCCGACACGGATCGCAGAACCGCTTCCAGACGATGACCGCGACGCGGTCGTGTTCCGAGAGGAACCCCTCGTAGGAGTCGTCGTCGAGTTCCACGACCGCGTCGGGAACGGGCGACGGCGGCACGAGGTCCGTTATCATCATCGCCATCTCGGTCCGCTCAGTGAGCGGGTACTCACCGTCGACGTGGGAGTTCAGCGCCAGGAGTGCGATGAACTGCTCGCGGGTGACGTCGAACGCCTCGATCCGCTCGGCCGCATCCTCGGGGCTGAACCCGAAGACATCCGCGACCGCCCGGTGGTACTCCGCTTCGTCGACGTCCGCGTAGGAGTCGTGGTAGATACCCCGGGTCGACTCGAACTCCATCGTGAGCGTGACGGTATCGTCCTCGTGGACGGCGACGACGCCCTCCGTTTCGAGGACTTCGAGCCGCTCCTCGGGGGAGAGCCCATCGCTACCGGCCCCTGACGTGTTCGTTCCGCTCATACGCCCAGGTACTCCTGTCTGACCTCGTCGTTGGCCCCGAGTTCCTCGGCGGTCCCCTGGTAGACGACGCTTCCCTGATCGAGCACGTAGCAGTAGTCGGCGAGTTTGATCGCCGCGGCCGCGTTCTGCTCGACGAGCAGGATCGTCTTGCCCTGGTCGGCGATTTCCTCGATGATATCGAGGACGTCCTGTACGATCTGTGGGGCGAGTCCCTCGGACGGTTCGTCCAACATGAGTAGATCAGTGTCCTGTTTGAGCGTTCGGGCGATGGCGAGCATCTGCTGTTCGCCGCCGCTGAGTGTGCCGGCTTTCTGCTCGCGGCGCTCGTCGAGGCGGGGGAACTGTTCGTAGACCGCCTCATCGGAGAGGCCGGTCTTGCCGGTCTCGACCGACCGGCCGATCCGGTTCAACAGGTTCCGGGAGATGTCCGGAACGTGGAGGTTCTCGGCGACGGTCAGATTCCCGAACATCCGCCGCTCCTCGGGCACGAGCGAGAGCCCGAGCGCCGAGATGTCTTCCGGCGACCAGCCGGTGATATCGGTGCCGTCGTAGCGGACAGTCCCGCTCCGTATCTCCGGCGGGGTCGTCCCCGTGATGCTCCGCAGCGTCGTGGTCTTGCCGGCGCCGTTCCGACCGAGCAGGGCGATGATCTGTCCCTCCTCGACCTCCATCGTCACGTCCCGGAGGATGTGGCTCTCGCCGTAGTAGGAGTTCACGTCCTCGAGTTCGAGCAGGCTCATATCTCGACACCTCCGAGGT
Source organism: Natronomonas gomsonensis (assembly GCF_013391635.1). Classification (GTDB taxonomy): domain Archaea; phylum Halobacteriota; class Halobacteria; order Halobacteriales; family Haloarculaceae; genus Natronomonas; species Natronomonas gomsonensis_A. The sequence goes on along the minus strand of NZ_JACAWU010000001.1, from coordinate 916,986 downwards.
AAGCCTCCTGGACGTCCGGTTGACCACGGATCTCGTCGGGCGTGCCGTCGGCGATCTTCGCGCCGCGGTTGAGTACCGCGATGCGATCGGAGACGCGGAAGATGATCTCCATGTCGTGTTCGATGAGGACGATCGTGACCCCGCGTTCCTCCTTGATTCGCTCGATGAGGTCGACGGTGGCGTCGGTCTCCTCGGGCGACATCCCGGCGGTCGGTTCGTCGAGAAAGAGCAGATCGGGATTGCTTGCCAGCGCCAGCGCCATCTCGAGGCGGCGCTTGTCACCGTACGGCAGCGACTCGGCCTTGATGTCACGTTGCTCGTACAGTCCCATGTCCTCGAGCGTCTGTCGGGCGCGCTCGGCGACGTCGTCGTAGCCGGTGAGGCGCTTGAGGAAGTTCAGGCTGAACGAGCCGTGTTCGGCGCCCAGAGAGGCGACAATCGCGTTCCGCTCGACGGTCAGGTCGGGGAAGATAGAGGCCGTCTGGAACGACCTGCTCAGGCCCCGCTGGACGATCTCGTGGGGTTCCTGGCCGGTAATGTCCTCACCGCGGTACCGTACCGTCCCCGCAGTGGGATTCAAAAGCCCCGTGATGAGGTTGACCGTCGTCGATTTTCCGGCGCCGTTCGGCCCGATGATGCTCAGGGATTCGCCCTCCTCGAGTTGGAGGTCGACCTCGTCGACCGCCGTGAGTTCACCGAAGTCTTTCGTGAGTCCTTCGATTTCCAGAAGCATCAGGAATCATCTCCCGAGAGCTGTTTTCGAATAGTCGAGCGGACGCCAGTGACGATTCCCCAGATGCCGGCAGGGAACAGCCAGACAACGGTCACGAAGAGTGTGCCGAGTACGAGCAGCCAGAAGGCTATCTCACCCGAGACGATGTTCTCGACGTACAGGAACGCGATCGTGCCGGCCACCGGACCGAAGACGGACCCGATCCCACCGAGGACCGTGATGATCACGATGTCGCCGCTCGTGATCCAGTACAGCGAGTCGACGGCGACGTACTGGGCGTGGATCGTGTGAAGCCCGCCGGCGACGCCGGCAAACGCCCCCGAAAGCACGAACGCGGTGAGTTTGTATCGCCAGACGTTCAGCCCGAGGAACCTGACGCGCTGTTCGTTCTCGTCGATCGCCTGAAAGATCGCTCCGTACGGCGACCTGACGATTCGGACGGCGACCGCGACGGCGAGCACGAAGAAGCCGGCGAACAGCACGTACGAGATGTCGTGGAAGAGCGTCCCGAGTATGCCCGCGAAGCCGGTCTCGAGATCGAGCGCCCCGAGCAACGGTTCGATGGTGACGCCGGTGAAGCCGTCCTCACCGCCGGTTATCCCACCCAGCGGACCGAGCGCGATGAAGTACATCATCTGCCCGAACGCGAGTGTCAGAATCGCGAAGTATATCCCGCCGCGGCGGAGCGAGAGGAACCCGAGGATCAACGCGAGGACGATCGCGGTGACCACCCCCACGAGCACCATGAGTAGCGGCTGTCCGGAGACGTTCGCACTGAACAGACCGGCCGCGTAGGCGCTGCCGCCCCAGAAGGCGGCGTGGCCGAACGACAGCAAGCCGGTGTAGCCCAGCAGGAGATCGAACCCGATGGCGAAGATCGCCCAGATGTAGATCAGTTCCACCAGCCCTAGGTACCCATTGTACACCGGCAGGTTAGTGAAGATTATCGGGAAGACGACGACGAACGCGATCGCCGCCCCGATCGAGAACGACTCACGCTCCCGGAGTGCGTCCCACCGGTCGAGAAGCCCGGTCGAATCCGTGCTCTCGGCCGGCGTTGCGGTTTCGGTCTGCTCGCTCATTGGTCCACCTCCACGACGCCCATCAGTCCCGCGGGACGAAGCAGGAGGACGACCGCAGCGAGGGCGTAAATCCCGACCGACGACCACGTCGGAGCGTTCATCTGTAATCCGACCTGAACGGCTCCGATCAGGAGGCCACCGACGACCGACCCGGGTATGCTACCCACGCCGCCGACGACGACGACGAGGAACGCCGGGACGAGGACGCCGACCCCGATCTCCGGGACGACGCTGAAAACGGGGCCGCCAATGACGCCCGCCGCGCCGGCCAGCCCCGATCCGACCCCGAAGATGACGAGGAACGGCCTGGTCGCGCGGATTCCGAGGAGGTTCACCATCTCGGCGTCCTCCGTGCCCGCCCGGACCGCGAGACCGACATCGGTGTACTCGATGTACAGATACACCGAGAGGACGAGAACGGCCGTGATCGCGATGATCGAGAGGCGCCAACTGGAGTACGTACCGAGCGGACCCAGGCTGATCGCTCCCGCAGCCCAGTCGGGCCGTGAGAACGTGATCGACCGACCGCCGACGAACGCTCTGATCAACTCCTGGACGATCAACAGGATCCCGAAGGTCACCAAGATCTGGTCGGTGTCCGGTCGGTCGTAGAACGGCCGAGCGATGAACCGCTCCATCAACAGCCCGAGTCCGAAGGCGATTATCGGGACGATGAGGAGGGCGGCCAGAAAGCCCAACTCGAAGCCGAAGCTCTCGAGCCCGAAGATTCCCGCGAGGTCCCCGGTGAACTGGAGTTCGAGCGCGATCGCGAGTCCGATGTAGACGCCGGCCAGATACATCGCCGCGTGGGCGAAGTTAACGAATTTCAGCGTGCCGAGCGTTATCGACAGCCCGATCGCGACCAGGATGTAAATCGATGAGACCGCGAGCGTCTGGATGAGGAAGCCGACGACTGATCCGGCTAGGCTCACGATAGCACCTCCATCGGTTGCGTGTTGGTGTACATATATTGGGTGAATGAGGAAGGTTGGTATGTCCGACTATACTACTCGTGGATTATTCATCGCCGTACTCGGGGAGCTCACACTCGGCGGCCGGACCGCTGTCGCAGTCGTAGCCGACGTCGTCCGGGTAGGACGACTGTTCGACGACCTCCCAGTATCGGCCGGCATCCGGGTCCTGTTCCTCCGCGGAGAGACCGCGGACCACCAGGATGTCACGCATCGTCTGGTGGTCGCACTCGCGCATGACCTCCTCGCCGATGCCGCCGTTGTCCCACTCGTAGCCTTCGAGTTCGCGGATGACCTCCGGCGGGTAGAACGTACCGGCGCGCTCGACGGCAGCCGCGTACAGCATCGTCGCCGAGTACGCCAGCCGAGCCGGGGAGCTCGGGGTCTTGTCGTACTCCTCCCTGAACGCCTCGGCGAACACCCGCGTGGCCTCGTTGTCGAGGTTCGCGTCCCAGCCGTCGGTCCCGAAGACGCCCTCGATGGAACCGCCGGCACCGGCCGCCATCGGAACGTTGTACAGCGGGACGACGATCTCCATGTCCTCGTCGATTCCCTGGTCGACGGCCTGCGAGACCGAGTTCGAACCGTCGAGACCGTAGTGGTTCAAGAAGAGCACGTCGGCGCCGGAGTCCCGCGCGTCTTGCAGGTACGTCGAGTAGTCGTCGGTCCCGAGCGGCGTCGGGACGGAGTCGACCTCGGTCCAGCCCGCCTCCTCGAAGAACTGCCGCATCGACGCTTGCTGGGTCTGCCCCCACGTGTAGTCGGCGTACAGCTGGTAGAACTCCAGGTCGTCGCCGAACTCCTCCGTGACGATCGGCGCGAGCGCCTGCCCGGTCATGTAGGCGTTGAACATCTCCCGGAAGCTGTACCGGACGCAGTCCTTGCCGGTCGTGTCGTTGGAGTGCGTCAGACAACACATGAACTGGACGTTCTCCTGTTGGGCGAGTTCCTGTTGGGCGATCGCCGTCGCACTCGAGGAGCCGCCGCTGAACATGATGACGTCGTCCCGACTGATCATCCGCGAGCCGGACTCGCGGGCGGTGTCGGCGTCCGTCGCCGTGTCGCCGGTCACGTAGTCGATCTCGTAGCCGTTGACCCCGTCGCCGGAGAGGTCGTCCCACAGGTCGACCCACCCGCCACCGTTGTTGAGGTGGTCCGCCGCGAGTTCGTACGCGCGAAGTTCGTCGGCGCCCTCCTCCTGATAGGGCCCGGTCTGAGGGACGTTGAACCCGAGCGTGGCGGTGTCGCCCTCGATCGGATAGTTGCCGAGTGAGGGGTACTCCGAATCCCCGTTACCGTTGCCGTTGCCGTCGCCGTTGCCGCTTTCGAGACAGCCCGCGAGTCCCGCGATGCCGGCCGCGCCGGCTCCTTTGAGTACTGTTCTACGGTCGAGTCGAGTTTCTTTGCTAGACATTTTCGTGGTCGTTGTTACCAAGTTACTTGTTCGTGTCGATACCTGCAAACCTCCGAAACCGGTTCGGAGGTGCGTGAACTGGACGGACGGTCGTCTTCGAGCACGGTTCAGTCCCCCCGGACCTTCTTCTCGATGTCCTCGACGACCTCGGGGTTCCGAAGCGTGCTCGTGTTCCCCAGTTCCTCACCGTTCGCGATTTCAACCAGCAGCCGCCGCATGATTTTCCCGGACCGAGTCTTCGGCAACTCGGGGGTGAAGATGACCTGTTCGGGCCGGGCGATGGGTCCGATGGCGTCCTCGACGCCTTCGATAATCCGCTGCTCCATCTCCTCGCCCTCCTCGTAGCCGTCCTCAAGGATGACGTAGGCGTACACCGCCTCGCCTTTCATCTCGTGGTCGCCACCGACCGCGGCGGCCTCCGCGACGCCCTCGACGCCGACAACCGCTGACTCGATCTCCATCGTCCCCAGTCGGTGCCCGGAGACGTTGATGACGTCGTCGACGCGCCCGAGAATGGTGATGTAGCCGTCGTCGTCGATCTTCGCGCCGTCCTCCGGGAAGTACACCCACTCGTCTTCGCCTTCGTCCGAATACTCCTGCCAGTACTCCTCGAGGAACCGTTCATCGTTTTTGTACAGCGTCCGCAGCATGCCGGGCCACGGCTTGTTGACCGTCACGTAGCCGGCCTCGCCGGGCTCGACCTCGGTGCCCTCGGCGTCGACGACCTGTGCGTCGATGCCGGGCAGCGGCGGCCCCGCCGTCCCCGGCTTCATCGTCCCGATTCCGGGTAACGTCGTGATCATCATCCCGCCGGTTTCGGTCTGCCACCACGTGTCCACGACCGGACAGGACTCATCGCCGATGTGCTTGTAGTACCACTTCCAGGCCTTCGGGTTGATGGGTTCCCCAACCGTCCCCAACAGCCGCAAACTGGAGAGGTCGTGCTGGTCGGGGTACTCGCTGCCCCACTTCATGAACGCGCGGATGGCCGTCGGCGCCGTGTACAGTTGGTTGACACCGTAGGATTCGACGATATCCCACATCCGATCTTTGTCGGGGTAATCCGGCGTCCCCTCGTACATGACGCTGGTCGTCCCCAGCGCCAGCGGCCCGTAGACGATGTAGGAGTGGCCCGTAATCCAGCCGATGTCGGCTGCACACCAGTAGGTGTCCTCCGGTTTTACGTCGAGGACTGCCTGACTCGTCCACGAGACGTAGGAGAGATACCCACCAGTGGTGTGTTTGACCCCCTTCGGCTGGCCGGTCGTCCCCGACGTGTACATGAGGAACAGCATGTCCTCGGCGTCGCGAGTGACCGGCGCGACCTCGGCGCCGGCGTGGTCGGCGACCAGTTCGTCGTAATCGACCTGATCGTCGTCGAGGTCGTGGTCGAGGTCGTCACCGAGACGGTCGACGACCACCGTCGTGGTGTCGTGGTCGACGCCACCCAGCCCTTCGTTGGCTTTCGAGAGGTGGTCGAGTCCGTCGCCGCGGCGATAGTAGCCGTCACACGTCACCAGATACTCCGACTCCGCGGAGTTCATCCGCGTGGCGAGGGCGTCCGCCGAGAACCCGGCGAACACCACCGAGTGCGGTGCGCCGATGCGAGCACACGCCAGCATCGCCACCGGCAACTCCGGAATCATCGGCATGTACATCGTCACCACGTCGTCCTCCTCGACACCGAGGTCGCGGAGTGCGGCCGCGAACTCGTTTACTTCGCGGTGGAGTTCCTCGTAGGTGTACGCGCGTGTCTCGCCCAACTCACCTTCCCACTGGATAGCGAGCTCGTCGCCGCGGGAATCGAGATGGCGGTCCAAGCAGTTGTACGACGCGTTCAGTTCGCCGCCGGTGAACCACTCGTAAAACGGCTCGTCGTCGTCGACCAGTACCTCGTCGTACTCCGTCTCCCAATCGAGTAAGTCGGCGGCGCGCTCCCAGCACGCCGGCCAGTTCTCCTCGAACTCCTCGTAGATCGAGGGATCCGAGACGTTGGCCTGCTCGACGAAGGAATCCGGTGGCTCGAAGGCCTCCTGTTCGGCAAGCCGTGCCTCCAGTTGTGTTTCCTCGGGTTCGGACATTCCGTCCGGTGAAATATCTCCGGTACTAATAAGCGGGGAATCTAAGCATGCTAAATGGCGGCACTATACACGGTGTGATTCGGCGCGCAGACGCCCCGAGAACACCCATTCTTCCAACCCGAATCATCAATAATAATAGATATTGATTATCTCGTTGTCACGACGGGCGAGGGTCGCCCCGAGATGAACGGTTCAACCGGAGCGTGGGACCTCGGCGCCGATGTGGTCGCGGGTGTGCTCGAAGAACGACGACAGCAGTTTCCGCTCCGCCTTCCGGAGGTGATTGTGCAGCGTCGGCGAGGAGACGCCCATCGAGTCGGCGACCTCCTCGGCGGTCGACCCCCTTGGCCAGTCGAAATAGCCCGCGAAGTACGCCGCCCGCAGGGCTGCCCGCTGTTTGTCGGTGAGTTTCTCCGCCAGCGAGTCTTGGAACTCCGCGACGGTCTCGACGGGTTGGTCGACGGCCTGTTTCGCCCGGAGGTCCGTCTCGGGGAACTCGGCTTGTAACCCCTCGACGACGCTTCGAACGTCGGTCTCGCGGGCGATTTCGGCACTGAGTGTCGCCTCGCCCGACTCGACGACCGCGGAGCGAATCGTCGCGCCGCGTTCGGTGAGCGTGAGTGCGGGGGAGTTCCCCTCGACGGTGAACTCCAAAAGCGAGCGGTCGTCGTACTCGCGGATGTAGCGGGCGTCGACGACGCCGTCGGCGGCCATCGCGGCGTCGAGGAACGGGTCCGGCGGCGCGTCCGTCAGCGTCACGTAGAACAGCAGTGCGGTCTCGGAGACGGGGACGACGGCCTCGAGCGTACACGCACAGTCGTGTTCGCGGGTCGCCGAGACGAGGAAGGCACCGTCGTCGGTGCAGCCGAACTCCAACTCGACGACCGTATCGGCCAGGAGTAGCGTCCGGCGCTCGATGGCCGTCACGGCGTGGCCGATGCGGTCGCCGAGGTCGTCGAGAAGCGTCCGCTCGCGGTCGCCGAACGCCGTCGGCCGGTCGGTGAAGACGACCAGCACGCCGTAGGTCGTCTCCCCATAGGCCAGCGGGACGATTCCGGCCGAGCGAACGTCCGCGAGGGCGCTCCGGTCGAACGGTCCGAGTACGTCGTCCGGGAACTCCCCGCCGACGACGCGGGGCGTCTCGCCGTCCATCGCCTCCTCGATGGCGGCGGTTTCGACGGTGACGGCCCCGCCCTCCCCCGAGAGGCCGGCCCACTCGGTTGGACGAATCCGTGGGTCACCGGGGTCGGTCGCGCCCGCCCACGCCCCGACGTAGGCGTCGCTGTCGGCCAGCGATTCGCAGACGGCGGCCTCGATTTCCTCCCGCGTCGAGGCGTCGATGAGTTCCCGGCCGGCGGCGTTGATGTCGGCGACGAGGGCTTCGAGGCCCTCCAGCGTCTCACACCGGCGCGCGAGCGCGCGCTCCCGACGGATACGTTCGGTGATGTCCGTCGAGACGCCGACGACGAACGACACCTCGCCGTCCTCATCCGTGACGGGCGCGATGGTCTGTCGGACGTGGACCCGTTCGCCGCTCTTCCGGCGGGTTGTCAACTGTCCGCGCCACAGCTGGCCGTCCAGCACCGTCTCGCGTAACTCCGCGTAGAAGGCGTCGGCGTTCTCACCCGAACTGAGCAGTTCGTCGGCGGTGCGGCCGAGGGCCTCCCCCTGGGTGTACCCGGTCAGTTCCTCGAAGGCGGCGTTGGCGTACTCGATCTCCCCGGTCACCGAGGCGAGACACATCGGCTGGCCGGCGGTTTCGATCGCTCGCTGGAACGCTCCGGCGGCCAACCTCCGATCGGCCTCGGCCGACCGAATAACGACGGAGAATCCCGACAGGCCACCGTTCTCCCGCCGCACACAGACGAGCGTCGGGAGTCGCCGCCCAGTGTCGTCGCCGCAGTCGAACCAACACTCCGCGACCGCGACGTCGTCCCGCCCCGCATCGGAGAGGAGTTCCCTCGGGCGCCCGCGCTCGCGGGCCGCCTCGGTGAACAGCGTCGCGAAGGAATCGCCGGCGACGGCCGCTGCGGGACGGTCAAGCAGGGTGTCGACGGCGCCGGAACACTCCACGACTCGGCCGTCAGCGTCGAGTTCGAGTGCGGCCGCACCGACAGCGTTCCGGAACGGTGACGCCGCCTCGGACGGCGACCGGTCGCCATCGGAGAACGCCGCCGCGACCGCCGTGTCGCCGACCGAATCGACGTAGGAGTCCAGCGCCGCCAGTCCCTCCCACCCGCCGACCGACTGGACGACCCGAGGGTCGACGCCCTCCTCGGTGAGCAGTCGCCGGGCGAAGTACCGCCGGAGGTCGCCGCTGGAGACATCCGCTAGGTGGTCGTCGCCGGTGCGGTCGGCGGCGGCTTCGGACACCTCGGCGACGAGCATCTGGACCCGCCGCGGCGAGAGGTCGACGAGCGGTTCGTCGGGGTCGGTGCCCGTCGTCGCGGCGTACTCGTCGATGGCGCCAGCGACATCTTCGGGGAGGTAGGCTCGTCGGTCGGGATCGCCGTCGGCCTCTCGAACCGACAGGAAGTGATGGACCCGTCCGTCGAAGCGCCGGCGGTCGACATCGGCCGGCCGAATCCGAACCACCTCGGCGGGGCGGACGCCGACCTCGGCGACCAACCGAACTACCAGTCGCTTTCTGGCCGTCGTCGCGGCGCCCCGAAGTCGCCGGTAGTCCTCGCGGGTCAGTTCCACCGCCATTTCGCGAGACTGAAGAGCTCCGAAATATTAGTTTTTTCGGACATCAAGCGGAACGCGAAACGGACCTGTCTCAACCGTCACCCGCTCTCTAAGAGCTGTATACTACAGTTCTATCGAAGACATCACGAAATCAGCCTATTTCGGAATCAAAATGATAGACGAAACGTCAGTCCTCCGGTTCGAGGTACGACCGCGTCTCGCCCGCGAGACGGGCGCGGAGTTCACCGACGATTTCGGGGTTCCGGAGCGCGCTGATGTCGCCCAACTCCGCGCCGGTGGCGATGTCCTCCAGCAGTCGGCGCATGATTTTTCCCGACCGTGTCTTCGGGAGTTCCGGCGTGAACACGATGTGGTCGGGAACCGCCACCTCGCCGATGTCGGCCTCGATACCCGAGACGACAGCCGACCGCAGGGCGGCGTCGCCGGTGTGGCCCTGTTCGGTGCTGACGTAGGCGAGGACCTCTCCGGCCGCGCCGACGATGGCGGCCTCCGCGACGCCCTCGCACCCGACGATGGCCGACTCCAGTTCCATCGTCCCGATGCGGTGGTCGCCGACGCTGATGACGTCGTCGACGCGACCCAACAGCGTGATGTAGCCGTCCTCGTCGATCTTCGCGCCGTCGCCGGCGGAGTAGGTCCACTCCTCAGCGTCGGGGGTGGAGTACTCCTGCCAGTACTCCTCGACGAAGCGGTCGTCGTCGCCGGCCAGTCCGCGCAACATTCCGGGCCACGGTTTCTCGACGACGAGATACCCCGCCTCACCGGGAGCGACCGCCTCGCCGTCGTGACCGACGACTTCGGCGTCGATGCCGGGCAGCGGCGGCCCCGCCGTCCCCGGCTTCATCGTCGAGACGCCGGGCAGGGTCGTCACCATCATCCCGCCAGTTTCGGCCTGCCACCAGGTGTCCACGACCGGACAGGACTCGTCGCCGATGTGTTTGTAGTACCACTTCCAGGCCCGCGGGTTGATTGGCTCTCCGACCGTCCCCAGCAGGCGGAGCGACGAGAGGTCGTGCGATTCGGGGTGTTCCGGACCCCACTTCATGAACGCTCGAACCGCCGTCGGCGCAGTGTAGAAGGTGTCGACGTCGTAGCGTTCGACCACCTCCCAGATGCGGTCCTTCTCCGGGTAGTCCGGCGTTCCCTCGTACATCATCGTCGTCGCGCCGAGCCCGAGCGGCCCGTAGACGATGTAGGAGTGCCCCGTAATCCAGCCGATGTCCGCCGAACACCAGTGGGTGTCGTCGGGTTCGAGGTCCAACACCGCATGCGAGGTCCACGCGACGTGGGAGAGATACCCCCCTGTGGTGTGTCGGACGGCCTTCGGTTCGCCCGTCGTTCCCGAGGTGTACATCACGAAGAGGTCGTCCTCGCTGTCGCGGACGACCGGGTCGACCTCGGCGTTCAGATGCCGTTCGGTCAGCTCGTCGTAGTCGTGTTGGCTCTCCCCCAGCGAGTGGGGCAGGCCGCCCCCGAGGCGGTCGACGATGACCGTCTCCACGTCGTGGTCCAGCCGACGGACCGCGCGGTCCGCCTTCCCCTTGTGGTTCAGGGCGTCACCGCGGCGGTAGTAGCCGTCGCAAGTGACCAGATACCCCGAATCGGCGTTGTCCATCCGGGTGGCCAGCGCGTCGGGCGAGAACCCGGCGAAGACGACGGAGTGTGGCGCACCGAGACGCGCACACGCCAACATCGCCACGGGCAGTTCGGGTATCATCGGCAGGTACAGCGTCACCACGTCGTCTTCGCCGACGCCCAACTCCCGCAGCGCTGCGGCGAAGGCCTCGGTCTCGCGCTTGAGGTCGCCGTAGGTGTAGGTCTCCGTCTCCCCGCGTTTGCCCACCCACCGGATGGCGGCGCGGTTCTTCCGGCCGGCCTCGACGTGGCGGTCGACGCAGTTGTAGGCGGCGTTGAGTTTCCCGTCGACGAACCAGCGGTACCGCGGCGCATCGCCCTCGTCCAACACCGCGTCCCAGCGGCGGTCCCACTCGAGTAAGTCGGCGGCACGCTCCCAACACGCCGGCCAGTTCTCTTCGAATTCCTCGTAAATCGCGGGGTCGGAGACGTTCGCCTGCTCGACGAACGCCTCTGGCGGCTCGAACGTCTCCCGGCTTTCGAGCCACGCTTCCAGTTCCACGTCGACCCCGTCGTTCATCGGTCGTGTGTCCGGGAGACGTTCTGATAAACGTTCCTCCTCTGTGGGGTTTCGATAGCCGCGCCAGCCGCCGACGCGAAAACGGTTTGCCCACGCCACCACCAACGTGAGTCGTGAGTTCCGCCCGCACCGTTCTCGTCGCCGGCACCGCCAGCCACGTCGGCAAGTCGACCGTCGCCGCCGGCCTCTGTCGACTGCTCTGTGACCGCGGCGTCGATGTCGCCCCGTTCAAGGCCCAGAACATGTCGAACAACGCGCGGGCGGTCCCGAAATCGACGGGGAGTGGCTTCGGCGAAATCGGCGTCTCACAGTACGTCCAGGCGCGGGCCGCCCGAACGCCGGCGACGACCGACCACAACCCCGTCCTGCTGAAGCCACGCGGCGGCGGCGAGTCACAGCTCGTCGTGGATGGCGAGGCGGTCGGCCATTTCCCAGCGGGCGAATACTACGAACGCCACTGGGAGACGGCACGGGAGGCCGCCGAAGCGGCCCACGCCCGCCTCGCCGCCGACCACGAAGTCGTCGTCGCCGAAGGCGCCGGCTCCATCGCCGAAATCAACCTCCATCACCGCGATTTGGCGAACCTCGAAACCGCCCGGTTCACCGGTGCCGACGTGCTGCTCGTCGCCGACATCGAACGGGGCGGCGTCTTCGCGTCGCTCGTCGGTACGCTCGAACTGCTGCCCGACGATGTCTGCGACCACGTCGCGGGCGCGGTCATCACGAAGTTCCGCGGCGACCGCTCGATTCTCGAACCCGGACTGAAATCCTTCGAAGAACGCACCGGCGTCCCCGTGGTCGGCGTCCTCCCCTACGACGACCCCGGCCTGCCCGAGGAGGACAGCCTCGCGCTCCCCGCAGACGGCGAGACGGCCGTCGTCGGCGATGACGACGCGCCCGACGACCGGACGGTCACCGTCGCCGTCCCCCGGCTGCCGCGGGCCTCGAACGTCACCGACGTGGAACCGCTGGCGAGGGTCCGCGGCGTCCGCGTCCGATTCCAGCCACTCGACGCTCCCCTCGACGCCGACAGCGTCGTCCTCACCGGCACGAAGAACACCGCCGACGACGCCGTCGCCGCCCGCGAGGCCGGCCTCTACGAGGAACTCCGGTCCTTCGAGGGGCCAGTCGTCGGACTGTGCGGCGGCTATCAACTGCTCGGCGAACGCCTCCTCGACGCCGACGTGGAGTCCACCGGCGAGATGGCGACCATCGAGTGTGCCGACCTGCTGCCCGTCGAGACGCGCTTTTCGCCCGAGAAAACCGTCGAAGCGGTCGAACGCCACCTCGACGGTTGTGGACCGCTGGCCGGCGTCTCCGGCACTGTCTCCGGCTACGAGATACACATGGGCGACAGCCGCCTCACCGCCGACGCTGACCGCCCCTTCGACGGCGACGGTGCCGCCCGAGGCGACGTTCTCGGAACCTACCTCCACGGACTCTTCGAGAACCGCCTCGCCCGCGAGGCATTCCTCAACCGCGTGTACGCGGCGGCGGGGCGAACTCGACCCGAAACAGAGGGCGAACGGGAGTCGCCGTACGACCGCGCCGCCGAACTGGTCGCCGAGTTGAACCTCGACCCGCTCGGCCTCTGAGCTGGGCGGCGCAAAGGACCGCAGTGAGGTGGAGCCGAGCGAGAACCACAGCGAGTCCCCGGCTCGAGAATGGGAGGGCTTTCGGCATCCGTCGTCACCGCGGCCGGCGACTTCCTACGTTGTTTGTCACTAGCGAGTCAAAAACAATCCCTTGTTTGTCAATTCCTAACCGGACTGCCTTCTCTGTGGGGTGTGATGTTCCGTCTCGCGATACCGTGTATCTCGTAGCCCTCTTCCCATTCCAGCCATTAGAGTGCGTAATGAGATACATAGTATTGAGAGGGTGGTGCTACTGACCTCGGTTTCCACATACCTGACACGTTTGCCCCGGCCGACGCTCCCGGCACACTATCGCGACCCGAGTTTGTTTCTGCTGCTCGCCGTCCTGTTTGGCGGTGGGTTCGTCGCTATCAAGACCGGCCTTCGCGAACTCCCGCCGGTCCTGTTCGCCAGCCTCCGCTTCGACATAGCTGCCGTCGTGCTGTTGGCCTACGTCGTGCTCACGCTGCCCGAGGAATCGTGGCTCCCGCACACGCTCGAGGACATCATCGGTATCGGAGTCGCAGGGCTGTTTCTGGTCGTCCTGAACAACGGCCTGCTGTTTCTGGGGCAGGGAACCACCACGCCCGCGATGGCATCGGTCATGTACGGCCTGAGCCCGGTGCTTGCGCCCGTGTTCGCCTGGTGGTTGCTCGGCGATCGGATTTCCCCAGTCGGCGCGCTCGGTATCGGAATCGCACTAAGCGGCGTCGTCGTTATCGTTCAACCGTCGCCGTCGGCTGTCACGGATGCGAGTTCGGTTGGCCAACTCCTCGTCTTGGGCGCTGCAGTAGCGATCGCGCTCGGAAGCGTCCTGCTCCAGCGACTCTCCCTCCAGATGAAGACCGTCCCCCTGACGGCGTGGGCGATGGCTGTTGGCGCGGTCACACTCCACGCGGTCAGCCTCGCGGCCGGAGAGTCACCAGCCAGCGTCGGTGGCATCGGGCCGTCGACGGTTGCGAGTCTCCTCCTGATCGCGATTCCGGGGACTGCGGTCGCGTACGCGATTCAGTTTGTCCTTCTCGAACGGGTTGGCCCGGTTCGGACGAATCTGGTGTCGTACGTGGTCCCCGTCTTCGCAGCGCTAATTGGATGGCTGTTACTCGGTGCGACGGTGTCGCGCTGGACGGCCATCGGCTTTCTCGTCGTCGTTGCGGGCTTCGCAGTGGTCGAGCGGACTGCCCTTCGTCGCGAGATACGACGCCTCCAGCCGCAGGAGCACGAATCGAAATCGACACCGTCCTCAGCACCCCCCTGTGACGACTGACGGCTGGTACTGACCGCAACTGAATCGAAACGTATCAGCTGCTGAGCGTTTCGACGGAGACGGCGCAATCGCTTTCACCGGCGACGAACACGACCCGGTATGGACTGGCGGCTCATCAAAGAGGAGATGCTCCCCGGGGCGAAGGCGATGGCCTACGACGAGGTCGCCGCCGAAACCGTCGCCTCGGGCGGCCCCGCGACCGTCCGGCTGTATCGGTGGCTCCCGAGTACGCTGTCGCTCGGGTATGCGACCGACCCCGACGCAATCGACTGGGAGTTCTGCGAGGAGTGGAACATCGACGTGACGCGCCGACCGACCGGCGGCGGCGCAATCTATCACGACACCGCCGGCGACGTGGCCTACTCCATCATCGCCCCCGCCGACGCCTTCCCCAGCGACGTGACCGAGTGTTATCGGGAGTTCCTCGAACCCATCGTCGACGCCTTCCACGAAATTGGCGTCGACGTGTCCTTCGCCGACGAGGAGCGCGAGGCGCTGTACGACCCCGCCTGCTACCTCCGGGCGCTCGACCCCGCCCACGACCTCGTCGGTCCCGACGGCCGGAAAATCGCCGGCAACGCCCAGTACCGCACCCGCGATGCGGTCGTCCAACACGGGTCGCTGACCTTCGACGTGAACACCGAACGCCACCTCGAGTGCTTCGCCGACCCGCCCGTGACCGCCGAGACCTTCGAGGAACGGGTCTGTGGCATCGAGGAGTTCATCGGCTACGACGACACCGTCGAAACCGGCCTCGGCGCCTTCGGCGGCTACGACCTCCATCGCTCGCAGTTCGTCGCCGCCGTCGAGGAGTCCCTCGCCGAGTGGGCCGACGCCGAGGAAGACGGGTGGACCGACGCCGAACGAGAACGCGTCTCGACCGTCGCCGCCGAAAAGTACGCCGCCGACGCGTGGGTTCGCGACCGAACCGACCCCCTGGAGTAGTCCGACGCGAACAACCCTCCACCGACCGCGACCGCCGATTCCGAAGCCCCTATTTTCCCGCTTCTCGGAGTACGCGTATGGTTAGAGTCGGCGCACACACCTCCATCGCGGGGGGCGTCTACAACGCGGTCGAGGAACAACTCGAATACGAAGGCAACTGCGGGCAGATTTTCACCCACTCCCCGCAGGTGTGGCAGGACCCCAATATCGGAGACGAGGAGGCCGAGCGGTTCCGCGACCTCACCCAAAACAACGGCGTCGCACCGTGGATGATTCACACCTCCTATCTCGTCAACCTCTGTACGCCGAAGGAGGACCTCCGCGAGAAGTCCCTGGACTCGATGCAGAAGGAGTGTGACGCCGCCGCGAAACTCGACGTTCCCTACGTCAACGTCCACTTGGGCGCCCACACCGGCGCCGGGGTCGATGGAGGACTGGACAACGCCGCCTCCGTCCTCGACGAACTCGACGTGCCCGACGACGTGACGATTCTCATCGAATCCGACGCCGGCAGCGGGACGAAACTCGGCGGCACCTTCGAGGAACTCGCCGGCGTCTTAGACCGCAGCGACCAGGACCTCGACATCTGTCTGGACACCGCGCACATGTTCGCGGCGGGGTATGACCTCTCGACGCCCGAAGGCGTCGCCGAAACCTTCGACGAGTTCGACGCACAGGTCGGCCTCGAACACCTGGAGTACGTCCACCTCAACGACTCGAAACACGAGTGCGGCACGAACAAGGACGAACACGCCCACATCGGCGAGGGACTCATCGGCGAGGAAGGCATGCGCGCGTTCGTCAACCACGAGGCCGTCGAAGACGTGCCGTTCGTCCTGGAGACCCCGACCGAGAACGGCAAGTCCTTCGCGTGGAACATCCAGCGCGTTCGGGAACTGCGCGAGGCGTAGCGCGGACCGACCACGTTTTAATCGACCATCCACTTTGAGCCACCAATGCGGCAGTTCTCCGCCGAGTACCTGCGCGAGACGCGGCGAGGGATGTGGGCAAAGAGCCGGGAAGCACTCGAACCGCTGGAACTCGGTTCCCGTGAGCGAATCCTCGATGTCGGCTGTGGCGAGGGCGCGCTGACCCGCGTCCTCCGCGAGGAGTCCGACGCCGAGGTCGTCGGCTGTGACCGCGACGCCGACCTGCTGGCCGAACTCGAAGGGCCGACGGTCCGAGGCGACGCCTACCGCCTGCCCTTCCCCGACGACGCCTTCGACCTCGTCGTCTGTCAGGCGCTGCTCATCAACCTTCCCGACCCCGAACGGGCGCTTCGGGAGTTCGCCCGCGTCGCCGACCAGCGTGTAGCGGCCATCGAACCCGACAACGGCGCCGTCTCGGTCGTCTCGACGGTCGACGCCGAAGGCGAGTTGGCACGGCAGGCACGACGGCGGTACCTCAGCGGGGTCGACACCGACGTGGCGTTGGGCGCCGACACCGCCGACCTCTTCGAATCGGTCGGCCTTTCGGGGATTACGACGAGGCGATACGACCAGACGCTCGTGGTCGAGCCACCGTACAGCGACCGCGACGTGCGCGAAGTCGGCCGGAAGGCCAGCGGCGCCGGTCTCCGGGAACGTCGGGAGACGATGGCCGGCACCGACGCCGAACTCGACGCGCTCAGAGCCGAATGGCGCGAGATGGGCCGGGAGGCCGTCCGGCAGGTCCAAAACGAGGAGTACCGACGCCGTGAAACCGTCCCGTTCTACGTCGTCGTCGGGACGGTGTGAGTCGCCGGCGGGTCAGCGGCCGGCGAACTCCGCGAGTCGACCGTCGAGGGCAGCGAGGTCGACGGCCGGAGCCGATACGTCCGCCGACGCTTCGGTGAGCCCGGTACCGGTGGCGACGACGGCCACGTCGTCGTCGTCCGTGATGACGCCGTCGGCGACCAACTGCTTCGCTCCGGCGAGGGCGACCGCCCCGGCGGTCTCGACGCTCACGCCGGCTTCGGTCGCCAGCTCCCGCTGGGCGCTCCGGATGGCGTCGTCGTCGACGGCGATTGCGGCGCCGCCGGTATCACGAACGGCACGCAACGCCCGCGTCCCGCTGGGCGGGTCGGCGTTGGCGATGGAGTAGGCGATGGTCTCGCCGCCCTCGACGGCCGACACCGTCTCCGCGCCCGCGGCGAAGGCCTCGGCGATGGGCGCACAGGCAGCGGCTTGGACGAGATACAGCGCCGGCAAGGCATCGATTGCGCCCGCGCCCCGGAGTTCTCGGAGGGCCTTCCAGACGCCGCTCGCGTGACCGCCGCTGCTGACCGGCAGGACGATTCCGTCGGGCGTCGACGGCGCAAATGCCTCACACAGCTCCAGCGCAGTCGTCTTCTGGCCCTCCACCCGGAGCGGCGAATCGGAGTTGACGAAGCGGATTCCGTACTCAACGCCGAGTTCCAGCGACCGCTCGTACAGTCGGCCGTAGTCGCCGCGAACCCGGAGTATCGTCGGGTCGAACTGACCGATGACACCGAGGCGTTCCGGTGGGATGTCGTCGGGGACGAGGACGACACAGGGCCGGTCGAAGGCGGCAGCGAAGGCGGCGGTGCTCATCGCCATGTTGCCGTGGGAGACCGTCCCGATAGCTGTGGTCTCGCCATCGCCGCCGACCAGCCCGGCCTCCATCGCCGCCAGCGCGAGGGCACTGCCGCGGTCCTTGAAACTCCCCGTCGGCTGTTGGCCCTCGAGTTTCAGGTGGACCGACGCGCCGACGAACGAATCGAGAGCGTCGTCGCGGAGTAGCGGCGTCCCGCCCGCGGCCGCGGCGAGACTCGGAGGGTTCGGAAGCGGGGCCGGCAATAGCGGTTCGTAGCGCCACAGCCCCGGCGCGTCGACGGTGTCGTCCCAGTCGAACGCGTCGGTCGATGTGTCGAGCCACAACGGTTCGCCGCAGTCACACCGGCCGCTGCCGTCGCTACCCCGAGGGCCACAGTCGTAACAGACGTATCGAAGCGGCATCGACTCCCGACGCCTCAGAGGTCGTCTTCGTGGCGCAGGGAGTTGCGGTTGACCTCCGACACCGAATCTCGGCCGGCCAGCCCCATCGTCAGGTCGAAGTCGGCGATGAGGTTCTCGAGGACGTGGTGGACGCCCGCCTGGCCGCCGAGCGCCAGTCCGTAGATGAACGGCCGGCCGATGAGACAGGCGTCGGCGCCGAGCGCCAGCGCCTTGTACATGTCCGACCCGCGGCGGATGCCCGAGTCGAAGGTGATGGTGGCCTCGTCGCCGACCTCGTCGACGATGTCCGGCAGCGCCTCGATGGCGGTGATAGAGCCGTCGACCTGTCGACCGCCGTGAGTGGAGACGCCGACGCCGTCGGCGCCGTGTTCGACCGCCAGTCGGGCGTCCTCCGGATGGAGGACGCCCTTGATGAGCACCGGCAGGTCGGTGTTCTCGAAGACGAATTCGAGGTCGTCCCACGTCAGCGAGGAGTCGCCGAAGATGTCGAGGAAGTGGTCGACGGCGGCCTGTGGGTCCTCCTCCGGCGGGTCGTCGAGTTGGCTGCGGAACTCGGGGTCCGAGAAGTAGTTCGCGACGCCCTCGCCGTCGAGGAAGGGGTAATAACCGCGCTCGATGAGGCGTTCGCGCCAGCCAAGCGTCGGCGCGTCGACGGTGACCACGATGGCGTCGTAGCCGGCGTCCTCGGCGCGGTTGAGGAACGAGCGGGCGATGTCCTCGTCCGAGGACCAGTAGAACTGGAACCACTTCGGCGTGTCACCCAACTCCTCGGAGACATCTTCCATCGACGTCGAGGACAACGACGAGAGGATGAATGGGACGTTCAGTTCGTCACAAGCCGCCGCCGTCGCGAGTTCGGCGTCGTCGTGGACGAGCGACTGGACGCCGAGCGGCGTCACCATCGCCGGATAGTCGATTTCCTGACCCAGCACTTCGGTCGTCAAATCCCGGTCGGCGACGCCCTGCAACATTCGCGGAACGATGCGCCACTCCGAGAAATCCTGCTCCTTGCGGAACGTCTCCTCGGCGCCGGCGCCGCCGTGGATGTACGCACGCGCGGTGTCGTCCATCGCCTCGTGGGCGGTCTCGCGTAAATCCTCGTAGCGGACGGGGAACTCAGATGATTTCCCCTCGTGCATTCCCTCGCGGTACACGCGGTTGACTTTCCGATTGCCGAACTGCTCGGTCATAGTAGGGCGGTTATCCCCCACCTGCAAAGAGTTGTGGGAGTCGGCGAAGCCGGTCAGTTCGGCTGACAGAATCAGGGCAGCGTCTTCCGGTCGAGTCGCTCGACGGTCCGGTCTGCGACCGTCTTGAGGTTCACCGCGTCCTCGCGGTTATACGAGACGAGCGTCTCCAGAGAGCCGTCGACGCCGCGTTCGTGTTCCCGCCACAGCCGAACCGCGTCCTTCCCGGAGATGTCGGGGCGGTCACGCTCGACACCGACCTCTGGTTCGATGGCCTTCAGCCCGCCCGATAGCCCCACGCGCTTGCAGGGGTACATCAAATCGAGATGCGGGATGTCGATAGAGAGGTCGAATGACTCCTCGAGGAACGGCACGTCGAAGCGCGCGCCGTTGAACGTGACGAGCAGTGGCGAGTCGAGCAGTGCCTGAAGGTTCTTCCGAGTGAGGTCGTCGCCGGAGACGAGCGTCTCGGTGTCACCACCCTGATGGAAACTGACACAGGTCACCTCGTTTCGGGAGTGGTCCAGTCCAGTCGTCTCGATGTCGAAGAAACACGCCTCATTGCGGAAGTCCTCGTACAGTCGCCACCGCTCGCTGGAGGGCAACTGCTGGGCGAAAAAGTCCGAATCACCAGAATCGAGGCGCGGACGGGCGGTGTCGATGAACGATTCGATGCGGTCGGCAGTCGTCGACCCACACAGCGAGGGGTCGAACTCCGACCAGGTCCGGGCGCCGCGCTCCCAGAGGTTTCGCTCGGTCGTCTCTCCCACCCCGTCGACGGCGATGTATGTATTCTCCAGTCGCACGGCAGTCTCTCCGTCGTCAGGGTTCCTAAATCGCTCGCTCGTACTCCAACTCGCGTGCGACCGACTCGGCGACCGACTCGCCACACTCCCGGGCGACGACGTGGAGTGCGAGGTCGAACCCCGAGGTGATGCCGCCGGCCGTGAGTACGTCGCCGTCGTCGACGACGCGGTCCTCGACGACATCGGCGCCCATCTCCCGGAGGTCCTCGAGTGCAGTGTGGTGTGTCGTCGCCGGACGACCGTCCAGCAGGCCGGCCTTCGCGAGCAGCAGCGCCCCGGTACAGACCGACGCGACGGCCGTCCTCTCGGCGTGAAACCGGGCGAGAACGTCGGGAATTTCGCCGCGGTCGTACTCGACGCGGACGCCGGGACCGTCGTCGTTCCAGCCGCCGCCGGGAACGACGACGAAGTCCGCCTCGGAACCTTCGAGCGCCCCGTGCGGTTCGATTCGCATGCCGCTACGGGCGACGACGCGGTCGGTCGGGGTCAGCGTCACCAACTCGGCCGACATATCACAGCCGTATCGCCCTGCCAGCTGGAACACCTCGTAGGGACCGACCGCGTCGAGTTCGTCGAACCCCTCGAACAACAGCAGTTTGACGTTCATACGTCGATTCTGAAGCGTGGAGACATGAGCGTACGGGTGAGCCGTAAATTTAGAATAAACCATATAGCGCTATAGCAAATCATTCGGTGGCGGTTAAGCAGCAGGCGAAAACGCAGCACTCACTCGGCGCAGTTCGTTGTCGGAGCCAAGAGTAGAAATCGGCAGGTGTAGCCCATCTTCCGAACATCGAGACGTGAGGAATTCGGGTGGGGAATCGTTCAATCCCCAAGCCGGAGGGAGACGGAGGTATCAGGTCGGAAGTGACGCTACAGCACCCTGCGACATCGGTCCCTGTGCAATGGTAGGCAACCGTCCGCAACAACGAAGGCCGTGTTCGAGAGCTTCGGCCGGATGAACAGCCGGCGATGGTATCGAACTATTGATTGAATTACAGTATGAGAGACTGGCCGGTGACCAACAGATGGCCCGTACTCGCGGCTGGAAACGCAGATTGGAGTATCGTGATTGATACACCGTCGATTGGGTACCCTGACGAGGAAATACCGAGTCGAATTGGTCGAGACTCTATGTTGGAGGTTCCGTCAATGGGACCCTGTCAATCAACTGGTCGTCTCCGCGGGCGTGCGCGCGAAGAGGTTCACGGGTCACCGGCGCAGTTCTGTGGAACGGCGCAGAGGGTTCGAAACGGCTACGGAGCCGCTGCTCACCGAGACCGGGAACGACGTGTTGGGGCCGTTCCGATGGGCCGAGCGTTCCCAGACAGGTTTCTATATCGCGATAATTGGTTTATTGCATTCGTCGGCCGCACGCGAGGCGCTTTTGGGTGTCCGGCCGCTACAGGAAGCGAGATGGTCCAGAACGTCGCTGCGCAGATGGCCGAGTTGGAGCCCGAGGACTTCCACCTGCTGTCGGGGCTCGAACACGGGATGCGCTTTTCGCGGTGGGTCGCAGTCGAGAAGCTCCCCGAGTTCTCACGGCTCGACGAGGAGGAGGTCACCTACCGCGTCGACCGCTGTATGGACCGGGGGCTGGTCGAGCGAAAGACCATCCAGTACACCGGTTACCGACTCACGTTCGAGGGGTACGACGCGCTGGCACTACGAACGTTTTCGGAGCGAGACACCATCGACGGCGTCGGCGCCCCCCTCGGCGTCGGCAAGGAAAGCGACGTGTACGAGGCACGGTCGTTCCAGCCGTTGGCGCTGAAGTACCACCGCGAGGGGTACACGAACTTCCGGGAGGTCCAGAAAGAGCGGGAGTACACCGCCGACAACGAACACCGGTCGTGGCTCTACACCGCGCGCAAGGCCGCAGAGCGAGAGTACGAAGCCCTAGAAACGCTGTATCCGGAGGTTCGCGTCCCCCGACCGGTCGACCAGAACCGCCACGCCATCGTCATGGAGAAACTCGGCGGCGTCGAACTCTCGCGTGCGAAACTCGACTCCGGCCAGGTCGTCGGCGTCATCGATTTGATTTGCGAGGAGATGGCGGCGGCCTACGGCGCCGGCTACGTCCACGCCGACATGAGCGAGTACAACGTCTTCGTCTCCAGTGAGGGCGTGACGATTTTCGATTGGCCCCAAGCGGTCCCGACCGAACACGAGAACAGCGAGGAACTCCTGGGACGGGACGTAGAGAACCTGCTGGGGTACTTCGAGCGGAAATACCCCAACGAGACGCCCGATGTCGACCGGGCGGCGCTGGCAGCGGCGATCGTCGCAGACAGTTTCGAGACCGTGCGCGAATTCGCCTGAATTCGAAGGTCTAAGCCGTTTTGAGCGGTGTCGTGTGTTCAGTAGTGTCCAGCCCACCGGCACAGATATAAACCACTATTTGCGATATCAAATCCGAAATTCCACAGAGGTTTCAACCGGCATCCCGAGTACAGAAACGATTCACGTCGAACGGAACGAGCGTCCGAAGCGGCATCGGTGAGCTGTCCGGTGGGGCGGCATCGGCCGACTGCTGCGCAAGGCGGTTTCGAAGCCCTTAACCACGCCGCTGTTGAAATTCGGCCAACTCGCTGGACGACGGGCACCAGCGGGCACCTGTCTACGCAGGTCGGGATGTGATTCCCCCCGCGGGTGGCCGCGGCGGGAATTGAACCACGCAACGCCCGTGGTGAACACATATGGCACGAAGCTTCTACTCCCACATTCGGGAGGCGTGGAAAACGCCGAAGGAAGGAAAGCTCGCGGAACTACAGTGGCAGCGCCAACAGGACTGGCGCGACCAGGGCGCAATCGAACGCGTCGAACGACCGACCCGCCTCGACCGAGCCCGCTCGCTCGGCTACAAGGCCAAACAGGGCGTCGTCGTCGCCCGGGTGTCGGTCCGGAAGGGCAGCGCCCGCAAACAGCGGTTCAAGGCCGGCCGTCGCTCGAAGCGACAGGGTGTCAACAAGATTACCCGCCGGAAGAACCTCCAGCGCATCGCCGAGGAGCGCTCGAGTCGACGCTACCGCAACCTGCGTGTGCTGAACTCCTACTGGGTCGGTGAGGATGGCTCCCAGAAGTGGTTCGAAGTCATCCTGCTGGACCCCGAACACGGCGCGATTCAGAACGACGACGACCTGAACTGGATCTGTGACGACAGCCACAAAGGTCGGGCCTACCGAGGCCGCACCTCCGCCGGCCAGCGCGGTCGCGGCCAGCAGAACCGTGGGACGGGTGCCGAGAAGGTGCGTCCGAGCATCCGCGCCAACGACAAACGCGGCAAGTAACGACCCCAGTTTCGCCCCGTTCTTTCGACCGCTCTCACCCGTCGAGCGGCGCCTCCGAGGACAGGCTCTCGGCGCCACTGGACGATAGCCGCCACACACCTCAACCCAGAGTATCCTTCGGAGGGCGAAGCACGGCTGGTGAGGTTTTATCATTCCAGCCGGTCGATGTCAATCCATGGCACTGAAGCAACTGACGGGCAACACGGAGGTCGAAAAACAGTGAGCGGCGCGACGTTCGAGCTATACGAGGACGAAGCGGGCCAGTACCGCTGGCGGCTCGTTCACGACAACGGGAACATCATCGCCGATTCCGGCGAGGGCTACGCCAGCCCACAGAAAGCCAAACAGGGCATCGAGAGCGTCAAACAGAACGCACCGGACGCGGACATCGAGCGGAAGTGAACCGATGAGCAAGGCACCCTCCGAACTCGACGGGACCGCCCAGAAACCACAGTAATCCGAATGGTCAGCGTCGACACGCTCGTCGTCTTCGGGCTGATAGCGGTGGCACTCGCCTTCTTCGTCACCGAAACGCTCCCGACCGACATCACCGCCATCGGCGTCCTCGTTTCCTTGGTCGTCCTCGAACCGTACACCGGCGTCGACACGGCCGCCGCACTACAGGGGTTCGCCAGCCCCGCGACGATTACCATCGTCGCGATGTACGTCCTCAGCGCCGGGGTCGAAAAGACGGGGCTCGTCGACCGCCTCGGTCTCGCGTTGGGACGGCTCACCCACGGAGACGAACGACAGTTGCTCGGTGCGACCATCGGCACGACCGGCCTCACCGCCGGGTTCATCAACAACACGCCGGTGGTCGCGGTGTTCATCCCGATGATATCGGGACTGGCCGAGCGGGCGGGGGTCTCGCCGTCGAAGTTGCTGTTGCCGCTGTCGTACGCCGCCATGCTGGGCGGGACGCTGACGCTCGTCGGAACCGCGACGAACCTGCTGGCGAGCGACGTGGCCAGACAGCGCCTCGGCGAGCCGCTTTCGATGTTCGAGTTCACGCCCGTCGGCATCATCGTCTTCCTCGTCGGCGCGGCGTATCTGCTGACCGTCGGCTACCGCCTGACCCCAGCACGGATACCCATCAGCGGCGACCTCACGGAAACGTACGACCTCGAAGACCACCTCTCGCGGCTCCGAGTGCGGTCGGCGTCCCCGCTGGTCGGCCGACCGGTCACCGAGGCATTCGCCGACGCCGAGGCCGACGTGACCGTCGTCCAGTTGATTCGGGACGACGAAACCGCTGGCGACGGCCGGACCATCGAACCCGACGACGAACTCGTCGTCCGGGGGACGCTGCAGGCGACCAACGCCGTCGCCGAGCGCCTCGAACTCCGGCAACTCCACCGCGAGTCGGTGACCGACGCGGACCTCTCGGCACCGACCGAAGCGATTATCGCCGAACTGGTCGTCCCCGCCGAGGCCCGCGCTCGGGGGAAGTCCCTCGCGGAGCTCCGGTTGGGCGACCGCTACGCCGCGACGGTGCTGGCGGTTCGTCGCGGAAGCGAGACGTTCCGGTCGGGACTCGACGAGGTGACGCTGTCGGCCGGCGACACCCTCTTCGTCCGGACGACCGAGGCGGGACTCGAACACCTCGAAGACGCAGAGGGACTGCTGGCGACCGACGTCGACGACGCCGAACCGGGGACGAAACAGCTGAAAACCCCGTCGCTGTCCGCGAAGACGCCCATCGTCGTGGCGACGCTGGCTGCCGTCGTCGCCGTCGCCGCCCTCGGCTACTACCCCATCGTCATCACGGCACTGGCCGGCATCGTCGCGTTGGTCGCGACGGGGTGTCTCCGGCCTTCGGAGGCCTACGACGCCGTCTCCTGGAACGTCGTCTTCCTGTTGGCGGGCGTCATCCCGCTGGGGGCGGCGCTGCGGAACACCGGCGGCGACGCACTCGTCGCAAGCGCCATCGTCGAGAGCGCGACGCTATTGCCGCTCTTCGCCGTCGTGGTCGTCGTCTACCTGCTGACGGGGCTGTTGGCGAACCTCATCACGCCAGTCGCGAGCGTCGTTCTGCTGTTGCCCGTCGCCGTCGACGCCGCCGCCCGCATCGGCGCGAGTCGCTACGCCTTCCTGCTTGCGACGATGTTCGCCGCCTCGACGGCCTTCATGACCCCCGTCGGCTACCAGACGAACCTGATGGTGTACGGTCCCGGTGGCTACCGCTTCACCGACTTCGTCCGCGTCGGCGCGCCGCTGCAGTTGTTGCTGTCGGTCGTCACCGCCGCCGCCATCGCGGTCGTCTTCGGCCTCCGGCCGGCCTGACACGACCGGACCCGACGATTCAAATCGGATGCCGCGGCCACGGCGCCCATGGGCCACCGAACGCTCGTCGCCTACGACCGCGACGGCTACGACCTCCACGAGGCACACTGGGGTGCCGACCCCGAGCGAATCACCCCGGAGACACCCTTCGGCGGGCCGCCGGACGACGACTGGGCGCAGGCCGCCGCGACGGACCTCATCGACCCCGGGCGAATCGAAGGCGGGGAGTTGACCGAGCGCCGCCGGACCGCCGTCGACTCCGACCCCATCGCGACGGGACTGTCCTTTGCGGACGTGTGTGACCGCATCGACCCGGTCGAACACGAGGCGCTGTACGTCGTATCGAGCGATTTCTCGGTTCGAACCTACCTCGTCTTCGCGCTCCGACGGCCGGACGACGAGGGGTGTCGGACGAGCGCCGCCCTCGTCGGCTACGACGGCGAGAGCGACGCCACCTATCTCCGCGGATGGCTCGCCGGGGCCCGCGCCGCCCGGGATACGGACGGCACCGTCGTGGGCGCGCTCCGGTGGCTCGACCCCGAGCGCGGGACGGTGGTGTATCTCGACGACGAGCGCGGCGTTTAAGCGCCAGAGGGCGCTACCTCGTGGCGTGAGAGACGACGAGGCCGTCGAAGCGACCCACCCGATCGACGGCGTTCGAACCCGCCTGAATCCGACGGCGGCGGAGGCCGCCGAACTCGCCAGCGACGGCGTCGACCACGGTGCGCTCGTCACGCTGTTCGGACGCTGTACCGTCGATTACGAGGGCCGTGCCGCCTCGGAGTTGGGGTTGGGCGACCGTCACGTCATGCTGAAACCCGACGGCGCCGCGTTGGTCCACACGGACGAGGGCCAACAGCCCGTCAACTGGCAACCGCCGGGCTGTGCGCACAGTTGTCGAACTGACGACGGCGACCTTGTCGTCGAGAGCCACCGCAGTTCGCCCGAGGAGTCGCTGGTCGTCCGCTTTTCGTCGGTCGCCCACGCCGCCGCCTTCGCCGTCTCCGACCCGGAATCCCTCGACGTGGTCGGCACCGAGGCAGACCTCAAAGAGCGAATTCTCGCCTCGCCGGAACTGGTCGAGTCGGGGTTCAGACCGCTGGTGACCGAACGCGAGACGCCGGCCGGCGCCGTCGACGTCTACGGCGAGGACCGCGACGGTCGAACCGTCGTCTTGGAGTTGAAACGGCGGCGTGTCGGCCCCGACGCGGTGGGACAACTCTCCCGCTACGTCGAGGCGCTGCAGCGGGACCTCCACGCCGACGCCGACATACGGGGGATTCTCGTCGCCCCCTCCGTCACCGAACGCGCCGAGGCGCTGCTCGCTGAGGAGGGGTTGGAGTTCGTCTCGCTGACACCGCAGGGCGAATAACACAGTGTGAATCACTCAACTCGCTTCTGCAACCGAGACAGCAGGTTGAGCGCCTCCAGCGGCGTCGTATCCGCGAGGTCGACCGCCCGGAGTTCCGCCAGCAGTTCTTCGGGGAGTTCGCCGCCGTCGGTCGAGGCATCCGCGGTGGAAGGCGTTCGACCCGAAATAAGGGTGTCTTCCTGGCCGACGACGGCGTTCGTTTCCTCGGCTAACAGCGCCGCGGCCCGCTCGACGACGGGGTCGGGAACGCCCGCAGTTTCGGCGACTTCGACGCCGTAGGATGCCGTCGCCGCACCCGCACGGAGGTCGTGTTCGAAGGCGACGCCGTCGGGCGTCCGGTCGGCCGAGAAGTGGTAGTTGCGCGCCCGCGGGAGGTCGGCGGCAACCCCGGTCAGTTCGTGGTGATGCGTCGCGAACAGGGTGTAAGCGCCCACCTCGTCGTGGAGGTACTCGGTTGCCGCCTGGGCGATGGCGTAGCCGTCGGTCGTCGAGGTGCCGCGGCCGACCTCGTCTAGAACGACCAGCGAATCCTCGTCGGCCTCTTCGAGGATGGCCGCCAATTCCGTCATCTCGACCATGAACGTCGAGCGGCCGCCGGCGATGTCGTCGGAGGCGCCGACGCGAGTGAACACCCGGTCGACTATCGGCACCTCGGCGCTGCGGGCGGGGACGAAACTGCCGACCTGTGCCAACACCGACAGTAGCGCCACCTGCCGCATGTAGGTCGATTTACCGGACATGTTCGGCCCGGTGATGACTGCCATCGGGCGCTCTCGGGGCAGTTCGGTCGGATTGGGGACGAACGCCTCCTCGGTCCGCTCGACGACGGGGTGGCGACCGCCCTCGATGAAGACGCCGTCGGCGCCGACCGTCGGCCGCGCGTAGTCGTACTGGGCGGCGACGGTCGACAGCGAACACAGCGCGTCGAGTTCCGCGACGGCGCTGGCAGTCTCCTGTATCCGTTCGGTCGCCTCCGCCACTTCGCTTCGAACCTCCCGGAAGAGGTCGTACTCTCGTTCGTCGGCGCGGGCCTCGGCGTGGACGATTTCGTCCTCCCGCTGTTTCAACTCGGGCGTGACGAACCGCTCGGAGTTCTTCAGCGTCTGTCGGCGCTGGTAGTCCTCCGGCACCCTATCGAGGTTCGGGTTCGTCACCTCGATGTAGTAGCCGTGGACGGAGTTGTGACCGACGCTGAGCGAGTCGATGCCCGTCCGCTCGCGCTCGTCGGCTTCGAGGTCGTCTATCCACGCCTTTCCCTCGCGTTCGGTCGCCCGGAGGTCGTCCAGCGTCTCGTCGTACCCCTCGTGGATGACGCCACCCTCGGTGATTTCGATGGGTGGCGACTCCGCGATGGCGCGGTCGATGAGGGTCCGAACGTCGGGGCAGTCGTCGAGACGCGCCTCGATGTCGGCGAGTTTCGCGCTGTCGGCGGTCGCCTCGGCGATGCACTCTTCGAGGTCGGGCACCTCCGACAGCGTCGCCTCCAGCGCCCGCAAATCGCGGG
Source organism: Natronomonas gomsonensis (assembly GCF_013391635.1). Lineage (GTDB taxonomy): Archaea > Halobacteriota > Halobacteria > Halobacteriales > Haloarculaceae > Natronomonas > Natronomonas gomsonensis_A. The sequence goes on along the minus strand of NZ_JACAWU010000001.1, from coordinate 888,596 downwards.
CGTCCGCCCGACCCCGAGAGACACGGGCGACCAGCCGTTCGAGGTCGTAGGTCTTGGCGAGTAACTCGCTTGCGCGTTCGCGCTCGCCGACACGGGCGAGAAGCGCCTCGACCGCGTCGAGGCGGTCGTCGATGCGCGCTTCGTCCAACAGCGGTCGGCGGAGCCAATCGCGGAGTTTTCGGCCGCCCAGCGCGCTCGCCGTCTCGTCGAGGGTCTCCACCAGTGCCGCCCCCTCTAGTCCGTGGACGTGCCTCGGTTCGAACACCTCCAGTGAGCGCAACGCGACGGCGTCCAACAGCATGTACTCACGGGGGTCGTAGCGCGTGAGGTGGTTGATGTAGTCCAGTTCTTCGAGGTCGCCGTCGGTACTCACGCCGCGGGCGTACTCGGCGTAGGCCAACAGCGCACCGCAGGCCCGAACTTCCGCCTCGGAGGCCAGCGAGGTCGACCCGAAGTACGACTCGACTTTTCCGCGGGCGGTCGCGAGGTCGAACGCCGAGCGCTCGTAGGGCGTCACCATACACCCCGAGTCGAAGGGGTCGGTCGGCGCCTCGGGGCCGACGACGGCCTCGGCGGGGTCGAACCGCTCGAGTTCGTCCTCGACGGCCTCGAGACGGTCGAGCTGCGTCGCGAAGAAATCGCCCGTCGACACGTCGAGTAGGGCGAGGCCGTACCCCTCGGTCAGGCAGGCGACGAAGTTGTTGTCGGCGTCGGCGAGCAGTTCGGTTTCCGTCAGCGTCCCGGGCGTCACCACCCGGGTCACGGCGCGGTCGACCAGTCCCGAGGTCTCCTCGGGTTCCTGTACCTGGTCGGCGACGGCGACGCGGTAGCCGGCCTCCAGCAGCGTCTCGATGTAGGACTCCGCCGAATCGATGGGGATTCCCGCCATCGGATACGTGCCCGTCGAGTCCTCGCGTTGAGTGAGCGTGATTTCGAGGATGCGGGCGGTCGCCTCGGCGGCTTCACAGAACGTCTCGTAGAAGTCCCCGACCTGAAACAGCACGAGCGCGTCGTCGTAGCGCTCACACAACTCCAGGTACTGCGACAGCATCGGCGTCAACTCCTCGGCCTTCTCGGCCATCGCGGGCGGCGGCCCCAGCGCCTCGTCCATATCTCGGGGTATCCCTCCGAACGCAAATACTCAACGGAGACCCGACAGCCACGAGTTATTTACCGCCGCCACGGAACGACCACGCATGGCCGACGACGACGACCAGCGACCGCTCATCGACCCAAAACTGTTCGCCCCCAGCGAGTTCATCGGCGAGGACATGGACCACAACGTCGACGTGACGGGCAACACCACCATCGACGTCGAACACGACATCGACCTCGACCTCCCCGTCCGACGCATCGAGTTGGGCGTCGTCGCCTTCGCCGTTCTGGTCGTCGGTCTCGGCACGCAGACGGCGGTCGGCCCGACGGTGCAGGTGGCCGGTGCCCTCGGTGTCGTGTTGGTCGTCGACTTCCTCCTCCGACTGCTCGGGCGGTAACCCGCAGGCGCCCCGAAAGTAGCTTTTATCCCCGAACCGCCACACAACCACGGTATGGACGCCCGCCGAGAGGTTTGGCGCATCTACCGAGAGTCCATCGGCATTCTCGGCGTCAGCCTCCTCGGCGGCCTCTTCGCCGGATTAGTGTTGGGTAGCGACGCGATGCGAGCCGGGTTCGCCGACTTTCCGGGGTTGCTGTTGCTGTTGCCCGCGTTTCTCGCCACCCGCGGCAACGTCTACGGCGCCTTCGGTGCCCGCATCTCCTCGGGGCTCCACCAGGGGCTCATCGACCCCGAATTCGAGTTCGACGAGCGCCTAGTGAACGCCGTCGCCGCATCCTTCGTCAACGGCATCGGCGTCTCGGTGCTCATCGGCTTCCTCTCGTGGGGGATTCTCCGGGCGCTAGGCCGGGAATCCGCTCGCCTCGCGGAGTTGGTCGGCATCACCTTCCTCGCCGGCGTGCTCACCTCGGTCGTTCTCGTCTTCGGTCTGCTTGTTTTGGTCTTCGGGAGTTACGAATCCGGCTACGACCCCGACAACCTCATCGGCCCCATCGTGACGATGCTCGGTGACGTCTTCGGCGTCGTGTTCCTCTACGTCGCCATCGTCGTCGTTGAGGTGGTGCTGTGAGCGACGACCTCGGGACGTGGCGGTTCCGAACCATCGTCGCCACGATGTTTCCGATTTTAATCGCGCTGTCGGTACTGGAGATGGGGTCGGGATACGTACTGGAATCGCTGGAGGCGACGTATCTCGACAACCCGACGCTGCTGATTCTCGTCCCCGTGATGATAGGGATGGGTGGCAACCTCGGCGCGATTCTCTCCTCGCGGCTCTCGACCCGACTCCACCTCGGGACCCTGGAGTTCTCCGCGCGCGACGAGCAGTTGTGGACGAGCATCGCCGCCATCATGTTGTTGGCGGCGACGGTGTTCAGCGCCCTCGGCGTCGCGGCGTGGGGACTCGGCCGACTCGTCGCCGAGCCGATGGCGCTGGCCGACCTGCTCGTCATCTCGGTCGGGAGCGGGATGCTGTTGGCCGTCCTGGCGGTCATCCTCTCGGTCGCCGCGACGTACGTGTCCTACCAGCAGGGACTGGACCCCGACGACACGACGATTCCGGTCGTCACGAACGTCTGTGACATCCTCGGCGTGGTCGTCCTCTCGGCGGTCGCCATCGCGGTGCTGTAGGCCCCTCGGAAGCCGCCACCCTGTTCAGGCGAACCGAAAGAGGCAACATCCGGCCGTCGAAAGAACCGGCAATTCAGTCTGCAAGAGCCGTACCCGAACGCAGTATCTCAACCGATTATGGACTCACTCCTCTCCGGTAGCCCGTCACGCGCCGTCTACGTCGTCGCCTTCGGCCTCGCCGCGGTTGCGTGTTTCGTCAGTCTCCGCCGAGCGAGGCGCATCGACGACGCCGACACCAGACGAGGACTCGAGTGGGTCCTCCTGTTGAGCGGCGGGTGGGCGGCCGCACACGTCGTCTACCTGCTTGCGCCTTCGACACGCCTCAGCCTCGCGGCGTATCTCGTCGGTCTCACGGTCGGCTTCGCTGCCGTCGGCGCGTGGCTGTACTTCTGTTCGGCCTACACCGGTCGGAGCCTCCACGAGGACGCGACCTACAGGCGGGCCGCCATCGCCGTCTTCGTCTTCGTCGTCGGCCTGAAACTCACGAACCCGATTCACGGGCTCTACTTCACCGCCACGCCGACGCCGACGCCGTTTCCCCATCTGGCCGTCGAACACTCGGTTCTGCACTGGGTATCGATGGGGCTGGCCTACGCGCTCAGCGCCGTCGGCTTCTTCATGCTGTTCGAGTTGTTCACACAGGTCGGTCACGACACGCGGCCGCTGGCGGTGCTCGTGGGGCTTACCGGGTTGCCGCTCGTCTTCGATATCGTCGGCACCGCCAGCCCGCGGTTCATCGATATGACGTACGAACCGATTGGCGTCGCCCTGTTCGCGGTCGGGACGCTGTTTCTGTTCTTCGAGCGGTTCCAGACCGTCCGGTTGGCCGGCAACGTGGACAGCCCGGTCGTCTTCCTCGACGAGGACGACGAGATACGCGACAGCAACGCCCCGGCGCATCAGCTGTTCCCGAATCTCGACGACGCGGTCGGCGAACCGCTGGAGGAGGCGCTCCCCGCCGTCGCCGACCGGTTGGCCTCCGGCGAGACCCTCCTCGAGTTGTCACGCGACGGCGAGTCGCGGTACTACATGGTCGCCACGAACCCCTTCACGTTCGGCAACACCCGCGTCGGCAGGGTGCTGTTGTTCACCGACGTGACCCAGACGGAACGGTACCGTCGGGAAATCGAACGGCAGAACGAACGCCTCGGTCGGTTCGCGAGCGTCGTCTCCCACGACCTCCGGAACCCGCTGTCCGTCGCCTATGGGCGCGTCGAGTTGGAGCAGGAAGCGCGAGCCACAGAAAGCGAGAACCTGACGGCGGCCGCCGACGCCCTCGACCGAATGGGACGGCTCATCGAGGACGTGTTGACGCTGGCGCGGGCCGGCGACGACATCGACGACCGCCAGCCCGTATCGCTGTCGTCGATAGCCGAGCGAGCGTGGGAGACTGTCGACGACGACGGCGAACTCCGAATCGAGAGCGACGCGACATGCGAGGCCGACCCCGACCGGCTGCAACAGGCGCTGGAGAACCTCTTTCGGAACAGTGTGGAACACGCCGGTCCGGACGTGGTCGTCACCGTTGGTAGTCTCGACGACGGGACGGGGTTTTACGTCGAAGACGACGGCCCCGGAATTGCCCCGGACCTCCGCGAGCAGGCCTTCGAGTGGGGCGTCTCCGGGAAAGGTGGGTCCGGCCTCGGACTCGCCATCGTCGAAACCATCGTCGAGGGCCACGGCTGGGAGATAACGGTCAAGGAGTCCGCCGATGGCGGCGCTCGATTCGAAGTGACGGGAGTTCGCTCCTGACCGCCCTCAGGCCGCCAGTTCCTCGAACTCACCCGACGACGTTCGCGTCCCTTTCGCGATGATGACGTCGCCGGCTCGGAGCGTCGCGTCGGCGTCGGGAGCGAGCATCCAGTCCTCCCCGCGCCGGATGGCGAGGACGTTCATCCCGAGTTCCGCCGCTGGAACGCCGTCTGCGACGCGTTCGCCGTCGAGGTCGCTGCCCTCGCCGACGACGACGCGGGTGAGTATCTCGTCGGATTCCTGGACTGCGAGTTCGACGACGGGGTGGACCGACAGCCCACGGAGGACGCCCCCGCTGATGTCGAGGGCGGCGTCGCTGATGACCTCGGTCGAGACGCCGAGGTGGATGAGGCCGCGCAAGGCGACGGGGTCGTCGGCGTCGGCGGCCGCCCGCAACAGCCACGCCTCGAACCGCGAGCGAAGGGCGTCGACCTCGACTTCGAGGTTGCGGACTTCGGCCGCGAGGTCCTCGTTGTCGAAGAGGATGCTGCCGTAGGCGAGGTCGACGGCCAACTCCGAGAGGTTCTTCATCAGGACGATGGAGTCGACGGCGCGTTCGAGGTCGTCGACCTCGGATTCGGGCGGTTCGGGAGCGTCGTAGTCCTCGCCCGTTACTGCTTCGTACACCTCGCCGACGGTTCGTTCCGGCCCGCGCAGGATGAGGCGGTCCTCGGCCGTGATGGTCGTCTCCGGGCCGGGATTGAGTATCCAGTCGTCGCCGCGGTGGATGGCGATGACGCGGACGCCCGTCTCGCTTTCGAGGTTGATGTCCAAGAGCGTCCGGTCGGCGTACGGGGAGTCCGTGACGACGGTGCCGCGGACGAGCGTCTCGATGGCCTCCGGCAGCGCCGCCCGCATCGCCTCGGGCAGGCCGATGTCTTCGAGGACGATTTTGGCGATATCGCCGGCGGCGTCGCTGATTCGGTCGGCGCCCGCGGCGAGGCCGAGAACCGGTGCCAGCGCCTCGACTTCGTCGGGATTGCGGGCCGCCATCAGGAGGCTCATCCGGACGCGCAGCTGCAGTACGTCCATCTTCTCTTCGAGGGCCAGCACCTCGCGGGCGATGTCCTCGCTGCCGTGCAACACCGCCGAGTACGCGAGGTCGATGAGGAGTTCCGAGGTGTCCTTCATCTCGACCAACAGCTCCTTGACGCTGACCGGCTCGTACGCGACGGTCTTCGGCGGCGACCCCTCGAAACCTGCCATACGGCGCAATACGGACGGGGCGACAAAAGGGTTGTTGCGCCGTCAGCGCGTTTTTATCCGTCGAGCACGAACGGACGGTGATGAGTGGGCCAACGAACCTCGAGGTGGACCTCCACGTCCACAGCGAGGCCTCATACGACGGCCACGAGCCGGTGGAGCTGATACTGGAACACGCCGCCGACATCGACCTCGACGCCGTGGTCATCACCGACCACGACGTCATCGATGCCTCGCTCGAAGCGGCCGAGCGCGCCCGCGAGTACGGGCTCGTCGGCATTCCCGGCGCCGAAATATCGACGGCCCACGGCCACCTGCTGGGCATCGGCATCGAGGAACTCCCCGAACGTGGCCGGCCGATGGGCGAAACTATCGAGGAGGTCCGCGAGTTGGGCGGCGTCGCAGTCGTTCCACACCCCTTCCAGCGAACCCGCCACGGCATCCGTAAACGCCGACTGAAACGGCTCGACCCCGACGCGATCGAGACGTTCAACGCGTGGCTGTTCACCGGCTACCGAAACCGCCGTGCGCGGCGGTACGCCCGTCGCTACGGCTACCCGTCGGTCGGCGGCAGCGACGCCCACTCGCTTCTGACCGTCGGGCGCGCCTACACCGAAATCCGCGTCGACCAGCCCGTCGCAGACATCGAGAGCGACGACGTGGTCGCGGCCATTCGGTCGGGCGACACCGCCATCCAGGGACAACGAGCGTCGCTGAAACGCTCTACCGGCCACTACGCCAAGGCGGCCGGACGGAAAACCGCGTGGGGCGCCAAGACGGCGGCCAAGAAGAGTTCCAACGGCGCACAGTGGGCTGTGACGACTGCGGTGCCCTTCCTGTGAGGGGCTGAGGAACGCTTTTGGTCGGCCGCCGAGAGGGGCGTGGTATGGATTCACTCGCGGCCCTCGGACCGCTGCTCGTGGTCGTCGGGGCGGCGGGGTACGTCGCCGGTATCGCCTCTCCCTATCCGGGCCGGTCGTTCGCGCTGACGGCGCTGATGGTCGGAATTACGTTGCTGGTGGTCAGACCACCCTCGGCGGCGGGAGGGAGACAGTGACCGTCAGCGCCGTCGTCTACAGCGAGACAGGTATCGAGGAGTACGACGACCTCGCGGCGGCGAAAGCCGCCGAGGGGACGACGTGGGTGCGAGTTCACGAAGCCGACGACGACGAAATCGCGGCCGTCGCCGACGCCTTCGACATCCACCGGCTCGCCATCGACGACGTGGTCAACGAGGTGCGGCCGAAAACCGAGGAGTTCTCGGCGTACACGTTTGTCCTCGTCAAAACCGCGGAGTTGACCCGTGGGGAGACGACGTTCGAAGAGGAGGTCAGCGAGGACCCCGTCGGGGTGTTCTTCGGTACCGACTGGGTTCTCACGCTGGCGCCGCGTACGGACGACCCCATCGGCCGGGTGTGGAACGCGGTCAGCCGGGGGGACGAACGACTCCTCCAGCGTGGCCCCGACTTCACCGCCTACCGGATTATCGACGTCGTCGTCGACGAGTACTTCACACTCCTGGACCGCATCGGGGACGGCATCGAGGCCATCGAGGAGGAGGTGCTCACGACGACGGATATTGAGGTGTTAGAGGCTATCAACACCGTTCGGCGGGACCTGCTGTCGTTTCGGAAACTGGCGTGGCCGACCCGGGAGGCGCTGTCGGTGCTGGCCCGCGGCGACCCCGACTACGTCGGCGAGGCGACCGAGAAGTACTTCCGGGACGTGTACGACCACCTCGTCCACGTCGTCGACCTCGTCGAGACCTACCGTGACCTCGTCTCCGGCGCCCGCGACATCTACCTCAACACCCTCTCACAGTCCAGCAACGAGGTGATGAAGGTGCTGACGGTCATCGCAACCGTCTTCCTCCCGCTGACGTTCATCGCCGGCGTCTACGGGATGAACTTCAGTGGCGGCCCCTACAACATGCCGGAGTTGGGCTGGACGTTCGGCTATCCCGCGGTGATGCTCGGGATGGCGCTGGTCGGCCTCGTGATGGTGTGGGCGTTCCGCGAGCGCGGCTACGTCTAAGTCCGCGGCGAACGAATTCCCCCTAATTTTTCAGGAGAGTTCGTGCGTCAAACCGCAACACGGAGGTCGAATTATAACGTCGCTTTTTTATATTCATGTCCCCCACCGTCGGCAACTCCAGTGACCCGCTCGTTGTCCCAAGATTCAGTCGTCAAGAGGTTTCTGAAGTATCAGCACGTCCTCGTGTTCATCGCGCCGGTGTTGTTCGTCGCCTTCGTCTACGCGGCGGCGCCGACCGAGGCCGCGAACCCCGGAGCCGACTACTGGCTCGAGTACTGGTGGCTGTTCCCCTTCTTCCTTCTGGGTGCTACCATCGTCAACACCGTCGGCATCAGCGGTGCGGCGCTGTTCGTGCCGTTTCTCATCTTCATCTTCCCGGTGTTGGCCCACCCGCTGGATGCCGAAACAATCGTCAAGGTTGGCCTCATTAGCGAGTCGTTCGGCCTCTCCAGTTCCGCCCTAGCGTTCATTTCTTATGGGCTGGTCGACCGCCGACTCGCCGCCTCACTCGTCGCCGGCGCGCTGCCGTTCGTTATCGGCGGTGCCTTCCTGTCGTTTTTCATTCCCGAAGCGCTGTTCCAGTTCCTTCTGGCGGTGCTTCTGATACTGTCGTCGTACATCCTGTTCAAGGCAGATGTCGGCCACGAAGAGCCGGGTGCTGATGCCGAACCGCAGGCCGCAACCGACGGCGGCACCACCGGCACGCTCCCGAACGACGCGGCGAAACTCGGCCCCGCTGGCGTCACCACCAGCGACGAGGGCCACGTCACCCGCGTCGACCGCGACGGCAACGACTACCGCTACGACCGCGGCGGCTACCTCGAACGGTTCGGCGTCTACGGCTTCGGCGGCGTCTTTCAGGGGCTGGCCGGCTTCGGTATCGGCGAAATCGGCATCGTCTCGATGCTCCGGTCGTCGATTCCGGTCCGCGTCGCAATCGGCACCAACCACATCGTCGTCGCGACGACGGCAATCATCGCGTCGCTGACGCACGTCTTCGGCGGTGGGTTGGTCGGCGGCCACAGCATGAACCTCGCGTTGACACCGTGGAACATGGTCGTCTTTACCGTTCCGGCGACGGTGCTCGGCGGCCAAATCGCCCCCTACGTCGCCGCCGCCCTCGATACGGACACGCTGAAGCACTTCGTCGCGTTCATCTTCGCGGTCATCGCGACCGCGCTGTTCGTCCTCGTCGGGCAGGCAGTGCTGTAGGCCGCGGCCGCTCCCGCCGCGAGGCCCGGGCTTTTGTCCGTGGAACGTCCAGTACTCCCATGAGCGAAACCCAGCCTACGGAAGCCGTCACGGTGTACGCCGACTACGTCTGTCCGTTCTGCTATCTCGGCTACGCCTCCTTCGACCAGTACCGCGAGGAACGCGAGGAACCACTCGAAACCGACTGGCACCCCTTCGATTTGCGCGCCAGCAAGCGCCGCCCCGATGGGACCATCGACCACTCCGTCGACGACGGAAAGGACGATTCGTACTTCGAGGAAGCCAAAAAGAACGTCCGCCGACTCGCCGACCGATACGACGCCGAGATGACGCAGGAACTCGTCAAGGACGTCGACTCCTACGACGCCCAGCGAGTCGGGTTCCGTGCCCGCGAGGACCACCCCGAGGCCTTCGAGGCGTTCCACCGCGGCGTCTTCGATGCGCTGTGGGAGGATGGCCGCGACATCGGCGATGGCGATGTGCTCGAAGACGTCGCTACCGAGGCGGGGCTACCAGAGAGGTACGTCGAATCGGTCCTCGACGACGAATCGAGCGAGGCAGAACTGGAGTCGGCCTTCGAAGCCGCCCAACAGCGCGGCATCACGGGTGTTCCGACGTTCGTCTACGATAATCACGCCGCTCGCGGTGCGGTGCCGCCGGAGCAACTGAAGCGACTCGTCGAAGGCGTCTAACTGACGTATTTCTCGCGCGTCTCGGTCAGCACCTCGCGTGCGTGCCCGGAGGGGTCGGCCATCTCGGGGTCGTAGATGGCGACGACCTCGCCGCCGGCGAGGACGAACGTCAATCGGTCCGTATAGCCCTCGGAAGTGTCGAGTCCGAACGCCTCGGCGACCGCGCCGTCGGTGTCGGCGAGCAACTCGAAGTCGATGCCCTCCTCGTCGGCGAAGTCGGCGTGGGTATCGACATCGTCCATCGAGACGCCGTAGACGGTGATGCCGGAGTCGCGGAACTCCGGGAGGGCGTCCTGAAAGTCGTTGGCCTCGATGGTACAGCCGCCGGTGAAGTCCTTCGGGTAAAAGTACACCACCGTCGGCTCCTCGAAGTCGGGAGAGACCGACTCGCCGTGTTGGTTCGGTGCGCTGACTGCCGGTGCCGAATCGCCGGGTTCGAGCATAGCGGCCGTTCGAGAGCCGTCGGTAAACGCGTTCGGGTCGCGGACGCGACATCTCGTCCCGCCAGGGAAGAAACCATGAACCCGGTTCAAGTTCTCTCGTATAACTCTCCACACATAGACGGCGTAACACATTGGTCGAACAGTACGCGTGGGACGGTATGGTAGACGACGAACGAACGAGCATCCACCGACGGACGCTTCTACGGGCGGCGGCAGCGGGGGCCGGTGTGGGGCTGACTGGCGCCGGCACCGTGGTAGGGACGGACGGGGCGACGAACGACGCGCTACGGCGGGCGGACACACAAGCAGCACGGGGGCCGCGGTACGTCCTCGATTATCAGGACGAGTTCAGCGAGACCCTCCGACGGAACATCGAGACGTTCCCCGGAATCGAGCAGTGTGTCTACCCGAACGCCGACCGCGAAATCTACGGCCCGACGGACGTGAACGCCCAGACGGCAAACGGCGGATTGGCCGTGGCGTTCAACGACCGCGGGACGATGACGGTGTGTAAGTGGCCCAACCCGTCGTACTACGACCACGTGAAGTACTTCACGGAGGACCGAAGCGCCGACCACTACGGCGCGGCCCCAAACGAGGGTGCGTTTCTCGGCCTCGCGGTCGAGACAGCAGAGGGAACGGAGACGGCGTGGCTTCGGGAGTGGGAGACGACCCAACACCACCCCGAGGGACTGACCGACGTGGTGGTGACCGAACACCGTTCGGACCGCTTCGGACTGACCGTCACCGTCGAGGACGTCGTCGACGCTGACGAGGACGTGTTGGTCAGGGACGTGACCGTCGAACGGGACGACGATTCGCCGGTCGAGAAAGCACGCCTCCTCGCCTTCGAGAACCTCTCGTTGAACGTCTCGAAACTCCCCTTCCTGCCGGTGACCGACGCGTGTCTGGAGGAGGGTAATGCGGATTTCGCCACCTACGACCGCGCTGTTGACGCCATCGTCCACGCCAGGCAGGGTGTCGACGTCTCGACGGGCGAGCAAGCAAGCGTCGCCGTCGGCATGGGCTTTCGGGAACCGAGCACCGACCACCAGGTCGGTGGCGACGCCTTCGAGTCCGCCTCGACGCCCGACGAGGTCGCCCTCGATGCCGGGAGCGCGGTATTCGAGGGGCTGGAGGAGGTGCCCGAAAGCGGCCCGCTGACCGGCGCCGTCGGTGGCCTCCGGGAGGCGACGTACGGGAACGCCCTTGCTCGCGACGCCTATCTCGATGCCAGCGAGTCCGTCGAGTTGGCCGGCAACGACAGTTACCTCGGACAGACGACGGGCGTCCTCTCCCGGGTTCTGTCCTTCGAGGGCGATACGGCGACTGCGACGGTGTACTTCGCCGCCGGGTCCAACGCCGCCGCCGTCGGCGAACGCCTCGGGTCGGCGCGAGAGCGAGACCCGGCCGCGATTCGAGCCGAGAAGCGGGCGTGGCTCGAAGGAGTCCTGTCGAACGCGCCGATGCCCGACACCGACGACGAGGATATCCTCGCGCTGTGTCGGCGTGCGCTGGTGACGCTGGCGACGACGTACGACCCCGACTCGGGCACCATCGTCGCTTCCATCGCCACGCAGTCGCCCTACGGCGAGGACTGGCCTCGCGACGGAGCGTACTTCAATCACCTGCTGGAGGCCATCGGCCGCCACGATTGGGTCGAGAAGCACAACCGCTTCTACGTCGAGAATCAACAATCCGTCGAGAACCCGCAACTACCCGACCTCGTGCCGCCGGGCAACTGGGCGATGAACTACTACGCCGACGGCGTCCCCGGCGGGCCGATACCGTACGAAATCGACGAGACGGGTTACGGCATCTGGACGCTGTGGGACCACTACGACGCCACCGGCAACGAGGCGTATCTCCGGGAGGTGTATCCGGCCATCAAGCGGGCAGCCGACTACCTCGTCGACTGTGCGGACCCCGAAACCGGCCTCCACTGTCCGGCCTGGGAGGACGACCGGCCGATGCCACAACAGACCGCCGTCGGCGCTCTCACCGTCTGGCTGGGCCTCGACAGCGCGCGGAAGGCCGCCGACGCGCTCGGTCGAGGCGAGGACCGGACCCGGTGGACGGTCCGCCGGAACGAACTCGCCGAGGGCATCGAGACGGAGTGTTACGACGAGGCCACCGGCTACGGCGCGAAAGCCGGGTTCACCTTCGCCGAGACGGTGTGGCCCGTCGGCTACCGGCCCGAGGTCGGGTCGGGAGACGGAACGCTCGACCATCCACGTATCGAGAACACCCTCGACCGGGAATGGGCGGAACTGGAGACCACCTTCGCCGAGCCCGAAGCGGGCGAACGCGACGGGGGGCTCTACGAGTCGAAGGGGCTGCTCGCTCTGGCGAAGGCTCGACGCCAAGAGGGGCCGGGGAGCATAGACGACGTTCGGGATGGGCTCCGGTGGGTCGCGACCGAACACGCCACCGAGGGGACACACGTCCTCGGGGAGGTGTGGATGGCCGAGGAGAACGACGACGGCGAACGGGAAATCGTCTCCGCCGTCTCACAGCCCCACGTCTGGGAGCAGAGCCTGTTCTACCTGGCGGCACTGGAGGCCTGGCCGCCGGAGGGACTCGAGTTCGACGCCGATTCGCTGGGCGGCGTCATCGAGGCACTTCGGGAGCGAAACGCCCCAAGTCAGTCGTAGCGGACACCCGTCAGTTCCTCGGAAACCGACCACAGCCGTTCAGCGGTGTCCTCGTCGTAGGAACGCTTACTGGAGCGTTGGGTCTCGGGCGCGCCGCGCATGTTCTTGAAGCCGCCGGGGCCGACGTAGTCGCTGCCCTCGATGTCCTCGGCGGTGGCGGCGTACAGCATCGGCAGGGCACCCGCTTCGGCCGGCTGGGCGATGATGCGGTTTGCGACTGTCATCGCTGCGAGTTTGAGACGGGACCCCTCCTGCTCGGGGCCGCGACGCTGGAGGTTCGTCGCCGCGTAGCCGGGGTGACAGCCGACGCTCGTCAGTTCGTCGTAGCGGCGGTCGAGTTCGTAGGCGAAAAGCAGGTTCGCGAGTTTGCTCTGGGCGTAGGCGCCCCACTTGTCGTAGTCGTCGGTGCCGTGGAGGTTCTCGAAGTCGATTTTCCCGTTCGCGTGGATGCCGCTGGACTGGGTGACGACCCGTGGGTCGGGCGCCTCCCGGAGGGAGTCGAGCAACAGGCCGGTCAGTGCGAAGTGGCCGAGGTGGTTGACCCCGAACTGCGTCTCGAAGCCGTCGGCCGTTTCGCTGCGCGGAATCGCCATCACGCCGGCGTTGTTACACAAGACATCGATGTGACCGAGGTCGGCGGCGGTGTCGGCGAATGCCCGAACCGAATCGAGGTCCGCGAGGTCGAGTTCCTCGACGGTCAGCGACGCGCCGGGGACCTCCTCGCGTGCGTCCGCAGCCGATTCGACGTTCCGGCAGGCCATCACCACGTGAGCACCCTTTCGGGCGAAGGCGCGGGTGGCTTCGAGGCCGAGGCCGCTGTTGGCTCCCGTTACGACGACAGTTCGACCGGACAACTCCGGCATATCCTCGCGCGTCCAGTTCGACATACTGGTCGAACCGGCGGGAGCGGCATACGTGTTCGGTCATCGTTCAACGAGAACTCGGTTGAATATTTATACAACCGTACATCGGCGGCAGAACGCAAATCTGTGGGGAGAAGCCAAGGCATCCCATGCGACCGAACCGTACACGAGTGCTGCTTTTGACCGCGGTGTTGTGTCTCGCAGCCGTCGCCTTCGTCGGCGTCGGCGCCGCCGCGGAAGACCCGACCGAGGGAACGACAATCGATGTCGACATCGCCGTCGACGCCGGCAGCGAGGGCGGCGACGGGAGCGTCGTCTGTACCGGTGCGGTGACCGACCACGACTGCGACAAGGGCGGCGAACTCGACGCCGGCCCGACGAGCGTCGAGTACGACGGCTTCAACGACGACAGCCTCGAGGAGCGGTCCTCCGCCTTCGGCGACACCTTCGTCGTGACTGCCGGCAACGAGTCGGCGACAGTCGGCTTCACCTGTGAACTCGGCCTCGAACCGTCCGCGGAGAACCCCTGTCCGCTCGAGGCCTCCCAAGGTGACACCACCAAGGACGGCGACGAGCCGAGCGATGACGAGGAATCCCACCCAAGCGAGAACGGCGAAGGTGACGGAAACGCACCCGAACACGCAAACGGCCCCTCGTAGGCGCCGACCCGACTCACCGAACTGAACCGCCGCAGGGTATAGGCCCCCTCGAATCGAAGCCGCAACGAATGGCTGCCATTCGGACGCGCGAGTTGTCGAAACGATACGGCGACGTGGTGGCGCTTGATTCGCTGTCGCTGACCGTCGAGGACGGCGAGTGCTACGGGTTTCTCGGCCCCAACGGCGCCGGCAAATCGACGACCATCAACATCCTGACGGGCCAACTCGTCCCCGATAGCGGCGAGGCCCGCGTCGCGGGCGTCGACCCCGTCGAGACGCCAGTCGAAGCGCGGCGACACGTCGGCATCCTCCCCGAGAGCGGCCGGCCGCCGTCTTTTCTGACGGTGCGTGAGTACTTCGAGTTCGCTGCGGCCACTCGCGATATCGAGGAGGCGACGCTGACCGAACGGGTCGACCGCTGGGCGGAGCGACTGGAGTTCGCCCACAAACTCGACACGCTGTGTACCGACCTCTCGCAGGGCGAACGACAGAAGGTACTCATCACGCAGGCGTTCCTCCACGAACCGCGGGTCGTCTTCATCGACGAACCGCTGACGAACTTAGACCCCATCATGCAGGAGCGGGTCAAGCGCTTCTTCGAGACCTACCGCGACGCCGGCAACACGCTGTTTCTGTCGACGCACTTCGTCGAGACGGCCGCCGAGGTGTGTACGCAGGTTGGCATCCTGAACCGCGGTCGCCTGCTCGAGGAACTCCGACCCGGCGGGATGGACGGCGACGCGCTGCTCGACCAGTTCTTCGCGTCGGTCGAAGACGACGTACAGGAGGCGGAACTCCAACGCACGCCATGACGCTATCGACCACCTATCTGCTCCGGGTGATGGCACTGGAGGAGTGGCGACTCCACGGCCGCATGTTCGGCGGGAAGCGCTTCGCGATGTTTCCCGTCTTCGTCGCCGCGGTCGCCGCCGGCACAGCCGCGTTTTTCGCCCTCGCCAACGCCGACACGGGTCTGCTCATCGCCGGACTCCATCTGGTCGTCGCCACGCTCGGTCTGCAGGTCGGCACCGTCGGATTGGTCGGCCGGGACGCTCTCGAGGACCTGCTGGGAGAGACGACGCTGTTGCTGTTCTCGGCGCGCACTCTGCCCGTCGAACCGAAGAAACTGCTCGTCGCCTTCCTCGTGAAGGACGTGGCCTACTACGCAGTTCTCTTCCTGCTGCCGCTGACCGTCGGGTTGGTGCCGCTGGTCGTGATGGCCGACGTACCTGCCGCTCGCCTGCCGCTGTTGTTCATCACGAGCGTCGGCATGTTCGCCCTCGGCGTAGCCGCGAGTTTCGCACTCGTCGGCGTCCACACGCGCTCGCGGACGGCCTCCATCGCCGCGGTCGTCGCCGTCGTCGCCGCGCTCCTCCTCGATGGGTCTCGCGTGCTCGCGCTGACCCCGTACGGCCTGCTGGCCGACATCCGACCGCTGACCGTCGCCGGCAGTCTCCTGGTTCCGGTCGCCTTGGGCATCCTCGGCATCGTCGCCTTCCGGTTCGACCGCCGAACCCCCTCCCGAACAGCCGCGAACCGCTTCGGGTGGCTCCACCGGAAACTGGGGGCCGCGGACGAACAGGGCCTGCTGGCGAAGTCGCTTCTCGACGTGGTTCGGTCCTCGGGCGGCCTCTGGAAGGTCGTCTTCTCGCAGGGACTGGTGTTCGCCGTCCTTGCGGTTCTCTTGGCCTTCCTGCCGGACGTGGTTCCGGTCCGACCCGAACCGGGACTCACCATCGCCGCCGTCCTCGCGCTGGGTTCGTTTACCACCTACAACTGGCTCTGTCAGTTCGACGATACGGCGTTTTACCTGCGGCATCCCGTCTCGCTGTCGGCGGTATTCCGGGCGAAACTGCTCGGCTTCTGTCTGCTCGCGTTGCCCTCGGGGTTGGCTTTCCTCGGGTTGGGTGCGGTCGTCTTCGGCACCGGGACGATGGCCGTCGGCATCGCCGTCTTCGCGCCGCTGTGTCTGTACGTCTTCGGCGTGACGGCGTACGTCGCCGGTCTCGAACCGACCGAGCTGCTGTTCGACACGCCCGTCTTCGCCGCGTTCACGCTCTCGATGATGGTCGTCCTCATTCCGCTGGTGGTCGCCGCCATCGCATTCACGCTGTATCCGACCGGCCTCGCGTTGGGCAGCGTCGGCTACGCGTCGCTGTCCGGAATCGCGGGCCTCGGCCTGTATCGGCGGGCCGGAACGAGGTGGGAAGGGCGTGCGCTGGACGGAACGGACTGACCTACAGCCTGTATCGGCGGCCCGGGAGCAGTGAACGAGTAAGTGATAAAAATTTAATATATTGAGTTGAGTTACATTATCTATGGAGGGCACAAAAGAACAGGATTCGGCGGTCCTCTTCGAGCGTATCATTGCCGCAGTAATCGACCTTCTGGTGATGGTTCCTCTGGTGGCGACGGTTGCAGCAATTTTGGGCGTCGGAACCCAATCCGAGGCTGTCTTCGTATCTATAATCCTTGTGGGATATTTTTCGTACTACATCGTTCCGGAGTGGCTGTACGGTCGGACGCTGGGAAAGCAACTACTCGGAATAATCGTCCTTCGTTCGGATGGTCGAGTCCCGTCACTCGAACAGGCCGTGCTGCGTAACCTGTTGCGAATCATCGACGGAGCGGGGGGATACCTGTTTGGACTGCTCGTAATCCTGTTCACAAACAAGAATCAACGGGTCGGCGACCTCCTCTCGGGAACGGTCGTCGTTTCAAGGAGGTGATTACAGTTCGTAGAGGTCGCCGAACTTCGATTCCGCGTATTCGAGGAAGTAGTCGGCGGTGAACGGTTCGCCGGTGGCCTCCTCGACGAGGTCGTCGGTGGTGTAGCGCTGGCCGTGGCTGTGGACGTTGTCGGTGAGCCACTCGTGGAGCGCCTCGAATTCGCCGGAGCGGACCTGCGAGTCGAGGTCGCCGATGTCGGAGGCCGCGGCGTCGTACAGTTGTGCCGCCAGCACGCTCCCCAACGAGTAGGTCGGGAAGTAGCCGAAGGAGCCGTGACTCCAGTGGATATCCTGTAGGCAGCCCTCGCCGTCGGCGTCGGGGCGGACGCCGAGGTACTCCTCCATCTTGTCGTTCCAGACGGCGGGAACCTCTTCGACGTCGAGGTCACCGGCCAGCAGGTCGCGTTCGATTTCGAACCGCAAGATGATGTGGAGGTGGTAGGTGAGTTCGTCGGCCTCGACGCGGATGAGGTTGTCCTCGTACACCTGGTTTGCGGCCTCGTAGGCCTGTCGCGCGGTGAGGTCGGTGCCGTACTGGTCGTTGAACTGCGGGACGAACAGTTCCCAGAACGGTTCGGTGCGGCCGACGTGGTTCTCCCAGAGTCGCGATTGGGACTCGTGGACGGTCAGCCCGCGGTGTTCGCCGAGCGGCGAGCCGTAGGCGTCCTGTCGGAGGCCCTGCGTGTAGGTGGCGTGGCCGAACTCGTGGATGGTCGAGCCGAGCGAATCCAGCGGGTCGGACTCGTCGAAACGCGTCGTCACGCGGGCGTCGAACTGCGTCCCCGAGGAGAAGGGATGCGGTGCGGTGTCGATGCGGCCGTGTTCGAAGTCGTAGCCGAGCGTCTCGAGAGCCTCGCGGGCGAGGTCCATCTGCTCGTCTTCGGGGAAAGTGCCGTCGACGCTGTAGAGGTCGACCTCCGAGTCGCGAATCTCGTCGATGAGGGGGACGAGGCGCTCACGGAGGTTCTCGAGGACTCGTTCGGCGGTGTCGAGGTCGATGTACGGTTCGTAGTCCGCGAACAGCACCTCGTAGGGGTCGGCGTCGGGGTCGATGTGTTCGGCGTACTCGCGTTTGAGCTCCAGGAGGCGCTCGACGGTCGGCGCGAAGGTGTCCCAGTCGTCGTTGGCCTTCGCTTCCTGCCAGACGGGGTGGGCGTCGCTCGTCGCCTCGCTGATTTCGGTGACGAGGTCGGTCGGGACGCGTGCCTTCCGCTCGTGTTGTCGTCGAATCTCCCGAACGACGGCGGCCTCCTCGGCGGGGAGGTCGGCGTCTTCGAGGGTGTCGAGGTTTTCGGCCACGTCGTCGTCTACGAGGATATCGTGGGCGACCGCCGATATCGCGCCGCGCTGCTTCGAGCGGGCGGGTGTCCCGCCCTCCGGCATCATTACTTCCTGGTCCCAACTCAGCACCATGTTCGCGTCGCCGAGATACGTCGCTCGCTGGTAGTCGGCCAGCAGGTCGTCGTAGGCCTCGGGGACGCTCGATTGGTCCGTCGCCATGGCAAATACTGCGACCCCCGAAGCCAAGAAGCCACGGATACCGGACGAGGCGGTCAGTCGGTCACTCGCCGTCCCTTCGGCGCCACAGCACGTACAGGAGGATGAGGACGCCTTCGATACGCGCCGCCGTGTACACCCACGGCCGGAGTTCCACGTCGTCGTCTTCGGTCGCGAGGTTCATCCAGAAGTCGACGAGCGGTTTCGGGAACGCTACTTCGAGCAGCCCGAGGAACGCGAGGAGCAGTCTGAGTGCCATGCATACAGATACGACACACGCCGAAAAGAGCCTATCGCGAGTTCTCAGGCGGCGGGAGCCATCACTCGAGCGGCGTCTCCGCGACGCGCCGGTACACGTCGGCACACCGCTCGACGACCGCCAGCGAGACGCTCTCGTCGGCAGTGTGGGCCTCGCCGGGTTCGGCCGCCCCACAGACGACGCAGGTGGTACCCGCCTCGGCGAGCCAGCCGGCGTCGGTGGCGTGGGGTTTGACCACCTGCTCGGGCGACTCCGATTGGGCGGCGTCGGCGGCATCGAGAACCGCCAGGGCGAAGTCGGCATCGTCGCAGGCCATCGGCGGGAGGTCCTGCTCGACGGCCCAGGAGACGCCGTCGATTGATTCCACGTCCCCGAGCGCAGCGCGCTCGCCGGGAACGGTTCGCTCGTCGACGGTGACGGTACAGCGCTCGGGGACGACGTTCCACGCGCTGCCGCCGTCGATTTCGGTGACGACGACGCTGCCCTCCAGACGGTGGCCCAACACATCCGTTCCGGGTGCGTCGAGGGTCCGGACCACATCGACGGCGTCGGTAGCGCGGTAGATGGCGTTCTCGCCGGATTCGGGTTCGCTGGCGTGGGCGGCGGTCCCCGCCGCGGTAATCGTCGACCCGCGACGACCCTTGTGGGCGACGGCCACGTCCGTAACTCCGGCAGCGGAGTAGCCGGTCGACCCCTCGCCGACGACGGCGTAGTCGGGCGCGAACCCCTCCTCGATGGCCGCCCGACAGCCGACGCCGCCCTGTTCCTCCCCGACGAAGGACGCGAAGACTAGTTCGCCTACGGGGTCGGCCTCCGCGAAGGCGACCATCGCAGCCGCGAGACTCCCCTTCATGTCGGCGCTGCCGCGGCCGTAGAGCCGGCCGTCGCGTTCCTCGACGACGTACTCTCCGTCGACGAGTTGGCTCTCGTCCGGCGGCACCACGTCGTGGTGGCCGACGAGCGCGAGCGACGGCCCCGAACCGACGTTTCGTCTGGCGATGACGTTCCCGGAACCGTCGCGTTCGACTGCCGCGTCGGTGTGGTCACGGAGCCACGCCGTGAGGACATCACCAACCGCGGATTCGTCTTCGTGACTCGACGTCTCGACGAGTCGCCGGGTCAGTTCCGTGGCGTCCATACCCCTCCCGACGAGCGGCGACGGCTTGAGTTTCGGGGAGGCCCAATTGTAACATAGAACTTCTGATAGTTTTGGTTAATAGTAATAAAAAATATAGGATTGACAAAATTGATAACATTACTCTTTTTCTACCCTAGCCCAATATTTTCGTTCGTGTTTTGTCCGAAGTTCAAGTATAATATTCAGTCGAGCGCTAATTTTTATTGAAAAATAAATTTGCCAGCCTATAGTTTGAAGTGCTATTTATCACGCTTTCGTACGCTAAAACACCGCTCTATTTCGGATTATGACTATACGAAAAACTGAGAATAGTAGGTAGTATAATACTTGCATACATATAAATTTCCATATGTATTTGGTATCGGATCAGGATTCAGTTCGCCCGCGAGTGTCGGTGTCGCCCGCGAGATACGAGTCCCGGTCGGCCTCGTAATGGCTCGCCGCGTGGCTGATGTCCGATCGGATCGCGTCGATTCGGTCGCCGAGAGCAGCAATAAAGGAGAGGATCGGGAACGTCGACTCGAGCCCCTGATACAGGTATAGAGGGACGGCGGCGATACTCTCCGACAGCGCGGCCGTGGTTCGGTGTTGACGGAGGTCGTTCTGTCTGCTCTCGGCGGCGGCGTCGCACCGGTCGACTAGCGTATCGATTCGGGCGCGATGGGCGTCGAGCGAGCCGAAGGATTCGGCCCGAAACTCCACGTCCGCCATTGTGTCCAGTTCCTCGGCGATGGGCTGGAGGCACTCGGCGGCCACCTCGATGGATTCACGCTCGGCATCGATGATGTCGAGGAGTGTCACCCGACGCGACCGCGAGTCCACCGCGAGCGCGAGGAGCGTTCGCTTCGTCTGTACGTCGAGGGGGCCGCCGCGTTCGAGTATCGTCGCGATAGTCGACCCGAACTCCTCGGTTACGTCCGCCGCGAAGTCGTTGCCGTACTCCTCCTCGTAGTGTGGCACGTCCATCACCGTCGAGCGGTACGCCTCTCTGACGGACGCGAGCCCACCTCCCGAGGACCGTTCAGTCAACGCCGATGGCCCCGACGACGACGCCACGCGACCCGTCGGAACGTCCTGGAGTCGGTCGATGAACGCATCGAACGCCGACAGTTCGGCGGCGGTCTGTCGGCGTTCGATGCGGAGCCACCGCTGCATCGCCTCGAACGGCGCTTCCGGAGTGGTCGTGCGGTCCATCATGAGGGACTATCGAGTGTGTCGTGGAGTGGTCTCCTCGTCCGTCGTCGGTTCGACCCCGCGGCGTGTGACTACGACACCCTCCGTTGGCGGGACAGCCGATTCCACCCTGACCCGGAGGGCTTGGTATTGTGTTACATGATGAAATGGCCCGTATTTCACTATAAATCTTTCCCGCGGCGTCCACGGTGGTCGGCTACCGAATGCTCCGGCCGGGGTAAACCTATAATTGCTTCGAGGGAGAACCCGATAGCGATGCGCTCGACACCGCATGAAACGATAGACAGGACGCGAACGGGTCGGACCCACCCCGGCGGGGTCGAGCAACGGACACGACAATCCGAACCCAGATAATGGCTTCTCAGCACACGCATTCGGACCCCTCGACTCGGAGTTCGGCCTACGACTATCAGTCCGACGACGTCGAACGCCCCGAACTGGCGGCGACGCTGTCGTCGCTCGTCGACGGCGAGGTTCGCCTCGACGACTACACGCGGACGCTGTACGCCACCGACGCCAGCGCCTACGAGGTGCGGCCGGTCGGCGTCGTCTACCCCACCTCGACCGACGACGTGGCGGCGGTCGTCGCCTACTGCGACCGAAACGACATCGCGGTGTTGCCACGCGGCGGCGGCACCAGCCTCGCAGGCCAGAGCGTCAACGACGCCGTCGTCCTCGACTGTAGCAAACACATGGACGCGCTGCTCGATGTCGATGCCGACAGCCGACGCGTGACGGCACAGCCCGGCATCACGCTCGGAAAGCTCAACGAGGCGCTGGAATCCGAGAACCTGAAGTTCGCCCCCGACCCAGCGTGGGGCGACAAGTCCGTCCTCGGCGGCGCCATCGGCAACAACTCGACGGGCGCACACTCCCTTGTCTACGGGAAGACCGACGCCTACATCGAGTCGGTCGAGGCGGTGTTGGCCGACGGCACCGTGACCCGCTTCGGCGACGTGACCGTCGGCGAACTGCGCGACGCCGCCGACGCCGACAGCGAAGACCTCCGGCCGCGAATCTACGCCGGCGTCCTCGCCGTCCTCGACGACCACGCCGAGGAAGTCGACAGCCGCTATCCGGAACTGAAGCGCAACGTCTCGGGGTACAACTTCGACCGACTCGTCGAGGAAGCCCGAGACGGCGACAGCGAAATCACCGACGACGCGACCGTCAACCTCGCACGCTTGCTCGCCGGCAGCGAGGGCACCCTCGCAATCGTCACCGAGGCGACCGTCTCGCTGGAGTCGATTCCGAACACGAAGGCCGTCGCCCTGCTCACCTACGACGGCCTCCTCGATGCGCTGGCCGACGTCGAACCCATCCTCGAACACGACCCCGCCGCCGTCGAAGTGATGGACGACGTGTTGCTCGGATTGGCACGGGACACCGCCGAGTTCGCCGACGTGGTCGGGATGCTTCCGGAGGGCACCGATTCGGTGTTGCTCGTGGAGTTCTACGCCGACGACGACGCCGAGGGGCGACGACAGGTCGCGGACCTGCTGGCAGACCGAGTACCCGGCGCCGACAGCGAGGCCGACCCCACCGACGAGGGCGTTCGGACAGACGCCGACCACCGCGCCGCCGCGGCGATGGAGGCCCACGACGCCGACACTCGCGCGAAGTTCTGGAAGATGCGGAAGTCCGGCTTGCCGATTTTACTCGGCCGGACGACGGACGAGAAACACATCGCCTACATCGAGGACACCGCCGTCCCGGCGCGAAACCTCCCGGAGTACGTCGCCGACGTACAGGAGATTCTCGACGACTACGACACCTACGCCAGTTACTACGCCCACGCCGGCCCCGGCGTGTTGCACATCCGGCCGCTCGTGAACACCAAGAGCGTCGAGGGGCTGGAGGCCTTCGAGGCCATCGCCGAGCGGGTGACCGATTTGGTCGTCAAATACGGCGGGAGCGTCTCGGGGGAACACGGCGACGGCCGCGCCCGAACCCAGTGGAACCGGAAACTGTACGGCGAGGAACTGTGGTCCGCGTTCCGTGAGCTCAAGACCGCCTACGACCCCAACTGGACGCTGAACCCGGGCAACGTCTGTGGCGACCACGACCTGACCGAGAACCTCCGGTTCGACCCCGACTACGGGTTCGAATCCGGCTTCAGCCCCGAGTTGAACTGGGACAACGACAACGGTTTTCAGGGGATGGTCGAACTGTGTCACGGCTGTGGCGGCTGTCGCGGCGAGCAATCGACCACCGGAGGCGTGATGTGTCCCACCTACCGCGCAGCCCACGAGGAGATACAGTCGACCCGCGGCCGGGCGAACATGCTCCGGCAGGCGATGAGCGGCGGCCTTCCCGAAGAAGAGCTGTTCTCCGATGAGTTCACCGAGGAGGTGCTCGACCTCTGTATCGGCTGTAAGGGGTGTGCCCGCGATTGCCCCAGCGAGGTCGACATGGCGAAGCTCCGCACCGAAGTCCTCCACGAGAAACACCAGCGCGACGGCACGAGCCTCCGCGACCGCGTCTTCGCCAACATCGACCGGCTGTCGGCGCTCGGGAGTCGCTTCGCGCCACTGGCCAACGCCGCCGCCTCGCTTCCCGGGGCCGGTTTCCTCACCGAGAAGACCCTCGGCATCGCGAGCGAACGGGACGTGCCGACCTTTGCGAATGAGTCCCTCGTCGAGTGGTTCGAAGCCCGCGGCGGTGCCACGGTCTCCGAGGCCGACGCCGACCGCCGTGCAGTCGTCTTCCCCGACACCTACACGAACTACAACGACCCCTCCGTGGGGAAGGCCGCAATCGAGGTGCTGGAGGCTGCCGGCGTCCACGTCACCGTCCCCGACGGCCTGCCGGGAAGCGGCCGGCCGCCGCTGTCGAAGGGGTTCGTCGAGAAGGCCCGCGAGGACGCCCGAGCGAACGTCGAAACGCTCGCGCCGATGGTCGAAGATGGGTGGGACGTGGTGGTCGTCGAACCGTCCGACGCCGTCATGTTCCAGTCGGATTACCTCGATTTGCTGTCGGGCGAGGACGTCGAGCGAATCGCGGCCAACGCCTACGGCGTCTGTGAGTACCTCGACCGGTTCCGGTTGGACGAACGCCTCGCGTTCGACACCGAGGCGGCAGAACCACTCTCCTATCACGGCCACTGCCACCAGAAGGCGACGAAGAAGGACCACCACGCCGTCGGCGTGCTTCGGCGGGCCGGCTACGCCGTCAACCCCATTGACTCGACGTGCTGTGGGATGGCCGGGTCGTTCGGCTACGAGGCCGAACACTACTCGATGAGTCAGGCCATCGCGGACCTCCTCCGCGACCAACTCGAATCGAGCGACGGCGAATCGGTCGTCGCGCCGGGCACCTCCTGTCGGACCCAACTCGACGAGGAATCGCCCACCCACCCCGTCGAGAAACTCGCCGACGCGCTCGCCTGAGTCGGCGCTGGGTTTATTATCCGAACCGGCGAGTACTGTTCGATGGAACTGAAGCGATACTTCGACGACTTCGAAATCGGAGACTCGAGCCGCTCGAACGGCGGCCGAACGGTAACCGAGACGGACATCTTCCGGGCGGTCGGCTACGGCGCCGGCGAACGGATGCACGTCGACCGCGAACACGTCGAAACGACAGAGTTCGACGACCTGCTCGTCCAGAACACGGTACTCATCGTCATCTCCAGTGCGCTGTGGGGCGACGTACCGGGGTGGGACTACGAGACGCCGGTGGCCTACGGCCGCGACGGGATGCGATTCGTCAACCCCGCCTACCCGGGCGATACGCTCCACCTGGAGGTCGAAGTCGTCGACAAGCGAATACGGGAGAAGGACCGCGAGGCGGGGCGGCGTCGGGGACTCATCACCATCAACGAGGAACTGCGGAATCAGGACGGCGACCTCGTGATGGTCAACGACCACCACTCGCTGGTGCCGTTCTCGCCGGATTTCGACCCCGAGTGACCGCCCGAAGGTTCATTTCCCGAGGCGTCGTTCGTGCGGTATGGCAGTCACGCTCACACGCAGAGACGACTACGACCACGCGGCGACGCTCCGCATCGACGGCGGCGAACTGAACCTCTTCGGAACCGACACCATCGCGGCGATTCGGGAGACGGTCGAGGACGTTCCCTCAGACGTGTCGGTGCTGGTGATTCGGGGCACGGACGACGGCGGCGAGGGAGGACTGACCGCCGGCATCCCGCTCGACGAGGTGAAGGACCTCTCGACGACCGAGGCCCGGCGAGTCATGACGGACCTCCACGGGATGATGGACGCCGTGCGGAACCTCGACGCCGTCACGGTGTGTTGCTGTGGCGAGTACGCCCTCGGCGCCGGACTGGAGTTGGCGATGTCGTGTGACTTCCGACTGGCAACCGAGGAGGCGAGTCTTGGACTACCGGAAATCGACATCGGCCTCGTCACCGGGATTCAGGGCGGCCTCCTCGTTCGACTCGTCGGCCTCCAGAAGGCGAAGGAACTCGTCTACACCGGCGAGGTGATATCGGGAACCGAGGCCGAAGACATCGGACTGGTCAACGACGCCGTCGCGCCCGGGGAGTACGAGGCGCGAATCGACGCCCTTGTGGGTCGTCTCGCCGAAAAGAGCCCGCTCGTCGTCCAGATGCAGACGCGGGTGTTCCGTGGATTGCGCTCCAACGGCGTCGAGTCGGGGGTCGACACCAGCCTCGAAACCATCGCCGCGTGTTTCGACACCTACGACCAGACGGAAGCCATGGCGGCGTTTCTCGAATCCCGCGACCCGTCTTTCGAGGGGCGATAGACGTCAGAACTCCCGGGTCATCTCCATCCGGTTGACGCTGGTGTAGTAGGGGCCGCCGAGGCGGCCGACGGTGTCGAGGTGGTCCATCTCGACTTTGCCGTCTTCGAGCACCTCGTCGGCGATGTGGAACGTCTCGACTTCGCCGAAGAACACCCCGCGGTCGTGGATGTCCAGCGACTCGATGGCCGTACACTCCATGCTGATGAGGGCGTCGGCGACCCGCGGGGGCGTGACGTGGGTCGACTCCGCGCGGTCGAGTTCCGCGAAGTCGAACTCGCTTTCCTCCGGCGGCAACTCCGCCGACGTCCGGTCCATGCGCTCGGCGAGGTCCTCGGTCACCACGTTGACGACGAACTCGCCGTTGACGGCGACGTTTCGGGCCGTGTCCTTCTGTTCGCCGTCCTCGTGTACCTTCGAACTGAACATCACGGTCGGGTAGTCGGAACTGATGTAGTTGTAGCAACTGAACGGCGCGAGGTTGTCGACGCCGTCGCTGCTCGTCGTGGAAATCCAGCCGATTGGGCGGGGCGTGACGGCGGATTTGACGATACGGCTGCTCACTCGCGTGTCGATGTCGCGGACTGGAAACTCCTGCATTACTACCGATGCATCCCGCACGAACACATAAATATGTTGATAACGAGGATAGTTACGGAACTGTTCGAGCGGTATAATTAACCGGGTCGGCGACCAGTAACGTCGTATGGTCAGTTCCGAAACGCTCCGTCGCGGCGCCCGGGTGGCGGTCATCCTCGCCGGCTTCGTCGCCGGCTTCCTGCTCATGGCCGGCCTCTACGGATTCGTCTTCCCGGAGCGACTCGTCGAGCGAGGGCTGGGGTCGGTTTCGACGGCGTATCTCGTCAGCGCGGTGTTGCTCGTAACCGGCGCTGCCGGCATGTACCTCCAGCGGTACGTCACCCGGCGGTTCATCGACGGAGCGTAGTCGTGCCTACGAGACGCCGGTGTCGTCGCGGTAGTGTGGGTAGTCCATCTGCTCGGCGATGTGGTCACGCGTGCCGGCGTCGGTGAGCAGTTCCGCGAAGTACAGTCCCACGTCGAGCGCCGAACTCACGCCGCCGCCGGTTATCACGTCGCCGTCGCGGACGACGCGCCGTTCGGTTACCGCAGCGCGTTCGGCGAGCGCCTCGTAGGCGCTCGGGTGAGTCGTTGCCCGACGACCGTCGAGGAGGCCAGCGGCAGCCAACAGCAGCGAGCCCGTACACACCGAGAGTTTGTACCGGCAGTCTGCGGCGGTTCGGAGCCACGACACGACCGGGTGGCCGTCGTCGGGGAGCGCCGTGCCGATGCCGCCGGGGACGACGACGGCGTCGTAGCCGTCGAGCGGTTCGTCGGTCACAGTCGTCTCGAAGGTGAGCCCACCCGTCGCCGTCACCGTCGGCGAGAGGCCACAGACCTCCCACTCGATGTCCTCCCGAAAGCCCATCGTCCCGACCCGCGTGATGGGGTCGTAGGCACCGACGAAGTCGAGCGCCGTGAGGCCGTCGTAGACGACGAACGCGATTCGCACCGTCATCGCACCTGAAACGGCGGGAACAAATCGAGGAGCAGCCCCGGTCGGTCAGTATCACCGGCCGCGACGGCGCTCGGGTTGGCGAACGACTCCGCTTCGAGGAACGACGCGAGCGACTCGCGTGCGTCGTGGACGGCGTGGATGTTCGGGTGACACAGCAGCAACGCCGCGTCATCGGCCGCCTCCGCCATCCGGTCAGTGACCGCCGGCCCGTCGTGGCCCCGCTCGAACAACTGGAGATCGTAGGGCGATTCGGGCTGGAGGAACGTAATCGAGGTGTCGACGCCGGACGGTTCGGCGCCGACTATCCACTCGATGCCGTGTTCTTCGGCGGCTTGGACGGTCCCGGAACTGCATCGCATGAACGGGATGTGAAAGCCGGTCGGCCGGGCGCCGAGGTCCGCCTCGAAGCACTCGATGATGGCCGTCAGTTCCTCGTCGACCGTCTCGTAGGGCGTCTCCATGTAGGAGGTGTGTCGGTAGCCGTGGACGACGGCCTCGGCGCCCGACTCGAGGAGTCGACCGACGCCGTCACGGACGGCCTCGTCTTCGAGGTGTATCGCCGGCACGGAGACGCCGGTGGAGACGTCGGCGTCTCCCAGGGCGTCGACGAGCCAGTCGATGCCGTCCTCGAAGGCGTCGTAGGCGATGTGTTCGATGCGCGTCTCGAGGCTCGTCTCGGGGTCGAGGTTCCGGACGAACTTGAGATACGGGCTCAGCGACCGTCGCTTCTGGTCGTGGGCAGTCGTCGAGTCTGCGAAGTGGTCTGTCATGGTCGGGTGTTTTTTGTCGTCTTATTCGGGGCGTAGTTCCGAGAAGTCGACGCCAGCGAAGTCGACATCGAGATCGTCGGCGAACGCCTCAGCGTACTCGATGTAGCGGCGGGCGGTCTCGATGTTGGCGATGTCTATCATGTCGCCCTCGTAACGGACGGCGCTTTTGCCCTCGTTTTCCGCCTCCAGTAGCGCCTCCATCGCGCCGACCCAGTACTCGACGGTGTCGGCGTCGGGCAGGAAGATTTCGTTGGCGTGTTCGACGTGGGAGGGATGGATGACGAGGTAACCGGTGTAGCCCATCTCCCGGGAGAACTGCATGTCCTTCCGGAGCCCCTCGATGTCGCCGACGTCGACGTACGTGCCGGCGAGCGGGAACTCGATTTCGGCGGCGCGGGCGTCCATCAGCGCCTGTTCGCGGAGGTGCAGCGTCTCCAGTCCCTCCCGTCCGGGGCCGGTCCACTCGAAGCCGAGCGCGCGGTTCGTGTCGGTGCCTTTCACGGCGCCACAGCCGATGGTGCCGACGCGGTCGGCGGCCGTACAGAGTTCGTACACCTGCCGCATCGCTTGGGCGGTTTCGACGCTGACGGTCAACTCGATGCCGCCGACCTCCAGCCCCTCCCGGCGCTCGATGTGGGTCAACACGGTGTCGAGCCGTTCGATGTCGTTCGGCTCTCTGACCTTCGGGACGGTTATCGCCTCCAGTTCCTCACAGGCGATGGCCTCGAAATCGTGTTCGGCGAAGCCCTCGCTTGCGTTGGGGTGGGCGTTGACGCGGACGTGGACGCGTTGGCCCTCGGCGTGGAGTTTCGGGAGGTGTTCGGCGACGATGTCGCGGGCGGCCTCCTTCTCTTCGGGCGGGACCGAGTCCTCCAAATCGAGGATGATGACGTCGGCGTCGTTCTCGTGGGCGCTCTCGACCCAACCCTCACGAT
Source organism: Natronomonas gomsonensis (assembly GCF_013391635.1). Lineage (GTDB taxonomy): Archaea > Halobacteriota > Halobacteria > Halobacteriales > Haloarculaceae > Natronomonas > Natronomonas gomsonensis_A. The sequence continues at coordinate 859,614 of NZ_JACAWU010000001.1, read as the reverse complement.
TCCCGGGGATGAACAGCACTGAGCGAGCGGGTTCCATGTATCGAACTCGTCGGAGGAGTCCTTATACCTTGTCCCGAATCACAGGTCGGCGACGCGCGGGATTACCTCCTCTCCGAGCAGTTCGATTGCGTCGACGGCGCGTTCGTGGTCCATTCCGGGCCACTGGACGCGGGCGACGAGGTGGTCGACGCCGAGCGTCTCGTTGAGTTCCTCCAGTTCGGCGACCACCTCGTCGGGCGTGCCGATGAGATAGCGGCCCTCGCTGACCCGGTCGAAGCGCTCCCGTCTGCTCAAATCCTCGCCGTCGTCGTCGATGACGCCCCACTCCGACAGCGAGTCGAACTTGTCGAGGATGTACGGCGCGGCGGTGTCGATGGCTTTTTCGGTCGTCTCGGCGACGTACACGTCGCGTCGAATCGGCCGACAGGACGGCTCCTCGGTGAGTTCGCGCTCGTAGAGCCCGACGGCCTTCTTCAGTTTCGAGACGGGCGAGACGGGGTCGATGAGCCACGCGTCGCCGAGGGCGGCGGCGCGTCGGACGGCCGAGGGTGCCGACCCGCCGAGCCATATCGGCGGCCCCGACTCCTGTACCGGCCGGGGACGGAGCGTCACGTCCTCGAAGGCGTAGTGCTCGCCGTCGTAGGAGACGTCGTCTTCGGACCACAGCGCCCGGAGGATCTCGACGCCTTCGGTGACGCGGCCAGCGCGTTCGGCCTTGTCGACGCCGACGGTGTCGAACTCGGCGTCGCGGTAGCCTGCGGCGGCACCGAAGACGACGTTGCCGCCCGAGATCACGTCGAGCGTGGCGACGCGCTCGGCGACCAACGCGGGGTTGTGCAGCGGCAACAGACAGACGCTCGTCCCGACGCGGACGTCGCCGTCGAACTCCGCAGCGAGGCGGGCCAGCGTCTGGAAGTTGTCGAAGTAGATGTCGTCGGTGAAGTGGTGTTCGCCGACGAACAGCCCCTCGAAGCTGTTTCCGTCGGCGATTCGAGCCTGTTCGAGCAACTCCGCGAGACACCGCTCGGGGTCGCGGTCACCCGGATGTTGGGTCAGCCCCATCAGGCTGACGTCCACGGTCAGGCACCTCCGAAGATGGTTTCGGGGTTGTCCCGCGCCATCTGCTCGATGTCGGCACGCGGGATGCCGGCGGATTCGAGGTCGGCGTGGAACGCCGCCAGCGCGTCCGGCGGCGACATCCGACCGGGTTGGCCGTAGTCCGTCGACAGCAAGTTGTGTTCGGGGCCGGTCGCTTCGATGCCGGCGACGATTCCTTCGAACATCGCGCCGTCGGCGAATGCCTCGTGGGCCGCCTCGGGGGCATCAGGGAGGAACAACTCGCGGACGGTCTCGTCGGTCACGATGGAGCAGCGTTCGAAGTACACCCCATCGCGGGCCAGTCGCGCCTGCCGTTCGGGCGTGAGGCCGACGCCGTCGCGGGCGGCGTGGAACTCCGGATGCGTCACGATGACCTCGCCGTCGACCTCCGTGACTGCGTCGACGACGGCCTCGACTTCCTCGACGCCGATGTGACCCGTCCCGACGACCATCCCGTCGTTTATCGTCTCGGTAAGCACCGACCAGACGCCGTCTTTCAGTTCGTCGTTCCCGTTCAGCAGGTCGATGGTTTTCGGTTCGCCCTGTTCGAGCATGTTCCGTTTGGCGGTCATCGTCGGGAGTTCGACGCGACTGGCACCCATCTTCGCGGCGGCGACGACGGCGTCGATGTTGATGCCCCCGACCGAGCGGTTCAGGACGACCGTCGAAGCGAGTCGGATATCGGAGTCACAGGCCTGCTCGACGAGCGTCGCGGCCATCGTCGTCGGGGCATGGTGGTTCTTGAGAACTAACCCACCCATGCCGGCATCGGCGGCGCGTCGGGCGAGTTCCACGATGTCGTGCTTTCTGTCGGTTACGTCCGGTCCTGCGTGGACGTGTGTGTCCCACGCGCCGGCGACGGGGTGCTGAGTTACCATCTGTTGTCCTCGGGGTATGTGTATATTTGCCACGAGTATTAAGCCCTCTGGGACAGGTCAGTTCCGTTTCACGACGGGCACGCGGCGCTCAACTTATTTATGCACAGCACGCGACGAACGCGTATGAACCAACGTGCGACCGTCCCTGGGGGTCGATATCCGTGAACATCGCGGTCATCGGCGCCGGCGCCCTCGGCTGTCTGTTCGGCGGCCGCCTCACCGAGAGCGGTCACGACGTCCACCTCCTGCACTACCGACAGTCGTACGTCGACCGGTTGAACGAGGACGGCTTGACGATCGAAAGCGAGGACGGCGAGACGACCGACATCGCCGTCGCAGCGACGACCGACGCGAGCGAAGTCGGCCCCGTCGACCTCGTTATCGTCTTCGTCAAATCCCACCAGACCGAGGCGGCGCTTGCCGAACACGCCGCCTGCATCGGCCCCGAAACTGACCTGCTGTCGCTACAGAACGGTCTCAGACACTACGACCGACTGCTCGATGTTGTCGGAACGGACCGCGCCTTCGCGGGCGTGACGTATCAGGGCGCCGTCGCCGAGAAGCCGGGATACGTTCGCGTGACGTCAAGTGGCCCCTCGACGTTCGGCGGGACGAACGACGCGGGCGCCCGTCGAATCGGAGAGGCCCTCGAAGACGGGGGCTTCCCCGTCGAGGTGGTCGAGGACCCGCGAGCGTACATCTGGGCCAAACAGCTGATGAGCCTCCCCATCAAGCCACTGGCGGCGTTGACACACCTCTCGAACGGCGAACTCATCGCGACGCCGGAGACGCGCAAATTGATGGAGCAAATCGTCGCCGAGGCCGAGGCCGTCGCCGAGCGCCGCGGCATCGACATCCCGATGGACGACCCGATGGAAGAGGTCGTCACCACTTGCGAGGAGTCACACTCCCACTACTCCAGTATGCTGCAAGACGTCCGGGCCGAACGGAAGACCGAAATAGACGACGTGAACGGTGCTATCGTCGACATCGCCCACGAGGAGGGTATCGACGTACCGGTGAACGAACTCGCGACGAACCTCGTTCGAGCCCTAGAGAAGAGCTACCTCGACTGATTCACGTCCCGCTTTCGTCGACGTAGTAGGAGGCGCGGCCGACGGCGACGGTGGTCCACTCGCCGGGGTCGCGCTCGGAGTCGATATCGCACTCGATGACGACGAGCGAGCGCCCGTGACGCCGGACGCGGGCTTCCGCCCGCAGGTCGCCGGTCGCCGGTCGGAGATACGAGAGGTTCATCTCCGTCGTGGCGTAGAGCGCCGTCTCGGGGTCTTCGAGCACCGTCCGGAGCGCGGTGCCGGCGGCGTTGTCCAGCAGCGTCGCGAGGACGCCTCCGTGGAGCGTATCGCCGTTGGGATTCGTGAGTTCCGCGCGGTGGGGCAGACCGAGTACGGCGCGGCCCTCCGATTCGGACTCGATGAAGACGCCGAGCCACGACAGCAGGCCGGTCTCGGCGACGACTCGCTCGGAGGCCGTCTCGGGTGCGTTCGTCATGGCTTACTTCGGGTCCTCGGAGTGCGGTGGAACGCCCCGGACGGTCAGGATCTCCCCGTCGATGAACGACGCCGCCGGACTGGCGAGGAACTCGACGACGTCGGCGATTTCGGCCGTCGTTCCGGTCTTTCGGTCTACCTCCGAGCGGTCGATGTCGGCGGGGTCGGTGTCGCCGGCGGTGACCGCACCGGGCGTGGCGATAAAGCCCGGCGCGACGCAGTTGACGCGGACGCCCTCCGAGGCCCACTCGCTCGCCAGTGACTTCGTGAGGTTGTTGACGCCGGCTTTCGCGGCACCGTAGTGGGTTTCGTGAGGGGCGGCCTCCTGGCTCCGGACGCTGGAGATGTTGACGACCGACCCGCCGCCGTCCTGGAGCGCCTCGCGGGCGGCGTGGGTGCAGTTGAACACGCCGTGGAGGTTGATGTCGACGATGGTCTTCCAGCCGTTCTCGCTGAGGTCGTTGAAATCGCATTTGAAGACGGCGCCTGCGTTGTTCACGAGGACATCGAGGCCGCCGAACTCCTCGACGGTGGTCTCGACCATCGCCTCGACGGAGTCGCGGTCGCGAACGTCACACTCGATTGGGAGAACCCTCCCCGGACTGTCGCCGTCGTTGATTTCCTCGGCGACGGGGTCGACGTTGTCCTGTTCGCGGGAGCAGATGGTCGTGTCGACGCCTTGGGCGGCGAACCCCTCGGCGATTCGTCGGCCGATACCGCTCGACGCACCGGTGACGATAGCACTCGAGCCATCGACGGTGAACTTGTTGTCAGACATGCTGAAGCGTGGATAGATTCGGTGTGTGCTTAACTGTAGGGGTCAGAACGCGACGTTCTCCTGTCCCTTCAAGTCGAGGAACGACCGGACTTCGTCGGGGGAGGCAATTTCGCGGCCGGTTACCTCTTTGGTCAAATCGACCATCTTTTCGACCTGCTGGGCGTTGCTCTCCGCGAGTTCGCCCTTCCGGATGTAGAGGCTGTCTTCGAGGCCGACGCGGGCGTGTCCACCCATGCTGACCGCCGTGGTGCCGAGGGCCATCTGCATGCGGCCGGCGCCGATGACCGAAAACGAGAACTCGTCCCCGAACAGTTTCTCGGCGGTGTCGACCAGGTGCAGCAGGTGGTCGTGGTCGGCGCTGATGCCGCCGTGAATCCCCATCACGAACTGGATGTGGATGGGCGTCTCGAGGATGCCGCGGTCGACGAAGTGCTTGGCGTTGTAGAGGTGCCCCACGTCGTAACACTCCAGTTCCGGCTTCGTGCCGTGTGATTCGAACATCGGCAGAATCGTTTCGAGGGATTCGAAGGAGTTCGGGAAGATGAGGTCCCGAGTCCCCTCGAGATACTCCGTCTCCCATTCGTATTTGAACTCCTCGAAGGCGTCGAGGATGGGGTAGAGCCCGAAGTTTATCGACCCCATGTTACAGGAGGCCATCTCGGGTTCCAGTTCGGGGACGACGGCGGTTCGCTCCTCGACGGTCATCGTCGGCGCGCCGCCGGTCGTCGGCTGGACGACGGCGTCACAGCGGTCCTTGACGCGCTCGGCCACCTCACGGAACAGCTCGAGGTCCGAGGTCGGTTCGCCGTTTTCGGGGTCCCGGACGTGAAGGTGGACGATGCTGGCGCCCGCCTCGGCGGCCCCGACCGCCTCCTCGACGATTTCGTCTGGGGTTATCGGCAGGTGTGGCGACATGGTCGGCACGTGGATGGCACCCGTCACTGCACACGTTACTATCGCTTTATCGAGCTTCCTCATGAGGTAGAGTGACACACATGGCCGAATAAGCGTTCCGGTCAGGAGAACTTCGAGGAGATGTGAACGCCCAACACACTTATTCAGTATTAATGAACGGATATCGTCCGTTCGAGGCCCACGGAATCGACGGTCCGTGCGCATTTCGATAACAATATTATGTTTGTTATGTTGGTGGGCATAACAAACATAGTGTTGTTATTCGAGAGGCCCGGTTCGGGGCGCACGGGTGCGGACAGTACAGGCAAATATCACGTCGGTCGTTCACCGATGGTGAACTTTATTTGCTTCGGGACGAAAGGGGGGACATGGCAAAACACCGCACACGCGGAAACGAGGTCGGGGCGGTCAGGAAGACGCTTCGCATCCTCGAGTTGCTGAAGGACTTCGAGGGCGCCCGGGTGACCCAGCTCGCGAACGAACTCGACTGGCCGAAGAGCACCGTCCACAGCCACCTCGAAACCCTCGAAAACGCCGGCTACATCGTCAAGGAGGACGAAACGTACCAGCTCGGCTTCCGGTTTCTCGACCTCGGCGAGCACGTCAAGTACCGCAACGAGGTGTACGGGATGGTCGAACCCCGCATCGAGGCCCTCGCCAAGAGCACCGGCGAGCGCGTCCAGTTCGTCATCAGTGAACACGGCGACTGCGTCTACGTCCGCATCGCCGAGGGCGAACACGCCGTCAGCACCGGTAGCAGGCTCGGACGCCGCCGACACATGCTTCACGCCACGGCCGCCGGGAAGTCCATTCTGGCGTTCACCGACCGCGAAGAAGTCGAGCGAATCATCGACGAAAAGGGGCTCCCGGAGCTGGCAGAGAACACTATCACCGACGAGGACGCCCTCTTCGAGGAGTTGGCGGAGGTCAGAGAACGAGGCTACGCGTTCAACTATGAGGAACACATCGAGGGACTGCGTGCTGCGGCGGCTCCCGTACGGGAACCGGACGGCACCGTCGTCGGCGCGATAAGCGTCTCCGGGCCCGCCCACCGGATGCACGGCGAACAGTTCACCAAGGAGTTACCCGAGAACATCCTCGGCGTCTGCAACGAAATCGAACTCGATATCGTCTACCAGTAGCCGAACGCCCGGGGCAACCCACCCCGAATCGGAGTCCCGTCCCGCTGGGCTTTGGTACCCAAACACTTACATCGGATTTCCGCCTACACTCTCCCGGTAGCAGACGCATGGAGCTAGAATTCTCTAACGCAACGAAGATGCTTCGCCGGGAGGTTCGGCGGTTCGTCGACGAGGAGTTCCGACCGATCCTCAACGACCTGCCGGACGAAATCGAGCGATACCACGACCTCGACCCCGAGAATCCCGAACTCACGGACAACGTTCGTCCTCACCCCATCAAGATTCCCGAGGAGGACCGGAAGCGCCTCCGTGAGAAGGCCAAGGAATCCGGCTTCTGGGCGATGGGCGTCCCCGAGGAGTACGGCGGTGGCGGCCTCAGCCTCGTCGAGCGGTGTGTCGTCCTCGAAGAGCTGTCGAAACACCGGATGGGATTGTATCAGGCCGGCCTCGGCGTCATCGAACTCGGGCCGGGACTGACCGTCGGTGAGCCGGCGGCGTACCTCGAAAACGCAGACGAGTACCAAATCGAGGAGTTCTTCCAGCCGTGTATCGACGGCGAGAAACAGAGCTGTTTCGGCCTCACCGAACCCGCCGCCGGGTCCGACCCCCGCGGCATGGAGACGCGCGCCGAGAAGGACGGCGACGAGTGGGTCATCAACGGCACGAAACACTACATCTCGTGGGCGGGCGACTCCGACTTCATCATCCTCTTTGCCCGTACCGAGCCGAAAGACGACGACATCAACGACCACGGCATCACGTCGTTCCTCGTCCCCTCCGACAGCGACGGCGTCTCGATGCGGTCGATGCCGGTCATCCGGCCGGAGTACCCCTTCGAGGTGCGGCTCAACGACGTGCGCGTGCCCGACGAGAACGTCCTCGGCGAGGTCGGCGGCGGCCTCGGCATCGCAAAACAGTGTCTCGGGGAGTCACGCGTGCTGTACGCCGCGAACTCGCTTGGCCCCATCGACCAGTCCATCCGGATGGGCATCGACTGGGCCAACGACCGCGTCGTCGGCGAGGAGAAACTCGCCGACAAGCAGGCCATCCAGTGGAAAATCGCGAAGTCCGCCGTCGATTACCAGGCCGCAAAGTACTCCGTGTACCACGCCGCCCAGCGCTTCGACGACGGCGAGGACATCCGGCATGCGGCCTCCATCACGAAGTACCAGACGACGGAGACGCTGTGGACGGTCCTGGACCGGATGGTCCAGATTCACGGCGGCGCCGGCGTCGACGGCGACCTCCCACTCGAGCGGTGGCTCCGGGAGTCCCGTGTGCGCCGCATCGGTGAAGGTCCCTCCGAGGTCCAACTGAAGACCATCGCCCGGAACCTGCTGAAGGGGTACGAAGATCCCGACCCGCTCCCGCTGAACTGACCGCTCGCCCCCTATTTTAGGCCGCTTCGTCCCCGCCCTCGACGCCGAAGAACGCCGCGATACCAGCCAACAGCGTCACGGGCCCGAGCGTCGCCAGCGGGAGGCCGTACCCGCCCGTCGCGTCGATTGCCACGCCGACGATGGGCGGTGAGACGACCGCGCCGATCATGATGGCCGCAACACCGATGGCCGTTCCCGTGCCCGCTTCGTCGCCGTCCATAACCTCACTCGCCATCGTGAGGTACACGCCGTTGTACCCCAGCGAGACGGCACCGACACAGAGCAACACGACCAGCGCCAGCGAGAACTCCGTCTCCGGCGAGAGAACCAACAGCGGGAGATAAAACACGAAGCCGACGATGCCGATACCGGCGAGGACGAGGTGTTTGTTCCCCACGAAATAGGAGTCAGTCAGGAATCCGAAGCCGATTCGCGACCCCATCCCCATCAGTTGCATCCCCGTGTACACCAGCCCCGCGATAGCCGGCGCGAGAAGCAGGCTCTCGGTGAGATACAGGACGATGTAGGCCATCAGCGTGAACTGCGTCGCACCGAACAGCACGCCGCTGACCAAGAACGGGAAGACGTCCCGGGTCGCCGCGAGCCGGAGTATTCGTCGATGCTGGTCGAGAACGCGCGTCGCCGACGGCACACGTCGCCCGGACGGTTCCGTCTTCGGCGAGTACAGATAGATGGCTCCGAGCATCAGTATCGTCGTCACCGCGACGACCCGGACGGCGGTTCGCCACCCGAACACGGACGCGATTGCGGGCAGGAACGCTGCACCCGCGGCGCCACCGAGCATCACGCCGGTCTGTTTGATGCTGATGCCGATGGTACGCTGGTCGGTCGGGAACCAATCGAATATGCCCTTGTTGGTCCCCGAGGGAACGGTTCCGTACCCCAATCCGACGACGTAGGCACCCCCCGCGACCGTCCAGAACGTCGGGAGGACGCTCAACAGCAGTGAAATCGAACCGATGAGCGCCAGTCCCACGCCGAGGGCGAACCGTTCACCGGCGTAGTCGGTGACGATGCCACCGGTGGTGACCGACGAGAAGTAACCGGCGTACAGAAGCGTCACGAGGAGGCCGATTTCGGTCGTCGTGACGCCGAAGTCGCTCTTGACGAACGGCGTCAGGACGGTGAGCGTGAGGAAGGTGAGGCTGCCGACGACTTGGATGGCGAACATTATCCACAGCGTCTGCCAACGGGGTTTCATCGAGTACTGAGAGAAGGCGAGCGTGAGGAGAAATAAATTCCCCTTCGCGTGGGGAGTGCTAACGAAGAATTATATGGCCGTACCGCAATTATCGGACGATGGCAGACAGAGTGCTCATCGACCGAGACGACAGCATCGCGACCGTGACCGTCAACCGACCGGAGAAGCGCAACGCGATGGACATCCCGACCCGGAAGGCGCTGTACGAGGCCTTCGAAGAGGTCGGCGAAGACGACGAGGTGCGTGCAATCGTGCTTCGGGGCGCCGGCGACGGCTCGTTCATCGCCGGCGGCGACATCGACTCCTTCGCCGAGTTCGACCACATGGACGGCATGGAGTACGCCGAGAAGTACGCCCAGGGGCTGTACAACTACGTCGCCGACCTCCACAAGCCGACCATCGCGGCGGTCGACGGCTACGCCCTCGGCGGCGGCACCGAAATCGCGCTGGCTTGCGACATCCGACTGGCGACCGAGGACGCGAAGTTCGGCCTCCCGGAGGTCGGTATCGGCGTCATCCCCGCCGGCGGCGGCACCCAGCGACTCGTCCAGGTCGTCGGAGCGGGCATCGCCAGCGAACTCATCCTCACCGGCCGCATCATCGACGCCGACTACGCGAAGGAAATCGGCCTCGCGAACCACGTCTACACCGACGAGGAGTTCGACGACGAAGTCCGCGCGATGGCCGAGGACCTCGCCTCGAAGGCGCCGGTCGCCCAGCGCCTCGCCAAGGAGTCCATCCGGCGCAGCCTCGACATCGACGCGGGACTGGAGTACGAGCGTCTCGCCGGGGCGTTCCTGTTCGGCACCGACGACCAGAAGGAGGGAGCGAACGCCTTCCTCGAAGACAGAGAACCGGAGTACAAAAACCGATAAGCTGCGTTACTCGCCGATACTGAGACAGACGTTCTTCGTGGTGGTGAACTGGTCGAGTGCCTCCAGTCCCTTCTCGCGGCCGAAGCCGCTGTCGCGGTGGCCGCCGAAGGGCGTCTCGACGCCGCCGGCGAACCACTCGTTGACGTACACCTGCCCGGCGACGACGTCACGGGCGAAGCGGTGGGCACGTTCGAGGTCGTTCGTGAAGATGCCCGCCGACAGCCCGTAGTCGCTGTCGTTGGCGATTTCGAGTGCTTCTTCCTCCGTCGAGAACGGAATCACCGCGAGCACCGGCCCGAAAATCTCCTCGCGCGCGATGCGGAGGTCGTTGTTCGCGCCGTCGAAAATCGTCGGGCCGACGAAGTAGCCGGTCGTCTCGTCGGCGTCGTCGGGCACGCCGTCGACGACCGGTTCGCCGAGTTCCTGTTTGCCGACTTCGACGTAGCTGCGGACCTTCTCGTACTGCTCTTCGGAGACCAACGCGCCCACGTCGGGGTCCTCCAGACCCGGACCCATAGTCAGGTCCTCGACGGCGTCGACGAGTCGGTCGAGGAACTCCTCGTGGATGTCCTCGTGGACGAGCAGGCGGTCGCCGGCCGAACACACCTGTCCAGCGTTCCGGGTGAAAATCGAGATCAGCGTCCCCTCGATGGCGTCGTCGAGGTCGGCGTCGGGGAAGACGACGTTGGGGTTCTTCCCACCGGCCTCGATGTGGACGTGTTTCAGTTGGCGCGCGGCGGTCGCGGCGACTTCTTTGCCGGTCGGGACCGACCCGGTGAAGGCGATTGCGTTGACTCCGGCGTGGGTCGTCAGTGCGGCGCCGGCGTCGGCGCCGTAGCCGGGGACGACGTTGATGGTGCCGTCGGGGACGCCCGCCTCGTCGAGCAGTTTCCCGAGTTCGACGGAGGTCAGCGGCGTCTGCTCGGCGGATTTCACGACGACGGCGTTGCCGGCGGCCAACGACGGTGCGACGCTCCGGGCGAACAGCGACACCGGGAAGTTCCACGGGACGATGTGGCCGGTGACGCCGAGCGGCTCTCGGATGGTGAAGTCGACGTACTCCCGGCCGAGCGGAATCGTCTCGCCCTGAATCTTGTCGGTCGCGCCGGCGTAGTACTCGAAGTAGCGTGCGCCGACCTCGATTTCGGTGCGGGCCTGCGAGATGGGTTTGCCGTTCTCCCGCGTCAGCAACTCCGCGAGTGAGTCCTTGTTCTCCCGAATCAGCGCTGCCGCCCGATTGAGGACGCGCCCGCGCTCCGGCGGCGACATCCCGAGCCACTCGGTCGTCGACGCCTCGGCGGCGGTGACAGCGCGGTCGATGTCGTCGGCGCCGCCGGCGGCGACTTCGGCGAAGGCCTCCTCGGTCGCGGAGTCGATTATCGGTATCGTCTCGCCAGAAGCAGCCGGAACGGATTCGCCGTCGATGAACAACTCGAACTGCTGGACGGTGCTCGTGCTATGACCAGTCATGTGCTACCGGTTGCCCGGCAGGAGAATCAACCTTTCGCACCGTCAGAGATACCGGCCGCCCGCGATCTCGATGACCTTTCCGGAATCGTAGGAGTTCGAGACGAGGAACCGAATCGCGTCGGCGACCTCCGAGGGGTCGGCGATGCGGTTCTGGGGGAACAGTTCGGCGGCCTCCTCGCGGCGCTGTTTCGAGAGCAGGGGCGTGTCGGTCACAGACGGCGCCACCGCGTTCGTCAGGATACCGTCCGCGGTGTAGGCCTTCGCCAGCGAGCGCGTGAAGCCGGCGACGGCTGCCTTCGTCGCGCCGTAGACGGGGTCGGAGGGGCTGCCGTGGAGGCCGGCCGTCGAGGCGACGTTGACGATGCGGCCGTAGCCACGGTCAGTCATCCCCTCGACGACCTCCTGGGCGCAGTACATGACACCGTTGACGTTCACCCTGACCATCCGGTCGATGCTCTCGGCGCTGCGGGATTCGAACCCCGACTCCGGCGGCGCGGCCGCGTTGTTGATGAGGGTGTCGACGCCGCCGAACACCGAGCGCGCTTCCGCGAAGAGGTCGGCGACCGACTCGCGGTCGCTCACGTCGGCCTGGACCGCGATTGCCTCGCTGCCTGCGTCGGTGGCCGCCTCGACGGCCGCCTCGGCACCGGCCTCGTCGCTGAAATAGTGGACGACCACGTCGTGGTCCTCGGCGAGTTCTTCGACGGTTGCGCGTCCGATACCGCCGCTCCCACCGGTGACTACTGCTGTGTGAGCCATACGCACACGTAGAGAGTCAGGTACAATAACTCACCGGTCGCTGCGGGAGTAGCTATCAAAAAACGGGTTGCTACGCGTCGAACAGTCGCGGACTCAGCCTTCGAACTCGTCGAGGGTGGTGAGATTCTCGTCCCACATGTCGTTGTCCTTGTAGTACTGTTCGGCGCCGGGGTGGACGGGGACGCCGTCCGGCTGGAGCCACTCCGTCGCGAAGTCGGGACCGTGTCGCGAGAGAACCGCGCTGGCGTCGCGGACGGGTTGGACGTTCTCCATGAGGACCTTCGTGTACTCGTAGACGAGGTCATCGGAGATATCCGCGGGGATGGCCGTCGTGTACCCCAGCGGCAGGGCCGTGTAGGGGTCGTGGGTGATTTCCTGATTCCACGTGTCGCCCGGCACTTCGGCGACGGAGACGGGCACGTCAGCACTGGAGGCATCGTCGGCGGAGATGCCCCATTCGAGGACGTCGACGTCGACTTGGGCGTCGAGTTGCTGAATCCAGCCGATGAGGGTCTCCTGGTTCGCGGTGTAACAGGTACAGACGTCGATTCGGCCGTCGTTCATCGCGTCGGCTTGGTCGCCGAGCCCCATCGTACTCACGTCGAAGTACTCCCGGGAGTCATCGACGCCGAGGATACTCAGACCGTCGTTGGCCGCGTCCCACGCACTGGTCCCACGCGGGCCGAAGGAAATGCTGGTCCCTTCCGGGAGGTCCGCGACCTGAGTGACGCCCTCGAGGTCGGAGGCCTCCTGCCGCTTGACGAGGAAGATGTCCAGCGTCATGTAGGAGAACGTCTGACAGATGGTCTTCTCGATCGGCGGGTCGGCGTACGGGCCGGCGTCGCGGTTGGCACGCCACAGCAGGTTGTGCGTCGACTGGGCGATGTCGATCTCACCCTGATCGATGAGACGGTTGTTGGCCGTGGTACCACCCGTCGTCTGGGCGCTCATCTCGATGAGGTCGGAGTTCTCGTTCATCACCGAGGAGAACGCGACACCGGAGGCGTGGGTCGCCGTCTCCTCACCGCTGGTACCGATGGTCCAAGACACCGACTCGCTGCCGCCGCCGTTGCCGTCGCCATTGCCGTCGCCGTTTCCACCACCATTGCCGTTACCGTTGCCATTTCCGTTCCCGTTGCCGTTGCCGCCGCCGTTGCCCGAACAGCCGGCGAGGCCGAGCATCCCCGCGGTTGCTCCGGCACCGACTGTTTTAATGACTGACCGCCGGTCGAATTTGTTGCTATCTACCATGCTCATCGATACATAGAGACAGTATTATATAAAGACTGGGGTACCCCGGCGAGTTGTGTGGCGTTTTTACAGCGTCGAGTTGAGCGCGCCCCCGTCGATGGGGATGGCTGCCCCCGTGAGGTAACTGGAGTACCCCGAGGAGAGAAACGCGACCACGTCGCCGAGTTCTCGGGCCTCCCCCATCCGGTCGAGCGGCACGTCCGATAGGTCGACGCCGGCCTCCCCCGCGTCGTGGCGTCGGGGCGTGTAGTACAGCCCCGGCAGGACGGAGTTCACTCGAACCTCGGGCGCCAGTTCCTCCGAAAGCACCTTCGCCAACCCCTGGACGCACATCCGGACCGAACTCGACAGGACGTTCGCTCCCGAGGCCTCCTTCGTGACCATCGAGGTGATGTTGACGATGGTGCCCTCCGCTTCGATGAGGTGCGGCATCGCCTCCCGAACCGCCCGGACGACGCTCATCACGAGCATGTCGTAGGCGTAGTACCAGTCGTCGTCCTCGGTTTCGGCGAAGGCGTACCGCGTCGGGCCGCCAGCGCTAGTGACGAGATGGTCGAGGCGGCCGAACTCCTCGACGGTTGTCTCGACCAGCCGAGCGATGTCGTCGGCGTCGGTCATATCGCCCGCACAGCCGACGACTCGTCCCGTTGCCGTCTCCCGTAGTTCCTCGACGGCCGACTCGAGGCGCTCCTCGTCGCGGCCGTTGATGACCACGTCGACGCCCGACTCCGCAAGGGAGGCCGCCGACGCCTTCCCGAGACCGCTGCTCGATGCGATGACTAACGCTGCATTGCCGTCCAGGTTCAATTGCATACAGCCGTTGTACCCGGGGTGTCGTCATAAGTCTTCGCGGCACGGTACCACGGAACGACATACGGCGTGGTCTCGCCTTCTGAGCCATCCATCCCGAAGCGCAAATAACCTCGTCCGGACTTGAACCCGATAAAATCGCCCGACGACGGCATTTGTGTTCTCCGTCTGAGAGTTCCCGACAAATATATCACCCGTTCCAGTTACTCATTAACACACGCCATGGAAACTTCCCGACCAGCCTGGCTAAACACAGAGGAACCGTTGCTAACAGCCAAGTACATATTTTTAGTTCTCCTCGGGATAGCCGGAGTCATCTATCACCTGTGGTTCGCCGAGAGTTACGGCATCGAGATGCAACTGCATCTGGTCATCCACCTCGGGTTCATGATGGTCGCTATCGTCGCGGTGTCGTTCGACCCGCAGGTCACTCGGGAGGACGGCTGGCTCAAGGTACTCGATAACTACCTCATCTTGCCGGTCGAACTCGTCGGGTCCGCCGGGATCGCCATCTATCTGTGGATGAACTACGAGCGGCTGGCGATCTTCTCCATCGGGGTATACTCCAACGTTGATTTCTACGTCGGCATCCTGCTTCTGCTCCTCATCATCGACCAGTCACGCCGGGCCTTCGGGAACATTCTACCTGCGGTCGGTGTCGTCGGTATCATCTATGCGCTCGCGGGGCCGTACTTCCCGTCGATACTCCGCCACGGCGGCATCGGGTTCCGTCGGCTCGTCACCTCACAGACCGTCGAGTTCGCGGGCGTCTACGACACCCTCGTACAGGTCGCCGCGACCTACATCGTGATTTTCATCATTTTCGCGGCGTTCCTCGAAGCCTACGGCGCGATGGACTACTTCGTCAGAATCGGGGCGAAGGTCGGGAGTTACGTCAAATCCGGCATCACCCAGACGGCGGTCGTCACGAGCGTCGCCATGGGGTCGGTCAACGGGAGTGCGGCCGCAAACGCCGCGACGACGGGCGCGTTCACGATTCCGCTGATGAAGGACCAGGGCATCAGCAACGAAACCGCCGCGGCCATCGAATCCGTCTCTTCCAGCGGCGGACAGATTATGCCGCCCATCATGGGCGCGGCGGCGTTCGTCATGGCGGAAATCACGGGGACGAGTTACCTCCACATCATCACCATCGGGCTGTTGCCGGCGCTGCTGTTCTACGGCACCATCGCCGTGGCAGTCCACATGATTACGCTGAAGGAAGGCGCCGGGCTGACCAACCTCGAAGACGTCGGGAGCGGCAGTGAGGAAGACGAGCCCGAAGACGAAGACAGGACCATCGAGGACATTTCGATGGGGACGGCGAGCGCGCCGAGCGACGTGTCGGTGCTCGCGGAAGCGAGTCAGGCGTCGTTCCTCAGTTCGCTCATTAAAGGGATGTACCTCTGGATACCGGTGTCCATCCTCGTGTACACGCTAGTCGTTCTCCAGTACGACCCGGTGTACGCCGGGTTCTTCTCGACGCTTGCGATATTCCCCGTCGCGCTCGCACAGGGACTGTACTTCGAGGACGACAAGAAGAACGCAGTCAGGAACTTCGTCGAGAACACCATCGAGGGGTGCCGACTGGGCATCAGCAACGCGGCGCCGATTACGATGGCCGTCGCGGTCATCGCCATCTTCGTCGGCGTGTTGAATCAGACGGGCTTTACCCAGACGCTCGCCCAGAGCCTGATTTCGCTGTCGGGCGGCGAGTTGGCCCTGCTGTTGTTCTTCGCGATGTTCGCAGCCATCCTCTTCGGGCTCGGGATGCCGACCGTCGCGGCGTACATCGTCGCCGTGTTGCTCATCGCACCCGCGCTGGTGAACCTCGGTATCCGCCTGGAGACGGCGCACTTCTTCGTGTTCTACTTCGCCATCCTCTCGGCGATTACGCCGCCGGTCGCCATCGCCTGTATCATCACCGCCGAAATATCGAAGGGGAACTTCTGGCGCGTCGCCGGGAAGTCGCTCATTCTCGGGATGCCGCTGTTCTTGCTCCCGTACGTGTTCGTCATCAACGACGCCATCATGTACTGGTCGTTCCCCGAGACGGCGATGCTGTTCCCGGTGCTGTTCCTCGGGATGGTGTGTCTGTCCATCGCGAGCATCAACTACCTCAACGGCGACCTCAGTTGGCCATTCAGAATCGGCATCGGATTGGTCGGCGCCGGCATCCTGTTTGCCCCCCTGATTCCGGTCGCCGACCAACTCATTCGCGCAGCGCTCATCGTCGTCGCTGTCGGGATGTTCTTCCAGCGAGGCACCTTCGACGGCGTCCGACGATACGTCACGAAAGTGCTGCAGTAGCTCGGTACTCGGGTTTCCGTTTTCGAATCGCTCCGAGAACAGTCGTCAGTCCCGCGTTACTTCGGGCCGTTAATCGTCGTGACCGGACAGTCGGCTTCGAGGATGACGTCCTGAACGACGCTACCGAAGACGGCTTTCCCGACGGGACTGCGCCGACGGCCGCCGAGGACGATCTGGTCTGCGTCCAGTTCTCGGGTCGCCCGGACGAGTTCTTCGGCGGGGTCGCCGCTTCGCTGTTGGGCTTCGGCGGCGATGCCCTCCGACTCGAAGAACGACAGTGCGCTCTCTGCGCTCTCGGGCATGTCGGCGTACTCCTCGATGTTGATTTTCCCGCCTTCGTCGCTTTGAATCTCCTTTGCGACGTTGATGACGACCACTTCGATCTCCTCGCTCGCACAGGGGTAGTTCGCGACGGCCTCCGCCTGGGCCATCACGCGCTCTTCGTGACCATCAGTCGCCAGTATCACTGTGAACATACCTCAACGGAGTGAGGCCAGCGATATAAAAGTATACCCGCGGTCAGCGTTCGGGAATCGCCTTCGTCACCGATTCAGTGTCGCCGAAACTCGGGTGGAACAGTGAGTGTCGTCCCGCGCCGCCGGTGACGGTCACGAGGACGTTCTCGGGGTTGGCCGCGAGACCGACTTTCTGGTACTCCCGGAGTCCCTGGGAGTGGGTCGGCCAGCCGCCGCCGGCCTCGTCGAACATCCCCTGGTCGCGGAGCTCCGACATCGGGATCCGGGCGTGGTCGTGGATGAACCGCTTGACGTCGTCTTTCGACCAGCCGTCGCGGGCGATAGTCGCCGCGTGCTCCGGCGACAACACGAGGTGCGGTTCGCCCCGCTCGTTGAGGTACGCGAGGTTCGTTCCGACCGTCGCCATCGTGTGGGCCGCCGTCGTGAGGACGCCGGCAGCGCTGTCGGCGACGTGGTCGTTGATGTTGTGCGGTGACTCCGAGGCGACGACGGTGACGGCGCTTTCGTCTTCGTCGAAGCCGCGTTCGACGTGCAGCGGCTCCCACGGACTCTCGGCTTCGTTCTCGGCGACACACAGGCCGAACTTGTGTGGGCCACCGTGGGTCGCCTTGTCACCCTGTCCGGGGACGGCGCCGCCGATGTTCATGTAGACGAAGGTGAGCGCCCGCCCGATGGTCGCGTTGGGTTTCGACCCCTGGCCGTAGGCGTTCGCGCCGCCGTTGATGTCGAGTTCCTCGACTATCGGCCCGTTGACGATGACGGCGGGCCAACAGGGGTGGGTGGTCGCCAGGGCACCGTAGAGGTTGAACTCGGGTTCCAGCGTCGCCTCCAGCGCCGCCAGCACCACCGGGAAGTACGACGCCTCACAGCCGGCCATCACCGCGTTGGCAGCCGCCTTCTGCACCGAGACACTCCGGTAGGCAGGCGGGACCTCCCCGACAGTCTCGGATGGGTCGCGGTCAACCGAATCGAGAAACGCCTCGACTCGCTTGCGGGTGGGTTGGACGATAGGGAGTCCGTCGGGTGAATCTATCTCGGACATTCAGGCCAGTTCGCTCGATGCCGCGTCGGTGTATTTGCCCTTGTACAGGTCCAGCAGCTCCCCTGCGTCGTTGGTCAGCGCCTCGGTGACCGCCGTGAGGATGTCGTCGGTGACGCGGTCACTCGCGACCGCTTCCGGGGAGAGGTCAGCGATCGGGTGTTCGATTTCGACGATTGGCAGGCCGGGAACGCCCTGATTTTCGGCTTCGTACTGACACAGGGTGGTGAACTCCTCGGTGCAGAAGACGACGGTCGGGACGCCGGCCTCCTCGAGTTGGAAGGCGTCGTGCATCGTCCACGACGAACAGGAGCCACAGTCGCCGTAGGCGATGAGGACCGCGTCGTATTCCCGCAACTCCTCGTAGACGGCTTCGTCGGCCGCACTCGTCGCCACGTCCTTGTAGACGACCTCGGACACTTCGGCAGCGTGGTCGGCTTCGAGTCGCTCGCCGACCTCTCGCAGGAAGTGGTCGGCGTTCTTCTTCGTGTTCGAGAACAGCCCGATTCGGGCGTCGCCGACGGTCGACAGTCGGTCGGCCAGTACGGTGCCTTTCGCCTCGACTTCGTCGGCAAAGGGGTTGAGAATCTCTTCGTCTTGGTCTGTCATCCGTTACCTATCTCCATTCACGGGCAATAAAATTTGCCTAGCACGGGGGGCAGGGGCTATCGAATCCGGCAGGTCACGGACCGACTGTCGCCGAACGAGGACAGGAAAAGCGAGTGTCGCCCCGCGCCGCCGGCGACGAAGACGACGGGGGCCTCCGGCGAACGACAGATGGGGACGCCGGCGTCGTCGTCGAGTTCCGATGCCGGGACGTGCCGCGGTCGGCTTCCGTCGCGGGTGTCGTACATTCCCTGGTCGCGGAGTTCCTCGTGTGGAACCCGTGCGTGGTCGTAGACGAACCGCTTGACGTCGTCTTTCGAGTAGCCGTCACGAGCGATAGTCGCCGCGTGCTCCGGCGACAGCGCGAGACACGGTTCGGCCCGCTCGGAGAGATACGTCGTGTTCGCCCCGAGGACGGCCATGCTGTTTGCGGCCGTCGTGAGGACGCCAGCAGCGCTGTCGGCGACGTGGTCGTTGATGTTGTGCGGCGCCTCGGTCGTCAACACCGTGACGGTGCTATCGTCTTCCTCGAAGCCACGCTCGACGCCCAACGGTTCCCACGGACTCTCGGCTTCGTTCTCGGCGACACACAATCCGAACTTGTGTGGCCCGCCGTGGGTCGCCTTATCGGTCGGCCCCGGCGTCGCGCCGGCGACGTTCATGTAGACGAAGGTGAGCGCCCGCCCGATGGTCGCGTTTGCTTTCGACCCCTGACCGAAGGCGTTGGCACCGCCGTTGATGTCGAGTTCCTCGACTATCGGTCCGTTGACGACGACCATCGGCCAGTGTGGCTCCGTCGTCGCGAGCGTCCCGTAGAGATTGAATTCGGGCTCCAGCGACGCTTCGAGGGCGGCCAACACCACCGGGAAGGACGACGCCTCACAGCCGGCCATCACCGCGTTCGCCGCGAGGGTCTCCATCGTCGCCGACCGCTCGCTCAACGGGAAGGGACCGAGGCGGTCCTCGCCTGCGACATCGGCGGCTTCGAGGAACCGCTCGACGCGCTCGCGCGTGGGGTCGACGACCGGTAGCCCGTCCGGAGAAGGAACGGTAGCCATACACACACCGTGCACCCGACGGCCCATACCTGTTCCGCCACTCCCTCGGCGAGCGAAGCCACGGCAAAAGCTTAATAGATTCACTACCCCCTTCGAAGGTATGAGCGACCAGTTACTGGACGGCATCGACGTAGTCGACCTCGGGCAGATATACAACGGCCCCTACTGCTCTCTGTTGCTTTCCTATATGGGTGCGGACGTCACGAAGATCGAACCGCCACACGGCGAACCGCTTCGGGCCCGCGTCGACGACGGCGAGGCCCCGGAGTTCGTGATGCTCAACTCCAACAAGGAGGGAATGACACTCAACCTCAAGACCGAGGAGGGAAAGGAAATCTTCGAGGAGTTGATCGAGGACGCCGACATCCTCGTCGAGAACTTCTCGGTCGGAGCGATGGAGCGCCTCGGCCTCGGCTACGAGGAACTCTCGGAGATAAACCCGGAACTCATCTACGCCCACAGCAGCGGCTTCGGCGAGGAGGGCCCCTACAACGAGTACCCCGCGATGGACCTCACGATTCAGGCCATCAGCGGCGTGATGGACGTGACGGGCTTTCCGGACGGGCCGCCGACGAAAGCCGGCATCGCCGTCGGCGACTTCATGGGCGGCATCCACCTGCTTGCTGGCATCCTCGGCGCGCTGTACGAACGGGAGTTGACCGGCGAGGGCCAGTTCGTCGAGGTGAGCATGCACGATTCGGTGTTCCCGACGCTGATGTCGCCGATGGCGGCGCACTTCAACGACGACGACGTGCCGCCGCGGACCGGCAACCGCCACAGCGGGCTCGCCCAAAGCCCCTACAACGTCTACGAGACCGCCGACGGCTACATCGCCATCTTCGGCGTCACCGACCAGCACTGGCACTCGCTTCTGGAGGTCATCGGCCGGGAGGATTTGAAGGACGACCCTCGATTCGAGAGCAACGTCAAACGGTCGAACCACCTCGACGAAGTCGACGAACTGGTCGAGCAGTGGACCATCGAGCGCAAGCGCGACGACATCGAGGAAATCCTGCTCGACGCCGGCGTCCCCTGCGGCCCGGTCAAGGAACTCGACGAGGTCGCCGACGACCCCCACCTCAAGGAGCGACAGATGATAAACGAAATCGACCACCCCGACTACGGCGAGATATCGGTGCCCGGCATCCCGATTCGGTTCTCGGGGTCGGAGCTCCCCGACATCGAACCGTCGCCGACGAAGGGGCGAGACACCCGGAAGGTGATGTGTGAGCGCCTCGGCTACTCCGAGGCGGAGTACGAGGAACTGAAAGAGAAGGGCGTCTTCTAGAACTCGTGGTCGTCGCCCTGGAGGTCGGCGACCGTCGCCCCGGTTTCGATTTTTCGCTCGACGAGTAGCTCCTCGCGGAGCGTCGCCTCGGCGGTTTCGGCGACCTCGGCGGCCTGTTCGGCGGGGACGACGACGACGCCCGTCGCGTCGGCGACGATGAGGTCGTCGGGGTTCACCGTCACGCCGTCGATATCCAGCGGTTCGCCGACTGCCTCGACGGTGAGGCGACGCTGGCCGGATTTCGGCGTCGGCTGGCGGGCGAACACCGGGAACGACCCCTCACGAATCTCCGGGATGTCGCGGTAGCCACCGTCGATGACCATGCCGGCGACGCCGGCGTTCTCGGCCAGTCGGGAGGCGTTGCCACCCCAACAGGAGATGTCGGGGCCGACGCCGTCGATGACGAGGACGCGGTCCTCGCGGAGTTCGTTCAACATCGCGTAGGGAAAGTTCGTCCGCTCGCCGGGGTCGTCGACCAACTCGAAGCGCATCGTGTGGGCGCGGCCGACCGTCGTCTGGTCGGGCGCCGCCGGCGGCAGGCCGGTGATGACGCCGTCGATGTCGTGTTTGTCCAAAGCGTCGGAGACGATGCTGGTGTCGAACATGCTGTACACGTCCGTGATACTCGATGCCATGTACTCGTCTGTTGCGTGCGGCGGCTTATAGGTATCCCTCGTCGCGTGGCCGTTCCGACCGATGACGGAACGGTGAAAACACCTATCATCGCTCGACCGGAACGGACGGTATGGCAGACCAACCCACAGAGTACGAACAGTTCATCGACGGCGAGTACACGGCCTCCGAGAGCGACGAGCGCATCGAGGTGTCGTTTCCCTACGACGGGTCGGTGTGGGCGACGGTTCCGGACGGCACCGACGCCGACATCGACCGGGCGGTCACCTCGGCGCGGTCGGCCTTCGAATCCGACGAGTGGCGAGGGTTGTTGCCGAGCGAGCGGGCGTCGATACTCCACGACATCGCCGACACCATCGACGACCACGCCGAGGAACTCGCGGAACTTGAGACCCGACAGAACGGTAAACTGATTCGGGAGATGAGTTCCCAGATGGGCGGCCTCGGCGAGTGGTTCCGCTACTACGCCAGCCAGTGTCGAACCCACGAGGGGCGGACGATTCCCGTCGAGAGCAAAGGCGGGGAGATGTTCACCTACGTCCGCGAGGAGCCACGCGGCGTCGTCGGCGCGATAACGCCGTGGAACTCCCCGCTGCTGTTGACCGTGTTCAAACTCGCGCCGGCGCTCGCCGCCGGCTGTACCTTCGTCCACAAGCCGAGTTCCTACACGCCGGTGAGCGCGCTGCGGTTCGCGGAGTTGCTCCACGAGGAGGCCGGCCTGCCGGCGGGCGTCTACAACGTCGTCACCGGCGGCGGGTCGACGGCCGGCGAGGCGCTCATCACCCACGACGACGTGGACAAACTCGCCTTCACCGGCTCCACCGGCGTCGGCCGACACATCGGCAAGGCCGCCGGCGAGGCGCTGATTCCCGCCTCACTGGAGTTGGGCGGGAAGAGCCCCAACGTCGTCTTCCCGAGCGCGGACCTCGACAACGCCATCAACGGCGTCATCAAGGGCATCTTCGCGGCGACGGGCCAGACCTGTCTCGCCGGCTCGCGCGTGTTCGTCCACGAGGACGTTCACGACGAGTTCGTCGACCGCTTCACGAGTCGGGCCGAAGCCATCGAGTTGGGCGATCCGCTGGACCCGGAAACGGAGATGGGACCGGTCGCCTTCCGCGACCAGTGGGAGACCGACGTGTCCTACATCGAGACCGGCGTCGAAGAGGGTGCGACGCTGGCCTTCGGCGGCGAGCAGCCCGATGACTTGCCGGGTGAGTGCTTCCTCCAGCCGACGATTCTGACCGACGTGGACAACGAGATGACCGTCGCTCGCGAGGAGATCTTCGGCCCCGTCGCCAGCGTCATCACCTTCTCCGAGGAGGCGGAGGTCATCGAACTCGCAAACGACACCGACTTCGGACTGGCGGCCGGCGTCTGGACCGAGGACATGCGGCAGGCCCGCCGCTTTGCCAACCGAGTCGAGGCCGGCACGGTCTGGATAAACGAGTACCGGACGCTGTCGTACAACGCACCCTTCGGCGGCTACAAGGACAGCGGTCTCGGTCGGGAGAACGGCAAAGAGGGCATCGAGGAGTACCGCCGGACGAAGACCGTCTGGGTCGACGAATCCGGCTCCGTCGACGACCCGTTCAAACTCGGCTAACCGACCGAAACGATAACGGGGACACGTCACTTCGGGGGAGGTATGGTAGAATCCGGCCCGGAAGCCACCGGCAGTAGCTACGTCCTCGACGCCGTTTCGGCGGAGGGCGTCGACTCGGTGTTCGGCATCATCGGCGAGGGTAACGCCCACCTCATCGACAGCCTCAACGAGAGCGACCTCACGTTCAAGCAGGCCCGCCACGAGCAGGCCGCCGTCTCGATGGCCGACGGCCACGCCCGAACCCGTCACGGCGTCGCGGTGTGTACGCTCACGCACGGCCCCGGCCTCACGAACGGCGCGACGGGCATCGCCGCCGCCGACCGCGACAACGTGCCCATCGTCGTCCTCGTGGGCGACACCGGTATCGCCGGCCGGGAGACCTCCCTGCAGTATCTCGACCACCCCGCGTTCTCGAAGCCGATTTCGACGTATCAGACGCGCATCGAGACCGCCGAGACGATTCCTGAAGTGCTCTCGCGAGCGTTCGACCGCGCGCGAACCCGAAGCGGGCCCGTCATCGTCGAGGTGCCGACCGACGTACAGGAAGCGCCCGCCCCCGAAACCGAGTACACGCCGGTGCCCCGGCCACGCCAGCGTATCGCGCCCGACGAGAACCGACTGGACGAGGCCGTCGACCTGCTCGCCGACGCCGACCACCCCGTCGTGTTGGCCGGTGGCGGCGCGATGCGCTCGAACGCCGGCGACGCGCTGGCGGAGTTCGCCGAGAAAATCGGCGCGCCAATCGCGACGACGTACTTCGGCCGCGGCGTCCTGTCGGAGTCTCACCCCTTCGTGTCGGGCATCTCGGGGACGTTCATGTCGCCGGCCAACGACGAACTGCTGTGGGACGCCGACGTGGCGGTCATCGTCGGCGCACGACTCTCCGGGAAGACGACCCGCTACGGCGAGTTGTACGCCGACGCCGACGTGATTCAAATCGACATCGACGAGGAGTCGATAGCCACACACCAAATCCCGACCGTCGGCATGGTTGCCGACGCTCGCCGTGCCGTCGAGGCGCTGACCGACCGAATCGAGGCGAACCCCGACCGCGCGGCAGCGGTCGAGGAGACCATCGCCGAGGCGCCGTTCCCGTGGGCCGACGGCTTCGAGCAGCGACCCGACGAAATCGACCCCGGCGAGTTCACCGTCGAACTCTCGAAACGCGTCCCCGACGACGCCATCGTAACCGTCGATTCGGGCAACAACACCGGATTCCCCGCGGTCTTCCACGACATCGGCGAGGACGGAACGATGCTCGTCAACGGCAACTTCGGGACGATGGGCTACTCCCTGCCGGCCGCTCTGGGCGCACAGGCGACCGCCCCCGAGAAGACGGTCGTCTGTTACACCGGCGACGGCGCGCTGCTGCAAGTGATACAGGAGATAGAGACCGGTGTCCGACTCGGTCTGCCGGTCATCGTCGCGATACTCAACGACCGGAGTTACGGCATCATCCGACACCGCCAGAACATGATTTACGAGCGGGAGACCGCGAGTACGTACGACAGCGCCGACTTCGTGAAAGTCGCCGAAGGGTTCGGCGCCGAGGGTGCGGTCGTTCGCTCGCCGGAGGACCTCGACGTCGTCGAGGAGTTCCTCGACTCCGACCCCGAGGTGCCGCTCGTCCTCGACGCACGGACGATTCCCGAGGTCTCCCGGCCGGGATTCCCGCCGTACTGACCCGCACGTTTATTTACGGTTCGACGGAAACACACACCGACAACCGTGACGGAACACGCGACGACCGCGACGCGGCACGCGGCGACGGAGACGCACACGACAACCCATGGCTGAACAAGACACCCAACGACGACTGGTACAGGGCTGGGAAGGGCGCTACTACGAGGACTTCTCGGTCGGCGACATCTACAAGCACCCCTACGGACGGACGGTCACCGAGACCGACGACGTGTGGTTCACGAACGTGACGATGAACACCAATCCGATGCACTTCAACGAGGCCTACGCCGCCGAGACGGAGTTCGGCGAACGCCTCGTCAACGGCACGTTCGTCATCGCCTTGGCGGTCGGCATGAGCGTCATCGACGTGAGCGCGAACGCCACCGCCAACCTCGGATACGACGAGGTGCGCCACCACGGCCCCGTCTTCCACGGCGACACCATCTTCGTCGAAAGCGAAGTGACGGAGAAACGCGAGAGCAGTTCGCGGGACCACGTCGGTATCGTCACGACCGAACTCCGAGCGTACAATCAGGACGACGAGTTGGTGTTGTCCTTGGAGCGAACGCCGATGGTGCTAAAACGCGAACACGCCCAACCGACGGCAGCCCAACCGACCGGCTGGCCCGAGGGCATCGGCACCCAACCGGAGGACCTAGAATGAGCGACCGCGTCACCGAGCGCTACGCGGGCGAGTTGCCGATGGCCGAGGCCGACGACGCGGTCGACCTCGTTTCCGACGACGCGGTCGTCCTCGTCAGCGGGTTCGGGAGCGTCGGCTACCCGAAAGCCCTGCCGCTGGCGCTGGCCGACTCGGGGCGTGACCTCGAACTCACGGTCGTCAGCGGCGGCAGCGTCGGCGAGGAAATCGACACCGCCCTCGTCGAGGCCGACGCCATCGCCCGGCGGTACCCGTATCAGTCGACGCCGGAGGCCCGCGAGAAGGTCAACAGCAACGAAATCGCCTTCAGCGACCGCAACGTCTCCTCGCTGGGCGACGAGGTGCAGTACGGAGGGTTGGTCGACCCCGACGTGGCCATCGTCGAAGCCGTCGCCGTCGGCGAGGACTGGCTGATTCCCTCCACATCCATCGGTCAGACCCCCGCCTTCGTCGATGCCGCCGACGAACTCATCGTCGAGGTCAACCACAATCAACCGCTCGAACTGCAGGCAGTCCACGACGTGTACCGCCCCGACGCGCCGCCGGACCGCGAGCCGATTCCGCTGTCCGAGCCGGACGGCCGCATCGGCGACGCGAAGGTCCGTTTCGACCCCGGGAAACTCCTCGCCGTCGTCGAGACCGACCGACCCGATTCGACGTACACGTTCCGTGACCCGACCGACGACGACAAGGCCATCGCCCGGAACTTCGGGTCCTTCCTCGCCGAGGAGATGGAGCGAACGCCCGTCTTCGAGGATGAACTGTACCTCCAGTTCGGCGTCGGCAGCCTCGGGAACGCGTTGATGGGCGAACTCATCGACCTCGATTTCGCCGGCCGGGACGTGATTTACTTCGGCGAGGTGATTCAGGACGGCCTGCTGGACATGCTCGATGCGGGCCGACTGGAGTGTGCCAGCGCGACGACGCTCGCGCTCACCGACGAGGGCCAACAGCGACTGTTTGAGGACGTTTCGGGCTACGCCGAAGACATCGTGTTGCGGCCAACCGACGTGTCCAACGACGCTCGCCTCATCAACCAGTTCGGCGTCGTCGGCGTCAACAGCGCCATCGAGGTCGACATCTACGGTCACGCCAACTCCACGCACGTCCGCGGGTCGAAGGCCATCAACGGCGTCGGCGGGTCGGGCGACTTCAACCGCAACTCCCTCGTGTCGGTGTGTGCGCTCCCCTCGACGCTGAAGGGCGGCGAGATATCACGCATCGTTCCGATGGCCTTCCACGTCGACCACACGGAACACGACCTCGACGTCGTCGTCACCGAACAGGGCGTCGCCGACCTCCGGGGCACCTCGCCGGTCGAACGCGCCGAGGAAATCATCGAGAACTGCGCCCACCCCTCGTTCGAGCCGGCGCTGTGGGAGTACTTCGAGGCCGCAAAAGAGCAGGGCGGTCACATCCCCCACGACCTCCAGCGGGCGGTCGAGTGGCCGGACGGGTTCGACGTTCAGTAACTCCGCACTTTCGGTTCGTACGTCTGAATGTCGCCGTCCAACAGCACGTCGCTGAAGTACAACTCGGGAGAGCCGTCGTTCCAGGCAATCAGCGTGTGTTTGAGCCACGCCTCGTCGTCGCGTGCCTGGTGTTCCTGCCGCCAGTGGGCGCCGCGGAACTCCTCGCGGACGAGCGCGCCGAGGGTGATGGTTTCGGCCACATCGATGAGGTTGCGCGTCTCGATGGTGTGGATGAGGTCGGTGTTGAACGTCCGCGAGGGGTCGGCGACAGCGACGTTCCGGTAGCGCTCTCGGCACTCCCGAATCGTCTCCAGCGTCTCGAGAAGCCCCTCGCGGTTCCGGAAGACGTTGACGTGTTCCTCCATCGCGTCCTGTAGGTCCGCCCGGATTTCGGCGTGGTTGGTGCCGTCGCGTTCGAGTAACCCCTCGACGCGAGTGCGAGCGGTCGAGACGGCGCGTTCGATGACCGCTTCGGGGGTTGCGGCAGCGTCGGTGCTGCCGTCGGTCGCGACGCTCGCACCGTCCGGTTGGCCGAGCGAGACCGCGGCGTCGACGGTGCCGGTTTCCGTCCGGGCGCCGACGCCAGTGGGAATCTCCGCCGGCCGGCGGTCACCCGAGGCGGCGTGGCGGCCCGCTCGCGCGCCGAAGACGATGAGTTCGGGGAGGGCGTTGCCGCCGAGACGGTTCGAACCGTGGACGGAGACGCAGGCGCACTCGCCGGCGGCGTAGAGGCCGCCGATACACGTCTGGCCGTTCTCGTCGGTTTCGATGCCGCCCATCGCGAAGTGCTGGCCGGGCTTGACCGGCATCGGTTCTTCGACGGGGTCGACGCCCTCGAAATCCTTCGCGAGGTGGACGATGTTCTCGAGGCGGTCGTTGATGCGCTCCTCGCCGAGGTGGCGCATATCGAGGTGGACGTACTCGTCGTCGATACCGCGACCGCCCTGTACTTCGAGGAGTTCCGCCCGCGAAACCACGTCGCGAGAGGCGAGTTCGCCGGCGTTGCTCGCGTAGCCGTACTCGAACATGAACCGCTCGCCCTCGCTGTTGTAGAGGATGCCGCCCTCCCCGCGGACGCCCTCGGAGATGAGCACCCCCGTCGAGGGGAGCGTCGTCGGGTGGAACTGGATGAACTCCATGTCCTCCAGCGGCACGCCGGCGCGGTAGGCCATCGCCGGGCCGTCGCCGGTGTTGGCGACGGCGTTCGTCGTGTGGTTGTACACCTGCCCGAGGCCGCCCGTCGCGAGGACGACGCCGTTTCGGGCGTGAAACCCTTCGATGTCGCCGGATTTGATGTCGTAGGCGACGACGCCGTGACACGCCCGGTCCTCGGAGTCGGCCTCGCCACTGACGGCCAACTCCAGGACGTACCGTTCCTCGTACACTTCGATGCCGCGTTTGACGACCTGCTCGTACATCGTGTGCAGGAGGTGATGGCCCGTCTCGGCGCCGGCGTAGGTCGTCCGCGGCGCGGAGTGGCCGGCGAGATACCGCTGGGCGATGCCGCCGTCGTCGTCCCGCGAGAAGGTCATCCCCCAGTGTTCGAGTTGGATGACTTCCTCGGGAGTGTCGCGAGCCAGCGTCTCGATAGCGGGAGCATCGCCGAGGTAGTCCGACCCCTTCATCGTGTCGTAGGCGTGCAGTTCGTCGGAGTCGTCGTCGTGTAGCGAGACGTTGATGCCGCCCTCCGCCGCGCCGGTGTGGGACCGAACCGGATGCAACTTCGAGACGATGGCGACGTCCGCGCCGGCCTCGTGGGCCGCGATGGCCGCACGGAGACCGGCGCCGCCGCCGCCGACGACCACTACGTCGTGGGAAATCATGTGTGGTTCCTTGGCAACCACACGACTTTAACGTACGGTCCTGCGGCGAGTAGGGGAGACACCGACCGCGATAGTAATCTCCTTATGTCGTCTCGTGGAGTTGGAAGTAGAGTTACCAGCCCATGCAGCACAAAGAGTACGACGTGGTCGTGGTCGGCTGTGGTATCGCCGGTCTCGCCGCCGGCCTCCGTCTCGCCGAGGAGGACACCGACGTGGCGATACTGGAGAAGGCACCGGAAGAACACCGCGGCGGCCACACGCAGTTCACCGAATCGTTCCGCATCCCGACGGCCGACATCGACCTCGACGTCGAGTTCAACGTCCCCGACTACACGGCCTCGGACTTCTACTCCGACATCATGAAGGTCACCAACTACCGCGCCGACGAGGACCTCGCGAAGACGGTGACCCGGGAGGCCGCCGAGACCTTCGAGTGGCTGACCCACAAGGGGCTCGAATGGGAGTATCAGGCGCCACACTCCGGGTACACCGCCGGGCGCGTCTGGCTCCACGGCGCCGACATGGTGACGGAACTGATAGACATCCTCGAATCGGAGGGTGCCGACATCTACTATCGTGCGGAAGCACAGGACCTCGTCCGGGACGACGACGGCACCGTCACCGGCGTCGAAGGGTTCCTCGAGGGCTCCCGCGTCCGCTTCGAGGGCGACGCCGTCGTCCTCGCGGCGGGCGATTACGGCTCCAGCAAGGAGAAACGGACCAGATATTACGGCCCCGGCTACGGTAACATGAAGGTCCGCGGCAGCCGGTACAACACCGGCGAGGCCATCGAGGCCGCGATGGACGTCGGCGCCAAATCCGACGGCGAGTGGGGCGACGCCCACATGGCGCTCATCGACGCCGGGTCGCCGGACGTGGAGGGTGGCATCACCCGCATCGACGGCTACCAGTACGGCCTCATCGTCAACCACGACGGCGAGCGCTTCGTCGACGAGGGCGAGGACGCCCGCGCTCACACCTACGCGAAGTTCGGCCGCCGCATCTTCGAACAGCCCTACCACGAGGCGTTCATCATCGTCGACTCGAAAGTCGTCGACGACGTGGCGCACATGGGTCCCTCGCGGTCGATGACCGCCGACTCCATCGAGGCGCTCGCGAACCGCCTCGGCATCGAGGACGTCGACCGCGCCGTCGAGACCGTCGAGGCGTACAACGAGGCCTGCGAGGACGACGCCTTCGAGCGCTACGAAGCGAACAGCCTCGACGGCAACGAGGCGACCGACGTGACCCCGCCGAAGTCCAATTGGGCGCTCCCGCTGGACGACCCGCCGTACACCGGCTACCCCGTCACCGGCGGGATGACCTTCGCCTTCGGCGGCGTCGGCATCACGCCGGAAGCGGAGGTGCTCGACACGACGGATACGGTCATTCCGGGACTGTTCGCCGCGGGCAACTCCACCGGCGGCCTCTTCTACAACAACTACCCCGGCGGAACGGGGCTGACGAACGCCGCGGTGTTCGGGAAAATCGCCGGCGAGAACGCGGCCGAGTTCGTCAGCGAGTAGGCCCCGCCACCCTACGGATACCTCTTTGTACGACCGCCACTCACGGAGTCGTATGCGAGGGATGAACATGGACGACGAGGAGTTGGAGGCGTTTCTCGACGACCAGCGAACGCTGTATCTGGCGACGGGTTCCGAAAACGGCTGGCCCCACGTCGCGCCGGTGGGCTTCGCTCGACTGGACGACGGCCACTTCTACGTGCTCACCCACCCGAGCCAGCGCAAGAGCAAGAACGTCTTCCACGACAACCGGGTGGGACTCACGCTGGACGACGGCGAGAGCTACACCTCGCTTCGGGGCGTCTTCGTCCACGGCTACGCGACGGTCGTCACCGACGCCGAGAAACGCTCGAAACTGGAAGACGCGTGGGTCGAGCGGTTCTACGACGGCGAGATTCCCGACGTGGTCAAGAAGGTGTACGCCAAACGCGACGGCTGGATTTGGTTCGACATCGAACCGGTCCACACCGTCACGTGGGACAACCGGAAACTCGACGCCTCGCGGTTGGCCGACGAGGACGCGCCGGATGGAATGCCGTTCAGGTACGGCCTGCCCGACGATATGGGCGCGGCGGCACCCGACGACGACTGAGCGGTATCTTCCTCACTGTTCGTGAGACCACTCGCCGAGGGTCTCGACGAGTCGTGCGGCCCGAATTGCGGTCCGGTCTTCGAACTGCGGGGCGAGCAGTTGGGCGCTCACCGGCAGGCCCTCCCGTTCGGCGAAGGGGACCGACACCGCCGGAATCCCCGCGAGGCTGAACTGCTTGGCGATGGTGTATTTGAAGCCGCCCTCGGAGTTCCGCAGTTGGTCGGGTTTCGGCGGCAGCGTCCGCAGCGTCGGCGTGAGAAGCACGTCGAATCGCTCGAATCGCTCGGCGAGAGCCCGCTTGAACGCGACGACCTGCTGTTGGGCGAGCGCGTAGGCCCGACCATCGGTCGCGGCGTCCAGATAGGCCCCCGGGAGCAGCCGTTCGGCGACGTGGTCGGTGAACAGCGAGCCGTCGATGCGGCCGGCCATCTCCGGAAGGGTCGGCACGCCGCCGCGCTGGGCGAAGGCCTGCCGGAGCAGCCACGCGAACTCCGCCCCGGAGATGACCGAGTACGCCTCCTCGATGTCCTCCATATCGAGGTCGACCGACCCGACGAATACCTCGGGTTCGTCGTCGAGGTCGGCCGCGAAGTCGTCGATAGCCTCGACGACGGCCTCGGAGACGCCGTGCGGAGCGAGGTCGAGGACGCCGATTCGGAGCGCATCGAACTCCTCGATGTCGCGGTCCAGCGGCGGCAGTTCGACGGCGCTGGTCGTCGGGTCCCGAACGTCGGGGCCGCGAATCGCTTCGAGGACGCGGGCGGCGGTTTCCACGTCGCGGGCCAGCGGACCGATGGTGTCGGCTGAGGGGACGTTCTCGACGAAGCCGTACCGGGAGACGAGTCCGTGGGTCGGCTTGATGCCGACGACGCCACAGCAGGCCGCCGGCGACCGGACGCTACCGCCCGTATCCGAACCAAGGGCGGCATCGGCCAACCCCGAAGCGACGGCGACACCACAGCCGCTGGAGGTGCCGCCCGGAATCCGCTCGGCATCGATGGGGTTCCGGACCCGTCCGCGTTCGCTCCACAGGCCGCCGGGACCGAAGGCGAAGGCGTCCATGTTGGCCTTCCCGAGAACACTGCCGCCGGCGTCGAGCAAGCGGTCGACGACCGTCGCGTCGGCCGCCGAGACTGTCTCGAAGGATTGCGAGCCACAGGTCATTCGCAGTCCCTCGGCGGCGATGTTGTCCTTCAGGACGAACGACAGTCCCGACAGCGGGCCGTCCTCGCGTCGCCGCCGCGGTTCGTCGTAGATGTCGAGGAGCGCGTTGTACTCGTCGTCGGCCCAGTGGCCCCGTGGTTCGACCGCCCGCGAGCGGTCCCACCGGTCCGTGTACGACGCCAACTCCTCGGCGTAGCGAAGCGTCGCGGCTTTCGTCTCCTCGTCGGCCGAGAGACCGAACTCGTCGATGAGCGTCTCGAGGCGTTGCTCGGCGTCCATGCGGTAGCAACCGACGCAGAGGGCGATAAACCCTCGGACGCGCGAAGAAGTACCGGCAACATGCTCCCCCTCAGGAGTTATAATCACCCGACTCCGGAAACGTGTAGGACGGAGTCATCAGCCGTGGGAGACACAGCAACGGTCGAAGAGAGAGTGCGTGCCGTCTGGAACGACGGCCGGAGTCGGACGCTCGTCGCCATCGCCGGCGGGTGGTTCCTCTCGATGGGCGTCCGTCTCACCTACCCCGTGTTGTTGCCGAACCTTCGGGAGGCCTACGGCCTGAGCCTCACGGCCGCGGGGTTCCTGTTGAGCCTGCTGTGGATGGCCTACGCCGTCGGACAGCTGCCGGGCGGCATCCTCGCCGACAAGTTCGGCGAACGGCGCATCCTCGTCATCAGTACGGTCATCTCGGCGGTCACCATCGCCTTCGTCGCGGCGGCCACCTCGGCGCCGATACTGTTCGGCGCGACGACGCTGTTCGGCCTCGGGACGGCGCTGTACGGCGTCTCGCGGTTCACTGCCCTCTCAGAGATATACCCCGACAAGGACGGCTCGGCCATCGGAGTGACGATGGCCGCCGGCGAGGCTGGCAACGTCGTCATGCCGGCTATCGCGGGCGTCGTCGCCGCCGCCATCGCGTGGCAACTCGGCTTCGGCATCGCCGTCCCCCTGTTCGCGCTCGTGGGTGTCAGTCTCTGGCTGTTCGTTCCCGAGCGGGCGGCCGACGACGAAAGCGCCATCGACAGCATCTCCGTCGACGCCGCACGCTACATCTTCGAGGAAATTTCGCGGCCGGCGATTCTGTTGGTCGGCCTCCTGCAAATCCTCGGATACAGCATCTGGCAGGCGTTCACCGGCTTCTATCCGACGTATCTCATAGAGGTCAAGGAGTTCTCACCGTCGACCGCTGCGGGACTGTTCGCGCTGTTCTTCGCGACCGGCATCCTCGTCCAGCCGCTGTCGGGCAACGCCTACGACCGCATCGGCCTCAACCGCATCCTCCCGGTGCTCATGGGGCTGACCGCCGTCGGCATGGTCGCCGTGTCGTTCGTCCAGTCGTTCTGGGCCGTCGTCGCTGCAACCGCGGTGTTGAGCAGCCTGCTCGGGCAGGCGACGGTGACGCTATCGTACATCACGGCGGCGCTGCCGCGGGACATGCGCGGGACGGGACTGGGCGCGATTCGAACCGTCTACATGGGACTGGGCGCGGCGAGTCCACTCCTGTTCGGCGCCTTCGCCGACCGCGGGTTCTTCGACGAGGGGTTCCTCGTGTTGGCCGTCGTCGCGGCGGCGGTCTCGCTTCTCAGCCTCCGTATCCCGGACCGATAGCCCGCCGGGGGAGCAACACCTATGCGTCCGGCGGCCGCCTCTGGAGGTATGCGAGCAGTTCGATACCACGAAGCGGGCGACCCGTCGGTACTTCGACTCGAAGACATCGACCGACCGAGGCCGAACGACGACGAACTGCTGGTCGCCGTCCGGGCGGCCAGCATCAACCCGACCGACGCCAAACGGCGGAAGTGGGGGCCGAAACACCTCCCGAAGACGACGGGGTCGGACTTCGCGGGCGTCGTCGAAGCGGTCGGCGACGACGTGACCGCCTTCGAAGTCGGCGACCGCGTGTGCGGTACGGGCCTCCACACCGACCGCTTCCAGCAGGGCTCCTTCGCCGAGTACGTCGTGGTTCCGACCGACATCGTCGCGACGCTGCCCGAAGCGGTGTCGTTCGAAGCCGGCGCCGCAGCCGCACTCGCCGGCGTGACGGCGTGGCGAGCGCTCGTCGACCACGCCGGGTTGGAGCCGGCCGAGACCTGCTTCGTCCACGGCGGGACCGGCGGCGTCGGCCACCTCGCGGTGCAGTTGTCGGCGGCGCTCGGCGCCGACACGATGACGACGGTCGGCTCCGAAGACGCCGAACGCGCCGCCAGGGAGTTCGGCGCCGACACCGTCCTCAGATACGACGACCCCGACCTCCGGGGAGCGGTCGACCGGCCGACAGACGTCGTTCTCGACCACCGAATCGGCGAGTACCTCGGCTTCGACATCGACATCGCCGCCTTCGGCGGCCGCATCGTCCAGTACGCCGGCGAGGACGGCCCCTTCGAGGGAACGCGCGAAGGCCGCGGGAAGAACCTCTCGCTGCACATGATGAACATGTCGAACCTCGCCTCGCGGCCCGACACGCCGCGGATTGCCGAGCCGCTGTCGTCGGTGTTGAAGCTCGTTGCCCGTGACGACCTCGACCCCCGAATCCACCACCGCTACGAACTCGACGAGGCCGCCGAGATGCACCGCGCGATTCTGGAGGACAGTTTCGTCGGTAAACTGGTCGTGACGGTCTGACGCTACTCGACGGTCTTGACCGCGCTGTAGGCCGCCTCGAAAGCCGCCCGTTCCTCGTCAGCGAGGTCCCACTCGACGATTTCGCCGACGCCCTCGGCATCGAGTTCGACCGGCACGCTCAACGAGACGTCTTCGAAACCGTACTCGCCATCCAGCGGCGTCGAGAGACACGCCGGCGCCTCGGCGCGGCCATCTTCGAGTCGGCGGACGATAGCCGCGACGCCGCGAGCGGTGACCCACCGCGAGGAGTCCCTGGCGCCGCGGAGTTTCAGTACGTCGTAGGGCACGTCGCGGACGTACTCGACGATGGCCTCGCGTTCGGCTTCCGAGAAGTCGACGGAGTCGCCGCCGACGGTCGCCCGCGAGAACAGGGGGACGACGTGTTCGCCGTGTTCGCCGACGATTGGACAGTACACCTCTCGCGGCGGAGCGTCGGTTCGGCGGGCGATTTCGTCGGCGATGCGAGCCGTCTCCGACAGCGAGTAGCCGAGGAAGTGTCGCCGGGGCCACCCCGTCCGACGGTACAGGCGGTGGGTGATGCGGTCGACGGGGTTGGAGACGACGACGACGGGCGTCGGGGCGGCCTCACCGAGCCACCCCGCAATTTCGTCGGCGATTTCGAGGTTCCGTTCGAGGAACGTCAGTCGGCCGCCGCGGGCATCGCCGCCCTCGCCTCGCGGCGCGCTGGCGGTGACGACCACGCAGTCGGCCGCCTCGACGAGCGACGGCGACGCCGCGGCGGCGCGGACGGTGCCGGGTCCCTCGGGGCCGAAGTCGGGGCGGCCGAGGCCGTGGGCGACGTGACGCGTCGAGTGGCGAACGTCGATAGCGTGGCCCTCCGCAGTGTCGGCGTCGGAATCGACGAGCGTGACGGTCGTTTCGGGGTCCTGTACGGACAGCGTGTAGGCGACGGTGGACCCGACGGTCCCTCCGCCACCGACGACGAGGACGTCCATACCAATACCGGGTGAGACATCCACTTGAAGCTACGTGCCGCGTTAGCGTTCGTCCGGCAGTTCGATGACGCCGTCTTCGAGGAGCGAATCGATGTCGGCGTCGTCGTAGCCGAACTCGCTCAGCACGTCGCGACTGTGTTCGCCGAGACGGGGCGCGTCGAGACGCTGTTCGGTTTCGATTCGGTCGCCGGACAGCGGCGTCTTGACCGTCCGGAGTCGCTTTCGCTCGCCCCCGTGGTCGCCCTCGAAGTCGACGAGCATGCCGGTTTCTCTGAGGTGGTCGTCCTCCAGCAACTCGGAGGGCTCGTTGACGGGGGCGGCCGGAATACCCGCGTCCAGCAACGCGTCGACGAGGTCCTCGCGGTTCCAGTCGGCGAGTTCCTCGGCGGCCGCCTCGGTGAGTTCCGATTTGTGGTCCAGTCGGGAGGCGGGCGTCTCGAAACGCTCGTCGGCCAGCAGGTCCGGTCGGTCGACAGCCTCACAGAACGCCGGCCAGTGGCGGTCGGTGGTGACGCCGACGAAGACCCAGCGGTCCGATTCGTCGGTCTCGAAGACGTCGTACAGCGAGAAGGCGGGGTGTGAGGAGCCGAGCGGCGGGTGGTCGTGACCGGTCATGTCGGCGTACGTCGCCCAGTAGCCCATCCACTGGGCGGCGGACTCGAACAGGGTGGCGTCGACGAACTGGCCCTCGCCCGTTCGCTCCCGTTCCCGAAGGGCGGTGAGAACGCCGATGACGCCGTACAGTGCCGACCCGATGTCGGCGATGGAGGTGCCGACGCGGACCGGGCCGTCGCCGGGCCGGCCGGTCATGGCGGCGAGGCCGGACATCGCTTCGGCGACCATGTCCATCCCGGGGCGGTCGCCGTAGGGGCCGGGCTGGAACCCCTTGATGGAGAGGTAGACGAGGCCAGCGTTCAGTTCGCTGAGGTCGTCGTAGCCGATTCCGAGACGGTCTGCGACGCCCGGGCCGAGGTTCTCGATGACCACGTCGGCCGCCTCGGCGAGGTCGTGGTAGGCCGTCCGGCCGCGATCGCTCTGTAAATCGAGCGCAATCGAGCGTTTGTTCCGGTTGAACGCGTTGACGACGGCTTCGCCGCTTTCGCCCGCGTTGCGCATGATGTCGCCGGAGCCGGGGCGTTCGACTTTCACCACGTCGGCGCCCAAATCGGCGAGCAGCAGGCTGGCGAACGGCGCGGAGACGATGTTCCCCAACTCGACGACCGAAATATCGGAGAGCGGTAACGCTTCTCGTTGCGTCATTACCCCGAAAGTGGACCGCACTCGGGCTTAGTTCTACTGGAGGCCGCGCTACGTCTCGGCGTCTATCGCGGCCCGAACGTCGGCGACGAGGGTCTCGAAGTCGGGATTGTCGCCGTCGCGGACCCACCGGTAGACGACCGTGCCGGACTCGTCGACGACGAACACGCTCCGCTCGGCGAGTTCCATCCCGTGGCCGCTCTCGAGGGCCACGTCGTAGCTGTCGACGAGTTCGTGGTCCCAGTCCGACAGCATCGGAAAGCCGAGGTCGTGTTCTCGAATCCAGACGTTCTGTGCGAACGGTAAATCGACGCTGATGCCGTACACCGTCGCATCGAGCGCCGCGAAGTCGTCGTAGTAGTCCCGGAAGGTGCACATCTCTTCGGTACAGCCGCTCGTGAACGCCGCGGGGTAGAACGCCAACACGACGGGGCCGTTTTCGAGCGCCTCCGAGAGCGACAGCGGTTCGATATCGTCGTACGCCGCCCCGCCGGCTTTCGGGGCCGTGAACTGGGGTGCCTGCTCGCCGACAGTGACCATACGCCGTCGTTCGGGTGGGTCGTGATAAGTATTGGCGTAGACTGCCGTCGTCGGGGGCTTCTTTAGGTGTGGGCGTCTCGGTTCGGTATGGCTCGCGTGCCACTACTCGAACAGGCGGAGTTGCCGGACGACTATCAGTACCTCCTCAGCGAGGACGCGATGGGAGAGATCAACCTCCTCTGTGCGATGGCGAACAACCCCGACGTGCTCCAGTCGTACATGCGCTACGGGACGACGCTGTGGCAGGACGGCGGCCTCGACGGCGACGACCTCGAACGGTGTATCCTCTCGGTCGCCCGCGCCCTCGACGCCGAATACGAGTGGAACCAACACGTCCCTATCGCGCGGAACCTCGGCGTTCCCGACGAGGACATCGAGGCGATTGCCGCCGAGGACTTCGAGCACTTCGACGACCGCCGGGAGGCGCTCATCCGGTACGTTCGGGCCGTCGCCGAAGGCGACGTCGACGACGCGACTCACGCCCAACTGGCCGAACACGTCGACGACGCGACTATCGTCGGGGCGACACAGCTCGCGACGCACTACCTCGCGACGGCGCGGTTCCTCGATGCGCTCGACGTTCCGTTGGAGGGCGAGTTCGTCGGCTGGACGCCGAACGAAGAGTAGACTACGGAATCCGGACGGAGTGCTGTAACGTGCCGATACCTTCGATTTCTATTTCGACCTCGTCGCCGTCAGCCAAGGGTCCCACGCCCTTCGGCGTCCCCGTCGAAACCACGTCGCCGGCTTCGAGGGTGATGTAGGCCGTAATCTCGGCGATGAGTTCCGGCACGGAGAAGATGAGTTCCGACAGCGACCCGTCCTGTTTCCGCTCGCCGTTGACCCGCGTTCGGACGAAGGCGTCGTCGGGGACTGCGTCCGGACTCACGACGACCGGACCGAGGGGGGCGGCGCCGTCGAACCCCTTCCCGCGGACGTAGTTCTGTTCGACGTGTTGGTCGTCGCGATTCGAGAGGTCGTTCATGCAGGTGTACCCCTCGACGACGTCCATCGCCTCGCTCTCGTCGACGTTCCGGCACTGTTGGCCGATGACGACGGCGAGTTCGGCCTCGTACTCGATTCGGTCCTTGTCGGTCGGCAGCGTGACCGTAGCGCCGTGGCTCGACACCGTGTTCGGTGGTTTGAAGAACATCCGCGGACGGTCGGGGGGTTCCTTGCCGAGTTCCTCGGCGTGGCCCGCGTAGTTGAGGCCGACACAGACGATTTTCGACGGCTCCGAGGGCGCCAGCACGTCCACTTCGTCGGACGTGTAGCGCTCGCCGCCGAATCGAATCTCGTCTGCGTCGGTCCACGTCCCGCGGCGTACGGCACCGGCTGGGTCCCGGAATCTGACATACCGCATACCCAACCGACTGTGTTGATTGTAACCAAGGTTGAGGTACCGGCAATCGACACCAAGGCGGGCGGACAAAAGTAACAAATAAAGTATATTTAAGAGATATACCATCCATCATAGTATTTGAGCTGTGAAAGATAATTTCTAAATTCAACTAATAACCATAAAATTATCTTTATTTTAGACCACTGTAGCCATTTTGTATATTTTAAACAGAATTTCTGCAGAATATTTATATACTAAAAGTCCGCAGGTTCCAAAAGTAAATATATTTGTTATATCTATTTTTCCAATATTTATCGAATCGCCCAATCGATAGGCGTTGTTTCTAAGCACAACGCTATTGCTGGTCGCGGGGCGAGCCTCCGAACGTGAAAACCGACCTCTCAGTGGTGGGTGCTGTCCTCGGCCACCTCCCGGAGCCACTCCTTGCAGAATCGGGTGAAATCGACGAGGTCGACGGATTGGTCGGCGTCGTAACTGACGACGATGCCGGTGTGTTCGTGGCCGACGTGGAGGACGACGGCCTCCTCGAAGACGTGGACCGTCGACTGTAACGCACCGACCTCCCGGAGTTGGTCGTGATACAGTTCCGGTTCGCTCGTCCGCATGTCCGTGACGACGTTGGCGGCGACGACGCGTGCCTCGTCGGCGTCGGCGTACCGCTGGCGGATGTCGCGGCGGAACCGAACGATGCCGTAGTCGACGCTCGCGCCGAGGGAGTACCAGAACGCCAGGCGGAGTTCCTTCCCGAACGTTTCCCGACACCGCCGTTTCAGGTCGCGTTGCGTTGCGTCGTCCATGCCCATCCACGCCCTCTGTTGGGGGAGGCGATTGTAAGTGCTTCGTCCGTTTCAGCGGCCATCACCGCGTTTATACGCCTCGGTCACGGAGTTCCGGCATGGATATTCTGCCGGACACGAGCGCGGTCATCGACGGCCGCGTGTCGGAGCGCGTCGACGGCGGCTTCGACGGCACCGTCTACATCGCGGAGGCTGTCGTCGGCGAGTTGGAGGCTCAGGCCAACGACGGCCGCGACAGCGGCTGGGAGGGACTCGAAGAGCTCCAGCGACTCGCGGACCTCGCCGACGAGGGGACGATTACCGTCGAGTACGTCGGTCGCCGCCCCGACGCCGTCGAGAAACGCGAAGCCGGCGAGGGCGAAATCGACGCCCTCATTCGCGATTTGGCGGCCGAACACGACGCGACGCTGCTGACCAGCGACGTGGTCCAAAGCGAGGTCGCGAAGGCGAAAGGGCTGGCCGTCGAGTACGTCGAACCGCGCGAGCGGGACGTCGACACCCTCGCTATCGAGCAGTTCCTCGACGAGAAGACCATGTCGGTCCACCTGAAGACCGGCGTTCGGCCGATGGCGAAACGCGGCTCCATCGGTGAGATGGTGTACGAGAAAATCGGCGACGAGGTGTTGGACGAGGCGACGATGCGGGAGTACGCCGCCGACGTCATCGAGTCCGCACGCGCCTCCTCGGAGGGGTTCATCGAGCTGTCCCATCCGGGGATGGACATCGTCCAGTTTCGGGATATGCGCATCGCGGTGGCCCAACCGCCCTTCTCCGACGCCATCGAGGTGACGGCGGTCCGACCCATCGTCAAGACCGACCTCGACGACTACGACAAGGCCGACGACCTCCGAGAGCGGTTCACCGAACGCCAGCGTGGCGTACTCATCTCCGGGGCACCGGGCGCCGGGAAGTCGACGTTCGCCCAGGCCGTCGCGGAGTTCCTCAACGACTCCGGCTTCGCTGTCAAGACGATGGAGAAACCGCGGGACCTGCAGGTCGGCCCGGAAATCACCCAGTACACCGAGTTGGGCGGGTCGATGGCCAACACAGCCGACTCGCTTTTGATGGTCCGGCCGGACTACACCATCTACGACGAGGTCCGAAAAACGTCGGACTTCGAGACGTTCGCCGACATGCGACTCGCGGGCGTCGGCATGATAGGCGTCGTCCACGCGACGCGGGCC
This sequence comes from Natronomonas gomsonensis, assembly GCF_013391635.1. Lineage (GTDB taxonomy): Archaea > Halobacteriota > Halobacteria > Halobacteriales > Haloarculaceae > Natronomonas > Natronomonas gomsonensis_A. The sequence continues at coordinate 818,873 of NZ_JACAWU010000001.1, read as the reverse complement.
ATCGACGCCCTCCAGCGGCTGGTCGGCCGCGTCGAGTTGGGGATGATTCCGCAGGTCGTCGACACCGTCGTCTACATCGAGGCCGGGCAGGTCCACACCGTCTACGACGTGAAGACCGAGGTGAAGGTCCCCCACGGCCTCGTCGAGGAGGACCTCGCCCGACCCGTCATCGTCATCGAGGACTGGGAGACGGGCGAACCCGCCTACGAGATTTATACGTTCAACCGACAGGTCGTCACCGTGCCCCTCGACGGTGCAGGGGAGGGAGAGGCCGAATCCGGTATCGAGCGTGTCGCCAAACAGGAAATCGAACGCGAGATTCGGTCGGTCGCCCGCGGCCACGTCGAAGTCGAGGTAACGGGCTCGAGCGGGGCTATCGTCTGGGTCGAAGACGACGACATCTCGTACGTCATCGGCAAGGGTGGCGGTCGTATCTCTCAAATCGAGGACCGCCTCGGCATCGACATCGACGTGCGCACCTTCGAGGACAAACCCGGCGGGAAGTCCGTCAGCGCGGGCGGCGGAGGCGGGTCCGGCCACGCCGGCGAGGTCGTCACCCCCGAAGTGACCAACCGTCACGTCGTCATCCCGCTCGGTGCCCACCAGGGCGAGACCGTCGAAATCCGTGCCGACGGCGAGTATCTCTTCACCGCGACGGTCTCCCGGGGCGGTGAGATTCAGGTCTCTCGCGGGTCGGCCATCGCCGAGGAACTGGAGGAGGCCATCGACCGCGGCAACCGAATCACGGTCGTCCCGCAGTAACGGCCGGCGCCGGCGCCAGTCGTCCCCTCCTGGGACAGGTTTAAGCCCGAACCCCGCCCCTCTCGGCGCATGCACGAGGTGTTCGAGAACACGGTTCGATTCGAGGAGACCGACGCACAGGGCATCGTCTTCTACGGCAACTACGTCACGTTTCAGGACGAGACGGTGACGGCGTACCTCTCGGCGGTGGGGTACCCCTACGAGGAACTCGAGGCGGCCGACTGGGACGTCCACGTCGTCCACGTCGACCTCGATTACCGCAAGCCAGCGGAGTTCGCCGACACCCTCCAGAACGCGATTCGGGTCGACGCCATCACGGAATCGAGCATCGAATTCGACTACGAGTGTCGCCGCGACGGCGAAGTGCTGGCAGAGGGAAGCGTCGTCCACGTCGCCGTCGACGAGTCGGGCGCGCCGACGCGGGTTCCCGAGGCGTTCCGCGATGCCGTCGTCGCCTTCCAGGACGACCCGCCGGACCCGGTGTAGGCGGCACCTTCTTTTCGCTCGGCACGAAGGAACTGGTATGCCAGGGGCCCCCGACATCGTCGACCGATTGGCGGAGAACCTGATGAGCCTCGGCGTCTACGTCGAACGGGGCGCCCGCGAGGACGACACCGTCCACGTCGAGTACGAGACGGCCGCCGACGGCCTCGTACAGAACGACATCGGCAACGTCTGTGTCGAGGTGGTCGACGCCCACGGCGAGGGGTGGGAGCCGCGGAACTGTCACTTCTGGGCCTTCGACACCGACGGCGGCTTCCACGGCGAGTGGGAACTCCGTGCGGGGTGGCTCCGAGCGCTCGACAACGACAACATCTCCGAGACCGACTTCTCGACGCTCGTCCTCTCGACGCGAGAGCCAGCCGACGACCCGCCGGCGACGGTGCCGGCGTGGGACGCCGACGCCGAGTCCGCGCGGTGACCGAGCGCCTTCGCCGCCGATTGCTCGACGCCCACCGCCCGACACTCGAGACGGTGTTCGACTGCGCCGACGCGGTTGCAGCGTCGTTCGACGGCGGCGCGACGACGGACCGCCAGCGCGTCGTCCCGCCGTTCCGAACCGTTCTGCGGGAGGCCGACGCACTGGAGGCGCTCGTCGGCGCGTGGGCGGAGAGTCTCTCACACGCCGGCTACGACCTGCCGGCCCGACCGGTCGCCGAACCCCCCTACGTCGTCGTCACGTCGGTCGGCGTCGTCCTGCGAGCGACCATCTCGGAGGGCCGCCTCGTCGCGACGCTCCGGACGTTCGATGTCGACCCCTACGAACGGGCGGGCACACTCCCGGAGGCCCTGACCGTCGAACACCGCGGCCTGTAGTCAGGCCGTCTCAGTGCTGGTGGCGAGCAGTAACGAGGGGTAGTCGGCCGTGATGGCGTCGACACCTGCCTCGGCGAACCGCTGGGCGTCGTGCCACGTCTCCGCGGTCCAGCCGGCGACTTCGAGGCCTGCGTCGTGACCTGCTCCCACGAGGTCGAAGGCGGGCGGCGAACCGCGAAACTCGCCGACGAGGGCGTCGCTACCCGCGTGAATCCCATCACAGCCGTGTTCGACGGCGAACCCCAGGGTCGTCTCGGCGTTGGCGGCGACACAGATGGGCGCCGTCTCGTGGTCGTACTCGGACGCGACGGCGACGGCGGCCTCACAGAAGGAGGCCAACCGCACGTCGAGGTCGGTGTCCGTCTCGGCAATCGAGTCGACGACGCGCTCGACGAACGGGACCCAGTGTTCTCGGGCGGCCTCTAGCTCCGTCGGCGTGAGGTGTGCGCCGGGCCGGACGTTCGGCGTACCGGGGTTCTTCAACTCGACAGTCAGGGAAGTGCCGTCGGGAAGCGCCGCGAGTACGTCTTCGAAGGGCGGGACGGTCCACCCGCTGTCGAGGACTTCGGCGCTCGTGACCGTCTCGGTGGGCGTCTCCCAGACGACGCCCTCGGCGTCGGTCAGTCCCGGCGACCCGTCGTTCCGCTGGCCGAGGCGGGTGTCGTGGAAGACGACGGGGTCGCCGTCGGCGGTGGCGTGGAGGTCGATTTCGACGCCGTCACAGCGCGGGTGTGTCGCCGCCGCGAGGGCGGCACCGACGGTGTTCTCCGGAAACGCCCCGCCGAACCCCCGGTGGGCGATGACGCGCGGGTCGGGTGACATATCCGGTAGTCACCCGCCGTCGTCAAGAAGGTACGCCGACGACGAACGGTCGTCCGTTAGCGAGGGTTTATGTTGAGTGCTACCATCGTACGAGTATGCGCTTCGAGAACGATACGGTGTTCATCACTGGCGCCGGTTCGGGAATCGGTCGGGCGACCGCGGTTTCGGTCGCCGAAGAGGGCGGGTTCGTCGTGGCGACGGACATCAACGAGGACGGCGGCAAGCAGACCGTCGATGCCGTCGAGGAGGCGGGTGGCGAGGCCGTCTTCCACGAACTCGACGTGACCGACGCCGAGGAGTTCGAGGCGGTCGTCGACACGGCGGTCGAGGAGTACGGACTGGACGCGCTGGTCAACAACGCCGGCGTCGGCCACCCACCGGCGTACACCGAGGACGTCACCGACACGATGTTCGACTACGTGATGGACGTGAACCTACGCGGCGTCTGGTACGGCTGTCAGGCGGCGCTGCCGCACTTCAAGGAACAGGAAGCGGGCGCCATCGTCAACGTCGGCTCCCTCGCCTCCTTCCTCGGCCTGCCGAAGCAGGCCGTCTACTCGCTGACGAAGGGCGCGGTTCTGAACCTGACCCGCGCGGTCGCCGCCGAGGCGGGGTCGAAGGGCGTCCGCGCCAACGCCGTCTGTCCGGGCTTCATCGAGACGCCGCTGGGTAACCAGTACTTCGACTCGAAGGACGACCCCGAGGCGGCAAAACAGCAGGCCGCCCAGCAGTACCCCCTGAAACGGCTTGGGGAACCCGAAGAGGTCGCCGACGCCATCTCCTTCCTGCTGTCCGACGAGGCCTCCTTCGTCACGGGTCACGGACTCGTCGTCGACGGCGGCTTCTCGGTGAGTTAATCACCGGATTCGAGCGTATTATTGGCCCTACACCCGTAGCGACGAGCATGAAATTCAGCCTTCCGGTTAGTCTCGGCGTACTGCTCGCGGTCATCGTCGTCGGCGTCGCCGGCCTCGTCGGTGGCGGCATGATGCCGCTTCGGACGACGCTCATGATGGTCGCGCCGTCGATGGTCGTCTTCGGCCTGCTGGCGTTCGGGTTGGGTGTCAAACACGGCGAGTTCCGCACCGCTTAGGCCACCGCTTCCTCGAACTCCTCGCCGAAGGCGAGAAAGAGAGCGAGGCCGGCGAGGCCGACCGCGGTTGCGGTCGCGAAGGCAGCTTCCGGCGAGAACGCGTAGATAGCGCCGCCGATGGCCGCAGAGGGAACGACGAGGACGTTTCTGAGGAGGTAGTACGTCCCCGTCACGCGGCCGCCGCTGCCGGCCTCGGCCGGTCCGACGACGAGCGCCTTGTGCGCCGGCAGCCCCGCAAATCGCAGCCCCGAGAACGCGAACAGCGCCGCGAGAACGGCGGCGTTCGGCGGCGCGTAGATGAGCAAGACGGGAAAGACGGCGTAGACTGCGAAGCCCAATGCGACGACGGGTTTGAGGCCGACCCGCCGGGAGAGCCGCGAGACGGGCACCATCACCAGCAATGCGACGGCCATCTCGACTGCCAACAGGACGCCGAAGTAGGCGTCGGGCGACAGGCGGCCGACGGCAGGGAGCGTGGCGCCGACTTCGAGGAACTCCGTGACGACGATGACGAAGAACACGTACACCATCCCGTTGGCGAAGCGGACGAGGGTGTCGCCGACCAACAGCGGTCGGAGTTCCTCGGGCATCGACCGGAGGTCCTCGAGGACCGTCGAGACGCCGCCGAAGGACTTCCCCAGCGTGTCATCGGAGGCGTCATAGAGGACGTACTGGAGGAGCGTCGCGGCCAGTCCGAACGCCGCCGCGACCGCAAGGATGACGCGAAAGCCGGTCTCGAAGGCGAAGACTGTGAGGACGCCCGCCGCCAGAAGCGGGCCGAGCAGGAACGCCAGCCGTCGGAACGTCTCGGTGCTGGCAAACCCCGTCGCCAACTGGTCGGGGGCGACGGCCTGCTTGACGATGGCGAACGTCGCGCCCAAGCCGAGTGATTTCCACGCCTGCGCGAAGACGAGCCCGAGGAAGATGCCGACCGGGAGCACTGCGGGCTCAAGCCAGCCGACGACGATTCGGTAGCCGGCGAGGTCGACGGTCGTCCCGACCGCCGGAACGGTGAGCGTGCCGAAGGAGTCGGCGAACAGCCACACGAGAAAGCCGGCCGTCGAGGCCAGTCCGAACAGCGTCAACGCGAATCGAGAGCCGATGCGGTCCGAGAGCGCCCCGCCCGGATACGGGTACACCGCCGAGACGAGATTGCCGAACGTGCCGAACAGGCCGATTGCGACCGCACCCGCCCCGAGGACGGACATGTATCGCGGGACGTACCGACTCGTCATCTGAAAGCCGAGGCTGAACGCGAACATCGCAACGGAGAGGACGAGCACGTCGCCTTCGAGCGCGAAGAACTGCCTGAGAAGCGACCGCAAGCCGCCGTCGGCGTCGTCCATACCGACCTATTGAATCCAGACGAAATGGCTCTGTTGAAATCCTCAACAGGTGATAGATTGAGAGTAAACGCGAAGTACACTACCGCTCTACCGCGGTAACCCCGCTAGTGTTCTTATCCCCGAATAGAGCCACTGAAATCCCGAGGCCAGCGGCCGAGAGTGTCGTTTCGTGATACCGATGAGCGGCTGGTAATCGTACGACGGCGAGTATCCCCGCACAACTCAGTACAGTCAGCATGAGCGGTTGACTGAGAGCCACGACGAGTCGGAAGTTAACACATATATCCGAAACCGTGTATTCCTACGTTATATGCAATTCTGTGAGGAGTGTGGTTCGCTGATGCACACGGAGGGCGACACGTGGGTGTGTCGCTCCTGTGAGAACGAGGAGCCGCGGGACTCGCAAGCAGAAGCAGCGATGACGACCCAGGATGGACAACGTGACGACGGGGCACCCGCCGTAGCCGACGGAACCCAAGGCTCCACCGAGACGATGCAGGAGCCCTGTCCGGCCGAGAACTGCGACAGCGACCGGGCCTACTACGAGATGATGCCGAAGCCGGGCGGCTCCTACGAGGTTCGGCTGTTCACCTGCGTCGAGTGCGGCCACAAGTGGCGCGAGTAGTGTCTAACAGGCAGAGTTTCAACAGAGCCGATAAAATGAAACGGCCGGTCAGCGCCGGCGGAACAGCACGCCCAACGCGAGCAGGGCGGCGATACCGACGCCGATTCCGAAGCCCGGACCGGCGCCCTCAGTGGCCGTCGGCGTCGCCGTCGCGGCCCCCGGCGTCTCTGTCGCGTCGGGGTCGACCCCTTCGACGATTGCCGGGGCAGACTCGACGCTGCCGTTCGTCGCGACGAGTTCCTGTTCGCCCGCCGAGTCGACGGTCACGACGAGTTCGCCGTTAGCGTCCGTTTCGCCGACGGTCTCGTTGTTCCGTTGGAGGGTCGCTCCCTCGACGGGTTCGCCGTAGGCGTTGAGGACGCTGACGCGGGTCGTCTCGCCAACGACGACGCGGGTGTTCTGCGGTTCGACGGTGAGCGTCGGGACCCGCTGGGTCGTCATCTCGATTTCGCGGGCGCCTTCGGTCACCCGGAGGGAGCGCGAAGAGGAGACGTAGCCCTCCTTGCTCACCGTCACGTTGTATCGTGTGTTGACGGGCACCGACAGCGAGGCGGTGCCGCCGGAACTGCGGACGCTCGCCTCGAAGTTCTCGGCGGCGACCGAGACCCGAACGTCGTCGAGTTCCTGTGGCTCTTCGAAGTGGTCGTCGACGACGCTCACCTCGAAGTTGACGCTGCCACGCTCTAGGGTGAACGACACTGGCGTGTCGACGCCGACGTCCTCGGTACTCGTCTCGCGGTAGTAGCCGGGCTTGACGACGGCGATTCTGTACTCGCCCTGTTCGATGGTGTCCGTCGAGAACGTCCCGTCCTCGTCGGTCCACCCCTCCGCGGCGGTTTGGCCGTCGCGTCGGAACTCGACGCGTGTGTCCTGAAGCGCCTGGTCGCTGGCGTCGGTCACCGTCACTGTCGCGTTGCCCTTCTCGGAGACTCGAAGCGTCACGTCGCGCTCGGTCGCCTCCTCGATGACGAGCGGGTGGTTCCGGACGTACTCTTCGTGTTCTACGTCGAGTTCGACGGTCTCGTCCTCGGGAACGTCGACGAACGCTCGCCCGTTGCTCGCCGTCGTCGCGGTCCGTTCACCGCCCTCCCAACTCGCGGTGATGGTCGCACCGCCGATGGAGGCGTCGGCCTGGTCGACGACCGACACGGTCAGGGTCACCTGCGACTCCGATTGAGCGGCCGCCCCGCCGACCGCACCGGCGAGGAGCCATCCCACCATCGAGAGTGCGATGAGAACACGTAACGTATTTCGCATACAGTTACAACAACAGGTCGGCACTTAGTTTCGCCGGCTAAAGTGCTAACGAACTAAGAGGTTACAGCCGGCGGGCGGCGAGGAGTGCCGACCCCAGCGCCGCAAGAGCCGCGAGCGCGCCGAAGCCGGCGCCGTCACCGGTGGTTTCCTCGGTCGCGGTGTCGCTTCCGTCGGCGCTGTCGGTTTCGGTTGCAGCGTCCGATTCAGTCGCCGTGGATGTGTCCTCCTGGGCGCTCTGCATCGACACCGCGCGTTCCGAGAAGTGGTCGATACCGATGGCGACGTTCGCCGTCGCTTCGGCGCTCGACGACTGAGAGACGTAGTAGCGCGGTTCGTCGCCTTCCATCGCGGACTGCTCGACTTCGCTGTAGGAGTCGGCCTGTGCGGCCGCCTCGCCGTCGACGAACACCTCGATGTCCTCGGCGTTGTCGAAGGCGGACTCCGAGACGCTCGTCAACACGACCTTCCCTTGGCTCTGGGTGCGCTCGACGGTCATGTTGACCTCCTCGCGGCTCTGGCTTTCGACCTCGATGGCGGTGTCCTGGCCGTACTCGACGACGCTGGCGGTGGCCGCGCCGGCCTCTTCGCCCGTCTCCGCCGACTCCTGGAGGTACACCTCGGCGGTGGCGGTGCCGTTCTGAATCATCCGTTCCTGCTCGTCGTCGTCCTCGGAGCGCTCACCATCGCCGTCGTACTGTCGGTAGACGAGTTGACTTCCCTCCTCGACTTCGGCCGTGACGTTGCCCTCCTCGTTGACGACGACTTCGCCGTCACCGACGACGATGAACGCCCCCTGGTTGCCGTCGTCTTTCGTCACGACGACTCGTTCGTCGCTCTCGGATTCGGCCTCCGCGTCGTTCGAGAGGTTCGCCTGCACCATCTGGGCGCTGTCGTTGGCCTGTACCTGGAAGATACCGCGGGCGTTGTCGTGGGCCTGCATCGCCGCGCCGCTCTCGAAGCCGAGGCGGACGCTGGCGTCGGCCTCGGTTCGGGTCTCGACGGCCGAACCGACAATCGAAGTCGCGGCCGAGAGCCCCACGTCGAGGCCGAGACCGGCCTGACTTCGCGCCTCCTCCGAGGACTGGACGCTCACGTTCTCGACGATAACCGCATCGCCGACCGCGTAGTTCGAGACGGCGCTGCCGGTCGTGTTGAACTGGACGTGGCTTCCGGCGTACGCTTCACCTTCCGCGTCGGTGGACTGTGCCGCTGCGGGCGCAGCAGCCGCCCCCACGAGGGAGACGACTAAAAGCGCCGACAGCAACACTGCTCTGTGTCGCATATCGGGCGGAAATCACCGCGTAAAAATAAACTTCTTGGCCGAACGATACGTTTCGACGCCGCGTTACAGTCGGCGGGTCGCTAGCAGGGCCGCACCGAGGGCGGCCACGGCCGCGAAGACGCCGAAGCCGGCACCGTCGCCGCCGGTCATCCCGCCGTCGTCGCCGCTTCCGCCGTCGCTCTGCATCGACACGTCACGCTCGGAGAAGTGGTTGACACCGATTGCGACGTCGGTCGCACGGAACGCCTCGGCGCTCGAGGACTGAGAGACGTAGTACGCCGAGTTGTCGCCGCCCTGTGCGGCCTGTTCGACTTCGCTGTAAGAGTCGGCCTGTGCGGCGGCCTCACCGTCGACGAGGACTTCGACGTCCTCGGCGCTGGAGAAGGCCTCGTCGGAGACCGTCGCGAGGACGACCTTCCCCTCGCTCTGGGAGCGCTCGGCGGTCATGTTGATGGTGTTCTCGCTTCGGCTGGTCACCTCGACGGTGGTGGCCTGACCGTACTCGACGACGCTCGCGGCGGCCTCTTCACCCTCGTCGGAACCGTCCTCTGCGCTGTCCTCGCCGTCGTCGGCACTGTCCTGGCCGCTCTCGGCGGCGGACTCGACGAACACCTCGGCGGTCGCAGTGCCGTTCTGAATCATCCGCTCTTGTTGTTCGTCGTCGTCAGAGCGTTCGCCGTCGTCGTACTGTCGGTAGACGAGTTGGCTCCCTTCTTCGACTTCGGCGGTGACGTTGCCCTCTTCGTTGACGACGACCTCACCGTCGCCGACGACGATGAACGTCCCCTGACTGCCGTCCTCCTTGGTCACGACGACCCGTTCGTCGCTCTCGGATTCGGCCTCCGCGTCGCTGCTGAGGTTGGCGTGGACCATCTGAGCGCCATCGTTGGCGCGCACCTGGAAGATACCCCGGGAGTTGTCGTGGGCCTGCATCTCCGCACCGCTCTCGACGCTGACCGTCGCGCTCAGACTCGTCTGGGAGGCGAGTTGGAGTCCCGCACCGCTGAACTCCGTCGCCGTCGACAGTCCGGCGTCGGCACCGAGACCGGCCTGACTACGCGCCTCCTCCGAGGACTGGACGCTCACGTTCTCGACGATAATCGCGTCGTTGACCGCATAGCCGGCCACTGCGCTGTTCTGCGTCTGGAACTCGACGTGGCTCCCGCTGTAGGCCTCGCCTTCCTGAGTCGCTGCTGCGGGCGCGGCGGCCGCCCCCACGAGGGAGACGACCAACAGCGCCGACAGTAGTGTTGCTCTGAATTTCATTTGCAACTGGTGGAGAGTTCATGGGCCGACATAAATTTCGTGGCCGCTTGTGGGTCATATTACCACGGGCGCTGCGGGCCGAACGCGGCGGATACCGGGCGTGAGCCGCAACCATTAAAGTGTCTGACTGACTAGTCAGTCAATAATGGTTGAAGAGACGCGTGACCGAATCATGGAGGCGACCTATCGAGCCCTCTGTGAACACGGGTACGCCTCGCTGACGATGCAGGACATCGCCGACGAGTGCGACTGCAGCAAGTCGCTGTTGCACTATCACTTCGACACGAAGGAGGACCTGCTGGTCGCGCTTCTGGCACACCTCATCGAGAAGTTCGAAGAGCGCGTCTCGCCGTCCGACGAGGACTCCCGCGAGCAACTCGTCGATCTGGTCGAGCTGTTCTGCTTCGGCGACGACCGCACCCGGGCCGACCACCGGGCGTTCCACACCGCGCTGTTGGAGCTCCGAGCGCAGGCGCCGCACAACGACGCCTTCCGGGCGCAGTTGGCCGAAAACGACGCACAGGTACACGCGACCGTGACCGCGGTCATCGAGCGTGGCATCGAGAACGGTACGTTCCGCGAGGTCGACGCCCGTCGGACCGCCGCCCACGTGCTCGCGGCGATTCAGGGCGCACGGATTCGGTGGGTCACGCTGGGCGACGACGACGCCATCGAGGCCGTCCACGATTCGCTCGTCGAGGACCTCGTCGACGGCTGGCTGGTGGTCGAGTGAGAGACCGGTCAGTCAACGTCACCGACGGCGAGCTGTTCAAGCCGCTCGTCGTCCTCTCGGCCCCCATCGTCGCCGCACAGGTCCTGCAGGTCGGCTACAACCTCGCCGACACCTTCTGGGTCGGCCAGTTGGGCGCCGACGCCGTCGCCGCGCTGTCGTACGCGTGGGCCATCGTCTTCCTGATGGTGAGCGTCGGTGGCGGCCTCACCGTCGCCGGGACCGTCCTCGTCTCCCAACACAAGGGCTCGGGCGACTTCCGGCAGTCACACCACGTCGCCGGACAGACCGTCTCGTTCGTCTCCGTCGTCGCAATAGTTTTCGCCGCCGCCGGCTACCTCTCGGCGCCGTATCTGCTCGCCGTCGTCGGTGCGACCCCCGGCACCGCCGCTCACACCTACGCCACCGACTACACCAGAGTCGTCTTCCTCGGCGTCATCTTCATGTTCTGGTTCTTCATCTTCGACGCGCTCATGCGCGGGTGGGGCGACACGAGGACGCCGCTGTACCTCATGGCCGGTAGCGTCGCGCTCAACGTCGCCTTGGACCCGTTTCTCGTCTTGGGGTTCGTCGACAACCCGATGTTCGCGTGGACGGGAACCGAGTCCCTCCAGACGACGCTGTTCGCGCTGACCGGCTTCGAGGGCTACGGCGTCAAGGGCGCGGCTATCGCCACCGTCGTCGCCCGCTTCTTCCCGGCGGTAATCGGGCTGTACCTGCTTTTGTTCGGCGACGTGGGACTCTCGCCGGAGCTTTCGGACTTCCTGCTCCGACGGGAGACCGTTCGCAAAATCCTCGACGTGGGAGCTCCCATCGGCGCCGAACAGGGGCTCCGCTCGGGCGGCATCGCCGCGATGACGGCTATCATCGCCCTCGCCGGCGACGACGCCGTCGCCGCCTACGGCATCGTCAACCGCCTCGCGTCGCTGCTGTTCCTGCCGGCACTCGGCTTCGCCCGTGGCACCGAAACCGTCGTCGGCCAGAACCTCGGCGCCGGCCACACCGACCGGGCGAAACGGGCCGTCTTCCTCGCGAGTGCGACCGTCGCCGGGGCCTTTTTCGTCCTCGTCGCGGCCGCATACCCCTTCGCCGAAGCGATAACCGGCGTCTTCCTCCCACCCGGCGACGCCGCCGCGGGAACCGTCATCGAGTACGGCGCCGCCTACATCCGCATCGCCGGCCCCGCCTACGTCTTCCTCGGCGTGTTTCAGGTCGTGTTGGGCGGATTCCGGGGATCGGGATCGACCCGAGCGGCGATGTTGCTCTCCGTCCAGGAGTTGTGGCTGTTCCGCATCCCGCTTTCCTTCGTCTTCCTGACCGTGCTCGGGTGGGGCGTCGTCGGTGTCTGGTACGCCGTCGCCATCTCCTTCGTGGCCTCGGCGCTGACCACCGGCGCGTGGTTCCTCCGCGGGACCTGGACTGACAGCGTCGTCGACCCCGACGACGTGGAGGCCCCCGGCGGGCTGGAAGTCGCCGACGACTGACGATTAGGTTCGTTCGAGCGTCTCCGCGACGGCCTCGACTTCGTCACTAGAGAACGTCGGCAGCGCCTCGGGCGTCGTCCTGACGAGCGCGTCGGCGGCGATACCCCGTCGCAATGCAGCCTTGACTCCGCCGTCGAGACCGGCGAGGAAGGCGCCGGCGAAGGCGTCGACGGCGCCGGTCGCGTCGACCGAATCGACCTCGGGCCGCTCGAAGCCGTGAACCGTCGAGTCGTGCCACACTGCGGCGTCGGATGTCCGACACAACGCCACCGTCTCGAGGTCGTGGGACGACGCCAGCGCGTGGGTCACTTTCGAGGGTTCGCCGCCCCGGTCGAACACCGCCTCGACGGCGTCTGCAGTGCCGACCAGCACGTCGACGGCGGGCAACAGTCCCTCCAGGGTCTCCCGTGCGGAGTCGAGGTCGCGCCACCCTCGAGTGTCCAAAACGCCGAGTGCTGTCCTCGCGCCCGCGTCGCTTGCGGTCTTGAGGAACTTCGCGGTCGCACCGGCCAGCCCCGTCGACGCCCGCGGCGTCGCGGCGGTGACGTAGGCGGTGTCGGCGGCCTCCACGCGGTCGGTCGGAATCGAATCCATCGTCAGCCCCTCGACGACCGCGTTCCCGATGTCGTCGATGCGGGCGTCCGGACGCGGCGTGCGGCCGCGCTCGAAGAACGTCAGCCCCTGTCGACCCGTGGCGCTGTCGGCGACGACTTCGACGCCGTGGCCACGGAGTTCGCCCTCGACGCGAGCACCGAGCGGTCCCGACGGAAGTCGCGAGAGCCACACCGGTTCCGCTCCGACTCGGCCCGCCGCCGCCGCGGCGTTGCACTCCGGCCCGGTGACGCCCACGTCGAGCGTTTGGGCCGTTTCGAGCCGTTCGCTCCCCGGCGGCGCGAGTTCCAACGCGGCCGCACCCAGCGTGACGAGTTCCATGGTCGGGCCACACGGCCCGAATACAAATCAGTCCCGGCGGCCGCCGTGGCCCGGGTAGTCCCGCTCGAAGCGGTTCTCGATCTCCTCGCGCGGGAGTTCGATGATCGTCGGCCGGCCGTGCGGGCACGCGTAGGGGTTCTCACAGTCGTCGAGGGCCGCCAGCAACTCCGCGACCGTCCCCTCCCGGAGCGAGGTGTTGCCCTTGATGGAAGGGTGACACGCCAAATCGCCCAGCAGGTCGTCGACGACGGCCTCGACGGTTCCCGCCGGATCGCCCTCGACGAACTCGCCCAGCAAATCGCGGGCCAGTTCGGCCGCCTCGCCGCCGAGTTCCTCCGCGAGGAGTGCGGGCACTGTCGTCACCGTGACGGTTCGGTCACCGCCCTGGACCCGAAAGCCGAGGCGCGCGAGCGCCTCGCTGTGGTCGTCGAGAAGCGCCGCCTCACGGGCGGTGACTTCCAACTCGACTGGGTCGGCGAGCGTCTGGGTCGTCACGTCGCCGGCGAAGCGCTCGCGCAGGCGCTCGTAGTTCACCCGCTCGTCGGCGGCGTGTTGGTCGACCAACAGCAGGCCGTCGGCGCTTTCACAGACGAGGTAGGTGTCGTCGAACTGCCCGAGCACCGACAGCGACGGGAGTCGGTCGAACGTCTCGGGGGCTCCCCGCGTCTCCTCGCCGTCGAACGTCCGCTGTGTGGGTCTGTCGCGGAACCGGCGGCCGGCGGTAGCTGTGGTCCTCTCGTCGCTCGCCGAGGCCGCGGTCGACGCCTCGCTATCTGTCGAATCGGTTCCGGTCAACGCGGGGGTCGGCCGACTGTCGTTGTCGTCGTCCACATCGCCTCCACGCGAAGCGGGGGTGGGTGTGGAACCACCCCCCGTTTCCGGTCGAGCGCGGTGCCCCGAATCGGTCAACTCGGTATCGACGGTCTCGCCGTCGCCATCGTCGCCCGCCGAAATCTCCGTCTGCTCGGGCGCTGAACGGCCCCGCGGCGCCGACGACCGGAGCAACCCCTCGTCCAACAGCGCCGCCTCGACTGCCTCACGGACCTGCCGGCGGACACCCTCGCTGTCGGCGAACAACACCTCGAGTTTCCGCGGGTGGACGTTCACGTCGACGCCGCCCGGCGGCACGTCGATGTCGACGACTGCGAAGGGATAGCGGTCCGGCGCCAACTGCGTTCCGTAGGCGTCGACGACGGCCTCACGGACGGTGCTGGCGGTGACGTACCGGCCGTTGACGAGCGTGGTCATGTACTCCCGGCCCGCGCGGTTGGTCTCGGGATGGCTGATTAGTCCGTCGACGCCGGCCAGCGGGCCGCCGTCGTCGTGGTCGGCCTCGATTGGCACCATCGAGGCGGCGACTTCCCGGCCGTACACCGCCATCACCGCGCTCCGTCGGTCGCCGTCGCCGGCCGTCGAGAACGACTCCCGACCGTCGTGTTCGAGCGTCACCGACACCGCGGGGTTTGCCAGCCCGTAGCCCGCAACGACCGACTGGACGTGGTCGAACTCCGTGGCGTCGGTCTTGAGGTACTTCCGTCGGGCCGGAACGTTGCCGAAGAGGTCGGTCACCTCGACGGTGGTCCCCTCGGGACAGCCGACGGGGCCGCACTCCCGAACCTCGCCGCCGGAGACGACGAGTTCGGTTCCCTGCGACCCACCGCGTGGTTTCGTCCGGATACACAGCCGAGCGACGGAGCCGATGGCGTGGAGCGCCTCCCCCCGGAATCCGAGCGTGCCGATGGAATCGAGGTCGGAAATGTCCCGGAGTTTGCTCGTCGTGTGCTCGCGGACGGCCTTCCGGGCCTCGGCTTCCGACATCCCGACGCCGTCGTCGGTGACGACGATGCGCTCTTTGCCGCCCGACTCGACGCTGACGGTCACTCGCGAGGCGTCGGCGTCGAGGGCGTTTTCGAGGAGTTCCTTGACGACCGAGGCGGGGCGTTCGACCACCTCGCCGGCGGCGATTCTGTCGCGCGTGTCGTCGTCGAGTTCGCGAATGTCGGGGCTCATCGAACAGGGTCGTCGGCACCTTCGTCCGCTGCGGCATAAATATCCGTGTCCGCGCTCCGCGCACGGGCCGGGAACGCTTTTCACGACGGTCGCCGATGACCGACTGTATGATAGTGATGCACGCGGAGCTACCCATCGCACCGGATAGCCGCGAGGACGCCCTCGAACTCGTCGAAGAACTCGCCGTCGAATCCCGCGCCGAGGACGGCGTCATCGACTATCGAGTCACGACCGACATCGAATCGCCCAACACCGTCCGCGTCATCGAGCAGTACGAGGACGGCGACGCAGTCGACGCCCACATGGGCAGCGACCACTTCGAGTCGTTCCAGGCCGAAATCGCCGCCCACCTCGCCGGCGAACCCGAACTGTACCGCTTCGACGTGGACTCGAAGACGCAGTTGATGTAGGTCAGACGAGGCCCCCGAGCAACCACTCCCGTGGCGGTTCCTCGAAGGGCCACTGCCCGCACTGGGATTTCGTCAGGTCCCCACCCATCCGTGCCTCGAACGCCCGCTGTTTCTCGCCGAAACGGTAGTGACACATCTCGGGTTGCTGTTTCTCCCAGTAGATGGTCTGCATGGACGGCGCGCCCTCCGGAATCGGTGGCAGCGTCTCGTATTTCGGCCCGTCCAACTCGGATTGAGTCTCTTCGAGGTCGTCCTTGAGCGGCGTCACCGGTGCGGCGGCCCAGTAGCCGCCCGCGAGGGCCAACACGACGACGACGGCGACGACTCGCCACCGTTGGGACGGCAACTCGGCGTGAGCCACGATGATACCGATACCGACCGAGAGGAAGGTGAAGAGCAGTATCAACTCGATTGCCCCCTGCATCTCGAGGAAGATTTGTCCGGTGTAGCCGATGCCGCCCAAAACGATCCACCAGTACCGTCGGCGGTCAGCCATGAATCCGCGGAGCCACCCATAAGCACCGACGGCGACGAAGACGACGCCGCCGATACCGATCTCGACGACGACGGCGAGAAGCCGGCCGGGAATGGTGTACCCCTCGACGCCGTACACCGGCGCGAGGACGGTCTCGACGAACAGCGGAATAGCCAGTCCGGCGGCGACGAACGGGCCGACGACGACGACGGCGACCGCGAGACCGCCGGCGACCGTCCGGCCGCTCGCTCGCCACCCGCCGCGCTGGAAGCTCATCGCGACGACCAGTATCGCGAGTCCCCCACCCAACTGCCAGAAACCGGCGCTGACCGCCGCTGCGGCGCCGCTTGCGGCGGGGCGGTCCTCGACGGCGAGCAGCAGCGCCGCGGCGCCGAAACAGAACGCGAAGTACTTCGGCCGGATGCCGGACGCGGGGAAGGCGTACACCGTCGGCACGACGAACATCGTCAATCCGGCGACGACGGCGGCGAAGCCGTCGTCGGTGAGGCGGTGTGTGAGTACGCCGACCACGACCACGCCGGACCAGACGGCGATGACGGCAACGAACACGCTTAGGACGTGCAAGACGGCCATATTCCCGCCCGAGAGGAGGGCCAGCACCGTCGTCACCGCGTAGATGAGCGGCGGCTTGAGGTCCCAGAAGTCGACGTACGGCGTCGCGCCCTGCGTGATGTACCAGCCGGCGTGTTGGAACAGCGCCGAGTCGCGGTTCACCGCGAAGGGGTCGGCGGCGAACTTGACGACCGTCGCGACGACGAGGACGACGGCCGCCGTAATCGCGAGACAGCGGAGCCAATTCTCGTCGATGCTGTCGTGGAGTGCTCGAAGTCGTTCGGTCGGTTCCGGTTCGGTCATCAGTCGTTCAATCGCTGTTGCCACTCCTGCACTCGGGCCATCAGTTCTACTGGCGGCACCTCGTTTACGTCGGTGTCGCGTAGCTCTTCAAGCACCGATTCGGTCCCCGGTGGGAGTTGGGGCTCGTCGCCGCCGTCCGACGTGGCCTCCCCTCTGAAGTCGCCGCTGCCCAAATCGAAGACGGCCTGAACAGGTTCGCCAGCGTCACCACCGCCTTTCGCCTCGATTGCCCGCTCCGAACGCAGGCGGTCCAGTACGTCTCCCGCCCGGTCGACGACGGGGTCGGGGACGCCGGCGAGGCCGGCGACGTGGACGCCGTAGGAGCGGTCGGTCGGCCCCTCCTCGATGGTCCGCAGGAAGGTTACGTCGCCGTCGCGTTCGGCCGCCGCGACGTGGACGTTCTCGACGCGCGGCAGTTCCTCGGCCAGCGTCGTGAGTTCGTGATAGTGGGTGGCGAACAGCGTGAACGCCCCGACTTCGTTGTGGAGGTACTCGGTGGCCGCCCACGCGATGGAGATACCGTCGTAGGTGGCGGTGCCGCGGCCCACCTCGTCGAGGATGACCAGCGAGTCTTCGGTCGCCGAGTGGAGGATGTTCGACAGCTCCTGCATCTCGACCATGAACGTCGAACGCCCCTGTGCGAGTTCGTCGGAGGCGCCGACGCGGGTGTAGATGCCGTCGACGAGCCCGACCGTCGCGCCGTCAGCGGGGACGAACGACCCCACCTGTGCGAGCAGCGTGATGAGCGCGGCCTGTCGCATGTACGTCGATTTGCCCGACATGTTCGGTCCGGTCACGAGCAGGAAGCGACGGTCGCGGTCGAGATACAGGTCGTTGGGGACGAACTCCACGTCGGTTTCGACGACCGGATGGCGGCCCGCCTCCACGGAGAGGACGCCCTCGTCGGTCAACTCGGGGCGAGTCCATCCCCGTTTGGCGGCGTGGGTCGCAAGCGAGCAGAAGGCGTCGAGTTCTGCGAGCGTCCGGCCCACTCGCTGGAGCAGGTCGGCCTCGCTCGCCACCGACTCCCGGAGTCGGCAGAACGCCTCGTACTCGCGGTCGCCGCGTTCCTCTTCGAGGCGGAGGATTTCGCGTTCCTTCTCGCGGAGTTCCTCGAAGACGTACCGCTCGGCGTTCTTCAGCGTCTTGATGCCTTCATAGTGTTCGGGGACCGAATCGGTCTCGCTCTTTCCGACCTGGACGTAGTAGCCGTCGGTCTTGTTGCGGCCGACGGTGAGATGCGTGAGGCCGTGACGCTGTTTTTCCCGGTCCGCCAGCGTCTCGAAGAACTCGACGGCCGCCTCGTGGCGTTCGACCAGGTCGTCGAGGTCCTCGTCGTAGCCGCGTTCGATGAGGCCGCCCTCGTGGAGCGTCTTCGGCGGGTCGTCGGCCAGCGCGTCGAGTTCCTGTCGGAGGTCGGCGACGGCCTCGCGGTCGATGTCCGCAAAGAGGTCGCCGACCGGCGAGTCGGCCAGTCGTGTCGACTCCTCGATGGAGGAGGCGAGGTCGGGAAGGAGTTCGAGCGTCGCCCGCGCCCGAAGGAGCGCGTCGGCACCGGCGCTTCCCGAAATCGCTCGCGAGGCGACCCGTTCGAGGTCGTAGGCGCCGGCGAGCGTCTCGCGCAGCCCCTCCCGAACGAGGGCGTCGTCGGCCAGCGCCGCCACCGCCGACTGCCGACGGCGGAGTTCACCCTGTCGTCGTAGCGGCCGGGTGAGCCACTCCCGAAGCAGGCGGCCGCCGGAACTCGTCTCGGTGTGGTCGAGGGTCTCGAACAGCGTCCGGCCGTTGCCGGTCATCGTCTCGGTGAGTTCGAGGTTGCGCTGGGTCGTCGCGTCGACGGCAACGTGGTCGTCGGGCGCGTACGACTGCAGTCGGGTGACCGACGCCAAAGCGCCGACGCCGGTCTCTGCGACGTAATCGATTGCGGCACCGGCGGCGGTCGTCGCGGCCTCGCTGTCGAGGCCGACCGACTCGACGGCCTCGCCGAACTGCTCGCCGAGGGTGTGTCTCGCACGGCCAGGGGCGAAGGCCTCGGTGTCGTGGAGCGTCAGGCGGGCGTCGCTGCGTTCTCGAAGCCGACTCAGGAAATCGTCGTCGTTGCGCACGTCGGGACCGGGGAGTATCTCGACGGGGGCGAACCGGTACAGTTCCGTGAGCGCCCGACTCGCGGCGTCGGGGCCGGAGACCGCCGTCGCCCGGAACGCACCGGTCGTGATGTCACAGAAGGCGAGGCCGTACTCGTCGCCGGTCGAGACGACCGTAGCGAGATACTGGGCGTCGCCGTCGTCGGTCTCCAGTAGCGTCCCCGGCGTGACCACCCGCGATATCTCGCGGACGATGTCGTCGTCGACCTCGCGTTGGTCGGCGACGGCGACGCGATACCCCCGTTCGACGAGCGCCTTCAGATACGGCGTGAGGTCGTCGACGGGGACGCCGGCCATCGCGTAGTTCTCGCCGCCGGCGGAGCGCTCGGAGACCTTCAAATCGAGTTCATCGCCGACCAGTCGGGCGTCGTCGCCGAAGAACTCGTAGAAATCCCCCATCTGCATCGCGAGCACGTCGGCCTCGCTTTCCTCCTTGAGGGCGAAGAACTCGCCGACGATGCCGGAAGCCATATTGGAAGGGTGACGGCCGGCCGCTAAAACGTGACGGGTCCCGTCCGTCAGGCCGTCGCCGCGGTGGACTCCTCTCCGGCGGCCTGCCTGCGGTTCTTGCCGGCGAGTGCGACGAGCATCACGCCACCGATGGCACGGAGCGCGATGTCGAACGTCGTCGTGGCCAGCGTCGCCTCGATTCCGGCGAGTGCGGCGACACTTTCGGCGGGCATGAGCACCATCCCGGGAACCGAAAGCAGCAGCGCCGCGACGCCGAAGCCGACGCGTTCGAATCTGCCCACGTCGGTCCGGTAGTAGCCGATGATGGCGGCACCGAGAGCGTAGACGCCCGCGAACATCCCGACGACCGGAATCAGCACGTCCGGGATGACGAACCCGAGATCGGCGAAGTCGGCGAAGGACATCACCGCCCACTCGCCGCCGGTGTCACCGCCCCGAATCAGCAGGATGCCGGGCGCGAAGACGAACGCGAACGGGACGAGAATCTTGTTCAAAGACAGCATGAACGCCATTCGGCCGGTCTCGAAGGCGTCGGATTTGGCGACGCCTGCGGCCGCGTAGGCGGCGACGGCGACCGGCGGCGTCACGTCCGCCATCAGGCCGAGATACAGGACGAACAGGTGTGCCGCGAGCAGCGCGACGCCGAACTCCTGCATGGTCGGCCCGAGCAGCACGACGATGATGATGTACATGACCGTCGTCGGCATGCCCATCCCGACGATGATGGCCGCGACGCCGGTCAGAACCAGGAGGATGACGAACGACCCGCCGCTGACGCCGAGGATGAGCGCCCGGAGGCTCCCGCCGAGTCCGGTGAGGTTGATGATGCCGGGGATGACGCCGGCGGCGGCGACGGCGACGACGACGACGGTCGCCGTTCGTGCGCCGTTGTCGAGCGATTTGAGGATGAACGTGGCGAACGACCCCGCACGCGATGTCGCCATCTCGCTGCCGAATCGCTCGTCTATGGCCGCCGTCGTCTCGGTGACGGTGTCGTCCAACTCCAGGAGCGGCGCCTCCGACCGCGGCCGGGCCAACAGCGTGAGCACGCTGAGACCGATGGCGATGACCGCCAGTTGTGGCAAGGCGGCGCGGACGGCGGCGGCGGGGCCGAGTCCCGCCCCAGCGTCCCCGAGCAGGAGACCGATAATCGTCGTCCCCGCGAAGAACTGCGAGAGGACGCTCGCGACGAACAGAGCGAAGATGCCACCGATCAGAACCGGCCCGGCGTCCCGGTTGTAGGCCGCCACCACCGAGATGAGCGCGACCGTCGCGACGATAGTGAACCAACCGGCCCGACCGATGGAGAGGCGAGCGATGACGATGTAGTACAGCAACAGGCCGAGCGGGACCAGATAGAACCAGCCGCGTCGCATGTGTGGGCCGATGTCCAACAGCTCCGACCGGGGGAGCCCCCCGATGCCGTGTTTGCCGGCTTCGAGGTCGACCATAATCCACATCCCGAAGAAGAAGGCGATGGCCGGCAGCGTCGCCGCGATGATGACCTCACGGAACGGGACGCCGATGAACTCGACGATGAGGAACGCGGCCGCGCCCATCACTGGCGGGAGAATCTGCCCGCCGGAGGACACCGACGATTCGACGGCACCGGAGAACTCCGGGGAGTACCCGGAGCGTTTCATCAGCGGAATGGTGAGTGCGCCGGTCGTGACGGTGTTCGCGACGGAGGACCCCGAAATCATCCCCATGAAGCCCGAGGAGACGACGCTGGCTTTCGCCGGGCCGCCCTGTTTGGTGCCGGTCATCGAATACGCGAGGTCGATGAACCACTTGCCGGCGCCGGACATCTCGAGGAACGCACCGAAGAGGATGAAGATGTAGATGAACCGGACGCTGACGCTGACCGGGACGCCGAGGATGCCCTCGACTGTGTACCAGAGGTTCTGGACGACCTGGTCCCAGCGGAGTTCGCTGGTCGCGAGCAGGCCGACCCCCGGCGCGTCGCGGGGAATGAGGTAGCCGAAGCGGCCGTAGATGATGAACAGGCTCACGAGCGACATCAGCATGACCCCCAGCGCCCGTCGGGTGGCCTCCAACACCAGCAGAATCGCGAGGACGCCCATCAGGTACCCGAAGGGCCACGTCGAAAGCGGACCGACGGCGAGCGGTTCGAGCCAGGGGTACAACTCGCCCAACGGCGCGCCGCCGCGGAGGCCGAACACCCGGATGACGTCGATTACCTCCGAGTACCGCGTCAGGTAGTACAGCGTCGGTAACAGCGAGAGGAAGATGAGGCCGACGTCGACCGGCGTGATGCGGTCGTGCTCGGGGTCGAGGAATAGCCAACTGACCGCACCGCTGATGCCCTCGAGTACACGGGTAATCGGGTTGTCTCCGAGTCGGTCCCGAACGAACGGCGTGATTCGCCCGAGACGGCGCGACACCGCGCCGGTACCGTCCGAAATCGGATACAGGAGGAACGCGAGAATGAGCGCGAAGTTGACGTGGATGGCCCGCAGTTGCAGTTGCTGCAACGAGATGAGACGGACGGTGCCGATGCCGGGAATCGTCGCCTCGAAGGTGAACCCGCGGGCGGCTATCCACAACTGGAACAGCGAGAACGTGATGCCGACGGCCGCGACGGCGACGAGTGCCGCCCCCCGGAGGGAACGCTTCCGTTCGATTTCTTCGAGGACCTGGTCGGCGTCCTCGGCTGCCGCCTCGTCGGTCGTGGTTTCGTGGTCGTCATCTACCATTGTGGGATTCTGAGCCGTGTTTCGACGCTGATTTCGACGGTGCCGCCGTCGGCGATGTCGACGAGGTCGTATCGTCGGTCCCCGACGACGAGGTCGTGGTCGGCCACGTAGCCGGTCGTGATACGAAGTGGGTCGTAGTGCCGTTCCGGTGGGTAATAGACGTATCTATCGTTTATCTCGGTGACGGAGACGGTCGACGGAAGCCCAGCACCGTAGGAGCTGAACTCCATCCGTGTCATCGTCAGTCGGTCACCGTCGACGGCGTACACGTCGCTGACGAGCGTCTTCTCGACGCTGTGGGTGTATTCGACGGTGACTTCGGTTCCGTTGTCGACGGGCGTGACGAGGAGGTCGTCACCGTCCTCGCTGACGACGAGGACGGATTGGGTCGCCGCCCCCGTTGCGGCGACGCCACCGACGCAGACGACCGCGATGGCGACGAGGGCCGCCAACCACACCCGGCGGGACACGTTAGCCGAAGTAGGCGGCTGCACCCTCGTGCAGTTCGATGGACATCCCGTCCTGTGCGCTGTCGACGCTGATGAAGTCCGTCTTGATGGTGAGGTCGTCGAGGTTGTCGAAGATGGCTGCGGTGACGTTCTCGACGATTTCGGCGTCGTACTCCGCGCGGGTGGCGATCATCGCCTGCACCGAGACGGTGTCGACGTCCTCGTCGATACCCTCGTAGGTGCCGGCGGGGACGGTGTCGTCGGCGAACCACGAGGCGGCGTCCTTGATGGTCTGTCGCTCGTCGTCGGACAGCGTGAGTAGTTCCATATCCGCCGTCGTCGCGAGCTCCTCGATGGCACCGACCGGCCACCCGCCGACGACGAACGCCGCGTCGATGTCGCCGTCCTGAATCTGGTTGGACGCCTGCGTGAAGTCGGTGTTCTGTTCCTCGAAGTCGTCGGGCGTCAGACCCGCCGCGGATTCGAGAATCTGCAGCGCGTTGACCTGCGTCCCCGAACCGAGGTCGCCGGTGTTGATGCGCATGCCCTCCATATCGGAGAGGGATTCGATTCCGGCATCGGGTCGGAGGACGATGTGAATCGTCTCCGGGTACAGGGTCGCAACGCCCTGGAGGTTCTCGATAGCGTTACCGTCGAACGCGTCGATACCGGTACCGTTCTTCGCGAAGTACGCGATGTCGTTCTGGATGAGCGCGAAGTCCGCGTCGCCGCTGCTGAGACTACCGACGTTCTCGACGGAGGCACCGGTCGCCGAAACCTCCATGTTGTAGTCAGTGTTGTTCTCGACGACGGTCTCGAACTCACCGGACAGCGGGAAGTACGTCCCACCGGTGCCGCCGGCGTGCCATCGGATGGTTTCGCCACCACCGTTGCCGTTGCCGTTGCCGTTCCCGTTGCCGTTTCCATTACCGTTCCCGTTGCCATTGCCGTTGCCATTGCCGTTGCCGGTACAGCCGGCAATTCCGGCGACACCGATGGCGCCGAGGGCACCGAGGAGGTTACGTCGGTTGATTCTGTCGTTCGTGAGTTCGTCGCGCATACCTCTACATATAATCACGTTCAGTAATAAACGCTTCCAACATCTTTTGCGATTTTCGTATATTTGTTAGTGCATTGAAGTTCTTTGCATAGACATACGTGTGATTTGCTATCGAACGGGTTACCCCTGGGATTGAAAAACGGTCGGGAAGTCTCGACAGCGACCAGCCTACGTCCCCTCGTCGGGGCCTCTGGCGACGGCATCCCGTAGGTCGACGACGCGTTCGGCGACCGTCGAGGCGTCGCGACCGACGAGTTTCGTCATCGGCTCTTTGCCCACGGCACCGCGGTCGACGACGGCGACCGGTGGATCGCTCCGACCGCCGAACGTGTCTCGGGCCGCCCAGTCCATCGTTCCGGCGGCGTCGTCGGGTTCGGCGGCGCGGTCGTACTCGGCCACGTCCCACTCGAGGGCCTCGGTTGCGGCCTCGATGTCGTCGCCGAACCGGCAGTTGATCGCGAACCGCAACTCGGGGAAGAACTCCCGGCCGCCGAGTAGGAACCGTGCGACGTGGCTGGAAGCGCCGAAGCGGACGCCCCGGTTCGGTTCGACGCCGTCGAGCGTCTTCGTGATGCGGCCCTCGACGGCCGCGGTCTCGCGTTCGTCTTCGGCGTACGGCGTCGCCCCGACGACGTTCATGCCCACCTCGGGCACCAGCGGCCGGACGTTCTCGGCGACGAGCCACGAGACGGCGTCGTGGACGGTTTCGGCGGTTGCCTCTCTGGCCGCCTCGTTGCGGAGCGCGGCGAGATGATGGACCACACCCGGGCCTTCGCCCGCGTCGTGGTGATACCGGATGGCCCGCTGGAGGAACGCGACGCTCCGACCGACCGCGTCGACGAGGGGTTCGCCGTGGGCGAGTCGCGTGGCGATGGCCGACGACAGGGTACAGCCGGAGCCGTGGGTCGCCTCGGTGTCGATTCGGGAGTGACGAGCCGTCTCGATAGTTTCGGGCGTGACGAGCACGTCGAGGACTTCCTCGCCGGGGACGTGTCCGCCTTTCAAGAGGGCGGTGTCGGCACCCGTCGTCAGCAGGCGCTGGCCCGCCAGTCGAGCGCCGGCCTCGTCTTCGGGCCGCACGCCCGTCAACACCGCCGCCTCGTCGGCGTTCGGCGTCACGAGCGTCGCCTCGGCGATGAGGTCGTCGTAGGCCGCTTCGGCCGCCTCGGTGAGCAGGCGGTCCCCGGAGGCCGCGACCATCACCGGGTCGACAACCAGCGGACACTCGAAGTCGGCGGCGTAGTCGGTGACCGTCTCGACGAGTTCGGCCGTCGCCAACATTCCCGTCTTGACGGCGCGAACGTCGAAATCCGACAGCACCGCGTCGAGTTGCGCCGTCAGTTCCTCGGTCGGGAGGATGTGCGTGGATTCGACGCCGAGGGTGTTCTGAGCGGTGACGGCAGTAACCGCCGAGGTGCCGAACCCACCCATGGCCTCGATGGTTTTCAGGTCGGCCTGGACGCCCGCGCCGCCGCCGGAGTCACTGCCCGCAATCGTGAGAACGACCGGCTTCTCGGTGGGGCTAGCCCTGCGCGTATCGGTCATGAACGTGTGTTATCACCAGAGAATACTAATCGGTGGTGGTCGGCGGCGGCCCGGTCAGACGTCGTCCGGCGTCTCGGCGTCGTCCTCGACGGCCCGCTTCATCGATTCCCGCCGGGACTTGGCGTCCCGACCCGTGCACTCGAGGAGGAAATCGTTCTTGGCGTTGTTGGCGTCGCCCGCAGCGTCGACGTCGCCGGTCTCCATCAGGTCCTCGAGGTCGCGCTCGACGAAGTCGACGGCGAGTTTGTCCTTCTTGCCGGAGTACGAGACCGCGCCGGCGACGACGCGCTCGAAGACGGGGTTTTTCGGCTCTTCGACGACGTGGAGGTCGCTTCCTTTGAACTCCTCGGTGGCCGAAATCGGGCCGAAGTACTCCTCGATGGTGGCTTCGAGGTCCGGTACGCGCTCTTCGAGATACTCGCCGCGACGCATCTTGTACTCTTCCATGGGCCGAGTATTGACGCGCTGTGGTTTACCGTTTTCGAGGTACTTCACTCGCCCTCGACGTGCAACCACGACCCGCACTCCGGACAGGGGTCGCCGTCGCGGTAGGCGGATTCGGCATCGACCTGGAACCCACACTCCGCACAGACGAGGACGCCCTCGGGGACCGTGATGCCCGACAGCTCCTCCACGGGTTCAGTGTCTTCCTCGTCGTCGGCGTCGACCGCGTCGGCGTCGACGACCGAATCGCTCTCGGGGTCCCACGGCTCGTCGTCGGGGTCGTCCGGCCACTGGCCGGGCGCCCGCTCCGGTTCGCCGTCGTCGGTGAGAATCTCGGCGTCCTCCTCTTCGGGGTCACGGGGCTCGAACTCGCTCTCCTCGTCGGGCGTGTCCGGCGTGTCCTCGGTCGAAGACCACCCGTCCGAGTCGTCGGGGGCGGCCTCGGCGTCTTCGTCGTCGGCCGCGCCGCTCCGCTCGACGACGCCGTCGAAGGCCCCCGTCCCCTCTTCCGCGCCCGTCTCGGGAGCGTCCTCTGTCGGCGTCGAGTCAGCGGTGGAGGGCGTCGGTTCCTCCTCTAACCCCACGTCTTCGGGGTCGACGACGGCGGTCACCTCGGTGCTCTCGGAGACGACCCGTTCGGCCCCACAGCGCGTACACCGTTCGAGTTCACGGACGACGGTCACGACCTCGCTGCCCTGTTCTTCCCGCTCCCGCTCGACGTCGGCGGGCTCGAAGGCGTGGCCGAGTAGCGAACACTTCAGTCCCATTGGGAAGGTGTGGCCGTGTAGAGGGTATAAAACTTGAGACACGGACCCCGAGGTTCCGGAGTGCCACACCCGGCGTGTGCCGGCGAACGGTTAAGACCACCCCGGGCGAACGTTCGTGTATGCAGGCGAAGCGGGAGTATCGGGACCGCGACGATACCGAAGTCGCGGTCCTCGATGCGCTCGTCGACCGGACCGAGGAGGGAATGACGGTTTTCGAGTTGCGGTCGGGGGTCGGCACCGACATCGACGCCATCGAGGACGCCCTCGCCGAGCTCAAAGAGGAGGGCCTCATAACCGTCGAGAACGACGACGAGCGGATGCGCATCTACCCCGACGAGCGCGTCGTTCCTGACCCGAACGGAACCGAAAGCGACAGCAGTCCCTCGCTGTTCCGTCGCATTCGCGAAAAACTCGGACTGTGAGTCCGCCGGCCGCGATGCGTCGCTGTTTTACCGCCGCGTCGCCTTCTTCCCGGCAATGACAGTCGTCGCGGACATACACGAAGCCCACGGCGCGACGTTCACCGAACGCGGCGGCCGCCGGGTCGTCGACCACTACGGCCGCCCCGAGCGCGTCCACCGCGCCGTCCGGAACGTCGTCGGCGTCATCGAGATGGGCTACGGCGTCGTCGAGGTGACCGGCGACGACCGAATCGAGTTCGTCGACAACGCCGTCTCCAATCGCGTCCCGAGCGAAGACGGCCAGGGCGTCTACGCGCTGTTGCTCGACGCACAGGGCGGCATCGAGTCGGACCTCTACGTCTTCAACGCCGGCCCCCGACTGCTGTGTTTCGTCCCGCCACAGCGCGCCGAAGCCCTCGCCGAGGAGTGGGCCGAAAAGACGTTCATCCAAGACGTCGACGTGCGGGTCGCCACCGACGACTTCGGCGTCTTCGGCGTCCACGGCCCGAACGCGACCGAGAAAATCGCCTCCGTGCTGACGGGGCCGGCGTCGCCGGACGAACCCCTCTCCTTCGTCCGCGGGTCGGTCGGCGACTGGGGCGTCACCGTCGTCCGTACCGACGACCTCACCGGCGAAGAGGGCTACGAGGTCATCTGTGCGGCCGACGACGCGAACGACGTCTTCGACGCCCTCGTCAACCACGGCCTCAACGCCGCGCCGTTCGGCTACCGGACGCTGGATTACCTCACGCTCGAGGCCGGCACGCCGACCTTCGAGGCCGAACTCGAAGGGACGGTTCCGAACGTCCTCGGCCTCCGGAACGCCATCGACTTCGAGAAGGGCTGTTACGTCGGCCAGGAGGTCGTCTCGAAGATAGCCAATCAGGGTCGTCCGTCGCGGCGACTCGTCGGACTCGAGCCCGAAGCGGTGCCGCCGAGCGGGTCGGCGGTCTTCGCCGGCGACAGCCACGTCGGTGAGGTCACCCGCGGCGACCACAGCCCCGCACTCGACGTGCCCATCGCCTTGGCACTCGTCGACTTCGACCTCGACGCCGAGGACCTCACCGTCCGCGTCGACGGCGAGGACGTACCCGCCGACCGCGTCGAGTTGCCGTTCGTCGAGGGGTCGGCACGCTCACGGCGGCTTCCCGAGTACGTCTGAAACCGGAGAAAATCGAACCGCCTACTCCTCGCTGTCGTCGGTCGGGGCGTAGTAGTACTCGCCGGCTTTCTTCTGTTCGCGGTCCTTCTGTGAACCGGGTTTGTTGATGCGCGGTCGGCCGGTGCGTTCGTCGCGCCGGAAGGTCACGTCGAGGTTCGCGAGGAACGTGTTCATCCCCTCGCGCATCCCCATCGGTTGACCGGCGTGGCCGTGGTCGGCGGGCGTCCCCTCGAACACCTGCAGGCGGTCTGAGAGGAGGTCAATCATATAGATGTCGTGGTCGATGACCATCGCCGTGGCGCCGTGGTTTTCGGTGTAGCGGCGGATGGCTCGCGTCGCAAGCACCCGCTGTTCGACGTCGAGGTGCGCGGAGGGTTCGTCGAGCAGGTAGAGGTCGGCCTCCTTGGAGAGACACGCAGCGATGGCGACGCGCTGACGCTCGCCACCGGAGAGGTCCGTGAGACTTTGCTCGAAGATGCGCTCTAACTGCAGCGGTTGGGCGATTTCGGTGTTCCAGTACGACGAGCCGAAGTCGTCGGTGATAGAGCGGAGGAACGAATCCACCCGCATCGGCTGGTCGATTTCGACGTACTGTGGCTTATACGAGATGTCGAGGCGAGCATCGAACTCGCCTTCGTCGGGGTCGAGGCGCCCCGCGAGGATCTTCGCGAACGTCGACTTCCCGATGCCGTTGGGGCCGACGATGCCGAGGACCTCGTTTTGCCGTATCTCACCGGCGTCGATGTCCAGGGAGAACTCGCCGTCGCCGTAGGATTTCCGCATCGCAGGGTACTCGACGAGAGTGTCGCCATAGGTCTCGGTTCGGGGAGCGTGTTCCTCGAACTCGATGGACTCCGGACGGATGCGCATGTTCTCGTTTTCGAGGTACCCCTCCAGATACTGGTTGATGCCGCCCTTCGTCGATTTCGGCGGCGTGATGACGCCGAATGCGCCCGGTTCACCGTAGGCGACGTGGAGGGCGTCGGCGAGCAAATCCAGCACGGCGAGGTCGTGTTCGACGACGAGCATCGAGCGGTCGTCCTCGGAGAGTTCCTGAATCAGTCGCGCTGCCGTCACGCGCTGGCCGATGTCGAGATACGGCGTAATCTCGTCGAGGAAGTAGAAGTCGGCGTCTCGCACCAGCGTCGCGGCGAGTGCGACCCGCTGGAGTTCGCCGCCGGAGAGGGTGTCGATGGGCTGGTCGACGACCGGTTCGATGCCGAGCCGTTCGACCAGTTCGTCGGCGACGCCGCGTTCGTCAACGCCCGCCAGCAGTTCGCTGGTCTTCCCGTCGAAGGTGTCGGGAATCTTGTCGACGTACTGCGGTTTGCGGGCGACGGTTACCTCACCCTCCTGGAGGTCTTCGAGGTACTCCTGCAGTTCGGTACCGCGGTAGGCCTCTAACACGTCGTCCCAGTCGGGTTCGTCCTCGAAGTCTCCGAGGTTGGGCGTGATTTCGGCGGCGAGGACGTGGACTGCGGTCGTCTTCCCGATGCCGTTCGGCCCGAGGATACCGGTGACACGGCCTTCCTGTGGGGCGGGCAGTCCGTACAGCGAGAAGGCGTTCTCGCCGTATCTATGGGTGGGGTCTTCGTCGAGTTCCTGCGGGAGGTTGATGATTTCCAGCGCGTCGAAGGGGCACTTCTCGACGCAGATGCCGCAAGTCTCGCCCAGACACAGTTCCTCGGATATCGAGACCTGGTCGGGGCCGCCGGCGTACAGTCCTTCCTCGCCGTGGCGCTCCTCGCGGGTGACGATACACTCCTCGCCGGTGCGGTTCGGCGGACAGAAGTTCGCACACTCGTAGTTACATCGATCGGGCTGACACCGGTCGAGGTCGACGACGGCGATGCTGTCGTCGCTCATTACAGGTTCGTCCCCGTTTGGAGGAGAATTGCCCAGCAAACGAACCACAGCGAGAAGGTCATGAACGCCACGTACAGGTAGTCCTTCACGCCGAATTCGTCGACGTCGAGGTCCATCCCCGCCATCTCGAGGACGCGAAGGAGCGGGAACTGCACGATGACGGCGCCCGCGAGGACGTACACGCCGAGGGGGTCGTCGGCCCCGCTCGCAACGGTCGCCGAGACGAGCGCGGCGGCGACGCCGGCGAGACACGCCAGTGCCGTGACGGTGACACCACGGACGTGTGCGACCCTGCGTTCGGCCGTATCGGTTGCCATACACCCACGTCAGCCACCCGTAGCCAAAAGCGGTTCGCTCCGGACCTATCGGAGCCGTCAGTTGGAGGACTCATTGGGCAAATGACAAACGAGAGTTTCACGGCCACTCCGGTCCGTTTTCGGCGGTTGCGAGTTCGATACCCGACCAGTTTGGGTCAATGTTTATACCGCTGGCTCGCCTCTTTTGCGGTACAAATGGCTGATTCTGACGGCGAAGACCTAGAAGACCTCCCGCCAAGCGCGAAACTCGTCTACAAGGTCCTCGAGTACAACGGACCGATGACCCAGAAAGGCATCGTCGAGGAATCGATGTTGTCCGCCCGAACCGTTCGCTACGCCCTCGAACGCCTCGAAGACATCGAAATCGTCTCCGAGGACGTGTACTTCGCGGACGCGAGACAGAACCTCTATGAGATTCAGGCGCCGGTCGAGGCGGCCGCCGACGGCGGTACCGACACCGCCAGCTGCGACGACTGAACGGACGTTTTCGTGTCGCTTCGCGGTCCTGAGAGACGGCTAGCGAATCAGAGCACGAGCCGCTGACAGCTCCCACAGAGGTTCTCCTCTTTGACGTCGACCTCGCGGACGGTCGGGGAGAAGCTCATCACACAGCGGGAGTTGTCACAGTGTTCGAGTCCGAGCGTGTGGCCGATTTCGTGGACGACCTCCTTGCGGACGCGGTCGGAGAAGATGTCGCCAGCCGATTTGTTCGAGAAACCGCCGTCCGAGGAGGTCTGCAGCCGGTACGTCGAGATTACCGAGCCGTTTCCGGAGAGGTACGCGAGGCCGAAGACGTAGTTGCGGCGCCGGTAGTAGAGGTCCTTCGGCGTGATGGCGATGTTCTTCTCGCCGGAGCCGATTCGGCCCGCGAGCTCGATGAACTCCTCGGCTCGGTACTGTTCACGACCGGGGTCGAACGCGCCGTCGGGGATGGGTTGACTGTCGTGAATCGTCACCTCGCAGTCGTAGACGGACCGCAGTCCGCTGGAGGCCTCCCGCTTGACCGCGGCAGGGACATCACCGACCGGCACGATGTCGACGTGCATGGGAAAAGGTTAGATACGGCTGTTCATAAACATCCCGACGTGCACACCGACTCGAAGGCGACGCTCGTCGACCGCCTCGCCGGGTTCGACCGTCTCGTCGAGGTCGGCGTCGGGAACCGAACCGACGTCGCGGCCGGCCTCGCCGAACGCGGACGGACCGTCACCGCGACGGACATCCACGAGCGGCCGACTCCCTCGGACGTGCGGTTCGTCCGCGACGACGTGACCGACCCCGACGTGGCGCTGTACCGGGACGCCGAGGCGGTGTACGCGCTGAACTGCCCGCCCGAACTCCAGCGGCCGCTCGCCGAGGCGGCCGCCGCAGCGGGGGCGGCGTGTTTCTTCACGACACTCGGGGGCGACCCCGCCGTCGTCGACGCGACGACGGAGACACTCGAAGACGAGACTCTGTTCCGAGTAAACCCATGAACGTCGACGCAATCATCCTCGACATCGACGGCGTGTTGGTCGACGTGGCCGACTCCTATCGCCGTGCAATCGTCGAATCCATCGCACACGTCTACGACGA
The DNA here is from genome assembly GCF_013391635.1 of Natronomonas gomsonensis. Classification (GTDB taxonomy): domain Archaea; phylum Halobacteriota; class Halobacteria; order Halobacteriales; family Haloarculaceae; genus Natronomonas; species Natronomonas gomsonensis_A. The sequence continues at coordinate 787,267 of NZ_JACAWU010000001.1, read as the reverse complement.
CACCATCGAGAAAGCCGACATTCAGGCGTTCAAGAACGCCGGCGGCTTCAACAACGACTGGGAATTGACGTACGCCGCCGCGCTGTACGTCCTCGCCACCCGCGAGAAACCGTATCTGAGCATCGAGACGTACACCGGTCTCATCGCCGCCTCCGGCGGCGGGTTGGACGCCGCCCGGACGGCCATCGCAGACGAACTCGAACCGGCCGCACGCGAGCAGGTACTCGCCGACTGGGACCGACAGCGGCTCCGAGAGGTGTTCCAGCAACTGTATCTCGGCTCGGAGCTGTACCGGCAACTGGAGGGCGATGACCCCGACCTCGACACCGAGGGGTTCATCCACGACGAACCGGTGTTGCTCGACGCTTCGACACGCGAGGCGCTGGAAGCGTGGGACGTGGGCGTCCTTACCGGCCGTCCGAGCGCCGAAGCCGACATCGCACTCGACCGCGTCGGCCTCGAAGTGGCCGATGACCACCGATTCACGATGGACGACTGGGACGCCGGAAAGCCCGACCCCGAGGCGCTCGTGACGCTGGCCGAGCGCTTCGACGCCCGGCGAATCGCCTTCGTCGGCGACACCCTCGACGACATCCGCACGGCGACGAACGCCGCCGACACCGACTCGACACGGGAGTATCACGGCATCGGTGTTCTCACAGGGGGCCTCACTGGCGAGGAAGGCCGCCGACGCTACGAGAGCGCCGGCGCGAGCGCGGTCCTCGACAGCGTCAACGACCTCCCAGACCTGCTCGAATGAGCGCCGAGCGACTCCTCGCGTGGAGCGCGGCAGTCGCCGCCACAGCCGTCTTCTCGTTGGCGTTCCTCACCGACCTGACAGTCGGAGGACGACTACCGCTCGTAGCGCTCAGCATCCTCGTAGCAGTGCCGCTTGCGGTCGTCTTCGTCGGCTGGCTCTCGGCAGTTCGCGGCGGCGAACGCGGCTGGAGCTAGAAGAACAGCCCGGGGTCGTCGTGGGAAAACGTCACGCGTGTCTCGTCGGACAGCGGACGGACGTGGGTGTACATCACGCCCTCCTCGGTTGCTTGTTCGGCGAGTTCGGTCTCTTCTCGGGCGGGGAGAAACGCCGGCACGACGACGGCGATTTCCTCGGCCGTCGCTTCGGTCGCGACGATGAAGAACCGGACGCCGCCCTCTTCCGCGCGGTAGACCTGGGAGGTGTCGAAGGTCGCCGACTCGACGAGCGCTTCCAGCGCCTCGAACTCGTCACCGGGGGCGAGTACGTCCAGTCCGAACGGGTCGCCGGTGACCGGCGTCACGTCGCCGGGATGGACGACGAGCGTCTCCCAGCCGTCGTCGCGGTACTCGGCGGCGATGGCGTCGGCGTCCTCCAGCAGTTCCTGCCAGCGGTCGGTGACTGCCGACGGTGGCCCGTCTGCGTTCATACCGGTCCCGTGTCGGCCGGCGGCAAAAGCCCGACGGTCACAGTCCATCTGCTCGGATTGGGCAACCGTCGCCGGTCACACAACGCTTACCCTACAGTCGGCCGACTACCGTGTATGCGAATCGCGCTCCTCGGCGGCACCGGCGACATCGGACAGGGACTCGTCCTTCGGTGGAGTTACGACACCGACCACGAACTGCTCGTCGGTTCCCGTGACCCCGAGAAGGCGCGCACGAAGGCCGAAGAGTACGAGACGGAACTCGACAGTCGCGGCGTCGACACCGACATCAAGGGCTTCGAGAACGCGATGGCCGCCGACCGCGCCGACGTGGTGGTACTCGCCGTCCCAGCGTATCACCTCGTCGACACCGTCGAAGCCATCGCCGACCGACTGGACGACGAGACGATTCTCGTCACGCCCGCCGTCGGGATGAAACGCGACGACGAAGGGTTCCACTACAACCGTCCAGGAGCGGGCAGCGTCGCCGCGCTCGTCGAGGAGGCAAAACCCGACGACGTACCGCTCGTCGGCGCGTTTCACAACCTCCCTGCGGGTGGCCTCTCGAATCTCGACCGCGAGTTCGAGTGGGACACGCTCGTCTTCGGTGACGATGACGACGCCAAAGACATGGTCGTCGACCTCGCCGCCGAGATAGAGGGGCTCCGCCCACTCGATGTCGGTGGCCTCGCCAACGCCGCCGAGGTCGAGGCGGTGACGCCGCTACTCATCAACGTCGCACGGGAGAACGACGGACTGCACGACCTCGGCGTGAGGTTCCAGTAGCTACGCCAGCGACGAGAGTTCGACGGCGCTGTCGGACTGAATCCACGCGTTGTGGTTTTTCCGGTCGTAGATGACTACCGCTCCGCCTTCGAGTTCGAAGTCCACACACCGGTCGCGGGTAGTCGGGAGGCTGTCGCCGTCGGAACTGTTTTCGATTGGCGCTGGCATTGTCGTTCGCGGGCGATATCGCCCTACGGATGTACATTGGTCGCCAGTAGTGTTAAGTGTTACCGAGTGTCATACACGTGGCAGACAGAACAAGTCATGAAGTGGGCGGCCGCCATGTAAATCAGTATGAGCGAGCCAGTCCCCGTCAATGCGGGCGAACACACCGCCGAAGAGCTGTTGAGGCGCCTCCGTGATGGCGACCGTCTCGTCGTCAAAACCGAGATTCTCGGGAGTCCGGAGGAGTTGACGCTGCGGTACGACGGCACGACCTACTACTGTGACACGCCCACGACGCTGCACAAACACGACGACGCAGCCGAGATGGAGGAGTGCATGCGACACTACGGCTACGTCAAAGACGACGAGTAGCACATTCGGCAGTCGGCTGCTTCGGAGCCGCTCGCTTCGCTCGGCGTCCCGCAACCCACCCCCTTTTTGCGACTCCACGACGCATTCCCGTCAATGGCAGACCTCACGCTCCCGTCGAACCCCGAGGCGCCCGAGGTGGCGACCGACGGCGTCTGGCTCCACTGTATCGAATGCGGCCACGACCACGCCCCCTTCGACGACATCATCTACACCTGCGAGGAGTGTGGCAGCTTGCTGGAAGCCCGCTACGACAACTATCCCACCTTCGACGACTTCGAGGGGCGTGGCGTCTGGCGCTACAACGCCGCCCTTCCGTTCGAGGAGGGCGTCACCCTGCCGGAAGGCGCGACGCCGCTGCACGAGGCGCCACGCCTCGAAGCCGACCTCGGCGTCCGCAACCTCCGGGTGAAACACGAGGGGATGAACCCTACCGGGTCGTTCAAGGACCGCGGAATGACCGTCGGCGTCCGCGTCGCACAGGAACTCGACGTTGGGCGACTGGCGTGTGCCTCCACCGGCAACACCTCCGCCGCGCTTGCGGCCTACGGCGCACGCGCCGACCTCGAGACGCTCGTCCTGCTCCCCGCCGGCAAGGTCGCCGCCGGGAAAATCGCACAGGCGAGTCTCCACGGCGCCCGGATTCTGGAGGTCGACGGCAACTTCGATTCCTGTCTCGACATCGTCCAGGACCTCGCCGACCGCGGTGAGGCGTACCTGCTGAACTCGCTGAACCCGTTCCGACTGGAGGGTCAGAAGACCATCGGCCTCGAAATCCTCGAGGAGTTCCGCGACGACGAAGGGCGGTTCCCCGACCGAATCGTCCTGCCGGTCGGCAACGCGGGCAACACCGCCGCGCTGTACAAGTGCTTCCGTGAGTTGGTCGCCTCGGGTGACCTCGCGCCCGGCGACGTGCCGAAACTCACCGGCGTCCAGGCGGAGGGCGCCGCGCCGATGGTCGAGGCCATCGAATCGGGCGCCGAGGAGACCCGCCGCTGGGAGGACGTCGAAACCATCGCGACAGCCATCCGCATCGGAAACCCCGTCAACGCGCCGAAGGCGTTGCCCGGCATCCGCGAAACCGGCGGCACCGCCGTCGCCGTCTCCGACGAGGAGATTACGACCGCCCAGCGTGACCTCGCAGGCGAGGGCATCGGCGTCGAACCCGCCTCCGCGGCGTCGGTCGCCGGCCTGCGGAAACTGCGGGAATCCGGCGAAGTCGGGTCGGGCGAGGACGTGGTGTGTCTGACGACCGGCCACCTGCTGAAGGACCCCGACGCCGCGGCGGCGGCGGGCAGCGACCCCGAACCCGTCCCGAACAGCACGGACGCGGTGCTCGCACACCTCGCCGGCGAGCGGACGGGAGACGGCGGACGCGGACTGCTCGGCCGGCTTCGCGGCCTGTTCTAGGCGGTCGCGGCTTTCGTTTCGGCCTCGTCGTCGAGAACCAGCGTCTCGGTCGATTCGCCTTCCGAGACCTCGATTTCGTGGGTGTCGAACGCCGTCGCGAGCGTCAGCGTCGCCTCGCTGTCGCTGTCGACCTGAAGCGTGAGTTCGGTGTCGGTGTCGAGCCCCGCTTCCTCGACCCACAGCGTGGCCTCGGCGACCCCCTCCAGCGTGACCTCGAGGGCGTTTTCGGGGCCGCGCCGTTGGTCGATGTCGGGCTGTTCCCACTGGAGACCGCGGCTGAGGTGGCGCTGGGGCGTCTGTCCGATGCGTCGGAACCGCCGGAGGTTGGGCTCGCCGTAGCCGTCGGCCAAGGAGGTTGCGTCGACGAGACCGGCGTCCTCGCCGTCCTGCGTGACGATATCCGAAACCCAGTAGGCGCCGTCGTGGACGAGTCCGACCTCTGGGTGGTCGAGTTCCGGCACCTGTCGGTAGGTGACCCGCCGGGGATTGCGGATGACCTTCCCGCGGGCGATGAACTCCGGTGCCCGGTCCCACTGGTCGCAGATACCGAGAGAGAGGTGCGTCGCGACCGGGAACACGTCGAACTGATAGCGGTAGCCGTGTCGCCGCAGTTTACGGGCGTAGTTCTCCGGGGAGAGCACCGGAACGAGTGGGTCGCCGACTGTGTTCCAGATGAGCATCGGTACGTGCCGGAGGTTGTCGGTGATTTCGAGAGCGCTCTCGGGGTCTTGGGCGAAGAGGTTGAGCACGTCGCCGCCGCCCTCGCCGCCGAAGAGGTCGTTCGTGAGTTTCGACGGCGCCTTCAGCAGGCCGCCGGTGAGCCCCTCGATGGGGTCCTCGCTGGGCGGCCCGACGACCGAAAAGCCCCGTCCGAACAGGTCCGGACACTGTGCGGCGAGCATACACGTCCCGAACCCGCCCATCGAGTACCCCGAGATGGTGACGCGACTGCGGTCGATGTCGACCCGGGTTTCGAGGTCGCGCCACGCCTCGAAGATGTCGAGTTCCGCCTCGCGTTTGTACCAGCGACCGGGACCGCGGGCCTGCGGCATCAACACGACGGCGCCGTGGGCCTCCGCCAATCCCTTGACGAGGTTCGGCATGTACACCGCATACTGGGTGTAGGCGCCGCCCAGCGAGTGCAACAGCAACACCATCGGCGCCGGCTCTTCGAGGTTCTCGGGGACGTACACGTTGTACGGCTGGATGCGGCCCTCCAGTACGTCGTGGTCGGGGTCGACGCCCTCTCCGAGGTAGTACCGCGAGGGATACAGAAGCGAGTGAAAGCCGGCTTCGAACGACGCGTCGTCGGTCGTCCCCTCGCGGAGCCGCTGGAAGTCGATATCCGCGTAGAACCGCGATATGTCGCGGTTGGCGAGCGCCAGCGACTGGGCGTGTTCCCGCCAGTTGCCCTCCCCGAGGACTCGCGCAGAGCGGTCCCAGACGAGGTCCAGGAGGTTGTGGCCGATGCCGGTCACGTCGAGTACGTCGAAGAGGCCGCGACCGATATCGATGGGGCCGACGTGTCGGTCGTACGGTTCCTCGAAGCGGAAGCCGACGTTGAACACCGGCGGTACGTCCTGTGACTTGCTCTTCAGGCCGCCGGGCGTCTCCTCGTCCGGACTGACCGCGACTTGCCTGAATCCGCCCTCCTCGGCGTTCCAGAGGCCGGTGACACAGTAGTGTCGCCACGTCTCGTCTGCGGGGTCGAGCGGCACCTCCACCTCGATTTGGTTCCGGCGCACGTCGACGAAAACTCGGTCGTCTTCGAGCGGTTCGCCGTCCAACTCTGCGCCCGTCCCCCACGTCACGAGCACGTGGTCGACCGGCGCACCCAACTCACCCAATCCGTGACCCCAGTCGGTTCGACCGTCACTGCCTCCTGTATCGATGCCGATGGCGACGGCCGCCGCGTCCGGCTCCAGCATCGTGTTCAGCGTGATGCGGTAGGCGACTCCCTCCGCCGTCGGCCGCGCTCGGAACTCCAGCAGGTCCGCGCCGTTGTAGCTGTAGCGTTCGCCGTCGTTGGGGTAGTGGAGGTCCCCGGTCGGCTGTGAGAGAATGCCGCCGAGGGAGTCGGCATTCGCCGGCGACCCGGCGGTAAAGCGACGCGTATCGGCGCCGTGGTCGTCGTAGACGTAGTCCTGATACAGGTACTCACCATCGCGGTAGGCGTCGTGGCCGGAGACGAGAAGCGGGTCGGCGTCCCACCCCTCGCCGTTCTCCAACTGCGGCGGCGTGGGGTTGGGGCCGTACAGGGCGTCGGGACCGGGCCGAGGCGGAGAGGAGGGAGACCCCTCGGCCCGGTCGCCGTTACGGCGTTCCTGAGACATATCCCGTCCCTTCGACGGCAATGCGGAAATGTGTTAGCCCTATTAGCACTTGCTGATTTAAGTGAATCGTGGGGGTTTGTGCCCCGAGAGACGGCCGACGCGACCGCCGTTCAGGCGAGTGGGCCGACCTCGACCGTCGACGTGCCGGCCTCGATTTCGACGTCGTGGGTACCGAAGGACCCCCGGAGCGTCAGCGTCGCATCGACATCGGCGTCAACCTCGACAGTGAGTTTGGTTTCGGGGTCCAACCCCGCGGCTTCGACCCACAGCGTCACCGACTCGATGCTTTCGAGCGTGACTTCGAGCGTGTTCTCGGGGCCACGAACGTCGTCGGCGTCCCCCCACTCGATTCCAGTGGCGGTGTACGGCATCGGTCTCGTTCCCGAGGACGTGAACCGCTCGGGTTTCGGGTCGCCGTAGCCGTCGGCCAGGGAGGTCGCGTCGACGAGACCGCTGCCATGGCCCTCCCGAACGTCGATGTCGGTGACCCAGTAGGCGCTGTCGTGGACGATGTCGAGTTCGGGGTAGTCGAACTCGGGGACGCGCCGATAGGTGACTCGCGGCGGGTGTTTCGGCACCTCGGTCGAGGCGAGATACGACGGCCCGCGGTCCCAGCTATCCTGAATTGCGAGCGCGAAGTGGTCGACGCTCGGGAACACGTCGATTTGGTGACGGTAGCCGTGTTCGCGGAGTTCCCGCGCGTAGTTGGTCGGCCCGAGGAGGGGAACGAGGGGGTCGGTGCCGCCGTGCCACAACAGCATCGGGACGTGTCTGAGGTTCTCGGTGAGACGGAGCGCGTTCTCCGGTTTCTCGGTGAAAATCGAGAACAGTTCGCCGCCGTCCTCACCCCCGAACAGCCCGGTCATCAGCAGCGACGGCGTCGCAATCATGTTGTTCGTCGGCGCTTGCAGCGGGTCCTCGGCCGGTGGACCGACGACGGCGAAACAGCGGCCAAAGGAGTCGGGGTTCTTCGTCGCCATGATGATGGCGCCGAACCCGCCCATCGAGTAGCCCGTCACGGAGACGCGACTGCGGTCGATGTCGAAACGGGATTCGAGGTTCCGCCACGCCTCGAAAACGTCGAGTTCGGCCTTCTTTTTGTACCAGATACCCGGCCCCCGAGTTTGCGGCATGAACACGACACCGCCGGTCTCCTCGGCGAGGTTTTCGACCAGCGTCGGCATGTACGCCGGATACTGGGTGTAGCAGTTGCCGAGTGAGTGTAGCATCGTCACCATCGGCGCCGGCTCCTCAAGGCCCTCGGGCACGTAGACGCCGTACGGCTGGATGCGGCCCTCCAGCACGTTGGCGTAGGGGTCGACCCCGTCGCCGAACTCGTAGGCGGAGGGGTACAGGTAGGTGATAAAGCCCGAGTCGGGGACGCGGCGATCGGTCTCCTCGGCGCGGAGCGTCTCGAAGTCGATGTCGGCGTGGTACTGTGAGATGTCGCGGTTGGCGAGTGCGGTCGCCTGTCCGTGTTCGCGCCAGTTGCCGATGCCGATGGAGCGCGGAACCGCCTCCGCCTCGCTGAACGGCGACAGGCGCTCGGCGACGCCGACCAACTCCGAGACGCTGAGCGGGTCGTCCAGCGGATTGAACAGTCCAAGCGGGTCCTCGATATCGAACAGTTTCGGGGCGTCACCGAGCAACCCGAGCAACTGCAATGGTTCGTCGAGTCGCTGGAGTACCTCCATCGGCGCGTTGGCGACGATCATCGCCAACCGCGGGAGGAGTTCCTCGATGTCGATGTTCCGTCGGAGGGGTTCCTCGAACCGGAAGCCGACGTTGAAGACAGGTGGGACATCCATGCCGCGCTTGCCGCCGCCCGGTACCTCGCGGTCGGCGTCGACCGAAATCCCCTGAAACCGGCCGTCTTCGGCGTTCCAGAGGCCGGTGACACAGTAGTGTCGCCACGTCTCCTCGTCGGGGTCGAGCGGCACTTCCACCTCGATTTGGTTCCGGCGGACATCGACGGAGACGCGGTCGTCTTCGAGCCGTTCGCCGTCCAACTCTGCGCCCGTTCCCCAGACGACGAGTCGGTGGTCGACCGGCGCCCCCAACTCACCCAGCCCATAGCCCCAGTCGGTGTCCCCATCGTCGCTCTCGCCGGCACTCGTGTCGATGCCGATGGCAACGGCCGCCGCATCCGACTCTAACATCGTGTTCAGCGTGATTCGGTAGGCGACCCCCTCCACCGTCGGCCGCACTCGGAACTCCAGTAAGTCCGCCCCGTTGAACGCGTAGGTGTCCGGAGCCGTCGGATACCGGAGGTCACCGGTGGGCCGACAGTAGAACCCGCCGAGCGTCTCGCCATCGGGCGGTTGCTCCAGCACCGACCGGGTGTCGGCGCCGTGGTCGTCGTAGACGTAGTCCTGATACAGATACTCCCCCTCGACGTAGGCCTCACAGCCGGAGACGAGAAGCGGGTCGGCTGCCCACCCCTCGCCGTTCTCCAACTGCGGCGGCGTGGGTCGGTCGGCGTGGAGCGCCGGCGGGCCGATATCCGGCAACCCCGACGACTCCGAACCACCGCCGTCGGCCATCTCATCTGACATATCGGGAAGTGACGTTCCGGGGCGAAAGGCGTTCCCCCGGTCATCAGCACCCTTTTTTAACGGCGGGTAGAGCCGCTGTAACACCCGTGTTTCCGAATCACACGGTTTATCGTGATGCGGAACGGACCGCACACGTCCCAGAAAGGGCATTTATGACGCCTGTCTGACGTAGGTTTTTGGTAGTTGATGACACACGTTCGCTATGGCATCCGCCTCATCCGAGCCGCTCCCGACGGTCGGGACGGACCACGAGCGAGTGACGGAACTGGAAGCGAAACTGCGACGCAGCGAACGGCGACGGGAGGCCGCCGAGGAGTGGGCCGAGTTCCTCGAAGCCGAACTCGAAGCGCGCGACAAGCGACTCGAGGAGGTCATCGACCGCTACGAGCGGCTGCTGGAGGAGGCGAAAGCCGAGGGAGAACAGGAAACCGACGAGGGGCTGTGGGCGAAACTGACCGGCTGGTTTTGACTCGACGCGGCTGCGAACCGCCTTCTATCCGTCCGATTAGCCGTTCAGGCTGATGTACTTCGTCTCGATGATGCGCTCGTCGGCTTCGAGTTTTTCGCGAGCCTCGTCGGGTACCTCTTGGTCGACGTTGTAGACGGTGAGCGCCTCGCCCCCGTGGACTTCGCGGGCGTTGAACATCCCCGCGATGTTGACGCCGAACTCGCCCATCACCGAGCCGATGTGGCCGATGACCCCGGGTTCGTCGGTGTTGCGGGCGACCATCATCTTCCCGCCAGGGATGGCGTCGACGCGGTAGCCGTCGATGCGGACGATACGCGGGTCGTCGCCGGCGAACAGCGTCCCGCAGACGGCGATTTCGGTCTCCCCGTCGCTGACGGTGACCGTCACGAGGCTCTGGAAGTCCTCGGCCTGCCGACGTTTGCTCTCGGTCACGTCGATGCCACGCTCTTCGGCGATGCGCGGGGCGTTGACGGCGTTGACCTGCCACTCCAGCGGCTTGAACACGCCCTTCAGCGCGGAGGCAGTGACGATTTCGATGTCCTCCTCGGCGATGTCGCCCTCGTAGCTGACTTCGACCGATTCGACGCGGCTGTCGAGCAGTTGAACGGCGATTTTGCCGGCGGTCTCGGCGAGGTGGATGTACGGTTCGACCCGCGGGAAGGCGGATTCGTCCATCGACGGCGCGTTCAGCGCGTTCATCACCGGTTCCTCGTTGAACGCGGCGACGACCTGTTCGGCGGTGGAGACGGCGACGTTCTCCTGGGCGGCCTCCGTGGAGGCGCCGAGGTGCGGCGTCACGATGACGTCCTCGACGTCGAGCAGCGGGCTGTCTTCTGGAAGCGGCTCTTCGGCGAAAACGTCCAGCGCCGCGCCGGCGAGAACGCCGTCCTCGACGGCGTCGGCGAGAGCGTCCTCGTCGATGATGCCGCCGCGGGCGCAGTTGACGACGTAGCCGCCCTCCATCTCGGCGAGTTCCGCCTCGCCAATCATGTCCTCGGTCTCCGGCGTCAGCGGCGTGTGGATGGTGAGCACGTCGGCGGTGTCGAGTACCTCGTCGAGTTCCGCGAGGTCGGCGCCCAACTGCTCGGCGCGTTCCTCGGAGATGTAGGGGTCGAACGCGACGAGGTCCATCCCCAGCGAGTCGAGTTTCTTCGCGACCTCCTGGCCGACCCGGCCCAGTCCGACGATGCCGAGGGTCTTGCCGTTGAGTTCGGTGCCGAGGAAGGCGCCTTTCGCCCACTCGCCGTCCTTCAGACGGACGTGGGCCTGCGGAATCGACCGCGCCGTTGCGAACGTCATCGCGACGGTGTGTTCGGCGGCCGCCCGGACGTTGCCCTCCGGGGCGTTGGCGACGATGACGCCGTGGTCGGTCGCGGCGTCGATGTCGATGTTGTCGACGCCGATGCCGGCCCGGCCGACGATGACGAGGTCGGGCGCGGCCTCCAGCACCTCGCGGGTGACCTCCGTCCCCGAGCGGACGATGAGCGCGTTGGCGTCGGCGACCGCCTCGAGCAGTTCCTCGCCCTCCGATTCGTAGTCCGTGACGACCTCGTGGCCGGCGTCGCGTATCACGTCGAGACCGGCATCCGCGATGGGGTCCGTAACGAGTACCTTCATGGGCGTACGGTCCCGGCCGTGAGGGATAACGCTTTCTTCATCGCCGCGTGCTGCCGGGGCCGAAACCGCATTTGTATACACGAATGTGCCCATATTTATAGCTCCGAGACGGCGAATACACAATTTAGTGCCGTTAGTCGGCGACGATAATCAACGGCCGTCAACGACCGGCGGTGAGTATTTATCGGCTCCGCTGTCACGTCGGGTGAATCGTGTCCCCGCTGTCGTCTCTGTCCCCGCATGAAGCCGAATAGCCTCGCCCGAGCGGTCGTCTACGAGCACCGACGGAAAGTCGTCGCCGTCACGCTCGCGGTCGTGTTCGTCTTGGGCCTCGGTCTCCCGGGAGTCGTCCTCGACACCACCCTCGAGGAGTTCCGCGGCGGCACCGCCGAACACGCCGCCGACGGCTACATCACCGACAACATGAGCGGACAGGCCGCGAACTCAACGGGGTCGTTCGTCGTCATCGCCGACGACGAGAACGTCCTCACGAGAGAGCGGTACCTCCAGCAGTTGCGCGTCCAGCAGGAACTCAGAGACGACCCCGTCGTCGGGCCGACACTCGTCGAGAACCAACAGCCACTGGGCGTCTCGAACGTCGTCGCCATCGTCGCCATCCGCAGGGAGGAGGGCGTCGACGCACAGGAGATTACCGTCGAACCGCGGCCGCCGCTTTCCGAACAAATCGAGGCCATCGAGGGGCTCTCGGAGTTCGAGTTGGAGCTGTACACCTCCTACGCCGTCGGCATCGTAATGGACGACGTCGAGCACACCTGGCCGGAGGGGGGCTCCTTCGCCACCGTGCCGACGAGCTACGAGGGCAACGGCAAGACCGCTGACTCGACCGCCATCGTCGTCTCCCACCACGAGGACGTGCCCGCGGAGGAACTCGCCCGCGCCCAGACGCAGATGGCCGACATCGTCGACAGCGAAGTCGAGGGCGACGCGATGGTGCTCGGACAGGGCGTCATCGACGACGAACTCCGACGGTCCTCGTTCGACAGCCTCGCCGTCGTCGGGCCGCTGGCCTTCCTGTTCGTCCTCGTCGTGTTGGTCGTCGCCTACAGAGACCTCTACGACGTTGCCTTAGGGCTGTTCGGCGTGGCGTTGGTACTCGTCTGGACGTTCGGCTTCATGGGATGGGCAGACATCACGTTCAACCAACTGTTCGTCGCCGTCCCCGTGCTGTTGATGGGGCTGTCCATCGACTACGCGATTCACGTCTTCATGCGTGCTCGCGAGGAGCGGCCGCCCGACCCGGCCGATGGCGACGACGTGGGTGGGTTCCAGTTCGGCGGCGAAGCCCGGTCGCCGTCGGCGCGGAAGGCGATGGCGACCGCTCTCGGCGGCGTCGGCGCGGCGCTTGCGCTCGTCACCGTCACGACCGCGACGGGTTTCCTGTCGAACCTCGTCAGCGGCGTCGCGCCGGTGAGACAGTTCGGCCTCGTCAGCGCGGTCGGTATCGTCGGCGCGTTCGTCGTCTTCGGCCTCCTCATTCCGATTCTCAAGGTCGAATTGGACGAACGCCTCGAAGCCCGCGGCGCCGACAGGCGGGCTCCAGCCGTCGGCACCGAAGGCGGTAGACTCACCGCGTTGCTCGCGGTGCCGCTCGTCGCCGCCCGGCGCTCGCCGAAGGGCGTCCTCGCTGCCGCGTTGGTCGTCACACTCGTCGCCGGCGGCGGCGCCGCCACCGTCGACACCACCTTCGAACAGGAGGACCTCCTCGTCGAGGAGACGCCCGAGTGGATGGACGGCCTCGGCCCGCTCGCACCGGGGAACTACACCGCCCAGGAGAACATCGAGTTCGTCGACCGGGAGACGTACATCTACAGCGGGACGACGACCCAGATTCTCGTCAGGGGTGACGTGACAGCCGACGACACCCTCGACCGCGTGCAGGCGGCCTCCGACACCGCAAACCGGAGCGACTCGGTGCTCATCCTGCCGGACGACACGAACGCCACCCGGAGTCCGATACGAGTGATGGCCGACCTCGCCGACGACGACGCGGCGTTCAACGAGACGTTCACCGCCGCCGACACCGACGGCGACGGCGTCCCCGACCGGAACCTCGAGTCGGTGTACGACGCCTTCTACGAGGCGTCGCCCGACGGTGCGGGGACGTGGGTCCACCGCGAGGACGGCGAGTACGTCGCGTTGCGCATCGTCGTCCCCGTCGACGGCACCCAGAGCGAACCCGCCATCGCCGAGGACATTCGACCCGCCGCGGACCCCGTCGACGGCGACGGACTCTCCGCCATCGCCACCGGCCAGCCAATCATGAATCAGGCCGTCGCCGAGAACCTGCTGTCGACGGTCGTCGATAGCCTCCTCGTCACGCTCGTCGTCGTGTTGGGCGTGTTGATGGCCGTCTACAGGCGGCTGGAGGGGTACGCCACGCTGGGCGCCGTCACGCTTGCCCCGGTCGCCCTCGCCGTCGCGTGGATTACCGGGTCGATGGCGGCGCTCGGCATCCCGTTCAACGTGATGACCGCGCTCATCACCAGTTTCACCATCGGACTGGGCATCGACTACTCCATCCACGTCTCCGAGCGGTACGTCTACGAGTTGAACCGCGACATCGGCACCGAGGCGGCCCTGGAAAACGCCGTCTTCGGCACCGGCGGCGCGCTGTTGGGGTCGACGGCCTCGACGGCCGGCGGTATCGCCATCCTCGGGTTGGCGCTGCTCGTCCCGCTGCAGCAGTTCGGCATCATCACCGCACTCACCATCGTCTACGCCTTCCTCGGCAGCGTCGTCGTGCTGCCGAGTCTGCTGGTGCTGTGGACGGAGTGGGCCGACGCCGACCCCGCAGCGGTGTAACGGCGAGTTCGCGGGAACCGACGGTTTCGTGACCCCTCCCGACCCAGAGGGAGTATGCTCATCGCGTTCGACTTCGACGGGACCCTCTCGGATTCGGAGATGACGGTACTGCTCGGCGAGGAGGCCGGCGTCGCCGACGAGATAGACGAGATAACCGAGCGGGCGATGAACGACGAGCTCTCCTACGCCGAGAGTCTCTACGCCCGCGCCGAATTGCTCGACGGCCTCCCCGAGGAGCAAGTCGAGGCGGCGTTCGACCGCGTACAGTTGCGCCCGGGCGCGGCCGAGGTCATCGACGCCCTCTCGGAGGCCGGCCACCACGTCGCCATCCTCACCGGCGGCTTCGACGACGGCGTCGCGGCCGCACTCGAACGCGAAGGCGTCTCCGTCGACACCATCGTCGCTAACTCACTCCCGATTCGGAACGGGAAACTCACCGGCGAGGCCGAAGGCCCGCTCATCGAGGGGACGAAGGACGACGCACTCGAAGACCTCGCAGGCGAGGTCGGCGTCGAGATGGACGACACCGTCGCCATCGGCGACGGCGCCAACGACCTCCCGATGCTGGAAGTGGCCGGACTGGCTATCGGCTACGAGCCGAAGCCCGCGGTCGGCCCCCACTGCGACGTAATCGTCGAGTCGATGACGGACCTACTGGAGTTGCTGGAAGCCAAAGCGGTCTTGTGATCGATCGACACCGCGGCGTCAGACGGTCGTCATCCGTGCGTCTGCTGTGTGTTTTTGCGCGTTTCGGTCGTACGTCGAGACGACATGGGAGCGAAAGCCGCGGCCCTCTGGCCGGTCACGTCGCTGAGCAGTTGGGTAGACGACCACCCGTTGAGCGCCGTCGGAGCGTTGGTCGCCCTCGGGGCGCTGGTGGTACTGTTGGCGTCGGTCGGCGTCACGGTCGACACCGCGACGGCGTCGCTGGCCTACGACGGCGTCACGGTCGGCCGCGTGATCGAGACCGTCCTCGCCCAACCCGCCTACGCCATCGCCGTCGTCGGCGGCGTCGCGGTGTTCCTCTTCTACGACGGGTGAATTTCGTCTCTACCGGGTCGCTTCCTCGATTGCGGCGTCGAGGTCGGCGATGATGCGGTCGGTGTCTTCGAGACCGACCGACAGGCGAACGAGGTCGTCGGTGACGCCGCTGGCTTGCTTTTCCTCGTCGGTGAGTTGCTGGTGGGTGGTCGACCCCGGGTGGATGATGAGCGTCTTCGCGTCGCCGACGTTCGCCAACAGGCTGGCGAGGTCCGTCGATTCGACCGTCTTCTTCGCCGCCTCGTAGCCGGCTTCGAGGCCGAAGGTAATCATGCCGCCGTAGCCGCCGTCGAGGTACTCGCTTGCCTCCGCGTGGGTCTCGTGGGAGTCGAGTCCGGGGTAAGTGACCCACGACACCTCGGGGTGGTCCTCGAGGAACTCCGCGACGGCCATCGCGTTCTCGCAGTGTCGCTCCATCCGCATCGGCAGCGTTTCGAGTCCCTGGACGGTCGTCCAGGCGTCGAAGGGTGCCTGTTGGTTGCCCAAGTCGCGCAGACCACGGGTCCGGGCGGCGTAGGCGAAGGCGGCGTCGCCGAAGGTCTCCGCGAAGTTGATGCCGTGGTAGGCGGGGTTCGGCTGGGCGATTTCGGGGAACCGCTCGGCGTGGTCGGCCCACGGGAACGACCCGCCGTCGACGAGAATCCCGCCGATGGTCGTCCCCGACCCGTGGAGCCACTTGGTCGTGGAGTTCCAGACGAGGTCGGCGCCGTGTTCCAGCGGCCGACACAGCGCCGGCGTCGCGAAGGTGTTGTCCACGAACAGCGGCACACCGTTGTCGTGGGCGATGTCGGCCAACCGTTCGAAGTCGGGTGTCACGAGCGCCGGGTTGCCGATGGTCTCACAGTGGACGAAAGCGGTGTCCTCGTCGATGGCGTCGGCGTAGGCCTCGTAATCGAGCGTGTCGACGAATCGCGTCTCGACGCCGCGGCGCTCGACGGTGTGGGTGAGGTAGGTGTAGGTGCCGCCGTACAGCGACGACGCGGAGACGATGTTGTCGCCCGCCGACGCGAGGATGAACGTCGCGAGGTCGAACGACGCCATGCCCGAGGACGTGGCGACGGCGGCGACCCCGCCCTCAAGCGTCGCGATGCGCTCTTCGAGCACCGCGTTCGTCGGGTTCATGATGCGGGAGTAGATGTTGCCCGCCTCCTGGAGCGCGAAGAGGTCGGCGGCGTGTTCGGCGTCCTCGAACTCGTAGGAGGTCGTCTGGTAAATCGGTGGGGCGCGGGCGCCCGTCGTCGGGTCGGCTTCCTGTCCGGCGTGGAGGGAATCCGTGTACAGGTCGTCTCGGTCGAACATACCGACACCGGGAGGTGAGCACAAATAAAGACCGACCTTCCTCGCAACGCTCACCGGTGTCTATGACGGGGCGTTATACGGACTATTGTAGTCTTTTACCGGCGAGCGCCGACCCAGCACTGGCGCTCGCTGGCACTCTGTTACAACACTCCGTATCAGTCGGAGAACAGACTCGTGTGGACCGGGGCGAAGTCGTCGCCAGCGTCGCGGTCTTCGACCGTATCGGAGACGGCTTTCCCGTAGACGCCGTCGGCGAGGAAGTCGTCGAGCGGCGGACCGACGCGGTCCGGTTCGACGAGGAAGGCGTCGTGGCCGTGGTCGGAGTCGATGACGTGGTGGGCAGTGGCGGCGTCGGTCGCACGGAACGCCTCGGCGAGTTCCTCGGATTGCTCGACGGTGAAGTGCCAGTCGCCAGTGAACGAAAGCAGGAGTGCCTCACCGTCGAAGGCCGCCAGCGCGTCGGCGTCGGAGTCATAGCCCGAGGCGAGGTCGTAGTTGTCCATCGCCCGCGAGAGGTACAGATACGAGTTGGCGTCGAAGCGCTCGGCGAACTTCTCGCCCTGATAGTCGAGATACGACTCGACCTCGCGATAGGGAAAGAAGCCGGCGGCGGGGTCGGCCGGGAAGGTGTCACGACCCATGTCCATACCGGCCGACCGGCGGCCGAACTTGTCCTGCATCGAGGACTTCGAGAGGTACATTACGTGGCCGATTTGGCGGGCCAGCGCCAACCCCTCGGTCGGTGGGTCTTGGCCGTAGTAGTCGCCGCCGTTCCAGTTGGGGTCGGTCGTGATGGAGCGGCGGGCGATGGCGTCCAAGGCGAGACACTGAGGGTCCAGTCGTGCGGCGGCGGCGACGACGATGACCCGGTCGGCGTGGTCGGGGTGGCGTTTGGCCCAATCGAGGACGTTCATGCCGCCGACGGAACCGCCGACGACGGCGTGGAGGTTCGGCACGCCGAGTTCGTCCAACAGGAGTCGCTGGGCGCGCGTCCAATCGCCGACGGTGACGGCCGGGAAGTCGGTGCCCCACGGTTCGCCCGTCTCGGGGTTCGTCGACGCCGGTCCCGACGAACCATAACACGACCCGGGGACGTTCGCACAGACGACGTAGTACTCGGTGGTGTCGATGGCCTTCCCCGGGCCGACGATGTCGTCCCACCACGCGTGGGCCTGTCCGGCCGTATCCGAACGCCGGCGGCCGCCGGCGACGTGGGCGCTGCCAGTCAGGGCGTGACACACCAACACGGCGTTGTCGCCGGTGAACTCGCCGTAGGTCTCGTAGGCGATTTCGAGGTCGGGAATCGACTCCCCACACTCGAAGGTGAACTCGCCCAACGACTCGACGCCGCGGTCCTCGCTCATAGTACCGCCTCGAGGTCAGCGATGATATCGTCTACGTCTTCGATGCCGACCGACAGCCGAATGAGGTCGGGGGTGACGCCGCTTTCGCGCTGTTCGGCCTCGGTCAACTGCGCGTGCGTCGTCGAGGCGGGGTGGATGACGAGCGTCCGGGCGTCGCCGATGTTGGCGAGGAACTTCGCCACCTCGGTGTCCTCACAGATTCGCTTGCCGGCCTCGTAGCCGCCCTCGGGGCCGAAGGCGACCATACCGCCGTACCCACCCTCCAGATACTTCGAAGCGAGATCGTGGGTCTCGTGGGAGTCGAGGCCGGGGTAGGTGACCCACGACACCTCGGGGTGGTTCTCGAGATATTCGGCGACGGCCAAGGCGTTCTCGCAGTGTCGCTCCATCCGCAACGGGAGGGTTTCGACGCCCTGCAGCGTCGCCCACGCGTCGAAGGGGGACTGCTGGTCGCCGAGACTGCGGGTCGCGCGGTGTCGGGCGGCCATCGTGAAGGCCCGGTCGCCGAAGCGCTCGGCGAAGTTCACGCCGTCGAAGGCCGGGTTCGGACCGCCGATCTCGGGGTACTTCTCGGGGGACTCCGCGAAGGGAAACGAGCCGTCGTCGACGAGGATTCCGCCGAGCGTCGTTCCCGATCCGTGAATCCACTTGGTCGTGGAGTTCCAGACGATGTCGGCACCGTGTTCCAGCGGCCGACACAGCGCCGGGGTGGCGAAGGTGTTGTCCACGAACAGCGGCACGCCGTTGTCGTGAGCCACCTCGGCGATTTCTTCGAGCGGCGGCGTCACGAGCGACGGATTGCCGACGGTTTCGCAGTGGACGAAGGCGGTGTCCTCGTCGATGGCTTCGTCGTAGGCCTGGGGGTCGAGGGTGTCGACGAATCGGGACTCGATGCCACGGCGGGCGGCGGTGTGAGAGAGATACGCATGCGTGCCGCCGTAAATCGAAGAGGCCGAGACGACGTTGTCACCGGCCTCCGCGAGGACGAGCGTCGCGGCGTCGAAGGCGCCCATTCCGGAGGCCGTCGCGAGGGCGTCGGTGCCGCCCTCCAGCGAGGCCAGGCGCTTTTCGAGTGCGCGGACGGTCGGGTTGGCGATGCGGGAGTAGACGTTGCCGTCGTCCTCTAAGGCGTAGCGGGCGGCCGCGGTGTCGGCGTCGGGAAACTCGAAGGAAGTCGTCTGATATATCGGTGGGGCGGCGGCGCCGGTTTCGGCGTCCGGCCCCTGTCCGACGTGGAGACAGCGCGTTCCGAAACCCAGCGCCCGGCCACCGTCGGGCGGGTCGGACGCCGTGTCCCGTCGCTCGTCGTCGTTCATGTGTGTCGTGCATATATCCCAATGCATCTATAACCAAGAGTTACGGCAACCTTTGCCGGGCAGGGGTGGAGCGGTCGCTGCCGGGTGAGGGAGTTCCGAAAGGGGGCGACCTTAGCGGCCGACCCAGCGCAACACGAGCAGCGTCGACTCGAACAGTCCAATCATCGTCCCGGCGACCATGATGGGCGCCATCCCGGTGGGGTCGGGGCTGAACAGGAAGGCGATGCCGAGGAACGCACCCCAGAAGTACAGGCGCTTCTCGGCGAGCCACGCCCGCGTCGTCAGCCCCATCATGATGGCCAGCATCACGAACAGCGGAATTTGGAACACCGCCGCGAACAGCCCCATCATGAGGACGATGAGACCGAACGTATCGGAGAGGCCGAATGCGACGACGGCGGCGCTCCGGGAGTACGTCAGGAAGTACGTGAAGATGGCCGGGAGGATGAGGAAGTACGCGAACAGCACGCCGATGCCCGCGAGGACGAGACTCGCGGGGACGGAAGCGAGGTAGTAGCGACGCTCGTGTTCGTAGAGGCCGGGGCGCATGAACAGGTACGTCTGGTAGACGAAGACGGGAAGGGCGATAATGAACCCGCCCAGCGTGGCGACTTTCAGCCGCGCGAGGATGAGCGCGAGCGGGTGATACACGCGGGGGCGGGCCACGTCGCCGCCGGGTAACACGGAGTACCACAGGAAGTTGATGATGTAGTCGCCGAAGGGGAACACGACGCCGGAGACGATTGCCATGACGACGAGGACGATGCCGAGGCGGTACACCATCTCCTCGATGTGGTCCGCAAGCGGCATCTCCTCGTCGCTTTCGGGGCCCTCACCGACGAAGCCGTCGTCGACCTCGTAGGACCCGTCGGCCGTCTCACCCATGTACGTCGAACGGTACCGGCCGTTTGTAAGCCTTCTCGTCGGCGCCGGCAGGCCGAACGGAAAAGGTTGATAACTGCGAAAGCCGACCTTCCCGTCGTGTCTAGTGCCGCCGATGACGACGTCAAGCGGACGGTTGCAGAGGGGCGCGCACAGCTCGGTGCCCTGCTGTCGACCGCACAGACCCATCTGCAGAAGGTGTTTATCGTCTTCGTCATCGGCCTCATCGGGACCATCTACGTCCTGCGGGCGTTCGTCTGGAGCATCCTGAAAACCGACCTCAACACGAATCCGGACATCGTCGTCGTCGCCATCACCCCCTTCGAGGTCATCCTCCTGCAGGTGAAAATCGGCCTCGTCGTCGGGATTCTGCTGTCGGTGCCGATGCTCATCTACTACTCCCGCGATTCGCTGAAGCAGCGAGGGCGGTGGCCCGACTCGATTCCGTGGTGGAAATCCGCCGGCTTCATCGCGGTCAGTCTCGCGCTGTTCGCCGGCGGCGTCGCCTACGCCTACAACCTCTTCTTCCCGCTCATGTTCGGCTTCCTGGCGTCGAACGCCGTCGGCGCCGGCTTTCAGCCGACCTACTCCATTTCGATGTGGGCGCAGTTCATCTTCCTGCTGTCGCTGTCGTTCGGACTCGCCGCCCAACTGCCGCTTCTGATGAGTACGCTGTCGTACACCGAAATCGTCCCCTACGAGACGTTCCGGGACAAGTGGAAACACGCCGTCGTCGCCATCTTCATCTTCGGCGCGCTGTTCTCGCCGCCGGACCCCTTCACCCAGATTATGTGGGCCGTCCCGCTCGTGACGCTGTACGGCATCTCGCTGTATCTGGCGAAGATCGTCGTCACGGCGAAACGGTCCACCGAGTCGACCGACTTCCGGTCGGTCGCTCGCGCTCACTGGAACGTGCTGGCGGGGCTGTTCCTCGTCGGCGGCGCCCTCGTCTACGCCTTCTACACCTACGGCGGCGTCGGAAGCGTCAACGGCGTTCTCGACTCACTCGGGTCCAGCTATCGGTTCATCCCCGCGGGCGAGGCCTACGGTCTCCCCGAAGCGACGTACGCCGCCGTCGTCAGCGCCCTCTACGGTGCCCTCACCGCAGTCGTCGGATTC
This sequence comes from Natronomonas gomsonensis, assembly GCF_013391635.1. Classification (GTDB taxonomy): domain Archaea; phylum Halobacteriota; class Halobacteria; order Halobacteriales; family Haloarculaceae; genus Natronomonas; species Natronomonas gomsonensis_A. Next base: position 766,316 of record NZ_JACAWU010000001.1, on the reverse strand, counting down.
GGCTACTTCGTCTACGAGGGTCTCGACGAGAGCGCCGGCCAGTATGCGGTTCCGGGCGGGTCGCCCGCCGACCCCGCCGACATCGACCTCTCGGAGCTGGACGAGGGCGGCATCCGTGCGGCGCCGGCCGCCGCTTTCGCCCGCCTCGAAGAGGACGAGGCCGTCGCCCTGGCCGGACAGGCCATGGAGGAAGACGACCCCGAGCGCGCACGGGCCATCCTCGACCGCTACGACGACATCAACCCGCCGGAGGCCGACGTGTCCCCGAACGACTTCGAGGACGGCGAAGACGGGGCCGCCGCGGCAACCACTGCTCAGGCGGACGACGACGAGGAAGAGGAGGGAGGCATCCTCGCCCGCCGCGGCGCCGGAATGTTGAGCGCCTTCAGCGAGGACGACATCGACGAGGACGACATCGGCGGCTACGCCTACGACGCCGCCTTCGTCCTCAACAGCGTCACCGCGAAATCGTTCCGACTGGTCGGCCTGTTCATGGTCGTGTTGGCCGGGACGTTCTTCGTGCTGTACCAGGGCGGCATCGGCCGACTCAACGACCAGTTCGTCAGCCGGATGCCCTCGGAATACGCCGCCGAACAGGTATCAATCGTCACGCTCCACCCCGTCGAGGCGCTTATCTTCCAAATCAAGGTGGCGACCATCTTCGGGGCCGCGGCCGTGTTGCCGCTGTTGTTGTACTACGCTTGGCCCTCGCTGAAGGAGCGTGGACTGGCCCGCGGTGACCGCCGCGTCCTGCTCGCGTGGGGCGGCAGCCTCATCGTCGGCATGGTCGTCGGAAGCATCCTCGGCTTCGTCTACGTCGCGCCGTCGGTCATCTCGTGGCTCGCCGCCGACGTCCTCGACGCCGGCATGATTATCGCCTACCGCATCAACAACTACGGCTGGCTCATCTTCTTCCTCACCGTCGGCATCGGCATCCTCGCGATGATTCCCGTCTCGATGGTGCTGTTCTACCGCGGCAACATCGTCGCCTACCGGACGATGCGAACCCGCTGGCGAGAGGTCACTATCGGCGTCCTCGCCGCCGGGGCGCTGCTGTCGCCCCGCGGCGTGTTCACGATGTTCCTCCTCGGCATTCCCATCATATTCGCCTACGGAATCGGATTGGGAATCCTGTGGCTGCTCACGTTGGGCGGTCGCCGCGAGCGACGACGGGTCGAACCGGCCGACTGACGCCACTGACCCGCGTTGGGAACGGCTTAAGTATTCTCACAGTCATCCCCGAGTATGCCCAAGATAAGCGTCGAGATACCAGGGGAACTGCTCGACGACCTCGACGACCACGTCGGCGACGACGGCAAGTACGTCAACCGAAGCGACGCCATCCGGGCGTCCATCCGGAAGAACCTCGACATCCTCGACGAGATAGACGCCCGCCACAACCGACTCGAGGACGATGAGTAACGCCGTCGAATCACGCCGAGCGCTTCCGGCCGGCGCCGTCGCGCTGGCGGCGATGTTCGTCACCGCGCTCGTCACCGCACAGGTGACCGCCTCGAAACTCCTGCTGTTCGAATCCCCGGTCGGACTACCGGTGACGGGAACCAGTCTCGTGTTGCCCGGGGCAGCGCTGGCGTACGCGCTCACCTTCCTCGCGACCGACTGCTACACCGAGTTGTACGGCAAGCGAGCCGGCCAGGTGCTCGTCAACGTCGGCTTCCTGATGAACTTCCTGTTGCTCGCACTCGTCTACAGCACCATCGCCGCACCAGCGGTTCCCGGCCAGCCCATCGACCCCGCGAACTTCGCGGCGGTGCTCGGACAGAGCGGTCCCCTCGTCGTCGCCAGCCTCGCCGCCTACCTCGTCAGTCAGAACTACGACGTCGTCGTCTTCCACAAACTGAAGGAACTCACCGACGGCGAGATGCTGTGGCTCCGCAACATCGCCTCGACGGGGACGAGTCAGGCCATCGACACGGTCATCTTCGTCGGGTTGGGCTTCTACGTCCTCCCGCAACTCGGCTTCGGCGCGACCTACGAAATCGGCTTCGTCCTCTCGCTCATCGTCGGCCAGTACGTCCTGAAGCTCCTCATCGCGCTGGTCGATACGCCGTTCGTCTACCTCATCACCGGCGCGATTCGCCGCTCCGAAGACGGCGTCGCGCCCGCCTAACCCGCAGGAACGTTTTTTACGTCGCGTGCGAACGTACCGTCTATGCTGCCCCTCCAATTCGGCATCCCCGGCGGCCCGGAACTGCTCATCATCTTCCTGATACTGTTCCTTTTCGCAGTCCCAGTGCTACTCGTCGTCCTGTTTCTCGTGAGTCGAAGCGGTAGCAGCGACCGCGTCGAGGAACTCGAAGCCAGAGTCGAGGAACTCGAGAGCGAACTCGAAGAGGAGCGCTCGCGTTAGTCGACCCGTTCGGCGAAGCCGAACCGCGGCTTCACGTCGGTCACCCGCACCTCGACGGTCTCGCCCGCTTCGGTCCCGGAGACGAACAGCGTGTACCCCTCGACCTTCGCGATGCCGTCGCCCTCGCTGCCGACGTCCTCGATGTCGACTTCGAGTTGGTCACCCTCTCGAACCGGCGCAGTGAGTCGGCCTTTCGCAACCATGAACAGCTCCGAGGAGGAGTCCCGGGAGGCCTTCGGGTGAATCGTACGGACGTACTCGAACTCCTCCTCGATGTCGGCCCGCAGGTCGTCGGTATCGGGCCCTTCGAACACCTTCGCGACGAAGTCCCCGCCCGGAGCGAGTAACTCGAGGCTCGTCTCGAAGGCCATCCGCGCGAGATACACCGACCGCGCGTGGTCCAGCGAGTACTCCCCGGTCATGTTCGGCGCCATGTCGGAGACGACGACGTCGGCCTCGCCGACGAGTTCGACGACCTCCTCCCGGGTGTCGTCTTCGGTCATGTCGCCGCGGACGGTCTCGACGCCGTCGATTGGCTTGATGCGCTGGAGGTCGACGCCGACGACGGTCCCCGAGTCGCCGGCCAACTCTGAGGCGACCTGCAGCCACCCGCCCGGCGCCGCACCGAGGTCGACGACGGTGTTGCCCTCGCCGATGAGGCCCGCCTCCTCGTTCAGTTGCTTGAGTTTGTACGCCGCCCGGGAGCGATACCCCTCCTGTTTCGCCCGGTTGTAGTAGTCGTCCTTGCGAGTCATGGTTAGTTGGCCGAAATAGCGGGTCGGAACTGATACGCGCTTCGCTCCGAACTTTTTACGCCTCGGGTGCGCCTCCGGCGCACCGCGTGGCGGCTCCGCCGCCACGGCATCCGGTTGCGGGCCAAAGGCCCGCACCCCGCTCGGCGCAAAAATCCGTGCGAATCGCCAGCGGCGATTCGCTGGATGACGAGAGTCGCCGGCGGTGACTCTCGAACCACTTCGATAAAAAAGACAGCGGAGATATCTGCTACCGCCATCGTTCGGCAATTCCTGCCAGTTTTTAACCCCGGCGAGTGAGTACTCCGATAACAGATGGTCGTAGGAGACATCGCAACCGGAACGGAGGTACTGGTCATCGGCGGCGGGCCGGGCGGCTACGTCGCCGCGATTCGCGCCGGCCAGCTCGGATTGGACGTGACGCTCGTCGAGAAGGACGCCTACGGCGGCACCTGCCTCAATACGGGCTGTATCCCCTCGAAGGCACTCGTCCACGCGACCGATGTCGCCCACGAGGCACGTGGCGCCGAACACATGGGCGTCTACGCCGACCCCGCGGTCGACCTCCAGGGGATGGTCGACTGGAAGGACGGCGTCGTCGACCAACTCACGAGCGGCGTCGAGAAACTGTGCAAGGCAAACGGCGTCAATCTCGTCCCCGGCCGTGCGGAGTTCGTCAGCGACGACACAGTCCGCGTCGCCCACGGCGGTGAGGGGCAGGGCAGCGAATCTATCGAGTTCGAACACGCCATCGTCGCCACCGGGAGCCGCCCCATCCAGTTGCCGGGCTTCGAGTTCGACGACGACCGCATCCTCGACTCCAGCGGCCTGCTGTCGCTGACCGAACTCCCGGATTCCCTGCTCGTCGTCGGCGGCGGATACATCGGCATGGAACTGTCGACAGTGTTGGCGAAACTCGGCTGTGACGTGACCGTCGTCGAGATGCTCGACGACATCCTGCCGGGCTACGAGGACGACGTGACCCGCGTCGTCCGGGAACGCGCCGAGGAGTTAGGAATCGAGTTCCACTTCGGCGAGGCCGCCCAGGAGTGGGAGGAGGTCCAATCCGACGCCTTCGTCACGACCGAAGACGAGGACGGCGAAACCCACGAATACACCGCCGAGAAGGTGCTCGTCGCCGTCGGTCGTCAGCCCGTCACCGACACCGTCGGCCTTGACGCCATCGGCCTCGAAACCGCCGAGGACGGCACCATCGAGACGGACGACCAGGCCCGCAGCAGCGTCGAGAATGTCTTCGCCGTCGGCGACGTGGCCGGCGAGCCGATGTTGGCCCACAAGGCGTACAAGGAGGGCCACGTCGCCGCCGAGGTCATCGCCGGCGAACCCGCGGCCCTGGATTATCAGGCCGTCCCGGCAGCCGTCTTCACCGACCCCGAAATCGGTACCGTCGGGATGACCGAAGCCGACGCCGCCGACGCCGGCTTCGACCCCGTCGTCGGCCAGATGCCGCTTCGAGCCTCCGGGCGTGCACTCACTCTCGACGAGAGCGAGGGCTTCGTCCGCATCGTCGCCGACGCCGAAACCGAGTTCGTCCTCGGCGCCCAAATCGTCGCCCCCGAAGCCTCGGAACTCATCGCCGAGGTCGGCCTCGCCATCGAGATGGGCGCCCAACTCGAAGACGTTGCTGCGACCATCCACACGCACCCGACGCTGTCGGAAGCAGTCGCCGAGGCCGCCGCCAACGCCCGCGGCGAAGCGACACACACGTTGAACCGCTAGACACGGTCGCCGAATAGGCCCCCTTCGACCGAAAACCCCCGTCCAGTCTCACCGTCACCGTCCCCACCCTCCGGTTCGTCGTACTCGCCGCGACGGGCGCGAAGCCACCACTCCAAGAGACCGACACCCGCGAGAATCGCCGACAGCGTCGGCCACACGGCGAGTAACAACACGACGACCAGTTCCGCCCCCGCCGCGACGGCCGGCTGGACGAACGCGAGGTCGACGAGCAGGTAGGCCACAAGCCCGACGAGTGGGCTGACGAGCCCGAACCGACGGTTGAGCGCGACCGGAAGCCCGACGAGGACGAGCGCGACGCCGAAGACGTACCACAGCGTGAGCGCGAGGTCGACGGCAGGCGGAAGCGTCGGCGGCGCACCCGTGTCGAGTCGCCACAGCGGCAGCACCGCCCGGAAGGCGAACACGCCGAAATAAACCGTGGCGGCCATCACGCCGACCGAAAGCGCCCGAAGCGTCGCAAGCGAGGGCGGGGCACGGAACCGTTCCAGTCGAAGCCGAACGAGGGATTCGACGAGAGCGGTGACGACCACCAGCGGCCCCGCTATCAGGACGGCGACGAGCACCTGACCGCCGTGCCACTCGAGGGTGGCGGGGAGGGCGGCGAAGACGACGACCGACACGAGCGGTAGGGAGACCCGGTGGCGGACCGCGAGCACAGCCACGGCGGTGCCGAGGACGAACGGAACGACGAGGAGCGTCGCGAAGACGAGCGCCTCCCCGTAGGGGAGTCCCGCGGAGGTGGGAACCCTGACGAGGTCGGTCGTGACACCGTAGGCGAGGGCGATCGCGGCCGCGAGGGCGCCGGTCGTGAGGGCGCCGACGAAGCGCCTGTCGCGGAGCATAGCCGTCATCTCGGGGGGCAGAGACTTAAATGTCGAAACACCAGTCGGTAGTAGTCCCGACCGGACACCGCCCGATAGCTACCGCTCCCGCATCCGCACACCACATGACAGACAGACGCTGACGGGCCGGCCGTCGCCGTCGAGTTCTGCACGGAGTTCGCCACCGCAGTCAGGGCACGCCGCCTCCCGGTCGTGGCCGCAGCCAGGACAGACGAGACGCTCGTCGCCGCCGGTGAAGTCCAGCGCCGCGACTTCGGCGTCGCATTCGGGACAGCCGACGGGAACCCGGAGGTCGGTCTGACCCCGGGGTGCCCCCAGAGCGAGGACCGTCGCCGGGTCGCCGTGGGGGTTCGTGACGGACTGGAACTCGCCGGGCGCGACGCGGACGACTTCGCCCTCGTCGACGACGACGGTGCCGTCCAACGTCTCGAGGGTGACCGCGCCGTCGAGGACGAGGAAGACCTCCTCCTGGTTCTGGTGGGCGTGGAGACCGCTGATTCGGTCGCCGGGAGCGATCACGTAGTGGTTGATCGTCACGGCATCGGCGTCCAGCACGTCGCTGAGGCCGCGGCGTTCGACGCCTCCGACGCGGTTCGGATCGACGGATTCGATTTCGGTACTGCGCACATCCATGCCACTGCATGCGGGGAGTTAACCGTTATCCGAAGGGAACGACACTCGCGGTGATGGGCGTCCAGTGGGCTTTTGCCACCCGGCCTACTACGGATTGGCAATGAAAGCCCTCACGCTCGGCCCCGAAGGGACGTACTCACATCGCGCGACGCAGGCGGTCGCCGACGACATCGACTTCGTGGAATCGGTGACCGGCATCGTCGAGGGCGTCGCCAGCGGCGAGTACGAACGCGGCGTCATCCCCATCGAGAACAGCATCGAGGGGTCGGTCACCGAGTCGCTGGACGCACTCGCCGACCGCAACGTCGCCGTCGTCCGCGAGATCGTCACGCCCATTCAACACGCCCTGTTGGCACAGGCCGGGGAGTTCGACATCGTCGCGAGCCACCCCCAGGCGCTGGCGCAGTGTCGGGAGTACCTCAACGAGGAGTATCCGAGCGCGAAAACCGAGGCCGTCGCATCGACCGCACGGGGTGTCGAACGAGCACGGGAGGACGCCTCCGTCGCCGCCATCGGCCACCCCGCCACCGCCGGCGACGACCTGCAGGTGTTGGCCCGCGACATTCAGGACAGCACCTCCAACGCCACTCGATTCGTCGTCCTCGCCCCGGAGACCGAGCGTAACGACGCCGGCGGCAAGAGCTCCGTCATCGTGTACCCGAACACGAACCACCCGGGGCTCCTCCTGGAGATGCTCGAACCGTTCGCCGACCGCGATATCAACCTCTCGCGCGTCGAGTCCCGCCCCAGCGGCGAGCGCCTCGGCGACTACATGTTCCACTTCGACTTCGCCGCCGGCCTCTACGAGGAGCGGGCACAGGAGGCCATCGAAGAGCTCCGCGACATCGCATCGAACGGCTGGGTTCGCGTGCTCGGCTCCTACGACACCGAACACGTGTTATAAGACCGGTTTCCGAACCCGACCCGTTCGGTTCGGCCGGTCGGCCAGTTTCTCGTGACCGACGAAGGAGGGAGCGCGAGCGTTCAACGATCCGTTGCGCACGTTTACTTGCTCGTTGTCCGTATGTGTAGCATGTCGAATATTCCGGGAGACTTCGATCCAGAATCACCCGAAGAACGCGAGATCGCTGGCGAGGCGGCAACTGACCGGTCCGATTTTCTCTCACTCATGGGCCACGCCTACCGTGGTGAGATGGGCCGGACTACGTCGTGGCGCACACGAATCGACAGGACGACCAATTGGGCGGTCGTATTGACAGCGACGTTACTCACGTGGGCGTTTTCGTCGGAATCACGGCCCCACTACATCCTCCTCATCGGAATCGTCATGCTAACGGTGTTCTTGGGAATCGAGGCCCGTCGCTATCGCGTGTACGACATCTGGCGCTCTCGGATTCGGATGCTGGAAGAGAACGTGTTCGCGAACGCGCTCGACCCGGACGGCGTAGAGCTATCGAACTGGCGCGAACTTCTCAGCGACGATTTCCGAGCGCCGGCGGTGAAAATACCGGTAATCGAGGCCGTTTCGCGCCGCCTCCGACGCGTGTACTTCGCGCTCATCTCGGTTCTGGTCGCCGCCTGGGTCGTCCGGCTGACCGTGTTCGCAACGACGCCGACCGGACTTATCGAGACCGCTACCGTTGGGGTTGTGCCGGGTGAAGTCGTTCTCGGCAGTATTGCAGTGTACTACGTCTGTGGAATAGTACTGACGCTCTGGCCGAACAGACGGAAAGCGAAGGGTGAGTTGCAGTCACGGCCTGCGAACGAAGAGTGGAAATGATGCTCGTTGGCTGACTGGCGAATCGTTCAACAGCTAAACCGACTCTACGTCATCAAGCAAAAAACGAGCATCCGCGAGCGAAGCGAGCGGTTCACCGTGCGCCGCAGGCGCACGGGACCGAGGGCCGACCGGAGGGAGGCCCGATGTATCTTTTTCATGAACGTTTTTGCCGGGTCGGCGTAGCCGACCCGTGCAAAAAGGTTCTACATCATGCCGCCCATGCCGCCGCCCATACCGCCCATGCCGCCGGGGGCGCCGCCCGGGCCGCCTTCTTCCTCTTCACCTTCCGTGGAGAGGTCGCCGGCGGCGATGATGTCGTCGATCTTGAGCACGAGGTTCGCGGCCTCGGTGGCCGACGACAGTGCCTGCTGTTTCGCGTGGGCCGGTTCGACGACGCCGGCGTCGTAGGTGTCGACCACGTCGCCGGTGAACACGTTGAGCCCGGCGGTTTCGTCACCGCTCTCGTGAGCCGAGCGCAGGTCGACGAGCGTGTCGATGGAGTCGAGGCCGGCGTTTTCGGCCAGCACGCGCGGGACGAGTTCGAGCGCGTCGGCGAAGGCCTCGACGGCGAGCTGTTCGCGGCCGGAGACGCTGTCGGCGTACTCGCGGACGCGACGGGCGACTTCGACCTCGACGGCGCCGCCGCCGGCCAGCACGCGGCCGTCGGAGACGGTCTGAGAGACCACGTCGAGGGCGTCGCCGATACCGCGTTCGAGTTCGTCGACGACGTGTTCGGTCGAGCCACGCAGCAACAGCGTCACGCCGTGGCTCTCGTCGCCGGTGCCTTCGACGTAGAACAGTTCGTCGGCCTCGTCGTAGTTGACGGAGGCGGAGCCGAGGTCCTCGGCGGTGAGCGCGTCGAGGTCCGAGACGATGTTGGCCTCGGTCACCTCACGCAGGAAGCCGAGGTCGGTCTTCTTGACTCGGGAGGTCGCGAGGATGCCCTCCTTCGCGAGGAAGTGTTCGGCGAGGTCGTCGATGCCCTTCTGACAGAAGACGACGTCGGCGCCGGAGTCGGCGATTTTGTCGACCTTCTCTCGGAGCTGTTCCTCCTCCTGGTCGAGGAACTGCTGGAGCTGGTCGGGGCTGTCGAGCTGGACGGACGCGTCGGCGTCGGTCTCCTCGACCTCGATGGGTTCGTTGATGAGGAGCACGTCGGCGTCGTCGAACTGCGTCGGCATGTCGGCGTGGGCCGGGTCCTTGTCGATGACGGCGCCGTTGAGCAGTTCGCTCTCGCCGGCCGAGCGGCCGGTCTGGGTCTCGATGTTGACGTACTCGAGGTCGACGATGGTCTCGCCGTCGTCAGCCTCGACGGTGACCGCCTGAACGGCGTCGACGACGAGTTGGGCGAGAACGTCCTTGTTGAGTTCCGCGCCCTTGCCGGTCATGGAGGTCTCGGCGACCTTCTTGATGAGTTCGGTGTCCTCGGGGTCGACCTGACGGGCCACGTTGTCGATTTCGGCGCGGGCCTGCTCGCTGGCGAGGTGGAAGCCCTTGATGATGGCCGTCGGGTGGATGTCCTGCTCGAGCAGGTCCTCGGCGTTCTTCAGGAGTTCGCCGGCAATGGAGACGGCGGTCGTGGTGCCGTCGCCCGCCTCGTCTTCCTGTGTTTCGGCAACTTCGACAATCATCGAGGCCGTCGGGTTGTCGATGTCCATCTCTTCGAGGATGGTGACGCCGTCGTTCGTGACGGTGATGTCACCCATCGAGGAGACGAGCATCTTGTCCATCCCTTTCGGGCCGAGTGTCGAGCGTACGGCCTCTGCGACCGCACGCGCCGCCGAGATGTTGTGGCTCTGGGCGTCGCGGTCCTTCATCCGCTGGGAATCCTCGCCGAGAATGATCATCGGCTGACCTCCCATTCGCTGCTGTTGGCTCATAGTCGTCCGAATGATTGTCCACGGTTCTATATAAATGTATCTGATACGGACCGATACCGATTGGAGACAGCACTCAACGGTAAACGGGAAGAATCGTCGTACTGCGGCGCTGTGTGAACGATTGTCTCGGCCTACATTCCGACGATGCGAGGAATCGATTCGTGTCGCTACTGGCGGGGTTTATTACAGAGGAGTGGTGGGGCTCGGTTCGACCCGAAACGGTGGGGGTCACGCCGAGACGAATCAGCGGAGCCGCTTTGCTTCTCACGTCGGGTCGTCGCAAAAGCGCCGGGACAGGGATTTGAACCCTGGATCCCTGAGGGAACACGCTTTCCAGGCGTGCGCCTTACCACTCGGCCATCCCGGCTCACCCCAATCTACCGGAGTGGTCCGTTTAAAGCCTTCGCGTTCGGTGGGAGCATGTCACTCCCCATCCCTCTCCGAGCGAACCCGGACCATCGTGCCGAATCGTCCCTCCGCGTAGTAGGCCGTCGACGTAGCTGTCCCGAAGACGACGACCGTGACCGCCGCCAGTGGACCGACGCCGACGAACGCCCCGTCGGCGAGGAGATACCCCTGATGGGCGACGAGAAACGCCAGCGCGCCGACGGCACCCCACAAGAGCGCCGACCGCTTTTCGGGCGTCACTCTCGGGTCGCCACCGCCTCGATTTCGACGGCCATCCCCAGCGGCAACGCGCCGGCTTGTACCGCCGACCGCGCCGGCGGCTCGTCGTCGAAGTAACTCGCGTACGTCTCGTTCATCTCCTCGAAATCCTCGATATCGGCGAGGAACACCGTCGTCTTGAGCACGTCATCGAGGCTCGACCCGGCTTCCTCCAGAACTGCTTCGAGGTTGTCCAGCGCCCGTTCGGTCTGGACCGCGACCGGTTCGTCGTCGAGCGCCTCACCCTCGGGCGTCAGCGCTATCTGTCCGGCGGTGAACACGAGGTCGCCGTCGGTCGTCGCCTGGCTGTAGGCCCCTGCCGCGGGCGGTGCGTCGTCGGTGTGAATCGTCTCTTTGCCCATACCCGTCCTGCGTCGCCGTTGGACATAAAATCGGTTGCCGGGCGACGGCGCTTACTCCACCCGAACCGTTCGGCTGTCCGTGACGGGAACGAGCGGCAGTTCCGAGAAGGCGACCTCGACCTCGTAGGTCAGTTCCTCCGCGTCGCCACCGAAGACACCGACGGGAACGGTCGTCTCGCCCAGATACCGCGTCGTCTCCGACATCTCGACGCCGTTGACCGTCACGCGGACGCCGGCGGGCGCGCCGTCGCCGTCGTTTTCGACCATCAGTTCGGCCATCGTGTTCTCACCGGCGGGTATCGAGTCGGGGACGCCGCTCCACTCGAAGGAGAGGTCGGGGAGCGACTCGGCCTGTTCGAGGACGCGCTCTGCCAGCCCCTCCGAGAGACCGGCGTCGACCAGACCGCTGACGCCCGCTTGGCGTACGTCCGCGGGCGTCTCCAGCCCCTCGCGGGCGAGTTTCTGGGCCCGACCCTTGCCGACGCCCTCGATGGCGGTGAGGCCGACGGCTTCGGCGCTGATGCCGTGTTCGAGGCGAGCCTCGATGCGGCAAACGAGGTTGGCGTCCCGCGGCGCGGCGAACCGCTCACAGAACGCCCGCAGCGCCGCGAGCATCCGCGTCGCGTTCTGTCTGATGACCCACGCGTCGCTTTTGAGTTCGCCGGGCGTCGTCCCCGACATCGCCGACCGGAGGATGGCGAGCACCTTCCGGTTGCCCGCATCGAGGTCGTCGCCCTCGCCGTCGAGGACGGCCTTGAACGCCTCTCGCTCGTCACGGCGCGCGGAGACGCTGTCGAACTCCCCGGCGTCGGCGACCGTCCGCAGGACGGCCGACTCGTCGATAGCGGGCGTCTCGTCCGCGGCAGCCCGTTCACACAGTCGGTGGAACCCCTCGGCAGTGTCGAGTCGCAAGTAGAACTGCGAGGTGAGTTTGCCGAGAGCGGTCGGTTCGATATCGAGTCCCGACTGGTCGACGAAGCCGCCCGAGACGAGTCGCTCCAGCGTCGCCGAGACGCGGTCCCGAAGCGACTCGCCCGCGTCGTACTGTTCCGGGGCGCTCTTCGCGCGGGTGTAGTAGAACGTCGTCTCCAGCCACTCCATTACGTCCTCGATGTCGTCGACGACGCCCAGCGCGATTTCGGCGTTGAGATGCGAGTCGAGTTCCCCCGCCAGCCGCGATTCGATGGGCTTGCCCTCGAGGAGCAGTTGGCGGTACTTCTCGGCGTCGCTCCCGTCGCAGACGACGTAGGCGTAGCCGGCGTCGTCGTAGCCCGGCCGCCCGGCCCGTCCGAGCATCTGGAGGATGTCCAGCGGGCTCATGTCGACTTCACCCTCCAGGGGGTCGTGGAGTTTGGTGTCGCGGATGACGACACACCGCGCCGGGAGGTTCACCCCCCACGCCAGCGTCGAGGTCGAAAACAGCAGTTGAATCTTCCCCTCCTTGAACCACGCCTCGACGCGGTCTTTGTCCTCCTTCGAGAGGCCAGCGTGGTGGAAGCCGACGCCGTCGATGACCGACTGTCTGAGCGTGTCGTTGTTCAGTTCCTCGGCGTCGGTGTGGAAATCGTAGTCGCCGCGGGCGCCGATTTCGACGTCGCGTTCGGCGATTACGTCACGGGCCTTCTCGGCGGCCCGAACCGTATCCTGTCTGGAGGCGACGAAGACGAGCGCCTGTCCCCCGTCTTCGATGTGGGGTTGGGCGAGGTCCAGCGCCCGGTACAGTCGGCGGTACTTGTCGGCGAAGGCGTTGTCGCCGTGGGCGTACGTCTCGACGCTTGCCGACAGCGGCACCGGTCGATAGTCGTCGCCGAACTGGAAGGTGCAGTCGTCGGGCGCATCGAGCCAGTCGGCCACGTCCTCGACGTTCTGCATCGTCGCCGACAGCGCGACGATGCGGGGGCCACAGAGCCGACGCAATCGCGAGATCGTCACTTCCAGCACCGCCCCACGGCGGTCCGAATCCAGCAGATGCACCTCGTCGATGACGACACAGTCCACATCGGTGATGAACGAATAGCGAGGCGAGTCGTGTTTCCGCGTCGCCGAATCGGCCTTCTCCGGCGTCATCACGAGGATGTCGGCGCGCTCGGCGCGGCGCGGGTTCAAATCCCGCTCGCCGGTGACGACGTACACCGAATACCCCAGCGCCTCGAAGCGCTCCCACTCGTCTTCCTTCTCGTTGGTCAGCGCACGCAGCGGCGCGAGAAACAGCGCGGTCCCGTCGTTTCGGAGCGTCCGACAGATGGCCAACTCCGCGAGTGCGGTCTTGCCGCTGGCCGTCGGCGCGCTCACGACGACGTTCTCCCCCGAATCGAGGACCGCGGGCAGCGCCTCCCGCTGCATCCGATTGAACGACTCGAAGGGGAACGCCTCGGCGAACTCGGGGACGATATCCGCGACGCCGGCGGAGGTAGACACTACCGAATGGGAGAGCGCCCCAAGTAAAAACGCATCTCTTCGAGAGCGTCAGTCGCTCCCGGCCGCCCCGTCGGCCGCCTCCGAGGCGGCGTTCGTGAACATCGGCTCCCACTTCCAGATGTAGTACCCACCCAGACCGACCGCCGCGAGGACGTTCGAGGCGGTCACCGCCCAGAAGACGGCGTAGATGCCCCAGTCGAGTCCACCAACCGCGAAGCCACCGATGACGACCGAGGCGGCTGGCAGCGCGGCAGCCGCTGCCGGGATGCGGACCCCCCAGTACTTCAGAAGGTCGACGACGAAACTCGTCCGGGTCCGGGAGGCCCCGTTGAACGCCGCCAACAGCACCGCGGAGGCACCCATCGCGGGGTAGCCGTAGGCGAGGATAGCGAGGTAGTCGACGGTACGGTCGAAGCCGGCGGGACTGAGCGTCGGCACGAAGAGCGTCGCGAGAAAGCCGGGGAACAGCCACTGGAGGAGGCCGACGGCGCCGAGTGTTCCGGCGGCGATGGCGACACCGGTTCGGACCGTTCCGTGGGCCCGGTCGGGTCGGTCGTCGCCGACGTTCTGTCCGACCATCGACTGGGTCGCGCCGCCGAACCCCGAGGCGGGAACGAACGCCACCGTCGCCACTCTCGCACCGACCGTGTAGGCGGCCAGTCCCGCGGCACCGCCGACCGTCGCGACGACGCCGACGATAGCGACGCGAGCCGACTGACCGGCGAGTCGTTGGCCGGAAACGGGCGCGCCGATGTCGACCAGTTCCCGGATGTCTGCCACCGAAAAGCGGGCGTCAGCCACGGAAAGCGAGAGACTGTCGCGGCGGCCGGCCACAAGCGCGAGCGCAGCGAGGAGGCCGACCGTATAGCCGATGCCGGTCGCGAGCGCCGCACCCTCGACGCCCAGCGCGGGAATCCATCGGTAGCCGAGAATCAAAAGCGGGTCGAGGACGACGTTCGTCCCGACCATCACGAGATTGATGTACAGCGTCGCCCGGGTGTCACCCCAGCCGACGAAGCCGCGCTCGATAGCGTCGCTGGTGGCCGCCAGCGGGAAGAACGCCGCGAACACGAGGAGGTACGCGACCGACAGCGGCGCGACGACCGGGCCGGCACCGAGCAGACGGACGAGCGACGCTCCGAAGACGAAGACGACGCCGAGCAACGCGCCACCGAGGGCGAACGACAGGACGGCGCCGTTGAATACGAGACGGCGGGCGCCCGTCTCGTCGGCCGACCCGACGCGCTGGGCGACCAGAATCTGCGTCCCGACGGCGGCCGTCGCGGTGACGCCGAACATGGTCGCGATGAGCGGGAAGTTCAACCCGACGGCGGCGACCGCGTTCTCGCCGACGCGCCCCAGCCAGAACGTATCGATCAACTGGTTGAGGACGTGGACGAGGTTCTGTGCCAAAAGCGGCAGCGCCAGCGCGACCAACGTCGGCGCGATAGGCCCACCGGTAATGTCGTCGCTGGAAACGTCCAGTCCCCCCATCGAACGAGGTATCGGCCCCTCTATACATATCGTTTGCGGGCGAAATTTACGGTCGAACGATGGGCGCCAAACAACCGCACGTTTTTGCCACGGGCACCGAATCTAGGGGTATGAGCAGTCGGCGCCGGAAGCCGGAGTGGCTGAAGACGCGTCCGCCGAGCGGCCAGCGGTTCGCCGAAATCAAGGCGACGCTCCGCGAGCGGAACCTCCACACCGTCTGTGAGGAGGCCAACTGTCCGAACCTCGGGGACTGCTGGAGCGGCCGCAACGGTCCCGGGACGGCGACGTTCATGCTGATGGGCGACCGCTGTTCGCGGGGGTGTAACTTCTGTGACGTGGAGACCGGCGGAATGGAACCGCTCGACCCCGAGGAACCCGCAAACGTCGCCGAGGCGGTCGTCGAAATCGGCCTCGACTACGTCGTTCTCACCTCGGTCGACCGCGACGACCTTGACGACGGCGGCGCCGCCCACTTCGCCGAGACGATTCGGGAGATAAAGCGGCGCGACCCGTCGATTCTCGTCGAAACGCTGATTCCGGACTTCGGGGGCGACCCCGAAGATGTCCGGCGAATCATCGATGCTGAACCCGATGTCATTGCCCACAACGTCGAGACGGTCGAACGGCTCCAGTGGCCCGTCCGTGACCGCCGGGCCGGCTACGAGCAGTCGCTTTCGGTGCTCCAGCAGGTGAGCGACGAGTCCGACATCTACACGAAAACGAGCCTCATGCTCGGCGTCGGCGAGTACGACCACGAGGTGTATCGGACGCTCTCGGATTTGCGGGAACGCGACGTGGACATCGTCACCTTCGGCCAGTATCTCCAGCCCTCTCGGTCGCATCTGGAGGTGTTCGATTACGTCCACCCCGACAAGTTCGACGTCTGGAAGACCGTCGCCGAAGGGGAGTTCGGCTTCCTCTACTGTGCGTCGGGCCCGATGGTCCGGTCGTCGTTCAAGGCCGGCGAGTTCTTCGTCGAGGCGCTGCTCCGGGAGGGCAAGAGCGTCGAGGAGGCCCGCCGGACCGCCACCGAGGCGGCCGATTGACCCGAGCGGCGTCGAACTCGGTGGGCGTCCACCGAACACCGATACAGCATCATTTTTCGTAGAAATCGGCTATTTTCTCCGCGCATATCGTTCGTTCGTCCGGGAATTCTCGATTGTGCAGAACGTGGCAAAATTTACGTAAACACTATGCCGTCGGCCATTGACAGTTCGGCTATGCGACGGAGGGAGTTATGAGTACGCTACAACGCGACCCCGACGACCGGGTTCGGGTCCTCGACGAGGACGGCCGGGTCGTCGACGGCGCGGAGGTACCGGACCTCTCCGACGAGGACCTCGTCGAGATGTATCGACAGATGCGGTTGGCACGGCACTTCGACCAGCGGGCGGTCAGCCTCCAGCGACAGGGTCGGATGGGGACGTACCCACCGCTGTCCGGCCAGGAGGCCGCACAGGTCGGCAGCGCCGCCGCGATGGACGACGACGACTGGATGTTCCCCAGTTACCGCGAACACGGCGCCGCCTACGTCCGAGGCGTCGACCTCGCCCAGACCCTCCGGTACTGGATGGGCGACGAGCGCGGCAACGCCCTCGAAGGGCTGAACATCTTCCCAGTGGCAGTGCCCATCGCCACCCAGATTCTGCACGCGACGGGCGCGGCGTGGGCCTCGAATCTGAAGGACGGCGAGGATCGAAACGCCTTCCTCTGTTACTTCGGCGACGGCGCGACCTCCGAGGGCGACTTCCACGAGGGGCTGAACTTCGCCGGCGTCTTCGACGCCCCCGCCGTCTTCTTCTGTAACAACAATCAGTGGGCCATCTCGGTGCCGCGGGAGCGACAGACCGCAAGCGAGACGCTAGCCCAAAAGGCCGACGCCTACGGCTTCGAGGGCGTCCAGGTCGACGGGATGGACCCGCTCGCGGTGTATCAGGTCACCCGCCAGGCTATCGAGAAGGCGAAAGCAGCGGATCCCGACGGACAGCGGCCGACGCTAATCGAGGCGGTGCAGTACCGCTTCGGCGCTCACACGACCGCCGACGACCCCTCGGTGTATCGCGACGAGGAGGAAGTCGAGAAGTGGAAGGCCAAGGACCCGATTCCACGGCTGGAGTCGTACCTGCGGAACAACGGCGTCCTCGACGACGAGGCCGTCGACGCGGTCACCCAGTCGGTCGAAGACGAGGTGGCCGAGGCCATCACCGAAGCCGAAAGCTTCGAGCGGCCCGAGGCGACCGACATGTTCGACTACGTCTTCGAGGAGCGAACCGAACGGCTCGAGGAACAGCGCGCACACCTCCAGCGGTTGCGCGAACGGCACGGCGACGAGGAACTACTCGAATGAGTTCGACACAGAATTTGACACTGGTACAGGCCGTCCGAGACGGCCTGAAAAGCGAGATGCAACGCGACGACGACGTCCTCGTGATGGGCGAGGACGTGGGCAAGAACGGCGGCGTCTTCCGGGCGACGGAAGGGCTGTACGACGAGTTCGGCGGGGACCGCGTCATCGACACGCCGCTTGCGGAGTCCGGCATCGTCGGGACCGCCATCGGCATGGCCGCATACGGCCTCAAACCGGTTCCAGAAATCCAGTTCTCCGGGTTCATGTACCCGGCGTTCGACCAAATCGTCTCTCACGCCGCCCGACTGCGGACGCGCTCGCGTGGCCGGTTCACCTGCCCGATGGTGGTTCGAGCACCGTACGGTGGTGGCATTCGTGCGCCGGAGCACCACTCCGAATCCAAGGAGGCATTTTACGCCCACGAGGCCGGGCTGAAAGTCGTCATCCCTTCGACGCCGTACGACACGAAGGGACTGCTCGCGGCGTCGATTCGAGACCCCGACCCGGTCATCTTCCTCGAACCCAAACTCATCTACCGGGCGTTCCGCGAGGAAGTGCCCGACGACGATTACACAGTCGAGTTAGGCGAGGCCGCGGTCCGCCGCGAAGGCTCCGACATCTCGCTGTTCACCTGGGGTGCGATGACCCGGCCGTCGATTCAGGCCGCCGAATCCGTCGCCGAGGACGGCATCGACGTGGAGGTCATCGACCTGCGGACGCTGAAGCCGATGGACACCGACGCCATCCTCGAATCCTTCGAGAAGACCGGCCGCGCAGTCGTCGTCCACGAAGCGCCGAAGACCGGCGGCCTCGCCGGCGAAATCACGGCGACGATTCAGGAGGAGGCGCTGCTGTACCAGGAGGCGCCGGTCAACCGCGTCACCGGCTTCGACGTTCCCTACCCGCTGTACGCACTGGAGGATTACTACATGCCCGAGGATACCCGCATCGAGGACGCCATCCGAGAGACCTACGAATTCTGATATGGTACGCGAGTTCAAACTACCCGACGTCGGCGAGGGGCTGACCGAGGCGGAAATCGTCAGCTGGCTCGTCGAGGTCGGGGATACGGTACGAGAGGACCAGCCGGTCGCGGAAGTCGAGACGGACAAGGCCGTCGTCGAGGTGCCGTCACCCGTCAACGGCACCGTTCGGGAGATACTGGCCGAGGAAGGCGAGATGGTGCCCGTCGGCGAGGTCATCATCACCTTCGACGTGGAGGGAGAGCCCGTCGAGGAGCCGGCGGAGACGGAGGCCGGAGACGAGGACGGCGCCGAATCGGACGAACCCGAACCGGCGGTCACCCCCGTCGACGAGGACGGAAGCGAGGCCCCGGCCGAGACGGATGCCGAGCCAAGCGCGAAGGGTGGCCGCGTCTTCGCCGCCCCCTCCGCACGTCGGTTGGCCCGGGAACTCGATGTCGACATCGCTGCGGTCGCCGGCAGCGGTCCGGGCGGCCGCGTCACCGAATCAGACGTTCGGACGGCCGCCGAAGGCGGGGCGGAAGCCGAATCCGAGGCCGAACCCGAACCGGCGACAGCGGCGTCCGACGACGGCGTACAGTCGGCGACCCGCCGGGTGAGCGACGACGGGGCGGAAGCCACCGAACCGGCAACGGCGAGCGCCGAGGCGGCCGACCGCGAGCGCACGCTGGCCGCGCCGGCGACGCGAAAACTCGCCGAGGAGAAAGGCGTCGACCTCGACAGCGTGCCGACCGAGGAGACACGGGACGGCGAGGCGTTCGTCTCGCCCGAGGCCGTCGAAGCCTACGCGGAGGCCCAGCAGGCCGCCCAACAGGCCGACGCCGAGGCGGTGTCGGCGGGTGCCGGAGGCGACGGCGAGACCGTCGCCGCACCCTCCGTCGAGGACGAGCGCATCCCCTACCGGGGTATCCGGCGGACCATCGGCAAACAGATGGAGCGCTCGAAGTTCACGGCGCCGCACGTCACCCACCACGACGAGGTGGACGTGACGCGGCTGGTCGAGACTCGCGGCAACCTCAAGGCCGAAGCCGAGGAACGCGGGACGAAACTGTCGTACATGCCGTTCGTGATGAAGGCCGTCGTCGCCGGGCTCAAGCAACACCCGATGTTGAACGCCCAGCTGGACGAGGACAACGAGGAAATCGTCGTCCGCGGCGACTACAACATCGGCGTCGCCACGGCGACCGAAGCCGGCCTGATGGTCCCGGTCGTGAAGGGCGTCGACCGCAAGGGGATGCTCGATATCGCCGCAGAGATGAACGAACTCGTCGGGAAGGCCCGAGAGCGCTCCATCGCCCGCGAAGAGATGCAGGGCGGGACGTTCTCGATTACGAACTTCGGGGCCATCGGCGGGGAGTACGCCACGCCCATCATCAACTACCCCGAGTCGGCCATCCTCGGATTGGGCGCCATCAAGGACAAGCCGCGCGTAATCGATGGCGAGGTCGTTCCCCGAAAGGTGATGACGCTGTCGCTGTCCATCGACCACCGCGTCATCGACGGCGCCGAGGCGGCCCAGTTCGTCAACACGGTCAAGGAGTACCTCGAGACGCCCGAACTGCTGTTGTTAGAGTAACTTTCACGCTCGCGCGCGAGCAGAGTGTTTTTTAGGGGTCGGGAAGAACGTGGGCGTATATGTTCAAGGCTATCGTGAGCGCGGACACGCTCGGGGATGCGCTCGATTCCGTGAGCGTGCTTGTCGACGAGTGCAAAATCCGCCTCGACGAGGAGGGCCTCACGATTCGTGCGGTGGACCCGGCGAACGTCGGAATGGTCGACCTCGAACTCTCGGAGAGGGCGTTCGAATCTTACGAAACCGACGGCGGCGTCATCGGCGTCAACCTCGACCGACTGGAGGACATCGTCGGGATGGCCGACGCCGGCCAGCTCGTCCACCTCGAGTTGGACGAGGAGACCCGGAAACTCCACATCCAGTTGGACGGCCTAGAGTACACGCTGGCGCTCATCGACCCCGACTCCATCCGACAGGAGCCGGACCTGCCGGACCTCGATTTGGCCGCCGAAATCGTCATCGAGGGCAAGGACATCGCCCGTGCGGTGAAGGCCGCCGACATGGTGAGCGACCACATCGCGTTGGGCGTCGACGCCGACGCCGAGGAGTTCTTCGTCGAAGCCGAGGGCGACACCGACGACGTACATCTCGAATTGGGCCGAGAGGACCTCATCGACCTCACCGCCGGGGAAGCCCGCTCGCTGTTCTCGCTTGATTATCTGAAGGACATGAACAAGGCCATCCCGAAGGACGCCGAGGTGACGATGGAACTCGGCGAGGAGTTCCCCGTCAAGATGCACTTCGACTTCGCCGAGGGCGACGGCCACGTCACCTTCATGCTCGCACCGCGCATCCAGAGCGAGTAACCCCGCTGTTTTTGCAGATTCCGGTAACGACCGCCGCGAGGCCGAGACTCGATACGGTCCGACCCCTACATAGGGTATGGACGACCGCACGAAACACCGACTCCTCGCAGTAGGGTCGCTTCTCGGCGCCATCGCACACGTCGTCGCACCGCGAGCGATGTTGGCCGGCGTCGAGTGGTGGTACAACGAAGGGCTGCAAGCCGACTTCGAGTCGAGCGAGGCGACCGTCCGGCGGGTCCGGTGGCTGGCGGTGCCGAACGCCCTCGCCGCACTCTACTTCTGGAAGCGGGCGGCCGACTCTGATTCGACGTAGTCGACGGCCGCTGCGGGGCTCTCGACGGCTTCGAACCCGACGAGGTCGATTTCGTGAGTATCCAGTCCCGCTATCGGGCGGTCGAAAACGAGGGCGTGGCCCAACTCCGAGAGCGTCCCCGCAGCGCCGTCGATGGCGACGACCGCGTCACCGTTCATGACGACCAGCGGGTTCCGGGCGTGGCCCAACCCCGTCGCGATGGGCGTCGTCACCCACTCGTTGGCCGCCTCGCGGTCTTCGACGGGCAAGATGCCGACTGTTTCGGCGTCGTGTTCCCGTGCGCCGCGACAGGCGGCTTCCATCACGCCGCCGAGGCCGCCACAGACGACGGTGTGGCCGCGCTCGCCGAGCAGTCGACCGACCTCCCGCGCTTGCCCGTAGGTTTCGGTGTCGATGCTAGAGCCGCCGATGACGGAGACGCGCATTGGCGGAGACGGACGTGAGGAAGCGACAGAAGGGTTTCGGCAGGTGGCGGTTGACGAGAACAGAGCATCCGCGAGGGAGCGAAGCGAACGAGCGGTTCGCCGGCGGCGAGGCTGAAGGCTGAGTCGCCGGGTCGTTTTTCCCCAAGTTTTTGCGAGTCGAGCGGGACCGGAGGTCCCGCTGACCGTGCGAACGGCGACTTCGTCGCTGTGAGCAGAGAACGGTTCCGCGCCGCAGGCGCGGAACCCGATGGAGTAAAAAGTGGGTGTTGTTACCACTCCATGCCGCCGTTGACGGCGAGAATCTGGCCGGTCATGTAGCCGGCGTCCTCGCTGGCGACGAAGCGGACGATACCCGCTACGTCCTCCGGCGTCGCGAACCGGTCGAGGGGAATCCGCTGGAGAATCTTCTCTTGGACCCGTTCGGGAACCGTCTCTAACATGTCCGTCTTCACGAACCCGGGGGCCACGCAGTTCGCCGTCGACCCCGAGGAGGCCAGTTCAAGTGCGAGCGTCCGGGTGAAGCCGAACAGTCCGGACTTCGTCGTCGCGTAGTTCGCCTGCCCGTAGTTGCCCTGCTGACCGACAACCGACGAGATGTTGATGAGCCGGCCGTCGTCGGCCGACTTGATGTCGTCGAACAGACAGTGGGTGCAGTTGAACACGCCGCCCAGATTCACGTCGAGAACCCGCTGCCAGTCGTCCCGAGTCATGTTTTCGAACTTCTTGTCGACGGTGATACCGGCGTTGTTCACGAGGACATCGACCGAGCCGAAGGCGTCGTGAATCTCCGAACACATCGCGTCGACCTCGTCGTAGTCGGCGACGTTCCCCTGGACGGCGATGGCGGTACCACCTTCGTCTTCGATAGTGTCGACGACGTCCTCGGCTTCGGTCACCGAGGAGCGGTAGTTCACAACGACATCGGCACCGTTCCGTCCGAGTTCTTCGGCGACCGCGCGGCCGATACCTCGGGAGGAACCGGTTACGAGACAGGTCTGGTCGTCGAGCATGGGCTAACGAACGCGCGGCGCGCTAAAAGAGTTGCCGACCGTTCGGGCGGGAGCCGGCGAGGTGAAAGTGTGAGATGGGCAAAAGGATGGAGGAGGGGTTACTCCAGAGCGTCCTCTATTTGCCCCTCGATGTCCTCGAGCGCCTCGGAGTCGGAGAGTTCCTCCATCCGCTCGCGGAGGTGCCGTTCACAGAGGCCGACCTTGATGTGGTCTTTCTCGACGGCGACGGCGGCCTCCTCATCACAGTAGTGACACTGCATACCCGGGGGTACGTGACCGAGCGGTTTGAACCCAGCGCTCGTCACAGCGCCGTACGGAAACGCCGGTAGTCCTCGCGGTCCAGTCCCGCTTTTCCGAGCGTCTCCTCGTGGGCGTCGCTGCCGCCGGTGGCGAGGAGGTCGTAGTTCTCGATGGCCCGGTCCAGCGGACGGGTATCGACCTCGCGGCCGTAGGGGTAGAATCGCTCGACCGCATCGAGTTCCGAACAGCGTTCGAGTGCCGCCTCGGTGTCGTCGTATCGGTAGGGGTGTGCGAGGCCGACGATGCCGCAGGCGTCCTCGAGGACCGACCGCCCCCTCTCGAAGGAGGGGATGTCGCGGGCGACATAACAGGGCCCGTCGTCGCCGATGAGTTCGTCGAACACCTCGGTGTACTCGTAGTCGGTGACCTCGGCGACGGCGCGGGCGATGTGAGGACGGCCGAGTCCCTCCCGCGGTTCCACGGGCAACTCGACGCCGAGGCGCTCCTCGACGGACTCGATGATGCGTCGGCCCCGTTCGATGCGGTTTGTCTGGAGCGATTCGACGAGCGCGTCGAGTTCGTCCGTGCGTACGACGCCGTAGCCGAGCAAATCGATTCGTTCGGTGTCCGTTTCGACCCGCAACTCGATGCCGTGGACGACCGTGATGCCGTCGAGGTGTGCGACGGGCGTCGATAGTTCGGGATGGGTTCGGTCGTGGTCGGTGACGGCGACGACGTCGACATCCGCCCGCTTTGCGGCGTCGGGCAGCGTCGACAGCGTCAGCGTCCCGTCGGAGTTCGTCGTGTGTACGTGAAGGTCCGCGACGACCATACTCAAAGACGGTGCGCGACCGTCAAAGCACCCTCGCTTCTGCCGTCCGGCCTCGCTAGATGACCTTATATCCGGGGAAGGAGATTATAGCCAACATTCATGAAGGTTAGGGAGAGAGGAGTAGATATGCAACTGCTCGCGAACGTCGACGACCGAATCGATGCCCACACGTATCCCGCGACTGCGACTGAGCTCATCGAGGAGTACGGCGAGCTCGAACTGGAGGTTCCCAACGGCGAGGAGACGTTCGGCGAGGCACTGGGTCGTCTTGGCGAGACGACCTTCGAGGACGCCGACGACGCCCGACTGGCGGCCTACTCGGCGGTGTCGAAGAACGCCATCGGCCGGGAGAACTACTCCGACCGCGATGCGCCCTCCATCGGCGAGAACGGTCCCGAACAGGTCTCCTTCTAACTCTCTTCGCGGAAGGTGCGTTCCCGCCGTTCGACGTTCACCGAGACGGGCAGACACGTCTCACAGAAGTCGACACCGAACGGCGACAGCCTGACGCTCCCGTACACCGCTTTCGGTCGGTCTGCAGCCTCGCGTGCGGCTTCGATGTGCGATTGCGCCTCGAGCACCTGATACTGTTTGAGGTCCTCTATCGGTTCATCCGAGAAGTCGATGAGTCCGAGCCGTTCGAGGTTCTTGAGGTACACCGGCGTCCGGTCGGGATACCGACAGCCAGCGTCGCTGCCTATCATCGTCAGGTTCTCCGCGACGAGCGTCGATTTGAACGGGATGATATTCTTGTCTCGGACGTTCATCGTCGCCTGTGTCCCCTCCTCTGCGAGCAGCCGCAGGATGCGCGCCTCGTCGGCGGCCAGTTGTTCGAGGACCGAGGGGAAGGCGGGGTGAATCGTCTCGTCGCGACCGACCTCCGCGGATTTCGAGAGGAGCCGCTCGCCGCGCTCCCGGAGCGTCTCCGCCGTTATCGGTCGGCTGTCGACGAGGTCGTCCTCGTGGGATTCGAGCCAGTCGGCCTGCTCGTCGCCGATGTCGACGCCCGCCCGCTGGAGTTCGTCGAGTGCGATGGCGCGGCTCTCGGTGAGGAGGCGGGCCGGCGACTCGGCGTTGGTCGCCGCATACGCCATCCGCGTGCCGGTTCGGATGCCGGATTCGACGGAATAACCCGTCGCTCGTTGTGTCATCGCGGCGCCGATGCGCGCGATGCGGAACATGTCGTAGGTGTCGTCGGTCTCGGCGATATCCTCGGGTGGGGCCCCGGCCATACCGGGAATGGGGAACAGCCCGCCGATGCCACCCGAGGCAGGGTCGGTGAGGTCGACGATGGCGTCCTCGAGACCGGCCCGAAACCGCTCGACGTCCTCGGGTTCGATGGCCGTCGGGTCGGTGAGTCCCTCGCCGACCACGTCGAACAGTTCTTCGAGGCTCTCGGAGTCGGCCGTCGTCGTGCCAGCGACGGCTTCCTCAAGGACCGACAAGAGCCCGTCGACGTCCACGTCGTCGAGGTCGTCGGGCGCGACGATGGTCTCTTCGAGAAGCGACACCAACTCCGCGAACGTCTCGGGGTTCGTCTCGGAGGGGCTGGCGACGGCGTTTTCCAGTACCGAGAGGAGTCGCCGGAGTTGTCGGCCCTCGAGGGCGTCCTCGGCGGTGGCCTCCTCTAAGAGCGAGAAGACGCGTTCGACCTCGCGGGGAGCCATATCGCCTCCCTCGGTTGCGTCGACATCGACCTCGATGTCCTCTGGCCCGTCGAGCGGCTTCTCGGCGTCTTCAGGCGTGTCCTCGCCGTCGGGGGCATCGTCGCTCATACGGCGGTCACCACCAGCAGTTGGAGCCAGCCAGCGACGAACCCGAGCACCGCACCGAGGACGATGAGCATCCACTCGTCTTCGATGAAGGCCGGCCGGAGCAGTTGGACGAAGTTCGGCGGCGTGAGGGCCCGAATGCGGTCGCGTATCAGCCGTCGAATGGACTCGCTGCGCTCGGCGTTGAACTCGGGGTCCGACAGCGGCGATATCGTCCGGTCGACGCTCTCTTCGGCGAACCGCTCCCGGACGCGCTCGTACTCGTCACTCCCCGTCGTCATGCGGACGAACGGGCCGGCGAGACCGACAGCGCGGTCGACTTCCGGTCGGATGGCGTCTCGAATCATCTTTCGTGTGCGGTCCGATTGGCTTCCGTACATGAGGTTCTCGGCGACGTTGGAAATCGTGACGATTTCGTCGGCGACGATTTCGGCGTATTTTTCGGCGGCTTCCGGTTGGCGTTTGATGAACAGCCCCTGCAGTCGGAACGGGCCGAGCCGGCGCTCCTCGATGGGGAGGAAGATGATTTTCAGGGCAATCCAGTTAGTCATGTAACCGACGGCCACACCGGCCATCGGGAGCACCCACCACCGGTCGATGTAGAGGAACAGCGGGATGGTGAACACGCCGAGGAACGTGCCGAGGAGGAACCCGGAGTTGACGATGAACTTCAGTTCGCGGTCGCCGACTTCGAGGAACAGCCGATTGAGCAACTCGGGGTTCTCGTCGAGGTGGTTCGTTATCATGAGGTTGATGTCGAGCAGTTCGTCGATGTTCTCGCCGATTCGTTCGGTAATCTCGTCGGCGATACGGGGCAGTTGCGCCTGGACGCGTGCGTGTACCAGTTCCCGAACCGGCTGAGGGGTGTCGTTCCACAGCGCCGGATGCTCCTCGCGGAGCGTCTCGTCGGTGAGTCGGCGGATTTCGTCCTCGGAGTTGGTGACGATGTGGGTCGCGATTTCCTCGGGGTCGAACTCCTCGTAGAACTCCCGCTCGGTCGCGATTCGGGCGATTCCCTTCTCGGCGGCGATGGTGCCCATCCGGGCGGACCGGGAGGGGATGATGCCCTGCCAGCCGACCAGTCCCTCCATCACGCCGGGTATCTGCTGGAGTTTCCGCGGTAGACTCGGGGCGACGCTCTTCAGTCCCGGGAGTCGAAAGCCCGCGAACTCGACGGGGTGAAACAGCATCCGGATAGCGACCCAGTTGGTCCCGTAGCCGATAACTCCGGTGATGAAGGGGATGAGTACCAGTCGCCACTGGAGGCCGTACGGAAGGCCCGGGAGGAAATCGACGAGGGACATCACGCTTGGGTCTCCGTGGTGAAACTGACGGCGAGACCGTCCACACCCCGGCACCGTACCGTGCGTCGTCGAACCGACGCGTGCGGGCGAGTGACGGCGTTTCGGGACGGTTCGCTTCCTGTCACGTTTCTGTATTTTGGTAATGGGACTTTAATTTACACGTCTCGGGTCGTCGCCGACCGGCGGTCCGACGCCGCGAAATTTAGGTTCTCGATACCATTCTATGGTAACAGATGTATTCTAGTGCCAAGTTTTAAGTTATTCGTTCGCCAATAGGAAAACGGGTGGTGCAACGAACGGACGGTTCGCCGGCGGCGAACCCGGTCTCCGACCGGACCGTCGTTCCCCTCGGCGGCCGGTCTCGTCCCATCGGCCGGCCCCGCTCGGCGCCGTCCGCTCGTCCCATACCGGAATCCAACTATGACTGACGACGACAACTCACCGATTGCCACGCTGTTCCAACTGCAACGCGACACGATTAGACAGACCGAAGACGTCATCGAGGACGTCATGACCCTGCCACGGGAGATGAGCGACACCGTCTACGGCGGCGTCGACACCCAACGCGACATCCAACGGCAGGCGCTCCGGCTCTCCCGGCAGTCGGTGCACACGTCGCTGGACGCCGCCGAGTCCGTCTCGGGCGGCTCCTCGACGCTCGAAGACCTCCGTGACTCCGTCGACGAGACGTTCGACACCCTCGAAGAGCAGTCCGACGAGGCCTACGACACCCTCGACGAGGAGTACGACTCCGTCGGCGAGAGCTACGACGAGTTCAGCGAGGACGCCCTCGAAAACCTCAGCACGCAGCTGGAGTTCCTCATCGACCTCAACGAGGACGTCGAAGGCCAACTCGTCGACGCCGTCGAGGAGTTCACCGAACAGCTCGAGGAACTGCAGGACCAACTCGACGAGCAGGCCGAGGACGCCCAGGGGCGTGTCTCCGAGCAGGCCGACGACCTCGCCGACCGCTTCGAGGACCAACTCCAACAGCTCTCCGAGCAGTTCGAAGAGCAGGCCGACCGCTTCAACGAACTCGAGGACCGCCTCGAAGACGTCACCGTCGGCGGCGACGACGAAGACGACGAGTAACGCAACGACGCGACCGCTCCTCGTCCACGTTCCCCATTTTCCCCTCTTTCGGCCGAACCAGCGACCGCGCCGAAAACGAACCGTCCTCAGGCCTCCCGCAGTTGCCGTAACACGTCGGGCGCCTCGGCCAAGGCGTCGTCGAGCGCCTCGACGTCGGGACCGCCGCCCTGTGCGAAGTCCGGCGGGCCGCCGCCGCCGCCACCGACCTTCGCGGCGAGTTCACCGACGACCGACCCGGCGTTGAGGTCGACGCCGTCGGGCACCGCGACGACGAACGTCGCACCGTCGAGGCCGCTGCCGAGGACGGCGACCTTGCCCTCGTCGGCGAGGGCATTGGCCGTCGCCCGGAGTTCGTCCATGTCGGCGTCGACCCGCTGGACGACCGCCGTCGCCTCGCCGAGGTCGACCTCGGTGGCGTCGTCGCCGCCGCCCTGTGCGCGGACCTCGGCGAGTTGCTCTTTGAGGTCCTCGATTTGCTTGCCGCGCTCCTTCCACTCCGAGAAGAACCGCGTGGCGGTGTCGGGGACCTCCTGTGGCGAGACGTCGAAGGTGTCCGCCGCCTCGTAGAGGGCGTCTTCGGTGCGCTGGGTGGCCTCGATTGCGGCGTCGCCCGCCGCGAACGTCAGCCGCTCGACGCCGTCCTGAACCCGCTCCGTCGAGAGGATTTTGATGGTGCCAATGTCGCCGGTCCGCGTGACGTGGGTGCCCGCACAGGCCTGTACGTCCTCTGCGACCCGGATGAGCCGGAGGTTCTGTCCCGGCGGGATACCACCCTGATACAGGTCGAAGCCGTGTTCCTCCTCGGCTTCGTGGCGGTCGGGCCACTCCTGTTTCACCGCGACGTTGTCGGTGACGAGGTCGTTTGCGACTCGCTCGATGCGTTTGACCTCCTCGCGACTGATGCGCTCGTAGTGGCGGATGTCGAACCGCGATGACTCCGTTCCCTTCTGGGCGCCCGCCTGCCGGACGTGCTCGCCGAGGACCTCCCGGGCCGCATAGCCGACGATGTGGGTCGCGGTGTGGTGTTGCATCAGCCGCTTGCGCCGAGTTGCGTCGATTTGTCCGCGGACGAACTCGCCTTTCCCCGGGCTCTCGTCGGTGCGATGGAGGACGACGCCGTCGACCTCCTGTACGTCAGTGACCTCGACGGTCACCTCGTCGGTGGCGAGCGTCCCCGTGTCCGCGGGCTGGCCGCCACCTTCGGGGTAGAACATCGTCTGGTCGAGCGCCACGTCGTAGCGGGTTTCGTCGTCGACCTCTCGCTCGATGACATCGAGGACGACCGCCTCGAAGTCGGTCCGTTCGGGGTCCTCGTAGTACAGTTTCTCCGTGTCGGGGAGGTCGGCGATCCGGTCGTCATCGGTTTCGGCGCCCTCTTCCTCTTCGAAGGCCTCCTCGCCGCCGTGGCGGGCCGCGACCAGCGAGTAGAAGTCGTCGGGAATCTCCACGTCGGCGCCGTGGTCGGCGGCGATGTCCTCGACCATGTCCGGCTGGATGCCGTGGGAGTCGTACAGCTCGAGGACTTCTTCCAGCGGAATCGGGTCGCCTTTCGCCGCGTAGTCGCTGGCGAGGCGTTCGACCTGTCGGCCGCCGCGTTCGAGCGTTTCGCGGTACTTCTCGACCTCCGTGCGGACGATGTCGCGGACGGTGTCGCGGTTCTCGTAGCCGAGGCGGTCGGCCTGCATGTCGACGAGTTCGTCCAGCGGCGCGTCGACGCCGGCGGTGTCACACAGCCGCTTGGTCCGACGGAGGACCATCCGGGCGAGATACCCCGTGCCGACGTTCGAGGGGACGATACCGTCGCCGAACATGTACGCGAGCGTCCGGCAGTGGTCGGCAATGGCGTAGATGTCCTCCAGCGGTTCGACGAGTTCACGAAGGCGGCTCGTCGACACGTCGAGTTTGTCGGCGATGTTGTCGCGGGCGGCCTCCACGTCGTCGACATCGTCGATGTCGAGTTGTCCCGACAGTCGGGCCGCGCGGTTGACGAGTGCCTCCTCGTCGTCGGTGTACTCGATGCCGGCGTTGTCCTTCAGGAACGAAATCATCTCGGGGTAGACGGCCTCGTACACCGTCGGGGTCCCCTGGGACATCCAGGTCCACCGCTCTAACCCGTAGCCGGTGTCGACGATGTAGGTGTCCATATAAGAGTAGGTGTTCCCGTCTTTGAGTTCGTACTCCCCGTCGGGGTCCTGCTCCATGCACATGAAGACGAGGGTGGCCAACTCCAGGCCGCGGTAGATGACCTCGATTGCGGGTCCGGCGTTGCCGCCGCCGACCCACGGGTCCTCGATGTAGGTGACGTCCTCGATGTCGGCGCCCATCGAGTCGAGCAACTCGTCACAGTAGGCGACGGTCTCGCTCTTCCAGTACACCTCGCCCTCGTAGGCGTACTGGCCGGGGTCCTCGAGGTCTTCGCGGGCGTTGAACGCGTGGTGGGCCATCATCTCGAAGGCCATCGTGTGTCGGCCCGTCTTGCCGACGTTGTCGATGTCCTGCATCCGGATACAGGGCTGGCTCACGGTCAGCGGGTTCGCCGGCGGCGGCGTCTGCCCAGAGGTGACAAGCGGCTGGAAGTCGTAAATCGAAGCCTGGGTCAACAGCACGTCGTCGCGCCAGCGGTTCGCCGCGACCGGGTAGGGGTCGATGCGTTCGTGGCCGTGCTCCTCGAAAAACGAGAGGAACGCCTCGCGCATCTCCTCTAAACTGTACTCGTCCTCGAAGCCCGGTTCGTCGATGAACTCGTAGTCGGCACACGGCGGCTCCCCACACAGTTCTCGCTCCTCGTCGCGGGTCCAGAAGTGTGCTCCACACGACGGGCACTCCTTCCGTACGAACCCCTCGTCGTGGAAATACTCGAGCTGATACTCCTCGTCGAGGTCACTCATTACTCCTGTTTGGCCCGTCGTCGGCTAAAGGGTTTTCGAGGCGCTCGGACCGCCCGAATCGGGTGCGAGCCGAATCGATACCTCCGTCTTTACGGATTCGCTTCCCGCGACGTCAAGCGCTCCATGGTCGAAACGGCCAAGCCGTCGGAGACGCTCGACCACAGGTATGCGCGATTGGCTCGGTATCGGAACCCGACTGTCGCTCGGGAGTGTCCGTCGGCGGTTCCGCATCGTCCGCCGGCGCCTCGAAGAGACCTCGACGCTCATCCACGTCTCGATACTCCTCTTCGTCCCCGCCCTCATCGCGCTGATGACGCATCTCTCGAACCGCTCGAGTTACGTCTCCTTCTTCGTCCTGCCGCCGCTGGCGGCGGGCACGTACGCGCTGTTTGCCAACCCCGAAAGCGAGTACGCCTCGCCGGTCCGGTTCGTCGCCGGCCTCTCGGTCGGTGCCATCTGTTCGTGGGTCGCCATGGAGGTCGCCATCCGGTTCGTCTACCCCGAGTTGCCACCGAGTGCAATCGAAGTCGACGCCGCAGGCGCCGCCTTCGCGGTGTTTCTCGCGGGACTCCTCACGTGGGGACTCGACATCGAAGAGGCCGCGGCGTTCTCGATGGCGCTTCTCGGACTGCTTGTCGACCCCACGCGTCGGCTGTCGTTCGTCGTGAGCGTCTTCGTCTCCTCGGGCATCGTCGCCGTCGGCTTCGCCGTCTGGCGGGATCTGTTCTACGAGCAGCGGGCGCGCTATCTGTACGAATCCATCGAGGGCGACGACCACGTCCTCGTCCCGATTCGGGGCGAGTTCGCCGAGGCGACGGCCATGCTGGGCGCGCGCCTCGCCGCCGCCCACGACGCCGGGAAGGTCGTGCTGCTCGACGTCGTCGAAGAGGACCTGGAGACCGCACGGGACGGCGGCCGACCCACCGGAGTCGTCGCCGACGGCGGCGACGGGTTGAGGGGTCAACCGGACCCCGACACCGAGGGCGACGACGGGATGGACCCGACGACTGCGGCGGCGGTGTCCGAACTCGAGTCGCTCGCATCGCGAATCGAGACGAACCTCGGGGTGCCCTGTCAAATCGTCGTCGCGGCAGCGGGCCCCTCTCGGGCCGAAACCGTCCGACAGGTCGCCAGCGAAGCCAACTGCGACCTCATCGTCGCCCCGTACGAAACCGACGGCAGCGAGGTGACGCCGTTCATCAAGCGACTCCTCGAAGCGAACCGAGACGTGTTGATACACCGCTCCTGTGACGGCAGACAGCGCTGGCGACGCATCATGGTCCCGGTGCGGCAGGCGGGAGACACCGCCCACAACATGATAGATTTCGCACTCAGGCTGGCGGGACCGATAGGGCACGTCAGCATCGCCCACTGCATCGACTCCGAAAAGCGGCGCCGGAACGCCACCCAGATGCTCGCCAACCTCGCGGAGACCATCGACGGAACCGTCGAGACTCGCGTCCCGAACGCCTCGATTCACGACTTCCTCCTGCGCTCGGCACCGGAAAACGACCTCATCGTCATCGGCTCCAGCGGCGACCGAAGCGTCGCTTCCCGACTCGTGTCACCGCCGACGTTCAAACAGATAGACGACCTCGAAACCGACATCGCCATCGTCGACCGCCACTGACGCCGGCGACGGACACTCGAAGCAACGGCTCGGTTCCCACCCCGTGAGAAGTACCCTCTCGATTGTTCACCCAGCGGCGCCCACAGTCGAATGAAATGGTGTTCAAGAAAGTCAGGCTCATCGGACGGAGCAACGAGAGTTTCGAAGGTGCGGTCGACGACGCCGTCTCCCGCGCCGAGGAGACCCTGGAGAACCTCATGTGGGTGTCCGTCGAGAACCAAGCCGTCGAGTTAGACCAGGCCGAACGGGAGTACCAAGCGGAAGTCGAAGTCGCGTTCGAACTGGCGGAGGGAATCGGCGAGTAGTCGGGCGGCTTCGGCGCCGGCGCTACTCTTCGTTCAGCGACAACGACCCCCGACCTTTTTCCGCGTCGGGTGCGCGCGCTTCGCTCGCCCACCACTCCTCGAAAAACGTCGATGAAAAAGACCGGACGCTCACTCCGTTCACGTCCGGAGAACGGCGCTCTCTTCGCTCGCGCCGACGCTACTCCTCCAACGACAACGACGCCAACAGCGCCTCCAACTGTACTTGCTCGTTTGCGCCCGCGGTGATGCGGTAGTCGGCCTCGCCGACCCGCTCCATCAGTCGAACCGCCTGCCGCTCTTCGAGGTCGAACTCCCACACCGACCGGTGCATCTGGTCGATGATGTCGCCGCCGGCGATGCCGGCCTCGGTGAGCAGCGAATCGAGGTCGGCCCGGGCGGCCGTGAAGTCGCCGTCGAGTGCCTTCGTCACCATCGCGCGGATTTCCTCGGGCCGGGCCGTCGAGGTGATGGCGTAGACCGCCTCCTCGTCGACGGTTTCGCCCATCACGGCGGCGGCCTGCAGGCCGTTGATGGCCTTCCGCATGTCGCCGTCGGCCGAGTACACCAGCGCGTCCACGCCGTCGTCGGTCAACTCGATGCCCTCGGCGTCGGCGATGATTCGGATTTGCTCTTCGACCGCCTCGTCGCCGAGCGGCGAGAACCGGAAGACAGCACAGCGGGACTGGATGGGGTCGATGATTTGACTGGAGTAGTTACACGAGAGGATAAAGCGGGTGTTGTCGGAGAACTGCTCCATCGTCCGGCGGAGCGCCGACTGGGCGTCCGAAGTGAGTGCGTCGGCCTCATCGAGGAAGATGATTCGGTGGTCGTAGCCGCCGAAGGAGGCACGGGCGAAGGACTTGATTCGGTCTCGAACCACGTCGATACCCCGCTGGTCGGAGGCGTTCAACTCGAGGAAGTTCTCCCGCCAGTCGTCGCCGTAGATTTCCTTGGCGATGGCGACGGCCGAGGTGGTGTTGTGCATCACGCTCGGAACGGCCCCGGCGATGTAGTTTCGCGTCTCCGGGACCGTCAAGTCGTACACTCGCTGTGGCTCTTCGACGGTTTCGATTGAGTCGACCTCGTCGAAGTAAAGGTCACCGCGGGCGAGCGTATCGAGCGTTCGAAGCGCTTCGAGGACTTCCTCGGAGAGCATCTCCGCCGCGGTTTCCCGGATTCGTTCTGCGACCGTCCGGAACCGGGGGGTCGTCGACAGCGCATGGTCGTCGTTCTCCAAGAGATTGATTACGTCAGTTCCGCGGAGTTCCGTCCCCTCGGCGATGTGGTTGTAGGGAACGCCGAGTCCTTCGATAGCCGCCTGTAGGGCTGTTTGAACGGCAGACGTATCGGGCGTTACTTCGACTTCGCCGGTTGGTTCGAGAAGCACTGTCGTACGCTGTCGTTCCGGTGTTCGTCGACCGTCGGAATACTCCAACAACCGGTCGGACCTGACGCCGGTTTCGGCACTGAGTTCCCGACGGGTTTCGATAGGCTCCAATCGGTCCCGTGAGGCGACCCACGTCGCCGGTAGTGCCTCGATTCGTTCGATGTCTGCTTCGAGACTCTGAACGCTTTCGAGGGCTTCCTGTGCCGTTTCGAGTCGTTCAGCAGCTGCATCGAGTACGCGCTCAATGTCTTCGAGGTGATTTTCCCGTCCGGGCGAATTCGGGTTTAGCGTCCCCGTCACCAGTTCGTCTTTCGGCAGATACAACGCCGAACAAAGGTCGTCAACCGCGGATTGAGCAGGTATCGTATCGTGGTTCGGATTTGGCTCTCGGTTGGCATTCGTCGACAGTCGCCCGGATTTCGTCGACATCGAGAAGCCGATACGGTCCTCGAATCGAGACAGTGCCGATGCGCTCGAAACGTAGAGGGTATGATACGCTCGCTTCTCTCCAGAACCGTTCGTCGCCGCCTTTCGCTCGGTCTTCCGCCGGGTCGGAACCCCTTCACCACTCAGCAGATACGACAGTAAGGTGATGATATCCCCGTCCTTCTGTGTGAGTTCCACCATCCCCTTCTCGGTCACGTGGCCTTCTGCGTCGAACATCGCCTGGAGGAATGCTCGTCTGCTGTCGGCCGGGGCGCGGACGAGTCGGGAGCCGACTGTCTCGCTATCGTCGAAAACCGAGAAGCACTGTCTCAAGTAGTGAACGACCGTTTTGTTATCGACACTTCGATAAGAGACTCCTTTTTGTTCGCCCGTCTTCGGGTCGATACCGAACGACAACCGGGACGCTTCAGTGAATGCATCAAGAAGACCGGCGTCGTCGTTGTAGAACTTGATTCGGGAACCGTCGATACGGGCTTCCGCCAGTGCTAGCCCGACGAAACGAGCCAGTTTAGTGGTCAGTTCCCACGGCGGTTTGACCGGCTCGGAGCGTCGGTTGTTCGGAGAGACGTACTGAATCGCCTCGATGTGGTTCCGAAGCGTCGACCGGGAAACATCGAGCGAACGAAGATGAGAGAGTGAACACACCGTCGACAGTGACTCGAAGTCAATATCGGCCGCCTGCCGACGATATGCTTGGACGGTTTTTTTCGGTGTATTCACCGTTGCTGCGATTTCGTCGTCCGTCAACCCGGAACGGATTCCCTCGAACACCTCTCGTTTGAGTCCGACGTGGTCTTCGACCACCGAGATACCGTGTTCGGAGGCGAACGACTCGGACACGTGGACGAAAATCCGGTCACCGTCGAGTTCGTCAATCCAGTCGATGTCTCCCTCGCCGTGGGGGAGTGGCGTCGTTTCGGGGCGTGCGATGCGGTCGCCCGATTCCAATTGTTCCGCTCGTGTCCACGAGAGGCCATCGGGGCCGACAGTCAGGAGACGATGTTCCGGCGTCACGGTCACCTCATTGCCATCTCGCGTGGCGACTCGAACGAGGTCGTCAGCCTCCTTGCCGAAGACGTGAGACGGGGAGACGAACTCGAAGCCGCGGCTCTCGTCGTACGTCGCCACTTCGAGGTCCTCGGACGGTGCTTCGAATCCATCTTCGTCCCCGACCACCGCTCCCATCTGCTCGACGCCTCGATTCGTCAAAACGGGTGTCTCGCCGGTGACGCACTTCCCGGTTCCCGCTGGGCCGGCGAACAACAGATGCGGCAGTTCCTCCTGTGCGATGTACTGCTTCAGCCGTTGTGTGATGCCCTCGTGACCGACGACCTCCTCCAGTGTCTGGGGGCGGTACTTTTCAATCCAAATCTCCCGCCCGCGGTCCTCGGCGGCAGCCTCGCTCATGTCCGATGGGAGACTCCGGCCGAGTATAAACCCCCCGAGACGGGCGGAAAGCGTTTAGGTGAATCCGTTGATTGGTCGCCCATGCGCCGCTCGTTCGCCCTCCTGTTCGCGCTCGTCCTCGCGGTCGCCCTGCTCCCCGGAATCGCCGCCGCCGACACTCGCGTCGGCGGGTCGGTCGTCGTCGACGGCAACCAGACCGGCGACGTGTCGGCGGCGGGCGGAACGGTCGTCGTCACCGGCACCGTCGACGGCGACCTCCGTGTCTACGGCGGCGATGTTCGTATCGCCGAGGGCGCGGAAGTGACGGGCATCGTCCGGGCCTACGGCGGCGACGTGTACCTCAACGGCACCGTCGGCGGCAACGCCCTCGCCTACGCCGGCAGCGTCACGCTCGGCGAGTCGGGAAGCGTCGACCGCTCGTTCGGCGCCGTCGCCGGCGACGTGACCATCGCGGGCACCGTCGGCGGCGACGCCAACGTCTTCGCGGGTCGAACCACGCTCGCCGAAACCGCCGTCGTCGAGGGGGGCCTGACGTACGGGGGCGAACTCGTCGACGAGGGCGGAACCGTCGAGGGAATCACACAAGGGACGAGCGACCTCGCCCTCGTACCACCGCTGGACCCGTTGTTGACGATTTTCGGCGTGTTCATGTTCGTCGGCGATTTGCTGTTGGGGGTCCTTCTCGTGTACGCCGCACCGAAGTTCGCCGACGCCGCCGCACGGACCGTGTGGAGCGAACCGTTCCGGACGGCGGGAACGGGACTGCTGGCGGTCGTAGGGACCGCACTCGCCGTCGTCGTACTTGCGGTGACGCTGGTCGGCCTGCCGCTGGCCGTCGCGTTGCTCGCGTTGGCGCTCGTCTGTGCGTGGGTGGCCGCCGTCTACGGACAGTACGCCGTCGGCGCGTGGGCGCTGTCCTACACCGACTACGACAACCGCTATCTCGCCGTCGTAATCGGCGTCGTCGCCGTCACCGTTCTGGGCTTCCTGCCGTACGTCGGCCCGTTGCTCCAGGCGGTCGTCTTCCTGCTCGGGGCGGGCGTCGTCGCCCTCGGTGCGCGCCGAATCTACGAACTCGTCTCGCGGAACCGGGGCGGCCTCGCGGAGATATAGCGGCACCCTGAAACCGCCTCGGCGCGTCCGTTGGCCCATGCGCGTGACCTGTGAGGTCGTCGGCGGAGAGAGCCACGACCTCGACCTGCCGGCCGATGCCACCTACGGCGACGTGCTCGAATCGGTCGGCCTCTCGACGCACGAGGCGTCGGCGCTGGTCGACGGCAACCCGGTTCCCGAAGACCGGACGGTCGATTCCGACCACGTTCGCGTCCTGCGGCTCATCAAGGGCGGATGAGGGTCGAGGAAGCGACTTCGGAGGAAGTGACCGCGGCCCGAGCCATCTGTAACGCCGCGATGCTTGAACTCGACGAGGCGGTGCTGGCGGAGGGAACGGTACTCGTCGCCCGCGAAGACGCCCGCGTACTCGGCGCACTCGTCCTCGATGGAAACGAAATCGATGCGGTCGCGGTCCGTCCCGGCCGGCGCGGACAGGGCGTCGGGTCGGCACTCGTCGAAGCGGCGGCCGACCGGCGGCCGGAACTGACCGCCGAGTTCGACCCCAGTGTTCGCCCGTTCTACGAACCGCTTGGCTTCGACATCGACTGCGACGGCGAGCGGTGTCGCGGGTATCTCAGATGAGCGGCCGGACCAGTTCCGCGCCCGATTCGAGCAGTTCCTCGACGCGCCCCCTGTCGCCGGCCTCGGCGTAGACGCGGAGTTTCGGCTCCGTCCCGCTGGGGCGGACGAGCAGCCACGACCCGTCTTCGAGCACCAGTTTGAAGCCGTCGGCGGTGCCGACCGACTCGACGGCCGTCCCCGCCACGCTGTCGGGAATCGACCCGTCTAACTCGTCGAGGACGGCGGTCTTGCGCTCGTCGGGGCAGTCGACGCTGATGCGGTCCTGAACGATGTCGCCGTGTTCGGCGCGGAGGCGGTCGAGGCGGTCGTCGAGGGACTCCTCGGCGTGGGCGGCCGCCACCAACAGGGCGACGAGAACGCCGTCCTTGTTTCGGAGATGGCCGCGGACGCCGAAGCCGCCCGACTCCTCGCCGCCGACCAACGCGTCGTACTCGCCCATCGCCTCGGCGACCCATTTGAACCCGACCGGCGTCTCCTGGACCGACTGACCGTGTGCCTCGGCGACTCGGTCGACGAGGAACGTCGTCGAGACCGTTCGGACGGCGTCGCCGTCGTCGGTTTCGAGCAGATAGTCGTACAGCGCGACGAACAGCCAGTTGGGGTCGACGTAGCCGCGTTCGGGCGTGACGACGCCGATGCGGTCGGAGTCGCCGTCGTTGGCGACCCCGAGGTCGGCATCGCCCTCGGTGACTCGGGTTTCGAGGTCGCGGAGGCGGGCCGCGGAGGGTTCCGGCGGCGACCCGCCGAACTCGGGGTCGGCGTCGTTTCGGAGTCGAAGCACCTCCGCGCCGGCCCGCGCCAGCAGTTCGTCGGTGACGCCTCGGCCGCTGCCGTGCATGGCGTCGTGGGCGACGGTGACGCCCGAGCAGTCGGCGGAGCGGCCCGCTTCCCCCGCGAACGCCAGCGCGTGGTCGAGGTACGGTTCGACGAAGTCGGATTCCCGAACGCGTCCCCACTCGGATTCGGGGAGCGGGTCGGGCGACCGGAGGTTCTCGGCCAGCCAGTCGGTCACCCCCGGCATGGCCGGCGCGCCGTCCTCGGGGACGAACTTGATGCCGTTGTACTCGGGTGGATTGTGGCTGGCGGTGACCTGCAACGCGCCGTCCAACTCGCGGTCGAGGACCGTCCAGGCGACGACCGGCGTCGGCGTGTCGCGGTCGGGGATGTGGGCGTCGACGCCGTTGACACAGAGGACGCGACACAACTCCTCGGCGGCGTCCCGGGAGCCTTCTCGTGGGTCGTAGCCGACGGCGACGGCGGGGTCGGCCGACCCCTCCTGTACGTAGTCGGCGACGGCCTGCCCGACGGCGCGGATGCGGGGCGTCGTGAACTCCTCGACGGTCGTCCGCCAGCCGTCGGTTCCGAACTCGATGTCCATGTCGTCGCGTCGACGCCCGAACGCAAAAACCCCGGCGTCGGCGGGGCGACAGCGAAACGGCCGCATCGAGAGAGGAGGGCTTTTGCCGAGGCGGGTCCGAACGAGGGGTATGGACGCGCCGCTGTGGACCGACGAACACGCGCCCACCGTCGACGAGCTACCGCAGGCCGAGGTGCGGGACCACCTCGAACGCGTGACCGAGGAGCCGATGAACCTCGTCGTCAACGGTCCACGCGGCGCCGGCAAGACCGCCGCCGTTCGCGCACTCGCCGAGGAAACCCACGAAGACCCCGACAACGACTTCGTCGAAATCAACGTCGCGGACTTCTTCGGCCGGACGAAGAAGGAAATCAAGAACGACCCCCGGTTCGGTCACTTCCTCGACGGCCGCTCTCGGCTGTCGAAACGCGACATGATAAGCCGCGTGCTGAAAGAACAGGCCGCCTACCAGCCGGTTTCGGGTGACTTCCGAACCATCCTTCTGGACAACGCCGAGGCGATACGCGAGGACTTCCAGCAGTCGCTGCGGCGGATAATGGAACAGCACTACGAGGCGACGCAGTTCGTCATCGCCACCCGCCAACCGTCGAAACTCATCCCGCCAATCGAGTCGCGGTGTTTCCCGATTCCAATGCGGGCGCCGACCCACGACGAGACGGTCGAGGTGCTGGAGCGCATCGTCGACCGCGAGGGCGTCGACTACGACGCCGACGGCATCGAGTACGTCGCGGGCTACGGCGACGGCGACCTCCGAAAGGCCATCCTCGGCGCCCAGACGACGTACGAGGCGGAAGACGAGGTGACGATGCAGGCCGCCTACGACGCGCTGGGCGACGTGGGGATGCGCGAGGAGTTGACGGACATCCTCGCCGACGCCGATGCCGGGGAGTTCGAGGACGCTCGCAAGGGGTTGGACGAACTGCTGTACGACGAGGGGTTCGACGGCGAGGAGGTCCTCAGGGAGTTCCTCGCCGCCGCCCGGAGTCGCTACGAGGGCCGACAGTTGGCCCGCGTCCACGAACTCGCCGGTGAAGTCGACCTCGAGATGTCCGAAGGGAACTCCGATCGGGTCCACCTCGGGCGATTGCTCGCCGAGTTGGGCCGGTAACGATGTGCAATTTCGCGCCCGTCGCACCCGAAGCGTCGGTGTACGGCGTCTGCCGACCGGGCCATCTCGGCGGCGGCTTAGAGGAGTGGACGGCAACGGTAGCCGGTGCTGGCGTCGACCGCGTGGTCTGCCTGCTCTCCTCGACGGAGGCGACGCGTTGGGGCCTTCCCGACGCCTACGCCGACCGCTTCGAGACGGCCCACGTCCCGATTCGCGACCGACACCTCCCGAAGGAGGTGGCGCTCCGGGCGGCGCTGGGGGCGCTTCGAGACGCCGACGACGGCGAGTCGGTCGCGCTGCACTGCAACGCCGGCCTCGGGCGCACCGGCGTCGTCGCCGCGGCGTGGCTGACTCGGGACCGCGGCTACGACCCCCGCGAAGCCATCGAAGCCGTCGCCGAGGCCGGTCGTGCGCCGCGGGAAGCGGTTCGCTGTGGCAACGCGACCGAGGCGGAACTGCTCGAATTGCTCACCCCGTAAGCGCTCACACCCAAGCGAACGGTTTTTGGGCGAACCAACCCGACGCTACTGCATGACAGACGACGACGCCCACGAGGGAGCGACGCCCCCGAGGACGGACGGCGGGGCGACAGGTGCCGACGAGACGGCCCTCGACCCGTGGGGGTCCTCGACCGTCGACGACTACCGGAAACTCTTCGAGGAGTTCGGCATCGAGGAGTTCGACGACGTCCTCCCCGAGGTGCCGAACCCCCACTACCTGATGCGTCGGGGCGTCATCTTCGGCCACCGCGACTACCGACCGGTCGCCGAGGCGATGGTCAACGACGAACCCTTCGCCGCACTGTCGGGCTTTATGCCGACCGGCGACCCCCACATCGGCCACAAACTCGTCTTCGACGAGATAATCTGGCACCAACAGCAGGGCGGCGACGCCTATGGCCTCATCGCCGACCTCGAAGCCCACTCTGCTCGCGGGATTCCGTGGGACGAAATCGACGAACACGCCGAGAGCTACCTACTGTCGTTGCTCGCGTTGGGCTTCGACCCCGAGGAAGGCGAACTGTACCGCCAATCGGAGAACGAGGAACTGCGTAACCTCGCCTTCGAACTCGGCTCGAAGGCCCGGTTCGCGGAGTTCGAAGGCATCTACGGCTTCGACGGCGAGACCTCGGTGTCCCACATGCAGTCGGTCGTCACCCAGATGGCCGACATCCTCTATCCACAACTGGAAGAGCCGAAACCCACCGTCATCCCCGTCGGCCCCGACCAGGACCCCCACGTCCGACTGGCCCGGGATTTGGCGACCCGGATGCGCTTCTTCAAGGTCAGCGAGGCCTACGCGAGTTTCGAGTTGGAGGACGAGGAACGCGCGCTCGTCGCGAAGGCCTACGAGGCGCTGGCCGAGGACGACGCCGAATCGGACGTTCGCTGTGTCGAGGCCGCCGAGTGGCTCGAAGCCGAAGCCCCCGATTCGACGGCGCTGTGGGACACCGTCGAGACGCTGAAGGCCGGCGGGAAAGAACCGCTTCGACCCCGGGTTCGGTTCTTCGACCGCAACGCGACCGACGAAGCGTTCGAGGCGCTCATCGAGGCCATCGACGGCGAAAAGCGCGTTTACGAGGGCCACATCGACAGTTTCGAGCTCACTCGCGAGGAGGCCGAGGAACTCGCCCGCCAAGTCGAAGTCGACAACGGTGGCTACGGCTTCGTCCCACCGTCGTCCATCTATCACCGCTTCATGACCGGACTCACCGGTGGGAAGATGTCCTCGTCGGACCCCGCCTCACACATCAGCCTGCTCGACGACCCCGAAGACGGCTACGATAAGGTGATGGCGGCGACGACCGGCGGACGGGAAACCGCCGAAAAGCAGCGCGAGTTGGGCGGGAAGGCCGACGAGTGCCCCGTCTACGAGCTGTACGCCTACCTGCTCGCCAACGACGACGACGACTTCGCCGCCGAGGTGTACGAGGAGTGCGTCGGCGGCGAACGCCTCTGTGGCGGCTGTAAGGAGCAGGCCGCCGAACTGATGGAGGCGTTCCTCGAAGACCACCAGGAGAAGCGCGAGGAGGCGAAGGAACTGCTGGCGGACCTCGACATCGAGTTGGAGAGCAGCAGGAAGTAGTCGAGAGGAGTCCCCTAACGTCATTCTGATACCGCTCGGCGTCCAACCCCGGGTATGGACGCGGCTGCGGTGCGTGAGCGCGCCGGCGAATTGCCCGGAGAGCCGGGCGTGTATCTCTTCGAGGCCGGCGAGTCGGTGCTGTACGTCGGCAAGGCCGTCGATTTGCGGAGTCGAGTTCGTTCCTACGCCGACCCCCGCGGCGAGCGTATCCGACGGATGGTCGGCGCCGCCGAAGGGGTCGACTTCGCGGTCACCGACACCGAGACGCAGGCGCTGCTGTTGGAGGCGAACCTCATCAAACGCCACCAGCCGCGGTACAACGTCCGCCTGAAGGACGACAAGTCCTACCCGCTGGTGCAGTTGACCGACCACGCGTTCCCCCGCATCGAGGTGACGAGAGACCCCGACGACGGTGCGACGGTCTTCGGCCCGTTCACGAACAAGGGACGGGTCGAGACGGTGCTGAAGGCCCTCCGAGAGACCTACGGCCTGCGGGGCTGTTCGGACCACAAGTACGCCGGCCGCGAGCGGCCCTGTCTCGACTACGAGATGGGGCTGTGTACGGCGCCCTGTACCGACGAGATATCGGCGGAAGACTACGCCGAAGACGTCGAATCGGTCGTCCGGTTCCTCGAAGGCGAGACGGGCGTCCTCGCCGAACCGCTGCGTCGTGAGATGGAGGCCGCCGCCGAAGCCGAGGCCTTCGAGCGGGCCGCCGCGCTCCGGGACAAACTCGACGCTGTCGAGGCGTTCCACGAGGGCGGCGGCGATGCGGTGGTGAATCGCGACGAGCGCGTCGTCGACGTCCTCGGCGTGGCAATCGAGGGCGAGCGGGCGACCGTTGCCCGCCTCCACAGCGAGGACGGCAAGCTAGTCGACCGAACGCGCCACCGCGTCGACGCCCCGGAGGGCGAAGACCGCATCGCAGCGGTGCTATCGGCGTTCATCCCGCAGTTCTACGCCGACCGGCCCCTGCCTGACGTGCTGTTGTTACCCGAACGACACGGCGATACCGAACTCGAACGCTGGCTGGACGCGGAGGGCGTCTCGGTTCGGGTTCCGGGGGCGGGTCGGGAGGCGACGCTCGTCGAGTTGGCGCTGAAGAACGCCCGCCGGAAGGCAGGTGAAGTCGACGCCGCGAGCGCACTCGCTCGCCGACTCGGCATCGACCGCC
Organism: Natronomonas gomsonensis; assembly: GCF_013391635.1. GTDB lineage: Archaea > Halobacteriota > Halobacteria > Halobacteriales > Haloarculaceae > Natronomonas > Natronomonas gomsonensis_A. Next base: position 723,195 of record NZ_JACAWU010000001.1, on the reverse strand, counting down.
CCGAGCGCATCGAGGGGTTCGACGTGAGCCACGCCCACGGGAAGGCCGTCGTCGGCAGCGACGTGACCTTCGTCGATGGCTCTCCCGCGAAGGCAGATTACCGCCGGAAGAAACTCGAAGAGACCAACGACGACTACGCGAACATGCGCGAACTGGTGCGGTGGCGGGCCGAGCGGGCCGTCGAGGGCCGCGACGACCGCCCGGACCCCGAGTTGCTCCTCATCGACGGCGGCGATGGGCAACTCGGTGCGGCACGGGACGCCCTCGCGGAGACGGGCTGGGACGTTCCCGCCGTCGCCCTCGCCAAGGAGGAGGAACTCGTGGTGACGGCGGACGGCGTCGAAAACTGGGACGACGACGACCCCGCCCTCCACTTACTCCAGCGCGTCCGCGACGAGGCCCACCGATTCGCGGTGCAGTACCACCAGACCGTCCGCGACGAGGTGTCGACGCCGCTGGACGAGGTGCCCGGCGTCGGCCCCGAGTTGCGGAAGCGACTGCTCCGACGCTTCGGGAGCGTCGGTGGCATCCGAGCGGCTTCCCGAACCGAACTGGCGAACGTCGATGGCGTCGGCGAGGCGACCGCGGCGGCTATCGACCGCGCGCTGTGACGGCGAAACGAGTCCGAACGGCTCCAAAGCTTATTCCCTTGCGTTCTGAACGGCCCGCATGGCACTGGTAGACATCGGTCTGTTGCTCGTCGGTCTCGTGTTGGTGTTCTTCGGCGCGGCGCTTTCGGTGTACGCCGTCTCGTTGCTCGGCTTCCTCATCGGCGCCGGCGGCGGCTACGTCCTCGCCCCCACCGTCCTCGGCGCCTTCGGCGCACAGGGACTCGTCGGCTTTGCGGTGGCCGTCATCGTCGGCGGATTGCTCGGTGCGGCGCTGTCCTACGTCGCGCTGTCGTTTGCGACGGCCATCCCGTCGTTCGTCGTCGGCGCCTACATCGGCCTGTACGTCATCACGCCGGTGTTCACCGAGGGCGGACTGATTCGCTATCTCGTCGCCGTCGTCGCCGGCATCGCCGGCGCCGTCCTCGGGTTCACGCTGACGAAGTTCGCGCTCGTGTTCATCACCTCCTTCGTCGGCGCGGCGCTGTCCTCCGGGGCGGTGACCGTGGCGAACCTGACGGCGGCCCGCGATGCGTTCTCGCCGGAGCCGATTCTCTTCGACCCGCTGGCGCGGACGCCGATTCTCGGCTTCGAGGTGCCGCTGTTCGGCGTACTGTTCGTCCTCGGGATTCTCTCGCAGGTGGGGCTGTTCCAACTCGGGTGGGTGGCCAAGATAGCGACCGTCCTCCCGGGCGTGGGGAGCGTCGTCGGCGACGACGAGTAGCACCGTCCCGGAGCATATTTCCTCGCGGAACCCCCTCTGGAAGACATGTACGATTTCGTCGTCGTCGGTGCCGGCCCCGCGGGGTCGCGGTTCGCCCGCTCGGCCGCCGAGGCTGACCGCGACGTGTTGGTGCTCGAATCCGGCGAAATCGGGCGGCCCCTGGCCTGTTCGGGCCACGTCAGCCTCGATATCTGGGACTTTCTCCCCGGCGAGGACAACCGACGGGAGTCCTCGGAATCGCGAGCGGTAAACGACGAGCGAAGCGAGTCGAGCGCCGCGAGCGCCCACGAGGACCTCTTCCAGAACGACATCTACGGGGCGCGGTTCCACCTCGGCGGCGCCGACAGCGAAGCTCACACCTTCTACAAGGACGAACCGGTGTCGAACGCCATCGACCGGGTGGGCCTCGACAAGACCCTCGCGGCGTGTGCCGAGGACGCCGGCGCCGAGGTCCGTGACGGCCACACCGTCACCGAAGTCGACGAGAAACCGGGGCGTGTCGAGGTGACCGCGAAGGGTCCAGACGGCGTCGAATCCTTCGAGTGTCGCATCGTCGCCGGCGCCGACGGCCCCCGCTCGCGAGTCCGTCAGGAGGTTGGCCTCCCGGAACCCGAGGAACTGCTCCACGGGGTGTTGGGCTTCGATTTCGAACCCGACGGGCAGGACTACGTCGACGTCCACCTCACCGTCCCGCGGTTCTTCGCGTGGCGCATCCCTCGTGGGGACGCCGGCGTCGAGTACGGACTCGCCGTCGCGCCGGGCGACGACGCCCCCGGGCGCTTCGAGGAACTGCTCGACGACTACGGCGTCGAGTTAGACGAACGCTGTTCGGGCGCCATCCCCATCGGTCCGCCGGACCGAACGGTCGGCAAACGGAGCTTTCTGGTCGGCGACGCCGCCGCCCAGACGAAGCCGTTCACCGGCGGCGGCATCATCTACGGAATGCGCGCCGCCGACATCGCCGCCCGCGAAATCGACCCCGAACAGCCGGCAACGCTGGAGAACTACGAGACAGCGTGGCGTAAGGAGTTGGCCGGCGACCAACGCCTCGGGAAACTGATTCGAGCCGGCTACTCGATGCCGAAGCCGGTCCAGAAAGCCGGGATGAAGGCGTTCTCCGGCGAAATCGGCGTCCACATGGACCGGCCGACCTCGCTGTTCTCGAAGGCGCAACTCCGCGCGCTGTTTTCGTGGAACTAATCCCCGCCGACGACCTACGGCGGCTATGACATCGCCCGACTCCACCCCGCGGACCGAGGGGCCCTTCCGCCTGCTGTCGGGGCGCACCGACGACGAGTGGCTGTTGCTCGACGCCGAGTCGGCGGACCCGACGTACGTCCCACGCGAGGCGCTGCCCGACGACGCCGTCGTCGGCAACCGCATCGACGCCGACATCTCCTGGGACGGCGACGAGCCGGTCGTCGACGCCGCGAGTATCGAGACTGCCACGACCGTCGAGTTCGTCCGCACGGAGGCGGTCATCTTCGAGGCCGCCCAGAACTGTTTCGAGGCGGCCCGCGCCGAGGGCGAGGCGATGAACTCGCGAGTCACCTACAACACGGACAACGAGGCCAACGGCGTCCTCTACACCTTCGCCGAGCAGGCCGGCAGTCGCGACCTCTTCGAGGAGTTCCGCGACGGCCTGAAGCCCTTAGAGCCGCTCATCGCCCGCGCGGCCCAACCGGAGGCAGTCGACCCGCCGTTTTCGGTGTTCGTCATCGACCCCGAGGAGCCGTTCGTCGTCGTCTACATCGTCCTCGACCCAGAGGGCCTGCTAGACGAGACGGTGCGGGATACGTACCTGTAGGCGTCTACAGATCATCGTCCTCGTAGGCTTCCTGGTAGCGTTCAATCGCGTCTTCGTGGCCCCGGACGGCCGTCTCGTAGGTCGCTTTCAGGTCCTCGAGTGGCGTCTCCGTCGCGTCGACACGGAGGTTCTCGTAGGCCGGTTCGATGGCCCGTTCTTCGGTGGTTTCGACGAGCAGCGCGGCGCTCTGAACCGGCAGGTCCTCGCGTTTGTCGCCACCCTCGGCGTGACCCGCTTCGAGGGCGTCGATGAGTCGCTTGGCGAGCGGTTCCCCCCGGTCACTGTTGTCGTAGCTGTCGGCGACCGCATCGATGACTGCCTCGCCGGTCAGGAGGTTCCCGGCGACGGTGTACTCACCTCCATCGTGATGTCCGAACCACGGCTTGCACTCCTCGCCGGAGAAGACGAACGACCCCTCGCTGTCGACGCCGTGGAGTTGGCGGTTCTCGGCACCGTCGTCGGCGTTGAGAAGCGACTGCAGGGCATCCTCGACGGCCAGTCCGTCGTCGATGTACTCGATGCCCTTCTCGCCCAACTCGACGTTGACGAGGCTCTGGGTGGCGACGGCGCCGTTCTCGCTGGCAAAGGGACACAGCGTGCCGACGCCGGCGAGTCGGGTCGTCACGGCCACGCCGAAGCGGTGCTGTTCGGTGCCGTCGTCGTCTTCGTAGGCCTCGTGGACGCAGATGCTGAAGGTCATACTCTGGGGTGTGTCGTGATGAGCCAAAAAGGTCGGTATCGCGGCGATGAAGCGCTATCGGAGTGTGACTGTCTTCGCCGAATCCGTGCTGTTGCCCGCCGCGTCGGTGACGGTGAGCACCACCTCGATCTCGCCGTGGCCACCGCGCTCGCGGAGTTCGTGCGTCCCCGAGGCCGACGAACCGCCGACATCGGTCGTCGTACTGTTCCAATCGGTCACCTCGGTCGTCACCGCCCCGAGGTCGCCGTCGGCGTCGGAGACCGCCCAGTCGACCTCGACACGTGCCCACTGGGGGTTGCTGGTGTCGGTGAGGTCGAAGTTGTCGATGACGGGGGCACTGTCGGTATCCTCGGTTTCGGTCGCCGACGTGGTGTCGGAGGCCGTGTTGCCGTTGCCATCGGAGACGACGAGTTCGACGGTGTAGCTGTTTCCGGAGCCGTCGTCGCCCGAAGCGACCAGTCGGGTCGCCCCGCTTGCGGAGTCGCCGCTGACGCTGACCGAGGCAGTATCTTCGGTTTCGCCATCGGTGTCGTCGGTCAACGTCAACTCGACCGAATCGAGGTCGCCGTCCGAATCGCTGACCGACCAGTCGACGTCGAACTCCGCGTCGGAGTCGCTGGTCTCCACTTCGCTGGCCGAGAGGCTGTCGACCGTCGGAGCGCTCTCGGTGGTGTCGGTAGTGACGGTAATCGAGGAACTGCTGGTGTTGCCCACCGAATCGGTCGTGTTGGCCTCGAGCGTGTGCTCGCCATCCGAGACGGCCGTCGTGTCCCACGAGTCCTCGTAGTAGCCGGATGTAGAATCGTACGTAGTCGACCGCGAGGAACCGCCGTCGACGGCGTAGCTCACGTCCAGCGAATCGTCGCCGTCCTCGCTGTCGGAAGCGTCTATCTGGACGGTAACGGTCCCGGAGACGGTGTCACCGTCGCTCGGAGCCGCCCACGAGACGCTCGGTTCGGAGTCGGTGTCGCCGTCGAGGACGGCCGCTTCGGCGTTAAGTAGGCCGGCCCCCTGTTCGCTGCCGCCGAGGCCGATGTCCTCGGCGGTCGAGGTCAGTTGGTCGCGCGCCTCCGTGTTCGTGTAGCCGCTGGCCATCAACTGGCCGGCGGCGCCGGAGACGTGCGGGCAGGCCATCGACGTTCCCGAAAACGTGTCGTACCCGCCGACGACCGTCGAGTAGATACCACCGCCGGGTGCGGCGAGTTCGACCTCCGGCCCGGTCGAAGAGAAGTTCGACAGCGAGTCGTCCTCGTCGGTCGAACTGACCGCGATAACGGTGTCGTAGGCGGCTGGAAAGCCGACACAATCTGTACAGGGACCATCGTTGCCCGCCGCCGCCACCAGCAGGACGCCCTTCTCGTAGGCGTACTGGCAGGCGTCCTTTACGGTCTGTGACCCCGAAGACGCCCCCAGCGAGAGGCTCGCAACGTCCCACCCTTGGTCGGCAGTGTACTCGATACCAGCCGCTACGTTGGAGAACGACCCCGACCCGTTCTTGTCGAGCACCTTCACCGCGTGCAGCGTCGCGTCCGTCGCGACGCCGACGACGCCCTCGGAGTTGTCCACGGCGTCGGCGATGCCGGCACAGTGGGTGCCGTGGTCGTTGTCGTCGGACCACGCGAAGTTGCAGTTCGACCCCTTGCAGTCCTCGTAGGCTTTGCCCGCGCCGACGTTGGCCTGCAGGTCCGGATGGTCGTCGTCGATGCCGGTGTCGATGATGGCGATATCGGCACCGTCGCCGGTCGCGCCGTCGTCGTGGAGAACGTCGGCATCAACGCGGTCGACACCCCACGGGAGGGTCTGGATCGCCTCCATCGTACCGTCCGCTTCGACGTATCGGACGTCGTCGCGCTCGCGCAGTCGTCGAACGGCCTCGTCGGAGAACCGACCCGCAACCGCCTGTCCGAGGTCGCCGAACCTGAGTGTTCGATTGACCGACTCGGCCTCCCGCCGAGCACGACGGGAACCCCCCTTCCCCGTCGTCCCGACGATACGCTTCGGTGGCCGCCCCTTGGCGTTCGCACCACCGACGAGCACGCCCGTCGACGCCCCAGCGGCCACCATCCTGAGCGCCGCCCTACGCGAGATATTGTTTACCATACCAACTGCTTCGATATATGTGTGAATTAATATTCCGGTCAGCGCAGCGAATGATAGCGTCGGACGTAAAGCCTATGGCGTCAGCAACCACTGTCGGTCGTATGGGCATCATGAGCAAGATTCTCGGCGGGAACTCCCACAACGCCGAGGACTACGTCGAACTCGACATCGACGACTTCGACGCCGACGCGGGCGACGCGACGGTGAAAGTACATTTCGCTGAAATCAGCGACAAGAACGACGTCATCGACATCAAGGACGCCGTCTACGACGGCGACATCGTCATCGCCGACATCATCCGGCACACGACGACCGACCGGACGATGGAGCACATCTCCGACGAGCTGAAGCAGGTCGCCCACGAGGTGGGCGGCGACATCGTCCAGAAGGAGGACGACCAGATCGTCATCACGCCGGGCGGCGTCGGCATCTCGCGGGCGAAACTCGGCCGGTAGTCAGGCGTCGGAGCCGACGAGCAACACCTGTTTTTCCGTTCCCGAGACGGTTCGCCACTCCTCGCCGTCTTCGCTGACTTCGACCGGGCCGAACGTGTAGACGTTCGTTTGGTCGACGCCCGACGGCGCGCGAGCGATGTAACCGCGGTCGTCGTCGGTCACCGCGCCGCGGAACTCGATGTAGTTCTCGCGCGTCTCGGGTGGAGTAGTCTGCGTGTGGGGGTGGTCGGCCTCCGCGACGATCCAGCCGTCGGGGACGCGGTCACGGACGAACGTCGGTCCACCCTCGACGGTCAGTTCGTGGCGGTCGTGTGACCCGCCAGCGAAGACCGACCCGCCGTTGGCACGGGTGACGGCCACGTCGCTCTCGCCACCGTCGTCCCCATCGTCACCGTCCTCACCGTCGCTTCCGCGAACCGGGAGCGTCAGCGTCGATGCGGCGTGGTCGACGACGACGCCGGTTCCCGCGCGGGCAGAGGTGAACCCGGCGTCCGTCGAAGCGAGGGTGAGTCGGAGCGTGTCGCCCGACTCGAGGTAACGTTGTGTGCCGACGAGTTCGAACTCGACGGTCTGGGACTCGCCGGGCGTGCCCTCGATTGCGACCGGTGCAACCTGATTGTTGAGCAGCGTCGCCTCCCCGTCGGAGACGTGATACAGTTTTCCGAACAGGAACGCCCGCGCGCCGACGAGCGTCACCGAAAGCGACAGTTCGGGCGTGCCGAGCAGTTCGATGTCGTCGCCGACTGCGAGGTCGAACTCGGCGACAGAGACGGGTGCGGCGTCGGTGTTCTCGGGGCTGAAGTGGCTGGTCGACGTGGGTGCGACGCTGTTGATGACCGGACTCTGGCCCTCGCCGGCGATGTCCGCAAGCGACGCCTCGAGTTCGTCGGCGTCGCTCGGTGGGAAGCCGTCGGCCTCCCGGAACTCGCCGTTCTGGATGTCCCAGTACGTCAGCGGCGCGATACCGGAGTCGCCGCCGTCACGGAGATGTTGATCGAACCACGACAGCGCCATCGACTCGATCTCCTCGACCTGTTCAGCCGGTTCGACCGTCTCCGTCCCGGTGTGGCCGCCGTTGAACAGGACGAACCGCGAATCGACGCCGTCCTCGCGAAGCGCCTCGACGATTCGGTGGCCCTCGTTCGGCGTAAAGAGGGTGTCGGGAAGCCCCTGAACGACGAGGGCGGGCGTGTCGATGCGGTCGGCTTTCGAGACGGTCGAGCGCACCTTGAGGAACGATTCTCCCTCCGGCGGCAGGCGGTTCTGCGACATCGACTTCGCGTATATCTCGTGGAGTCGCGGTGAGACGCCGCGCTGGAGGTTCTCCTGGTCCGGGTTCTGGACGCCACGAGCGGCGGCGATGCCGGCGCCGTACAAAAGCGTCGTCCACCCGAGTTTCGGGACGCCGTTGGGCACCAGCGAAAACGAGAGGTCGTGCCACGGGACGACGGGGACGAGCGCGTCGATGCGGTCGTCGACCGCCGCGGCGTTGAGTTGGATGCCGCCGGCGTAGGAGGCCCCGAGCATCCCAACCCTCGGCTCGCCGTCGGCGGCGTTGTCGATGCGGTCGTCCTCGCGGACGAAGTCGATGAGCGCGGACACGTCGGCGACCTCCTTCGGTCCCGAGAGGCCGACTTCGGCCGTCGAGTCGCCGAACCCGCGCTGGTCGAAGGCGACGAGCGCGTAGCCGTGGTCGGTCACCAGCGGGCCGTACCCCTCGACGCTGGATTTCGAACCGCCCCATCCGTGAGTTGCGAGGATGGCCGCATCGGCGCCTCCTTCGGGGACGAACAGGGTCGTGGGTATCTCGACGCCGTCGAACGATTCGACGCGGTGTTGTTCTCTGGTGTAGCCGTCTTCCGCCGCCGCGGCGGCCGTTCCCGTCCCGAGCAGCGAGGCGAGACCGATACTGCCGGCGGCCGTCACGAACTCCCGTCTATCCATACGCGTTCGTTGCGAGTTCTCCGGATAGGTTCGTCGCCGACAATGCAGGGTAGTTTAAATCCCGCGCCGGTCGGTGACACGCCGCGTCCGGCTTCAGCACCCTTAACCGGCCGAAGCGGTCCCTTCCTGATATGGAACCCGCGATACGTACAGACGACCTCAGGAAGTCCTACGGGGACGTAGTGGCCCTCGACGGACTGACCTTCGAGGTCGACGAAGGGGAGTTCTTCGGCTTGCTGGGACCGAACGGCGCCGGCAAGACGACGTTCATCAACGTCCTCGTCGGCCTCGTTCGGAAGGACGGCGGCACTGCCGAGGTGTTCGGCTTCGACGTCGAAACCGAGTATCAGGAGGCACGGGACCGCATCGGCCTCGCCCCACAGGAGTTCAACGTCGACCGCTTCTTCCCCATTCACGAGGTGTTGGAGCACAAAGCCGGCTACCACGGCGTGCCGAGCGACGAGGCCGAACGGCGCGCCGAAGAGGCGTTGAAGACGGTCGGTATCTACGACAAGCGCGACACGCGCTTCGATTGGCTCTCCGGCGGCATGAAGCGCAGATTCCTGTTGGCGCGGGCGCTCGTGACGAACCCCGATTTGCTCATTCTGGACGAACCGACGGCGGGCGTCGACGTACAGTTGCGTCGTGACCTCTGGGGTGTCATCGAACGGCTCAACGCCGAGGGGACGACGATTCTGTTGACCACCCACTACATCGAGGAGGCAGAACGGCTGTGTGACCGCGTCGCCATCGTCGATTCCGGACGCGTCGTCGAGGTAGCCACGCCCGACGACCTCCGGTCTCGCGGGACCGACCAACTGTATCTGACGCTCGACGAGCCGCTGGACGCCGTTCCCGACATCGACCTCGACGGCATCGTCGAGGCCCGTGTCGACGGCGACTCGCTCGTCGTCACCGCACAGGGCGGCAGTCGCCTCGCGCCCTCGCTGCTCCGGGAGTTGGAGTACGAGGGCTACGAGGTGACGAACCTCGACATCCGGCGCGCCTCCCTCGAGGAGGTGTTCGTCGACATGACCAGAACCGACGACGAGGCCGAGCAACTGGGGGCGATTCACCAGTGAGTTCGACGTTCGGCGTCGGCTTCCGGTCGCTGTTGAAGCGGGAAATCCTCCGGTTCGTTCGTCGGCCCAAGAACACGTTCCTCCCGCCGGCCATCACGAACGTGCTGTACTTCGCCGTCTTCGGCGTCGTGTTGGGCCAGCGCATCGAGGACATCGCCGGCTTCGACTACATCGTGTTCATCCTGCCCGGGTTGGTCGTGTTGGGCGCCATCTCCAACGCCTTCGAGAACTCCTCGTTCTCCATCTTCCACGGCAGATGGAACGAGTACATTCACGAGACGCTCACCTCGCCGCTGTCGTATTCGTCGATGGTGCTGGCCTACATCCTCGCCGCCGCGCTGCGGGGGCTGGTCGTCGGCGCCATCATCGTCGCCATCGGCCTGCTGTTCACGCCGGTGCCGCTCGAAGAGCCGCTGTTCCTGGCGGCGTTCATGCTCGTCATCCCGACGCTGTTCGCCGCGTTGGGCGTCGTCGGCGGCCTGCTGGCCGAGGACTTCGACCACCTGACGGTGATGAACCAGTTCATCCTTCGGCCGCTGGTGTTCTTCGGCGCGGTGTTCTACTCGCTGGACATCCTGCCGCCGCTGTACCGGACGCTGTCGCTGCTCAATCCGATGGTTTACATGGTCAACGGCGTTCGCTACGGCTTCCTCGGCTTCCAAGAAGTCGACCCGATACTGTCCCTCGGCGTGTTGAGCGGGCTGACAGCAGGCGTCGTCGCCCTCGACGTGTATCTGTTCAAACGCGGCTACGGACTCATCGACTAATCCCCGTTGGGGAAGTCGTCGATTCGGTCGTGGACGTACGCTGCCCACTCGTCGAGCGTCCGGTGCATCAACTCACGGGCCTCGTCGGGCGGTGTCGCCCGGTACTGGTAGACGTGGCCGCCGGAATCGAGCAGTCGGCGGCGGCGGTCGGCGAGGTCCTTCTCCATGAGCGTCGACAGCCCGCGGTTGACGTTGCTGCGGTCGCGGTCGACGGCGTTGGCCAGTTCCGCGACCGTGCTGTCGGGGGCGTCGAGTAGTTCCAGATACAGTCTCGCCTCGTGGTCCTGTACGCCGAACACACACCGGAGCACCTCCTCGAAGCCCGGTTCGGAATCGAGCATCAGATCGCGGAACCGTGAAGGGTCCGGGTCGGGGTTCATATCCACGGATGGGGAACGCTCGGCGATAAAGCCACCCGATACCGGACGGTAACCCGCTTTCGGAACGCCCAGTCAGTCCAGGAGGTACGTCAACAGCCCCTTCTGAGCGTGGAGGCGATTCTCGGCCTGGTCCCAGACGATGGCCCGGTCGCTCTCCATGACGGCGTCGGTAATCTCCTCGCCGCGGTGGGCGGGCAGACAGTGCATGACCCGCTGGTCGTCGAGTAAGTCGTCGTTGACCTGGAAGCCCGCACGCGAGAACGCTTCGAGTTTCTCGGCGCGCTCGGACTCCTCGCCCATGCTCACCCACACGTCGGTGTAGACGATGTCCGCCCCGTCGACGGCCGCTTGTGGGTCCGCGACGATTTCGGGGGCGCTACCGAGTTCTTCGGCGCGTTCTAACACGTCGTCGTCGACGCCGTAGCCCTCGGGCGTGGCGACGACCAGATCGAGGCCGACGATGGCCGCACCCAACACGAACGATTGACAGACGTTGTTGCCGTCGCCGACCCACGCGACTCGGGCGTCGAAGCCGTCGAATCGTTCGCGGATGGTCAGCAGGTCGGCGAGCGTCTGACAGGGGTGGGCGTCGTCGGTGAGGCCGTTGACGACGGGCACCTCGGCGTACTCGCCCAACTCGACCACGTCGGCGTGGTCGAAGACCCGCGCCATGATGACGTCGACGTATCGACTGAGCGCGCGAGCGGTGTCCTTGACGGGTTCGCCGTGGCCCAGGTGGATGTCGTCGGGGCCGAGGAAGATGGCGTGGCCGCCCAACTGGGTCGCGCCGGTCTCGAAGGATACCCGGGTTCGCGTCGAGGGTTTCTCGAATATCATGCCGAGCGTCCGGCCGTCCATGGCGTCGTCGGTTTTCCCGCGGGCGGTCCGCTCCTTGAGGTCGGTCGCCCGCGTCAACACGTCGTCTATCTCCTCGCGCGTGAGGTCGTCGATGTTCAGGAAGTTCATTGCAAGTCCTCCGCGACGGCCTCCAGTACCGCCGTCGCACGGTCGAGTTCGCGTAACTCGAGGTGTTCGTCGGGCGCGTGGTCGAGGTCCGAGTCGCCGGGACCGTACGTCGCCATCGGGCAGTCCCAGGCCCCGGCGAAGATGTTCATGTCGGCGGTGCCGGTCTTCCGGAGCAGGCGGGGGTCACCGCCGGCCTCGCGGATGGCGACGCGGAACGCCCGCCCGACTGCAGTCCGGGGGCTCTGCATCGTCGGTTCGACCGCGTCCTTCCAGTTGACGGTACCGGAACCCGACAGCTCGGCGTCGGCCAACTCCCGGACCTCGTCGGTCGAATACGACGGTGGAACGCGCAGTTGGGCGTCCAGCGTCGTCTCGACGGCCAGTCCGTCGTCGCTGGTGCCGCCCTCGATGTGTACGGGTTTGGCGGTCACGCGCTCGAAGACGGGGTCGTACTCGTCGCCGCCAAAAGTCTCCTCGACGGCCGACCACCACGCGATGGCGTCCTGAATCGCGTTGTTCTCCGGGCGGGAGGTGTGGCCGGACTCGGAGGTGGCGACGTAGGTGCCCTGCAGGATGCCGCGGTAGCCGAGTGTGATGCCGTCCCAGCCGGAGGGTTCGCCGTTGACGACCGCCTCGGGTGCCTCGCGCTCGGCGATGAGGTGGCGGGCGCCGCGGGAGTCGACTTCCTCGCCGACGACGCCGACGAAGGAGACGCCGGTCCGGACGGCAGCGACCGCAAGCGCGACGAGCGGTCCTTTCGCGTCGACGGAGCCGCGACCCCACAACTCGGGGCCGTTCTCGCCGTCCTCGACTCGGACGGGAATGTCGCCCGGTACCGTGTCGATGTGGGAAGTGTACAGTACCGAATCGTCGGCCGGCGCGCGAACGTTGCCGACCTCGTCGATGAACACGTCCCGGCCGTGGTCTTCGAAGAACGCCGCGAGCGCCTCGGCACACTCCGCTTCCTCGGGCGTCGGCGAGGGGATGGAGACGAGCGTCTCCAAGAGGTCGCGTGCCTCCTCGTCGGGAGTGGCGTCGCTCATGCGATGATGTCCTCCAGCGCCTCGACCACCCTGTCGGCGTGTTCACGCTCGATGGTCAACGGCGGCAGGAGACGGACGACGCTGCGGCCGGCCGGCAACGCGAGGATGGAGTGCTCCAACGCGAGGTCACGCAGGATGGGGTTGGCCCCCCGTTTCACTTCGACGCCGACCATCAGGCCGTTGCCGCGGACCTCTCGGACCGACTCGCCGATGGCGGCTTCGAGTTCCTCGGTGAGGTACGAACCGATTTCGGCGGCGTGAGCGGGAACGTCCTCGCGTTCGATGACGTCGAGGGTGGCACCCGCCGCCGCCGACACCACCGGGCCGCCGGAGAACGTCGACCCGTGGTTGCCGCAATCCTCGGCAATCCAGTCGCGAACGAGCGTCGCGCCGATGGGGAGGCCGCTGCCGAGGCCCTTCGCCGTCGTCACTACGTCGGGTACGACGCCGTGGTCGTCGGCGGCCCACAGCGACCCGGTCCGGCCGAGACCGGTCTGAATCTCGTCGAGAATCATCGCCGCGCCGGCCGCCTCGGTTTCCTCCCGAACCGTCTGCAGGTACTCCGTCGAGGCGGGGTTGATGCCACCTTCGCCCTGCAGCGGTTCGACGATGACCGCTGCAGTCTCGGAGTCGATGGCGTCGGCCATCGCCTCGCCGTCGCCGTAGGGGACGAACTCGAAATCACCGGCCAGCGGGCCGAAGCCGTCCTTGTACTCGTCTTTCCACGTCGCGGCGAGCGACCCCATCGTCCGGCCGTGGAAGCCCTGCATCGTCGCGACGACTTTCGAGCGCCCGGTAGCGTGTCGGGCAAACTTCAGCGCGGCCTCGTTGGCCTCGGTCCCCGAGTTACAGAGCCACACGTTGTCGATGTCGCCCGGCGCGACCTCGGCCAACTGCTCGTACAGCGCCGTCCGCGGGGCGTTGGGGTAGGAGGCCTGAACGTACATGAGCCGCTCTATCTGGTCGGTCGCGGCCTCGACGACGTCCGGGTGGCAGTGACCGACCGGCGTACAGGCGTAACTCGCGCCGAAGTCCAGGTACTCGGTTCCGTTCGTGTCGTAGAGGTAGACCCCCTCGCCACGGTCGATTTCGATGGGTTTCTCGGAGAAGACGAATCCGCTCATAGTTCTAATCAGGTGTCACTCCAGCGCGCTCGGGTAGACGTGCGTGCCGCCACCCGAAAGCGCCGACTGGATGGGGTTCTCGGCGTTGGCGCTGGCGACGACGACTTCGCTCGCGCCGCCTTCCAGGGCCTCCGTCGCCGCCATGACCTTCCGGCCCATGAACCCCTCGGCGGCGGCTTTCAGTTCCTCGTACTCGTCGGGCGTCTCGACGGACTCGATGAGCGTCGAGGCGTCCTCGGGGTCGCGATACACGCCCTCCACGTCGGTCAGCGAGACGAGCGTCCCGCCGAGTTCGGCCGCGGTCGCCGCCGACGCACGGTCGGCGTCGGTGTTGACCGCCACGCCGTCGTCCGCAAGCATCGGCGGCGAGGCCACCGGCGTGTAGCCGTCTTCGAGGAGCGTCGACAACAGGTCACCGTTGACGTCCTCGATTTTGCCGGAGTGGTCGCCGCGGCGAATCTTCTTCTTGCCGTCTTCGACGACGCGGACGGCGGATTTCCGTGGACCGTACAGCAGTTTGCCGTCGACGCCGGAGAGGCCGACCGCGTCGACGCCGTGGTTCTGGAGGCCGGTGACGAGGTCGGTGTTGACGAGGCCCGACATCGCCATCTTGAACACGTCCATGGTCTCCTCGTCGGTGAAGCGGCCGACGACGCCGCTCGGCGTCTCGACGTATTCGGGTTCGATACCCATCTTCTCGAGGGCGTCGTCGACGGCGGTCGACCCGCCGTGGACGACCGCCACGTCGGTACCGTCCTCGCGGACGGCGGCGATGTCGGCGAGTGCGCCCTCCGGTTCGACGGCGCGAGCGCCCCCGATTTTGACGACGACGGTCATCTACGGCGCTCCCACGGGGTGCATTCCCGTGAACTCCAGTCCGGCCGTCTCCTCGAGTCCGAGGGCGATGTTGGCCGCGTGGACCGCCTGTCCCGCGGAGCCCTTCATCATGTTGTCGATAGCCGAGAAGACGACGAGGCGTTTGTTGCGGGGGTCGACCTCGAAGCCGACCTCCGCGAAGTTCGAGCCAGCGACCGCCTTCGGTTCGGGGTATCGGTACACCCCGGAGCCGCCGGCGACCAGCCGGACGAACGGTTCCTCTTCGTAGCTGCCGCGATAGGCCTGCCAGAGGTCGCCCTTCGAGACCGGCCCGTTGGGGTAGACGTGACAGGTCGCGGAGGCGCCGCGAGTCATGTCGACCGCGTGGGCGGTAAAGGAGACCTGCGTGCCGAGGTACTCCTCGATTTCGGCCTCGTGGCGGTGGCCCGTGGGAGCGTACGGCCGGACGACGCCGGAGCGTTCGGCATGCGAGGAGGCCTCCCCGCCGCCGGCACCACCCTCCGAGGAGCCGACCTTCACGTCGACGACGACCTGCTCGTCGCCCGAGAGGATGTCGGCGTCGAACAGCGGCTTGAGGCCGAGGATTGCGGCCGTCGCGTTACAGCCGCCCGACGCGATGAGGTCCGCGCCGGCGAGGTTTTCGCGGTTGAGTTCCGGCAGCGCGTATTCGGATTCCGAAAGCAGTTCGGGTCGGTCGTGGCCGTCGTACCACTCGTCGTACTGTTCCTCGCGGTTCAGTCGGAAGTCCGCGCTCAAGTCGACGACGGTGTCGGCGGCCTCCCGGAAGGCGTCGATGTGGTCCATCGTGACGCCGTGAGGCGTACACGCGAAGAGCACGTCGACGGAGTCGAGGTTTTCGGGACTCGAAAACCGGAGGTTCATCCCCCGGAGGTTCGGGTGGACCGAGCCGACGGTCTTGTTCTCGTAGCTTCGAGAGGTGGCCTGTGTCACTTCGAATTCGGGGTGGCCGTCGAGGAGGCGGAGGAGTTCGCCGCCGGTGAAGCCACTACCCCCGACGACCGAGGCGGTGTAGCTCATGCGGTCACCTCGACGCCCTGTACCTTCGCCTCCAGCCAGTCGACGACCGTACCGGGCACGTCCACGTCGGTGACCTCGTTGAGCGCTTTGAACTCGACGGTGTGGTTGACCTCGTGGACGGTGTAGGAGTCGCCGGTTTCCATGAGGTCGACACCGAGCAGGCCGCCGCCGACGGCATCGGAGGCGCGTTCGACGAGGTCGGCCATCTCCTCGGTGACCTCGATGGGTTCGGTCTCGGCCCCGCGGGCGGCGTTGGTGAGCCAGTGGTCCGAGGAGCGAGCCATCGCCGCGACGGGTTCGCCGTCGGTGGCGACGACGCGGATGTCACGGCCCGGCTTCTCGACGAACTCCTGGATGTAGAACACCTTGTGCTCGTAGTGGCCAAGGGTCTCCTTGTGTTCGAGGATGGCCTCGGCGGCGTCGCGGGAGTCGATTTTCGCCATCAGTCGGCCCCACGACCCGACGACGGGTTTCAGCACGCAGGGGTAGCCGAAGTGCTCGATGGATTCCATAGCGGATTCCTTGGTGAACGCCACCTCGGTGGCGGGCGTCGGCACGTCCGCGTTCGCGAGGACGAGGCTGTTCCGTGCTTTGTCGGCGCAGATAGCCGCCGTCTCCGGTTCGTTGACGACCGGAATCCCGTAGGAATCGACGAATCGGGTGATGTAGCGCGACCGGCTGGTCGCGAGACAGCGGTCGACCACGATGTCGACGCCGTCGAAGACTTCCGGAACGTCGTGAACGCTGAAACGCTCCTTTCGGACGTCGATTTTCGTCACCTCGTGGCCACGGTCGCGGAGCTCGCTGAGCAGGAGCTTCTCGTCGCGACGGATGCGCGAGTAGAGGATGCCTACGTTCATGCTCAGACACCCTCGGTGGTCGCGTAGCTGGCTGCGCCGACGTACATCGCCTTACTCCCCCCAGTCCTCTTCCAGCTCAGGTGCCGTCTCCAGCTCGACGGGGTCGTCTCCGACCACTTCGAGCTCGGCACCGCAGGTCGCACAGTCGACGATTTCTCCGACTTCGAGGTCGTCGTGCAGGTCCAGTTCGGCCCCGCACTCGGGACATTCTGCCATTGTGACCGATACTCGTCGCTATATTCACTTAAAGGCTTCGAACTTGTCAGTATAGTATAACAACGCGTACCGGCCGCTATGCGGGAAAATGAGGCGTTTGAAGCGTTCGAGTGACGTTGCGTGTCAGTTTTGTGGTAGTATGTCCCCGGCCGGGGACGGCGGGGGTCGACGCGGGGGGACGGGCCGCCGTCGTTCAGACACGACGGTTCACCTCCTCGCGGCGCCGTTCGGCTGCCTCGGCCACCGCTTCTCGGCGGGCCTCCAGCGCCTCGTTGTCGACCTCGACGGCCGTCACCGCTCGGTCGAGGGCGCCGGATACCGCTTCGGGTGCCGGACCGCCGAAGGAATCGCGGGATGCGACGCTTTCCTCGGGGTCCAGCGCCGCTTCGACGGCGTCGCGGTCGACACGTGCCTCGAGCGGTTCGCCGAGCACATCCTGTGCGGCGGCATCGAGGGCCGCGTAATCCGACCCCGATTCGGCGGCGAGCGCCACCATCTCGTGGGCGGTCCGGAACGGCACGCCGGCCATCGCCAGCAGGTCGGCGACGCCGGTGGCCGTCGAAAACCCCTCGCCGGCGGCGTCAGCAAGCGTCTCAGTGGGCCACTCGGCGGTCGCGACCGCGCCGGCGGCCACCTCAGTCGCCTCCCTGACCGCGTCGACGGCATCGAAGGCGTGGTTGTGGGCCCGCTGAAGATCGCGGTTGTACGCACGCGGCAGCCCCTTCAGTATCGTCAGCAGGGCGTTCAGCCCCGCCGATGCGTCGCCGGAGGCCCCCCGAACCAGCTCCATCGTGTCCGGGTTCTTCTTCTGAGGCATAATCGAGGACGTCGAGGAGTAGTCGTCCGAGAGGTCAACGAACCCCTTGTTGGAGAACACGACGAGGTCCTCGGCCAGCCCCGACAGCGTCGTCGACAGCGCCGCGACCGCGGCGGTCGTCTCCACGAGGAAATCCCGCGCGGAAGCGGCGTCCATCGAGTTTTCGAGGACCGACTCGAAGCCGAGCAACGCCGCGACCCGCTCGCGGTCGATATCGAAGGGCGTTCCCGCGAAGGCGGCCGCCCCCAGCGGCGAGCGGTCGATGCGGTCGTAGGCGTCGAGCAGTCGCTCGGTGTCGCGGGCCAGCGCCGACTCGTAGGACAGCAGGTAGTGCCCGACCGTCGTCGGTTGGGCCGGCTGGAGATGCGTAAATCCCGGCATCACCGTCTCGGTGTGGTCGGCCGCGAGGTCGGTCAGCACCTCGCGGGCCTCGATGACCGTCTCGACGGTCGCCAGCACGTCCTCGCGCAGGCGATAGCGGATGCAGGTCGCCACCTCGTCGTTGCGCGAACGGGCGGTGTGCATCCGGCCGCCGCGCTCGCCAACGTGTTCGATGACGGCTGTCTCGATTGCGGCGTGAACGTCCTCGCCGTCGGGCAGGGCGTCGTGGTCCGCCGCCTCCACGTCGTCGAGCGCCTCGAGGATGGCCACGGCGTCGTCGCCGTCGATGATGCCCTGTTCGTCGAGCATCACGACGTGGGCGCGGTCGACCGCGAGGTCCGCCTCGAAGATGCGTTCGTCGGCCGCGAGACTCGAGAGGAACCCGCGGGCGGGGCCGCCGCTGAAGCGCTCGCGGCGAACGACATCGTCGCTACCTTCCTCTTCGCTCATGTGGCTATTCCTCGTTCTGACTGTCGATGACGCGGTTGGCCAGACGCTCCTGGAAGCCGTGGTACTTCGCGACGCCCGTGGCGTCGTCCTGTTCGATGCCGCCGATGACGTCCTCGGTGTTGAACGAGGCCGCTTCCGCGGAGTAGACTGCGTACGGCGAGGAGCGACCGACCGGACGGGCCTGGCCGCCTTCGAGGCGAATCGTCACGCTCCCGGTGACGCGGGTCTGGGTCTCCTCGATGAAGCCCTCCAGTGCACCGACGAGCGGCGCGTTGACGAGGCCCTGATACCCCTTCTCGGACCACTCGTGGTCGATCTGCTTCTTGAAGGAGCGCTCTTCCTTCGTGAGGACGAGGTCCTCCAGCGCCTGGTGGGCGTTGAGCAGCACCGTCGCCGCGGGGTGTTCGTAGTTCTCGCGGACCTTCAGACCGAGCATGCGGTCCTCCATGATGTCGGAGCGGCCGACGCCGTAGTCGCCCGCGAGGTCGTTGAGCGTCTGGGTGAGTTCGACCGGCTCCATCGCCTCGCCGTCGAGGGTGACGGGATAGCCGTTCTCGAAGCCGATTTCGAGTTCGCGCGTCTCGCCCGTGGGCGCGGTCGTCCACTCGTAGATGTCCTCCGGTGGGACGTAGCTCGGCTCTTCGAGTTCCGACCCTTCGATGGAGCGACTCCAGAGGTTCGTGTCGATGCTGTATTTGCCCTCGTCGCCGCCCTCGACGGGCAGGTCGCGCTCGGCGGCGTACTCCTGTTCGAACTCGCGGGTGAGACCGAGTTCACGGACCGGAGCGATGACCTCCATGTCGGAGTCACGCCAGACGGCCTCGAAGCGGAGTTGGTCGTTGCCCTTCCCGGTACAGCCGTGGGCGAGGCCGGTACAGCCCTGCTGTTCGGCGACCTCGAGAATCGCGGCGGCGATGACCGGACGGGCGAGTGCGGTACCGAGGGGGTAGCCCTGATAGGAGGCGTTGGCGCGGACGGCGTCGAAACACAACTCGGCGAACTCGTCTTTCGCGTCGACGACGTAGTGTTCGAGGTTCAGCGCCTCGGCGGTCTCTTCGGCTTCGGCGAACTCGGCTTCGGGTTGGCCGACGTCGACGGTGACGCCGATGACCTCGTCGTAGCCGTACTCTTCTTGCAGCAGCGGGACACAGACTGTCGTGTCGAGCCCACCGGAGAAGGCGAGCGCGACGCGTTCGTTGTCGGACATTGATATGGTGTTTTGGATGACGGACCGTCAACCGGACGGTTTTCGTTGAAAGCGAGGCGAGCGCGACTGGAGTGAGTACTATTCGGGCCTAACGGCCCGGTCGCGGTCGCCGAAGAATGGAGTACCCACCGGTGAGCACGGACGCGCCGGAGCGGTGGGTTTGCGTCATGTATCTCGTTCTATTCTCAGAGCGGTATTAAACGCTTGTGGAACGGCGGTTCCGTGGCAGGCGATAGCGTGGCGTACGCCACCGAGCCCGGTCGCTGTGGTCAGCTCCGTCGGCGGCGAATCGCCAGAAGCGCGACGGCGACCGGGACGAGCGCGACCAGAAGCGCCCGGGCGGCGGTGCCGAACCCGGATGGCTGCTCGCCGGGGGCGGCGTTAGTCGTCTCCGCCGTCGCGTCGTCGGTCGGCGTCTCCGTACTCGGGTTCGTGAACTCCGCGTAGAACCGCGAGAAGTTCGAGGTACTGGGGTTCCACAGCGCGCTGTTGCGCTGGACGCGGAGCGGGCTGGGGGCTAACTGCCCGCGGACGTACCCTTCAGGACCGTGCACCGCGACCCGGCGACGGTCTTGGTCGAAGGGTTCGTAACTGCTGCGGAACGGTTCGGCGACGATGACGCGGTCGGACTCGGCGTAGGCGAAGTTCTCCCATGTCGCGTGAACTTCGAGTCGGCCGTACCCCTCGCCGTCCATCTCGTAGGTCTCGACGCTGACGTTGTGGACGCGCATGTCACGGCCCGAGGCTGCACTGCCGTTCTCGGCCATCGACCGGAACTGCGATTCGATTTCGTCTCGCCACTGCTGTCTCGCGGTTTCGTTCTCTGCGAACCCCTCGTACACCTGTCGTTCCTGCTCGTCGTCGAGGTCGTACGAGGAGACGTGATGGACCGACGCATCACCGTCGGCGTGCAGTTCGATGCCGATGAGGTTCCGGTCGGGTTCCTCGTGGGCGGCCGCGCCGACGCCGGCGCCGACCGCGACGGCGAGACAGCAGACGACGGCCACGGCGACCGCGAGCGTTCCTCGCATCGACCGTTGGTCTGTGACCCGGTGGCAAAGCGGTTTCGCCTCGTGACGGCCACAGTGCTTTTGCACACGCCACGCGCAGTCGACCGTATGCTCCCCGACAGAGCCGGTATGGACGTAGAGGACCTGCTGAAGATTATCCTCGTGCTCATCATCGTCTGGATTGCCGTCGACATCGTCCTCGACGTTCTACAGTTCGCCTTCGGCGGCCTCAGTTCCATCGTCGGCATCCTCATCGTCGTGCTCATCGTCGCGTACTTCCTCGACTATATCTGACGGCGCGACCGTTCCACAGCGCCTATACCGTTCTCCCGCCGAGTACCGCCAGTGTACAGCCTGAACGTCCCCGTCCCCGGCGGGGTGTCGAAGCTCGCTCGTGGCCTCGCTTCGGAGTGCCTCACCGCGACACCGCGGGACCGTCACACGCTCGTCGTGAAGCGTCTCGGCGACGGCGACCCCTCGTCGCTCGGCCGCGACGTTCGGCAGGCGTTGGCCGGTCTCGACCCGTTCACCGTCGAAATATCGGGCGTCGGCGTGTTTCGAAACCCACCGACCGGCCGTGGGCCGGTCGCCTACCTCCGCGTGAAGTCGCCGCAACTGGAGCGCCTTCACGCCGTTTTGTGTGACCGTTTCGACCCCGTCGACGGCATCGAAGGCGGCGACTACGTCCCCCACGTCACGGTCGCCCGCGGCGGCGATGCCGACCGCGTGGCCAGCAGCGACGTGAGCGCCGAGTGGACCGTCGATTCGCTCGTCGTCTGGGCCGCCGACTACGGCGAAGTTGTCGAACGCGTCTCGCTGCCCGCCTGACTCAGAAGAGATAGAACGACGCGAACACGCCGAGGATTATGAACAGGACCGTCAGTCCGATGGGATTGAACAGATAGCGCAGCGGCGTGTCGTAGACGAACCGCTCGAAGGCCGTCTCCGGCGGCCGCAGCGCCCGAACCGGACGGGAGGCGAGCAGCGCCGGCCGCACCGGCGCATCGCTGGCCTGTTGCCGAAGCGCCTTGACGTCGAGTTCGCCCGCCACCTCGAACGCCTCGGGGTCGTAGCCCGCCGCCAACAGCGCCCCAGCACAGGGTTTACACAGGACGTAATCGCGCCCCCCCTCCCGGTAGGCCGCGAGGTGCATCGCCGAATCCGCGAGGTGTTGACAGCGCTGACAGACGTGCTGGCGGTCGCTTCGCATCGTCGCCACCGAGTCGGGGGCCTCGGGGACGGGAAACATCGGCGCCTCCTTCCGCACCTCCCGGTAGGCCGGGTCGTCGGAGTGCAGCGTCGCGTGACAGGGCCCACACAGCGTCACGGCGTTGTCGAGGTCGTCCAGCGACGGCGAGCCGTGCGCCGCGACGTGGGCCTCCAGTCGCCGTTCCGGTTGACCGCGGTCGGCCTGCCGGTAGCCACACCGCTGGCAGGTGTAGTCGTCCCGTTCCAGTGTCTCCTCACGGAGGAGGTCCCAGCGGGGCCCCTCGCCGTCCCGCGTTCGGCGCTTCTCGGCGCGTGGTTCCCAATCGACGCTCATGGTGTCGGTGGGTCACCTCCCCACGAGTCCATGTCGGTGTAGAAGTTCAGCATGGCGAACTTCAGTTTCTCCGGTGCGATGTCGATGTGTTCGCTGCGCTCCTCCGGCGGGAACGACGAGTAGACGCTGTAATCACCCAATTCGGCGTGGTTCGACGCCATGTACCGTTCGTCGATGAGTACCCGAGCGCCGAAGTCCTCCGGCGACCTGATGACCCGACCGAGCGCCTGCCGGGTCTTCCGAACCGTCGGAATTTCGACGGCGTAGCGCCACCCGGCATCGTCGTCTCCCACCTCGCCGAAGGCGCCAGCGTAGGCGCGCTGGACGGCCTCCATCCGGTCGTCGAGGTGCGGATACGGGACACCGACGACGACGACACTTCGGGCGTCGTCGTCGTCGAAACTGACGCCCTCCGCGAGCGTCCCCCACAGCGAGGTGAACAACACGGCGTCGTCGTCGTCGACGAACTCCTGTCGCAGTTCTTCGGCCCGTTTCCCGGGTTCGTCGAGATACGGCGTCGAGTCGCCCGAAAACCGGTGGTAGTAGCGTTCTGCCTCGGCGTAACTCGGGAAGAAGGCCAGCGTGTTGCCGGGCGTAAATCGGATGGCGTCCTCGATGGTTTCACCGACCGTCTCCTGAACCGTGGGGTCGTCGCGTTTGCTCGCGAACAGCGCCGGCGTCTCGACGGCGTAGGTGCGGCGGCGCTCCTCGGGGAACTGCTCGCCGTAGGCCATCGTCAGCGGTTCGTCGAGGCCCAGTACGTCCTCGGTCACGTCGAAGGGCCGCAACGTCGCGCTCATCAGGATGGTCGCGTGCAACTCCTCGAACAGCGGTTCGGTCACCTCCCGCGGCAGACAGGTGTACAGTTCCGCGCGGCCGACGACGCCCGTCTCCGTCCGGCGAACGCCCAACACGGGGTACTGGCCGGGTTCGACGCTGGATTCCATCCACTCCTCGATGAACGCCGCGGCGGTCAAGGTCGGACACTCCTTTCTGGTCGTCGTCTCGCCGTCCTTGTAGGCCTGCTCGTAGCGGCGGTCCAACTCCTCGCCCAGCGCCAGCGCCTCCTCGAGGTCGGTATCGAACCCCTGTCCGGTGTAGGCCTGCAGGAACGCCACCGACAGTTCGTCACGGCCCTCCTCGCGGTCGATGGAGATATCCTCCCACTCCTCGTCGACGGCCTCGCGCTCGCCGAAGCCGAAGGAGTCCTCGTAGGTGTCGACCAGCGCCGTCCGGAACGCTCCGACGACGTTGGCCGCCGATTCGGCGCGGGCGTCCTCGCACTCCTCGAGTTCGTCCAGGGCGCCGTCGAGCGTTCGCTCGGCGAGCGTCCGCGTGGCGTGGTCGCGAGCAGCGTCGGCGACGTTGTGAGCCTCGTCGAAAACCACGATGATGTCCTCGGGGTCTCGACCGAGCCACCGGAAGAACTGCTCGCGAATCATCGGGTCCAGCAAGTGGTGGTAGTTGCAGACGACCAAGTCGACACCCTCCATCCCGTCCTTCAGGAGTTCGTACCCACAGAGGTTCGCCTCGTGGGCGTACTCGTAGATATCGTCTGGCGTGCGAACGTCCTCGTAGAGCCACGAGTAGAACTCGTCGGTGTCGCCGGTGAGGTTGTTGTAGTAGCGGTCACAGATGTTCCGCTCCTCCTGGAGGGCTTCGATACTCGTCTCTAAGTCGTCGAGTTCCTCCATGACCGACCCGCGGGCCTCGGCGGCCTCGCCGTTGCCGTCCTTGCTCGCATCGAGCAGTTCGCGCTCCCGCTGCTCTAGCTCCGCGATGTCTTGCTGTTTGTCGACCAACTCCCGGGTCGTATCCCGCAGGGCCTGACACTCCTCGTAGCCCACGTCGATGTGACACATCGACGCCTTCCCGCGGAAGACGACCGAGCGAATCGGCTCCTGGGCGTTGATGGCGCGGGCCTCCTCGATGAACTGGCGGGTCTGCTGGTGGACGTTCGTCGTGATGACGACCGTCTTCCCCGCCGCGCGACCGTACTCGAGGGCGGGCACCAACGAAGCGAGGGTCTTGCCCGTCCCGCAGGCGCCCTCGAACAGCACGTCGCGCTCTTCGACGAGCGCCTCGCGTATGCGACCCATCGCGTCGTCCTGATGGTCGTAGGGCTCGTCGTAGGGGAAGAACCGCTCGTAGCCGGCCGACTCTGACACACCAAATACTCAGGCTTTTTCCAATAAAAGGGTTCGCTGGGCGGGGCGAAAGTTATGCGAGGGCGTTCAACATCAACACGAGGACGCCCAAGAGGACGCCGAAGGCGACGACCGTTCGGGGGTCCATCGTGGGCGTACTGGAATCCTCGCTATCGAAGTACCGGACGAGTCCGGCACTGGACATCAGTCCGCCGGAGTTCTGGCCGCTGCTCATACCCGCAGGTTAGGGGCGGCGACCCTAAGCGTTTCGGCCCAGCGTCGCCCTCACCGAGGGCCGGTTGGGAAACCCTTATGCGCGCGGCTGGAATACGTCCGATAGTCATGCCCGTCACCCTCAAGGACTTCTACGCGGACTGGTGCGGCCCGTGCAAAACGCAGGACCCGATTCTCGACGAGCTCGAAGAGGACTACCCCGACGTGGCCTTCGAGAAGGTCAACGTCGACGAGGAGCAGGACGTCGCAAACGAGTACCAGGTGCGCTCGCTGCCGACCCTCATCGTCGAGAACGACGACGGCATCGTCGAGCGGTTCGTCGGGGTCACCCAGCGTGACGACATCGAGAGCGCGCTCGGCAAAGCCGGCGCCTGAATTTTTCGCCGTTTTCCAGTTTTAGTACCGCTCTTCCAGCCACCCGACCACGTCGCTGATTTCCTGTGGCGTCGTTCCGTGGCCGACGCCGTACCGTTCGAAGCGTACGTCGGCACCGCCGTCGGCGAGCAGTTCGGCAGCGCGCTCGGCGCGTTCGGGTGGAATCACCTGGTCCATCGCGCCACAGCCGACGAACACCGGCTTGCCGTCGGCACTGTCGACTTCGTCTTCGTGAGAGTCGGCGAGATAGCCGTTCAGCGCGACGACCCACCGATACGATTCGGGCCGTTCGAGCAGCGCCGAGAGGCTGGTGATGGCGCCCTGACTGAAGCCGAGTAAGCCGACCCGTTCGGAGTCGAGGTCGTAGGTTTCGACGGCCGATTGGACGAACTCGTGGACCAAATCGAGACTTCTGCGGAACCCCTCTGGGTCGGGTTGGCTCGAATGGAGACCGCCGCCGGAGAGGTCGAGGTCGTACCACGTGTAACTGTTCGGTCCGCCCATCTCCTGTGGCGCGCGAACGCTGATGACGTGCAGTTCCTCGGGGAGTTGTGCGGCGATGGGGAGCAGGTCCCGTTCGTTCGTCCCACGGCCGTGAATCAACACGACGGCGGGGGCGTTCTCCGTGACGGTTCCCGGCCGGCTGACGTGGGCCAGCGGCAGGTCCTCGGTCGAGTCGTCGGTGTCCATACCCGTCGTACGTCGCTGTCGGCCAAAAGCCACCGGTAACGGTCGTTCCACGACACCACGACCCGTGATAGATACTACCACAGAGTTTATTGCCCACGTAGTCGTATGCGAACCCGTATGGCCACTTCGAACGACGAGCTTTTCGACGAATTCCTCTCGGACCGTGGACACGAGACCGAAACCGACTCCCGCAGCTGGGAGCAGGATTACAACAAGAAACGCTGTCCCGACTGCGGGGGGCTTCACGGCCTCGACGCCGCTTCGTGTACCGTCTGCGGCTGGCAGCCCTGAGGGCTCTTCTCGCCGTTTCCGCGTTCGTCGGAAGCCACGCTACTTATACCGGAGCGTGGCGTTAGACGGGTAATGGCTGACTCCACCCACGTGACTCGGCTCTTCGGTGGTCCCGGGAGTGGGAAGACCACGGCCCTGCTGGACCGCGTCGACGAGATGCTCGACGAGGGGGTCGCGGTCAACGACATTCTCGTCGTCTCCTACACCCGTGCGGCCGCCCAAGAGGTCCGCGAACGGCTCGCCGAACGGCTCGACTGTACGCCGAAGTCCCTGCGGGGGAACGTCTGTACGATGCACGCGAAGGCGTACGAACTGCTGAACCTCTCACGGGGCGACGTGGTCGGCGAGAAGCACAAAGAGGAGTTCTGTGAGGAGTACGGACTGGATTTCGAAGACGAGTACAAGTCCTCGCGTCGGCGCTCGGCGCGGTCGACGACGCTCGGCAACAAGATCATCGCCACCTCCCAGTGGCTCCAGCGGACCGAGCGTGACGTGGCCGACTGGTACGACGTCCCGTTCCAGTGGGACGACGAGGAAGTCCGACTCCCCCCGGACATCGACGACAACGCCCAGACGGGCAACAAGTACACCCCGACGTGGCCCTCTTCGGACGACCGCATCGACATCCCCGAGGCCATCCGGGCGTGGCGCGCCTACAAGGGCGAAGAGGGCGTCGTCGGCTTCGCCGACATGCTCGAACGCGTCCAGCAGCGCTCGCTGTTGCCCAACGTCGAGCACCTCGTCATCGACGAGTTTCAGGACATCACGACGCTGCAGTACGGCGTCTACGAGGAGTGGAAACCGCACATGGAGAGCGTCTTAATCGCCGGCGACGACGACCAGGTCGTCTACGCCTGGCAGGGTGCCGACCCCAACCTCCTGCTCGACGAGGAGGTCGACGACGACATCGTGTTGCCGAACTCCTATCGACTCCCCTCGAAGATTCTCAACGTCGTCAACACCCAGATTAGCCACATCGAGAAGCGACAGGACAAGGACCTCAAGCCGCGCAAACAGGGCGGGTCCGTCGAAGCCGTCCGGTCGCCGTCGATGCTGGACCTGGTCCGCAACGTCCGCGGCACCCTCGAACAGGACGAAGACGGCACCGTGATGGTGCTGTTCCGCGCCCGCTATCAGATGTTCCAGTTCATGGACGAGTTCATCGACGACGGCATGCCGTTTACGTCGCTGACCGACCAGCGGATGTGGACCGACCGCCTTCGGGACTACGTCTACGCAGTCGAATCGCTCGATGCGGGCAACCCCATCAACGGTCTGCAGGCCCAGCGACTCGGCGAGATGCTCGCCGACAGCGCCTTCGGCACCGGCGACCGCGACGACTACTTCGAGGCCTTCGACGCGCTCAAAGAGGAGGCCGGCGTCGACGACCTCACCGAGATGACGGTCGACCCCGCCTTCGTCGACGACCACGCCCCCTTCACCCCCGGCCCGGCCTCCGCCGCCGACATGCTCACCAAGGTATCGAACTTCCAGGAGCGCTCGGTGAAGGCGTACTTCAAGGGCGACTACCGCGGGATGGACCCCACCCGACTCCGCCTCGGCACCATCCACTCCGCGAAGGGCCGTGAGGCCGACCACGTCTTCGTCGCGACGGACCTCACCGAGAAGGTCGTCGAGCAGATGGCGGCCTCCGTCGAGGACCCCACGGAGGTTGTCGGCGTCACGGAGTTCACCAAGCGGACCGACCCGGTGCCGACGCTGACGGACAACGAACGGCGCGTCTTCTACGTCGGGATGTCCCGCGCCCGCGAACGCCTCGTCCTCCTGGAGAACCTCGTCGACGGCGCACCGACCCTGCCTATCGACGTGCTGTTGCACAACGAGCCGGTCGAGATGACGCTGGCGGAACTCATCGAGGACGCACAGGAAGCCGGCGTCGAAGCGACAGCCGACTGACGCTCAGTCGGGAGCGTCACTCACCGCCGCGGATGTTCTTCAGCCGTTTCACTCGACCGACCGTTCGGTCCGCGAGTCGGAGGTAGATGTACTCGCTGACGAGCACGAGACCGATAGCGGCTGCGAGGAAGAACGCCCCAAGTGCGTATCGGCCCTCTATCACGTTGAGAACGCCGACGAGCGCGACGGGACCGGCGACGACGAGCGTCGCGATGAGCTGCAGCGAGCGAACGATGCCGAACGCCATCAGTCAGTGTCCTCCTCGGGCTCGGCAGGGACCCGACCCAGCAGTTTGTCCGCGACGGTACCCGAGAGGCTCGGTCGGAAGTACATCCCGGCGACGAGCCCGACGGCGACGGCGAGAAAGCCGGCGCCGAGAGCCGTCCGGCCGCCAGCGAGGAACTCGGCACCGAGGAGGCCGATTGGCGCGGCCAGCGCCACCGTTCCGAACAGGCCGATGGTGTCGAGGAGGTTCATTACCGGCTCGTAGGCGGGAGACGCCCAAAAGCCCGCCGGCTCACAGCCGGATTCCGAGACGCTTTCACACCCGCCGACCGTAGCGGAGGTATGTTCACCGGCATCGTCGAGGAGACGGGCGAAGTCGTCGCAATCGAGGACGGTCCCGAGGGGCGCCGCATCCGCGTGTCGGCGTCGTTCTGTGCGGACCTCGAACACGGACAGAGCGTTGCCGTCAGCGGGGCGTGTCTCACGGTCGAAGACGCCGACGCGGAGAGCTTCGAGCTGTTCTGCTCCGAGGAGACGCTCGACCGGACGTATCTGGACGAAATCGAGGTCGGCGACCCGCTCAACCTCGAACGTGCGCTGCCGGCCGACGGGCGCTTCGACGGCCACTTCGTTCAGGGACACGTCGACGGCGTCGGCGAGGTGACCGAAATCGAGCAGTTGGGGGACGATTGGACGTTCGGGTTCTCGTTGCCCGACCACCTCGGTCGGTACGTCGTCGAGAAGGGCTCTATCTCCGTCGACGGCATCTCGCTCACGGTCGCAGACCTCCGGGACGGGGAGTTCACCGTCGCCATCATCCCGGCGACCTACGAGTTGACGACGCTCGCCGAGAAATCGGTCGGCGACCCGGTCCACCTCGAAGTCGACGTGGTCGCGAAGTACGTCGAGAGTCTGACCGACGGCTACCGTTGAATCACTCCGTTAACGATTCGTTCGACCGCCGGTGGAGTTCCAGCGCCGCGAGGAACGCGACGAACGAGACGGCAGCCGCCAGCCCGAACGCCATCCGATAGCCGAACTCCGAGTAGACTCGGGCGCCGCCGATGGTGTCGCCGGTCCAGTAGGTGTCCAGTGCCAGCCCCATCAGCGTCGGGAGGACGGCCGCCCCGGTGAACGCCATCGTGTTGACCGTCCCCGTCGAGACGCCGGAGGCAGCCGCGTCGTGGCGTTCCTTGACGACCGCGTAGGTGAGCGCGTAGCCGCCGGCGAGGGCTCCCGCGGCGAAGAAGACGACGGCGACGACGGCCATCGGCGGGCGGCCGGTGACCGACAGGACGGCGAAGGAGGTTGTGTAGAGCCCCATGCCGACGACGACGAGTCCCGTCCGGGAGCCGAGGCGGTCCGAAACCGCGCCGATGGACGGCGGGCCGAGGAGCAACCCGGCGCTTCCGAGCAGCGTGAACGTCGAGGCGAAGGTCACGCTCACGCCGTAGGTCTGAACGAGATACGGGATGCCCCACAGGCCGAAGACGGTGATGTTGATGCCGGTGCCGGCGAACAGCACCACCCCACAGAGCCACGTTTCGGCCTCGGCGAGGACGCGTCGGGCGTTCGAGAGGACCACACGGAGCGACGGCGCACCGGGCGTTTCGGCGCCGGCCATCGGGTCGAACCCCGCATCCGACGGCGAGTCACGAGCGATGAGATACGCCGTGGCCGCGAGGGCGAGACCGAGTACGGAGAGGCCGACGAGCGTCTCCCGCCAGCCAGCGGTTGCGACCGCGACCGCGAGCGGCGTCGTCGCCAGTACGCCCCCGAAGCCCGCCACGGCCAGCGTCAGCCCGCTCATGCGTGCGAACTCGGAGGGGCGGAACCAGTTCGCACAGAACCGCAGGATGGCGATGAACAGGACGCTGCCGCCGAAGCCGATGAGTGCACGGCCGGCGAAGGCCGCGACGTAGGAGTCGGCGAAGGCGAAGGCGAACCCCCCGAGGCTCATCACGACCGCACCGACAGCCACCGTCCGACGAGAGCCGAGTCGGTCAGCAAAAACCCCCGCCGGTAGCTGCATCGCCGCGTACACGTAGAAGAACGACGCGTGGAGCGTCCCGAGTTGCGTGCCCGTCACCGAGAACGCCCGCGTCAACTCGTCGGCCAACACGGCCGTCGAGAGCCGATAGACGGAAACCAGGGCGTACGTCGCCGCGAGCGCACCGAAAGCCAGCCAGCGGCGCTGCTCGGGGTCGGTCCACAGCCGTCGGAGGCGTCCGTCCGTCACTATCGAAAATCGGGGGGTTCGGTTCAAAGGCGTGTCGAACCGTCGGCGGGTTTACGAGCGTCGCCGCCGACTCTCGTCTATGGCATCCGACGCGTGGGAGCGCTTCTGGTCGAGACATTCGAACCCGAAAAGCGGCTGGTCGCGGCTGCTGACCGGCCCGCTGTTGCTCGCGGCGCTGTACCGTCGGTCGTGGCGCCTACTCGCGGTCGCCGTCGGGTGGACGGCCCTGAACCCAATCGCCTTCGGCCCACCGGAGGAGTCGACCGACGACTGGATGCACCGCGGCGTCCGCGCCGAACGCGCGTGGCTGGAGGCGGGTCGGCCGGTGTTCGGGGCCGGCTATCCCGAGATACTGAACGTGCTGAACATCGGTGCGTTCGCCTACACGGTGTCCGCCGCGCTCGCGCGGAAACCGGCGCGGATGACTCTCGCGTATGCCGTCTCGGTCGGCCTCAAGTTCTGGTTCATCGAGGCGCTGATTCGGTGGCAACGCGCCGACGACGGCGCCGGCGGCTGATTCGTTGTAACGTTGTCGAGAACTAGCAGGAAAGACAAGAGTTAATCGGCCCCCGGGCCCGTATACGGACGAGCATGACAAAGGTTAGCGTTATCGGAGCGGCGGGGACCGTCGGTGCCGCTGCGGGGTACAACATCGCGCTGCGCGACATCGTCGACGAACTGGTTTTCGTCGACATCCCGGACCAGCGGGAGACCACCGTCGGGCAGGCCGCCGACACGAACCACGGCATCGCCTACGACTCGAACACGACCGTCGTGCAGGGTGAGTACGAGGACACCGCGGGGTCGGACGTGGTCGTCATCACGGCGGGCATCCCGCGACAGCCGGGCCAGACCCGCATCGACCTCGCCGGCGACAACGCTCCCATCATGGAGGACATCGGGTCGTCGCTCGACGAGTACAACGACGACTACGTCTCGATTACGACCTCGAACCCGGTCGACCTGCTGAACCGACACCTCTACGAGTCGGGCAACCGCGACCGCCACAAGGTCATCGGCTTCGGCGGCCGACTCGACTCCGCGCGGTTCCGCTACGTCCTCAGCGAACGCTTCGATGCGCCCGTCCAGAACGTCGAGGCGACCATCCTCGGCGAACACGGCGACGCACAGGTGCCCGTCTTCTCGAAGGTCCGCGTCGACGGCGAGGACCCCGAGTTCTCCGGCGACGAGAAGGAGGAGATCCTCGGTAACCTTCAGGAGTCGGCGATGGACGTCATCGAGAAGAAAGGTGCGACCCAGTGGGGCCCGGCGACGGGCGTCGCTCACATGGTCGAGGCGGTTCTCAACGACACCGGCGAAGTCCTGCCGGGGTCGCTCGTGTTGGACGGCGAGTTCGGCCACGACGACACCGCCTTCGGCGTCCCGGTCAAACTCGGCTCGAACGGCATCGAGGAGGTCGTCGAGTGGGACCTCGACGACTACGAGACCGAACTGATGGACGAGGCCGCCGAAAAGCTCTCCGAGCAGTACGAGAAAATCTCCTAACGGTCGTCATCGGGGCCGCACGGCCCGTATTCTTCGGGCAGTCGCTCACCGGTGAGAGACGCCCACTCACACAGTCGGTCGGACTCCCGCTGGTCGCTACGTGCAGTCATGGTACACCCTCACGTGGAGTGACTTCATCGACCGTCTTAATGGTTCGGGCGTACGTGTTCGGACCGAAGCCGCTCGGGCGAACGTGTTCGGTTAGACCACCTGTTCGCCGTCGTCGTCGTACACCTCGATGGCGTCGACGGGACAGGCCCGGGCCGCGAACTTCGCGTCGAGTTCGGCGCCGTCGGGGATTTCCCGTTCGAAGACGCCGTCCTCGACCTCTTCGGAATCGGCCAGCACGGCTTTCCCCGCGTCTTCGTCCTTCTCGAAGGCCTCCCACTCGGCGACACACTGGAACATCCCGATGCAGGTGTCGCGGTCGTATCTGACTTTCATGCCTGCGCTTCGGCCGAGGGCATCAAAGGCGTGACGGGGATGGCGGTGGCCGAGAGGGCGACGAAAAGTGGGTTTAAAAGCCGTGACGAACAATCGAGGGGTAATGGACGTTTCCGAGGTCTCCGGCGTGCCGCCGTGGTTCGCCGACCACCTCCGCGAGGAGGGAATCGAATCGCTGTATCCGCCACAGGCCGAGGCCGTCGAGGCGGGCGTCGCCGACGGCCAGAGCCTCGTCGCCTCCGTGCCGACGGCCAGCGGCAAGACGCTCATCGCGCAGTTGGCGATGCTGTCTGCGGTCTCCCGCGGCGGCAAGGCACTGTACATCGTGCCGTTGCGGGCGTTGGCCAGCGAGAAACGCGAGGAGTTCGCCGCTTTCGAGGAATACGGCGTCTCCATCGGCGTCTCGACGGGCAACTACGAGGACGACGGCGAGTGGCTCGCAGAGAAGGACATCATCGTCGCCACCAGCGAGAAGGTCGACTCCCTCGTCCGGAACGGCGCGCCGTGGATAGGCGACCTCGACTGCGTCGTCAGCGACGAGGTGCATCTCGTCGACGACCCCAACCGCGGGCCGACGCTGGAGGTGACGCTTGCGAAACTCCGGCGCGTGAACCCGAACCTGCAGGTCGTCGCGCTGTCGGCGACGGTCGGCAACGCCGAGGTGATGGCCGAGTGGCTCGACGCCGCGTTGGTCGATTCGGAGTGGCGACCCATCGACCTCCGAAAAGGGGTCCACTACGGGCAGGCGCTGCACTTCGACGACGGCAGCCAACAGGAACTCCGGGTGAAATCCTCCGAGAAGCCCACGGAGGCCATCGTCCGCGATACGCTCTCGGATGGCGGGTCGACGCTCGTCTTCGTCAACTCCCGGCGGAACGCCGAGGGCGCCGCCAAGCGACTGGCGAACACGACGACGGGGTGGCTGGACGACGAGGAGAAGGCCCGACTCGCCGAGATAGCCGAGGAGTTACGCGGTGTCTCCGACACCGAGACCAGCGACGACCTCGCGGACTGCGTCGAGAAGGGCGCGGCGTTTCACCACGCCGGCTGTGCGAGCGAACACCGCTCGCTCGTGGAAGACGCCTTCCGGGACCGTCTCATCAAGGTCGTCTCCGCGACACCGACGCTGGCGGCGGGGGTCAACACACCCTCCCGGCGCGTGGTGGTTCGGGACTGGCGGCGCTACTCCGGGGAGGCCGGCGGGATGCAGCCGCTGTCGGTGCTGGAGGTCCACCAGATGATGGGCCGGGCGGGCCGACCCGGCAGGGACCCCTACGGCGAGGCGCTGTTGCTCGCGAACAGCCACGACGAACTCGACGAACTGTTCGAGCGGTACGTGTGGGCCGACCCCGAGGCCGTCGAGTCGAAACTGGCCCGGGAGCCGTCGATGCGGACTCACCTGCTGGCGACGGTCGCCTCCGGGTTCGCCGACTCCCGGGAGGCACTTCTGGAGTTCCTCGACCAGACGCTGTACGCCACCCAGTACCGGCAGGGGACGGACGGCACCGACAACCTCGAACGAGTCGTCGACTCGACACTCGAGTACCTGCGAGCGAACGACTTCATCGAGGACGACGGCGAACGGATACAGGCGACGAACCTCGGCCACACCGTCTCGCGGCTGTATCTCGACCCGATGAGCGCCGCCGAAATCATCGACGGGCTGGAAGCCGCGTCGAACCCCACCGCGTTGGGGCTGTTCCACCTCGTCTCACGGACGCCCGACATGTACGAACTCTACCTCCGCTCGGGCGACCGCGAGGAGTACACGATGTTGGCCTACGAGCGCGAATCGGAGTTCTGTGGGGACCTCCCGAGCGAGTTCGAGGAGGAGCGCTTCGACGACTGGCTGTCGGCGCTGAAGACGGCCCGGATGCTCGAAGACTGGGCGGGCGAGGTCGACGAAGACGAGATAACCGAGCGCTACGGCGTCGGGCCGGGCGACATCCGTGGAAAGGTCGACACCGCCGAGTGGCTGCTCGGCGCGGCGGAGTCGCTGGCGAGCGAACTCGACCTCGCGACGGTACCGGCCGTCCGCGAAGCGAGAAAACGCGTCCAACACGGCGTCGGCGAGGAACTCATCGACCTCGCGGGCGTCCGCGGCGTCGGCCGGAAGCGCGCCCGTCGGCTGTTCGACGCCGGCATCGAGACCCGCGCGGACCTCCGGGAGGCAGACAAGTCGGTCGTCCTCGGGGCGCTCCGCGGCCGGACGAAGACCGCCGAGAACGTCCTCGAAGCGGCGGGCCATCAGTCGCCGTCGATGGACGGCGTTCGACCGGACGAGGGGGCCCGCCCAGCGGAGGAACCGACCGACGCCGCGGGGAGCGACGACGGCGAGGGGCAGTCGAGCCTCGGTGATTTCTGATGGAGCTACTCGAAGGTGTCGTCGAAATCGGTACCGAGCGGTTCCCGGACGTCGGGGCGTTCGTCGAGGCGCTCGGCGATGTTGCTGAGAACAACGGCGTCACCGTCCAAGCCTTCGACGCGCGGTACGTCGTCTCCCGACGACACCTCGAACGGGCCGTCGAGTTGGCCGACCGCGAACGCGGCCGCGGCGAGGCCATCGCCCGCGACAGAGGCGTCGAGATACTGCTGTACGCGGCCGGTCGCCGCCAGATTAACCGGGCGCTGGAACTCGGCGTCGGGGAGGGTGAGACACCCGTCGTCGTCCTCGTCGACGACGAGTCCGGCGACGCCGAGGCGGAAGCGGCGGCCGCCGACTCGGTGGCGGCGTTCGTCGACCCGGCGGAGACGCTCGGACGCTACGAGGAAGACCGCGTGCGGGAGTTCTACGACATCGGCGCGACCGAGTTGAACGCGACCGACGCCGGACTGGAGGCACTGGTCCTCGAACGGGTCGCACTGCTCGTCGTCGAGCGGTAAGACCGTCTAACCGGCAGTTGTTCGGTTCCTATCCGCGAAGTGCCGCGATGGACAACGGTATGCGTTTGGAAGCGACAGGATGGATATGGAGTCGACGAGCGTCGCCTCACGACGGGTCCGGGTCGAGACGACCGACGGGCGCGGCGGACGCGACGAGACGGACGTGCGGTATCTGGTCTCCGGGACGGGACCGCCCGTGGTGTTGCTTCACGGCATCGGTCTGGATTCGGCGACGGTTTCCTGGCGCCACCTGATTCCCGAGTTGGCCGCCGAGCGGACGGTGTACGCCCCGGATTTGCCCGGACACGCCGAGAGCGGCCGGCCGGGCGTCCGCTATACGACCGGCTACTTCCGGAGCGTTCTCGAATCGTTCCTCGAAAAACTCGGGTTGGAGACGGCGCCGCTGGTCGGCATCTCGATGGGCGGCTGTCTCGCGCTCGGCCACGCCCTCGACAACCCAGTCGAGCGGCTCGTGTTGGTCGACAGCTACGGGCTGGGGACGGACGCTCCGTGGCGGCCCGCGGCGACGGCGATGCTGGGCGTCCCGGGCGCCTACTCGGGGTGGTGGGCGACCATCGGGGCCAGTCGAGCGACGGTTCGGAGTCACCTGCAGACGTTGACCGACGGCTCACCCACCGACAGCCACGTCGAGGACGTGTATCGGGCGGTACAGGACGCCGCCGTCGGGCGAACGGTCTCGAGTTGGCAACGAAGCGAGTTCCGCTACGGCGGTTTGGAGACCTGTTATCTCGACCGACTCGACGAACTGACCGCCGAGACGCTGTTGGTTCACGGCACCGAGGACCCCCTGTTGCCGGCGTCGTGGTCCGAGCGGACGGCCGAACGGACCGGCGCGTCGCTGGAGTTGCTGGAGAACTGCGGCCACTGGCCCTCCCGGGAAGCCCCCGAACGGTTCAACGAGACGGTCCGTGCGTTCCTCTAGTCCTCGATGAGAACGACGGCCTCGCCGTCGATGACGAGGTCGGCGTCGGTTTCGACGGTAGTTCGGAGCCGGTAGCGACCGCCGCCGAGGTCCTCGACGATGTCGACCTCGGCGGTGACGCGGTCGTCGATGCGGACGGGCGCCCGGAACTCGAGGTCCTGTGAGAGGTAGACGACGCCACCCGGGAGACGGGCGAGTGCGGCGCTGATGAGTCCTGCCGCGAGCGTTCCGTGGACGATACGACCGCTGAAACGTGTGTCTTCGGCCCACTCCTCGTCGAGATGAAGGGGATTCGTGTCGCCCGACGCGAGGGCGAAGCGCTCTACGTCCTCCTCCGAGAGGGTCTTGCTGAAGCGGACGCCGTCGCCGACGGAGAGTTCACCGTCGACGTCGAGTTGCGTCTCCCATCCGGGGAGGTCACCCGCGGGTTCGACGCGGCGTTCAGTCTCGCTTTCTGCGTGGTCGCCGTTGGTGTCGGGAGTAGCGAAGGCGTCCATCGCGGCCCGGTTGGCCTCCATGACGCTGTCGAACATCCTCGAAGACGTCTCGGTCCACACGTCGAACAGCGTCGGATACGAGCTGTTGCTCATCTTATGGCCTCTAGGGGATTGTCGTACTAAAGGCTACTGACCATATCGGCCGTGAATGACAGCAGATGGTACTGATTGACTGCGAGTGGTAATTCTCGGAATATTTATCGGGTTGAAGCTCCTATCGTAGGGTATCCGATGTCCGACGACAACAACTCCGTCACCTGGGGACCGAACCTTCTGAAGGCGGTCCAGGAGGTCTCCGAGCAGGCTACCAAACAGCAGCAGGAAGCGCTCCAGCAACTCCTCTCGCGGGCTGGTGCTGCTCCCGGTGCGGCCGCCGGCGCCGGCTCCCCCGACCTCGGCGACATCTCCGAACAGCTCGGGAAGATGACCCAGATGGGGACGTTCAAGACCCGCGTCCAGAGTGGCGGCCGCATCTCGATTCCCGACGCCGAACGGGAGGCCCTCGATATCGAAGAGGGTGACATCGTCCAGACCGTCGTCGTCCCAGTCAAGCGGAACCGCGACGACGACGAGTAGCCCAACACATCAAGCGACCGTCTTTTACCGGTAGCCCTCGTATACCGACGTATGAGCGACAGTAGCGAGAACCCGACCCAGGAGTGGACGAAGCTCGTCGAGAACATGAACGACGCCGTCGCGGAGTCGATGGAGCAGAACATGAAGGCCTCCTCGGCGTTCATGGAATCGTGGAGCGACGCGATGGAGGAGTCGATGCCCGAGCAGGGGGAGATGGCCGAGGCGATGGAAGGGTACAACGACGCCTACGAGGTGTGGCTCGACGCCGCCGAACAGATGTTCGAGCGGACGACCGACGCCGCCGAGGGCGAGGACGTCGCGATGTCGGAGTTCCGCGACATCTGGCTACAGAGCGCCAACGAGGCGTTCAAGCAAGTGATGAGCACCTCGGCGTACGCCGCGGCCAACGGCCAACTCGTCAGTGCGATGATGGACCTCCAAGAGCACACCGACGAGATCAGCGAGGACACCCTCGAACAACTCGGTATGCCGACCGGGTCGGACATCGAGGAGGTCGGCGAACGACTCGTCGAACTCGAACGCCGACAGCACCGCGTCGAGAAGAAACTCGACCGCGTCATCGAGGCACTCGAATGAGCTCGAACAACCCCTTCTCCTTCGCGTTGAACGCCCAACGGGAGTTCTTGGATTCAGCCGTCGAGGCCGCCGAGAAATCGACCGTCGCGGCCGACCAGATGGAGAAAATCGAGAACGTCGACGTGGGGATGACCCCAAGCGAAGTCGTCTACACGGAGAACAAACTGGAGTTGCTCCACTACGAGTCGCTCACCGACGAGCAACATAAGACGCCCATCCTCATCGTCTACGCGCTCATCAACAAGCCGTTCATCCTCGATTTACAGCCCGACCGCAGCGTCGTCCGGCGACTGCTGGAGGCGGGCCACGACGTGTACCTCGTCGACTGGAACGAGCCCTCGAAACTCGACCAGCACCTCACGCTGGACGACTACGTCAACCGCTACATCGACAACTGCGTCGACGTGGTCAGAGAGCGCTCCGGAGTCGACCGCATCAACATCCTCGGCTACTGCATGGGTGGGACGATGACCGCGATGTACACCGCTCTCCACCAAGAGAAGGTCCGGACGCTGGGACTGATGGCCGCCGGCCTCTGTTTCGACGACACCGGTGGCGTCCTCGAGTTGTGGGGCGACGACGAGTATTACGACCCACGTGACGTCGTCGATGTCTTCGGCAACGTCCCCGCGGAGATGCTCGACGTCGGCTTCGCGCTGATGGACCCCGTCGCCAACTACGTCTCGAAGTACGTCCGACTGTACGACAACATCGAGAACGACGACTTCGTCGAGAACTTCGCCCGGATGGAGCGGTGGCTCGGCGAGGGCATCGACCTCGCCGGGGAGGCGTACATCCAGTTCCTCGAGGACATCTATCAGGAGAACAAACTGTACAACAACGAACTGTACTTGAACGGAACGCACGTCGACATCACGAAAATCGACGTTCCCATCCTCCAGATTACCGGCGAGTACGACCACCTCATCCCCTCGGAGTCGAGCAAGCCGTTCAACGAGGTCGTCGGCAGCACGGACACCGAGATCATCGAGTATCCGACGGGCCACATCGGACTCGCGGTGTCGGGGTCGAGTCACCGCGACGTCTGGCCCCGTGTCGCCGAGTGGTACATCGAGAAGTCCACCGACGACCCCGAACATCTCGATGCGGTCGAAACTGCCGTCGAGGAGGCGACCGACCAGATCGGCATCAAGGAAATCGACGTGGACCTCGAAACCGACGAGGAGGCAATCGATGCCGAAGCGGGCTCCATCGAGGAGGCTGTCGCCGAGGAGGCCGACGAGGAAATCGAGGACGAAGCGGTCGGCCCCGCCGGCACCGAGGGGTCGGACCTCGAAGAGCTCGACGGCATCGGCCCGACGTACGCCGAACGGCTCCGGGAGGCCGGCATCCGAACCGTCGCCGAACTCGCCGACGCGGACGCCGAGACCGTCGCCGAGGCTGCGGAGGTCGGTACTTCGCGTGCGGAAGACTGGATTCAGCAGGCGGCGAACTGATACGACGGCAACGAACTGATTCGGCAGCGACGTGTTATGCCGCCGTCGGATAGCCGGCGGCGGCCGGTCGTGCCGGCGGGGCCGTCGGCTCCGGCAGCGTCGGCGGGTTCGACGCCGCAACGGCGGTGTCAGCCGGCGCGGTCATCCCCGAAAACTGCAGGCGGACGTAGCCGAGATACGGGACGCGAAGTTCGGCCGTACCGATTATCCACTCGGGTTTGACGACCGTCGAGACGCCCATTATCTGGTCGTAGTTGGGGTTGGCGTCGCCCAGCGTGACGAACCCGGCGTGGGGGGCCGGACACGTCTGGACCTGATTGCAACTGACGGAACCGCTGACGTCGGGGTCGGTCCGCTGGACCCAGTTCTCGCCGGCTTCGACCCACAGCATCGACCGATGTATCACCGGCGTCTCCGTCGGGTCGCCGTTCGGCATGAACACGATTACGTCGCCGTATCTGTTGAACTCGGTGTGTCCCGTCTCGCGTGCGATGTCGGCCGGAATCACCCCCGTCGATTTCCCCTCGTGGACGGGCGCGTCCTCCGGGACGAACCGCTCGTTGTCGACGACGAACACGAGGTCGCCGGTCTGCATATTGGGCACCATGCTCCCCGACTCGATGGCGACCATCGGCGGCCAGATACCGCTGATGGCGAAGAGAATCAGGCCGACGGCCAGGACGGCCGCGACGCTCGTCACCACGTCCCGCATGTACAGAACGACTTCCTTGTCGGTCGTCCAGAACCACTTGAACCAGCCGACCACGCCGGATGGTCGTTCCTCCCTCGGGGCGTCGCCGGCGTCGGACGGTTCGTTCGGCGGACCGGAACCGTCCTCTCGGTCGGTCATTGCAACCCCGTAGCGTCCCGGTCCGTTTGAACGTTCTGGGTCCGCTACGCTTTTGCCCGCCGACAGCAACCTCCGTCTGTGCCAAACGAGGAACCGGCGCGTCTGGCCACCGAACTCGCCAGCCACGGCTACACCGCCGACCGGGAGGCGATTACGCTGCTCGCGCGTGCGGAGAACCCCGCGGAGGCGCTGTTGGTGGCCGTCGAGGCCACGCCCGACGACGCGCTGAAACTCTCGGCGGCCGACGTTCGTGATGCCCTCGACGGCACGCCGAGAGGGCGACGAGACCCGATTTCGGGAAGCGAGGAGGATGCGGCGGCCGAATCGACGGCGGCCGCCGCCGCGACGGACACGACAGCGACGACCGACGCGCCGGCGACGCCTACAAGTGGTGCCGACCGCTCGACCGAAGACCCCTCCGTTTCAAGTGGAACCTCACGAACCCAATCGAGCGGTTCCGGGAGTGTGTCTCCAGTTGAAACGAAGGGGTCTTCAGGTGGCAGGGACACAGACCCCTCGCTGCGCTCGCTGGAGATCGGCAACGACATGACCGGCCACTCGACCGGGACCGGCGAGTACGAGGACTTCGTGGCGACGTTTCGGGACCGCTACGACCGGCTTTCGGGAAAGCTGAAGGGTCGGGTCAACCACCGCAACGCGACGGCGCTGCAGGCGAGTCCCGGCGGCGGCGACGCCGGCATGGTCGGGATGGTCTCGGACGTCCGCTCGACCGCGAACGGCCACTGGATTATCGAGTTAGAGGACACGACGGGCGTGTTCCCCTGTCTCGTGATGAAGGACAAGGACATCGCCGACCTCGTCGAGGAGTTGCTGTTCGACGAGGTCATCGCCGTCGACGGGACGCTGTCGGACGACGGGAGCATCATGTTCGTCGACAGTCTCCACTTCCCCGACGTCCCCCGGACGTACAAGCCCTCGACGGCGGACCGCCACGTCCAGGCCGCGCTCATCAGCGACGTCCACGTCGGCAGCGAGGAGTTCATGGTCGACGCCTGGCAGCGGTTCACGTCGTGGCTCCACACCGAGGAAGCCGAGAACATCGAGTATCTGCTGTTGGCCGGGGACATGGTCGAGGGCGTCGGCGTCTACCCCGACCAGGACGAGGAACTCGACATCGTCGACATCTTCGACCAGTACGAGGCGTTCTCGGAGCACCTCAAGGAGGTCCCCGGCGACATGGAGATCGTCATGATACCCGGCAACCACGACGCAGTCCGGCTGGCGGAGCCGCAACCCGGCTTCGACGAGGAGTTGCGGGACATCATGACCGCACACGACGCCCGCATCGTCTCGAACCCGGCGATGGTCTCCGTCGAGGGCGTCTCGGTGTTGATGTATCACGGCGTCTCGCTGGACGAGGTCATCGCCGAACTCCCCGAGGAGAAGGCCAACTACGACGAACCGCACAAGGCGATGTACCAACTGCTAAAGAAACGCCACGTCGCGCCGCAGTTCGGTGGCCACACCCGACTGGCCCCCGAGGAGAAGGACTACCTCGTCATGGACGAGGTGCCCGACGTGTTCCACACCGGCCACGTTCACAAACTCGGGTGGGGGAAGTACCGGAACGTGCTGGCGGTGAACTCCGGCTGTTGGCAGGCCCAGACCGACTTCCAGAAGAGCGTCAACATCGACCCCGACGCCGGGTTCGCGCCGATTCTCGACCTCGATACGCTGGAGATGACGGTTCGGAAATTTACCTGACCACCGGTTTGCCGAATCGGCCACGTATCACGGCCACTCGAGAGAGGGAATCGAGGTGGTATTGACAGAAGCTAGCACATCTCTGATTTCTATAAATTGTTAATAAATATCGCGGCAAAGAACGGTGTGTGACGGTGTCACATCGTCACCCTTATGTACTCAGTGTCAGCTATGCATATGCATGGCACAGGACACGGCCACTCCGGAGACGGTTTCCGAACCCGAGGTCATGGCGTCCATCGACGGCGACGCGAGCGGCGAGCGGCTCATCATCGCAGAACTCAGCCGGGAGGACGCATATCTTGCCATGTCAACGGAAACCACCGTCGACGTAGACGACTGGCGGTAGCCGGGTGGCTCGGGGGGACGGGGACGCGTTTCGACGCCGAGGGCGTAGCGGCCGCGCTGTCGGCCGGTATTCGATGCTCGACGCCGAGCCGCGAACCCTCCGCGGCGAGTGACGCCGACCGAAGGAGCGTACCTTTTTGGCTGCCGCCGTCGTTGCCGTGGATATGGATTACCAGCGCGTCGAGGGCGACCGCGAGTACGTCGCTCGACTGGAACACGGACGGGACTGGCGCGAGCAGATCGAGGCCTTCGCCGACGAGGAGGGAATCGATTCGGCGTTCTTCTTCGGCCTCGGGGCGGTGCAGGACGCGACCGTCTACTTCTACGACCAGACCGAACAGGAGTACTACCCCGTCGAGTTCGACGAACCGTTCGAGGTGACGACGGCGCTCGGAAACGTCTCCCATCTGGACGGCGAGCGCTTCGCCCACACCCACGTTACCCTCTCCCGGGAGGACGGCTCGATGGTCGGCGGCCACCTCGATTCGGCGACCACCTTCGCCGGCGAGTTGTACCTCCGGGAGTTCGACGCCCACCTCGAACGCGAACACGACGACGTGACCGACCTCGACCTCTGGCCGTTGTAGATGCGAGACGACGACGAAGCGTACTTCGAGCGGTTGGAGGACGGCCTCGACGAGGCGATGGAACTCGCCCGCGAGGCCCGACAGCGCGGCGGCGACCCCACCGAGGACGTGGAGATTCCCATCGCCAAGGACATGGCCGACCGCGTCGAGAACATCCTCGGCATCGACGGCGTCGCAGAACGCGTCCGAGAGATGGAAGAGGACCCCGACCTCTCGCGGGAAGAGGCGGCCCTCGAACTCGCCGAGGACTTCGCCGAGGGGAGAGTGGGCGACTACGACTCCAAGGCGGGGAAGGTCGAAGGCGCCGTCCGGACCGCCGTGGCGCTGTTGACCGAGGGCGTCGTCGCCGCGCCCATCGAGGGCATCGACCGCGTCGAAATTCTCGACAACGACGACGGCACCGAGTTCATCAACGTCTACTACGCCGGCCCGATTCGTTCGGCGGGTGGGACCGCACAAGCGCTGTCGGTGCTGGTGGCGGACTACACCCGGACGCTCATCGGCATCGAAGAGTTCAAACCCCGCGAGGAGGAGGTCGAACGCTACGCCGAGGAGTTGGCGCTGTACGACAACGAGACCGGCCTGCAGTACAGCCCGAAGGACGCCGAGACGAAGTTCATCGCCCGGAACATGCCCATCATGCTCGACGGGGAAGCGACGGGCGACGAGGAGGTCTCGGGGTTTCGGGATTTAGAGCGCGTCGACACGAACAACGCCCGTGGCGGGATGTGTCTCG
The DNA here is from genome assembly GCF_013391635.1 of Natronomonas gomsonensis. Lineage (GTDB taxonomy): Archaea > Halobacteriota > Halobacteria > Halobacteriales > Haloarculaceae > Natronomonas > Natronomonas gomsonensis_A. The sequence continues at coordinate 679,869 of NZ_JACAWU010000001.1, read as the reverse complement.
TCCTGGGAGAGGGTATCGCCCAGAAGGCACCGAAGATTCAACGGTACACCTCCCAACTGGACGAGGTCGACTGGCCGTGGCTCCAGGACCTCATCGACGGGAGCTACAAGAAAGACAAAGGGGAGAGCGGTGACGCCGAGACGGAAGACGACGGCGGCGACGAAGAGGCCGTAGAGAAGTCCGAGGACGCCGAACCCGCGGAAGACGCCGAATCCGAGGGCCACGACGGCCCGCCGCGTCCGGAGCCTTCGACGAAGTTCCTCCGGGACCTCATCGCCGGCCGACCCGTCTTCGGTCACCCCTCCGAAGAGGGTGGCTTCCGACTTCGCTACGGTCGTTCGCGGAACCACGGCTTCGCGACAGCGGGGGTCCACCCCGCGACGATGCATCTCGTCGACGACTTCCTCGCGACCGGCACCCAAATCAAGACCGAGCGCCCGGGGAAGGCCGCCGGCGTCATCCCCGTCGACAGCATCGAGGGGCCGACGGTCAAACTCGCCAACGGCGACGTTCGCCGCATCGACGACCCCGCCGAGGCCTTAGAGATACGCAACGGCGTCGAGGCCATCCTCGATTTGGGCGAGTACCTCGTCAACTACGGCGAGTTCGTCGAGAACAACCACCCGCTGTCGCCGGCCTCCTACACGCCAGAGTGGTGGAAACACGATTTCGCGGCCGCCGGCGCCGACGTACAGGCCCTAGAGGACTCCCCGCGTGTGGACCTCGAACACCCCGACACCGAACGCGTCCTCGAGTGGGTCGACGAGTACGATGCTCCCCTCCACCCCGAACACACGCCCCTCTGGCACGACCTCGATATCGAGCGGTTCGAGGCGCTGGCCGAGGCGGCGAGCGACGGCCACTGGGCCGAAGCCGACGGCGCCGCCGTCGCACCGAGCGACTCGACCACGGCCGCCAACCGCACGCTCGTCCTCCCCCGAACCCAACCCGTCCGGGAGGCGCTGGAGGTGCTCATCGTCGAACACACCCAGGGCGAAGAGACGCTGACGATTCCCGACGCCGTGCCGCTGGTGCGTTCGCTCGGTCTCACCGACGACCTCGAGCGGACGTGGGAGCCGGGCGAGTTGTCGTCAGCCGCTCAGAACTACGACGGCGGCGAAAACGCTGTGAAGGCCGTCAACGAAGTCGCACCCTTCGAAGTACAGGAACGAGCGCCGACCCGCATCGGCTGTCGGATGGGTCGCCCCGAGAAATCCGAGAAGCGAGACCTCTCGCCGGCGGTTCACACCCTGTTTCCCATCGGCGAGGCCGGCGGCTCCCAGCGTGACATCGCCGCCGCCGGCAAACACGCCGAAACCATGCAGGACACCCCGGGCATGGTCGAGGTGCAAGTCGGACGGCGGAACTGCCCCGACTGCGGCACCGAGACCCACCGCGCACGCTGTCCCGACTGCAACGCCGTCACCGAACCCCACTACGTCTGTTACGACTGCGACATCGACGTCGAACCGGACGAGGCCGGCCGGGCTATCTGTCCGCGCTGTGAGCGGGAGGCCGACGCCGTCCAGACGAAGACCATCGACGTCAACGACGAGTACCGCACGGCGCTGTCGAACGTCAAAGAACGGGAGAACGCCTTCGACGTGCTGAAAGGCGTCAAGGGACTCACTTCCGAGCACAAGGTCCCCGAACCAATCGAGAAGGGTGTCCTCCGGGCGAAGAACGGCGTCTCCTCGTTCAAAGACGGCACCGTCCGCTACGACATGACCGACCTCCCCGTCACGTCGGTCCGGGCGTCGGAACTCGACGTGACCGTCGGCCAACTGCAGGCGCTCGGCTACGAGGAGGACATCCACGGCCAACCGCTCACCCACGAGGACCAACTGGTCGAGTTACGGGTCCAAGACGTGGTACTCTCCGACGGCGCCGCCGAACACATGATTCGGACCGCCGACTTCGTCGACGACCTGCTGGAGCAGTACTACGGACTCGACCGCTTCTACGAACTCGAAGACCGCGACGACCTCGTCGGCGAGTTGGTGTTCGGGATGGCACCTCACACCTCCGCCGCAGTTGTCGGAAGAGTAATTGGTTTCACCTCGGCAGCAGTCGGGTACGCGCATCCGTACTTTCACGCCGCTAAGCGTCGGAACTGTTTCTACCCCGAAACGAAGATCTGGTATCGAGACGAAGGTGGAGCGGTCCGTCACGAAGACATCGAGTCGTTCGTCGAGGAGCGCCTCGACGAGGGGAGCGTAGAGCGAGACGACTTCGGAACCATCGTCTCGCACCTCGATGACGCCGACTCCGTACCCCAAGTCCCATCGATGCGTGACGATGGCTCGCAGTCGTTACAACCAGTCAGCGCCGTGAGTAAACATCCCGCCCCGGAGCACATGGTCCAAATCACGACTCGTTCGGGGCGTGAGCTCACCGTTACTCCGGACCATCGGGTTCACACCTACGACTCGGAACTCGACCGAATCGTCTCTGCCGAGGCACACGAACTGGACGAATCCGACCGACTGGTCACGCCACGAAACCTCGATAGCGTTCCCGCATCGGAAGCCGAACAACGGTTCGACCTTCTCGCAGCGTTCCACGACGAGCCGAGTATCGACAACGACCGCCTGATGGTGAAAGGACTCACAAAAGACCGGTTGTACGAGCTGTTCACCGAGTGTCTCGAAGACGAGTGGAGCGGCCAGTTCTACCCCCTACAGAGCACCGCAGAGTACCTCAGTCTCACAAAGAAGCGACTGAGCAACTACCTCTATCGGGAGAGCGTTCCGGTTTCGCTCCTCTTGGAGTTCTTCGATACGACGGCGGAACTACTCGATTTCGTTCCCGACAACGTTCGATTGGGAATGAAGCGGAACGGAACCGAGATGAATCGGACCATCGAACTCAACGAGCGGGTCGCGACGCTGCTCGGCTACTACGCGGCCGAAGGGTTCGCCCGGGCACAGGAGACCCCGAAGGGGACGATTCACCAGACGACCATCTGTGGGACGGAGACCGAAGCCCGCGAGTTCTTTTTGGAAGTGCTCCGAGAGGAGTTCGGCGTCGAACCGTACGAGGAAAACGAAGCGAAGGTGACGGCATCGGGTCGCCTTCTCCGGACCTTCGTCGACTCGGTTCTCGACGCTGGAGCCCTCGCACACACGAAGCGAGTTCCGCAACCGGTGTTCGACGCGCCCGACCGCATCGTCGGTGCGTACCTCAGTGGGTACTTCAGCGGCGACGGTTCCGCTGACGACGCTGCGCCCCGTGTTACTGCTAGCACGGTCAGTCGCGAACTCAAGTCGGACTTGCTCGGACTCCTCACCCGACTCGGAATCACGGCGCAAGTGAACCATCGCCCGCAGGTCCTGCTGCGCGAACAGTTCCCGGAGTTCTACGAGAACGGCGACGACTCACTATCCCGACGCGGATACGAAATATACGTTTCACGCGACGATGCCGTCCGCTTCGCGGAAGTGGCCGGGTTCCACCTCTCGCGAAAGGACCGAACACTGAACGAGCAGGTTACCGAGGTTCGGTCGGCCGACAGAGCGGCCTACTGCTACGATGGGGGGACCGACGACTACCTACTTGACCCCATTGCGGAGGTCGAATACGTCGAGTCGGAGACCGACTACGTGTACTGCCTCACGGTCGAAGAGACGCACTCGCTGATTACAGAAGACCTATCAGTTCGACAATGTGACGGAGACGAAGACTGCGTCATGCTTCTCATGGACGGACTTCTCAACTTCTCGAAGTCTTTCCTCCCGAACCAGCGCGGGGGGCGGATGGACGCGCCACTGGTCATGTCCTCCCGTATCGACCCCGCCGAAATCGACGACGAGGCTCACAACATGGACATCGCCTCGTCGTACCCGCGAGAGTTCTACGAGGCGACTCGGGAGATGGCCGACCCCGGCGAGGTCGAGGACCTGGTCCAAATCGGCGAGGACACGCTCGGAACCGACGACCAGTACCGCGGGTTCGAACACACTCACGACACGACCGACATCGCACTCGGCCCGGACCTCTCGGCGTACAAGACCCTGGGCGACATGATGGAGAAGATGAACGCCCAGCTGGAGCTCTCCCGAAAACTCCGGTCGGTCGACGAGACCGACGTGGCCGAGCGAGTCATCGAGTACCATTTCCTGCCCGACATCATCGGGAACCTGCGGGCCTTCTCCCGACAGGAGACGCGGTGTCTCGACTGCGGGGAGAAGTTCCGTCGGATGCCGTTGACCGGCGACTGCCGGGAGTGTGGCGGCCGGGTGAACCTCACCGTCCACCAGGGGTCGGTGAACAAGTACATCGACACCGCGATTCAGGTCGCCGAGGAGTACGGCTGTCGTGAGTACACGAAACAGCGGTTGCAGATTCTCGACCGCTCACTGGAGTCCATCTTCGAAGACGACACCAACAAACAGAGCGGGATTGCGGATTTCATGTGACGCGACCTTTTTGCCCCATGCCGGCACAGTAGGGGGTAGATGGAACGCGAGGAGTTGGAGACGATTCCGGGCGTCGGCGCGAAAACCGCCGAGCGCTTGGCCGAACTCGACGACCCCGAGGCCGCGCTCGCGGCGGGCGACGTGGCGACGCTGGCGAGGGCACCCGGCATCAGCGACGGGCGGGCGGCCCGCATCGCTCGCGCCGCGATTCGGGACCGACACGGCGACGACGGCGACTTCCTCGCGACTGCCCGTGCACGAGAAATCTACGAGGACGCGCTCGGATTGCTCCAGGAGCGTGCGGTCACCCACTACGCCGAGAAGCGGTTGGAGACGCTGTATCCGAGCGCCTCGGAATCACGAATCGAAGAAGTTCGGACGTTCGCCAACGAGGCCGTCGAGCGCGAACCGACCCCGGAGGTCCGCGAAGCGTTGGAGGGCGTCGAACCCCTCGAAGCACCGCGGGACGTTCGAGTTCGGGACCGGTGTCTGGCGACGAACGACGCCGAGACCTACTCCGAAGCGCGGGAGGCCGTCCCCGAGATGAGCGTCGAGTTGGTCGAAGACGCCCGCGGCATCGCCGATTTGGCGCGGGGGTACTCGACGGTCGTCGTTCTCGATGCCGGGTTCACCGGCGTCGAGGTCGACGGCGACGTTCGAGTCGAACCGAACGCACTGGAGGACCCGGTGAGCATCGTCCCCGAGCGGACGCTGGCCTTTTTCGCCCGCAATCGAGACCGACTCCAAGCCGCTGCGGCCGTCCATCGAGCAGCGGGTATCGACGCACCCTGTGACATCGATACGCTTGACGAGGCGCTGTCACGGCTCAACGAGGACGGAACCGTCGCCGGTGACGACGACCTCGAAGCCCTCGAAGACGCGGTTTCGGACCTCGACGCCGCCGTTTCGATGGCCGAGGGCGTCGCCAACGACCATCTCCGGGAGGCCATCGAGGAACGCGACGTGACAATCGAGGGGACCGACTTGCTGTCGTTGGTCGAGCGCGGCGCGGGCGTCGACTCGTTACTGGAACGGGAGTTGGCCGACGAGTTCGCGGCGGCCGTCGAAGCAGCACGGGACCGGTTCGTCGACACGCTGGGCGTCGAGGACTACGAGTCGCTGGCGCGGCAGGCTTTCGGCGAGGAACCGACGTTTCCAGTCGAACACGACGAGCGCGTCGTCGAGCGGTTGCGCGAGGAGTTGACCGCCGAGCGCGACCGACGGGCCGCGCGGTTGAAGCGGGACCTCGCCGACGACCTCGGCGAGATGCGCAACCCCGCCGAGGAACTCGTCGACGCGGCGCTGGAACTCGATGTCGAGCTCGCAATCGCCCGGTTCGACGAGGACTTCGACTGCGTGTTTCCGACGTTCGAAGGGCGGGGGTTCGAAATCGAAGGGGGTCGGTCCCCGCTGCTCGACGTTGATTTCGAGGCGGTCGAAGCGGTCGATTACGGCGTCGAGGGCGTCGCGTTGCTCTCGGGCGTCAATAGCGGTGGGAAGACGTCGACGTTGGATTTGGTCGGACTGGTTGTCGTCCTGGGACAGATGGGCCTGCCCGTGCCCGCCGAGAGCGTCCGACTGGAGCGATTCGAGGCGCTGCACTATCAGGCGAAGACACAGGGAACGCTGGATGCGGGTGCCTTCGAGTCGACCCTCCGGGAGTTCGGCTCGCTGGTCGCCGGCGAGCGGACCCGCCTCGTGTTGGTCGACGAGTTGGAATCGATAACCGAACCCGGCGCGAGCGCCGTCATCATCGCGGGTATCCTGGAAGCGCTAACCGAGAGCGACTCCACCGCGGTGTTCGTCTCGCATCTCGCAGGCGAGATACGGGAGGCCGCCGCTGTCGACGTGACCGTCGACGGAATCGAGGCTCTCGGCCTCGAAGACGGTGAATTGCAGGTGAACCGCTCGCCGGTCAAAGACCACCTTGCCCGGTCGACGCCGGAGCTCATCGTCGAGAAGTTGGCCGAAGAGGGCACCGACGACGTGTTCTACAGCGATTTGCTGGAGAAGTTCGACTGAGACGGACCCGAAGGCCCGGCCGGGGCCTACCCGCTCCCCCGAAGGCTTAACACCCGCCCCAGCGTGGTGAAAGTGAAATGGCGGACGACGACATGCTGTCGTGGGACGAGTCGGTGTTCCGCGACGAGCACGTCCTCGAACTGGATTACCTCCCGGAGGCGTTCTTACACCGCGACGAGCAGATGGAGACGCTGAAGTACGCCCTCCGGCCGGCCGTTCGCGGCTCCCGACCGCTGAACGTGATGGCTCGGGGACCCCCCGGGACCGGCAAGACGACGGCCGTCCAGAAACTGTTCGACGAACTCACGAGCGTCAGCGACATCGAGGTCGTCCGTGTGAACTGTCAGGTCGACTCGACGCGATACGCCGTGTTCTCGCGGCTGTTCGAGGGACTGTTCGACTACGAGCCGCCGACCTCCGGCATCTCGTTCAAGAAACTGTTCGGACAGATTACCGACCACCTCGTCGAGGAAGACGAGGTCCTTGTCGTCGCGTTAGACGACGTGAACTACCTCTTCTACGAGGACGAGGCCTCCGATACGCTGTACTCGCTGCTTCGAGCCCACGAGGCACACTCCGGGGCGAAGATCGGCGTCATCGTCGTCTCATCGGACCTCGATCTGGACGTCATCGAGGAACTCGATGGTCGAGTCCAATCGGTGTTCCGCCCCGAAGAGGTGTACTTCTCGGCGTACGGCGAGCGCGAAATCGTCGACATTCTCAGGGAGCGCGTCGAGCGTGGCTTCCGAGAGGGCGTCGTGGGGACGCAAGTCTTAGACCGGGTGGCCGAACACACCGCCGACAGCGGCGGTGACCTCCGGGTCGGTATCGACCTGCTCCGACGGGCCGGCCTGAACGCCGAGATGCGCGGGTCGACGGAAGTGAGCGTCGAGGACGTCGACGACGCCTACGAGAAGGCAAAGTACGTCCATCTGTCGCGGCATCTCCGTGGGTTGTCCGAGTCGGAAGCCGCCCTCGTCAGAGTGCTCGCGGAACACGACGGCAAACGTGCCGGGGACGTCTACGAGGCCTTCAGCGAGACGACCGACCTTGGCTACACTCGCTACTCCGAAATCATCAACAAACTCGACCAGCTCGGCCTCATCGACGCGGAGTACACCGACGTCGAGGGACGGGGCCGTTCGCGGGCGCTGTCGCTGTCGTACGATTCCGACGCGATTCTCGACCGACTGGAAGAGTGAGAAGCGGGAGGAGTCCTGTTTCGACTCGAAACCGAGTGGTGCGAGCGTTCCGGTTCAGCGGTCGCCCGGTTCGTCGCCCATCCACTGCTCCGGTACCTGAATGACGTAGCGGCCGTTCTCCTGGAGGGCGATGATGTACTCCTCGCGGTCGTACAGTTCCATGAGGTTGAGTTCGTACTGGCCGGGTTCAACGATTTTGATGGACTCGAACTGGTCGTTCAGTTGCTCGCGGAGTTCGGTGAGGTCGGGGTCGTCGCCGGACGGTTCGCTGACGACTCGACCGCCGGATTCGGGTTCGACGTCCGCCAACCCCCCGTTGTCGGTGTCGGCGTCTCGCTCCGATTCAGGGAGTTCCGTCGAGGAGACGACATCGGACCGGGCGCTGGCCTGTGCAAGGTCCTCGTCGTCGGCCGCCCGCTGTTTGCGGCGGGCGTCCGCGTCGATGATTTCGCCGTCCGATTCCGTCGTCGAGGAGGAGTCAGACCCCGTCGTCGACGGGGCGTCCGTCGCCGAACTCGAAGCCTCGGTCTCGCTCGGCCACTCGGCGTTCGGGTCGGGTGAGTCCTTCGGAGTGTCGGGCCTCGTGGAGACGAAATCACGGACTTTCGTCGTCGCGCGACCGACCGTTTCGGCGACCGACGAGTCAGGGGTCTCCGGTGGGTCCGGTGGCTCTTCGCTCGAAGGAGTTTCTTCTGGACTCTCCGGAACCGGCTCACCTTCCGGATGGAACTGGAACTTGTTGCCACCACACTCCGGACAGCCGGACAGCATCTCCTTGGAGCCGTCGGCGAACGTGTGGCCGCATCCGGTACACTGGTGTGGCATAGGGTGGTAGTTCGCGCCTTACGTGCGCGTGATGAGGGTACTGATGAGGGTCTCGTCTTTGTGAAGCGTCTCGATGCGGTTCGCCGGACCGATGACGGTCAGTTTGTTCGGCTCGTCTTTCCCCATGATGCGGCCGAGGAACCCGCTGTCGCCGCTGTCGCCGCCCGGATACGTTTCGATTTCGATGCCGGTGAAGCCGTCGGGGTTGATTTCCGACATCGTCACCTCGATGAGTTTCGACTCCTCTTCGGGTTCCAGCCCTTCCTCGAGGATGACGATGTTACCGTCGTGGACGCCGTCGAGGATGAGGCGAATCTTCTCCATCGTCCGCATGTCCTGCATCCGCTCGGCGCTTATCATGTCGATCTGGATGCCGTCGCCCAGTCCCTCGCCGTCGTCGTCGGTGGTTATCTCGGGCATGGTGTCACCCGAAGTACTCCGCTATTTTGTCGTACACTTCGTCCATGTTGTCTCCCTCCAGCGCCGACAGCGGAACCGTCTCGTGTTGGGGGAACGCGTTGCTGATTCGCTGAACGCTTGCCTCTTCGAGGTCGATTTTGTTCGCGAAAATCAACACCGGCAGGTCCTGGCTCTCGATGATGCCGATAAGCATCGTGTTCACCTGCGTGAACGGGTCCTCGGTCGCATCGAGGACGTAAATGACGCCGTCGACGTCCTCCCGAAGCCAGTGCATGGCCTCGGCGACCCCTTCGGTCGCCTCGCGGGAGCGACGGACGGCGTCGTCTTTCTCGATGTCGTGTTCGAGGAACTCCTTGTAGTCGACTTTCGTCGTGACGCCAGGGGTGTCCACCACGTCGATGGTGACGGACTTGCCGTTTCGCTTGATCTCCACGTTCTCCTTGCGACGTGCGCGTCGCGTCTCGTGGGGAACGTGGCTCTCGGGACCGATGGCGTCGCCGGTCCAGTCGCGAGCGATACGATTGGCGAGCGTCGTCTTGCCCGCGTTCGGAGGGCCGTAAATGCCGATTCGCTTCGGCTCGCTGCCCGCAAACAGGCTCGACGTCGCCCGGGAAATACTCGATTTGAGTTCGGTTAACAGTCCCATCTCATCCTCCCGCGGCCCCGATTTCGACTCGAAATCGGAGTCGCTCTGCACGTACTACCATACCGCATTCACTTAACTGTGTGTCAGACACACGTAACGGAACGGACAGAACCTTCGGCGTTTCGACCGACGTAAGCCCCGAATCCCGACGTATCGGGGGACTCACTCGAAGGGAGTCGCCGTATTCATCGCCGGATATGCACCGCACGTGTTCCGAGACTATGCACCGCACGTACTTCGAGACGGTCGACGAGGAAACTCCGACAGCACTCGCTCGAGGACCTCTCGGTCAGTGACTGCTCAACCAGCGACTGCTGGTCGGTTGGTTTGGTCAGTGGGTTTGGTTAGTGGGCTGGGTCACTGACGGTTCGCCTGTGGATTCCCGGTCGAATTTAAGCAGAGTCGATGGGCGAGACACCCCCACCCCCCTGTTTCAACTGGAACGGTGAGAAGGGGCGGGTGGGTGTGTTGGGAAGGGCGGGGAGTTGTTAGTATATCTAGATTTAGTGAACGAACTAGGCTAGAATATCGGTTGCTAGCTCCAGATTCCTAGCAACACAACAAGGAAAACAACTAGACTAATTCCTTTCTTCTCTAGTGCGGCTTTGGTTTAAGTCTACTGTATATAAATCTTACTTAGTTAGGAGACACCTCAGCCACGATTACCCCACCCATCCCCTCTCGCGTTCCACTCGAAACAAAGGGGTGTGGGGGTAATCCCCTCCGTTTCCCGTGCATCAACTGGAACCCTTATTCACCGTCACCTCACCACCACCTCACCGGCTCCGAGACCTTCTCAAATGGGTCCCGACCAGCGACCACGAGTCCCGAATTCGACCGTTACACTCGTCTTACCTCCTCGGTATCCGCTCGTAGGACCGTCCTAAACCCAGCTACTGAGCCCGTGTCCGTCACGACCCCTCGAGCGTGACGGGCCGAATACAATCCCGTCGAGACTGAATCAATCGTAGTTTCAGGTAATCGCACCGCAACGTTTAATACCGCATTCCACCATCGGTTCCCCTGCATCAATTGGACGGCCGAATTCGACCTGATTCCACACAGCAGGCGTCTATCGCCTCTCTCTGGCCTGCTCGGCCGTCGCGCAGGGACGTTCCACCTGAAACAGGGGGGTTCAGAACGATGACAGACGACGATTCGAACACATCAACTGACGGAGGTGATAGTTCGGCGGTATCCGACGACTCGGACGTAGGTACCTCGACCACCGAGGAGAGCCGTGGCTCCACCGACGACTCGGCCTCGACAGCGACGGATGGGTCCGAGAGGACCGACCCGGCGACTGGTGAGGGGGAGGTACCGGCACCGGAATCCGAAGAAATAGCCCCAAATGACGGTGATTCTCCACCGGAAGCGGAGGGGTCGGCCGTCGACGCCAGCGTCGACGCCACGGACGTCGACACACAGGGACGCAGCGTCGACGGGTTCTCCGGGGATGTCGATTTGGAGGACCTCGACCTCGACGCCGCCGCCGACGAGGAGGCCGACGAGGCCTCTCGTGGCTTGTTCGACGACTTGCTCGAAGGCGAACCCATCTTCGAGAACAAGGAGGTACTCCGTCCCTCCTACACCCCGCGGAAACTCCCCCACCGCGAGGAGCAGATCAACAACATGGCGACCATCCTCGTCACGGCCCTGCGCGGGGAGACGCCGTCGAACATTCTCATCTACGGCAAGACGGGGACCGGAAAGACCGCCAGCGCGAAGTTCGTCTCCGAGGAGTTGGAGACGACCTCCGAGAAGTACGAGGTCCCCTGTGAGGTCGAGTACATCAACTGCGAGGTGACCGACACCCAGTACCGCGTGCTCGCACAGCTCGCGAACAAGTTCATCGAGAAAAACGAGGCCTACATCGAGCGCCGACTCGACGAACTCGACGACCTTCGAGACGACGCCGCGGCGGACCCCTCGGTTCTCGAGGACACCGAGTTCGACAGCGTCGCGGCGGTCGAAACCAAGATTCGGGACCTCGAAGACGACCTCGAGGAGTTCGAACCCGTCCCGATGACGGGATGGCCGACCGACCGGGTGTACTCGACGTTCTTCGACGCGGTCGACTACCACGAGCGCGTGGTCGTCATCATGCTCGACGAAATCGACAAACTCGTCGAGAAGTCGGGCGACGACACGCTCTACAACCTCTCGCGGATGAACTCCGAGTTAGAGAACTCCCGGGTGTCGATTATGGGCATCTCCAACGACCTGAAGTTCACCGACTTTCTCGACCCTCGCGTCAAATCCAGTCTCGGCGAGGAGGAAATCGTCTTCCCGCCGTACGACGCGACACAACTCCGGGACATCCTCCAACACCGTTCGGAAATCTCGTTCAAACCCGACACGCTTTCTGATGACGTGATTCCACTGTGTGCCGCTTTCGCCGCACAGGAACACGGCGACGCCCGTCGGGCGCTGGACCTGCTTCGAACCGCGGGTGAGCTCGCCGAACGCGACCGCACTGAGACCGTCGAGGAGAAACACGTCCGTCACGCCCAGGAGAAAATCGAACTCGACCGCGTCGTCGAAGTCGTTCGGACGCTCCCGACCCAGTCGAAACTCGTCCTCTATGCCACCATCCTCTTGGAGGAAAACGGCGTCCACAACATCAACACCGGCGAGGTGTTCAACATCTACAAGCGACTCTGTCAGGAGATCGACGCCGACGTGCTCACCCAACGCCGCGTCACCGACCTCATCAGCGAACTCGACATGCTCGGCATCGTCAACGCCGTCGTCGTCTCGAAGGGTCGCTACGGCCGAACGAAGGAAATCAGCCTCTCGGTTCCGCTCGACGAAACCGAGGCCGTCCTCCTCTCGGATTCCCGGGTCGGTGAAGTCGAGGAAGCCCAACCGTTCGTGCAGGCGCGGTTCGACAACTAACGACCTTTTTGCACGCTCGGCGCTGCGCGCCTCGCGGCAAAAACGTCCTCAGAAATCGAAGATTTCTGATGGGCTGCGTCAGAGCTTTGCTCTGACGAACGTCGATGAAAAAGACACTGCGGGCCTCCCTATGGTCGACCCTTGGTCCCACGCTCGCGCCTGGGGCGCTCGCGTGGTGAAACGCCTCGCTATCGCTCGGCGTACAATAGCATTCACAAGCACCGCGGGCACGAGCTGGTCACTCCGTTCGCTCGCGGATGCTCGTCCTCTACTGAACCCCTTCGTTTCGTATGGAGAATCGTATCCTTACCCGCCGACGACGGCCTCGGCTTCAACCTCGACGACGTACTCGGGGCCGATGAGACTCGACACCTCGACCATCGTCGAGGCGGGGCGTACGTCCCCGAAGAACTCGCCGTGGACCTCACCCACCGTTTCCCAGTCGTCGGCGTCGACGACGTACATCCGGGTTCGAACCACGTCCTCGCGACGACCGCCGGCGTCCTCGATGGCGTCGACGACGATTTCCAGCGCTCTGCGGGTTTGTCGTTCCGGGTCGCCGGGCGCGACGGGGTCGCCGTCTTCGTCGGTTGCCGTCGTCCCCGAAACGAGGATTCTGTCGTCGACGGCAATCGCTCGGGAGTAGCCGACCTTCGGTTCCCATTCGGTGCCCGTGGAGACGCGGTTCCGTTCCATACGTCCTGCCGTGGCGCCGACCGCATAACTCCGACGCGACGGAACTGAAGGCTTTAAACGGGTTCCCGCGGAACGCTCGCATATGAGTCAGGCCACCAAAGTCGTCCTCGGAACGGTCGGCGTCTCGGTCGTCGTCGCCCTCGCGTTGCTCGTCGTCATCTCGATGGCGTGAGGCGGGATGTTCGAACCACGTGAACTCGACGGGGAACTCGAAGCGCTCCGGGAAGCGCAGGCTCCCGGGACAATCGTCCTCGACACGGAGGGCGACTTCGAGACGCTCCCGCCCGAAGTCGCGGAGAACCTCCTCCCGATAGTCGATTCGCTGGACCCGCTTGCCTACCCCGAGGCGTGGGTTCCCGACGACGCACCCGAAACGCTCCACCGAATCGCGGGTGGGGAGTTCACCATCGGCGCGCCGGGCGACGGCGGCGTCGCGTGGACCCGACAGACCGACCCGCCGGTCGTCTTCGTCAAACCGCGACTGGAGGGGTCACCACAGGGGTTCATCGATTTCCTCATCGCCAACGCCGTAGTCGAAATCGGCACGGGCCTCCCGGAACAGTTCCTCGGGTTCTTCGAGGACCGATACGCCGCGTTGGACGAGGCGGTGCTGCTGTCGTCGGCCGACACCTACCAACTCGCCGCGGCGCTGTTCGACGCCTACGTCGGTTTGCACACCCGCGACGTCTTCGAGAACTGGGACGACGAGTACCCGAGACTGTACGAGGAGTGGGTCGACGCCGGGGAGCGCCTCGAACCGCGGTTGTCCGGCCTCTCCGGCGACGTCGCGAGGGGACGCACCGACTTCGCCGACGGCGCCGAACTGGCCTGTGCGGCGGTCAAACACGATGTCGATATCCCGACGCCGTTCGCGGCGTTGAACACGGATGCCTACCGCGACCACGGCGCCGATTTCGCGGTCCGGTGGGCCGAGAAGACGTTCGAGGCGTTGGGCGGGGACTGATTCTCCTCGGCGCTATTGGAACGCCTGGAAGCCGGTGAGGTCGTGGCCGAGAATGAGAGTGTGAATGTCGTGGGTGCCCTCGTAGGTGTAGACGGTTTCGAGGTTCGTCATGTGCCGCATCGGCGAGTAGTCGGCGGTGATGCCGTTGCCGCCGATCATCTCACGGGCGATGCGTGACTGGTCCCGTGCCATGCGGACGTTGTTCCGCTTGGCCATCGAGACGTGTTCGGGCCGCAACTCGCCGCGCTCCTTGAGGTCGGTCAGTCGGTAGATGAGCAGTTGGGCGAGCGTAATCTGGGTGGCCATCTCCGCGAGTTTGTCCTGCTGCAGTTGGAACCGCGCGATGGGGCCGCCGAACTGCTCGCGGTCGGTGGCGTACTGCCGGGCCGTCTCGAAGCAGTCCCGTGCGGCGCCGACGGCGCCCCAGGCGATGCCGAACCGCGCCTGGGTCAGACACGAAAGTGGCCCCTTCATCCCTTCGACGCCGGGGAGGACGTCGCTTTCCTCGACGCGGACGTCGTTGAGGTGAATTTCGCCCGTAATCGACGCGCGAAGCGAGAGTTTCTCGTCGATTTTGTTCGTCGTCACGCCCGCCTTGTCGGTGTCGACGAGGAACCCGCGGACGGTGTCGTCGTCGGAGCGGTCCTTCGCCCAGACGAGGGCCACGTCGGAGATGGGGGAGTTCGTAATCCAGGTTTTCGCGCCGTTGAGGACGTAGCCGTCGCCGTCGGCTTCGGCGTGGGTCTCCATCGCCGAGGGGTTCGAGCCGTGTTCGGGTTCGGTGAGGCCGAAACAGCCCACCTTCTCGCCCGACCCGAGGTCCCAGAGGTACTCCTCCTTCTGTTCTTCGCTACCGAAGGAGTGAATCGGATACATGACGAGGGCGCCCTGGACGGAAGCCATCGAGCGAAGCCCCGAATCGCCGGCTTCCAGTTCCTGCATCAGGATGCCGTAGGCGCGCTCCGAGAGGTTCGGAAGACCGTACCCGTCGAGGTTCGGCGCGTAAAAGCCCAACTCGCCCATCTCGGTGATGAGTTCCTTCGGGAAGGTGCCCTCAATCCAGTGTTCGCCGACGTCGGGCTTGACGCGGTCCTCGACGAAGTCACGAGCGGTGTCTCTGACCATCCGCTCTTCTTCGGTGAGGTCCGCCTCCAAGTTCACGTAATCCAACATACCAACCCCTTGGAGTGCACCACCAAAAACGCTCGGCCACGCAGTCGGAGTTGTCGACGGTCGGCCGCGGAAAAAATCAGTCGTCTGCAGCGGGTTCGGTCGTGTGAGTTACCGCTCGTCGGAAGTTCTCGAAGATATCCTTCGCCGCCAGCGCCTCGGCGTAGCGCTCCTCGGTGATGTCGGCACAGACCGATTCGATGAGCTCGTCGGCGAGGTGGTCTTTTCCGCGGACGACATCCTCGGCGGTTTCGGGGTCGTACTCGGGGTGGGACTGCAGTCCCCACACCCGACCGTGACGGAAGCCGTGGATGCCGTAGTCGTTTTCGGCGATGCGGTCGGCCCCGTCGGGGAGTTCGGTCACTGCATCCGAGTGCGTCGTGAACACGGTGAACGACTCGGGGATGTCCTCGAAGATGTCGTCACCCGTGTGCTCGACGGTTCGGTAGCCGAGTTCGTACTCGTCCATCGGTTCGACCGTGCCGCCGAGGGTGTCGGCGAGCAACTGGTGGCCCCAACAGATGCCGAGCGCCGGCAGGTCGTGTTCGATTGCGCCGCGAACCCACTCTCTGGTCGCCTCTATCCACGGTTCGTCGGCGTACACGGACGACCGCGACCCGGAGACGACGACGCCGTCGAAGTCGTACCCCTCCGGAAGTCGGCCCTCCGAAACCCCGAACACCGAGAGGTCGGCGTCGAGTTCCCGTCGGAAGTTCCGTGAGGTGTTGGGGTCGCCGTGGGAGGCGTCCAACAGCGCGATACGTGGTCGCATTACTACCCGGTATCACAGCCACGGTCAAAAGGGCCGCGCCGCCGGGAAGGTTCGCGCCGACCTGTGACGCCGCTCGTCCGACCGAACCGTCGCTCAATCGTCGCCAGCAGCCGTCTCGTCGATAAAATCGTCTATCGCGTCCGTCACAGCTGTGGCGTGTTCGACGAAGCAGAACCGCTTGCCCTCGACGGCCTCGAAGCGGCCCCGCGGGAGGTCCTCGGTGAGGTCCCGCCCGGCTTCGATTGGAACGATGGGGTCGTCGACGCCGTGACACACCAGCGTCGGCAGGGTCAGTTCGTACAGCGGGCCGGCCTCGAAGGAGCGGACCGCTTCGAGGTGTCCGGTTCGGGCCTCGCCGGTGGCGTCTTCCTCGCGGCGCCACTCGACGATGCGGTCGATGAGTCCGGTTTCGGCGAAGAATCGGTCGGAAAACGCCAGCGCCAGCGACTCCCGAAGCCGCGTCGGGTCGGCCGGGTGAAGGGTCGCCAGCGTCTCGCTGTCGACGTGGTCACCCGAGGCGGCCGCCCCGAACAGCGAAAGCGAGCGGGCGCGGCCGTACTCCCGAGCGTACCGGAGTGCGACCATCGCACCCAGTCCGGCGCCGACGAGGTGGACGCGCCGAACGTCGGCGGCGGCGAGGATGGCCTCCAGGTCGGCGGCAAACCGGTCGACGGTGTACGGCGCCGCGGAATCGGAGCCGTCGGTGCCGCGCGGCGCGTAGACGAGCGTCCGATACGGCCCGGTCAGCGATGGTGCCTGCCACCCCCACAGCCACGGGCCGCTCGCGGCGTCGGGGACGAAGACCACCGTCGGCTGGTCGTCGTCGCCGGCGAGTTCGTAGTACAGGGTCGTCCCGTCTGTCGTGACCGTCGGCATACGCGCTCCGACGGGCGGTAGCCTCAAGCGCGTTGTGTTCCCCGACGACCGTCCGAACGCCTTCGCCGGCACACACTTGCCGCCGGCGGGCCAAGCCCGCGACATGACCCCCGAGGAACTCCGCGCGGATATTCCGGCGTGTGACGACTGCGTGTACCTGAACACCGGCGCGAGCGGGCCGAGTCCCCGACACGTCGTCGAGGCGACGGTCGAGGCCCAGCGGAGCCACGAGTTCGACGCCTGCCGGAGTGACCACTACGAGGCCGCCGCCGAGACGAAGGACGCCGCCCGGGAGCACATCGGCGCGTATCTCGGCTGTCGCCCCGCCGACGTGGCGCTGGTCGCCTCGACGGGTGACGGCATCAGTCGAATCGCCAACGCCGTCGAGTGGAGCGCCGGCGACCGGGTGGTCCGGACCGACCTCGAACACCCCTCCGGCGTCCTCCCGTGGCGTCGACTCGAAGCGGAGGGAATCGAGGTCGTCACCGTCCCCTGTCCCGACGGGCGACTCCCGATGGATGCCTACCGCGAGGCGGTCGCCGACGCGCGGTTAGTCTGTCTCAGTTCGGAGAGTTGGCTCCACGGGACGCGATTGAACGTCTCGGAGGCGGTCGACATCGCCCACGAGGAGGGAGCGCTCGTCGTCGTCGACGCGGTTCAGACCGTCGGCCAACACCCCATCGACGTGACGGAGTGGGGCGCCGACGCGGTGTGTGCCTCGGGCCACAAGTGGCTGCTCGGGCCGTGGGGGGCGGGGTTTCTGTACGTCGACTCCGACTCCATCGCGGAGTTCCGGCCGCGACACATCGGCTACAGCGGGACGGTCGACTCGACGGGTCCTGACCTCGAGTACAAACCCGAGGCCGCCCGCTTCGAGGTGTCGACCAGTTCGGTCGCGCCGTACGCCGGTCTCGTCGCGGGTCTCGATACGCTCTCCGAAATCGGCTTTTCGACCGTCGAGTCGCGCATCGAGCGGTTGACCGACCGACTGAAAGGGGGGCTGGGCGACCGACTCGTCTCGCCGCAGGCCTACGAATCCGGGCTCGTCGCCTTCGAAGCCGACGACGCCGAGGGGTTCGTCGCCAGAGCCAGCGAGGCGGGCGTCGCGGTCCGCGACGTTCCGTCGGGCGACGTTCGCGCGTCGGTCCACGCCTTCAACACGGCGGCCGACGTCGACGCGCTGTTGGAGTTGTTGTGAAACTGTAACGTTCACGGTCCTTCACGGACGAAACTTCGGTTTTCGGGCGTTCGAGCGGTTCTCCCTCGCGGTTCGACATCCGTTCACACGCTATTATTATGTGTGTCGGGTCCAACCTACCTGACATGCCGGAATGCCAGAACTGTGGCGCGTTCGTGACGGCAGCGTACGCACGGGTTTTCACGCCGAACGGAATCGAGAATCCACGCGTCTGCCCCCAGTGCGAAGACAAGATTCGCGACGGCTCGGACGTTCGCGAGGCGCGTTCGACCCGTCGCAC
The DNA here is from genome assembly GCF_013391635.1 of Natronomonas gomsonensis. Classification (GTDB taxonomy): domain Archaea; phylum Halobacteriota; class Halobacteria; order Halobacteriales; family Haloarculaceae; genus Natronomonas; species Natronomonas gomsonensis_A. Next base: position 661,482 of record NZ_JACAWU010000001.1, on the reverse strand, counting down.
GTGACCGACACCGGCTTCTGACCGTTTCTCCGCCGTTCTCACCGACTCGCTTCGAGCAGTTCCAGCGCCCGCTGTAGCAGTTCCTCGGCGCGGTCGGCGTCCCGTGCCTCGGCAGTAACCCTGACCAGCGACTCGGTCCCGCTGGCCCGCACGAGGAACCACCCGTCGTCGGTTCCGACGCGGACGCCGTCCATCGTCTCCACGTCGTCGTAGGCGTCGTTGACGCGCCGTTCGACGCCGTCCATCACGGCGAATTTGTCCTCGCATTCGACGTTCGCCCGCCGAATCGGGTACGTCGGGATGTCGTCGATACGCTCCGAAAGCGGCCTGTCAGCGGCGAGGGCAGCGATTCGCGCCGCCGCCAGCGGACCGTCGGGACACAGCGTCTCTTCGGGCCAAATCCACGCTCCCGAGGGTTCGCCGCCGAAGGCAACCCCCGGTTCGGCTGCGGCCTCCGAGACGAAGGCGTCGCCGACCGGCGTTCGGACGACGCCCACGTCGCGCTCGGCGAGGAAGTCCTCGACTGCGAGGCTGGTGTCGACGGGAACGGCGACGGAATCGCCCGCCTCGGCTGCGTCGGCGGCGAACAGCGCCAACAGGGTGTCCCCCGAGAGGAAGGTTCCGTCGTCGGCGACCGCCCGCATCCGGTCGGCGTCGCCGTCGTGGGCGATTCCGAGTTCGTAGTCGCCCCCGGCGACGAGATGTGAGAGCGCAGTGCAGTTCTCCGGGGTCGGCTCCGAGGGTCGTCCCGGGAACCGACCGTCCGGTTGGGCGTTTAGCGTCTCCACGTCACAGCCGGCCTCGATGAGAGCGTCGGCGCTGATTCCGCCGGCACCGTTGCCGAGGTCGACGGCAACCGAGAGGTCGAGCGCGTCCGGCCCGCCAGCGGCCTCGACGAGTGCCTCGACGTGTCGCTCTCGCTCCGTGCCGGAGACTCGGGTTCCCAGACCGTCCCACGCCACCAACTCGGGGTCGTCGGCTTCGATGCGCTCGGTGATGCGCTCGCGGTCGGTGGCCCCGTAGGCCTGTCCTGTCGGTTGCCACAGTTTCAGTCCGTTGTCCTCGGGTGGGTTGTGACTCGCGGTCACGACGACGCCGGCGTCGGCCCCTCGCCACCCGACGGCGCGGCCGACCGTCGGCGTCGCCGCCACGCCCAAATCGATTACGTCGGTACCCGTCTCGCGGAGGCCGGCGGTCAGCGAATCGACGAGGAGGGCGCCGCTGTCGCGGGCGTCACGGCCGACGACGACCCGATCGGTCTCGACGCCGACCGCCCGCCCCACCTGCAGCGCCAACTCGGCGGTCACGACCTCTCCGACGGGTCCACGGATGCCGCTCGTTCCGAACATATCCGGTCATCGCTCGCGGCGGTCAAAAACCCGACCGTCGTCAGCCACCGCAAGGGCTTTTTCCGCGTCGGCACGACTCGCGCACATGAAACAGCAGGGCGGGACCGACGACGCCAAGCGCCGTGCGGGCGAGAGCGCCGCCGACACCGTCTCCGACGGCGCGGTCGTCGGCCTCGGGACGGGGTCGACGGCCGCCTACGCCATCCGGGAACTCGGTCGGCGGGTGGATTCGGGCCTCGACATCCGCGGTATCCCGACCTCACACGGCGCCCGCCGTCTCGCTCGGGAAGTGGGCATCCCGCTGACGACGCTCGCGGAGGCAACGCCAGACGTGGCCATCGACGGCGCCGACCAGGTGGCCGGCTTCGAGTTGATAAAGGGGGGCGGTGCGGCCCATGCTCGCGAGAAACTCGTCGACAGCGCCGCCGAGCGGTTCCTCGTCGTCGTCGACGAGACGAAACTGGCCGAACCGCTGGACGCGGCCGTCCCGGTCGAGGTACTTCCCGATGCGGTCCCCGTCGTCGAACGGGAACTGGCGGCCCTCGGTGGGACGCCGGAACTCCGCGCGGCCGAACGGAAAGACGGCCCCGTCGTCACCGACAACGGCAACCTCGTTGTCGACTGTGCGTTCGGCGCTATCGCCGACGCGGAGGCGCTCGCGGCCGACCTCTCGGCGCTCCCGGGCGTCGTCGAACACGGGCTGTTCGTCGGGTTGGCCGACGAGATTCACGTGGGCGGCGACGCGGTCGACGTTCGCCGGTAGTGATTCCCGTCAACGGCGCCGCCGCTTTCGGTCGCTGCGTCAAAAAAACGGAACGGAGGTTCTCGACCTTACAGGTCGCGCGGCTGGACCGTCTTCCGGTCGTTGGCCTCGGCACGCCGGGCGGCGTCCTCGAGGATCTCCTCGACTTCCTCGTCGAGGGCGTCGTAGAAGTCGGAGGCAACGTTCATGTCATCCAGCGCTTCCTTCACAGCGGCTTTGACGATTAGGTCTGCCATACAAGCCGCGGTTTGTCCGGGGTCCTTTATATAAGTTCCCAATCGTGGGCGGTCTCGCCGCTTCTACTGCCGGTTTAGCCGTGAAGAACCGGGATGAACCAGGGGGTAGTTCCCCGGATTACGTATCCTTTGTGGCTAGTCGGCTTCGATGTGGGCCGTTCGGGCGGTAGGTCCCGTCTCGCGCGCGCTGACGGTAATTCCCGGTATCGGTCGCGTACGGAACCGCGAGAGTTTCCCGTTCGGGACCACGAACGTCTTCCATGCGCGACATACTCGATGCGGTCGCCGACGGCGAACTCTCGCCCGCCGAGGCGCAGGCGGAACTCAGCGGCTACGCACGAACGGAGGCGGGGCGGTTCGACGCCGCCCGGGAGTCCAGAACCGGAATTCCCGAAGCGATACTCGCGGCGGGCAAGACGCCCCAGGAGACGGCGTCGATGGCCGCTGCAGCGGTCGAGACGACCGGGGCCGCGTTGGTCACGCGGGCCGACGACGACGCGGTCGACGCCTGCAAAACTCGGTTGGCCGACGAGGTTCCCGACGCCGACACCGAACGCGATGCCCGCGCCCGAACGTTGGTCGTCCACGCACCGGAGTACGAGGCGCCGGACCTCGATGCGAACGTCACCGTCGTCACGGCGGGGACCTCCGACGCTGCCGCTGCGGGGGAGGCCGCGGTCGTCGCCGAGGAGATGGGCGCGATCGTCGAGTTCGTCGACGACGTGGGCGTCGCCGGTATCGCTCGACTGTTCGACCGTCTTGAAGAACTCCGTGCGGCGGACGTGTTAATCGTCGCGGCGGGCCGGGAAGGCGCCCTTCCGACGGTCGCCGCGGGGCTCGTCGACGTGCCGCTCATCGGGTTGCCCGTCTCGACGGGGTACGGCCACGGCGGGCGCGGGGAGGCCGCCCTCGCCGGCATGTTGCAGTCCTGTACGCCGATTACGGTGGTCAACGTCGATGCGGGCTTCACCGCCGGGTCGCAGGCGGGACTCATCGCACGGACGGTGTCGTCGGCCCGTTCGGAGTCGTGACTCGACCGTGCTAACATGGCCGAAAACCGGCTGTATGGTACGGTTTGGCGAGGGTATTTGTGTCTAGAGAACCAACTAAAAGGTAGCCGACGAGGGATATCCGCGTCGGCGGCCAGAATGCCCAGGTGTAACCACTGTGACGCGCACGTCTCCGACCGGTTTGCCCGGGTGTTCGCGGACGAAGGCGGACGGGTGCATGCCTGTCCGAACTGCTCTGCGAACGCCGGCATCGCCGAGGTTTCGCGAGACCGTGCCCACGAGTAACGGCCCTGCGGTCGTAGCACTGTGTTCCAACCACAGGGTGCCTCGTTCTACCGACGCCGACAATGAGTAGCGACTCAGTCGACCACTGCGTGTACGTCATCGAGTGCGTCGACGGGTCGCTGTACACCGGCTACACCACCGACGTACAGCGGCGGGTCCAAGAACACGACGCCGGCGAGGGAGCGAAGTACACCCGCGGTCGCACGCCGGTCGAACTCGTTTACACCGAGTCCTTCGATTCGAAGTCCGCGGCGATGTCCCGGGAGTACGAGATAAAGCAGCTTTCGCGGGCCGAAAAGGAGCGACTCGTCTTCGAGGAGTGAGCGTTCAGCCGTCGCTTCGCTCGTAGCGGTTCCGAATCAGTATCGCCGTCGCGTTCATCCCGATGAGCACCACGAGCAGGACGACGACGCCGGCGGCCATCACGCCGTACTGGAACTCGGGTTTCGCGGAACTGGACCACGCGTAAATCTGCATCGGCATGGCGCTGACGCGGTCGAACAGCGCCGTCGGCGGACTGAAGTTCGTCGTCGGGGCGCCAATCATGATGAGCGGTGCCGTCTCGCCGATGGCCCGACCCAACGAGAGGATGGTCCCCGTGAGGATGCCGGGCATCGCCTCGGGCAGGACGACGTTCTTCGTCGTCTGCCAGCGGGTCGCGCCCATCCCGTAGGAGGCCTGACGCATGTCGTCGGGGACCGACCGGATGGCCTCCTGTGCGGAGATGACGACGATGGGGAGGATGAGCAGCGACAGCGTAATCGAAGCGACGACGACGGTCCCGAAGCCGAGTCCGAGGAGGTTGACGAACAGCCCCAATCCGAGCAGGCCGTAGACGACGGACGGAACGCCCGCGAGGTTCGAGATGTTGACCTGAATCAGCCGCGTTATCGCGCCGACTGCGCCCGTGTCCGCGGTGTAATCTTCGAGGAACACGGCGGTGCCGACACCCAGCGCGAACGACAGCACGGCGACCATTGTGATGACGAATATCGAACCGATGATGGCGGGATAGAGCCCGGCTTCGGACGCAATCGGAGAGGGGGCGCTCGTCACGAAGGAGGCGTCGAGCCACGGGTCGGGGCCGGCGACGCCCCAGGCATCGACGAGGAGCGTTCCCGCCACGATGCCGGCGCCGATGAGTACTCCCAACAGAAGCCCGCCCCGGCCTCGACGCTGTTGGACGATCCGGTCGGTGTACAGCCCGGCCGGAACCGCGGCGGTGACGAACAGCAGGACGACCCCGTTGGGGCCGACGCCGAGCGTTCCGGCGCCGAAGCCGGTCGCGGCGGTCCCACCGACGGCGATGACGAAGGCGAGCGCAGCGGCGACGGTACCACGCCGCCGGGCGACGAGCGCTGCGGCGGCGACGCCGACCGGAACGGCCAGCGTCCACACGTAGATGAGCCATGTACTCGGGAAGACGACCAACGCGCCCCGGAGGGGCCAGGAAGCGAGGAGTCCGCCGATGCCGACGATGGGTGCGAGGTAGACGAGCCGGCCGTATCCCCTGAGCTTGGCCGCGGCGTAGATGCCGACTGCCGGGAGAACGCCGACTGAGTACGCGAGGAACCACTGGTAAACGTCGACCAGCACGAACAGCGCGGTGATGGCGACGGCGATACCCATGCCGCCGACGATGCGTCCCAGCAAGCCCATCCCGACGGCGCCGAGCGGGCGCTGGAGCCCCGCGTACGCAGTGTAACTTCCAATCGGGACGGCGACGACGAACATGTACGCGAGCGGCCACGAGAGCCGCGGCACCGACAACCCCACTACCGAGAGCAGTTGGAAGACCCCGAAGACGGCGACCATGCCGCCGCCCAGTCCGAGCAGCGTCCGTTTCGTCACTTGACGGTCGTCGGCGCTGTACAGCAGGAATGCGAAGACGGGCACGACCAACGTGAGGAAGTACGAGAGGAACCACTCATCGCTCGCCGAGGCGAGGTCGAAGGCGTCGATGGTGACGTAGACGAGCAACACCGCGAGCGCGAGGATGCCGATGACCGATGCGGTCAGCGACAGCGCCTCGAAGACGCGTCCCTTGAGTTTGCTCACGTCGCCGAAGCCCTCGACGGTTCGGTTTTCGGTCGCCATCTCAGTACTCCTCCCGGTAGCGTGCCGCGATGCGGTCGCTTACGATGTTCATGAGTAGCGTAATCGCGAACAGCGTCAGTCCGATAGCGAATAGGCTGTCGAAGGCGATGGTGCCGCCGGTGAAGTCGCTGCCGGCGATTTGAACCATCGCGACGGTCATGGTCTGTCCCGGTTCGAGCAACACGTCCGCGGGGTGGATGAACGGGATCCCGAGCCCGACGACCTGCAGTTCCTGTACGGGCGGCAACCGTGCCTGTGCGCCCATCGCGACGACGACAATCATCGTCTCGCCGATGGCGCGCGACACCGCCAGGATGTACGAGGAGGCGATGCCCGAGACGGCCGCAGGGACGACGACGCCGGTCGAAACTTCGAACTTCGTCGCGCCGAGGCCGTAGCCGGCCTGTCGAAGTTCGTCCGGAACGGCGTTCATGGCGTCCTCGCTAATCGAGGAGACCATCGGAATCGTCATGATGCCGACCATCAGCGACGCCGATAAGGCGTTGAACGTGCTGATTCCGGGAAACAGCGTCGCCCGGAGCGCGGGCGTGACGTAGACGAGTGCGAAGTAGCCGTAGACGACCGTCGGCACGCCGGCCAGTATCTCCAACAGCGGCTTCAGTATCGACCGCGTGCGCGGGTCGGCGTACTCCGAGAGGTAGATCGCGGTGAGCGTCCCGATGGGCAAGGCGATGAGTGCTGCGGTAATCGTGACGACCAAGGTGCCGAACACCAGCGGCACGATGCCGAATATCCGGTTGCTCGGACTCCACTCGAAGCCGGTCAGGAAGTCGACGGCCGAGTACGCGCCGAAGAACGCGGAGGCGTCGACGAACAGCGTGACGACGATGCCGACGGTGGTGAACACCGACAGCAGCGCACAGACGGCGAACAGTCCGCCGTAGGTTCCCTCGCGGAGTCGTTGCCAGCCGTTGGACCGCTGTAACTCCGGTCCATCGGGGGCGTCGCTCACGGTTCGTCCCTCCGGAATCGGCCACTCCCGTCAGCGGTCCGGTCCATCGTATCTATCGACTAGTTCTGCGCTTCCTGTATAGCCGTTTCGAGACGCTCCATTACCTCGCTCTGCTGTTCGTCGGTCAGTGGGACGTAGCCGACCTGCCCGGCGACGAGTTCCTCGTTACCGGCCTGCTCGACGAAGAAGCGGGCGAACTCCGCGACGTGCTCTTCGGCCAGCGAGCTCTTGGCGGCGTAGGTGAAAAGCGGCCGCGACAGCGGCGTGTACTCGCCGTTCGAGGCCGTATCCAGCGATGGTTCCACACAGCCATCGCCGCCGTCGACTTTCAGGGCCGTCACCTGGTCGGGGTTGTTGAAGTAGTACGAGAAGCCGAAGTAGCCGATTGCGTACTGGCTACCCTTGACGCCCTGGACGATGGTGTTGTCGCGTTCGGTCGCCTGGTAGTCGTCCGTGTGAGCGCCGCTTTCGCCGTTGACGGTCTCGGTGAAGTAATCGAACGTGCCGGAGGTCTCGGCGGCGCCGTAGCGCTCGATTTCCTCGTCGGGCCAGCCGTCGCGGACCTCACTCCACGTCTCGGCGGCGTCCTCGCCCCAAATCTGGTTCAGTTCGTCGATGGTGACACAGCCGTCCTCGATGAACTCGTTGTCGTTGTTGACGACGACGGTGAGGGCGTCGGTCGCCGCCTGCAGTTCGACGGGTTCGACGCCGTTGTCGGAACAGAGCTGTTGTTCTTCCTCCTTGATGGGCCGACTCGCGTTGTTGAAGTCGGTCTGTCCCGGACAGAAGAAGTTCGAGAAGCCGCCACCGGAGCCGGTGGAACTGATGTCCGTGCTGACCTCGGGGTGTTCGGACTCGAAGGCCGCGGCGACGGCCTCCATCAGCGGGAAGACGGTACTGGAGCCGGCGATGGCGATGTCGCCGGAAAGCGTGTCACCGCCGCCGTTTCCGTTGCCGTTTCCGTTACCGTTCCCACCGTTGCCGGGCGTTTCGGTACAGCCGGCGAGGCCCCCGGCGGCCAGCGCTGCTCCGGAGAGCAGGAATCGTCGTCGGCTACTCGATTCGAACGCACTGCGACCGCCGTTCGGGTCGTCTGTCATCACCCGAACCAAACGGACAATCGAATAAGAAGGGTACTATGTGTTCTATATAGATTTATACAGTCCTCTATTGGAAACCCTTCACACCCGCGCTCGGATACCGATTCTGGCGGTCGTATCGGCTTAAGCGTCTGCAATCGGTCGGTTTTTCACGGGCGGACGAGCCCTCGTGGCGTGTTATCGTCTATCGAGGAACGACTGCTCGGTACCTATTCGTACCGAATCTGTTCGGTAATTCGGAAGGGACCCGGTCACGCGCACTGACTATATATCCACGACCATGGCTACCGGCCCTCGGCCAACTCGGCGGCCAATCGTTCGGCGTCGCGGCCCACGAGCTGGAATCGTCCAACCCAAAAAACTCTCGTGTTACTCGACGATATCAATCGCCGGTCGGCCGGGTTCGGCCTTCCCGGCCACGTCGTCGGCTTCCTCGGCGGTCAACACCCGTACGTCGGCGTCGAACTCCCGTTCGACGAGCCACGCAGCGGCCTCCAGTGCCTCGAACTCGGTGTCGGGAGCGAGCGTCCGCTGGAGCGCCTCTCGGTTCGCCTGAAGGTCCTGTCCGTAGGCCGCGGCATCGTCGCCGTGGCGCTTGATGTCGTCGTGTTGCATCAACTCGCCGATGACGTTCGGCGCGTCGCTGTCGATGGCGATCTCCAGCGCCTCGTACTTCCAGTCGGGCGTGACGACGATGTCGATACGCTCGGGGTCGTCGATGCCGGCCACGTCGCTGATTTCGCGGACGTCTTCGCGGGTGTTCTCGACGAGGCGGCGGCGCTTCTCGACGGTTTCGCGGTCGGCCGCGGCGTCGGGCCAGTCGGCGTCGACGGCGAAGCCGTCGTACCTCAACTCCTCCCACAGTTCTTCGGCGATATGGGGCGCGACGGGCGCCAGCAGTTTCACGGCCGTCTCCAGTCCGCGCTCGAAGACCGAGGCGTCGACGGCGGTGTAGTCCCGATACTGCCGGAGCGTCCCGACCAGTGACTGGGCCTCCCGAAGCGCCGTGTTGAACGTCAACTCGTCGTACTCCTCGCCGGCAATCGTGACGGCGGCCTCGATTTCGGCTTCGACGTAGCCGGCGACGGCACCGGGGTCGTCGGTTGTCTCGATGTCGCCGGCGGTGAACGCCTCGGTCACGTCCTTCAGTCGCGTCAGGAAGGCGTACGCCGACTGGACGCCCTCCTCGGTCCAGTCGAAGTCCCGCTCGGGTTGGGCGGCCTGCATCATGAACAGACGAGCGGTGTCGGCGCCGTACTCCTCGACGATGCGCTGCGGCGAGACGACGTTGCCGACCGATTTCGACATCTTCTCGCCCTCCAACTGCACCATCCCCTGTGCCAGCAGGTTCTCGAACGGTTCACGGTGGTCCAGTCCCTCGTGGTCGGCCAGCGTCTTCGTGACGAACCGGCTGTACAGCAGGTGCATCACGGCGTGTTCGATGCCGCCGACGTACTGGTCGACGGGCATCCAGTCGTTGGCCTGCTCGAGGTCGAACGGCGCCTCGTCCAGTTCGGGAGAGACGTACCGCAGGAAGTACCACGAGGAGTCGACGAAGGTGTCCATCGTGTCCGTTTCGCGGGTCGCCTCGCCGCCGCAGTCCGGACAACTCGTCTGCTTCCACTCGTCGGCTTCGTCCAGCGGGTTCCCGGTCGTGTTGACGAACTCGGGCAGTTCGACCGGCAGGTCCGCCTCGGGAACGAGCACGGGGCCACAGTCGTCACAGTGGACGACCGGAATCGGCGTCCCCCAGTAGCGCTGCCGGGAGATACCCCAGTCGCGGAGGCGATACTGGGTGTCGGTTTCGGCGCTGTCGATGTCCTCGGTCAACCGCTCGCGTGCGGTCTCGCTGTCGAGGCCGCTGTACTCCCCGGAGTTCACGAGGACGCCGTCGTCGGTGAAGGCCTCGTCGCTGACGTCGGGGACCTCGTCCTCGCTGGGTGCGATGACGGGGTCGATGTCGACGCCCATCTTCTCGGCGAAGTCGTGGTCGCGGTGGTCGTGGCCGGGGACGCCCATCAATGCGCCTGTCCCCACGTCCGACAGCACGAAGTCGGCGACGAAGACCGGAATCTCCTCGCCGGTAATCGGGTTCGTCGCCGTCAGGTCCGTCTCGACGCCGTTCGGTTCGTCGCCGTCGGGGTCGGCCTCGTGGTGGACGAACTCGTGGACGGCGTCGTCTTCCTCGACCAACTGCTCGCTGATGGGGTGGTCCGGCGCCAGCGCGAAGAACGTCGCGCCGAAGATGGTGTCGACGCGGGTCGTGAACGCCTCGACGGGACCGTACCCTTCGATGGTGAACTCCAGTTGGGTCCCGTACTGTCGGCCGATCCAGTTGCGCTGCATCTGCCGGACGGAGTCGGGCCACCCCTCTAGTTCGTCGATGTAGTCGACCAACTCGTCGGCGTACTCGGTGATTTTCAGGAACCACTGGTCGAGTTCCCGTGACTCGACGGGCGTGTCACACCGCCAGCAGAGTTCGTCGTCGCCCTCGACCTGTTCGTCAGCCAGCACCGTCTCACAGGAGGGACACCAGTTCACCTCGGCGTCGCGTCGCTCGGCCAACCCTTCCTCGTGGAACCGCCGGAACAGCCACTGATTCCACTTGTAGTATTCGGGGACGCAGGTGGTGACTTCCCGCTCCCAGTCGTAGCCGAAGCCCATCGACTCCATCTGGCCCTTCATCGTCTCGATGCAGTCGAAGGTCCAATCGCGGGGGTTCGTGTCGCGTTCCTTGGCGGCGTTCTCTGCCGGGAGGCCGAAGGCGTCCCACCCCATCGGGTGGAGCACGTCGTCGCCCTGCATACGCCGATACCGGGCGTAGGCGTCCGTGATGGTGTAGTTGCGGACGTGACCCATGTGCAACTGTCCGGAGGGGTAGGGGTACATCCCGAGGACGTACGTCGGGTCCGAAACGTCGTCGGGGGTCCGATACACGGAGGCGTCGTCCCACGCCTCCTGCCAGCGTCGTTCGACCTCGGTGTGGTCGTAACCGTCGTCGTCGTGCATGGAGAGAGTAGTTGTGGAATCTTCCGTCGGTCCGGCCCTTAACCTTTCCATCCCAAGAACGCCACGGCGGTGTGGGGATAACACTCATACCGCTCGAAACCGACTGAACCGTATGTTCAAGACGGCCACAGCGAGCGGGGTGACACGGTTCTTTTCCGGTGAAAAACGCGAGACGGAAAGCGGTGACGGCCGGCCGCGCTGGCTCGCCGTCGTGGTGGCGCTACTCTTGGTTTTGGTTCCATTGCTGCCCTTCTTGGCCGTCGCGTGGGTGCTGTCGCGAACCCTCCGCGGCGTCAGGGAACGGGTCTCCTGGGATTAACGCAGTCGGGTGTCGACCAACTCGAAGGGCGTGCCGTTGTCCTTCTCGTTTGCGCGTTCGTAGACGACGTGGGCGGCCGCCACGTCCTGAATCGCCAGCCCAGTCGAATCGAAGACGCTCACGCCGTCGTCGGGCGTCCGTCCGGGTTTCTCGTCGGTGACGATTTCGCCCAACTCGCCGTAGAGGTCCTCGTCGGATAGCAGGCCGCGACTCCACGGGACGTTGATTTCTCCGGAGTGGGTACACTGCTCGTAGTCGTCGATGACGAGTTTCGCGTTGGCGACGATTCCCTCGCCGAGTTCGTTCTTGCCGGGGGCGTCGGCGCCCATCGCGTTGATGTGGGTGTGGTCGCCCACGTCTTCCGCGGAGACGATGGGCGATTCGACGGGCGTCACCGTCGAGAGCACGTCACATTGTGCGGCCTCGGCGATGGAGCCACCGCGGACGTCGAACTCGTCGCCGAAGCGGTCGACGAACGCCTCGACGGCGTCGTCGCGTTTGTCGGCGACGACGACGGTGTCGATGTCCCGAACCACGCTGATTGCCTCCAGTTGGGTGTACGACTGGACGCCGGCGCCGACGATACCAAGCGACGTCGCGTCGGCGACCGCGAGGTGGTCGGTGGCGACGGCCGCCGCCGCGCCGGTCCGCTTCCGGGTGAGCGTCGTCCCGTCCATGAGCGCGAGCGGGAAGGCGTTCCGCGGGTCGGAGTAAATCATCGTTCCCAACACGGTGGGGAGGTCGTACGTCTCGGGGTTGTCCGTGTGGACGTTCACCCACTTGATGCCCGCGGCGTCCCAGTCGTCGGCGGCCATGTACGCCGGCATCGACCGGAAGTCGCCGTTGTACTCCGGCAGGTCGATGTAGGACTTCGCCGGCATCTGTACGTTCCCGTGCTGGTAGGCGGCGAAGGCCTCCTCGACGGCGACGATGACCTCCTCCATGCGGGCGTTTTCGCCCACGTCGTCTCGGTTCAACAGAAGCGTCTTCATGTGGCAAAATTTGCTACGGCGGTACTTAGATACCCACCCTTTCGCCGGATGCGGCTACACCCACTCGACGCTGCCGTCGAGGTCGAACGGCAGCTTTCCGTACCGGTAGCCTTCGATGCGGCCGGTCGGGCGGGCGCGGAAGACGACGGTGGGTTCGTGGCCGACGCCCGGTTGCTCGCCGGTGACGGCGTTCCACTCCGTCTCGGTGAAGGAGGTACAGTCGATGAACAGCGCCGAATCGGGGTGTTTCGCCAACTGATCGCTCCGCTTTGCGCCGCCGGTCTCCTTGACGGCGGCGACGGGGTGGTCGGCGTGGGACCGACGCGCCGGCGGTTCGGGACGGGTCACCTCGACGAGGTCGTCGTCGACGGCGAAATCCAGCGCGTGGCCGCTGTCCTGTTCGACTTCAGGTTCGAAGTCAAGGCCGGCGTCCGTGAGGAGTTTGGCGACGTTGAACTCCGCCATCGTCGCCCGCATCCGCGTGAGGTCGTATCCCGGGGAGGTGCCGAGTTTCGAGGCCATCGTGTAGCGGTGGGCGTCGAGACTCCCGGTTCGGAGCAGCGACTCGTAGAAGGCGAGTCCCTCTTCGGAACTGGCATCGGGGAAGCCGGCGGCGTCCTCGGCGAAGAACCGACGGGTGCTGTCCCGCCCGTCTTTCGACCCGAAGACGGGGAGGAAGAACCACGTCACGTACTCGTAGTCGGCGAGCCAGGGGTCGGTCACCTCGATGCGGGCGGTGAGTTCCCGCTGTGCCCACCGGGAGACGGCATAGGGCGCCTCGGTGAACGTCTCCTTGTCGGTGCGCCACAGTGCCTCGGGCGTCTCGGTGTTGCCGAGCCAGTAGGCCCGGCCGGGTCGGAAACAGAACAGCGCGAAGTCGCCGTTGTCCATCTCCAACCGGAGGGCGTCGTAGCGGTCGTCGCCGATGGTGAACCACGGCTCTTCGATGCGTGCGCCGAAGGACTGCTTCAGCGGCTGTAGTAACTGTTCGCGGACGCTCTGTCGCGTCCACGTCTTCTCGGACCGACGGAAACGGAGGGGACCTGCCACACTCGTCGTAGCACGTCAGCGGGTTTACCGATTACGCATATCCGACCGGATGGCGACGGAACCCCGGAGCCGTCCCGGAGCGAATACATAAATAACCCTTCATATTATCCGTTACATTGATTACCAAGAACTCGTTAGTTGCGTACAGTTACCATGTCAATGGGTGCCTATGACGAGGACGAACACGAGCGACGTGAGCAGAAGGCCTCGACCGTCGATGCTGCCTTCGACGACGAGCGGACGAACTACGAAGGCTCCATAGAGTACGACTCCGGCGACTCGGCGGAAGCACTCCTCGACCAGTTCAAGCAGATGCAGTCCCAGTAACGGCTCACTGTTCTCGGAGCGTCAGTAAAGCGACCGACAGCGCGACGACAACCGCCACGGCCAGCACGTGGCCGACGAGCGCAGCGAGCAACACGGGGTAGTCGACGACGAACGGAACCAACAGCAACTGGACGGCCGCGAAGCCGAGGGTTTCGGCGTCGGCCCGCCGGAGCGTGTCGACGGCGTCGGCGTCGAACCGATAGCGCCCCGACCGCCACAGCGCGACGACGGCGGTCCACCAGCCGGTGCCGATGCGATAACAGAGGTCCCACAGGATCAACAGCGTCAGGTAGACGACCAGTATCGGCGGCTCGGGGCCGAACAGCGTTTCGACGAGCGAGCCGCCGTCTGCGGGGTCGAAGACGAACAGGTGCGTGACGAGCGCGACGAACGCCAACACGGCGAGGACGACCTCGACGCTGGAGCCGAACAGCAGCCGCCGGTAGGGCTCCGGGCTGGGGGGCGCTCGCGCGGCGCGGCTGATTCGAAGCATCTCGACGCTCCCGACGGCGGCGACGACGACGGCGGCTGTTCCCGCCACCGCCGCGTTCCAGAGGTCGTAGTACCACGCCAACGCGAGGACGGCGGTTTCGAAGACGGCCAACTGGATAGCGATGGCTGCTCCGCGTGAGAGGTCGACCCCCGGAAGCGCGCCGATGATGCTCTCGTAGACCCACGTCTCGCCGTACTCCGGCCGCATTCAGGGCTCCGGCTCCAGGGCTGGCGTTTCGCTCACGATGGCTCGGTCGCCGAGCGCCTGCCGGACGGCCTCGTCGAACGGCGTCGGTTCGACGTCGACGAACTCGTCGATGCGGCGGTCGGTGACGACGACGGTGTTGCGCAGGCCGGCGACGAGCGGCTTCGCAACCGACAGCGGCACGTCCGTCAGCAGCCACAGCCACCCCGCCGACAGCCCCGGCGAGAGGATGGGAACCGGGAGGACGACCGGCGCCCGGCCGGACAGCAACCGCGCGGTGTGTTCGAGTATCTCCTGATAGGTCAGCACGTCCGGGCCGCCGATTTCGAACGTCTCGCCGGCGGTTTCGGGGGCATCGAGGACGCCGACCAGATAGCCGATGACGTCGTCGACGAAGATGGGCTGGCACTCGGTGCGGACCCACCGGGGCGTCACCATCACCGGCAGGCGGTCGGCCAGTTGGGTGATGAGTTCGAAACTCGCCGACCCCTCGCCGACGATGATGGCGGCCCGTAGCGTCGTCAGTTCGAACTCGCCGTCAGCGAGAATGTGTTCGACCTCGCGTCGCGACCGGAGGTGTTCGGACAGTTCGTCTCGGTCGTCGCCCAACCCGCCGAGGTAGACGACGCGCTCGACGCCGGCGGCCTCGACTGCATCGACGAAGGTGCGGGCGGCCAGTCGGTCTCGCGACTGGAAGTCGCCGCCGGTCCCCATCGAGTGGACCAGATAGTAGGCGGCCTCGACCGGCGGCACCTCGACGGGTGGGTTCAGGAGGTCGCCCTCGACGACCTCGACGCCGTCGGGGGCGTCGTATCGCTCGACGTCTCTGACCAGAGCGACCACGTCGTGGCCCCGTCGTTGGAGGGCTGGAACGAGACGGCTCCCCACGAACCCACTCGCCCCGGTTACGAGTACGCGCATACCCATAGAACGGGCGCCGACCCCTTAATCCCAACCGGGCGTTTCGGGGGCGCCGAGACGTTCTTCGACGTCCCGACCGAGTTCGGGGTCGGGGTCGTCGGTTTCGGCCCGTCGGTTCCACTCGGCGCTGGCCCGTCCGACCCACGAATCGGCATCGAGAACCGCTTCGCGGGCCGTCTCGTAGCGGTCGGTGTCGACAGCGAGGCTGCCGGGCCGGGAGGCGGCGGCGACGGCGAGGAACTCCGCGCGGTCCTCGGCGGTCGGGGCCCCGTCGGCGATGCGGTCGACGCGGCCGTCGAGTCGGTCGACGTCGGGATGGGCGAACACCGTCGCTCCGAGGGCGCCGGTCCCGAGAAGCGGCGTCGCCTCGCCGGGGTCGGCGTCGAGGAGCCGCTCGCCGCCGAACGCCGTTTCGACGCGCTCGCATTCGGTTTCGGCGTCGAGTGCGAGATTGTCCGCCGGATACCTCTCGCAGGCGTCGGGGTAGCGGTCCTCGCCGTGGATGCGACACTGCAGCGTCTCGGGGTCCAGAAAGACGCAACTCGGGAGCCACGCGGAGTCGAGGCCGAAGGGGCCGACCGGCTTCGGCGACTTCCGCAAGCCGACGAAGAAGGCGGGGCGGTCGCCGACGGCGGCGATGTCGTGGCCGTCGACGGAGCCGGTCGGTCCTTCGCGGGCGTCGAACAGCCGTGGGGTCATCGCGTCGCCGAGTCCCGCTCGGACGAACGCCCGCACCTCGTCGCTGGACAGCGGGACGAGGTTGTACGTGTCGTCCAGCGGGACCAACCCACCGCGGCGCTCGTGGTCGAGGTCGACGGTGTCGGGGGCGACCGCGCGCCAGTCGATACAGCAACCGGCACAGCCCTCACAGTCGACGCGCATACGTGCGGTTCGATATCACGGGACAAAACGGTTTTCACGCCGTAAAACCGCGACCAACATCACGGCGAACGCGGAGAGATAATCGACTTATAATTTAGGAATATAACTATTCGGAAATCCGTCGTTTTCGAAGCAAAATTTTAGTGAAACGCGGTTGTGAGTACTGGGTGAGGTGATGTCCGTGTCGGAGCAACCACCCCGTAGCGACAGGTTCGGTATCGCCGGTCCGGGGCGACGGACGGAAGCGACTACACTCGTGCCGTCCAGACTCTCCAGGTACGACTTCCTGCTCGCGTTCATCCCGCTCGTTTTGCTGTTCGCGTGGCTGTTCGGTCGGATTGCGGGCGTGCCGCTGTGGACCGCGATGGCGGTCGGTGGCTTGCTCTCGGTGCCGCTCGTCGTCGATGGCCTCGCGGTCAACCCGCCGTCGTAGGCCGGACGCCTTTTGCTGGCGGATTGCCTACTTCACCTATGGCCAAGGAGTCTTGTGACGCCTGCGGCGACGCCGTCCCCATCGGTGGCGGCATCTCGGGGCTGTGGTCGTCGGACCCCCAGGGAACGGGCGGGATGACCCTCGAACTCCGCGACGGCACCGAGCACTTCCTCTGTTTCGACTGCATCGAGAAGTTGCCCGACGACCCCACCGAAGCGGACGTTCTCGAACTCGAAGCCGAGTGACTTTCGGGTCCCCGCAGTACCTCGGGACGGCCGTCAGTCGGTGGTCGCGGTCGTGTCGGGAGGCTCCGAACGGGAGGGTTTCGCCGTGCCAATGTAGTTGTCGAGCGCGTAGGGTCCGGCGCCGGTGATGAGCAGCGCCGAGGCGAGGCTGAACGCGCCGATGTGTGCGAGGACGGGGTCGTCGGGAATGCCGAACAGCGTGAGCGTGAAGACGGTCAGTGCGGTCAACGCCGACATCCGGGTGAACAGTCCGAATGCAATCGCGATGCCGAGCCCCAACTCGGCGAACCCGGCGCCGAGGACCCACAACTCCGGCGGAACCGGGACGACCTCCACGAGGCGGTACTGCTCGACGACGGCCAGCGCCATCTCCGGGGCCAGCAGTTTCTCGAAGACGCCGAGGAACGCGAACGTGACGCCCATCCCGACGCGGATGACGGTCGGGACGAACCGCTCGTAGGGTTCGATGGCGTCGTTGAGCCACCCTGCGGCGTCGTGAATCGGGTCGACCCGTCCGTAGAAGGTGCCCTCGGCGGTGGCGACGGTCCCGAGGGTCTCGTCGGCGCTCGGCCGGCCGCTGCCGACGAGCGCGATGGCGAGAAAGCCCGGCACCCACTCGAGGGAGTACACGGCGAGCGGTTCGAGCGCCAGCGTCACGAGGTAGGCCGCGAGGCCGACGAGCGCGGCCACCCGCGTCGCCAGTCCGAACAGCAGGGCGAAGCCGAGGCCGATTTGGAACAGCCGCGTGCCCGGGAACATCGGCTCTACGACCGGGTTGAACAGGTAGCCGGCGAACCCGGCGCCGACGAGCGGCAGGCCGAACCCGAGTCGGAGGAGCCACGGGAGCAAATCGCCGTAGTCGGCCAGCGCCGCCCGGAACACCTCCACGTCTCGGCGGAACGGCCGCACTCGGAGGTAGACGACGATGGCCAGAAGCGTCGCGACGGCGCCGCCACCGAGCACCGCCGCGTTCGTCGGGTCGGTCAGCGACGTGGCGAGGAACTGGAGTCCGTCACCGACGTCGTCCGCGCTCGTCACGTAGCGCACGTGGGCGGCCGCCACCCCCGGGACGGCGAGGAGTCCGAGGACGGCCGACAGGAGCCACCTACGGGGTCGTTCGGCGCGAAGTTCTAACATAATCTTTCCTTATATTTTCGAACCACCTAAATCCGCGGTCGGTGGGCCGACACGTCTACCAAACGATGACTTTAGGACGGTGCCACCGTTCGATTCGGTGTGGACCCGTCGCGAATCGTCGAGGAGTTCCCCGCGCCGTCGTTCCGCGGGGCTCAAGAGCAAGCCCTCAGTGACATCCGCGACGCTTTCGCCGCCGGCAACGACGTCGTTCTCGTGCGTGCGCCGACCGGCAGCGGCAAGTCGCTTCTCGCCCGCGCCATCGCCGGGTGTGCCCGGCGCCCCGGTGAGGCCGAACACGTCCAGGCCACCGGCGCCTACTACACCACGCCGCAGGTGTCCCAACTGGACGACGTGGCCGGCGACGAACTGCTCGAAGATTTGAGCGTCATCCGCGGGAAGTCCAACTACGACTGTATCCTCCCCGGGGAGACCTCGACGCCGGTCAATCAGGCGCCCTGTGCCCGCGAGCGGGGGTTCGACTGCCCCGTCAAACACCGGTGTCCGTACTTTTCGGACCGCTCCATCGCCTCGAACCGCAATATCGCGGCGATGACGCTGGCGTACTTCATGCAGACCGCCGGCAGCGACGTGTTCGGCAAACGCGACGTGGTCGTCGTCGACGAAGCCCACGGTCTCGCCGAGTGGGCCGAGATGTACGCCACTATTGACCTCTCACCTGCCGAAGTTCCCGTCTGGGACGCCTGCGAACCGCCGAATATCGACGGCCTCTCCGATGTGGAGGACTACGTCGAGCGACTGACGAGCGTTTGCTCGCGTCGACAGGAGGAACTCCGGGGGAAACTCGAACTCTCGCCGGCGGAGGCCGAAGAGCGGGATCAACTCGCCGAGTTGGTTCGGGACCTGGGCTGGTTCCTCGAAGACCTCCGTGACCCCGAGAGCCCGACGACGTGGGTGGCCGACCAAAGCGAGAATCGCGCTATCACCGTCAAACCGCTGGACCCGGCGCGGTACCTCCATCACACCGTCTGGGACCGCGGCAACCGGTTCGCCCTGCTGTCGGCGACCATCCTCAACAAGGACGCCTTCTGCCGAAGTGCCGGCCTGAACCCCGAAAACGTCGCGCTGGTCGACGTGCCCCACACCTTCCCCGTCGAGAACCGCCCGCTGTACGACGTGACACAGGGGAAGATGACCTACGAACACCGCGACGAGACCCTCCCGAAGGTCGCCCGCAGTATCGTCCAAATCATGGCGAAACACGACGACGAGAAGGGACTGATACACGCCCACTCCTATGCCATCGCCGACCGACTCCACGAGTTACTCGACGATTTTGGCGTCGCAGACCGAGTTCGCGGCCACGACAGCGAGAACCGCGACGCCGCCCTGTCGGGGTGGAAACGGAGCTCCGGCGCCGACGTGTTCGTCTCCGTGAAGATGGAGGAGGCGCTGGATTTGAACGGCGACCTCTGTCGGTGGCAGGTGCTGTGTAAGGCGCCGTATCCGAACACCAACGACTCCCGAGTCGCCCAGCGACTCGAAGACGGCCAGTGGGGGTGGTACTACCGGACGGCGCTCCGGACGGTGATTCAGGCCTGCGGTCGGGTGGTTCGGGCACCCGACGACTACGGCGCGACGTATCTCGCCGATTCCTCGCTCGTCGACCTCTTCGAGCGCGCTCGCCACGACATGCCCGAGTGGTTCGAAGCACAGGTCGACCGGATGACCCGTCCGGAGCTACCGTCGTTCGACCCGCCGTCGGCCGTCGGTGACGCCTCCGGGTCGGATTCCTCGCCGTCCCGACAGCGCTCGAAATCGACCTCCCAGACCTCGAACGCCCGGCGCTCGGGGTCCATCGACGACCACCCGCTGTCGGACGTCTGGGGCGACGGTTAGAAGAGACTCGCCGCGTAGGCGACCATCGAGGTCACCATCAGCAGCGCGAAGAACAGCGCGAAGATTTTCTGTCGGTCCATACCCGGCGTTGCTCCCGCCGTCTTATAAGTCCCTCGCCGTCGCGTCGACCCGGCTACCGCCACGGAACGTCGCTTCCACGTCCCGAACCGCCTCGATGCCGTCGCGGGGGTCACTCCCCAACGCGAGGAAGTCCGCCCGAGCGCCCGGCGTCAGCGTTCCGACATCGTCGGGAACGGTCCGCCCAGCGACTCGCGTTGCCGCCTCGATGGCCGCTACCGGCGAGAGGCCGACCTCCTCGACGAGGAGTTCGAGTTCGAGCGCGTTCTCGCCGTGGGGGACGAGGTCGGGTCCCATGAAGTCCGTCCCGGTGGCGATGGGAACGCCCGCCTCGTGGGCGCGACGGACCGACTCGACGTGGGCGTCGAAGGCCTCTCGGGCCTTCCGAAGGCCGTACTCGGGGACGCCGTGGTCGGCACCGGACTCGACGATGCGGGACATGATGGAAAGCGTCGGGACGAACGTCGCGTCGGTGTCCAGCATGAGGTCGATGGCCTCCTCGTCGAGGTAGAAGCCGTGTTCGATGGTGTCGACGCCGTTTTCGAGGGCCGAAACGACGCCCGCCGTTCCCTGTGCGTGGCTGGCGACCTGTCGGCCGGCGCGTTCGGCCTCCTCGGTGAACGCCCGGATCTCCGCGTCGGTGAACTGCCGTTCGTCGGGGGCGTCCTTCTCCGAGAGGACGCCGCCGGTGGTCATTATCTTCAGGCAGTCGACGCCCTCGCGAATTCGCTGTCGGGCGGTCTTTCGGCACTCGTCTTCGCCGTCGGCCAGCGTCGCGATGCCGAGGCCGTCCTCGTTGGCCCACTCGTAGGGCAGGAAGTGGGCGTCACCGTGGCCGCCCGTTTGGGAGATGGAGCGCCCACTGGTGTAGACGCGTGGTCCCGCTATGTCGCCCGATTCGATAGCCTCCCTGAGCCCCAACGCGACCGTACTGCCGAGGTCCCGAACCGAGGTGAAGCCGGCGTCGAGCAATCGTCGGCAGTCTGCACTCGCCCGCGCCGCACAGACGGCGTCGCTCGCCAGCACCCAGTCGGTGGGGTCCATCGTCCGCAACCCCTGCATGTGGACGTGGGCGTCGATGAACCCCGGAATGACGACGCTGTCGGTCAGATCGAGCCGTTCGCCAGTCGGTTCGACGTCCTCCAGTGGGCCGGCCTCCGTTACGGTGCCGTCCTCGATACTGAACCGCCCGTCCTCCAGCACCCGACCGTCACCGTCGAGAAGCGTGCCGCAATCGACGTGCATACTCATCCGTGCAGGTCCAACTCACATAGCATCGGCGGTCACTCCGGTGTCGGTCAGTCCACACGGGCGTCGACGACACCGTGGACGACGCCGGCGCTGTGGCTCTTCACAACGCGTGTGTCGAGTACGTCGACCGACCGGCCGTCCGCGGCGGCCTCCAATCGCGCTATCGGCCGCTCCGGGAACAGTTTCTCGGGTGTCGCTTCGTGGAGATGGAGCGTTCCACCCGAAACGAGGGACTCGAGCGCCGCATCGAGATAGTCGGCGGCTTCGTAGTAGCCCATCACGACCCGGTCGGCGGTCGTCTCCACGTTGCGGCAATCGCCCAAGACGGCGCGAAACCGCTCGGAGACGCCGTTCAACATCGCGTTCTCGACGAGCAGGCGGTAGGAATCGGGGTCGATTTCGGCGGCGGTCACCTCGGCGCCGGCGCGGGCCATCGGCAGCGCGAAGTAGCCGATGCCGGCGAACATGTCGAAGACTCGTTCGTCCGACTCGACGACCTCGCCCATCCGGGCGCGTTCGGCCTTGTTCCCCGGCGAGAACATGACGCGAGAGAGGTCCACGGCGTACTTCGTGCCGTGTTCGACGTGGATGGTCTCGGTGTCGCCGGTCCCGGCGACGACCTCGGCGGTGGGGTCCCGGCGCGTTCCATCGATGCCCCCGCGGGCCAGCACCGTATCGGCCTCGCCGTGGAGGTCGAGTAGTGCCTCGCCGGCGGCCTCGCGTCGGTCCGCCGACAGCGACCCCTCGGCGGACACGTCGCCGAAATCCGCCAGAATGACGCTGCCGATGACGGCCCACGAACCGGGTGCGGCGTCGATTTCGGACGCCGAGAACCCGCGGTCGGCCAGCAGGTCGTCGAGGCCGCGCTCCCGACGGGGTAACTCGAGGGGGCGAACGTCGGTGACGGCCGTCGACTGGGGTGCTTCGGTGACGGGGACGGCGATGTGGCTCCCGTCGTAGGGTTCGACGCTCCGGCCGGAGTCGTAGACGCCCTCCGCACGCAGCGCGTCGATGGCCGTCTGCGTTCGCGACTTCTCGACGACTGCGGCGAGGTCGTTGCCGTCTCCGCCGGTCATTCCTCGTCGCCGTCGGGGAGGACGTGCAACCCCTCGCGGTGTTTCAACACCGGCACCTCGTCGGCGTCGGGGTCCATGTAATCGGGACGTGGGACGGTCTTGGCCTCGAAGGTTTCGGGGTCCAGCACCTGCACCGCACGCTCGTCTTCGACCGCGACGACGGTCGTCCGTTCGGCGTCCGCTCGGGTCCCGAGCTTCCGGGCGTCGGGGGCGATGCCCTCCTCGAAGTCCGCCTCGTAGCGCTCGCCGGTCTCCACCCGCTTGCCCTTGAGGTTCCCGTGGGCGCTGGTAACGACGACGGGGCCGTCGCCGTCGTCGAGGTCGATGACGTCGCCGGGAGTGTACGGCGGCAGGCGCGCGACGAAGGTGACGCGGTACACCTCGTTGCCGTCGCCGTCCTCGGTGACCAGCGTCGGCGCATCCGAGACCGACCCCCCCAACTCACGGACGATGCGGTGGGCGATGCCCTGTCCCATCTGGTTGGTCGAGATTTTCATGTTCAGGCCGTCTTTCGTCTCCTTGGTCTCGGTGATGAACGCGTTGCGGTCGCCCGTCGCCTCGCGCTCGGCGACGTACTCCTCGGCGATTTCTTTCGCGCGGTCGTTCTCCTCGGGCGTCGGGTTACGCTCGGTACCTCGAACCTGGACGATGGCGGCGTAGTAGTCGCCGGCGATGCGGCCACAGCGGTCGCAGGTCTCCCGGGAGATGTAGACGGGAACGGTCACTTCCTCCGAGAGCGGCGTCTCGCGGATACGGCCGGTGAACAGACAGTGCATCCGGATGGTGTTCTGGTCGATCTGTTCGGGTTCGACCCCCCAGTCGACCTCTTCGGCGTCGACGTGGACCGACAGCCGTTCGGCCGTCTCCTCGACGGCGATGTCGGTGTAGTCGCGGGCACCCACGTCGACCCAGCGCTTCCCGCGGTGGAGAGCGCCACACTGGCTACACACCCGGACCTCGATGCGGTCGGGGGCGTCGACCAACTCGAAATCCTCGAAGTAACAGTCGTCACACAGCACGGAATCGGGGTCTTTCGGTCCGCCCGGGAGGTCGGCCTCTGACGGCCGCTCGACGGCGTCGCCACAGCGCGGGCAGAACTCACCGGAGCGGGGGCCGGAACTCATTGGCGGTCGTAATCGGCCGAGGCGTTTAAGCGACGCGGCACGCGGGCGTCCCGTTCAGGCGTCTTCCCGACACTCCAGCAGTTTCCCTTCTGCTCTCGGGTCGGGGGGCTCCTCGCCCGGGACTTCGACCCGCCAGACGACGTTCTCGTCGACGTAGTATCGGGCCTTCCACCAGTAGTCGCCGTGGAACCGGTTCGCGTGGAGGGTGAGTTCGACCGTCGTGCCGTCGACGTCGAAGTACGCCGTCCCCGACTCCCCGGGTGCGGATGGCGGTTCGAAATCAGAGGACAGCGACGCGACCAATTCGATGTAGCGGTCGACCTCCTCGCCCGGGGGTTCGATGTGGTGTTCGGCCTCACCTGACTCGGCGGCCTCCTGAAGCACCTCGCGGAGCGTCTCGTCGTCGACTTCCTCGATGGAGACGATGTCGGCGTCGTCGGGGGCGTCGGCCGTCCTCGCGCCCACATTGAGCGTCGGCCGGTAGATGCCGCCGCTCCCCGAGAGAGTGGCCTCGTAGCCGCCGTCGACGGTGGTGGGGTCCTCCGAGACACCCACCGACAGCCCGTATGAGTCGACTCGAGATTCGGGTTCGTACTCGACGACCTCCTCGCGATAGTAGACGTGTTCGTACGCTTCGAGGAACGACGCCACCGCCTCGCTGTCGAGGTCGCGTGGCCACTCCACGTCGAGGTCCTGACTCGTCGGACAGCTTTCCGGCAGTTCGCGGGTGTCGCTCCCGGGAAGGGTGTCGGTACAGCCGGCGAGCGCCGCCGCGGTCGCACCAGCGGCGACGAGCAAGGCGCGTCGATTCGGCGTTGGGTCCATACACGACTGTCCGGTAGAGGACGGGGTGGGTTTTGTGATGACTCAAACGCCGGCTTGAGTTATCGACTCGGGTTCCGCGTCCTTCAGAGCACGTCGCCGCCCCACGTCCACTTCGTGTCGAGGACGTAGCGGTAGATGCCGCTGATGCCGATGGCGACGGCGTTGGCGAGCAGATACTGAACCGACACCCACTCGACGAGCGCGAACAGGACGCCGAGTTGGATGGGTATCGCCGACCCGCGGACGAGGTTCGTCTTCAGCAGGCCGTACAGGTACGCCGAGAGACCGGTGTTCTGGTCCGCCTGGAACGTCCAGGCGTTGTTCAGAACGTACTGAAAGATGATGGTGGTCTCGATGGCGACCGTCGCTCCCACCAGATAGTTCCACCCGACGTAGTCGACGAACAGCCACAACAACAGCATCTGGAGGCCGGCAGCGGTCGTCCCGACGGCGACGAATCGCTGGAGTTGCGCCGCCGCCGGCCCGCCGACGAGGTTTCGGAGGAATTGCCGTACCATCTAGCGGTAACCGAGCGCCTCCAACCGTGTCTGGAGGTCCTCGTCGACCTCCTCCGGTCGTTCGGCCTCTGTGCCCCGAAGCGTCGCGGCGTGGGCGGACGCAATCGGCTCGAACAGCTCGATGACGGACCGCTGTTCCTCGGTCGGTTCCGCCGAGAGGTCGTCCTGTTGTGTCGGGTCCGAGGGTCTGTGATACAGTTCGGTCCCGCCCGACTCGACGTTCTCGATGTAGGTCCACTCCTCGTCGCGGACGCTCACGAGGAGTTCGCCGTCGCCGAGGGCGCGGGGAATCGGCTGGTCGGTCACGTCCTCACCGCGGACGGTCACGGAGACGACCGGGTCGTCGGCGGGGTCGACGCCCGAGGTGACGGCCGGAACGAGCGTCTCGCCGGCCCACGCCGAGGGGGCCTCGGCGTCGAGGAGGTCAGCAATCGTCGGCGGAATCGAATCGAGAGAGACCTGCCGTTCGACGCGCCGTGGTTCCGTTCCCGGCACGTCGACGAGCAGCGGAACCCGAATCAGTTCGTCGTACAGTTTCGGGTAGTGTGCGAGGTGGCCGTGTTCCTGGAACTCCTCGCCGTGGTCGCCGGCGACGACGAACGCCGTCTCGTCGGCGACGCCGGCGGTGTCGAGTGTCTCCAGTAGTCGGCCGATACTGGCGTCGACCTGTCGGGTCGCACCCTGATACAGCATCCGGAGGCTCTCGAGGGTTCGGTCGCTGACCTCGCGTCCGAGTCCCGTCTGTGCGTGGGCGAGCAACATCCGGTGGGTGCCGACGGTGTCGCCGGAGACCTCCCGGATGTACCGCGGTGCGGGGACGTAGGGCGTGTGGGTGTCCATGTAGTGGACCCACAGGAAGAACGGCGACTCCGTCTCCTCGATGAACGACTCGGCGGCGCCCTCGACGTCGGCCATTCGAGAGGTGTTGAGGAAGGGCTTGTCGTCGCTGCCGCCGCGGAGCCAAGAGGCGGCTCGGCGGAACGGCGAAGTCGCCAGCTGGAGCCACGCCTCTACGGTCGGGTGGCTCGCCAGATACTGGCTGTAGATGCTGCTACCGATGTCGGCGACGAAGGCGTCGAACTCGTCGAATCCGGAATCGTAGTTCCAGTGAGAGGTGAGGAAGCCGTTCGCGGCGTTGAAGCCGGCGGTAGAGACGCCGGCCTCCGAGAGCACTGTCGCGAGCGAGTTCGCTGGTTCGACGCCGATATCGCCCGTATCCGCGAAGACGGGTCTGGACGACAGTATCGACGGGAACGAAAACGGCGTCCAGTTGCCGGTCGCGAAGGCGTTCTCGAACACCGTTCCGCGGTCGGCCATCGAATCCAAAACCGGCGTGTGTCGTTCGTCGTCGTACGGGCCGATAGCGTCGGCCCGCAGCGAATCCACCGTCACGAGAACGACGTTCGAAACCGGCGTGTTTGATTCCATTGTGATGACTCCATCGGTAGCCCGCGAAAGCGTTCGGACTCCTTGTGGGTATCTCAGGAGCCTCACCGCCTAAATACCGTGGGTTTCGGCGCGTTTGGTCAGCGACGGGGAGACACCGAATCTATATTCCCGCCACTCACACCCCTCGTATGGACAATCCAACAGTCGACGAGTTCGGCTCCCGGCGCTCGACGATGTACGGACCGAACGGCGCCGTCGCGACGAGCCAACCGCTGGCGGCGGAGGCAGGCCTCCGGACGCTACAAGACGGCGGTAACGCGTTCGACGCCGCCGTCGCCACCGCCGCGGCACTGAACGTCACCGAACCCACCTCGACGGGGTTGGGTGGCGACGTGTTCATGCTGTACCGCAGTGCCGACGGCGAGGTCGGCGCGATGCGCGCCTGCGGCGGCGCCCCCGCGGGTGCGACCCGCGAGAACGTCCGCGAGGCCGTCGCCGACGAGCAGGGGGTCGCCCCAGAAGAAGCGACGATGCCGGAAACCGGCGCCCACGCCGTGACGGTTCCCGGTACTGCCCGCGGCTGGGAGGCCACCGTCGAGGGATTCGGCCGCCTCACGCTCGCGGATGCGCTGGGGCCGGCCATCGAGTACGCCACCGAGGGCTACCCCGTCACCGAGGTCATCGCCAGCGCGTGGGAACACGGCGAGGAACTGTTCGAGTCCGACCACGCACGCGAGGCGTACCTCGTCGACGGTGAGCGCGCGCCGAATCCGGGCGAGACGGTCCGACTCGAAAAGCTCGGTGAGTCGATGCAGGCCATCGCCGAAGAGGGTGCCGACGTGGTGTACGAGGGGTACATCGCCGAGGCCATCGCCGAGGAGGTCCAGCGGGCGGGCGGCTTCATGACCGTCGACGACCTCGCGGACTTCGAGGTCGAGTACCCCGACCCCGTCTCGACGACCTACGGCGACGCGGAAGTGTACGAACTCCCGCCGAACAATCAGGGTCTCATCGCGCTGGAGGCGTTGAACATCGCCGAAGAGTTGGGCGCTCGGGAGCATCCGGCGGACTCGGCGGCGCGGGTTCACTACCTCGCCGAGGCGATGAAGTTGGCCTTCCACGACGGCCACCGCTACATCACCGACCCCGACTTCGAGGAGATTCCACCACTGGCCTCGAAATCGTGGGCGGAGAAACGCGCCGCGACCGTCGGCGAGGAGGCCTCGGACGTCTCCTTCGGCGTCCCCGACTCAAACGCCGAGGACGCCGACACCGTCCTGCTGTGTGTCGGCGACAGCGAGGGCAACGTCGTCTCCTACATCAACTCCCGATTCGCCGGGTTCGGGAGCGGCCTCGTCGCCGGCGACACCGGTATCGCCCTCCAGAACCGCGGGGCGTCGTTTTCACTCGATGACGACCACCCGAACCGGCTGGAACCGGAGAAGAAGCCGTTCCACACGCTCATTCCGGGGCTGCTGAAGCGCGGCGACGACGACTGGTCGGCCTTCGGCGTCATGGGCGGGTTCATGCAACCGCAGGGGCACCTCCAGACGCTCGTCGGAATGGTAGACGACGGCAAGACGCTACAGGAGGCACTCGACACCCCGCGATGGCGCT
The DNA here is from genome assembly GCF_013391635.1 of Natronomonas gomsonensis. GTDB lineage: Archaea > Halobacteriota > Halobacteria > Halobacteriales > Haloarculaceae > Natronomonas > Natronomonas gomsonensis_A. The sequence goes on along the minus strand of NZ_JACAWU010000001.1, from coordinate 633,922 downwards.
ACCGAGAGGACGGCCGCCTGGCCGTCGAGGCACGGATGCCGACTGCGGTCCAGAACGGCCTGCTCCGCCGCGGCCACGACCTCGAAGTCCTCCCGCCACTCATGTTCGGCGGCGCACAGGTCGTCCGCAACGAGGACGGAACGCTGTCGGCGGCGACCGAACCGCGGAAGGACGGCAACGCGTCGGTGTACTGAGCCCAGGTGACACTGCGGCCCGACGGCATCGCCGACGCGCGGACTTTTAGCCCTTCGAGGCTAAAGTGAGCGTATGCAGTGGCAAACCGACTGGGGGCTCCGCCTTCGGATGGGGTTCACCATGTTCCTGCTGTTCGCCCTCTATCTCGTCTTCGTCGGCGTGTTGACGCTGTACTTCGGGAACCTGCTGATTCCGGCGATTCTGCTCGGAGCGTTCTCGCTGGCGCAGTACTTCTTCAGCGACAAACTCGCCCTCCGCTCGATGGGGGCCCGAACGGTCAGCGAGGAGGAGTACCCGCAACTCCACGCACAGGTCGGCCGCCTCTCCCAGCAGGCCGACCTCCCGAAACCCGACGTGGCGGTCGCCGACAACCGGACGCCGAACGCCTTCGCGACCGGCCGCTCGCCCTCTCACGGCGTCGTCTGCGTGACGACCGGGCTACTGGATGCCCTCGACGACGACGAACTCGAGGGCGTCATCGCTCACGAACTCGCCCACATCAAGAACCGCGACGTGGCGGTGATGACCATCGCGTCGTTCCTCTCGACTATCGCCTTCCTCATCGTCCGCTGGGGGTGGCTGTTCGGCGGGCGGAACCGCAACGGGGCGCCCGTCATCGTCGCCATCCTCGTCTCGCTCGTCGTGTGGGTGATTTCGTTCCTGCTCATCCGGGCGCTCAGTCGCTACCGCGAGTACTCCGCCGACCGCGGTGCGGTCGCCATCACGGGCAACCCCTCAGCTTTGGCCTCGGCGCTGATGACCATCTCCGGCCGGATGGACCGCATCCCCGAGGAGGACCTCCGCGAACAGGCCGAGATGAACGCGTTCTTCATCATCCCAATCAGCAAGGGGTTCATCGGGAAAATCGCCCGGACGCACCCACCGACCGAAAAACGCATCGAGGCGCTTCGGGAGATGGAACGGGAGATGGAGACCTAATCGTCCTCGGCGGGCGCTCCACCATCGCTCAGGAGGTCGACCACTTCGACGAGGACGGCGACGGCCAGCGGCCCGGCGATGATGCCGATGACGCCGACGGTGAGGACGCCGCCGGTAAAGCCGACGAAGTAGAGGCTGGCGGGGAGGCGTGCCTGACTCGACGCCAACCGCGGGCGGACGAGCAGGTCGGGAAGGAGACCGATGAGTAAGGGACCGAGAACGATGATGCCGACCGCGCGGTCCGGCATCCCGATGACGAAGTCGTAGCCGGCCAGTCCGACCGCGAGCATTCCGGGGCCGACGATGGGGACGAACTGGAGGATGGCGGAGATGACCGACAGCACGACCACGTCGCTGTAGCCGAGGATGTAGAACACGACGAGTGCGATGGGGAACGTGACGACGGCGGTCGCAGCCTGGATGACGTACAGCGCGTACAGCGTCCCCGAAATCCGGTTGTTCAGTGCACGGAGTACGTCGTGGTACTGCGGAGGGGTGATTTCGAAGGCGGCCCGGCCGACGGCGTTCGGTCGCAACAGGAGCCCGTACAGCAGGATGGTGAACATCCCGAGTTCGAGCAACAGGAAGATAGACGAGAAGGCGAGCGAACTGGCGATGTCGCGGACGATTTCGGTCGCGGTGGCGACGAGTTCGGCCGTCTCTTGGGTCGTGACGAAGCCGAATGCCTCGACGGTAATCTCCTCTGGGAGGTTTCGGAACAACTCGAGTATCGCGTCCCGCCGTCTGAACACCGTCCAGATGATGGGCGAAAAAAGGACGACGACGACGACGAACGCCAGCGTCGTCACGAGGGCGCTCGCGACTCGTCGGGAGGTGCCGCGGTCGACGAGTCGCTGTCGGACCGGGTAGAGGACGTAGGCGACGGTGATGGCGAAGAAGACGACCTCGACGACCTCCCAGAGTATCGCCGCCGTCAGGAGGGCGACGGCGACGAACAGGGCAGCGAGGACGTACCGACGACGACGGAGTGATGACACAGGCCTGATTGTTCGGGGGAGGCCAAAACCGTTTCCCGCCGACGGCCCGCCCGCCGAACGCGCCGCTTAAGTACACGGAGAGGTACCACTCGGTAATGAGACGACGCACGTTCATCGCAGGTGCGGGAACCGCCGTCGCCGCGACGGCCGGCTGTGTCGGCTACACGGGCGGCAACGAGGGCGACGGCGTCGTCACCGTCGCCACCTACGAGTCCTTCGTCGACAGCGAGGACTCCATCGGCCCGTGGCTGAAGGAGAACTTCGAGGCCGACCACGACGCCGAAATCGAGTTCACCGTCCCGAGTTCCGGTATCAACCAGTACATCCGCCGGGCACAGGAGGGCGCCGACATCGACGCCGACCTCTTCGTCGGCCTCAACGTCGACGAACTCATCCGCATCGACGAGGAACTCGACGAGCCGTTGTTCGACTCCCTCGCCGGCGACCTCGAACGCTCCGACCGCGTCCTCGACGAACTCCGGTTCGACCCCGACGACCGTGCGATTCCCTACGACACGGGCTACATCAGCCTCGTCTACGACGAGCGCGAGGTCGAACCGACGACGTTCGAGGACCTCACCGACGAGGCCAACCGCGGGGAACTCATCACGCAGAACGCCCAGGAGTCCGACCCCGGCCTCGCCTTCCTCCTGTGGACCGTCCACGAGTTCGGCGCGGACGGCTACCTCGACTACTGGCAGCAACTGGAGGACAACGAGGTTCGGATTCTCGGGTCCTGGAGCGACGCCTACAACGCCTACACGAACGAGGCCGCCGACATGGTCGTCTCCTACTCGACCGACCAGGTGTACAACGGCGACACGCCGAGACACCAGGTCGGCTTCCTCAACGACCAGGGTTACGCCCAACCCGAAGGGATGGCCCGGTTCGCCGACGCGCCGGACGCCGACGCCGCGACCGACTTCATGGAGTTCATGCTCCAACCGGAGGTACAGGGCGTCATCGCCGAGCGGAACGTCCAGTTCCCGGCCGTCGACGACGCCGAACTCGACGAGGAGTTCGCCAGCCTCGCCCACGTCCCGCCGGAACCGGTCACGTTCGGCTACGACGAACTCGCCGGCAACCTCGACGGCTGGGTCGACGAGTGGGCCCGACAAATCGTCGAGTAGATGGCTCGCTCCCGTCGGCGCGTCGACACCCCGTTTCTCGTCGCCGGCCTCGCGACGGCCGCGCTGCTGGCCGTCATGCTGTACTACCCGGTGGGGAGCGTCCTCGTCGAGGCGGTGTTCTCCGACGGTCGCCTCACGCTCGAACCGATACGCGACGTTCTCACCGACTCGCTGTACTTCGGGGACCTCGCCGGCGTGTTCGCGGGCGAATCGCCGGTGGAACTCCTCCGTTCGGTGCTCGCCGGGGAGGCGAGTTTCGGCCGGTTCGGCTTCACGGCGTATCAGGCCGTCCTCTCGACGCTCCTGAGCCTCGTAATCGGCCTGCCGGGGGCGTACGTGCTCGCGAACTACGAGTTCCGCGGCCGTCGGACGGTCCGGTCGCTGACGCTCGTTCCGTTCGTTCTGCCCTCGATTATGGTCGCCGCCGGGTTCGCGGCGATGTTCGGCATCAACGGCCCGCTGAACCGCGCGCTCGCCGCAGTCGGCCTCCCGACGGTCGAACTGATGTTCACGCTGGAAATCATCCTGCTGGCTCACGCCTTCTACAACGCGCCGCTGGTCGTCCGGGTCGTCGCGGCCGCCTGGGAGGGCGTCGACACCCGGATGGTCGAGACGGCCCGAAGCCTCGGGGCTTCCCCCCGGCGGGCGTTCCTCGACGTCGTCGTCCCGCAACTCGCTCCTGCCGTCCTCACGAGCACGCTGCTCGTCTTCATCTTCACGTTCATGTCGTTCCCAATCGTGCTGGCGTTGGGCGGATTCCAGTTGGCGACCGTCGAGGTGTTCCTCTACGACCGCATCTCCCGGCTCCAACTGGAGGAGGCCGCGGCGTTGGCCGTCCTCGAAGCCGCCATCACGCTCGGGCTGACCTACGCGTACCTCCACTACGAGCGCGCCCAAGCCGCCACACGCGGTGTCGCCGCTCAGACCCGTGAGCGCCTGTTCGCCCGCGTCGACCTCGAACGCCTCGCCATCGCCGGCTACGGGGTCGTGATTGCGGTCGTCTTCGTCGGCCCCATCGTCTCGATGCTGCTGGCGAGCGTCCTCGACGCCAACGGGGGGTTCACCCTGCAGTACTACGAGTTCCTGCTCGACCGCCAGGACGCCGTCGTCGGCACCCAACCGGACGTGGCCATCCGGAACTCCCTTGCCTTCGCCGTCGGGACACTCGTCCTCGCGGTGCCGATGGGCGTCGTCGTCGCCCTCGCAACCGCCCGCGACACCCTCTCCGCCCGCGTCGTCGGGACGCTGGCGATGCTCCCGTTCGCCGTCTCGGGTGTCGTCGTCGGCCTCGGATTGCTCCAGACGGTCGTCTTCGGTGTCGAGGTGTTCGGTCTCCAACTGCAGGTCACCGGCGCCGTCGCCATCGTCGCCGCCCACGCAGTCGGCGCCTACCCCTTCGTCGTCCGGACGGTCACGCCCGCGCTCTCGTCTATGGACGACAGATTGGTCGAGTCGGCGCGCGCGCTCGGTGCCTCCCGGACCCGGGCGCTCCTCGACATCGAACTCCCGCTCGTCGCGCCCGCCGTCGCCGCCGGCGCCGCCTTCGCCTTCGCCATCTCCGTCGGCGAGTTCAACTCCACGGTCGTCCTCGTCGAGGGCGGCGACGCCTACACGATGCCCGTCGCCGTCCAGCGGTATCTCTCCGACAGGACGCTCGGCCCCGCCACCGCGATGGGGTCGGTGCTTCTGGTCGTCACGAGCGTCAGTTTCGTGGTCATCGAGCGTCTCGGGGCGTACGGAGGACTCGAGTGATGCCACGCGAGGAGTGCGTCGGGTCGCGAAACGAGAGGTGGCGGCCGTGAGGGTCGACCTCGACGGTGTGAGCAAGCGCTACGGTCCGACGACGGCACTGTCGGACGTGTCGCTGTCGGTCGCCGACGGCGAGTTCTTCACGCTGGTCGGCCCCTCCGGGTGTGGGAAGACGACGACCCTACGGCTGCTCGGGGGCTTCGAGGCACCAACTGAGGGGACGGTTCGCTTCGACGGCGAGTCGATGGCCGGCGTGCCACCGGAGGCCCGCGGTGTCGGATTGGTGTTTCAGAGCTACGCGCTGTTCCCACACATGTCCGTCGCCGAAAACGTCGGTTACGGTCTCCGATTCGCCGAGCCACCGGGCGGCGTCACGACCGAGGAGCGAATCGAGGAACTGCTCACCTTGGTCGGACTCGAAGGCTTCGAGGAGCGGGACCCGACTGCACTCTCCGGCGGCCAACAGCAGCGCGTCGCATTGGCGCGGGCGCTGGCGCCCGGCCCGGAACTCCTGTTGCTCGACGAGCCGATGAGCGCACTCGATGCTCGCCTCCGGGAGCGACTCCGTCGGGACGTCCGCGAGATTCAACAGGAACTCGGGGTCACGACCGTCTACGTCACCCACGACCAGGCCGAGGCGCTCGCCGTCTCCGACCGCGTGGCGGTGCTCTCGGATGGCCGGGTCGAACAGGTCGGCCGACCACAGGAGTTGTACCGCCGACCGGCCTCGCGGTTCGTCGCGGAGTTCCTCGGCGAGAACAACGTCTTCGACGCGCAGGTCGTTGACACGACCCGTGGTAACTCGACAACTGCAGGTGAAACAGGGGGGTTGGCCGTTCGGGTGCAGGGGTGCGATTTCGTCCTACCTCGGGTGGAAAACGCGTCCGACGAACGTCTGACGTTCTGCGTCCGACCCGGGGCCTTCGGGGTCGACGCCGGGCGGAACCGACTCACCGGGACGGTCGTCGACAGCGAGTTCCTCGGGGAGACGACGCGGGTCCACCTCGACTGGGAGGGAACGCGGGTCGTCGTCGCACTCGATGTCCCGCCCGAAGCCGACGAACTGACCGTCGGGTTCGACCCGGAGGATGCGTGGATACTGTAATCAAGTCGACCAGAACCGCTCTAATGCGAAATCGAACATATCGGTGCTGACGGCGCCGAACTCCTCGCGGTCGGCATCGCCGAGCAACTCGCGGACACTGTCCCAGGAATCGCGAGCGTAGCGTTCGTCACAGAACACCCGGACGCCGCGCTCGTCGGGGCCGCGGATGACGCGGCCGACGGCCTGTCTGGCCTTCCGGACGGCCGGCACCGCTAGGGCGTATTTGAACCCGTCGCCGAAGGCGCGGTCGTAGGCTGTCCGGACCGCCCGGGTTCGGGGACTGGCGGTGTTGATGATGGGGACGCCACAGACGATGGCCGCCGACAGGCGGTCGCCGCGGTAGTCGACGCCCTCGGTCAGTGTCCCGCGCAGACTCGTCACGAGCACCTTCGGGTCGCCTGCGAAGAACTCGCGTTTCAACTCCTCGGTCGCCACGTCGTCGGTCGCCTCGTCGACGAGCACCTCCTTGTCGTGGCCGTCGAGTATCGAGGCGGCCCACTCGGCCTCCCGGTACGAGGGCATCCCGACGAGGACGTTCCCCGGCGAGTCGGCGACCTGCCGGATTGCTCGGGCGTGGGCGCGCCGGGTGTCGGTGTCTTCGTCGGGGTCGCCGCGGTTCGAGTAGGTGAACTTCGGTGTAGCGACGGCGTAGGAGCCCCGGTTCTCCTCGGGGAACTCCAGTCCGTACGTTCGCTCGACGACGGGTCGGTCCTCTTCGTCTTCGAGATGCCGGAGGCCGGTCACCTCGGCGAAGGCCTCCAGTGGCTCCAGCGTCGCGCTCATCAGGATGCCGCCGCCGAACTCGCCGAGCTGTTCGCCGATGGCGCCCGACGGGAGGCAGTTGTGCAGCGAAAAGCGGGCGGTGTAGGCCCGCCGCCAAGACTCGGCGGGGTGGGTGTCGTCCCACGTCCGTTCGAGTTCGATTTCCCGGAAGAAGTCGGTGTGGTCGGCCCGGTACCACGTTCCGAGCGTCCGGCCCACCGGTGGCGCTGCGCGGCGTTTGTCCTCCTCTTCGACCGTGTCGAGGATGTGGCCGGCGACGGCACACACCGTCTCGGCGCGGGTCCAGACCTTCGCGTCGAAGCCGTTGCGTTCGGCCCACTGTGTCAACTCGTCCGTACCGGGCTGTTCGGGGTCTCTGAGCGGTATTTCGTCGTCGCGCAACTCGGGGAGGTTCCGCCGCCAGTCCGGCCGTTCGGCGTCGAGGTGCTCGGTGATCCGTTGGTCGAGTTCCTCCTGGAGCGCGACGAGAAAGCGCTTGGTGTCGCGTAACTCTCCCAGCGTCACGTCGGTTTCGTTCAGTTCATCCCGAACCGTGGCCGCTTGCTGTTTGGCTTCGCCGCCGTAGCGGGTCTCTGTGCCGCCGCCGGCTTCCTCCATCGCCGCCAGTGGCTCGATGACCCGCGACAGTTCGCTCTCGGCGCTTCGGAGTGAGCGCCCGGAGACGCCGTCGCCGACCAAATCCCGGACCCGCGGTTCGAGCATGTGGGCCTCGTCGCAGACGACGAACGTCTCGTCGTCTATCAACGCGCCGGTGAACGACTCGACGGTCGTCGGGTCGAAGGCGTGGTAGGCGTTTGGCTAATTCGCACACCCTCGGGCTGCCCCGAGCGCGTGTCATATCCGTCCATGTGCGGGCACGAGATACCGGAGAACAGCGGTGTTAAGTCAGCACCGTCGAGTTTATCCCCCAACGACACGGACCACCAGTAGACGCCGACCGTGCCGCTGTCCTGTGCGGGCACAACGGGCACGCCGGCGTCGCGTTCTCGGGTTTCTCGTTACCGATACCTTCGGGTGCGACCGCTTAGGCGTGACGGTCGTCAGAGTTGGGAAAATCGCTTAGAGGTCGCCCTGAGGTGCCGACAATCGACCCCCTTAAATTACTCAGACAGGAGCCGTGGGACGTTCGTACGATAAACATCCTCTATATCGGCGTACGACGGGTGGAGGTAGTCACCGATAGCGGCCCCATGATAGCCCGCACCCGGAGAATCACCGCGGATGTAGTTCAACCGCGAACGCGACAGTCTTCCCGACGACTCCCAGTAGTCCGAGAAGAAGTGCCGACCCGTGTGGCTGGTGACGCCCCGGAGACCCGCCGCTTCGTCCTCCTCGAATCCGTGCCGCTCGTACGCCTCCTGCCATATGTCGTTCACCCTGTTTTGGTCGCGGAAGTGGTCGTGGTGAGTCTCCGTCAAGAATAGCCACGGCTGGTCTGGGGCGTCATACCTTGCCAACAGGTAGCGTGTCAGCACCGCCCGCAACTCCTCATCCAGCGGCATTACGCGGGGGAACCGGGATTTATTCACTATGGGTCCGTGCCCGTCGTCAAACCTCCGGAGCGTCACCGCCGGACCCGTCGAGTTCGACGCCTTTCGGCCCGGTGGGATGTAGATTGCGTTCGAGTGGTCTCGAACCAATCGGTGTGACCCTAACTTCGGGTAGTGGTCACGGAGTGCTGGGTCTGTGAGATTCACGTCTTGCAGTTGGACGTTCAATACCTCACCTTCTCGCATCCCGAGTTTCAGCCCCAACAGTATCCACGCGAGGTCGCGCTCATGTGTCACATCCGCCAGCACCCTCCGGTGTTGGTTAACCGTCAGCGTCCGTGCCCGGAGCCTGTCGTCCGGCGGCCACGGGTACTTCTCGTACACTTTACGGAAGGGAGCGCTCGGGAACGCGGGCGTTGTCTCTTCCTTGGTGAACCACTCGTACCAGTTTGCCAGCAGGCTCACCTTCGAGCGTGCCCAAACCGCTTGATGCCGGCCACATAATTCCTTCGCGAACCCTCGAACGTGATACTCTGCGGGGCACGCCGGGTGACGACCCGGTTCCGCGTCCGCGAGGTACTCAGACCACTCGCGCCACACCTGTTGGTACTCCTGTCGTGTTCGAACCGCTGACCCCGAGTGGACCTCCGCTAGATACCAGTCCATTACATTCTCGTATTCTGCGTTCTCCCGTAGAGCCCGCTCGCCCGCCGTTACCTGCTCGGACAGCGCCGCGAGCGGGTCCGCATCCACGCCTGCCCCGCCCGCAAAGGCCCTACCCGGGTCTATGTCCATCCCACCGTCCGTCAGCACAACGTGCTCCGACTTTGGCTGGTCAGTTCCGCCGTCAGTTGTCGCTCGTCGGGCCATCTTCGCGTTCCACACCTCGTGGGCTGCACCCTCCGGATACTCAGCCGCGGCCATGACGAACACATTGTATACGTGTGGGTGGTGTCGATGCCATGACAGCCACATGTATGCCTTCTCGACCGTTACCCAGTATGGGTTGTATGCCCGCTTTGGGGCCATACGCGATAGCAGGTCTGCACACCACTCCTCCACGTCCGACGGGTGCGCGAGCATCGGATGCCGGCCCTTGTCGGCCATATGGTCGTTCCACGACTCGACGGCCAGCCTCATATCCGACGACTGCCGCTCGCTGTCAGTCGTCAGTGCCCCCGTCGAGGCGTCGTATTCTGCCCACATGTCCCGTCCATCGTACACCGTCGGGTCAAGGTCGTGCCGCCACGGCGCAGGTATATCCGCGAACCGCTTGAACACGCCCAACCGGTCCGCCGGGTCCGCCGACGGAGGCGCACGGTCGTCCGTCATCGCTCTGCCTCCCAAGACAGCGCGTACTCCGGCGCGTCCGTCTCACCCTCGTCAGTGTTCCCGTCGTCGCTATTGTCGACGCTCCTGTCTTCTTTTTCGGTGACCACGACTGTCGCCGCCCTCGCCGTCGCCGCGCCCGACGGAACCTCTGCATGTACCTCCGGTATCTCCGCCATGTACTGCTTCATGCGTGTTGGCACGCCAGCACGAAGGCGTTCGACCGCCTCCGACCACGGAAGCGGTGCGTCCCGCTCCGACAGCATCTTCGTGAACTCGCCACGGTCGGTCGCCTCAAGCCCCCGTTCCAATTCCTCCACGCGGGTTAGCGCCGACTCTGCCGTGTCTCGCCACTCGTCGCGGCTCCGACGGAGCGCTGCGTGGTCCTCGTCCGGGGCTACTTCCGCGTCGAACTTCTTGACGCCCGCTCGGACCCGGCTTTTGACGAAGGATGAGAGCGGACGGTCGGCCGCCTCGGACAGCGTCTCCCACTCCGCCTTCTCTGCCGCTGTTAGGTTCACCGACACCCGAGCGCGTTCCTGCCGCTCGCCGTCGGTACTGTTGGTACTACTCGATTCTGTGCTGTGCGGGCACATGATACACCTCCGGCGGCAGTCAGTATATACTAGACGGTCCTGGGTACAAATGCCGCCAAGCGTCTCATTAATCTGCACCCCAACTCGTCTTCACTAATTCAGCACGTGTGACATCTAACTAGTCTCGATATCTGTGTCAGAATCGGCTCAGGGTTCGTGAATAGTGGACTGAAGGTGAGTCGATTTAGCCTCAATACCCAGTAGCGCTTATTATCTCAGCAAATTTGTGTTGGTTTATGGTTACTGCTACGGTCATTGGGGCCGCAATTGGTGGTGTCATCGGGTCCGCAATTGCAGGAGGGGCTAACTATTACGTAACTCAAAAGCAAATTGAGGCTGAAGATACCCGGCGGTATGCAGACTATTTTCTCAAAGAAAAAGTGAACTCAATTACGGACCTACATGCGAATCTGGAGAATTGCTATCAGAAATATAAGTTCAATTGGGAGAGTTCTATGTCAATGGACGAATCTGAGTTTGAAAATGAAATAATGAGTGCTTTTTACGATTTTGAGTACGCAATGCGTCATGCTTCGATATTCTTAGACGACACTCAGATGAATCTTATTGAGGATGCATATGAGGAGTTTCGGTGGGCAAATGGGTACTTTACTTGGCATGTAGAATATTCCGACACAGGAGGTATTGGTGATGAAGTCCCCGAGGCATATCACAACTTCAATGAGAACGAGATGTTGCAGGCTGTCTCGGCGGCGAGGCTCGTCCTCAAAGACGAAATCAATGAACCTGCAAAATATTTTGAGGACTGAGGGCAGTTTCTCCACCTCCACTGAGCAGAGGACGAGCATCCGTGCCGTGGGGCGGCTCGACCGCTGGCTCCACCCTGAGTGCCTCAATAGTGTAATCACTGGACGGTGCAACCCCCGTCAGATTGCGTCTATTTGCGAGTGGTATCATCGAGTGATATAGACTGAAAACCGATTGACTGAACGGTGATTGTCCCGAAACCCCCAGCTGAAATCGGAGACGCAACACCGTCCGGCGTTTGCGTCCGAGGGGAGCCGTTGACCCACTCGCTCAGGCTTCGGATTCGGTTGCTCCCGTTTGCACGTACTGGAGGACCTCACCGATGGAGTCCTCCAGCCCGCCAGTCGTCGGGTCGTCACAGTAGGCGTTGAGAGCCGTCTCCAGTTCCTCTGCATTGGACTCGGATTCGGATTCGACGATGGACTGGAGGTCGTCATAGAGGCTGGTGAGGCCCTTCTCGGTGAGGTGACGGTCCGGTGGGCTGGCCCCGTCGAACTCCTGTTTGCGATTGAGGGCGTGGAGTTCGTTGCGGATACCCCGGAGCAGTTCCTCGCGCCGCTCGTCGGGTGTCTGCTGGGCCTGACGTATATCCGCCTCGGTGAGCGAGAGGCCGGTCTTCTCGCTGTCGGGGGTGGCCCGCTCCTTTTCGACGCCCTTGGTGCCGAAGGCACTCCAGCCCTCGTCTATGACCTCCTCCTCGTAGGACTTCTTGGTGGCCTCCGTCTCGGACAGGTCCTCGAAGCCCGTCCCGATACCGTGGTCCTCGGCCATCTCCGCTGACGGGTCACGCGGTCCCGCCTCGCCGGGCTCGTTGGCGCGGGGGTTCTTCGCCCGCTTGTACTCGTCGTAGGTCTTGCGCTCGTCGCTCTCGTCGTCTGTACCGTTAGGTGCCATACCCGACTATGGGTGGTCTATGGTCTTAATACTCCGTATCAGAAAAAGAGTATTTCACTCAAAAACCTTTGTATGGCACAAAGAAACAGTATATCTGTAAGTTGGTATGTGTCGATACACGTAAGTCGAAATAGCCCGTGGGTTTGACTGGGTTGTTCCCACAACGACCCGCTCTGTTGGACTCATTCAGTTCCAATGGTGCCACATCGAAGTTCTTGTTTGAATCCGGGCGGCTCCATCCGCTCGGGTTTTCAGGTGTTCCAGCGGTCGGCTCAACGACAAAGTTTGATGGTCCGAGGGACAGTCATGCGGCCCAATGGGACTCTTTGACAAGTTCACTGGGGGGTCGTCGGAGGCATCAGAGGACGGCTCAACGGAGCGTGGGGAGCGGCATACCGACTACACCGATTCGGACGATTACGAAGCCGAAGGATACACTCGGGAGGACTTGAGCGATGAAATTAGCGTTATCTTCGCGGATAGGTGGCCAACTGGGAAGAAAAAATCCGAGTACGAACTCATCTACGGCGTTGACCCGAACCTATCGGACCCGATTCTGCTCCGGTGTTCCCAAGAACTGTTCATCCCGAAAGGGACCAAACTTCTGCCGTTCGAGGAGATGACCGGGCTGGAGGTCGAAGGCAAGACGTACTGGGTGTCCTCGGCCCAACTCATCAACCCCGAGTTGGCGGAGTTTATCGACCACGACTGGGAGTACAAAGCGCCCAGTTCGATGGAGGGTCGGCGGGTCGCTCCACGGAAGCCGGACGAGAGCGAGGCTAATTTCTTGCGTCTACTGTTGTCGGCGTTTTAGACGGCGGACGATTCGCTATGTATGGGCCTGTTGGAATTCTTAGTGGCCGTCGAGTGACAGACACAATGGGTCCGCTGTTCCAACAGAATTGGCGTTCAGGGGCACATCTGTTCCTCTGTGCCGTCTACGAGGATGGTACCGTCACCTCCAACCTGTACGGTGTGATTCGGGAGTTCGAACTGAAGCGTCCATGATTCGCTCGCATGGTCATCCAACTGCTGAATCGCCTCCGCCGAAATGTGGTCTTCGAGAACGAACTCCAGTTCATCCGGCTCTTTGCCCTTAGCGTCCGCAATTGCCCCGATAAGTGATTCTATGAGCATCACTCAACGGATGCCAATTCTCACCATTGCAAAAATCAGTTTGGATTCGCCTGCGTATTTACGACGGTACTGTCCGTTATTCCACTGAATCTCGATTGCATATCTCCAACGTTGGCCGCGTTTTAAGTCGGCGCTCCCTGATGTGATTCTATGCGAGATAACCCGTGGCAGGAGGTGCTGGAAACGCTCTACGAGATGGGCGGACGGGGAGAATTTCCCCGCCACGGCGACGGACCACAACTTGACCCAGAGGTGAATTTAGTCGAGCAAACCGGCCTCTCCGAGGAGGCGATTGCAACTGCCTCAAAAACGCTGGTTAGTATGGGCCTCGCCGAGAGAACAGCACTCATTTTGGGCGATGATGACGACCCAACTCGAAACGAACTGGAACTCACAGGTAAGGGGTACTCCTATGCCCGGGAACGTCGTCAGGAGCAACGGAGTCTCCGCTCAAACCGCGCTGTAACCCGCCTGACGCTCGTGCTTGCCTTCGTCGGAGTGGCACAGGCGATGGCTCTTACCGTACAGGTTTCCAACCCCATATATCGCCTCGTACCCGGTATAATGACCGTCTTGGCAGGTGTCCTCCTAGTCGGTTTCTACACCCAACTCTACCGGGCTGGCGTGCTGAACTCTAATGACTGGGACGAGTAGCGGGTCAGCCGCCCGGAGGGGGTCGGCCCATTGTATTGCCCCCACGGGTGCAGACCGTCGCCCCATCGGTGATGGACGCCGGGAAGGCCGTGTATTGGGCGACACCCACGTACTCCCATCGTGCAGGGGCGCATTTCACTTCCGCCACGGTGACCACGTCCTTATGCCGACGCTCTACATTCAAGCGGATGTGCCCGCATGAGTGCCGACAGACCGGACCCAGATGAGGTGTTTGACTTCTACGAGGGTGGTGATTATCGCCCATATCAGCGGGCGGCACTCCATGAGGCGGCGAACGCGTTATGGTCAAAAGAGGAAGTGAGCAACGTGGTGCTGAATCTGCCGACAGGTATCGGCAAGTCGCCTATCAACGTGGCGCTTGCTCGGCAGTCCGGTGACGCGTTCATCACGACGCCTCAGAAGGCCCTTCGGACCCAGTTGGAACGCGATGCAGACCTGAATCCGTACTATTCGACGCTTCGAAGCCGAGTTGACTACAACTGTTTAGCGACCACGGACGACGAGGAGACTTACGATTGCAAGGACTGCCCGGTGAACCGTTCGGACGAGCAATCCTGCATAAACACGGCCAACTGCACTTACTGGAATCGGAAGGAGGATGCTATGTCAGCGTCGGTCGCATCCATCACGTTCTCTTATCTAATCGTGGACGGCTATCTGCCGGTCTCAACCGAGGATAACAAACGCGTTTCATTCGGGAACCGAGAGCTGTTGGTGGTGGATGAGTGTCACAAGTTGGAGGGGCAAGTCGCGTCACTCCACGCCGGATTCAAAGTTTCGCCGCACACGTTACCAGACCGAGTATTCGCACAGGTGGACCAAGAGGTCGGGGAGCTGCCAGACGACGATGTGACCGAACTTGACGACGTACGAATGGAGCTGAACCGGACTTTCGACCGAGCGGTTTCGTATATCAGCGACAAGGGGTCCACAGGGATGGTGCCGGAGGAGGAGTCTTTAGAGGTACAGGCGTGCCGCAACTTCAAGCGGAAGTTCAAGTGGGCAAAGATGCAGGTGGATAAGGGCCGCCCGTGGGTCGTCAGCCGCGAAGAAACGACTGTCGGGAATAACGTACGGTACAGCATCCACGTACAGCCAGTAGACGTGGACAAGTTCTTACAGGAACACGTCTGGTCCCGGGCTGACAAACGGGTGTTGTCGACGGCAACGATGCCTTTCGCTTCGGACCCCGACCGGTGGGTTACGCGGTTGGGGTTGGACCCGGCTGAGACGCATGTCGTCCAGTATCCGATGCCTTTTCCAGCGGAAAACCGGCCTATCTACACCGACAAGGTTGTCGGTAAAATGTCGTCCGGAGGCTGGGACACACACGCTGACGAAGTCGTGAAGATGCTCGAATCACTGTCGCACCAACACCGCGGCGAAAAGGGGCTAATTCACACCGCCAGTTACGACCGAGCACAGCAACTCGGGCGGGAGTTTCGGCGAAATAGCCGCGTCCACAACTCATACGAGGATACCGACTTGTCCGAGCAGATTGAACGATGGTTGCGCTCGGACGACGATATGTTTTTTTCGCCCGCCGCCACCGATGGTGTAGACCTGCCGTATGAGGACTGCCGGTGGCAGGCCCTCGTCAAAGTACCGTACCCACACATGGGCGACCCGCGGACCCGATACATGATGGATGAACGCAACGCATGGGACTGGTACTACGAAACCACCGCTCAGGACATACAGCAGTCCGTTGGGCGCGGGGTTCGCGCCCCGGACGACGACTGCGCGTACTACGTCCTCGACGCATCGTTCTTCGACGTGCTGCAGAAGGTGGACCTGCCGGACTGGTTCACGGACGCCATCCATCGCTAACGCCGGGGGCGTTCGACCCGAAGCGAAGGGGTCGCGGGCGTCAGCCCGTCACCGCTGGCCGTTTGTGGCAGGGTCAAAGGCCGCCTCCCGTTCCGTAAAACCGTCTCTCGGTTGCCCACATGAACGCCAACGACGCCCGCTCCCTGAGTGCCTCGGTTGACTCACCCCTCCGACACCGCGCCGCCCACTCCCGGAGCGTCGCCACGTCCGCGCTCGCTACCTCCACCAGCCGCCGCGGCCCCTTCCCGAAGTAGTGCCGGAGGCCCGGCCCACCATCAGCCAGCACACGCTTGCCCTCCCCGTCGGTGTGCGTGTGACTGTCGCTGTCGGCCGTGTGCCAGCCGTCGGCCAGTGCGAACGGCTCTTCCACGTCAACGACAACCCACTCGCCCGATGGCACTCGGAGCGCGTCAGCCCACCACCGTCGAAGCCGGGTTGTCGACAGGCCGGGGTCCGACCCGCCCACTGGGCCACACCAGCCGATGTGGCGGTGGCACCAGCCGGAACGTGGCTGTGCCTCTTGCACATACCAATAGGGTGGGAGTGAACCACGACCGTCCCCCACGTCTCGGGCGTACCGGAGCCGGTCGTACAGCCGCTCCCACGCCCGCTGAAACACCTCGTAGGAGTGACACGGCCCGTCGGCCGACTCACGCGGGAGCGTCAACACCCACACCGTACACTCTTGGGCTGCCGCCTCGGCAGCGTTGAACACCTCCGCCAGCCCCGACCGGAGCCGCTCGGCCTCACGTGAGGAGGTGAATCGTTGAACTACCGGGACCGTCCCGCCCTTCAGCACGCGGGGCGTCTCGTCCGGTCCGTCCACGAACCGCGCCCGGTTGTCAGCGAGCAGGTCGAACGCTATTGCCCGACGCCCGTCTGTTAGACCGCGACGGCTCCCACTGAGATACTCGTGAAACCGCCGGACAGGGAGTGGGTTGCCGTCCGCGTCGTGGGCGTCGGGGAGCGTCGCCCACGGGACCGTTCCGGAGCGCCCCATCCCTGTACGTAACAAGTAGAGCGCCTTCTCGCTCACTCGGAGGCTCAACCCCTCCGCAGTGTCGCACTTTTCCATCAGTTCCGGGTGGTGTTCGTCCACCCACGACGCTCGGGCGTACTCCGTGGTGGTGTGCTGGCCGAACGCCGCGTCCAGCGTGGCTCCGAGCGGCACCGGTTCGGTCGGTGAATCACCCGACGCGGCGACGGTCAACACCAGTCGGGTCTTGTCGTCGGCCGTCGGGTCGCCCGCCCACGGGAAGGGGTCGGACACACACGTGACCGTTGGGACAGTGGTGGTTGATTCAGACTCGGTACTGGCCGGGCCAGCCACCGCCGCGAGGCGTGCGTCGGCTTCAGCCGCCCACAAGTCGCTCCCGAGCGGTCGGTCCTCTACCAGCCCGCCGAGTCGCTCTCGGTGTTTCCGGCGGTTGCGGTTTAGGTAAACGTCGGCTGCCTCGCCCAGCGCGTTGGCGTCGGGGTAGCCGGTCAACTCGGCCGCCCCCACCGACCCGGCCACGTCGTCGGCCCACCCGGCCAGCCTGTTCGGGTCAGTGAACCATGGGTCCGAGTCGACCACCGACTCAGGCACCGACGCGGACGCCACGCCAGCACCGCCGCTGGGGGCCGTCGCCGTCACCGTTGCGCTCGCCCTCACGCCGACCACCCCGCTGGGGTCGGCCTCTCCTCAGAACAGCCGTTACGCAGCCGCTCGCCGTGTATTCGTCCGCCCTGTGCCGCCTTCAGTACCCGGTGAGCCGGGGTGTGCGGATTCACCAAACGCGTGGTAGTAGTTGCCGACCAGCACCTCGACGTGGGGCAGCAGCGCGCCCATCACCGAATGGGGGCAGGCCCCGTGCCCGGCCGACAACTGCACGAGGTCTTCGCTCTCGATGAGGCCCAACTCGGTGGGGTCGAAGGGGACGGCCTCGACGGGGTCACCGTCCTCCGGTAGGTCAGCGAGGTACTGCGCGTAGAAGGGGCAGTACTCGACGCCGCTGTCGCCGGCCTCGGGCATCTCTCGGGGATACGGCGTCGGTTCGCTGGCCGCTTCTAGATACGAAGCGCCGCTTCCGGAATCGCCCAGTCCGACCTGCTGGCTGCGGGCCTGTGCCGCCAGCGAGTCGGCGGTCGTCTCGTCGGTCAGCCCACGAGTGCGCTCACGGAGGCCCTCACAGCGCTCGTAGACGTTCGTCTCGTCGATGCCGCCGGCGCCCGCGAGGTTGTACGGACACACGTCGGCCTTTCCGACGAGCGTCATCGCCGAAATCGGGTGCCAGTCGTCGGGCAGGTTTCCGTTGATTGTCCGGAGGTCCTCCTCGAACTGCCGGAGTTGCTGTTTGACGCTCGTGAGGACGAAGACGCGTTCGTACGTCGAGTCGGGGTCGCGAACGAGGTGGATGCCGGCCGTCAGTGCCAGCATCGTCTTGCCGGTGCCGCAGGCGCCCTCCAGGGCGAGGAAGCCGCCCTCGCGGGCCGTCTCGACGGCCGTCTCGATGCCGTCGATTTGGTCGTCGTAGGGTTCGTCGTGGCCGAAGATGGGCCGCCAGTCGGGGCCGTCGGCGCCGTCGCCCCTCCCGACAGACGCGCCGCTTCCGTCGCCGCTTCCGCTCGACTCCTCGGCGTCGTGGGACACACCGGGAGTGACGCGTCTTCGCCTAAAGACGTGTCGAACGGGGCGGCCGTGGGTTTATTTGCCATCGGGAACCAACTCGGTCCGATGGCCCGCGAACGCTCGCTTCGACCCTCCTTCGACGTGAACTGGCGGCCGACGCTCCTCGGAGCCGCTACGCTGTTGGCCGTCCTCCTCCCGGGGTTGCTTCGGCTGGAAATCCGTCGGGAGGTGTATCTCGGCGGTCTGCTGGCGGGTTTCGTCGCCGGCGTGCTGACTGACCGCTACGGCAACGCCATGTCGAACGGGCTGTTGGCGGGCGCACTCGGCGGCGCGGCGGCCTGTGTCGTGCTGTTCGCCTACGGGTCCTACGCGTCGTGGCGGCTCGGTTTCGGCTTCGATTCGGTGTTCGCCGCCCAGTACGGCTTCCGCGCGATTGCGCTGTTCGTCCTCGCGGTGCCGATTCACGCCGTCGAGGGCGCGCTGGCGGCGCTTCTCGCCAACGGCCTCCGGGTCCGACTCCTCGACCGATTCGCCAGCGGCGGGTAGCGGCGGTCCCGCCCGAGTGCCGGGCGGCTTATCCGTCCGACCCCCGAGATTCGGGTATGGAGTTCGACACCGAGGCGTGGCGCGAGGAGTTACAGTCCTACCGCGCCGAGAAGGACGAGCAGTTCGGCACCTCGCGGCAGTCGCCGCTGCCGCCCGGAGAGCGCGAGGACTTCGACGGCCTCGCGTACTTCGACCCCGACCCCGCCTACCGCGTCGAGGCGACGGTCGAACTCGTCGACAGCGACGAGACGGTGGCGATGGAGACGACCGCCGAGGGCGAGCAACTGTACGAACGCGCCGCTCGCCTCCACTTCGAGGTGCCCGACGCCAGCGGCGACGTCGACGAACACACCCTCGTCGCCTACCAGCGCATCGACCACGACGGTGGGTCGCTGTTCGTCCCCTTCCGCGACAAGACGACGGGCCAGCAGACCTATCCGGCCGGGCGATACATGGAACTGCACGCGGAGGGCGAACTCGAAGACGGTGCGACCGTCCCCCTGGATTTCAACCTCGCGTACAGCCCCTTCTGTGCGTACAGCGAGGCCTACGAGTGCCCGCTGCCGCCCGAGGAAAACTGGCTGGAAATCGCCATCGCCGCCGGCGAGCGCTACGAGGGCTGAGGGGGTTCCCCGAGCCACGTCTTTTTGCCCACCGCATACCACGATACTTTATGCCACACGACTGGCGGGATTCCGTCGACCTCACCGAGACACAGCGGCTGGTCCGGCGGAACATCCGCGAGATATGCGAGGGGTTCGACGACGCCTACTGGCGCGAGAAGGACCGAACGGGCGAGTACCCCCACGAGTTCGTCGACACGCTGGCCGAGGAGGGCTGGCTCGGAATCCTGATTCCCGAAGCCGATGGCGGCGCGGGGATGTCGACGGCCGAGGCGGTCGTCATGATGGAGGAAATCGCGGCCAGCGGCGGCGGGTTCGCCGCCGCTCAGGCGATTCACGGCGGCGTGTACAACTCGGTGCCGCTGGTGAAATACGCCGACGAGTCGCTGCAAGCCGACCTGCTGCCGAAGGTCGCTTCGGGAGACGTTCGGATTCAGGCGTTCGGCCTGACGGAACCCAACGCCGGGTCGGAGTCGACGGCGATGGAGACCCGGGCGCGGAAGGAGGGTGAGGAGTACGTCGTCGACGGGGCAAAAATCTGGATTTCCCGCGTGGCGGCCAGCGATTACCTCCTCCTGATGGCGCGGACGACCCCGCGAGAGGCGGTCGACAAACGGACCGAGGGCATCTCGATGTTCCTACTCGACCTCGAAGACGCCTACGACGACGGCCTCGAAATCGAATCGATTCCCAAGACAGCGAGTCGGGCGGTCGGCTCCTACCAACTGTGGTTCGACGGGGTTCGGGTACCCGCGGAGAATCTCGTCGGCGAGGAAGGCGAGGGGTTCTACCAGATGCTCGACGGCCTCAACGAGGAGCGAGTCGTCATCGCCGCGGAGTGTCTCGGATTGGGCGAGGTCGCACTCGAACGGGGCATCGAGTACGCCAGCGAGCGGGAGGTGTTCGGCGGACCAATCGGCGCTAACCAAGCGATTCAGCACCCGCTTGCGGCCGCCTACGCCGACCTGCTGGCGGCGAAGAAAGTGATTTACGACGCCGCCGGTCGCCTCGATGACCTCCCGCGGGAGGCCGCCGGTGCCGAAGCCAACGTCGCGAAGTACCTCGCCGCGGAGGCGGCCTTCGACGCCGCCGACGCCGCGGTCCAGACCCACGGCGGCTTCGGCGTCGCCCGCGAGTACGATGTCGAGCGGTACTTCCGGGAGGCACGGCTGACGCGACTCGTCCCCATCACCCAGCAACTCGCGTTGAACTACCTCGGCGAGCACGTACTCGGATTACCTCGGAGTTACTGAGTCACGGCGCGATGCCGACGGTCAGCAGCGTCCCGTATTCGCGGTAGCGTTCGACCATCGCCTCCCGAGTTTCCCAGTCGTCGGTCGGGAACTCGCTTTCCGGCGGAATCTCGGTTTCGCGGTCCGGAATCGTGTCCTGTTCGGCGACGTGGAAGCCGGCCTCCCGGAACGCCTCCCGGTACTGGTCGTAGTTCCACAGCGTCATCTCGATGGCGATGTTGTCCTGCCAGGCGTGGGTGTGCTCGCTCTCCTCGAAGTAGTTCACCGCACAGTAGAACGTCCCGCCGGGCCGGAGAACGCGGCGGAGTTCTTCGAGCGCGCCGACGGGGTCGGGCGCGTAGTAGAACGCCTCCATCGAGAAGGCGTGGTCGATTTCGTCGTCGCCGAAGGGAAGCGACTGGAAGTCACCGACGACGTACCCGACGTTGTCGTCGTCGGTGTAGGCGCGTGCGTTTCGGACCATCTCGGGGGCGCCGTCGAGGCCGTAGGCCCGGCCGGCGTCTTTGGCCTCACGCATTGCGCGGGCGGCGTAGCCGCTGCCACAGCCCAAATCGAGGACGGTGTCGCCCGCCTCGATTGGCATCCGTCCGAGGGCGTACTTTGCGGTGTGCCAGTGGCGCTGCTCCATCCCCTTGTCGCGGCCGTCGGCGGCCCAGTCGTCGAACTCCGCGCGAACGCTCATGGGCGGCGTTGGTCGTCGGAGGGGTTAACGCCCACGAAGCGTCCCGGCCCGTCGCCGCGAGCGTTCGCCTCAAGTGTCCCGACGCCCACCACTCGGTAATGAGCGACACCGGCCCGCTACAGCCCGACCGTCCCGACGCCGCCCGACGGTTCGAGGTCGACGCCCCGTTCGACCCGGCGGGCGACCAACCCGAGGCCATCCGCGAACTCGTCGACGGCTACGAAGCCGGCGCCGACAAACAGACGCTTTTGGGCGTCACCGGCTCCGGCAAGACAAACACCGTCTCGTGGGTCGTCGAGGAACTCCAACAGCCGACGCTCGTCCTCGCCCACAACAAGACGCTGGCGGCCCAACTGTACGAGGAGTTCCGCAACCTCTTCCCGGACAACGCCGTCGAGTACTTCGTCTCCTACTACGACTACTACCAGCCGGAGGCGTACGTCGAACAGACCGACACCTACATCGACAAGGACATGTCGATAAACGAGGAAATCGAGCGCCTGCGGCATTCGGCGACCCGGTCGCTTTTGACCCGCGACGACGTCATCGTCGTCGCCTCGGTGTCGGCCATCTACGGCCTCGGCGACCCGAACAACTACGAGTCGATGGCGCTCCGGCTGGAGCGCGGCGAGGAAATCGGCCGGGAGAACCTCCTGAAGAAACTGGTCGATTTGAACTACGAGCGCAACGACGTGGACTTCCAGCAGGGAACCTTCCGGGTCCGCGGCGACACCGTCGAGGTGTTCCCGATGTACGGCCGATACGCCCTCCGCGTGGAGTTCTGGGGCGACGAAATCGACCGCATCATGAAAGTCGATACGCTGAACGGCGAAGTGGTCTCCGAGGAGCCGGCCGGGCTCGTCCACCCGGCGGAACACTACTCCATCCCCGAAGAGCGCCTCCAGCGGGCCATCGACGAGATAGCGGAACTGAAGGAGAAACGCGTCTCGTACTTCGAGCGGCAGGGCGATTTGGTCGCCGCCCAGCGCATCGAGGAGCGAACCACCTTCGACATCGAGATGCTCCAGGAGACGGGTTACTGCTCGGGCATCGAGAACTACTCGGTGCACATGTCCGACCGCGAGTCCGGCGAGGCGCCGTACACCCTGCTCGATTACTTCCCCGACGACTTCCTCACCGTCGTCGACGAATCTCACGTCACGCTCCCGCAAATCAAGGGCCAATACGAGGGCGACAAATCCCGGAAGGACTCGCTGGTCGAGAACGGCTTCCGGTTGCCGACGGCCTACGACAACCGCCCGCTGACCTTCGAGGAGTTCGAGGAGAAGACCGACCGCACGCTGTACGTCTCGGCGACGCCTGGCGAGTACGAACGTGAAGAAAGCGACCGGGTCGTCGAGCAAATCGTCCGACCCACGTACCTCGTCGACCCGGAAATCGAGGTGCAACCGGCCGAGGGCCAAATCGAGGACCTGATGGAGCGCATCGAGGCGACGAGCGACGACGAACGCGTCCTCGTGACGACGCTGACCAAACGGATGGCCGAGGACCTCACGGAGTACCTCGAAGGCGCCGGCGTCGACGTGGCGTACATGCACGACGAGACGGACACGCTCGAACGCCACGAACTCGTCCGGTCGCTCCGTCTCGGCGAGATTCAGGTGCTGGTCGGCATCAACCTCCTTCGGGAGGGACTCGACATTCCCGAAGTCTCGCTCGTGGCCATCCTCGACGCTGACCAGGAGGGGTTCCTCCGGTCGGAGACGACGCTGGTCCAGACGATGGGCCGGGCCGCCCGGAACGTCGATGGCCGGGTCGTCCTCTACGCCGACGAGACGACCGGCGCCATGGAGTCCGCAATCGAAGAGACCCGCCGTCGCCGGGAGATTCAAACGCAGTTCAACGAAGAGCACGGCCACGAACCGACGACCATCGAGAAGGCGGTCGGCGAGACGAACCTTCCGGGGTCGAAGACCGACACCAGCGGCGTCTCGGGACTCGACGCGGACTCCGCCGAGGAGGCCGAAGAACTCATCGAACGGCTCGAAGACCGGATGCAGGAGGCCGCCGACAACCTCGAGTTCGAACTCGCCGCGGACATCCGCGACCGCATCCGCGAGCTCCGGGGGGCCTTCGAGGAGTTGGACGACCCCGACGAAGGGGTTCCGACGCCCGAAGACGAGTTCTGAAACCGACACGCGTCGGCGTCGTCTTTTTCTCCTCCCCCTCCGACCGGTCGGTATGGCCGTTCGTGCGCTGCTTCGTTCGCCCGCCGCCGTCGTCTGGACGCTCCTCGGAGCGCTCGCCGTCGGTGTCGTCTTCGCCGCGGGCTGGCAGGCCCTCGCGGCCGTCCGGCAGACGGTCACCGGGGCGGGACCGGGCTTTCTCGTCGGCTTCGGCGAACTGCTGACCGTCGCGGTCGCCGTCGTCGTCATTGCGGTTCTCGTCCTCGTCTGGTATCCCTTCGGCGCCGCCGTCGCCTACGCGGTCGGTCGGACCGAGTACGGCGGCGGTGCGTCGGTTTCGGCGGCCGGTACCGCCGTGTACGAACGCCGGTGGTGGCTGTACCGGTGGTTGAAGACCCGGTTGGCGGTCGGCGACCTCGCTGACAGACTGCTCGACGAGGACGACGTGGCGCAAAACGAGGTGGGGTTGGGGTGTGCGCCGTTCGTCGTCCCGGCGTTGGTCCTCGATTCGGGGACGCTGCCCGAGGCCGTCGGCCGGGCCAACCGGGTGACGCCTACGGGTGGCCGCGAGCGCGTCGCCGTTGCATCGCTCGGTCTCACGGCGGTTCTCGCCGTCGGGACCTTCGGCGGCGGAGCTGCCATCGACGGGACCACGTGGCCGCTCGTCGCGGCCCTCTCCGTCGGGGTTTTCGGCTGTGTCGTCACCGCCGCAATCGATTCGGCGTGGCGGGCGGCGACGTACGTCGACGACGACGGCGACCGGGAGTTCTACCGCTAGAGTGAGTCGACGAAGGAGTCGAAGGCGCCGGAGTCGGCGTGGACGTGAGCGTAGGTGCCCAGCGTGCGGTACTCGGTGAGGCCATCCTTGCCGTCGGCGATGCCGTCTCCTCGCTTCACCTCGAATGCGAAGTCGGCGTCGCCGGCCACGTCGGCTGTCGAGTAGTGGAACTCGTGGCCGCGAAGTCGCTGGCCGGACCCGGCGGTGAGGGTGTCGTCGCGTGCCACCAACTCGACGTGGTCAAGCGCCTGATACCGCTCGCACATCGTCACGTCGGCGGGGAGGACACCGGCCATCGCGTGGGTGTCCCCGTCGGTGTCGGTCAGCGTCTCCGACAGCGCCATCAGGCCGCCGCACTCGCCGAGGACGGGCAGGCCCTCGGTCGCCCGCCCTCCGAGTTCCGACAGCGTGCCGCCCGCGGCCAGCGCCGCGCCGTGGAGTTCGGGGTAGCCGCCGGGGAGATAGACCCCGTCGCAGTCGGGGAGCGAATCGCCGGCGACCGGCGAGAAGGTGACCACCTCGGCGCGTTCCCTGAGGCGTTCGAGACTCGCCGGATAACGAAAACAGAACGCAGCGTCGTCGGCGACGGCGACGGTTTTTTCCGTGTCTGTTCCGGGCGGTCGGGGCTCCGGCCGTGCTGGTTCCGCCGCCACCTCCAGCAGTCTTCCGACGTGGATTTCCTCGCTGGCTTCGTCCAGCGTCTCCTCGTCGATGGGTGCCTCCCGACCCATGTGGAGGCCGAGATGCCGGTCGGGAATTTCGAGCCCTTCGAGTGGCGGCACGCGGCCGAAGTACGACAACGAATCGGGGAGCGCATCCCGAATCCCGGCCTCGTGGCGGCCGCCGTGGGCGCGGTTGGCGAGGACGCCGACCACGTCGATGTCGCGGTCGGCTTCGGCGGCGTACTCGCGGAAGCCGAGCGCCTGGGCGGCGACGCTTTCCATGCCCGCTTTCGCGTCGACGACGAGGACGACCGGAAGGTCGAGCGTCTCCGCGACGTACGCCGTCGAGTTCGTCCCGTCGTACAGTCCCATCATCCCCTCGACGACACAGATATCGCCCGACCCGCGGTGGTAGTTGCGGCGACAGCCCTCCTCGCCGGACAGCCACGGGTCCAGCGTCCGGGACGGTCTCTCACAGACGGCGGCGTGGTGGCTCGGGTCGATGAAGTCCGGCCCGGCCTTCGCCGGTTGGGGGCTCTCTCCCGCCCGCTGGAGCGCCCGCAGGACGGCGAGCGTGGCGACGGTCTTGCCGACGCCGGAGGACGTGCCCGCGAGGACGACGCCGTTCACGCCTCGGGCACCTCCCGGTCGGTGTCGGCCAGGAGGCGGTCGTACACCTCGCGGACGCCATCGCGTACGTCGGCCATCGGCAGGCTGGCGCGGTCGGCCAACCCGAGTGCACCGCCCATTCCCACGCCCTCTTTGGCCTCCCCGCGGTTGTAGGCGGCCATCGCGGGGTGGTCGTCGGTGAACCCGGGGTCGGTCGTCGTCACCGAGAGGTCGAGTTCGCGGCCGGCGCGGTCGAGGTCGACGGCGGGGTCGTCGTCGACGAAGGAGGTGGTCGCCAGCGTGAGGGGGCCGTCGTAGTCGTCGTGTCGGAGGTAGGCCGCGGCGGCGACGAGTTGTGTGCCGCCCGCCAGCGTGACGGCGGTGTCGGTTTCGAGGGCGCCGGCGGCGATACCACAGAGGACGGCGAGGGCGGGGTCGCCGGCGCGTCGGAGCGCAACCGTCGGTTCGCCGGCGGCGTCGCCGGGGTCCAGCGACGAGGCCGAGAGCGCTTCGTCGACCACCCGCCGTTTCAGTTCGAGTGGGTTCTCCGACAGCGACGAGGAGACCGTGCGGTCGCCCAGCACGTCGGCCTCGCCGAGGGCGGTGAGGACGCCGAGTGCGGTCGTCGTGCCGCCGGGGACGGTTTCGGCGAGGAACAGTTCGTCGTCGGGCAACTTTCGGCCGAACTGTCGGGCGGCGGCGAAGGCGCCGGGCGCGGAGGGGACGGGGTCGCGCTCGCGGATGTCCTCGCCAGTGCGTGCGCCGACGGTGACGGTCGGCGCGCCGGTCGGTTCGGCCAGCCCAGAATCGACGACGGTGCAATCGATTTCGAGCCGTTCGAGGACGGCCCGGGTCACGACGGCGGGCGTCGGACAGCCGCTCGGGGAGACCGGAACGACGGGCGAGCGGACGGGGCGGCCGTAGGCGAGTATCTCGGCGTCGGCGCTGGGCGTGTGGGCCATCAGGTCGGCGTCGGCGCCGGCGGCGCTGATGCCGTCGATTCGGGCCGTTCGGGTCGAACCGGCACAGCAGACGAGTCGAGTCATTACGATTGGTGTTAGTGCAATCGAACTTGAGTTTGCGGGTCGCGGCTCGTTGCCCGAAATCTATTTACTG
The DNA here is from genome assembly GCF_013391635.1 of Natronomonas gomsonensis. Classification (GTDB taxonomy): domain Archaea; phylum Halobacteriota; class Halobacteria; order Halobacteriales; family Haloarculaceae; genus Natronomonas; species Natronomonas gomsonensis_A. The sequence continues at coordinate 607,277 of NZ_JACAWU010000001.1, read as the reverse complement.
GATGCCCTCACAGCGTACTACAAGAAAGGTTGCGCTAATACAAGCGCGCTTGATTAAACATCCATGACGGACACACTCCTGCTCGTCGGGCGCCAACACACGCGTGCGGTAGCCGAGACACACGCGGAGCGGCTCCGCGAGCGCAGCGTGGCCGACCGCATCACCGTGGCGACGTACGAGCGCGACCCGGCGGAATTATCCGCCGACGCCGGTGGGGAGACGTACGTCGTCCCGATGGCCGTCGCTCCGAACCGGGATACGACTCGCGGCATACCGGGGGCACTGCCGACTGCCCACCACTGCGAACCGGTCGGTGCCAGTCCCGCCGTGAGTCGCGCGCTCGCCGACCGCGCTCGGGAGGCCGTCGCTCCTGGCGACGACGCCTCGCTGGCGCTTCTGGCCTTCGGCGACACCTCCCGAGAGGGCCACCGGCGGGCGACCGAGGCCCACGCGACTCGCCTTCGGGAGTCGACCCAATACGGCGAAATCACGGCTGCCTACCTGTTGCAGAACCCGGCGGCGGAGTGTGTCCGCTACAACCTCACCGGCGACCGAGCCGTCGCCGTCCCGTTCTTCATCGCCCCGTGTGAGGAGACCGACAGCGCCCTGCCGTCGAAACTAGAACTCGAGCGGGGTGGGCTCGCCTACGCCGACCCACTCGGCGACCACGAGGCCGTCACCGACGCCATCCAGGCCGAGGTGGCGAAGGCCCGCTCGCTCGGCTCGGGTACCGCCGCCGTCGACCCGGTCGCCACCGACGGCGGCCGCTGACCGCCGACTCTACCGCCGCACTGCCAGCACCGAGAGGTCCGAAAACGCCGTCTCTTCCTTCGAATCGATGTCGTCGGACAGCGCCGACAGCGACGTTCGTGTCACGGATTCCTCGGCGTGAGTCAGCCGTTCGAAGACGAGCGCCTCACAGTCGGGTGCGCCCGACTCTAGCAGGCGGGCGGCGATGCGCTCGGGCATCCAGTCGTAGGGTCGCGGTAGAACCAGCAGGTGCCGGTCGCGGACGTCGCGCTCCAGTCGTCGGAGGTCGGCCTCGATTGGCCCGCTCTTGTGGAGCGTGACGAACGTCGTTTCTTCCATCGGCGTTCTGGCGCGACTCGCCGCCACCTGTAGCGAGGAAATCCCCGGAACCACTTCGACGGGGGCGACTCCCTCGAGGGCCGATTCGACCTTGCCGACGAACTGGTAGCCGGAGTGGTTCGGGTCGCCCATCAACACCGCCGTCCCGCTGGCGCCGTCGGTGACGCGTTCGCGGAACGTCGCCAGCACCTCGGGTTCGTCGCGGTAGCCACACGTCAGTGCCTCGCCAGTGATTTCCTCGCGGACGAACTCGACGACCGTCTCGAAGCCGACGACCACGTCCGCCTCCCGGATGGCGCGGGCGCCTCGACGAGTGAGGTACTCGGAGTTGCCGGGGCCGATGCCGACGGCGTACACCGATTCCGCGTCACCGCTGGCGCCCTCCGCTTCGGGTGCGTCGGCGGCGTATTCGGCCGGTTCGTCTGGGAAGGAGACCTCGTCGGTCACAACTCTACCTCGCCATCGCGTACGTCGCTCGCGACGTGGACCAGTTCGTTCGTCAGCCCCGCCGCGAGGCCGCTGCCGCCGCGGCGGCCGACGTTCGTAATCGCCGGGACGCCGTGTTCGGCACACACTTCACGCAGTCGATTTCGGCTCTCGGCGGCTTTCACGAAGCCGACTGGCGTGGCGACGACGACTGCCGGTCGGGTACCCTGCTCGATGCAGTCGGCCAGCGCCAGCGCCGCGGTGGGGGCGTTGCCGACGACGGCGATTGCGCCCTCGTAGACGCCTTGCTTGTCGAGTTCGAGCACCGAGGCGGCCGTCCGAGTCATCCCCGTTTCGGCAGCCAGCTCGGCGCCGTTGCCGATGGCCTTCCGCACGTCGCAGTCGTGGCCCCGCCCCGTGATACCCGATTTGACCATCGTTATGTCGGTGACGATGGGGCGTTCACCGAGGACTGCCCGCGCTCCCGCTCGGAGCGGTTCGGAGTCGTCGCTCCCCGTGAACCGCACGAGGTACTGGAACTCGGGGTCGCCGGTGGCGTGGACGGCCTTCGCCCGAACCCGGTCGGCCAGCGTCTCCTGAGAAACGAGGTCGTGGACGCGGTCCATGCTCGTCTCGGCGATGTCCATCGCATCCGAGGTGGTCGCACCGAGGTCGGCGTAGGCCTCGAACTCCCCCGAATCAGTCGTCATCGCTGGTCACCTCCGCGGCGGGGGTGAAATCGGAAGCGCGTTCTTCGAGGTCACCGTCGACGGAGAGATTGAGGTCCGTCAGCCGTTCTTCGGTCTCGTCGTCGGCGTCCCACAGTCCCCGTTCGATGGCCTCCAACAGCGTGTCGGTGATGGACTCCAGCGCCCACGGGTTCACCTCGCGCAGCCACTCCTGTCTGTCGGCGTCGAAGGCGTAGGCCTCGGCGACCTCGTTCCACAGCGTGTCGCTGACGACGCCCGTGGTGGCGTCCCACCCCAGCGTCACGTCGACCGTCGAGGAGAGGTCGCCGGCGCCCTTGTAGCCGTGTTCTTCCATCGAATCGAGCCACTCCGGATTCAGCACGCGGGCCCGCATCGCCTTGCGGACCTTCTCCTCGTTGCTGTAGACGGAGACGTTGTCGGGATCCGAGGAGTCGCCGACGTAGGAGGCGGGTTCGGAGCCCGAAACTTCGGAGACGGCGGTGATGAAGCCGCCGTGGAAGGCGTACCAATCGGAGGAGTCGAACTCGTCCTGTTCCATCGTGTCCTCGATTTTGACCGTCGCCTCGACGCTGCCGAGGCGGCGCCGGAAGGCGTCGTGGTTCTCGGTGACGCGGCCGCGAGACCCCATCGCGTAGCCGCCCCACTGGACGTACACCTCCGCCAAATCGGAACGGTCCTCCCAGTTCCCCTCGTCGACGGCCTTGTTCGTGCCGGCGCCGTAACCGCCCGGCTGCGTCGTGAAGACGCGCGGCATCGCGGCGTCGCGGGCGTCGTCGGGGTCCACCCCTTCGGCTTCCAGTTCCTCGGCTTCCTCCTCGACGTGTTTCTTCACGTAGTTCATCTCGTGAGGTTCCTCGAGGTCGACGACGGCCTCGACGGCGTCGTGAATCACCCCGGCGGCCTGCGGGAAGGCGTCACGGAACAGCCCCGACACCCGCGTCGTCGCGTCCACGCGGGGCCGGCCGAGTTCCTCCAGCGGAATCGGCTCCACGCCGTCGATTCGTCCGGCGTCGGTCCAGACGGGTTCGACGCCCATCAGCGCCAGCACCTGTGCGATGGTCTCCCCGCGCGTGCGGACAGTGGGCGTCCCCCACGCGACGACGCCGACCTCTTCGGGGTATTCGTCGTGTTCGCCGTGGTGGCGCTGTAGCGTCCCGTCGGCCACCTCCTTGCCGACTTCCCACGCCGACTTGGCGGGCACCTTCCGGGGGTCCAGCGTGTAGAAGTTCCGCCCGGTCGGCAACAGGTCGACGCCGCCGCGAGTGGGCGCACCGGAGCCGCCCGGCGGGACGTACTCGCCGTTCAGGGCGTCGGCGGTCCGCGGAATCTCCTCGGCGGCGCCGAACACTCGCGGAGCAGCCTCCTCGCAGATGTAGGCCAGCACCTCCCGGAGGTCGTCGTGGGCGCCGCCGGCCACGCGTGCATCGCCGAGGGGGTCGATGTCGACGACGAGTAAGTTCATGTTCACCTCGTCGTCGGGGTCGGCGTCGACGTTCGATTCGGGCACGTTGAAGTCGTACTCCGCGAGCGTCTCGACCAACTCGACGCTCGTTTCGTGGACCTCGTCGGCGGCCTGTGAGTAGGTCATCCCGAGCGTCTCGTCGTACTCGCCCGGCGAGTCGAGCATCGTCTGGTAGTCGACACCCAGTACGCCCGCGACGGACTCTCGCAGCGACGGTGCGCCGGCGTTTTCGAGCCGCGTCAGCGCGACGAGATACTCGATTAGGCGGTCGCCTTCGGGCGGTTCACCCATCGTGTGCAGCCCCATCCGAATCTGGGTCGTCTTCACGTCCGTGAGGTAGGCGTGGATGCGCTCTACGAGTTCGTCGATGTCGACCTCATCGCCGTCTACGGCACCTTCCGCGAGCGTCGTGCCGGCTTCGTCGGGACCGCGAACGTCGGCCTGTTCGTCTATTTCACCGGCGATAGCCAACTCGACGGCCAAATCGAGTTCCTTGACTTTCTCCCGGAGGAGCCGTTCGACCGTTTCGCCGGCCGCACTGCCGGCCTCGCGGTACTGGTCGGCCAACTCCTCCAGCTCGGCGAGGTCGTCGTAGGTCCCTGCCGAGGCCATCGGCGGCGTGAGGTAGTCGACGATTGCGGCATAGGAGCGCCGCTTGGCCTGCGTACCTTCGCCGGGATTGTTCACGATGTAGGGGTAGACGTTCGGCAAATCGGCGAGGAGCGCGTCGGGAGCGCTCTCGGAATCGAGGCCGACGGTCTTGCCGGGAAGCCACTCCAGGGAACCGTGAGTACCGAGGTGGACGACGGCGTCGGCGTCGAAGTCGTTGCGAAGCCACGCGTAGAAGGCGTAGTAGTCGTGTGGCGGCTGGAGGTCCGAATCGTGATACACTTTCGAGGGGTCCATCCCGAACCCGCGCGGCGGCTGGACGGTCACGAGGACGTTACCGAACTCGACCCCCGGGATGGCGAACGGTCGGTCGGGGGCCTCGCCCCACTCCTCTCGGACGTTCTCGCGGAAGGCCTCGTCGGCGTCGCTCCACCACGACCCGTACTGCTCCGGCGATACGATGTCGACGGAGCGCTCTCGGACGTCATCGGGTGCGACCCAGCGGTCGTCGAGCGTCAACTGCGAGGTGAGCGTCTCGACGAGGGATTGGCCCGACTCGGGGAACTGTCCACCTAACTCGTAGCCTCGGCCTCGGAGCTCCGACAGCAGATTCACCGTCGACTCCGGCGAGTCGAGTCCGAAGGCGGTGCCGATGCCGTCGTCGCTCGGCGGGTAGTTGTGCAGGACGACGGCGACGTTTTTCTCGTCGTTCGGCGTGTGACGGAGGGTCGCCCAGTTGACCGCCAGTGAGGCGGCGTGGTCGATGCGGTCCTCGATGGGGAAGTGCTGTTTCGGCGCCGACCCGATGCCCGCGGTGTCGTCGGTGCGTTCCTTCCCGGAGATGGGGTGGGTGATGACGTTGCCGTCGAACTCCGGCAGCGCCACCGACAGCGCCAACTCGAACCCCATCACGCCGGTGTCGCTGGAGTCGTATCGGGAACGCGAGCGCATCGTCGTCACCGTCTGGAGGACGGGCACGCCGAGACGCTTGAGGAACACTTCCTCTGCGTCACCGCCCTCGTCGTCGGCATCGCGGCCGCGCTCGGCCATCGACAGCGAGAACATGAACGACGAGCAGACGGCGTCGACGAGTGGTTCGTCCGATTCGCTGGTCAGCCACTCGTCGACGACCCATTCGGCGTCTTGTTGTTCGTCGCTATCTGTCACCGGGTTACAGAAGACGGGGAGGGCGTCGGCGCCCTCGGCTTCGATGGCTTCGACCAACGCGTCGACGTAGCGGGTGTTCTCGTGGGTCCAGTGGGATTCGTAGAACCACACCGCGATGGTCGGCGTTTCGGGGTCCAACTCGGCGCACAGCTCCTCGTAGGAGTAGCCGGGAAAATCGGGGTGATACACCCCTTCGGTCGGCAGGTCGACGGGGTCGTCGTAGGCCGGTTTCTCGGGCGTAAAGCGGTCGACAAGATACCGGACGGCGTTGGCGAGGTTCGCGCTCCCGCCGCGTTCGAGGTACGCCGAAACAGTCTCCCGGACGCTTCCGGGAACGGACGTATCCTCGATAGCGAAGGCGTCGCCGGTCGCCTTCACGACGACGGGGACGCCCGCCTCGTAGCAGGCCTCGATTGCGCGGTCGTAGCCGGGCATGCTGTCCTCGGCGCCGTGGAGCCACAGCACGGCCACGTCGCAGTCGGTCAGTTCGTCGCAGAACGCCTCGACGGCTTCGGGGTCGTCGAGGTCGCTCTCCGAGCGGACGACGAGGTCCGAATCGACCTCGCCGGCGGCGCGCTGTAGCGCGCCCAGTTCGTTTTCGGTCGCGGTGTAGAGTCCAACCCGTGGCATAATCTTGATAAACTCCGCTTGTGCTAATACAATTGTGTTTGATTCGGGCGAAACCAAAAGCGTTTCCACGCCGTTCGGGGCGGTGGTCGGTCAGGAGCGACTGAAGGAGGCGTTGCTGGCGGTCGCCGTCGACGACGGCCTCGATGGCCTGCTCGTCTCCGGCGAGAAAGGGACCGCAAAGTCGACGCTCGTTCGCGGCCTCGCGGAACTGTTGCCGGAGCAACGCGCCGTCGCGGACTGTCCCTACGGTTGTCCGCCGGAGGACCGCACCCGGCAGTGTGAGTCGTGCCGCGAGCGCGCGGCGCTGCCGGTCGCGACGCGGCCCGTCCCGCTCGTGACCCTCCCGCTGGGGGCGACACGGGACCGCGTCGTCGGGACGCTGTCGGTCTCCGATGCGCTGGCCGGCGACGCCGAGTTCGACCCCGGGTTGCTCGCACAGGCCAATCGCGGTCTGCTGTACGTCGACGAAATCAACCTCCTCGATGACCACCTCGTCGACGTGTTGCTCGACGTCGCTGCCTCGGGAGTCAACCGCGTCGAACGCGACGGCGTCAGCGTTGTCCACCCTGCCGAGTTCACCCTCGTCGGGACGATGAACCCCGAGGAAGGTGACCTCCGGCCGCAACTTCGGGACCGCTTCGGACTCTCCGTCGAGGTGCGAGGCGAACGCGACATCGAGGACCGCGTCGCCGTCATCGACGGCGACCTCCACGGCACGTCGCCGGCCGACGACGACACCGACGACCACCGCCGGCGACTCCACCGGGCGCGTGACCTGCTCGATTCGGTCGCGCTGACCGACGACCAGAAGCGCGATATCGCGGCGTTGTGTGTCGATGCCGGCGTCGACGGCCACCGTGCGGACATCGCGACCGCTCGTGCCGCCCGCGCGCTCGCCGCTCTCGCCGGACGCCCCACGGCCACCGACGGCGATCTCCGACGAGCCGCCGAATTCGCGTTGAGCCACCGAATGCAGTCGGCGCCGTTCGAGGACGCACCCGACGCCGAGGACGTGATAGACGACCACTTCGAGGACGGCGAAGACGACTCGGACGCGGAGGAGTCGGCGGATGAGGGCACCGGTTCCGAGTCCGAATCGGACTCCGATACCCGGCCCGAGAGTACCGACGCCGGCGACGACGCCGAAACGGAAGAACAGCCATCCGAAGGCCCGAGCGACCAGCCCTCGCCGGAGACCGGCCCAGAAGCGGACCCGGACGCGGACGGCGATACCGACGACGCCCTGGCCCCGAACCCACAGCCAGGGTCGGCTGACGACGGTGTCGAGACGCCGAACGATGACACCGGCGGAGGAGACGGGAATTCGGAGTCGGACGACGAGGAAGACGCGGCGCCGCTCGTCCCCGGCCAACCCCGGGAAGAACTCGCCGGGAGGTCGGAGGCGGCGGCCGCCCCCGAAATCGACGCCCCGGAGACCGACTGCGGGACGGGGTCGGGACGGGCCGGTGTCGCGCCCGCGGCGGGCAATCGTGGGACGCGGCTCCGCACCGAACGAACGGACGGGAGGGCCGGAATCGACGCCGCCGCCTCGGCACGGACGGCGGCTAAACGGGGCTCGTCGCGAATCGAGCGGCGCGACCTCCGGCAGTCGGTACGGTCGGGCGACGGCGAGGCGCTGGTCGTCTTCGCCGTCGACGCCAGCGCCTCGATGCGACCGGCGATGCGGGCGGCGAAGGGCGTCACGCTCGAACTGCTGGAGGATGCCTACACCGAACGCGATAGCGTCGCAGTCGTCGCCTTCGCGGGCGAGGACGCCGAGGTGCTGTTGCCGCCGACGGACTCGGTGACGCTCGCGGCGCGGCACCTGAAGGAACTGCCGACCGGCGACCGGACGCCATTACCTGCGGGGCTGCGGACGGCGAGGGAGGTCGTCGACGCCGCCGACCCGGAGGCAGCCGTCGTCGTCGTCGTCTCGGACGGTCGGGCCAACGCCGCGGAATCACCGACCGCCGAGACACGGCAGGCGGCCGAATCTCTCGCAGAGACGGACGCCCGCGTCGTCTGTGTCGACGCCGGTGAACGGCGGGGCGTACTCGGTGAAATCCTCGCTGCAACCGGCGGCGAACGCGTTCCGCTCGACGCCCTGACGCCCGAACGGGTCGAACGAGCCGTCAGCGACGCCCGTCGATAGTTTTACAACCTTGCTTGTTTTTTAGGCAAATAGAGTTTCAATGTCGGCAGCCAACGACTCCGTTCGGAACCGAATCGACACCGCCCGTGGAACGCTCTCGCCGACGCAGGCCGGCCTCGGTCTGCTGGCGGTGACGCTTGCGGTGTTCCTACTGGCGTTCGCACAGGAGCCACTCGTCCACGACGCGATGCACAACGGCCGCCACGTCGCGGGCGTCGTCTGTCACTGATGTACGACGCGCTCCGACGCGGGGCTATTGCCGGTGCGGTCGGCGGCGGCGCCTACGGCCTGTACGTGGCGCTGGTCGGCAACCCCCTCGTCGAACACGCCGAGGAACTGGCTCATCACGGACACGGCCACGGGCACGAGGCGACTGTCGTCGCCGACGGCGTCACGAGCGTCGTCTCCGTCGGCGGCAGCGCCGCCCTCGGCCTGCTGTTCGGCCTCGTCGTCTTCGGTTTCGTGGGGTATCTCCTCGAACCGGCACTCCCCGACCGCGGCGGGAGCTACCTGCTCGGCCTCGGCGGCTTTCTCACGGTGTCGGGCGTCCCGTGGCTCGTCTTGCCTCCTGCTGCACCGGGCGTCGAGACGACGGTGGCGACCGACTTCGCGCTGTCTCTCTACGTGGGACTGATGGCCGTCGGTGCCGTCGCCTGCCTCGCTTCCGGGTGGGTGTATCACCGCCTCGCCGAGTACGGTCGACCGGTCGGCACGGCGGCGGCACTCGCAGTGTTCGTCACGACCGTCGGTGTCGCCGCCTTCGCGGCGCCGTCACCGGGCTACGAGAGCACGCTGCCCGCGACGTTCGAGGCCGCCTACGTTGGTAGCGTCGTCGTCGGGCAACTCGGATTGTGGGGCATCGCTGCTGCCACCCACAGTCGGCTCGACACCGCCTTGAGGCCCGATGCTCACGGCGTCGCGCCGACCGCGGCCGACTAAAGTCCGATCTCCAGTTCTATCTCGTCGTAATCGACGACCGGCCGGTGTGCGCGTCCGTCCCGCTCGAACTCGACGAGTCCCTCGCCGCCGAGCGTCCAGAGGTTGTCGTGGACCTGCCGGACGTCTCGGTCGACCAGCCGAGCGGTTTCGCGGATGCTCGACGGTTCCTCGCGGGCGATAGTTCGAAGCAACTCGATGGTCGTCGGGCGACAAATCAGCGACGCCTCCTCGGAACTCAGGGTTCGCGTCTCGGTGCCGTCCGGGCTGGAGAGCCGAAGCGTAATCTCGCTCATGCCGCGACGTGTGAGCGGCGAGCGTATAATGTCGTGGCTCGGGACAACATTACGCGACGTGGAGTGCGTACCGACCGCGAACGGTCCCGTCGTCGTGGTACCGAACCGGCTCCTCGACGAGCGCACGGCTGTCACCCACGACGGCGGCGGCCGTCACGACGCCGTCGGTCGTCGTTGAAGCCCGGAGGCCGTCCGTCACGTCGAGGGACCGCCAGCCGTGAACCGAGGGGTCACGCTCGCGGAAGTGCTGTGCGACCGGTACGAGCAGGCGGCTACCGTCCGCCGCGATGCCGTGAGAGAACCCGCCGACCTCCTCGCGCCACCGTTCGGTCCCCGACCGCGAGTACCCGAACGCGGTCTGTTCGTTGGGGTGGCGTTCGTCGGTCTCCCGGCCCTCCTCGGGGAACGTGTTGCCGGTCAGAAAGACGACGCCGTCGACGCTCGCGTGGACGTGATTGGGGTAGGTGTACACCTCGTCGCCACTCGACCGCTGTGTACCGAGGTCGGCACTCCATACGGCCTCGCCGTCGCGGAGTCGGTAGCCGCGGTAGTCGGCGTGACTCGTGACGAAGAGGCTCCCGTCGGCGGCCGCCACGTCCCCGATTCGGCGCGTCGCCGTACGGTCGGCGTCCCAAACCCACCGTTCGGAACCGCTGCTGTCGAGCACAACGACTCCGTCGTCGTGCTCGCCAGGACAGCGATTGTACGCCACGGCGACGCCACCGTCGAACGCAGCGAGGGAAATCGGCGATGCGTCGGCGTCGTAGCGCCAGCGGACGGTCCCGTCCGAGGCGAGGGCGTACACCGAACTCTCGAAGTGACGCGCCCCGTCCCGCCGTTCGTAGCGCCGAGCGGCGACGTAGGCGGTGTCGGCGTCCGTGACTGCGTCGACGACCATCGGCAGAAAAAATCGCGTCTCCTTGGTCGGGTCACCGACAGCGTCGGCGGCGTCGTGTCGCCACCGCTCGGTGCCGTCTTCGAGCAGTCGAACGGTGCCGCGCTTCGACCGCTCGCCGACCAGCACGCCCGACCCGAACGGGACGAGCGTGATAGCGCTGGCCTCGCCGTCGACCGACCAGCGCTCGGCGCCGGCATGGTCGAAGGCGCGGACGGTGCCGTCGACGAGGCCGACGACCGGTCCCGAATCGGTCAGCGTGATGCCGGAGCGGCGCCCGGCCTGTCGGGAGCCACAAGGGTCGATGTCGCCGAGCGGGATTCGGGCCGCCGTCTCACTCATCGACCGGGAACGCCTCGTGGAGCGTGTGATGGCTCTCGCCGAGGTCCTCGAGGAGGCTCTCGCCGTGATTCAGCAGTCGGTCCAGCGACGCTTCGGCGTCCCGAACCGCGACGAGGCGGCCGCGGAGGTAGTCGTATGAGGGGTCGTCTGCTTGCGTCGCGGCGACCTCCTCTTCGAGTTCGACCAACGCTGTGTCGAGGTGTCGCGCGCAGTCGGCGAGGGTGTCCGCGTCGGCGAGCGCCGCGATGTGGGGTGCGGGCTCTTCGCCCAACTCCTCGCGGGCGTGTTTTCGTGCGGCGTCGTCGTCGACGCCGAGGCTGTTCATCAGGCCGAGTCGAAGCGCTTCGATTTCGTGACAAGTCATGGCTACAGGGTCTGTGAGACCAATTGGGAGACGATACGGTCGCGGTCGAGCGAGGAGGCGATGCGGTCGGCGTCGTCCGGCGACACCTCGCCGTACCAGACGCCGTCGGGGTAGACGGCGACGTTCGGGCCGTCGCCGCACTGGCCGAGACACGACGAGCGCGTGATTCGGGCATCGACGTCACGTTCGCGGACGGCCTGCCGGAGTCGTTCCAGTACCGTCGCCGCGCCGTCGCCCGCACAGGTGCGGTTCGTACAGACGGCGACGTGCTTTTCGGGAGCGTCGTGGACGTGGGGTTCGTCGTCGACATCGGAGCGGTCGGCGTGGGCGGCCCGGTGGGTCATCGCTCGTAGCATCGCACGCGCGCCGCCCGAGTCGTCCTCGAAGCCGTCCATCTCGACTTTGTACTTGCAGGTGTCACACGACATCGACACGTCGCCAGCGCGGGCCTCCTCGAATCGGTCGGCCAACACCTCCAACAGCCGGTCGTCGGTGCCCAGCGGCTCCCCACAGTCGGCGTTGACGTACGGGTAGTCACCGTCGAACGCCGCGGCGCCCTCGCGGATGCGTTCCGTGAGCACGCCGTCGCCGAGCATGTACGGCAGGACGACGACGGCGTCCGGGCGGCGCTTGGCGACGGTGTGGAGCGTCTCGTCCAACAGCGGTTCGGTGACGCCGATGAACGACGCTTCGACGCCGGCGAACCCACGGCCCTCGTACAGCAGGCGGGCGAGTTTGTGTACGTCGGCGTTGGAATCGGGGTCGGATGACCCGCGGGCACACACCACAACGATGACGTCGTCGTCGGTTCGGTCGACGCCCAACCCGTCTTCGACGGCGGCCGCGCGGTCGTCGAGCAACTCCACGATGGCCGGGTGGACGCCGAGGTGTCTTCCGTTGTGGAGTGAGACATCGTACTCTGTTCGGGCCTCGTTGACGACGAGCGGCACGTCGGCTTTGACGTGGCTGGCGGCGAACAGCGACAGCGGGATGACAGTCACGTCCGTCGCCGAGGGTGCGAGCGAGCCGACGGCTTCGGCGATGGTGGGGTCGGCCAACTCGATGAACCCGGCGTCAACCGGCAGGCCGAGCCGCCCTTCGAGGTTCGCCGCGAGGGTTCGGACCTGTTCGTTGGATTTCTCGCGACGCGACCCGTGACCCGCGAGGACGACGGCCTCGCTGTCCAACATCAGTACCCCTCCGCTTGCTCGACGCTCCGGCGAAGTTTTCGCCGGCGACTCGGGGCGAACAGTCCGGAGTTCTCGCTGCCGACGTACACCCACTCGCCGAACGCCGGCGCAGCGTCGTCGTCGAGACCGAACCAGTAACCGCCCGACGACGTTTCCGAAATGTCGCCGTGTGGCGCCTCGACGGCCGCCGAATCGAGCAGGCCTCGGGTTCGGTCCAGCGCCTTTCTGTCGTCGTGGACGAAGGAGACGCCGACGGTGCCGTCAGAGGACTTGAAACAGACCGTCCCACACCCCTCCAGCAGGCCGCGGAGCAGTTGTCGGTCGAATTCCGTGAACGAATCGAGACGATAGCCGCCCGATTCGCCCTCGAAGGGGAGTCCGAGCGCGGCGGCCGCGCGGTCGCCGACACCCCCGAGTGACTGTACCGTGTAGGTGTCCGCGGCGCGCGTAATCGAGGTGTCGTGGGCGTACTCGCGGTCGACGATGCGGTGGTCGACGCCGTCGGCACCCGCGATGGCGGCGAGACGCTCGGCGGCCGTCTCGTCGTTCGTCCGGACGGTCACGCCATCGCTCGTCACCTCGCCGTCGCCGATGACGCGGCCCCAGAAGTACGCCGTCTCGGGGTGGGCATCCAGCAGGTTCCGCGGCGCGCCGGTCTCGACGCTCACGGTTCCACCTCCTCCACCGAAATCGCGTCCAGCGGACAGGCGGCAGCGGCCTGCTCGGCGTCCTCGCGGTCGCCGTCGTCGAACGTTGCAGTGAGTCTACCCTCCTCACGGTCCCCACCGGGCAGCGTCACGAGGCCGTCGTCGGCCTCAGCGAAGCGTCCGTCGCGGACGAGACAGGCGAAGACGCCGTCACACGCCTCCAAGTCGACTGAAACGGTGTATTCGGTCATCGTCAGTAGTCGTACTTCGTCTCGTAGCCGCGCGGGGTGACCATCCGGCCGTCCCACACGTACGTCTCCTCGTTGCCGACGACGATGGTCGTCGTCATGTCGACGATGTCCTCCTCGCCGAGTTCGGGGAGGGTTCCGAGGTCCGTGATTCGGGTCGCCTCGTCCTCCCGGGAGGCGCCGTGGACGATGCCGACCGGCGTCTCGGGGTCGCGGTGCTCCAGCAGGATCTCACAGCAGCGCTGGAAGTTCTCCCGACGCTTTCGGCTCCAGGGGTTGTAGATGGCGATGGTGAACCCCTCCGGGGCGACGGCGTGGAGACGCGATTCGATGTCTTCCATCGGCGTGAGGTGGTCCGACAGCGACACCGAGACGGTGTCGTTGACCAGCGGGGCGCCGAGACGCGCCCCACAGGACTGCGCTGCGGGGACGCCCGGCACGACCTCGAAGTCGACCGCCGAGGCGGTGCCGCCCTTCGATTCGAGGATTTCCAGTGCCAACCCCGCGAGCGCGTAGACGTTCGGGTCGCCCGACCCGACGATGGCCACGTCGTTGCCAGCCAGCGCGCGGTCGATGGCCTCCTCGGTTCGGGAGACTTCCCCGCACATCGGCGTCGAGTAGATGTCGTCGGCTTGGTCGGTGATGTCGTCGGGCAGGAGGTCGATGTAGGTCGTGTAGCCGACGATGTGTTCGGCGTCGGCCAGCGCCGCCTTCGCGCGGGCGGTCATCCCCTCCGGTTCGCCCGGGCCGAGACCGACTGCCAGCAGTCGGCCGGGGTCGCCCTCGAAGTCCTCGACGGTGGCGCCGACCTCCTTCTCGTCGTTCGTGGAGGCGCCGCACGTCGAGGACGGCGAGGAATCAGTCTTCGAGGCACCGCACTTCGACTCCGTGCTGGTGTCGGTGCTCGAAGCGCCACACTTCGATTCGGTTTCCGTCGCCGATGCTGCTGCCGTATCCGTAGTGTCGTCGGTGCTCATTGTCAGAAGTCCTCCACCTCGCGGCCGCCGCGCGGCGTCACGAGGTACTCGCCGTGGTCGTTGCGCCACTCGTGGCTCTCGTGGGTGCCGATGAGAATCGAGGTGCCCATCCCGCCGACCTGCTCGTCGAATTGGGTGGCCTCCCCGAGTGTCGTGATGGTGTGGGTCTCGTCATCGAGGTTGCGGCCGGCCTCGCCGCGGCCGGCGTCGTTGAAGATGGCGACCGGCACGTCGTCGGCTCGCTGTTCGCGGACGACTTCGATGGCCCGCACGTAGTCGCGCCAGCAGTTGTACAGGACGATGACGAACCCCGAAATCGCGGCGGCCCGGAGTTTCTCGGCGATTTCATCCCAGCCCCGCCACTTATCGGACAGCGAGACCGTACAGAAGTCGTTACTCAGTGGCGCGCCGAGGTTCGCCGCGCCGCCGAGCGCCGCGGTCACGCCGGGGACGATTTCGATTGGAACGTCGTACGCCTCCTCCTCTTCGGCCATCAGGAAGACCAAATCGGACTTCCCGTAGACGTTCGGGTCGCCGCCGGAGACGTGGGCTACGTCCTGTCCGTCTCGGACGCGTTCGAAGGCCTCTTGGGTCAATTCGACCTGTTGGCCCATCGACGAGCGAACGATTTCCTGTTCGTCGCCGGTTGGCGTGGTGGCGGCCCCGCCATCGGTCGCCGCCTCCGGCGGAATCGTTCCGTCCTGCCGGAGGAACTCCTGATAGAGGTTCGAGGCGATGACGCAGTCGGCGGTTCGAATCACGTCGCGGGCCCGCTGTGTCATCGCGTGCGGCAGGCCCGGGCCGATGCCGACGACGTACAGCGTGCCGTACTCGTCGGTGTCTGCGTTCGTTTTCCCCGCCATCACCGACCCACCGCCACGGTCACGGCCTCGTCGAAGCGCTCCTTTTCGCGCGCCAGTTCGTGTTCGCGGCCGCCGGCAATCGCCGACGCCTCGGCGATGCCAGGCCAGCCGATGAGTTCCTTCGCTCGCGATGGGGTCGGCCCCTCGAACTCCAACAGCGTCTCCTTCTCGAACAGAACGACGCCGGCGCCTATCTCCTGGGCGGCCTCGTAGAGCCCTTCCTCGCCCTCCTTTCGGGTGGCGGTGGCGACGAACTCGACGTCCGAGAAGTCAAGGTCGAGGTCAGAAAGCGCGGCCTCCCACGCGTCCAGCACCTGCTCTTTCTTCACGCCGTCGACGGTGCCGGTTCCAAGAACGACGCCGTCGTCGTTGCGTTTCATGACGGTCACGTCGTCGCCCACGAGGACTGCTCGGGGGCCGTCGAGGCGTTCGACCGCCTCGATGTCGTCGTTCAACACCGCGAGGTTCGTCGCCACCGTCGAATCGCCGTTGACGACGTGGGCGTCGAGGGCTTTGGCCTTCGACTCGATGCCCTGTTTGCCCGCCGCTTCCGAGGCGGTGGTCATCGCCGGGACGGCGCCCATCTTCGAGAGGTCGTAGGCGACCTGATTGGCACCGTGGTGGCCGCCCGTTATCGGGATGGCCCACGTCAACGCCTCGTCGACGACGACGAGTGCGGGGTCGTCCCACTTGTCGTCGAGAAGGTGTGCTGTCTTCCGCATCGCGATGCCGGAGGCCATCAGGCCGACGAAGCAGTCGTAGGCGCCCCAGTGCTCTTCGAACACATCGCCGTGATACTCGATGATGTCGATGGCGTCGTAGTCGTCGGCCAGTTCCTCCTTGATGTCCTCCGCGACCGGCAGTTTCCGCTCGAAACTGACGATGGCGATCTCCTCTGCGACTTCGCCGTCGGAGTCGGGTGTCGAGCAGTGGCCGCCGTCGGACGCATCGTCCGACGAGGGTCGGCTCGCTTCGCTCGCCTTCCCGCCGTCGCTGCTGTCGGTGTCGTTGTCGGTGCTCATGTCAGTCGTCGCTCTCCGCGGTGTCGCTCGCGTCGTTTTCGCTCCGGTTCGCCCAGTCGCCGTACAGGTACGACCGCTCGTAGCCGGCGCCCGCGGCCGCCTCGCCGACGAGCACCATCGCCGAGGCGCGGTAGCCCGCCTCGGCCAGTTTCTCGCCGATGTCGGCGACGGTGCCCTCGATTACGTCCTCGTCGGGCCAGGAGGCGTGGTACACCACCGTGACGGGTGTCTCGGGGTCGACGCCGTCCTCCAGCAGGCGGTCCATCGTATCGCCGACGGCGTGGGTCCCGAGGTAGATACAGGTCGTCACGTCGCCCATCTCGACGAACTCCGCGATGTGGTCGTCTTCGGGGTCCAGCGTCTTTCCCTGTGGTCTGGTGAATGCGACGTGGTTGGCCGTCTCGTTGAGCGTCAACTGCGTCCGGAGGGTCGCGCTGGCGGCGAACGCCGAGGTGACGCCCGGAACGAGGTAGGTGGGAACGTCCTCGTGTTCCAAGGCGTCCATCTGCTCTAAGGCGGCGCCGTAAATCGCGGGGTCCCCCGAGTGGAGGCGGACGACCTCGCGTCCGTCCTCGTGGGCGTCACGCATGAGGGGAATCAGCTCTTCGAGGTCCTTGCCGACGCTGTTGACTAACTCGGCGTCCGCACAGTACGCCTCCAGCAGTTCGCTGTTGACCAACGAGCCGGCGTGGACCACGAGGTCGGCCGATTCGAGCGCTTCCTTGCCGGCGACGGTCAGAAGCCGGGGGTCGCCCGGTCCGGCGCCGACGAAGGGGATGCCCTCCTGTTCGTCGCCCGCGGTGTGGTCGTAGACGCGGGCGTCGCGTTCGTGGGCGTGTTTCTCGCGCTCGGCGTCGATGGCGCGTTGGGGGTCGGTGTCGTCAGTCATCGTGGATTTCCTCCCCCACCGATTCCGCCGTGGCGATTTCTTCTCGGTGGACACCGCCGTCGGCGGTCGTCTCTCGACCGAACGCGGCGGTCGCCGGCTCCTCGCCGGCGCCCGGCTTCTCGGCGTAGGCGACGGTGTAGTAGTCGCGTTCGGCCAGTCGGTCGGTGTCGTCAGTCACTACCGATTCGTGGCCGTCCATGAACAGCCGCCGGCCGTAGGTCACGTCGTAGCCGGCCTCGAGGAGCTTCTCGTGGGTCGCGGGCACGTCGGTCACCTTGAACAACACGAGTCGGTCGGGACCGACGGGGGCGGCACCGTTTGCGGCCTCCCGCAACACGAGGTCCGACCCGGCCGTGATTTCGACGTCGAGCGCCGTCGCGAACGCCGTCACCGTCGAGACGCCCGGAACGACTTCGAGGTCGACGTCGGGGTGGAACCGCTTTAGGGTTCGGCGCAGGTGGCCGAACGTCGAGTAGACGTTGGGGTCGCCCAGCGTGACGAACGCCGCGGTTCCGTCCTCGGCGCGTGGTGCGACCTCCTCGGCGGCGGCCTTCCAGGCTCGCCGGAGTTCGTCTTCGTCGCGTGTCATCGGAAAGTCCAGGTCGCCGAGCTGGGATTCGGCGACGTACTCGCATGCGACGTTGCGGGAGAGCCGACCGGGGGTGTACACCACGTCGGCTGACTCCAGCAGTTCCCGACCTCGGACCGTAATCAGCCCGGCGTCGCCGGGTCCCAACCCGATGCCGTACAGCGTCATTCCGACCCTCCGACGATGACGTACACCGGGTTGTTCGAGTCGAAACTCGTCGCACCGGCGAGTTCGTAGCCCGTCGACACCTGCACCTGCAGGACCTCCTCGAAGAGGTCCCGTTCGCGGAACGCCCGGACGGCGTCGCCGGCGATTTCGAGCCGCGAGACGTTCATCACGACCCGGTCGATTCCGGTCTCGGCGGCGAAATCGAGGACTTCCTCGTAGTTCCGCGACCCACCCAGAAACAGGGCGTCGGCGTCCTCGGGCAACCCCTCGGGGGCCTCCCTTTCGACCAGTTCGACGCCGTCGATTCCGTTGGCCGCGAGGTTCTTTTCGGTCGTCTCCAGCCGTTTCGGTTTCCGCTCTATCGCGGTCACTCGGCCGGCCTGCCGGGCGGCTTCGACTGTCACCGCGCCGGTACAGGAGCCGACCTCGACGAAGTGGTCGGTCGGGCCCAACTCCAGTTTCCCGAGGGTCACCGACCGGACCTCCGGCTTCGTCGGCCCCGCCTTCGCGTCGTGTGGAAGCGCTACGCGTGCCATAGGGCTACAACTGCAGGCGCAGGTAAAACAATTTTGCTTGTTTTAGATAAATTCTACTTTCTATTCGCGCTGGTGGGGTTGTTCCCCTCGACACAGCACATTTGGTGGTGCCCCACGCAGTCGGCGGTATGACCGATTGCGTCTTCTGTGATATCGTCGCCGGTGACGCGCCCGCCTACCGACTCCACGAGACCGACCGCACGCTCGCCTTCCTCGATATCGAGCCGCTGAACCCCGGTCACGCGCTCGTGGTACCGAAACCCCACCGCGAGACGCTGACCGAGATGGACGGCGACCTCGTCGCCGACACGTTCCGGAGCGCCCGAGCGGTCGCCGAAGCGGTCGAGACGGCGTTCGACCTCGACGGCCTGAACCTCCTGCAGGCCAACGGCGAAGCCGCCGGACAGGAGGTGTTCCACGCCCACGTCCACGTGCTGCCGCGCTACGAGAACGACGACGTGGAAGTCAGTTGGCCGGCTGGAGAGCTGACCGAAGGAGATGGAACGGAGGTCGCAGAGAAGATTCGGTCGGCGCTGTGAAGACGGCCGGTCCGCCCTCACTCGACGCTTTCGTCCAGTTCGAGGTCCTCGCTTTCGATGTCGGCGCTCTCGACGTCCGCACTCTCGATGTCGTACTCCACGTCGCCGTCGCCGGCGGCGAGTTCCTCGATGTCGTCGATGCCGAGTAACTCCCGCGTCTCGGCGTCGAAATCGAGCGACTGGAGGTTCGTCCCGCCGTCGTCGACGCTCTCGGAGAGGTGTCGACCGTAGCGACTCAGAAGCGAGGTCATCTCCTGTGGCAGGACGAACGTCGTCGACTCGCCGGTACCGATCTTTTCCAACGTCTCCATCCCGCGTTCGACGATGGCGCGTTCGCCCATCGATTCGGCGGATTTCGCCCGCAGCACGGTCGAGATGGCCTCACCCTGGGCCTCCAGAATCTGGGACTGCTTTTCGCCCTGAGCTTCGAGGATGTTCGCGGTCTTGTCACCCTCGGCGCGCTCGATGGCCGAACGTCGATTGCCCTGGGCTTCCAGAATCATCGCCCGTCGTCGCCGCTCGGCGGCGGTCTGCTGTTCCATCGCGCCCTGGACCTTCGGCGAGGGGTTGACCTCCCGGACCTCGACGGCCTCGACGCGGACGCCCCACTCGTCGGTCGGCCCCTCTAGTTCCCGCCGGATGCGGGTGTTGATGCGCGCGCGGTTCGACAGCGTCTCGTCGAGTTCCATATCGCCCAGCGCCGCCCGGAGCGTCGTCTGGGCGAGGTTCGAGGTCGCACGCTCGTAATCTTCGACTTCGAGGAACGCCCGTTTCGCGTCCATCACCCGAATGTAGACGACGGCGTCGGCGGTGACCGGCGAGTTGTCCTGCGTGATGGCCTCCTGTCGCGGCACGTCGAGCGTCTGGGTCCGCATGTCGAAGCGGTACGTCCGGGAGACGAACGGTGGGACGACGTGGAGGCCGGGTTCGAGCAGTTCGCGAAACTCGCCGAACACCGTCAGGGCGCGCTTCTCGTAGGCCTCGACGATTTCGACCGCACTGGCGACGGCAGCGATGGCGATGACGAGCAGCGCGAGGCCGGCGACGACGAGCGGGTCGAACTCGATGATGTCGAGCCAAACGGCCCCTCCGACCGCGAGAGTGGCGAGCAGCACAGCGGTCGCCCACGTCGGGAGGCCGGTGCTCTTGCGGCCGAGTTCGCGGGCGGCGCTGTCGGACATGCTCTAGTGTAGGGGACGACGACACTTGAACCCACGTAGGAACGCGGGGGGCCGGCGCTCAGTCGTCGCCGGCTGCGGGCGAGCGACCGGCGCGTGGCCCGTCCAACTCGACCGCGGGCAGGTGGTCGCGGAGGTACCGACCGGTGTGGGAGTCCTCGACGCGTGCGACCGATTCGGGGGTTCCCTCGGCGACGAGGTCGCCGCCCTTCTCGCCGCCCTCCGGTCCCAGGTCGACGATGTTGTCGGCGTTCTTCACGAGGTCGAGTTCGTGTTCGACGACGACGACCGTGTTGCCGTCGTCGGTGAGTCGATGCAGCACCTCGATGAGCTTTCGTTCGTCCTCGCTGTGGAGGCCCGTCGTCGGCTCGTCCAGCAGGTACAGCGCCTCGCCGGAGTCCTTCTTGCCGAGTTCCTCGGCGAGTTTCACGCGCTGGGCTTCCCCACCCGACAGCGTCGTCGACGGCTGGCCGAGGCGCATGTAGCCCAACCCCACGTCCTTCAGGAGTTGGAGGCGTCGGCGGATGCCGGGGTGGCCCTCGAAGAAGTCGTAGGCCTCGTCGACCTCCATGTCGAGTACGTCCGAGATGGTGGCGTCCTTGTAGGTAACCTCCAGCGTCTCGTCGTTGTAGCGGGCCCCGTCGCACTCCTCGCAGGGGACGTACACGTCCGAGAGGAAGTTCATGTCAATCTTGACGGTGCCCTGCCCGCCACAGGACTCACAGCGGCCGCCCTTGACGTTGAACGAGAAGCGGCCCTTCTTGTAGCCGCGCTGTTTCGACAGTTTCGTCTCCGCGAACAACTCTCGGATGTGGTCGAAGACGCCGGTGTACGTCGCCGGATTCGAGCGGGGTGTCCGGCCGATGGGCGACTGGTCGATGAGCCGAACCGTCTCGATTTGGTCGATGCCCTCGATGTCGTCGTGGTCGCCGGGGTTCACGTCGGTGTCGTTCATCCGCCGGACCAGGCCCTTGTAGAGGATTTCGTGGAGCAGCGTCGACTTCCCCGACCCGGAGACGCCCGTAATCGCCGTAAAGCACCCCAACGGGAAGGATACGTCGAGGTCACGGAGGTTGTGCTGGCGCGCGCCTCGGACGGTGAGGTAGCCGTCGGCCTCTCGGCGCTCTTCCGGAACCGGAATCGACCGCCGGCCGGCGAGGTAGTCGCCGGTGACCGAGCGGTCGGCGGCCATCACGTCCTCTACGTCGCCGTTCGCGACGACTTCGCCGCCCCGTTTGCCGGGGCCCGGCCCCATGTCGATGACGTTGTCGGCGCGCCACATCGTCTCCTCGTCGTGTTCGACGACGACGAGCGTGTTGCCCAAATCGCGGAGGCCTTCGAGCGTGTCCAGCAGTTTGTCGTTGTCCCGCTGATGGAGGCCGATTGAGGGTTCGTCGAGTACGTACAGCACGCCGACCAGTCCGGAGCCGACCTGTGTCGCAAGCCGGATGCGCTGGCTCTCGCCGCCCGACAGCGTCGAGGCCTCCCGGTCGAGCGTCAGGTACTCGAGGCCGACCTCGTCCATGAAGCCGAGGCGTTCGCGAATCTCCTTGAGAATCTCCTCGGCGATTTTCTGCTCCCGCGAATCGAGGTTCGCGTTGAGGCTCTCGAAGTGTTCCAGGGCGTCGCCGATGGACAGCCGGTTGACTTCCGTAATCGAGGTGCCGTCGACGAGGACGGCCCGGGATTCGGGTTTCAGACGCGTCCCGTCGCAGGCCGGACACGTCGTCGTCGCCATGTACTTCTCGATGTGCTCGCGGGTTCCCTCCGAGTCCGTCTCGATGTAGCGGCGGTCGAGGTTCGGGATGACTCCCTCGAAGCGCTTCTCCTTCCGTCGGGTGCCGTTTTTCGTCTGCCGCTCGAAGACGACCTCCTCGTCGGTGCCGTAGAGGAACTGCCGCCGTACGTCCTCATCGAGTTCCTCGAACGGCGTGTCGACGCTCACGCCGAAGTGGGCGGCGACGCTGTCGAGGCGCGTCCGGTAGTACGAGCGGTTGTAGCTCCAGGGCTCGAAGACGTCCTTGATGGGTTTCGAGGGGTCTTTGACGACGAGTTCCTCGTCGACCTCCTTCGTCTCGCCGATGCCCTCACAGTCCGGGCAGGCGCCGTGCGGGGAGTTGAACGAGAACGAGCGCGTCTCGATTTCCGGGAGGTCGATGCCGCAGTGGGTGCAGGCCAACTCCTCGGAAAACTCGACGACGAGGCGGTCGTCGCCGTCTCCTGCGAGGTCGCCGGTGCTTCGAGTCTCGGAGCCGACATCGACGCCTTCCGGCGGGTCAGGAAGCACGACTTTCAGCAGGCCGTCGGCCTCCTCCAGGGCCGTCTCGACGGAGTCGGTGACCCGGGAGCGAGCGTCGTCGCTCAGTTTCACGCGGTCGACGACCACGTCGACGGTGTGGTCGTAGTTCTCGTCGAGGTCCGGCCGCTCGACCGAGAGGTCGTACTCCTCGCCGTCGACCTCGATGCGGGTGTAGCCCTCGGCGACGAGTTCGTCGAAGAGGTCCTCGAAGGCGCCCTTCTGGTCGCGGACGACCGGCGCACACAACTTCGCACGCGTGCCTTCGGGCAACTCCAGCAGCCGCCGAACCATCTGCTGGGCGGACTGTTCGCCGACCTCACGGCCGCACTCGGGACAGTGGGGCGTGCCGACGCGCGCATAGAGAAGGCGGAGGTAGTCGTGGAGTTCGGTGACGGTGCCGACCGTCGAACGGGGGTTGTTGGCGGCGTTCTTCTGGTCGATGGAGATGGCGGGCGACAGTCCCTCGACGTTCTCGACCTGCGGTTTGTCCATCTGGCCGAGGAAGTTGCGGGCGTACGCGGACAGCGATTCGATGTAGCGGCGCTGGCCCTCGGCGTAGACGGTTTCGAAGGCGAGCGACGACTTCCCCGACCCCGAGAGGCCGGTGACGACGGTGAACTCCTCGCGGGGGATGGACACGTCGATGTCCTTCAGGTTGTGCTCGGAGGCACCACGGACGACGATGTCGTCGGTCATTGCGAAAAGGCACGAACTGGCGGGGTGAAACCCTGTCGGTTGCGGCTACGTCACCGGTCGAGTGCGGCTAGGGGTACGCCTCTTCCCGCGGTGCATACCGCCCGTTTCGGACGTTCCGAATCTCCTCGCGCTCGTAGACCGTCCGGTAGTTCACGCTGTAGACGACCGCCTGTGCGGTCGGGTCGGTTCCGCCGGGCGCCGTGAAGTTTTGGGGGTGGCCGGTGGCGTTCGTGGCGACGGTGCCGTTGACGACGATGTCGTAGCTGCCGACGATGCGACTCTCGTCGAGCGTCGAATTGTATGCGTTCTCGTATCGAATCGAGACCGGACCGTCGAGGTCGTCGGCGAAATCCAGCGCCGGGCAACCGTTGCCGGCGAGCGTGTGGTCCCGCAGGTCGACCGCTGCCCGGTCGGCGACCACGTCGCAACTTGAGGAACTATTGAGCAAATCCGTGAGGTCGTCGAAGCCGCTCGGGTCGCCGACGTGGACGACAAACCGGTCGTCGGTTCCGCCCTCGCGGAACAGGTACATCGTCCAGGTGTCGGTGCCGTCGTCGACGACGACCCGGAACGCCCGCTCGTCGGTGTCGTTGAACGACAGCGTGGCGTCGTAGAGACTCGAGGTGTCGGCCTCGAACCGCATCGTCGAGACGTTTGATGCGTCCTCGGCGACGGTCCAGTCGGCCGTCGTCGTCTCGCTTTCCGGCATGTACTCGCGGTCGGCGGCCTGTTCGAGTCGCCACCCGACGTGGGCCGTCCGCTGGAGGTCGGCCGACGCTCCCCGTTCGGCCGCGGTGGCCGACCGACTCCGCGCCCAGTCGTCGACGATGCCGTCGAACACCGCGCGGGCGCCGTCGGCGGTCGCGACCTCCGCGTCGGCGGTCCGGGTGGCCGCCTGGGCTACCGTTCGATTCGCGTCGGCGGCGTAGGCGGTGGCGGCCTCCGAATCTGTCGTCTCCCGCGAGGAGAGGTTCTCGGCGAAGATTGCGGAGTTGAGAACGAGTGCGAGCGCGACGAACGTCGCCGCGACGAGCAGCGCAACGACGACGAGCAGCTGACCTCGGTCATCCAACGGCGGGTCCATCCGGTGTTTCTTTCAGCCTAAAACGTATCAATCTATGGTGCATTTCGGGTCCTGTCTGCGGGCATTCGGACGGTTTCCGGCAGCCATTTGCCGTCGATTTCGACGTTCTCGCCGCTGTCGGACTTCGGTTCTCGTGAACGACGCTGTCGCCGAGCGTACCGGCGCGTACCTGTCGGGGCGGCACCCTCAGAACTTCTCGGCGCGGGAGCGCCATCGTTTCTGCTGGCGGCGCTCGGCGGCGTGGCGGACGCCATCGGTCACCGACGCCCGTGCCTCGCCTTCGAACGCCCGCGCGTCGGCGTACACGCCCGTCTCGAACGCCTCCAACACCTCGTACGTCCACCGTCCCGGTCCGTCCTCGCGGGGGACGACGCCGCGCGGCAGCAACTCGTCGCGGAGGGTATCGGCGAGGTCGTCGTGGCCTGCCTCCCGAAAGGCCTCCTCCGCGGCCGCGAGGTGGTCCATCGCGTGGCCCGTCTTGTGGTGAAACGCCACGAGCGCGCCGTGGGCGCGGTGGAGCCACTCCAGACCCAACTCGACGCTGTGGATGGCGTGCAGTTCCGTCTCCGTGAGGTTCGGTTCGTCCATGTGTATTGCTACCAACTACCAGAACTTAGCTTCGGTGGCGGCCGAAACCCATACGCTGCCGACGGCCCTACGGCGTGCAATGCGACGACGTGAGGCGCTTCGTGCCGGCGGGTCGGTGCTGACAGCGACGGGGTTGTTCGGCGGATTCTCCGCGTCGGCCGCGGCCGCCGATGGATTCGACCCGCTCGGCCGTCTCGAACTGCCGGGTGCGAAGGAACTCGTCGTCGACGACGGAGTCGCCTACGTTGCGGTGACCGACGGCTTCGCCACCGTCGACGTGAGCGACCCCACCGACCCGGTCGTTCTGGCCGAACGGCGCGGCCTCCTCGCCGACCACTCCGACGGTCCGATGGCGGGGATTCAGGACGGGAAGTTGGGGGGCGACTACTACGCTCTCGCCGGCCCAGCCCACCCCCGAAACGGCGTTCCCTACGCCGCCGTCGTCTTCGATATCTCCGACCCCGAATCCCCAGAGAAAGTGCTCACCCACGAGACGGAGTTCTACCACCACAACCTCGACACCGACGGCGAGACGCTGTTCCTCTGTGGCAACGACGGCGAGGGGAACCCGCTGGTCTGCGTCGACATCGACTCGGGTACGGAACTGGGTCGCTGGTCGGTCGTCGATGCCGAGGAGCGGTGGAGCGAGGTCGACCACCGTCTCCGGGAGTTCCACGACGTGTGGGTCGAAGACGGCATCGCCTACTGTGCGCTGTGGAACGCCGGAACGTGGCTCCTCGACGTGAGCGACCCCGCCGACCCGACCCCGGTGACGAACGTCCGTGGTCTCGACCCGGCCGAACAGGCCGACATCGAGACGAGGGGCGACCGCCGGGAGGCGCTGCTCACCCTGCCGGGCAACGACCACTTCGCCATGCCACAGCGCGGCGGCGACGGACGGCTCTTCGCGGTCAACGAGGAGGCGTGGGCGACCGATGCCAACGCGTCGACCAGCGAACTCGGCGGCGTCGAACTGTGGGACGCCGAGGCCGGCGAACGACTGTCCCGAATCGAGGCGCTGCCGACCGAAGACGCCACCTTCAGCGGTGTCTGGACCACTGCCCACAACTTCGAGTTCGTCGACGACCGCCTCTACACCTCGTGGTACCGCGGCGGCGTGCGCGTCCACGACGTGAGCGACCCCGCCGACCCCCGCGAGGTGGCCCACTGGCGAGAGACGGAGACGACGCAGTTCTGGACCGCCCAGCGCGGCCCCGACTGCGTCGTCGCCAGCAGTTGGCGCGACCCCTCCGCCGACGACCCCGAATCCGCGGCGGCCGTCTACACGTTCCCGGACCCAGCCGACCCCGACGCCACTCCCACCCCCGAGACGGCCGGCGACGGGTCGGGGCTGGGCTTGCTGGCAGGGGCCGTCGGCGTCGGCGCTGCGGCGGTGGCCCGACGCTTGCGCCGGGAGTGACGCCTACAGCGCGTTCTCGATGGAGCCCGCGACCTGCCGGGCGCGCTCGGCGAGCGGTTCGGTCACTTCTCCGGCGGCGACCGCCTCGTCGAGTTCGTCGTCGTCGACGCGGCGTACCTCGCCGTCCGGATGTTTCACCACGTCGACGTGCAAGTCGACGTACCGAACCGTTCCCGGGAAGATTTCGACCGGCGTACAGACGTTGACGTACGTTCCGCGGTGGTCGCCATCGGTGCCGCGATACACCGTCGCGTACCACCACCGACCCTCGACGAACGTCGTCGTCGCCACGTCGCCCGACCGGCGCTCGACGCCCAACGCGTCGTACGTGCCGCCGGCGGTCATCTCCCGTTCGACGGTAATCGACCCTTCCTCGCTGTCGAGGTCGGTCACTTCGCCGCGACCCAACACGATGGTCCGACCGCTCGGCTTGCCGTGACCGATGGCGACGGTGTCGCCCTCACGCGGGCCGAACTGTCGGGTCGTCACGCCGAAGGGGAACTCCCCCGAGGGCTCACAGACGGCTTCGGCGAAGTCGACCGCAGCGCTGGCGTCGTCTGCGCCGGCTTTGATGCGGTGATGGCCGGGCATCGTCGTCTCGACTGCCGACCGGAGGTCGTCGAGGGCGAAGCGGCACTCCCGACCGAACCACACCCACGCGCCGTCCCGGGGCGCGACGATACGCCCCGGTTCGTCGCTGTCGGCGTTCGCAACCGCCTTCATCACCGTCTCGGCGCGCTCGCTCGCCCGCTGTAGCGCCTCGCCCATCGCCTCCAGTGAGGCGTCGTCGGCGGTTCGGGACCACCGCGGCGTCCACCCCTCCGGCGGGTCGACCGGGAGCAGGTCGGCCATCCGCGCTGTCTCGCTCATCGACCCGCCGCTGCCGCGCCGCAGTTCGACGAGACCGCCGGGAACCCGGAGGTCCGTCGCCAGCGACGGCCGCGAGTCGGTCCACGGCGGTTCCGCACGCGCGACCTGTAGGCGATAGCTGTCGCCCTCCTCGACGTAGCCGTCGGTGCGGTCGTACGGGAGAAATCCTTCCGTTTCGCCCAAATCGACGACCGCACCGGAGCCCAGCGTCTCCGTGACGACGCCCCGGAAGACGGCACCCTTCGGTGCCGGGTCGTCGAAGGCGAAGGCATCGCGGCCGACGCCGAGCAACCGCTCTTGGAGTGCTTCGACGGCGTCGCCGTCGCCGCTGACTCCGATGCCCTGTCTGTCGTCGGTCGTCCGGACCGTGGCGTCGGCCGGGTCGGTCTCGAAGTCCGCATCGAACCGCTCGCGGATGGGTGGGGAGGCCTGTACGACAGCCCACTCCTCGCGGAGCAGTTCGGTCAGCGCGGTCGTGTAGATGCCGCGGACCCGGACTCTCATAGGTCGTCGCGGTCGTCGGCGAACCGCACCCGGTCGTGGACCGTTGGCCCGAGCGACAACTCGACGACGTCGTCGCTCAACACCCGTCCGTCCTCGATGGGGACGCCCCAGCCCTCGAACTTCACGTACCCGCGGAGGTCGGCGGCGTGGGTGTAACAGTCGACGTACTCCAGTCCGTGTTCGGGAAACTCGGCAGTCGAGTGGGCCTGGTCCATATCCGAGTAAACGGTGTCGAGACCTTCGAAGAACGCCTCGAGCGCCGCGGCCTCCTCGGCGGTCGCCTCGACGACCGCCTCGGAGACCTCGCGAACCTCATCGGCAGAGAGACCGAACTCCCGAAGCGCCCGCTGTGTCCGCTGATCGAAGTGCATACCCCGGCTTCGAGGGCGGGGACCGAAAGCGTCCCGGCTTTTCGTCGGCGCCGCCGAAGAGCCAAAACGTTACGACGGTTCCCCAATACGTCGTGGTATGAACGACCCGGTCGAGGAGCGCGCCGACGAGTCGCGTGACCTCTACGACATCGCGTCGTGGGAACCACGCACGGGACTGGACCGACTGGCGATAAGCACGTATCGCGGCGCGCTCAAGGCGGGCCGGGCGTCGCTCGTCGCACTCGGCCTGCTCGTCTTGGTGCTCATTCTGGGCGGCGGTGCCGGCGCCCTCATCATCGACAACCCCTTTATTCTCGGGTTAATCGGGCTCTCGGTCATCCCGGCCGGACTGCTCGCGCTGTACGTCTATCGCACCGACATCACGACCGACGAACCGGCGACACTTTTGGCGGCGACGTTCGTCCTCTCGATTCTGTTCGCCGGCTTCGCCGCCTTCGTCAACACGGCGCTGGGGTTCATCCAACTGCTCCCGCTGGTCGGGTTCGTCCTCTTTTATTTCCTCGTCGTCGGTCCAATTGAGGAGACGGTGAAACTGCTCGCGGTGCGGCTGTACGCCTTCCGCGACGACCGCTTCGATTCGGTCATCGACGGTGCGGTGTACGGCGCCGTCGCCGGCCTCGGCTTCGCCACCATCGAGAACGTCCTCTACATCACCCAGAACATCGAGACGCCGGCGATGGTACTCGCCCAGAGCGCCGGCGGGTTCGCGAGTCAGTTCTTCGAGACCATCGACGCCGGTGGCCAGATTACGGCCGTCCGCGGCCTCGCCGGGCCGGGTCACGTCATCTACTCGGCGTTTGCGGGCTACTATCTCGGTCTCGCGAAGTTCAACCCCGACGACGCCGGCCCCATCGTCGTCAAGGGACTGCTCATCGCCGCGTTCATTCATGCGACGTACAACAGCCTCGTCGGCGTCGTCCCCGTCCTCGTCAGCCTCATCGTCCCCGGCGTTCCCGTGCTGGTGTTGTTCCTCGGGTTCGTCGTCGTCTACGACGGCCTGTTCCTCTATATCCTCTATCGCAAACTCCAGCGCTACCGCGCGGCCTACTCGGACGTCCACGTCGATGCCGACTCGCCGCGAGACCTCGTCTCGGAACGTACCGAGTTCGACCCCGAGACGCGATAACCCACTGACCGAGGTCCGGCCTGCTGTGGATTTAAGACGCCGCCGCCCGCCTACGTGGATATGGAGTACGAACTCGCCATCGAGAACGCACCGGAATCGATTCCGGGCGGCACCGGCGTCCTTCTCATCCACCCCTCAACCGGCGAGACCGACCGCATCGACACCGACTTCCTGAAAACCGACACCGACCGACTGCTCGTCATCTCGACGCGGACGACGGCCCGGGAGGTCCAACAGAAACTGGAGTACTACGGCGTCGACGAGAAGAGCGCGGACATCCTCGACACGCTGTCGGTCGAGCGGGGTTACTCCCGGCGCTCCTCGGACCGCGTCCACTACGTCTCCTCGCCGGACGACCTCGCGGGCATCGTCGAGACGACACGGGAGTTCCTCGCCGAAAACGAGGGGAAACGGCGCGTCAGCCTCGACTCCATCACCGAGATGGCGTACTACGCCGACGAAGAGCGCGCCCTCGAAGCCGTCGAGGAAATCCTCGAACTCCTCGAGGAACACGATGCTGTCGGGCTGTTCCACCTCTCCGAGGAGGTCCACGACGACGCCGACGTGGCCGCGTTCAAGGAGTTGTTCGACGGCATCGTCTATCTCGACGAAGACGGCACCGTCGAAGCCGAATTCTAACCCGGGAATCCGGCAGTTCGACCGCCGTCATGTACCCGCTACAGCACGTCTTCGGCGGCCTCGAGGGACCGTCTCTGCCCCTCGACGAGGTGCGTGAAGTCGGCGCCGGCGACCATGTAATCGAAGCCGAGCGACCCCAGAGCCTGAATCTGTTCTGGGGTCGTCCCGAGCGTTCCGACGGGGACGCCCGCCGCCTCGCCGGCGTCGATGACCGTCTCGATAGCGCCGAGGAACGCCGGGTCGGTCCACTCCGCGAAGACGCCCAGCGACGCCGAGAGGTCCGCCGGGCCGACGAACAGGGCGTCGACGCCGTCGACTGCGGCGATGTCGGCGACGTTCTCGACGGCCGTTTCGGTCTCTATCTGGACGATGACCGAGACGTCGCGGTGGTCCTCGCGGACGTAGGACTCGAAGTTCCGGCCGTAGTCGGCGGCACGGGCGGCGGCGACGCCGCGGTCACCCTCCGGCGGGTACCGCGTCGCGCCGACGGCGCCCCGTGCTTCGGCGGCGCTTTCGACCATCGGCACCAGCAGGCCATCGGGCCCCAAATCGAGCAGTCGCTTGATGCGGACGGGGTCGTTCCAGGGGGTGCGGACGACGCCGGCGGTTCCGGTGGCGTCGATACCGCGCAGACAGTCGGCGACGGCTTCCAGCCCCAGCGGCGCGTGTTCGGTGTCGACAACGACGAAATCGAACGCCTCGCCGGCGGCGATTTCCGCGACGGAGGGGTCGGTCAGCGACACCCACGTTCCGACCGTCCCGTGTAGGTCGTCCATACGCCGACACCGACGCCGAGCGACAAAACCCTCCCGACCGACGAGTTTTCACCCAAATCGCAACCCCCCTAGTTCGACTGGAACCGATAGGATACCGCACACAGCGACCCGGAACGGCCCGCCAGCGCGCCCCCGTGAGAATCGGCGACTACATTCACTCCGGTTACATCACGCCCGCTCGATAGCGGTCGGGGAGGAGACCCAGCACCTTCGAGACGAGCCACCAGCGGCGGGTGACGTAGGCGACGGACTTCTCCTTCGAGATGGCGCGGGCAATCTGGCCGGCGGCGGTTTCGGGCGAACACTCCCAGAAGCGCTCGGTTTCGGGTGACATCGGCGTGTCGACGAACCCGGGGCGAACGTCGGTGACGGCGATTTCGTCGCCGGCGCGATACCGGAGCCCTTCCAGATACCGGGAGACGTAGGCCTTCGAGGCGCTGTAGGCCGGAAGCGACGGACTGCCGATTTCGCCGGCCACCGAGGAGATACCGACCAGGTGGCCGCCGTCGGTCGCCTCGAAGTGTTCCATCGCGGCGGTAGCGATGGCGGTGAAGCCACGGACGTTCACGGCGACGGTGTCGTGTTCGGGCTCCCACTCGAGGTCGGGGTTGTGCCGGCCGATGCCCGAGGAGATGACGACCAAATCGACGCCGCCCAGCGAGTCGACGAGGTCGTCGAATCGCTCGCGGGCCTCGGGCTGTGTCACGTCGATTTCGGCGACGTGGGCGCCGCCGATGTCCTCGCCGACGGCCCGGAGGCGGTCGGTCCGACGGGCCGCGAGCCCGAGGTCGTACTCTCGGGAGAGTTCCTTCGCCAGCGCCCGTCCGATACCGGAGGACGCGCCGACGATGATGGCGTTCGGCATACACGCCGGGCGTTGCGGCGCGGTGGCTTAAATGCCGGTGGAGCGCGACGGGGTCACACGGTAAACCGGAGGCCGTCGTAGGCGAACTCGACGCCCTCGTAGCCGTCGGTCGATTCGAGGGCGCGGAAGTCGTCGTACGTGCGGCCGTAGAGGTGTTCGATTTCGGTCAAGACGGTTCGGTCGGCGTCGACCCGTTCGACCCGTGTCATGACCTCCTCGTGGGTGAGTTCCTCGCTCATGATGGCGTCGTCGACTTCGGTCAAAATCCGCGTTCCGTCGGGCGTCTCCGAAAAGTACCCACACTCGAAGACCGCGAGGTCGATGTCGTCGGGCAGTGCCGCCTCCTCGAGGTGTCTGGCGTCGTCGACGGCGAACACGGCTGTCGTCTCGCCACGTTCGAGTACGAAGGCGGTCGCATCGGGGTCGCCATCGCCCGACAGCGAATAGGGAATCGCCTCGACTCGGGCGTCGCCGACGGTCAGGGGGTCGTCGTCGAGGAAGTGGGTGTCGGCGAAGCCGATGTCTTCGACGAAGTGTCTGAGGCCGTCGTACAGCTCGCAGGTGCGCTCGTAGACGCGACGCGTCGTCACCAGCGTCGGTCGGTTGCTTCGGGCGGTCTCGATGAGGCCGTGGTCGGCGTCGTCGAATATCCGCTCCATCGAGCGCGACTGGACGACGCGGAGGCCGGCGGCGTGGTCCGGGTGCCAGTGGGTGAGAAAGATGTACTCGAGGTCGTCGACGGCCTCGCGTTCGAGGTTCTCGTAGACGAATTCTGGGGCGTCGACCATCGCCGACAGCTCCTCGATGTACAGCGAGTTGCCGTGTCGGGCGTGGGGAACGCCGACTTCGCGTGCGCGTTCGCACACCCGACACCCGCAGGTCGGCGTCGGAATCGGGGAGTTACCCCCGCTGCCGAGCACCGTGACCGAGAGCGTCATGGGCGGTTGTGGGGCCGGCCGGTCAAAAAGCCGCCTGCCGACGTGAGCCACGCGAGACAAATACTTCGAGAGTCAACGGGATGGCGTGAGCCGTAGCGAACGCGCCCGACTGGCCGGCGTGGTGTTCGTCGTCCTGTTCACCCAGCTCTTGGTGTATCCGGGGGTCGACGAACTCGTCGCGGCGCTGGGCGGCGACACCACCATCGACGCCAGCACCGCGTTTCTCGCCGTCCAGTTGGTCGCGTTCGTGCTGTTTTCGGCGGTCTGGGGAGTGCTGTCCGACCGTGCCGGCCGACGAATCCCGTTCATCGTCGCGGGTGCCCTCGGCGGTGCCGTCGCCTATCTCGCCCTGCTGGCCGTCGTCGTCACCGGAATCGGCGATTTCCGGACTGCGCTCGCGCTCCGGTTCCTCGAAGGGTCGTTCACCATCGGCGCGTTCTCGCTGTCGATAACGATGCTGATGGATTTGGACGGCGGCCACGGCCGGAACATGGGGGCTGCGGGCATCGCCATCGGCGCGGGAGCGGCGCTGGGCGCACCGATTGGCGGACAGTTGTACAATTTCGGGCCCCTCGGCCCCATCGTCGTCTCGGCGGCCCTGCTGTTGGTCGTCGCGGTCGTGATGGCGACGGTTCCGGACCGCGCGCCGACCGCCCGCGGCGGCCTCGACCGCGTCCTCGACGGCGTTCGGGCGACACCCGAGTTGCTCGTCCCCTACGCCTTCGGGTTCGCCGACCGCTTCACCGCCGGCTTCTTCGGATTGGTCGGGACGTTCTACTTCCGGCAGACGTTCGACCTCGACCCGGCGGCGACGGGACTCGTCCTCGCGTGTTTCTTCGCACCTTTTGCGCTCCTGCAGTACCCCCTCGGCGTGCTGTCGGACCGCGTTGGCCGCGTCGTCCCCATCGTCGCGGGGTCGGTCGGATACGGCGCCGCCATCGTCGGCGTCGGCCTCGCGCCGACCGTCGAACTCGCCGCCGCCGGAATGGTGCTGGTCGGCGTCCTCGGCGCGCTGGTCGCGCCCGCGACGATGGCGCTGGTCACCGACATGGCCGCCGCCGGCGAGCGCGGGGCGGCGATGGGCGGGTTCAACATCTTCGGCAGTCTCGGCTTCCTGGGCGGGATTCTCGGCGGCGGCACCATCGCCTCGGCGTACGGCTTCTTCGCGGCCTTCGCGGTCGCCGGCGCACTGGAGATGGGTATCGTCCTCCTCG
Organism: Natronomonas gomsonensis; assembly: GCF_013391635.1. Lineage (GTDB taxonomy): Archaea > Halobacteriota > Halobacteria > Halobacteriales > Haloarculaceae > Natronomonas > Natronomonas gomsonensis_A. Next base: position 573,942 of record NZ_JACAWU010000001.1, on the reverse strand, counting down.
CGTTGCCGGTGTTGCTACGGGTCGTGCCCGACCCGACGGCGACGTTCGGCAGTCCCGAGTGATACCCACTTTTTGCACGCTCCGGCGATTCGGCGCGGAACGCGCCGAACACGCCTCCGCGACAAAAACTTGGGGAAAATATGCGCGCGTACTCCTTTCGACGGCCTGACGGCCGCCTCCAGTCCGTACGCGCTACGGTGCCTCCCTCCGGTCGGCACCGGGAACCGCCTTCAAGGGCGCTTTCCAAGCGCCCCGTTCGGCGGATGCTCGACATTGCTTCGGTTGATACACGCAATCTCCGAAGGTTCGGGTTTCGACGCCCGACCGCTGGCGCAGCGGCGGTCGCCCCGACGGTATCAAAAATACCATGCCGTCCCGCGTAGAGGGTACTGGTATCTAGGTGTTCCTATGACCGAAAAAAGCGAATACACGGGGGATTATCCCGACAAGACGCTGTATCTTCCCGGCCCGACCGAAGTGCGCGAGGACGTCATCGAGGCGATGTGTGAACCGATGTTCGGCCACCGCATGGACCGGATGACGGACCTCTATACGACCATCGTCGAGGACACCAAGGAGTTCCTCGACACCGAACAGGACGTGGTAATCCTGACGGCCTCCGGAACGGAGTTCTGGGAGGCGACGACGCTCAACCTCGTCGACGACCGGATGCTCGTTCCGACGAGCGGGGCGTTCAGCGAACGGCAGGCCAACGTCGCCGAGCGACTCGGCAAGGAGGTCGACCGCATCGAGTACGAGTGGGGGCAGGCGGTCAAACCCGACGACGTCCGCGCCGCACTCGAAGAGAGCGAAGAGGGATACGACGCCGTCGGCGTCGTGATGAACGAGACGTCGACCGGCGTCCGCAACCCGGTCGAGGAAATCGGCGACCTGCTCGGCGACTATCCGGACACCTACTTCGTCGTCGACGCCATCTCCTGTCTCGGCGGCGACTTCATCGACATCGAGGGCCACAACATCGACGCCATCTTCACGTCGACCCAGAAGGCCTTCGCCATGCCGCCCGGACTCGCGGTCTGTACCGTCAGCGAGGACGCCTACGAGCGTGAGGTCGGCAAGGAGTCGGCCTCGTGGTACGGCGGCTTCCAGCGCACGCTGGATTACTACGACCGGAAGGGTCAGACCCACTCGACGCCGGCGATTCCGCTCATGCTCGCCTACCGCAAGCAGATGAAACACATGCTCGAGGAGGGCCACGACGCCCGCGACCAGCGACACCGCGAGATGGCCGAGTACACCCGCGAGTGGGCCGAAGAGCACTTCGGGCTGTTCGCCGAGGAGGGCTACGAGTCCCAGACCGTGACCTGCGTCGAGAACACCCGCGGCATCGACGTGGCCGAAACCGTCGAGGCCGTCTCCGAGGAGTACGACATGGCCTTTTCCAGCGGCTACGGGTCGATTGGCGAGGAGTCGTTCCGCATTGGCCACATGGGCGAACACACCGTCGAGAGCATCAAGGAACTGACCGACGCCATCGAGGACGTGGCCGAGTTGTAACAACAACTGCCAGCGCCGGACAGTGTGACACCGCGATTTTTGACGGCGGGTTTCCAACCCCTCGGTAATGGACGAGCCGCAGGACAACCCCTACGTTCGGGACCCACCGCTCGATTTCGAGTCGGTCGACGAACTCGAGGAGAGCGACGCCTACGAGCAGGCCGAACTGCTTCGGGAGGCGATTCGGTATCACGACCGGCGGTACTACCAGCGGGCCGATCCGGTCATCTCCGACCGCGCCTACGACCGGCTCTTCGAACGTCTTCAAGCCCTCGAAGACGCCTTCGACCTCCCGATGGAGACGAGTCCGACACAGCGAGTCGGCGGCGAACCGCTGGACGAACTCGAAACCGTCGACCACGTCGTCCCGATGCTGTCTATCGCCTCCTCCGTCGAGGAGGCCGACCTTCGGGAGTTCGACGAACGGGTCCACGACCGGCTGGCCGAGGCCGACTGGGAGGGGTCAATCGAGTACCTCTGTGAGCCGAAGTTCGACGGCCTCTCGGTCGAGTTGATTTACGAGTCTGGTGAGTTGACGCGAGCGGCGACCCGCGGCGACGGCGAGCGCGGCGACGACGTGACCGAGAACGTCCGCACCATCCGGTCGGTGCCGCTGGAACTCGACGGCGACTACCCCGATTTTCTGGCCGTCCGCGGCGAGGTGTTCATGCCGAAGGCGGCGTTTCAGGCGTACAACCGCGAGCGCATCGAGCGCGGCGAGGACCCCTTCGCAAACCCCCGAAACGCCGCTGCTGGAACCCTTCGGCAGTTGGACCCGTCGGTGACCGCCGAGCGGCCGCTGGATTGCTTCGTCTTCGACGTGCTCGACGACGGCGGCTACGGCTTCGAGACCCGCCTCGAGGAGCACGAAACCGTCGATTCGTGGGGTTTTCACGTCGACGACCACACCCGACTGGTCGAGGACATCGACGGGGCGGTCGCGTTCCGTGCGGAGATGCTCGAAGCCCGCGACAACCTCGACTACGAAATCGACGGGACGGTCATCAAACTCGACGACAAGGCGGCCTGTGAGGTGTTGGGTGCGACCTCGCGTGCCCCGCGATGGGCCTACGCCTACAAGTTCCCCGCACGCACCGAGGAGACGACCGTCCGCGACATCGTCGTACAGGTCGGCCGTACCGGCCGTCTCACGCCGGTTGCCCTGTTGGACCCCGTCGAGGTTGGTGGCGTCGAGGTCTCGCGGGCGACCCTGCACAACCCAGAGCAAATCGAAGAACTCGGCGTGGGATTGGGCGACCGAGTACGACTCAAACGCGCTGGCGACGTGATCCCCTACATCGAGGAAGTCGTCGAGAACGAACGGGAGAGCCACTTCGAGTTCCCCGAGCGGTGTCCGGTCTGTGACAGCGCCGTCGAACGGGACGGGCCGATGGCGTTCTGTACCGGTGGCGTCGCCTGTCCCGCCCAACTGCGCCGAGCGGTCGAACACTACGCCTCGCGCGTCGGCCTCGACATCGAGGGGTTGGGCGAGAAGGCGGTGAACCAGTTGGTCGACGAGGGGTTGCTCGAACGGTTGCCGGACCTCTACGAGCTGACCGTCGAGGAGTTAGCCGAACTCGAAGGGTGGGGAGAGACGAGCGCCGAGAACCTCATCGAGGAGCTGGCGGCCAGCACGGAGCCGCCGCTGGCGGACTTCCTGTCGGCACTGGGCGTTCCCGAGGTCGGCCCGACGACGGCGGGCGATATCGCCCGCGAGTTCGGGACGCTCGACGCCGTGATGGACGCCTCCGCCGAGGAGTTACGTGCGGTCGAGGGCATCGGCGAGACGGTCGCCAGCGAAATCGAGGAGTTCTTCGACAGCGAGCGGAACCGCGAGGTCATTGCGGACCTCCGGGCTCACGGCGTCGAACCGCAGGAGGCCGAGACCGCGGGCGACGCCCTCGAAGGGTTGACGTTCGTCTTCACCGGCTCGCTGGAGGGAATGACCCGCGAGGAGGCCCAAGAGTTGGTCGAGGTCAACGGCGGGTCGGCGACCTCGAGCGTCTCGGGGAACACCGACTACCTCGTCGTCGGCGAGAACCCGGGTCAGAGCAAGCGCGAGGATGCCGAGGCCAACGACGTGCCGACAATTGACCAATCGGCGTTCGAGTCACTGTTGGCCGACCGCGGCGTCGACGTGTAGCGAACAGGCGGGACGCTCCCGGTCGACGGCCCGTGTCCCGCACTCCGGCCCCGGCGGACCGCCGTCGGTCGTCAGGTCACACGGCTGGTGGCCGCGTTCCGGTATATGAACCCTCGGCCGGACGCGCCGGCTATAAGCCGCCGGGGAACCGAGGATTCGCCAATGGGAGTGTTCGACACCATCCGGCAGGTGCTGGGGTTGAGCGCGGAGGCCGACGCGGCCCGTGAGGCCGACCCCGAGGACCTGTTCGGGATGTCGACGGCGTATCTGACGATGGAGGCCGACCTCGACTTCGCGCCGACCGGCGACGCGGCGCTGTGTTTCTCGAACGTCGACAGCACGGCGTTCCAGCGTGCACGCGAGGAAGTCGAGGCCATCCTCGCGGCCGGCGAAGCCGAGACGGGGACGACAGCCGAGTTCGTCGAGGACGCCCACGGCTACCACTGGGTCGTCCTCCACGACACCGGGTTCGAGGACCTCGTGACGAGCATCCACTTCGCTGCGGACACGCTCGTCGAGGAGGGGTTCGGCTCGCGACTGCTGGCGGCGCTTTTCGCCTTCGAACGCGACGGACAGACCGCCTACTGGGTGTACTCCTTCCGCCGGGGGTCGTACTACCCGTTCGTTCCGACGGGCGGTCGCGAGCGCGACAACAAGGTCGAGTTCAAACTGGAGAGCGTCCTCGACGGCGAGTTGTCGGTTGAGGACGACACGACCTACTGGTATCCGATGTGGCCCGAGGGAGACACACACCCGTGGGGCTGAGGCTCGGTTTCTAAACCTTCGGTCGGTCACGATTTTCGCCCCGCTCCTTGCCCGCATTTTCACTTTCACTTGGCTGTTAACGAGGCTTTATGTACCGGGCGGACACAGGGACGGATATGGCAGCATCAGGCGAAGACCTCGAGGACCTCCCGGGCGTCGGGCCCGCGACCGCAGAGAAGCTTCAGGAGAACGGTTTCGAATCGTATCAGAGCGTCGCCGTCGCGAGTCCCGGCGAACTCTCGAACACCGCCGACGTGGGCGAATCGAACGCCAACGACATCATCCAGGCCGCACGCGAGGCCGCCGACATTGGTGGCTTCGAGACCGGCACGGACGTACTCGAACGCCGGGAGAAAATCGGAAAACTCGAGTGGCTCATTCCCGAAGTCGACGAGATGCTCGGTGGCGGCGTCGAGACCCAATCTATCACCGAAGTGTACGGCGAGTTCGGCGCCGGGAAATCGCAGGTGACCCATCAGCTCGCGGTGAACGTCCAACTCCCCAAAGAGCAGGGCGGACTCCACGGCCGCTGTATCTTCGTCGACAGCGAGGACACGTTCCGACCGGAGCGCATCGACGAGATGGTCCGCGGCCTGCCGGACGACGTCCTCGAAGCGGCGCTGGAAGACCGCGAAATCGAGGGCAGTATCGATGACGAGGAGACGATGGAGGAACTCGTCCAGTCGTTCCTCGACAAGATTCACGTCGCGAAGGCGTTCAACTCCAACCACCAGATTCTGCTCGCCGAGAAGGCGAAGGAAATCGCAAGCGAATACGAGGAAGACGAGTATCCGGTCCGCCTGCTGTGTGTCGACTCGCTGACGGCCCACTTCCGTGCGGAGTACGTCGGCCGCGGCGAGTTGGCCGACCGCCAGCAGAAACTCAACAAGCACCTCCACGACATCGACCGCGTCGGCAACCTCTACAACTCCGCGGTCGTCGTCACGAACCAGGTCCAGTCGAATCCCGACGCCTTCTTCGGCGACCCGACGAAGCCCATCGGTGGCAACATCCTCGGCCACAAGTCGACGTTCCGGATGTACCTCCGGAAGTCGAAGGGGAACAAACGCATCGTCAAACTGGTCGACGCGCCGAACCTCCCCGACGGCGAATCGGTCATGCGCGTGCAGGGCGAAGGGCTGAAGCCGGAGTGACGTAGCCCAACTGCCCGGTTCCTTTTTGCTAATCGCCCTCCCAGAGCGGCGTATGGAGAAAGCCACCATAGACGACCTCGACAACTGGATGGGACCGTCGGCGGTCAAGCGGCCGCTCGGGAAGGCTCTCGGAACCGAGCACATGAGCATGCGCTTTTACGAACTCGACCCCGGCGAGAGCACCGCCTTCGGCTATCACGCCCACGAGAACCAAGAGGAGGTGTTCTACGTCGTCGACGGGACCCTGACGTTCGAGACCGAGGATGGCGACGTGGCGGTCGAAGAGGGTGAAGCGATTCGGTTCGCCGCCGGCGAGTTCCAGCGGAGCAGGAACGACACCGACGGCCGCGTCCGAACTCTCGGCATTGGCGCGCCGGCCGACGCCGGCGAGTTGACTCTGCTCCGAGAGTGTCCGGAGTGCGGCGAGCGGACCGACCAAGAAATCGACTCGGTCGACGACGGCGCCGCCCTGGTGACGCTGTGTGTCGACTGTGGCGCCGAGACTGGACGGTTTACCTGAGACGGGGAACCTAAACCGCCGGCGTTCCTCCGGTTGGACATGAGCGACACGTTCGTCTACGACGACGACTGCGGCTTCTGTACGTGGTGGGCCGACTACTTCGCCGACAAGACGACGCTCGACATCGTCGGGTTCGCGGAACTCACCGACGCACAACTGGAACGACTCCCCGACGACTACGAGGACTGCTCGCATCTGGTCACCGACGATGCGGTGTACTCCTGTGGCGCCGCCATCGAGCAGGCGCTGGCACGGGCCGACGTTCCCCCCGGCTCCCGGGACATCTTCGATTTCCTCCGGCAGTTCGAGGACTACGAGCAGTTCCGCGAGCGCGCCTACCACGAGGTCGCCGACCGACGGGGGCTGTGGGGGCAGTTCCTCTCGAAGGAGCGAATCGAGGAGTAGAGAAGACACCTCCGCGAGCGGCCGACGGACACGAATCGGTGTCGGTGGACTTAGTACGAAGGCGCGGATACTCAGTGGGTATGAACGTTGCTGACGCGATGACGCCCCGGTCGGAGGTCGTGACCGTCGAAATCCCCGGTACCCGAGAGGACGTTCTGGAGTACCTCCAGGATCGCGGATTTTCGTCGGTTCCGATTATCAAATCGACCGACGACGGCGAGGTGTTTCGGGGACTCGTCACGCGGGAGTCGCTCATCGAACAGCCCGACGAAGACCAGTTGGCGCTTCTGGTTCGGGAAGTGCCCACCATCGGGTCGTCGGCGACGCTGACCGAGGTGGCCGAGTTGGTCGTCGACTCCGGCGAGCGCCGCGTCCCCGTCGTCGACGACGGCGAGTTGGTCGGTATCGTCACCGTCACCGACATCGTCCGGGCCATCGCCGAGGGCGAGGAGGACGGCGACACGTCGGTCGGCGGCCTCGCCACCCGCGAAGTGAACACCGTCTACGAGGGAACGCCGCTGACGGTCGCCGAGCGGGAACTCTCCTACGCCGACGTGCCCTACGCCGTCGTGTTGGACGATTCGGGTGCACTCAGCGGGATGCTCACCGAGGTCGACATCATCGAGGTCGCACGCGTCGTCCAGGGGGAGACCGACCCCGGTGACGCCGTCGCCAATCAGGACGACGAGTGGATGTGGGAGGGAATCAAGGCCGTCGGGAGCCGCGCGGTGCCGACGCTGAACGTCGAGATTCCCTCCGACCCCGTCTCGGAGTACATGACCGCCAACCTCGTCACCGTCTCCCGGACGAAGACGGCACGGAAGGCCGCTCAGCTGATGATTTCCAACGACATCGAGCAGATACCGCTCGTCTCCGGCGACGAACTGGTGGGCGTCGTGAGAGACGTCGACCTCCTGGAGGCGCTTGTATGACCGAGTTGGACGACCTCGCGGAACTGGCAAAGCGCCGTGGCTTCTTCTTCCCGTCGAACGAGGCCTACGGCGGTACGGCCGGTTTCTACACCTACGGTCCGGAGGGCGCGGCGCTGAAGCGCAACCTCGAGGACACCTGGCGCGACATCTTCGTCCGCGAGGAGGGTCACATGGAACTGGAGGCGCCGACCGTGATGCCCGAGGCCGTCTTCGAGGCCTCTGGCCACCTCGACGGCTTCGACGACATGATAATCGAGTGTGTGGAGTGCGGCGCGACCCACCGCGCCGACCACCTCGTCGAGGACGCCGTCGAAGACATCGAGGACGCCGAGGCGTACGAACCCGAGGAGGTGGCCGAACTCATCGCCGACCACGGCATCGAGTGTCCCTCCTGTGGCGCGTCGCTGGCCGACACGGACGTCGAGGAGTTCAACCTCATGTTCGGCACGAACATCGGCCCCGGGTCGTCCTCGCCTGGGTACCTCCGGCCCGAGACGGCACAGGGCATCTTCGTCGAGTTCCCTCGACTGAAGGAGTACGCCCGCAATCAGTTACCGTTCGGCGTCGCCCAAATCGGTCGCGCCTACCGCAACGAGATTTCACCGCGGCGGGCGCTCGTCCGCGTTCGGGAGTTCACCCAAGCCGAGTTGGAGCACTTCATCGACCCCGAAACGGACGAACCGCCGCTTGAGCGCGTCGCGGACGTCGAGGTACCGCTGTACTCCGCCGAAGCACAGAACGCCGACGACGGCGGCGTCGAAACCTACACCGTCGGCGAGGCCGTCGAGGAGGGCGTCATCGGCAGCGAGTGGGTCGCCTACTACCTCGGTCGGGCGATGGACTTCTACGAGCGAATCGGCATCGATATGGAGCGGCTCCGGTACCGCCAGCACCTCGCGGGCGAGCGGGCACACTACGCCGCCGACTGTTGGGACGCCGAAACCGAACTCGGCGGCAACTGGATCGAGGTGACCGGCTTCGCCTACCGCTCGGATTACGACCTCTCGAAACACGGCGAGTACTCCGGCGAGGACTTCACGCTGTTCCGCCAGTACGACGAACCGAAGACCGTCGAGCGGGCGACGGTCGACCCCGATATGAGCTATCTCGGCCCCGAATTTGGCGGTTCGGCCGGCGACGTGGCCGACGCCCTGGAGTCGCTTGCGGGCCGGGACCGCTCGGCGTTCGACGGCGAGGAAGTCACCGTCGAGGTCGACGGCGAGTCCTACACCGTCCCCGTCGAGAAGACCGGCTTTTCGGTCGAGGAACAGACCGAGGCCGGCGAGCACATCACGCCGCACGTCGTCGAACCCTCCTTCGGCGTCGGCCGCCTCGTCTACAGCGTCCTCATCCATCGTCACGGCACCGACGAGGTCGACGGCGAACAGCGGGCGTTCCTCGATTTGCCCGCCGACATCGCGCCGACGACGGTCGCCGTCTTCCCGTTGATGACGAAAGACGGCCTCGACGACCGCGCCGAGGAGTTGGCCCACGAACTCCGCGAAAGTGGCTTCGAGGTCGCCTACGACGACACCGGCAACATCGGCCGTCGGTACCGCCGACAGGACGAGGTCGGCACCCCCTACTGCGTGACCGTCGACTACGAGACGCTCGAAGACGAGACGGTGACGGTCCGGGAGCGCGATTCGACCGACCAGACTCGCGTCGCCGTCGACGAGTTGCCCGGCGCGCTGCGGCGACTGGTCGGTGGCGCGACGCTGTCGGAACTGTAGGGCTGGTCCGACCTACACCTTTTATTGACCACGGACCGACGACCGGGTATGACCGTCTACGAGTCGGACTTGCCGGGCGTCGGCAAGAAGTTCGAAATCGAAATCGACGACGACGAACAACTCGTTGTCGTCACGCACAACACCGGCAAGCGGGAGGTGTTCCGGCGGCGCGGCGAGGAGGACTCCGAGAAACTGTTCGAACTCTCGGACCGACTGGCTCGACAGGTGGGGACGATTCTGGAGGGGGCGTACTTCCAGCCCGTCGCCACCGAGACGACCGAGACGATGCTCGACGACGACACGCTGTTCGAGTGGGTGAACGTCGTCGAGGGGTCGGAGTTGGTCGACAAGACGCTAGCGGAAGTCGACTTCCGGGAGACGACCGGCACGTCCGTCGTCGCCATCCAGCGCGACGACGAGACCGAATCCAACCCTAATGCGGACTCCACCATCCGGGCAGGCGATACGCTGGTCATCATCGGGGGCCGCGACGCCTGTGACCGCGTCGAGCGGTTGGCCGCCGGGACGGACGCACCCGGTGAGGAAGCCGCGGCGGCGGCCGACGACCCCACCGAAGACGCCGACACGGACGCCTGACGATGGCGGCGCTGTTGTTCGAGGCGGGTGTGATGTTCAGCGTTCTCGCCGTTGCCGGGGCGGTCGCACACCGAATCGACCTGTCGGTCATTCCCTTCTATGTCATCTCCGGGGTGCTCGTCAGTCCGTACGTCTTCGGGGCGCTCGGCCTGCCCGCCCTGCAGGACCAGGAGTTCATTACGCTGTTGGCGGAGTTCGGTATCGTCTTCCTGTTGTTCTTTCTCGGCCTGGAGTTCAGCCTCGACCGACTGCTCGAATCGAAGGAGAACATCGGGAAAGCCGGAGCGCTCGACCTCGCGGTCAACCTCCCTATCGGCGTCGCCATCGGACTCGCCTTGGGGTGGTCGGTTCTGGAGGCGTTCGTCCTCGGCGGCATCGTCTACATCTCCTCGTCGGCGGTCATCACGAAGTCGCTCATCGATTTAGGGTGGATTGCCAACGACGAAGCCCAACCGATGCTCGGGACGCTCGTCTTCGAGGACCTGTTCATCGCCTTCTATCTCGCCGTGCTGTCGGCGGTGATACTCGGCGGCGGGACGTTCATCGAGGTGCTCCAGCAGGTCGCAATCGCGATGGGCTTTCTGACCGTCCTCGTGGCCGCGGTCTACTTCGGGTCGGCGTACTTCGAGGCGTTCCTCGATGTCGACTCCCAAGAGATGTTCGTCATCCGCGCTGTCGCCATCACGGTCCTCGTCGCCGGGGGTGCGTTGGCGCTCGGCGTCAGCGAAGCCGTCGCCGCCTTCTTCATCGGCATGGGTTTTTCGGGAACCGACCACCTTCACGACCTCGAACGACGACTCATCCCCCTTCGCGACGTGTTCGCGGCCGTCTTCTTCTTCTGGATTGGGCTCAACACGGACCCGACAGTCTTCGGGAGCGTGGCGATTGCCGGGCTCCTCGTCGTGTTAGTCGTCGCGACGACGCCGACGAAACTCCTGACGGGCTTTCTCAGCGGTCGCATCTACGGCCTCGACGACCGCCGTAGCGTCCGTGTCGGCTGTGGAATGGTCACTCGCGGGGAGTTCTCGCTCATCATCGCGGCGCTCGCGGCCGGCTCCGGCGGCTCGGTCGTGCTGACCGAGACGATTCCCTCCGTGGCCGTTGGCTACGTCCTCGTGATGAGCATCCTCGGAACGCTGTTCATGCAGTACGCCGGGCTGTTCGAGCGGTTGGTTACGACCGGCGAACGGGCGGCTTCGAGTGCGGACTGAGCGTTCGGGAGTGGGCTGGAATCAACTGTCGGCCCGCGGAGGCGCGCCGAACTGAATAAATTACTCGATGTGGCCTTCGCGACGCAGTTGGGCGGCGTCTTGGCCGTCGTATCGCCACTCGACGTCCGCCTTCTCGTCTTGGAACGACCACGGCTCGATGAGAACCACGTCGTCCTTGTTGACCCACGTCCGGAAGCGCATGCGGCCGGGGATTCGGCCCATTCGCTCCTTGCCGTCGTTACACCGGAGGCGCACGCGGCGGCCACCCAGCATCTCGGTTACGACGGCGAACATCTCGTCTTCCCCCGGCATCCGGAGGTTCTTGCGTTGTGTCTCTTCTGTCACAATACAAATAGACTCTCTGAACGTTTAAAACGTCGGATTTTTCGTGGTACGGCGTCGCAACGCACGGTCACGGACGGCTGTCGTTTACTTTCACCGTGCTGGCCGAACCCTTATCCGCCGAAACGACGAACTGCCGGGTAGATGGCGACAGCGACGGACGGCCCGGAGTACATCGAGGGGCCGATGCTGGAAGACGGCCTCCTCGAGAAGCGCCGCTACCAGCTCCGGCTGGCCGACACCGCGACCCGCGACCACACTCTGGTCTGTCTGCCGACCGGACTCGGCAAGACGGCCGTGAGCCTGCTCGTCACCGCCGAGCGGCTGGCCGAGCACGGCGGCAAGTCGCTGCTGCTCGCGCCGACGAAACCACTCGTCCAACAGCACGCCGACTTCTACCGGGAGGCGCTGGCCGTCGACGACGAGGACGTGGTCGTCTTCACCGGCGACGTCCGGCCCGACGACCGCGCCGAGTTGTGGGACTCCGCGAAGGTCGTCTGTGCGACCCCGCAGGTCGTCGAGAACGACCTCGTCGGCAACCGCGTCTCGCTGGCCGACGTGACACACATCACATTCGACGAGTGTCACCGCGCCACCGGCGGCTACGCCTACAACTACATCGCCGAACGCTACCACGAGGACGCCGAGAATCCGCTCGTCACGGGGATGAGCGCCTCGCCGGGCGGCGACAAGGAGGAGATTCTCACCGTCTGTGACAACCTCGGCCTGCGGGAGGTGGCGGTGATGACCGAAGACGACGCCGACGTGGCCGAACACACCCACGACACCAGCGTCGAGTGGGAGCGCGTCGAACTTCCCGAGACGGTCATCGAGATTCGGGACGCCCTCAACGAGGTGATATCGGAGCGACTGGAGAAACTCAAGCAACTCGGTGTCACCAACTCGACGGACCCGAGTATGTCCCAGACGCAGTTGAACGCCATCCGGGCGAAACTGCAGGACCTCATCCACAACGACGACGGTGACGGCTACAAAGGGATGTCCGCCCACGCCGAGATAATGAAACTCCGGCGGGCCGTCGAGTTGGTCGAAACCCAGAGCGTCGAGTCCCTACGTCGGTACTTCGAACGCCAGCGGGACGCCGCCCGTTCCTCGGGTGCATCGAAAGCCAGCCAGCGTTTCGTGAGCGAGCCGAAGGTGAAAAACGCGATGCGGAATGCCGAGGCCTTCGAGGACCTCCACCCGAAGTTCCGCCGGACGCGCATCCTCCTGGCCCAGACGCTGGGTATCGAGGACGGCGAACGCGTCATCGTGTTCACCGAGTCCAGGGACACCGCCGAGACGCTGACGGAGTTCCTCGGCGAGCACTTCACCACCGAGCGGTTCGTCGGGCAGGGCGACAAGGAGGGCTCCGACGGGATGACCCAGAAAGAACAGAAGGAGACCCTCGACGCCTTCCGGAACGGCGAGTTCGAGGTGCTCGTCTCCACCAGCGTCGCCGAGGAGGGGCTGGACGTTCCCGACGTGGACCTCGTGTTGTTCTACGAACCCGTCCCAAAGGGTATCCGCTCCATCCAGCGGAAGGGCCGAACCGGCCGCGCCAGCGATGGCCGCGTGGTCGTCCTCCTCGCCGAGGACACCCGCGACGAGGCGTTCTTCTGGATTTCCCGCAACGAGGAGAAGAAGATGGAGGAGGAACTCCGGAAACTGAAGAACATGGAGGGCGAAATCGAGGCCGAAATCGCCAAACAGACCGGATTGGCGGAGTTCGAGGACGCGGCGGGTGACGACGAGGACGACGAGGACGAGAACGGCGACGACGAGACGGAAGCCGACGCCGAAACCGCCGACAAAACCGACGGCGACGGACAGGCCGGCCTCACCGATTTCGCCGGCGAGGTGGCCGACAGCGAGGCCGACGGCGAGACGGACGACACCGAACCGGAGAGAACCGTCGCAGCGGCCGAACCCGACGGCGAGACGGTCGAAATCGTCGCCGACCAGCGCGAACTCGATTCCCACATCGCTCGGGACCTCTCGACGCGGGATGGCATCGAAACGCGACTGGAGACGCTCGAAGTCGGCGACTACGTCCTCTCCGATAGGGTCGTCGTCGAGCGCAAATCCGTCGAGGACTTCCTCGATACGCTCGTCGGCGGCGACCGCTCGATGTTCGAGCAGGTCGGCGCGGCCGCCCGCTACTACGCCCGGCCGGTCGTCATCATCGAGGGCAAACGGCTCTACGAGGCCCGCAACGTCCACCCGAACGCGATTCGGGGGGCGCTCGCGTCGCTCGCGGTCGACTTCGGCGCGAGCGTGATGCAAACCGCCGACGAGGAGGAGACCGCCGACTTACTGGAGGTCATCGCCACGCGCGAACAGGAGACCGACGACCGGACCGTCTCGGTCCACGGCGAGAAGGGCGGCAAGACGCTGACCGAACAGCAGGAGTACGTCGTCGGCTCTATCGCGGAGGTCGGACCCATCACCGCGCGGGCGCTGTTGGAACACTTCGGCAGCGTTGAGGGTGTGATGACTGCCGAGGAAGACGACTTGCTCGACGTGGAGGGCGTCGGCGCGGTGACCGCCGAGCGGATTCGGGAAGTGACCGGCACGGCGTACGCCGACCGCCGCGAGGAATGAATCAGTCGGCCGCGACGGCGCAGTTGTTCGGCCCGAGTTCCAGCTCGAAGGCGTCGTCCTCGGCGACGGTCTCGCGGCCGAGATTCGTCGCGATGATGCGCTCGAAGTTCGCGGGCGGTGCCCCCATCGACTCCAGCACTCGCTCGACGAACGCTTCGCGTGACTCCGAGAAGACGGCGAGTCGCTCCCGAAGGTCGCCGAGTCGTGCGGTGTAGGTGCCGTCTTCGGCTGGTTCTGTTCCGGGCGGGACGTGACCCGGTACGATGACCGTCTCGTCGGGGAGCGCTGCGAGGCGTTCGGTGAGCGTCTCGTGGAGCGTTCGGGCGAACTCGGGGGCGGACTCGTCGCCCTTCTGGAGGTCGGGGCGGGGAGCGCCGTCGAGAAAGAGCGAATCCCCCGACAACAGCAGGTCGTCGACGAGCAGCGACACCGCACCCGTGGTGTGGCCGGGCGTCGAGCGCACCTCGATTGTGTGGTCGCCAACGTGAATTCGGTCGCCGTCGGCAACCGTCTCGACCTCGTAGGCGACGCCGCGGTCGGCCGCCGTCTCCGAGAGGTGTGCCCTCGCCCCCGTCGTCTCGGCGACGCGCCGGAGGCCACTGAAGTGGTCGGCGTGGACGTGCGTATCGAGGACGGCTTCGACCGAGGCGCCGTCGGCTTCCGCATCGGCGGCGTAGCGGTCGGCGAACACCCGCAGCGGGTCGACGACGAGTGCCTCCTCGCCGGAGACGACGAGGTAGCCGAGACAGCCGCTCGCGGGCCGGTGGTACTGATACACAGTCGCCGCCGTCGCGTCGCCGGAAATTCGCTGTCGGCGGTACACCCGCGCCCAGCCGTGCATGCCGCCGGCGAGATTGACCGCGTCGACGCCGGCGTCGGTGAGCATCGCCGCGACTTCGGCGCTGGCCTCACCGCGAGGGCAGACGACGACGTAGGACTCCTCGGGGTCGACTAACTCCTCGACGCCACCGGTCGCCTGGGCGCTGAGGAACTTCATGTACGGGACGTTCACCGATTCGACGCTCGGACCGTCGATTCGCCAGGCGTCGACCTCCTCGCGGTTCCGCACGTCGAGGAGAGCGACCCGCCGTCGGGACTCGATGCGGTCGGCGAGTGCCTCCGGAGCGATTTCACCTGCGGTGTCGGACATGCCTCACTCTACGTGTTTCGGTGGCATAAACCGACCCGCCGGCGCGCCGCGGAGTTATTTGTGCGTGGGACACCCACACACCGCATGGACAGTTCCGAGTTCATCGACCGGGTCCGGGCGGACAACGAGACGGCGCTGGACCGCCTCGGTTCCGAGAAGGCACTCGTCGCGACGACGCGGGCCGCACTGGACCGCGAGACGGTGCTCGAAACCGCCGCCGAAGCGGAGGCCCGCGCCGCGGCGACCTTCGAGACGTGGGCCGACGACGAAGCTAACGACGAAGCCCGGGCGGCGTTTGCCGAGGCGGCCGACCGCGAGCGCGACCACGCCGAGCGGGTGTCCGCGCTGGGCGAGGTGGACGCCGGGGACCCTTCCCCCGACGACCTCCACGACTACCTTCGGGGACTCGACGACACCGCCGCCCGTGTCGGTGCGGGACTCGTCGCTCGACCGCTCGTCGCCTCCCGGAGCCTCCTGCAGGTCATCAACTTCTTCGTCAACGAAGGTGACAACGCCGCCGAGACGTTCCGTGACCTCCGAACCGAAACCGACGAACAGGTCGAGGCGGGCGCGGCGCTGTTGGACGCGGTGTGTGAAAGCGACGACGACTGGGAGCGCGCTGCGGTGGCCGCCGGCGAGGCCATCGACGCCGCCTACGGCGAGTATGCCGACAGTCTCGATTCGCTGGGCATCGACCCCAAGCCGGTGTGTTAATCAGACCCGTCGGAGTTCCCGAAGCGTCTCGGTCGCCTCGCGGGCGGCGGCGAAGAGGTCGCGTTTCCGACCCACGTCTCGGGTCTCCTCGGCCCGTCGGGTCAGGTTGGTTATCTCGCGAACGAGCGCCGCCTCCGCCTCGCCGAGGTCGCCAGCCTCCGATTCGGCGGTCGGGCGCTCGCGGCGGGCCGGCGGGTCGACGCGGGCGGGCCGTCGGTCGCGAGCCGGTGCCGGGCGCGTCTCCTCGGCCGTCTGCGTTTCTGCGGGCTGTCGCGTCTCGGCGGGCTGGTCGGCGGCCGGTTCGGTCTCCGGTGTTTCGGGTGTGTCTGGCGTCTCCGGCTGCTCGACACCGGCGTCCACCTCGCCCTCGGCACTCGCAGTGTCGTCGACCTCCGCCTCCCCGTTGGTAGCGGCCTGAGCGTCGGCCGACTCGGCCGTCGCGGTCCCTTCGCCGTTGGCGCCCGCATCGTCGGCGAACTCGCCGTCCTCGGTGACCTCACGCTGGCAGGTCGGACAGAACTCCTTGCCGTCGTAGCGGAACACCGGTGAGTGACACTCCGGGCAGTGGCGGTTCGTCATCGTCGCGCCCTGTAA
The DNA here is from genome assembly GCF_013391635.1 of Natronomonas gomsonensis. Taxonomy (GTDB): domain Archaea; phylum Halobacteriota; class Halobacteria; order Halobacteriales; family Haloarculaceae; genus Natronomonas; species Natronomonas gomsonensis_A. Next base: position 557,560 of record NZ_JACAWU010000001.1, on the reverse strand, counting down.
CAGGAGTTCGCTCATCCGCTCCGAGGCTTCCCGTTTCTGTTTGTCGCGCTCGAACTGCTCGCGCAGCTTCTCGCGCTCGGCTTCGCGGTCGAAGTCGCTCATACCCGGACACACGCGATTCCGCCGGAAAAGAACTGCGCTAGGACTCGTGGTCGTGGAGCCGTCGCATCCGCTCGGGGAGGTCCACGCCCGCCTGTCGGAACCGCCGCACCCGAAGCCGGAAGACGACCCATCCCAGACAGAGCCACCCGAAGACGACCGCCCCTATCCACGGGAGTTCGGTGAGCAGCGCGACCCACAACACCACTGCCGAGAGGACACTGCCGACCGCCGTCACCCGGAGCAACGGCAACGGGAGCCGGTACAGCGAGTACTCGTAGCGCTGGGGGAACAGTTTCGGGAGGTTCCACAGCGCCAGCCCACCGACGAAGACGGCGAAGAGAATGGCGAGCGACAGCGAAATCGAGAGGACGACCGGCGACGGTGTGACCGGGACCAGGAGAACCGGCGGCACGCCGAGCAACAGCACCGACCGGTGTGGCGTGTCGAATCGGTCGCCGAGCGCCGCGAATGCCTCGGGAATCACGTCGTCCCGGGCCGCACGCATGATGGTTCGGGAGTAACTGGCGAAGGTGGTGTTGACGGAGGTGAGCGACCCCAACAGCGCCGCGACGACGACCAGACCGACGAGCGGCGCCGGGAGGAACTCCCCCGCGACGGCGGCGACCGCGGCGTCGAGGTCGCCGACCCCGCGCCAGCCGGCGACGCCGACGAAGACGGCCAACAGCGCGACCATGAGCGTCAGTCCGATGGCCGCCGACAGCACGAGAACCCGCGGGATGTTCGCCGCCGGGTTCTCGATTTCTTCGCCGATTTCGATGACCATGCTGAACCCCCGTAGCGGGAAGTGCAGCGAGACGACGGCGACGACGAACGGGCCGACTCCGTTCGGAAGCGGCGGCGTGAAGTTGCCCGCGTCGACGTAGAACGCGCCCGGGACGACGAACGCGAGGATGCCGGCGACGAGGACGGCGACCATCGCCATCTGGAGCCACGCGACGACTCGGATGCCGACGACGTTGATGAGGAGGAAGGCGAGCAGGATGGCGTACATCAGTCCCTCCTGTGGAATCGAGAGGAAGTAGCCGACGTACTCGGCGAAGCCGTCGGCGGTGAACAACAGCCCGGCCCAGACGCCGGGAACGACCATCCACGGCGTCGCAAACCCCCAGAACGGCGCGACGAGCCGTGAGCCGTACACGTACGTGCCGCCGGCGACCGGAATCGCACCACCCAACTGGAGAATCGTCAGCAGGCTAAAAACGAGCGGGACGCCGGCCAAAAGCATCGCGAAGACGACGCTGGGGCCGGCATCCGCCGCCAGCGGCGCTGCGAGGACGAAGATGGCGATGCCGATGACGTTGCCGACCACGAGCCCCGTCGCGCCGAGGAGCCCGACTCGCTGGTCGATGACTCCGTGCTCGGTAGACATTGACAGCCGAGCATCTCGCGGCGACGGGGTAACCGTACCGCCTCCATGCTCCGGCCGTTTATGACTGGCCGCTTTGCTCGTCGCGTGGAACCGAGCAGGCCTCGCGGTGCTCGGCACTGCTCGGTGTATTGCTCCTCACGAAAGCGGGCCGAGAGGGATTTGAACCGGAGCAGGACAGTCGGCCTCGCTCCGCTCGGCCGCTGCGACCTGCAGGGTTCAAATCCTGGGCCGCTTTGCTCGTCGCGTGGAACCGAGCAGGCCTCGCGGTGCTCGGCACTGCTCGGTGTATTGCTCCTCACGAAAGCGGGCCGAGAGGGATTTGAACCCCCGGCCATCTGGTTAAAAGCCAGATGCTCTGCCGGACTGAGCTATCGGCCCTCACGACCGACTTGCCGCGGTTCGCGGTAAATCCTTTCGATTACAGATACTCCTCGAGTGCCTCGGCGACGATGTCGCCGGGGTCGACCTCTTCGAGGGCGGCGTGGCGGCGGAGCTCCCGGTAGGTGTCCGGCGGGATGGACACCGACAGCACCCCGAGGTCGATGCCCTCGGCGGCCAGGGCGTCCTCGACCGTGGCTCCCCCGTTGACGCGGGAGGCGATGGAGCGGACCTCCCGAACGGTGAGGTCGTGGTCGAGCGCCGCCCACGCCAACAGGTACCGCGACTCGCCGGAGACGCGGGCGATGTGTTTGGCGGCAGTGGGTGCGATTTCGCCCAACGCGACGTGGCGGCGGATGGAACGCGGCAAGTCGTGGACCCGGGCCCACTTGCGGATAAACGAGATAGTCGCCTCGCCGTCGGCACGCTCGGCTGCGGCCTTGTACGAACCGGTGCCGCGAACGAGAGCTGCACAGGCGGCGGCCCCCCGAAGCATGTAGACGTTGTCCTCGCTGCCGACGGTGTTGGTGGCGAACCGGCGGACGGTGTCTGCAGCATCCGCGAGGCTCTCGGGGTCGTCGGGGTCGAACTGGACGGCACTGTCGCCGGCGACGCGTGGGTCACGGCGAATGACCGGCTCGCCGACCGGCGACTCGCGGTCGGCCGGCGGCTCTCCGTCCGAGTCTCGATTCATTGCCCTGCGGTACGGCGACCGGGATGAAAAACGTCTCGGCGCTGTGTAACACCGCTGCCAGCGCGATGTTCCGAGCCGCTACGTGGCAGTCTCGCCACGGATGTTAGTCGTCGCGCTCGTCGCGTTCGTCCGACATGTGCTCCCAGATTTCGGTACAGCCGCAGCCGTCCTGCACGTCGTCGAGGTGGCTGGTGTCTATCTCTTCGTCTTCCGGCGTGTCTTCGAGTTGCCTACTCATCGTGAATCCTCCTCGTACAGCTCGGGAGCCACGTCCGCGGAGGTGTGCTGACGCGTCCCCTCGCGCTGTCGGTCTGTCATCGTCGCTCCGTACTACAGCCACCCGTATAAGGGACTCTCAGCCCGTAATCCCTACCCGGGCTCCCGTGTTGCGGACGGTACTGCCCCTTTCTCCGACGGCGCTGTTCGAACGAAAGCGCACGAAGGCGGCCGAATCACTCGCTTGAGCACCGTCACCGAATCTCCGGACGCTCGGCAACGGCTGTGGCGGTCGACGGTCTTACACGCACGCGGGGTCTGACTCCGGGTATGCCGACCTCCGTCCACCAGCTCGACGACGGCGCGTGGCTCAGCGTCAACGACGCACGCGAGGTGAACGTCAGCGACCTCTGGTGGCTCGCCCGACAGGAGTTCTGTTCCTGTGAGATGGCCGATTTCCTCGCCGAGGGGTTCGTCGAAATCGGCGTCGACCACCCGAACGTCGAGGGCCGTATCGCCGGCCAGTGTATCGACTGCGGCGAAAGCGGCGTCACCGATTGGCTGACCTTGGGGCGGGTCGTCGACCCGGAATCGGGCCGGTTCTACCCCGTCGATACCACGAGCGTCCACGTCCCGGAGCGGCGGCGACGCTTGGCCCGCCCACCCGAGTAGTGGCGAACACGAGAAAGCGGTGATTTTCTCCGGAAGGGGTGAGACGCGGGGAGGCTTGACGAGAGGGGGCGTGGTATATGGATGGGAGCGTAGGGTACGGATATGCCGAGCAAGGTCGAGGGCTGGAAGGACGAGGTCTACGGGACGGAAATCCGGGACCACCTCCTCCAGTTCGCCGAAGCGGGATGGAGTTCCATCCCCGAAGACGAACGCGACGCCTGGTTCGAGCGGTTCAAATGGTGGGGACTGTACCACCAGCGGAAGGGCCAGGAGTCGTACTTCATGATGCGCATCGGAACGCCGAACGGTCGGCTGACGCCCGAACAACTCCGGGTCGTCGGCGAAATCGCAACGGAGTACGCCACCGGACCGGTCGAGAACCCCGAGTTCGGCGACGCCTACTGCGATTGGACGACCAGACAGTCCATCCAACTCCACTGGATTCAACTGCAGGACATCCCCGACATCTTCGAGAAACTCGAGGCACACGACCTCTCGACGATTCAGGCCTGCGGCGACTCCTGGCGCAACATCGTCGGCTCACCCGTCGCGGGCCGAGACGCCGACGAACACCTGAACGCCTGGCCCGTCATCCAGGAACTCCACGAGGAGTTCAAGGGCAACGACGACTTCTCGAACCTCCCGCGGAAGTGGAAGGTCTCTGTCACCGGCGACACCCGCGGCTCCGGACAGGGCGATATCAACGACCTCGCGTTCGAGCCGGCGGTCAAGGAAATAGACGGCGAGGAAGTCAAGGGCTTCAACACGCTCGTTGGCGGCGGCCTCTCCCGGAAGGAGGAGCGCTTCGCCCGCGACATCGACGTGTTCGCCCGCCCCGAGAACGTCACCGACGTGTCGGCCGGCATCTCGGCGCTGTTCCGCGACCACGGCGACCGCGAAGACCGCTTCAACGCCCGCATCAAGTTCCTCGTCGACGAGTGGGGCCCCGAGAAGCTCCGCCGCGTCCTCCAGGAGGAGTACATGGAGTACGAACTCCCCACGGCGGGGGAGAACCTCCGAGAGCAGTACAACTACAACGCCGGCAAGGCCGACGAACCCGGCGACTACATCGGCGTCCACGAACAGAACGACGGCCAGTACTTCGTCGGACTCTCCGTGCTCGTCGGCCGCCAGTCGGCCGACGACGTCATCGAACTCGCGGACCTCGCCGAGGAGTACGGCTCGAAGATGATCGGCATCACCCAGCGCCAGAACCTCATCGTCGCCGACATCGCCGAGGATGACCTCGAGGAGTTCCTCGACGAACCACTTCTGGATGAGTACTCGCCGGACCCCCACCCGTTCATGCGCGGCTCTATCGCCTGTACGGGCACCGAGTACTGTTCCCTCTCCATCGTCGAGACGAAGAATCGGATGGTCCGGTACGCTCGCTGGCTCAAGGAGAACGTCGAAGTTCCCGACGGCGTCGAGGACTTCCACATCCACCTCTCGGGCTGTACGGCCTCCTGTGCCCAACCGCAAATCGCCGACATCTCCCTGCGCGGGATGAAGACCCGCAAGGACGGCGAACCCGTCGAGGCCTTCGACATCGGACTGGGCGGCGGCTTGGGCGAGAACCCGCAGTTCGCCGACTGGGTCGAGATGCGCGTCGCCGCCGACGAGGTGCCGGGGTACATCGACAACCTGCTCCGGGTCTACGAGTCCGAACGCGAAGACGGTGAGTCGTTCCGCGATTTCATCGCTCGACACGAGGATGACGAACTCACCGGGATGGCCGAACCGGAGGAGACCTCCTACGAGGACCCCTACCTCGGCAACACGAAGATGACGTGGTACCCCTACGCCGAAGACACCGAGATGGACGCGGCGCCGACGCCCGCAGACGACTAGCCTTCCGGTTTCTTACAAACCTCTAAAACTGCAATAGAGGTGTCGAGAGGCGTTTTCACGCCGTGATTACGAGCGCGCGTTTTAATGGTCTCAAACCGATAGTGCTGACTATGGGTGGGGGAACGATTCACGTTCTGTACGTCGACAGCGGGCCACCGTCTGCTGACGACATATCGAGGCGACTCGAATCCGCACGCGAGAGCCTTCGGGTGACGACCGTCGATTCGGGGTCCGTCGACGCGCTGTCGACTGAGCTCGCCGACTGCGTGGTGTGTGACTGTGCGATTTCGGATCCGAACGCGTCCGAACTCTTGGAAGCCGTTCGTGAGGAGGGCACCGGGGTCCCGCTCGTGCTGTTTACCGATGACGTGGGCGAACGGACGGCCGACGAATCGATTCCGTCTTTCGTCGACGCCTACGTGCCCAAACAGGGCGAGGGCCGCGACCACGAGCGCCTGCTGGGGCGCATCGAGGACCTCGTCTCTCGGCACCGTTCGGAGACGAACTATCGGGAAGTGTTCGAGAAGGCGGCCGTCGCGATGTCGGTTCGCGACCCCGAAACCGGGCGATTCCTCGACGTCAACGAGCGGTACTGCGAACTCACGGGCTACTCGCGGGGAGAACTCATCGGCCGAACGAGCGAAGAGGTCGGCGGGCAACAGGAGGGATACACCGCCGACCGCGCCCACGAACTGCTCCGGGAGACCGTCGAGGAGGGGTCACAGACCGTCGAGTGGGTCAACAAACGGCGCGACGGTACGTCCGTCCGCGTCGAGGCGACGCTGAAGCCCGCCGAAATCGACGGACGGACGAGAGTGCTCGTCAGCATCCGCGACATCACCGACCAGCGCGAGCGGGAGGCCGAAATCGAGCGGAAAAACGACCTGCTGGAGCGGACGCAGCGAATCGCTCACATCGGCGGCTGGGAGTACGACGTCGAGGCCGAGGAACTCCGCTGGACCGACGAGATTCGGCGCATCCTCGGTGTCCCGCTCGATTTCGCCCCCGACCCCGAGGCGACGCTCGAGCGCTATCATCCGGACGACCGCCCTCACGTTCGACGGGCTATCGAGGAGGCAATCACCGACGGAGAGCCGTTCGACATCGAAGTTCGTGGTCGTGCCGACGACGGGGCGTTCCGGTGGCTCCAAATCAGGGGTGACCCACAGCGAGGTGCGGACGGTGCCCTTCGAATCAGGGGGACGGCACAGGACATCACCGACCGGAAACGCCGCGAAGATCGGCTACACGAACTGCACCGCCGGACTCGCGAACTGATACGTGCGGGAACGCCGACCGAAATCGCACACATCGCGGTCGAAACGGCCGAGGAGACCCTCGAGTTGCCGCTCAGCGGTATCCACCTCGACGACGGTGACGGAACGCTCCGGGCCGCCGCCGTGACGGATGCGGTGCGCGAACACGTCGGTGAGACTCCCGACTACGACCGTTCGAGTGCCGACTACGGCGACACGCTCGCCTGGGAGGTCTTCGAGTCCGGGGAGTCCCGACTCATCGAGGACACCGACGCCGACGGCGCCCTCGATATCGACTCCCCGATTCGGAGCGGGTTGGTTTACCCCCTCGGCGACCACGGGGTGTTCATCACCTCCTCGCTCAATCCCGAGCAGTTCGGTGAGGAAGAGCAGGCGTTCGCGGAGATGCTGGCAGCGACGACGACGGCGGCGCTGGACCGCGCCGAGCGTGAACAGCGATACGACGCCATCTTCAACCAGACCTTCCAGTTCACGGGACTGATGGAACCCGACGGGACGCTCATCGAGGCCAACGATGCGGCACTCGAGTTCGTCGATGCGACTCGCGAGGAAGCCACCGGGAAACCGCTGTGGGATACGCCGTGGTTCCAGTACGACGACAGCACCCGGGAGATGGCCCGAGAGGCAGTTGAACGGGCACAAAACGGCGAGTTCTTCCGCGACGAACTGCCGATTGTCGGCGGCGACGGCGAGGAAATCATCACCGACTTCTCCCTTCGACCAGTCACCGACGAAAACGGTCAGGTTACCCTGCTCGTCCCCGAGGGTCGGGACATCACCGAACTCAAAGAGCGGGAGGCCGAACTCGAACGGAAAAACGAGCAACTGGAGGAGTTCGCGAGCGTCGTCTCTCACGACTTGCGAAATCCGCTCGCGGTCGCGAGCGGCCACCTGGAGTTGGCGCTTCAGGAGTACGACGACGACAACCTCGAGTACGTCAAGGAGGCCCACGACCGGATGGAGTCGCTCATCGACGACTTACTGGCGCTGGCCCGACAGGGAACTTCGGTCGACGAGCGCAGGGTCGTCGACCTCGGTGCGACCGCTCGCCGCTCGTGGCGAACCGTCGAAACGCGGGATGCGACTCTCCGAATCGCGTCGAACGGCTCCTTCGAGGCCGACCCGAGTCGCCTCGGGCAACTGTTCGAGAACCTGTTTCGCAATGCGGTTGAATACGCCGGCGACGCCCCGACAGTGACCGTCGGCGTACTCGACGGCGGCGAGGGGTTCTACGTCGAAGACGACGGTCCCGGAATCCCGCCGGAGCGACGCGACCGGGTGTTCGAGGCCGGCCACACGACCAGCGAGACGGGGACGGGCTTCGGACTCCGAATCGTCGAGCGCATCGCCACCGCCCACGGGTGGGACATCGAGGTGACCGAAGGCGCCGACGGCGGTGCTCGCTTCGAGGTGACCGGGGTCGAGATGCGTGTGGACGGAAAGACCGTTTAGCACCCCGGTCGAGGTGAACGTATGGACGAACGCGTACGCGAACACGCCGAGGTACTCGTCGAGTGGAGCGCACGAATCGAGGCAGGCGACGACGTCCTCGTCGACGTCGCCGAGGACGCCCACGAGTTGGGCGTCGCCGTCGCCGCGAAACTCGGCGAGGTCGGTGCCAACGTCGTGACCACCTACGGCTCCGACGAACTCGCCCGGGCGTATCTGAAGGCCCACGACGGCGACTTCGAAGCCGGCGACCACGAACTCGCGCTCGTGGAGAACGCCGACAGCTACCTCCGGTTGGGCGGCGGCCGCAACACGACGGCGACGGCGGACGTCGACAGCGAGACGCGGCAGGCCTACACCCGCGCCCGAAGCGACGTTCGGGAAGCGCGGATGGACACCGACTGGGTGTCGACGGTCCACCCCACCCGGAGTCTCGCCCAGCAGGCCGGCATGGCCTACGAGGAGTATCAGGAGTTCGTCTACGACGCCGTGCTGCGCGATTGGGAGTCGCTGGCCGAACGGATGGCGAAGGTCAAGGAGGTCCTCGACGACGGCAGCGAGGTGCGTCTCGTCACGGAACGGGAGGACAGGCCGTCGACCGACATTACGATGTCAATCGAGGGTCGGACCGCGGTGAACTCCGCGGCGTCGGTGGCCTACGACTCCCATAACCTTCCCTCCGGAGAGGTGTTCACCGCCCCCTACGACACCGCAGGCGAGGTGTTCTTCGACGTGCCGATGACCATCAACGCCCGCCGGGTTCGGAACGTCCACCTCGTCTTCGAGGACGGCGAGGTGGTCGACTTTTCGGCCGAACAGGGCGAGGACGCCCTCCAGTCGGTGTTGGACACCGACCCCGGCGCTCGACGCCTCGGCGAACTCGGCATCGGGATGAACCGCGGCATCGACCGCTTCACCGACAACATCCTCTTCGACGAGAAGATGGGCGACACCGTCCACATGGCGGTCGGCCGTGCCTACGATTCGAATCTCCCCGACGGCGAGACGGGCAACGAATCGGCCGTCCACGTCGACATGATTACCGACGTTTCGTCGGCCTCGCGGCTGGAGGTCGACGGCGAGGTAATCCAAGAGGACGGCCAGTTCTGGTTCGAGGGGTAGCGAGCAGTCAGTCCCTGTCGCGCTCGTCGTTCGGGTCGGAGGGAATCACCCGTGCGACGGCGTCGTCGAACGTTTCGGCGTACGTCGCCGTCAGTTGACTCATCGACAGCACCGTCGTGAGAAAGCGGTCTTCGGCGCGGTCGGACAGTTCCTGCATCGAGTCGAAGCGTCCGTCGACGACTCCGTGGACACACCCCGAATCCACGCCGGTCGTGCGTTCGATGGCGTGTAACTGCATGTGCGTCATCGCGCGGGCGGCACTCGTCGTCTCCCGCTGGAGAGTCGACCCGGTCGAAATCAACTCGAAGGCCGTCCGACTGAGTTTCCGTTGGGCTTCGGTGGCGTCGGGCAGTGGGGAGAGTCGCCCGCCGGGTAGTACGTGTTCCATGGTAGCACTCCGCGTCTGTCAAGCAAGTTTCACTCCGTGCGTATAAACGTTCGTCGGAGTTCGAAATTCAATACCGGTCGTCGTCGAAGCTACTCCCACCACGCGCTCCGCCGTTCCTCGTAGCTCGCGCTCTCTCTGAGCGGTTCGGGGTACTCGCTGTCGTCGGTGTGTCCGAACCCGGTTCCCAGCCACCGGCCGACGTGCCAGCCGATTACGTCGACATCGAGGTCGGCCAACACGATAGTTAGCGAGTCGTAGTACTCCAGGGCGCCGTCGCCGTCCTCGTCGCCGCCCGAGAGGGTACCGCAGGACCCCGGGCCGGTTCGACACGAGGTCGTCTCGCCGAACTCGATGACGATGTCGGCCGATTCGCGCGAATCGGCGGCGTAGAACGTCACGTTCTCAGGGACGGTGCCGTCGGCGCCGTCGGCGTAGTAGCCGAGTGCGGCCCGGACCTGCCGTCTGGCTTCCTCGCGGTCGGCCTCCGGCAGCGACTCGTAGTCGGCGTACACGAGGAGGTCGTTCGTCCGCCAGGGCAGCGCGCGGTCGGTCGCGTTCGGCTTCGGGACGGTGTTCAACGACGAGTACGCCTGCATGACTTCCTGTGGGGCATCACCGTGGCGCAACCCGAGGGTGTGTCCGAACTCGTGTTTCAGCACCTGGACGGTCGAATCGCCGGAGAGACCGGTGCGGACCCGCACGTCGACCGGCCGGTCGACCTGCCGGGCGTCGGTCAGAACGGGCGCACAGCCGGCGGTGTGTTCGTCGCTGTGGGCGCCACACTCGGAGACGCGCTCGACGAATCGGACGCGGATGTCGGCGTCCTCGGCGGAGTCGACCACCTGTAGCCCCACGTCATAGCCCGCGTACCGCTGGCTGTTCTCGGTCCAGTAGGCCGCCGCGCGGTGGACCAGCCGTCGGTAGTCGCGGTCGTCGCCGGCCGGTGGTTGGTAGCTGACCGTGATGACGTCCGAGCGCCAGTGGTTGTCGGGGTCGCCGTCCCAGTTGTCGGTGTGTTCGAGAACGTCCGGATTTATCGGTCCGACACACCCCGACAGGGCGAGCAACAGCGCGACAGCGACGGCACACCACCGACGATTCATCGACTCGACGGACGCGTGTGAAATAAAAGACAGTTTCGACCGGTTCGGCGGGGCGAAGCGCCGACTCTCGGCAGGGCCGCCGCTGTTCGCGTAGTGGCTGAGGGTAGTAAGCCCCCTTCTGTTTTCACCCGGCATTCGGCTGAGCACCCGTCGCGTCTCCGGGCTACCAAGTGCGACGGGCTTGCACCGGTGAGGATTCGCCGTTCCATCCGTTCTTCCGCGTCTACTCGCGGTCTAACGACCACGCGCGCTCGGCGGGTCAACTCCCTTCCCTTACGGGTCGGTTCGCGCGCTCGCGGCGGGGCCGCAAGCGCCGAGAGCCGCCGTCGGCGGCCCTCGCGCCTCATCGCTCGGCGGAAGTGGTCTCGTTTCTGTTCCAGTGCCAGCGGTCTCCCGCTCCGGGCTTGCGCCCGGTCACCTGCCCGGAGGGTGGGGGGACTTTCCTCATGAGCGTGCCCACGGCACGTTATAAATCGGCGGCATAGCCGCCGACACGCGCGCCCACGGCGCGAAACGCCGGAACGGCGAAGCCGTCGAGGGCGAACCCACGGGGACCGGGCTTCCTCTGCCGTTCGTCGGTAGGCGAGTCGCCCGTTTAAGGGATTCGGTGGTCCGAGCGGCGACTCACTCGGCGGCCCGGAAGCCGACGCGTCGGGCGTCGGCCGCCGCGCGGTCGATGGCCGCATCGAGGTCGAACTCGGCGACGACCTCGCCGTCGCGGACGAGCGGTTCGAACAGCGACTCGCCGTCGGTCGGCCCCGGTTCGTCGGCCAAGGCGACGTGGTGGCCGCCGTCGGGCGTCCGGTACACCGATTTCGTCCCCGAGAGTTTGCCCTTCTTGGCGGCCGGTTCGCCCTCGATTTCGACGATGTCGAGGGCGAAATCCACCGGGTCGGCGTTGGAGATGTAACTGCCGACGCCGAAGCCGTCGGCCACGTCGCGCAGTTCCCGAATCGTCTCGGGCGTGATGCCGCCGCTGACGAATATCTCGACGTCCTCGTGGCCCTCGGCGTCGAGTTCCCAGCGGGTCTCGCGGATGATGTGCCGGAAGTCGCCGCGCCGAGAGCCGGTCGTATCGAGGCGGACGCTGTCGAAGCCCAACTCCGCGGCGCGAACCGCCTCGTCGGCCTCGTCGTCGTAGGTGTCACACAGTGCGATGCGGGGAATCTCCTCGTCGACCGCCTCGTCGAAGGCCCGCCAGGCCTCCTCCTGATTCCCGGGACCGAAACATATCATCAGCGCGTGCGGCATCGTCCCCGACGCGGTCCGGTCGAGCTGGTCGCCGGCGGCGACGTGGGAGAAGCCGTCGAGGCCGGCCAACAGCGCGTTCCGCTCGACGACGGTGGCGATAGAGGGGTGGACGTGGCGGGCGCCGAAACTCAGAATCGAACTGTCGGGAGCGGCCCGCCGCGCCTCCAGTGCCGCCGTCGCGATGCCGGAGGCGTGAGAGAGAAAGCCCAGAAGCGACGTTTCGAGCCGACAGAACTCCAGGTACGGCCCCTCGATGCGCATCACGGGGCCGCCGTCGAACAGCGTCCCCTCCGGCAGGGCGTCTACGTCCACGTCGTAGCCCGCCAGTAGGTTCGCGGCGTCTCTCACGCCCGCGAACACCTCGAAGGCGCCGGTGGCGAACTGGTCTGCGGTCACTTCCGCGACGACTTCGGGGTTCCGACCGGCGTGTTCCAGCGCCTCCTCTGTCCGCAGGAAGTAGGCGTCCGTCGCCCGGCCCTCGACGATGGCGGACTCCGGAACGATGTCGAACATATCGGTGACTCGTGGGGCACGTCGAAAAAGGTAGTCGTTGTCCGCCGGAGTGTCGCTGTCGCCGTCCAATCAGCCGTCGGCCGGTGCGTACACGTCGCCGAGGTCGTCGACGGTCGGTGCGTGGACGACCGTCACCGACCGGCCGTCCCGCTCGACCCACACCGCGCCGTCGAAGGGGCTGTCGGCGGCGGTGAACCGCCAGACGGTCGACTCCTCGCGGGTTTCGACGGTCTCGGCGCCCCAGTACTCCAGCAGGTCGGCGTGGCCCCCGTGGAACTCGGTGGCGTTGGCCCGGTCGTCGAACGTGACGTTCCAGACGTAGGCGGTTTCGTCGCCGGCGGCGTAGGCGTGGAGTCGGTCGGCGTACCACCCCTCGGCGTAGGAGACGTCGTAGGTGAACGGCCGGGTCGAATCGAGTCGCCCGGTGGTCGCGTTGCGGTTGTAGAAGGCTCCGCTGTCGATGAGCGCGTTCTCGCGGTCGTAGTCGTCGGCGAGCGTGTAGGCGAACATCGAGACGAGGCCGGCCTGTCCGACCGTCGCGTAGTCGGGGCCGTTCGTCGGGGCGACGCGGTTCCACTCCTCGTCGGTTCGGTCGGCGACCGTTGCCGTTCCGTAGTCGTCAGTGCCGTAGGTGCGGGGATACACTATCTCTGCGCTGGTGTCGGGGACGTCGCCGTACATGTCGTCGATTTCACCCCATCCGCCGCGCTCGCGGTGGTGATTGACGAACGACGGCCCCTCGGAGTACGGGAAGAAGCCCGCGTAGTAGACGCCGAAGTGGAAGTTCTCCCCGGGGGCGCCGGCCGAGCTACCCGTATCGACGCTGACACACTCCCACTCGCCGCTCTCGCAGTTGCGGCGGTAGGCGTTCTCGACAACCGTCGCGTCGCCCTCGACGAGGCCGTTGCGAGCGTTGACCGTGTCCATCGTTCCGGTGGGCAGCGACGAGAGGTTGAACCGCTGGTCCTGCAGGGCGTGGACGAGTTCGTGGGCCAGCGTGAGTTCGCCCTCCAGCGTCGCGGGGTCGGACTCGCTGACGATGACGAGTCGTTCGCTTCCCGGTTGGTAGAACCCGAGGACGTTGTCGCCGCGGTTCCCCCGCCGTACGTCGACGCTGTCGCGGTCCGACCCGACCAGCAACAGCGCCTCGTACTGGGTGTTCTGCAAGATGCGAGTATTCTCGCCGGGCGTCGGCGTGGTGACGTTGCCGAACTCCTCGCGGTACTCCCGCCGAGAGATGATGTCGACGTCGACGCGCTCCTCGAAGCGCTGATTCCGCAGCAGTTGGACGCGTGCCATCGCCCGCGAGACGACCGCCTCCTGTTGACCCTCCGTGAGTCCGTCGGAAGCGTCGAACTCGAAGGTGTCGTTGTGCCAGTAGCCGTCGTAGTAGCCCAACTGCTCGTCGTCGGGCGGTGGGGCGGGTTCGGGCGCGGGCGACTGATAGCCGGCCGAACAGCCCGCTAGAACGAGCAGCACCGCCAGAGCAATCGCAGCCGTCGGTCGCCGCTTCATTACCGACACCGACGGCCTCCACGAGCAAAAGTTCACGGCAGTCGGACAGCCCGGTGGCCTCGCCCGCGGGATAACGGTTTTGCGCTCGCCGCCCGAATCGCAACCCATGAGCCTCCAATTGAACCCGGACAGCACCGCCGCCGTCGTCGTCGACATGCAGAACGGCTTCTGTCACCCCGATGGGTCACTGTACGCGCCCGGGAGCGAGGAAGCCATCGAGCCGTGTGTCGACCTCGTGGACGACGCCCGCGCCGCGGGTGCGTCAGTCGTCTTCACCCGCGACGTACACCCGCCCGAGCAGTTCGAGGGCAACCACTACTACGACGAGTTCGACCGCTGGGGTGAACACGTCCTCGAAGGGTCGTGGGAGGCCGAGTTGGTCGAAGAACTCGACCCACGCGACGACGAGTTGGTCGTCGTGAAACACACCTACGACGCCTTCCACCAGACCGAACTGGAGGGGTGGCTGGAGAGCCACGCCATCGACGACCTCCTCATCTGCGGGACACTGGCGAACGTCTGTGTGCTCCACACCGCCGGCAGCGCCGGACTCCGAGACTACCGGCCGATTCTCCTCGAAGATGCCGTCGGCTACATCGAGGACGACCACCGCGAGTACGCCCTCGAACACGCCGAGTGGCTGTTCGGCGAAGTCCACGCACGAGAGGAGATAACCTTCGCCTGATTCGCCTGCAACGTCGCCCGAAGCGTCGACCGCGTCCTCCCGTCGGACCGCCTTCGGCCGGACGCCCGCCGCCGGCACAACACTTAGGACGAACTGTCGAAAACGTGTCGGGAGTGAACGTCCTCACCGACCCGACGAAGCGTCGATGGCTCGCCTTCGGTGCGCTCGCGACGGTGTTCTTGCTCGTCAACCTCCACCGGCTCTCGACGGCCGTTCTCTCCGAACAGCTCACCGCGGATTTCGGGACGACGGCCGCCCAACTCGGGACGCTGCACGCCTCCTTCTTCTACATCTACGCGCTCATCCAGATTCCGACCGGCGTGTTGGCCGACCGCTACGGTCCGCGCTACGTCGGCAGCGCCGGAGCGGCCGTTCTCAGCACCGGCGCCGTCGCGTTCGCACTCGCGGACGGCTACGGCGCGGCGCTCCTCTCGCGGGCGCTCATCGGAACCGGCAGCGGCGTCATCTTCGTCTCCATCCTCCGGTTCTCCGCGAACTGGTTTCGCGCCGGCGAGTTCGCGACGATGACCGGTCTCACGGGGGCGATGGCCGGCCTCGGTGCGATTTTGGCGACGACGCCGCTGGCACTGGCCGCCGAAGCCGTCGGCTGGCGACCGACGCTGCTCGCGCTCGGTGCCGTCGGCTTCGCGGGCGGCCTCGGGGTGTTCGTCTTCGTTCGGAAATCGCCCGCCGATGCAGGCCTCGACCCCATCCAGGGCGTGCCAGAACAGCCCTCCGTGACGCTCCGGGAGACGGGCGCCCACCTCCGGCGACTGCTGGTCGACCTCGACCAGTGGCTGGTCTCGTTCGTCTTCTTCGCGGCGATGGGGATGCTCCTGACGCTGCTCGGCCTGTGGGGGATCCCGTATCTCGTGGTCGTCTACGGACTCGACGTGACGACGGCTTCCTACTACACGCTTCTCGGCAGCGTCGGCTCGCTGTTCGGCCCGCCGCTGCTCGGCCGGCTTTCGGACGCCATCGAGCGCCGTATCCTCCCGATGGTCGTCTCGCTCGGCCTGCTCACCGTCGGTCTCTCCATCATTCCGGTGTTCGGCAAACCGCCGCTGGCCGCCGTCGCCGTCGCGTACTTCCTCTCGGGGTTGCTCTTCGGCGGCGCGTTGCTCGGATTCACCATCGTCAAGGAGCGGTATCCGGCGGGTGCCAGCGGCGTCGCGACGGCGGTGGTCAACACCGCCGGCTTCGTCGGCGGCGCGCTGTTCCCGACGCTGATGGGGCTGGCACTCGACGCCTACCGGACCGACGAGGTCGTCGCCGGCTCGGTCACCTACACCGAGTTCGGCTACCGAGTCGCCTTCGGCATCCTCGTCGGTGCCGTCGCCATCGCCTTCCTGTGTTCGCTGTGGCTGTTCGCTCGCAACCGGCCGGCTGCCTAACTCCGGAACAGCCGGTAGGCGCCCTGTCCGACCGCGATGAGTTCCTCGGAGCCGTCGGGCGTCTCGCTTACGACTTCGATGTAGGAGACGCCGACGGACCCGCCGGCGCGGATGACCTCCGCCGTCGCCGTCAAATCGCCCGCCGCCGGTCGTAGGTAGTTGACGTTGAGGTTGATGGTGGCGATGTCGTCGTCCAGCGGGTCGGTGAGATACGGCCGCAGCGCGATGCCGCCGACCACGTCGATGAGCGTCGAGGCGACCCCGCCCTGCACCGTCGGCGGGTCGGTCGGATTCGTGAGTTTGTCGTCGAAGGGGATGGTACCCACCATCCGCCCCGTTTCGAACTCCTCGACGGTGAACCCGAGCCACGAGAGGAACTCGTGTTCGTTTTCGAGGTACTGCTGGAGCATCGCGACGGCCGCCTCGGGCACGTCGTGTGGTTCGACGTCTGTCATGACTCCTCCTGCCGAGCGCTGAGGCTTGTATGCTGGGGTCACCGCCAGTCGCCGTATTCCGCCCCATGCGTTCAAGTCGGCGGCGGTTCTACGTCGGGGCCACGATGGATGAGTTCGACGCCGAGGCACTGGCGGCCGGCCTGGAGACGTTCGGGGGCGACGAGGCCGAACGCCGTGCAGTCGCACGACACGCCCGCGACCTCGCCGACAGCGGCCGCTACGTCGAGGATGCCGACGTCGAACTCACGCCCGAACACGTCGTCGTCCAGTTGGCCGACGCCCCCGAAGGCAGTCCCGCCGAACGGTGGAACTGGTGGCTCGGCGCCCTGGAGTTCGCCTACGGCGGATACGCGGAGTTCCAACTGCGCCGCTGGAAGAGCGAATGACAAAGAACGGAGCCGAGAACGCCGCTTAGTACCCCAACTGCTCGCGGACGAGCACGACCGTGGTCCGACCCTCTTCGAGTTCCTGCCGGAAGATGAGCTGTTTCGCGACGGCCGACTCGACGCCGTAGGCCTCCTTCGCGCGTTCGTTCTCCAGCGGGTAGGCGACGGATTCGAGTCGGTCCAGTGCGTCCTCGAGCGTCGGGACGATTTTGTTCACGCCGCTGACGATGACGACGTTGCTCGCGGCGAAGGGGTAGGCGCCGATACGGCTCCCCGAGCGGTCCGCCGCGACCAACTCGCCGGTCTGGGCGATGGCGTTGATGCCGCCGAGGAAGTAGTCGGCGGTCTGGGAATCGCGCCGAGCGGCCTGTCGTTCGGCGTCGTCGTCGATGCTCCAAATCCGATCCGGGAGGCTCTCCCAGTCGTGCGTTCCCTCCGAGAGGTACTCGACGAACCCGACTTCTTCGAGCGTCGTCGAGTGGCCGTTCATCACCGAGGCGCCGCTGGGGATGTGTGACTGGAGCGTTTCGAGTGCCTCGTCGGCGGTGTCGACGACCACGACGTCGAATCCGTTGGCTTCGAGGCTCTCGACGGTCGTCTCGATGGCGTCCTCGTCGGGTGTACCGTCGAGTTCGCGTTCGATTTCCGTCTCGTCGATGTAATCGGATTTTTGCTGAGACATAGCGGGGTCGTTCTCGTTCGGTCGTAGTGGTCGTAGCGTGTTAAGCGCTCGCGGACGCCGGTGTTAGGTGGTTACAGTGACGATACGCGACGGTGTGACACGGAGCCCGATGTCATCCGGGGGCGGTATCCCGACGCTTTTCCGTGGCGGGCACGTATTATCGAGTATATGGGCTTCGGTAGTTACGATGAATCCGAGCAGAAGGACCAGAACGTCGAGACCGACGATTCGGAAGCCGTCAACGTCCACGAGAAGGACCACGACGGTGACGTGAACTTCGAGTTCGACGACGAGGAGACGCTCATCGACCGTCTTGGCGAAATGAAAGACGACGACGAGGAGTGACATCGACTGCGAGCGCGTAGCGCCGGCTGTCTCCGAAACAGCGTCCACCGACGGGTCGTGTTCTTTCGTCCGATAGCTTCTGCTCCGTCGGCTGCCTCTGGCGGTTCCGAGGCGAAAACCGACGAAGGCAAACCGCCCGCCCGCCAACGACGGCGTAGTGAACGTCCAGTTCCTCGGCGGCGCGGGCGAAGTCGGCCGCAGCGCCGTCTTCGTCAACGACGCGCTGTTGCTCGACTTCGGCATCAAGACCGACTCGCCGCCGCAGTACCCAATCGGCGACATCGACCCCGAGGCGGTCGTCGTCAGCCACGGCCACCTTGACCACGCCGGCGCGGTGCCGTCGCTTCTGTCCGGTGACGCCCGGCCGCCGATTCACTGGACACCGCCGACGTACGAACTCGCCCTGACGCTGGCCCGCGACACGCTGAAACTCCACGGCGGAACCCCACAGTGTCCGTTCACCGAGGAGGACGTCCGCCGCGTCACCGAGGTTTCGGAGCCCCACGGCTACCGCGAAGCCTTCGAGGCGGCCGGCCACCGCGTCGAGTTCTTCAACGCCGGCCACATCCCCGGCAGCGCCCACGTCCTCGTGGACGACGGGGAGACGCGCTTGTTGTATACGGGCGATTTCCACACCGGAACTCAGCGCCTCGTCTCGCCGACGACCGAACGGCCCGACGCCGACGTCGTCATCACCGAATCGACCTACGCCGACGTGGAACACGAACCCCGGGAAGCCGTCGAATCGCGGTTCGTCGACAGCGTGCGGACGACGCTGTGGGAGGGCGGTACCGTCGTCGTCCCCGCCTTCGCCATCGGTCGGACCCAAGAGTTGATGCTCGTCTGTGACGCCCACGACATCGACTGCTACGTCGACGGGATGGGCAAGGAGGTGACGCGGCTCCTCCGGCAGAATCCCGAGTTCCTCCGCGACGGCGAAGCGATGCGAAAGGCCAACTCCAACGCCCGGTTCGTGACGGGGCGGGACGGCCAGCGCAAACGCATCGCCGACCAATCGACGGTCATCATCACCACGGCGGGGATGCTCTCGGGCGGCCCGGCGATGACCTACATCCCCGAGATTCACGCCAACCCGGTCAACAAGCTCTGCTTTTCGGGGTATCAGGTAGAGGGGACGCCGGGTCGGGAGATACTGGAGACGGGCAGCGCCGAACTCGGTGGTCGACACCTGCAAGTGAGCGCACAGGTCGAATCCTACGACTTCTCCGCCCACGCCGACCGCGACGGCCTGCGGTCGTTCCTCGAAGCGTACCGCGGGACGCCGCTTCTGGTCAATCACGGCGACTCCTGTGCGTGGTTCGCCGGGCAACTGGAATCGGAGGGCCACGACGCGCAAGCGCCCGAGTTGGGCGAGACGGTCGAAGTGTGAGACGGCGTCGTCCGCCGTGTGACGGCGTCCCGAAGTGTAACTTAAGCCGCTCGAACTACTACATCCACTAATGAGTACTCGTCCCCTCTCTCCCGGTTCGACGCTGCTCGTCGACCTCGACGGCGTCGTCGCCGACCAGCTCCCGCGGCTCGTGACACACCTCAACGAGGAGTTCTCCCTTGGCGTTTCTCCCTCTGACATCGACGAGTGGTCCTACGAGCACCCGGCCATCGACGGCCACATCGGGGACGTCATCACCGAGTTGATGACCGAGCGACCGGAGTGGTACTTCGGTGGGATGGACCCAACGCCGGGTGTCGCCGACGCCCTCGGCGCACTCCGCGAGGAGTACCGCGTCGAAATCGCCACCCACCGCGTCCCCGAGACGCACGATGTCTCGAAGGCGTGGCTGGACGAACACGGCGTCCCTTACGACGATTTCCACGAGGAAGTCCCCCGGGACAAGGGCGCCGTACCGGGCGATGCGCTCATCGACGACTACCACACGAACGTCGCAAACGCTCTCGACGCCGGCAAAGCGGGCTTTCTGATGCGACAGCCGTACAGCGACCCCGCGGCCTGCGACGGTGCCCACGTCGTCGATTCGTGGGACGACGTTCGTAATCTCCTCGGCGTGTAGGCTTTTGTTGGTGGCGGCCGATGCTTGCGTATGGACACTTTCGACATCGGCGGCGAACTCACAGTCGGTCGACTCGGCTTCGGCGCGATGCGAATCACCGGCGAGGACATCATCGGCGAACCCGAGGACGTAGAGGGCGCCCGCGACGTACTCCGGCGGGCGAGTGACCTCGTCGACCTCGTCGACACCGCCGACTCCTACGGCCCGGGCGTCTCCGAACGACTCATCGGCGAGACGCTCGCGCCCTACGACGACGTGGTGGTGGCGACGAAGGGCGGGCTACTCCGGAACACCGACGGCGAGTGGCTCCCTCGCGGCGATCCGGATTACCTCCGTAACGCCGTACTGTGCAGTCTCGACCGTCTCCGCGTCGACGAAATCGACCTCTATCAGTTCCACCGGCCGGACCCCGAGGCCGACTTCGAGGAGAGCGTCGCGACGCTCGCCGAGATGAAAGACGAGGGGCTGATTCGACACGTCGGCCTCTCGAACGTCAGCGTCGAGCAACTGGACACCGCCCGCGATATCGTCGACATCGCGACCGTTCAGAACCGCTACAACGTCGGCTATCGCGAGGAGAGCGACGTGCTCGACGCCTGCACGGAGTACGGTATCGGCTTCATTCCGTGGTACCCGCTTGCGGCCAACGACCTGGATTCTGTCGACGGAATTGAGGAGGTGGCCGACGCCCACGACGCGACGCCACAGCAAATCGCGCTGGCGTGGCTGCTCGAACGGTCGCCGGTCGTGCTGCCGATTCCGGGCACATCCAGCGTCGCCCACCTCGAGGAGAACGTCGCCGCCGCCGATATCGAGTTGACGCCCGAGGACGTCGAACGGCTGGCCTGACCGTGGGTCACTCGTAGGGGTAGTTCGGGTCCCGTTCGTCGCCGTCGGGTTCGCGTGTCGACTCGACGACGCCGGGGAGACACGCGCCGAACTCCGCGACGTTCTCGCGGGCCGTCGACAGCGAGACGTAGTTGTAATCGCTCTGGGTGTCGGGGTAGTAGAACCCGAAGAGGTCGTCGAGCCAGCCGCAAATTTCACACACCTCGTAGGAGCCCGGCTGGTTCGGGGTTAGGGTCCGGTAGCCACAGCACGGACAGAACCCCAACTCCCGGGAGACGGGGTTCTCGTCACCGCTCGGGGACCCGCCGGTGCCCTCGTCTACCATACGGGCGATAGCCCTTCCGGGCGTCTCAGTCCTCGTTCGCCGCTACCTTCTCGGCGTGTTTTTCGAGGTCGGCCGCCAGCGTCCGGGCCTCCTCGGCGGAGAGTCGAACCGTCTCGGCGTGGGCTTCGATGTGGTCCAACTGCGTGTTGTCCAACTCCACCTGCAGCGAGACGTGGTCGGGGTTCTCCCGCGGACTCGTCACGTTCACCACGGCGTAGGCCTCTTCCTCGAAGCCGTGCCCCTCGACTTCGCCGTCGAGGAGGTCCAGCGTCGTGTAGGCGTTGACCTTCATGATGCGGTCGGCCATGTCCCGACGGAGGTCACGGAGTGGGGTAAGCGTGACGCCCTCCCGGGGCGTTCACTCCGGGAGGGCGACCTGGTGTTGGATGTCGTAAGGGTGTTCGCCGGCAGTCCACCGGTAGATGTACTCGAGGGCCGTCCGGTCGGTGCGAACGCCGTCGTGGTCCGTCTCGATGGCGACGTTGGTCGCACCCTCGAGTTCGGGGCTCCGCCGGCAGTTCCAGAACAGGGGGTCCTCGGTGCCCCGGAGCGTGTAGTAGTCGACGTCGCCGGGGGTCTCGTTTTCGTTGAGTCGAGCCAGCGGGTGGCCGTCGACCGAGTCGTGGTCGTCGCGGAGGAACTCGCTCACTCGGTAGGGGCCGCGAGCGAACCCGGTGTCCGCACACCACGTGCTGAGGACGGTTCCGTGGTTGGCGCCTGCGAGGCCGACGAAGCTATCGACCCACGACAGCCGGTTCCGGGCGGCGAGCCAGCAGCGTACGCCGGTGACGCCGAGGCTGTGTGCGACGACGTCGACGCTCTCGGCGCCGGTGTACTCCCGGACGGACTCGACGAAGGCGTCGAGTTTCTCAATCATCGCCGCGTGAGTTGGGGTTCCCTCCCGGAACGTCACCGCCCAGAGGTCGTCGCCGCCGTAGCCCCGCCGGAGGAAGAACTCGGCGTGGCGCTCCCAGTCGCAGGCGTCCCGTTGGTTACCGTGGACGAACACCACGGGCGTCCGCTCGCTGCCGGGCTCGGTCCCGTGGTACTCGTGGCCCCCCCAGCCGCCGTAGGCACCGTCCGTCGACCACGGGAGGCGCCCGTCGTCGGCACGGTCGTGGTCACACCCCGTCGCACACCCGCCACGACGGCGCGCGCGCTTGAGTTCGCGGACGCTACGCAGTAGCTCCCGCGAAAACGGCCACCCTTGAGTCGTAGTAGCGAGGGACACACTACCAGTACCCAGGGGGGCACTAGAATATATCCCACCAGCGGGACGAATCCTGTATCAGGGGAAAGTTACTTAACAATGTAATATATTGCCGCTTTCTCGTGGTTTCCATCGCCAGCGGTGTGCGTCCGGTACGCACACACGCGTGCGGTTCACAGTCTGTAAGACCGAACCGTAGACGAGATGAGCGAATCAATAGATGCGGAGCCAAAGCGGCCGCAGTTCAGGGGTTGTGCGTTCTGTTATGCTGGCGAATGGGCGTACTACGGTGCGAAACGGGCTGTCAGGCGGGTGCAGGATTCGAAATAGCGGCGGTTCTGCTCCGGTAGGTGGGCGTCGATGGCGACCTCGCTACTTGCGGGTCGCTTCGCTCCCCGCTCGCAAACCGAGACTCCTTCACGGTTCGCACACCGAGGCTTCTCGCTTTGCTCGAAGCCTCGCACTCACCGTTCCGCTACGAGGTCGCCACGGGCGACCTCGCTACTCCACCACCAACACCGTCGCATCCCCTGCTTCGAGGACGACGACTTCCTCGCCGCTCTCGGAGCGCTGTTCCTCGACGATGTCGAACATCTCGGCGTCGACGGTGACCATCTCGCCGTCGAGGTCGAACTCGACGTGCCCCTCCGTCTCCAGTTCGGCCTGCAGTTCCGCGGGGTCGGCCGCTTCCAGCTTTCCGATGACGGCGCCGGCCTGGTCGCGGAACGCCGGCCCCAGTTCGCTGTGTTCGATGTCCACGTCGACGGGGACGAGTTCGATGTTCGGTCGGCCCTGCTCGACGTAGACGGGACCGTTGACGGTGTCCGCGAGGTCGTAGGTGTCGAGCGGTAACTCCTCGTCGAGGTACACCTCGATGCGGCCGAGGTCGGCGTTCAGGGGTTTCCCCTCGTCGGATTTCCAGCCACGAACCGTGGCAGCGACCTCGGCGATGAGTTCACCGCGGCGTTCGGTTTCGGCGTCGCCCTCGGGTAATTCCGGCCACTCTGCGTTGTGGACGCTCCCATCGGTCGGGAGGTGGCTCCACGCCTCCTCGGTGATGAACGGCGCAAAGGGCGAGAGCATCCGCAGGGAGGCGGTCAACGCGGTGTACAGCGCGTGTTGGGCTGCCTTCCGCTCGCCGGGTCGGCCCTCGTACAGTCGGCCCTTCACGAGTTCCAGGTAGTCGTCGGCGAGGTCGTGCCAGACGAACTCCCGGACCTCGCGCAGGGCGCTGTCGAAGCGGTACTCGTCCATGTCTTCTGCGACCGACTCGGCGACGCGGGCGCACTTCGAGAGGATCCACTCGTCGGCGTCCCGGTAGGCGGGGTCGGTGATGTCCGCCGTCGACTCGTCGACGTGGCCCGAGGCGAACTTCGTGATGTTCCAGACTTTCGTCTGGAAGCGGCTCGCGGAGGTGACCTCCTTCCACTGGAACTGGATGTCGCTGCCGGGTTGGCCACCGAGCGCCATCGCCTGCCGGAAGGCGTCGGCGCCGTACTCCTCGACGACCTCCTCGGGCTGGACGAAGTTGTCGCGGGATTTGGACATCTTGTTGCCGTCCTCGCCGAACACCATTCCGTTGATGAGGGCGTCCTCCCACGGAATCGTGTCCTCTAGGGCGGCCGTCCGGAGGATGGTGTAGAAGGCCCACGTCCGGATGATGTCGTGGCCCTGCTCGCGCAGTTGGACGGGTTCGAAGTCGGCGTCGGGCCACCCAGCGACGTACAGCGGCGAAATCGACGAATCCATCCACGTGTCCATCACGTCGGTTTCGCCGGTCCACGACTCGCCGCCGCACTCGACGCAGGTCTCGACGGCCGGCTCTTCGGTCGTCGGGTCGACCGGAACCTCCTCGCTGTCGGCGATGTGGACGTGGCCGCAGTCGTCGCACTCCCAGGCCGGAATCGGGGTGGCGAAGACGCGCTGTCGGGAGATGACCCAGTCCCACTCCATCCCCTCGGTCCACTCCTCGAGTCGGCTGTACATGTGCTCGGGGAACCACTCGACGGCCTTGGCCTTCTCCAGAATCTCCTCTTGGTCGACGCGGACGAACCACTGCTCTTTCGAGAGGATTTCGATGGGCGTATCACAGCGCCAACACTGGCCGACGGACTGCTCGGTCGGCTCTTCGTCGTTGAGGTGGCCGGATTTCTGGAGGGCGGTCGCGATGGTGTCTTTCGCCTCGTCGATGGTCAGTCCCTCGAACTCGCCGGCGAGTTCGTTGAGCTTGCCGTCCTCGGTGAACACCGGGCGCAAATCGAGGTCGTGTTCGACCCACCAGTCGACGTCCTGTTTGTCGCCGAAGGTACAGATCATCACGGCGCCGGTCCCGAAGTCGCCGTCGACGTCGTCGTCGGCGATGAGTTCGACTTCTTGACCGAACAGCGGCACCTCGAAGGTGTCGCCGATGCGGTCCTCGTAGCGCTCGTCGTCGGGGTCGACGGCCATCGAGACACACGCCGCGAGCAGTTCGGGGCGAGTGGTCGCTATCTCGATGTCGTCGTTGTCGATGCCGTCGAAGGTGATGTAGTACAGCGTCCCTTCGTGGTCTTCGTTTTCGACCTCGGCGTCGGCGATGGCCGTCTCACACCGGGGACACCAGTTGACGGGGTGTTCGTCCTGATACACGTAGTCGTCCGATGCCATCTCGACGAACGACCGCTGGGTCTCCCCCCAGTAGTCGGGGTCCATCGTCCGGTACTCGTGGTTCCAGTCCTGTGAGAACCCGAGCGTCCCCATCGTCTCCTTCATCGCGCCGATCTGGTCGTTGGTGTGTTCGATACACCACTCCCGGAACTGCTCGCGGGAGACCTCGGTGCGGTGGATGTCGCGGTTCTCCTCGACTTTGACCTCCGTTGGCAGGCCGTGGCAGTCCCAGCCCTGCGGGAACAGCACGTCGTCGCCTTTCAGGCGGTGGTACCGCGCCGCGAAGTCCATGTAACACCAGCCGAGTGCGTTCCCGATGTGGAGGTTGCCGGTCGGGTACGGCGGCGGCGTGTCGATGATGTAGTCGGGGCGTTCGGGGTCGTCGTCGTAGCTGTACACGTCGGAGTCGGCCCACTCCTCGTGCCACTTCTGTTCTGCGGCGTCGGGGTCGTAGCTGTCAGGAACCTCGCTCATGATTGGGGTGTCGCGTAAACCGGTCGGTAGGCAGTTCGCGTGCGCGCCGAGAGAAAGGCGCGGTTACAGTCCACGTACTACCGACTGACTCGCGCTCATACCCGTTGGCATGGCTGTTGCCGGTAAAAAGGTTCGCTTACTGTCGTCCCGGCGGCGTCGGTGTGTCACAGCCGCCCCGGATGTCATCACAGGCGTGATACTGCTGGTTTCGGCCGGGAAAGGCCCGCTTCGAGCGATAGTGGAAACTGAGGTGGTTTCCCCACTCCTCGTCGGCCAGCAGCCGCGAATCGGCGTCGTGGTACCCCGATTCGTTCGGTTCTTTCAGCCATCGGTCGAACCACGCGACGGTGTAGTGGTCGGCGAGGGCGTTGCCGAACTCCCAGGACGTGGCGGGGAACGTCGGCAACAGCGACCACTCGTAGTGAGTCCCGCCCCGGACGACGAGCTGGTAGGTTGGAACGTCCGCATCGCGCCAGTCCTCGAACCCTCTCGATTTCCCGTCGGGGTCCGGCGGCCGCTCGTGGGGCGTCGGTGTCAGGAAGTAATCGCCGGATTGCCCCATCGCGGGGACGCGAGGCTCGATGCCGCCTTCGGGAACCGTCTCGAAGAACCGGGCCGCGTCGGTTGCCTCGCTCTCGGGTCCGTCGCCGGCCACGTCGTCGCCGCTTCCGAGGTTGTCCCACGCGACGACTGCATCGACGGGGTTGGCGCCGCCGGTCGGCCACGGCTCCAGTCCCTGTACGATGCTCGCGCCGATGGCGCCGGCGGAGTGGCCGGCGATACCGAGCCGAGAGCGGTCCAGCCGGTCGAAGGCAGGGTTGTACTCGACGACCGGCGCGTCGTCGCCGCGTTCGTAGGCGGCGTTCGGTGCGTACGGGTCGGCGGGCGTCGAGTGGAAGAAGTCGATGGCGTCGATTTGGTTCGTCACGAACACCTCGCCGTTGGCGTTGCCGCCGGGTTCGCCCGAGGGCGTGAGGCTATCGGAGCGGCCCTGTCCGCGGGGGTCGTAGGTCAACACGACGTAGCCCGCCGCCACGAGCGACTGGGCGGCCCACCAGTACAGCGGTTCGGGCGCCTGTACCGACCCGTTCGTGATGACGATGCCGGGGCGGACCTCGTCCGGTTCCGTCTCGATGGGCGTCCAGACGTGTCCCGACAGGCGGGCGCCCTCGCGGTCGTAGAAGGCGACGCGCTGCCGTTCGCCGACGGTGCCGTAGAAGTTCCGAGCATCGATGTCGCGGTACAGCGTGGGGTCGCCGGTACACTGTTCGCCCCACGTCGCACAGAGGTTCGCGTGGCTCCGCCAGCCGGGTTCCTCGGCGACGCGCTCGGCGTAACTCGCGGCGTTTTCGGTGCTTCGCCGCTGCCAGCGCCGCATGAAATCCGGGTCGGAGGACTGCTCTGCGGGTGCCTCCTGTGTCTTCGCGTAGTTGCGGAACTCCCGGCGCAGCCACTCACTCTCGCAGGAAACGTCCCCGAGTTCCGACAGCGCCGCGGCTTCCGTCCCCCCAAGGGCGGTGGTCGTAAGTCCCGCCGTAGCGGCCAACAGGGTCCGCCGTGTGAACTGCCCGCGCATCCTTTCGAGTCGATGTATCCGTAACTATAGCCAAAGGGTTACTGGCGCCTCTATCCGGTCATTTATGTGCGAATCCGACCCACGCCCGGTCGGCCGCGAGCGCACGCGGAATCACAACCCTCACTTGCGGCCCCGACGAGGAGTCGGATATGCAACTGGGCGTCATCGGACTGGGCCGGATGGGCCGTATCGTCGTCGACCGGGTACTCGAAGACGGACACGACGTGGTCGCTTTTGACCTCGACGACGATGCCGTCGCGGAGGCCGCCGATGCCGGCGCTACCCCTGCCGACTCCATCGAATCGCTCGTCTCGGAACTCCCTGAGGGGAAGCGCATCTGGTTGATGGTGCCCGCGGGCGACGCCGTCGACGCGACCCTTGAGGACCTCGACCCGCTGCTCGACGCCGACGACGTGGTCGTCGACGGCGGCAACTCCCACTTCGAGCGCTCCGTCGAGCGCGGGGAGGCCCTCGATGCGGCGTATCTCGACTGCGGGACGTCGGGCGGCCCCGCCGGCGCCGAGTTGGGCTTCTCGCTGATGGTCGGCGGTCCCGAGTGGGCCTACGAGGCGATGGTTCCCGTCTTCGACGCCGTCGCAACCGGCCCCGACGGCCACGACCGCATGGGTCCCTCCGGGTCGGGCCACTACGTGAAGATGATTCACAACGGCGTCGAGTACGCGCTGATGCAGGCCTACGGTGAGGGGTTCGAACTCCTCTCGGAGGGCCGGTACGACCTCGACATGGAATCCATCGCCCGGACGTGGAACAACGGCGCCGTCATCCGCTCGTGGCTGTTAGAACTCTGTGAGGAGGCGTTCCGCGAGGAAGGAAACGACCTGGGCGATGTCGACGACCACATCGCCGGGGGGTCGACGGGAACCTGGACCGTCCAGGAGGCCCTCGAACAGGAAATCGCGGTGCCGCTCATCTACGAGGCCCTCGGCGAGCGGTTCGACTCCCGCGCTCCCGAGGAGGGGAAGTTCTCCCGGCGCCTCGCCAACCGCCTCCGCTACGGCTTCGGTCGACACGAAGTGAAGCGACGGGACTGACCCGACAGAACACTCATACACGACGCCGGCGTACCCCCGCGAAATGACACACGTCGTCGTCGTCCGCCACGGCGAGACTGACTGGAACAAGAACGGCCGGATGCAGGGCTGGGCCCCCGTCCCGCTGAACGAGACGGGACGAGGGCAGGCCACGGCCGCCGGCGAGTTCCTCGCCTCGGAGTACGACATCGACCGCGCCTTCGCTTCGGACTCGGTTCGGACCCGTCAGACGGCCGACCGCCTGCTGGAGGGCGTCGGCGAGGTACCCATCGAGTTCGAACCACACTGGCGCGAGCGGGATTTGGGGGTGTATCAGGGCCTCACCTACGGCGACGTAGAGGAGCGATTCCCCGAGTTCGGCCTCGGCGAGGCCGCCTACGAGGCGTCGCTGCGCATCCCGGAGGGCGGGGAGTCGCTCCGGGACGTGGCCGACCGGGTGACGAACCGTTTTCGGAGCGTCGTCGATACCTACGACGACGAGACGCTGCTGGTCGTCACCCACGGCGGCCCGATTCACGTCCTGCTCGGATACGCGAAGGGGATGGACCTCGAGGAAGCGCTCGGCAGCCACCATCAGGCCAACTGCGCGGTCAACGAGATTCGAGTCGACGACGGGATGGCGGTCGTTCGAGAGAACGTGACGGAGTGGAAGCGATAGATATTCGTATAGAAGCGCGACGATGCGGGCGGTTTCGGTCACCCTCGGCGTTCACGGCGACCGGCCAGATGGTGTGTTACCGTAGCTCACGGCAAGGGGCACTCGACACGATTACCAATGTACCTGTAGCCTCGCACCGGAGGTGGATTGAAATATCGACAGGCGTTTGTGTGTTTATAGATAACAACACACGATGACTACGGACCCAGAGGTCGTTGTCGCAGTCGGTAATCCCGACCACGTCGAGCAGTTGGTTCGAACCGCTGGCGACCTGGCCCGGGCCCGAAACGGCCGGATTCGGCTGGTGAGTGTCGTCGTCAAATCCCACGACTCGCCGTTCGAGGTGTTCTCCGACGAGACGATTCGCCGGGAGTATTCGGGCGATCAGCAGGCGCTGTTGGACCGGGCGACGGCGACCGCACCGTCGGACGTTCCCGTGGAGGCCGAACTCGTCGTCGCGAAGTCGGTCGCGGCGGGCGTGTTGGATGCCGTGGCCGCCCCCAGCGTCGAAGCGCTGTTCGTCGGTTGGCACGGGCCGTCCCGCCGTTCGGAGGTCGTTCTCGGAACGAGCGTCGACCGGCTGCTCCGACGGGCGCCCTGTGACGTCTACGTCGAGCGCATCGGCCGCACCGCCGACGGCGTCGACCGAGTGCTCCTGCCGGTGGCCGGTGGCCCACACGTCCGGCCGGCGGCGAGAGCCGCGGCGGCCATCGCCGCCAGCAACGACGCGACGGTGACCGCAGTGTCCGTGATTCCCTCCGGAGCAGACCGCGAGGAACCCAGTCGGTGGCTCGCGGAGGCCGTCGAGGCGCTCTCGACTGCACCCGGCCCCGAGGTGTCTATCGAGACGGGTGTTCGTGAGTCCGACCACGTCGAGGACACTCTCGTCGAGACCGCGGCCGACTACGACATCGTCGTCTTCGGTGCCACCAGACAGAGCGGATTCCGAAAGCGACTCGTCGGGTCGGTCCCGCGTCGCGTCGCCGACCGCACCGACCGGACAGTCCTGTTAGCGCGGGCGGCCGACGCCGCCGAGGGCCCGCTGCGTTCGCTCATCGGCCGCCTGGAGTCCCGTCGCCGGGGCGTATGACGGCGACGTTCTGGGTACTCGTCGGATTCGCGGCGCTGGCCGGGTTGTTCATGGCGTGGACACTTGGCGCCAACAGTAACTCCCCACCGTTCGCCCCGGCGGTCGGTGCCAACGCCATCCCGACGATGCGTGCGGCGTTTCTCATCGGTATCTTCGCGGCGCTCGGCGCGCTCACACAGGGCGGGAGCATCTCCGAAACCGTCGGCACGAGCCTCATCGGCGGCGTCGCCATCACGCCGCTGGCGGCGACGGCTGGCCTCCTCACCGCCGCGACGTTCATGGCACTCGGCGTCTACACCGGCTACCCGATTCCCGCGGCTTTCGCCACGACCGGCGCTATCGTCGGCGTGGGGCTCTCACTCGGCGGCTCGCCGGCCTGGAACACCTACAGCCGACTCGGGATGTTCTGGCTCGCCGTCCCCTTCATGTCCGCCAGCGTCGCCTACGTGACGGCGACGCTGCTGCGCCGCGACGACGTCTCGGAGGCCGTCGGCGTCCCGCTGTTGGCGGCGGTCGTCGCCGGCATCGTCGCGAACATCCGACTCGGCATCATCCCCGCTCCGGACGCCGACCAGGGGACGATAGCCGGTGCGGCCGGCCTGCCGTTCGGGAGTCCGACCGTCGCCGGCGTCGATGTCGTCGCCCTAGTGACGACTGTCGCCTTCGGGGCCGTTGCGTTCCGGTATCTCCGAGGACGCATGCTCGAGGACGTCGACGCCGGTATCAGGATGTTCCTGTTGGTACTCGGTAGCGTCGTCGCCTTCTCCAGCGGCGGCAGTCAGGTCGGGTTGGCGACCGGCCCCCTCGAGAACCTCGCTCGCGGGGAGTTGGGACTTCCGGCCATCGCGCTGTTGGCCTTCGGTGCCAGCGGCATCCTCGCCGGGGCCTGGATGGGCGCCCCGCGGCTCCTGCAGGCGACCTCTCGGGAGTACGCCCAACTCGGTGTTCGGCGCTCTATCGCCGCCTTGGTCCCCGGGTTCCTCATCGCCCAACTCGCGATTGCACTCGGCATCCCTATCTCGTTCAACAATATCATCATCTCGGGTGTCATCGGGGGCGGACTCGCGGGCGGCTCTGCGGGCGTCTCGCGGGAGAAAATCGTCCGAACCGTCGTCTTCTGGTTCATCACGCTCGGCTCGTCGGTCGCCGTCGGGTTCGGGCTCTACAGGGGGCTTACGACCGCACTGGGCATCCGATAGCCACTATCTGATGACCGTGACCGGAACGGGCGAATCGCCGACGACGGCCGTCGCGACGGTGCCGAGCAGTCGTCGGGCGAGCGCGTTTCGCGATTCGCTGTGACTCCCCATCACGATGTGGTCGACGCCGTGGCGCTCGGCGTAGTCGATAATCGTCTCTGCGGGGTCGCCCGTCTCGACGGCCGTCTCGACGGTCCCTTCGGCGCCCCCAGCCTGCTCGCGGGCGCGCTCTAACACCGCCTCGGCGTGTTCTTCGGCCGCCTCGCGCCGGTCGTCGTCCAACTCGAGAATGCCCCCCTCGCTCAACGGCCCATCGAGCGGCGTGACGACGTTCAGCACCGTCACTCGACAGTCGTACACCGCGAGGGCGTGTTCCAGTGCCGCTGTCGCCAGCGGTGAGCCGTCAAGCGGCACTAGCACGTGTGTGGGCACCCTGTCCATATCGCCGCTTCGTCGTCCACCCGCAAGTACTCTCGGCCGACCGAGGTGGCGGGTCCGCCGGTCGAACGCTCGGACTACGTCGGGTACTCGGTGTCCAGTACGTCACTCTCCTCGGGGGTGGTCGTCTCGCCGGCCGGCGAGACGCTCCCCGTTCGATAACCCGCCAAATCGAGCGTGACGTGGTCGAAGCCGGCGTCGGTGAGGTGTTCGCGTGCGGCGGCGGCGAAGTCGGAGTCGAGCGCCCGCTCTAGCTCCGATTCGCCGACCTCGATGCGGGCGAGTCCGTCGTGGTCGCGCACCCGGAACTGCTCGAAGCCCCACGTCCGAAGCAGGGTCTCGGCCTTCTCGACGCGGCTGAGTTTCTCCTCGGTCACCTCCAGTCCGGTCGGGATGCGCGAGGAGAGACACGCCATCGACGGTTTGTCGGCCACTGAGAGGTCGTAGTGGCGGGCGATTTCCCGGACCTCCTCCTTCGTGATGTCGTGTTCCAAAAGTGGAGAGTAGGCGTTCAACTCCTCGACGGCACGCAGGCCGGGGCGGTGGCCCTCGCCGGGGTCGGAGGCGTTCGTCCCGTCACAGACGATGTCGATGCCCAACTCCCGGGCGGTGTCGAACATCCGGCCGAGTCGCATCGACCGGCAGTGATAGCAGCGCTCGCCGTCGTTTTCGACGAACGCCTCGCTGTCGAGCTCCGAAAACGAGACGATTTCGTGGCGGACCCCGATTTCCTCGGCGACGCGGGTGGCGTCTTCGAGTTCGGCCTCGGGTAGCGTCTCGCTTTTGGCGGTGCAGGCGACGGCGTCGTCGCCGAGGGCCTCCTCGGCCAGCGCGGCGACGACGGCCGAATCGACGCCGCCGGAGAACGCGACGAGGACGCCGTCGCGTCCTTGGAGGTCCTCGACTGCGGCGACCCGTTTCGCCTCGACGGTGGTCATGTCCGAATCGTCGTGACGCGCGTAGAAAAGCCCAGCGTCAGCGTCACGTCACCACGCACGGAGCGCGTCGGTCCCGTGGCGGACGACGAGGACGGTCAGGAACGCCCCGACGGCAACCAGCGCGCTCGCGCCGCCGACGTAGAACACCGAGGTCATGCTCACCTCGACCATCAGGAACCCGCCGAGGATGGGTGCGACGACGCTGCCCGGCCGCCAGACGAGTTCGCGAACGCCGAAACTGGCGGCGATACCGCCCTCGTCGGCGCCTTCGTCGGCGAACAGCGCCATGCTCGCGGGCTCTCTGAGGCTGTCGGCGACGCCCAACGCGGCGTTGAGCCCGACCAGCGGGAGGAACGCCGCCGACAGCTCGCCGAGGGGGCCGTAGGTCGCCGGCACCCCGAAGGCGGCTCCGGCGGCGGGCGCGAACGGCACGGCCAGTGCGACGAGGCCGTAGGCGCCCCCGCCCAACGCGACGAACCACGCCCGGCCGACGCGGTCCGAGAGCCGGCCGGTGAACGGTTGACACACCATGTTCGTGGCCTTCTCGGCGGCGATGACGATGCTGACCGCGAAGGCCGCATACGCGAGGCCGCCCCGCGCGG
The DNA here is from genome assembly GCF_013391635.1 of Natronomonas gomsonensis. Lineage (GTDB taxonomy): Archaea > Halobacteriota > Halobacteria > Halobacteriales > Haloarculaceae > Natronomonas > Natronomonas gomsonensis_A. Next base: position 524,605 of record NZ_JACAWU010000001.1, on the reverse strand, counting down.
CGGAGACGCCGGCGAAGATGGGCACCCACGTCCGGACGAGCGTGACCGAGACGGCGTAAGGCGCCCGGAAACTCGACAGCGTCAGCAGCCGACGGTTCACCGCGAGGTCGAGAAAGGAGAACTCGCTCCGGGTCTCGTCGGGCGGACAGAACAGCGCCAGTCCGAGGAAGGCAATCGCCATCAGCGCGACGAGGACGCCGAAGACGGCGTCGAAGCCGAACGTCTGATACAGCGCGCCGGCCGACAGCGTCCCGCCGACGCTGGCGGCGAACCGGGCGGCGTTGGCCTTCCCGATGTAGTTGGCCGTCTCGCCGGCCGGGGCGAGTTCGCCGACCAGCGCCAGCGTCATCAGGCCGGTGCCGGTGGCAGCGATTCCCTGTGCGCCGCGGGCGAGGACGAACTGCCCACCGGTTTCGACGAAGGCGAAAGCGGCGTAGCCGACCATCCCGATAGCGAGCGCGACGAGCAACACGAGTCGCTTGTCGCCGCGGTCGCCGCCGTAGGCGAAGGGGACGATTGCGGCGGTCTGGGCCAGCGTCAGCCCCGTCGTGAACAGCCCCAACAGCAGCGCCGACGGCTCCAGGAGGTCGATGTAGGTCGGCAGCAACGTCAGCAGCGTCACGAGGCCGAACCCGGCGGAGAACCGCGTCAGGTACAGCGAGTACAGCGCGCCCCGGTTGCTCACGGCGGAACGCCGGCCGTCTGGCGAAAAGCCGTTGCGGTTCGACGCGACGAACGAGCGGCAGTTACAAGCGGCCGGCTCACCCACCCTCGATAATGACTGACACCGAACGCGTCTGGCTGGTCGAACGCACCTACACCGACCGTGACCTCGTCGTTCTCATCTACGCGACGCCCGACGGAACGCGCAAACTCCGAAAGGAGCTGGCACCGACGATGCTCCAGCGGACGACGGTGACCGCGGCGACCGACGCCGACCCCTCGAACCTCGAAGAAATCGAGGACGGCGAGACGATAGACCGCTACGCCACCGAAGTCGAACGGGTCCGTGAGAGCCACGACACCGACGACCCGATTTGATCATGTGGGTAACTAACACGCCGCAGGAGAGCCTCAAGGCCTATAATCCGTCGGTTTGAACCCCGACCCGATATGGCCGCCATCGAATTGGACGACGTACGAAAAGGGTTCGGCGACGTGCAGGCGTTGCGCGGCGTCGACCTCGAAGTCGAAGAAGGCGAGGTGTTCGGCTTCCTCGGTCCGAACGGCGCCGGCAAGTCGACAACGATCAACATCGTCCTCGATTTCGTCCGGCCGGACGAGGGCTCTGCCCGCGTGCTCGGTCACGACGCCCGCGAGGAGAGCGTCGCCGTCCGGGAACGAACCGGTGTCCTCCCCGAAGGCTTCGACCTCTACGACCGACTGACCGCCCGCGAACACCTCCAGTTCGCCATCGACTCGAAGGACGCCGACGAGGACCCCTACCCGCTTCTCGAACGCGTCGGCCTCGAAGACGCCGTCGACCGGAAGGCCGGCGGCTTCTCGACGGGGATGCGCCAGCGTCTCGCACTGGCGATGGCGCTGGTCGGCGACCCCGATCTCCTCATCCTCGACGAACCGTCGTCGGGGCTGGACCCCAACGGCGCTCGCGAACTCCGCGAACTCGTCGAGGAAGAGGCCGCCGACGGCACGACGGTCTTCTTCTCCTCGCACATCCTCGGGCAGGTCGAGGCGGTGTGTGACCGCGTCGGCATCATCCGCGAGGGCGAACTCGTCGCCGTCGACACCATCGAAGGCCTCCGGGAGAACGTCGCCGGTGGTGAGACGCTCGTCGTCGAAGTCGATTCGGTCCCCGACGACGTGAGCCACCGCCTGAAGAGCATGGAGGGCATCGACAGCGTCACCGTCGACGGCACGACGCTCCGTGTCGGCTGTGACGACGACGCCAAGATGACCGTCATCTCCGAGCTAGAGGAGATGGGTGCGACGGTGTCGGACTTCTCGACGGAGGAAGCGCCGCTCGAGGACCTCTTCGCCGCCTACACGGAGGGTGAACAATGAGCGTCCGTGCCGTCGCCGAGAAGGACTTCCGGGACGCGGTTCGGTCGCGACTGCTCATCGTGTTGACGGCGCTGTTCGCGCTGTTCGCCGCCGGCGCCGCCTACGTCGTCAGTAACATCCAGCCGCCACAGCAGGCACAGCTCACCGGCGAGGTGACGACGGTGCTGCTCATCAGCGGTCTCGTGGGGGCGACGGCGGTGTTCATCCCCATCGTCGCCATCGCGGTCGCCTACCGGTCGCTGTCCGGCGAGCGACAGAGCGGGAGCCTGAAACTGCTGTTGTCGCTTCCGAACAGCCGTGCCGACGTGGTCGCGGGCAAGTTCCTCGGGCGGTCGGGGGTCGTCTCCATCGCCCTGCTCATCGGCTTCGCCATCGGCTTGGTGTTCACCTCCGCCTTCGCCGACGCCTTCTCGGCGGTGGAGTATCTCGCGTTCGTCGGTGTCTCGCTGCTGTTCGCGTTCGTCTTCGTCGCCATCGCCGTCGGCGTTTCGGCGTTCACTTCCTCTACCTCTCGGGCGGCTTACGGCGCATTCGGACTGTTCGTCGTCTTCCAGTTCCTCTGGAGCATCCTCGTTCAGGCGCTCGTCTACGTCCTCAACGGGTTCTCCTTCGAGGGACTCGAACAGGGTGACATGCTCGTCGAACTCTCACAGGTGTTGCAGATTATCAGTCCAACGACGGCCTACCAGCAGGGGACGCTGTGGACGGTCCGTCGCCTCGCGGAGAACCAAGAGGCCCAGAGCGCCGAGGCCTTCTACCTCGAACCGTGGTTCGGCTTCGTCACGATGGCGCTGTGGATTATCCTGCCGCTCGCGGTCGGCTACCTCCGGTTCGAGGGTTCGGACCTGTAGGGCCGATACGCTTTTTCTCGCTCGCGTCGATACTTCGAGACTGCCATGGCCCGAAATCCATTCGACGAAATCGAGCGGATGTTCGACCGGATGAGCCACCAGTTCGAGACACTCGACGACGACTTCTTCGAGGGCTCTGTCGCCGTCGACATCGAGGATACGGGCGAGTCCTTCGTCGTCACCGCCGACCTCCCGGGGTTCGACGGCGACGACATCGACGTGGAGCTGTCGGGTGAGACGCTGACGCTGTCGGCATCTCACAGCGAATCCACCGAAACCGAAGACGAGGACGACGACCGTCGCTATATCCGCCGGGAGCGCCGCGAGCAGTCGGTCAATCGGTCGATCCGCCTGCCGAAACCCGTCGAGGAGGAAGCCACCGAGGCGTCGTACAACAACGGCGTCCTGACGGTGACGCTTCCGAAGGTCGGTTCGGGAGAGGGTCACGACATCCCGATCAACTGACGGCCTGACCCGCCTCTTCGAACGACGATTCGAGCCGTCTGTCGACCGTCGAACGACCGTCTGACACCAGTTTCACTACGCTTCACTCTTGCGGTTTCACTTTCAGTCCGCATGGCCGGGTTTTATGATACTCCCACCCCCAGCAACGGATGCACACGCTCCTTCCCCTTTGGCCTCACGTCGCCCAGCGGTGGCGCCGGGTTGACCGGTGGTCAGCCTCGGCGTCGGAAGGCATACCACACAGCCTCCAGTAGTCGATAGTATGCTCGAACTCGCGGACGTGGAGGCGGCCCGTGGCCGCGTCGCTGAGACGGCCCGGCAGACGCCGCTGGAACAGTCGAACACGTTCTCGAAGCGCACCGGCGCCGACATCCACCTCAAACTGGAGAACTTCCAACGCACCGGCTCGTTCAAGATTCGCGGCGCGACGAACAAAATCGCACAACTGAGCGACGCCGAACGCGAGGCCGGCGTCGTCACTGCCAGCGCGGGCAACCACGCCCAGGGGGTCGCACTGGCGGCGACGCGGGCCGGCGTCGACTCCGTCATCGTCATGCCGGAGTACGCGCCGATTTCGAAAATCAACGCCACCGAGTCCTACGGCGCCGAAGTCGTCCTCCACGGCATCGACTACGACACCGCCGCCGAGCGCGCCCACGAAATCGAACGCGAAGAGGGTCGGACCTACGTCCACGCCTTCGACGACCCCGCGGTGATGGCTGGGCAGGGCACCATCGGCCTCGAAATCGTAGAACAGTGCCCCGACGTGGACACCGTCGTCGTCCCCATCGGCGGCGGCGGTCTCATCTCCGGCATCGCCACTGCGGTGAAGGCGAAAACCGACGCCCGCGTCATCGGTGTCCAAGCGGAGGGTGCCTCCAGCGTCGCCGAATCGCTACAGAAGGGTCACCGAATCGAGCGGGAGTCAGTCGACACCATCGCCGACGGCATCGCGACCCGAACGGTCGGGGAGTTGACCTTCGAGGTCATCAAAGAGCGCGTCGACGAGGTGGTTACCGTCACCGACGCCGAAATCGCCAACACGCTCACTTCGCTGCTGGAGCGGTCGAAGACGCTCGTCGAGGGCGCCGGCGCCGTCCCGCTCGCGGCCGTCGTCGAGGAGCGCTTCGAGTACGAGGAGGGCGAGACCATCGTTCCGGCACTCTGTGGTGGCAACATCGACCTCAACGTCCTCACGACCGTCATCACCCGCGGACTGGTCGAGCGCGGCCGGTTTTTGCGCATCAAGACGGTTCTCAAGGACCGCCCCGGTGCGCTCCAGGAACTCGTCGAGTTGCTCGTCGACCACCGGACGAACATCCACGCCATCGAACACGACCGGGCCTCGAAGGACATCGCGATGAACGCCGCGGAGGTCGAACTCGACCTCGAAACCCGCGGCGAGGAACACGTCTTGGAGCTGTTGGACGCCTTGGAAGCGGCGGGGTACGAAGTCGAAGTGCAGGTCTGACGACGAATCTACAGGTGTAAATTGTTCGTCTCTGGTCTGTCCGTCTTCTGCTCGGTCTCCGAATAGTAACGACCCGGCCTGATTCGCGCTTTTGATGGCGGTACTGTCCCCAAAAGACGTGTTCGCATAGTTCTTGATGGAATATTTATATCTATTAAAAACTGTTAAGTAACACCCGAGACATGTGTGCCGACGTATGTTCCCGAACATAGCACAGACGCTCGTTCCGTTGCAGAACGGCGGCGGTGGTGGCGGATTCGCCGGCATCGTCGGACTGCTCGTGTATCTCGCGATTATCGTCGTGGTGATCGCCGGCATGTGGAAGGCCTTCGAGAAGGCCGGCGAACCGGGGTGGGGAGCGATTATCCCCATCTACAACCTCTATCTGATGATTCGAATCAGCGACAACGACTGGTGGTGGCTCCTGCTGTTCTTCATTCCACTCCTCAACATCATCGCCGCGTTCAAAATCAGCATCGACGTGGCCAAGGCGTTCGGACAGGGCATCGGGTTCGGCATCGGACTCACGATTCTGTCGTTCATCTTTTGGCCGCTGCTCGGCTTCGGCGATTACCAATATCAGGGCGGCTCCGGCGGCGCTGCGGCCATCTGAGGCGGTTCTTCTTACAGCCAGTCGAGGAACGTACCCTCGATGAGCGTCTCGGCCTGTTTGTCGATGTACTCCGATTGCATCCCCCAGACGGCCTGTGCGAACGGTTCGCCGCGGCCGACTGCTTCGGCGACGTGTTCGTGTTTCCAACTGGCGGGAGTCACGCGGCGGTCGATGCGCTCTCTGAGCGGCTGGATGTAGCGGTTGGCCTCCTCGGCGTCCAGCCCTCGTAACTCGAGGCCGTCGCGAGCGAGTTCGAACAGTTCGGCGTACAGTTCGTCGGTGTCGGTCGTCTCGGTTCCGTCGGCGGTTATCCAGCGCAGCTCGGCGTCGAGTCCATCGCGGACGGCGGCATAGAAGTTCTCGCGTGCGTCGGCCCACGGTTGGTTGTAAATCGGGTGTTCGCGTCGCGGGAGACTCTCCAGTAAGCCGGCGAACACCGCTTGCAGCGCGATCGTGTCCCGAACCGTCGGCTGACACGGCAGCGGTCGGAACTCGATGCGTGCGTTGGCGCTCTTTCTCGTGGGACCGTCGAACACCGGCCGGACCCACCGCCAGAAACTGCCGTGTTTGTGTCGGAAGTGCTCGAAGCGGTCGTCGAAGCGGTCGCCGCGCTCCAGAAGCGTCGGGACGACGGTCTCGTCGTCGGCGATGCGCTGGAGCGCCTCGTCGATGCTGTCGATGTCCTCGGGGAACGTCACCTTCGGGTCGCCGTCGGGATTGAGGACGGACTCGAACACCGGCACCCGGTTTTCCATCCACCCTTCCGAGAGGATGGCTTCCGGGCCGGCGTCGTAGAGGTCCGGCGGGAAGAACGGCGAGTTGACCGCCATCGCGAGCAGCGGCCCGGTGACCCGCAGCGCATACCGGAAGTTCTCCGGGAGGTCGTGGGCGTGGGCGACCTGATAGTGGGGCTGAATCGACGTGATGAGGCTCTCGGGCATCACCGTGTCGGCCTCGAGGCTGACGTGTGGCGCGTCGAGTTGGAGTTCGGCGGCGTAATCCGTGTTCGCCATCGCGTGGTACCGAACCGACGCCGACATGTTCGTCGCCATCCGGATGCCGTCCTCCTCGATACTGTCGGTGAGATACCCCGTCGCGGTCTCGCCGACCGGCGGCACCGTCCAGAGGCCGTCACTGACGAGGGCCATCCCCTCGCGGGTCACTTCGTTTTCGGCGGCATCGAGTTTCGCTTGCACCTCCGCTTCCTGTGCGCGAAGCCCGTACTTCGACAGCGGTTGGGGCGCCGTCGACAACTCGGCGTTGTGCAGACCCAACTCCTTCTCGAAGCCGATGTACTCCAGCAGCCGCCGGGGAACCCGCATCAGTGCGTCCGTTTCGGCGTCGACCGCGTAGAACTCGTATTCGAGTCCCACGATGGCCTGTGGGTTGTCGAAGGTGCCGTCGTCGATTTCCGCACGAAGCGCCTCGACTTCCTCGTCGACTCGCGACGCGAACTCCTCGCCGTCGACTTCGAGTGCCTCCCTGACCTGCGCCGCGAGTTCTGAGGCGGACATGCGTGGCTCTGTGCGGGCAAAGGGTTTGAAAGGTACGGCTCCCGGGGCGCCCCGAGGTATAACTGCGATGGCTGTGAACGGGTATCAGAGAACTGGATGACGACGACCCAACTCGACGATGGGGGTGTCGACCTCTCGGCGCTGCTCGGTAACGACGAGGAGCCCCTCGAGCGAGCACTCGATGGCCAAACGTCCGGACCACTCGCGGTCCTCGGGAGTCCATTCGGCGGGCGAGAGACGGTGCTAGCGCGTGCCGCCGACCGCCTCGACGCCCGTCACGTCCGCTTCGACGCCGACACGAGTGCAGCCGATGCCGTCGATGCCCTCGCCGGCGGGCCGACCGTCGTCGAGGGGTGTCACCACCTCTACACCCGCACCGTCGGTGGATTCGGACCGCTGTCGCGGTTTCTCGACGCGCTCGCCGAAACCGAAACGACGGTCGTCACCGGGTGGAACCGATTCGCGTGGTCGTATCTCGACGCGGTTCGTGATATCGAGATGGTCTTTCCGACCCACATCGAAACCCGGGGGCTCTCCGGCGAGGAAATCGCGACGTTCGTCGAGGCGAACGCGACCGAGCGGCCGACGTTTCGGCGGGACGAGGCCGACGAGAGTCCGTTCACCGTTCACCGACGCGAGGTGACGGTGGCCAATCGCACGGTGTCGGTTCCCCTTCCGGCGTTGGACCGCAAAGCTCTCGTGGCCCGCCGAGCCGATGACCTCGACCCCAAGACGGCGGCTTTCGAGCGGCTCGCGGCGGTCTCCGATGGAAACCCCGGCGCGGCGCTCGCCATCTGGAAGCGCTGTGTCGACGGTGACGTCCGTCCGACGGACATCGAGGCGCCGGACCTCGACGCGGACCTCGACCGTGTGGCAGCGTTCTGTCTCCGCATCCTCCTCTCGACGGAGCGGGTCGACCGGGCGACGCTGGCCGACCGAATCGGCCCGCGGACGCCGCGACTCCTCGGGCGGTTCGCCCGGGCGGGCATCGTCAGGAGCGAAGACGGGACGGTTCGGCTCCAACCGGCGGGCGTCCCGGCAGCCGTCGCCGTGACCGAACGGTGGGGTGTGCTGTGATTCCGCTGCAGTCGGACGGCTCGGCGACGGCCGCACCGGAGCAACTCGCCAACGCCATCGACGCCTCAATCGTGCTCAACGCGCTGTTGGTGTTCGTCGTCGCGTACGTCTTCGCGCGCGTTCTGACGTTCCTGCTGTCGGCGACCGCCGAACGCAGTCCGACCCGTCGTATCACCATCAAGATGTTCATCCCGGTGATTCGACTCCTCGTCTACGCCGTCGCCGTCTACGTCGTCGTCGTTCCCCTCCTGGAACTGAACTCGACGCAACTGCTCGCGGCCTCGGGGCTGTTCGGCGCCGCACTCGGGTTCGGACTCCGCGACGTCGTCGCGGGGCTGTTCGGCGGCCTGTTCATCGTCTTCGAGAAACCGTTTCAGGTCGGCGACAAGGTGTCTATCGGCGACGACTACGGCGAGGTGACCGCCATCGGCCTGCGGTCGACCACGTTGCGGACGCCCGACGACACCGCCGTCGCCGTTCCCAACGACCGGCTGTTCACCGCCAACGTCGGCAACGCCAACGCCGGCAGCCCACACATGATGGTCGTCACCGAACTGAGCATCGCGCCCGGTGCCGAAATCGACCGGGCGAAAGCCATCGTCGAGGAGGCCATCGTCACCTCACCGTACGTGTACGTTGACGACGACTACCCCGTCACCGTGCTGGTTGACGACGAGACCTACTATCAAAAGATTCGCGGCAAAGCCTACGTCGACGACCTCAGGGACGAGTTCCCCTTCGCCTCCGACGTGACCAAACGGAGCCTCGAAGCCTTCGAGGAGCGGGGCATCGAGACACCCGAGTTACCGCCGCCGGACTATCGGCTGGAGACGAACACGAGCGGCTGATTCCCCGCCGAACGATTCATACGTCGGTGGCCGACACTGTGGGTATGGTTCACGGTCCGACCCGACGGCACTTTCTCGCCACATCGGCGACCGCCCTCGCCGTAGGCGCGGCCGGCTGTGGTGCTGTTTCCGACGGCGACGGCACGCCTCCCGACGACGGCACGGACTCACCGGGGTCGGACGCCGGAACGCCCGACGCCGCCCTCCCCGAGTCGTTCGCGCTCGAAACGCTCGCTTCGGGGCTCGACGCCCCGCTCGATATTCGGTTTTCGCCCGAGGCCGACCGCCGATACATCGCCGAACAGCAGGGACTCGTCCACGTCCACGGGAGTGGGGGACTCCGGTCGGAACCGCTCCTCGACCTCCGGGAGGCCGTCGACTTCGGCGGCGAGAAGGGACTGCTCGGCATCGAACTGCATCCTGACTTCGCCGAGACCCGTCGGCTGTTCGTCCGCTACAGTTCTCCGCGGCGGGATGGGTCGCCGTCGAACTACAGCCACACCTTCGTCCTCGCCGAGTTCGAGGTGCGCGAGGACGGCCGCCGCGTCCGTCCCGACTCCGAACGGACCGTCCTCGAAATTCCCCAACCGCAGGGCAACCACAACGCCGGCGACCTCGCCTTCGGCCCCGACGGCTACCTCTACGTCGCCGTCGGCGACGGCGGTGCCGGCGGCGACCAGGGCCGGGGTCACGTCGAGGATTGGTACGACGGCGTCGCCGGGGGCAACGGACAGGACGTGAGGGAGAACCTGCTCGGCAGCATCCTCCGACTCGACGTCGACGCCGGCGAGCGCGGGGAGTACGAGGTCCCCGACGACAACCCGCTGGTCGGCCCCGAGGGACTCGACGAACACTTCGCCTGGGGGTTGCGCAACCCCTATCGGATGTCCTTCGACGGTGCGGAGTTGTTCGTCGGCGACGTGGGACAGGGCCGCTACGAGGAAATCAATCTCGTCACGGCGGGCGGCAACTACGGCTGGAACGTCCGCGAGGGCGCTCACTGCTACGAGGCCGACGACTGCCCGACCGAGACGCCGCCGGACGTACGAGGTGGCGAGGCGCTCGTCGACCCAATCGTCGAGTATCCACACACGGACGCGCCCGTCAGTGGCATCTCCGTCATCGGCGGGTACGTCTACCGCGGGTCGGCCTTCGAGGGGCTCGGCGGTGCCTACGTCTTCGGCGACCTGCAGGCCAACGGTCGGCTGTTCGTCGCGACACGTCCGGGGGAGGGCCGGACGTGGCCGACGCGGGCGATTTCTCTCGCCGGTGACGGAGACGAGCGTCTCCAGCGGATCCTCTCGTTCGGTCGGGACGGCGACGGCGAGGTGTACGTTCTCGGGTTGGGGTCGGAGGACGGAGCGGTCCACCGGCTCGTACCGGCGGCGGAGTGAGGATCGACGGGACGCACGGCGCGCTCGACACGTGGCGTCGGAAGAAGTAGTCCATCCTGGATTCGAGTCGCAAAGGTACTAATCCCCTCTACCAGAACAACCGACTATCGTGCCCAACGTCAACGACCCTAACAACGATAAAAGTAGGCTTGAATCCCGCATCGAAGACTTGGGGAATATCCCACGTGAAGACCGCAAAAAACTGCAATACTGGCTGACGAACTTCCGCGATAGCAACGCTGACTCCACCACTCTCGGTTACCTCGGACGTCTACTCACACTACAAAGCGAACTGGATGTCCCGATATCTGAAGCAACAAAATACGACTGGACAGCTGCACTCGCACGAATCGAAGAAGAACGCGACTGGTCGTCAGGCACGAAGCGAAATTGGCAAAAAGCGGTTCGCGCCTTTCTCGTCGAAGTGGATGAAACCCCTGCAGAGAAGGACGATATCGGCTTGGCAGAAGACGATTCCGGGGGTAAAATCGACGAAGACGACATCCTATCACTCGAAGAAGCCCGCACCCTGATTGACGAAGCCAGCAACCGCTTACGTGACCAAGCGATGTTCTCAGCCCTGCTCGACCTCGGTCTGCGCGTCGCAGCATTATGCTCGCTCCGCGTGAAAGACTTCGAATTCGAAGAGGGTGCTCGCGTCGGCGAAGTCACTTTGAACGATGAAGCACTCGGGCAGAAAGGAAGCGGTGGGCGCACACACGTCGCAACAACCAGCTCCGGCCACATCCGCAGTTATCTCCGCTCGGAACACCCACGCCCGGACGACCCCGAAGCCCCGCTATTCCACAAAATTGGTAGGCACTATGACCCCGATAACCCGGACGACGACGGCTCCATCAGCCCACCCGCTTTTCGCCGCCGAATGCGCCGGTTAGCTGCGGATACAGACATCCCAGAGCGAAAACTGCACCCTCACAACCTGAAGCACTCCGCAGTCACGATTTGGGCACTCCGCGGCATGTCTGACCGCGAGATTGAGTATCGAGCTGGCTGGGCACGCGAGTCAGGGCAGCTAAAACGGTACGAGCATCTGACGGGAGACGATATCAACACGCAAATCTTGGACACGTTCGGCATCGAGACCGAGCGCGAGACGCAAACCGTGTCGGCCATCGAGAGTTGTCCGAACTGCAACGTGTCCATCGATACCGGGATGCGGTTTTGCCCGCAGTGCGGTCAACAAATCGATATGGAGATGCGGCCTGACTGGTTCGTCGAGTACATCGACACGTACGGCGAGGATGACGGGCTGGCTACGGAATTGTTGGATAATCCAACACAGATCGCATCGAGACCGGAAGACCTGCCAGAGTCTATCCGTACGCGTCATCAAGATAAAATTGAGGAGGTTGTCGGGTATTCGTTGATGGGTTCGGTTTCGCCGGCGGACTCCGATACGGTGCCTCTCTCGCTACCGTACGAAAATGATGACCGGGAGCGAAGTGTGTCCGTGTCTTTCGGCACGCTAACCGAGCATGGAGACGATTTGTATCTCCGCCGTACGGATGAGGGGTTGCTGTCCGTGGTGACTGGTGACGGTGAGGTTGTTGAGACGGTTGACCCTCTCGGTGTCGAGTGACTGGATGCTGAATTAGTTCATCGACTCTGAACTCTACTTCTTCGATGCTGAATCACGGGTGAACGTGTATGCGAGACGCTTCTCGACCCTCTATACCAGTACTGCGAGTGTATCGAGAACGAACGGAACAGCGTCGGTCACGCTGGTGAGGAGGTCGCCGACGAACTAGGGAACTGCGTCTGGCAGCGACGGCATATCAGGCATGTCGGGGAGGTCTTCTGCCAGTAGTCATTCTGAGTCTGTACAGAATTTATCGAAGTATCCTCTCCTGCTTCGCCACCGATGTTCTCCGCTGGGAACGGCGAATACTCCTCGCTGTAAATCGTCCAGAGTCGATTGACCACTCGCTCCGCACGCGACTCCACCATTGGTAGCGAGAAATAGGTCGTCGGCAACAAAGAACCACCGCGTTGAACCAAGGGCGAATGTGTACGTGAGACGCTTCTCGTCCCTCTATACCAGCGCTACGAGTGTATCGAGAATGAAAGGAACGGCCTCGGTGAGGCTGCCGATGATGTCGCCGACGAACTCCGGAACCTTGTCCGGTAGCGATGGTATCTCCAGCATCTCGGGTATGTTGGGTCGGTTCACTGTTCTTCACTCTCCGTTTCGGCGAATTCTGCTTCAACCATGCCGACGCAGAGTTGGTAAGAACAATTGGTTGTGTCAACAACATTTACTATCAAAATCTTCTCAACGATTCGGACTGAGAATATACGACGAAGCCCCTACCGAGTTCGTCGTATATCCACTACCGGAGTGACCACAGGTCTCGCCACGCGAGCAGCACACTACACCCTGTTTCACCACCGGCCATCGACACGATCAGCGACACTCCCTTCTCGAACCGCCCCTCCCACACCCCTCAAACATACCCAGAACAACACAGACAACGCTGCTACCCATCGATAACTACCTTTTAGACCCCGCCCTTTTTGTATACAGTTTTTATATATCGTTATCGAAGCAATATCTGACGACCTGACGCATCGAGACCACCCAAAGCTCCCTGAACACCCCCTTGCATGGTCGGGTATCTATCTCAAGGTATAGTGGATGATGCAAGAAAATGTGGACTGGAAACGATGGGGTTCACCGGAAGCGAGAGTGGAGGTCGGTTTGCGACCGACAACGCTATGATAAAAAAGTGATAAGAAACGAAAGAACGACTATCGGCTACGGATGGAATGCCTCAGCAGGCGGCTCATCACGACACCGCTCACACTCACCGTCCTCCGTGACAGCCTCATAATGCCGACACCGCGAACAGAGCTCCGGCAAGGCATCATTCCAATCATCGTAGCATTCCTGGCACAGAGGCTCACCCTCGGGGCCGTGGCAGTCCGTATCTTCGCTCCCACACCACTCACACCGCACATACTCCGACCGCAACGTCGCATCCCTATCACGACTCGCAACTCCCTCCACATTCTCGTCATCGGCCAGCAACTCCTCGTCAATCAGCGACTCGATACCCTCCGCTCGACCCAACTGGTGGAGCCAGACCTGGTCAACGGCAGCCTCATTCATCCTTCTTCACCTCCTCAGTCACTTCGAGAACGTCCTTCTGGGGAAGGTAGATCACGGCGTCCTTGCGGAGAGTCTTGATGGCCGCCTTAACCTCTTCAGACGAGTACGACGTTTCGCTGGTGGCGTTCCCAATCAGCACGGAGGTATTGATTCCGTCTTCGCCGGCGGCGCGCACCGTCTGCAGCACCCAAGACTCGACTGATGACCGGTCGTTCTCGCCATCGCTCTGAGACGCGCGTGACGACGCTCCCGACACATCGTCCGTGTCAACACCATCGTCATCGTCGTTATCTTCGCCACTGCCGGCTGGCGAGCCGCTATCACCATCGTCACCATCGTCGCCACCGCCGCTGTCGTCGTCGGAGTCGTCGGAGTCGTCGGAGCCGTCGGAGGCGACGAGGTATTTACCACCGTCAGTCATCTCGAACGTACCATCTACGACACCGTCCAACAGTTCCGCCTTCAACTCCTCGACGGAGTCAACATCCACCTCGTTCCGATTGAGAATCTCACCGAGACGCGCACCACGCCCATGACTGTTACCGAGCTGGGTAATGGCCGTCGTGAGTGCAGCACGCAGACCCTCACCACTATCATCGTCGTCCGAATCATCCTCGGAATCCATACTCGGGACATCAACGTCATCAACACGCGTAGCGAAACGCTTCTGTGTCGAAGTAATCGCGTGCTCGAACCCGGTATCGGTGAACGCGAGGAATTTCCGCGAATTCGCTCCATCGGCGTCTGCAGGGTGATACTTCTCGATATCCAAGCTCCCGATTTTGTTCAGTTCCTTCGCCAGGTCACCTTCATCCATCGGCTGCTCGTCACGTTCGTGACAGTAGGATGAGTAGGCGCTGTAGATTTCGTTGAACGTCAGGTATATCGGGCGGTCGGTGTCGTTGTGTGTGGTGCGCACGTTCCGCAGACATTCCGTCTGGAACGACCAGAACGTATCAGCCGTTGCCTGATACTCATCGAACAGTTCCTGCTGCGATTGCTCGTACGAGAACCCGTCATTTTCGCGTAGACGCCGGAGTCCGTCGGCCATCACTTGCAACCACGCAGCACGATTAACATCCGACGTCAACTCCTCTTCGAGATCCTGCTGACGTACCTTCTGGTAGTCATCATCATCGTCTACCTCGCCCTCCGGCAGGTACGTGTACGGCAAATGAATCGGTTTGATACGCCGAACGACAGCGCGCTTCTCTTCGTCAAATTTCGACGCACCATTCATTCCGAACAGCATTTTTGCCGTGTTCACCGCGCTGAACTTGTCTTTTCCTTTCCGTTCGTGCGATGTCGCATCGTTACCGGTGTTGTTCTTAATCTCGCTCGCGTCGTAAATCGTCGAATCCGGGATTTCCGGGTCAATATTCGCCAACGCGCCGGTACCGCCAGCCATCATCGCACTGCTCCACCGTGTACTCGCCACATCATGAAGCGACTCGCTCGATGCGTTCTCGTCGCCGATAGTGTACCGCAGACAGTTCATCAACAGCGACTTCGAGTTCGCCCCTTCGCCGTAGAACATAGCGAACCACTGCCGGCGGTAATGCTTCGTCAGCACATCACCCATCATCTCCGCGATGACTTTCGCATCCTGTTCACATTTCGTGATGTCCTCCAGGTACTCTTCGACCCGGGACGTATCGATATCTGGCACCCAGCGAGCGTTCAGCCGACGCGTGAACCGATACTCTGGGTCGTGCTCGTGTAGTTCCCACGTCTCGATGTTCAACACGCCGTTTTTCACGCAACGCAGCGGCGCATCGCCCGCGTTCACGCCGTCAACCGACGTGACTTTGTTCGCATCCCTGAGTTTCCGTGCGACCTCGTTAACCTCGTGGGTGTTGCTGTGCCGGCCCAGCTTCTCGTCCATCAACGCGCCGATCCGGTCTTTCGCATCCTCTCGATAATACCCGACTGAGGGGTCGTACCAATAGAATTCTTTGATTCCTTGGGTTTTGTCAACGAGGTACATCCACGCGTACTTCTCGTTCATGAAGTCAACGCATTTCTCGCGCGCCCACTCCGTCGCGTCTCCGTCGGTGCGGATGTCCTCGGCACCGATGTCATACGGTTGGCGTTTGTACGCGAAGCGTACGCTTTCCCACGTTTTTTCGCCGTTACCCATCGCTCGGGCTGATGCAGACATCACCCCGACCACATCGCCGTCGTTCACCGACGCGACGATGTTCAACGCTTCATCGACGTCGTCGGGGTCTTCACCGAGTTCGTGGGCCAGCTGGAATTTGAGCTGTTTGAACGGTACGCTCCCGTCTTCGTCTTCGACTGCTTCCTCGACCCGCTCTTCGAACTCGTTTGACGTGGCGAGACTCGTCTCTTCATCGTCGTCTTCTTCGTTGAGTTGGTCGAATGAATCCGCGACGTCCTGCATCGTCGTCTCATCCTCATCCCCAGTTGCGTCTTCAGGGACAGAACCACCGATATCTCCGTCGAGATCGAGTGCTTCGTCGTTACTATTGGTTGTATTCTGTGCGTCTGCGTCTGTCGTTTCGGGAGAGTCGTGAGACTCGTCGTCCCGAGGGCTATCATCGGATACCATGTTAGGTGTGCCACAACGACAATGAGCGCCTGGTTAGGACGCAGTGAATCGTTGCTTACATCACCATACCCCCTTGTTTGCATTAAGAGTTTGGCAAATACTACTTAACCCAGCAGCAGGAGTAATCACCACCCCCGCACTTTCCGCAACGACCGCACAGAGGAGCGAGGATATTGAGGGTATTGGGGTCAATCGAGATTCCTTTTGGGGGGGTTCAGAGAATCGTTTTTGAGACCTTCGCCAGAGATATTGTTTACACCCCAATCACCCCGATATGGTTAAATTTCGGCTCGCTGTCTTGCGGTTTTGATATTGGGGTGGTCTTAGTGGCACACAGAAGCTCTGTCGCTGTCGATTCCAAGATCGGCTGTGCGTAAAATCTACATGTACGCGGGAGAATAGATAGTTGGTCACCGGTCAGGTGACTGTGGCATAGAAAAGCCATGTTAGGTATGGTGCCACATGACGGGGGTGGTTCCCCCGTCGCTTCTCATACTATTACTCGGTAGTGTGTGTTGTTGGTTATTCGCAGACGAGAGCAGTATCATCGGGTTGTATTGATGGGTAATACTTAAGTGGTTGGGTGGTGTATATTAGGATAGGACACATTAGTGTCCGAGTGCCACAACGACCCCAGGTGGTACCTGGGACACTTTCCTTCTCGTAACTAAACTCGACCAGCGTTGGCTGTCGCGGGACGTCACCTCGGTTCATCACTGTAAACCTCAGAATTACCAGAGAACATATCGATGACACCCGGGGTACCCTGTCATCGATATGGTCTCTGTCACCTGACTTCGTCACTGTATAAAGCGGGCACACCTCGGTTCATCACTGTGAGTTGGCTCGACCTCGCTTCATGAGTGTATAAACCACCCCTCACCTCGCT
Source organism: Natronomonas gomsonensis (assembly GCF_013391635.1). Taxonomy (GTDB): domain Archaea; phylum Halobacteriota; class Halobacteria; order Halobacteriales; family Haloarculaceae; genus Natronomonas; species Natronomonas gomsonensis_A. The sequence continues at coordinate 507,759 of NZ_JACAWU010000001.1, read as the reverse complement.
TCATCACTGGTAAGAACCTCGATACCCTCGAACACAGCCACCTCAACACCTCTACGCGGTCGGTTCGTCGTTACCATTAACCGTATCTAGATCCTCAATTCTTACACCAACAACAACTATGAAAAAAAAAAACATAACAACCTCGAAGAAGCACTGCAATTGATTGCCGAACGCGACCCAGTTGACTGTGCCGAATGCGGCGAGATGGCCGAAGGCATCGACATCCTCGAAGAGTTGATTGATCGCGGAGAAGACTGGGTTTGCCACGACTGCCGGAACGACTGAGAAAATGTCGACAAAGCCGTTTTTCGCAATATTTGCCGGTAAATCGCTGTATACGGGTTGGAGGAGTGGTGTCTTCGACACTCGAAGGTAGGGTTTAGGCTTCCCCTTTGGTGGTTTAGACCCATCGTATACATATGAGGTGGTCAGTCAACGTCGTGTATGGCCTCGGCCCCGAAACCTGTCGAGCGCGTGATGCTCGAAGCGGTTGCGTATCATGACCCCATCGACTATCACCAATTGCGGAGTGTTGTCGGTGACCGTGTGAGTGGTGGGTACAGTACTGATCGACACAAAGGTGCATTGGATAATCTGAAAGAATTGGACATGGTCGAGCGTGGTGGCCTCGCGCACGAATACGTACATATCACCGACAGTGGATGGCGTCATTTAGGTGGCGAAACGTCGCGTCACGACGGTGATGTCGAATCGGTCGATGGACTCGTGTGTGATGTGTGCGCCACAGACGAGCAGGTCGAGAACCCTTGGTAAGACCGCGCTGGTCTTCAGGTTTATACATAGGCATTGAGCAGTCACAATCGAGTTCCCGGTGATGCAACTGCTCAACGCTATTCGAGAACAGTTCGACACGACCGACGCAGAATCGGACTCACCGAACCTCCCTCCCACCGTTGTGTACGAACTCCTGAACAACGAACGTCGTCGTCGAATAATCGAATACCTCGTCCAATACGACGTCGGTGAAGAGGTGGCCTGCAGCGACGTCGCAGACCACCTCTCGACTCTCGGAGACGACAGAACCTGCGCGTATGTGTCGCTCACACAGCAACACGCTGGGCGCCTCGACGCCTGCGGAGCGTGTGCATATAATGACCGCGAAAAGACGCTGAGAGTCCGCTCAGAGATTCACGCCGTGTACGCAGCTCACGAAGCGGTCGAACAGACGCTCGACTAATCGTCGGATTCTGACGGTCTGAGGTCGCGCCAACGGAAATACATCGAACCCTCTTCAGACTCGACGAGGTACTCGACGCTATCTCTCGCGTCGCCGGTCGCTCGGCCCGCGTCGTCCTCGCGTATGGCAACAACGACACCCACGCGGCCATGCCAGCGGTCGTGATCCGGGTCAGTCGCATCCGGGATATCCACGCGTACGCGGTCGCCTTCGACGAATCGACTCATGATATCAACTTCCCCTCTCTAAGCGTCTGCTCAAGATTTTCATACACCTCATACGCATCCTGAACGTTCCGAACTCCCGTGATAGTGACCTTCCCAGTAGAGAACAACAACACCGTACAGTCGATATTCTCCGGCCTATGAATCACCGCTGGGAACTGCTCAGGCTCATACTCCGAACTCTCCATCCCCAACGCCACCACCACAGCAGCTAAATCCAATCCATCACTCAATGCACCAGTCACAACCATATATTTCACCGAGACAGAATCCAACATCTCCTCTCGATTCACCCCTGCCCCGATACTATCGAGAGTCTCAAAAAGCCAATCAACGACCTCTAGAACCGACTCCCAAGAAGACGCGCCAGCGATAGTGTACGAACCTGAACGAAAAACCATCGACACCGGCGAATGATCATCCGACTTCAAATACACGCGTCCCGGCATCACAGTTTTCTCAACAGAAAGCTCAGCACCCAACACATCAGTATCTATCTCACCAGCCCCGAGTACGCCTGACGCGACAACATTCACTATCTTCAGGCCTCGAAACTCGGTTCCTTCTGTTCCAACAGGCGTCTCCATTCTACAGATACCTACGGGAAGGGATGGAATCAGCGTTTGGTCAGTCGTCAGCGTAGGTTTCCAACGTCTCTGACTCAATCTCGTCCGGTGTTCGGCCATACTCCGCGTCGAAGTTCTTCATGTACTCAATCTCCTCCTCATCAAGACCATACATCGGCCCGATAAGGTCATCAACGTCATCGACAATCGGCTTCAGCTCAGCAGCATTCTCGATAACCGTTCTCGCTTTCCCAACAAACCGCTGTTCCATCGCATCCCACAGTTCGTTACTGATCTCGATGATCTCCTCTCGATTCTCTTCGAGAGTCTCCTCGTCCGGGAATGGGAACGGGTTAATCTCCCACCAGTCGATGTTCCGCCCGTTCTTGTACACCATCCAGTACCAGTAGAACAGTGAGGACTGGAGCGTAATCAGGCTAAATCGACGCTCCAAATCCGATGAGAAATACATTCGGTACATACTGGTTGGTGTGTCTTTGTCCATCTCATCGTACAGATTTACGAACAACGGGTTAATCCAATAGAGCGCCCCACGACGCCGCCACATCAAATGGTCTGTTTCCTCGTCACAAAGCGCATCCTCGAACACTCTGTCACTCGCGTCTTTGAGTTTCTCCAACGCAGACCGAGCGGTTTCGTGCCCTAACTTCGGGATGGACCGGTTCTGACCATCACCGATTTTCTCTCCAAGCGCTAACCCGTTCGCCTTCGCGTAACTGATGTTCGAGAGTACCTCGTTCCGGTTCTCGCTCGTGAAACGGATGTAGCGGCTGGTGTAGATGTCCGGTTCGTGTTCATTGGTAAGACGCCCGGTGACGATGGCCGGCTTCACGTGCGCACCTTCGAATATACGAGACGGTCTGTGCGCGAAACACGCCATCTTCGTCTGCTCCAACCGTCGAGTCAGGTGCTTTCGAGCTGGTTCCTCCCGTTGGTCGTAGGCAATACGGAGCGTGGTGATGTTACCGAAGTGCCCGCCGAGTTTCAGTAGCTGCAGTTCACGCTCAACGAATTGAGCTGCAATATCGTTGATGCCACCGGTCTCGTACGAATCAACGAGGTATTTTCCGTGGTCTGAGAGGATATCTCCGTACGGTGGGTTCCCGACAACGATGTCGAAGCACATGTCGTAGTTCCCGCTATCGTCCTCTCTCCGAGCTTCTGGGAACTCTGCCGTCCAATGGAACGGCTTCCCTTCGATGCGCTTCAGGTCGGACAGCACAGGCCGTCGAACAACTTTGTTGTAGTAGAACTCGTCCTGCTCTGCAAACTCGATTAACGCTTCTAAAATGTGTTCTGCGGCTTCAGATTGGCTTGATATACCGTTTCGATTAGTTTGCTTCTGAAGCTCCTCCATGTAGTCCGCGATGTCCATCTTCGCGCTCTTATGCAAGTAATGGACGTCGAACCCGGCATCTTCCAGGTCGGCGATTTGACTGTTGGTGAATTCATCATCGTCCCTTTGCTTCACTGACACCGAATCGATATACTGACGCAACTCGACCGGGCTGATGTCGTCAGCGAGTTCCTCAAACAGGCTCGCGTCTCGGATTTCGTCTTCAACAGTTTGCGTAAGCCGGTCGATGAACTCTTTGTTGAGATCGTCTCGAAGGTCGTTCCGCAATTCATCGATATCGGTTTTCGACCCTTCGTTGTCCTGCTTGTATTCCTTGCGTTGCGTGAGTATCTCGTCCATCCGGTCGCTATACTCACCCAGCGTTGTGGCGCCATACCCAACGCTCGGAAGACCGATGAGCGAGTTCCCTTCGAGAATATTCACGTCGATGTTCGGAAGCCGCCCGTAGCTCTCCTCCCAATCGTTCCCCTCCAGAATTTTCAACCATGTCCGTAGCTTGGCGATTTCCGTCGCTACCCGGTCAACGTCCACCCCGTAAATCGAATTCAACGCGATATCGCGTTTCTGATGGTACTTCTCCTCTGCAGACGGGTCTTCGCCTCTATGCTGTCCCCGATGGATGGATTGGAGTACTTGGTGTAGTTGTTCCATCGCAGCTGTCAGAAAGTGACCCGAACCACACGCAGGGTCGAGAACAGTGAGGTCGAGTATCGCTTCCTTCGCATTATCGAGTCCTTGCGTGCTCCCATACCACCCTTCACCCTCCTCAATATGTGCCAAAATCTGCGTTAGAGACTCCGACTCTGCCTCGCTACGAAGGGTAGACTCAACCCCGTCATCTACCGCTTCAGCAAACGCATCAACGATTCGTTCCTTGACCTGCCCGTCAACGGCCTGCGAATTAATCAGGTGAGTAACGTCGTTCGGCGTGTAATACGCCCCGGTCTCCTTTTGTCGGTCTTCAGACTCGCTGATGTGGTTGATGGTCATTTCGAAGACGCTACCGAGGATGGCCGGGTCGATTTCGAGGTCGAGTTCATGGTTGCCCTCGATGAGCTTATCGATGACCAACACCATCGATGGGTTCCGAACGTCGTAGTCATCTTCTTGCGAGAGGTTCTGTCGGAACAACCCACCGTTCAGGTACGGGACGTCATCGTACCAGTCACCATGGAGGTCTCGGTCGCTTCGTGGTTTGTTGAACAGATCGTAGAACAGCGGTTTAATCGTCGTTTCGTACAGGCTCGTGGGGATACCGTCACTGTAGTCCTCGACTCGCTCGTGCAGGAACCCTTCTGATAGTACGCCGCGTTCTTCCAAGAACCGAATGAACATGAGTCGGTTCACCAACGTGACCGCGAACACGTCCTTGTCTTTCCGGGAAGCCCCGTCGGGCGCGACGATATCGTTGCGCAGGCAAGTGTCGTAGTTGTGTTCGTCAGACTCGCCGAACAGTACCTCGATGTAAATCCCGAAGAAGTCGTCAACGTCTTTCTGGCGTCTGTCGCGGAATTCGGAGGGCGCCGTTTTGGTAAGAAGGGGGACGAGATGGTCAGGCTGGAACGTGAGTGCGAACGCTTCTAGCTCGTTGTCAACGTCGATTTCAACGTCCAGGAGTGCCTGTTGACTGATGATGTTCTCGTCACGAGCCAGTTGTCGGAGAATGTCACGGAAGCTGTGTCGCCTGACAGCTTCGTGTTCAAAGAAGTCGCCACCACGTTCAGTACGATACACTACCCAGTCGAGGCCGTCGGTGGCGATACCGTCGTTCGGAAATGAAATATTGGATAGATAGTCCGAAACGAGTTCGTCTTCGGCGTCTTCAATTTTGTTCAGAGATTTGTTCTCGCCGACGATTTCGAGAGTTTGGTCGTTGAAGTCTTCTTCGAGTTTGAAGTCGGGTGTTTTCCGCTGGGAGGTTGGGCGTCCCGGTGTTTTGTGTAGGCCGACAGCTCGCAGGACTGGGTTGATGAGGATGTCTTCCGTCCATGTTTCGGGTTCGGCTGAGATGTCGCGGCGTGTGATTTCTCGGTCGCCGTTGAGGATGCGCTCGATTTCGTGGGGGTCGTCGAATTCTTCGTCGAGTTCTTCGAGGAATTCGTGGAGGACGTCCCGTAAATCGGCTACAGTAGTCACGTTGTCACCGTGTCGCGGGTGACCGGCATTAGATTTTCCCTCATCGGCCTGCCGTTTGCCGTCAGTTGTCTACATTTTCTCGGATCGCAGCGATGTCATCTTGGATGTCGTTGAGGACGTCTTCTAATCGGTTGTGTTCGGTCGCTGTGCAGATGGTGTCGCGGAGTTTTTCGGCGAGTTCTGGTTCGTGATCTGCTAAAATTTGTAAATCTTCTTCTAAGCGTTCGATGCGGTTTCTGACGCGTGTTTTGACTTCTGGGCGGCGGTCGTTGTTCGGTTCGTTCGGGATGATTTCGCGGTCTCGTTCCGTTAGGATGCCTCGGTCTCGCATGTCTTGGTGTAGGGGTTGGGCACGGTTAAAACTCCCGTCCATATGCTAATACATTAGCGCAGACGCCAAACCCTTTTATTACTGCATACCCTTCCTTCACACGAAGTCATGACAGAACAAATCAAAATCGAAGTACACGCAACGACCTACCCCAACGGCAATACAGAATTCAACTACAAACACTACGACGACCTGCTCACCCCCCTCAAACTTACAGAAACCCAACTGAACGACCTATACCAAGAAGTTTCGGACAACATCATTGTGGACGCCACCAACCCGTTTAGCCTGGTAGCAGTTGCCACATTCGACAGCGATGATGACACCAACCCCGACATCGACTATTCCGTTCGAGACGACAGTAAAGCGCCTGACGTGATCGTCAAAAACGACGACAAGGACGATGATGAGGCTGAAATCACCGTCGTGGAAGACGACGACTGCATCCACATCGACAACAGCGATGACCACCCAACGCTCGACGAATCAATCGAAGGTACTGACATCATCGTGGCAGACAACTAACCGGCCCGATTTGCGACCCCTTGCCCTGCGGTGGCGGTGTGGGTTCGAATCCCACAAGGGCACTCCAACGGAGCGTCCCCGCTTCGTCACCCCCTCCAAATTATGAGTAAAACGCACCCTCCGAAAACGAAAGACGCGATTGAACAGCGCCAAACCAAGGACTTCTGTAACGACTGCGACCGCTACAAAGCGTTCTGCAGCGGTCGCAGAATCTGGTTCAACAACGACGACTACTGGGTTTGCGACCAGTGTATCGCCGACGGACGACCCGAACAGGACGACGACGATGACACCGACCAACAGTCGATACTCACATTCATCGGGGATGGTCGATGACCGGTGGCGTCGGTGGGTACGAGTACGGAGTGACGTGCCCCGAGTGCGGTGAATATACGCCCCTCCACGGTAGCGACGACCCCAGTGAGGGCGTTGAATGCACTGGGTGTGGCCGAACGCTTCGCGTCCACGTCGCAGTCGTCGAAGGTGATGGGCAATGACGTACGTTGTCCAAGAGTCTGTGAGCGTCGATACCCCGGGTTCAGACGCGCACTCCACGCGTTCCGGACGTCGATTACTGGTTGGTGTTGATGGCCGGACGGTCACGTTCCGGATTGAGCCATCGAGGGTTTTGCACGTGGTCTCCGACACCCACCAGGAGTCGCCCTCCCCGAACGAGATTCCAACCGAGATTCGAGACCACGTACTGTACGTCGGGTATCGAATCCAGGGAGAAAGAACCGGGCAGGCAAGCTTCGAGCTGATTCGAGGTGACGTCGATGAGTAGTGTTCCTCGGAGCGTTCGGATGGAATCGGCCATGGCCGACCCCTCCACGACGTTCACTCCCGGCCAACGAAAGGGGATTCGAGCCGCCATCAACTACTGCTCAGTCGTCGAACCCTCGATTGCCGACCTCGAACGACTCCACCGCAAGGGCGAGAACAACGCTGTGTTGACGAAACGAGATCGTCGTCGCCTCCAGAGCGTTCTCAACAAGTACGGAGCGCAGCGGCTCGACCGCGACGAGCGTCGATTGAATTCGTGGGCAAAGTCTGAGCTGTGGGACGCGCACCGGCCATAACTCTCGACCCCTTTTTCTGCGGAACCGTACCAACCATCTCTACCAGGGATGGTTATGACTCGGTTTGTTGATGTCGAATACCCCTGGTAGTGTTCGACGCCGCCTAATAATCGCCGTGTATTAGTTACACGTCAATAATCGACCAGTATGGTTGTAATGGACGATTGGCATGGCGATACTGTATGGGTACTAATGGATGCGACAGCTGGCAATGTCGTCGAATCTATCGTTGGAGTATTTAGTAATAAGAAGGATGCAGAAGAGGAAGCACATGACTTGGTGAATATTCACCGTGGTAAAGTCCGTCAGGAAACTGGCAAAGAGTACGAGGTCGAGGTCGAAGAGATTGGTGACGATCAGGTAATTACCTGTGGTGATTTTGGATACTACTTGACACACCAGAAACTTGAGTAACCACCCAGACAGAAGGCTGTTCGTACGGCAAGCAGTGACCTGTGGGACGCGCACCGGCCATAACTCTCGACCCTTTTTGCGGAACCCTACCAACGCGTACTAGCGATACCCGCCACGTCTGCTTCGACTGCGGTTCCTGCTGTTTTTCGCTACTTTCACCGCGAGGAAGACGAACAGACCCAGCGTCAAACCGAGGATCGTTAAAATTGCGAGGAGCGGTTGGCCGAGCAATGATTGCCCCGCAAGCGCCATCAGAAAGTATGTAACTCCACCAACAGCACCAGCCTCCGTAGCGGCTTGTGTTATTCCTAAAATAACCATGAGCGGTGGAATGATGCCAAGAACGCCGATGTACAACCAGGCATACGGTGGTTGTGAGAGGACTTCCGAGGTGGATGGAACATCGACGAGTATCACCCAGGCGATGTGCTGTAGTACTGGTACAATCACACCGAGGAAGATTGCTGCCTGAAGTGCTCGTCCACCGAGGATTCCTGCGGTGCTAGGGTGTGGCGTTGGTGTGGTTCGTGACGCCATGCATACAGATATGTTATCTTTTGGTAAGTATCTGTGGCTGATTTGTCATTGGACACTATCGAACGCATATTTCGATGGTTTGGTGATCTCTTCGGCGCTCAGGAAACCGGGAGTTCGTGAGTGACTACTATCCACCCATTATAGTTATAAAAATAAGGCACTAAGTAATACATAGAGTAAGGCAAACAAGAAACCGCCCGAAACTCCGTCCAATCATGACACAAAGTAACGTAATTTACGGTGTGCAACTCGCCGCACCATGTCCACTCTGTAACGTTGACTGTCTCGGACATCTCGATATGGTCGAAGACAGTGATGAATTTACCTGCGACAACTGCGGAGCGTCGCTCTCGACAGGCATCAAAATCGAGGTTCAATAGATGACTGACGAGCGAATTTACTACAAGACGAAAGCCTGGCCACGTGGCCAATCCAGCGTCGCCTCCACAGTCCCGAAGCAAATCCGTATGATGAAGGATGCTCCACCCGCTGAAGACCTCGAACTCCGCTGGAGCATCAACCCGGATACCGGTGCTGTCGAAGTCGAGTTCCACGAGCGAGAGGAAGAAGACGATGAGTAAGGCGCTCGCGTGGATCAGGAAATCCAAAGGCAGTGACGACGACATTGGTCTCGAAGACCAACGTGAGAAGGTCAAAGCTCTCGCCGACGAACTCGCCACCACACGCGAAGACCTTGACCTCGGCGTACAGTCGGGTTTCTCGACGATGAGTCGTAACGATGACTCGGGACTTCTCGACCAGAACGAACGCGTCACGGACACCGTTGAACGCATTCGAGACGGTGAGTACGACTACCTCGCGGCATGGGACGACCGCCGAGTCTGTCGAGACGAATACTTCGCAGTTATCGAGTATGCAGCCAACCAAGGCGGCTGCGAGATCGTATATTTCGCCGACGTTGACGACGACGACCTCACCTTCGACCTCAAACGCCGCATCGAGCGGGACACGAAGGAGGAAGAGATTCGGAAGGCCAAACGAGCAATCAAGGTCAAGAAAGAACTTGGCGACGACCTCGGTCGCCCCCGTTTCGGGTACACGTACAACAGCTCGAAGACAGAGCAACTCCCGGACGAAGATGACTTTGAACGAGCGCTTCGAGTGATTCAGCTACGCGAAGACGGCGAAACGTATGCAACCATCAGCAACAAAACCGGTGTGTCGGAAGGAACGATATCGAACATCCTCGATCGGCGCGACGAATACCTGGCCGACGCGAATACGCTCTCCTCGTAACTGTCTTCTTTTCCTCAATAGGCTCGATTCACGACACACAGACACGTCTCTCCTCGCTCATATCTCGCTACACCCTACCTTTCAGGTTGGTAAGGGTCGGTTCTCTGGCAGTGATGGTGCCTTCTCCGACACCAACAGCTACTCTCTCGGATCTTTCGTTGTAGGCTGTTCATAGCTCGGTCAGTTGAAGCAATACCGAGTCATCCAACATGAGTTGAACAAGGAGTAGGGGACTGGTTCATCCCGTTTTGGCGTACATACTTACAGGTGGGCGGAGATGTTTTGCTTAATGAATGTCTTGCAGCCACTTTCGTTCTCTCCACTTTGGGGGTACGTGCTGACGTTCGCCGTCGCTGCGGCCCTCTGTTTCGGCAGTCTTCTCCGTACACGCTACATCGAAGATGCCGATTCGCGGCGAGGCCTTGCCGCCTTCCTCCTTCTGAGTGGCGGGTGGGCGCTCGCACACGTCGGGTATCTGACTGCCCCCACGCCAGCCACCCAGTACGCGTTGTACGTCGTAGGACTCGTCGTCGGCTTCGCCGCCGTCGGCCCGTGGCTGTACTTCTGTTCGGCTTACACCGGACGGTCGCTCCATCAAAACCCGACCGTCCGCTGGATCGCCATCAGCGTCCTCCTCGCCATCATAGCCCTCAAAGTCACGAACCCACTGCACGGCCAGTACTTCACGACGGAACTGACGAGCACACCGTTCCCACATTTGGTGATTCATCATGGCCCGCTGCATTGGGTCGTGATGGGGCTGGCATACGCGCTGGCCTTCATCGGCTTTTTCATACTCTTCGAGTTGTTCGCGCAGGTCAGCTACGACACGAAACCCCTCTTCGGCGTTGTCTTATTGACGGGGCTTCCGGTCAGCCTTGACGTACTCGGAGCGACCACCCAGTACCTCCTTCCGCTCACTTACTCGCCGTTAGGTGTGGCAGCGTTCGCTGTCGGCGTATTCTACGTCTACCTAGAGCGATTTGAGGCGGTTCACCTCACGGGTGAGACGGATAATCCGATGATACTGCTCGACGCGAACAGGAATGTCCATGATTGGAACCGGGCTGCCCAGCAACTCTTCCCGGCTCTCACGGAGTCGCGGGGCGAACCACTCTCGATTGCTGTACCATCGGTTGGTGAGTCATCGAATGAACGTGATTCGATACTCGAACTCGACAGACACGGGCAGACACGGTACTACCGGATGACGGTAAACCCGTTTTCGGCGAATAGCACCCGGTTAGGCCGGCTAGTCACGTTCACAGACATCTCCCATCGAGAGCAATACCGGCAACAGTTGGAACGGCAAAACGAGCGGTTAGAGCGGTTTGCGAGTATCGTCTCCCACGACCTTCGGAACCCGCTTTCGGTGGCCAAAGGCCGCGTCGAGTTGGCGCTGGAGGAAGGCACTCAGCAGGAACATCTGGAGCCAGCGAGTGCGGCCCTCGACCGGATGGGGGAACTCATCGATGAATTGCTCACACTGGCCCGCACCGGGCAGCAAATCGACGATACCGAGACCGTACAGGTTCGGGACATCGCGCTCAATAGTTGGAAGATGGTTGATGTTCCCGAGGCCTCGTTAATGGTTGACGACGAGTTTGATGTGTCGGTAGAAGCCGACCCTGAACGGTTTCAGCAGTTGTTCGAGAACCTCTTTCGGAATGCTATCGAACACGGAGGAGCCGATGTTACGGTCATGGTTGGAGGGTTAGACGAAACTGGGGGCTTCTACATTGAGGACAACGGGGCAGGGATTCCTGCTGAGGTTCGTGAGGAGGTGTTCGAGCCAGGGTTTTCGACGACCGAACAAGGGACTGGGTTTGGGCTGCCGATTGTACGGGAAATCGTCGAAGCTCACGGGTGGACGATTCACGTCGCGGAGGCCGCTGATGGCGGGGCACGGTTCGAGGTTCGAACGGATTCGTCTCGATAGTCATCGCAGGACGGGTCTTGTGTGGGTTGTGGAACTACTCAACCTGTTTCATTCTAGTTCGATAATGCCCTGGGGTCGGTCAATATAGGCATCAGAAGCATCTGATCATACTTGCCAAGTTCCGGTGTACGTGATGGATACGATGATACGGTTGGCTTGAGGCGTACCGTTTCACTGCCATTGGTGTTGGCTCAGCAGCCAGTGTCACTCTAACGTCCGAATCAACATTCTCACGACATCGTCTTCATACGCTATGTACCCCGTCGGAAGGTCGCCAATCGGGTTGGCCTCTCCATTCGGAACTCGTCGTTCTGCGTACCCACCACCATTGACTGCTTCGGGCACTAATTCACGGGCATACTCGTTCGCCTGTACGTGTTCGTTACTGTAATCCGTGATTTCCTCGTCTGGGGGCTCTTCTTCCACAACACGAGCAACGACATATTTGTCTTCGACAGCGGAGAACATCCCACATCCAGAAAGTGAACTCCCGATAACGACCCCACCTGCCTGAAGCAGTTTCCGTCGTTTCATAGATTTCGCTTACCAAACTACGGATAAATATTTTCTAGCAGGCAATCCAGGGCATGGGTCAATCGGTCAATACAGGGGATAGACGTATCAATCAGTACAGAGGACTTAGTCATCGTGCAGACAGAGAACGAGGGTACAACTAGACGTAGTTCTATAGGGAAAGAGTCCAATCCCGTCATAATGGTCGATACAGCCCTTCTTTGGATTGGACTGACAGCGAGTCTCGGTGTCGGCTCTCTGGGCTATTTCGTTCGGACTTACAAGAAGTCGAGCGAACTTGAGTATCGGGCCTTGGCAGTTGCACTTCTCTGCGGTTCTGGGGTTATCGAACTCAGCATGGCGAACGGCAATATTCCTGCGACACGACTACTGAGCCTCGTTAGTGGTCTCTCCTCGGTAGTGGCTATCGGAGTCGTAGTCGTCGCAATATGGACTCGTGGGACGCACCCGACAGTGCCGAATAACGATACCTGAGAAGCGCGAATATCTCTATCAGACCCGTTGATTCCACACCTCGCAGGTTAATACGCACGTCTACTGACCGGCCCTTGCAGCGTACTTAGGTTGGAATCTTCCGTAATCGACTTGTCCCATAAATCGGTCGGTATAGAATACAGACATATTCGCACGCATATTATCACACCAGTATTTTATAGCGTTGGGTTGTTTGTGAACTATGGAAAATCGGGGTGAACTACTCGTCTATCGAGGATGTACACCGGTCGTTGATGCGGAATACGACTCCGAGAGTGATAGTTCCGCTACGGAGGCTATTATAAGCGCTCTAGCGGAGGCTGTCGGAGTTGAACCAACTAATCTCCCACCGCTATTCGATTACGTTGACCCGGACGCCCTCAACGCGTTGTTTGAACCTTCTGATAGCGCCACAAACGGTGACACGCTCCTCAGCTTTCAGGTAGACACGTGGAACGTGTTCGTCCGCTCCGACGGTCGCATCCGCGTCTGTGATGCGACTCAACCCACCGATCCAGAACCGGTCTTCGAGTCCACCACCGCCTAACACGGATTCTCTGTGCGGCCAGCGCTGCTGATTCATTCGCTCGCTCGTCCGAACAGCTGATTCATTTAATCCACGTTGAAACCAGATGCTGGAGTTGTTGTTACTCGTTGTCTCTCTATTCTCGAACCTCCCTACTCTGGGTTGGTAAGAAACGAGAACCCACCCCTCTATCGATATGTTCAGCAGTTATTCGACGTCGCTTTCGTCGCCGTCGACGAGGTCGTCCGGGTACGACTCCATCCACTCCTCCGGGTCTGCATCCTCGTCGTACGGCAGTTCGACGTCCCCTTCCGGCCACCCTTCGGTTGCTTCGACACCCTCCGGATACGGCTCCTTCCCGTCGTCGTCGTTGGTCATTATCGACGCTTAGAACCGCTCACGGATAATTCTACGACCCCACAACTTGTGACTGAGACGGGTGAAACCCACCATTCACAACGACCTTTCACAATCACTCGTCACAACCACAAATCACAATCACACGCCACAGTCACAGAGAACATTCACTACGGCCACACCCCCCCACTTTTCATGAGAGATTATTCCACCCGTTACCGACTGCATTTACTACGGACTATACCCCGCTAACACGCCACACGCCTTTACTGAGAGTCTTCGCCGATCGCGTCGCTCGGGTACGGTTCCTTCCCGTCGTCGTTGGTCATATCGACGCTTAGACACACTCACGGATAACTTCTCGACCCTTTCACAACGACAGTTCACAGTCACAGACCACAATCACAGGTCACAGTCACAATCCACTGTGGGCATTCACGACGAACTCTCACAGGTCACAGTCACAATCCACTGTGGGCATTCACGACGAACTCTCACAGGTCACAGTTACGGGTGAATTATCTGGAAATACGAGGATTCGCGTCAAAATGATTATAGTCCATCCTGGATTCGAACCAGGGTCGAAGCCCCCAGAAGGCTTCAGGATTGGCCACTACCCCAATGGACTGTGCGCATTGGAAAGCAAGCCGTGGGTCTATTTATGATTGTCGTGTTCGGCCGACAGTTGGTCGCTCCCCGAGCGTCCGTCACGACGCCGAACCGACACCGACATACTGTCGCCGGGGGCAGAGACGGGTATGTACGTCGGTCGCTTCATCGTCGTCGCACCGGACCGAGCCGCCTATCGCGTCTCCTCGCGGTCGTTCCCGAACCGCCGCGTCATCGAACGCGAGGGCGCGCTCACAGTCGCCCCGACGCCAGACGCTCCCGAGACGGACAACCCCTACATCTCGTATAACTGCCTGCGAACCACCGAGGACGGCACGCAGGCCGTCATCGGCAACGGGACGCAGGTCGACCCCATCGTCGAGAAACTCCAGTTGGGCTACCCCGCCCGCGACGCCCTCGTCGAGTCGTTGCTCGCACTGGACTACGAGAAGGACGACTACGACACCCCGCGAATCGCCGGCGTCGTCGGCGAGGAGAGTTACGTTGGCATCGTCCGACGGGACGCCGTCCTCGTCGAGGCGGTCGAGGAACCGACGCTCGTTGCCACTTACGAGAAGGACCGCCCGGAGGCCGTCGACTTCGAGTCGACCGACGCCGACGCGATGGCGGAGGAACTGTACGAGTTCGACTTCGAACATCCGGTGTGTGCCGCCGCGGTCGCACGAACCGACGACGGCTTCGAGACGGGCTACTACAACGGCGAGTAGTGCTCGCCCGCCTCAGGCCTGCTGGAGGCGAATCCGGACGCGGTTGCCACCGAGGTCGCTCTCCTCGAAGGCGAGTTCGCCGCCGGAGCGGTCGACGATCCATTTGACGAGCCACAGCCCGAGGCCGCTGCCGTGGTGTTTCGGCGTGATGTCGGCGCTGCCGGTGACGACGTTTCGCTCCATCGGCGGGATGAGCGGCGCGTCGTCCTCGACGAGGATGTCGACCCAGCGGCCGCCGTCGACGTCGTCGATGCTGACGTGGACGCGGGGGTCGTCGCTCGGGTTGTGTTCGATGGCGTTCTCGACGACGTTCTCGACGGCGAGTTGAAGCCGTCCGGTCGCCGAGACGGTTCTCGAATCGGGTACCTCGACGGTAATCGTCGCCTTCGGGGCGGCCGTCCGGACGCCCTCGACGGCGGCACGAACGACCGGTACGCAGTCCAGCGTTGCCGTCTCCGCTTGTGGGGACTGCAACACGTCGTTGATTCGGGCGGCGTCGCTGGCCAGTCCGAGCAATCGCTCGGCGCGGTCGTTGATTATCGTCGCGGTCCGGACGGCTTCCTCGTCGTCGGCGTCGAGGATTTCCAACAGCCGGTCGGCGTTCCCGTCGATGATGTTCGCCTCGGTGCGTAAGTTGTGTCGGAGGACGCGGCTCAACACCTGTAGCTGCCGTTCCTTCTGATTGATATCGGTGAGGTCGGTGTAGACCGCGAAACCGTCGATTCGGGCCGTCTCGTCGCTATAGGGGATGCCTCGGTAGAGGAACTCCCGGAGTCCATCCGTGGTCCGTCGCTGGACGCGCTGGTAGTTGATTTCGCCCGAAGCGGTCCGTTCGTCGAGCGTCGCGGCCTCCTCGACACGCCACTCGGGGACGATGTGTTCGTTGAGCGGGGCGTCGAGGACGGTGTCGCGGTCGTAGCCGAACAATTCGAGGAACGACGCGTTGACGCTCCGGATAATCGGTTCCTCGTCGACGAGTTCGAACGCCACGACGGCGTCCTGAATGTGGCCCAAGAGGTGTCGCAACCCGTCGGATTCCTCGATGTCGAAGGACTCCTCGTCAGTTCCGTGGCTACCTTGTTGTGCTTCGTTCATCTGATTCTGATTTTGGTGTCTGTATGTCTGTCTATCCTGCATAAAGTTAAAAACTACCGTAGATATTGGCCAAAAGACACAAACAATGTCACGATATTTCGTGTCGAACTGGCCTGTCGGAGCAACGCTGACCGACAGGCCTTACGGGACTGCGGTCCCAGAACGAATCGATGCGAGTGGGGGTACTCTCCGACATCCACGCCAACCGGGTCGCACTGCGGGCCGTACTCGGTGATATGCCTCCAGTCGACGCCGTCGTCTGTGCCGGCGACGTGGTCGGCTACAACCCCTGGCCCGGCGACTGTATCGACGCGCTTCGCGAACGGAGCGTGCCGACGATTATGGGGAACCACGACCGAGCAGTCGCAACGGGAACCGGCTTCAGTGGCAACGGGATGGCGGACGCCGGGGCTCGCTACGCTCGCGATGTGCTCGACGAGAGCCAACTGGCGTGGCTCCAAGACCTGCCGACCGAGCGCCGTTGTTTCGACGGCCGCCTGAAACTCGTCCACGGCCACCCGGAGGACCCGAACCGCTACACCTACCCGGCGCTGTTCTCCCCCGAGTTGCTCGGAGCGGAGGACGTCCTCGTGATGGGCCACACCCACGTCCAGGCCTACGAAGCCTACGACGAAGGCGTCGTGATGAACCCCGGGAGCGTCGGCCAACCGCGGGACGGCGACCCCCGTGCCGCCTACGCCGTCGTCGACCT
The DNA here is from genome assembly GCF_013391635.1 of Natronomonas gomsonensis. Taxonomy (GTDB): domain Archaea; phylum Halobacteriota; class Halobacteria; order Halobacteriales; family Haloarculaceae; genus Natronomonas; species Natronomonas gomsonensis_A. The sequence continues at coordinate 491,140 of NZ_JACAWU010000001.1, read as the reverse complement.
CGATTCGCTGACCGTCGACCAGCGGCGCGTCGAGTACGACATCGAACGCGTCGTCGAAGCCGTCGCGGAGGCAGGGCTGCCCGAAGGAACTGGAACTCGACTGCGAAAAGGGCGATAACGTCGTTCGCGCGTCAGACTGCCTCTTGGATGATTTCGAGCGCGTCCTCGCGGTCGTCCCAGTCGACGAAGACGGCGACGGAGGTGGCGCTGGTGATGAGGTCGTGGATGGTGATGTGTTCCTCCGACAGCGGGTCGATGATGCCCTGGAGGATACCCGATTGGTTGGGCAACTCGCCGCCGGTGACGCGAATGACGGCGACGTTGTCGTCGACGGTGACGCTGGAGAGCGGTTCGGCGTCGATGACCGCCTGGTGGAGGACGTTCTCGGCGCGCTCGGCGATTTCCTCGTCGATGTAGAACGTCACCGAGTCCATCCCGCTGGCGACGGCGTCGACGTTGATGTCCGACTCCGACAGCGCGACCGACAGCTCCGAGAGGATGCCGGGGGTGTTGCGGATTGCGCGGCCGGCGACGGTGAGACACGCGAGCGGCGTCTCCCGAAGGTCGATGAGGTTCTCGAACTGCCCCTCGATGGTCGTCCCACCCTCCAGTAAGTCGCCGTGTTGGTAGTGGGCGACACGGACTGTCATGTCGCTAGTCTTGTACGACAGCGCGGAGGGGGCGACGACTTCGGCGCCGCGGAAGGAGAGATTGCGCAGTTCGTCGACGGTGATTTCGCCGACGTTGCGTGCGCCCTCGACGACGCGGGGGTCGCCGGTCATGACGCCCTCGACGTCGGTGATGATGACGACCTCGTCGGCGCTCATGTAGTTGCCGAGCATGACGGCGGTGGTGTCGGAGCCGCCGCGGCCCAGCGTCGTCACGTTGCCGGCGTGGTCCTGGGCGAGAAAGCCCGTGATGACGGGGACGTACCCCTTCGAGGACATGTCGGCGGCCAGCTGTTTGGCACGGCGCTTGGTCTCCTCGACGTCGACTTCGCCGTGTTCGTCGGTGATGACCGGCCAACTGTCGGTGCCGGGTTCGAGGAACTTCGCGTCGATGCCGCGGGCGCCGAGGGCGGCCTTCAGCATCCGGACGGAGGTACGTTCGCCCATCGAGACGATTTCGGCCTCGTCGGCCTCGTCGGCCTCGAACTCGATGGCGTCGAGCAGGAAGTCCGTCGTCGACCCCATCGCGCTCGCGACGATGGCGACCTCGTGGCCCTTCTCGACGGCGGCCGCGATGGAGTCGGCCGCTCGGTTGACTCGGTCGCCGTTGCCGAGGCTCGTTCCGCCGAACTTGGCGACTACGCGCATACGATCACCTGCTGTACGGTGTGATGGCTCATACCCGCCGGTAGCCAGTCACAGGAGATAATCCTGTCCATGTTCCGTGGGCCTGCTTCGGGGGCGGCTTACGGCGATTATTGCGTCGCCAGCGAGGTCATTCTTCCTCCCGTGCGGGGGAAGTTTATTTCCCGCGAGTGTCTTATCGGGTGTATGGACATCCGGGACGCCGTCGAGGCCGACGCCGAACGGCTGGCGACGCTGACCGGCGCGCCGACCGACGTGATGCGCAACCTCGTCCACGACCGAACGGTTCGGGTCGCCGACGCCGACGACGGCGTCGCGGGGTTCGTCAGCTACGACGCACAGGGGACGACGGTCCACGTCACGCAACTGGAGGGCGACGCCGACCTCTGTGAGCGACTGCTCGAAGAGCCGACCCGCTTCGCCGAACGGGAGGGAATGTCCGTCGAGTTGCTCGTCCCCGACGGCGACGAGGCGGCCCACGAAGCCGTCGAACGCGCCGCCTTCGAGGAACACGGCCCCGGTCCGCGCTTCGACGGCACGACGACGACGCGGTATCGGTGGTCGCCCGACTAGAGGTGGCGGTCGATGACCGCCTTCGCGGCCTGTGCCTTCTCCTTCCAGCCGTAGCCCTGTTCGTAGACGTGTTTCTTCGAGTCGACCAACTCGGCCGGTGAGGCCTCCTCGAAGCCGCCGCGGTTCCACGTTCCCGAGGTTTCCAGCCAGTCGATGGTGTTCTCGCGGGTCTCCTCCCACGAGAGCCCCACCATCTCGTAGAACGCTATCATGGCGAAGACGCTGTTGTCGTGGGCACCGGGGACGCTGCCCTCCTCGTAGATGGTCTTCAGCGGCTCGAAGGTGGGTTGAGAGACCCGCTCTTTGTATTCCTCGGGCGTCAGCAGTCGGAGTTCGTCGTCTTCGTCGACGACTCGTTGGTCCCCTCGGAGGCGACCCAGAACGGCGGCGTGGAGGCCGCTCCACCGCTCCGGAAGCGCCTCGCGGAGTGCGTCCTCGTCGTCGTAGGGACGGGCCGACAGCGGCGCCAAGAGGTCCGTGTAGGCCTTCTCGATGTGTCGGCGGTCGGTGCCCTCGAACTCACAGTCGGGGTCGTGGAGGTTACTCGTCGTCCGACAGCCGGGACAGCGATACCTGAGGCGCACGGGTTGTTCCTCGCGTTGGGGGCGGCGAGTATAGGCGTGTCGACTCTCTGGAGATGGCGTCGATTTTATTCGGCCGGGAGCGCGTGTCGGCCTTGGCCGACCGCGCGACATGCGCGGCGCTACGCGCCGCGATGTAGGTTCGCGGGCCGTCGGCCCGTGCAACCCGGGGAAGGGCAGGGCTACAGGGGGTCGAACAGCGACATCCTCGGCGGACTGAAAGGGCGAGGCACGGTGGCGCCGAAGGAGCGTCGCTGCTCGGGCACTACCCGAACGAAGTGAGGGTATCCCGAGCAGCGACCGCCAGCGCGCCGAGGGCTTTCGAGGTCGTGCTGTCCTCGTTCCCACGCCCGATTCCCAAAACGAATAATCCTGCGGCCGGGGTCGGTGCGTTTATCGGCCCCGCAACGATACCCGAGAGCATGCAGCGGCTCCACGCCCGGTACCCGTTCCTCGACGCTTCCCGTGAGGCCGTCGAGGCCGCGGAGGTCGACCTCGCAGCCCTCGTTGTCGAGGGGGGACCGGCCGTCGAGCGCGGCCGCGAGCGCGTCCAGCGCGCGCTGTTGGAGGGGACGACCGAAGCCGAGGACCCACGAGCTTGGAGCGACCGGGCGGAACTGCTCTCCTATCCGGTCGCTCGCGTGCTCGTTTCGCTTCTGGACGTGCCGGGTGCCGTCGAGAAGTACGCCGCCGCCGAGGCCGCGACGGCCCGCGAGCGGTTCGTCGAGGATTTCGAGGCCGATTTGGAGCTGAAGAGCGCCGGCGGCGAGCGACTCACGCTCGACCGCCTGCTCGCGGATTTCGGGCTATCGGGGCGCATCGAACCCACTGGCGACGGGGAGTTCAGCGTCGCCGTCACGGCGTATCTCGAACTCGCGGCGGCGCTGTCGGGCGAGCGGTGGCGTCTGGTCGGCCGACCGCTCGACTCGGGGCGCGTCCCCGTCTCGCGGCCGGAGTTGTACACGCTGCTTCGGGAGGCCGTCGGGCGTCGCGTCGAGGAGGGGCTTCCGCTGTCGGTGCCCGAAGCCATCGGGGAGCCGCTCGATACGGAGTTGTCGGCGATTCGCCGTAGCGTCGCGGACCTCGACCCGCCGACGGCGTTCGACGCGGTGGTACCGGGACTGTTTCCGCCGTGTATGCGTGCGCTGTTGACCCGTGCTCGGGAAGGGGAGGCGCTTTCGGACCGCTCGCGGTTCTCCCTCGTGGCCTTCCTCGTGAGTGCGGGACTGGACCGCGACGAGGTCGTCGAGTTGTGCGCGGTCTCGGGAGAGGCCGCCGAGTCGATTCGCCAGCAGGTCGACCGACTCCGCGAGGAGGGCGGCGAGGGGTCGGTCGCGGCGCCGCCGTCGTGTGCGGTCATGGACGACTACGGCGACTGTGTCGACAAAGACGAACTGTGTGAGTCCATCGAGCACCCGCTGTCGTACTACGAACAGCGGCTGGAGTCGGCCCCCGAAGAACAACTCGCTGACTGGCGCGCTCAGTAGCGCCGGGAGAGTCCGACGCCGATGACGGACATGAAGACGATGAAGAAGGCGATAGCGCCGACCAGAGCGACGCCGCCGTCGCCCGAAAGCCCGCCGTCGTTGTAGGTGTTGCCGATATAGAGGATAATGGCGGCGAGTGTGGCAACGCCGACGAACGCGACGATGGCTTCGACGACGGCATCACGGTCCATGGTCGGGATTCCGACGGTGTGGGCCAAAAGCGCTTCGAAGGCGAGGCGCCGGCGGGTCGACGATGACCGATGGACGACTAGCGGTTCGAAGGGACACTCGAAATAGGGGGTGGTGGCGCGATATTTCGGCTGAAAAACGGCGTGAACGGTCGTGAAACGTCGAGTGACTCATTAGCCTTCGACGCCTACGTTTCGACTGGAACATGACGCATCCAGAACACACACCAGCGTCATCGGACTCCTCGCGTCGGCGGCCTCTGGCGCCCGATACGCGCCGGCTGGACGACCGGTCGGCGCGGGCGTGGACGGAGCCGATGGCGGTCAGACCGCTCGGTAGCGGCCGATACGCCGTCGACAGCAGTTCCGGTGCCACCTACGTCGTCGACCTCCCTCGTGGCGACTGTACCTGTCCGGACCACGAAATCCGCGGCGAGCGCTGCAAACACCTCCGTCGAGTCGCACTGGAGGTCACCGAACGACGCGTCCCGGCGCCGGGCAAGCGGCGGGCCGACTGTGCAGTCTGTGGCCACGAATCGTTCGTCCCCGAGTCGGGACCGGCGGTCTGTGGCGACTGCTGGCTCGAACGCGGCGACATCGCGACCGACCGCGAGACGGGCGATACGGTCGTCGTCTATCGACTGACCGACGAGCGCGCAGACGAGCGCTACATCGACGCCGCTGGGTGTACGGTCGCGGAGTACCCGAAAAACGAGGGGTATCCGCCCGATGACCCGGTCGTGGAGGTCGTCTACCCGTTTTCGGGCGAGGCCGACTCGCCCCTCGACGAGCGGCCGCGTTACGCCTTCCCGTACGCGCGGCTTGCGGTCCGCGAGGAGATGCTTATCGAGTGACTACCGCCACTCCGAGAGGTCCGTTTCCTGTCCGGCGGGGACCGACAGCCACGCGTCGTCGGTCGTGACGTCCGCGATGATGAACGCGGGTTCGCCGTTCCGGTAGTCGTACGACGACTGTACACCGTTCTCCGAACCCGACGCCCGAACGTTCTCCGAACTACTCATTTCAGTTTACGATTATCCACCAAGCACATGAACGTTTCGAAGATAATCCGATAATATTCCGAAGAGGTATCCGTTCGGGTGACTGTGATGGGTGGCACTGTACCCACGTTCACTCAATTAACTAAAAACGAGACGAATCGGGTTTCTACAGCATTTCGGCGGCATCGTCGACCGAGAGGTCCCCGCGTGCGAGGGCTTCCAGCACGTCGCGGTCGGGGCCGTCGTCGGAGTCGACGGCGACCTCTTCGAGCGTAACTTTCTGGGAGTCGCCGACGAACTCCGCGAAGTCGGTGCCCTCCGCGATGGCGGTTTCCTTCTTCACTCGGTAGTTACCGCCGTCGGTCGTATAGAGGTCGCCGGGATGGAAGAAGTACCAGTCCTCGCGGTCGAAGCGGGCGGCGACCCGCGGTTTCGCGCCGAAGTTCCGCGAGAAGTACACGAGCGCCTCGATTTCCTCGCCGGTCAGATAAATCGGATCGCCGCTGGAAGATTTCGCCTCGATGGCGTAGAACACCTCGCCGTCGCCCGCGAGTACGTCGGGCAGTTCCCGCTCGGTCGCGCTGCCGGAGGCCGGCGCTCGCATCACCGCGAACCCGGCCCCGTCGAGTTCGTTGACGAGTTCGCGCTCCCGGCGGTCACCCTTCGCGTTCGAGTTCGGCATCTACCGAGCGTCGGTGTCGAACGGTATTAAATCGGCCGACGTAGTGGCCCTTGGAGTCAGACGCCGAAGACTCCACGGAGGTGGTCGTTCAGGAACAACCCCTCCGGGTCTAACTCCGCACGCACGTCGAGGAACGACTCCCACTCGGGGTACAGTGACTCGAGGTCGGCGGCGGTCTTGGTGTGGTGTTTCCCCCAGTGGGGGCGGCCCTCGAAGCGGTCGAAGACGGCTTCGGCGCCGGCGACGAGCGACTCGTAGGGCCGGCGATGGTAGGCGTGGACCGCGATGAACGTCGAATCGCGGCCGGTCGCCGGCGACAGCGGTATCGAATCGCCGGCCACGTCGCGGAACTCGACCGGGAACAGCACGTCGTGGGATTCGACGACATCGCGGAGTTCCTGCAGGGTGTCGGCGGCGTCCTCGCGGGGAACGCCGTACTCGGTCTCGTTGAACCGCACGTCGCGGGTCGTCGGGTAGATGTCCTTCGCGGGGCCGACCCGCTCGGAGTCGGCGAACGTCCCCGTCGTGATGCAGTTCAACATCGGCGCAGCCCGCGGTAGCCGTCTGCCGATGCGGTTGATGCCTTCCCACGCGAGGTTCTCGATGCGCTCTTCGATTGCGTCGAGACGGCCGGGTTCGCCAGCCGCGTCGGTCTCTTCGAGCGTCTTCACCAGCGCCGTATCGGTGTGCGGGAACCACCAGAATTCGAAGTTGCGAAACTCGCGGTAGGCCTCGAGGTTCGCGAGTACGTCCTCGATGTCCACCGGCCGTTTCCGCTCGCGGAGGCGATAGCCGTCGACCACGTCGAGGGTGACGGTACTGAGGACGCCGAGCGTGCCGAGTGATACCTGTGCGTGGGGGAAGCGGTCGTCGTCGCCGTCGAGGTCGAGGACGTAGCCGTCGGCGGTAATCAACCGTACTCCGGCGGCTTGCGTCGCCATCACGCCGAAGTCGGTACCCGTGCCGTGGGTGCCCGTCGACAGCGCGCCGGCTATCGACTGGGCGTCGATGTCGCCCATGTTCTCCAGCATGAGGCCGTACTCCGCCAGCGTCTCGGTCAACTGCCACAGCGGCGTCCCCGCACGGACGGTCACCTGCCGCGCTCCGGGGTCGGCGTCGACGATTCCCGTATAGCGCTCTAGTGAAACCAACGTCGCCTCGGATTTCGCGACCGGTGGGAAGGAGTGGCCCGCACCGGCGACCCGGAGCGTTCCCTCGGCGTTTTCGACGACCGTTCGGAGTTCGCTCTCGGTTTCGGGGTAGTGGACGTGTGTCGGACGTGCGCTGACGCTCCCCGACCAGTTCTCCCAGATGCCGTCGGTCAGATGTAACATCGGCCATCACCTCGGTACGTACTCCAAGTGTCGACGACTTCATCGCCGTCGACGACCGCCAACTCCTCGAAGAACCGACACAACTCGCCCGCCTTCCCGTGTCGCATCACGACCGGGTCGCCGACCGCGAGGTCCCCGTCGTAGCGGACCGGCGTCTGGACTTCGCCGGCGCCCTCGTTGTCCAGCAGGTCGGCCCCCTCGGGGAGCCACGGGACGGGAGCCTTGTCGGGACCGACCGGCCCGGAGGCGACGTAGCCGCCGCCGCGGCACGTGTAGACGCCGTCGGTCGGTTCGCGGGTCACCTCGATAGCGTAGCCGGCGGCGGGTTCGTAGTCGAGGTCGTCGTACCAGTCGAACTGTCGCGGCGCGAAAAAGCCCGACCCGACGGTTACCTCCGTCACGTGTGGGTCCTCGCGGGTGAACTCGACGCTTCCCGTCCCGCCGCCGTTGACGAATTCGAGGCCGTATTCCTCGTCCAGCGCCGCGGCGACGGCCTGTCGGCGCTCGCGGACGATGGGTTTCGAGCGCTCCTTGAGCAGGCGCATCGCGGCGTTTTCGAGGGCCCCGTTGGCGGGGTTTCGGTCCGGCAGGCCGGCGATTTGGGCCTCATAACCCATCAGTCCCGTGAGGTGGACGCCCGGTGCTTCGGTGACGGTTTCGGCGAGGGGGAGGGCATCCTCGACCGTCCGAACCGGCGACCGACGGACGCCGAAGTACACGCCGAAATGTTCCGTCGAGCAATCGAGGTCGAGACACAGCGGCACGTCGGCACCCGCTTTCTCGGCGGCGTTCGCGATTCGCTCGACGTGTTCGACGCAGTCGACCAGCAGCGTGATTTCGGCGCCTTCGGCGACGCACTCGGCGACTGCACGGAGTTCAGCGTCGCCGACGACGGGGTAGGCGACGAGCAAATCGTCGAACCCCGCGTCCGCGAGGTCGACCGCCTCGCGGCCGGTGTAACACATCACGCCCTCGAAGCCGTCCTCGGAGAGGATTCGCTCCAGCGCCGCCCGACACCGTACGGACTTCGAGGCGACGCGAACCGGGAGGCCGTCCGCTCGGTCGGCCGTGCGCGCGATGTTCGCCGCCAGCGCCGCGCGGTCGACGAAGGCCGTCGGTAGCTCCCGCCCCTCGAAGGCGGCTCGATAGGCGCTGTGCTCGTTCATACGTTCAGATTCGCCTCTCGACACCTGAGGTTTCGGGCGTCGATGTGTGGTCAGTTTAATCGCCCGAGTCTTCAAGTGGGATGCCGGGACCACCACCCGTATGCCGACGACCACCATCGCCGGAGACTGCAACGTCTACTTCGACGGCCGCCGAGAGACCCGACAGCGCGGTCACGTTCTCATCGTCGTCAAGCCCGACGACACCGTCCTCGTCCACGATGCCGACGGCTACCAACCGGTCGCGTGGCTCACCCGTCCGGCGGACCTCTCGCTGACCCACGACCCCCTCTGGCTGGTCGCCACAGACGGCGAGGAGACGCTTCGTATCGAAGCTGCCGGCGAGGTGGCCGTGACCGAACACGACGTGGGTGAGGCCGGGACGCCGGTCGGAGACTGTCGCTGTGGCGGCCAACTCGTCCGTTCCAGCGGAGAAGTCCTCTGTCTCGACTGTGCCGAGCGCCACTCGCTTCCCTCGGGTGCCACGACGCTCGATTCGACCTGCGACTGCGGACTCCCACTGTTTCGGGTCGAACGCGGCGCCGACTTCGAGTTGTGTCTGGACTACGAGTGTGGGTCGCTGCTGGACGCCGTGGTCGAGCGCTTCGACCGGGAGTGGGACTGTCCGAACTGCACCGGAGACCTCCGTGTTCTCAGACGCGGTGGACTCATCGCCGGCTGCGAGAACTACCCGGATTGTGATACCGGGTTCTCCATACCCGACGGAACGGTCGCTGGAACGTGTGACTGCGGGCTTCCACGGTTCGAGACGGCCGGCGGAGAGCGGTGTCTCGACTCCGGGTGTGAGGTTGTGTAGCCGTGTCCGAGGGCTTTCGGAGCCGGTATTGATGGAATATCGCAACCCGAGCAAGAACCGACGGAGAACAAGTCACGGCCTAGCGACCGTAGCGGCTATACGCCCGCACCCGCCAACCCTCACACGATGGAAGGACACCTCACCGACGGCGTCGTCGAAGTCGGCGCCAACGGCCGCGAGCGCTACTACGACTCTCGTGGCTACGGCCGCCCCCAAGGGGATGGGGTCGCCCTCTCCCGCGTCGAGGCTGCCCACCTCCTCTACCGCGGGGACCTCGATTCGGTCGACGGCGAGGCCTTCGCCGGCTTCCTCACCGAACACGACGACATCGTCGTCGACTTCCTCGTCTACCGAGACCTGCGGGACCGGGGGTTCTATCTCTCGGTCGCCCGCGAGGACTGGGTCGACGCCGACGAGGAAGTCGACTTCGTCGTCCATCCACGCGGGGACGGGCCGTGGGACGGCTCCGTCGAACACCGGGTTCGCGTCGTCGGCGAGCGGGCGTCCGTCGAACTCGCGTCGCTCGGTGATGTCGTCCTGGCGGTCGTCGACGAGGAGAGCGAAATCACGTACCTCGAGACCGACGCTCCCGATGTCACCGGTTCCAGCGACCTCGCTCTCGACGACACTGTCGAGGGGGTCCTGCTCGATGACCGGGTGCTCTGCTGGGACCCGCCCGAACCGCTCTACGAGCACGGCTTCTACGGCCAGCGGATGGGTCGCGACGACGACACGCTCCAGTTGTCGCTTCTGGAAGCCGCCCATCTGGTCGAGACGGGCGTTCTCTCGATTGCTGGCGGCACCGAGGCGGTCACCGAGCGCGGCCGGGCCGTCGAAGGCGAGCGGTTCGACCGCCGGCTGACGGTGTATCGTGAACTCCGCCGGCGGGGCGTCGTCCCGAAGACCGGTTTCAAGTTCGGTGCGGATTTCCGCACCTACGCCGACGTGGAGTCGGTCGACGACCTCGGCCACTCGGAGTTGCTCGTCCGGGTACTGCCAGCGGATACCGAACTGTCGCCGCGGGATTTGGCGCTCGACGTTCGACTGGCTCACGGCGTTCGAAAACGGATGGTGTTCGCCCTCGTCGATGACGGAACGGTGACGTGGCGTTTGGCCGGACGGCTGACGCCCTGAGCTCAGACGAGGACGTGAACGTAGCGCGTCAACGACCGGTGGACGCGGCGGTCGAACCGCGATTCGACGGTCCAGCCGGCGGCGTCGGCGGCGTCGTCCCACGGACGGTCGCCGACGACGACCGCGCAGTCGGCGACCCGCCGAACTTCGCAAAGAGCGTCGCTGACGAGCGATTCCAGCGATACGCCCTCGATTTTCGACTGGCGGCCGTAAGGGGCGTCGAAGACGGCGCCGTCGAATCCTTCGTCGGCAAACGGCAGACGCGTCGCGTCGCCGCGGACGACGGCGAAGGAATCGAGGTAGTGAGCGAGGTTCTCCCGTGCGCCCTCGACCATCTTCCGTTGGGCGTCGACGCCGACGACGTCGGCGCCGGCGAGGCCCGCTTCGACGAGGATGCCGCCGGTGCCGCACATCGGGTCGAGCAAGCGAGCACCGGGACCGGCGCCGGCGATGTTGGCGAGCGCGCGGGCGTCCATCGGGTCCATGCTCCCCGGTTGGAAAAACGGCTTGTCGGTCGGCTGTCGGGCCGTGAAATCCCGAGGCGTCTCGGTTTCGAGCCAACCGAGGGCGGCCGTCTCGGAGAACAGCGCCACCAGCGTGTGGTCGGGGTCGTCGAGGTCGACCTCGAATCCACGGTCGACGAGAACGGACCCGAGGCGTCGTTCGACGGCTTGGGTGTCGACGCCGGTGTGCCCGCGTACGTCGCGGGCACGAACGGCGACGGTTCCGGTTCGGTCGGTGCTCGTGGCATCGAGCAGGGTGACGGCGTCGTCGACGGTGGGGTCACACGCACCGAGGAGTCGACAGATACGTCTGGTGTAGGCCAGCGTTTCGGGTCGAACGACGCCCCGTGCGGTAGCGAGGCCGGGAGCCAGCAGTTCCACTGCCGAACAGCGGCTCTCGGCTTCACGCACCGCGAAGCCGTCGTCGTCGCCGGCCAACTCCAGGAGGTACACGCCCGCAGGTGGCTGCCGACGGGAAATAAACGGCCCGGTCGGGGGTTGCTCGTGCGAGGCGAGGGGAACGACCACCCACATTTATAAACCTTAAATACGTGTTTTAAGTCGAGTTATGCAGGACCCCAAGGAGACTATCAATATCGAGAACGTCGTTGCCTCGACGGGGATTGGCCAGGAGCTCGACCTCCAGAGCGTCGCCATGGACCTCGAAGGCGCCGATTACGACCCCGAGCAGTTCCCCGGTCTCGTCTACCGGACACAGGAGCCGAAGTCCGCGGCACTCATTTTCCGTTCGGGGAAAATCGTCTGTACGGGCGCGAAATCCACCGACGACGTCCACGAGTCGCTCCGCATCGTCTTCGACAAACTCCGCGAACTGGAGATTCAGGTCGACGAGGACCCCGAAATCGTCGTCCAGAACATCGTCACCAGCGCGGACCTCGGCCGCAACCTCAATCTCAACGCCATCGCCATCGGTCTCGGTCTGGAGAACATCGAGTACGAACCCGAGCAGTTCCCCGGTCTCGTCTACCGTCTCGACGACCCCGACGTGGTCGCGCTGCTGTTCGGCTCCGGTAAACTCGTCATCACTGGCGGCAAGAAGCCCGACGACGCCCGCGAGGCAGTCGACAAAATCGTCTCCCGGCTCGAAGAGCTCGGCCTGCTCGACGGCTAACGGAGAGCGGCAACTACTCCCGTGACGGCTCCCTAATTCCGGTATGCTTCCGCTGCAGGTGGAGTTCGTCGGCGGCGGCCCGCTCGCGCTCGTCGTCGCGTTCCTCGTCGGGACGCTGTTTTCGGCCGTAACGCTACATCTCGCCGCGCTGTGGGTGCTCGGCGACGAACCGCACCAGCGCGCCGTGAAGGCCGCCCCCGCGCCGGTCGTCGTCGCGATGCTGTTCAGCCAGTACAACGGCGCCGTGATGGTCGCGCTGTCGTTTTTCACCGCCGTCGCTGTCGTTCGGTACGTCTACGAGTTGAATATCCGGGGAGCGGTGCTGCTGTCGGTGTTTTACTTCTCCATCACCACGATATTCGCCTTCGCGTTCGGCAATATCTTCCTGACGTGAGGTGCGGCGCCATCCTCACTCGCTTTCGATATCGACCGTCCGAACCGGCGAGCCGTCACGCCAGACGAGATGGAGTTCCATCGACGGGTCTTCCATCTCCTCCAGTTCGGAACTGTCGAGGCTGTGGGTGTACTCCCAGTCGGCGTTTTCGCCGGCCTCGATGTCCAGTCGCACCTCGGTTTCCGGGGCATAGGCGATTCGTGGTCCGACCCGGTTTATCGCGCCGACGAACGTGCCGTCGACATCCGCGGTGTTCCCGACGGTCACCGTCGCCGTCACGGTCTCGCCGACCGTCGCCGAATCGGGCGCCTCGAAGGTCACGTCGAACGTCGCTGGCGGCCGGTTCAGCAGTTCGAGGACGGCGTCGTCGACGGCGTGTTCGCCGCCATCCCACGTTAGCCTCGCCGAGTCGGCGTCGAGCGGTTTCGGGACGTACGCCGCAATCCACCCCGAAGATGGCCCGGTTTCGCCGTCCTCGCTGGCACTGGCGCTGGGCGTCGGACCGTCCGAGGCCGGTTCGTAGGCTTTGCCGAACGTCTCGAGTTCGAAGCCGCGGTAGATGTCCGTCGTCACCTCGTATCGCTCCCCTCCAGCCTCGACGGCGAACGACGAGACCGGATGGTCGTCGGGCGATTCGACGGTGATGTCGGCGATAATCAGCTGCTCGTTTCGGTCGCCGTAGGTCCCATACGAATCCGGGGAGTTCAGCGTCACGACGGCCGGCGTCGCGGTGACGTCCTGTACGCTCACACCGCTGTCGCCGCCGTTGCCGTCTTCGTTCGTCGGTTCGTCATCGGAGAGGCAGCCGGCGAGTGCCGTCCCCGCGACGGTGGCACCGAGCGCTCGAAGCGTTCGTCTCCGTGTCGGGGTCATACGTGAGGGTCGGGCTCTTTCAGGGGAGGGCTTTGTGTAAGCTAAAACGGCGGTTTCAGTAACGGCGGTTCAGGGGACCAACCGTTCGATTTCGGTGACGAGGATGTCGCTGGCGCCGGCGGCCTTCAGGTCCGGGATGACCTCGAACACCTTCCGCTCGTCGACGACGACGTGGACGGCGAGGGCGTCGCTGCCGGCCACGTCCATCACCGTCGGCCCGCCCATCCCGGGAATCACGTCTTCGACATCCTCGAGGGCGTCCTCGGGGACGTTCATCATCAAATAGCGCTTGTCGTTGGCGTCGAGGACGGATTTGAACGCCGTCTTGACCTGTTGGACCTTCGGGTCGTCGGCAACGTCGGGGTTGGCGAACAGCCGCACCGACGACGACAGCACCTCGTCGATGACTTCGAGCCGGTTCATCCGCAGGGTCGTCCCCGTCGAGGTGATGTCGACGATGGCGTCGGCGATGTCGACGTGTGGCGTCAGCTCCGTCGCACCCGTCACCTCCACGATGTCGGGCGAGATGCCCAACTCCGCGAAGTACGCCTCGGTGATGTTGGGAAACTCGGTGGCGACCGTGCCGCCCGTCAACTCCTCCGGCGAGGAGACGCCGCCGTCCTCGGGGGAAGCGAGGACGAGTCGGCAACTGCCGAACTCCAAATCCAGCAAATCGACCAGTTCGACGTCCGACTCCCGAGTCTGGTCGAGTCCGGTGATGCCGAGGGCGGCGGCGCCGTCGGCGACGTACTCGGGGATGTCCGCGGCGCGGGCGAACAGCACCGACACCTCGGGGTCAACGGTGTCGGCGTACAGTTTCCTGTCGGCACCGTTCTGGACGTGTAACCCGGCGCGTTCCAGCAGTTTCAGCGCCGGGTCGTGGAGACGGCCCTTGTTGGGCACGGCAATGCGCATACACCCGGTTGCAGGCGACGGGCCTTTGCCCTATCGGACGCCGAGGCGTCGTCGGATGGCGTCGGCGGCGTACCCCACGCCGGCGACACAGAACGTCGACAGCGACAGCGCGAACAGGCCGACAGCGACCGTCTCGAACGGCATCGGGTCGAGTGACGGTCCCGTCGTGGTGCCGGCGGTACTCCCGGCGAGGAGGTACAGGACGGAAACCAGGAGGAAGCCGCCGAAGGTGGCCGCTCCCGCCGAGACACCGTATCGGAGCATCCTGACGCCGGTCGCATCGTCGGGAAACAGCGATTCGGCGTGGAGTCGGACGGCGTGGTGATACCAGAGGTACGACCCGAGGAAGAACAGCCCCGCGAGGGCCGCAAGCAACACGGCGACGGGCAGGAGGAGGGCGTTCATCGTTCGGGATTCCGAGTCGGTCAGTAAAAACCCACGCACCGATTCACCGGCGAGAACCGACCGTCGCCCGATGGATTCGGCAGTTTCAACGCCCGCCGTCGACAACGCCGGGTATGAGCACGCTCCAGATTACCGGCGGGCGCGTTCTCCGCCCCGACCTGACCGTCGAAGCGGGGGACGTACTGGCCGACCGGGAGACGGGCCGCATCGTCGAGGTGGGCGACACCGCCGTCGGCGACGAGACGCTGGACGCCGAGGGCTGTCTGGTCGTTCCAGGGCTCGTCAACACCCACTGTCACGTCGCCATGACGCTGCTCCGCGGGTACGCCGACGACAAACCGCTCGACGCGTGGCTACAGGAGGACATCTGGCCGACCGAGGCTGCCTTCGATTCCGAGGACGTTCGCGCGGGCGCGAGACTCGGTCTCGTCGAGATGCTGAAAAACGGCGTCACGACGTTTGCGGACATGTACTTCCACGTCCCGGAGGTGGCGGCGGCCGTCGAAGAGGCCGGTCTCCGTGCCCGTCTCGGCCACGGCGTCGTCACTGTCGGGAAGGACGACGCCGACGCACGCGCGGACTTCGAGGAGGGGTTGGCCGTCGCCCGCGAACTCGACGGCGCCGCCGACGGCCGGATTCGAACGGCGCTGATGCCGCACTCGCTGACGACGGTCGACGCCGACCTTTTGGAATCCTACGTCGCCCGCGCACGCGAAGCGGGCGTCCCGGTGCACTACCACGCGAACGAGACCGAAGACGAGGTCGACCCCATCGTTTCCGAACGCGGCGTCCGGCCGCTGGAGTTCGCCGACGACCTCGGACTGTTGGAGTCCGGCGACTTCGTCGCCCACGCCGTCCACGTCGACGAGACCGAAATCGAGTTACTGGCCGACCGCGATGTCGGCGTCGCCCACTGTCCCGCCTCGAACATGAAACTCGCGAGCGGCATCGCCCCCGTCCAAGAGTTGCTCGATGCGGGCGTCACTGTCGGTATCGGAACCGACGGTCCGGCCTCGAACAACGACCTCGACGTCTTCGACGAACTCCGGGACGCGGCGATGGTCGGCAAACTCGCCGCCGAGGACGCCAGCGCTGTCGCTGCAGAAGACGCAGTTCGGGCGGCGACCGAACGCGGCGCCGAACTGCTCGGCTTCGACGCCGGACGCGTCGAGACGGGTGCGCTGGCCGACCTCGCGGTCGTCGACCTCGAGGCGCCGCATCTCACGCCACAACACGACCTCGTCAGCCACCTCGCCTACGCGGTTCGCGGGTCGGACGTCCGACACACCGTCGTCGGCGGAGAGGTGCTCGTCCGCGACCGCGAGGTGCTGTCGCTTGAGGAAGGGGCCGTTCGACGGGAGGCCGACCGGCACGCACGCGCCGCAATCGAGCGTGCATCCGAATAGAGGGTTAAACGCTCAGATTCGGTTTTGAATCTTTTGAACGGTTCTGAGTGCCTCTTTCTATATACAAACCAACTGGTAAACGAGTTGAACGAGAGTCCCGGTTTATCCCTCTTACCCGCTTGGTGGGGAGTGTGATGCGCTCGAATAAACGACTCGCTGCAATCGCGCTGTCGGCGCTGCTGATACTGTCAGTTGTCGGCCCCGGCCTCGCGATGGCACAGACCGACGACGAAGCCGGCAACGTCAGCTCACTGAACATCGACCTGACACAGGACGGTGAGAACGTGACCGTGACGGTGACCGACGCGGACGGGGCGGTTGACGGCGCGGACGTGACCGTCACGCAGGATGACGTGGACGCGGACGAGGATGACGAAGAATCCGACGACGACTCGGAGGACGATGATTCTGACTCCGACGATGAAGACTCGGACGATAGCGACTCCGAAGATTCAGAAGAAGAGGACTCGGACAGCGACTCCGACGTCTCCGATGACGGTTCGGAGGAAGACGACAGCGACTCTGATTCCGACGACTCGGAGTCCGAAGACGATGACTCGGACGATAGCGATGCTGACGACTCGGACGACGAAGAGGACGACTCCGAGGATTCGGAGGAAGAAGACTCGGACAGTGAGTCCGACGACGACAGCGACTCCGACGACGACAGCGACTCCGACGACGACAGCGACTCCGACGACGACAGCGACTCCGACGACGCTGACGAGGAAGACGAAGAATCCGACGACTCGGACGACGAAGAGGATGGCTCCGAGGCTGAAGAGGACGACGACTCGGAGGACGACTCCGACGACGAGGACTCCGAGTACGAGGGTACGGGCACGTACACGACCGACGAGAACGGAACGGTCGAGTTGCCCGCCCCCGAGGAGGGCGTTCGCCTGACCATCACGGCCGAGGACGGCGACCGAACCCAGACCGTCGAGGTCACGCTGACTGGCTCCGAGGAGGCGACCGTTCCCTTCGGCCAGCGCGTCTCGATGTTCGTCCAGCAGCTGTTGGACGGCTCCGGTGATGCGAACGTTGGACAGGCTGTCTCCGACTTCGTCCGGAGCAACAACCCGGGTAACGCACCGGAGAACGCCGGTCCGCCTGAGGACGCTGGCCCGAACAGCGATACCGAGCGGGGTCCGCCCGAGGACGCCGGTCCGAACAGCGATGATGACCGACGTGGCCCGCCGGAAAACGCCGGTCCGAACGGTGACGACGCTGACGACTCCGAGAACGACACCGAAACGGACGGAACCGCGACGCCGACCGAAGACGGTGACGATACGGATGAGGACGACGACTCCGACGACGACCGACGTGGCCCGCCCAGCGACCGCGGCAACAACTGACGACTGAGGACTTTTCCTTCGGTAGCGTTTTCCGGCCCTCGCCCGTTTCGAGGGGTATGAGTCACCCTACGATAACCGAACAGCTCTCGGACCCCGAGAGCGCTCGGGAATCGGGCCGCAAGAAAATCGAGTGGGCCCGACAGCACATGCCCATCATGACCGCCGTCGCCGAGGAGTTCGGCGCCGAGACACCCCTCGAGGGCGAGGTCGTGGCGATGGCGATGCACGTCGAAGCCAAGACGGCCGTTCTGACCGAGGTGCTGGCGGAAGCGGGCGCCGAAGTGGCCATCACCGGCTGTAACCCGCTTTCGACCCACGACGACGTGAGCGCCGCACTCGATGCCGTCGACGGCGTCACCTCCTACGCCAAACGCGAGGTCGACGACGAGGAGTACTACGCCGCAATCGAGGCGACCATCGACCACGACCCCACCGTCACCGTCGACGACGGCGGCGACCTCGTGATGGCAATCCACGAGAACTATCCCGAACTCATCGACTCCATCGTCGGCGGCTGTGAGGAGACGACGACGGGCGTCCACCGCCTGCGCGCGATGGACGAAGACGGCGAACTCCACTACCCGATGTTCGCGGTCAACGACACGCCGATGAAGCGACTGTTCGACAACGTCCACGGGACGGGCGAGGCGTCGCTTTCGAACATCGCCATGACGACGAACCTCTCGTTTGCGGGCAAGAACGTCGTCGTCGCCGGCTACGGTTACTGTGGGAAGGGCGTCGCGATGAAGGCGTCCGGACAGAACGCCCACGTCATCGTCACCGAAGTCGAACCCCGCCGGGCCTTGGAGGCACACATGGAGGGCTACGAGGTCACCTCGATGGCCGAAGCCGCCGAGAAAGGCGACATCTTCGTGACGACGACGGGCAATCGCGACGTCATCGTCGAGGAGCACTTCGAGTCCATGCAGGACGGCGTCGTCCTCGCGAACGCCGGCCACTTCAACGTCGAAATCGACCTCGACGGCCTCGACGAGATGGCGGTCGGCCGCCGAGAGGTCCGTGACGGCGTCGAGGAGTTCGAACTGCCCGACGGCCGACGCATCAACGTCCTCGCAGACGGGCGGTTGGTCAACCTCGCCTCGCCGGTCGCGATGGGTCATCCCGTCGAGGTGATGGACCAGAGCTTCGGGGTGCAGGCCGTTTGCGTCCGCGAGATGGTCGAGAACAGCGACGCCTACGACGCGGGCGTCCACGAGGTGCCCGACGACCTCGACCGCGAAGTCGCGGAAATCAAACTCGAAGCCGAAGGCATCGAGATAGACGAGTTGACCGCCGAACAGACCGAATACATGGATAGCTGGCAGCACGGGACCTGACGGCTATAGCCGGTGGGTATCCCTTTTAGGGCTCGCCGTCCAAGCGGAGTCCATGTCGAGTGACCTTCTCAAGCGACTCGAACAGCCGGAGTACACCGGAGAGAACCGGTGTACGCCCTGTACGCTTCTCAATCTCCTCATCGCGGCGGGTGTTGCGGCGCTCGTCGGCCGCCGGAACCGTGCGCTGGGACTGTTGACGTTCGTAGCGAGTGTGGCACTCGTCTCACTCCGGGGATATCTCGTTCCCGGGACGCCCGAGCTGACGAAGCGCTATCTCCCGCAGTCGGTGCTTGCGGCCTTCGACAAGGCCGACCCGCCGGGCGAGGACCTGCCCGTCGAACTCGCCGAGCAGGCGGCCGCTCGTGTCGACGAAACTGCCGACTCGGAGGAAGACGACGACTCCGTGACGAGTGAATCCTCCACGACGGAATCGGTCGATGTGGTCGACGAAAGCGACGACGACAGCGACGAATCGGAAGACGCGGAACCGGAAGTCCTCCCGGAACGGGAGGCCGTCGAGGAACTGATGGGCCAACCGATGGAGGAGGTGCTCTCGGCGTTCGGGGTCGTCCGACCGACCGAAGACGGCGAGGACCTCGAACTCGTCGACCCCTTCCGCGAGGAGTGGGAGGGAGCCATCGAGACGCTTTCCGAGGACCACGAACGTGTCGAGACGCTCGCGGACCTGTTTCGGGAGGACGAGGCCGCAGTCGAAATCGAGACTCGAGACGACGGTCGCTACTACGGCCTCGTCGACGGGAAGGCACAGTACAACTGGATTACGGAGGCGGCGCTGATTTCGGACCTCGCGGCCCACCGGGCGGTCGCCGGCGAGGACCGACGCTGGAGCGTCCTCCTCCCGGAGGAACGGCTCTCGGTTCTCAAGGGGTTCCGCGTCTTCCTCGAGACGTGTCCGGAGTGTGGCGGCCCCATCGCTCCCACCGACGAGAGCGTCGAGTCCTGCTGTCAGAGTTGGGAGGTCATCGCCGTCGAGTGTGCCGACTGCGGCGCTCGGGTGCTGGAGTTGCCCGCTCCCGACGGCCGCAACCCCAACGAGGGCGGTGCCGGCGCGGCGGGCGTCCCCGGCGGGTTCACGAGATAGTCGAACGCGACGGTTCGACGGCAACGCTTTTATCGACGCCTGCCAAGGCGTCGCGTATGGCGCCCGAACCCACTGCTGCCATCGGTGTCGCGTCGGAGAAACCCACAGGCAACGGGTTCGGTTTCTTTTTCGCTCGGTAGACGGCGTGGACTTGGAGGCAACGCTGTCGCGCCTCCGGCGAAACGCCGTCGTCGAGTCGGAACCGCTAACAGAGAGCCACGCACACACCCGTCAATGAGATTGCCAGAAACGCAGGTCGCGCTGTTGGAAACCGCCAGCGCGACCGAGACGAAAACGGTTGCACAGCTCGCCGAGGAACTCGGCGAAGACCCCACGGCCGTCACGCGGGCCGCCTTCGAACTCGAAGACGCCGGCCTGCTCGCGGTCGACGAACACGTCGCCGAGGACGTCCACCTCACCGACGAAGGTGAGACCTACCGCGAGGACGGCCTGCCGGAACTCCGCCTGTACGAGGCCGCTATCGACGCCGGTGCCGACGACGACCCCGTCCCGATGGGTGAACTCATCGGGGCGGCCGGCCTCGAAGGCCCCGAAGTCGACATCGCGCTGTCGAACTTCGCCCGGAAGGGACTGGGCCGAATCGACAGCGGTGAAGTAATCGCCGATACCACGGAAGGACCGGACGTCGACCCCGACGCCGACCCCGAGACGGAGGCGCTGGAGGCTATCGCCTCGGGCAACGCCGGCTACACCGACCCCGGCATCCTCGACCGACTGGAGACACGCGGCCTCATCGAGCGCACGGAGACGACCGTCCGGAGCGTCACGCTGACCGACGAGGGCGTCACCGCGATGATGGAGGGCGTCGAGGTCGCCGAGACGGTCGGCGCCGTCACGCCCGAACTGCTCACTTCCGGGGAGTGGGAGGAGGTGGAGTTCACCGAGTACAACGTCGAAGCCGACGCCGAAACGGTCCACGGCGGGAAGGAACACATCCTGCGTCAGACCGCAAACCGCGTGAAGGACGTACTGGTCGGGATGGGCTTTCAGGAGATGGAGGGCCCCCACGCCGACGCGGAGTTCTGGATCAACGACTGTCTGTTCATGCCCCAGGACCACCCCGCCCGCACCCACTGGGACCAGTTCGGCCTCGACGTGCCGCCGATGGAGGACCTCCCCGAAGACCTGCTGGAGCGCGTCGAGTCGGCCCACCGCGACGGCGTCGGCCCCGACGGTGACGGCTATCACTCGCCGTGGACGACCGACGTGGCCCGACAGGTCGACCTCCGGGGACACACCACCTCGCTGTCGATGCGGTACCTCTCTGGCGAACAGGTCGGCGACCTCGAACCGCCACAGCGGTACTTCAGCGTCGAGAAGGTGTACCGAAACGACACCCTCGACCCGACGCACCTACTCGAGTTCTTCCAAATCGAGGGGTGGGTCATGGCCGAGGACCTCTCGGTGCGGGACTTGATGGGGACGTTCACGGAGTTCTACGAGCAGTTCGGCATCACCGACATCGAGTTCAAGCCGCACTACAACCCCTACACGGAGCCCTCGTTCGAGCTGTTCGGCAAACACCCCGAGACCGGCGAACTCATCGAAATCGGCAACTCGGGCATCTTCCGGGAGGAGGTGCTGTCGCCGCTCGGCGTCGAGTGTGACGTGATGGCGTGGGGACTCGCTTTAGAGCGACTGCTCATGTTGATGTACGGCTTCGAGGACATCCGGGACGTCCACGGGACGTTGTGTGACCTCGAGCTGTTGCGGAACGTGGAGGTGGTTCACTGATGCCCGTCGTCGACGTCGACCCCGAGGAACTGCGGCAACTGACGGGCCACGACGAGAAGAGCGACGAGGAACTGAAAGACGACCTCTTCGCGCTCGGCCTCGAGTACGAGGGCGAGACCGAGGACGGCGAGTTCCAACTGGAGTTCGCGCCGGACCGACTCGACCGCCTCTCGGTGGAGGGTGTCGCCCGGTCGCTGCGGTATCAGTACGGCGACGACCGCGGTGTGTACGTCCCGAAGACCAACGACGCCGAGTGGACCATCGAAGTCGAGGAGTCCGTCCCCGAGGAACGGCCCTACGTCACCGGTGCGGTCGTCCGTGGCGTCGACCTCGAGGGAGGCGAACTCGATTCGCTCATCCAACTGCAGGAGAAACTGCACGCGACGATGGGCCGGAAGCGCGCGAAAGGCGCCATCGGCGTCCACGACCTCGCCATGCTGAAAGGGCATTCCGGGGACGGCGCCGGCGAGAAATCCATCTCCTACCGTGGCGTCGAACCGGACGGCGACACGTTCGTCCCGCTGGACGACGACGAGGAGCGGACGCCCGCGGAGGTACTCGTCGAACACGACACCGGCGAGCAGTACGCGCCGCTCGTGGAGGGATTGGAGCGGTATCCGGCCATCTACGACGACATCGGACTGTTCTCGTTCCCGCCGGTCATCAACGGCAAGCGGACGGAAGTCGAGGAGGGGTCTCGTGACCTCTTCATCGAGATGACCGGCACCGACCAGTGGACCATCGACAAGATGTGTGCCATCGTCTGCTACGCCCTGGACGCCCGCGGCGGACGAATCGAGGAGGTGACAGTCGAGTACCCCGACCGCGAACTCACTCGTCCCGACCTCTCGACGACTTCGAAGACCGTCTCCCACGAGCGCATCGAGACGACGCTCGGCATCGACATCGCCGGCGAGGACGTCGTCGACCTACTCGAACGGGCGGGGTTGGACGCCGACACGTCGGATGAGGAAGGTTCCGACGACGATACGGTCGAACTGGAGGACGTACCGACACAACGTCTGGAATCGAGGTCCGAACCGGACGTCACGGAGCCGGCGACCGCCGACACGTCGGGTGAACTAGTGTACGAGGTCGAGATACCGCCGTACCGCGTCGACGTGCTCCATCCGATGGACATCGTCGACGACGTGGGCCGAGCGTACGGGTTCAACGGCCTCGAACCGAAGTACCCCGACGTGTCGACGGTCGGTGGCCGCCACGAAACCTCCAGACTCGAGGACGCCGCACGGGACGCGCTGGTCGGGTTGGGCTTCGAGGACCTGCTGAACTTCCACATGACCAACGAGTCGGAGTTGTTCGAGCGAATGTCGCTGTCGCCCGACGACGAGGCTCTCGGCGCTCGGGTCCCGGCGACCATCACCGAACCATACAGCGAGGACTACACTGTTGTCCGGACGTGGGCGCTGCCGTCGCTCCTGATGGTCCTGGAGAACAACACTCACCGGGCCTATCCGCAGGACCTCTCCGAAATCGGCCTCGTCGCCAGCGTCGATTTGGAGGAACCGACGAACGTCGCCGAAGGCCGCTCCGTCGCGGGCGTCGTCGCTCGCACCGACGCCTCCTACGAGGACGCCAAGGCGCGGCTGCAGGCCATCGCGCGGGCGTTCGACGCCGAGTTGGAGACGCCGCCGACGGAGCACCCCTCCTTCATCTCCGGACGCACCGCCGAAGTCGTCCTCGACGGGGAGTCGGTCGGCGTCATCGGCGAGGCTCACCCGGCGGTACTGGTCGAACACGACCTCGAAGTGCCGGTCGCCGGCTTCGAGTTCGACCTCGAGGGCTTGCGCTGAGCGGAAGGGAAACGCCTGTTTTCTCCGACCGTCTATACGGCGTCATGACCGAACGTGCTGCACTCGTCACCGGTGCAGGCGGTGGGATTGGTCGCGGTATCGCGCTGGAACTCGCCGGCGACTACGCCGTCGCAGTCAACGACATCGACGAGGAGTCGGCCCTCGAGACGGCCGCGGAAATCCGAGACGACGGCGGCAAAGCGGTCGCCGTTCCCGGCGACGTGGCCGACAGCGAGGCAGTCGAGGCCATCGTCGCCGAGACGGCTTCGGAACTCGGCCCCATCGAGGTGCTGGTGAACAACGCCGGTATCGAGACGGTGTACCCGTTCGTTGAGTTGCCAGAAGCCGACTGGGACCGCGTTCTCGACGTGAACCTGAAGGGGCAGTTCCTCCTGAGTCAGGCCGTCGTCGAGCGAATGATAGCCGACGGCATCGAGGGAGCGGTCGTCAACGTCTCCAGTTACCACGATACTGTCCCCCGGACGCAGAAAATCCACTACGACGTTTCGAAGGCGGGCGTGAAGATGCTCACGAAGGATATGGCCCTGGAGTTGGCCGAGTACGGCATCAACGTCAACTGCGTCGCACCGGGCGTCATCGAGTCGCCGATGAACGCCGAGATACTGGCCTCCGAAGAACGAACCGAGGCGATGCACGAACGCGTCCCATGGGGGCGGATGGGAACGCCCGAGGACGTGGCGAACGTCGTGACGTTTCTGGTCTCCGATGCCGCGTCGTATCTCACCGGTGTCCGGATTCCGGTCGACGGCGGATTGCGGCTGGACCCCTGTTACTGACGCAGTTCAGAGGTCGACACCGACGGCGTCTTCGACGGAGTCGAAGCCGTCCCGTTCGAGCAACTCGAGGAGTCCGCTGTTGATGTCTCGGGCAATGGCGGGCCCCTCGTAGACGAGACCGGTGTACAGCTGGACGACGCTGGCGCCGTTGCGTATCTTCTCGTATGCGCCCTCCGCATCGGAGACGCCGCCGACGCCGACGACGGGCTTGTCGGTGCGCTCTGCGACGAACCGGACCATGCTGGTCGCTTTTTCCTCGATTGGCTTTCCGGAGAGGCCGCCTTCCTCGGCAGCGGCCTCTCCCCGGAGCGAGGCGGGGCGGTCAGTGGAGGTGTTGGTCGCGATGACACCGTCCAAATTGAGGTCGTCGACGACGGCCAGGGCGTCCTCCGTGGCGGCGTCGGTGAGATTCGGCGAGAGTTTCACCAACAGCGGCGAGGCGCCGGCATCCTGGAGCGTCCCGAGGATGGACTCCAGGCGGTCCCGCTGTTGGAGTTCGCGGAGTCCCGGCGTGTTCGGCGAGGAGACGTTGACGACGAAGTAGTCGCCGCCCTCGCGGACGCGCTCGAAGGTGTAGCGGTAGTCGGCTTCGGCCTCGTCGTTCGGGGCCGATTTCGACTTGCCGATGTTGACGCCGACGGGTACCTTGCAGTCGGTGTCGGCGAGGCGTTCGCCGATGATGTCGGCGCCGTCGTTGTTGAATCCCATGCGGTTGATGAGCGCCCGGTCCTCCGGCAGGCGGAACATCCGAGGACGGGGGTTGCCGGCCTGCGGTTCGGCGGTGACGCCGCCCACCTCGACGTGACCGAAGCCGAGGGCCGCCAGCGTCCGAGGGATTTCGGCGTTCTTGTCGAAGCCGGCGGCGACCCCGACCGGGTTGTTGAAGCGCTGGCCGAAGACCTCGGTGGAGAGTCGGGAGTCGACGACGG
The DNA here is from genome assembly GCF_013391635.1 of Natronomonas gomsonensis. Classification (GTDB taxonomy): domain Archaea; phylum Halobacteriota; class Halobacteria; order Halobacteriales; family Haloarculaceae; genus Natronomonas; species Natronomonas gomsonensis_A. The sequence goes on along the minus strand of NZ_JACAWU010000001.1, from coordinate 466,144 downwards.
TGTAATGGTCGGCGAGGAGTTGCTCGGCAGCCGTCCCCTCGATGGCATCCAGGAGGGTGTGGACGCTTCGGTGGGCTGTTTCGGCGTCTAACTGAAACAGAATCGGTTTCGCCAGGTCGTAGAGACGCATTACCGAGAGAGGCCACCGAAATCGCTTAAATACGGCGGTCTTGGGGTATCCCGACCTCAGAAATCGTGTTCGAGTTCGTCCGGGTCCGCCTTCTGGATGATTATCTTCCCGTCTCGGACACGGACGAACACTTCGTCCCCGATCTCCATACCGGCGACGGCGAGTTCGTCCTCGTGGAGGTTGACGTGTACGTTGTGGTACTCGCCGTCCTCGTCTTTGGCGCCACTCGGGCTGAGCTTCTTCTTTCGCACCATCGGGCTATATTGTGCCCGTCACCGCACGAGATACATAAGTGTACCGTGCGCGCGGTGTCGCCCTCTGCCGCGCGCGAGTTCTGAAGGACGGAAATCGGCACCGATTTGACGGGTTTCGCCCCCTGTTTTCGCCCGACACCGCGGCCCTGTTTATAAATGTAGTGGCCGAAATTACCTCGTTCGGGGGATATATTTATATCAACGTGTGTGCAGACCTCACACGGAGGAGAGAAACCATGGCACGTGACGACGATGGCAAGCGAAACTTCGCGCTTCGAGACCAGACAGGTAACGAGACGAGTGTGTTCTCCGGTCGGACGCCTCGTCAGGCGGCGCTGAAAGCGGCACGCCGACTCGACCCCGCGGACAGCGAGCAACACGCCGAACACAAAGAGCTCCGACTCCGTGAGAAGGGGACGAAGAAGGTCCACATCTACGACGGGTGGGCGTGGGAAGAGGAGTCCCCGAGTGACAGTCCGGACTGGATGCCCGAGGAGATAACTGAAGCAAACGTCTCCAAACAGGGCATCGAACACCTCGAAGAAATCTAAGCCCCTACGTTTTTCCGAACGGCTATGAGTCATCCGCCGTTAGCGGCAGGTGCGCGGCAACTCACCCGTGCCCGACCACGCGTGTGCGCGTAGGGAATGAGGGCTACGACTTCCGACCGCGCGACATTTCATATCCGAATACGGACACGTTTTTCGATTCGAATCGCCGACTGCGCGCGCTGGAGTTCGGAACTCGCGAGCTCGAGGCGTGATTGGTTGGCTCCGTATGGCGTGAGTCCGCTTGCCAAGGCCTGAGAGCCATGAAAACGCGTGACGTGGCGGATACACTTCGACGGGCTTAAGGTGAACACTCCCATCCGAACGAATGCGAACAACACGGGGCGTGATGCCCCGGCCGGGACGGCCCTCCGGGTCGTCTCGTCTCGACATCTCGACTGTGGAGGAAGTCGGATTGGAACACACCACTCGGTCGGACGCGTCGTTCGCGCCGAGCGGGATTCCGACGCCCTTAAGTGTAATAGGGTGTTGGTGTTGAAGTACGACGGGCGACGTGGAATCGCATTCCGGCGTCGTCCCGAATCCGGTGCCCTTAAGTGTAACAGGACACTCGGATTGAAGTACGAGGGTCGCACCGAGATTGGCTCGGTGTGGTCCCCAATCCGACGCCCTTATCAGTACGAGGGTGTTCGGGAATAACACGACGTGGTTGAGTTCGGTTCGAACCCGAACTCACTCACGGGCCAACGTGTTCCGGTGGGTTTATGACCCATCGCGGAATACGATTAGGTCCGAAGGAAATGAGGATTTCACCCCTGCGGTCCGCCGTATAGATGAAATCTGATGTTAGCCTTGGCAGTTCGGTGACACTCGGTCGGTCCGATGTCGCCGAACGTCGATAGCATAGGAAACACACCATCTTGGTGTGTTCCCGCCAACCCTCCCCGAGCCGGGAATCAGGCACGGGGAATACATTCCGGTTGATCCTGCCGGAGGCCATTGCTATCGGTGTCCGATTTAGCCATGCGAGTTGTACGTATAACGTAGCAAACTGCTCAGTAACACGTGGCCAAACTGCCCTATGGACTAGGATAACCTCGGGAAACTGAGGCTAATCCTAGATAGTACATCCAGCCTGGAACTGGCGGATGTATCAAATGCTCCGGCGCCATAGGATGTGGCTGCGGCCGATTAGGTAGACGGTGGGGTAACGGCCCACCGTGCCGATAATCGGTACGGGTCATGAGAGTGAGAGCCCGGAGACGGACTCTGAGACACGAGTCCGGGCCCTACGGGGCGCAGCAGGCGCGAAACCTTTACACTGCACGCCAGTGCGATAGGGGGACACCGAGTGCGAGGGCATAGAGCCCTCGCTTTTCTGTACCGTAAGGTGGTACAGGAACAAGGGCTGGGCAAGACCGGTGCCAGCCGCCGCGGTAACACCGGCAGCCCAAGTGATGGCCGATATTATTGGGCCTAAAGCGTCCGTAGCTGGCCGAGCAAGTTCGTCGGGAAATCCACTCGCTTAACGAGTGGGCGTCCGGCGAAAACTGTTCGGCTTGGGACCGGAAGACCTGAAGGGTACGTCTGGGGTAGGAGTGAAATCCCGTAATCTTGGACGGACCACCGATGGCGAAAGCACTTCAGGAGGACGGATCCGACAGTGAGGGACGAAAGCTAGGGTCTCGAACCGGATTAGATACCCGGGTAGTCCTAGCCGTAAACGATGCTCGCTAGGTGTGGCACAGGCTACGAGCCTGTGCTGTGCCGTAGGGAAGCCGTGAAGCGAGCCGCCTGGGAAGTACGTCTGCAAGGATGAAACTTAAAGGAATTGGCGGGGGAGCACTACAACCGGAGGAGCCTGCGGTTTAATTGGACTCAACGCCGGACATCTCACCAGCTCCGACAGCAGTGATGACGATCAGGTTGATGATCTTATTCGAGCTGCTGAGAGGAGGTGCATGGCCGCCGTCAGCTCGTACCGTGAGGCGTCCTGTTAAGTCAGGCAACGAGCGAGACCCGCACCTCTAGTTGCCAGCAGCATCTCGCGATGGCTGGGTACACTAGGGGGACTGCCGTCGCCAAGACGGAGGAAGGAACGGGCAACGGTAGGTCAGTATGCCCCGAATGAGCTGGGCTACACGCGGGCTACAATGGCCAAGACAGTGGGACGCGACACCGAGAGGTGGAGCTAATCTCCTAAACTTGGTCGTAGTTCGGATTGTGGGCTGAAACTCGCCCACATGAAGCTGGATTCGGTAGTAATCGCGTGTCACAAGCGCGCGGTGAATACGTCCCTGCTCCTTGCACACACCGCCCGTCAAAGCACCCGAGTGGGGTCCGGATGAGGCCGAGTTCCTCGGTCGAATCTGGGCTCCGCAAGGGGGCTTAAGTCGTAACAAGGTAGCCGTAGGGGAATCTGCGGCTGGATCACCTCCTACTGATCGGGATCGGGGCGTTGTCCCCGACCCACCTTTGGCGTCTATCGACGCTCGTCGACGGTGACCGACCGAGCACCTTTGAACTGCCAAGGCTAATGGTAGGGCCCATAGCTCAGTGGTAGAGTGCCTCCTTTGCAAGGAGGATGCCCTGGGTTCGAATCCCAGTGGGTCCATCTCACGTACCCGACTTCGAACCGTGTCCCTTAAGTGGGAAACGGTGATTCGTCTGGGTACGAAGAACCGATGCACCACTCCGTGCAAACGCGAGTGGGAAGGGTGGACGCTCCCTGTTGTCAGCAGGGTGTGTATGAGACCGTGTGTACGTGCGATCCAGACGCTCACTGGACCCGTTTCATCGGGTTTATGAGCGATCTATCATTACCGTGGCTACTGTGCCACCTGGTGAATAGCTCGGCTCAGGCGCCGAGGAAGGACGTGTCAAGCTGCGATAAGCCGTAGGGAGCCGCACGAAGGCTAAGAACTACGGATCTCCTAATAGGAATCCTCTAAGCAATTGCTTTGCGCAATGGGGAACGTCCCGGATTGAAACATCTTAGTAGGGACAGGAAGAGAAAACGAATGTGATGTCGTTAGTAACCGCGAGTGAAGGCGACACAGTCCAAACCGAAGCCCTCACGGGCAATGTGGTGTTCGGACTGACTTTCATCGACAGAAGGTTCTCGAGAAGTCTCCTGGAACGGAGCGTGATACAGGGTGATAACCCCGTATCGAGAACTAGTACGTCGTGCGTCAGCTCCAGAGTAGCGGGGATTGGAAATTCCTCGTGAATTCGGCAGACATCGTCTGTCAAGACTAAATACGTCCTGAGACCGATAGCGAACAAGTAGTGTGAACGAACGCTGAAAAGCACCCCGAGAAGGGAGGTGCAATAGGGCTTGAAATCAGGTGGCGATAGAGCGACGAGGCACAAAAGGTCCGCTGAAGAACGACCGAGGCGCGAGCCTCCAGTAGGACTCATCGGAAGCCGGTGTCCCGTCGTGCGTTTTGAAAAACGAACCAGGGAGTGTACTTGTTTGGCGAGTCTAACCCGTTCATCGGGGAAGGCGTAGGGAAACCGACATGGCCGCAGCGCTTTGCGCTAGGGCCGCCGTGTTCAAGCGCGGGGAGTCAAACGGGTACGACCCGAAACCGGGTGATCTAAGCGTGGACAGGACGAAGCGTGGCGAAAGCTACGTGGAGGTCCGTTAGAGTTGGTGTCCTACAATACCCTCTCGTGATCTACGTTTAGGGGTGAAAGGCCCATCGAACCCGGAAACAGCTGGTTCCGACCGAAACATGTCGAAGCATGACCTCTGCTGAGGTAGTTCGTGGGGTAGAGAGACTGATTGGAGGAGTGGACTTCGAGAGAAGTTCACCCTCCTGTCAAACTCCGAACTCACGAACGCCGTCGACGCAGGGAGTCCGCTGTGCGGGGTAAGCCTGTGCAGCGTGAGGGAGACAACCCAGAGCTTGGTTAAGGTCCCAAAGTGTAGACTAAGTGCGATTGAAGGTGGTCCCGAGCCCTAGACAGCCGGGAGGTGAGCTTAGAAGCAGCTACCCTCTAAGAATAGCGTAACAGCTTACCGGCCGAGGTTCGGGGCGCCCAAAATGATCGGGGCTCAAGTCTACCACCGAGACCTAGCGGCACACTTCACCGTGTGCTTCCGTAGGTCGGCACTCCGGTTGGGTGGAAGCTCGGGCGAGAGTTCGAGTGGACCAACCGGTGACGAAAATCCTGGTTACAGTAGCAGCGATAGTCGGGTGTGAATCCCGACGGCCTAATGAGCAAGGGTTCCTCGGCAATGTTTGTCAGCCGAGGGTTAGCCGGTCCTAAGACTCACCGCAATTCGAATGAGTCGAAATGGGAAGCTGGTTAATATTCCAGCGCCGTTATACAATGAACGCTGACGCCCTGGGGTCGACCAAGCTGGGCTTTCGCCCAGTCGAACTGTCCAAATCCGTGGACGCCGTAATGGCACGAAGCGGACGAACGGCAGGATAGCGCAAGTTGGTTCAACCTGGGGCCCGTGAAAAGGCAAGTATAACGTCCGTACCGAGATCCGACACAGGTGCTCATGCCGGCGAAAGGCAAGGCCTGTCGGGAACAACCGACGTTAGGGAATTCGGCAATCTGGCCCCGTAAGTTCGCGATAAGGGGTGCCTGCCTCGGAAAGAGGCAGGTCTCAGTGACTTGGACGCTCCGACTGTCTAGTAACAACATAGGTGACCGCAAATCCGCAAGGACTCGTACGGTCACTGAATCCTGCCCAGTGCGGGTATCTGAACACCCAGTACAATGGGACGAAGGACCCGTCAACGGCGGGGGTAACTATGACCCTCTTAAGGTAGCGTAGTACCTTGCCGCTTCAGTAGCGGCTTGCATGAATGGATTAACGAGAGCGTCGCTGTCCCAACGTTGGGCCCGGTGAACTATACGTTCCAGTGCGGAGTCTGGAGACACCCAGGGGGAAGCGAAGACCCTATGGAGCTTTACTGCAAGCTGTCGCTGGGACATGGTCGCTGATGTGCAGGATAGGTAGGAGACGTTACACAGGTACGTGCGCTAGCACGCCACCGAGTCAACACTGAAATACTACCCGTCAGTGACTGTGACCCTCACTCCGGGAGGAGGACACCGATAGCTGGGCAGTTTGACTGGGGCGGTACGCGCTCGAAAAGATATCGAGCGCGCCCTAAGTCCATCTCAGTCGGGACGGAGACCCGACGGTGAGTGCAAGAGCAAAAGATGGATTGACAGTGATCTTCCCAACGAGGATCGCTGACGCGAAAGCGTGGTCTAGCGAACCGATGAGCCTGCCCGATGCGGGCCATTGATGACAGAAAAGCTACCCTAGGGATAACAGAGTCGTCACTCGCAAGAGCACATATCGACCGAGTGGCTTGCTACCTCGATGTCGGTTCCCTCCATCCTGCCCGTGCAGAAGCGGGCAAGGGTGAGGTTGTTCGCCTATTAAAGGAGGTCGTGAGCTGGGTTTAGACCGTCGTGAGACAGGTCGGCTGCTATCTACTGGGTGTGTCTGATGCTTGACAGGAACGACCGTATAGTACGAGAGGAACTACGGTTGGGTGCCACTGGTTTACCGGTTGTCCGAGAGGGCACTGCCGGGCAGCTACGCACCACGGGGTAAGAGCTGAACGCATCTAAGCTCGAAACCCACCTGGAAAAGAAGCATCGCCGAGGTCTCTCGTAGAAGACGAGTTCGATAGACTTGGGGTGTAAGCACCGAGGCAACGAGGTGTTCAGCCCGCAAGCACTAACTGACCGAAGCCACCAATCATTGCTCCGCCCGATGAAGCGGGTCCGGGCGTAAACTGGATCGCACGTACATACGGAATTCACCACCGACGCACGGTTGCGTTATCGTGGTTCGACTCCACGAGTCGGCGTTAAGGCGGCCATAGCGGCGGGGCGACTCCCGTACCCATCCCGAACACGGAAGATAAGCCCGCCAGCGTTCCAGCGAGTACTGGAGTACGAGAGTCTCTGGGAAATCTGGTTCGCCGCCTCCCATTCATTCAACCCTCGACCAGCAACGCGCTGGTCGGGGGTTTTTGTATTTATTCACCGAGAGTGGCGACACGAACAGCCCCCTCAAATAAACTCTCAAGAGGTGGTTAGTTGCATAGTTTAAGTAGTTCCGGTCCTGAGGCGTGTGTATGACGGTATCACAATCCTCACAACCGGGGTTCGAAGAGACCCAGGAGTTGGAGATGATTCGACAGACGGCCCGCGACATCGCGTCGGATTACGACGACGACTACTGGCTCGAAGTCTCCGAGGGGCGAGAACCGACGGAGTTCTGGAACGACTGTGCCGACGCCGGATTCCTCGGTACCACGATTCCCACCGAGTACGGCGGTGAAGGCATGGGCTTTTGGGAGCTATCGGCCATCGTCGAGGAGCTGTGTACCAACGGCTGTCTCGGTGCGGAGATGCTGTTCGTCGTCAACGTCTGTTTTGGTGGTATCACTCTCACCGAAAACGGCAGCGAAGAACAGAAGGAGGAGTGGCTGCCGGGCATCTGTGACGGCTCCGTGAACTTCGCGATGGCGCTGACCGAACCCGACGCCGGTCACAACGCGCCGAACATGACGACGTTCGCGGAGGAGGACGGCGACGAGTACGTCATCGACGGAACGAAGCAGTGGATATCCGGCGTCGACGTGGCCGACCAGATGCTGCTCGTCGCCCGAACGTCGCCGAAGGACGACTCCGCGAAGATGCAGGGTATCACTCTATTCCTCGTCGACCCCGACGACCCGGCTATCGAAGCTCGGGAACTCGACGTGGGCATCCCGACGCCCGAAAAGCAGTTCGAGCTGTCCTTCGACGGCTACCGCGCCAACGAGGAGGACATCATCGGGACGAAGGGGATGGGGCTGTACCAGCTGTTCGATACGGTCAACCCCGAGCGGCTCCTCGGTGCCTCAGGTGCCATCGGCGTCGGCAAGTGCGCCATCGAACGGTCCGTGGAGTACGCGAACGAGCGTGAGGTGTTCGACCAGCCCATCGGCGCCCATCAGGGCATCCAACACCCTATCGCCGATTCGTGGGCGAAACTGCAGTCGGCGGGCCTCCTCGTCCGGAAGGCCGCCTGGATGGTCGACAACGAATCCGACCCGAAGAAGACCGCCGAGGTCTCGAACATGGCGAAGCTCCGCGCGACCGAAGTCGGTCACGATGCCACCGACGTGGCGGTCCAGACCCACGGTGGCAACGGCTTTTCCCGTGACTACACCGTCATCGAGATGTGGAAGGGCTCCCGCCTCGGGAAGGTCGCTCCGGGGTCGACCGAGATGATGCGGAACCACGTCGCCGAGCACACGCTGGGACTGCCCCGCAGTTACTAAGCCCCTCTCGCTTTCGGAGCCTTCGCCGCCGAATACGACGTACCGCTACGCTTAAACCGACCACTCCGTTACTGACAACTGCGCCAAGGTGGCAGAGTCTGGCCTTACGCGGTTGCCTGCAGAGCAGCTCTACGCCGGTTCAAATCCGGCCCTTGGCTCTCACACGATACCCTAAAGCCCAAGACGACTATGTCTTGGGTTTATCCACTTTTCCGCAGCTACATCTATAGATTCTGATAGAATCAACCGGTACTTGATCGGGTTCTGGTGGATAGTTCTTGTTTCTCCCTCTCGGTTCTTCATCGGATCGCACCATTACGAGTAGAGGTTCTCTTCCATCTCTTCGAAGACCCCCTGCCACCGATTGGGCATATCATCGGTGTCGTAGACTCCCTCGTTCGCCAGCTTCAGGAGCTGGACGGCTTCGTCGGCGTCGAGGTTCTGAAGATTCAACTCCTGCACTACCCGTTTTCGCGCTCGTTCAGTACTCATGGGTCGGTCGCGTCGGACCGCCCCATAGAAATGAAACCAGAACATGAGACTGCCTTCGGATGGGACAGCTGGCCGCTGATCTGGATTGGGCTGGTCGAGAATCCGTGGGAGTAACGGTACTGCTGAGAGAGCGCTGAGGAACGACCGTCGAAACATGCCGTCGACAAAGTGACTCCCCTTCTAAAATCTACCTCCGCCTCGGGTACGTGCCTATGTACGTACTCACGTACATACGCAGGTGCGTGTGTGAGCACTCACCTGGTGGTGTAGGCTGGTCGGAGTATTGTCTAACGGAATCCGTTCAGTAGACGCGACAACATGTCCCTATTCGGGTAATGCTGCGAGTGACTCGGCTACTTCGATTCAGCGTCGGACTCGCTGCTCGCTTCGATGATCTCGGCCGCCACGTCCTTTACGTGTTGCTGATGCGACGCCGAAGTCTGCACGCTTTGGGCCGCATCAAGTTGGTCGTTGACGACCGCATTCTGCTGCGGTCCCCACGTCTCCGGTGATTCTGATTTGATGTATTCGACCCAGCGCTTGATACCCTCTATGCGTTGCTGACGGTTTCGTTCGTGCTTCGCGTCGAGGTGTTCAGGCGCGTTTGAGTCGCTCATATTCGTCTTCGACGTCAAGTCGCGTTACCCATTCTTCGAGGCGGGGCACACTAAGACTTTCCTCGAATAGCGTGTAGAGGTGAACCGCGTCCTCGATGTCCTTCTGTGCGTTGAGGTGGAGCTTGTATGCGATCTGGAGTTCTAACGGCCCAATCGGGATCGCCTCATTGCCGACTCTGGCTGTGATCGCATTTTGGAGGGATGCGCGGTCGAACTCGTCACGCGCGAACTTCACTTCGAGATGCGGCGTAATCTGATCTTCCGGGGCGACCCAGATGTTGTCGCCGTTATCGAGCATTTCGTACATCGAAGTGAGTGGCATCGCCGGGCCCCAGAACCCCTTCTCGTCGAGCGTCTCTGCGAGTTCGTCTACGGTCTCCTCGTCGATTTGTTCGATGAGGACGTCGACGTCTTCGGTAGAGCGCGCCCGCCCAGCGAGGATAGAGACGTACCCCGCGATGTAGACGTGCTTGATGTCGAACTGACCGAGAATCTCGGAGAATCTGATTGCCAGCTCGTCGAGCTGATTCGGCTCGCGTTCGACGACGAGTGTTCCATTCCGGAGCTCGATACCGCCCATAGATGTTCGTCAGCAGGTGACCGCATAAATCGTCGGGAAGGGCGGGGTTCGAGTCAACTCATCCGATCCGCTCAATTGACTCAAGGCCGGGAACCTCGGCGAGCCGTCTCCTCACCTGCGCATCGGTCATTGTCGTGGTCCAACGAATGGTGATGCCGACGGTGATGGTCGTTGCCGAAAGCTTCGGAGCGATACCGTGCAGATCGTCAACCGTGACGGTATCGATGTCCTCGGGACGTGAGAGGCGCTCTTCAGCGTCGGTGACGAGGTCGCCGTCTGCGCCACATGGGATGCGGATCGTGACGACAACAGTCGTCGTCGGTTCGGGGTCGTTGTCACTGGAGATTGCCATGATGTCACCTCTGCTGAAGAGCGTCGCTCGGACTGTCTGGTCTACGAGCTGCGCTCCGAGTGCGCGAGGGACGATTCGAACGCCCGTCTCGGTCGTGGCACGACCGCGTGATACCGAATTACACTACTCGCGCTTGACGAAGAAAGATGAGAGGGCAACGCTATGCAGGTTCGAACGCGTCGATTTCATCGATGACCTGCTTCGGGTTTTCGGCGTGTTCGATGAACGAGAGGACGTTCTCGGACCAGCCGGAGACGTTGTAGACGTTCTCGTAGCCTTCCGGCGTCACGAGGTCGCCGTAGGACGCAAGGTCGACGAGATACAGCGAGGTGTCCGAGGAGACATCGTTCCGATACGCGTCGAACGCTGCCTTGACCGTCTGGGTATCGTGTGCCGTGAATGGTGTGCTGTCCCAGATCTGCATGTCGGTGAAGACGACGATGCGCTCGACGGGTTCGCCTCGGTCGCGGAGGTACTCCAGTGCCTTCCAGCCGTTCGTCGAGTTCCCGACGTCCTCGTCGATGGCCAGTACCGCATCTTGACGCTGCAGTACTGGCGTGTCCACGTGCATCGGAACGGTCTGGAAGTCGTCACCGAACCCGCCGACTTCAGCGCCTTGGTTGGCCAGGATCGCACCGAACAACGCACCGATCTCCTTCAGCTTGAGCGTGCTGTTCGTGGATAGCGCCATGTCCATCGACCCTGAGAGGTCCACGGCGACGAACGTGTCTCCGAGTCCTTCGGGCACCGTCTCGACAGCGACGTCGATTGCGTCCTCCAGCCACCGCTCGACCGTCGATGCCTGGGTGTCAGCATTCTGGAGCGCGGTGTACGCCTGGTAGTACCGGAACGGGTACAGCGGCGCGTACCGGACTGCTTCCAGGTCAAGGTGTTCCACGACGGTGTCCTCGTCGACGCCGGCTTCGAGCATGTTCCGGAGGTTCCGGATCGACGCGAAGATCGGCAGCGAGTACGTGTCGTCCTCGATGAGCGTCTCCCACGCGTCTCGGGTGTTGCCGCGCTCGGAGATAACTGTCTCCCAGGTGTTCGGCGACGGCAGTGGTTCGATGTTGGGATAGTCGTCGAGATCGCCGCGCATGAATCGCTCGAACAGCACCTCTTGGTCGGCGTCGACTGGCTCGGGGTGGACGCGATTGAACACGTCGTGCAGCGTCACCTCACGCCGCGACAACTCGTACTTGCCCAGGGTGTAGGCGTCGGCCATCGAGACGAGCGCGTCTTCGATGCCGCGTCGAAGCGGCCACGGGGCAGTTCCGCCGAACAGCTGGTCGTGGATGGCGAGTACGGTCGCCGTCTCGTCCATTCGCTGGATGATCGCCGGGGCCCATTCGCGGATGAGCGACTCGGGGGAGTCGTCCTTGAACCGGTCGTCGTTGGCTGCCAGTACGAGCAGGACCTGTGGGATGTCCCGCAGGTAGAGCTCCTGGCGCGCGTACGCGGCGAGCTTCAGGACGAACTCCGGATCCTCGTCTGCCGCGGCGTCGAACCGCCGGACGACAGCAGCGAGTTGCTCGTCATCGGTTTCGTAGAACGAGTCTTCCAGCAGTTGGTTGATCGTGCGCTTGTACAGTGCGAGTCGAGGGTCGGCAGGCTCGAACGCTTCGCCACCTTCGCAGTTGGTGGTTCGCGTCGCCTCCGCGACCGTTTGCTTTGGCGTGTTGAATTCCATACTATCACTCGGAGCCGCAACAGGCGACTCCGATACCGGTGCTGCTCACACGCGGTGCGAGCAGCGAACGTCCCCGGCACGATTCGAACGTGCGACACCCGGCTTCGAAGGCCGGTGCTCTGTCCAGGCTGAGCTACGGGAACATGAGAGTGGCCGGAAACTGCTGGAGCCGGAACAGCGTGCTACCTGGTTACACTACAGCGGAAAAACGGATTCCACCACCGGGATTCGAACCCGGACTTCCGGCTCCAGAGGCGAAGGATGGCTCCAACTCGACGGCCACGGGATGAGTGATGGCGACCGGGAAACTGTCGAGGCGGATCCGGTGTCGAGAGCACCCACGTGCTCTCTTTGTCCGGGATGTTCTCGATGGACAGGGCCACCGACAGGATTTGAACCTGCGAGTTCCTGGCGAAGCAACGCCCCGACTCGACGGTCGCCACGTGCGGTCGGGAAACTGACGGCGCGACGGGCTATGACTCCCGGTGTGGGCCTTGCGGGCTGAAGGAACGCACCGTCTCGTCGACCGCACGCTATGGGAACCGACAGGGGACGCGTCACCGGTCTACGTCGTTACCTCGATGGTACGACGCAGAGCGTCGCTGTCCACTGCCAGTTCCCGAGTGCTCCCGAGGGGAATCGAACCCCCGACCTCCAGCTTGAAAGGCTGGCGTCCCTCGCCAACGGAGACTCCGGGAGCATCACTGCTAGGAACTAGTGGTTCCGAGCGCCTGGGGAAGGACTCGAACCTCCCGCGACTGGTGTAACAGCCCGGCACCCCCTCCAGGGGCGTCTCCCAGGCACCGAGAGGGCCCGACGGGATTCGAACCCGCTATCCTGCGGTTAAACGCCGCTTGCCTGTCCTCATAGGCTCCGGGCCCGTATGCTCCAGCCCGGATTCGAACCGGGGGATCGGCCGTGAGAGGGCCGTGAGTTTGGCCGCTACTCCACTGGAGCGGGTTGGCCTCTCCTGGAATGGGTCATCGGCCAGTGGGACGGGCAGGATTCGAACCTGCGTGTTCTCGTTACAAGTGAGATGAAGGAGCCCTCACCGTCGCACCGGGTCTCCGGTGAAAACTCGGTGAGAGCGTGAATGCCAGGCTCTTCCACCGTCCCGCAGTCTCCCCGGCACGACTCGAACGTGCGTCTCCTCCTCTACAGGGAGGCATCGTAGCCGCTAGACCACAGGGAGAAATGTCGCCGCAAGGATTCGAACCTCGGAAGGACCTACGCCAGCGGTTCTGAGCCGCTTCCCGTTGACCACTTGGGTACGGCGACAGGGAATACAGGGAATCGTCTACCGGTACAGTGACCGGCATGCCGCCACCAGGATTCGAACCTGGGAAGGACTAACCACACGGTCCTCGACCGTGTCCGTTTGACCACTCTGGCATGGCGGCGCAATTCGAGAATCGCCAACGAATCTGCGAACCACTTCGGCACGCAGCGGCGGGAGAGTGATTCGAACACTCGTGCCCTCGCGGACGCCGCGGTTCCAACGCGGTCCCTTGGCCGGGCTAGGGAAATCCCGCCAACGGTGAGACGGAGAGTCGAACTCCGAAGCCTCGCGGCTCTCGGTTTCAAACCGAGCGCAGTCACCAATCTGCTTGTCTCACCACACGCCGTCGGAGCAAGCTCCAACGAGCCCCCTTCGCGCTACTCACGGGATGTCGGAAGGTGCGTAATGCTCAGCTTCTGACCCTCGCTTTCGGAGTGTGTGAGTTCACCAGCTCCCAGTCACGGGCGGGCCGAATGGCGGTCACCTCGTTCCGTGAAAGTACGTGCCTTCGTCGGTGACGCAGATTCTCACGCTTCCAATCGTGTCGATGGACGTTGTTTCGCCGAGCGGGACGTGGCGGAACGCTTCTTCCTCGCAGTCAGGGCAGACATTCTTTGGCATCACGCCGTGTCCCGGAGTTGAACCGGGAACCCGTCGCCGGGGCTGGCGTAGCAGGCCAGTGGGGTCACCATTCCCCAGACACGGCACACTGAGCCGACGAGGATTCGAACCTCGGTCCTGTGTGCCCAAGGCACAGATCGTCGTCCGCTGGACTATCGGCTCACGGGTACTGCCAAGATCTCGGCAGTTGATCATCTATCTGTACGACTGTTTCCAACTGCGCAACTGCGACCGAGTGGTCGTGATTGCGCGTCTCATCGCGGAGGCGTACTTCGGGTGCTCCCGGGAATACCACACCGGCTCATGTAGGTTGCAGACCCTGCTGGGCCCAGCATCGTGGGAACGATCCAGATGATCGCACCAACGGGCTGCCTACCTCGATGGGTATCCCCACGTGGTTTGTCCACGCGTCCACGCCGACGCCGGGATTCGAACCCGGATCACGGCCGTGACAGGACCGTATGCTCGCCGGATTACACCACGTCGGCATGTCGCCCCGGCCGGAATCGAACCGGCGGCCTCCGGATTCAAAGTCCAGCGTCCCTCGCCAGCGGAGACTCCGGGGCTCGACGTAGCCGCAGCTAACGCTGCGGGGGATGTGTGCTAGCGACTCCGAGTACGCTCAGCGCGTATGGGATCGCTCGTTCGTTCCATTGTCAGGAACGAACGTAGACCAAACTGCCACGAGCTTCAGTTGCCGTACTCGCGTGACGCTGTGAGCTAAGCGAGTACTAGGCGAAAGCAGGCGGCAATCCCGTGTTCCCCAGCCCCTGACGGGTAGTCCGCGTGGGAGCCGGGTTATGCGGGTGAGAGTGTCCGGAGATCGCCAGACTGCGTCGCACTTTCGCGTTCGATGGCGACGCAGACCCAGTGATTCCCGGCCGGACTCTTCGCACGCTGGTCTTGTAGATACTCGCCGAACACGCGACCCGCGGCTAAGCGAGAACGAGCACGCCGCGGTTTGAAGCGAGTATCGACCATGTTGCGAAATTCTCCGTTTTCGGGATTTGTTTCGGGCTTCAATTACGGAATATCGTGGCAACTGTATTAAAGTTAGTCAGGGTGTGGTAACCACAGACAAGAAGGTCGTGAAGTCCTGTGCCAGGTACATTATTAGAGGTTACTGCTGCAGGGCACAGAAACTATTTACAGCAAACTGCTGTCTATTATTGCAGATGGTTGGTCCACCGTCGGTCCGGTTCTAGCCGGGAACCCAGTCACAGACGTGACTGATGGTTCTCGGTTAGAGACCAATGACCGAGAATACTGACGCAGGCAAGTCTGAACAGACAGAGTGTAGCGACGCGCCTCCTCAACCGATTGACCCTACCGACTGTTCTTCGTGTCGGGAGACAAGCCCCATCATGGCGTGCGATGCGTGCGACACCACGCACTATGCCGAACTCCACGATGTCTCGCTTGGTGACTCTGAGTACGATGTGTGTAGCGACTGCCTCCAGTTGCTCGTCGATCAGGTCGAGCGATACTACTGGTGGGAACGCCTGACTGAGGCGCACTACAATCGCGCAGCGGAATTTCTCCGGTCACTCGATGAAGTTTGGTGCGTCAAGGATCAGGCGTACGCTGGCGGCGAGTTGTGGGTTCACACGCCATATTGTGATGCGGCAGTCGTTAGAGATGTCTGCGATCACTTCGGATTCCAAATCCGGTGGTTCAGCGTCGTGTATGCTTGTGACGCTGGATTCGATTGCATCTCAGAGCATGGTCGCTGTATCGAAATTAACCTCACCTACACGAATCGCCCCTCGAATCCGCTTCCGTTAGAATACGACATCCAGGATGACGTGACGTACCACGAGATCGAGTGGCTCGAAAACCATCACCGCCTATTCGACCCAACGACTGATTGGAGTAGGCCACCGTAAACAAATACTCAAGAACACTTATTATTGATTTACTATTTTGTTTTACAGCAGTGCTTACGAACGCGGGAATCGAACTCCTCGACGCCCTTCACCGGGGGCGCGAAGCGACCGTGCACGAGCTCGCAGACGAAACGGGGCTCAGCACTTCGCAGATCTACCGGACGGCCGACGAGCTACGCACCGAAGGGCTCATTGACGAGTCCAGGGGGCACCACAATCAGCGGCTTCTGCGCGTTACTAGCCATCCCGTGATCGAAGCGTACCGAAGCCTGGTCTCAAAACTGGGGCACGTCGACTGGCCCGATTTGCTCTCGCCGGCAACAATACGCATTTGCTGGTTTCTGGATGAACCACGACGCGCAACGACAATCGCAGATCGACTTGATATTACTCGACAGGCGGTCCATCACGCGTTGGATCCGTTGAAATATCGCGCGATGCTCTCTCCATCCGGGCCGGAGTATGCGCTCGTCCCCGGCCTCCAACCGCTACACGACTTCGCAGAAGCCGTTATTCTCCACGAGCACCGCACCCGTGTCCGGCGTCTCGCGCCAAGTGCAACAGTCGAGTGGTTCGACCCCGAGCGGGCACTCGTCCACGTCCACACCAAAGACGACACCGCGGCTCTCCGAGCCGCTGATGAATGGGAGATGACCGGGCTTGCGCGGTTCGCCTCATTCGACCTGCAGTTCTTCCTGGCCGGTGAACCCGCTTTCTGGTACGCACCGGACGAGCATCTCAGGCCCGCCCAAGTTGTCTGTCACAGTCTCGTGGCCGATACCGGATCAAGGCGAGTGAGCTACGCGCTCCTCCTCATCGAACACGCGGACATCGACGAGAATGATCTGCGCAATACTGCAACGTGGTACGGTTTAGAATCTACAGTCTCGGATATGTACGCGTTTCTCAACGGTGAGGTTGAACAACGAGACAGCCGTGAGACTGTGCTTCCAGACCCGGCCGAGTATGAGTCATTGAAGTCTCAGTACGGAGTGAGGTAAGTCACTGGATAGAGCGATACCTGCTACAACTCCCGTTTGAGCACTGAATCGATTCGACTGATGATGGGCTCCTCATCCTCGTCACGTCGTGCGGCTTCCCGAAGGTCGTCGAAAGAATCGGCGAGCGTGGAGACGACAGTGTCAGGGACCTCTCGTGGATCGATGACAGGGATGTCTTTCGCGTCTCCCGGTTCGATTTTCTTCAATCCGCCTGACAACGTGTGTAGCCCACGAGAGATGATCTTGTTGACGAAAGTGGAGTTCAGATACGCCAGGAGCGCTTTCTGCTCGATTCGTCCAATCATCGGATCAGGATAGATTCCGTAATAACTGTTCAGGTGTCGCGCGTTGGTCTCGTTCAGCAGGAAGCGGAGGCTCGACCGACCCATCGGTGCTATCAGTATCGGCGCGATATCACCGCGCTCAACACGGTACCAGGGCTCCCGACTGTGGACGGTTGACCGTGTTGATAGGTCATCATGTTCGGCTAGGCCGTGTCGTAGATACTCCACTACCGAGAAATCTGGTTCTTCAGTTGTTGCAACTTCATTCCAATCTGCACGGCCAGCCTCGTCATCGTAAGTCGTTGCAGGCACTCCTTTGATGCGCTCGGTATAGTATAGTAGCCACGTAGGCCGATCGTCATCGCGGTAGTGTTCCCAGTCGTCTGAACGAATATCGTATCCTTCGACGTACTCCGGCTTCGGAACCATCCGTTCGAGGAATCGTGGTTCGATTCCCCACGCGTCGACGGTCTCCTGGGTGAGGCAAAAGAAATCGTTCTCGCCGGTCTGTAACCCGCGGCGGACGTCTGCGAGTTCTGAGAGCGGCGTGAGATGAGGGGACGTTTCGACGTCAATCGGGTCGAACAAACGGTCCCACTTCTGTTCGGGATTCAAGTCTGCCTGTTCAACGCAGTGTACGACTCCCCAGTCCGGGTCCCGTCGCTCGCCGTTTCGGACCGCGTCGACGAGGCTCGGAACATCCTGCCTCTCGTCGACGCGAACGAATCGCGTCACATCCGTCTCCTCACTCTCACTTCGTGCTTCGAGAAACAGAATCAGCTCGGTCGTCTGCGCGTTCTCGAATGCCGACTCGGTGTTCGGATCAAACAGGAGGAGCGCGTTCACGTGAAATTCCCGCAGCAGGAACCGCTTGAGTGGCGTTCCGTAGGCCCGTGCCAAGAAGACGTGTGGGACGATGACCGCCGCCCGATCCCCAGGGTCGAGGAACTGCCGCAAGTGGTACAGGAAGTACGCATACAGCGGCGAGGTGCCGGGGATTTCTAATCCTGTCCGGTCTTTGGCTTGGGCGTTGCGTTCGGTTCTGTACGCTGTGGGGAGCTCCTGATATCGTGTATACGGCGGGTTACACACCACTGCGTCGACGTCGTGATCCAAGTCTCCCGGGGCGAGGTCGAGGAAGTCAGTTAGTTGGGCTGTCGTGGCTTGTCTGGCCAGTGTCTGTGCTGTGATGCCCATTCGGGCGGCGATTGGACTCCGATCGATTCCCGTGATGTCTCCTGGGTCAGTGCTCACGTCCCATCGTGGATGAAACGGCGTCGACAAGCCGCTGGCACCCATGCCCGGATCGAGGACGGCGTCTCCACCGCTGGTCGCCCACGTCTGCATTAGGTTCCCAATTTCTGGCGGGGTTCTGTGTTGGCCAATCTTCCTGCGGCACTCGTTGGGGAGCAGCGCTTCGTAGAGTCTCCCGATGGCCTCTGCGGGCTGGCCCGAATACAACACCCTGTGACGTTCGCCGAGTACCGCCTCTAGATCCGTTGCCTCGAATAGCTGCACGACGTCATCAAGCACACACGCTTCGAATCCAAGGTGTCCTGTTCGTTCCTCGATTTGGCGAAGTGCGTTCTTCGAAGTAGTATCGAGTGCTGGCCACCCGTGCTGCTGCCGCAGTCGTTCGTAGAGTACCGCCTGTAGGAGGACACCCAGGACTGCCTGGCGTGCAATAATCGTCTGAACGGCTGTGTGTTCCAGTGACTCGAAGCCGTGTAACTCACACCAGTCTTGGAGCCGTCTTCGAAGCGACTGAGGTAGCTCTGAGTTCAGAGCCGGAACGACGGTCTCGGCGGCAGTTTTGATGGCCTCGATCAAGCCCTTTCCGACTACCGGTACGAACGTTTGGGCGACTGAGTCCCGTTCGTAGTTGAGTTCGTCGAGTATCCGACCAGTGAAACGCTTCTTCACCTCTGGTTCCCAGACTGGAATCCCGACATCTGCGGCTGTCCGATAGAGCTCTGATTCGGAGAACGGTGGTGGGTGGTCGTGGTCGTCACCGGTGAGCCGTTCGATGACCTCTTCGATCTGCTCACGTCGACGGGCTTCTAACCCCACCGGTGTGATCGGTAATTCGTCTCTCCCGTCGCTCGATCCTACGGATGGTTCGGGGGTCGGATGGTACGTGCGCGTGTCGCACGTCGTCCCTCGTCGATGTAGGCGATTGATACGCCTGGGTTCTGGCATAAGCCTCGCTTCGGGAATGATCCGAAGTACGCCGCCCACCTACCGGGTTGTGGGCTTCCGAGGCGGCTCCTAGAGCTACGTTTCGACTAGGTGGCCGAACTCGTCGACGACGATCTCGCCGTCAATCGCTCGCTCTTCACACCAGTCCAGCGCTTCTTCGTCGGTCAACAGCTGGATCTCTTCGCCAGGCGTGCGCTGATTGCTGATTTTATCTGCCCATTTCGTGGCCGCGCCGCCGTCGCCGTGAAGGAAGTACTCGCTGTCGGCGGTCTTGTACAGGGTTTCGATCAGGTAGTTGAAATCGCCCCTGTCGGTCAGTGGACCGTACCTAGCGATCTGTTCGGCTTGGTCTGTATCGTACAGCTTGCGGTCGATGACTTGCTGCATGCACACCGGCAAAATCCGCTGGGAGTTATAAACATTAGGGCACGATTTCTAACGGTACAGGCCGTTAGAAGCCAAATCCGGACTCACAGCACGACCACCCGACTGACAGCACGACCATATCGCCGATCATGATGATTACTCAACCAAATCGCGCCTGAATAGGAGATGAATCAAGAAGGGAATCGCGCGCGTCGGGAAACCGGCGTGGTTTCGTGAACGATGTTTTTGTAATCCCGGTTCGACGCAGCGGACACCTACCGAGTTCCCGTCTGAACTGAAGCAAGCCAGAATCCCCTCCGGAATTAACTATCTGAGCCTTCAACGGGTATAGCAGAGCCCACGTTGCGCTCCGGCCTCGGGTCAACGCAGTCTCTACGAACAAGTATGACTGGCAACGATGAACCGTCGAGTGACGGGATGGAAGAGAACTCTGACCGCGCGTTCGAAAGCGGCCACGAGGAGCGAGAAGCCCACTATCCGGACGCTGGCTACAATCTCGTTGAGATTAATCTGATGCGACCACCGGGTGAGGCACTCGCGGTGGTCAGCCACCATCTAGCACTCTCCAGCATCACGATACCTCCAGCAACCGAATTCGAAGATTACGTAGTGTACGACCAGTACGGTCACGCCTACGACCACGACGATCTTCAGAATCCTTTGGAAGCCGTGGACACGACCGATGTTGACGGGATGGTTGATACTATCCAAACGGGCGAGAGTAAAGCGCAGCGACTGGCCTTATTCAGGCTCGCACGACTCGCAGAAGCAGACCCCAGCGCTGGTCTTACGGCTGTTCCCGTACTAACGACTGAATTACAGGGATCAGACCCGGCTATCCAGGCTGAAGCTGTAACAATACTCTCGTCTGTCGCTCAAGAGCATCCTGAAGAGGTAACCCCCGCTGCTGCGGACGTCATCGAATTTCTCGCTTCGGAAGCAGATCCTGACGTTCTTGCTGACGCGATTACCATCGTCGCGGAGATTTCCGATTCGAATCCCGGTGCTGTCGTCGATGCGGTACCGAAACTCGCGGCACTCCTCCAAGATGGCTCACCCGCTGACACGACAGCAATCACAGCAATTCAACGCGTCGCAGAAGCATATCCAGACGCTGTCGTTCCAATCACTCCGCAGCTCACCGCATACCTCGGCGAGAGTGATGAGTCACACCGGATTGGTGCACTCGCCATCCTCGGAACACTCTCGAAGGACTACCCCAACGTCGCTGAAGACACGATCCCAACGGCAATCGAATTGCTTGACGCGGATCACTACAAACTTCGCGCGAATGCAGCCGGTCTGTTGGCAGACCTGGCTGACGCATACCCTGATCAAGTCAAGCCAGTGGTCCCACGGGCAATCGAGCTGTTGGACGACTCAGATGAGAAGGCACGGTACAACGCGACATCAATTCTCGCACGAATCGCCAAAGCAGATCCGGATGCCGTCGAACCCGCAATCGAACCGTTGATCGACGCATTAGACGAGGACTTCGCGTACACCCGATCCAATGCCTGCTGGGCACTCGGTTATCTCGCAGCCGAAGACGCACTGGAGCGGTTACGAGAAATCAAAGAAACAGACGAGAACGAAGAAGTACAGCAAGCGTCGTCGATTGCAATTGACGAGATCGAAAGCCGCTAACAAGTGTGAGAGTGTCATAGAATCGCCCCTGAGTGTTTCTTTTCACTTGTCTCCCCAGCGAACCTGCCGTTAGATACGTGGCTAATTAGTCACTCGATTTCTAACTGGCCGGTCCCACCGTCCCCTCCATTACCGTTCTCGTCCCATTCGAGTTCGAACTCAATACTCAATTCACCGGGTCCGTCCGTCGGTCCCTCGCGTTCGGCTTTAACCTCAAACGTCGGGCGCGCTGGTGGCTCCATTGTCACGGACTCAGAACCGGATTTGAGTGTAACTGCATCCCCTTGTTCAAGCTTATCAGCGACGCTACGGAGATACGATGCGATTTCTTCTCGGGTCTGATCACTCTCTGATTTGAACAGGACTTCTTCAGGCATAATCAACAATACGCTACCTGCACCGATAAGTGAATCCCCCTTACAACTACCAACGATTCAGCCCAATCGTTTTGTACTCACAATTGGGATGAGAGACTAATGTCGATTGATTTCCCCTCTCTCGTGGCGGATTTCAAACAGCGAGCTACCTACGCTTCTGTAGTGTTCATAGACCAGAACGGTGATCGACAAACTGACTCAGATCCCTGTTTTAGTACTATCTCGGACCGCCTGCAATCGCGTGAGTATCTCAAGAAAGACGAGCTTCTTGAGATTGGACGGTGGAAAGTCCAAGGCGGTAGAATTGATCGTCACCTCGAAAAGAACTCGCCGGTAACGGTCAAAGAACAGAGTGAGATCGCATTTTCTGCCGATAAAGATGAAACGAAAATTGCTGCGCTATCTGAATTAACGGGTGTTCGAGTGCCGGTCGCGTCTACGATATTGGCAATGTGGAAACCAACAAAGCACGCGGTGATTGATTATCGGGCGCTTCGCGCGCTTCCCGCAGCCAAACCACAATTACTCGACCACACCGAATATGCCGAGTTCGCGGAATTTTTAGAACTATTCCGAACATACGGATCTGATCCGAGTGCCTACGAATTCTACATAGACCATGTCCGCGAACTAGCCGAACAGAATGGCCTCCTTCCGCGCGAGGTCGATATGGCTCTCTGGGAGTATGACCGCAAACGAACGGAATCATAACTCCCCCTTCGACAATCAGACCCCCTTGCTAATCCCTCTCGTTTAGCCGACTCTCGGTACATCCCATTTGGTGGATATCTACAGAAATAGACGAGAATGGCCCTGTTGGAATCCTTAGAAACTGATACAAATGAAGTGCTGAGTATTGGGCGCGTATGCACCACTGTTCTCGGCAGAACAGTCCTGTTGGAGTTAGAGTACTGAGCGAGTCGAATTAGACGGGAGTGGATTCGAAGACGGGTTCCGGTTCGGTGGGTTGGGTGTTATCGCAGACTCGAATGCATCCATCGGCCCGGACGAACACGTTCCAAGTCTCGACCTGAAAACTGAGGAGAGCATCCGCGTGGGCTGCGCCGTCGTGCTCTCCGAAGAGATGATCGAGCGCGTCAGGATCGACGAACTCGTACAGTGGGGGGAGTTCGATGGGATCAATCCCGGCGGCTTCTGCTAGAGCCTCGATGATGACTTCCGTGGGCGACACATCGCTCCCGGACTCGTACTCAGCATCCACCACTGGTGTACAGCCACGATAGACGTTCAACGATTCCTGCTCCATATCGAATCTCAAGCCGGGAGTACCTTTACTCTATCGCGGCAGAAGGCTCGGGATTCAATACGCACTCTTCAGCGACCGGTTGTTTCAGACGATAATATATCTGAAGAATCCGATTTCAACAGACACACGAGCACTATTCTATGCCACCCAGAACGTGCCAATTAGAGGCGTCGTCAGAGCCCGCCAACGCTAGCCAGCACTCCAAGAAGGACGATTATGACGAGCACGACTGTACCGACAGTGAGCGGCGTGTTTTCCATCGCTTTCTCGTAGAACGGCATCGCCTCGTACTCTTCCCGGAACGCGTCACGGTTCGCCTCGTCGTAGAAGTACTTCGTTTTGAACGCAAAGCGCTCGGTTACGGCACATCCGGTACAGACCGGCGTCCCCTCCAGTCGCTCAGTTTCGATGTGTGAGTCGCAGTTGATGCTCCCGCAGTTCGCACAGAACGTATAGGTGTTGTCGGTGCCGGCTGTATCGCAGTGGACGCACTGATGGATCCCGTCTTCGCTCGTCACGCGTGATGGCCCCGCCGCGAAATACTCGTAGGGATACGAGTATGCTTGTAGGTCGGTCGTGTGCCGAACCAGCGGTAGATACACCGGGTCGATTGACTCCACCGAGATGTCTGAGCGGTTGGGCTCGCAGGTCTTGTTGTAGGTGACGTTGTTGTCGCCTGTATAGGAGACGGTCGTCGTGTGGTGGTCTTGTAGTCGCTCGACGGCCCACTCCTTGTACGCTGTCTGGGTCTGGCCGAACCGGCGTTCCTCGACCGCGTCAAACACCTCCTCGAACTGGTCTGCATCGAGGTCGATGGTCGCGTGGCGGTTCTCCAATACGAGATTTGATACCTCTCCTGATGCGGTTCGGGGCTGACCGCGTTCTGCGTAGATGGCGAACTGTGACCGGTCGTTGATCCGGTGTATCACGCCAACCGATGTCTCGAAGACGGCGTTCGTGTTCGCAGTCACAACTACGACCGGACGGAACGTCACTCGTGAATACGGCGCGGGAAGGTCCGACGAATCGATGTTTCCGATGTCCTGAAACGCCTCTGTGACGGGCGTAGTCACCGACGTTGCTGGGTCGTACGGCCGGAGCGTCTCGTCGCATAGGATTTCAATCCGGCCGTTATAGAGGTCGAGTCCGATTTCGTCGGCGATCTCACGGAGGTCTTCACCGTCAATGAGTTCGATCGGATACGGATCGTCGTTCCGTTGGAGTCGCTGGGCATACTCGATAGCCGGATTGGTGAACCGCCCAGTCGTCACCGCCATTCCACGTTTCGACCCGTCGAACTCGAAGGTCGAAATCGCCGAGTGGAGTTTCTGCACCACCGGCCGCCCGACTGTCCCCGTGTGTTTACACTCGACGACAATGCCTCTCCGAGTCCCGTCCACGACTTCTTCCATGAGGATGTCGCGCCCTTCGTCAGCCGTCCGTTCTGCTTGTCGAACGTTCTCGTAGCCAAGATTCCGGAAAACATCTTCCATTACGTCCTCGAACTCGAACCCGGAGAGCTCATCCAAGACGGGCATTGGGTTACTCGAATTGTTTCATTTATGTCGTAAATACGTTGCTTCGGTCGGTAGGCTATCTTAGCTTACTCTTCAAACCCAGGACCGACCGTGAACGAGTCTGGTGCGCAGGTCAGTTGGTTGTGTTGGCACCACTGGCAGTGCTCGCCAGCCGTGTACCGGCTGTACGAGAACTCAGCAATGCGGTTCATTGACTCTGTCACGTCATCTCTGACTGCTTCTAGGTCGCCATCGTTGAACGTTCGAGATTCGATCTTCGGCCCAATCTCACCGACATAGGCGTATCCCGCCCGGGCGACGGGCTCATCGTACAGGTCACCACACGCTAACAGGTAGATCGGGAGTTGCTTATCGTCCTCCACGTCGCGGTGACGTTCGGTGGCCTTGTAGTCGATGACGAGGAGCTCGTCGTCTGGGGTTCGGTAGACGGCGTCGATGTAGCCGACGAGTTCGTGCCCGTCGATGTCGAGTTCGAACTCTCGCTCCGCATCGACGATCTCGTACCTGGGGAGGTCTAACTCGAAGTACCGGTCGATACACTGTTTCGCCGCCGGGAACGCGTCCTCGGCTCGGTTCTGACTGGCGAGGCGCTCACAGATTTCGTACCAGTCCTCACGCCGTTTCACATCTTGATTCGCGGCTTGCTCTGCGGTGTCGTGGAACAGCAATCCGATCTCACGTTGCGATACACCGTCCCCGGCATCGCTCGTGGATACCGTCTCTTGATAGTCGGCGAATGCGTTGACCACGTAGTCGAGGTAGTGGCTCCGCGGGCATTCTTCGTAGGCAGCCAATGACGTGTAGCTGTGCGAGAGCGACGGCGACGGTGTCGACGGGCCGGTCAACGACGTAACCTGGAGGGTCTCCCGCTCGGCTCTCGGTGAGAGCTCTCCGTTGAGGGTGGCTGTTGCGAGGTCTATCACGCGATCGCGCGCTGCCACGACTGTGAGTTCTTCTCCATCGTGATTGACGGCCCCACCGACGTGCCCGACGGTCTCGCTTGCCAGCGTGTCAGTCCAGTCTACCGCGTCCTCCGGAAGACACTCCTCGACGTCGGTCCAGAGCAGGAGTTTCCCGCGCTCTGGCTGCCACGGGATCCTGGGGGGTAGAATCCCGTCAACGGCCTCTGAAACCGGGTGTATGTCCGAAGCATCGTCGTCTTCTTCGCTGCCACCCTGTAGGACGAGGATGTCTTCGGCACGCGTAATCCCGACGTGGAACACGCGACGGGTTTCACGTGCATCCCGCTCGACGAAGTCCTCGGCGAACGCTGTCTCTGCGCCATCCGAGAGGCTGGTTTCGAGCGCGTCGTAGGTGCGTGAGCTCGGTGCCCACTCGTCGGCTGTGACTTGCGGGATGAGGACGACCGGGAAGTCCAGGCCCTTGCTCTTGTGGATGGTCATTACGTTGACCGCGTCGTCGGCGACGTCCGGCTGACTCGTGGGTGTCGAGCCACTCTCGTCGAACAGGGAGTCGTAGTGTTCGAGTGAGTCGATGAATTCTGGAGTGAGCGGTGGTTGGACGGCACTGTCCCCGTACTGTTCTATGACGTCTTCGAGTTGCGCGAGATCGCGGCGCTCCTGCTCGCTGAGGTACCACTCGATGTCTGTGATGTCCGTGAGTTCGCGGTACAGGTGGCTGAGCGACGCCGAATCCCGGATATCGAGGAGCTCCGTGACGTGCTCGCGGGCCTCTGCGACGCGGTCGGGCTCCTCAAACTCTTCGAGTGACGTCTCGCGGAGCGTGTCCACGAGAGGCTCTTCGCCCGCGTTGAGGGTACGGAGATCCGCATCGCAGAGCCGGTATCGCATCAGGAGGACGCGATTCCAGCTCACCTCGTCTTCGGGCCGTGCGAGCGCTTTCAGGTAGGCGGTCACGGTTCCGACGCCGACGGATTCCGTCGCCAGATCGCCAGCAACCTGGTACGGGATGCCGGCGTCCTCGAATTCCTCAATGACGGGCGTCGCGTGGTCGTTCTTCCGGACGAGTAACGCGATGTCACCTGGGTCGTACGCCTTATCGAGGTTCCCTGCTGCCCCGCTCAGCAAATTCTGGACGACGGTGCGAAGTTGGGTCGCGCCGTCATCGCCGTCTTCGTCCGGTAATTCGACGGTTGCGACGGTGTCGCCGTCGTATGCGGGTTCGTCGACGCGTTTCAGTGTCTTGTGTCGTTGCCGGTGATCGAGCTTCTGAATCGCCTCGTTCGCCAAGTCGAGGATTGGCTGTCGGGAGCGGAAGTTCTCCTCTAGTGGTTCGTCGGTGAGTGCCGCGAATACGCGGTCGAGTTCGTCAGTGATGTTGGCGACGTGTGCGCCGCGCCACTCGTAAATCGCTTGATCATCGTCACCGACGACGAACAGGTTGTCGTCGGTAACGAGTGACGTGACGAGGTCGAACTGGAGGCGGTCGGTGTCCTGGAACTCGTCACAGAACACGTAGTCCCACCGGTCGGCGATTTCCTCGCCGACCGGCGAAGCCATCAGTGCGGCCGTCTCCACGACAAGACCGTCGAAGTCGATGAGGTTCCGTTCGTCGAGTTCACGCTCGTACGCTGCGTACCCCGCAGTCAGGTCACGGGCCGTGAGACAGTCCGAGAGGAACGAGTCGAGATGATCTGTGAGTTCGAGGTCCAGATCATCTGGGATGCCTGTCGGCGCACCGCTCGCGTACCCTCCGAGCAGGTATTTCGGGAGCTTGTACGCGTTGTCCGGCAACTCCTGGCCACTTGCCTCGTGAGCTTCGAACGCCGTTTCCAGCTCGTCGCAAAGATCCACGAGGCGGTCGAGGAAGTCGCGTGCGCTGGCTTCGATACCGTCCGTCCCGAGCGCGTCGCGTTCAGCGACGAGGTCGGCACGCGCGTCTGGGAGCGAGTCCAGTACGCTCGACACGGACCGGCCACCTAGATGGTCGCTGGCAATAGCCTCAACGCGCTCCGAGAGGTCAGCGAGTTCGTAGACGCGGTCAGCAGGCCCGAGGAAGGCGTCGATGTCGTCGGGCGTGATGCCGCTGCGCTTCATCGCTCCGATGAAGTTGAGCAGCTTCGACGCGGCCCCTGACGCGTACCCATCGCTCCCGTATACGTTGGGTTTCACAGACCGGTACTTGATGTCGTCCAGGACGTCCAGCACGATGGCGTACTTCTCGGCGTCCGTGGCGACCTCGAAGTCCGGATCGATCCCGGCTTCGTACGCGTAGTCGGTGAGTATCTCGTTACAGATCGAGTGGTACGTGTACGCGTCGATGTCGTATCCCGCTGTCCCGAGCTTCGCGTTGAGCTTCTCCCGCATCGAGTCCGCGGCATTGTTCGTGAACGTTAACGCGAGAATTCGGTCCGGGGACACGTCCTCCTCATCGATGAGGTGCTCGATCTTCCGCACCATCGTGAACGTCTTCCCCGTCCCCGCACCGGCGAGCACACGCATCGGGTACGCGTCGGAATCGATGATCGTCTCTTGCTGGGGTTCCGGGGATACATCCTCTTCCGGGACCGGGTACCACGACGGGTAGTCATCACCGTCGTCGCTCATCGCCGCACCTCCGTCGACAGGCGATCCGCACACATCTCTCGATAGTCACAGTCCGGGCACGCCTCCTCGTTGAGGAGATTGAACGGTTCTGGCTCGTGGGCTCCGTTCGTGATTCCGTCGTGGGCGGCACGAATGAGCCTCCAAATCGTCTCGTAGTGGGCTTCGTAGATCTCCGTCGTTTCCCGCGGCCATCCACGCGCAGACACGTCATATCCAGACGCTGTGCTCTCGAACGACGTTTTGTTGAGGAGGCCGTAGAAACTGAACCTGACCTCCATCCCGTCCTCGTAGAACGGTTCGTTCTTCACGCCCTCGATGTACGTCGCCGTCTGGAACGCGTTCCGCACACGCTTCGGCTCGTGCGCCTCCCCGTCGAGGTGGTCGCCAAGGTACTCGGCTGTCCCGTCAGAGAGCATCCCGTGTGTTTTCCGCTTGTAATCGACGATGTGGAGCCCCTCGTCCGTCCGGATGACGTTGTCTGCTTTCCCGTGAAGCCCTCGACCATCTACTTCACATTCTACCCAGCACTCGGTTGTGATTGAGCGACGGGCGTGCTCGATGCCGACCCCGCCGTCAGGATCGAAGAACGACTCGATGGCAGCCAGATTCTCTGCGCGCTGATACTCCCGATGTGCTCGTGATTCGTAGTCGTCCGCGCTGCTGTGTTCGTCCCACTTCGCATCGAAAATCTGCATCGCCCGGTCGTGAATCACCGCTGGTGGGTCGTCGCGGTCGGTCTCATCACACGTGTCTTCGATAGTCTCGTGGTAAATCGTTCCCTGATTGAGGTAGAGTTCAGTCCTGTCTGGCGCGTTCACGTCCTGTACGTACCGGTAATCGTACAATCGCGGGCACGTCGCGTAGTTCGCTAGCCGCGACGGTGAGAGCGACTTCTGGCTCATCGTCGCACCTCCCCGTTAGCGAACTCGACACGCGCACGCAACGCCTTCCGGAGTTCCTCGCCCCGCGCCCCGCTCTTATCGAGTAGATCCTGAACCTCCCCGAGTTCCGCTTCCAGGTCGTCGAGCGACACCGTCACGTCCCGGCTGTTGGCGCGGCGCACCTCCGCGAGGGCGTCGTCGACGCGCGACAACAGGAAGTCCTCCGCTGCTTGCTCGCTCGTGATGTGTGGGTCGTCAGCTTCGGTGACCCACGACAGGCGCTCGTACGCCTCTGTGAGGAACCGTGACGCCTGCGCACGCTCTTCGAGCGCGGTGTCCTCGTACTCGTAGAGACAACAGTACAGGTGCTCGTCCGCAGCACCAGCCCCAACCGCCAGGCGTCGCCGCGCGTGTTCCGTGTGATACCGCGCGAACGGCCGACTCGACGCCGTGGACGTCGTCGGGAACGTCGCATCCACGTCCGGCGCGTCGAGTTCCGTTACACCAGGGTAGTCCGGCATCGATGCGACCCGCTCGGTCGGGAACAACCCTGTCAGGAACGGGTCACCCGGGTACTCGCCGTCGACGAGATTCACGAGAAAGACCGCGCGGAAGGACTCGTTCTTGATCGCTTGTAAGTGATCGACGCGGACACCGCCGTTGAGATCCGTCGCGCTCGTCTGGTTTTGTTGTGGTGCGTACTCGTGGGCGCGTTCGAGCATCTCTTCGAAGGACTCCCACGTCGCATCCACGAACTCGGTCTCTTCGAGGAACTCAGCCATCTGGAATGTCCGCCGGACGTTCCCGAACTGCGCCCGTGCATCTAACGGAGTCGAGCGCTCTGCAATTCGCTCTTTCAATCCCGAGTCTGTTGCCCACCAGCGGACCGCATCTTCGAGGCTGTCAATATCGCTGACGCGGTCTAAGCGCTCTGTATCGAGTTCCGGGCCACGGTCGGGTACCTCATCCTCCTCATCTGCGGCAAGATGTCTCACGACAGCGAGGAGTTCTCGGATCGCGGGGTCGTCACCGAACCCAGTGACGGTCGTCGATTCCGCCGGAATTCCGGTTCGTTCGAGCACTTCGATGGTGTCCGTAACAGTACTCCCACTTTGCTTTGTAGCAACAGCGATGTCGTCGTAATTCCAGTTTGGCTGCGCAACGAGTTCTTCGATCTCGTTGGCAACCTTGGCGAGTTGCTCGTCACTGGAGTCTGTAGCGAGGATCGAGACCGACCCTGCTTCCGGGTCTACCGGAACCGTTTCTTCGGCGAAATACGCTGCTGTGGCAGCCGGTCGCGTCGACGGTGCCTCCGATGCCCCGCGACGAGACCCGCTGAACGAGACATAGTCGGTGACTGGCCCAGACTCGACCCACGTACGGCGCACACTCGCGTTCTCTTCGGCGATACAGACGAGGTCGCAGTCGCCCGCGAGCGCGTCGAGATACGCGCGGTCAAGTGGGAAGAACTCCTCAAACTCGACTGCGAGCACCGCCTCGAAATCGACGACATCATCGCGGGCATCCCCTGAAAGGACATCGAGCGCTTCCGAGATGAGTTGCCCGCGTTCCATATGGCCGTGCTCGGCCAACCACTCGTGGAATGCGTCGAGCGCAGCCGTGATGTCGCGGAGTTCCGGGGTTTCCTCGGGCGTAATCGTCTGCCAGGAGAGCGTACCCATCACGGCGTCCACGTCCTTGATGAACGACGGCTGATCAGACGCCCGCTGGAGGTACTCCGTTTCCCACTCGTAGTCTGCGAGGAATCGGTGAAGGAGCTCTCGCCGTAGCGCGTCAGAGAGAATGACGCGGTCGTCGGTCTGGTTGAGGACGTCGGTCGCGTGCACCACGAGCGACGTCACGTACGGCGTCGCCGCACCAGGCAACTCCGTACCCAAGGCCTCCCGGAACGTGTCCGTACTCGTCGGCGCACCCGTGACGACGAGCACATCCTCAGAATCGCGCTCGTCGAGGAGCGTCCGGTATTCGTCCCGCGCTGTTCGTTCGACGTTTTCGCCCCCGAACGGTACCGTGACTAACGTCCCGTCGAATCGCCGGTGAGATGCGTGGTCAGACATGGCTGTTACCCTCGGACGAGCCGCGTGACCCGAGACAGAACACCGGTGTT
This sequence comes from Natronomonas gomsonensis, assembly GCF_013391635.1. Lineage (GTDB taxonomy): Archaea > Halobacteriota > Halobacteria > Halobacteriales > Haloarculaceae > Natronomonas > Natronomonas gomsonensis_A. Next base: position 435,185 of record NZ_JACAWU010000001.1, on the reverse strand, counting down.
GTTAGCCGCTGTTTCAGTGTCGCGTCGTGCATCTTCGATGACATGGGGCTCATCTATCCAATTCTGGAACCTGTTTGCGCTTTCAAACTGGACTGCCGGCCCGTAAATATTGGCCCGGATGTGGGCTGGCGTGGCCTTCTGAAACTCCCAGCACTGCTGCTGATCCAGATTTGCGGAGAAATCGGCGACAATCCGCCCGTCGTCCTTGAAATCGAGTTCACACAGCCCGTCGGATAGCGCACTGATCCACTTCCGTCGTCCTGGGTCGTGTTCCTGCTCGGCGGGTTTCTCCAGCGGCACGTACCCCGGTGGTTCCTTCTCAGCATACGCGTACAGCTCCGCGAACACGTCCCGAGCATCCGCGAGCCGATCCGACTGGTCTGGCAGCGAGATATCCCGCTGCAGGAACAGGTGAGCGAACCACGGGAACAAGTTACAGCTGTCCGCCTGACCCGCGATCTGCGCGGCGGCTTCCCGTTCGTCCTTCTCCAGTTCGGAGAAGTTGACGTTGAAATCCAGCGTCTTCATGCGGGTCCGGAGTTCAGATTTGGGTTTCGTCGAGTCGTTCGAGGAGAAGATGAACGTCGGCATCTGGATGGAGCCATCCCACTTCCCCTCCCAATACGACTTGATGATGTCCCGGTCGATCTTCGACTTCGCCACGTCGTCAACGATGTACGGGAAAACAGTGTCCGACGCACGAGCACGCTCGATGTTGTTTTTGACGAAATCGTCACCGGTCGTGACCTCCTGCACGTACCCGTTCGAGATGAGCCGCGCTCCGAACCGCAGGAACATTCCCTTCCCGCTGTCATTGTCGCCGTGAAGGAACAGGAACGGCAGGTCCTTGTCCAGTTCCGCAGATTCGTATTCGGCGTAGTGATGGGCGCAGTAGTTAGCGAACGGAGCCCAGCAGAAGTAGATGACACCCTCATAGAAGTGCGCCCGCGTTTCCTTCGTCGTTCGCGTTTCGCCGAACTCCCCGACCGTTTCGACGTACTGCTCGATCAGGTCGAGCGCGTCAGCGACTTCCTGCGGGTCATCCGGGAGTGGAGCTGATAATTCGAGGACTGAGTCGTCAACCCGCAACCCGACCGTCTTCTCTTTCTTATCGACGTTGAGGTCGGGATACCCGGTGAAGGTCTCTTTGTACCGTGCGATACCGGCGGGTGTCGCTACGATTTCCCCGTCGTTGATACGGATGTTATTGGCGGACAGCGTGTCGTCCAGATTCGAGATAGCGTCTTCGAGACCCTGCGGAGAGAGGCGCACACGCTTGTCCGGACTGATCTCTGTTGGGTCGGTATCCGTATCTTCGGCAGCGAACACCGCCTTCTCTGCTTCTTCGGCGTCGGTGACGACGTTGTACGTGTTGACTTGGTCGTCGTCAACCGCTTCGTCGAGCCGGGCGTTCAGCTCGGCGACCGGGTCGTCACTGAACTCGTCCCCGCCCAGCCAAATGTCGTAGATCTTCGCCTCTTCTTCTGCCGTGTCAGCGTCCTCGATCTCCTCGGTGAGGTCCTCCATGAACGGCGTCGCGTAGTCCTTGTGGAACGCGTAGAGCCGTTCGAACCACTCGTCGACAGGCGTGTCCCCGTCGGTACGCCAGGCCATGTTGACGTTGGTTTGTTTGCTCCCTTGCCAGGCCTGCTTGGAGAGATTCGCCGACCCACAGATGAGTGTACGAGACCCGTCCTGATTCTCGACGATGTAGAGCTTCGTGTGGAGGAGGACGCGCGCGGAATCGACGGTGTGGATGAGGAGATCGCCGTCTCGTCGCAGTGATTCCAGTTGCGCGGCGATTTTCTTCGCGTTGTTCGTGTTCTTCAGCGACCGCCGGTAGTCATCGTGCTGATTGTCCCCGACGATGACCTCCAGTGAGTCTACTGCGAGGTCCTGGTTCTGAAACATCTTGTAAATGAATGCAGGGGACTGACTGTACGTGACGCAGTAGACGTGCTGGGCGTCACCGAAGTAGTTCAGGAAGCTGTCCCATGATTTGTCGGCAGCCATCTCCAGGTCGGCGGTGCTGCCGTCATCGAACTCGACCGTTGCTTCAAATTCAGTCTTGGTCATGCGAGGGTTACCGGTGTGTCGACGGATGCGTGAGTGGTTGGGGGGGATCTGTGCTGGCGCATGGTCAGATGTACGGGACGCCGCGGATGACGCTCCCCTTGGTGAGATAGCCCTTCATGGCGAAGTCGGCGCACTTGTCGGCATAGTACGTGGTGATGGGAAGCCGGGTGGAGCGGCTCAGCGACCCGACGTGCGCCTCAGACAGCCAGTAGGTTTGCTCCGCGAGCGTGTCGAGGTCTGTCGATCCGTGGCGTTTCACGATCTGTAACGGCCGCGGCGTGCCTGGACTGCCCTCCTTCCCACCGGTCGTGGTCAGGTAGGAATGGTCGCCGTTGTGGACGTGGAAGGCGACGCCTTTGTCCGCGATGTCGAACCGTGATTTCGATTCGTCGTACTCGGCGATGCGGGGGTTCCCGGATTTCCGGATCTCGACGAGGTCGAACCGCTGGATGAGATCGCGGGCTTTGTCGAGACGGTTGATGAGGCTCTCGACGTCGAGGTAGAACTTCCCGTCCCGATGGATGACCACGTGCCGGGGCGGTCGGCCTTCCTCTTCGGCGAAGATTTCCAGGACGTGCTTGATGACGTTCGCTACGTCGTCCTCGTCGAACGTCTCGCCAGCCTGCTTCGTGACGGCCTCGGACGCGAGGATGGTTCCGTCGGCCATGATGACGTTCGCGGCCGCGCCGAGGTGTTGCTTGGTCGCGTGGTCGTAGGTCACGTCGAGGCCGACGAACGCGTCAACGTCCCCCGGGACGTCGTCGATTCGCCACGGCACGCCGCCCGCTTTCCCGATGAGAGACGAGCAGATGTTCCCGCGGTAGTTGTCGTTGCCGAGATTGTCGACGGAGATCATCTGACTCGGCACGCCGAGTTGTCCGAGCCGCCGTTTGAACTCGGGGTACGGGTCGTCGTAGTCCGCTGCTGCGGCCTCGTCTGCATCCGGCACGACGATCAGTGCGGCATCGTAGTCACTCGCTTTCTGCGCGTGCTGGGAGTAATGGAACTCCGAGCCGAGTTCATACGTCTCTTCGTCGAATGCTGTCGGACTCGCGCCGTAGTCTGCGAGTTTATTGAGCAGCGTGAGGACGTACCGGTGAGCCGGATCTTTCTCTTCCTCGGGATACAGCGCGATGATGTCGAACGACTTCGGGGGCTTGTACACGCCGTACCCCTTTCGTTCGAGCCCCCCGGCACCGTAGAATCCGGTCCGTCCATCCCCGAAGCGAAGATTCGGTCGGTTCCGTATCTGGTGTTCTCGGTACCCGGTGTTCGTGGGCTGGGTGACCGGGTCGAAGCCGAAGTACGGGGTCGGGCCGAGCAGGTCGACAAACGATGTGACGACGTTGAACCGTTCTTCGGGTTTCATCCGGCTCTCGTTGTGGATGACGTCCAGGAACGCGTCATCGACGCGGCCTAACTGGTCGAACGTCGGGATGACCTTGCAGTACGCCAGGAGTTGCGGGAAGATCGAATCCTCGCCGCTTCCGTACTGCAGATCAGCGATGATCGGGTCGCCGGCCCGCATCGAGTCGATGACCTCCTGCTCGACGTACTTCTCGTGGTACTCCGACATCGGGACCCCTGGCCCGTCCAGCACATCGTCGTAGTCCATATCGATGATCTCCTTGACCGTCGCCGTGCGAGCACTGTCGTACAGATCCGTGTCGTGCTCGACAGTCACCTCGGCGATATCGTGTCCACGCCGCACCCACTCGGCCGCAGAGAATGTCGATTCTAGATGGTACGCGACGTTCACGCCGCAAATCACGGTCCCGTCAGCATCGACGCGAATCCGGCACTTGTACTTCCGATAGGCTTCGAACAACCCGCTGTTCGCGGTTCGCTGCGGGGTGGGCTCGATGATCGAATCGATCCCGGACACCTCGAAGCGACCAGCAACGGCTCGTTTCACGTCCTGCTTGACGAACTCCTGGAGTGGTCCGTCGTCCGTGTACGAACGCGCTTCCAGTGTCGTCTCGCCTTGGTGCACCGGCTTGACGGTGTACCCGTGAATCGAGATCGTACCGTGGAGTTTCTCGGTCGCGTAGATACGCCGCCGGGACGTATCGGCCGTCGTCACAGGACTCCCTGTCCGTGACTGGTAGTAGTTCGCCGCTTTCGCCGTGAACCCCTCAATCCCGTTCGTGAAATCGTCAGGGTCGATCCCGCCACTCCCAGTCGCCCGGAGTTCGTACTCGTGGACCGGTAGCTCCGGCAGCGACCCGAGTTCGAACTGCAGCAAGTAGTTTCCGTCCGAGAGCGGCTGTTGATGCAGGAGCTCACCGCCACCATCAGCCGTCGGGCGCGAACTACCATCGACCTCGCTTCCGCGAACGAATTCCTCGTGATCGGACGCATCCGATGTCGCCGCGGCAGCACCACTCGGACTCCTCTCCGTTGCCTGCTCGACCGGTTCTTCCGAGGGTACACTACCGGGAGACTCGTCGTTCCCGGCAGTTGCGGGAGGGTCGTCTAACAGCGTGACGGTGAGGTCATACCCCGGATTGAGTTGCATCTCGCCCCGGAACTCGTTCCCGACGACGTTTCCTAGGAGATACCACTCCCCGATCTCCCACTCGAAGTCCGCGACGTCGTTATTGTGGAATACTGTCAGATCTACTGCTGCGCCGTCGACGTCCTCCAGATGGATTTTCCGAGCGATGGCATCGTGCTCCCACTCGTCAATCCCCGTGACGCGCAGCGCGATGTCGATCTCTTTCCCATCCTCGATATCGGCCTTGACTGCCATCTACGCCCACCAACGGACGCCCAGAATAAATAGGTTTCCACTAGGCGAATCTCAAACACGGTAAATCAACTTTAGCGGTAATGAACTCCAAGAAAGCGTCCCGGGCGTGCCAATGAGGCATTTCTGAGGGAGTATCGGACGACACCGAGGATCGGAATTCTGCTACACTGGGTCTGAGAGACAGCAAAACTATAGTAGAATCTGAATAGCGACATTGGGATGCGTGAATATTTGTACTAGCCCATATTAATCGTCTCTATGCTTGGGACAGGGAGCGCAGAAGAGTTCATCGACGACGCCGAACACCACAACCAGTGGTGGAGTGACGGCACCTCTCCAGAACTCTCACAAGCCACAGACCTTACTCCTCGATCTGATTTCCACCGCGTTCTTAAAACGACGAATACCCACTACACTGACGGCGTTGAGAGCCTCGTCTACGCAATTCATGGCCAGACCGGTATCGGCAAAACCACCCTTCTTCACCAACTCGTCGCAGCGCTCCTCAACACGACCGACTTCCCCCAGCAAAACACAGACCTCGAACTCACCTCCGCAATCGAACCGCGGCAAATACTCTATATCCCCTTAGAAGACTCCCTTTACCAGCTCGAACGCGCAGGCGACGGCATCAAACGTCTCAGCCAGGTCATCGACTACTTCCAGACGCACGTCGCACCCCGTCAAGGACATAAGTTCATCCTCCTTGACGATGTCCAAGCCCTTGACCTCGACGAGGATCGGAAAGCGGAGCTACTCGACGTCGTCGACGAGGATACGTATCTATTTCTGACCGGTATCGTCGCATCTCAAGTTAATCTCTCCACGACCAAATCCGCCGACACCGTCGAGGAATTCGAATTGTGGCCGATTCTCCCGATGAAATTCATCGACACTGTTCAAATCGGCGCAGGCCTCGGCGTCGATCTCGATGACGAATTCCGAACCCGGCTCGAACAGTACCAGTCATCAGACTTAGATGGGCCATCGCCGATCAAGACGATTCGAACCGGGCTGTCCGGAAGAGATTCCGAAATCAGTCTCGACACTGCAGTTGAGACTCTCTCAGAACTCTGCTTCGGCATCTTCGACGCGGACGACTGCGATAATCTTCACGACGCCGCGCGCGCATACCTGCGCACGGGCGGCACTCTCCATCAGACAGACGACCTAACGATTCGGAACGAACTCTCCAAATCTCACTTCCTACTCTTCCTGTATAAAGAGCTCGCCAAGTACCGGTCCATCCAACAACCCGAAAACCTCCACCGCCTCAGCGCTATCGCTGCCACCAACGCCGGTGAAGAACTCCAGTACACAGCCCTCAGCGACCAGATCGGCGTCGACAGGCGAACCGTCGATAGCTACCTCGATGTTCTTGATGAGGGGATCGCTGTCACTGAATCGCACGACTACTCCCTGCGACGCTACCGCCGCACCCGATTGTACCTCCGGAACCCACGTCACCTCGTCCTTCTCTCCCAACGACAGGAACACCACGGCTTCGAAGGCTACGATCAGCAAGACACGCTCAACCACGAATTCGAGTACAAACTCGCCCGCACTGTCGCGTTCGACCACGCCAAACGCCTCGCATACACCGTCGGAGCATACGACGTCGAATACACAGAAACCGAATCCGGTCTCGTCGACTACATCCTTCACCGCAACGGACACGTCCTCCCCTTCATCCTCTCCTACCATCCACATACTGGCAACGCCGAAACAATCGCCAAAGACTTCGATCCTGACTCCGGCCAGCATACCGAATCCGCCAGCGAAGATCTTCGAGACTTGGACTACCAGGCACCGTACCGGTTCGTCATCACCGACAGTCTACCAAAGACTATCAGAGAAAACCAGTCATTGGTAGTCAAGACGGACGATACTACTCTTTGCTATCTGCCGTTCTGGTTGTTCTTACTCATTTGCTGAGTCCCGAAATAGTCTCTTGGCCAAAAATCTATATTCTATCAATGTTACGACTAACGCACCACCGACTAATGGAATCGACTATCTCCTGGCTGGATACCACGACCGAGCAACAGGAAAACACACTCGACTTACTGGACAAATTTCGCCGGCGGGACACGAGGGATGAACTCGGGTTTGGTCGCATCCGAGACTCGTTTTCGAACCTGTTCTTCCCAGGAACATCAACAATTCAGACCCGGGTTCGGTATTTTCTATTTATACCCTGGATCTACGCTGAGGTTCAGCAACGAGATCCACCGCCAGATGAGTTCCCCGACACGATTCGTCGGTACGAACAACGCCTGATTCGAGGGCTCCTCCGAGGCGGCGAAGCCGAAGGCGTGATCGGTAGAGAAGCAAAAGAAGACCTCAGTCGGATGCCTAGTACCATCTACTGGGGAGGGTTACGCAGCTGGGATATTCTTCGATTTAACGGCTCGAAATCAGAGTACCATGCCCGCATCCGACGCAACAAAACCAGCGGGTCGGATGTGCGTACACTACTCGAATCGAACTCTGCAATACAGGAATCGGCGTGGCACAAAGGACTTCCAGATGCACCAGAATCATTCCCCCAAGAGGCATCGTTCAACCTACGCGAAACGGAAGCGAATTACCTCCACGACCGCATCATTGAGAGTCACCCCGACTCGCTACTGGCACGACTGTTACGACTAGGCGAACCGCTTCCCAACGTCGATTTCCCCTGGGAAGCGCCCCAGTTTACCGATCTTAGTGACAGGCACCAGGTCTACTTGCTGCATGCACAGAACTTCTCGGAAATCAGCCACGGAGCGGTTCTCCTCTACAACCTGATGCTGGCAGAGAAAAGCGAGGCAGACGACTTACAACAGGAATATATGACTGACCTCTCCGAGTGGCGAGAAATGATAACCGCTCGCAACACGGCGTTTCAGGACTGGTCTCTCAACGAATTCTGGTCAATCGTCGAACAGACGGCTGGGCAAATACCGCAGCGAACTCGGTCGTTTGTCACGGAGTGGATCAAGATCATTCGTGAGAACCCGACAGAGCTGTGGGATCAGTCTGAGGCCCGCCGACTCATTAGTCGGCGTGAGTTACAGTTGAAAGGTCGACGCGCCCGACTCCATCACGCGGACGCGCTCCGGCTTTGGAACGACGGGGCTGGACTGGGCCGGCTCGGATACCGGTGGCCCGTGGCTCGAAGCCACCTCAACGATATCATCAGCAACATGGAGGTCCGATAATTGCTTTCCCCGCAGAATCGTCTGGTCCTCCATGATGCAATCCAACCCCCCCAGGGATTCGAGTTAGCGGCCCTTATCGGGACGACGTACACGCTCGATTTAGGTGCATTGCTGTCTCTCCCGCTCGCATTCGTCTCACACGGATCTGATGACAACTACGACCCGACTGAGGAGAACAGTGTCGATATTCTACATGCGCTTTGGGACACTATGGACCGGATCTATGTCTTTTGCGAGCAGGGACGCATCAAAGGACCGCAAAGTGCCAGCGACCTCTATGGATACGCTGAAGACAGTATTATTGAAGTAGCTCCGCCTACTAACGGGTCATTCCACCCGAAGGTCTGGGTAGCGAAGTACACTGCTCCGAATCAACCAGCCCGCTACCGATTTCTCTGTCTTAGCCGGAACTTGACGTTCGATAGTTCTTGGGATGTGATCTTAAATCTCAACGGCGAACTCACCGATCGTCAGTATGCCTTCGCAGATCAGCATTCGCTCGGCGAATTCTGGGACCAACTCCCCGACTTCGCAGCAACGACGGTTCCAGCGGCACTGGAAGACACGATTGATGAAATAGCACACGAAATTCGCCGGGTTCGATTCGAATCACCAGCCGACGTCGAAGAGGTACAGTTCCACCCCTTGATCGAAGGTGATACCTCACCTTTCCCGGAGTCATACTCTGACATCGCAGTCGTTTCCCCATTCCTCTCACCGAGTCGATTAGAAAAATTGGAACAATCGAGTCGTGACTCAATCTTGGTGTCTCGCCTCAACGAATTAGACACTCTTGACCGAAGTACGATTGATGCGTGGTCGTCAGTATACGGTCTCGCAGCTGGTGCCATCCCTGAGAAGGCTGACGGTGCTCCGGAAGACGAACCAGCCCTCGTGGAAGAATGGTCCGTTACTGACCGCACCGAACTCATGGGCCTACACGCGAAGATTTTCGCTCTAGATCAAGGGTGGGATACAAGTCTATTCATCGGATCGGCGAATGCGACTGCGGCCGCGTTCAGACATAACATCGAGTTTCTCACCGAACTCAAAGGCAAAAAACACGATCTTGGTACACCGGCATTATTCCCCGATGACGCAATAACCGACGCGGATGGATCAACGTCAGGAACACCTGACAAATTCATCGAATTACTCGTCGAATACGACCCCGAAGAAGAGGAAGAGACTGACACGGACGAAACCACACTCGAACATCACTTGGAACATATCCGTACCGCTATCCTCGATATGACGATAGACGTCCAGGCTCAGCACTGTGACGATGGATACTACCTCTCACTCACGACCCCGGAACCTTTGGATATTGAGACTGGGGTCGGCGACGTGGAAGTCGTTTGCTGGCCGCTCTCGGTGCAGAACACGCAGAAGCAGATTTCCGTCACGGAACCGGTTGAAATGGAATTCGGACCACTCGCCAAGCATTCACTGACTCAACTGTTTGCATTCCAGTTGCGTGTCACGGACGGAGACGAGACAAGACAGACGCGATTCGCTCTCAAAGTCCCGATAACAGGACTGCCTGAAGATCGGAATCAAGCAATTATGCAGGACATCCTCTCAGACCCGGAGCGATTTCTTCGACTCCTTTCCCTGCTCCTAGACTGGGACTCCCCAACCGATATTACAGACACTGGTGAACACTTTTGGAACGACGACTCAAATTACACATCGACATCAGGAGCAGGCCCGCCATTGTTGGAACTCCTCGTCGAAACATTGGAGAAAAATCCATCCCGGATCACCCAGCTAGAACAACTGCTCAGGGACTTAGAAACGGACGAGACATCACTCCCATCCGAGTTGAACTCGCTGTTGGAAACTGTACTCGCTGCGCATCGGAGGTTGCAACCGGATGACTGACCAGAACCGCCCGGATCCAACAGAGGTCCTCTCGACGCTCAAGGACTTCCAATCGAAGACGACGAAATACGCGTTTCAACGTCTCTACGAGGATGATGATTCGAGCGGCCGGTTCCTCGTGGCTGACGAAGTCGGGCTCGGGAAAACACTCGTCGCCCGTGGTGTGATTGCGCTGGCGATTGACCATCTGTGGAGCGACCTCGATCAAATCAACATCGTCTACATCTGCTCAAACAGTGATATCGCTCGCCAAAACATCGACCGACTTGCCTTGACCGAGCGAACAGAATTGGCAGGCCGGCTCACACTCCACCCTCTCTACGCTCACAAATTCCGAGAGCAGAAAGTCAACTTCTTCTCGTTCACACCTGGCACATCACTAGACCTAAAATCGAGCCTCGGCCGCATGGAAGAACGAGTTCTTCTGTATCACTTGCTTCAGGATCCGTGGGAGTTCAGTGGGAAAGCCCCAATGAATGTTCTTCAAGGATACGCCTCGGTGGATCGGTTCCGTCGTGCAATCCGGAATTTCAACGACCATATCGACGAGACAATCCACCAGCAGTTCATCGACCGCCTCGCTGAACGGACAGCCCTCCACGAGGAATTCGAAGCACTATGTGACGTATTCAGCCAATACAACAGCCGAGTCACCGACTCGCAACGACAGCGACGCGCCGAGTTAGTCGGCGAACTGAGAGCATTACTCGCCGAGTTGTGCGTACAGGACTTACAGCCCAACCTAATCATTCTTGACGAATTCCAGCGGTTCCGACACCTGCTCGAATCAGGTGAGGACGAACATGAACTCGCTCGCCGACTCTTCAACTACAGCGACGGCCGATCAGAAGCCAAGCTCCTCTTACTCTCTGCCACTCCGTACAAGATGTACACGACGTACGACGAACCGGATGAAGACCATTACAAGGAATTTCTGCAAACAATCGAGTTTCTCGCCACTGAGGAGAACTACGAGCGGATTAATGACTTGCTCACCGAGTACCGACGTGGGCTCTATTATGTGGATCAGGAGGGAACAGACGCCGTTCTCGACGTCAAAGACGAACTTCAGAACCGTCTCTGCCGAGTGATGGCGCGAACCGAACGGTTAGCACAGTCGCAGGATCGGAACGGCATGCTTACGGAAATCCGTTCAACGTCACCGACGATTCTCCCCCAGGACATTGAGGCGTATGTAAAAACACAGCATCTCAGCCGCCAGGTCGGTGGGCAAAACACCCTCAACTACTGGAAATCCGCGCCGTACCTCCTCAACTTCATGGACGACTACAAAGTGCGTGATCAACTTGATGACGCACTCGCCTCGTCAAATCTGGATCAGGATGTCACTCGCAAACTCGCTGAGACTACACCGTACCTCCTTGACTGGGACGACATCCACCACTACAACGAACTTGACGCGCAGAATTCCCGACTCCGGTATTTATGGAATGACGTTATTGACACCGGCCTGTGGAAGTTGCTCTGGCTTCCCCCGTCGATCCCGTACTACACGTTCGGCACTCCGTTTGATGACCCTGGGCTTCAGGCTACCACGAAACGACTTATTTTCTCCCACTGGAGAGTCGTCCCGAAAACTATCGCTTCACTAACGAGCTACGAAGCCGAACGCCGCATCACGACAGCCGCTCACCCAGACGCGACCTACGACTCCAATAACCGAAGTACTCGCGGGAACCTCCTTCGAATCACTGAGGACTCCGACGACCGACTGACCGGACTACCACTGTTCACCCATCTCTACCCGAGTACTGTTCTTGCGACAACTGCCGATCCCCTCGACCTCTCACGTAACCACCATAACGATGATACCCAACCACTATCAGTCGTACTCAACAAAGTTCGCACACAAGTCGAGACCCAGCTCGAACCCATTCTTGACAATGTATCCCCGGATCCCGAAGACGCCGTAGACGAACGATGGTACTGGATAGCCCCCCTTCTTCTGGACCGAGAACATCATCCGGATGCCGCGGACTGGATCCACCAAGAATCACTCGTAGATGATTGGATGCCAAACTCACTCGTCACTGGTGACACGGCCCCAGAGTACTGGGCAGACCACGTCGAAGCCTTCCGCGACCTCTCCACGACCTCCGAGTCCCTTGGTACACCACCTGATGACTTACCACATGTCCTCGCACAGACCGCACTCGGCAGTCCTGGCATCTGTAGTCTGCGTGCGCTCTCTCGCGTCGTTGACGACGAATCCGTCAAAAATCCATCTATCCGAACCACTGCCTCACGCGTCGCCTGGGCCTTTAGGTCACTCTTCAACCTACCTGAAACCACGAGCCTCCTCCGTTACCTTATCGACAACCAATCCTACTGGCGGCAGGTCCTCGAATATAGCGTTCATGGAAATCTCCAAGCGGTTCTCGACGAATACGCACACCTCCTCTTTGACATAGGGTACGAAGAGTTATCACCGGCGACCGCAGCAGAGAAAGTCGGAGAGCGTATAATCACCGCCGTCGGGCTACGGACTACGACGACTGCTCTCGACCAGTTCCATGTTAACGACGGCGAAGCAACGACGACACGCAAACGTCTTCGAACCAGATTCGCCTTGCGGTTCGGTGACGCTCCTGCGGCTGATGTTTCTGAAACTACGCGTGAAGACGACGTTCGAGAAGCGTTTAATTCCCCATTCTGGCCGCACGTTCTCGTCTCAACCTCAATTGGCCAGGAAGGTCTCGACTTTCATCCATACTGCCACGCCGTCGTGCACTGGAACCTCCCACGTAACCCCGTAGATCTAGAACAGCGGGAAGGCCGCGTCCACCGATTTAAAGGCCATGCCGTCCGCAAGAACCTCGCATCTACCTACCACACAGCTGGCCTTACCACAGAACGAGGTGATCCCTGGCAATCGATGTTCTCCCACGCTGCAGCTGACCACGAATCAGATCACTCAGCCGTCGTTCCATATTGGATTTTCAATGGTGACGGCGTCGCACAAATCGAGCGACATCTTCCTTTCCTCCCCTATACCAGTGAAGCGCAAACAGTCGACCACCTGAAACGAAGTCTCGTCATTTACCGAATGGCTTTCGGCCAACCCCGACAAGAGGACTTAATCGAGTTCCTTGGTAACCGACTTTCAGCAGATCAAATCGAAACACTCGCCGACGACCTGATTCTGAACTTAGAACCACCACGGTAGTGCACCGTCTCGATGAACGGCCTCAACCAAGAAATCGACTTAAGCCAGGTTTCTATGGGTCGTAGTTCTGGCGGTAAAGACTCTGGTTGTCTCACTCTTCACCTGACTTACTCACCTCGGTGATGAGATTCCCGAACCGTCTGAGCAAGACTTCTGCATTCTCCTTACTTGTCGTCGGCTGGTACTGGCCATCTTCATACTCTGCCAGTTGGATGCTTGGGTGAGCCAATAGATGGAGTGACTGTTCAATGACGTGCTGTTCCGGAACACGCTCCTCAACGTACATACCTTTCAAAATCAACCGGAGGCGGTCAGCGGTTCCTTCTTCTGGATCTGCTCGTTGAAGTGCTTCCATCACGGCAAGCAAGTCCTCAGTACCACCAAGTCGAGTCCGTAGTTCATCATCGATCTGATCAAGTCGGTCATCTTGGAACGCACCCGGTTCGGTGAGATGCGTTGAGAGTGCTTCCGGCGGAATCCCATAGGCATCACGCCGCTCTAAGAGCGCCTGGAGGTGATCGGTTGCAAGGAGGACGATTCCTTGTCGGTCCGCATCTTCAATTGCTGCCGGGGTGAAGCCAGGTGCAACAACAATCGCTTGGTCGGCTGAGTGTCGCTCTTTATGCCCCTGAATTCGTGTTGCGTCCGGTGAGGCCAACGTCCCACTGCTTCGCGCCTTCACCTCGATGACCGCGTGAATTGGAGCCGTGATTTCAACGTCCGTATCATCTCCGCCTTCAATCCATCGCGCTTCAAACCCTAACCGAGAGAACGCCTTGGCGACCAGCTCTTCCAACTCCTCATATTGGTCACCATCCCGACTCGCCGCAACAATACGCTCTCCCAGATTTAGTTCTTGTTCCTCTTCAGACTCCTCCTGCGACGGCTCCTCATCGAACTCATGAACCCGGACACCGCTCCCCGTCAACTCATTAATCGCGGTTTCAACGGACTCATACGCATCCTCTATGTCGCGGATACGCGAATCCGACACACGACTGAACCCCTGCGGGATATAATTGTCTTGGTACCCCGCGAGCTCGTTGAATGACTCAACATCCACATCAATCTCCTCCACACCAGTCAGGAACACCAAATACCGCCACGGACTCTCGGGATCCCACGGATTTCCTTCAGTACGCCAGAGATGCTCCGCCAAGTCAAGATCATCACGGGTCCGAACCACCGTTGCCTGCGCGATGTACCGTCCACCCCGGTAGATTAACGCGATGTCCCCGCCCTCCACGAATTGCCATTTGGAATCAACTGTTGTCCCCCAGAGATGCACCTTTCCAGTCTCTGAATCCGTCACAGCATCAATTTCGGCGTCAGAAAGATACCCTTCAAACTCTGCCGGGTCATGCCCCCCCTTCACAGACTGTAGATAATCCTGATAGGCGTCCTCACGTCCAGCTGTGATAATGGCAATCCCCGTCATTCGTAAGTAAGTGAACAACTACCCGGTCAGGAGAAAAATCATTGGGATAGATAGGGATGCTATCGGTTACTCTGTGGTCTGGATTTCGGTAGGAATGTCAGAATTGCTCATTCCTGAAGTATCGGACTCTGGAGCAGCATCCACAACAAACATGCTACTGTCCGACCCGCATTACGTCTAGGAGGTCTGTTAAGATGGGCACACTTGTCATCGACATTGAAACCGCGAGCCCGTTCGAAGAGCCACCCGACAACTCGAACGACACTCAGTATTTTGAATTCTTTGCCGTCAGCCTCGCATACGCGGATGACCTGGACGACACACCAGAAACCGATGTGTTGTTTCGGAGCGGCGACTGGGACGACCAGTATACGATTGACCTCTACGAGCGCCTCTTCGAGTGGTGTGGTGACCGCAGCGTAGATCTCCTCCTCACGTACAACGGCACCTGGTTCGACGGCACGCACTTGCTGAACTGGGCCCGCGATATCGACGATAGTGCTGACCAAGACTTCTTGACACGCACAGAGACCTTGTTCGAGAACCACGTTGATGTCGCGCTCGCGGCCGCCGACGAGTACGAATCCGAGCTCTGGGACGACCAGCACGTCCTTCCTGACTGGAAGGTCTACGACCTTGCTGGGATCGACAACGACAGCGTCTGGTACGACGACTACGATTTCCCTGACACCTATCTCTCTGAGATCGAGGGGAAAGCCGTCCAAGGCAAGCACATCGGGCAAGTCCTCGGCGACACATACGTGCAAAACGTCAAAGCCGGCATCGAACACACCAGCGTCCACCGCGAACTCACACAACTCCTCAAAGACTACTGCATTAGCGACGTCGCGGATCTCATCAACCTTTACACCGCACTCGGTGGTCTCAGACTCGACGACACCTACCGTCGGACCGCCGCCGACATCGCCTGACCTCTCTTCACCCTCGTATTTTGATGTTCAGAACTACTGGAACGGTTTTGAATCGAGGCGCTCCGAGTCCGTTTTCTCACTCGGTTCAGAATTCGCCGAAATTCGATTAAAAAGTCTGTCTGGGGCCGTTGCCCAGGTGGCCGGTTCCATCCCGTATTGAGATGTGTATCAACCATTGCTGACCGGATTTGGTCGGTCGGTCGCAATCTGTACGATTCACTACTCACACCCACTCAAGCGCCGCGTTGTGCTGCGCAACATACTGCGGCTTCAAGCCATCATCCGGAATCGAGATCCGTTCCCCTGCACGGTCGATGATCGTCCGTTGGAGCAGGTCACTTCGAGTATCGAAGTTCGGATTCACGCACAACCGGTAGTCCTGATCGATAGTGAATAGCTCTCGGTCGAAGGCTGCGTGATGCGTCTTACTGAGCGCCAACACGTTCGAGAGATCAGCCCTGTATTCCGGGTAATCACTCCACGACAGGATATGCGCCACGTCCAACAGGCCGGGATGATCCACCCCGGAAACTGGACACGTCCGGTCGTGCCGGGACAGTACAGTCGCACGGAACTCCGGATCGACTGACCGGGCCTGAACCGTCGTTTCGTACGTCCCAGCACGCATCCCAGCATCGCTCACCGACGGTGTCCAGTCCGAATCAGCCCACTCCTCCACCGCGCTCTCAACAAACTGTAGGCCATCATCCGTCAACGCGTACTCGTCGCCACGCTTCTCAACGAGCCCCATACTCCGCAGCCAATTCACCCGCTGCTTCGCCATGTCCGTCTCCCCGCGGCTCCACCCTAACTCCGGATGCGTATCGAGCTGCTGTTCACTCACCTCTGCGAGCGTCATCGGACCAGCAGCCAACGCATACATGAGACTCCGAAGCCCAACGTTCCGATCACACATAATTCGCAGCAGCGTCGCCACATCACCCTGCTCAACGTACTTCCGACCAGCAGCACCGAGTTCCCAATGGTCATTCGTCTGGCGGAGAAATCCAACCTGCTGTAAGTAACTCACCCGTCGCATAATCGAATCTCGACTGGACACGTTCGGGAATGAACCACGGTGCCACCCTACGAGTTCATCTGACGTTGGCTGATGAACTTCAACGAACTCAAGAATTGCATCCAGCGTCTCGACGTACCGCGTCCCACCACCAAACATCGGAACGATACTACGGAGTCGATCCGGAGGCATGAAGAAACAGTGACAGAGCCGGATGATGATCCTTTCCCCGATAGATCCCTCCTGAAACTGGTCAGAGCTGTTGGGGACTATTCTTGTGAGGAGTCGTTGATCGGCGGTCGCAAGTCACGCCACCGGAAGTCGGCTGTCTCACCTGAATCAAACGCGACCCGGTAGAGCTGCGCATCCCGCTCGTCAGCAGTAATTGAATCCGCATCATCACTCAACACGACAACGACCTGCCCGTGTTCCCCGTGATACTCCTGATGATCGGGATCCGTCTCATCAGGAATATCGACCCGGACGCGATCTCCCTCAGAGAAGCGCTGCATTATCGGATCAGACGACGGTGATGGTTATCAGCACTTGGGTACCGATAAGATCTCGTATCACAAAGACAGTATTAATCAAACCAAGCGCTGAGTTTGAGAAGTAGGGAAACAAGCTGGGTTAGGATGTGTTTACTGCTGTCAGCGTAACCTACATTACTCGGTAGGAGTTACCATACCGGAAGGAACTCCTCTCGGGATATACTATGGGACGTAACATTGACGATCTCGTGGACGACCGGGCACTAGGCATCCAGTCCACGGGTGAACTCTATCACGACGAATTTCTACTCAAACGACCTAAAACGGAGTGGTCACCATATATTGACGAGACAGCGAAGGATCTTCGAGCAGGTATCCAGATCAGCGATCTCGCTCTCTCAAAAGATGATTTCGGTCGGGAATTAGGAACCTATTACCGCCGTGGATTGAAGAAAACGGCCGGGCGGTACGCTGACCTGCCTGCGGTGTTGGAGGAGAAAGTTAGTGATGAGAAACTTGGGCTTCTTGCGTACCAGCTCAATGAACTCAGTTACGACATTTCGACGACTGACCTCGGTATCGATGATGTGGAAAAGGCTACTGAGGCAGTCATTGAGAAGATTCTCACGCGACATGTCGGAGAGGATCTGAGCGTCTCGTTCGATTTGTCCGGTGTAACGGTTTCCGACATCACGACGCAACTGTTCAACAACGAGGCTATCGCATCGAACGTCGATCTCCTGTTAACTGAATTCGAGAACAGCGCATCACAGGGGCTCCTATCGCTCTTGGATAAACCCCAGATGATGACGCCACTATGGGCACACCAGCGGGATGCGCTCCAAAAGTGGTGGGAACACGACCAGCGTGGCTACGTGGACATGGCGACGGCCACCGGGAAAACCGTTCTCGGACTCAGCGCAATTGCACTCCAGTACGGCGAGCTCCACCCGGACGACCAGTCCATCGGTGGATTAACTGATACCACTGATTCGAGCGGCAGCGACGATGTGCTCATCGTCGCTCACAGTGACCTGATCCTCGAACAGTGGCGGCGAGAGTTCGAAAGACATCTCAATATCCCACAAGAGCGAACGACGGGAAGCAACGATATCACGCTCGAATGGGGAACGATTCATTTCCGAACGCCGCAGTCTCTCGTCAACGAAGACCGAGTCGCGTATGATCTGGTCCTTCTTGACGAAGCCCATCACTACGCAACTGGTAGTGAGTGGGGGGCACTTCTCGACGAATTTGACGGCGATGTCCTGGCAATGTCCGGGTCCGTCGACGACGCCGGAAGCGACAGTGAGCGCATCAAGGAACGCCTTTCAAATAGTATCGGTCCTGAGATCAAACGGTACACAATCACGGACGCGAGAGCAGATGGCGTTATCCCGTCGTTTGATTGGGAAGTACACTATGCGCCCTACGACGTCGTCGGAGATGACTTAGAGAAAACCGCAACGCGTGCTGAACGATCTTTCCGTGAGTTCCGGAATCGTCTCACACAGGGCGAATTGACCCTCGATACAGAACGCCGGCTCAGGACGTACGAAGACGTCCGTCGGTTCTCCCACACGAAGGAAGGGAACACGCTCAAACAACAGGATGAGGACTTCCGTGATCTCGTCACTCGATTGTTCTCGCGGCGAACGAAGCAGTGGAACCTGTCGCCAGTGTTGGACGCAGTGGTAGATCTCGTTATCGAACACCACACGACAGAGAAAGTCGTCGTTCTCGCAGATAGCAACGCACAAGTCGAGGAATTAGAATCCCGCCTCAATGACGTGGTCGCCAATCCGTCGTCCGTGTATCTCGTCTCGGGTTCCCAGAGCCGTGAGGAACAACGAGAAACTATCGATGAATTCGACGAGCCGGAAAGTGCGGGGATTCTCATCGGGACCGGTGACCTGCTCGGCGAGGGCGTCGACATGCAGCACGCGTCGGTAGCGATCAATATGGCTACCGGCGGCGTCAATCAGGAACTCGTTCAGCGCATCGGGCGTGTGCTCCGGAATCCGGCCGACACTCCAAAGCATGCCCTGTTCTACAACGTCGTCGGTGTCCCCCCGACGGAAGCTGCAGCGGTTCCGCGGGAAGATGGCAAACAACTCATCGAGCAGGCGGCAGGGTTCTGCTCTCTTGGACGGCGTTTCAACAAGCTACCCGGATTTGCGACCTCCACATCGCTGGACGGCGACGTTGCCGAGACGCTGCTGGGTGAGGGAGCACAGTTCATTGACTCACTCGACGCGGACGGGGACTACGACTGGAACAAAGAGATCATCAACCAAACTGATCTCACCGCACTCCACAACGCTGTGCAAAACAACCCGGGAGATCTGGAGACGATCCTGGGCGAGTGGGAAGAGTACGCGTGGGAGCACAGCGAGGAACTCGACGAAGAAACGGATGTGGCAGAGTCGGACGAATCGAGCGACGCTCCTGATGTTGAGGAAGACGCGCCGAGTTCTGTACCGGATGACGAGGAGACGTTGACCGCGACAAAGCGGGACCGTATTGAAGATCTCGTTCGCCTCCAACCTACGAAGAACGCAACGCTCCAGGATCGATGGGAGCTGGCGTCTGGCAGTGATGTTCACGAGTACCTACAGACTGAACTCGCAGACTATCACTTCCGTGATGGTGATAGTCTCATCTGGGCGAGTGATGATGCCGAAGCCCTCGTGAATGGTGACGCGTCGGATCGGGGGAAAACATTGGAGTTAGAGGACGGTTCCGATTCCGGTACAGGATCGACTCAGCGTCCGCATCGGAATACCGAGACTGAAAAACCCGGTGCTGAAACGCTTGAAGATTACTTTGACAGCGTTGGGGCTCCCAATCAAGCGAAAGAACAATCCCTCGAAGCAGCAGCCAACGGATTTGAGCGAGTTGAACAACTCCTCGATGTGTATCACGAGGGGAACTTATCGATTGCGCCTGACCAATCTGGTGTCGATACGTTAGCGGGCAAAATACAGGACACACTCGAAAAAACACAATCGACGATAGCCGATATTGTCGGCCACCACAACGGAACAAGTGTCGCGGAGCCAAGTCTCAAATCCATCATTGAACTGGGACAGCGCAACCGCTCGCAGATTGAGGAGACAATTGCACTCCGGGATGGAGAAGTCAAGCTGACGCTCGAAACAGACGACTCAGTCGACGACCCGCAATCCGGTGAGGGAACCACACAGTCGAAGTTTAGAACTGAATCAGACACAACACGCGATCCAGAGCAAGAGGGCCCCACCGAGAGTGAATTACTTGATGAAATTCGTCGTCTGCGGACCACTCTCGGCGACGTTCCTACGAAAATTGAGATGGCGAACCAAGGAGACTATTCTGTTAGCCAATACGAGAACACCTTCGGCTCGTGGTCCGATGCGATTCGAGAAGCAGGGTACGATCCGCAAGGTTCCAAGCAGCGCAAGTACACTCGTGACGATGTCCTCGCTGGTCTTCGTGAAGTCGCATCGACCCTCAACAAACCCCCGTCAGTAAACGACATCAACGAGCACGCACCGTTCAGCGCAACCGTCGTGTACAACTACTTCGGCTCGATTGGTGAAGCGCGGCGCGCTGCGGGTGTCGATCAAGTGGACGACCGTGAGGACGCGACGACCGATGAAGTGGACAGTTCCTCAGTCGCACCGAATGAACTCGCCGAATACTACGAACTCTTCCGGACTTTCGCATCGCTCCTCGAACGCCTGATTGAATCCGACCAGACCGCGTATCGCGCCAGTGGCGACCATCCGATAAACCAGTGGCGAGCCGAGGTCAACGACATCGTATTCGGCAGCGGGCCGACTGAGGACAGCCCGAATTACGGCGAACAGCAGAGATCTCGCAATCTGCACACGATGTCGGAGTACCGCGAAGCCTTCGGTAACGGTGAGACAGTAACGCAGTACCAGTCTGTTCAAGCCGAGCAACTGAGCGGCGACGATGCCGCGGTGCTCATCGAACAGCAAGTCATTGACCCCGACGAACACGTCTTCCTCCCAGTCGCACCCGACTCCGGTATCCCACTTCCACTTGTCGTCTCTTCAGAAGAAGAGTTAGACGAGGCTTCAGCGCTGCTCCAAGAGTTCCCTCCAGAACCCGATCCTGCCGGTGAGCAGTCCAGCGTACAGTCATCGTCCATCACTAGCGAAGATGAAACCTCGTCTGAAGCAACTGGAACCGGTGAAACTGACGAACCCACTTCAGAGCACGACGAACACGACGAAGACTCAGAGCTAGGTGCTGAAACTGGCGGTGGCACGGTGGAACAAACCTTCTTCTGGGATCGAGACGCCGAGTCGATAACAGAGTTCGAAGATGGCGAATCGGTCGGTGACTCGTCTCCCACGAACGGCGACGAACTAGACAGCAAGATCGACGAGTGGAAGTCCCAGTTACTCGATCTCACCCGGCGGAACAAGCTCGTCTCGTTCAAGCCGACGAAAACCAAGTCCCTCCCATTTGAGGAGACGGACCCGACCACTATCGCCGCAGAACTCGACGACGACGACGGGGAGCTCTACCTCCGAAAACAACCGACAGACGATACCGAAGACGAACAACCAGACCTCGCGTCGAACGAACTCCTGCCAACTCGGTCACCAACTGAAGCGGCGAACTCGCTGTCCCAGATCGAGCGCAGAAATAAGCAATACCTCCGAGAGCGCGGGGTGGATTCGCTGTACCTGTCGCTCGGAATGCTACGCTGGTTCAGTGTTGACCACACTGACGACGCAAATCGCTCACCACTGTTCCTCGCGCCCGTTGAACTGGAAGAAAAAACGATCCAGGACGGCGAGAAACATGATTACGTTCTCAAGCCGAAAGCAGAAGGGCTCCGGTTGAACCCCGCCTTGCGAAAGAAGCTCGCGGCCGAACGGGACATTAGCCTCCCAGCAGACACTGCCCTCTCGCTGACGGAGATTGATGCTGCCTTCGAGACGGTGTACGAGACGCTACGTGGCTTCGACCGGTGGACGGTTCAACCGGATGTCGTTCTAGGTATCTTCGATTTCACGAAATTCAGTCTCTACACCGACCTAGAACGTAATAGAACGACCATCAAGAACAATCCGATCATCCAAGCTCTCAACGGCGACATGGAGCCGATACGAGAAGCCGAAGGTGACATCACGACGCCAGCAGCGTCGGAGCTCGACGACGTCGTCGATCCCATCGACACCTACCAAGTTCTTGATGCCGACTCCAGTCAACAGGAAGCAATCGAAGCCGCGAAACGCGGGAAAAGCTTCGTTCTTCAAGGCCCACCCGGAACCGGGAAGAGCCAGACGATCTCGAACATCATCGCGGAGAAACTCGCTGCCGGCGAGCGCGTCCTGTTCGTGAGCGAAAAACAGGCAGCACTCGACGTGGTGAAAAACCGGCTTGATGACGTCGGACTCGGGCGATTCTGTCTCGAAGTCCACGGGGAGAAAGCAACCAATACGGACGTGCTCGGAAGCCTCGAAACTGAACTGAAAGCGCCACAGATCAAGCCCGCAGACGACCGCGCAAAACGACTGCGGAAACTCCGAGAACGGCGAGAGACGATCAACCAGTACGGCCAGCACCTGTTCTTCTCTCCGACGGGGTGGGATCTGACGGCGTACCAAGCGTTCGGCATCGTGAGCAACCATACGGACGTACCACGGATCGACATCGGCATCACGGAGCCACTATCCGTGGGACAGGAAACCCTGGAAACCGCCGTTGACGAATTAGAGACGCTGGCACGCTTCGACGACGAACTCGACACGTACAAAACGAGCCCGTGGCGACGCACGACGCTCCGCCAGTGGGGCGTCGATACAGGCGATTCGATGCGCGACACATTAGACCAGCAGCTCGAAGCCATCGAGACACTACAAACGGTTGCGGACGACGTCGAGTCCGAACTAGGCGTCCGCCCAACTTCACTCGCGGACCTCCGCGAGGTCCGCCAATTGTTACAGCACGTCTCGAACCGACCGGATATCGTGTGGCAAGAAGTGTTCTTCGACGGCTCACTCGGACAAGACGGCGGCCGGTTCGATGAACTCGCAGATCTCGAACAGGAACGTGAATCGCTCATCAACCACCTCTCAGAGTACTACCAGCGGAGCTTCTTCTCCGCTAACGGTGCAGAACTCAACAACGAACTCGCCGCCTACGGGATGCTCAAGTCCCTCAAGCCGAGTTATCGCTCGCTCAAACGAAAGGTAACGAATCACGCCCACGACGACTACGACCCAGGTCACGATCAGTTACTCGAAGACACACGCAAACTCGCCGAAATACAACGCATCGAAGACCGGAGAGAAGACTTCCGCGGCATCATTCAGCGCCTCGGACCGTTGTACCAAGGCGGTGAGACGGACTGGGACACTCTGACGCAGGCACAAGCCTGGGTATCCGAACTTGACGAATACGACTCCACCTACACGGACCCGATAACAACAGCGCTCATCGACGGCTCACTTCCGCTCGTAGACGAGCTGTTAGGCCAGGTACAAGACGCGCTCTCAGACTATGACGACGCAGCTGCATTCTTCCAGGACGCGATGGCTGTCGAACAGATGCGCGTCAACAGCACGTCGTTCCAACGGGCTCCGTTCCCTGAACTGACGGAGAAATTACAAGATCTCCGCGAGCAGGTCCCGGCCTTACAGCGCCGCGTCCAATTCGAATCACAACTGGATACCGTCCGTGAAACGATCTGTGAAGACTACGTCGAGCGGTTCCTCAACGGAGACTACAGTGCCGAACATCTCATCCCCGCCTTCGAGAAACGGTTCTACACAAAGTGGCTCAACAGCGTATACGAGCAAACGGACCTCGGCTCGTTCAACGCCGACGAAATGAAACGGTACGTCGAGGAGTTCCGCCGATTAGACCAAGAACAACAGGAACTGGCCAAGGTCGAAGTCCAGCACGAAGTCACCAAGCACCGACCCACGTTGAACTTGGAGCACGCGTCCAGCTCGGAACAGGTGCTCGTCCGTCGAGAAACCGAAAAACAACGCCGACACAAACCGCTGCGTGAACTGTTCGACGAAGCAGGCTCGTTCATCACGCAACTGACGCCGTGCTTCATGATGAGCCCGCTGTCGGTCGCCCAGTACCTCAAAGCGGACTCGATCCAGTTCGACACCGTCGTGTTCGACGAGGCATCACAGATTATGCCGCAAGACGCCGTGAGTAGCCTCATCCGCGCCGACCAAGCAGTGATCGCAGGCGACACGAAACAGCTCCCTCCAACGTCGTTCTTCCAGTCCGACGTGGAAACAACGGAAGACGTCAGAGAAGACCTCGACAGCATCTTAGAGGAAACAGCGTCGGTACTCCCCGAGAAAAACCTCCGGTGGCACTACCGCAGCCGAACGGAAGAACTCATCCAATTCTCGAACCACCATTACTACAACAACAGTCTCCGGACGTTCCCCGAGAACGACCCTGACGTCGAAACCGGCGTCTCATTCGAATACGTCGAAGACGGCGTCTACGACCGCGGCGGCTCACGGCAAAACGAGGTCGAAGCCGAACGCGTCATCGACCTGATCGAAGACCACGCAGAAGAACGCAGCGACAAGAGCCTCGGCGTCGTCGCCTTCAGCAGCGCCCAAGAACAAGCGATCAGGGACGCCCTCGCCGAGCGCCGCGAAGAAAACCCCGTGCTGAACGCGTTCGTCAGCCAAGACGACGTGCTCGATGAGTTCTTCATCAAGAACCTCGAAATGGTCCAAGGTGACGAACGCGACCGGATGATCTTCAGCGTCGGGTACGGCCCCGCACAGGACGGCACGATATCGACGAACTTCGGCCCAATCAACAAAAGCGGCGGTGAACGCCGACTCAACGTCGCGGTGACCCGAGCGAAAGAACAAGTCACGGTCGTCTGCTCGATGCTCCCCGGTGACATCGACCTCTCCGGATCCAACAGCACCGGTGCGAAACACTTCAAGAACTACCTCGAATACGCCCGGAAAGGCGAACAGGCTCTCGCCCGAAACGACCACGTCACCGACACGCTCGACTTCGACTCCCAATTCGAGGAAGCAGTCTACGACGCCCTCGAAGCCAAAGGCCACGACGTCGTCTCCCAAGTCAAAAGCTCCGGGTACAGCATCGACTTGGCGATCAAGCATCCGGAACAGCCGGGGAAATTCGTCCTCGGGATCGAATGCGACGGAGCCGCATACCACTCCTCGAAAACAGCCCGGGACCGGGACCGTACCCGGCAGATGGTGCTTGAAAACTTAGGCTGGATGATTCACCGGATCTGGTCGCCAGACTGGGCCTCGAATCAAGAAGCGCAGATCCAGGCGATTAACGACAAAGTGGACTCGCTCCTCGACGGGAACTCGACATCCACGAGCACAACGGACGTCCCGACTCACGAACCGGACGCCGTCCCGAGCAAATCAAAACTCGACCACGAGGCACTGACGGAATTCATTGAGCCGTCCTTAGAGTGGAACGACCGGTACTCAGTCGACAAGCACGGACAGAAAACTGCCAATCGAAACTCGATCCACGACACAGTCAAACAGAACGGACCGATCCAGTACGACACCGCGATTCAAACGTACCTCGATGTGTGGGCACAATCACGGGCAGGGAAGAAGGTACGACGAGCGTTCAAAAGCGGTGTACAGGCGCTCAAGAAACAAAACAAGATCTACCAGCACGGTGATTTCCTGTGGCCTGAGCGGCAAAACCTCGATTTCAAGGTGCGAGTGAATACCGAATCGGCGACCAGATCCATCGACGAAGTCCCGAAAGAAGAGATTGCGAAGGCCATCACCGTGCTGCTGGAAGAAGGCGGCAGCATGACCCGAGGCGACGTGATTCTAGAGACCACCCGACTCATCGGCTACAAACGCCGGGGAAAACGGATCAAAAAGAGAGTCGGCGACGCAATCGACATCCTCGACGATGTGGGTGCAATCGAATTCGACGAGGACGAGAAGATCAACCTCCAGTCCGACGTACAGATCGATGAAGTGTTACTCAACCGGATTTACTAACGGGAGTGCGTCTCACAGTTTCGGTCCGCAATCAGGGTAGTAGTTCGGGTCTGCGTACGGGGTGAGGTTAGAGCCGCATCCGGGACAGCGTTCTTGTCCGGTGTTACGATCATCCTTGGCTGATCGGAGTGATATAGTATATCTCCACAACTCGTATTTAATCGGAATGACGGTAGAAGTCACTCAATTCTACGGCCCACCTACGGAAGATGTCCACCGTTTACGTAGAGGTATTTGGAGGGGTGGCCAAATCTCGCTACGAAGGGGGTCGGATTGAGTTGATAGCCGATCCGGAGTATATCTATTATTGGCATAACGGCGTTGATGTGATGATCCTCACCTATTCGGAGATGACCGTGAGCGGTCCGGTTTCTCATATTGCCATCGGCGGTCTCCCCGGTTTTCTCGTTGTAGGCGTACTCGATGTATTCTTGAAACTCCGCTCCGGTGTGCGACCCGATCTGAGAAATAAGGGTTCCGAGTGTTCTTGTACCGGTGCCGCCGTCCATTTGTCGGACGACGTCGTCACCAAGGGCGTTGAGAAGTTCATAGAGAGTTGATTCGAGTCGAGGGACGCTGATATGGATGGATGCAGCGTATTCTTTGTCGAATAGGTGGTTGATTGCATCTGTCAGGTACCAGAGAGTGTGGTTAGAGAGCCCAGGAATCAGGTTTATGAGTCGGAAGAAGTCTCGCTCCCGAAGCCATCCATCTTCAATCAGCGTGATGACTGCACCGGAAATTACTACGTGGGATTGCAGCAAATCCTGAGCGTAGTCTTGAGTGATGTCGTCGTCAGGACCAACCTGGGTGAGGTGACCTGAAAGATTCGGATGAAGATTGTTGACGTGATCAATGATCAAGTGATGTTTCGGGTCCTGCACTCCGAACGGTGGAAGTAATTCAAACTCGTTCACAAGCCAATAGAGTGTCTTCGTCGGATTATCGTAAACGGCGACATTCTTGAATATGCTCTGAAGGGTTTCTGACCGTTCCTTCAGGGTGCCTGGAGGGGCCTTCTGGATTTTATTCCCGGAGTGCTTCAGTTCCCGACCACCTTTCCTGATCGCATCCTGCATCTCGTTTTTCCACTCCTCCTTCTCATCATCGCCCAGCGTTGCGGATACGACCGGATCACGGAGCGCATCATCGATTAAATCCCCTTTCAACAAGGAATCTCGTTCCCCTTGCGCTTCGATGTATCGCCAGTACTCCTCTGTGTATCGTCGCTTAACACCCGTGGTATCGATATCAAGCGCCTCTCCGATCTGGATAGCTTTTCCTATGAAATCACGGCACGCATCTTGATCCGAAACATTGCCCTTGAGTTCGTGATCCTCTTGTCTGTACCTATTCGCACGGACGATACAGATCACGAAGAGTCGCTGTAGTAACCCCCGGTCAAAGGGTTTTCCTGGGTCAGTATGATTGACGACGAGGTCAATTATTTCCCTGAATCCAGTTCTTGCACCCTTCTCCATTTCGTAGTATCTGTCATCTAGGAATTCAACGGCGGTAGAGAGTTCGTCTGAGTTGTCGTGAGAGAGTTTGGCTTGGAGAGCAACAAGCTCCAGAAGTGATCTGACGATGACGGAATCATGTTCTTTGTCCAGTCCCAATTGAAGAGATTCGTTGAGGAGGTGTTTCGCGGCCCGTGCGTGTTCGTATCCTCCGTCAGTGATCTTCCACTGACGCAGTGCTTCGACCGCTGCAATCAAAGGATGGATATGAGAGATCGGACCCAAGTTTTCGGGGATTTGCTCGTTCGCTATTTCCGGATTGTCATCGATAAACCTGGTAAATGTCTCTAAGTCGGAGGTAAAGTGGTACGCTTCTCGGGGATCTTCTTTAGCCTCCTCCCAGTGGTCCTGAATTGTATCCGTAGAAGGCACGTAAACATACATAAGCGCTTACTTGGTGTTATTCTCCTCGTAGAGGTTTAATGCTCGGTACCGTGGTCATTTCCACATAATGAAACTATGGGAGCTTCGTAGACCCTTGGGGCGAGTCGCAAAAGGTCAGGTGCAAGTCCGTACAAATCACAACCCAGATCGTTCCGGCCCTCCGCGTCTCGAAACCGTAGTACTTGTCTCTATCACTGCAGGCAGCTACCCTCGTTCGGCTACCGACAAGTACAGCGCATAATTATCGGTCAATTCACCAGTATCCCGGTCTTCAGTCCGCTGAAGATTGATTTCCAATCTCGTTTCTTCGCCTTCGAGCTGCAACAGGGGCTTGAATAGACTCCCGATCGTCTCCACAAACTCGGGTGCCCCCGTGATACGAATATCTGACACCTCGGTTGCGTATTTACTCCCAGAGAAGTCCTTGGGCTTCGCAACCACAGAATCTCGAATCTCCTTCGCAGTAGCTTCATCGAGGCCTTTCAACCACTCAGTCGCATGTCGTTTGACGACGTGCCCAGAATCGGTCGTGGGGAGTTGCTCTAACTGACTCACACAACCAAGTTGCGCGTACTGGTATTTGAACCTCAGCGCGGTGCAAGACGATCTACTCTTCGCCTTTCAAGTACATCCCCGCGACGACGTGCGGAGGCTCCTCCTGTTCTTCAGCCCACTCCTGGCGTTCTTCGTATTTCTCTTGCAGATTGTACCGAGAGATAATCTCCCGAACAGCCCCCACAAGCTCTTCACCCGTGATTTCTTCGTTACGGAGGTCTCTGAACTCGTCGAGAATCTGATCTGCCGACACCGTCTCAACAATATCCTGGAACTGTGCCAGTGTCCGCTGTTGATCAGTGTTTTCTACAGACGACGCGACCTCTCCGAGTTCATCAACCACATAGTCACGGTCGATACTCGCACCTTGTCGAGCCTCCCGCTGGAACTGACGACGCTTACCCATGTCATCGCCGAACTCCGTCCGCGCCACCTGTACAGCCCGTTCGTAGCGACTGTCGAACGTCTCTGCATCAACGGAGACGACTGGCTCATCGACGGGACACGAGATGGTTTCGACAATAGTGTCCTTCTCTTGTGAAGCGAGGTCTTGGCCGCCTTCACTCGGGAATGTCACGAGGTACGGGGTCGTATAATCGCCTTGCCGGTAGACGATGACGACGCCGTCGTACTCTCGATCCCACTCCATTGCACTTCGAATTCCGTCGCGGTCTTCCAACCAACTAAGCAGATCCGGATACTTCTGTTTGAGATCCTGGAGGCTACTTGCTGGGCCAATAAGATCGTCGCTCCCGATGATCTCATTCACGTCGTCTTCCACCTTTTCGATGTCCTCCTCGGCGTAGATATCCTCCATGTACGACCGGTTCACGTTGTCCTCCGGACTCAGTATCTCCCCGTCTTCACCGAGGACGTTACTGATCTCTTGTACCCGAGACTCAACCCGGTCCACGATACCGAGCTCTTCTTCCAATTCCGTCTCCGGCAGAAAGTTGAGCGCATATATGTGGTCGTGACCACTCCCGAGACGGTCAACACGACCGATCCGCTGAATCAGTTTAAGCGGATTCCAGTGCAGATCGTAGTTGATGACTAAATTCGCATCCTGAAGATTGACCCCCTCTCCCGCCACGTCGGTTGCAAATAACACGTCAATCTCATCACTCGGTTCGATTTTGTCCCGCGCATCATTCGCCTCAGGGGCGAAGTGCTGAATGATCTTTTCGACGTTCGAGGTATCACTGGTGGCACTGGCAAACCGAACGTCACCAGAAAGCAACTCCCGCTCTTGGAACTGCTCAAATGCCGCTTCCAGATACTTCACCGTGTCTGTGAACTGCGTGAACACAATCAGCTTCTCAGCCCGATCACCACGCTGAAGAATGTCATGGGTTCCTACTCGGAGATTTCCAAGGAGTCCCCGGAGCTGTTCGACCTTGTCATCCATCGCGTAGTCGTCTTGGATGTCCTGATGGAACGGCTCCAACGTGGCTTGGAGATCAGAGAGGAGCTGAATGTCGGTCTCAAGATCGCGCTTGAGGTCGTCAAGATGGAAGGCTTCCGTTTGGTACGCCGCGTACTCCCCATCCTCGACCATTTCGTCGATCTCCTCAAGGATATAATCGATCTGCTCACCACTGTTGATGAGTTCGGAGACATCGCTCCCAACAGCCACCGTTCCTTCGTCAAGGAGATCCCGGAACATCCGGTAACTCCGAAGCATCCGGGTAAGCGACGTGTAGAAGGCATGAACACTGCTCTCCAACCGTTTCAGCAGATTGGACTTCATCAAGCCACGTATGCTCCGCCCCATTGAGGAGAGATTCTGATACGGATCCTGATTCGCGTACCCCGTCTTCAGGTACTCTTCTTGGCCCAGCGAGTACCGGGCGAATGTAAGGTCCTCCAGCGTCTCCACAATCGCATCGTACAATGAATCATTGACGCCGTCCGCTGTCGAATACGTCTCATGCAGATTGTAATCGACCGTCTGTAAGTGCCGATCCGGGAGGTACCGACGCTCACCACCCATTTGGAGGTACAGCCGGCCATCCTCGTCTTCTTCGCCGTATTGGTCGATGATGTCTTGGCGAGTCCGACGGACCATTACGTGACTTAGGAGATTTGAGAGGTCAGTCTCGTCGTTATCCGCCATCTCCGTGAAGTCATAGAGGTTCGGCGGTGTAATTGGAATCTGCGTGAGGTCCTCAATGTGGAAGAGCTTGATCTGATTATACACGTCCCACGCGCTTTTCGTATACGGCGTCGCAGTCAGGAGGATCGTCTGATTGACCGTCGGAAGGAACGCTTGAAGATTGTTGTACCGATGCGTGTCGTCGTTCCTGAAGTGGTGCGCCTCGTCGACGAGACATACCGACGCGTCGTCGTGCTCTTCCAGAAGCGTCTCGTGGTAATCTTCCTTCGACACCATCCCCAAGCTGATCACCTCCGCGTTGAAATTATAGCGCTGATTGACCATCCGCTCCCACATCGGCTGGAGATGCTTCGGCGAGATGATCAACATCTTCCCCTTGTTGCCACGCAGCCGATTCCGCGCGTGGAAGTGTTCGAGTAGACCGAGGCCGACGAAGGTCTTCCCCATCCCGACGACGTCGGAGACGAGAACCCCGTCGTATTTGTTGGCGATTCGGATGCCTCGATTCACCGCCCACTGCTGGAACTCGTAGAGGTCCTCATATACGTCGAATGACTGGAGGTAGTCCTCGGCGGTCTCTAATGTCTCCTTGTAGAGCTCGTACAGGATTTTCGCGTACACCAAGTACGGTGCAGGGAGCCCGGTTCCCGCACTGACCTCTCGGAGTGTTTCTGTCGTGTCGTCTGGAAGTGACTCTCTTGGAAGTGCCGGTGGTTCGTCGTCCGTTGAGACGTGCCCAGGGTTGTTTGAAACCCAAGAGTCTTCGAACGCATCCAAGAGGTCGGCGTCGAATTCGACGGCGTCGTCCCACAAATCGTCGAACCAATCCTTGAGTTGGGTGACCTTCTCGTTGTAGACTGGAGCGTTGAGTTCCGTATTACTGTGGAGGCCGCTGAGGCTGAGGTTCGACGAACCGACGACGCCGACATCCTTGGGCGTAAAAATGTCTCCTTCGTCTTTCTCGAAGAGGTACGCCTTCGCGTGGAACCGCTCCTGAAGATACAACTTAGGCTGGATACGTCCCTGTTCCAGCCAGTCGATCAGCTTCGTGAAGAAAGCCTGATTCTCCGCAGTGGGGTTTTCGTAGAGCAGTTGGTTCGAGTAGTTGTTCGCAGTTTCGGCACGAATTTCCGGCCGCTCACTCCATTTGACGTTCTGTGACTGCTTAAATTTCGTGCCGGTGAGACGGAGATTCTGGTGAGCCTCTATGAGTTCGTCCAACCCTTGCTGGTCTGGATTCCCCATTAAAACTTGGAGTGTACCTCCATTGTCGAGGAACTCATCTAACACTGGGCGGAGTCGCTTCAAGCCGCTCATGTAGAGGTATCCGACAGCGATTCGAATCCGGTCAACACCCTCGCTGTCGAGCCCTGACTTTAGGACCTCGTCAAGATGGGAGTAGCGACGGTTGTCGATGATCCCAATTGAATTGTCGTTACTCATGGTTCAGATTTTCTTGGGAGAAGGCCCCGTTTATACGCCGAGTATCACAAACTGTGTGTGAGAGTGACGGAGACATGTACTACACTGGAACTACCCACCTCAAAAAGTTTCACCGTAGCCCGACGAGCATTTGTCTTAGCCAATCGGATTCGAGAGTAATGAAGATTGTAAGTATCATGGGGAGTGGCTCATTAGGCAAGGAGGTAGACTTGGAAACTCTTGTTGATGAACTTAGGAATGAAGTCGGGGAGAGTCTA
This sequence comes from Natronomonas gomsonensis, assembly GCF_013391635.1. Taxonomy (GTDB): domain Archaea; phylum Halobacteriota; class Halobacteria; order Halobacteriales; family Haloarculaceae; genus Natronomonas; species Natronomonas gomsonensis_A. Next base: position 402,906 of record NZ_JACAWU010000001.1, on the reverse strand, counting down.
GACGCAAATTTTCAAAGCCCTGGGATTGTAACCGTGAAACTTGGGGAGAATAGTCCCGCCTTCAGCATTTATCGGACTGGATCGTTTCAAATCCGTGGGGCTCTAGGACACGAAGAATTGAACGAGACAGTGAACCAACTGCTCCAATTATTTGCTAATATCGGCTTTGAGACTAGTGACGTTGATTTTGAGGAGAAGACGGCTGTTTTTATGGATGAAGTGAACCAAGGATTGGAGCTGGAAACACTCGCCGTTCGTCTTGGTTTAGAGTACACAGAGTATGAGCCTGAACAATTTCCAGGACTTGTATACCGACCCCCGGAATATGAGGCAACTCTTCTGATTTTCTCAAGTGGAAAGGTGTTAGTTGTTGGCACAGCCAAACAAGAAGTCGCCCGTTCTGCACTCCAATCCTTAGACGAGACCCTCGAAAATACTGCGTAATCACTTAGCGGGAATAATCGTACTGTGGGTTGTGTTCAGCGATTGTTTCGCATAGTGAGGGATTTTCGTCTGGCTGGCGCATCAATCGGTCTCGTGCGGATCGGATCAGGTCCCGATAAATCTCCTCACGGGTCTCCTGGTTTAAATTCAAGAAATCAAAAAATAGACTGTCAAGTGAAAACCGATCCTTGTTTACCGATCCCAGACTCAAGTTTTCTGGATTGTATGCCCCAAGCTCTTCAAAGATAATGCCAGTATCTCGTTCCATTAGGTCCTCCAATCGTTCTTCAACGCTGTTCTGAAGATTATCATCCGCAACCAATATTGGGAATTGTAGATAATCTGGCTTATTAAATTCTAGTGTATTCCCCCGAGATTTACCCATTATTTCCTCCATAAACCACCCTAGAGTCGAATTTAGATATCCTGCAACGTAACCTGGCGAGAGATCTCCACTAACTGACTGGTAGTAGAACCGGTCAGAGATCTTGTGACCACAGGGATTATAGTGATATTGATATTGGGCATTAATATTACGAAGCAGAAGTATATATGGGTCCTCAGGGGTAGATTGTTTATACCACGGAGTGCGTGCACTGCAGGTTGACCTATCTGATAGAGCTTTGTTTGTCCGTCCCCACCGGTCTTCTTCCCCAAATTCAACGTACTTCTCTACTGTTAACCCTGACAACTCGTTTCTAGACCTTTCAATATTTATATGAACGTGACTAAGATGCTCTGGTTCAATGGGACTCGTCTTTATTTCCCGGTTTCTTACAAGTACAAGATCTGGGACTAGTGTTTGACCGTCATCACGGAGGTATGTACAGTCATATTGATCCCGGAATTTTTTGGGAATCTCATCGAGTGGTCTCATCCAAAACTCAGGTTCGATACGGAATTCGCGCCCGCTGTCTTTGTGAGTTAGTACCAGTTTCCCTTCTGATGCGTCGAAATCTGCTGAAAAAGTGGAGTTATCTTCGCCGGGCCTTGGGACAAAAAAGAACTTATTAGCCCCACTGGTAGTGCCTCTGGCAAAGTCTCCATAATTTCCGAGCAGATCAAATGCTTCACTATGGTCACGCCACAGTTCAAAATACAGGGTTGGGGCATCTAGGTACGGACCCCACCTTCCCTGACTATAACTTCCAGTGGGTATATCAACGGAGGAATCCTCGGTTGGCAGGCTATCCCCGCTTACACTAATCCCTGTCTCCATAGAGAATGTGTCAGTATCCTTCCCACCTACGATCTCCCTCGTACTACCACCACCAAGCCGCCACAAGCTGTCGTGTGGAACAGAGATAGTTCGTATAGAATCATTCTTGCCAAACTCCAACATCTCCTCATCCACCACAAATTGATCGGAGGTGAGATTACTAGTTATTGCGGGTGCAAAATCCGTGACAAGGTTGATGTCCTCATAAGGATAATCAACTCGGACAAAGTTTGTACTTCCCCTCAGTAGCCCATTATCTGCCCGCGTACAACTTGTGATATATGTGTTTATGTCCGCTTCTTCAAAGCTTGTTTTGGACACGTTGCCTACTATATAATCAAGAGATGTATGTTGGAGTAACCCCTCTTGTAGCCGACTGCCGAACCCGCTATCCAGCCATGAATTGGAAGTGATAAGTGACACGGTACCACCTTGTCGAAGAAGATCTACACCTTTGAAATAGAAATATACGTATATATCACTTCTCTTATATGGTTTTAGATCAAACGTAGTTTCAACAAAATTCACTAGGTCGTTCTTGTACTCCTTCTTTAATTGTTTCACCTCGCTATCTGACATCTCGTTTAGACGGTCAGGATGAATCCCTTGGTCAATAATGTCTTCCTGTTGAACATACGGTGGATTTCCAATGACAACATCGAATCCACCCTCCACCATTACATCAGAGAAATCGATGTCCCACATAAAGAACCCCGCAGCACCGGCCTTATCAATCGCATCACGAGTCTCTTTGAGGTCATCAATCCGCTCTTCGACGTCGTCATCGATTTGATCGTCCTTTGTGTCCCCGAAGAGAGTTTGCTGAGACCCATTATTAGAGAGATTGTCGATGAGGCCATCGATGTGGTTTTTGAGGAGTTCAACCTGCTTCTCTTCGATCTCCTGAGTTCGGTCAGCCTCACCTTCGAAGTGTTCGCGCTTTAGCTCTTTCAGTTCCGTGAGGAGCCCAGCAGTATCCCCATCGAGCGTTCGCGTGAGCGTATCCAGTGAAATGAATTCTCCATCGAGCTTCTGAATCAGGCTGTCACCAACCTTGAGCTTGAAGGAGAAATTCGGCAGCACTGGACGCTGGTCTGGAAGTTGGTCCTCGCCCTCAACGAGCGAAAGCCAAAGGCGGAACTCAGCAACCCGGACGGCCCAGTCTTTGATATCGACGCCGTACAGGTTTTCGTTTATGATCTGCTCTTTGAGGTGGTAATCCGGGGTCGTACCGAGCTTCCGGTACAGTTCGGTGACCACTTGCTTCATCCCCACCAGGAACGCACCGCTACCACAGGCAGGGTCAACGATACGAAGTTCGTGGAGTATGTTCTCCAGTTGCTCTGTTTCACCGGTACTCTCTGCGTCCCAGTCCTGTGGTTCGCTGAAGATGAACTCAACAATCCGCTGTTTCCCTTCAGCATCGAGATCGTTTGCGTGGTCACAGAACTGTTCGTACAGTGCCATCCGGCACATCAGGTCCACCTCAACACGAGGCGTGTAGAAGATGCCAGCTTCGCCGCGTTCTTGCTCGGCAATCAGGGACTCGTAGATCTTTCCGAGCATCGCCGGATCGACTGCGACGTCAATGTCGTAGGGACTCTCCTCGGTGACGGTGAAGTTGTATTGTTCGAGGAACTCTTCGGTCACCGACTTCAGCGCGGAGTCAGATAGGAAAGTGTTGCTTTCGTCCTCTTCCGTCGGCTGGAAGAGCCCACCGTTCATGTACGGGAGTCCCGAAATCGCGGTCTCAACGTCGGAAGGGAGATCAGCGTCGATCTCTCCGCCTTCCGGGCTGTTCATACCCTCGAAGAACAGTGCCGAGAGCCACTTCTCGTGGAACACGTCCTCTTCGTCGGACTCCTCGTACTGCTCGTGGAACCACCGGACGAAGTCCTTCCGATCACCAATCCAGCCCTTCTTCTGGAGGTAGTAGAAGAACATCAACCGGTTGAGCGTCATATGTGCGTACCGGTCGGCGTCTTCGATCTCCAGGCCCTTCCGGCGTAGTTCCTTACTGAGCGTATCGAAGGCGCTCTTGTAGTTCTCGTAGAAATCCTCGGTAACGGGCTTGACTCGGAACGCCTCGTCGATGCGTTCTGCCAGCCGTTCCTTGCTGGCATCCATATTCGACAACGCGTTGGCAACGGTGCGGTGGGTCTCGCCTTCACCTAGTGTGTACCTGCGCAGCACTGGGCGACCAGTCGTGATGTCGTCGGTGCCCTCCTCGTAGGGGGTGACGAGGTGCCAGACGTCCTCGTCTGGCGCATGGAACACAGTCAGGAAGGAACCATCGATAGCCCAGCCGCTCGTTTTGTCCGACCGAGTGAGACTCTGGATGGCGTTCCGCTCTGCTGTCCGGGTCAGTTTCTCCAGTTCGACGTAAATAACGCGGAAGTTCCCCGATTCGGCTAAAAGCCGAGCGGCATTCGCCCGAGCTGTATTCGGCCATTCATGAACGGCGATATCTTGCCACGTAGCGTCACCGAGGGCAGATACCGTCTCTTCGAAGTTGAGTACCTGAACGAAGAGGTCTTGGAAGAACTGGGTTGCCGCCTCTCCGGTGGAGCGGTAATCGCGTTCAAACTCATCGAGTGACAAGTCCTCGTCTAATCGTCGCCGAATCTCCTTGGTTTGTTCTTCAGTCATGGATATCGAATATGGAGGGGGCGTTATCTTCGAGGTAAATGAGCATACAGCACTATGCTCGGTCACCTGTCTTAAAAGTTGATTTGAGACTCTCGCCTTACCGAGTTTGTGGCCGAGATGAGAGTCGAATAGGCCGCCTCTTAGAGAACTGGCGATTCAGTCGGTGACGCTCCAGAGTAGAGAGTTCCCGACTTTTCTACTGGTTACCTGACCTTCGGATTCGATTGCTTGAAGGCGAGTATACGCTGTCCGCCGGGTACAGCCGACAGTTTCAGCTATCTCCGAGGTACCTGCCATCCCACCAAGTGTCTGAATGGCATCGATGAAATCAGAATCTGGGTAGCTCGTCGTATATCTCCCAGATTCTTCCTCTCGATCTTTCCCCGGCACAGTACTCGATTCGTGGACATCGCCTATGTAGGTGATGGGTTACCGTCCATCTCCTTAGCCGGAGATGGCAAACACTTATACCATTACACAATATAGGAGATGGTGTGGAGGCTCAGTCCCCAAGGGGCGTGGATTCGCCGAAAACGCCCGAGTGCTAGGACACTCGGACTGGGTTTCACACTGCACGTGATAACCCATGGAAAAATCAAATCCGTCGAAGCAAGAGGTTGTCGGTGACCAGCTAATTGAAGATATATCACAATTAAAACAAATTTCGCTCGGGGAAGGGGCCGCGGCGTGTCAAGCGTGCGGTTCTCCTCTTTACGAGGGTGAGTCAGTCGTTGTGTACGTGTTCCGGCCGGCTGGTGAGGTGATGTTTCAGGTCGGTTACGTGGTGTGCGGTGATGGAGTTCACGAGCTGCCGGAGGAGTACACGTTGGGTGTGCGTGAATTGGTGGTTGAGGGCCGTGTAGGGTGGTGTTCTGATGGGGCGACGCAGTCGTCGTGGCCTGTGCTGTTGGATCCCGTGGTGGTGGCGGTGAGTGCGGCGGCGACGAAGTCGGTTCGGAAGATCCCAGATGGTGGTGGTGGTTTGTCTGCGAACGTTGCGTCTGGTGTCGAGAAACCAGAAACGCCCGAGGCGTCGGCGAAGGTGTCTTTGGGAGAGGCGCGGCGTCGTGCGAGCCGTCCGGACGATGATGTGGTCCGCGGGTTGTTCTGGGGTGATGTGGAGCGATGACGGCGGGTGAGTCGGCGCTCGTGGATTCGCATCTCGATGTCGAGGTGGAGCTGCCGCGGTCGGTGGAGGAGATGTTGCTGCCGGACGTGTACGTCGGGCTCGAAATCGACCTGCTGTCTCCTGGTGATGGGATCGTCACGGACCGGCATCATGCGTCGGCGGAGAGGTACGAGGCGGACGATGCGATGAATCAGATTGAGGGGCAGATCTCGCCGTTCACCTTGTCGGGGTGGTTGCGGCACGGTTGTGAGCAAGTCGTCCAGGTTGCCGGGGCGACGGCGTGCCATCCTGGTGAGCCGGATGGGGATTACATGCGCGCGAACGTGTACGAGCGCGACCTCGACTCGGGTTATCACGAGAAGGGCGCGTGCCTCGACGACCACGATGACGGGTGTGTCATCTACGACCTGTTCGGTGGGTTCGGCTCGCAACCTGGGAAGTTGCTGCGTCGCCCGGTGTCGTTTTCGCCGATTCGGAGACAGGTGGATGTCCTGGACAGTGAGGCGGAAGCGCACTACAGACAACTCTCGAATCAGGTGCGGTCGCGGAACGAGGAAGACGGTGGGCTGCCGCTCCGTCAGGCGGACCGGGACGTCCTCGGCAACGTCGAGGGGACGTGGCTGCTGACGCTTCGGGAGTTGAAGCCGGAGTTCGTCGGGTTGCTGTTGGAGGCCGTGTCGTTCCTCGACGCACATAGTGATCAGTTCGAGTTCCAGCTCGGTGGCGCACGGAATTTCGGTGCTGGAATCGCTGATGTGTGGGTGATTAATCCGCTGTACAGTAAGCGGGAGGTGCGGCGCGTGTTCAATCGCGCGCAGGACGCGACTGCTGCGATGGCGGAGAAGGATGAGGTGTGGGAGTCGGAGTGCCGGCCGGAGTTCGTCAGGGCGTTGCAGGCGCGGACGGCGTCGCGTGACGGTGATTTACCGATGTCTGACGGTGAGTCGGGAGGTGAGTCTGCGTGACGGGTGCTGGTGATCCCGGCGACGAGTTGGACGAGTTGCAGCCACCCTCGACGGGGATTCGACCGATCATTGAACAGGAGGCTGACGCTGGTGAGGCCTCGTCGCCGACCGCAGTTGGTGGATCAGCGTCGGTGAAGACTGATGCGGACGTGTCGATGCTGTCGGTGTACCGGCACGATGTACACAAGTCGCGTGGCCGGTCGCATGAGGAGGCGGCGGCGGAGTTCGCTGGCGTGCCGGTGAACGAGCCAGTGCCGATGGGCGCTGACGGTGATTCGGCGTTACTGAGTCGGCCGCGCGGTGAGCCGGTGCAGTCAGTGAAGAACCACATCTCGCCGTTCCGGTTGTCGCTCGTGACGGGTGAGGCGGCGACGTCGGCGGGCCGGGTCGAAGGCGGGATTCGGAGTGCGTTGGCGGAGCTGGTGCAGATTGAGGATCCGGTTGAGATGCACGCGGCGTGGCTGGAGTCGTCGGTGGCGTCGATCTTCAACGAATCCGTGTACTACCCGTACACCTCGTTGAAGTTCCACACGTTGCTGACAGCTGCCTTGGTGGATAACTACCGGGCGGGGTACGGGTTCGACGAGTTATACCTCCTGGTGGATGAGGCCGAAGATAGAGAGACCGATCCGCGTGTGGTGCCGCATCGAACGGTGTTGGTGATGCCGTCGTTCGCGCTGCGGATTACTGGAGAGCCGGGTGAGCAGTCGGCGGCGCGGCTCGGTGCTGCGCCGGCTATGTCGTGGGCTGATGTGTGGACCCGGTTGCCGGAGCATCCGTTCGATGTCGATGACGAGCGGATGTGGCGTGTGGTGGATGCGCAGTTGCGGCGGATCCGGTCGTGGTCGACGGCGTTGCAGTTCATCGAGGAGAGTTACGCGTGGTGGCGGACGATGCAGCGCCGCTCTCGGCTTGGAGGTGATGAACAGTGACGGTGATTCAGCAGGTGCTGCTGGAGCTGGACGAAGATTACCTAGGGCGTCCGTACTACGTGTCTGGGAACGCGTTGTACCGGGCGATTGCCCGGCGTGTGGATGCGTCGACGCGGCGGTCGGTAGCGGTGAGTCACGGCGTGTTCGTCCCGGGTGAGCACGGCGGGTACCTGGCTGAGCACTCGCAGTCTGGTGGTGCGCCGTACTTCGGGGCTGGGTTACGGCCGGTCGAGTCGTACGAGGACCTGTTCCTCTTCCGGGGGGCGGCGCAGCGGTGGTTGTCGGCGTCGCGGCCGCGAGACGCGCACAACACGTTCGATCTGCACGTGCACGGTGGGCGCGTGGCGTTCTCGCCGACCGTCCGGTTTGGGTTACCCAGGGAGTCGCGGAATTCGAAGCGAACGATGACGTGGTACGTGCACTTCTACGTGCACGACGACACTGGGGGTAGCGACGTCGTCCCGCTCGACGAGGACGTACTGGACGGGCTGCGGCTTGGCGGAGCGCGGAATTACGGGCTGGGGGAGACGAGTCTGAAGGAAACGCAGACGGTCGATCTGGATGCGCTCGATTACGCCACGCTGGAGGACGCTGCGGGGTCGTTCGAGTTGGAGTTGGTGTCGCCGTATGTGACGGCGAGTGAGTACCCTGGGGCAGATGACCAGTCGGTGCCGTGGTGGTGGACGCCGCGTCCGGGCGGGCTGCGTCGACGCGAGGAACGGCTCGTTGAGGCCGGTGACGTCTACGAGCTGGAGACGATTGACCACGGGCAGGTCGTCGGGTACGGCGGGCCGAGTCCAGTCGAGACGGCGAAGAGTGGCGTGTTGCGGGTCGGGACGCACGCCAGGTACGGGTTCGGTGAGTTCCGGCTGCGGCCGGTCAATGAGGACCGCGTGCCCGAGCGCGCGGCTGTTAAATCTGGAGGTGAGGCGTAGTGGTACTGGAACAGGTTGCGTTCGATATCGAGACGACCGGATTCGCTGCTGTCGACGAAGTCACGGTGATCGGGTTTTCGTTGCCGATGGGTGTGCAGGTGTTTCTGCAGACCGACGGGCGGTCAGCAGAGACCGTGACTGATGCAGTGGAGGCGGCGATGCCAGCGGACACGCTGGTAAACGTATCGTCGCACACGTCCGAGCAAGGACTGCTTGCTGGGGTGTCTGGATTCGTAGAGGAGCGGCTCAGTGACGCGGACGTACTGCTCGTCGCGTACAACGGGGAGCGGTGGAACGGTGGGTTTGACGTGCCGTTCCTCCGGACGCGATACGCACAGTTGGATGTCGCCTGGCCGTTCGTGGACGTGCCGTACGCGGACGTGATGCCGCTCGTGACAGACCGGTTCAACACGACGGTGGATGGCGACGAGCGCGGTGACCTCGCGGCTGCGTACGAAGTGCTTTGCGATGGGTCGTACAGTGATTTGGACCCGTTCGCGGAGAGTCAAGAAGCTGTTTCGGCGTTCCGAGACGGTCGGTTCGATGCGCTCGTGCTCCACAACGTAGCGGATGTATTGAGAACACGAGCGCTGGGCCGGGTTGCTGAGCGGTACTGTTCGAAGTCAGAGTTTCGCGTGAAATCGTTGACACCGACGAGGTCGATCTGAGATGCGGGTGGATCGAGTCTACGCACTACGTGTGCGGTGTGGGCCGGCGCATGACTGGGTGGTGCCGCCGGATTCGGTCGGGTGAGTGCCGCGGAAAGTTGAGCAGATGCTGCGGTTGCGGATTGAAGCGATAATCCATATGGATCTGTGAGATGTGCCGGCGAGAAAACGACCCACACGCTACACGAACATGGCAGAATCAGAGCCACGAAATCACGACGAAGCGAGCAGACCGAACGGATCGAGCGGCGCAAACACAGAGAGCGACGAGTCCGGGGTGACCAGTCCCCGAGAGTGTCACGAAACAGTGGATCCAGAGACGCGAGATGACGTACTAACGGAGTATCGGCACCGCTGCCAGGCCTGCGGACGGCGCGGCCCGCAGAAGGGCGGCTTGGCGACGCTGCACGTCCATCACATCGAGCGCGATCCGGACGGGATGGACGAGCACGACCTAGAGAATTTGACGCTCCTGTGCCGGTCGTGTCACAGCTGGTTCCACCAGCAGAGCACGCCGGACGACTCGCCAGTCGAGATCACTGAGGAAGATCAGAGCGTGCTGCTCCCGCAAGACATCGAGATCCTGCGGTACTTAGCAGAGAACGGTCCGGCTCGAACGGGGGACATTGCGGCCGGGTTGCCGAGCGATCATTCAGTGTCAGCGGTTCGTGAGCGGCTGTGGGTGCTCATGGGCCTCGACAACCTCGTCGAGACGAGAGACCGGCAGATCGTGGACAAAGACATCGAAACCGGCGAATGGGGGCTCACGGAGCAGATCGAGAACTCGGCCCGCGGCCACATTCCAGATGACCCGCAGCTACTACTCCAGCGGATGGAAGACGAGCAAGTCAGGCAGGCACTCGACCGCGGGTGTGATCGCAGCGACATCATCGACGTGCTCGGCATCTCGCGCCGAACCACGTTCAACAAGCGGAAGAGAGCCTGCGCGTACGACTTCCCGCTGTCCGCGTTCAACCGCGGTGGACGGCCGACCGACGCAGAACGGTCGGAGCGAAATACAGCTGGGACTGACACAGCAACCGAAGATGATGAACAGCAGCGACTTGACGCGGTTGCAGACCAGAGTGCGGAGTCGCTGGGTCGGACGGAAACGTGGGGGACGACTGAGACGACCCACGAAACGAGTTCCTCGAACGGGAGCGTGGAGAGTACTGATCAGGCGGTGAATGAGAACGGTGCCGATGACGATTTGCGCGTACATTTACAGCAAGCAATCGACGCGCTACAGGAGGTGAATGCGGCGTTGTAATTTGGCTGTCTGACTGATCGAAAATCCGACTGTACTGATTCGTATGGAGAATGCAGGGTAACGTGCTGTGTTCGAGTCAGGCGATATCCGTCGTGTCAGTCGATAGCCCTTGTCTCTCTTTCGTAGCCTGGCCCGAGATGAGCTGGAGTGTAGCGACTGTGCTCTCTGTTGCGGACAGAGGAACACTTTCACCATGGTTGGCTGGATTTTAAGGAAATTGCCTCCGTATTGACTATATAGAGGATAGAGCAGGCCACCACTACAATAACCGCTCAGCGCAGAGATACCGGTGCGAAATCGGTCAACGGAAGATAGATCGGACTCGAAAGTGAGGACGCCAAGTATGCCTTCAAATCGTGTATCGTCAATGCTCGGGTTCATATCTGGTGGTAAAGATTTATTTCACGAGCAAGAGTCGAACCCAGGTAGTAAGCAGAAGCGGATAGTTACTGAACGACTACAATGTATGGATTAGGGGAGAGCTCCGATTTAGGAGCGTATTCAGATTGCTCGCTATCGCAGATCCGACGCGGTATCGAGTCATATCTGAAAGAAAACCCTCGCTCGTCGGTCAGCTTCAAATCCATCGTCGCTCACGAAAATCCTATCCACCAATTCGAGTTCCTGAACACTCGATTCAACAAAAGCCACGTTGATATCGTTGATCACGGCGATCATTACGAAGTAAACGTAACCCGGGAAATCAAGAGATCGGGCCGGACTGTGGACGGTTCCTTCGCTATTTTCAACCACGAGGATACCCAGGTTTGGACGGCGTTGACCGCCCACGGAGCAGATTTCTTTGAACGTGGCTTGGGCTGGGTGATCAGTAAATGTGAACCGCACATCTCCGAGTTCTACGCCACGTCGAGAGATTTAGAGACAGTCCTTGACCTGTTCAGTGAGGCTGCTGACTTCAATTCGAAGATCATCGTTACTCAAGCGGTCGCCTACTCTCATCGAGAGGAGGGGGAGATCTCCTACAAGACACGGCCCTACCCTGAAGTCTTCCGTGCCGCTCGTGAAGGCGGTAACTACGTCGACTCGGTTCTGTTCAAGTCGATGTCGGAATCCGAGGTCGATTTAGAAGCTACCATCACTCGGGACGGAACGACAAAACTGTCCTCCGGCAACGTCGAGTTGTTCTTTAATTATCTACTTGAGGACTACGTCAGCTTCGGCCAGGAAAAAGCTGAGCTCTTCACTGACAAAGAGAGGTCACGTGACACCGGTGACATCCAGGAGATAGAGGTCAAGTTCGCTAACCCGGTTTTCCAATCTACTAAAGACAACAAGGACCTGATTGACGCACTCGCCGATCTGTCTCGGTCAAGCGTAACAGTGTATCACAAGAATCCGTACGCCCACATTTCAGTCCTTGATTTCAACGATGGTTCTAGCTGTGACGTCTTCGTAACCGACTCTAAGACGATTAAGATCGTCCCGAGTTACAGAGGTTCGACCAATTTCCTGATGCGAATCTCCGACAAGCTATACCGGGACTTGGATGAGAGTGCCGTTGAATTGACGGAACAGGCCAGTTATGGAGTGGAAGATTTCGTCGGAGGTTGAGCAGTCGTGTCTTCAGATAGTCGAGAAGAACTGCTGAAAGAGTTCAGTGTCTACGACAAGGCAGTTGACATCGTTTCTTGCTGGGAATCCTCACTGAATTACATCTATACAGAAGAATTTGACAGATTCTACTTCGACAGGTTTCCCTCCTTAAATTCAGGCGAGAAGACGTTAACACCGGATTTCACAGTGTTCTTCGACGAGTCATACGGTCTTATTGGGGAGATCAAACGGACGTTTCCGGATGACCGGCAGGCCATTCTTTCAGAACTACAACAAATAGCCAACTACGACGACGAACTTGCGATCAAACATGCGGAAGATGGCTACACTGTCCCTGATACCTGCGACATCGTCATCATAATTGAAGGATCGTCGGCCCCGCAGATCGGAACACGGCTTCAACGGATGATTGCAGAGGAGAACGAATACAATTTCATCAGCAACCCGGTCCTGATACGGTACCATTTCAACCAGGACGCGTTGATGTCGCGGTATGAGTTCCAGCGAGTAACCCAACTGGAGTTTGAGTTTCAAGATGATGATCTTGACGCAGCCGATTCACTGAGCTATGTTCTAGGAGCAGAAGGGGAATATCAAACGCTGAGTGTCTACCCGAAACATTTCAGCTCGTTCAAGGTACGGAAGCCGATTTGTAACGATGCCCCGCCAGGACAGTACCTTGCGACGTTTCTATGGCATAAGATCTTCCCGGAGTACCTGAATGAGGATCAGTACGAGATGTGGCAGGCAACGAACGGGCAGAAGGAAATCACGGTTGAAGTGTCAGTTGATGAGTTGACTGAACGGGTCAACGGCTACATGCATAATGGTACAGTGAAACAGGTATGGGTTCGTCGTGCTCTAGACTTCCTTTGCGGCGCTGACCTAGCTGATGCGGACGATGAAGGCGAGTATAGTATTCGGTTTATGGGTTTTGTCCAGGATGTTGGTGAAGATAATATCCAAGAGGGATCGCAGCAACTGGATCAGACTCGGGAGTTGGCGAATATCTTCATCCGACGATATTGCGAGAGCGTAACAGAGGAAGAAGAGGCCCGGATGGAAGAGTACGAGGAAGAGGAAGATGATGACTCGACTGAGCAAAGTGGTTTAGGAGATTTCGCGTGACGCGCGAATTGTGAATTCCAACGGTTCTACCGGGTTAGGAACCAGTTTGAGAGGGAAAATCTCGTCAAACAGGTAGACTGCGAACTGGTTAACACGGAAGGAAGGACACGCAGAGACACGGGTTGCCGAGTGAGCACCGGTTTTGAATGGCGTATGGTCAGCCATCACTCTGGAGACAAATCGGAAGTGGGGGTGTCTGAGGCATGTTGTGTTGTGGTTCCCGGATCGTACCCTGCGTCTTGAAGGTTCGAGAGGACGTCGTGAATGGTTTCGAGCGTGTTGTAGAGGTTTTCTGTGGTGCGGCCGCTGCTGAGGAACTCGTTGCTGTCCGTGTTCTCGACGAGGAGGTTGGCGTGGGCGACGTCGTTGCGGAGGTCAGTGACTTCGTGGAGCCGGGAGTCTGCACCGCCTTTCGTGGAGAATCCGCAGGTTTGCCAGCAGGCTTCGACGCTGGTGACGATGGTTTCGAGTGTGGAGAACTGTGCGTAGTGGAGTTCGTCTAACGCGACGTTGGCGGCTTGTGCGTCATCGTATCGTTTTTCGATGTCGTCGAGTTCGTCTGCGGTGACGGGCGTGGTTTTCCAGTCTGGTTTCGTGTCGATGATGAGTTCGCGGAGGTGTTCTTCGAGGTAGGTGATGCGGTCGAAGAGGTAGATGCGCGCTGGAGCGGTGTTGAGATCGGCGCGGGTGAGGATGCCGGTGACGTGGTTGTGGCCGCCGAGAAAGTAGACGGGTTGCTCAATAAGTGCGGATAGGACGTCTGTGAACGATGAGTCGCCGCTGATCAAGTAGTCGATGGTCAGCGGGGTGAGATGGTTGTCAAGGGTGTCGCCGTCGTCGTCGGTTGTGACGTCGTCTTTGTGGATGAATCCGATTGGGTCGTCGTTCGCGTAGACCGGGGCGGCGTCGTAGCCATTCTCGGCGAGCCACTCGGCAGCGGTGCTTGGTGGCGTGTCGTGTTGGAGGTGTTCGACGGAGTGGGTGGCGAGTTCGGCCGCGGTGCAGTCGTAGAGGTCGCGGGACATACTCCTTGGTGGGAGTGGGGGATAGTCAAACTGGGGACCCGGCTTGTATGATTCGTGAATCTAGGTCATTGGTGAAATCGATAATAATTGGTAGTACTTGCGTGCGCGATACAGAAGTGCTGCTCAACACCCGGACGATACGTTTTCCTTTCCAGCATCTGTAGGTACTGGTATGTCAACGACTGTTGTAACTCCCGACGCGGAGGAGACATGTGTGTACTGTGAGTCGCGTATCTTCGACCACGACCCGATTTGTGTCCGCGATTGTGACGACGACTGTGGGTCTCCGCTGTACTTCTGTAACTACGCTTGTCTCTCAGCGCACATCGACGAGAACGACCTTACGACAGGCAATTCGTGCGAGTGGACCCCAAACGTAACCGACTGTTGCTAATCGACAAATTCAGTAGATTGGTCTCCTGAGTGTCCTACAACGTGCGTTTGTTCGCGTTCTAAGCTCCTGAAGCACACTATATCTGAGTCGGTCACTCTCTCAGGTCGTCGTTCGGCGATACCCTTCGTACACTGCTGGTAATCCGAGGGGGAGTGCCAAGATTCCAAACCCGAGAAGAGCGACCCCGTCTGCGTTCTGGTTTCGTACGGCGAGCAGCGTTGCGACAATACCGAACAGCGCGATCAGATACGCGGTGTTACTCCAAACCACATTGTACGAGGAGCAGTACAACCAGCAGATCAGCGTATAGGAGGGAGCGTTCCAAGTCGGTGGATGGAGTTTCGGCCAGAAGAATCGACAGTAAGTCGTCCACCCGAGCATCGCCAGCGTCGGAAGGCCAGCAAGCCACAACGTCGAGCCGAACGGCGTCCGCGTTCCGAATCGTCGGTAGCCAGCAAGGAACAGCGCCGGGAACCCGAGGATCCACAGCCAGATGCCGATTGTGTACGTTACTGGCCAGTGCTCGATTCGTGGCTGCTCGAAGGGAAATCGAAGCGACTCCGGTAGCGTCGCCCACGGGAACGAGGGGTCAGGCACCGGATTCGTGACAAACGCAACCAGACAGAGTCCGATTCCAACGAGGAGTCCATACAGCCCCAACGTCGTGTACCGGTCGAGCCACGCTGGGAGCGACGGTTGCGTCGTGTGACGATGATCGGATGTCACCCTCATCACCCAGATTAGTCTTACCGTGATTCCGTGTCTTGTTCAAGTGCCTCTCGTCGCTGCTCGTATTCTTCGTCGGTTAACTCGCCGCGAGCGTACGCGAGCCGGAGTTCTTCGAGTGCTTGGTCTGAACCACTCTCACTGCCCGCGACCACCCTGTAGATGAGGTAACCACCGCCGATAATGGCAGCCAGGAATAGGAGTTGCATCACGATGCCGACGATGAACATCCAGCCCGAGATCGTTCCGTCGCCCCACATTCCACCGCCCCACATACCGCCCATCATCGATCCGAATCCCATCATCCCGAACCCCATGAATAACATCGGGAAGATGATGACCGCACCGATGATAATGAGGATGATCGTGACCAGCCGTGTGTCATCCGTATTTTTTGGCATTTGAGTTCACTCCGTAAGACCGTCTCTAGTGTCACGTACGTGGTTACAGTTCAATGCGATTTCGACTTAGAACCATCTGGAATCGAACTTAGTAACTTTTGAATCCATAGTTGAGAGTTCTTAGAAGGGCAGTATCTTAAGGAAAACTGCAATAGATGATCCTTACGTTGGTACAACCATGCAGGTGACGATGATTGAGGGGATCTTCGAAGCCCTCCGAATCGGTGTTGGATTTCTCTGGACGGCGGCGTGGGCGATCATCATGGGTCTCACGATCACGAGTCTCGTTCAAGTCTACGTCTCCAAAGAGCGGATGGCTCAAGTCCTGGGTGATGGTGATCTGAGCGGCCTCACCAAGGCGACCGCGTTCGGCGCGGCGAGCAGTGGGTGTAGTTTCGGGGCCGTCGCTATCGGGAAGGGGTTGTTCAAGAAGGGGGCGCACGCGGTGAACTTCCTGGCGTTCATGTTTGCGTCGACGAATCTCATCGTCGAACTCGGGTTGATGATCCTGATTCTGCTGGGCTGGGAGTTCCTGCTCGCAGAATTGCTGGGCGGGCTCATCCTCATCGCAGTCATGGCTGTCATCGTCCACCTCACACTCCCCGAGACCCTCTTCGATGAGGTCCGGGAGACGCTCAACGAACGTGATCGGGAATCGGGCATCACGGAGGACCCCACGTGCGGAATGGAGGGCAAAGACGAGTATGCCCTCACGACAGATGGCGGAGAGACGCTGAAATTCTGCTCGGAAGGCTGTATGGAGACCTACCGCCAGGAGACGTCGAGTCGCGGCGGGTGGCGCGACGAACTGCTGTCGTGGGGCGGCTGGTACAAGATCGCCAATCAGTACCGCAAGGAGTGGTCGATGATTTGGAAGGACATCATCGCGGGGTTTCTCATCTCCGGGTTCGTCATCGTCTTCGTCCCACAATGGGTGTGGAACACCCTGTTTATCCAGGGCGATGGCCTGCTTGTAACGGCCGAGAACGCGATCATGGGTGTCATCATCGCTGTCCTCAGTTTCGTTGGTAGTATGGGTAATGTTCCGTTTGCCGTCGCGCTGTGGGGCGGTGGGGTCAGCTTCGCCGGTATCATTGCGTTCGTCTACGCCGACCTCATCACGATCCCCGTGTTGAACGTCTACCGGAAGTACTACGGCTGGAAGATTATGCTGTACATCCTTGGCGTCTTCTTTGTGACGATGGCGTTCACCGGCTTCCTCATGGAGCTGCTGTTCGACGCCCTCGGCATCGTCCCGGATCTGGCTGGTGGAGAGACGGCGACCGAGCAGACGTACTTCGAACTCAACTACACCTTCTATCTCAACCTCATCGCCTTCGCGCTCTCCGGATTCCTCCTGTACGTCTATCGGCGGGGACTCGGCGCACCAGGTCAGTATCGTGATCCGGTGTGCGGTATGCGGACTGACGACGACGGTCCGAGCGCGTCTCACGACGGGACGACGTACTACTTCTGCTCGAAGGCCTGCAAGCGCACGTTCGAAGAAGATCCGATGAAGTTTGCTGATCACAGCCCACAGATCTCAAGTCACGATCACGACCATGACCACTGATGCCTGTAACGTGACCCATCTGTTATGAAGGACTGCAGCATCGCAGTTACAATCCGCAATTGTCACACCTGTCGCGCCCACATTGACGGTATGAATAGTCAGACCTCGCTATCCGGGGCCGGCATATGAACCGGCGTCGAGCGGATACTGTGGTTGGTATGCTCCTCGGGTTTGTCCTTTTAGCCGGCGGGGTACTCAGCTGGCAGGCGTATCAACAGCGTCGTGCCTTCGAGCAGTCGATGGGGTCGATGATGGATTCATCCATGGGGACGATGCACGGACCGGATCCACTCTGGTACATGGTCGGAACCCTTCTGGTGGCAGGCCTTATCGGTGGCGTCTATTTCGTCGCTCGGGAGGAACTTACCGATTCGAAAGGGGCCGGCTCGGCGGAGTCTGTTGATTCCGATCAGACATCGGCAGCAATGACTACGCCGACATCTGGTGAAGACTCGCAAGCGAGATCTATCAATCCTGAATCGGATCCGCAGGCACGTGTTCTTGATCTCTTACCGGACGGTGAACGCCGCGTCCTCGAACCGGTCCTGAATTCTCCCGGGATTACGCAGATCGAACTCCGGGATCGGTCTGATTTCTCGAAGAGCAAGGTGAGTCAGACCGTGAGCTCACTCGAAGAGCGCGGTCTGCTGTACCGGGAACGACAAGGTCGGACCTATCGCGTGTATCCGAGTGATGAGCTTCGACAGCAACAGCCAGGAGACTAGCGGCTAATCGGTGCAGTCTCTTCCGCTCGAATTCGACGGGTATGAACGGTCTTCGTGGAACGAAACGGTTAGATGGCGTTATAGACGTTCTCGAACGGTCTCCTGTTTGGGTTCACACCCGCGGAGATAACTCCGTATCCCCTGTAGGACTACTTGAGGCGAAGGACAATGACCAACAGAAACCTTGGACGGTGGCTGCTCGTGGCGCTCGCGCTCGTCGGACTCGCGTTCGCCGCCCCGGTAGTCAGCGCACACGGTGACGAACCAACGCAGGGGAACGAGACGGCGGCTGATGGTGATGCAGCGGACTGGGCGGTCTGGATGGAAGGTCACATGACTGACCACATGGGACCGGACGCCGTTGACGAGATGGAAGCGCACATGGGTGTGACTGTCGATGAGATGGCCCAGGATATGGCGGGCGACGATCACACCACTGCCGGGATGAACGGACAGGGGCACGGCTGCTAACGATCCCTGTCCGGAACACTCGTTCAGCACGATAGACACTCGAATCACCCAAGAGACGATCACAATGACATACTACATAAGCACCCTCGGACGGACAGCTCGTCGAATCGCTATGCTCGGCATTCCGCTGTTGGTTGCAGCAACGGGCACCGCTGTCGCTCACGGTGGCGGAGGATACGACGGTGGGATGATGGGTGGTGGCGGTTGGGGGCTCTTCGGCGGTGGAATGGGCCTCTGGGGCCTCCTTTGGATGGGGCTTCTGATAGCTGTCCCGCTCTATCTCGGCTATGCGCTCCTCAACCGAGGATCCGGTGGGAACGAAGAGCAGTCGCTGTCGGTTCTCCGTGAGCGCTACGCCCGCGGGGAGCTCTCGGATGACGAATTCGATCGACGGCGAAAACAGCTGGAACGTACCGGATGACCGGATTCGGTGTTGTTCCAGCCGATACATCACACTCCCAACGCCCACCGTTGGGGCACCCAACCGTTAACCCCGTGGACGGGGTATGTAATTCATGAACTATACAATACAAACAGCAGTAACCGGAGAATTCGACGACGTTGTCGACACGACGATCGCAGCGCTCGAAGACGAAGGATTCGGCGTCCTCTGTGACATCGACATCCAGGCGACGCTCAAGGAGAAACTCGGCGAAGAATTCCGCCAGTATCGCATTCTCGGTGCGTGTAACCCTCCGCTGGCGTACGACGGCTTGATCGAGGAAATCGAACTCGGCGCGCTCTTACCCTGTAACGTCATCGTCTACGAGAACGATGATGGCGACATCGTCGTGAGTGCGGTTGACCCGGAACAGTTAGTCGGGATCGCGGATAACGACGCGCTTGACTCCATCGCAACCGAGGTCACCGAGCGATTCGAACGTGTCCTGGCTGCCGTCGACGGAACCGAGGTGGTCTGAAATGTCAGAGAAACGGAGTGACCTCACGACAGTCCTACTCGTCGTTCTCGGGATCCTCGTCCTCTGGCCGCTTCTGATGATGGGGTTTGGCGGAATGGGGATGATGGGATACGGCGGGATGATGAGTGGGCCCTACAGCGACGGTGGATACAGCATCGTCGGCGTCGTCCTCCAGCTCGTGTTCGTGATCGTTCTTCTCGGAGGCGGCTATCTACTCGCCCGCCGACTCATCGGTCACCAGGAGTCCCGAGACGAAGCACTTGAGGAGCTTCGAGTGGCCTACGCTCGTGGCGATCTCTCGGACGAGGCGTTTGAAACCCGACGGGAAAGGCTCAAAAGGGACGAGTGATCACTGCGATGGCATCCATACGCCGTCGTGGATTTTTGTCAGCTACTGGGGGTGCGGTCGCTGCGCTTTCCGGATGTGTGTCTAACGGGCTCTCCGGTGGTCGGAGAGCATTCGATACCACAGTGTATGTCGGGTCGTATCACTGGGGGTTCATTCTGCTGGACGACACCGGAACTGAACACGATCGCATCGTCTTCGATCGCGGAGACTCCGTCGAAATCGTCGCGTTCAATACGAGCGCGGAGACTGCCCTGGAGAAACTGCCGTCTACCGTCAGGGAGGCAATTCCGGATCACGAAACGCTCGAAGAGCGTAACGAAGAGCGCATTCCATCGCCGCGGAACCGCGACTTCCACGACGTGCTCAACGAGGCAAACGAGAACTACCCGGACCACAGCCTCGCCGTCATACCGTCGGGGCAGAATATGGGCCACATGGGCGAGGGAGACATGATGCTCCACCCCATCCCGCTCCCGGCCGACGCGACGTCGACGACGACGGCACGACTCTCCGCGTCCGAGCGCGGTGACTACACGCCGATCTGTCACAGAGAGTGTGGGTACGGCCACGAGTACATGTATCTCGACGGAGCGTTCGTCGTCGAGTGACCTACCATCGAGAGTCCTAATGTGAGAGAGACACCTCTCATCGGGTTGGCGTCCTATTGCTCCTTTCGCTCCAGTTTTTGGCCAGCCCGCTCGCTCGTCGTATCATGGGTCAGGAACCGATAGGTTTCATCGATTTTACCGTTATCCCCGTGTTCTTCGTCGTTGTCGGCCTCGGCGTCGCGCTCTTCCTTTGGGAACCCGATCGGGAGTGAATCGTACGGTACAGTTTTGATCCAAAGTGACACTTTCGAAACCGGCGGTTTAGAGTCGGGATAACATTGGATTCCAAGCAGAAAACCACATAGAAGTTCCCCTCCTATCTACGAGTGAATATGAGCCAGACCATCACTGTCAAAGGGATGAGTTGTGAACACTGCGAGGAGACCGTCGAAGAGGCCCTACAAGAAGTAGACGGCGTCACTTCTGCAAGTGCGGATCGGGACTCGGAATCCGCAACGGTTGAGGGATCCGCTGAACGGGATGAGCTCGTGACTGTAGTCGAAGACGCTGGATACGATGTCTCCGCGTAACAAATCTCGATTCTTGTCGAATCGGATTCAGGGAGAGTTTGATATGATTGCCAATCACATATGTAGATACTATGACTGATACACTTCCATTCGATGCTGTCCGCGAACTTGACGTCGACGGGACGACGTACAAGATGGCCAACCTTCGAGCTCTCGACGAACAGGGGCTCTGCGATCTCGACTCGCTCCCGGTGAGTATCCGGATCCTCCTGGAGTCGGTACTCCGGAACGTCGACGGCGAGACTGTGACCGAAGCGGATGTCAGGAACGCTGCTGGTTGGGAACCGGATGTTCCGGATGCAGAGGTACCGTTCTCGCCGTCTCGGGTCGTCTTGCAGGACCTAACCGGCGTGCCCGCAGTCGTTGACCTGGCAGCCCTTCGCTCCGAAGTCGATCGCAAAGACCGGGATCCGACCCTGGTCGAACCGGAAATTCCCTGTGACCTCGTGATCGACCACAGCGTCCAGGTCGACTATTTCGACTCCGAAGACGCCTACGAGAAAAACGTCGGACTGGAGTACGAGCGAAACTCCGAGCGGTATCGCGCGATCAAGTGGGCACAGAACGCCTTTGAGAATTTCAACGTCGTTCCGCCGGGGACCGGCATCGTCCACCAGGTGAATCTCGAACATCTCGGCCGTGTCGTCCACGCCCGCGAACAGGACGGCGAGGACTGGATCTTGCCGGACACGCTCGTCGGGACGGACAGCCACACGCCGATGATCGGCGGTATCGGCGTCGTCGGCTGGGGCGTTGGCGGCATCGAAGCGGAAGCGGCGATGCTCGGCCAGCCGATCACGATGAAGCTCCCAGAGGTCGTCGGGGTCCGCCTGGTGGGCGAATTGCCCGAGGGTGCGACGGCCACGGATCTCGTGTTACACATCACCGAACGGCTCCGCGAGGTCGGCGTCGTCGATCGGTTCGTCGAGTTCTTCGGCCCCGGTGTACAGAACCTCACGGTCCCCGACCGAGCGACGATCGCCAATATGGCACCGGAACAGGGCTCGACGATCAGTATGTTCCCGGTCGACGAGCAGACGCTCGACTATCTCGAACTCACCGGACGCGACCCCGAACACATCGATCTCGTCCGCGAGTACCTTGAAGCACAAGGCTTGTTCGGGGAACAAGAACCGGAGTACACCGAGGTCGTCGAGTTCGACCTCGGGACCGTCGAGCCGAGTCTGGCTGGGCACAAGCGGCCACAGGACCGGATCCCGATGGGAGACGTGAAGCGGAGCTTCCGGGAGCTTCTCCACGGGGAGTTCGAAGACGATCTCGATGACGTCGACGAGGACGCCTTGCAGCGGTGGCTTGGTGAGGGTGGCGCAGCCGGTGCGGAGACCGATGGTGGCGTTCAAGTCGAGACCGAATCCGAGTTGAGTCCGCTGACGAAACGCGTCGAGGTTGACCTCGACGGTGAGACGGTGGAAATCGGGCACGGAGACGTCCTCGTCAGCGCCATCACCAGTTGTACGAACACGTCGAACCCGTCGGTGATGATCGCCGCGGGTCTGCTTGCCCGGAACGCCATCGAGAAAGGCTTGGATGTCCCGCCGTACGTCAAAACGAGTCTCGCGCCGGGGAGCCGCGTGGTAACGCAGTATCTCGAAGAGTCAGAGTTGCTTCCGTATCTCGAAGAGCTCGGATACGCCGTCGTCGGTTACGGCTGTACCACCTGTATCGGGAATGCCGGGCCGCTTCCGGACCCAATAGAGCAGGCGATCGACGACCACGACCTGTGGACGACGAGCGTCCTCTCGGGGAACCGTAACTTCGAGGCGCGGATCCATCCGAAGATCCGGGCGAACTACCTCGCAAGTCCGCCGCTCGTGGTCGCCTACGGGCTCGCGGGCCGAATGGATATCGACCTCGAACACGAGCCGCTGGGCACCGATGCGGATGGTGCCTCGGTCTATTTGACTGACATCTGGCCTGATACAGAGGACGTACAGGCAGCGATTCACGAGAACGTCTCTCCTGAGATGTTCGCGGAGAAGTACGCGTCCGTGTTCGAGGGTGATGAGCGGTGGGCTGCTCTCAATGTGCCAAGTGGTGATGTCTACGAGTGGGACGAGGATTCGACGTACATCCGCGAACCGCCGTTCTTCCAGGACTTCCCGTTAGAGAAACCAGGGGTCGCTGATATCGAGGGCGCGCGTAGTCTACTGATGCTCGGTGATACCGTTACTACCGACCACATCAGTCCAGCTGGCCCGTTCGGGCCCGATCTCCCTGCCGGTCAGTGGCTGCTCGATCACGGTGTTGAGGCATACGAGTTCAACACCTACGGCGCACGTCGGGGCAATCACGAGGTAATGATGCGGGGGACGTTCGCCAACGTCCGCATCGAAAACGAGATGCTCGACGGTGTCGAGGGCGGTTACACGGTCCATCACCCGACCGATGAACAAACTACCGTATTCGAAGCCAGTCGCCGCTACCGAGACGAGGGGACGCCGCTCGTCGTGATGGCTGGCGAGGAGTTCGGGACTGGGTCCAGTCGGGACTGGGCGGCGAAAGGAACGGATCTGCTTGGCGTCCGTGCGACGATCGCTGAGAGTTACGAGCGCATTTACCGTGACAACCTCGTCGGCATGGGTGTGCTCCCCTTACAGTTCGATGACGGTGACTCGTGGGGGGCTCTCGGACTGGATGGATCGGAGACCTTCACAATTCACGGTCTTGATGACGGGCTCAACGTGATGGATGAGTTGACCGTTATCGCCGAACGTGCGGACGGTTCGACCATCGAGTTCCCGGTAACGGCGCAGGTCGGAACGCCGACGGCCGTGACGTATATCGAACACGGTGGCATACTCCACTACGTCCTGAGACAACGACTCACGCAGTGAACTACCCCGCCCTACTCGCTCACAGCTGACGCCGTTCGCTCCTTGAGGAAGGGGACTTAGCACCTCATTTCAGTTAAATACGTACCTGTCGTTCAGTAACGTATGTTACGGATGTTCATTGGTGTCCTCGGAGCCGTTACAACACTGTTTCCGGACGAGATCGTTGCGCTCTTTGAGAGACTCGCTATCGCTAACCCTGGTGAAGGAACTCTGAGAGTGTGGATCAACCCAGCTATACGATTTGAGGGGGTTCTGGTGGCCGTGGTCTCCCTTCTTGGGGGCCGGTCGTATGCGTGGATGATGAACCTCACCGGGGTGTTCGGCGCAGTCATCCTCGTGTTCCCAAACCTGTATCGTAAGTTTGCTTCCACGCTCCTCTATGAACGCCCAGATTCTATCGACTGGAATGAGCAATTCACTACGGCCGTACGGATCATCGGTGCAATATACGTCTTTTTAGCGATCAAAACGTACAGAGACCGTCGAACAGAGACGTAGGATCATCTCCGACCGTATCAACCCCGTGCGTATTTCGCAGGTTTCCCGCCTGTTCAGAGGACATAGCAGTTTACAGTGGCCTTCACGTTGAAGCACCCCTGGAGTCAATCACTTCGTAATGGACGACGAATCCCAAAGAGCGACTGACGAGACTGACCCTACGCATCAGAGCGGGGACTCACACAGTGAACACAATGAGTCCCGTACTGAGGGGCGGAGTGAAAGATCGCAGATATCGGAAGCTGACCGCGGGCCGTCTCACGAAGCGGACCACGGTACAAACAGCCAGCACGACGCCCATGACGATCACGGTGGGATGCACGAGGGCCACGAGCAGATGTTCCGCCGGCGCTTTGTCGTCTCGACACTCCTGTCGATTCCTGTTCTTCTCTACAGCCCGACCCTGCAGGAGTGGCTGGGCTTTTCTGTCCCGGCGTTCCCCGGTAGCGAATGGATCAACCCCGTGTTCGCAGTGATCGTGTTCGCCTACGGTGGCATCCCCTTCCTGAAGATGGCGGTCCCCGAACTGCAAGACCGTGCGCCCGGGATGATGACGCTCATCTCTATGGCCATTACCGTCGCGTTCGTTTACAGCCTAGCGAGTGTCGTGTTCCCGGCGCAGTCGGCGTTCTTCTGGGAACTGGTGACGCTCATTGACATCATGCTGTTGGGTCACTGGATCGAGATGCGGTCGGTCCGCCGGGCTTCCAGCGCACTCGACGAATTAGCGAAGCTGATGCCCGACACCGCAGAGCGACTCACTGAATCAGGGAAAACCGAGGAGGTCCCCGTGAACCAACTCGGAGAGGGAGATCTTGTGCTCGTCCGTCCTGGGGCGAGCGTCCCAGCAGACGGTGTGGTCGAAGAAGGCGATTCCGACGTGAATGAGGCGATGATCACCGGCGAATCTCGCCCCGTCTCGAAGGCACCAGGTGACGAGGTGATCGGTGGTACAGTGAACGGTGACGGCAGTCTTCGGGTTCGAATCGACGCGACCGGCGACGAGACGACGTTGGCTGGCATTATGCGGCTCGTCGAAGACGCCCAGCAGAGTAAGTCCAAGACACAGATGCTCGCCGACCGGGCAGCAGGGTGGCTATTCTACGTCGCGCTCGGTGCGGCCGTCGTGACCGCTATCGCGTGGACACTTGCGGTTCAGTTCAACGCAACAGTAATCGAGCGGGTGGTCACCGTCCTCGTTATCGCTTGTCCGCACGCGCTCGGGCTGGCAATTCCGCTCGTCGTCGCCATCAACACCTCGATGGCCGCACGAAACGGAATGCTCATCCGCGACCGAATTGCCATGGAACAGGCGCGAGATCTCGATACAATCGTGTTCGACAAAACGGGGACGCTCACGAAAGGCGAACACGGGGTCGTTGGCGTCGAGACAACCGAAGCCATCACTGAGGACGAAGCGCTCGCGCTGGCCGCCGGGGTCGAGGGCGATTCCGAACACATGATCGCCCAAGCTGTCCGTAAGGAGGCTGATGAGAGGGAAGTCACCGCACCGAACGCCACGAACTTCGAGGCGCTCAAAGGACGCGGTGTGCGGGCGACGGTTGCGGACGAAACCGTCCACGTGGGCGGGCCGAACCTCCTCGAACATCTCGACAGCGATGTCCCGACTTCCCTCCAGGCGTTCGCTGACGAGGCTGGTGCGAACGCCCAAACAGTCGTCTATCTCGTCCGCGACGGCTCGCCCGTCGCGGCGTTCGCAATGGCGGACGTCGTCCGTGAGGAGAGCTACCGGGTCGTTGAAGCGCTCCACGACCTCGGTATCGAAGTGGCGATGCTCACGGGGGACTCTGCGGACGTGGCTCATGCCGTCGCCGAGGACCTCGGCATCGACACCGTATTCGCGGAGGTCCTTCCCGAAGACAAAGACAAGAAGGTGACTGAACTGCAGGACCAAGGCAAACTCGTTGGGATGGTCGGTGACGGCGTTAACGACGCACCGGCACTCACCCGGGCGGACATCGGGATCGCTATCGGAAGCGGAACTGACGTTGCGGTCCAGTCGGCGGACATCATTCTGGTACAGAACAATCCGATGGACGTGGTCCGACTCGTCAAGTTAAGCCGAGCGAGCTACAAGAAGATGCGAGAAAATCTCGTCTGGGCGGCCGGCTACAACGTCTTCGCCATCCCGCTGGCAGCGGGCATCCTCTTCCCGTGGGGGATTCTGCTGTCCCCGGCCGTCGGGGCGCTACTGATGTCCTTGAGCACGGTTATTGTTGCTATCAATGCCCAGTTCCTTCGGCGAGCCGATCTCACAGTTCTGAGCCTTTCCGAGGTGTCGTCGCCAGCCGATACCCGTCCGACTGGTTGATTTTCCGCGAGTGTCTTTCCCGACCCTAGTCCCGGCGAATACTGTCAATCGGGCTATCTTCTTAATAATCAGTCCGACCACCAAAACCCGTCACCGTGTGCGGGTTTCAACAAAGCCGGATTATGGTACCTACCACAAGATTAATGCGTAATAAGCATATATCTATATGTAATTATGCTCAACGGGCATTTCAAGTCGGCGGGGGCGAGTATCGAGTACGGTGCTGCTGGCTGTCTCTTCCCCGTCGATGAACTGGATGCGACGGTGTTCCAGTACCGAGATGCCCAAGTCGCGCTTGACGACGTCGATGGATCGAACGTCATCGTCGTCGCCCCGACGAGCCTTGCAACCAGTTACTTCCTCACCCAGCACGCGCTCACCGCGATCCGCGTCGACAGTCTCTCCACCGCAGTCCAGACACAGATCGCCGCTGCGCTCGACGCTCGCATCGACACGTTCGAGCTCATTCAAATCGGCAAGTGGAACAGTACCAGCGCGAATCACTCGCTCGCCGAATTCACGGAAGCCTGAGCCCCAACGCTTGGACGTACGGACTCAGAAAACCCCAGCAGGACACGACTACCAATGACCGAGACACTCTCCGATGAGTACCCGGAGGCCGCCCCGTACATCCAGCAAGCCATCGATGAGCACGGTGAAGACTGGGTGCTTGAACACTACTATGAGCAACTCTATCCGCTGGGACGGGTTATGGAGATGCCTGAAAAGGACGAGCTCCCTTTCTACGATCCGGACGAGCACGACACGATGACGGAGGAAGAACGAGTGGAGATGTACCAAGCGTGGGCTGAATACCGGGAGAATCTTCGTACCGGAACGAAACCTGACGAGTAACTACCTCCCTACATTTTTCTCAGCGGTAGTTCTTGAGTGACGTATGGATTTGGATCGGGCGCGTGGTGTCCTCCTTGGGCTAGCGTGCGGGGACGCGCTTGGCTGGCCAGTCGAGTTTGCGTCTACCTCAGCAATCAGTGCTGAACACGGTCGGCTCAACTTCGATGACCTGATGTACGACATCTGGCAGGAGTACCTCGCATGACGATTCGCGCTGAAATCATCGGGAGCGACCTCGCACCCGCGGGATGGGTGGAAGTTGACCCCATCGACTACGAGTACACGGGTGCAGACCCGGACGGCGAGGTCGTAGCCTACCTTGAACGGGTGAAGAACGGCACGCGGTCGTTTGATTGGCCGGTCGAGGACGACGTGAACTACGACGACGAGTATCCACCTGACCTGATTCTCGTCGCCATCAAGTCCGAGATCCAGGCACTCGACCCGGTGTGGTATCTCGACTTGCCGTCAGATTTCGAGGTTACGAGTATCGAGTATGGCGCAGAGTAATCCAGCAATCGAGGCGCTCATCAACGCCCACGGTGAGGGGGCGATTCGTAAGGCGTTCTGGCTGCAACGGAAAATCAAGCGTGATGGCATCGACGGTATCCACTACATGGGGCGCGCCGAGGAGAAGGTCAATCAGATGAGTGGGCGTGGATGAAACAGCGCATTCAGTCCAATATGAGACACGAGTACTGAAATGAATCCCGACGAGATGCTGCAATAACTGGCGATCACCCTCGCCGAGAACCTCACGGTGGCTGGTTTGCTTGAAGATGCGGACACGCCGTTACAGGACGCGCTTGACTACGTCGGTTCGGGCGCGCCTGATGAGCTTGTGACGGCAGTGAATCGCGGCGGTGATACGGACACGATTGGCGCGATTGCGGGCGCAGTCGCTGGGGCGCGGTTCGGGGCCTCACAGCTTCCGGATCGATGGCTGGGTGCTATCGACGAGGTCAACGAGCTCGAAAAACTGGCAACCCAGCTTACCGACGTAGGGTAATTCAGGGGATGTGTGTTGGCCAAGCTTTGGATGTAGTGTGTTTTAATTCGGTCTGTCGCCTACGCTGATGGGATGACTGCCTGTGTCTATTACCATCATCCCGAGGATTCTCAGTATTCTCTCGCGTACGTTACTCAGGACAGGGATGAGATAACGACGTCCGGGCAAGATGCAATTATTGAGCAGTACGATCTGGATGAGGAATTCTTCGTACTGTATACAAATCGCGGGGCGAGCGGTACGGTCGAGGACCTTGATGACGAGTTTGAAGATGTACTCGATGAGATGTCGCCACAGAACCGGACGATTACGGTGCGGTTGCTTCAGATCTTCGAGGAGATCATCGAGGAAAAGGAACTGGAGGAGGAAACGAAGCTCGAAATTTACAAGCAGATCGAATTAGAGCGGATCCCCGACGCTCTCGCACGCGTGGATTGGACCGGTACCGCCATCGATGTCGCAGGGCAGCTTATGTCTACACTCATTCTGAAACACGCGCTGCCCAACGCGAATCACCGGACATCGATCAGTATGGCTCAATGGTACCTGGAGAGTATTGAAACCGGATTCTCCTTCCCTGACTTTGCGACCGAAGAGTACGACTGGAAGACGTGGGTCAACGAGTACATTACCGAGTCGAAGCGGCTTCTCACGGTTCGGCGGAATACGACGGCGTTCTCGTTACTCTCTGAGTGGGGATGTGACACTGTTATGCGGAAGAATGGCATCGAGATCGTTCTGGCAGAGTATGACCTTGATTTCACTCGTTCAGAGGCCTACGCGTACTATGGTGACGTGCATACAGAGCTCTGTACGGACTTCCTCATTGAATCTGTTACCCGTGCTGGACACGATGAGCTCATCACTACCGAGGGTATTGGCAAAGCAGAATTCGTCTCGTTCCTCGATGAGGCAGAATAACCGCGTTAGTCCTGGAGGTCCGCGACAGTACGTCCGAGCTCCCGGGCGTGTTCGCTCTGGCTTACGTCGTACCGCTCTTCGATTGAGCGGAGTCGTTCTTGGAACGTCATTGTTGGGCCTCCAGTTGCGTCTACTGTAAGTAAAGCAGTTACCGCATAAGAACCTTTTCCCAGTCGTTCAAGCGAGAACGAGTCGTCGCTCGGTTGTGTTAAGAAAGAGCGTCCAGAGTCCGCTTCCCCACTCGACGAAGTAGTGGAGGTTGTATTCAGATTTAGATTTTGTGTACGTCCACTGACCTATGACCCGCTTTTCTCAAACTATGTTTCAAGACGTCATTTATTACTGATGCGATTTAGGATCTATGTACGGTAAGCGGCTATGGAGTCAACAAACGGCGTAGAGATTCAACGAAAGAGCTTGTCGACGCGCGAGGCGCAGGCGCTGTCACGGCTCGCAAGCGAGAACCGGGAGATCATCAGCATTAGTGACCTCGCGGATGTTCTGGATATCCCGCGAAAGTCGGCGAAGGATATGGCGTATGCGCTCAAGGAGAAAGGCTGGCTTGAGCGAGTCGCGCACGGGAAGTACCTGATTCTGCCACTTGCTGCGGGCGAGAACGCCGTGTATACAGCGCACGAGTTCGTGATCGCGTCCGCCCTGGTGGAGCCGATGTACGTTGGGTACTGGAGTGCGCTGAACCATCACGGACTGACGGAGCAGGTGCCCCGAACGGTGTACATCGTGACGACAACGCGCGCTCAAGAGCACGAAATCCACGGGGTGACGTATCGACCCGTGACCGTCACTGAGCAGAAATTCTTCGGCTATCAACCGACTGCAGTCGGGTCGAACCAGGCGAACATTTCGAGTATCGAGAAGACCCTGGTCGATTGCGCCGACCACCCGGAGTTCTGCGGCGGTATCAGCGAGCTTGCAAAGGCACTGAAGAACGCTGTCGACACGCAATGTTCGTGGGAACGAGTCGTCGAGTGCCTGCGACGAGTCGGGAATGGAGCCGCAACGAAACGAATCGTCTACCTCGCCGACCAGTTGGACATTACCCTGCCAGAGTACGAGGACCTCGTCGAGAACTTCACGACTGGATATCCACTACTGGATCCGACGCGAGAAACGACAGGGACCAGGGACAGTACGTACCAACTTCGCCTGAACGGGCCTCCCAAATCGGTGCTCCCGGATGAGTTCTCATAATTTCATCCATAGTTACAGAATCGAGTCATACTGTACTAGAGCCACGAGAGCCCGGTGTTCAGTTCCTCCAGGAACGACGGTTGGACTTGTGCGCCGGGTGGGAATGCGAGTTGTTCGCCGTCCCGGTCAAGGATTGTTTCCCGCAGGAACGGGTGCGCTGGATCGAATGACGGGCTGGTACGGATCCGGTAGTCCCTATCGATAGTGAACAGCGCAGCGTCGAACGCGCGGTGGTGCAGTGAGTTCAACACGAAGACGTTCTCTGGGTGTTCTGCGAGATCGGGATGTTGACTCCGTGGGAGGATGTGCGCGAGATCCAGCAACTCGTCTTCTCGAATGCCAGTCAGGGTGCACGCGTGGTCGTAGCGGTCGAGTGTATCTGCACGGAAGGCGTCGCTCACGGTGATTTCGGACGTTTCGTAGCGGCGGATCCGGCCGCTCGAATCGAGGAGTTCGCCGGTCGGCCACTGGGCAACCTCCCCGGTCTGGACCCAGTGTTGCCAGACGTCAGGTGCCGCGCTGTCGTCGTTCTGCTGGGCGCGTTCGTGCAGCCACGTGACGGGGACGGCGTTGGTGTTGAGTATCGAGAAGTGGAACTGGTAGTTCGGGACCTGCGTCCCGTCCTTAGAACGGTACGCGCGGACTTCGAAGTGGTCGGGAACGCAGAGCCCGCAGAACTCGACGACTCCTGATTCGGGTTTGCGGAAAACGAGGACGGGCGGAACGTCCTCGCGCCGCCTAGCCGCGGCGTTGTCGAAGGCGGTCTTGATTTTCTGGTTCTGCGTGGACTCGTCGTAGGGGTTCGATGCCTTTGCGTCGCCCCAGTAGCTGATGTAGCCGGCGTTGACGGCGAGCGTGTCCTCCCACGGGTCGTCGTGCTGGGAGATGCCGCTGTCGTTGGAGACGAGCACGAGCGCTGCAGGCGTATCCGACCGATCAGCACCGAGATCACGGATCCCGCCCGTGTTTTTGATACCGCTGTCAAGTGGGCCGCGGATCCACCGCAGAAACTGGTCCTCCGAGTTGCGGTAACTCCCAGTATCACGATAGTGTTTCCCGACCCGAAACGCGTGTTGCATGATACCACGGCATTACGTCTGTCAGTCCATAAATGCCTACGTGATACGCGCTACTCGTCCGTTTCAGCCTGCGGTTCGAGCGGTTCGAACGTTCTGACCTCGTCACCCAGTTGCTCTCGGAAGTCATCAATTGATGTCACTCGGATGCTTCCTGGCATCGGGCCGTAGTCATCCCAGTCTGGGGTATATCGAACGACGCGCGAGTGAAGCTCTCCGCTTCCGGTTTCGAGGTCGTACTCGTTGAAGACGTGGTGAACGTCGATGACGAGCACCGCTCCGTGTTCGTCGTGTTCGTAGATCGTGTTCCCGGTGACTCTCATCGTTTCTCGTGTTCGGATTGATGCTCTATACCTCTGGATACCAGTAATCAGTTTCCCTGGCCCGAGTCGTATTCGGCTTGACAGCGTTCTATAGAACGCACACCTCGTTTCCGCACTGGGCAACTACTCGGTCCAGCATGCTTCGATTCGTGCGTCGAGACGAGTGAGTACAGCGGCAAGTACGTCCCGCCATTCGTCAAGGTAGTCCTCGTCTTCACCTGGTGTCGGTGTATCCGATGCTGGGCGGGATTGCTCGGGTTGTCAGGCATCGATGTGATCGGGAGTGCGACCAGAGACTGGATGGTCACGCCGCACGGCGTCGAGGAGGGTGCTCTGCGTTCGAGCGTTCCCGTTCGACCCCGTAGGGTCACATCGCCTCTTCAATACGTTGCGTCGAGAATGGTGAGATCCCGTTCCAGTTGCGGTTCGATTTTCGGGCTTCGACAGTCGAGGTCGAGTTGTTCGTGTTGCCAGTGACGACCGTCTTTCCCGTTCCAAACGCCGTAGACGGTGACCTTCGGGAGTTGAATCACACCGAAGATGATTGCGAGATAGTGGAGTAGTTCAGCCGCTTGCGTCCACGATCCCGTAGACTTCCGCGGAATATCGACAGGGTACTTAACGTGGTGTGCCGGCACGCTGGCATCGATGCTCCTTTCGACGAATCCGTAATCGTTGCTGAATAGCAGCGCTTGCTTCCGGCTGGTCTGATTGAATTCCTGGTACGCAGAAATGATCGCCTCATCACCGGTGTCACACTCGATGACATCGACTGTTCGGTCGGTCCGTAGGCGACGATACTCGTAGAGCCCGAGGAACCCTTCCCGATTGGAGCCGGCTGGCTGGTTATCGAGACGAGCGAATTCCTCCCCGAACGCCTCGGTCAGTTCGTGCGTGTTGTACTGCTTGTAATGCCAATCCAGTTCTTCCTTGACGCCGGTGGCGAGTGCGTACCCGTTCGTTGGTCGTCGATTTCGTTCATCAGTGTCGCCTGTCTCACTGTCGATTCCCAGTACTTCTGGTAGCCGCCACGGCATAATATTCGCATCGAGTCCGACGACGACAGGGTCGTTGCCGGCTTCGAGATCTGCATACCCGTACCGCTGAATGAAGTCTTGAACCTCGTCGTGATTAGCGAGCGTTACGTGACCGCTGGCGACGGCCGCGCGGGTGTACGTCTCGGCATCTGGCAGGTCATCGAAGGCAGGTTCACCGTACTTCGCAGGGATCGTATCACGGTTGTCTTGGTACGTCATCGTGCCTTGCGTGAACCTGACCGTGGCTTGCCCATCATCCGCTAAGGAGATCTGCACTAACTCACCGATGTCTGCGCACGGATGCTTCACTGAGATCGATTCGACGCCCTGGTCGTACAGTGCGTTCAACAGCACCACTAATCGGCGGCGTTCAATCTGCATCACAGGATCTCCTTGAAATCGATCAAATCAGTCGCCGTCCGCGGGATTTCGGCATAGTACTGTCCGTAATACCCCCCTGCTTTCCGGTGGAAGTAGAAGACGTGGTCGGCGTTGAATTTGAACCCGGCTTGAAAGGCTATCGCGGACATGAACTTCCGACCCGGGGTCACGTCCACAGCAACCGTGTCTCCCTGATCCCGAGCAGCTTCGATAGTAGACCGGTAAAACCCGATGATACCGTGAAAGTCAGTCTCGTGCTCTAGATCGTGTACCGAGACATCCGCATCCCCGTCATATGCATCGATGATTGTCTCAAACCTGTCTGTGGCCTCGACGACATAATCAGCGACTCCGGGATTCGACAGAATCCAGACCTCGTCCGGCACGTATCCCTGATCGCAGGCAGCCGTCAACGGGTTCAAAATCCCGGGCATCGTGGGGGTCCCGTTAGTCACCCAAATGTTGACCATTACTCTACGCGAGTCACGCTAGTTTCAATAGTGTTCTCCCATTTTAGAGGATACTCTTGATTGTGCTTCCCTCCATCCACCTTAGTCTCTTAACGGTTTTTGGCGTTCAACAATCTAATGACGTGCATGTTCTCGCACGATATCGAACCAGGGTGGACAGTAGAGTGGGCAACACCCTCACCGAACGGTGACGAATATCTCGACAACTTGGTCTTGAGCCGTGACCAAGCCATCGAATACGGCGACGAACTAGTGATGTCGCTTCGGGTGGATGGTAGAATGCTGCGAGAACGTGAACTTGACCCTAGAGAACCGTTCATCTGGAAGATCGAAGACGGGAAGCTATTGACAGAACAGATCTCTCGCAGAATATTCGAAGAGGTAGCTAACAGCGACCGAGATGACGCCCTCTATGCACAACACGTGCTGGTCTCTCGGGCTGAAAAACGGCTGAACCGACCACAGTAACAACCATACACTTCACTCAAAAAGATAACAAATCGCAGCTATTGAAACCACTCTATTATGATGTGTGGCTGACCACTTCCACCGTTGTGTACAAGAGGAAATAATGAATAATTCCGGAGACGGTACTCTCATCGCTGTTCATAATTTGATAATATAGACGAATGCAAAACCAGATTGGCCCGCTCTCGTCGGGCGTTTTTCGTAGATCTCTATATTATCGATGACTGCATAACCACACCGTTTCAGCCACTATCAAGATGTGACAGCTGAATTTCTGTTATTCTATTATTTCATCTTCTACTACGTCATTCGCGTTGGGCTGTGAGTGATCCTGAGTAGAACGCTACTCTTCCTCTTCTATAGAACAGACTGATGGAGACTACTATCAGAGTACATCATTAGGTTGGTAGTGTCGCTCCAGCCGTTCTATTCTTATTTCCAGCAGGTTGGGTCAAAACCTACCGAGGCAAATCTCCCGACGTCTCGTCTTGTTCAGAACTCTACGGCCATTTCTAACCCTATGAATCTCCTCGTCGGTAGTGGGCTGCAGTTGACGTTATCTTCGAAAAGAAGGAGTCACAAGAACTCATCAAACGAGTGATGGTCGTCGCTTTCTCCGGTCTCTGGTTCTTCAGATTCCTGCTCCTCAGTGTCTTCCGCAATGATTCGTTCGAGGGTATCAATACGGTCCCCAAGTTGGTCCATCTTGCTGAGTACTTTCTCGAAGTCGGACTGGTGGTCGGTTTCAATATCGAGGACTCCTTTCTGGGCCAGGTGTCGTTCGATGACGTCATCGAAGTAGGGGTCCAGATACTCTTCTTTCATGTAATCTGGATCTTCCCACCCGCCGAGGGCCGCGATGAATTCGATTTTGACTCGCTCTCTGTAGAATAGATTGGTTGCGAAATATCGCCGGAAGTCGTGGAACGTCACTTCGAGGAAATCATCGTCACCGGTTTTGTCAGCTGCTCGTTCCCGTGCGTCCACGATATCGTTCTGAAGAGTTCCCTTGGACTTCGGATAGAGAGGGGATGAAGGCCTGATGTTCTTCCGTTTGCTGTACCGTTCGAGTTCCTCAAGTAACGAGATGGGAACCCAGGGTTTCCGGGGCTTCTTACTATTCTCTTTCCGTGTTTCCTTCCCCCACACGCGCATAAAGAAAATCTCTACATCGGGGCTTCGAGATTTCTGAATCTTATCGAGGGTTACCTCAAGTACCTCCTTTTTTCTCAGGGAGCATTCCCCACCGAGCCGGAACGCAATCTCCGCTCGATCACGTGATGCGCATTCGAGCATCGTCTCGTATTCGTGCGGCTCCATGAAGACCCGGTAGCCGTCTGAGTTGGAGTGAGGGACCAGACGCATCCTCACCGAACCTCTTCCAACTCCTTGATCCGCTCCAGGTCTTTCGTGATCGATTCTACTGATGCGTCGTCCCCATACTCGACGAATGCTGCTATCGCCAACGCTCGAACGAAGTCGTTGTTGCTGTGTTTGATCAGCCGTTCGAGTTGCTCTTTGTTTTCCCGCACGTACTCCCTCGGCGGGAGATTTCCATCCTCGTATTCGACCATACCCGAATTAGAACAGAGAGGGTAAACTACGCGACTAGAATATAATGACTTCACCAGGGAAAATTATTTATAGACGACTCAGAGTCGCAGCAGATATGTTCTCTAACCTTCGAACTCAACATTATAATCTCACGATATATTCTACCATTTTCCAATAATCATTAGAAGAATATCCCCGGATTTCAGAGTTCCACCCTTGGCTATCTTATTTACCTATGGACCAGGAAAGCTGTCTTGTAATGGACGAAACTGAGTTCGAACGACTACTGAAAAAGAAATACGCACAGATTGTGCTGAATGAGTTGCTGGACGCACCAGAGAATAGTTACGCGTTTACTGCGCTTCGAGAGAAGGTCAATACTATCGTTGCAGACGACTCCGTGGGGGCCAAGGAATTGGGTCGAGATGAAGAGTACTCTCCTGCCACCCTAAGTTTGACACTTTCACAGGCAGAGGAGGCTGGCATCGTCACTCACTACCTCAATGATAACGGGGAGAAACGATGGCGACTGCATCCTACACGACTGTCACAATCTCAGATAGACGAGATCCGATCCAAGAACAGTTCAAACACCATCCACATGGATACACCACACCATGATGGCTACGGACAGCGTCACACCGATTCTACGTTCTCCTAAAGTTCCGTCGCCTGTTGAATAACTTGCTCCTGGCAATCCTCCGGATTTCTGACAAACACCATACGACCGATTGATTTGAGGTATAAATTTTTCGGCGTTGAAGTGGCTTCGCCCACGATTCGCCGATTATCCCCTGGGTCGAACGATGGGATGCGTCATGCTAGAACCGAACGACGACCAGTGGAAGATACTCCGCTGGGAAGACCACATCGTACCGATCCTCGAACATCCGAACATCCACATTCGAGACAAGGCCCTCATCGCCGTGCAGTGGGAGTTGCACGCACGATCATCTGAACTTCACCGGCTCAGCTTCGGTGATTTGGAAGACAGGGGCGACCACATGAACATACTGCTCACTCGTCCAAATGACCGGAAACGATTACTCCCCCTCTGCGGATCGATGCCGTACTTGAAGAAGTGGGTACAAGCAGAACACCCAGTAGCTGAACTGCTCACTGAGGACGCGGACCCGCTGGAGGAAGCTGCCCCGGAGACGCCAATCTGGACAACGATCCATTCGAACAAGGATCTCTCCATGGCTCAGTTACGGTCGATCATAAGGCGAGCCTGCAAGTCCGCTGATGTCCCGAGGGAAATCACGCTGCACGACATCCGCCGATCACGAGCGAAACGCCTGGCCGTCCAACTCGGACTGAGAACTCCCGCCCTTCGGGAGAGATTCGGATGGGAGCCGCATAAGCACAAGCAGTTCGTCGAAACATTCCAAGACGAAGACCTCAACGGAGGCGTTAGACCACGACCACCAATCAAATGTCCAGAGTGTGGGGCGTGGACGCCACCACATCAACCGTGCCTCTGGTGCGGGGCCGATCACTGATACCCCACGCTCTGTAGCGAACCGGCGAACCAACTTCTAATTGCTCCTTTTTTAACAGATGGGAAGCAGTAGGTGATTACTCCAGTACACAGAGGGACCGTCGTCGGTCACTCAGTCGCTTCGACGAACTCCCGAGCTGTATCCATGACCTTTGCATCGCCACCGAGGGTTTCGATCAGCGGTTCGATCTCCTCGACTGCGTCCAACAGCTCCGGGTTCTCCTTCGCAAGCCGGAGTAGCTCTCGCCGTTTCTTGGATTCCTCTTTTTCGAGTTCGTCGACGGCGTCAGGTTCCATCGCCTGGTGACACCAGACGCAGAACGGTTCGTCGCGCGGGGTCTCTTTGTCGCACCGGGGACACGTGACCGGCGTCCGATCTTCCGTTTTCTCCGTCTCCACGTCGAGACCCTGAAGTTCTGCGTACTGGTTGTTCTCGTTCTCGGGGCCGAACGCCGCGATGTACCGTCGCGCGTGGTCGGATGTGGGCTTCCTGCCTTGGCGGTCGTTAATGAACGATTCATTCGCCCCCTGTTTGGCGAGCCAGTACGTGTTCGACTTTCTGAAGTTGGTCGGCGTGACCGGCTTGTCGATGCCAGCTCGCCGTCCTGCTTTCTTGAAGCGACCGAGGAACGTCTGGTAGCTAGCATTGTCGTATGCGTCATCCAGGTTGCACCAGAGGTACGCCTCGTCATCGTCCGGTGCTGGATGCTCGCTGAGCCACTGCTGTAGGTAGGGAACACTGTTGATCAGTGTGACGGAGTGTTCCCCTTGTTTCCCGTCGAGACTGATCTGTATCCCATGATCGGCATCGTTGACTTGTCCCATCCGGACCTCGTGCATTTCCTCTCCTCGGGGTCCGAGCTCGTGGGCGACCGTGATGAGTGCCTTATCACGTTTATTGGTCGTTCCTTCGTCGGCCATCCGTTTGGCCTCCTTCCAGTCCAGCATGTCCGCTCGACTTGGTGAGGGATCGTAGGAGTTGCTCGTGCCCGTTGGGATCCACGCTAGCGAGTCTGGCACCTCGTCGTCAGCCATCTTGAGGACCCGCTTGCCGAACACTCGGAGTGCGACCCGGTAATCCTGGTTCGTCTCTTCGCTGAACTCTGGGGTGTTCCGTTCTCGGTTGATCCACACGACGACCTCTTCGGCGGCGTCTCGACTTTCGAGCGCGTCCGCGAGCCCACCAACTTGCTCTGCCAGGATGACGCAGTGACGGAGGAGCTTGAGATGCCGGTAGTCGGTGTACTTCGAACTGAGAAGGTCGAGTTGTCGGCTGAATTCGAGAAGCACCTCTGCGTCGTCCTCCGAGATCGACGGTGCGTCATCGTCGTCAGGCGGCTCGTCGGACAGACCTGACCGTTTCTTGATGCGTTTTTGGAGGTTCTCGATTTGATCTCTCGTTCCCATCTCTGCTTATATATTTTATCCGCTGGGCTTTAACCCTTAGCCCTAAAGCCGGCCCTTGGCTTTTCATAACCGTCGAGCGCCGAGCGCCGCGAGTGCGATGGAGACGACGGCGACGGCACCGACGACTGCGAGCGGGTCCACGCCGAAGACGGTCGACGCCGACGGCGGGTCACTGTTCGGTCCGCTCTCGGCTTCGGTCGGCGTCGGTGTCCGTGTGGCCTCGGGTGTCGCAGTGTCCGTCGGCTGCGCCGTCGTCGTCGGTTGTGCGGTGGCTGTGGCGGTCGGCTCCGGTGTCGCTGTCGGAGCGGCTGTCGGCTCCGGTGTCGGTGTGTCGGTCGGTTCCGGCGTTGCCGTCGGCGTTGGCTCCGGAGTCGGCGTCGGGTCCGACGGCGCAGGTCCGAGTTCCTGCCGTGCGTCGTCGTCGCTCTCACACCCCTCACAGAGCCCGAAGTAGTGTGACTGGTCGGTGAAACTGACGTTCCGGTCGCCTCGGGATTTCCCCTCCACGAGCACGGCCGACTGGTACCACCCCTCCGAGTCGGCGTTCCCAACACAGCCCTGCAGTTCGAGTTCCAGTTTGTCACCCTGTCCGTAATTCGGTTGGTCTTCGGTGTCGAACTGGAACTCGACGGCGCTGCCGTCCCACGTGGCGTCTTGGACCTCGTACGCCTGGAACTGATAACCGCTCTCCGTCGATTTGTTCACGCCGAGTTCGTAACTTCCTCCTCCGACGAACCCGCCTTCGCAGTCGTTCAGGTTCGCGCCCTCGATTTGGAACACGATTCGGTCGGGGTACGCGAGGGCGGGGGAACTATCGAACTTCTCGGCCAACTCCGCCGACAGTAGATAGCTCGTTCCGTTAGCACTGGGCGTACGGTCGCTCGGCGTCGTGGTGAAATCCGTCGGACTGCCGCCGTGGTTGGCGCCGACGCCGGCGGGCAGCAGCCAGAGGGAACACACGACGACGAGAAGGAGGGTGAGTGTCGTTTCGTGCTTCATTAGCGTACCCTGTCAACGGAACGAATAAAACGTTTCGACAGTTGTCGGTTTATTTTCGCTGGAGCGCTCTCGGCCCGAGCCGAAGGCGGGATTACCCGCCGAGGTAGGACTCGCGGATGTAGTCGTCGCCTTTCAGTTCGCCGGGTGTCCCTTCACGGACCACGTCACCGTTCTCCAGCAGGTAGATGCGGTCGGCGTGTTTCAGCGCGAACGTCACGTTCTGCTCGGTGAGCATGATGGTGACGCCCTGTTCCTGGATGGGGTCGAACGCCTCGGCGATGTCCTTCAGGATGACGGGCGCGAGGCCGAGCGTCGGCTCGTCGAGGATGAGGAGGTCAGGGTCGCCCATCAGTGCTCGTCCGATGGCGAGCATCTGCTGTTCGCCGCCGGACATCGAGCGGGCGTTCTGCTCGCGACGTTCGTCGAGACGCGGGAACAGGTCGTAAACGAACTCCTTGCGCTCTTCGATGACGGCGTCGTCCTGCAGGTAGCCGCCCAACTCGAGGTTGTCCTCGACGTCCATGTACCCGAAGAGGTCCCGTTTCTCGGTGCAGTGAATCATCCCCTGCTCGACCAGCGCGGTCTGGCCGACGTTCGAGACCTCTTGGTCCCGGTAGCGGACGCTACCGTCGTACGGCAGGAATCCGGAGGCAGTGTTGGCGAACGTGGTCTTGCCGGCACCGTTGGGGCCGATGAGCGAGACGATTTCGCCCTCCCGAACGGTGAGGTCCAACCCGCGTAGTGCCTGGACCTTCCCGTAGGACACCGAGAGGTCTTCGGCCTCGAGCACCGGGTCGGGCGTCGGTTGGGTGTCCGTGGCGGGCTGGAATTCGCTTTCGAAGTCGTCCGTGCTATCCGCACTCATATCTCATCACCACCCAGGTAAGCCTCTTGAACCTTCGGGTCGTTCTTGATTTCGTCCGGGTCTCCCTCGGCGATTTTCGACCCGAACTGGATGACGAACGCCCGGTCGATGAGGTTCAGCAGGCCACGCATGTTGTGGTCGACGACGATGAGCGTCATGCCGTGCTGTCGGAGCGACTCCATCACCTCCGAGAGCTCCTGAACCTCCTTCCCGGAGAGACCGGCGAAGGGCTCGTCGACCAACATCACGTCGGGTTGAGTTGCAATCGCCCGACCCAACTCCAATTTCAACATCCCGGCGTGCGGGAGTTCCGAGGGCGTCTGGTCGAGGACGTCACCCAACCCGACGCGTTTTGCGATTTCGGTAGCGAGGGCTTCGCTCTCGCCGCCGACGCCCGCGAGGGTGAACAGTTCGTCGGGCGCGAGTGCCAACTCGATGTTCTTGACGACGGTGCGGTCTTCGAGGGGTGCGAACTCCTGGAACGTTCGGGCCATCCCCTTTTTGACCATCTCGTGGGCGGGGATGCCGGTCACGTCTTCGCCTTTGAAGTAGACGGTGCCGTCGGTCGGCGGATACGTCCCCGTGACGGAGTTGAACGTCGTTGACTTCCCGGCGCCGTTCGGCCCGATGAAGCCGAGGATTTCGCCCTCCTGAACCGCAAAGGAGAGGTCGTCAACGGCGACCAGTCCACCGAACTCCTTCCGCAGGTCGTTGGCGACGAGGATGCCGTCGTCGGGGCCGTACGAGCGGTTTTCGACGTCGGCTCGTTCGCTGTCAGTGCTCATTTGTTATCACGTCCGATGATGTCGTTGATTTCCTCGCGGTACTTCTGGATGGTACTCTGGACGGGTGAGTTCCCGCCGGTCGGTTCCGGTTCGGGAACCTCCTCGCCGCGGTAGCGTGCCCGCATCCGACGGCCGCGCCGAATCGCTTCGGGCACGACACCGTCGGGGAGATACACCAACACCAGCATGGCGAGCAGGAACGTCGGAAGCGGATCCAGCGCGGCGAACTCGATGCCGAGAATCGGAATCGTGAACGTGAGCGCGTTGACGATTTCAGTCGTCAGTGCGAACAACAACGCACCGGCGACCGCGCCGACGATGGTCCCCATGCCGCCGATAATCGCCATGATGATGACCTGGATACTGAGGTCGATTCGGCCGGGGCCGAGCAGGTTCTCGGTGTTCGGGAAGCCGCCGGCGTGGACGAACATCGCGCCGGCGAAGCCGCCCACTGCGCCCGCGAGGACGAACGCGAAGATTTTGAACTTCGCGGGGTTGAGTCCCGAGGAGCGCACCGCGTTCTCGTCTTCACGAATCGCGGTGAACACCGTTCCGGCGGAGGAACGAGTCACGGCGTAACAGACGGACAACACGATGAGGAACGCGGCGAAGGCGGTGTAGTACCGCCCGAGCGCCCACGACATGTTGCCGCTCACTGTCACCATCGCGTCCTGTGCGAAGCCGACGATTTGAGGTGGCTGGGTCGGAAGCCCGCCGGTCCCACCGAGGCCCTGCGGGGCGAACAGCGGCAGGTTCTCGCTGAACAGGATGAACGTCTGGTACAGCAACAGCGGCGCGATGAGTGTGACGAGCGAGAGGTACGGCCCCTCGAGTCGCAGTGCGGGGATGCCGATGAGCAGTCCGCCGAGCGCCGCAACCACGGTCGCCAGCACGATGCCGACGATGACGGGAAGGCCGTGCTGTGTCGTCACCACTGCGCTCCCGTAGCCGCCGATGGCGAAGAAGAACGCGTGACCGAAGCTGAGTTGGCCGGTGTACCCGGAGACGACGTCCCAACTCATCGCGAACATCATGAAGAACAACACGGGTCGGAAGGCGTCGAGTTCCAACGGTGTCAGGAACACCGGGAACAGCCCCAGTAGCACAATCGCGTACACACCGATTCGGTGTCGGAGCGTCAGCTCGCTGAACTGGAGTTTCTCTTTGACCGCCTCGCGACGCCGTTCCTTGGTGTTGCCTTCGAAAGGTGTTTTCGTAGCCATTGTTATTCTCCAGCCTCCCGTCCGAACAGTCCTTCGGGCTTCACGAGCAGGAACACGAGCAGCAAGACGAGCGAGGAGATGCCCGCGAGCTGTGAGCCGCCCGGTGCGAACGTGACGGTGAACGTCTCGAAGAAGCCGATGATGTAGGCGCCGACGACGCTACCCTTGATGGAACCGAGGCCGCCCAAAATGACGATCGCGAACGACAGCACG
This sequence comes from Natronomonas gomsonensis, assembly GCF_013391635.1. Classification (GTDB taxonomy): domain Archaea; phylum Halobacteriota; class Halobacteria; order Halobacteriales; family Haloarculaceae; genus Natronomonas; species Natronomonas gomsonensis_A. The sequence continues at coordinate 360,286 of NZ_JACAWU010000001.1, read as the reverse complement.
AGCGGTGCCGGCGGTTCGATGGACATGAGCCACGACCCGCCGCCGAGACTGCCCGCGAGCAACACGCCGGCGTAGCCGGCGAAGGCGCCCGCCAGCACCCACGTAATCAGGTTGATGCGCTCGGAGTCGATGCCGACGAGCGAGGCGCCCTTGTCGCTCATGCTGACCGCGATGATGGCGCGCCCGGTCCGCGTGTAGTTGACGAAGTAGAACAGCGCGCCGATGAGCAGCCACGACGTGGCGAAGATGAACACGTCGTTGGCGAAACTGCTCGAACCGATGACGGGGTCGACCGGAATGTTGAGCGGGTCGATGTTCAGGATCTCACGGCCGAACACCCGGACGAAGTACATCATGAAGAAGCCGATGACGAACGTGAGAATCAGAATCGTCACCGGGCGCGTCCGGACGTAGCGGATGACGCCCATGTACGTCGCGCCGCCGATGGCAGCACCGACGACGGTGCCGGCCAAGAGGCCGACGAAGATGGGTAATCCGAAGTATCCGGAGGCGATGTACGCGCTGAACGCACCGAGCGTGATGAACCCGCCGTGGGCGAAGTTCAGGATGCCGCCGACGCCGAAGATGAGCGTAAAGCCGATGGCGATGACGGCGTACAGTGCGCTGATGAACGTTGCTGCGAGTATCGTGTCGAGAACCATTAGTTACTCACCCATCCTGGAACCGTTTTGTCCGCGCTCTTGTTCTGTGGCGGTGCAAAGGAGTGCATCGTCCCGTAATCCTCGCGGACTTCGGGGTCCATCTGCCACTGCTGGAAGACGGGGACGCCGGTCTCCTCGATTGAGGTCCACTGTGGTTCGTGGGCGTAGGTTGCGTCCGCGGGCGTGAACTGGAACTCGTTGAGAACCGTACTCCCCGAGAACGTGCCGTCTTCGAGGTACGGAATCAGCGTGTCGCTGTCCGGAATCTCTTCGAGTTCTTCGCCCTCGACCGCGGCCGTAATCGCCTGTTCGGCGAGGGTAATCACGTCGTAGGTGAGCGCTCCGCTGTAGATGGGAACTGAGTCCCACTTCTCGCGATAGGCCTCGACGAACGGCTGGGTCTCTTCGGTGTTCGAGGTCTGGGGCGTCATCGCGTTCATGCTGAACACGTGTTCGACGTTGCCGCCAGTGGATTCCCAGTAGCTGAACGCCTGACTGGGGACGTGGATGCCGCCGAACTCGAAGTCGCGTTCTTGCTGGGCCCATTGGTTGACGGCGGTGGTCCCGATGAGCGCCATCCCGACGATTGCCACGTCGCAGTCGTTGTCCTCGATTTCGTTGAACAGCGGCGACCAGTCGCTGACGCCGCCCGGTCGTTCCGAGACCGGAACCTCGATGACGTCACTGAGGCGCTCTTGGAGTCGGTCGGCGTACGGCGTGAACTCGCCGAGGTTCTCGGTCAGAAGCGCGGCCTTCTCCCAACCGTACTCGTCTTTGTTCCCCTCGACGAACTCCAACATCGCGTCGGCGAGGTCGAGCAAGTGCAGCGGTCCGGCGCGGAAGTGGTACTTGAACCGTTCGTACTCGGCTTCCCCGCCCTCGCCGGTGATGTCGTCGTTGGTCTTCGAGACCAACTTCCCGGCGCGGGGGTCGGCCGAGGCGCTGGTGATGTGGATGGTCTCTTGGTTGGCGATAGACGGGAGCGTCTGCAGCAGCGCCGATCCGAGGAAGATGCCACAGGTCATATCGCAGTTCTCCTGTTGGACGAGCCGTCGGTGCTCGGATTGGGCCTTCCCCGGCGACACTTCCGTGTTGCCGAGTTCGACGTTGACCGTGGCACCGAGGATGCCACCGTTGTTGTTCAGTTCCTCCGCCGCCTGTCGGGCACCGTTCCACATCGAGCGCCCGAGCGGGAGGTTCATCGGTGCGAGAACGCCGACGTTCAGGGTCTGTCCCGAGAGAACGCCGTCGCCACCTCCCTCGCCGTTACCGTTGCCATTACCGGGTGGGACATCGTCGCTCTGTCCGCGGAGAGGGAACCCGGGTGCGGGGTTCTCCGGCGACTGACAGCCGGCGAGACCGGCGGTCAGCGCACCGGCCCCTCCGTACTTCAGTATCGAACGCCTGTCGAGCCGCCCGTCTTCTTCATCACTCTGTTCGTTAGCTGGCAGGTCTGCCATGTGTGTCCTCAATATTTAACAGGTGCAAATGTGTGTTGTGCTGGTGTTGTCCGGCCGTTTAAGACGGATACGGCGAATCGACGGTCCATTCATCAGGGAAGAACTGTCAGATTCGGTGGAAAAAGCCGGTACAGACGGTGCGTCCACTCGACTGTAGCTGTCGAACGAAGCTACGTCCGCCTGCTAACGAGGAGTGCGCTGGCAAGCAACGCGAGGACGGCGACGGCGGGGCTGAAGCCGGGGCCGGCACCGGCGGTCGGCGTCATGTTCGTATCGCCGTTGCCCCCACCGCCGGTGTCGGCCTCGGTCGCCGTCGGCGCTGTGGTGTCCTTCGGCGGGGCTGTCGACTGTGGCGTGTCTTCGGGTGGGTCCGTCGGTTCGGGAGTGTCTTCGGACGCTTCGGTGGGCTCGGGGGCGGCGGTGGCGTCGGGGGCCTCCGTCGGCGTTGGCGTGGATTCCGGCGTCGTGGTCGGTTCCGGCGTGGCGGTGTTTTTCGGCTCCTCTCCCGGCGGTGGGCCGAGTTGTTCGCGGGCCTGCTGTTCGTTGTCGCACTCACAGACGTAGAGGTAGTTCGAGTTCACCTTCACGCCCGCGGTGCGTGCGCCCGATGACGGCTGTTCGCCGGGACCGTTGTCGGCGACGGTGCCGTTGAGGAACCCTTGGACCTGATACCAGCCGGGTTCGCTCGTCACCGTCAGGCAGGTACCGTCCTGAGAGCCGGCGCCCTGTGCGGCGACGATGGCGTCTTCGGGGGCCATATACGGCGGGTCACCGGCGAAGTCGCTGAAGTCGTACAGTTCGATGGTGATGCCGTCGTCACGGAAATCGACGTTCTTCTGTCGTTGGACCAAATCCTCGTCGACTTGGGTTCCGTCGTTGTTGCCCCCGCGGTCGATGCCGAACGCCTTCGTGTTCGGGATGTCGCAGTTGGAGTAATCTATCCACTGGGCGTCGATGATGACGTAATCGAGGAAGACGCCCTCCTCGGCGTTGAGTTCCTCGAAGGCCTCCGCGCCCGAGGCGAAGTACTCGATGCTGCCGTTGGCCTCGTTTTGGTCGCCTGGGTAGTGGTCAGTCGCATACGGGAAATTCACCGTGAGATTCGCCTCTCCGTCGAAGTTCGCTGCCTGGTCTTTGGTGTGTTCGTCCGCAGCGGCGGGTCCCGCTGCGACAGTGAGAACCGAAACGCCCGCGAGCGTCCCCGCGATGACGAGGATGGCGAGCGACGTGGCACGTCTCTGTCTACGCATTCGTCGGAACGCTGTATTGACTCGACGCTAACCGTACTGCAGTGTATTCGAGGCAGTTTATATCCCCGCGGCGGGAGAACCGGGCGCTTGACCCGAATATACGGCGCGATAAAACAGGTAATGGTCGGGTTATCGCCGTCGATTCGCGAGTAGCGCGCTGCCGAGAAGTGCGAGGATTGCGACGGCGGGGCCAAAGCCGGGGCCTTCGCCGGATGTGGGCGTCATACCGGTGTTGCCACCGCCGCCGTCGTTGCCACCGCCGCCGCCGTTGTTGGACTGGGTTGCAGTGGGTGCTGTCGTCTCCTCGGGCGGATCTGTGGGCTGTGGCGTATCGTCCGGTGGGTCGGTTGGTTCGGGTGTAGATTCCGGTGGTTCGGTCGGTTCGGGTGTTGCGGTGTTGTCGGGGGCCTCTGTGGGCGTCGGCGTCGAGTCGCTGCTCTCCGTCGGGGTCGGCGTCGAGTCGCTGCTCTCCGTCGGGGTCGGCGTCGGGTCGGGGTCCTCGTTCGGCGGCGGGCCGAGCTGTTCGCGGGCTTCCTCTTCGTTGTCACACTCACAGACGTAGAGGTAGTTCGACTGCAGCCGGAGTCCCTTCTCCTCGGCGTCCTCGGAGGGTTCCTCGTCGGGGCCGTTGTCGGCGACGGTGCCGTTGAGGAACGCCTGCAGGCGGTACCAGCCGGGTTCGCTGGTCATCGTCAGGCAGGTGCCGTCCTGTGAGCCGGCGCCCTGTGCAGCGACGACCTGGTCTTCGGGGGCCATGTACGGCGGGTCACCGGAGAAGTCGCTGAAGTCGTAGAACTTGATTTCGATGCCGTCGTCGAGGAAGTTCGTGTTCCGCTGTTTCTGAACGAGGTCCTCGTCGAATTGGGTACCACTCAGACTGCTGTCCCGGTCGATGCCGAAGGCCTTCGTGTTCGGGATGTCGCAGGCCGAGTAGTCGATCCACTGGGCGTCGATGATGATATAGTTGAACCAGACGCCCTCCTCGGCACCGACCTCGTTGAACGCCTCCGAGCCGACGGCGTAGTACTCGATACTACCGTTTTCTTCGTTCTGGTCGCCGGGGTAGTGGTCGGTCGCGAAGGGGAGATTGACCGTGAAGTTCGCGGCATCCGTCTTGTCCGGTGCCTCGTCTCTCGTGACGCTGTCCTGTGCCGCAGCCGGCCCGGCGGCCGCGGCCAATAGCGTGACCCCGGCGACCATCGACGTAATCAGTGCGATGGACAACAGGGTCGCGATTCGTTGTCGATTAGCGGGTCCCATCGAAGGCAACGGCGGACACTACTTTCTTATCCCTAATGCCAGCTATATTCGGGTGTTTATACCACGCACGACAGTAGTGAACGAACTGCTTAATAAACAGAAGAAAACGGATAGAGGAGTTATCGCTGCCGATTAGCGAGCAGCGCGCTGGCGAGCAACGCGAGGATAGCGACGGCCGGTCCGAAGCCGGGGCCACCGCCGGAGGTCGGCGTCATGCCGGTGTTTCCACCGCCGCCACTGTTGCCGCCACCGCCTCCGCCGCCGTTGTTGGCCTGGGTTGCGGTGGGTGCAGTGGTGCTTTCGGGCGGGTCAGTGGGCTGTGGCGTATCGTCCGGTGGGTCGGTTGGTTCCGGGGTGTCCTCAGGTGGGTCAGTGGGCTGTGGCGTGTCGCCGGGAGCCTCGGTTGGGTCGGGGGTGGATTCGGGCGTCGCGGTCGGTTCCGGCGTCGGCGTGGGTTCGGAACCGCCCGGCGGCGGGCCGAGCTGTTCTTCGGCTTCGGCGCGGCTGTCACACTCACAGACGTAGACGTAGTTCGAGTTGACGTTCACACCGACGAACTCCTTGTCTTCTGGCTCACAGTCGGGATTGCCTTCTTCATTACAGCCGGTCGCGATACTGCCGTTGGTGAACGCTTGAATCTGATACCAGCCGGGTTCGTTGGTGACGGTGAGACACGGGCCGGAGTTCGACCCGGCACCCTGTGCCGCGACGACGGCGTCCTCGGGGGCGAGATACGGTGGGTCGTTCGCGAACTCACTCCAGTCGTACATATCGATGGTGATGCCATCGTCCCGGAAGTCGGTCTTTATTTGGTGTTCGACGAGGTCCTCGTCGATGTTCGTCCCCGTGTTGTTGTTGCCACGGTCGATACCGAAGGCCTTCGTGTTATCCGTCGTACACGCGGAGTAGTCGATCCAGTCGGCGTCGACGATGACGTAGTCCACCCAGATGCCCTCCTCTGCGCCTTGGTCGTTGAACGCGTCAGCACCGGCGGCGAAGTACTCGATGCTGCCGTTTTCGGTGTTCTGGTCGCCGGGGTAATGGTCGGTCTTGAACGGGAGGTTCACCGTAAAGTTCATTTCCTCGTCGAAGTTCGGTGATTCATCTCTGGTGTGTCCGTCGGCGGCGACGGCGCCGGCGGTCGCACCGATTGCGACCATCGACACGACGACGAACGTCGCCAGCACCGTCGCGGCTGTCTGCCTTGCGCTGTGCATGTAGGTACGACTGCAGAATCACCGCTCCTAACGCTGTTGCTGGCTATTCGCTGGGGTTTATAATAATTGTTAACGCCCGGTAGGAACCGGAAAACGAGTGGCGTTTATCTGCGGCGGATGACGACGAGGGCGCTGGCGAGCAGTGCGAGGATGGCGACGGCGGGGCCGAAGCCGGGACCTTCGCCGGCGGTCGGCGTCATGCCCGACGAGTCGTCGTCCGACTGGGCCTCGGTGGTCTGTGGCGCGTCGGTGGACTGCGGCGTGTTCTCGGGTGCGTCGGTCGGTTCGGGTGTGTCTTCAGCGTCCGAAGTATCGTCAGGCGTCGGTGTTGGCTCGGGCGTCGCGGTCGGTTCCGGCGTCGCCGTCGATTCGGTCGTGTCCTCGGGCGTCGGCGTAGGTTCCGGGGTTGCGGTCGGTTCCGGCGTGGCGGTGGACTGAGTGTCCTCGTTCGGCGGCGGGCCGAGTTGTTCGCGGGCTTCTTCCTCGTTGTCACACTCACAGACGTAGAGGTAGTTCGAGTTCAGTCTGAAGCCGGCCTCCTCGGCGTTCTCGGAGGGCTCTTCGTCGGGGCCGTTGTCGGCGACGGTGCCGTTGAGGAACCCTTGGACCTGATACCAGCCGGGTTCGCTGGTGACGGTGAGACAGGGGCCGTCCTGGGAGCCGGCACCTTGAGCGGCGACGATGGCGTCTTCGGGAGCCATGTAGGGCGGGTCGTTCGAGAAATCACTGAAGTCGTATATTTCGATGGTGATGCCGTCGTCCCGGAAGTCGACGTTCTTCTGCCGCTGGACGAGGTCCTCGTCGGTCTGTGTGCCTTCGTTGTTGTTGCCGCGGTCGATTCCGAAGGATTTCGTGTTCGGCGTACTGCACTCGGAGTAGTCGATCCAGGGTGCATCGATGATGACGAAGTCGGGATACAGTCCCTCCGCGGCACCGACCTCTTCGAAGGCGTCGGCGCCGGAGGCGAAGTACTCGATGCTGCCGTTGGCTTCGTTCTGGTCACCCGGATAGTGGTCGGTCGGCGCCGGGAGCACGACCTCGAAGTCGGACTGTTCGGTGAGGTCTTCGGCTTCGTCTTTCGTGTGGTCGCTCGCAGCAGCCGGCGCGACGGCCGCGCCGAACAGCACGACGCCTCCGACCATCGTCGCGACGACTGCGATGGAGAGTAACGTCGCACTCAGTTGTCGTCTCTGGCTCATCGTGTGACGTTCTCGTGAGCCAACATATACAGTTGGCGATATGAGCCACTCATGTGTGGTCTCTTATACCGTGACTCGCTCTGTCACGGCCCCGGGTACCCGCTGGTCGAACCGATTCGAACGAGGTGGATGAGAAGAGTTAGTAACGCCTATACGCGGGGCTTTCGTCCCTCCGCGTATGCAACGACGATGGGCGGCGATATACATCGCCTTCTTCCTCGTCATGGCCGCCAGCTCCTATTCGGTGATGGCGGTGGCCGAGGAACCGACTATCGATGTCGAAGGGGACACCTTCCAGCAGGGAGACACCGTCGAATTTGGCGGCACGACCTACACGTTCACCGAAGTGTCGAACGGGAGTGCGACCGCCGAATACAACCAAACGAACCAACAGGAGACGACGTTCGGCAACAACACCGTCGTCGAGTACGACGGCGACGAGTACAACGTCACGACGGCCGCGGGCGAGCAGTCGTTCACGCTCGTCGAGGAGTTCGACGTGCCGACGCTGCTCGAAAACGACCCCGAGGTGGACAACAGCACCTACACGGACGACGACGGCACCGAGTTCGTCCGCTACCGCAACGGGACGACCCAGCCGGTCGACGAGTACCTCCCCGAACCGAACCGCGAGAGCTTCGCCGTTGGCGACACGATACAACACGACAACACGTCGAAAACCGTCGACAACGTCACCGCCTCGGAGGCGGTCCTCACGTGGGAGGAGACGTCCACGGAGTCGATCGAGTTCGCCGAGGGCGACACCACGGAACTCGATGGAACGCAGTACGTCTCGACGTTCGACGGCGGTGACACGCTCGTGTTGTCGACCGACGTCGAGGGGTACGAGGCCGGCCTCGACAACCAGGACTACTTCCAGGAGCGCATGTCGAGTCTCACGTACATCATCGTTTACGCGCTCGGCGCCGCGTTCCTCCTCGGTGCGGTCGCGTTCCTCCCGCATCGCGGCTGACTGACGACACCCGTTTTCGCCGCTCGTCCGTATCACTACGACACACCGTCCCACGTCGGGTCGGCTTCGAAGCCTTTATCCACGGACTCAACCACATCTGACGTACTATGAGTGACAAGCCCGCCTCTATGTACCGGGACATCGACAAGCCCGCGTACACGCGACGGGAGTACATCACGGGCATCCCGGGGTCGAAGGTCGCCCAGTACAAGATGGGTCGAATCGACGCCGAGCCCGACGACTACCCGGTCCAGATTAGCCTCCTCGTCGACGAGGAAGTTCAGATTCGACACGGCTCGCTCGAGGCCGCGCGCCTCTCGGCGAACCGCCGAATGCTGAAGGAACTCGGTGAGGGCGGCGACTACAAGATGATTCTCCGGAAGTTCCCCCACCAGGTCATCCGGGAGAACAAGCAGGCGACCGGCGCCGGCGCGGACCGTGTTTCCGACGGGATGCGACAGGCGTTCGGGAAAATCGTCGGCACGGCCGCCCGGATTCCGAAGGGCGAACGGCTCTTCACCGTCTGGTGTAACGCCGAAGACGCCGCCGTGGCGAAGGACGCCTTCCGTCGCGCGTACAACAAGATCTCCCCGCCGTGCACCATCCGAGTCGAGCGCGGCGAGGAACTCCTCATCGCGTAAGGCGGGCTTTCTTACGTTCTCCCTCCTCGGCGAGCGACCGCGTTTTCCCAGTCAAACCACCGCTTACAAGCGCCAGCGCCGCTTTGGGTCGGTATGAACCTCCCCGAATCGACGTGGACCGATATCCGGGACGCAGACACCGACCTCGCGGTGCTCCCGGTCGGAAGCACCGAACAGCACGGCCCTCACGCACCGCTAGGCGTCGATTACATGACTGCCGAAGCGATTGCGGAGGCGGGCGTCGAGCGCTACGTCGCCGACTTCGACGGCGAGGCCGTCGTCGGGCCGACCATCCCCGTCGGCATCGCCGAGGAGCACCGCGATTTCGACGGCACGCTGTGGGTCAGCGAGGACACCTTCCGCGCGTACGTCCGCGAGACGATGGAGAGCCTCGCTCACCACGGCTTCGACCGAATCGTCGTCGTCAACGGCCACGGCGGCAACGTCGACGCCTTACGGGAGTGCTGCGGCCGAATCAGCCGCGACGGCGACGCCTACGCGGTGGCCTACACGTGGTTCGACGCCGTCGACACGGAGGAGTTGGGCCACGGCGGCCCCGCGGAAACGTCGTTCATGCGGCACCTGCGGCCAGAGTTGGTACACGAAGGGCGAACCGAGGAGGCTGCCGAGGGCGCCGCCGAGCAGTGGGGCGAGTGGCTCAACGGGACGAACCTCGCTTATGACTCCGCTGAGTTCACCCAATCGGGCGTCGTCGGCGACCCCCGGAACGGTTCCGAGGAACTGGGCGAGGAACTGCTCGAAGAAGCCGCAGGGGCGCTTTCGGAGTTGCTCGATGCGGTCGCGATGCGAGCGGTCTGATTACTCGTCGTCTTCGTCGTCTTCGCTTTCGGCGTCTTCGAGCGCGCCGCGGAGTTCCGGCACCGTTGAGGCGAGTTCGCTCACCTGCTCGTGAGCCGTGACGATGTCTTCGAGGAGTTCCTCCAGTTCCGCGATGTTGGCTTCGAGGTCGTCGGCATCCTCGAAGGCGTCGGCCTTCTTGCCCATCGCGAACCACTTCTTGGCGTCCCGGAGGTGGTCTTCGGCGTCGCCGGTGTCGAGTGCGCCTTTCAAGGCGTTCAATACGCCGAGGGTGTTGTCGGCGTCGGTGTCCCAGACGGCGTCGGCTTCGGGGAGCGCCTCGCGGGCCTCGGCGAGACTGGATTCCACGTCCTCGCGCATCTCGCTCGCCGCCTCGTCGAACAGTTCGTCGTCGTCGAGCGTTGCCTGACTCATACGTCACCTTTCGCCCCGTGTGGGTTAAAAACACGCCGCAAAGCGAAAGTGAAACACGCGAGCAGACGGCGTGACGCCTTCGATTATTCCGATGGCGCGGCCGTCTCAGCGTCGGTCCCGTCGAGGGCCGCCCGCCGGTCGGCCAGAACGTCAAGTTCGTGGTCCACCGCCCCCAACACGAACAGGGCGTAGTATCGGAGGAACACCTGTAGAATCGCGTAGACGACTGCTCCGACGAGTATCGCACCGAGTGCGCCGACGGCCAACGCGACGAGCACGCCGGAGACGCCGACCGCGCTCGCCGCCACGGCGAATCCGACGAGGCCACCGACGATAGCCGCCGCGATGAACCCGACCACCGCCGCGATGGAGACGAGGATGCCACCGACGGTCGCGAGCAGCGCGACGCCGACCGCGTACGCGAGGAACTGTTTGGGTGCGTCCGAAAGCGTCGACCAGAAGCGTCGCCACCCGCCGAGGACGCCGCAGTCGGTCAGCAGCATCGTCGGGACGACGAACGCCGTCGTGAACGCGGCGACGATGCCGGTCGGAATCCCGACCAGTGAGAGGACGATTCCGTACTCGCTCACCGCGAAGAGGTAGTCCGTCAGGGTCGGGTCCGCCCCCGTCGCGGTCGTGATTAACGCGCCGAGGGCGGCAAACCCCACCAGCGAGAGGACGACCCTGAACGCCGCGAGCCCGAGCGCCTGCTTCCAGTGGGTGGCCATCCCCGCTATCGTCGCTCGCTCGCCGTCTCGGAGCCACCGGAGGAATGGAAACTCCAGGAGCGCGCCGAGAACGACGAAGCCGAGCCAGACGACGGCGAGTACGGCGACTGCGAGCGGCACCCACTCGGGGAGCGTCGCCGGGAGTGCCTCCTCGATTGCGCCGCGCTGTTCGGGCGTCACACCGCCGCCACCGGTTCCGCCGGTCGGGATGCTGATGCCCGGAGTGGCGACGAGTGCGGCGACGACGGTCACCCAGACCCACTCGAATAGGCCGCGTGGCCGGAACCGTCGCGTGGCGGTCAGTGCGTTGTCTATCGCGTCGAGGGCGTGGAGGGCCATGGGGATGGATCCACGCGACTGGAGATTAAATACCTGGGTGCGTTGTCCTCCGACGGCACGCGTCTCGACGTTTGGACGGATTTGTCAGAACTCTTCTTAGGACGGATTTGACACTGTGTGGTATAATGAGACGCAACATCGACGAACTCGGCGCGACGACGAGGCGGTCGGTGCTGAAGGCCATCGGCGCGACGCTCGGCGTCGGTGCGATGGGACAGGCGGCGGGCCACCGTTGGGGCGGGTCGAACACCACCACCGAGGGACCGCAGGCTGACACCACCGACGACGGGATTCCGGAGAACGTGGGACTATCGAAGAACAGCGAGGTGTTCGGCTATCACAGCCTCGGCGACGAGGGACCGGCCGGAACGGGCGGCCGTGCCCGGTCGCCGCACTTCGGCGGCATCACCGAAATCGACGTTCGCGGCGACTACGCCTACGTGAGCATGTTCTCCGCGCGGGGCTCCAGCAGCGGTCGGGGCCTCGCAGTCGTCAACATCGCGCAGTTCAACCGGGCGAAGACCTCCGAGGAACTCGACCAGGCCGAACTCGTCGTCGAGTCGTTCTTCCGCAACCAGAACCCGGCGACGGCGATGATGGACGTGAAGACCGACGACACGGGCGATTACGTCTTCGTCGGCACCCAACCCATCACCGCGCTGTTCGGCGAACTGGGCCAAAACCAGGAACTGAACGACCGGGATTCCTCGTCAAGCGGTCCGAACACCGGCAGCCTGCTCGCAATCGACGTTTCCGACAAGCGCCGTCCCGAAATCGTCGACGTGGCGGAGGGGTTCTCGACGGGCATCCACAACTGCTTCCACCACCGCATCGACGGACAGGACTACGTCTTCGCCTGCAAGGACATCAACGAGGGCGAGGCCGGCCTGTACGTCTTCCGCTTCGACCGGCAGGAACTCGGGTTGACGCTCGTCAATCGCTGGACGCCGTCGGGCGACGACGCCCAGGGCGACACCGGCTTCGGCGGACTCAACTTCTACTGTCACGACGTTCACGTCCAGAACGACCCGAAGAACGGCACCCCGACGATTTACCTCTCCTATTGGGACGGCGGCACCGTCATCCTCGATGGTTCGGACCCGATGGACCTCGAACAGATAGGCATCTTCCCGATGCTGCAGGGCCACTACGCGGTGCCGGCTCCCGATACGGTCACCGTCGACGGCGAGGAGCGACGCGTTGCCTTCGCCAGCCACGAGGAACCGAGCGTCGACGCCGAAACCCCCCGCGATGGCAAGCCCAACCCCGGCAGCACGGGGACCATCTACCTCGTCGACACCGACGACATCTACGAGGCCGACGGCGTCGTCGAGTGCGGGGAACTCGCCAACTACACGTGGCAGGACGAGGTGACCTTCGAGGGCTTCGAGCTGAGCCCGCACAACTCCGACCCCGCGTTCCACGACGGCGAGTTGTGGCTCCACGTCGGTCACTACCACGGCGGAACGCGCTTCCTCAAAGTGACTCCGGGCTCCGACCGCGGAACGACCATCAGCGACGACCCAGAACTCGGCGCCGGCGTCTACGTCGGGACCAACGGCCGCGGCAACACCGCCGGAGCCACGGCACCCGAGAGCGCCGGGTCGTGGCAGGTCATCGACGGTGTTCCGACCGACCGCGCTAACGACGCCACCGACTGGGACCTCTCGGAGCCGAACGGCGCGGACTTCGCCCGTCCCGTCGAGGACGTCCCCGAGGAGTCGAAGATGACGGGCCTTTCCAGCGCCCAACCGAACGTCTGGGGTGCCATCAGCCATCGGGGTATCACGTACTCGGCGGATATCAATCAGGGCGTCTTCGCCATCAAACACGACGACATCGGCGCACGGGGAGCCATCCCCTTCGTCGACATCGAGCGCGACGCCGACCGGTCCGTCTACACCGCCGACCAGGCCGGCCGCATCCGCCTCACCGTCGCCGACGCCGACGAGGACGTCTACATTCGCGACCGCATCCCCAGCGGGTGGGAGGTCGTGGCGGGCGACGACAGCGAGACGTACGCCCTCGGCGGACAGGTGGCTGTCGAGTTCGAGGCGACGGCCGCGCCCGGTGATACGGTGGCGTACTTCGCGGAGTCGCCCGACGACGGCGTCGACGACACGGGAACGCAAATCTTCGGCCCCGTCGAGTTCAGCGACGACGGCGGCGAGACGTGGCAGGCCCTCTCCGGGACGATGAGTTCGCCGGTGCTGGCGGGTATCGACCAGAACGACCCGACCGCAGCAGTCAGCGGGCTGACGGCCGGCACCGCGGCCGGTCTCACCGGGTTCACCTACGCCCAACGCGAACGGCTCCGGGAGCGCACCGCGGAGTTCTTCGACCGCGAGGAGTAATCGCCGTCGTCGACTGAACCAGAACCCACATCTCGGATGTATTCGAATCTCGACCGATGAACCGGCGGACGTTCCTGACGGCCAGCGCCGCCGTCTTCGGGTCGTTGGCGGGCTGTGCCGGTGGTAAGTCGCCGCCGGAGTCGACGCCTCGGCAGACACCGTCGCCGCGGCCGACCGGGACGCCGCCGTACTACGAGGGCGTCGACCTCCCCCACGGCGTGTACGTCCAGCCCTTCGAGAACGCGATGTCGATGCAGGGGCGGGCCGAAGCGGGGCCGTATCGCGTCGCGCTGATGTACGCCGCCCCGCATCGCTTCTGGCTCGTCGAGGGCGACCGCGCCAGCGAGCGGCCCATCCGCCCGGCCGACGACCTCCATCTCATGGCCGCCGTCTGGGATCCCGAAACCGGCGTGGTGGTCCCCGAGACGGGACTGTCGGTCGAGATATCACGAGACGGCGAGACGGTCAGCGAGGAAGTCATCTATCCGATGCTCTCCCAGAGCATGGGCTTTCACTACGGCGGGAACTTCATCCTCGACGGCGACGGCACCTACGAGGTCGAGGTGACCGTCGGCGGCCTCCCGATTCGGGCGACGGGCGCGTTCGAGGGGCGGTTCGAGTCGCCGCAGTCGGCCACCCTTCCGCTATCTTTCACCGAGGCTGAACGAGAGGCCGTCGCCGTCGAGCGTCTGGAGGAGTACGGCGAGCGCGGCGCGGCGTCCCCTTCGCGGATGGACGCCCTTCCCTCCCCGTTGACCGTCGAGGACGTTCCGGGCGAGGGACTCGGAACCGCCTCGACGCACGACGCCGAGGTCGTCCCGACGATACTCGATGGCGACGCCGCGCCGGTCGGGGACCAGTATCTCGCCGCGTACCTCCGGACGCCGTACAATCGGATGGCGATTCCCGGGGCAGCGTGGTCGGCGACGGTTCGCCGCGGCGGTGAGATGTTCACAGAACTGGACCTCCGGCGGACGTTCGACCCCGAGGTGGGGTATCACTACGGCGCCGAACTGTCGACGGCGTTGCGGGCGGGCGACGAGATCGTTCTCACGCCGGTGACGCCGCCGCAGGTCGCCCGCCACGAGGGCTACGAGCGGGCGTTTATGGAAGTCGAGCCGGTGTCGTTCGTCGTCTGAGACTCACGACTCGACACTGTCTACGCGCATGCGCGGGTAGTCGCCGTCCATCGCCATCGACGCGCGGACGCGACAGCCCTCGTAGTCGATGTCCATCTCGACGTCCATGAACCGGCCGGTCAGTTCCGTGTAGTCGGCCGATTGTCCGTCGAGTTCGGCCGCCAGCGCGTCGTCGAGGATGTCGACGGTGACCGACGCACAGAACGGCTGGTTCTCGATTGCCTCCTCGATTGCGGTTTCGAGGCTCGCGCTGCTGGTCGGCGAGACGGGCGTGCCCGCGAACTGGTGATACAGCGTGCCGAACTTGATACCGGCCTCGAAGCAGGCCTCCTGTGGTGTCGTCGGGTCCATGTTTCGGGGTCGTCGGGCGGCGAAAAGAGCGTTTCCCGTCTCGGAACCCATTTAGGTCGGCACCGCTTCGAAAGGGTATGGAGTACGAAGCCAGCCTCGACCGAGCGCTGGACGCCGTCCCCGACATCCAGTCGGGTGGCGACCGGCTCTCGGTCCCCGACCCCCAGGCGCAAGCCGACGGCGCCTTCACCCGGTTCAACAACCTCGATGCGGTCGCCGACGCGCTGGCCCGCGAGACGGACCACCTCCACCGGTTCGTCCAGCGCGCCCTCGCGACCTCCGGCAAACTGGAGGAGGGCGTCGGCCGCTACAACGGCAACTTCGACGAACGGGACTTCGAGGCCGCCGTCGAGGACTACACCGAAGAGTACGTCCGCTGTAGCGAGTGTGGCCTCCCCGACACCCGACTCGTCCAGGAGGATCGGACGATGATGCTTCGCTGTGACGCCTGCGGTGCGTTCCGACCGGTGAAGAAGGGCGGCGGCTCTTCGAACACCCGACAGCAGCGCGACGAGGTAAAGACCGGCGAGACGTACACGGTCGAAGTGACCGACACCGGCCGGAAGGGCGACGGCGTCGCCCACCGCGGCGATTACACGATTTTCGTCCCCGGCGCCAGCGAGGGCGACGTGGTCGAGGTGTACATCGAGAACACGAGCGGCAATCTCGCCTTCTCCCGAATCGCCTGACAGGTCGACTTTTCTCCCCGCGACGGCGCCCGAATCAATCGTTCGTCAAAAAACGTTAACGAATATTAGTCGAAAAGCCACAACTGTTAGGTGCGAATATTGCCAAATCGGCCGATGGCGGCCGCAATACGTGGCGAACACGCCGGATTTATATCTTGTGAGGGACCACCTACGGACGTTATGGGACAGACGATTGCAGAAAAAATCCTCGACGACCACCTCGTCGAGGGCGAACTCGAGACCGGTGAGGAAATCGGAATCGAGATCGACCAGGTTCTGACACAGGACACGACGGGTACGTTCGTGTGGCTGCAGTTCGAGGCGCTCGGAATGGACGAAGTCCAGACGGAACTCGCCGCGCAGTACTGCGACCACCAGACGTATCAGTTCGACTTCAAGAACACGGACGACCACCGCTTCCTTCGCTCGGCGGCCGGCAAGTACGGCGCGTACTTCAGCCGCCCCGGCAACGGCATTTGTCACAACGTCCACAAGGAGAACTTCGCCGCGCCCGGCAAGACGCTCCTCGGTTCGGACAGCCACACGCCGACGCCCGGCGGGCTCGGCCAGCTCGCCATCGGTGCCGGCGGTATCGACATCTCCGTCGCCATGGGTGGCGGCGCCTACTACATCGAGATGCCCGAAGTCGTCAACGTTCGCCTCGAGGGCGAACTCCCCGAGTGGGCGACCGCAAAGGACATCGCGCTGCACCTGCTCGGCGAGCTGTCCGTGAAAGGCGGCGTCGGCAAAATCTTCGAGTACACC
Organism: Natronomonas gomsonensis; assembly: GCF_013391635.1. Lineage (GTDB taxonomy): Archaea > Halobacteriota > Halobacteria > Halobacteriales > Haloarculaceae > Natronomonas > Natronomonas gomsonensis_A. The sequence continues at coordinate 344,026 of NZ_JACAWU010000001.1, read as the reverse complement.
GGCCCCGGTGTCGAGAACCTCACCGTCCCCGAGCGGACGACGATTACGAACCTCGGGACGGAACTCGGCGCGACCACGTCCATCTTCCCGACCGACGAGAAGACCAAGGAGTGGCTCTCGCTGTTCGGCCGCGAAGACGAGTACGTCGACCTCGAACCCGACGACGACGCCGAGTACGCCGACCAGATTACGGTCGACCTCTCGGAGCTCGAACCGCTCATCGCGTGTCCGAGCATGCCCGACAAGGTCGTGCCCGTCCGCGAGGTCGCCGGCACGGACGTCGACCAGGTCATCATCGGCTCCTGTACGAACGGTGCCTACGAGGACATCCTCCCCGGCGCGAAGATGCTCGAAGGCCGCACCACGGACAAGAAGACCGAGATGATCGTCGCGCCCGGTTCGAAGCAGGCCTCCGAGATGCTCGCCCGTGAAGGCTGGACCGCGGAGATGATGGCGGCCGGCGTCAACTTCTCCGAGGCGACGTGTGGTGCCTGTATCGGCATCGGCCACGTTCCCGCTTCCGACTCCGTCTCGCTGCGGACGTTCAACCGCAACTTCGAGGGTCGCTCCGGCATCGAGAACGACAACGTCTACCTCTGCTCGCCGGAGGTCGCCACCGCGGCCGCCATCGCCGGCGAAATCGTCGACCCGCGTGACCTCGCCGACGAACTCGGCGACCTCGAGGACCCCGGCTTCGAGATGGGCGACAAGTACGGCCCCGGCATGGCCCAGGACGACCCCGACCTCATCGCGCCCGACGAGGCCGTCGACGACGAGCTCATCAAGGGCCCCAACATCGGCGACGTGCCGCTGAAGGACGAACTCGACGCCGAACTGAAGGGTCCGGCCCTCCTCAAGATGGAGGACAACATCACGACCGACCACATCATCCCTGCGACGCAGGACATCCTGATGTACCGGTCGAACATCCCGAAGCTCTCGGAGTTCACGCTCTCGCGTGTCGACGACACGTTCGCACAGCGTGCTCTCGACAGCGACGGCGGCTTCCTCGTCGCCGGCGAGAACTACGGACAGGGCTCCTCGCGTGAGCACGCGGCGCTGTGTCCGATGTACCTCGGCATCGAGGGCGTCCTCGCACAGAGCTTCGCCCGCATCCACAAGGCGAACCTGTTCAACTTCGGTCTCATCCCGCTGGAAATCGACGCGGCCGACTACGAGAACATCGAGCAGGGCGACGACATCGAAATCGTCGACGACGTCGCAGAGGCCGTCCGCTCCGGTCAGGAAGAGTTCACGGTCCGCGTCAACGACGACTGGGAACTCACCGCGACGCTGGACGCCTCCGAGCGCGAGCGCGAAATCCTCGCCAACGGCGGCAAGCTCCCCCACGTCAAGAAACAGCACGACGAGAGCTCCGGCGCCGCGCCCGCGGACGACTGAAGCCTCGGTTCACAACACTCGTTCATTTTTTCGACGCTACACGGCCAGCCGCAGCTCCGAGCCGCTGGCTCGCTTACAGCGACCGACATAAACCGAACTGGACAGTGCAGCGGCTATCTGTCGTGTAAAAGCGGGGTGGGGGGTGGGGATGCACCCAAACGGGTGCATCCGACTCTAACTCCCGAGGGTAAATGAATCTTCTGGCCAGCCCTTAGATTCCAAGCACTGTATTTATATATGGTGTCGCGGCCGGTAGGCATATGCCGCCGTCCACGTAAGTGAAAACGTGACTACGACGGCGCCGCGCGCCGACGTGGGGGTTCGGCAGGCCACTCGTGGGGACCTCCTGTCGGTGTTCCGCATCGAGAAGCGGTCGTTCCCGCAGGCGTGGCCCTACGCGGCGTTCGAGCGATTTCTGGACGAACCCGGGTTTCTGGTCGCGGAGGCGGATGGGGGAGCCGACGACGTGGAGGCGGGCGAAATCGTCGGCTACGTCGTCGCCGACAGCATTCCGAACCACGGCGTCTCCATCGGCCACGTCAAGGACCTCGCGGTCGCCCCCGAGCGTCGCGGCGAGGGCATCGGCGGACTGCTGCTCTCGCGTGCGCTCGCAACGCTTGCGACTCAGAGTGTCGGCCGCGTGAAACTGGAGGTCCGAGAGAGTAACGACGCGGCGCTGTCGCTGTATCGGGAGTTCGGCTTCGAAATTCACCACGCCGTGCCGGGGTATTACGACGACGGCGAGGACGCGTACGTGATGGTTCGAGAGCTGTGACCTGTCACCCCGCCGAGTCGTAGACCCGCCGAACGATAGCGAGGCCTCGCTCGAGGAGACACGTCACCGAGAGGAGCACGCCGAGGAGCATCGGTGGCAAACCGGCGAAGAACACCCCGCCGCTGGCCTGGTTCAACACCAGAACCGCATACCCAGCCGTGAACACGACGAGCGATGCGAGGGCCACTTTCGCGAGCTGGGGAATTCCCACGGAGCCGCTCCGCCGGTAACTGCCGACGGCGACTGCGAGGACGACGGCCGCGAGCGGCACCGGGTACAGCGACATCGGTGGCAGCGTCGTGGGGCCGAGTTCCCACCAGGAGGGAAGCAGGTTCGTTTCGAGACTCACGACCGTCGACAGGAGTGCGGCCGCGGCCAGCGGGGGTTCGAACCGCTGGAGTCGTTCGTCGCGACCGGGAGGGGCGGTCATAGCCGAGTATCTCCCCGGCGGGAAATAAAACGTCGACCGTAGGCGCAGGCGTTTTGCCGCTGGAACGCCGATTCGGGGTATGGGATACGCCTGCCCCGTCTGTTCGGACCCACAAGCCGACGCGGGTCACCTCGCGAACCACCTCGCCTTCACCGCCATCCTCGGCGACGCCGACCACGAGACGTGGCTCGACGAGCACGTTCCCGACTGGAACGAGATGGGTGAGTCGGAGCTCGCGGAGGTCGTCACCGACGACGTCGAGGAGACGGAGTTCCCGCAGGTGTTCGAGGACACCGTCGGCTCACCCGAAGACCCGGATGACCCACTCGAAGAACGGTCCGGGGCGCTGTTCGAGGAGTCGGGCCACGGTCACGACCACGACCACGGCCACGGCGCCCACGGCGACCCCGCCGCCAGCACCTCGGAGCCAGCCGACGCCGAGACCGAAGCCATTCTCGAAGAGGCACGGGAGATGACCCGCGAGATGCTGCGGGATGGCGATGCCGGCGACGAAGAAGCCGAAAACGAGTAACGGCAGCGGCTCTTTTCTGCCGGTATGGACACCGAAGGGACGTTCGCCCCGGAGTCGTGGGCCGACGCCCGGAACCGGTACGAGGCGCTCGGACCGACGGCACAGACCGTCGTTCGCGAGGTCACCAAAGCGATGGCGTTCGACCGCGAGGAGTACGACGACCGCGTGACCAGCGAGGTCGTCGAGACGGCCCGGCAGGCCACGTTCGCCGAGACGCTTGCGGTCACCGTCGGGTCCACTGAGGAGTTCGACGCCTGGCGGGAGAGCTTCGACGGCGACGTACACGTCGTCGGCAGCGACAACGTCGAGCGGGTGGCCTGGCACGCCGGCCCCGATGGTGCCGCCGTCGCGGCGACGTTCCAGAACGAACCCGAGGCGGCGGTTGCGACGCTCCGACGGGTCGCGTTCAACCGCATCTACCGGGAGGAGCTATGCGACGGATAACGCGCAACCTCGTCGTCTTCCTGTTGGCGCTGGTGGTCGTCCTGCTGGCGTTGGGTGCCCTTCCCAGTTACATCCAGACCGGCGACCCATACTACGTCGAGGCGACGGCCGTCGAGGAACCGGGGCCGACGGTCGACGCGAACAACCTCACCGACCGGCGGTTCCCCTACAGCGTCGCCGCGATAGAGGCCGCCGAAGCCGGCGAGACGCCGGCCCGGTCGGAGGCCTACTACACCGGCCCGGTCGGGTTCAAAGAGGCGTTCACCCACACGCCATTCGACGAGTTCGGCGAGTTCCGGACCAGAAACGCGACTGCGGTCGAACGTGGTGCCGAGTCGCCGGTCGGTGATACGGCGTACGTCGAGTTGGGTGGCCAGCGCTACCGCCTCGAAATCGTCCGCGTGGGGGCCGAGTAGATGGCCGACCCGAGTCCATCCGACCACGACTGGCACGTCGTCGAGTCCGTCACCGAGTACGAGACGGGGTGGTACACCGGCGGCTACGACCTCGTCGAGTTACCGGACGGCCGCGAGAAGCGCTACTACTGGGCGGAGTTGCCACCGGCGGTCGTCATCGTCGCAATCGTCGACGACCCGGCATCGCTTGGGCTTCCCGGTGAGGGCCGGTCGGTCGCGATGGTCGAGCAGTTCCGACCCACTATCCGGGAACTGTGTTACGAACTCCCCGCGGGCATCGTCGAGGACGGCGAAAGCTACGCCGAGGCAGGCGCCCGAGAACTGGAAGAGGAGGTCGGTCTTATCGCGGAGTCGGTCGAACTCATCGAGGACTTCTGGTGTTCGACGGGCGTGTTGCGCCACGAACGCGGCATCGCGTGGGCCGAGGGGTTCTCGGTCGGCGCCCGGGAACTCGACGGCAACGAGTTCCTCGACGTGAGGACGGTCCCCGTCGAATCCGCACTCGACCTCGCGCGGTCGGGGCCGGCAAACGACGCCACCATCGAAGGCCTGCTGTTGGCCGAGGCCGACGGGCTGTTGTGAGGGCGTCCAGTCCTGCCGTTTAATACGTTCGTCGCCTACCCACCAGTATGGACGGCGAGATTTCTGCGGCAGAACTGCAGGCGCTACTCGACGACGGCGAGGACGTTCGCATCGTCGACATTCGGTCACCCACCGCCTTCACCCGCGGGCACATCCCCGGCAGCGAGAACGTCCCGTTTGGGGAACTGACGACGCGAATCGAGGAGTTCGCCGACGCCGACCGCGTCGTGACGGTGTGTCCCCACGGGCAGGCGAGCCAGCAGGCTGCCCGACTCATCGGGTCCTTCGAGGGGTTCTCGGGGCGAGTCGACTCGCTCGCGCCCGGAATCGAGGGCTGGGAGTACGAACTGGCGTCTGGCGAGGAGACGGAGTCGGGAATCGCGGCCGGCGACGACGGCCCGGACGCGCCGTTCTGAAGGGCACTCCGTGGCTGCCGCTGGTGGAGTGGGCGCTCGAAAAACGGACTCGACGTGCGGTTCAGAGGGTGTTACGCAACGTTGAACCCTTTCTCCTGAAGGAAATCCTCGATGCGTCCGAGGTGATTACCCTGTAGTTCGATGACGCCGTCCTCGACGGTGCCGCCGCAAGCGAACTTCGATTTCAGGTCGCTCGACAGCGAGTCGAGATCGACGTCTCGGGGGTCGAACCCCTCGATGACCGTTACCTCCTTACCGTATCGGCGCTCGTCGATGCGGATGTTGATCTCCTGGGACTCCTTGGCGACGTCTTCACAGACGCAGAGTTCCTCGGGGAGACCGCACGTCGAGCAGACTTCCGACATTACAATCCGGGTGTACACGACGGCCGTATTAAACACTATCGGGACCGTGTATTCCGCTTTTCGACCAGATGGGGGAGCCGAGACCGTTCTTCGAGCAGTTCAGCGAGGTCGGCTCTGGCCGCCGCAGCGTCGGAAGCATCGACGCCGTGGCCGTAGCGGGCCTGCTCGTACAGTCGGCCGACGCGCTCGATTCGATCGTCGCCGACGAGGTACTGCCGGGGGGTCTCGCCGGGGGCTTTCCGGCGCCCGTCGCGCTCTTCGAGGTGGACGACGCGGTGATAGACGCCGGCGACGACGGCCTCGGGGTCGTCGGCCGGGAGGCGTCTGAGCCACAACTCCCGGTAGAGGCGTCGGTCGGTGCCGGTGCGTCTGAGGCCGGCGACGACGCCGGCGAAGATGAGCAACCCGAAGCCGGCCTGTTCGGGCGTCGGAATCGGTATCGTCGGCAGCGAGAACCCGCCGTCACCGTCGGTTCCCGGCGGACCGTCGGTGGGCGTCGTCTCGGTGCCGTTCGGTTCGGTGGCCGTCCCGTTCGGCCCCTCGGGTGTCGTCGGGTCGGGCGTCCCTTGGTCGAAATCGGAGTCGAGTGAGTCGTTGGTGTCGATGTCGCTGTCGTTGTCCGAGCGTGCGTCGGCGAGGATCTCTCGCTCCTCGGCGATGCGGGGGTCCGAGGGCGTGGGGTCGAACTTCACCCAGCCGTGTTCGGGGAAGTACACCTCGACCCAGGCGTGGGAGTTGTACCCTCTGACGACCCACTCGCCGTCCTCGACCTGTTGGCCGGGGGTGTAGCCGACGACGAACCGCGCCGGGATATCCTGGGTGCGGAGCATCGTCACCATCGTCGTCGCGAAGTACGTACAGTAGCCCGCGTCCATCTCGAAGAGGAACTCGTCGGCGACGTTCCCGCGTGGCCGTTCGACGTCCAGCGAGTAGTCGTAGTTGTTCTGGAGCCACTGTTCGAGGACGCGAGCGGTGTCGTAGGGGTTCTCGGCGTTGGCAGTGAGTCGGTCAGTCCGCTCGGTCACGCGGGCGGGCGTACTGGACGGCAACTGGGTGTACCGCTCGGTGACGGCGTCGGGGTAGTCGGTCCCGGCGGTCCGGAGGTCCGCCGGCGGGGCGACGGGTACCTCGCTCGTGGCGGTGTAGGACTCGCCGGCCTGCAGCGGGCTGGCGGGCTGGAACGCGCCGCTGTCGGTCACTTGGACGGGAACGGGAACGTCGTCGATGTCGACGGGCGTGTTCGCCGCCGGGAGCGTTGCGATGTCGGTTTCGGCGGTGTAACGCTGTTCGAGCGTCCGTGTCTCGCCGGGCGGCGGCGGCAGCGACCCGCCGTAGTTGCGCATCTCGCCGCTTTGGACCCATCCCCCGCCGGTGTAGCGGTCGTAGGTACCGACCCGCCAGTACGCCTCGGCGTCGGCTTCGACGGTGTAGCGCACCTCCGGGGAGAGTTCGACGGGGCCGGTGACGGCGAGGCTGTCGCCGGCGTGGACGAGACTCGACTCCATCGTCGAGGTCTGGGTGCCGACGCCCTCCGAGGAGATGAACGACCCGGCGGCGCCGGGGACGACGCCGACGAACAGCGTCAACACGACCATCGTCGCCAGCAAGACGACGACGCCGTCGGCGTTTCTGAGTGACTCGCCGCGGCGGTCGCAGTCGCCGAAGGCCAACGCGAGGGTGACGCCGACGACGCCGACGAGCGTGGTCGGCGTGGTCGCGTCGCCGGTCAACACGACCACGCCGAGGGCGCCGCCGGCGACGGCGCTGGCGGCGACGTAGTTGCGACGCAACGCGAGGTAGGTAGCCAGGAAAACCGGCCCCGGGGCGGCCGAAAGCGCCCACACGTCGGCGTTGACGATACGGAGCACCGAGAGACCGCCCATCAGCGCGAACACGTCGCTCAGCATCGGCCCAACCAACACCAGGAAGCCGAACCCGCCGGGGAGCGACTGGATGTAGAGGTAGGTCCCGACGACGACGGCCGCCGCGCCGATTCCGATGGCGGTTCGCGGGCGGATGAGCCACGCCAGTACGCCGCCGGCGAGTGCGGCCCCACCGACGACGTAGTACAGGAGCGTCGCGTCGCCGGTGATAACGAGTATCTGATAGAGGACGTAACAGAACGCGCCGAGGGTGGTCGCAACGCCGCCGAGCGCGAGAAGTCGGGCTGGGTCGACCGGGGCCTCGATGGCGCCGAGCGCGTCGCGAACCGACCGGTCGGTCGTGCTCACGCCAGCACCTCCCGACTCCGGTGGGCACCCGACAGTCCTTCGAAGTCGACTTCGCGGTTCGCGAACGTGACGGTCGCGCTGCCCCCCTTTCCGAGGACGGACACGTCGGCGCTCCGCCGGCGTTCGGGGTCGACCCACCCGTCGCCGGTGCGTGCGAGCAGCCGAAGCACCGAGATGACGTCGCCGGGGTGGGCGACGGTACTCCCGTCGGGGACCGTCACGGCGACGGTGACGCCGAGATCGTGGAGGTGGGCCACGAGGGAGGCGACGCTCTCGGCCATCGCGTCGGCGCTGCCCAGCGCCGACTCCCCGACCACGTCGAGTTGGGTCGCCTCCGAACGACTCTCGTATTCGGCGACGACGAACTCCTCGTCCGTTCGCTTCGCGCTCGCCCGCCAGTGGATGTCCCGCATCGTGTCGCCGGGGCCGTACTCACGGAGGCGGTCGAACGACGAGCGGTCGTCGCCGAGGACGCGACTGGTGAGCGACCCCAGCGTGTCGTCTTCGAGGCCGTACACGTCGGGATAAACGAGCGCCGTCGTCGTCCCTTCCGTCTCCACGTCGGTTCTGAACAGGCCGAGTGAGTCGGTCACTCGGCAGGTCGCCGGCCCGAGGGCGTGTTCGCCGCGGCGGCGCAACTCGATGTCGTACTCGAAGGTCCCGCCGTGTCCGACGGTCGCCTCGGTCGTCTCGGCGTCGAGGCCATCCCCGAGCGACTCGGTGACCGTACAGGGAACGTCGGCGTCGACGCTGAGGGTGACGGTTCGAGACTCGCCGGGAAAGCCTGCCTCGGGTGTCGAGCGCTCGACGGTCGGCGGGTCGGCTCGGAGGAGTTGGACGGCACCCGCGAAGAGGCCGACCAAGGCGGGGACGACGACGGCGTTCAGCGACCGCGCGCCCGCGCCGGCGCCCAAGAGGAACGCCAACAGCGCCACCGTGAGGATGGCGTAGCCCCGACGCGTCGGCCGCAGGTTTCGGACGTTCGTGAGCATCGCCCGCTCTCACTCCTCGACGGCGACCGATTCCAGCGCCGCCTCGACGACGGCCTCGCTATCATCGTCGCCGGGGCTGGTCCGCATCCGGTGAGGAAAGACGACCGGAGCGGCGGCCTGTACGTCGTCGGGAATCACGTAGTCGCGGGAGTCGAGTACGGCACGGCCCTGTGCGGCCCGAACCAGGGCGATAGAGCCGCGGGGGCTGACGCCCAACTCCGCGTGCTCGCGTGTGTAGTTCGCCAGCCGCGTGACGTACTGCCGGAGCGGGTCCCGAACCTCGACGTTCCCGGTCACTTCGCGGGCCTCCCGGAGCGCTTCGTCGGTCGCGACCGCCGAGATGTCGTCGATGGCGTGGCCGCCGACGGCGCGGTCGATGACCTCCGACTCGTCGTCGGGGTCGGGGTAGCCGAGATGCAACTTCAGCATGAAACGGTCCAACTCCGCGGCCGGCAGCTCGTAGGTGCGCTCGCGCTCGATAGAGTTCTGCGTGGCGATGACGACGAAGGGGTCCGGTACCGGATGGCTCTCGCCGTCGACGGTTACCTGTCCCTCCTCCATCGCTTCGAGCAGGGCGGCCTGTGTCTTCGGCGGCGCGCGGTTGATTTCGTCCCCCAAGACGACGTTGGCGAAGACGGGCCCCGCGCGGAACTCGAAGGTACTCGTCTGTTGGTTGTAGACGTTCGCGCCGGTGATGTCGGCCGGCAGGAGGTCCGGGGTGAACTGGACGCGCTTGAACGAGCAGTCGAAGGATTCGGCGACCGCACGCGCGAGCATCGTCTTGCCGACGCCGGGGACGTCCTCTAGGAGGACGTGGCCGCCGCCCAACAGCGCGGTGACCAGATGCTCGATGCTGTCGTCGTTGCCGACGATGACCCGCTGGACGTTGTCGATGACGTCCCGGGCGGTCTCGCCGGCACGCTGTACGTCGACCGCCCGCTCGGCCGGCGGCGCGGCCGATGACTCGGTCGTGTCAGTCATGGAGGGCGTACCGGATACCCGGAGAAACACGCCATACGTCTTGTGGTCGCGGTACGACTGTCATTACCTGTCGATGGGGCCGAAGCGACGTAAGCACTATGGAGGTTGGGGTATGGACCGCACAGGAGATTTCTTCGAGTATGGACGACCGAGGAGGATTCAGTAGAGTACCGTTCCAAGGCGCTCGGCCTGACGGTGTGCTTCGTCGGGCCCGCTCACTGAAGAGCGGTCGATTCGACCGGGCGTGAACTCCCGTCCACAGCCCTCTGGACGTACACAGTCGTAGTTAATCTTCCATCCCGTCGCTTCCGCTTTGAGGCCGTACCACAGCGTTGATCCACACCTCGGACAACGAGCGTCGGGGTGTTTTCGAAGAAGCATGCGATTCATCGGCCTGTTATCGTTCATAAACGCTTGCCGACCGCTCGCATACTTTTATTTCGACGACGGAACACAGACGGACGATGACGTACGATGGGCCGGAGGTATTTCTCGCTCCCTACGGCAACGCCGCCGCCCAAGAGAACTTCCAACGAACCGCTCTCGACGGCCTTTCCGAAGCACAAATCGCCGAACACTCCGAGAAGTACCCCTCCAGCAGTCCAGTTCGGCTGTGGGGTACCAAGGAATCCGTCGAGGGGAGTTGGAAGCACATTGAGGCCGGGGATTACCTCTTCTTCTATCAGAACGGTAGCTACGACCACGTCGCTCGGGTTCTCGGGACCGAAAAGAACGAACCGCTCGGACGGGCCGTCTGGCCGAACCACGAGAAGGACAGTCCGTGGGTCTGTATCATTTACCTCGAAGAGCCGGTCGAGACGGACATAGACTCTGCGGAGATTCACGACCTCGCCGGCTACGACATCACGTATCCGATGGGATTCAGCCCGCTCAACGAGATGGGACTCGGCGGTATCAGAGGCCGGTACGGCTCCATCGAGAACCTCGTCTACGGTGAACGCTCCGAAGAGACGACGACGCCGAACGTGACTGACGTTCCTGCGGTCGATATCCCGGATTCAGTTCTCGACGACCTACACTTTCCGGACGGTCAGGCGACCGAAATTCTCGACCAAGTCAACGCTGCGCTGAACGCAGGAAAACACCTCATCTTCACCGGTCCACCGGGGACCGGAAAGACGGAAATCGCCCGACTGCTCTGTGAGTATCTAACCAACTCGTATCCTGACATTTACACCGGCCACCAACTCACCACGGCGACAGCAGACTGGTCGACGTTCGAAACCGTCGGCGGCTATATGCCCGACGAGACCGACGGCGACGACCTGACGTTCGAACCCGGACAGGTTCTCCGACGGTTCAAGCGAAACGACACACAGCGGAACGAACTGCTGGTCATCGACGAAATCAACCGCGCAGATATCGACAAGTCGTTCGGCCAGTTGTTCACACTGCTTTCGGGACAGGCAGTCCAGTTGCCCTACAAGCGTGGTGGCGAGGAAATCGAGATTCTTCCCGCGGATGACTTCGATGGCGACTTACTTGCCCACAGATACGTCGTCCCGTCATCGTGGCGCATCTTCGCGACGATGAACAGTTACGACAAAACGTCGCTGTACGAACTCTCGTATGCGTTCATGCGCCGGTTCGCGTTCGTCCACGTCGGCGCACCGACGGTTCCGGAGGCTCCCGACGAACAGGCTGACCTCGTCGAGTCGTACGCCGACGTGTGGAACATCGATGCCGACGAGGAGACGCTACGGGATGTCGGTGACCTGTGGTTCAGGATTAACGCACTGGACGACGGCCGTGAAATCGGTCCTGCCATCATCAAGGACATCCTCTCACACGTCACGGCCCACGACATCGACCGGCAGGTCGCGTTGACGCAAGCGGTGTCGAACTACGTGTTCCCGCAGTTGGAGGGCGTTCCGAACCGGAAGCGAATCGTCTCTCGAATCGCCGCCTCGGACGCTATCGACCGGTCTCGTCTCGACCGCTTGGCGGCCGATGTGCTGGGAGTAACTGCCGATGGATAGGGAGGCGCTCGTCTCGGGGCTGTCACAGGACATCCTCACCTACGTGATGCACGGGACGTTCCCCGAAGCACACATCGCACGGGAACTGAAACCGACGGGCCTCGACGAGCGTTTCGACGACTACGAGTCGCTCGTCCGACTCCACTTCCTGTTGAAACCGGAGGTCGTCCAGTTCGTCGAACGACTTCCCGAGCGACTTCGGAACGTCAAAACCCAAACCGAGAACGTCAGGACGGTCTCCCGAGGAGAGGTCGGCGGTCGAATCAACTGGCCAGCGACGGTGAAGAAGCGGTATTCGACGAACCCGCGTGACGCGTCACTGTTCGTCTGTGACAATCGCTCGGAGAGCTACGACATCGCCGAGAACGTCGTTCTCAAGCGTCTGCTGGCGATACTCTACGAGACGCTTCAGGACTGCTCGAAGTACCTTCGCGCCGACTACGAGTGGGTGACCGAGCGGTGGCGGGAGAACCTCGAACTCGTCGACGTGATGGAACGCGTCTTCGAGCGGAACGTCCACGTCACCCGTATCCGCGACCCTGAGGAGTACGAACCGACCGAGCGAATGCTCCAGCGGGCCGAAGAGGCACGAACCCCGGTTTACACCGAAGCGGCGGGTCTGCTTCGCTCGTATCGAGCCAGTCTCGACGGTGATACTGATGCGATTGCGGACCTCCTCGAAGAAACCGCCATCACTCCGGATGACGAAGAGACGCTGCTGGAGTTGTACGTCCTCTTTCGATACGTCTCGACCATCGAATCGCTCCGGGGGGAGTCGTTCACGCTGTCGACCATCGAAACGGACTCCCAAGAAGTCGCCCGAATGGAGGACGGTGACACCGAAATCGCGCTGTATCACGACAACTCCGCGTCCGGACGCGGCCTGTCGTTCGTCCCGGAGAACTTCGAGAAGGCCCGTGAAAAGCTCACCCGAACGGAGATGATACAGCGGGAAACACGGGAGGTGATGTCGACGTACTTCCGAGAGGAGGAGTTCAGGCAAACGACCGGTCGGCCGGACGTTATCGTCCTCGAAGTCGACACCGAAGAGCGACACGAGTACCTCATCACAGAAATCAAGAACTCGACGCGCCCGGATACGGTTCGTACGGGCATCAAGGAGACAATCGAGTATCTCGCCTTCCTGCGACGGGAAGACGAATTCGTCTACGAGAGCGACACCGAGTACGTCGGCTCAGGATGGAACGGGTTGCTGGTCGTACAGGACATCGAAGAGACGGACACTGCTCCATTGAATGAACAGCGGTCGATTCGCATCCTACAGGCGTCGGAAGTCGAAGCGAAGTTGCAAGACGTACTGGAGAGCGTGATTCTCTGATACGCTACATCGTTCACCCATTCGCCCGATAGCTTTTGTATATACAAACGTAAAGCAGACGTATATGTCAGATGGTGAAGACCCGAACGACGAGGACCCGAAGATGGTTCAGATTAACCTCCGATTGAGCGAGTCGTTCCTCGAAGATATCGACGCGACGTGGCGCGAACAGGGGTTCAACTCCCGGAGCGAGTTTCTGCGGTACGTGGCCCGTGATGCGGTGAAAAACCCCGATTTCTCGCGGGCTGGCTGGAAACAGATTGCCGCGGGTGAACACGGACTGCGGAGCGGCGACGAGGCGTTGGTCTCACGCGAGGAGGTGCTGGCGATGATGGGTGACGATGAGTGAGGGGTGGACGTGGGCGTTCACCGAACGCGCGGCCGGACAGTTCGAGAATCTCGACGAAGTGGTTGGTTCGGAGTGGCGCGAGCCGGCGGCGTTTCTCGAACCCTTGACCGGTGGACCGTTCTCGAAGCTCCGAATCGGTCAGTATCGCCTCGCCTGTACGCTGGACAACGAGGAGGCAGTGTTCGAATCGTATCGAACACCGAAGCGGGGCTACACGGCGGACGACGATTGAGTGACGGAGATAGCAGTAGCTGTCTATCGAAAAATACGGAAAAGTCAGTTCAGTCGCTCGAAGCGAGTGTGGAAAGCGGGAGCCTTACAGGCGCGTGACGTTCGTCGCGCGCGGGCCCTTCTCGGCTTCCTCGATATCGAATTCGATTTCCTGACCCTCTTCGAGGTCGGGGCCGCCAACGTCCTCCATGTGGAAGAAAACGTCCTCGTCCGCGTCGTCAGTCTCGATAAATCCGTAGCCGCCAGTGTCGTTGAAGAAGTCAACCTTACCGTTTGCCATTGCGAATACAGAGAGATGGTGGGCACGTATAAGCCTCTCGTATTCGTTTTCTTCGTGACAACTCAGACACGCGAGAATTTTCCCCCTCCGTTTCCGGTCGAGAGCACTACCGAAACGCGTCGCTGTCCGGTGAAAAATACTCGATATTGTGGTAGTTCCGTCGCTCGTTGCGACGTATCGCTCGGATTTACAGTCGGGTCAGGTTCGTCGCGCGGGGGCCCTTCTCGGCCTCCTCGATGTCGAACTCGACCTCCTGCCCCTCTTCGAGGTCGTCGCCGCCGACGTCTTCCATGTGGAAGAACACGTCCTCGTCTGCGTCGTCAGTTTCGATGAATCCGTAGCCGCCAGTGTCGTTGAAGAAGTCAACCGTGCCAGTCGCCATTACGAATGAACTGAACGGACAATCGGGGATAAGGGTTCCGACCGAGCGTCCCCCTCGTGAGCGTTCACCACGCTTTGCAGTCGAAACAGACGAGTTCGCCGTCGCCGTCGTCGCTTCCGTCCCGCCAGCGGCGCTCGACGACGGCGTCACAGCTCGCACACGTCGCGCCCGTCGGGGTCCAGTCGTACGTCGAAACGGCGGGGCTGACGCTGCCCGAGGCGTCCGTGTCCGGGTCGGTGTCGGCGTCGTTGGCTGCGTCGTCGTCGACATCGCCGCCGGCGTCGGTCTCACTGTCGTCGCCCTCGAGAAAATCCTCCAGCGAGCTATCGCGCATACGTTCCGTGGGGACGCGGCGGGCTTATACTCGGCGGCGGACGGACACACACAAGTAGGAGGCGTCGAACGGTAGTGTATGGTTGACATTCAGACCGGTGTATCGGACAACACGGTCGGTCTCATCGAACGGTTCGCAGAGGTCGCCGCGACGGACCCCCTTGTCGCCGCGATGATGCTGTCAGGCGCCGTCTTCGTCACTCTCGCTGCGGGCGTCTTCGGCGTGTTGACGCTCGGTGGGGTTCTCGCCTCTATCAAGCGTCTGCTTCCGAGCGGTCAAGGACCGCCCCGGCAAGCTCGATAGCGTCTTCGAGGTCCGGGCCGAGCGGCGCCCCCGCAACGAAACTGTCGGCGTACTCCAACACGCCCGCGATTTTCTCCTCGACGGATTCCGGTCGCCCAGCGATGCAGAAGGCGTCTATCATCTCCTCGCTCACCGCCTCGAACGCCTCGGTGAACTCCCCCGCCGAGATGCGAGTGCCGATGCGGTCGGCGCGGTCGCCGTCGAGACCGTGACGGTCCAACACCGGCGGCGCCGCCCCGGCGGCGATGAACGCCACCGGCGGCCGTGCGGCCTCGCGTGCGGCCTCGGCGTCTTCGGACACCGACACCGCGGCGTAGGCGGCGAAATCGAACCCGCCGCGCTCGGCCGGCCGCTCGTCGAGTCCCTGTTCGACCTGCTCGGCCGCCCACGCGAAGTCCCGCGGGTGTGAGCCGTTCAACAGGACGCCGTCGGCGTGTTTCGCGGCCATCCGAATCATGTGGGGCCCCTGTGCGCCGACGTAGGTCGGAACCTCGCCGACGGCATCGGCGTAGTTGAGACCGGCGTCTTTCGCGAGGAACGTGCCGTCGTGGTCGACGCGCTCGCCGGCGTAGAGGTCGCTGGCGACTTTGAACGTCTCCAGAACGCGCCGGAGCGGACGGTCGCGGTCGTAGCCGAGGTTCGACAGCGTCGATTTGTCGCCCGCGCCGACGCCGAAGACGGCCCGGCCGCCGGAGGCTTCATCGAGCGTCGCCACGCGGGAGGCGAGCGTCACCGGATGCGTCTCGTAGGGGTTGGCGACGCCGGGACCGATTCGGACCGATTCGGTGCGACGGGCGATTCTATCCAGCGCGACGAAGGGGTCGCGGTTGTTGTAGTGACACGTCGTGAAGACGGTGCCGAAGCCGTTGGCTTCGGCCGCTTCGCCGAGGTCGGCGATGCGGCTGACTGGGTGTTCGGGGGTGAGTTCGATTCCTATCATGGTTCGAAGTCGGTCGCGGGGGACTGTTCGACGGCGAACATCGCGCTATCGCTCGAACTCCCACTCGCGAAGGGCGTCTCGGACGAGGTCGTCCTCGTCTGCTCGAAACAGTTCGTCGCTGCCGGCGTGGTCGCCGAACTCCCAGCCGCGGATTACGACTGCGGGTGTGCCGCCGCCGCCCTCGCCGGCGACGAGGTTCGCTGCGGCGGCGAGTTCGTCGACGACGGCCTGGACGGTCACGTCGAGTTCCCGGCCGTCGCGGTCGGATTCGCCGCGCCAGTCGCGGGCGGCGGGGAGTCCGGCCCATCCGATGGCGACGCCGCGTTGGCCGTAGCGGAACGGCCGCCCCGAGGTGTCGGTGACGACGACGGGGACGCCGAGCGCTTCCGAAAGCCGTTCGGCCGATGCGGTGGGGTCTTCGGGCAACAGCAGCAACTCCGCGCCGGGGACGTTCGAGCGGTCGATGCCGGCGTTGACCGTCACGTGGCCGAAGCGGGTGACGGCGAGGAGAAACGGCGCCTCGATGACCAGCTCCTCGCTTTCCGCCAAGACGGCCTGCGCGAAGCGGGGGTCTTTCGTCTCGCCAGTGACGGATTCGAGGCGCTCGGCGATGGCCTCTGCACGGCTACTCGCGGGGAAATCCGCGAGGTCGGCCTTCCGGCCTTCGGCCTTCGAGACGACCGTGCTGGCGAGACACAGCACGTCGCCCGCCTCGAAGTCGACGTGCTCGTCGATGAGCGTGGCGAGGTCGTCGCCCGCGCGTATCTCCGGCAATCCCTCGACGGCGAAGGCCTCCATACCTCCGAATGGACCCGTCCGGACAAAAAGGGGCGAGATACCGGAGATGTCCGCCACCCCATCGCCGTCGTCTCACTCCCGTCGGAGGTCGACCGAACAATCGCCGCCGTCTACCTCGGCGACCATCAGGGTCGCCTCCTGTGCGGGAAAGGCACCGGTCGCACTCCCGGGGTTCAGCAGGCGATAGCCGTCGACTTCCTCGTCGACGACGCGGTGGGTGTGTCCCGAAACGCCGAGGGTCGGGACGCCCTCTGAGGCGTTGTCCTCGACGACGTCGAGTACGCGCTCGCGGTAGCCGTCGTCGGGGCCAGTCCCGTGGGTGACGACGAACCGGACGCCGCCCAATTCGACGGTCGCCACCTCGGGCAACCCCAGCGCGCGGTCCATGTTGCCCGCGACGGCGGTCAACTCGTCGGCGAGGTCGGCTACCTCCTCGTATGCCGGCCGGGAGTCGAAGTCGCCGGCGTGGATAGTGTGCTCGGCACTCCGGAGCGTCGATTTCACCCACTCCGGAAGCGCAGCAGCGCGGGACTTGACGTGCGTATCGCTCATCAGGACGACGCGCATATCGGGGCTACTCCGACCGGACGTATAAGCACTCGGCGACCGATTGGTCGGTATGGACGAACGGTCCGTCGTCACCTGTTTTCTGCGCCACGGCACCGAAATCCTCCTCGTCCGCCGGAGCGATTCGGTCGGGACCTACGCTGGTCGGTGGGGCGGCGTCTCCGGGTACGCCGAAGGGACGCCCGACGACGCCGCACGGTGGGAAATCGACGAGGAGACCGGCCTGCTCGAATCCACCACGCTCGTCCGAAGCACCGACCCCGTCGCCGTCGTAGACGACGACCACGGGGTTCGGTGGCTCGTTCACCCGTATCTCTTCGATTGTGAATCGACCGACGTGACGCCGAACGAGGAACTCGCCGACTACGAGTGGGTCCAACCGCCGGCCATTCTCGACCGCGAGACGGTGCCGAAGTTGTGGGAGACGTATGCGGCCGTCGCGCCGACGGTCGACTCCGTCGCGGCGGATACCGACCACGGGGCGGCGTACATCTCGGTTCGCGCACTCGAAGCCCTTCGTGACCGAGCGGCCGTCGCGGCCCAGAACGGCGACGGATACGAGTCGGTCGCTGACGTGGCCCGACGACTGCGAGACGCTCGCCCGAGCATGGGCGTCGTGTCGAATCGCATCAATCGCGTGATGGCGACGGCAGGTCCCTCCGCCGCCGCGGTTCGCGACCGAGCCATCGAGGGCTGTCGGTCGGCCGTCGACGCCGACGCCGGGGCGGCCGTCGAGGCGTCGGACCTGCTCGGCGACCGAGTGCTCACGCTATCACGGTCCGGAACCGTCCTCGATACGCTGCTGACGGCGACTCCGGAGGCGGTGTTCGTCGCCGAATCCCGTCCGACCCGTGAGGGCGTCGGCGTCGCCGAACGGCTGGCAGACGCAGGTATCGACGCGACGCTGTGTGTCGACGCCGCCATCGGGGACGTTGTGTCTCGGGACATCGATACGGTGTTGGTCGGTGCGGATTCGGTGTTGGCCGACGGAACCGTCGTCAACAAAATCGGAACGCGACTGGCGGCGCTGGCGGCGGTGGACGCCGACGCCGACTGTTATGCGGTCTGTGCCCGCGACAAAATCGTACCGGGGACGGATGTCGACACCGCTGTCGGTTCCTCCGACGCGGTTTACGACGGCGAGGCCGATGTCTCCGTGTACAATCCGACCTTCGAGGCGACGCCCGGCGGCCTGTTCACCGCCGCCGTCACCGAATCCGGCGTCCTCGAGACGACCGACATCGAACGGGTCGCCGCCGAACACGCAGACCTCGCGGCGTGGGACGACTGACCCCGAGTTAACAGCAGAACATGAACGGGTACATCAGCGAGACCCGGTCGTCGTCCTCGAGTTCCGTGTCGAGACCGTCGAGGTGTTCGTTGAAACGGCCGTTGACCGCGACCCGGGCGAACGCGCGGGTCTGTTCGCCCTCGGGGTTCTTCTCCCACGACCCCGGCGGGTCGCCGTCCGAGCGCACCCACCCGTGGGCCGCGGCCTCGTCTTCGGTCTCGGCGATGAGCAACTCCGCCACGTCGTACTCCTCGAAGAACGACTCGAGGAACGCACGGAGCGTCGACCCCTCGAAGGTGTACTCCAACTTCGGCTGCCCGACGGCGCCGCGGACGTGTCCCGTACAGTGAACTCTGACGGTCGTCGTCTCCGATTGCTCGGTCGTACTCGTCTCCGACTCCTCGCCCGTGAGGACCCCTGTATCGCTCATGTCCGAATGTAGGGGCTCCGTACCCAAACGAGCGGTCCCGAACATGTTCGGAACAACCGACGCCGCCCCGAGGGCTTATTCCGCGTCCGTTCTACATCGGGACATGGGCGATAGAGCCTGCAAGCGCCGATTCTGTCCCGCCTGTGACGCGCCGGCGACGGACCTCGACGAGGAGTGTCCGGAGTGTGGCGAACCGCTGGACGGTTAGCGGTAGGTGGGGTGGCTCTCGCCGACGACGCGCTCGAAGAGCCACAGTACCGACAGGTGGACGGCAACCAACCCGACGACGCTCGCGACGATGATGGTCGCCTGCAACGGCGTCGACAGTAGTCCGAGCGAGACGATGAGCGTCGTCGCACACGCCGGCGCGTGATTGGTGTCTGTCGCTATCATCGCCCAACTGGTCGCGACGATGGAGACGACGCCGCTTGCCGCCAGTCGCAAGCCGTCGGCCGACAGCGCGGGCGGCAGCGCCGTCAGCGTGACGCCCGGCGCGACGAGCCAGTACGCGCCCAACCCCGCGACGGCACCGATGACGTGGCTCCCGACGACGCGATAGGCGTGGGTCCGCTCGCCGCGACGGTCGAAGGCGAGAATGTACGCCGAGGGGCCGAGACTCGGGAAGACGAACGGCTGGCCGCTCGCCCACGCGACGGCACCCAACACCGTAAACAGCAGTCCGGCGTAGAGGCTCGTCCCGACTCGGCGTCTCATACCTCGCCGTCCGTCGCCGAGGTTCAAAACCCTACGATTATCGCCCGGAAAACTGCCCGATTCTGAACATCGACTGCTGTACTCTTCGGTCGGGCCTTCTCGACGACGCCATCGTCCGGTCGGTACTGGAGGCGACGGCAGGGTATCCCCGGTCTGGTGGGGTGTGGACCAGTGGCGCGGATTCGGTTTCGATCGCACAATCCCATTGACAAATTTTATGAATGATGCGTGGAAGGATGCACAGTGTACGCATGACGCGCGCACTCAATGGCTCCGGGTTTCTGGGGCTCGCAGTGATGATGGCGGTGGGGTTGCATCAGTTCGTAATTCTGTCAGGTGGGGACGCCGTCCCGGGGTGGATGATTGGCGGCCACGCACACCTCGGTGTGCTCTCCATTCTGGCGATCGTGATGGGGTTCGCCGTCCCTGCACTCGGGGTTACTGGAAACCTCCGGACGGCCGTAACTGGACTGTTCATCGCAGGACAGTGGGGTATCCCCGGCATCGTCTGGCTGGGTGAGGGCTTCGGACTCACGTTCCTCATGCCGACGGGGTTCATCTGGGGCGGTGCGCTCATCGTCTCGATGCTCATCATGCTTTACAAATCCGTCACACAGCCCGGTGACTTCGCGGGTGGTGGGGCGTCGAGTGTGACTCCCTCGGACGACTGACGGCGCTCGGAGAGTGGTCTCCGACGCCAACACCGACCGCGCCGTTCTTCGACTCGTTGTTCGTGGCCGGTAGAGACACCTCTACACCGGAGACACATCGGTGGTATCGATTTTCCCACCGAGGTAGACGAGACTCGCCACCAGCAGCGCGACGCCGAGGGGGAGCAGCCACGCGAATAGCGACACGAGCAGGCCGCTGGCTTGACTCCCTACGGAGTTCGACCAGTCCTTCAAGCCCAACCATCGAAACCTCTGAAAATGGGGTTCGATTAGTAGAGTACAGCCTACTTCGTCCACCGAATCTCGTATTCGAGTTCGTACCGTTCCTCTCCGGTCTCCGAATCGGTGAGTCGCTCGAGTTCGACTTCGAGTCGAGGCGTCTCGGGGACGGCAACGTCCTGTGTTTCCGTGTCACTCTCTAACTGGACGGTCCCGGATTCGATTTGTTCGGCCGCTGAAACGAGCGCCTCGGCGATTTCCGACCGCGTATGCTGCTGCTCGGTTTTGAATAGTACTTCTTCTGGCATCAGCTATCGGTTTGTTCCCGATTCGCATATAATCTCGAGTCGAGTATCACGGTCCGGGAACCGACACCCTCATTCATACCAAACTCGCTCTCGGCTCGTTCGTCTAACACCCGATTGGGTCCGTTTGGTTCGTCCCTTCGTACGTAAATCGAACTCCATCTTCATCCTGTTCGACCCACACGACACCATCTGCAACTGCGTTCAATCTGTCTAACGTCTCTCCATCGTGGTCGGCGTAGTCTATGCTCAGAAAGACTTGCCCGGAGATGCTGCCTTCTCGCTTTGCCGTCTGACCGAAAAGTTTGAGAACGCGTTCGAGGTTCGTGTCGTCCAGGATATCCGACACGGAGTGGACGAGCAGGTGAACGGGACGATGGCCCTCGGATAGCTGATCGCTTAGCTCCACGAGCGCCATCCCAGTTCGCTCCAAATCAGTTGGTGCCGGCGTGAACGCCGTCGGAACCGCGCCATAGGTGGCGGGGAGATTCTGTTCCGTCGAGGTCGTATCGATGATCGCAATATCGGGTTTTTGCGAACCATCGACCGCTGCGTAGTCCTCGATCGTCGTTTTTGCGTCTGGTCTGGTCGTCACCACGACGGCACCATCACCAACGGCACCGTATCGAACGAGGAGTTGCAGACCAACTCGGTCCAGTGCGGTCCTATCGGTTCCAGCGATGAGGGTCACACCGTTTTGGGGGCGGGTTTCGGGAAGCGATTCGATAGCGCCGCGGGGTTTCAATTCAGGCATCGTCGTTACTCGGCTGGAGGGTCGTCTTCGGCGTTGTCCGCGCATTTCGCTGCTGTGTGTGGCGACTGGTAGTCGTGGGAATCGTCGAGGGGAGGTCAGTGTCGTGTGTCATAGTCAGTAAACGGGCGCGCACGGCTCTCATCGGTGCTATCCACCGACTGCCGGGAGGCGAGAGGAGTTCTCTTCACCCACCAACAAACAATCCGGCGAACGGCTCGAAGTGAGAATGGACGGGGCGAAGCCCAGTTACGCTACCTTTTGTACTCAACTGATAAAAGAATTCTGATAAATTGTCGAAGGGGTCAGTGGCTATTCTGTAGCGGAGAACTCTCAGCTCGTTCGTTGTACGGCGTTCGCCTCCGATGCTTCGACAAACGAATCGCTAGAGCAACTCGGCGTGGACAGAGACGAATCGGGTGTCCGGTGTCTCCGTTTCGGCTCTGTTACGTGCTCGGATAGAGATTCAGCGTCATCAGCGGGTATTTACCGCTCGGGCCGAAAGTACCTACTAACCGAAATACGCGCTGTCCATTTAGGGGAGTCGTCGATCTGGATTTGTCGAGACGACGCGATGCGGTACCTCTCTCCTGATTTCTCGGTTCTCTCGGGATTCGGGCTGCTATGATCGGATCGAATAATGGAAATTGAAATTGCTACTATCGGCGGCTACGAGGAAGTCGGACGACAGATGACTGCGGTTCGGGCGGGCGAGGACATCGTCATCTTCGATATGGGACTGAACCTGTCGAAGGTGCTCATCCACGACAACGTTCGAACCGAGAAGATGCACAGCCTCGACCTCATCGATATGGGGGCGATTCCCGACGACCGCGTGATGAGCGACCTCGATGGAGACGTACAGGCCATCGTCCCGACGCACGGCCACCTCGACCACATCGGCGCCATCTCGAAGCTCGCCCACCGCTACGACGCACCCATCGTCGCCACGCCGTTCACGATTGAACTGGTCCGAGAGGAAATCCGCGATGACGACAAGTTCGACGTTCAGAACGAACTCGTGAAGATGGACCCCGGCGGCACGATGTCTATCGGTGACGACTGTGAGTTGGAGTTCGTCAACGTCACGCACTCGATTATCGACGCCATCAACCCCGTCCTCCACACGCCGGAGGGCGCCGTCGTTTACGGCCTCGACAAGCGAATCGACCACACGCCGGTCATCGGTGACCCCATCGACATGAAGCGGTTCCGGGAAATCGGTCGCGAGGGCGTCCTCTGCTACATCGAGGATTGTACCAACGCGAACAAGAAGGGCAAAACGCCCTCCGAATCCGTGGCTCGAGCCCAACTGAAAGACGTGATGCACTCCCTGGAGGACTACGACGGTGGAATCGTCGCAACGACGTTCTCCAGCCACATCGCCCGCGTGAGTTCGCTCGTCGAGTTCGCCGAGGACATCGGTCGACAGCCGATTCTGCTGGGCCGCTCGATGGAGCAGTACAGCGGCACCGCCGACCGACTGGGTATCACCGACTACCCGGACGACTTGGAGATGTACGGCCGCCGTAACGGGATTGACAATGCGTTCAAGCGTATCATGAACGAGGGCAAGGAGAACTACCTTCCCGTCGTCACCGGCCATCAAGGTGAACCCCGGGCGATGCTCACCCGCATGGGGCGCGGCGAAACGTCGTACGAACTCGACGAGGGCGACAAGGTTCTCTTCTCGGCTCGGGTTATCCCCGAACCCACGAACGAGGGCCAGCGATACCAGGCTGAAACGCTGTTGAAGATGCAAGGTGCTCGTATCTACGATGATATCCACGTCTCCGGGCACCTCTCTCAGGAAGGCCACTACCAGATGCTGGACGCCCTCCAGCCGGAGCACCTCATCCCCGCCCACCAGAACCTGAAGGGCCTCTCCGGATACGTCGAGCTAGCGAGTAGCGAGGGCTACAAAATCGGTCGTGACCTCCACCCGACCGCCAACGGCAACACGATTCAGCTCGTGGAGTGATACTCGGGCTGTAAATATATTTTAGTACCTTGGATATATGTTCCAGCAGCGTGTATTCGTGAGTATGACCACTGACGCAACTGACAATGCTCGCGGGTCGATGACCCGTGGCGAACGGATTCGGGCCGCGGCCCGAACGCTTCGGAGTCCGCGAACTGCTTCCTGGGTCGCCGATGAAACCGAGGTGTCGGTAAAAACCGCCCAGAAGTACCTCGACCAGCTCGTCGAAGACAACGTCCTCCGACGCATCGAGCAGGGTGGACAAACCCTCTACTGCGTCGACCAGTTGATGGCAACCTACCGGGAGATAGCGACCCTCCAGCGGGAACACGACCGCGAATCACTCACCGATGCACTCGAATCGATGCGCGGCAAAATCACGGAACGGAAGGCCACTTACGGCGTCGAGACACCGGGAGAACTTCGCGGCAGTATCGCCGACCTCGAAGATGCCGACGAGATTGCAGAACGGCGGGAGATAGCCAGCGAGTGGGAACATCTCGCCGACCGCATTCCCGTCGTGCAGGCGGCCCTCAACGAATACGACTGGGTCGACGAACGCGATAGCCTCCTCGCCTAACGTAAATGGGCCTTTCAGGAACGACCGACAGTTCGGTCTACGAAGGGCTTCGAGATGTGCTGAAACGACATCCGGTCACCACGAACGTCGTCTACCAACCGGATAGTATCGTCAAACGGTACTTGCAGGCCGAAATCGACCCCGACCGTGTCGTTCCGCCAACCGGGCCTGAGACACCGACGCTGGATGTCGAATGGCGATTCCGTGATGATGAGTCGTTCTATCGGATTCACTACGCCGACCCGAATACGGGGTTCAATTGTGGGTGGCACCGAGACGACGACCACCCCGAACTCGGCCCGCTCCATTTCCAATACGAGATTCCAGAGCGTGGTGAAGACGGCTACGAACGGGCGCGATTCAGCAAGATGGTGCCGACTGAAATCCTCTGGACGGCACTCGAGAGGCTGTTCGAGGAGCGGATTCCAACCCTTGCCGCCGATGAATCCTAAGTAAATAGGACGGGGGCTGGTTCAAATAACTCAGAATACCACCCCCGCGACGACCTCTGACGAAATCGAACGTCTCTACGCCTGAAAGTGCAGTATTGGGTGCTATTCGGGCATATATCAGCGACTATCAATAGGTAGAACAGCGAAGACCCAAACATTAAATTAGGTGACAAGACTCTGAACGTTCATGCCGTCGGTCACTCGCCGACAGTTCGTCCTTGGGGCGACAGTTGGCTCCACAGTGGGACAGCAGCACTCGCTCGGTCTCTCGTCGGACGGCGACACCACCAACTCGTGGAGCTTTGAGGACGATATCGAGTTCACAACCGTGCCCAGTGTAGGCAGTGAGTTGGTGTACGGTGCAAGCAGGCAGGGGGCAGACTCCGCTAGCGAGCTCTATGCGCTCGATGTTGACACCGGTAGCGAACGCTGGCGTTTCACCCCAGAGGAGTTCATTACGTCACCAGCGACCGAAGCGTCAGAGTTCGTTTATGTCGGCGGGATGAGTGGCCTATACGCAGTTGATAGTGAGAGCGGCGAAGAGCAGTGGCACTTCGAAATTGAACGGATTCGCTCGATTCCAACAGTCGCCAATGGCATGGTCTATGCGGGAACCGATGATGGCAAACTGTACGCACTTGATGCCGAAAGTGGTGACGAGCAGTGGAACTTTGAGGTCGGTAGTGACGTCTATACGCAGGTCGTCTCGAACGGACGACTCTATGTCGCAGGGAAGAACAACGTGTACTCGCTTGATGCCGAAACCGGTGACCAGCGGTGGCACAACGGCGATGTCGGCACGGAAGTCCCGCTAACAGTCCACGAGAACTGGATTTACGTACAACAGGATGACGAGTCTATCACCGCGCTCGATGACTCGGGTGACGAGCAGTGGCAGTTCGCCCCACCTGAGCAATTGAGTACTGACGCCCCAGCGATACTGGGAGGAGTGGCTTATATCGGGACGGCAGAGGTCGTCGATAACTTCGTGTACGGTGTCGATGCGAAGACGGGTGAGGAGGTGTGGCGGTACACACCGCAAGATGGGAGCAATTTGTACGTGGCTGCGGGGTCTGATAGCCTGTTTGTCGCCGGAGAGAAATTGTATGCGGTCAATCCGACCCGTCGCCGAGAGCGCTGGGTCTTTCATCCGGAGTTTCGCACTAGGGCACTGCCAGTTATCGGCACAGAACGGGTGTATCTCCTAACAGGGAGATGGGAGCCGACAACACTTCATGCGAGAAGTATTGCGGATGGAGGCAGCGGAATCGGTAGACAACTCCGGAGAGGCGCTGAATCAGCAGTGCTCGGGATTTTAGGGATTGCTCCGGCACTCCTGCTTGCGCTGTTGGCGTGGAATCGGTACCGTCGCAATCAAAACTCGAAGTCAGAAATGGACGAATGGCGGTGAACCGTGGGTTTCGAAGGTAAGCTCGGGAGCCAGCCACTGGAGCGCAAACCCCGGGTATTCAAACCGCTCGGGCCCGAAAACACGACCCGGTGGCGGTGACGAAAGTTACCCCCTCTGAGCCCCTTGTGATGAGGGACTTTCTCTGAGCCACCGTTCCAGTTCTGGGTGGGTACTTCGCCAGTCTACGAACTGTTAGCATCCGACGAGCGGGGCGTTCGGAGAACGCCTCCGAGGCGGTTCGCCGGACGCGAACGGAGTGAGCGTCCGGTAGCGCCGACCGACTAACGCGGCGCGACCGTAGGGAGCGCCGCGGCTGGAGGGAGCGGGTTGCGGGCGGAGCCCGCAACCGCATGGTCGTGGCGGCGAAGCCGAAACGCAACCGGTGTCGCGCCCCGTAGCGGGCGCTACCCGCGTTCTCGTGCAAAAAGTGGATTAGAAAAACTTGAACAAATCGTCCCGCTGCTGTTCGTGGAGATGGTGGCGAACGGCGTCTTTGAGCGCTTCGATGTTGCCGCGCTTCGCGGAGATGGGCGCGAGGATGTCGTCGAACTGCTGCCAGGGGGTGTAGAGGCCGAGGCGTTCGGCGAGGTCGTCGAGTCGCTGGTCTCGGTCGTCGACTTTGTCCATCTTGTTGACGGCGACGACCGTCGGGATGCCGAGTTCCTGCAGGAAGCCGAACATCTCGACGTCGTGGGGAATCTCGTCGGGGCCGGAGTGGCGGTCGATGATGTCGACGACGGCTTTTCCGTCGACGACCAACACGGCGACGAGAATGTTGTCGGCGTACTCTTCGACGTACTGGACCACGTCGCGTTTGATGTCCTCGCGGACTTCCTCGGGGACGCCGGACATGAAGCCGAAGCCGGGCAGGTCGGTGATGACGAAGTCCTCGGCGGCCCAGTCGTAGTGGTTGGGCTTCTTGGTGACGCCGGGGCTGCCGCCGGTGGCGAACTTCGAGTGGCCGGTGAGTTCCCGCATCAACGTCGACTTCCCGACGTTGGAGCGCCCGACGAGGACGACCTCGGACTCGCGGCTCGGGCGTGTATCGAACATACCGACGATTGACGGTTCGACCGGATAAGGAGCGCGGTCCTGGGTTCAGGCCGACTCGACGGCGTCGAGGACTTCCCTGTAGTCCGGTTCGTTCGTGGGGTCCTCGGCGACCCACTCGTAGACGACCGTTCCGTCACCGTTGAGGACGAAGACGGCGCGGTTGGCGATGTCGAACAGTCCGAGGTCGGGGATGTCGATTTCGAGGCCGTAGGCGCCGATGGCGTCGCCGGCCATGTCGCTGATGAGGTCGAACTCGATGCCGTGTTCCTCGCGGAACGCGCCCTGTGAGAACGGCGAGTCGGCGCTGACGCCGTACACCGTCGCACCGGCGTCCTCGAAGTGTTCGAGTCGTTCCTGGAACGCCACCATCTCGTTGGTACACGGCGGAGTGAACGCCCCCGGGAAGAACGCCAACACGACGGGGCCCTCGCCGATGTGGTCGGCCAAATCGAACGATTCGTGGTCGCTGGTTCCGAGTGTCGCGGTGAACGCCGGTGCGGAATCGCCTGTCGATACCATAGCTGTTGTACGGTTGGATGGCGGATAAACCTCGTCCCGTTCGTGTTCGGCCCGCTTGTTCGGTAGCGTTAACGCCCCTCGCTTCGACGGCCGCCTGTGCGACTCGTTCAGGTGACCATCCCCGCCGGGAAACGACAGGCCGTCCTCCGAGTCCTTGACGATGAGGGTATCGACTACGTCGTCACCGAGGAGACGAGCGGCCGCGAGTACACCGCAGTCGCGTACTTCCCGCTCCCAACGAACGCGGTCGAGCCCATCCTCGAAGAACTCCGAGAGGTCGGTCTCGACCGCGAGGCGTACACGGTTGTGTTGAGCGCCGAAACGGTCGTCTCCGAACGGTTCGAACAACTGAAGGAGAGCTACGCCGAGAAGGAGGAGAGCGAAGAGCGCATCGCCAGACAGGAACTCGAAGCGCGCGCGGAGGAACTGGCGTCGTCGCTGCCGACCTACGTGGTGATGACAGTCGTCTCGGCGATTATCGCCACTGCGGGACTGCTGCTCGACTCCCCGGCGACCGTCGTGGGGTCGATGGTTATCGCCCCGCTCATCGGGCCCGCGATGGCTGCGGCGGTCGGCAGCGTCATCGACGATACCGACCTGTTCAGACGCGGCGCAGTGCTGCAGTTGCTCGGCGTCGTCCTCTCGATCGTCGCGGCGACGGCGTTTGCCATCTTCGTCCAGACGACGAACCTCGTTCCGCCGGGGTTGGACCCGCTTGCGCTCTCTGAGGTCGAAGAGCGACTCTCGCCGAACTTCCTGTCGCTTGCGGTCGCCATCGGCGCCGGCGTCGCCGGCGCGGTGAGTCTGATGACCGGCATCTCGGCGGCGCTGGTCGGGGTCATGATTGCCGTCGCGCTCATCCCGCCGGCGGCGACGGTCGGCATCGGTATCGCCTACGGCGAACCGTCGCTGGCACTCGGCTCGGCCGTCCTCGTCGCCGTCAACGTCCTCTCTATCAACCTCGCGGCGCTCGTCGTGCTGTGGTACTCCGGCTACCGCCCCCAGCGGTTCTTCCAGCGCGACCAGGCCCGCGTGGCGACGCTCAAGCGCGTCGTCTTTCTGGTCGGCGCTATCGCCGTCCTCTCGCTGTTCCTCGGCGGCGTCACCTTCGACTCCTATCAGACCGCAACCACCGAACAGGACATCCGTGCCGGCGTCGACACCGAACTCGAAGACCCGGCCTACGACGGCTACGAACTCGTCGAACTCGAGGTGGGGACGGCCAGCGAGTACGTCCTCTTCCAGCGCCCCTCGGAGGTCGTCGTGACCGTCGGCGTCCCGCCCGACGCGCCGCGGCCGGGGCTTGCGGCCGCTATCGACCAGCGACTGGCCGCCGAGTACGGGCTCGACGTGGACGTTCAGGTCCGGTACCTCGAAATCGAGGAGAGCTGATGGCTCAAAGGCCTCTTTGAGCTACCGCCGTTTATACGCTGTCTCCCGCCGACTACCCTCGTGTATGTCCCCGAATAAACTCTCGGCGCTCGTCGTGGCGACGGCCCTCCTCGCAGCGGGGCTGGTCGGCGCCGCGATGATGATGCCGACCGGTGCACAGAACGCCGACGAAACCGCGGATCGAACGATTACCGTCGACGCGACGGGCGAGGCCGACGCCGCCCCGAACCAGGCCGTCCTCCGAATCGCCGTGACCGCAGAGGGTGACGACCCCCAGACGGTTCGCGACGACCTCTCGGCCGGCGCCGCGGACCTCCGTGAGAACCTCGCCGAGGCGAACGTCTCCGAGGAGCAATACGAGACCAGCGAGTACCGCATCCGACAGGACCGCCGGCCGCCGCGTGAGGAACAGTCCAGCGACGCCCCCGAGTACCGTGGCGCCCACCAGTTCGAGGTGACGCTCGATGACCCCGAGCGCGTCGGTGCGGTCATCGACGCCACCGCGGACGCCGGCGCCGAGGTCAACCACGTCTCCTTTACGCTCTCCGATGAGCGTCGTGACGAACTCCGCGAGGACGCTATCGCCGACGCGATGACCGATGCGCGACTGCAGGCCGACACCATCGCGAACAACGGCGACCTCAGTGTCACCAGTGTCGCCCGAGTCGACGCCTCCGAGCGGAACTACTCTCCCGTCCGTTTCGAGGCCGCCGCCGCGGACGCGGCCGCCGACGGCACCTCGGTGTCACCCGGCGACGTCACAGTCTCGTACAACGTCCGCGTGACCTACAACGCGACGACGAACTGACGACCCACGCGGCTACCCGCGTCACCTGCTGTCCCTCGACAGCCCGCTTTTTATATCCGCTCCGACCGTACTGAAGGTATGGACGAGACGACCGTCGACCGTTGGGGTGAGGCGATTCCGTTGGCGCGAGCCCTCGGCTACGACGGTTCGGTTCGGGTCTCGAAGGTCGACGAACCCACGCTCCCGGCCGACCTCGACGTGGTCTCCTCGAACTTCCCGTGGTCGGTCCACAAGGGCGCCCTTGCCGTCTATCGGGAACGCGAACGCGGTGACCACCTCCAGATACGCGAGTACCCGACGTTCTGGGTCGTCTCCATGGACCACTACAACCCCCACTTCCGCCCGGTCGAACACGCCACCGTCGACATTCCGGTTCACATGATTCTCGCCCTCGGTGCGCTGACCCCCGTTCGCGGCTACCGCTGGGTGTTCGGCGACCGACTCCCCTCTCCCACTGCCGCGGTCGCCTTCTCGACGTCGACCATCGGGATGCTTCCGCGATTCGGCCGGAAGTTGCTGTTCAGTTAGGCAAATTCGGTTCCGGTACGAGGTCGCCTGCGGCGACCTCGCTACTCACGGGTCGTCGCTCCGCTCTTCCCCGTTCGTCTTCGTGGTTCTCACTCCCTACAGTCGCTCACGGGTCGCTTCGCTCCCCGTTCGTCAGCGGAACCTTCGGTCCCGCTCTACCCCTCGAAGGGCAACTCGGCTTCGTACCCGACCGCATCGATCATCGCGTCGACGACTTCCTCGACGCCCTCGCCCGTCTCGACGCTCATGTAGTGGTCGGCCTCGACGTCCGTCGAGCGGTCGGCCTTGTTGCAGACGACCACCACTGGCGCGTCGAACTGCGATTCGATGTCGGCGAGCAACTCCAGTTGGTCCTCGAGCGGGTAGCCACAGGCACCGCTGGCGTCGACCATCACCAACACCGCGTCGGCGAGATGCGTCAGCGCCGAAACCGCCTGGGCCTCGATGGCGTTGCGCTCCTCGGCGGGCCTGTCGAGCAGTCCCGGCGTATCGACCAACTGATATCGGATTCGGTCGCGTTCGAGGTGGCCGACGTTGATGCCCGTCGTCGTGTAGGGGTACGTCGCCGTCTCGTTGCGCGCGTTGGTCACGCTGTTGACGAAGGAGGACTTGCCGACGTTGGGGTAACCAGCGACGACGATGGCCGGTTCGTCGGCCCGGATGTCGGGGAGGATTTTCAGCGCGTCCCGTGCTTCGCTGATGGCCAACAGGTCGTCTTCGACCTGTTCGGTCACGTCGGCGAGTCGGGCGAACGCCTGCTTGCGGAGCTTTCGTGCGGTCTCGAGGTCGGAGTTACGGATGCGACTGTGGTACTCCTCGCGAATTTTGTCACACTGCCGGCTGGCCCACATGACCTCCGAGAGCCGCTGGCGGAGTTCGTCGATTCCCTCGACGTCGGTGTCCGCCAGCGTCGCGTCGGCGAGTTCGTAGTAGAAGGGGTCGACCGTCTCGAAGTCGGGCCACGATGTGACGACGTTTCCGAGGTTGTCCGAGAGGATGTTCGAGGCAGTCTGAAGCATCGACTCTTGGGCCTCGAACCCGGATTTCGCTCGCCCCGCGCGTGCCGCCCGCGAGAACGCCTTGTCGACCAACTCCTCCGACCGGGGCGTGGTCGGAAGGTCTTCGAAGTGCATACCCTCGTTTGTACGTCCGGCCGTATAAGGGCCGTGTATCGGCGTTCCGCGCTGTCGGGCCGTAGGAGGAGTCGGCCAGCAACGATTTGCGTTCCGCCGCCCTACCTCAGTCCATGACCAACTGGCGTGCGGTCCTCATTGGCTTTCTCGTCGGCGTCGTCGCGAGTCTCTTCGCGTTCGCGCTTCCGGTCGTCGGCCACCTCGGGGCGGGGTTCGTCGCCGGTGTCGTCGCGGGCGTCGTCGCCGGCGGCGGCCTCGCGAGCGGTGCGTGGCACGGCCTCCTGGCCGGCGCGTTCGGCGGCCTCGTCGCGGCCGTGGCGCTGGCGGTCTTCGTCACGCTCGTCGGCGCGACCGTCGGTGGCCCAGGTGGCGTCCTCGCCGGCTTCGGCGTCTTCACCATCGGTGCGCTCGTCGCCGTCGTCTTCGCTATCGACAGCGCCATCGGCGGCGCGATTGGCGGGTTCCTCGCCGATTAAGTTCGTGGCGACCCAACGGCCGGTATGGCATCCATCGACGCCGACGCCCTGCTGCCGAACGACCGCGTGAAACAGGCCGTCCTCGCGGGTGACGTGACGCAACTCAGCCGCGGCGCCTCGAACCGCTATGCGACCGAAGGCGACACCTTCGCCATCGAGGAGACGACCTTCGAGGTGTCCAGCGTCGAGGAGCGTACGCTCGGTGATTTGACCGACGAGGACGCACAGCGGGAAGGCTCTGACTCACTGGAGGCGTACAAGGAACGGATGAAGATGGTCCACGGCGGGAACTTCGAGTGGGACCCGACGAGCGAGATAGTCACCTACCGGTTCGAACGCCAGTAGCCGTCACGGACCGGTTCGGCGGACCGTTTTTTTATCGCCGTGTTCGTATCCGTAGGTATGATTGCCCCCGCAGAAGCCGTCCGCGAAGCCCTCTTGGACGTTTTCGAGGAGCGATACGAGGGCGTGGTGGTCTACGCCGATGCCGATGATGGGGAGACGGTTCTCCACGAAGGGTCCGTCCGAATCAAAGCCAACGGCTGGCTCGAACTCCCGAGCGGGCGACTCCTCTCTCCCGAAGCAGTCCACCACGTCGACCGCGTCCCGACCGATTAGCGCCGCTCCCGCAGTTCCGCCCGCAGGTCCTCGAGGTCCATCTCTTTCATCGACAGCAACACGAGCATGTGATAGACGATGTCGGCGGCTTCGTGGGCCAACTCCTCGCTGTCATCGTCTTTCGCCGCCAGAATCAGTTCGGTCGTCTCCTCGCCCAATTTCTCCAACACCGCGTTCTCGCCTTTCTCGTGAGTGAACAGCGAGGTGGTGTAGGAGTCCTCCGGCAGTTCCTCTTTGCGGGACTCGATGACGTCGAACAGTTCGTCGAGTACGTCGTCTGCGTCGTCCATCAGGCCATCACCTCCCGAATGTCGTCGAGTTCGCCGTACTCGTCGAGGGGTTCCCGGTTGGCATCGAAGACCGCGTCTTCGACTTCGATGTCGGCGTTCGTTCGGGCCGCAAGCGCCAGCGAGTCGCTCGGGCGGGCGTCGACGACCGCCTCGTCGCGTGGGGTCTCGACGTGGAGGTCCGCGACGTAGGTGCCGTCGTCGAGGCCGGAGACGACGACGCGTTCGACGCGCCCCCCGAGTTCCTCCATCACGTCCAACAGGAGGTCGTGGGTGAGCGGCCGGCCGATGTCGGTGGCATCGAGTCCACGAGCGATGCTCGTGGCCTCCTCGACGCCGATGAAGATGGGCAACACCTCGTCGTCGCCCTCTACGCCGAGCGTCACGACCGCCGCGAGTCCCGAGGCGGTCTCGGCGACGCGGACCCCCTCGATGTGTGCGTTCATACAGTTGGGAGGTGACGGCGGTTCAAAAAGCCACTCGCTTGCGGGCGGTGGCGATGTCGCTATCGGAAAAACGCCAGGCCGTGGATACGTGAGTCGTCGGTCAACTCCGGATGGAACGCCGTCCCGACGACGTTGTCTTCCCGGACGGCGACCGGTCGCCCGTCGAACGTGGCGAGTACGTCGATTTGGTCGCCGACCTCGTCGATGGCCGGCGCGCGGATGAACACGGCGGGAAACGGCTCCTCGAGGCCGGTCACGTCGAGGGCCGCCTCGAAACTGTCCTTCTGTCGACCGAAGGCGTTGCGGTCGACACTCACGTCGAGGATGTCGAGCGTCGTCACGCGGTCGTCTTTGGCGTCGCGGCTGGCGACGATGAGGCCGGCACAGGTGACCAACATCGGCTTGCCGGCCTCGGCGTGGGCGCGAATCTCCTCGTCGATGCCTTCCTCCCGGAGCAGCCGCGAAATCGTCGTCGACTCTCCGCCGGGCATGAGCAGCAGGTCACACTCCGGGACGACGCCGGCGGTCCGAATCTCCTCGACGGTGACCGACTCGCCGTGGCGTTCTGCGGCCCGACGAATGGCCGCCGCGTGTTCGGCCACGTCGCCCTGTACCGCGATGACGCCCGCTGTGAGCATACGCGAGGTACTCTCCAGCGGTGGAAAAAGGACTCGAAACGGGCGGCCGCTACAGTTCGGGCTCGATGTAGATGGTCTTCACGCGGTCGTCGCGTTCCCGCATCGCCACCTCCATCTCGCTGATGCCGGTGTTGACCTCCTCGGTCGTCAGCCCCGAATCGAAGCTCACGTCGGCGGTGACGAGGACCTGACCCGGTCCGATGAACATCGTCCGGAAGTCGTCGACGTGGGCGACGCTCTCTTGGGATTCGACGATTCTCCGGAGGTCGCTTTCGACGTCGCTCGCGAGGCTTTCGCCGAGGATGAGCCGCTTGTTCTCGATGGCCAACAGCACCGCAAAGCCCATCAGCAACACGCCGATGACGACCGCGCTGAGCGCGTCGTAAATGGGGTTCTCGGTGATGCGGGTGGCGACGATACCGAACAGCGCGACGACCAACCCCGCGAGGGCGACGGTGTCCTCGGTGAACGCCGTCAGCGTCGTCAGGTCGCTCGTCCGGTCGAAGGCCTCCCGGTACCCCGACCAGCCGTAGGTCTCCATCTGCCGTCGGAGTTCGGCGTTGGCCTTCACGAACGCGTAGGTCTCGAAGGCGATGCCGCCGAAGAGGATGGCGACGACGATCCAGAAGGGGTCGACCGGCGGCGTGATGTCGATGGTGTAGCCGAGGAACTCCGCGGGGCCGGCTTCCGTTTCGTGACCGCCCGCTCTGACCTCGCTGATGCCGTGTTTCAGGCTCTCCCAGCCGGCGATGCCGAACAGCAGTACCGAGACGAGAAAGGCATAGAAGAACTGCGCTTTCCCGTAACCGAACGGGTGTCTCCTGCTCGCGTCCTGTTGGCTGTACTTGATGCCGACCAACAGCAGCACCTGGTTGCCGGTGTCGGAGATGGAGTGATACGTCTCGGCCAGCATCGAGGGGCTTCCGGTCAACAGGAAGCCGATGAACTTCAGGACGGCGATACCGCCGTTGGCGAACATCGCGGCGATGACGACGCCCGTACTACCTGCCATGTGGGTGTCGTCCACGGGGACACACTAAGCGTTGGTGTCATGCGGCCGGGGGTTCTACCGCGGGTATGCTCGTCGTCCTCTCCGACACCCACGGCCGTGATTCGACGCGACTCGAGGGCCGGACCGCCGAGGCCGTCGACGCGGCTGACCTCGTCATCCACGCCGGCGACTACATGACCGAGACGGTCCTCGACGCCTTCGAGACCCGCTGTGACCTCCGCGGCGTCTACGGCAACAACGACCCGCCGGCGGTTCGGGAGCGCGTCCCCGCCGAGGAACTCGTCGAGTGGGCGGGGCTCCGAATCGCGGTCGTCCACGGCCACGAACACACCGACACGGCGCTGTCGATGCTCGGCCGGCAGGCCAACGCCGACCTCCTCGTGTTCGGCCACTCCCACGCCCCCGAGTTCCGTGAGGGCCCCGTCCCGATGTTGAATCCGGGGAGTCACGCCGACCCGCGGTGGAACCGACCCGCCCACGCGGAGTTGGAGTTCGACGACGCGGCCGGTCGCGCCGAGGGGCGGCTACTCGAGCCCTCCGGTGCGGTTTTCGAGCGGTTCGTCGTCGAACCGCGGCCGCTGGAGTAGCCGTCGCTCGGTGGGTTATGAAGGAGGAACGCGCCGAACGCCGGGCGGGGGTGTCGGAGGGTCGTCAGCGGGAATGGAGGGCCGAAGCGTTCAGCGCGTTTGATGCGTCTACCGGTGATAATAAGGCACCAACGGAAGGTCAAACGGCGATTTAACGTACCGAAACGCTGGACTCACCGGCCGCGGAGGTACGTCAGCGCCACGACGACGGTCAGCACCGTCGCCCCGCCGAGGAAGAACGCGACGCCCGGTTCCAGCCCCGCACCGAACAGCGCGTCGAACAGCGGGTCGAGAAAGTCGACGGCGCCATCGGCCGGCGTCGCGGCTTCTTCGGCGGTGGGCGTCGGCGTGGCGGCACCCTCGGTCGCGGCGGGCGTGTCCATCTGTTCGCCGACCGGCGTGTCGGTTGCGGCCTCGGTCGCCTCCGGTGCCGGCGTCTCCGTCGCGTCGAACGCACCCACGTCGTTGCTCTCGGTCGCCGTCGCGGTCGGTTGCGGTGTCTGCTCTGGCGTCGGGGTCTGCGTCGCCTCCGCAGCCCCGCCGTTTCCATCACCTCCACCGTTGCCACCACCGCCGCCGGCGGGTGCGGCGCCTTCCGGGACGCCACCGAACAGTTCCTGGACGGCGAAGGCGCCGACGGCGAGGGCGAGAAAGCCGCCGAACAGCCGCGACAGCGCCGCTCGAAGCCCCGAGGCGCGTTCCTTCTCGCCGGCGAAGATGACCAGCGGGCTGTCGGCGGGGCCGTAGACGCGCATCTCCCGACCCTTCTCGGAGTAGGCCGTGCCGACGACTTCGATTGCGCCGGCGTCTTCGAGTTTCTCGAGGTGATACTGGGCGTTCTGCAGAGACGTGTCGGCCCGGTCGGCGAGTTCGCCGGGCGGCGCCGGCTCCTCGTGGAGTTCGGCGAGGAGCCGACGGGCCGTCGTCGAGGAGAGCGCGGCCATCAGGTCGTCGGCCTCCTCGCTGTCGAGGCCGACGACCCGCGGCTCGCCGTCGGGAGAGACGTCCGGGCTGGAGGGCAGGAGGCTCATTGTCGTTCGTTTTTAACTGGGGGGCTAAGAACTTTGTTCCGCGAGGTTTCGGCGAGCGGCCGCCCCCGAAACGATTTTGCGGTGGCGCGGCAACCGGCGAGTATGTTCCCCCTGCAGCTGCCCGAGGTCGACCCCGTCCTCGTCGGCATCATCCTGGTGCTGCTGCTCATCGTCTTCGCCTTCTTCCTACTAATCCGGCGGACGCTGCTCAGTTTCTCCGAAGGGATGCGCGAAGGCCGGAAGTAGCCGCGTTCAGGCCACTCGCTCGATTCGCCGAACCGCGGCGTCGATGTCGTCAGTATCGACATCGAGGTGGGTACAGAACCGCACGACGTGCTCTCCGAACGGGACACCCAACACGTCCTCGCGCTCACAGCGTTCGAGGAACGCCTCGGCGGGGTCTGCAGTTTCGACCAACACGATGTTCGTCTCCGGTTCTCGTGCCGACAGTCCCTCTATCGCTTCCAACCCTTCGGCCAGTCGTCGGGCGTTTTCGTGGTCCTCGGCCAGTCGCTCGCGGTTCTCCAACGCGAGGAGTCCGGGCGCGGCAATCATCCCGGCCTGTCGCATCCCGCCGCCGAACAGTTTTCGAACCCGGCGGGCCGACTCGACGAACGCCTCGCTGCCGGCGAGCATCGACCCGACGGGCGCGCCGAGTCCCTTCGAGAGACAGCACATCACCGAATCGACCTCGCGAGCGAGTCGGGCCGCGTCGACCTCCAGCGCCGCTGCGGCGTTGAACAGACGCGCCCCGTCGAGGTGGACCGAGACGCCGTGGTCGTGGGCTGTCTCGCAGGCAGCGTCGATTCGCTCCGCCGCGATGGCCGTCCCGCCCTTGCTGTTGTGGGTGTTCTCTAGACACAGCAACCCGGTTCCGGGGCGGTGGTCGTCTTCCTCGACGTACCCCTCTTGAACCGCGTCGGGCGTCACGACGCCGCGGTCGCCGCCGTCTATCGTCCGCGCCTGCAGGCCGGCGTGCTGTGCGAGGCCGCCCAACTCCCACTTGTACACGTGGCTCTCGCGTTCGACGAGTACCTCTTGGCCTGCTTCGGTGTGGACCTTCGCGGCGATTTGGTTACCCATCGTCCCCGAGGGGACGAACAGTGCGCCCTCCTTGTCGACCAACTCGGCGAACGTCGATTCGAGGTCGTTTATCGTCGGGTCTTCGCCGTAGACATCGTCGCCGACTTCGGCGTCGGCGGCGGCCTCCCGCATCGTGGGCGAGGGTTTCGTCACCGTGTCGCTGCGTAAATCTATCATACTGGATTACTGGGCGCTCCCGTCTTAGCGGTGGTGGGTCCGTAGATGACTCGCGAGCCCTGACAGCCCTCGTCGCGCGACCGCCGGACCGGCGGTTTTTAGCCGATGACGACTGACTCTCGGGTATGGACGTGAAGTCACGCCACCACCTCCGGTCGGACGAAATCAGCGAACTGGAGGCCGACCTCGCCGACCACCTCGGCGTCGACCTCGACGGCGACAGCTACGAACGCGTCGAGTTCACCGACGTCGACCGCGAGGTCGTTCTCGTCGACGGGGAACCACTCGTCGCCTCCTTCGACGGCGACCTCTTTCTCACCGTGCGCGGCGCCAACGAGTATCCGCCACAGAACCACGTCGTCACCGTCGATTCGGGGGCCATCTCCTTCGTCTCCGACGGCGCGAACGTGATGCGACCGGGCATCACCGAGGCGACCGACGACATCGAACCCGGCGACCTCGTCGTCATCGTCGAGGAGACCCACAGCAAGGCCCTCGCCATCGGCCGCGCCGAGGCCGACGGCGACGACATGGTCGGCGACAGCGGGAAAGTCGTCGAGTCGCTGCACCACGTCGGCGACGACCTCTACGAGTTCCACGTCTAGAGCGACAACTCGGAAGTGTTCAAGCCGTGTGCCGCGACGAATTTCTCTAACTCCTCTTTCCGTTCACCCATCTCGGTTGGGTCGTGGCTGTCGGTGCCGGGGACGAACTCGACGCCGTATTCCGCCAGTACGTCGAGAAAGCCGGGGTTGGGGTGGAACTCGCCGTAGTCGGCGAGGATTCGGCCGGCGTTGAGTTCGAGTTTCGTCCGGGAGTCCGCGGCGGCCTCCGCGACCGCCCGGTAGTGGTCTTCGGTCGCGTACCCCCGGAGGGTGGGGTTGCGCTCGACCAAATCGACGTGGGCCGCGATGTCGAACAACTCCGATTCCAGCAGCGCGACCGCCTCCTCGTAGAAGGTATCGACCAACGCCGAGCGCTCGTCGTCGGTCTTCTTCGCGAAGTACGGTTCGATGTGGACGTTCATCCCGTCGAGGTGGTGGACGCTGCCGATGGCGTACTCGAAGTCGGCTTCGTCCAGAAACGCCGCAATCGCCTCCTCGTCTCGGGCGTCGTAGTCCATCTCGACGCCGTCGTACACGTCGATATCGAAGCGGTCGTCGACGGTCTCGATGGCGTCGCGGCGGCGCTCGTAGGTCACGTCGAGATTGAACCCGAGTGCCTTCTTCGCGCGCTTCTGGGCCGCCCGCGAGGAGACGTTACAGTGGTCGGCAAAGCCGATGGCGTCGAGACCGGCGTCTTCGGCGGCGCCGCACATCGACCACATAAAGCGGCCGTCGGAGTACGTCGAGTGGGTGTGGTAGTCGACCCGCACGACTGTCCTCTCGTCGCGGGGTTCCTTTAACCCGCTGGCGTCCCTACAGTGGGTATGCGCGTCGTCTCACTGCTCCCTTCGGCGACCGAAATCGTCTACGCCCTCGGCGTCGAACCTGTCGGAACTTCCCACGAGTGCGATTACCCGCCGGAGGCGGCCGAGGTACCGTCCGTCGTCGAATCTAGAATCGATGCCTCGGCGTCCAGCGCCGACATCGACAGCCAAGTCCAACAGGCCGAATCCGACGGCGGCGTCTACGCCATCGACCGCGAGGCGCTCGCCGCGGCCGACCCCGACCTCGTCATCTCACAGGGCATCTGTGAGGTGTGTGCCGTCGACACCGTCGTCGTCGAGGAAGCCATCGCTGACCTCGGACTGGACTGTGAGTTGCTGACGACCGACCCCCACAGCCTCGGTGACATCTTCGACGACATCGAGCGAATCGGTGCGGCGCTGGGCCGCGAGCAGCGCGCCGAGAGCCTGCTCTCCGACCTCCAGAGTCGCGTCGAAGCGGTCGAACGGCGAGTGAGCGACACGGACGACCGACCGGAAGTGGCCATCCTCGATTGGCTCGACCCGGCGATGGTCGCCGGCCACTGGGTGCCCGAGTTGGTCGAGTTGGCCGGCGGCCGCTACGGACTCGCCAACCCTGGGGACGCCTCGACGCCACGGGAGTGGGCCGAAATCCGCGAGTACGACTCCGACGTACTCGTCGCGGCGCCGTGTGGGTTCGAGTTGGAACAGACGTTCGAGAACCTCACCGATTTGACGGACCGACCCGGCTTCGAGCATCTACGGGCGGTCGAGACCAACCGCGCCTACGCGATGGATGGCCACCACCTGATGAACCGGCCCGGCCCGCGAGTCGTCGACACGCTGGAGACGCTGGCGGCGCTGGTGCATCCCGACGTCTTCGAGGCGCCCGAGGAGTGGGCGGCACGACCGCTCGCCCGGACGACCGCATGACACTCTCGCTGCCGTCGGAACTCAGAGCGGAGATACTCGCCCACGCCCGTGAGGGCGCCCCCGAGGAGGTCGTCGGCGTGTTGGCCGGCGACCACGGCGAGGGCCGCTCGACCGTCGAACGCTGCTATCGGGCCGACAACGCCGCGGCGACGCCGCGGACGCGCTACGAAATCGAACCGACCGAGGAACTCGACCTGTTGGAGCGAATCGACGCAGCGGGACTGGACGTGGTCGGCTTCTATCACTCTCACCCGCGGGGACCGGCCGAACCGAGCGACACCGACGCCCGACTGGCGGCGTGGCCCGACCACTCCTACGTCATCGTCTCGCTGGCCGGCGACGCCGAACTCGGCAGTTGGCGCTGGCGCGGCGAGCGATTCGAACACGAGGAGATACGTGCCCCCTGAGACCGCTCAGATAGCGCAGGTTTCGGTGTACTCCACGTCGTGTATCGACTCGATTCGCTCTTCGCCGTCGCCACACACCGGACAGTCGGGGCGCTGCTCGATGGCGATTTCCTCGAAGGTCATGTCGCCGGCGTCGTAGAACAGCATCCGGCCGTCGAGGGTCTCGCCGTACCCGAGAACGAGTTTGACGGCTTCGGTCGCCTGAATGCAGCCGACCGTTCCGGGGAGGACGCCGAGGACACCGGCCGTCGCACAGTCGGGGACGGTACCCGCCGGCGGCGCTTCGGGGAACAGACACCGATAGCAGGGGCCGTCTTCGTTCGCCTCGAACGTCGTTATCTGCCCCTCGAAGCGGAGAATCGCGCCGTGGGCGAACGGGACGCCCGCGAGCGTACACGCGTCGTTGACGAGATACCGCGTCGCGAAGTTGTCCGACCCGTCGACGACCACGTCGTAGGACTCGAGCAGTCCCTCGATGTTGTCGGCGGTGACGCGCGTCTCGTGGGTCTCGACGGTCACGTCGGGGTTCTGTCGCTCGACGAACTCCCGGGCGGAGTCGACTTTCGGCCGCCCCACGTCGGGGTCGCCGTGGATGACCTGTCGCTGGAGGTTCGACCGCTCGACGACGTCGTCGTCGGCGATGCCGAGCGTACCGACGCCCGCGGCGGCGAGATACTGGATAATCGGTGAGCCGAGACCGCCCGCACCGATACACAGCACGTTCGAATCGAGGAGCTTCTTCTGTCCCTCCGGCCCCACGCCGTCCATGATGATGTGTCGGGAGTAGCGGTCGAGTTGCTCGGCGTCCAACGAGAGGTCGGTCATGTCTCGCCGTAATGGCCGGAAATATAAATCCCCGAGGGTGGATGTGTTCGGCGCTCGCAGAGCAGGTTCTTATCGGCGGAATTTGCTGGTAGAGGTGTGCTAAGACACCTTTGGACGGTTTTGCCAGAACCCCTTTTGAGTGGGTTTCTGTAGGCTGACTCACATCCCATGAGTGGACAGCAGAACGACGACGACAGCACGGATTTCTCCCGCCGGACGTTCATGAAAGTCTCCGGTGTGGCCGCCGCGGCGGGCGTTCTCGGTGCCTCGGCGAGTGGCACCGCCGCCGCCGACCACACCATCGACTCGGTTTTTCAGAACATCCGCGTCCGTGAGGCCCAGAAAGCGTGGCGACGCGGCTACCGCGGGCGTGCGGACCGCTCGCTGGCGCTGACGGACTCCGGGGCCGACGGCCGACACGCCGACCTCGGCCCGTGGAA
Organism: Natronomonas gomsonensis; assembly: GCF_013391635.1. Lineage (GTDB taxonomy): Archaea > Halobacteriota > Halobacteria > Halobacteriales > Haloarculaceae > Natronomonas > Natronomonas gomsonensis_A. Next base: position 302,332 of record NZ_JACAWU010000001.1, on the reverse strand, counting down.
CGGCGTCTCCGCGACCACGAACAGCGACGACGAACTCGTCCTCGAACGCAACGTCGGCACCGAAGAGACGGAACTGCCGGTGTTCGAAAACACGGTCCGACAGACCGAGGAGTACTCGGGACAGAACGCCGGTGCCGGCGCGCTCGGCTTCTCGGAGACGTTCGGGCCAGCCCAAATCGACACCGGCGAGTTCGAAACGGACGACGACAGCCGCGTTCAACTGCGAGGCACCGTCGATTGGGAACCCGGCACGCCCGAGGGGACCGAAGAACCCGGCGAGTGTGAACTCCAAATCCTGAAGAACGGAACGCAGGTCGCCTCCACCGGCGGCGGTCTCGTGGTCAACACCGAGAGTACGAAGACCGTCGTCGTCGAGGACCCCATCGAACTGAACGCCGAGGACGACTACACCTTCGAGGTCGTCACGTGGCGGAGCGTCAACACCTACACGGTCACCGCCGAGTTCGAGGAGTTGGTCGACACCGGCGAGACCGAAACTCGGGAGGTCACCGTCACGGAGGACGTCTCTATCGACAGCGACACCCTGCTGCCGGGGAAAGACGACACGCCGGAACTCGTCGCCTGGCACAATCAGGACACTTCCTACGGGAACTTCGACGCGCCGCGGGACGCGAACGGCCACGGCACGCACGTCTCCGGTATCATGACGGGGTCGGGTCGCGGGGCGACCGTCGCGGATTCGACGACGGACTCGCCGAACGCGATTCTCGTCGCTGGCGATTTCCTCGAATACGAGGTCGATGCCGAGGCTGGCACGGGCGTCTTCGGCGCCGCCACCGGCGACGGGGTCGAGGTCGTTATCGAAGGCCCCGAAGGTCGGCAACTCGCCCGCTCGGTCGGCGCCAACAGCACCTCCGAAATCTCGCTTGAGGCGAACATCACTCAGACGCCGACCAACCACGACAGCGGAACGGAGACGTACACCGTCTACGTTCGGACGACGGAAGGCGAGGCCGTCGCTCCCGGCCGCGTCGAGGAGGTCGCCGTCGGCGCCTTCGAATCCTTCGAGGACACCAACGGCGAGGCGAACGAGGACGACGACTACGCCATCCACGCCGGCATCGCGCCGGGCAACAGCCTCGTCGCGATCTCCGGACTCGGTGGGGGGACGAACAACCTCGCTCGCGCGGCCGGCGACTTCACCGAGGCGTTCAACGTCCGCGCGGTCAACATGTCGTGGGGTGCCGTCGGCGGCGTTCCGTTCGGCATTTTGGGCGGCGTCGTCGATACGACGCCCGGCGACGTCGAGTCGATCACCGACGGCGGCATCCTGACGGTCGCTGCCGCGGGCAACGCCGCGACGCCGGCCAACGGTAACTCCTCGCCGGCGGTCGTCGAGGAGGCCATCTCGGTCGTCGCGACCGGCCCCCGAGACGGCATCGCGTCGTACTCCTCGGGTGGTGTCGGCGGCGTCGACGAGGACGGCACGCCGCACGCCAAACCCGACGTGACCGCACCGGGCGGCCAGCTCACCCAGCTCGACTGGGCGTCGAAGGCCGGCGACCCGAACTCCGATGCGGAGTTCGGCGACGTGCGCGACTACACCGGCAAAGGCGGCACCTCGATGGCGTCGCCGTCGGTGTGTGGAACCGCTGGACTAGTCGCACAGGCGATGGAGGAGGACGCTCCCGATGGCATTTCGCTGCCCGCGCCCGTCGACACCGACCGCGAGGACGTGATGCGGTTGAAGCAGGTCCTGTTGGCGACGGCTTCGACGACGGCCTTCACCGCGGCGCCGTATCACCGAGGGAAGGCCCCCGTCTACACTCACGCCGAGCGGGACCCCTACGAGGGGTTCGGTCGGGTGAACATCGACGCAGCCATCGACGCCGTGACGCGTGAGTTGCTTCCGGGTTCCGACGAGGGGTCGACTTCGGCGAGTTACGAGGAGACCGTCGGCCTCGACGTTCCCGAGGATTCCCGTGCGGTCGGCGGCTACGTCACCGCCCGCGGCGGCACCCTCGACGCGTCCATCTCCTTCAGCCGCTATGCCGGCGGCAACGCCGGAATGGCGAAGGGAGATCCCCACATCGACCTGTTCGTCTACGATGCGGAGACGCCGGCCGCCAACGGCGAACCCAACGTCGTCGCCAGCGTCGAAGGCATCGACGGCACCGGGTCGGTTTCCGTCGACGTGCCGACCGCCGACGCCGGCGCCGACGAATCCACCGAGCGAACGTACTACGTCGTCGCGAAACTCGTCAACGTGCCCGGCGTCGTCAACGGCTACGACGTGCAGGCGTACTTCGACCTCGAACTCGACTTCGAAGCCGGCGAGATTCCTCAGGAGACGTTCACTGCTGACGGCTCCCGGACAGTCGACTCACAGGTCACGCCCGGTGGTCGCGCGAATCGGGTCCGTCTGACCGTCTCGGATCTCGACGACGACGCGGTCGTCTACGACCGGATCCCGGAGAACTGGGACCTACTGGAGTCGTTCGGTCAGGGGACCGAGACGACTCGTGACGGCGAGCGTGTCGTCGAGTTCCGCGAGATCTCGACGACAGAACTCGAGGAAGACGGCCCCGTGACGTTCACGTACTTCGTCGAATCGCCGGATGCCCCCGAAGAAACGAACCGCTACACCTTCGGTCCGGCCATCGCCGATATCGTCGACGCCTCGGAGTACGCCAACGAGGCGGCCGATTTCGCAGGCACCGACGAGACCGTCGCTGTCGGCGCCAGTCTCTAATCCACTCTCAATCCACAGTTTTTGCTCTCCACTGCGGTCGCCTCTCCACTCGGCTTTGCTTCGAAAACGAACGCTCACCGCCGGTGAGACCGTTCAGTACTCGGGTTCGTCCTGACCCTGACGGAGCATCAACACGACGAGCGCAATCGGCGAGAGGAACGCGAGAACGAGCGCGATACCGTACAGCGCCAACACGTCGTTGTCGGGGAGTCCGCTCCCGTCGCCGCCGCTCCCGTCGCCGCCGCTCCCGTCGCCGCCGCTCCCGTCGCCGCCGCTCCCGTCGCCGCTTTCACCATCGCTACCGCCGTTTTCGCCGTCCCCGCCACCGCCGTCACTGCCGTCGCCGCTGCCGTCGCCACCGTCGGCCATTCCCATCTCGCCTTCGGTGATGTCGGGCGTTCCCTCGCCGCTGCCGACGGCGACGGCGCCTTTCATGCCCTGCGTTTCGTGCGGTTCACAGACGTACGTCGAGATGCCGTCGCTCTCGTAGGTGACCGTGTAGGTCGTTCCCGTGGTGTCGGCGAGTTCGCTGCCGTATCGCTCGCCGGATTCTTTCTCGACGACGTTGTGGAACCCCTGGTCCCACTCGAAGACGACGGTCGTCCCGGGGTCGACGTGAATCGCCGGCGGGTCGAAGACGAGGTCGCCACCGGGGCCGACGATGACGCGGACCTCGTCCTCGCCGGTTCGGTCGACGGTACCCTCGAAGTTCGGCACGCCCTCGAACCAGCCGCCGTAGTCGAACTCCTCCTGTGCGTACGCGGTCGTCGCCGAGGTCGACGCGGCGGCGGCCGCGGCCGTCGCGCCAGCGGTGACCCGGACGAAGTCCCGTCGGCTCACACCACCGGTGTCGTTCGTGGACATCCTTGTCGCCGCTTGTCGGGCGCGTTATATGAGGATTATCACTTCGATTCCCGGCGTGGGAGTTACCCCGATTCGAAATCCAACGCCGCGGAGTTGATGCAGAACCGCTTGCCGGTCGGCTCGGGGCCGTCCTCGAAGACGTGTCCGAGGTGGCCCTCACAGCGAGCACAGACGACTTCGGTGCGGACCATCCCGTGGCTGCGGTCCTCGCGCAACTCGACGGAATTCTCTTCGGCGTCGTAGAAGGAGGGCCACCCCGAGTTCGAGTCGAACTTCGTCTCCGAGTCGAACAGGACGGCGCCACAGCCGGCACAGCAGTAGTTGCCGTCGTCGTCCTTGCCGAGGTACTCGCCGGTGAACTTCGGTTCGGTGGCCTGCTCGCGGAGGATTCGGTACTCCTCGTCGGTCAGCACCTCGCGCCACTCCTCGTCGGTTTGGGGAATCTCGTCGGTCATACCTGGTGTTGGGGGGCCAGCGGCTTCCGACTTCCGGCGGCGCGCTCGACGCCGCAAGGACAAAGAGGGCTCCGGCGGTGTCTCGAGGTATGCGAGACGAAGCGGCGATTCGAGAGCGAATCGCGGAACTGGAGGCCCAGTACGACGACTACGACCCGCCGTCCTCGGAGTTCGAGGACACCGCCGAGGTTGCCATCCTCCGTGCAATCGAGGAACTAGAGTGGGTTCTCGAGGAATACGACGGGTCGGCGGGATTCACTACCTCCTGACCGCGAGGGAAGGCTTAACGGACGGCCCAGCGTACCGTCGAGTATGACTCTCCTACAGCGGGTGGTTGTCCCGGTTGCGACCGAAGACGACGCGGCCGAGACGTGTGCGGCGCTTTCGCCGTATCTCGACGAGATCGAGCAGGTCATCGCGGTCCACGTCATCGAGAAGGCCGGCGGTGGTATCGACAAAGCACCGCTGGCAAAGCGGCAGGAGGACGCCCAGACGATTCTCGACGTGGTCGAAGACACTCTCGGCGACGACGTGTCCGTCGAACGAGATACGGCGTACGGAACCGACGTCGTCGAGACGCTGTTGGCGGAGGCGAACGGACACGACGCGACGGCTATCGCCTTCGTCGCCCGCGACGGGAGCCGACTCGTTCGGCTGCTGTCTGGCGATACGTCGATTCGACTCGTCACCGAGGCGACGCTGCCGGTCGTCGCGCTACCGAGCGAGTGAGGCCTCGCAGTGACCTCGACCGACGAGCGGGCGAACGGCTCGGAGGGACCGACGGTGATGGTCGCGCTGTCGAATCCGCGAACCGAGTCGGCGCTGGTCTCGCTTGCGGCGGCGTGGGCGAACCACTGCGACGGGACCGTCCTCGCGATACACATCGTGCAGGTACCGGACCAGACGGCCCTGTCGGTCGCCGCCGAGAACCGCGAGCGAATCGACGCCGAATCCGCTGAGTTGCTCGGGGCGGCGAAGGCCGACGCCGAGGCCGCCGGCGTCCCCGTCGAGACGAAGACGGTGCTCTCCCACCGCGGCCTCGCGGAGGTGTTCGACGCCGCGCGAACCAACGCCGCCGACGCCGTGGTGATGGGGTACAGCGGCGCCCGCTTCGGCGGCCGGGCCGAAGGCGTCGTCGAGGAGTTGGCCCACGACCTCCCGTGTGATTTCCTCGTCTTCGACGGCGAGGCGTTCGACCCCTCGCGGGTGTTGGTTCCGACGGCCGGCGGCTACTCCTCGGAGCTGTCGGCGGCCATCGCCCGCGCACTCCGGGAGACGGTCGGCGCCGAGGTGTCCCTTCTGTACGTCGCAGAGGATGGCGACGAGGAGGCCGGGCGAGCGTTCCTCGCCGAGTGGGCTACCGACCACGGCCTCGCCGACGCCGAGTTGCTCGTCGACACCGGGGACGTTGAGGCCGCAATCGAAACGGCGGCGGCCTCCCGGACGCTCGTCGTCGTCGGTGCGACCGAACGGGGGTTGCTGTCGCGGGTCGTCGGCGGGTCGCTCGCGCTGTCGGTGCTCGAAGACATCGAGACGCCGGTGCTGCTCGCCGAGCGACCGTCCTCGCGGACGCTTCGCGAACGGCTGTTTCGGCGCCGGTAGCGGTTGCCCCTGATAAACGGCGGCCGAAAATCGGAGATACACTAAAGACGATTGCGTGGTACGGTCCGGCACACCACGATGTCAGCCGACGAATACAAACTGATAGACGAACAGGTCGGACTCTGGGGCGCGGTCGCACTCTTGGTCGGGACGGCGCTGGGCATGAGCATCTTCATCGTCCCGACGCAGATGGCCGCCGCGGCCGGCCCGAGTATCACTGTCGCGATTCTCGTCTCGATTGTCCCGATGGTGCTCGGGGTACTGTTGCTGTTACAACTCGGCGGGGCGATTCCCGTCGCCGGCGGCATCTACGTCTACGGCTCGCGGCTGGTCGGTCCCTTCTGGGGGATGCTCGGCGTCTCGGTGCCCGTCCTCGCCGTCTGGTCGTATCTCCTCTTTGCCGCCGTCGGCTTTTCGGATTACCTCAACGGCTTGCTGGACACCTTAGGTATGGGGTCGGTCCCCACCGTCGCCGCGGTGTGGGGGCTGCTCGGCCTGTTTCTCGTGTTGAACTACGTCGGCGTCCAGATCGTCACGAAGGTCCAGATCGCGTTCGTCATCGCGCTCATCCTCGGGATGGTCGCCTTCGTCGTCAGCGGGATTCCGCACGTCGACACCGCGAACTACACGCCGCTGTTCCCCGCCGGTGAGGGCCAACCGTTCGCCGACAGTTTCGCCCCCTTCCTGTTGGCCGTGGTCACGCTGTACATCCCCTTCCAGGGGTTCGGCATGATAATCGAAATCGGCGAGGAACTCGAAAACCCCGTCGAGAACATCCCTCGGGTCCTCGCCATCGGGATGGCCATCGTGACGGTGCTCTCGATAGCCATCGTGTTCACGCTCATCGGCGCGATTCCGCTGGAGAACATGACCGTCTCGGGGCAACTCGGCGGTGAACCAGTCGAGGGCGGCCTCGCCGCGGTCGCGACGGGTGTCCTCCCGACGCCGATACTGCTGGTCGTCGGCGTCTCGGCGCTCATCGCCGCCGCGACGACCGTCAACACGCTGTTTACCTCCTACTCCCGGACCGTGATGCGGGCTGCCCGCGACGAGGTCGTCCCCGACGTGTTCGCGTCGGTCCACGACGACTACAACACGCCGCACCGTGCCATCCTGCTGTTCGGCATTCCGCCACTGCTCGCGGCGCCGTTCGTCGGCCAACTCGACGCCATCACGCCGCCGGACGTGCTCGATTGGCTCGTCGTCGTCGTGGTCACCGGCATCTTCATCGCCTTCGCCATCGGCGGCGTCGCGCTGTGGAACCTCCCGAAGGTGTTCCCCCAGCGCTACGAGTACTCCATCTACAAGCTGCCGATGCCCGTCCTCCGAATCGTCGCCGTCGGCAACGTCGTCGTCTCGGTGGCTTTCACCGTCCTCGTCGTCTCCAGTGCGCCCTCGGCGTTCGCCGTCGTCCTCGCGTGGATGGTGCTGTCGGCCGCGCTGTACTTCTACCGCATCCGCGCCTACGACAAGAAGGGCATCGACCTCAAAGAGCGGATGGCGCTGTTGCACAAACACGAACAGGTCGGGGGGTCGGACGACTGAATCCCCGCCGACCACCAATTGAAGCATCTCGAACCCCTATCGAGAACTATGACAGAGACCGCGACGCTCGCAGGCGGCTGTTTCTGGTGCATCGAGGCCGCGCTGAAGGAACTCGACGGGGTGGAGTCGGTCGTCTCCGGCTACGCCGGCGGCCACGTCGAGGACCCCTCCTACGAGGCCGTCTGTCGGGAGGAGACGGGTCACGCCGAGGCAGTCCAGGTCGAGTTCGACCCCGAAACAATCTCTTATCGGGACTTACTGGAGGTGTTCTTCACCATCCACGACCCCACCTCGCTGAACCGACAGGGCCCCGACATCGGCACGCAGTACCGGTCGGCGGTGTTCTACCACGACGACGCACAACGCGACACCGTCGAGGCTGTCATCGAGGACCTCGAGCCGCTGTACGACGACGACATCGTCACGGAGGTCGAACCGCTGGAGGCGTTCTATCGCGCCGAGGAGTACCATCAGGACTACTTCGAAAAGAACCCCAACAGCACCTACTGCGTCGTCAACATCAACCCGAAACTGAAGAAGATACGGGAGAAACACGCGGCGCTGTTGGCCGATTGAAGACGGCGGCCGCCCCGCATCTCTTTGTACCCCGGGGGCGACACTCCGCTCATGTACGACCGGATTCTGCTTCCGACCGACGGCAGCGACGCGAGCAACCGTGCAGTCGAGGAGGCCATCGGACTCGCCGAAGCGACGGGCGCGGAACTGCACGTCCTGTTCGTCGTCGAGGACATCCCCTACGCACCGGAGATGATGGACGACGAGGTCGAAGCACGGATTCGGAAAATCGGCGAGGACGCCCTCGAAGAGATTCGTGCCCGCGCCGACGAAGCGGGCGTCACGGTGGTCACCGACCTCGAAGAGGGCGCGCCGCATACGGCTATCCTCGGGTACGCCGACGAGGCCGACATCGACGCCATCGTGATGGGCACACACGGCCGCAGCGGGCTGGACCGCTACCTGCTCGGAAGCGTCACCGAACGCATCGTTCGCACCGCGGACGTGCCGGTGTTGACCGTCCGGATGTCCTCGGAGGGGTAGTCTCAGCGCAGGCCAAAGGAGCGAAGCGAGCCGTAGGCGGCCAGCGCCGACAGCGCCACGGCGCCGGCCGCGACGAGGCCGAAAAGCGGGTCGGTCCGCACGCCGTACACCGCCGCCTGCAGCGCGCCGAAGCCGGACATCGCCGACAGCCACAGCAACGCGAGCCCGCCCAACGCGCCGCGGACGGTGACCCAGCCGTCGCCCGGCCCCTCGCTCGGGGCGTCGGTGTCGACCTCGGCGTCGTCCGTCCGGGATTCCATACCAACACGAGGGGCGTCGCGCCGATAAGCCCTCTCCCTCGCGATACACAGAGTAAAGTCACTGGCCTCGGGGGAACGTCTATGAGCGTCGAGTTGACCCGCGACGGTGCCGTCGCGACCATCACGATATCGAACCCTGAACGAAAGAACGCAGTCGACGCCCCGGCGTCGAAGGAGATGGCCGAACACATCCACGACGCCGCCTACGACGACTCGGTTCGCTGTGTCGTCGTCACTGGCGAGGGTGACGCCTTCTGTTCCGGCCTCGATTTGGCCGGCGACATGGGCGGTGGCAGTCCCGCCGCCGAACTCGAACACGGACTCAACGCCATCGCCAGTGGCCTGATCCGGATGGAGAAACCGACCGTCGCGAAGGTTCCCGGGCCGGCGGTGGGCGCCGGCGGGTCGATTGCGGCGGCCTGTGACTTCGTCTACGCCGCCGACGATGCCTTCTTCGAGTGGGGATTCACCAACATCGGCCTCGCGCCCGACACGGGTGCGACGTACGTCCTGCCGCGCCTCGTCGGCGTCCGGAAGGCCCTCGAGTTAGTCATCACTGGCGACCGCATCGACGCCGAGGAGGCCGTCGAGTTGGGCGTCGCCAACGACACCGTGTCGGCCGAGGACCTCGACTCGTTCGTTGCCGAGCGCGTCGAGACGCTCGCAGGCCGGCCGACGATGGCCGTCGGTGCCGCCAAGCGACTCGTCTACCGGAGCCACCAGCGCTCTCTAGAGGAGACACTTCGAGAGGAGGCGCTGGCCCAGGAGACGATGATAGACAGCGACGACTTCGCCGAGGGCGTCGCGGCGTTCATGGAGAATCGGGACCCAGAGTTCGAGGGACAGTAGCGTCTTCTCCGGGTTCGACGCATGGATTGGTCCGTGTCGACCAATAACATAAACCACCCCGCATTCGAGGCAACAGGACGATTCTGTAGTAGTCGGTAGGTGTGTCCGTCCATGACACAGATTCGCGACGACAGCCGAGAGATGCGCATCAGCGAGGACACCGTCGGTGGCGGCTACTTCCGACACGCCGTCTACAACCACTGGGACCCCTACGAGGACATCTCACAGGACCTCATCGAACAGGACCGAAAGCGGGCCATCGAGATGGACGCCACCGAACAGGAGTTCTTCGAGACGATGCAGTATCTCGCGCTGTTCGGTGCAGGCGAGGAGGCGGTTACCGAGGACCTCGCACCGCTGATGATTGCGCTGGGAGACATCAACGACCAGATGTTCGTCTCCAGCCAAATCTACGAGGAGGCCAAACACACCCAGTTCTTCGACCGCTACTGGCGGGAGGTCATCTATCCGGTCGCCGAGGAGCGTGGCTGGGAGAAAATCGCCCCCACCGACCAGCGGTTTTTCCCAAAGGGTTACATCGAGCTCTTCGACCGCACCGAGGAAGCCATGGAGACACTTCTGACCGACGACACGCCCGAAAACCGCGTCCGGGCATACTGTCACTACCACCTCGTCGTCGAGAGCATTCTCGCCCAGACCGGCTACTTCGGCATCACGTCGGCGATGGGCCCCGAGGACGACGACCCGCTGACGCCGCCGGACCGCGACACGCCGCACCTCGAAGGACTCGTGAAGGGTATCAACTACATCCGCTCCGACGAGGGCCGACACGTCGGCTTCGGGATGCAGAAAGTCCAGAAACACCTCGCCGAGGATGGCGTCGACGAAGCGGTCGTCCAGGACACGCTGATGGAGTTGATGCCGATGGTCGCCGAAACCGTCTCGGTCGGCGACAGTATCATCGACCCGATGCCGCTGGTCAACTACGCTCGCGACAAACTCACCCGCCGCATCGACATCATCACCGATGCACAGGCCGAAATTCCCGATGTCGAGGAACTCGTCAAGCTCGACGACGGGCCGGCTGCCGCTGACTGATTCGGGCCGACCACCTGGCGACGAACGAACCGCACGTTTCTTGTCCGCCTCACGCCTTCCATCTCGTAAATGGACGACACCGTGTTGCTCACCGGAGCCAAGGGCGCAGTCGGGACGGCCATCCGGGAAGGCCTCGGCGACGACTACGACTGGCGCTACCTGTTTCACAACCCGCCGCCGTTCGACCCCGACCACCCGTATCTCGTCGGCGACGTGACCGACGAGGAACTGATGGCCGAGGCCTGCGAGGGGGTCAGTGCCGTCGTCCACCTCGCCGGCGACCCCCGACGCGACGCGCCGTGGGACTCCGTTCTCGACAACAACATCCACGGCACGAAGGTGCTGTACGACGCCGCAATCGACGCCGGCGTCGAGAAGTTCGTCTTCGCCTCTTCGAACCACGCCGTCGGCCACTACGAAACCGACCGCAAACCCGACCTCTACCGGACCGACGACGAGTTCCGCCTCGACGGGACGGAACTGCCCCGCCCCGGGAACTTCTACGGCATCTCGAAGGCCACCGGCGAGACCATCGGTCGCTACTACCACGACGAACACGGCATCTCGGTGTGCAACATCCGCATCGGCAACCTCACCCGGAACCACCCGCCGAAGGAGTACGAACGCGGGCAGGCGATGTGGCTCTCCTATCGGGACTGTGCGCACATCCACGACTGTGCCTTGCAGGCCGACTACGACTACGAAATCGTCTACGGTATCTCCGACAACGACCGGAAGTACTACTCCCTCGAGCGCGCCAAGGAGGTACTCGGCTACGAACCGCGGGACAACTCCGCGGAGTTCACCTTCGAGGGCGAACCGAAAGACGACACCGGCAACTGACTGCCCCTACCCCTCACGTTCCGCCGGGTCGTCCGTCGACTCGATTTTCCGCAACCGCTCGATGCCGTCTATCTCTTCGATACCCGCGACGACCGGGTCGGGAACGAGGTGGGTCCACTCCTCGCCGGTCAGTATTCGTCGTCGAATCTCCGACCCACAGAACTCCTCGCGGTTGTGCAGTGGCGTCCCCCGGACTTCGTAGCCGTCCTCCCCGAAGAGTCGTTCGACGAAGGGATTGTTCGTGTACGCCACCTCGAAGCGGGGACACAGCGTCTCGATGTGTTTCACCCAGACGGCGTTTCGCTCCACGTCGGCGATGGGGATGAGGTAGGTCTTGGCGTCGACCTCATCGAGGACGTTCTGGACCATCTGGACGCGCTCGCCGGAGGTAAACGGGTTGCGTTTCGTGTGCGACTGGCCGGCGCTCCCGATGCCGACGACGACTTCCTCGACATCGTCGGCGATTTCTTCGACCAACCGACGGTGCCCCTCGTGGAACGGCTGAAACCGGCCGATGACTAATCCTCGCATGGCTACGCTCTCGGCGGCCGAACGGTTAGATTACGGGGTCAGTCACTCGAAGAGCCCGTCCACGTCGGCCTCCCGAGCCTGCCGCCGTTCGACGTGCTGGACGAGACGCTTTCGGGCCGTCGGTGACCCACCGCGTAAGTAATCCAGCGTCAGCGTCACGAACGGACTCGTTTCGTTGCCGTCGGCGATGTCCGCCTCGGCGTAGCCGACCCCCCGCTCGACGAGTTCGTCGCCGCGTGTTTCCGCGAGCGCCTCGGCGGCGATGCCGGCGGCGGGGAACTGTAAATCGCCCACCGTGACGACTTCGCCGTCGACGTGGATTCGGGGCGGCCGCTCGCGCTCGCCCAACTCGGGGTCGGCGGCGAGGCCGCGAAGCCACGCCCGTACCCCGTCGTGGCCACAGCCCTCGAGGTACTCGACGGCGCTTTCGGCCAACCCGACCGCCCCCGACCAGTTGCCGGTTCGGGCCTTGTGCGTCGCCGCTGTCGCCTGTACGAGCCCCTGCAGACAGTCGTCGCGCTCGCCAGCGGGTGCCTCCAGCCACCGGTGTTCCCACGGCTCGTGAGCGGCGAGATAGTGGCCGGCGTTGAACAACGCCGCGCCGGCACGGAGGTGGTCCATACGTTGACTTGGAGACGGGTCGGCAAAACTCCAGCGTGAACGCTCGCGGTGTAGCGTCGACAGAAACGTCCGGACGGAGATACCAACTGTCGACTACGAACAACGCGACTTGTCGGTGTCCTCTGCCTCAATCCCCGCAGAAGGGGTGTAGGGTGTGAATCCTTCATTCGGCGTCACAGTCCCCGACTTCAGGGCCAGTTGGCCGTGGCCCGTCCGCTGTGGCGGCTGTTGACCACAACGGACAGCGGCAAGTCCGACATTCTTGGCTGCGTTATAGTCTGCGTTTGCTTTCGACCCGCAGTTCTGACAGTGGAAGTGCTGGCGTGTCTTCCGGTTCTTGGCTGCCTCGTGACCGCATTCACTACACTGACGACTCGTGTAGGCGGGGTCGACAAAGACGACAGAAATTCCTTCCTCGTTGGCTTTGTATTCAATGAACTCAACGAGCTTCCTGTGTGCCCATTGGTGGAACTCCTTTCCACTCGGCAAGCTCTCGCGGATGTACTCTAAGTCCTCGAGTGCGATGCAGTTACATCCGTACGACGACGCTTCCTCCACTATCGCTCTCGAAATCTTGTGGAGTTCGTCTCGAGTGTAACGTTTTTCTCTTCGCTCGCGCTGTTCGAGAGTGAGATGGGCGGAACGAGTTCCTGTTCGTTGGATATCGCCACGTATTCGCTCGAATTGACGGTGTTTCGCTCGAAGCCGATTGCCACTTTCGAAGTGAGCCGTCGATGTCACCGCGATGTTTTCTATGCCAAGGTCGACTCCGAGAACTGTCCTGTTCTCGGGAGTCGGTTCCTCTGAACTCTCATCTATTGGCTTTCGGAACCCGAGGTGTAAGTAGTACTCTCCGCCTCTGGGTTTGAGTGTCGATGTAGCGAGTTCCCACTCGTCGCTGTTCAGGAATTTCTGCTGATACCCATCCGTTTCTGATGGCAGTCTCAGTTTGCAACGGACACGGTTACTCACCGTGGACAGAGACACTTCACCGTCGTCGAAAACAGTCATTGTTCGCTCGTCAAACTGCATCGAACGTGAACTGAACACCGGCTTCGACACTTCGTGTCCGCTCTCACGCCGCTCGGCGACGCTGGAAAGTGCATCAGCTGCCTGATGTACGCCGAGAATCGCATGCTGGCTCTTCAAATCGGTGTTCTCACGAATTTCATCGTAGGCAATGGACTGTAAATCTGACTTCGAGCGAACCTCGTTTCTCCAGCCGATATCAGCAGCCAGTTGGCAACCTTTCAGCCACTCCGCTATCGTCTCACTGAGTAGAGTAGACTGTTTCGCCGAGACGTCAAGCCGAGTTATTGCCGTCCGACGTTGGTAGTCGGTTGCCACGGCGATACTGGCCGCTCATTGGTTTATAAAAATTGGGTGAAACGTGAAGAACGTCCGGACGGCGATTTGAACGCCGGTCCCTGGCTCCGCAAGCCAAGAGGATAGTCCACTACCCTACCCGGACTCATCTGTTCTTACCCCGGTTCGACGTATAGGGGTTACGATTCGACAGCCACGTACTATCCGACGACCAGTCGGTTCTCCGTCATCTACCCGTATATTTATTACAACAGAATTATAAGTAGGAATATAATGTCGGCCGGCGACGCAGTGGGGAACTCCTCGGGGGAGGATATCGTGATGGACCTCGACGGGGTGTCGAACCTCTTGGTGCTTGCACCGACGATGAGCAGCGCTGCTCGCCGGTCGTACTACGAGGGGCTGTTGCCGGAGCGGCCGTCAGCGTTGGAGGTGTTGGCCGTCGAGTACCGGCGCTCGCCGGACCAGTGGCTCGACGAGTGGCAGCAGTACGTCGGCGACCGCCCCCGGCAGTGTACCATCGTCAGCACCGACGAGACGACGCGGTCGGCGGCCGCGGCGAGCGGCGGTTCGGTCACCTACGGTCCAAACACCGCCGCCTGCGTCGAGAACCCGAGCGATTTGACGGGATTGGGTATCACGGTCAGCGAGTATCTCTCCAAGCACGGCGGGTCGAACACGGTCGTCACGTTCGACTCGCTGACCGCGCTACTGCAGTACGTCGAACTCCAGCGAGCCTTCCGGTTCCTCCACGTCCTGACGAACCGCGTAAAGACGGCCGAGTCAGTCGCACACTTCCATATGGACCCCGCGGCCCACGACGCCCGCGAGGTGGCGACGCTGTCGTCGCTGTTCGACGCCGTCGCGGAGTTCGAGGACGGCGAGTGGTCGCTCCGACGCCGGTAGCGACCGACCGAGGGTTTTTGACCGAAGCCGCGGCCAGCGACGCTATGTCGAAACGACGCCGTAGCGGCCGGTCGCACCGACAACGACAACGCTTTTCGGGTGGCCGTACTTGCCCTCCATAGCAATGGGCGCCATCGACGATATTTATGCGGAACTCGACGCAGACGTCGAGAAAGAGGAGTTCCGCGAGGCCGTCGAACAGAAGGTCGAACAAATGGGGGGATTGGCGGACGAGGAGACCGCCGCGATGCTCATCGCCCACGACCTCGACGGCGGCGAAGTCGAAACTATCGCGGACATCGAGCCCGGGATGGAGGAGGCGAAGTTCCTCGCGAAAGTGACGAGCGTCGGCGACCTCCGGACGTTCGAACGCGACGGCGAGGACGAGGACGGCAACGTGCTCAACATCGACGTGGCCGACGAGTCGGGGTCGGTTCGCGTGGCGCTGTGGGGCGAGGACGCCGTCGCGGGCGAGGAGGAACTCGAACCGGGGCAGGTGTTGCGCGTGAAAGGTCGGCCGAAGGACGGCTACAACGGCCTCGAAGTGAGCGCCGACAGAGTCGAGGGCGAACCCGACGCGGATGTCGACGTGGAAGTCGGCGGCGAAGTGACCGCCGACTCGCTGACTATCGGCCAATCGGACGTGAACCTCCGGGGGGTCGTCCTCGACACCGACTCGATTCGGACCTTCGACCGCGACGACGGTTCGGAGGGTCGGGTGTCGAACCTGACGCTGGGTGACGAGACGGGTCGGGTGCGAGTGACGCTGTGGGACGAGCAAGCCGACCGCGCCGAGGAACTCGAAGCCGGCCAGAGCGTCGAGGTCGTCGACGGCTACGTCCGGGAGCGCGACGGGTCGCTGGAACTGCACGTCGGCGACCGCGGTGCCGTCGATGAACTCGAAGAGACCGTCGAGTTCGTTCCCGAAGCGACCGACATAGACGCCCTCGAACTCGACGAGACGGCCGACATCGCGGGCGTGGTTCGCTCGGCTGACCCGAAGCGGACCTTCGACCGCGACGACGGCTCGGAGGGACAGGTCCGCAACATTCGCGTTCAAGACCAGACCGGCGACATCCGCGTGGCGCTGTGGGGCGACAAAGCCGACCTCGACCTCGGCCCCGGCGACGAGGTGTTCTGTGCCGAGGTGGAGATACAGGAGGGCTGGCAGGACGACCTCGAAGCCTCCGCCGGGTGGCGCTCGACGGTGACGGTCATCGACGGTGCGGAACCGGACCGCGGCGGGGACTCCGCCGGCCTCGACGAGTTCGCCAACGGCTCGAAGCCCACATCGAGTGGCGAATCCGAGGAGGCCGATGCCGACGACGGCGAAGAAACCGACGATAGCGACGAGGAGACGTTCACCGGAACCGTCGTCCAGCCGGGTGACCCGGTCATCCTCGACAGCGGCGAGGAGACGTTACACGTCGAGACCGACGCCGACGTACATCTCGGACAGGAAGTGACGGTTCGGGGTCGACGCGACGGCGAACGGTTCGTCGCCGACGACGTATTCTGAGGTCGCGCCGCCTGCGTTACAGTTAAGGCCGACTCGGCCCGCGTGTGGGGTATGAGCGTCGAGCTACCGTTCGCTCCGGTCGATACCGTCATTCGCCGGAACGCGGGGAACCTGCGGGTCAGCGCCGAAGCCGCCGAGGAGCTCGCGCGTCGGGTTCAGTCCCGCGGCGCCGAGTTGGCGGTCGAGGCGGCCGAACAGGCGACGGAGGACGGTCGAAAGACGCTGATGGCCGAGGACTTCGATGCCCCGGTCGTCGACAAGGACACCCTGGAGTTGCCGGTCGCGCCAATCGACCGCATCGCGCGCCTCGACATCGACGACCGGTATCGGGTGTCGATGGACGCACGAATCGCACTCGCCGGCATCCTCGAATCGTACGCCGACACCGTCGCCGCCGCGGCCGCCATCCTCGCGCGCCACGCAGACCGTCGAACCATCAAGGCCGAGGACGTCGAGACCTACTACGAACTCCAGCCCTACTTCGAATGAGGTTCGGCTACCGCGACCGCTGCCTCGACCACGACACCGGTTCACGACACCCAGAGACCGCCGACCGGCTTCGGGCCATCCGTCGCGGGCTGAAGCGACGCCACGGTGTGGAGTACGACGACGGCAGTTTCGCGGAGCGAGCGGCGCTGGAAGCCGTCCACGACCCCGACTACGTTGCGGACGTCGAGGAGTTCTGTGCCGACGGTGGCGGAACGTGGGACGCCGACACCGTCGCCGTCGAAGCGACGTGGGACGCCGCGCGGGCGTCTGCCGGACTGGCCTGTTGGGCCGCCGAGGAGGCGCTGGACGGCGCCGACGGCCGACAGACCCCCTTCTCCATCGGCCGACCGCCGGGCCACCACGCGGAAACCGACGAGGCGATGGGGTTCTGTTTCTTCAACAACGCCGCCATCGCGGCCAACCAAGCACTGGAGCGCGACGGCGTCGACCGCGTCGCCATCTTCGACTGGGACGTCCACCACGGCAACGGCACCCAGGACATCTGCTACGACGACCCGAACGTGTTCTACGCGTCGTTTCACGAACGCGGGCTGTTCCCGGGGACGGGCGACATCCTGGAGACGGGCGGCCCGAACGCCCGGAAGACGGTTCTCAACGCGCCGCTGCCTGGCGGTTGTGGCGACGTGGAGTACACCACCGCAGTCGACGACCTACTCGCGCCCGCGCTCGAACGGTTCGACCCGGACCTGTTCCTCATCAGTGCGGGGTTCGACGCCCACCAACACGACCCCATCTCGCGGATGCGCGTCTCGACGGAGGGGTACGGCGTCCTCACCGACCGCGTGCGGAGTATCGCGGAGGACAGCGACGCCGCGTTGGCGTTCATCCTCGAAGGCGGCTACGGTCTCGATGCGCTGTCCGACTCGGTGGGCATGGTCCACGAGACGTTCGACGGCCGCCAACCCGTCGAACCCGAGGGGGAAATCCTCTCGAAGGCCAAGCGAGTGCTCGCCGACGTTCGTGACGCCCACGACCTGTAGCACGCCGACGCGCCGTCAGGGCCGCGGGTCGAAGTACGTCGCCAACTCGGTGCCGAACTCCTCGGCCAGTGCCGCGATTTCTCGGCCGGCCAGCAGGTCGTAGTCGCTTTTCAGCGCCGACTCGACGTGCGGCCCCAGCGACACCTCGAACAGTTTCGAGTCGACGAGTTCGGCAGGCGTTCGAGCGTCTCGGGGGCGTTCGACGACGTACCGTCCGTCATCGTCGATGAACGGGCCGGCAACGCTCTCGTCGTCGGCGTAGGCGTCGTGAAAGCCCTCGGCGTGAGAGCGGACGCCGACCGGTGGGCCATCGTGGCGCTCGATGGCCGGCAACTCGGCGACGCCGCATTCGACGAGGAGCACAGCCGTCTCGTCGGCGAACCGGGCGCTTCGGAGCGGTGCGAAGTCCGCCCGTTCGAGGGCGCCTTCGATGCCCGATAACGACTTGTCGAGTTGGGGGTACAGTTGGTCCTCGACGATATCCGGGGTCTCGAAGCGAACGGCGATGGGCACCGTTCCGCGGTCGGCGACGTGGTCTCGGATGTCGTCTGCCGAGAGGGGCTCGGGGTCTCGCCAGTCGAACAGTTCGATTCGGGGGTCGGCAAGCATCTCGCGGGCGTAGTGAATCAGTCGGCCGACGTTGCGGGCCGAACAGACCGCCGCGACGTTGCGCTCGGGGTCGGTTGGGTCGATGACGACCAGCGGGTCGTCGAAGGATTTCGTCCCGTGGGCCTCGGGGTCGAGGTGAATCGGAGGGTGCCAGTCGGCGGCCGCTTCGAGCAGCTCCCGAAAGCCGCCGTACTCGACGACGAGCAGTTCGGTCAGAAAGCCCGAAAACCCCTTGGTTCGGAGGTCACTGCCGTAGGCGCCAACCGACCCGAGAAACGCCTTTGCCAGCCGAACGTCGTCGGCCAGCGAATCGATTCGGCCCTCGAGATACGCGGTATGGAACGGCGTCCTGTCGACGGCCGAGCGGATGTTCGCGGCGTCCTCGACGGCATAGCAGGGCACACAGTCCACGTCGAAACCGCGGTACTCGCCTTTGACGTAGGGGTGTTCGGCGAACTCCTCGTGGCCCTCCGGAACGACTTCGTGGCCGACTGCCAGCCCGTAGCGTTCGAGGTCCTCACGCGGGAGGTCGGGCGGAAACCGGACGAAGAGGTCGATGTCGCGGTCGCCGGCGAGCCACGTTCCCCGGGCGGTCGAGCCGACCAGCCGCGTGTCCGCCTCGACGGGGAGGTCCTCGATGGCGGCCTCGGCGCGAGCGGTGAGGTCGGCGACGACCCTCTCCAGGGCCTCGCGTTCCTCGGCTCGGGGGACGACCCGGTCGCGGACCTCGGAGACGACCGACTCGAATGTCATACTCGCGGTTGCGCCGTCGGCTGGTAAAGCGTGTCGATGCCGGGGCGAAGCGAAAGCCCTATTTGTCGTATCCGGGTATGAACGACTGCAACGTGCCGCCGTAGCTCAGTTGGTAGAGCACCTGGTTGTTACCCAGGTTGTCCCAGGTTCGAGACCTGGCGGCGGCGTGGTTCTCTCCGAAAACGTGTCCCAATAGCGTTCTCTCGATTCCTCACCACGCCTCCCGTAGCACCGCTTCTAGCTCTCCGACCGTCGGGTCAAATCCCTCGGGACAGTACGGCATCAGCCCATCAGTGTGTACGTCCTCGGCGATGTCCGGGAGGTCGGACTCGCTCATATCGTCGATTTCTCGCAGGTGAGTCGGCAGTCCGAGGCCGTCGCGTATCGCTTCGACTTCTTCGACGACGGCCTCGGCGGTCGCCTCGGGCGTTTCGGCTTCGACGCCGAAGCCCTCCGCCAGCAGGTCGCGGCCGCCATCGACTTTCGCGAACAGATACCGGAGGGCGTGGGGGGCGATGATGCCGTGAGCGCCGCCCTGCTGGATGTCGTACCCTCGGGCGAGGCCGTGCCCGAAGGCGTGAATCAACGACAGCGTCAGCCCGTCCGAACGCGAACAGCCGTACTGGGCCAGCACCGTCCCGACGACAGCGTCGTGGAGTGTCTCGTCGTCGCGGTCGCCCGCCCCGAGTGCCGGCAGACCACGGGAAAGCAATCGCAAGGCACGAACTGCTGTCCCGTCGGTTATCGGCGTCGCGGTGTTGGCGTACACCGTCTCGACGGCCTTGTCGAAGCCGTTCATCGCCGAGGCACACAACACGCCGTCCGGCGTCGTCCGGAACAACTCGGGGTCGTAACACAGCGCCGCGGGCATCAATCGCTCGTCGTAGACGCCGCCGCGAACCAACTCGCCGTCGGCGCGGGTGGTGATGCCGCCGATCATCGAGAGGTCCGCTCCCGCGAGCGTCGTCGGCACCGCAACGACCGGCCGGAGGTCGCCCTCGGGGGCCGGAATCGACCCACTCGACTCGAAGGTCTCCCGGAGTTCCTCGTGGGACACCTCGGCGTCGGCGATGACGGCGATGATTTTGGCGATGTCGAGGCTACTGCCACCGCCGACCGCCACGAGGGCGTCGGCGTCGCACTCGGCGACGCGGTCGGCGCCCGCGAAGGCCGTCTCCAGACGCTTTTCCGGCGTCGTCTCCGCGAACTCGTCGACGAGTCGGTCGCCGAGTCCCTCCCGAACGGGGTCCATGACCTCCGGTGTCGTCCCGACGGTTGTCCCCGTGACGACGAGCGCTCGCTCGACACCCCGTGCGTCTAGTTCTTCGCCAAGGTGGTCAACGCAGTTTTCGCCGTAGCGGATGGTCCCTGGGTCGTACTCAAATCTGAACATACTGGTCCGTCGGGTGACAGGGGTTTGGGTGTTGGTGTGCAGACGACGATCATTCCCGGCAAACTAAAGAGGGCCGAGTGAAAATCACCGTATACAGGGCCTTTAGCTAAGTCTGGTTACAGCACCCGGCTCATATTTCCGATTGTTGACATTTCGTCCATCGGAATGGGACACCGGGCGATTCGCCGGTTCAAATCCGGCAGGGCCCATCGATATTGTGCACGGTTTGAATCTAATCTATTGGCACGTCTGAGGGTTTGTACTCTTCTTTCTCCAGCTCATGATGCTCCATCGGTGTGTTTTCTGTTCGGACACCGCCTAGTTTAGTACCCGTCAGCTGGCGTCAGATTACCAAGCGATTGATGCGGTCTCTGGCCGTTATAATAATGCTCGACAACCACAAACTATTGATAATTTTCCTCCTCTTGTGAATACGTTATATTACGCATGACATACCCGTTTGAGATAAACAAATATCTACAAGAGCTCAGGCATAGCTTCGTAAGCCTTAACGCTTGTATTGAAATCCTAATACTGGGTCGCATACGTTCTTCGGAGAGTTTTGCTGAATACAGTCGCAGGATATTCCAACCGTCGAACGTAGTAGCCACGGGTTTCATTGTGATCCGGTCCCAAGGAGCTCGTATGGCGTTACTCAGACGATTGTGGCGCGTCATTCGCGTCGCCGACGATATCCGGAGCGTGCTTCGTGCGTTCGAACTCCTGGGAAAACTCCTTCGCGGACTACGTGGGCGACCTACGTAGTACGCGTTTGAACCCGACAGGAGGCTAGCTAAGCATGAGCGGCCCCATCGAGAGGGTCTGTTTGGCGAGCGTCGCGAGCCGCAGGATGTAGGACGTGAACAGGAGAAACGGCAGCGCTGAGATGGCAAACGCCGCGCTAACGACCCAGAGGACGCTCTCGATGCCGAGGAACGTACCGGGGAACGTCGTCGGGTCGACGAAGACGACCATCCCCCCAGCGACGGTGAGTGCAATTACTGCGGCGTACAGGATACCTCGTGAGAGTTTCACCAGCGCCCACTGGATGTAGAGGTCCTTGATGTACTCGCGGACCACCCCGTACATCGTGAGTACCTCGAGCAACTCTCTGAACGCGCTTCGTTCCTCGTCGGTGAGAGAGTCTTCGTACTCCAACCCGAGCCGGCGAACGTCGTGCATCTTCCGATCGTAGTTGTAATCGAGTGCGGGCGATACGACGTCGAAGGTGCCGAAATCCGTGTCTTCGAGCTGGTTGCGTGCGTGGTCGGCGTTCTCCAACAGGTCGTCGACGTACTCGTCTACCTTCCTGTAGAGATCCTGGTTTTCAGTCTCCGAGAGTGTGTCTCGCAGTGTCTTCGCTCGCTGTTCGCTCGTTTCGATAAGCGCATCGAGGTAGGCCACCGGGTCGGCGGGCGTCGTCATTCCGAGGAGGCTGTCGGTGTTCTGGCGGAAGTCCATCGTCACGTCCATCCGACTACGCTGGCTTCCGAGCGAGCCGATTTCCTGGGAGAGGACGAGCTGATTGATCGTGACGACGAGCGTCGTTCCCGTGATGATCGCACCGACGAGACCGGCGAATACCGTCTCGACCATGTCGCTCGACTGCATGGTCGAGTGCAGCGACACCGGCTTCATCACGCCCCAGAGCATGAACACGAGGAAGATCAGAACGGCGAGCCCACCGGCGACGACCCACCGGTTGGCTCCAAACAGCAACCAGAACCAGTACTCGTTGATGTCCGTTCGCTCACGTAGCGTGTTGTCCGTCGAGCGCTCACTCATGAGCGATTGGGCGTTTGAACAGCAGTAGTTTCGTGCCGCCACCGTCGTAGCTGATCGTCTCTGTGAGTTCCCAGCCCGCTGCACCGAGGCGATTGAGTTCGTCCGTTGGGTCGACTGTCTCTCGCTTGGTCAATCCCTTTGGCGGTTCGAGTGTCTTGTACTCCCATTGCTGGTGCATTTCGGTACCCATGCGTTGATATCGGCTTTCAAGGTCATGACTCTGGTGACAGGCTGATTCCCGCCGTGTGATGATCGAGAACGGAGCGGTTCGTTCGTACATTGTCTATCACAATCGTGGTTCTCAGGTGGCCCCGAGTACGACTCTCGGCTGGTTCGGAAATCCATGTTCAGTTCCCCTGACTGCGCTCGATTCGGTCCGGACTGAGCAAATACGGTGCCTGGAAGGACCGCTCAGCGAGCCTCAGATTCGCCGTACAGTCGTCGGAAGTCGCATTTCGGACCGGTCATACGTACGCTTCTAGCTGGCGGTGTTCGAGTTCTCCGTCGGCACGTGTGCTCTATCTGTACGGACCATTTGACTATTTGCATCTACATCGTGTTGATTGGCGGGTTCGAGTTCTCCGAGGGGAGGAAGCCAGCGTCAAGCGTGTCGACGATTTCCGAGGAAGTTCCGTCCAACTCAACTACGAGCGTCGGGGCGAACGTCCCGCCGAATTTGGCCATCTGATCCTCCCGCGGGAGGCTTCCGACGTCGGTGAGTGTGCCGTCGCCGAGGTCGTGGTAGTTGTAGTAGCTCAACACCGCAATCTGGTTGTCGTTGTACGGAACGGGCATCCAAGAGTACGTCTGGAACGGCTGATTAGCGGGATTCGCGAGGACGAGTCCACTTCCGTTGAGCGGTTCGTAGTCGCCCTGGAGCGAATCCGCGACGAACCCGTACATCCCGTCCGGACCGTCGAGCCCTGACGGGAACGTGAATTTGTGACTGTCACAGAAGAGATAGTAGCGGTCATCCATGACGACGATGTTGCCGCGTTCTAGTTGCTGATTGACACAGATCGCTTCTCGGTACAGCGGACTCTCGTACGTTATACAGGGAGCACTCACGGCGAACGACATTCGCAAGAAGTTCACCGCGAATCGGTAGTGCCGACTGTCTCTCTCCCTCTCCTTGAGGAGTCCTTGAAGCGATTAGCCGGGTTAGAACCCAGTCCCAGTAGAGAATGAAGCCTCCGATCGCTGCGGATGTTGGTGTTCCCTTTATGCAGATGGAGAACGAATACCACGACGCGATGTCTCTTACAGAAACAGTCGACAGAATCGAGGGGCTGAGCGATGAAGGGCGCGAGTGCATCGAGGTCTGCAACGAAGCCGCCGAGGTGTGTGAGTGGTGCGCCGACGAGTGTCTTGGCGACTCCGACATGGAAGAGTGCGCCCGTCTCTGTCGGGACGTCGCCGATCTCACGTCGCTACACGCCCGATTCATCGCCCGTAACTCGGAGTACAGTTCCATGCTCGCAGAGGCCTGTGCAGAGGCGTGCGAGGCCTGTGCGGACGAGTGCAGCAAGCACGACGCCAACCACTGTCAGGTCTGTGCTGACGTCCTACCGGAGTGCGCCGAAAGCTGTCGGCAGATGGCGAACGCATAAGCGGGAATCCGCTCGGGAACTCGTCTCCATTTTTGCCTCCCACACTCAGTTAGTCCGGAAATTCGAGTCAGAGACACGGATTGCCCAGACGACGATTCCACATCTGGGACGCCGTAACCGCGACGAATCCGTCGTCGCGACGACTGCCAGGTCAGACTGGGAACATCGTATGCCGTGTTCGCTCGCGGGTCAGCCTCTGGATATCCGCCTGCAGTCGATCGGCCTGTTGCAACCGCCGCGTTCGTGCCTCCGCGTCACTGAGCCGTTGTGGTCCGTCCAGCCGCGGCGAGAGTGGTTCGTACGCCGAGAGATCGAAGCCCAAATCGCGGAGGTAGGACCTAACGTCCAGGGATTCGAGGCCGGATTCGATCGCTTGGTAACTCAACTCACGGAGTGTCTCGAACTCGGGGAGTCGGATGCGGTCCGCGCCGACTTCCGTGGTTCCGTACTCGACGTGAGCCGTTCGCGTGTGCGAGATCAGGTTCTCGACGTCGGTGGCGAGTTGGACGACCTGGCTGGGGAGGGTAGCGTCCGGCGCCCGCCACTCGACGGTCGGCTGACACTCCCGAAGCCGGACGGGGTTCAACACCGTGTCCTCGGGTTCGAACAGCGCCTCGATGGTCTCGCGGGCCACCCCCCGATCGGCAGCCAGCCGCTTGAACCGAGCGTACTTTTCGTCGACGCGCTCGCGCCATCTCGCGAGGCTGTCCACGTAGTTCCACAGTTCGGTGAAACAGCGGAATCCGTCCCCACACCCCGTCCGATACGCGAGTGCACGCGAGGAGCTCGCGCCACGCGTGCCGGTGTAGTAGGGTGAGGAACTCACCAGCGCAAGCGCCGGGTCGAGTGCGGTCAGGAGATTGAGCTGGTCTATGGTCTCGTCCTGCTCGAAGTGGATGTGCGTCCCGGCACAGTTCTTCGCGCTCTGGACACCGCTGCCGTAGACCGTCTCGAAGGCGCGTCCGCGCTCGCAGTTCGCCTCCGCGTTCGACGCGGTCAACGGCGTCCCCAGTGGAACGAGACGCTTACCGGCGGCCTCTGCCGTTCGGATTCCCGTCCGAAGCGTCGACTGAAGATCGCGTCGCAGGTCGCGTTCGCTCGTGTGTGGTGCCGTCTTCACTTCGATGAGCGGGTCGATGAATTCGGGATCTATCCGTCGGTGTGCCTCGGTGATGTTCGTCCCATCACATAGGCGTCCCGCTTCGTCGACAACCCACAGCTCGAGTTCGACGCCGACTCTGTGTGTGTACATAATTCAGGTCCCCATCGTGTCGGTTGGCTCGACGAACTGATTCTCGGTGTCGTACTTGACGACCCCGGCCGACGCGATCTTCGGTAGGTGGTGGTACGACGACACGCGGAGCCAGTCCACCCAGAACGCCAGCACCGTTACCTCTGGCTGAAAACCCATGACATAGTGGGATGGTCTTGGGTTATTTAAGCCAACTGCCCACTTGGCGAGCGGTATGTACCACATTGTTACCGGAAGGGTCGCCGCCGAGCGCCCGTTGGGGCGGTGTTGTACTGCCGTAAGCCAGTCGCGTATCTCCCTCACTGGTGTGTACCGGATCAACGCACATCGGGTGCCGAATCGTGTGTCGATAGAGGACGACAGCCTGGAACACGGTCGGCGTGGCGTGGACTGTGCCAGTGGACGTTACGGGTTCCAGTCGCCCGGTCTGTCACGGTCGTACATCTCGCCGGGAATCCCGACGACGCTGGCTGTCGCGAGCGGACCCTCATCCGTCGAGAAGACTGCGAGCACTCCCCACCCCACGAGCAGGACCGTCTGGAGCGGACTCCTCCAGCCGCGGGATTCTCATTTCGGCCTATTGAGTTCCGTCCCGAACGGGGAACGCCACTTCGACGGTGGCCTTGTATTCGGTAATCGAGCCATCTTCGACGTTTGCCGTGTGGTCCTGGATCTCGACGCCCGTGATGTTATCGACGCTCTTGCTCGCCTCACTGACCGCTTCGCGAGCCGCGTCCTCCCACGATTCGGTCGAGGTGCCCAGCACTTTGATGATCTTGACTGCTGTCATGTAGTTCGTATTCGTCCCCGTGACGCGTTCTATTAAGTATAAATCTGCTACTGAACTTCAGGGAAGGTTACCACGAATAAGAAGGCTCTACTGTGCGGTCACGCCGATGAGGACTCCCCGCACGGTAATCGACAGCTCCTGCCCAAATGGCTCTCGTGGCACCCGCTTCAGCGCGGAAATCGGATGCGGCACGCTCTCCGGCGGTCATCTCCGGCGAGTTCGTGGGTGGGTTCTCGTTTAATCCTCTTCGACGGCAGAGATCGCTTCCTGTGGAGCACCACAGTTCGGGCACGATTCCGGCAATCCCTCGTCGAGTTCGTCCATCTCCCCGCATTCGGCACACCGCCACATCAGGAATCCCTCGCCGAACTCCTGGCCCGGCAACTCCTCGAGTTCGCTCTCGTCGGGTGTTATCTCTTCGGCCTCGAATCCGTCGTCGGTGAGGCCGCTCACGCGCCCCACCGGTCGCCTGTCGCTGTCGTACACTAGTTCTCCCGGTTCGATCGACGTACTGTGGACTTGGTCCTGATTGTCCATGCTATGGCAATTGGTTCGCACGTGTATTCAATTTGGCGGGGACGAGAGACGCAGAATCGCCTCGGCGTGACAGTTCCAGCACCGAGAGTCACCTGAGCGGGTAACGCCGGTACCGGACTCTACCGACCCGTCTTCTGCTGGTCTCCCTTTCGAGTACGGTATTTCCGACGGGACGATGTAAGCCGGCGGACGATTTATGACCGTTCAGCGACAATGAGTTGCATGGATGTTCGCCCTGCCGAGTCTGACGACCGGGAACGGATCAGAGCGATTACGCGGGACTCGCTGCAAGCGTCGTACTCGCTCAGCCCACAGCAGATCGAGACGATACTCGAAGAGGAGTTCGACGATACCTCGCTTGCCGACCTGCTCGACGATGGGGACACGACGGTGCTCGTCGTCGACGGGACGGCCGACGGCGCCGAGGGGGTCCTCGGAGTCATCATCGTCGAAAGCGGAACGAAAGCGACGATTCAGTGGCTTCACGTCGACCCAGAAGCCCGTGGCAGGGGCATCGCCACGGCGCTGCTCGACCACGTTCGCGAAGAGTTCGACGAGAAGCCGATTGCGGCGTGTGTCCTCGAGGAGGCCGTCGAGGGCGGCGAGTTCCTCAAAGGGTTCGGCCTCAAGGAGAGTGACCACGACCTGATAATGGTCGGCGGGGAGGAGTTCGGGGTTACCATGTTCACCGAGGGCGAAGGAACGACGACGTCGAACGAACCGACCGTCCCGGTCCCCGAATCCGTCACCGTCGACGGGGTCGACCGACCCGTCGACCGCGACGAGAGCGTTCCCGGCAGAGAGGCCCCGTTCTTCACGGTGTACGCTGCGGAGGACGAGGAGGACGCCTACGGGTACTTCTGTTCACAGTGCGGCAGTACCAACGTCTCCGCCGACGGACAGGACAGACTCGAATGCGGGAACTGTGGCAACACGCACTTGGCCGACGAGTGGGACGATGCGTATCTCTGAGACCGCTCCGTGATGGACGACTCTCAGGCGATGAATTCTAGGCACTCCGGAGTCGACGGGGACCCTTCAGGCGGTGCAGTAACTGACGGTGATGAAGCGGTGCGGACCGACCCGTCGAATGCGGATGACTGGAGTACCGACGAGGCTGCGCCACGGATCGACGTGGGAGTCCTCGTTGCTCACTCACCGGGCGAGGATGCCGGGCCGCTGCAATCGTTCGCCGAGCGGATGGCCCGCGACGGTGTCGATGAGTTGGCGGCAGCCACGGACGCGGCCTGGCGGGTCCACTGTGCCGAACCGGACCCACTCGCCGACCGCGCTCCCCGACGGCCATCCGAGTTCCTCGACGAAGCCGCACATCACATGGTGAAACGCCCCTACGACCTGGTCGTCGTCGTGACCGACGTGCCCCTGACCACGCGGGACGAGCGATTCGTCGAGGGACTTGCCTCCCCCCTCGCTCGCGTCGTCGTCGTCTCGACGCGGCGACTCCTGCGGACCCCCGGCCAAGACACGGTCCGGGAACTCGATTCGGCGGCCGTCCGCTGGAACGCTGCGACCCTTCTCGTCCATCTCCTGGGACACGTGTTTCGTGCGGATCACGATGACGGCGGCGTAATGGCTCCGTTCTCGTTCGACCCCTCACGGCGGAGCGTCCCGCCGTTCGACGCGAACATCACGAAACATCTCAAGGGAATCGTCACCTCCATCCCGGAAGCGGACATCTCGCGAGGGCGGCTTCGACGGCTGGCGTTTCACGCCGTGAGCCTCGTGCGGAATCCGGGTATCGTCGTCGCGACGCTGCTGGGGAGTCGCGCACCGCTGCTCCCCTTCTCACTGCCGCGCCTCTCGACGGCCGCGGTGACGCCGACGCTTATTCTCGTGTTCAGTGCCGAGGCATGGGACGTGGGGCTGAACCTGACCAACCGCACCACTGCCCTGTTCGCCATCGGGAGTATCATCGCTGCCGCTATCCATCTGCTGTACGTCCAGCGGCTGTCGTTCCCGCGCGAACGCAGTCAGGTGGTCACCGAACACATGGCGCTGGTGAACGTGACGGTGTTCTTCATCCTCGTCGTGGCGATGATGGGGCTGTTCGTCCTCGTCGGGTCGATCATGCTCCTGATCGAACTCGCCGTCTTCCCGCCGAACCTGATGACGAACTGGCCAAGCCTCGAAGACCCCACTGTCGGGCTTGTCGACCTCGTCCGTGTCGGGGGCTTCATCAGCACGCTCGGTGTGCTGTCGGGCGCCCTCGCGGGCGGAATCGAGAACCGGATGGCACTTCGGCATCTCGCGCTCTTCCGTGACAAGCCGTAGGCCGACCCACGCCGCCGCGTGAACCGACGGTTCGGGTCTGCGACGCTCCAATATCACTTTCGGGACGGGCCCACCCGATACTGCTCACCACAGGGTTTTTTCGCTGTGGCTCTTCTATCGGAACCATGAGCGTTCGATCACGAGCGGAATTCCCCAGTGCTACCGCTCGGGGAACCGTCCCATGAGTATCATCCCGAAATTCAGCCGGTGGCGGGACTGGTTCCCCGTCCCGAACTGGTCCACTGGGTTCGGCCTGAAACGGTGGGTGTTGCTCGATGCCGACCGGCTGGCAGTGACGGGTGCGCTGCTCACAGTGGTGTTCGCGACCTTCATGGTCATCTCGACGTTCTGGACCTTCGAGATGCAGACGCTACTGACGGACACCTCGACGATCCAGACGATTCTCAATACGCTCCTGAGCGGGATGATTCTCCTGGTCTCTATCGTCGTCTCGATCAACTCGATAGTGCTCTCACACGATATCACCTCCGTCAAAACCCAAGAGAATCGGATTCATGCGGCGACACAATTCCGCCGAGATCTCGGCGAACTGACCGAGCCCGGAGAGAACCCGTCCGACCCCTCGTCGTTTCTTAAGGTCATGTCTCGAATCATCAGTGCTCGCGCGCAGGCGCTCACGAACGATTTGGACGGCGTCGAACAGGATATCGCCGAGGATATCGACGAGTACGCGGTCTCGGTCTCGGATGCCGCCGAACAGCTCGGGGAAGTCGATGAGACCACCGGCGCGGAGTTTGCCGTCCTCTGGAAGGGAATCGGGTTCGACTACGGTTCCCACATCGAGCGGTCACGAACGCTTGGTTCGTCCCATGACACCTCGTCCGAATCCTTCGACGACCTCATCAAAGCGTTCGAACTGTTCGCCATCGGGAAGGAGTATTTCAAAACGCTGTATTATACGAGAGAAGTGTCAAAGCTGTCCCAGACGCTGCTGGTCGTCGCGCTCCCGGCCATCCTGTTCAACGCCTCGGCGATTATCGCAATCAATGGCGAAGTCCTCCCCGACGGCGCGATTCTGGGTATCCCGCCGCTACAGACGTTTGTGGCCGTCGCATTCACGGTCTCGATTGCACCCTATCTCGTGTTGACCGCCTACATGCTCCGGCTCTCGACTGTCGCGCGGTTGACCGCGTCGGGCGGGATTTTCTCGCTGAAGTAGCGGATATCGAGTCGACTTCGTCGCGGATAGATTCTCTCCACCGGCATCTCGGAGTCCGAACATCGACCCACGCTACCGGATGATGGACCCGAGGTAGTTGTAGAGGTCATCTATCGCGTGTGCGACCTGTCGCCGCCGACGCGACCTGGTTTCGACCGCTATGCCGTGACTCTCGATCCAACGGCGCATTGCGCTACTACCGGCTTTCCGCTCGATACCGACCTGCCGGACGTGTTTGATCGGGTGTCGCAGCCAGTTGTACTCCTCGTGGGCGAAAACGTCGATATACTCCGGCGAGTGGGCGATGAGGATCGTGTGTATCTGTCTGTCGGCCAGCAAGGTCCGTTGATACGTCCAGCTGCCATCCGGTTCCGACCCAACTGGCGGCAGGTGATACCACGCCAGCGGGTCCCACTCGAACCCGTGTTCCTGGAGGGTCTCCGTGAACTCGTCTATCGGCCGCTGGACGGTACCGACATACTCGGTATCCCGAAGGTGGTACTCGGGCTGTCCGAACGTTTGTGCGAGTCGGGTGATCAATGGCCCGAGTCGCTGTCTCACGCGGTAGGAAACGTCCGGTTGGAGCGTCTCGTCTATGGTCCGCATGTGGTGCTCTTGGGTTTCCAGTGGTTCAAATGTATTGCTGTCTCGGCGAACGGCCAGCGAAGTGACCATCGTCAGCCGCCAAAGAGAATCGGTCAACGCTGCACACGAGACAAGCGATAGTGAGTGCACGAAACTGCTTCCACCAGATTCACGGTGCCGAAATCTTCTTCATGACAGTTACCGAAGAGTAGGTATGGTAACAGCACTTGTAGGGTCGGTAATCGCATTCATCGTTGCTCTCCTAGTCGGGGGGCTCGCAATCTACATCAGCGCTCGCGTGATCGCGGGTGTCGACGACTATAGTCACGCCGTCATCACCGCACTGATCGGTGCCATCGCGTGGGCGCTGACGTCCTGGATTCCGCTCATCGGGCCTGTCATCGCCCTGATCGTGTGGATTGCCGTCATCAACTGGCGGTATCCGGGT
This sequence comes from Natronomonas gomsonensis, assembly GCF_013391635.1. Classification (GTDB taxonomy): domain Archaea; phylum Halobacteriota; class Halobacteria; order Halobacteriales; family Haloarculaceae; genus Natronomonas; species Natronomonas gomsonensis_A. Next base: position 271,456 of record NZ_JACAWU010000001.1, on the reverse strand, counting down.
GACTGGATCAAAGCCGTGCTCATCGGTTTGGTGGCCTGGCTGTCCGCGCTCGCCATCCTCTTCGTCCTGAACACGGTCCTCGGGCTCGGCATCGGAGCCTTCGGAGTTCCTGGCGTCTGATGGTGCTACAATAGTGGCACTCTTCCAACGCCTCACGACTGCATGGATGGTCTGGACGGTGGCGACGAAGCGGGTCGGCCCGGTTGGCGGTCTCGTCGTCACCGCCATCGTCGTTGGTGGCCTCGTCTATCTCAAGCCGTGGCTGGCTGAGAACGCCCCCGTAGTGGGACGACTCGTCGGGGACACATAGCGCCGGCGTCCCTCTAGGGCGGAGAGCTGTCGGGACCTGACTGCACCCCGGGCCGTAGTAGCGTTGGCCCTAGCGGAAATACGTCGTGCCACTAACAGTTCATCGAGGGGGTGCCGGTGCCGACCGAAGTAGTAACCGCTGGAGAGAGGCAAGCGGTCTCCGACACGAGCCCCTCGGTTTGTTAGCTGGTTCCATATCGCTGTAAGCACAGCGTACTCTCGTCCGTGGTCGGTGCTGTCAGCCGAGGAATGCCAGTCGCTGTAGGCTCCGACTACAACACCGCTATGGTCCCGCGAAGTAACGCGTCTATTCGCAAGCATGTGCGGCGTCGTTATGACAAACCATCGGATGGTCCGGTAAATATGAATCAGCGGGAGAGGGACCGGACTGGTTCGGTCTTCAATATCTGGCTGGGGGGTAGTCGGTAAGCCGACCGCTCCAGTGATTATATTTAGATTACCGACGAACACTCTCTCACACTCGGTTCAACCACGCAGCGCCCATCGCCGCCGGTTCGGTATCGGGTAGCTCGTGTGGTGACGAATCACGCCCGTACGCTCGTATCAATCGAGCCCCTCGATTTCCGGTCGAGCTTGGAGAGATGCCGCTCGTGACCGGATGCACACGACGGGGGGTCTGCGGGGCAGGGTGTTATACATAACAAAATTAGCTATGTTATGAAATACATGCTATCAGTTTCAGACGAACGCCATCGGAACGGAGTGTGAAATTCCAGCAGTTCCGGAAACGGTTAAATACGAGTTTCACAATATGAAACGCATATGTACACAAGCGTATCTGGCTAGAAGATGCATATGATAGATACAGCTGTCTGGGCGTTCTGGATGGCCTCTGTCAGCCCCCGTCGGTATTCGCTCCGTTACGACTCGACACTCACAGCGAACCGGCGCCCTGTCGCCCGGTGATGTCGGTCGGGGTGAGGGCGTACCACTCGAAGGAGATTTCGGAGGGTTTGGGGCTGAACACGTCGACTGAGGCGAGTTTGCTGTCGGCGAAGACGCTGAGTACGTCCCGGTCTCGAACCTCGTCAGCCGAGAGGCGCTCAAGTTGCCCGTCGACGACGACACTCCGCCAGCGGTCGGGACGTTCGTATCGGGTGACGACCAGCGACACCGCCGTCGACTCTTCCAGTCGAGTCTGCTTTTCGCTCCCCTCGAACGACGACATGTGGAGGTACAGTTCCCGCCGTGCGGCGTCGTACCCGTAGGACATCGGGACGGCGTACGGCCCTTCACTCCCGAACGCGAGGACGCCGTAGCCGGCGGAACCGAGGAACGCATCGATTTCCGCGTCGGTCATCGCTGCGGTCGTCGCCGTCGTCGTGTCTGTCGACTCCGCTTCCGAGGTGTCTGCGGTGGCCTCCGGTTTCGGTTCGGTCGCCGCCGTAGCTGTCGTTTCGCCGGACTCCCCCGGTTCGATGACCTGCGCGAACAGGGATTTCAGCATGTGGAGCGTCTGCTCGTCGGTCGCCGTCGGGTGGAGGTGTGCGTGGACGTCAGCGCCCGCTCCTTGCAGCGTCGCGAGGACGGTGTTGAGAAACCGGTAGACGAGGTCGTCGTCGTGATACGGCAGAAGCGACTCGATGTCTCGGAGACAGATTCTCACTGTCCCCTCGGTTTCGTCCCATTTCTCGATGAGTCGGGAGAAGGCGACCGAAATCCCCGTCAGGTCGTGTGGGTTGACCTGGAAGCCGTACAGCGGCGTCCCCGCTCCGACTTCGGAGGTCGTCGCTTCCTCGTCGGCCTGTGGGGTGGTGATGATGACCGCCGCCTCCGAGGGGTCGTGGAGCCGCTCCAACTGGACGTCCAGCGCCTCTCGGAGCGACTCGAATGACTGCGCCGCGGTGAACTGGACGACTCGGTACTCCCCGCTGGCGTCGTCGAACACGTCTGTACAGAACGCCTCGTCGGCATCGAGCGGCGTCGATTCGAGATACAGGGTCGGTCCGACCTCATCGTCGGCTCTGTCGCTGCGTGTCCCCATCGTGGGTCAACCCTGCGGACCGGTGGGGATACGTTTTGTCACTGTCCGACGGTCCTCCTCTCGACGCCCGGGTAGCCGAGTCACACGAGCAACTGGGGTTTGATACGGATTCACACTGTAGATACCGCTATGGAAGACTTCGATTTCGTCGTCGTCGGTTCGGGGTCGGGACTCGACGTGGCCAACGCCGCCGCCAACCAAGGGCAGTCGGTCGCCGTCGTCGAGAAAGGGCCGCTCGGCGGGACGTGTCTCAACCGGGGATGCATCCCCTCGAAACACCTGCTGTATCACGCGGACGTACTCGAAACCATCGAGCGGGCCGGGGAGTTCCACATCGATGCCGAGGTGAACGATGTCGACTTCGCGGAACTCGTCCGGTCGGTCAACGAGGAAGTCTCCGAGGACGCCGAGTCGATTCGGCGCGGACTGCGCTCGTCGTCCCGACACGACCTGTTCGAGGGCGAGGGCCGGTTCGTCGACGATCGAACCCTCGAAATCTCCAGCGGCAACGACGAGGGGGCGAGACTCCGGGGTGAGACGGTGCTCATCGCGGCCGGCACGCGCCCGGGTGTTCCGAACATCGACGGCATCGAGTCGGTCGATTACCTGACGAGTACCGAAGCCCTCCAGTTGGAGACGCCGCCGGACCATCTCGTCATCGTCGGCGGCGGCTACATCGCAGCGGAACTCGGCCACTTCTTCGGGACGTTCGGCAGCGACGTGACCATCGTCGGTCGCCGGCCGAATCTGCTTCCGGACGCCGACGAGGAGGTCGCGGCGGCGTTCACCGAGCGCTACGCCGACCGTTTTACCGTCCACACCGGCCACACGGCGACGGCAGTCAGCGAGGACGGCGACTCGGTGACCGTCGAGGCCAAACCCTACGAGTACGGCGACGACGGCGGCATCGTCGAGGACGCCGACCCGGTCACCGCCACCGGCGACGAACTGCTCGTCGCCGCCGGTCGCGTCCCGAACACCGACATCCTGAACGTCGAGGCGACGGGCGTTGAGACCGACGACGGGGGGTTCGTCGAGACCGACGAGTACCTGCGGACGACTGCCGACGGCGTGTGGGCGCTGGGCGACATCGTCGGAGAGTACCTGCTGAAACACAGCGCCAATCACGAAGCGCAGACGGTCGCCCGGAACCTCTTCGGCGAGGAACTCCAGGCGGTCGACTACGAGGCGATGCCGTTCGCCGTCTTCGCCTCGCCGGAAGTCGCCGGCGTCGGGGCGACGGAAAGCGACCTCCGGGCCGACGGCGTCGAGTACGCCACCCGGACGTACCCCTACGACAAAACTGCCCGCGGGAGCGCCATGCGTGCCGAGGGGTTCGTGAAGGTGCTCATCGACCTCGACGGGGAGATACTCGGCTGTCACATCGTCGGCCCCGAGGCGTCGAACCTGATTCAGGAGGTCGTCGTCGCGATGAAAGCGGGGTCCGGAACGGTTCGTGACATTCGCGAGTCGGTTCACATCCACCCGGCGCTGTCCGAGGTGGTCCAGCGGGCGTTCGCCGGGCAGTTCACCCGCCCGGACGACGCCCACAGCCACGACCACTGACCGGTTCGTGCCTTTCGGTGAGTGGTTCCGACGACACACGACCCACTCGGCCTTTTGTACCGACTCGACGTATCCCTCTCCGTAATGACGAAAGCAGCAATCGTGATTCTCGCCGGCACCGAATCGCACGCCGACCGCGGCCGACTCGTCAACGGCCTCGAAGCAGCCAAGGAGTTCGCCGAGGCCGAGGGCGACGACGTCGAGTTGATTTTCGACGGCGCCGGCACCCAGTGGGTGCCCGAACTGGAGGACGAAGACCACCGACACCACGACCTGTATCTGTCGGTCCGGGACGACACCTCGGTCTGTGATTTCTGTTCCGGTGCCTTCGGCGTCGACGAGGCGGTGAACGACTCCGGCGTCGTCGTCGCCGACGAAAACGACGGCCACCCGAGCATCCGCTCGCTCGTCGCCGACGACTACGAAATCATCACCTTCTAACGCTCACTCGACCGTTCGGCGGCCGACGACCGACTCCATCTCCAACTCGAAGAGGCTGAAATCGACCGCCTCGACGGCCTCGTCGAACAGCCGAAACGGTGGGAACCACTCCCGCAGTGTCGCCTCATCGACGTCGCTTTCGAACTCGCTCACGGGGCCGCGGACCTGAATGCTCCAGGAGTCGGCCGTCGAGGCGTCGAAGACGACGAACGTCGTCGTCCCCGTCGTCTCCAGGAACCGCCGCTTCTCGCTGTCGTCGTCGTGGCCGCTCACCCTGAGCAGGAGTCGCTTCCCGTCGTAGTGGTAACTCAGCGGTACCGCGTAGGCGTCGTCGCCGTCGGCCAACCCCAAAACGCCGTGCTCGCCGAGTCGAAGGAACTCATCGAGTTCGGCGTCGGTCATCCCGACGGTGTACACGTAGTCGACGTGTTTCATGCGGCTAGTACCACCCCCAGTCGCTTAAGCGGGTCCCCGGTCGTGCCGCGGCATCGACCAGCCAGTCACTCCCGGTGGATTTCGACCGTCACCGCGCTGTGTTTGTACTCGGGAATCTTCGCGACGGGGTCTAGGGTGTCGCCGGTGAGTCGATTGATGAGCGGGTCGGCGTAGTGAAACGTCGCGAAGACGGTTCCCCGACGAACCGCCGGCGTGAGGTCGGCCTCGATGGTCACCGACCCCCGCTCGCTTTCGACGCGAACCCTATCACCGTCGGCGATGTCGCGCCGCTCGGCGTCCTCGGGGTGTATCTGTAAGACGTCCTCGCCGCGCATGCGAACGAGCGTCCCCGACCGCCGCGTGAGCGCGCCGCTGTTGAACTGCTGGAGGACCCGACCGGTCGTCAACACGAGTTCGTCGTCGGCGACGTCGTCGACGGGGTCGACGTGCTCGACCGCCCGGAGGTCGGCGGTTCGACGCCCGGATTCGAACCGGTCGGCGTGGAGGACGCCGACGCCCTCCTCGGCACCCGCTGGAAACGGCCACCGCTGGCTTCCCGTTCCGATGCCGTCGTAGCTCATGCCGGCGTACTGCGGAAGCACTTCGGTGAGTTCCTCGAAGACGGCCTCCGGACCGTCGTAGTCGAAGCGGACGCCATCGTCGGCCAACCGCTCGCCGAGTTCACACAGCACCTCGAGGTCGAGACGGGCGTCGCCGGGTGGTTCGGTATTGGGTCGCATCCGCATGACCTGTCGGTCGGTGTTGGTGACGCTGCCGGCCTTTTCGGCCCACGCACTCCCCGGGAGAATCACGTCGGCGTACTCGGCGGTTTCGGTTTCGAAGAGGTCCAACACGACCAGACAGTCCAGTTGCTCGAAGCGCTCGCGGACCCGGTCGGCGTTCGGTTCCGTCACGGCGGGGTTTTCACCGAACACCAGCGCCCCGCGCAGGTCCTCGCCGAAGGCGTGTGTCATCTCGACTTCGGTGAGTCCCGGTTCGGCCGGCGGCTCGAATCCCCACACGTCGGCGACGGCATCGCGGGCCTCGTCGTCGCCGACCGACTGATACCCGGGTAGCACGTTCGGCAACGCGCCGACGTCGCCGGCACCCTGAACGTTGTTCTGGCCGCGAAGCGGATTCACGCCCGTCCCGCGCTCGCCGACGTTGCCGGTCAAAAGGGCCAGGTTCAACAGTGCGTGAACGTTGTCGGTGCCGCAGTGGTGTTGGCTCATCCCCATCCCGGTGAAAGTCGCCGCCCGGTCGGCCTCGGCGTACGCGCGGGCGGCCGCCCGGAGGTCGTCGGGGTCGACGCCCGCCAGCTGGGCGTTGTCGTCGACATCAATGCCCTCGAGGAACTCGACGAACGCGTCGACGCCTTCGACGCGCGTTTCGAGGAACGCCTCGTCCGTGAGGTCCTCCTCGACTATCACCTTCGCGACGGCGTTGAGAAGCGGGATGTCGAACCCCGGCTTCACCGGCAGGTGGTGTGTGGCCGCCTTCGTGGTGTCGTTCTCTCGTGGGTCGACGTGAATCAGTTCGGTTCCGTCCCGAACCGCGGGGAGGAGATACGACCGGAAGATAATCGGGTGCTGTTCGGCGGGGTTGGCGCCGGCGACGAGGTAGGCGTCGGCCTCTCGGAGGTCCTCGAGGGTGTTCGTCATCGCGCCGGCGCCGAAGCGCTCGCCCATGGCGGCGACCGTCGAGGAGTGACACAACCGGGCGCAGTTGTCCACGTTGTTCGTCCCGAGACTCCGTGCCAGTTTCTGGAGGACGTAGTTCTCCTCGTTGGTGCAGTTCGAGGAGGCGAAAAACCCCAGCGCGTCGGGACCGTCGGTCTCGACGATTTCCGAGAAGACCTCCGTAACCGCCTCCAGCGCCGTCTCCCAGGAGACGGGGACGAACGTCTCGCCGTCGCGGACGAGTGGCGTGGTCAGGCGGTCCTCGTGGTCGACGATTTCCCACGCCGCCGCCCCCTTCGGACAGATTTCTCCACGAGTGTTGACAGGGCCCTTCCAGCCGGTCGCCTTCCCCGAATCCGGGTTGTACGTGAGACCACAGCCGACACCACAGTACGGACAGATGCTCTCCCGTGGCTGTGTGGGTCGATTTGACACACGCCGAAATCGGCGTCATTCCACATTAGTGTTCACGTCCGACGAGTTACCAAACCGACAAAAACCGATCGACAAAATCGACCGCGAACCGACGCTACTCGTCGGCGGTGCTGATTCCCAGCGCGCGGTACAGCGGACAGAGGCCGGTCAGGCTCGTCCCGACGAGGACTGCCCCCACGACGAGCGCGATGATGCCTGCCGTCAAGCCGAGTTCGAGAACATTTGCGACGGCCGCGATACCGACGGCCGCGAGCAGTGCGCCAACCGCGAGCCGAACCCGTCCGTCGAGTACGCCGATATTTTGCTTCATGCCCAATAGTATGCATGCAACGATATTAAACGTGCCCCCGCGGGCAGCGCTTTCACGTTCCCTCCGTGTCGGCCCAGACGGCGGGGAGCCGCGCGTAGACGGCCGCGTTGATCGCGAGCGCGTCGACCGTGATGTACTCGTCGACGGCGTGGACCGTGTCGGTTCCGGCCGCGAACTCGACGGCCGGAATGCCCGCGTTTCGGAGTTTCTTCGCGTCGCCGCCACCGGTCGCACTCCGGCGGTACACCCGCTTGCCGGTCACCGTTTCGGCCGTCGAGGCAACGGCCTCGACGAGCGGGCTGTCGGGTGGCTCTGCGGTCCCGACGCTCCAGGAGACCTCCGAGATGGTGACGCCCTCACACATCGCGGCACACTCCCGGATGTCCGAGAGGACATCGGGCGTCTGTACCCCCGCCGTCAGCCGGACGTCGATTTCCGCCGTCGCGGACTGCGGAACGCTGTTTATCGCCTCACCGCCTTCGATGGTCCCGAGATTAATCGAGGGGAACGAAAAGAGGTCACGCGCCGTCTCGGCGCCCATCGTCGGCCCGTAGTACTCGATGGACTCCTCCAGTATCGGTTCGACCGTGGCGTCGATGTCGAGTTCGCGCCGCCCGAACCGCTCTCGAAGCGTCGTTACGGCACCGTACAGGCGGTCGATGGCGTTGTCGCCGAGAACCGGCCGCGACCCGTGGGCGGCCTCGCCGGTTGCCTCCAGCGTCAACCAGATGCTCCCACGGTCGGCGACGACGACGGAGTATCGGCCCCCCGAGCAGGTCGGTTCGCCGATGACGCAGGCGTCGGCGTCGAGACGGTCGGCCGCCAACAGCGCCGGCAGTCCCGCGTCGCCGCCGACCTCCTCGTCGCTGACGAACGCGAACAGGAGGTCGACCGGCGGCTTCTCGTCGGCTTCGACGAACGCCCGCAGTGCGAGCAGCATCGCGGCCAGCGGCCCCTTCATGTCGGTCGCGCCGCGGCCGTAGATGCGGTCGTCGACTCGTTCGCCGAGGGGGTCGTACTCCCAGGCCTCGGCGTCGAACGGCACCGTATCGAGGTGGCCGTTGAAACAGAACGTCCGGTCGCCGTCACCCGGAACTCGTACGAGGAGGTTCGGCTTCGCGGGGTCGACCGCGAACCGTTCGGTCTCGACGCCCAATCCGTCGAGGTCCGCTTCGATTCCCTCGAGGAGGGCGCGCGTGTCGCCGGGTGGGTTCGACGTGTCGACGGCGAGGGTGTCGAGCGTCGTCCGCACCAGTTCCGACCGGTTCTCGGCAACGTACGTCGCAGGGTCGCTGTGAGTCATCGTGTAGTGTGGTACCGTCGGTGCTGCGACACAGTCACCCGATAGAGGTACCGGTGGTACGTCAGCGCTTCGACGGTTCGGGCGGCGGACTCGAAGGCCGTGGAACGGCCAGGATACCCTACAGTCGCCGCCGGGAGACCAACAGGCCGGCCGCGGCAACCGGGAGGACACACCACGCGAGGAGCACGGCGACGAGTCCCGGCGTCGAAAGTCCCGTCGTCGAGAGAACGGCCGCGAACCCGCTTCCCGCGGTCGTTCCCAGTTGGCTCAATACGAGCACGCGGAAGACGCTCGCGGGGTTGGTGAGGACGAACAAACTCAGCACCGCCTCCGGCAACTCGAAAGCCGCGACGACGCCCAGCGCCAGCAGGTCGTGGACGAGGACGAACCACACCCACACGAGCAACACGCCGCCGAGGGCGTGGGTCTTCTCGCGGGCGAGCGTCGAGACGAGTACGGCGACCGCGAGGAACGCCGCGCCGACCGCGACCGCGCCGGCGAGGAAGGCGAGGAACGCCCCCCAGTAGGCGACGCCGAACTCCCGAACGAGCAGGACGCCGACGACGCCGAAGCCAAGCACCGTCGCACCGGCGAGGACGGCGACCCGCCCGAGGTACGTCCCGGCGACGACCCGCCACCGCGACACCGGCAGCGAGAAGACGACCTCGAGCCAGCCTTCCTCGTCGCGACCGACGACGGCGTCGTAACCGAACGCCAGCGCCGCAAGCGGCACGAGATACACCGCGAGGCTGGTGAGGCTGGCGACGACCCGTTCCATTCCCTCGGGGCCGACCGCCGACCCGCTGAACGTCGCAAGCATCGTCCCGAACAGCGCGAACAGCGCCGAAAGCGCCAGCGCCCACCGACTCCGCAGCGCGAGTCGGTACTCGGTGACCGCGACGGTGGCTATCTGCCGCAGTTGCGGCCGCTCGCTGGGCGCCGCGGACGCTTCGTGGGCGGCCGCGTAGCCGCCGTCGGGCGTCGGCTCCTCGCGTTGTTCGTCCGGGCTCTCTGCGGTCATGGACTCACCTCCGCCGTTTCGAGTGCGCTGTGGAACGCCGCTTCGAGGCCGTCCCGTTCGACGGTCACGTCGGCGATATCGACGGTCGAATCGACCGCGGCGAACAGCGAGGGCACGTCGCCGGTCGGACACCGGACGGTGACCGTCCCGTTCGTCGCCGAGGCGGTGCCGAACGTCTCGGCGGCCGCGAGGAGTCCCCCGATATCTCCGGCGCTCTCCGGTCGTATCCGGACGGTTACGTCGTCGGCGTCGACGAGTTCCGAAACCATTCCGGAGGCGAGGACCTGTCCGCCGTCGAGGACGGCCACGCGGTCACACAACCGCTCGATTTCCGAGAGCACGTGCGAGGAGAGGACGACCGTCGCGCCCGTCTCCGTCCGCACGCGGTCGATGATGCCGTGGAACTCGGCGACGCCACGGGGGTCCAGCCCCGCCGTCGGCTCGTCGAGAACGAGCACCTGCGGCTCCGGGAGGATGGCGGCGGCGAGTCCGAGCCGCCGACGCATCCCGTTGGAGTATCCCGAGACGGCCCGGTCGGCGGCCGACGGCGAGAGGCCGACCGTCTCGATGGCGTCGTCGATGCGGCCGTCACGCCGGAGGCTGCGCATCCGGGCGTGAAACGACAGCACCTCCCGGCCCGTGAGTGCGCCGGGGAAGCCGACCCGCTCGGGCAGGTAGCCGACACGCCGCCGTATCTCGGTGCCGGCGTCGGCAACCGACTGCTCGCCGACGGCCAATCGGCCGCCGTCTGGTCGGTCCAGTCCGACCAGCAGTTTGAACAGCGTCGTCTTGCCGGCGCCGTTCGTCCCGAGGACGCCGAAGGTGCTGCCGTCGGGTATCTCTATCGACAGCCCGTCGAGGGCCGTCACGCTGCCGTACTCCTTGCGGACGTCGTTAGCTGTGATTCGCATAGTTCCTCCAGTCGTGTGGGGTGTCGGCCAAGGGCTGTCTGTCCACGATACCCGGCGAGTCGACGACGGGGAACGAACTCTCGGCGAGTCGAACCGCGTCGAAGGCGGGGCTGTCGACGAAGATTCGCGCCTGTGGCCGCTCGGCGACGAGCGCTTCGACCAGCCCCGCCGGTCGGTGGCGGACCTCGCTCGTCCCGTCGCCATCGAGGTCGACGGCGCGGGCGTCCGACCAGTAGTTCCCGCGGTCGCTGCCGTTCCAGACAATGAGGTTCTGCGTCGTCGTCAGGACGGCGTCTTCGTTGTTGATGAAACTGTTCCCGACCACCTCCTGTCCGTTGCTGTCGGCGGTCACGTGGATGCCGACGCCGTTGCGCAACAGGAGGTTCCCGGCGATGCGGTTGTCCTGTGCGTTGTAGACGTACAGGCCGTTGCCGTTCTCCAGCAGGACGTTGCCCCTGATTTCGGAGCGCTCGATGTCCTTCAGGAGGATGCCGTGGCCGCTGGTGCCGTCGTTGCGGGCCGCCGTGTTGTTGACGAGGGTCAACCCGTCGCTGACCATCAGCGCGTAGCCCACGTCGTTGTCGACGGCGAGGTTGTCCTCCAGTCGGTTGTCGTTGGAGTACATGTAGTGGACTCCGTAGCGGCTGTCCCACATCGTGTTGTTCGTCGCGACAACGCCCTCGGCCCACGAGTAGTAGATGCCGTCGCGGACGTCCGTGATTTCGGTGTTCCGTATCGTCGAGTTCCTCGTCTCCCAGAGGTTGATGCCGTTGCCGCGGTCGGTGCGGCGCTCGACGTCCTCGCGGCCCTCGATGCGGCTGTCGGTGACGGTCACGTCGTCGGCGCCGTCAACCCACACGCCGAAGGTAATCTGCGAGAGGTACAGTTCCCGGAGTTCGGTTCCGTTCGCCGTTCCCTCGACGAAGACGCCGGCGTGTTCGCTGCCGGCGTCGTAGCCGGAGTTCCGGAGCCACAGCCCCTCGACGGTGACGTTCTCGGCCGCGACGACGAGTACGTTCCCCTCGCCACCGCCGTCGACGACTGCGCCGGCCTCGCCGGCCCTGACGGTCACGTCGCTGGTGTTCACCCTCAAGCGGTCCTCGAAGCGGCCCTCGAGGACGACGGTGTCGCCGGGTTCGGCAGCGTCGATGGCTCGCTGGGCGTCGGCGAACGTTCGGTCCTCGACGGTCACGCTCGATTCCTCGGGCACCGACGGCGGTTCGTGCGCGTTGGTCTCGTCGAGGTCGAAGGCGTCGGGTTCCTCGTCGGCCGGCGCCGCCACGACGAACGGCGCGGTCACCGACACGAGGAGGACGGCCACGACTGCGACGGCGAAACCGGCTTCGAGGCGGGTCACGGCTCAGTCACCTCCCGGTTCGTTCCGAACGCCGCTCTCGCGGCGACGGACGCCGCCGATTCGTTCACGGACCAGCCCCGGCACGTCGCCGAACGTCGCCTCGCTGTCGCGGGCGAGGAAAGCGACGCCCAGCAGGACGACCGCCAGCATCGTCAGGTACCCGCCGGGGCCGAACCACGCGAACCCGCTGATGTTCGCCACCTCGTAGCCGCCCAGCACGGGCGGAGTGAACCCTTCGACGCCACGCAGCGGGGCATCGGGGTCGAGGGAGTGGCCGGCCTGATACAGCCGGTACTGGATGAGCGCGAACATGACGGCGAACGTCACGACGGTCCCGACCAGTTGGGCGGTCAGCCCGCGTTTGAGCTTGCGGACGGTCGGCGCCAGCGAGACGAACACGCCGGTCGCGGCGATGGCGACGAACGCTACCGGCCCCAGTATCCACTCCGGAACGCGGATGGAGTTCTCGTGGACCGGGAAGTTCGGCTCGACGTAGACGGGGTCGGGGTAGTAGAACCCGACGTACTTGTTGAGGCTGTGGACTTCGACGTAGTCGCCGCCCAGCCGCGGGTAGGCGTACAGCTCGATGGCCAGCGCCTGACCGGGGTACTGCGGCGCGGTGAGCGTGATGCGCCACATCGGCACCGCGAGTGCGAGCAGCAGGAGCCCCGCCGCCAGCAGGGGCAACCCACGCCGGAGTTCCGCGAACCGCGCGAGCGACGACTTCATGGGTTATCCCTCCGGTTCGACGAGGAGCTGAGAGCGCATCTCCAGGTGGAGTGCACTGCAGAAGAACCCACAGTACATCCAGTAGACCCCTGGCTCGTCGGCCTCGAAGGTCACTTTCGTCGTCTCCTGTGGCGCCATCTTGATGTTGACATCGTGTTCGGGGATGACCAGCGAGTGCAGGATGTCGCTGGTCGTCTCGATGTTCGTCACCTGCATCTCGACGGTGTCGCCCTCCTGAACGGTGATGTCCGGGAAGCCGAACTCGTTGCGCATCGAGTACATCTTCACCTCGACGCGGTCGTCGGCGACCCGCTCGACGGACTCCTCGCCGGCGGCGGTGTGCTCTAAGTCGAGGTCCTCGGGGTCGTAGGTCTTCGCCGGCTCTATCTTGTCCCGGTGGACGATGGAGGCGTCGTGGGGTTCGGCGTAGGACGGTTTGTCCTTCACCAACTCCATTCCACCCTCGTCGTCGCCGATGTAGATGAGCTGGTCGTTCTCGGGGTGCATCGGCCCGACCGGGAGGAAGCGGTCCTTCGAGAGCTTGTTCAGCGAGATGAGCCAGTCACCCGCCGGGTCGGCCGTGTAGGACTCGCTGGCGATGAGGTGACCGGGGTTGTAGTGGACGTCGATTTTCTCGACGACCGGGTCCTCGCTGCCGAGGTCGGCCTCGACGGCGGCCTCGATGTCCCACTTGACGACTTGCGAGTCGATGAACAGCGTCGTGTAGGCGTGGCCGCGGCCGTCGTAGGCGGTGTGCAGCGGCCCCATTCCGAGTCGTGGCCGGCCGACGACCGCCTCCTCGGGGTCGTCGACCTCGTCGAGCGCCGCGATGTCGATGACCGTCGCCGTCGGGTCGAGTTTCCCGCTGGCGATGGCGTAGTTGTTGTCCGGCGTGACGCTGACGCCGTGGGGACTCTTCGGCGTCGGGATGTACTTGACGACGGGGTCGCTCCCGCTGTTCAGCGGGCTGTCCTGTCGGCCGTCGACGACCGGAACCTCGTTTATCTCCTCGTAGTCGCCGGCCTCGACGGCGGCCTCGATGGCCGGGATGTTGAACGCCTTCACCATGTCGCGGTCCGACTGGGTCATCTCGGATTCGGTGACCCCGCCCTCGCTGTTGTAGCCGGTGGTGAAGAACCACTTGCCCTCCTTGCCGCCGTCGCCGTTGTCCATGTTGCCGTCGACCAGCACCTCCCACTCGACGTTCATCGTCTCGGGGTTGATGGCGGCGAACACCGAGCCGTACTCGTCGGGGGCGTCGAGACTGCGGCCGTCGTTCTCCAGCGGGACGCGGAACTCGCCGACGCCGATGACGTACTTCGTGTCCGGAAGGACACAACAGGCGCCGTGGGTCCCCTGCTGGTTCGGGATGTCGACGATGGCGTCCGTCTCGAAGTACTTCAGGTTGATGCGGGCCATCCGGCCGTTGGCCTTGTCGTTGACGAACGCCCAGCGGCCGTCGTAGTCGTTGTCCGTCTGGCTGACACGCGGGTGATGGGTGTCCCCCCACGTGTAGCCGCCCGCCTCCTCGAGCATCTCGCTGCTCTCGTCGTCGTAGCCGTAGCCGCGTGCGCTCTCGTGGTTGAACACCGGGATGCGCATTATCTCCCGCATCGACGGCAACCCGAGGACGCGGATGTCCCCTGAGTGGCCGCCGCTGAGGAAGGCGTAGTACTCGTCGAGTTCCCCGGGCGGGACGTGGGCGTCGGCGTTGCCGCTGGCGCCACCGGCCCCGGTCCCGTCGTCGCGGTCGAGCAGGCCGGTACAACCGGCCATGGCCCCGAGGGTCCCGGCGGCGGCGCCGGCTTTCATGAAGTCCCGCCGGTCGAGGCCCAACTGCGGTAACAGCATCTCCTCGTCCCGGCCCTGTGCGTCGTCCGTCTCCGTATGGGTCGTGTCGGTCATTGTCCTCTGGTGTCGTTGGTCGCCGGGCGGTGCTACATGCGGCAGTACTGGAGGGACGCATATACCGTCCCGAGCAGGGTCCCGACGCCTGAGATGGGTCCGAACATGTTCGGCCGCCCATCCGCCGGGTCCTTCCTCGGGTCGCAGCGTTCGGCGCACCCGCTGTCGGCGGCTGGTTATCGTCGGCACGCACGCGAGAAAGGAAGGGCTCGAACTCGACGGCTTACTCGACGACGACGACGCCTTTCATCCCCATCGATTTGTGGGGATTACAGTAGTACTTAGACGTTCTGGCGCTGTCGAAGGTGTACTCGAAGGTCTCGCCGGCTTCGCTGTAGAGGTCGCTCTCGAAGTCGCCACCGTCGTCGACGACGTTGTGGGCGCCACCGTTGCCGCTCCACTCCCAGACGACCGTCGTGCCGGCGTCGACTCGAATCGCGGGCGGACTGAACAGCAGTCCGTCGGAGCCGGCGCCAACCTCGACTGTGACCTCCGACTCGCCTGTCGCGTCGGTGACGCCGTCGTAGTTCGACACGCCATCGAACCAACCGTCGAACTGGGCGGTGTCACCGCCGCTGTCGCCGCCACCGTTCCCATCGTCGCTATTGCCGTTTCCGCCGTTGCCGTTGCCGTTTCCGCTGTCACCGTTACCATTTCCACTGTCGCCGTTGCCACCGCCGGTACAGCCGGCGAGTAGGCCCGCGGCAACCGTCGTTCCAGTCACCTGAAGCACTCGCCGTCGCGTCGAATCGTGTCGTCCCATTACGTTCGGAGCGAGGATACCGATGGATAAAGACCGTCGAGGGGCATCCCACCGCTCGGGACCGACCCGAACATGTTCGCTGCGGCCGAGTGTGGCGCTCACGCGGCCGAATCCCAACATTTGGGAGGCGACGACGGGGCTTTCCCGTCGGGTTCCATACCCTCGGGTATGCCACGGGCCGAACTCACCGTCGACCTTCCGGAGCGAACCTGGATTCACCAGGTGACGACGACACACGCCGACGCGACGTTCCGTGTGCTCGCGACGATGCCCACCGACGACGTGGGATTCGCACTCGTCGAGATTACCGCCCCCGAGCTGGAGCCGGCGATTCGCTCGATGGTCGAAAATCCGCAAATAAACGACATCGAACCGCTCCAGCAGTCCGCGGGCCGCGTCGTCGTCCAAATCGAAACGACTGCACCCCTGTTGTTGCTGTCTGCGCAGGCCTCGGGCATCCCCATCGAACCGCCGGTACTCATCAGGGAGGGCACCGCCGAAATCGAACTCAGAGCCTCCCACGACCGACTCTCGACGCTTGGGGAGGAATTCGACCGGTTCGGCCTCTCCTACACCGTCGAAGCCGTCCACGAGGACACCGAACCCGACCGGCTACTCTCACAGCGGCAGGCCGAACTGCTGTTGACGGCCGTCGAGTGTGGCTACTACGACACACCGCGGGAGTGTTCGCTCACCGAACTCGCCGATGCCGTCGGTCTCGCCAAATCGACGTGCAGCGAGACGCTTCACCGCGCCGAGGGGCGGGTCATCCGCCGGTTCGCCGAACAGCACCTCGTCCCGCGAGGCGACATCGAAGCCCAGACCGACTCGCCGACGATGCTCTCGAACCGAACATAATCGGAACCGACACGGCCTCGGCGTTCTGCCGTTATCTCCGACTCGTCCCCGAGGACTTTCACGCTCGGCCACGAACGGCCGGCGATGAGCGCCTCCTCGGCGACTGCGCGGTGGACGCGGCTATTCGTACTCGCCGGTCTCGGGTGGTTCGTCTGCTGGCAGGCGGCCGTCGTCGCTGGCGTCGGCCGCCCCGCCGTCGTCGTCGGCCTGTACGGCTTCGTCCTGCATACGGTGTTCGGGAAGGCCTACGCGCTCGTCCCCTCCTACTTCGACCGAGCGCTCGCGTTCCCCCGGGCACCGGCGGTCCACTTCCCGCTTGCCGTCGTCGGAACCGCCGCCGTCGCGGCGGAAGCGGCCGGTTTCCTCCCGACCATGTGGGGAACCGTCGGCGCCGCGCTGTGGGCGCTGGGGTGTCTCGTCTTCGTCGGAACGCTCGCCTGGAGCGTCCGCGACAACCTCTCCGGCGGCGAAACCGGGACCAGCGACGCGAAGGCCGACAGACTGCGGGTCGACCGCTTCGCCAACGCCTTCGTCCCGGCCGCGCTCGGCTACCTCCTCGTCGGGTCGGTGCTGTCGCTCGGTATCGGATTCGGACCGCTCCCGACCGGCGGCCCGCCGGTGACTCACCTCTTCGCCGCCGGGACGGCCGCGCTGCTCGTGTTCACGCTCGGCTTTCGATTACTACCGCGATTCCTCGTCGTCACACCGAGATGGCCGCTGGTCGCAGTCGTTCTCCCCGCTGGCGCGGCCGGGCCGCTGCTTCTGGCGACAGCCTTCGGCGGTGGTGGGTGGTTCCACCTCGGTGCCGGCGTTCAGGCGCTCGCGCTCCTCGGCTTCGGCGTCGCCTACGTCGACATGTTCCTCCGGAGCGACCGGCGTCGAATCGGGCTGTACACTGTCGTCCTCGCCGCCGTCGCCGCGGCGGGGGTCGCCCTGCTCGGCGTCCACATGGCGGTCGAGGGAATCAGTTCCGACGTCGCTTCGGCCCACGCTCGACTCGCGTTGCTCGGCTTTCTCGGCCTCGCCGTCGTCGGCGTCGAATACCAGTTCTATCCGCCGACCGTCGCCTCGGCGATGGGGGTCGACGACCGAACTGCGGCGGTCGCCGTCGCCCTGCTCGCCGTCGGCGTCGTCGTGGAGGGTGGTGGACTGCTCGCCGGCGCGGGGGCGGCCGTCGAGGGTGGTCGGTGGTTGGCGCTGGCCGGCGCCGTCGCTCACGCGGTCGTGTTGCTCGCCGTGTTCTGGACGCGTCGAAACCGGCGGTGAGTCACTGTTCGTCTCTCGACGTGGTGAGTTGCGGTTCGAACGCGGCATCGGGGCCGAACAGCGACCACGCCAACAGCAGGAACCCGAGTGCGATGGAGGCGCTGTGGACGGTGACGCCGACGAGCAGCGAGGCGAGTTCCGATTGGTGCAGTAGCCCCCCGAGCAGCGTCCCGCCGGTGATACAGCCGAGGCCGGCCGACAGCGCTCGCAGCGACCGCGAGCCGGTCCGTCGGTACGCCCTCACGGCGAGTAGCGTCACGAAGCCGCCGACGACGAGCGTCACCGTGTTGGCCACGACCACGGCCAACTGGAGTCCGTCGGCGGTCATCGGGTCCGTCCCCTCCGTTTGTGCCGGTGTCCACCCTTCATACCCATGAATACGGTACCCGCGGGTTTCAATCGGTAGTCGGCGTCCCAGTTCCTGAGAGTCGGCACGGTTACTCGACGGTTCGCCCCTCGAACGTCGGGAGCACGTCGAGCTCCTCCGTCGGCGGGTCGGCGAGCAGTTCTCGGGCGACGACGCGCTTGTGGACTTCGTCGGCGCCATCGATGATACGGAAGGCACGAACCGACTCGTAGAAGTCCGACAGCGGGAGGTCCTTGCCGATGCCGCTACCGCCGCAGGCCTGAACGGCGGTGTCGACGGCCTCCTGGACCACTTCGGCGGTGAACGTCTTCGCCATCGCGACCTCGGTGCGTGCCTCCTCGCCCGCTTCGATTCGGTCGGCGGCGTGGCGCACGAGCGTTCGGGCGGCGTGGAGCCGCGTCCCCGAATCGGCGATGGCGAACCGCTGGGCCTGCTTGTCCGAAAGCGGCGTGCCGAAGGCCTCCCGCTCGGAGAGGTACGCCGACGCGATGTCGAGGGCGCGGTCGGCGACGCCGGAGAACCGCAGACAGTGTGTCAGCCGGGCCGGTCCGAGCCGCCGCTGAGCGGCGGCAAAGCCCTCTCCCTCCTCGCCGAGGAGGTGTTCGTTGGGGACGCGAACGTTCTCGAATTTCACCTCGGCGTGGCTCTTCCCGGTCGGTCCGCCGCCCATGTGGGGGATGTTCCGAACCACATCGACGCCCGGCGTCTCGGCGTCGACGAGGAACAGCGAACACCCCTCGTAGGGGTGGACTTCGGGGTCCGTTCGGGCGAGGACGACGAACACGTCGGCTTCGACGCCCTGTGTCGTCCACCACTTGTGGCCGTCGATGACCCACTCGTCCCCATCGCGCTCGGCGCGTGTGCGAATCATCTTCGGGTCCGACCCCGCACCGGGTTGCGGTTCGGTCATCGCAAACGCCGACCGCATCGTCCCGTCGACGAGCGGCTGGAGATACCGCTCCTTCTGGAGGTCGTCGCCGACGAGTTCCAACAGGTGCATGTTCCCCTCGTCGGGGGCGTCGACCCGGAGGGCGAGCGGTCCGAGCAACGAGCGGCCGGCGGCCTCGAAGACGGGCAACGCCTCGCGGAAACTCAAGCCGAGTCCGCCGTACTCGGCGTCGATTTGGGGCGCGTACACCTCGTACTCCCGTGCGGCGTCCCGCAGTTCCTTGACGGTGTGGGCGGACACGTCGCCGCCGCTTGCCAGCGACCGCTCCTTCGGAACAACAACGTCGTCGATGAACTCACGGGTTCGCTCTGCAACGACGCGGCCTGCGTCGGGGTCGTCGTACTTCATACGTACTCCTCGTCACGCCACGTAACAAACGGGTGTGCGGAATCCCAGCGATTGAGACACGAACATGTTCGGCGACGGGCGGAGGTGGTCGGCACCCGAACGTCGAGCGTGCCCACGAAACGCCACCTCTCGGAACTCGACTCGACGCCGCAGGCGAACGTGTTTCCGGGAACCGAACCCAAGACGGTCCGGCTGTCGCTTTCGGCCGGCGAGGAGATACCACCACACCGCCACCCCGACCGACACATCGTTCTGTATCTACTGGAGGGGCGTCTCGACCTCGCGCTCGACGACTCGACGCACGAACTCGATGCCGGCGAGATTGTTCGGTTCGACGGCGACCAGGATATCTCGCCGAAGGCGGTCACCGATGCGACGGCGCTGCTCGTCCTCGCCGCTCAGTGAGCGCTCTTCGGTGCATTGACTCTCCTCTGAACGGGTATGACTCACGCACATCGAAGACGCTTTGATTGCCGAGGCGAACGTAGCACGCCCGATGGAGCGAGCGGACCCCGCCGACCGAATCGACGCGATTCGAACCGCCGAGGACCTCGAGGAGTTGGCCGAGCGTTTCGAGGTGGATTCGGTTCACGAGGCGTACTTCCGGGCGAAGGTGGCGTGGGAGACAGCCATCCGGCAAACACAGGCCCCCGACTCCGACGACGAGGGGCTTCCCGGGACTCGTGTCGTCGTCGACGGCCACGCCTTCCACGTCCACGGCGTCACCCACGCCGGCACCGACGAGGAGCGGGCGTTCCTCCGCGAGCACGTCTCGGCGTTCCAGGACCGCGATGCCGTCGTCTACTGCGAGCAGGGCATCCGGCCGATGTACTTCGAGGACTTCCCTTCGACCTGTGAGATGGACGACTACCGGTGGGCGATGCAGCGGTGTGCGGAACTGGACTTGCCGTCGCATCTGGAGGCGCTTCCGGAGTCCGGCGTCGACGCGCTGTTGGAGAACCTCCCCGCGGTCACGGAGACGTTCCGGAAGGCCACCTTCTCGCTCATCGACTCCGGAACGCCGGTGTACGGCGAGGCCTTCGAGCGCGCCCTCGGCGACGTGGCGGCGGATTTCCTGACCACCCACGCGGACCTCGCGGTCGGCAAGAGCTACGAGGCGTTTGCGCTCAGCAGCGAGGCGAGTCGCAATCCCGAACGCCTCGGCGCCCTCCAGCGATACTACGAGCGCAACTTCCTCCCCCAACCGCTGGAACGCGAGTGGCTCCGAGGACACGACCCGGAGCTGGAAATCGTCACCCACGCGCGCAACGAGCGGATGGCCGACTACGCCGTCTTCCACAACGACGACGCCGAGGAGGTCCACCTCGTCGTCGGCGCGGCACATCAACCCGGCGTCGTCTACTACCTCGAACGCTACCGGGATGGACGGACGGTTCCCGAATCCTTCGAAGTCGTCTGACCCACCGTGATGGTCACGGGAACGCGTCGAACGGCGTCCATTCCCGCGGTTGGTCGGCCAGTCCCCGCGTCCTGAGTTCGGCCCTGCCGTCGCGGTCGCGAACCTCGATGCGGCCCGAACAGAACTGCGCGAGCGTGTTGATGGCCTGTTCGTCGTGTCCGGCGGGGTCGACGACGAACACGCCGAGCCCGTCGACCTTGTCGATACGCCCCACGAGCGTGTGGGTGAATCGAGACACCGTTCGGAGGTCGCCGAAGGACAACAGCGTCGACACCGAACAGAGTCCCGTCCGAACGCGGTCGATGTCCGTGGTTTTGAACTCCCGATACACGTCGGAGAACCGCATCCCGATGCCGGTGAGGTCCGAGGGGCCGGAGACGGGCAACACTCGCGCCGGTACGTCCGGGTCGTCGTCGTCGCCGACGCAGTCGAGAATCGCGGTCCGGTCGTCTCGAACGTCGATACCGAATCGCTGGCAGTCCTCAGCCACCCGAGACGCGCGCTGGTTCGTCGTGACGATGATGGCGCCCTCGTCGTACTCGCCGGCAAGCATCTGCATGCTGAGGCTTCGAGCGCCGTCGTGGGTCGGACCGGAGACGAGCACGCTGGTTCCCGGTCGGATATCAGCCAGCGGCAACTCGGCGAATCGGTACTCATCACGCATCGCGACCACCCCCGCGTTCGCGGAGCTTCAGACGCAACGTCAACTGCTCCATCGCCTCGTCGGCCAAAAGCGAGAGCAGTTCACGCTCGCGTTCGGAGAACGCCCGCGGTTCGTCGTCGTAGACGCAGAACGTCCCGATGGCGTGGCCCTCGGGCGTCGTGACGGGCGCGCTCGCGTAAAACCGGATGTCGGCGGATTGTAGCCCTTCGTTGTCCTCGAACCGTGGGTCCTCGTTGGTGTCCTCGATGACGGTCACCCCCTCGTCGAGCAGTGCGTAGGTACAGACCGTCTCCTCGCGTTCGACTGGGTCGAAGGAGACGCCGAAACAGGAGAGAAACCGCTGTTCGTGGGCGTCGACGAGGCCGACGGCGGCGGCGTCGAGGTCGAACAGTGCCGTGGCGAGTTCGGTCAGTCGGTCGAGGGAGTCCCCGAGCGATTCGGGGTCGGTCGCGTACCGTTCGAGCGCCGCCACTCTCGCGTCCTCGTCGTCCGGAAGCGGATACGCAGTCTGGTTTCGAAACAGCCGCGCGTGTTCGACGAGTTCGGTGAGTTCCTCGTGGGCGTCGGGGTCGTCCTTCGAGAGGTACTCCGCGACCACGTCACCGAAGGCGGCGGTGTCGATGTCGTCCAGCGGCGTGTCGGTAAACAGGATACACGCGGCGTCCGGGGCGTCGTTTCGCGCTGCTCGAATCAGTTCTAACCCGGTGCCGTCCGGGAGGTCGTACTCCGTGACCAGACACTCGACGGTCCGCTCTGTGAGTACGCTCCGAGCATCGGACAGCGACGCGGTCGTCTCGACCTCGTAGATAGGATCGAGAGCCGCCCGCGTCGCCTCGCGGTCGGCCTCGCTTTGGTCGACACAGAGAATCATACCGTCCTGTCAGATGGACGGATAGTAAATGATGTGGAATTTGTTGCCGGTTTTGGCGGTGAAGAAACCGCGTTTCAGCGGTCAAAGCGGCGACTAAGACACGTATTCGAGGGCGACGACGCGGCCGTCGCCGTAGCGGACCAACACCTCGTCGCGGTCGTCGCCGTCGATGTCGGCCGGGGTGACGAACGTCCAGACCGGAACCGAGCGCTCGTAGACGGCCACCTCCCCGCCGGAGTCGGCGTCGAGGGCGGTGACGGTCCCGGTCCGTGCCGCCGCGAGGACTTCGGGACTGCCGTCGCCGGTCACGTCGCCGAGTCGGGGCGCCGCGACGATGGTGTCCTCGCTCGACACCGTCGTGGACCACTCGGTGTCACCCGACTCGGCGTCCAAAACGACGACCTCGCTTTCGATTCGCCCGAGGTACACTTCGGGGGTGTCGTCGCCGTCGCCGTCCGCGACGGTGTGGAGACGGCCGTTCGAAATCGACCGGTTCCACGTCTCGGCACCAGAGGCGCCGTCGTAAGAGCGGACGGCCGCGGTTCCGGCGACGACTATCTCGACGCCGTCGTCGGTCCGTGCGCTGGCGACGTACCGCGCGCCGTCGTCTCGCTGCCACTCGACGGTTCCGTCCGCCGAGAGCAACACCAACGACTCCGTGGTGCCGACGAGGATTTCGGGTCGGCCGTCGCCGTCGAAGTCCTCCACGAGCGGCGCCCCGTACACCGACACCCGCTCGCCGACGGTCTCGTTCAGGGCGACCCGCCACGCGACGGTTCCGTTGCTGTGGGCGAGGACGACGCCGCCGTCGATGTCGCTGGCGACGATTTCTCGGCCGTCAGCGGCTGTGACGTTCGCTATCGTCGGCCGCGCGTAACCGTACGTCGACAGCGGGACGCGCCACTGCTCGGTTCCGTCCGTTCCGTCGTAGACGACGAGGGCATCCTCGGTCGTCGCGACGGCGACCTCCCGTTCCCCGTCGCCGTCGATGTCGTCGATGGCCGGTTCGGTGAGCGCGTGGGTGAAACACGCCTCCGGCGGCATTCCGTCCTGCCACAGCGCCTCGCCGTCGTCGTCGGCGAGTCGGACGAGCGAACAGGAGGTGTTCGTCAGTTCGGCGTCGTCACCGGGTTGTTCGGTGACCGGCGCGACGAGTACGTCTCCGTCGCTCCCGGCACCGATGGCGTGGTGGTTGAACTCGTTGTCCCGCGGGGTGTCGCTCACCCACGACTCCTCGAAGGTGCCACCGAACGGCGAGGCGCCGATGCCGCCCAATCCCACGACGAGTCCGGCGCCTAAGACGGCGAGCAACCCACCGAGAACGACCGCAGTGCGGACGCGCATCTGTCTCCTCTCGGGAATCGCCGCGCAAAAGCGTACCCATCGGAAGCGGCCGTTCGAGACACGAACCAGAGCGGCTTTTCACTCGTCGGTGATTACCGTCGGGGGAATGGCTCACCGCCGGTCCGTACCGTCGCTTTCGGTCGGCCTCGTCGTCACGATTGTGCTCGCTGTCGGTCCCGGCCTCGCGGCCGCACACGACGTGACCGGCTCTCGCTTCGACGCGCCGATTCCGCTGTGGCTGCTTCTGGTCGGCGCCGGCGTCACCGTCGCGGTGACGGCGCTGTGGCTGGCTCGCTCCCCGGAACCGTCCGAATCCCCTCGTCGTCGACACCTGCTGACGGTTCCGCCGTCGCTCGTCGGACCCCTTCGAGGCGTGGCCCGCGGGCTCTTCTTTCTCGCCGTTATCGCGGCGCTGGTGGTCGGCGTCGTCGGGCGACAGGTCCCGGCCGAGAACGCCGCGACAGTGTTCGTCTGGCCGGTGTGGTTCCGAGGGGTCGCCCTCCTTGCCATCCTGTTCGGAAGCCCGTGGCCGACGCTGTCGCCGTGGGAGGCGGTTTACGACGGCCTCGTTCGACTCGAAGGCGGGGCCGTCGCCCTGCTCGGGTCCTATCCGACGGCGTTCGGGACGTGGCCGGCGCTCGTCGGCTTTCTCGCCCTCGTCGGTATCACCGAGACGCTGACGGTCGTCCCGCGGTCGCCGCGGTTGACGACCGCCGTCGTCGCGGCCTACGGCCTCACGATGGTCGTCGGCGCGGGCTGTTTCGGGCGGTCGTGGCTCCGGCGAGCGGACCCGCTCGCGGTGTTCTATCGACTGTTCGGACGCGTCGCGCCGCTTGAGTGGTCTCGCACCGACGACGGCGGGTACGCCGTCGCGGCCCGTCCGCCGTGGCTGGGGTGTCGCGCCCCCGTCGACGGCGTCGCGAGCGTCGTCTTCGTCGTCGCGATGGTGTACACGGTCAGTTTCGACGGCTTCACGAACCTCAGGGCGTTCCAGACGGTCCTGTTCGCGACCCGAGACGCGCTCGGCACCGGTCCCGAAACGGCAATTTTCCTGTACGCCATCGGCCTCGTCGGTTTCGTCGCGACGTTCGCCCTCACCGTGTGGGCGGTCGAGCGCCTCGGGCGGCCCGCCGAGGACGCCGTCGTCGACGCGCTGTACGGCTTCGCCCCGACCGTCCTCCCGATTGCGGCCGCCTACGAAATCGCCCACAACTACCCCTACGTCCTTCGGAGCCTCGCTACGCTACTCGAAATCGCCGCCAGTCCCCTCGTGCCGGCCGTCGGCTCCCTCGACCCCCTCGGCTGGCTCTCGATGCCGGTTTTCTGGGGATCTCAAGTCGCGCTCGTCGTGTTCGGCCACGTCGTCGCCGTCGTCGCCGCTCACCGCGTCGCGGTCGAGCGATACGGCGACTCGGCCGGCCGCGGTCACCTCCCACTGGTCGTCCTGATGGTCGGATACACGGTGCTGTCGCTGTGGATTATTTCACGACCGGTCGTGTTCGTGTAGGGGTGTCGGCGGCCGCTATCGGTTCGGCTCCATCTCCATCCCTACCGTGTGGTCGAGCTGTTCGTACAGCTCTCCGGGTGGCCCCACCCACGCCCCGAGTTCGAGTGCGCGCTCGATGAGCCGACGGTACAGCGCCCCGTAGTTCGGGAAGTCGTTTTCGTAAAAGAACCGCGGGTGCCACAGCACGGTCATGACGGCGCCGTTCTCGCGGGCTTCTTCCAGCAGTCGCTCACAGACCCGCCACGCCCGGTTCGGCCTGCACTCGACGTTCGGCAGCGACAGCTCCATCACCGTCAACGGGAACACGACGAACTCGTCGTCGAACGGTCGGAGCGGTGTGTAGCCGTGGTCGAAGCCGTACGTCTCCGAGGAGCCGAGGCTGGCGTCGTACCGGAGTCCGACGTCGGCCTGCATCTCCCACGTCTCGGGTACGTCGAGGTTCAGGTAGTGCTGGCGGCCGCCGACCACCTTGCTTCCGAGAATCGCTTCGAGTTCGCCCTTCTCGGCCCGGAGGCGCTGTGGCTCCCGGTAGGATTCGTAGGACCCGTGCAGTCCCACCTCCCAGCCGCCCGAATCGAGCCGGTGGATGACGTCGACGATGTCGGGGTCGCTGACGGAGTAGCGGTCGCCGTACAACTGCCAGCTCTGCGCCGAGAGCCACTCCCGAACCGGCCGGTCGCGGAGGCGCTGTTCGTTCAGGAAGTAAAACGCCGAGCGGACACCGAGGTCGTCTTCGATAGCCATCACGTCCTCGAAGCGCCAGTACGGCTCGGTTCCCGGGAGCAACGCCTTCAGGTGCCGTGGGTTCCGGTCGCGCAACGTACCGTAGATGGCGCCGAACCGCTTGTAGACGCGGTCGACGTCGTGTGTGAGACAGAGATGGAACGTGGCGTCCTCAGGCATCGGCGACCTCTCGAATGACCGATAGTTCGTAGGCGGTCACGTCGACGGTGTCGTCGAGCAGTTCCTGCCGTCGCTCGGCCCACCGCGCGGCGGCGTCTGGGTCGTTCGCCAATCGGCGTGCGGCCGCGACGACGTCCGTCGCCGGTACCTGCTCGATGAGGTCGTAACTGGCGACCGCAGAGAGCGTGCCGAACTCGCCGCCGGCATCGATGGAGTTCGACCGGACGGTCGGCGTTCCCAACACCGCCGCCTCCATCGCCATCGTCGCCGAGTCGGTCACGCAGAGCGACGCCTCCGCGAGCAGGTCGTGCATCGACTCCGGTGGAACCGGAAGCCGATTGGCCGACAGCGACTCGGGCAGCGGCGCCTCCGTCGAGACGTACACCTCGCCGAACGCCGACAGCGTCTCGACGAGTTCGGCCTGTGTTTTCGGGGAAATCCCCCGTTCGCCGACGTCGTGGTGGGCGCCCATCGAGACGAACCGGAGGAGTGCGTACGGCTCCTCGGGGTCGACGCCGTGTTCCCGGAGCATCGAGCGGTCCGAGGTGAAGCGGTTCGGGTGGAGATACGCCAACTCGTGGAAGCCGTCGTAGCGGCGGTGGACCGCGCCGCGGTCGGCGCCGTAACTCCGCGGCGTACAGTACGCCGTCGTCAGCGGGGCGGTGAGTCGCGGGACGGTGTTGGGATGCTCTTGGTCGTTGAAGACGACGCTCTCGGCGCCCACGAGTCGGGCGGCGTGGACCGCCGACGGACTCAGGTGGCTGACGACCACGTCGGGATCGAACGACCGCGCGACCTGGAAGGTCCGCACCTCCCGACGTGCCCACTCGGCGGCGAGACTCGCCTTCCGGTCGCCCTTCGACGACAGCGGCGTGTGCTCGATGCCGTAGGCGTCCAGCAGGTCGGTCGTGACTTCCTTCTCCCGGGAGACGACGCGAACCGCGGCCCCGTCGGCCGACAGTTCCGCGATGGCGTTTTTGAACAGGTGGACGTGTGCCGGATGCGTGATGTCGAACAGCACGCGCATCTCACTCCTCCATGGCACGGCCGATTGTGACGACGCGGCTCTCTATGGTTGCGGGGTCGAGGACGCCACGTGTGTCGACGACGACCAGGTCGTCGTGGTCGTTCCACGGGAAGGTCTCGAAGGCCTCGTGAGGGGTCACGAGGACGACCGCATCGAGGTCGGCGGCGGCGGCCGCCTCCTGTGACAGCAACTCGGCGTCCCCGTCGATGTCGTCGAGCAGCGGGTCGACCGCGAGCGTCTCGGCGCCAAAATCCGACAGCAACTCCAGTATGGTAAGCGCCGGGCTGAAGCGTGTTTCCTCGACGCCGGCCCTGTAGGTGACGCCCAACACGAGGACGGTCGAATCCTGCAGGTCGGTGCCCGCCTCCGAGAGCGCCCGCTGGAGTTGTTTGACGACGAACGTCGGCATGCTGTCGTTGACCGCCCGCGACATCCGGATAATCGGGCTGTACACGTCGAATTCGTTGAGCAGGAAGTACGGGTACACCGGAATGCAGTGGCCGCCGACGCCGGGACCGGGTTCGAGGATGTGACTGTGTGGCTGGCTGTTGGAGGCGGCGATGGCCTCCCGAACGTCGATGCCGAGGTCGTCGGCGTACGTCGCCAGTTCGTTGGCGAAGGCGATGTTGACGTCGCGGTAGACGCCGCCGAACACCTTGGTCGCCTCGGCGGTCGTCGAATCGCTCACCGGAACCACCTCGTTCGTCGTCACCTCGTCGTAGATTTCGGCCGCGAGGCGCGTGCTCTCGTCGTCGACGCCGCCGACGATTTTCGGGTACGACTCCCGGATGTCGACGAGCGCCCGCCCGCTGGAGGTTCGCTCGGGGCAGAACGCCACGCCGAACTCGTCGGGGTCGACGCCGCTCTGTTCGGCCAACTGCGGCACGACGGCGTCGGAACACGTCCGCGGCGGGACGGTCGATTCGATGACGACGAAATCGCCGGGTTCCAGCCCCGTCGCGACGTCGTCGAGGACGGACTCGACGGCAGCGAGGTCCGGGTGGTTGTTGTCGGTCAACAGCGTCGGGACGACGACGACGTGCATCGATGCCTCGCTGGCCGCGGTTTTCCCGTCCGCGACCGCCCGCAGCGCGCCCGACTCGACGGTTTCGGCGACCAGCTCTTCGAGTCCCGGTTCGCCGACGACGTGGCACGCCCCCTCGTTGACGGACTCGACGACAGAGGAATCGATGTCCGCGCCGACGACGTTGCCCGACACGTCCGCGAGGACGGCCGCCAACGGCAGACCCATCTTCCCGAGTCCGTACACTGCGACGGGGAACGCACCGTTGCGGAAGCGCTCGCCGACGTCGGCGGCGTCGGTGCCGTACACCCGTCGTGAGTCGACTGTTTCGCTCATCGAATCACGTTCCCTCGGTCGAGATGCTCCGGAAGCGGTCGGTGCTCCGCGGGCACGCCGACGGCGAGCGTTCCGGACGGCACGTCGTCGATGACGACCGATCCGGCGGCGACGAACGACCGCTCGCCCACCGTCACGCCCGGCAGTATCGTCGCGTTCGCTCCCACGGAGGCGTGTCGTTCTAGCGTCGGCCCCTCGAGCTCGTTCTCGCCGCGTATCGGATAGGGGTCGTTCGTCAACACGGCGTTCGGCCCGAGGAACACGTCGTCCGCGATGTCGGTGTGGGTCGGGACGTACACGCCGGTCTGCATGCTGACCCGGTCGCCGACGACGGTGTGGCCGTCGATGACGGTGTTCGTCCCGACGGTGCAGTCGTCGCCGATGTCGGTGTGTTCACGCACGAGGACGCCGTGGCCGGTCGCCAGCCCGTCGCCGACGGTCACGTCCGCGTAGATGACCGTCCCGGAACGGACGGTGCAGTCGTCACCGAGAACTGGCGGCTCGCCGGATTGGCCTTCGGGGCCGACGGTGGCGCCGGGTCGAATGTCGCAGTTCACTCCGACGGTCGCGTGTTCAGACATCGGTTCCCCCCATGTTCGGTTCCCGCAATCGGTTCCGCCGAGCGTCGGTGTCGGTTTCGTTCACGCCGACACATCGCCGACTGAACGGCTTTGTTATGGTGCCACTACCGCACGCTGCGGGGCTCTCGTCGGCGGGTTCGGCTCAGCCGTCCGCCCGCCGGGTTCCGGTAGTTCCTCTATAGCAATGGGCCCGGACTCCCCTCGCTCCGGTATGCACGACGTGACTACCGACGGGGGATCGATGCTGATTCCGACCGGATTCGACGCGGGGAGTTACACCAGTGTTCGGTCACTCGCCCGACTGGATGTCGGGACGATAATCGGCTCGGAGCACGACGACGTTCCCGCGGCCGCCTCGCGGTTCTGTGACGAATTCGTCCGGCTGCCCTCGCCCACCGAGGACCTCCTCGCCTACCGGGACGCCCTGGTCGGCGTCGCCGCCCGCCCCGAGGTTCGGACCATCGCCCCGCTTCGACCGCAGGACCCCTACGTCTTCGCGAAGTACGCCGACCGCTTCGAGCCGTACGTCTCGCTTGTCACGCCGCCGATGGAGACGCTTCGAACCGTCCACGACCGGGTTCGGCTCATCGAAGCCGCCGGGGAGGCCGGCGTTCCCGCCCCCGAGACGCAACTGCTCTCCGACGTCGACACTTGGGACGAAGAGCGCATCATCAAATCCCGATACAACCTCCTCGTCGACGAGTACCTCCCCGAGTGGTCCCCGCGGGACGTCGGGGTCGTGAAGACGGTGACGCACGTCCGCCCCGGGGAAACGCCGGACGTCGACGAAATCGAAGCCGAGATGAAACACGAACCCATCGTCCAGGAGTACGTCCGGTCCTCTGGGGAGTACGTCTTCGGCGCGCTGTACGACCACGGGGAGGCGGTGTCGACGTTCCAGCACCGACAGATTCGCGGCGATTCCTACACCGGCGGCGGCGGCGTCTACCGGGAGTCGATAGCCGATCCCGAACTCGAAGCCGTCGGGACGCAACTGTTGGACCACCTCGACTATCACGGCCTCGCCTGCATCGAGTACATGCGCGACGCCGACACCGGCGAGTACGTGCTGACCGAAATCAACCCCCGGATGTGGCAGTCGCTGCCCTGTGCCGTCGTGGCGGGTGCGGACTTTCCGGCACACTACTGGCTGTTGGCGACCGGGCGCGGCGAGGAAATCGAACCGGGCTACGAGGTCGGCGTCGGCAGCCACCTGTTGTACGGCGAACTCGGCCACCTGTTGAGCATCATCACCGACGACTCCCCGTTCGTCGAGGCGCCGTCTCTCGTCGGTACGGCGGCAGAAATCGCGATGTCCTGTTACCGGATGCCGAACTTCGACGTACTCAAATTCGACGACCCGCGGCCGTTCCTCCGCGGGGTTCGACACGCCATCCAGCGGTAAGCACCGCGACTGAGTCGTTCAGGAGTGGGTCCGCTGGTCGGCCCACTCGACGCTGCCGTCGTGTGTGAGCGTCTCGAGGACGCGCCCCGCGACTTCGAGCGCTCGAAGCCCGTCTTCGCCGGTCACCTCCGGTGGCGTTCCCGTTCTGACGCAGTCGACGAACGACGCGAGTTCCGCCTTCAACGGCTCGCCGTTTTTGACCGTCGGGCGCTCGACGACCGTCTCGCTGCGGAACCGCAGTCCGCCGTTGGCCTCGATGTACTCCGGGGTGGTCTGCCGAGTTATCGTCACGTCCTGTGAGGTGTAGTCGACGTCGACGCGACAGTCCGCGGCGGTCAACGCCAGCGTCCGCACCTTCTTTTGTGTAATTCGACTCGCGGTGAGCGTCGCGACGCTGCCCCCCTCGAACGTCAGCATCGACGTGACGTGTTCGCCGTCGGCGGTTCCGGTCGTCCGCACGTCCACGACCGACTCCCCGAGCAGCGACAGCGCGATGTCGATGTCGTGAATCATCAGGTCCATTACGGCGCCGTCGTCGCCAGCGCGGTCGACCGGCGGCCCGAGTCGCTGGGCCTCCAGCGCCACGATGTCGAGTTCGTCGGCGAACTCCGAGACCGCCTGAACGGCGGGGTTGAACCGCTCGACGTGGCCGACCTGCAGCGTGACGCCGGCCTCCTCGGCCGCATCGACGATTGCGCGTGCGTCCCGTGGCGTCCCCGCGAGCGGTTTCTCGACGAGCAGGCTCGTGCCGGCGTCGGTCGCCGCCTCCGCCACCTCGCGGTGATAGGGCGTCGGCACGACGACCGACACCGCCTCGACGGCGTCGAGCAACGCCGGCAACTCCATGGATTGGGTCCCCTGTTCGGCGGCGACGCCGGCGGCTCGTTTTTCGTCGGCGTCGTGGATCCCGACGAGTTCCGCCCCCGGGAGTTCCCGGTACACCCGCGCGTGGTGGCGCCCCATGCTCCCGACGCCGACGACGCCGACGGGAATCATCGGTCGAACCTCGCGAGTCGGTCGGCGACGCGCTCGACTTCCGCCTCGTCGAGGCCGGGATGTACCGGCACGGAGAGGACGGTCTCGGTGGCTCGTTCGGCCTCCGGATAGCTCCCGCCGATGTCGACGTACGGCGGCTGTTCGTGGACGCCTCGCGGGTAGTACACGCCTGACGAGATGTTCCCATCGTCGAGCCACTCCGCGAGGCCCTCGCGGTC
Organism: Natronomonas gomsonensis; assembly: GCF_013391635.1. GTDB lineage: Archaea > Halobacteriota > Halobacteria > Halobacteriales > Haloarculaceae > Natronomonas > Natronomonas gomsonensis_A. The sequence goes on along the minus strand of NZ_JACAWU010000001.1, from coordinate 240,203 downwards.
CGAACAGCGAACGGTGTACTGGTGATAGCTGTGCCGGTAGCCGTCTGGTTCGACCGGCGGGCGAATCGACGGCGCCTCCGTCAGCGCCTCGGTGTATCGCTCGGCGTTTCGCCGCCGCGATTCGACGTACGACGGGAGCTTCTCGAGTTGCTCCCGGCCGATGGCCGCACACAGACTCGTCATCCGGAAGTTGTGTCCGACGCGATGGTGCTCGTAGCTGCTGTCGGCGTCCGTCCGTCCGTGGTTGATGAACGACCGGGCGTGGGCCGCAATCGAACTGCTGTCGGTCGTAATCATCCCGCCTTCCCCGGTCGTCATGTTCTTCGTCGGGTAAAACGAGAACGTCGCCGCGTCGCTGAGCGAGCCGACGCGGCGGCCGTCGATTGCCGCGCCGTGGGCCTGAGCGGCGTCCTCGATGAGTGTGAGGTGGTACTCGTCTGCTAACCGCCGCAACGCTCCCATCGGGGCGGGCAGCCCGTAGAGGTGGACGGCGAGAATCGCATCGACTGATTCCGCCTCGAGTTGGCGCTCGACGGCCACGGGGTCGAGGTTGTAGGTGACGGGGTCGATGTCGGCGAAGACGGGGGTGGCTCCGCAGAGCCGAATCGCGTTCGCCGTCGCGATGAACGTAAACGGCGTCGTCAGAACGCGGTCGCCGGGTTCGATGCCCGCGGCGACGAGCGCCGCGTGTAACGCCGTCGTCCCGTTGGAGGTCGCGACGGCGTGGTCGGTGCCGCAGTAGTCGGCGAATTCCGACTCGAAGGCCCTGACTTCCGGGCCATCGGCCAGCCGGCCGCTGTCGATGACGGCCGACACCCGCTCGGCTTCGGCGGCGCCGACGTCCGGGTCGGCTATCGGTATCGAACGCAGCAGCGTTCGTCGGGTATCGGCCGACTCGTTACTCGCGGTCTTCGAGGGCGTCGTATCCTGTGTCATAGTGTCGCGGGCCGTGCTGACGGCTTGTCAGGTGGTCGCCGCAATCGGGTTTTGTTATGATGCGCTTTCGGCGAGTAGACCGTTACTTCTCGATTCGAGCGCCGCTTTACCGTCCGATTCGGGGCGACCTCGACCGGCGCGGCACGCCGGGGTGGCCGTCGTAGCGCCACAGCGCGAACACCGCGAGCAGCAACGCGAGTTCCGCGGCCAGGTAGATGGTTCCCTCGGGGCTCAACATGAACTGCCTCGCGTCACCGAGAATCGCCCACGTTTCGGCGAGAAACCCCGGCGATTCGCTGGGCACCGCTTCGACGAACGGCCAGAGGAGAAACGACACGCGCGGGCCTCCACCGAGAACCATCGGGTACACCACGTCGCCCGCGAGGTGTGTCAGATAGCCGATGGCGAAGGCGACCCCGATTCGGCTGCCGAAGGCGCCGAGGACGAACGCCACTGCAGGCAGTGCGAACACGAGGGAGTGAGCGAGCGTCTGCCCGCCGGGGAGAAGGCCGAACTCCCACGCCAGCGGCTTGTCGATGAGGTCGGGCAACTGGGTGGCGATCGCGACGACGACGACGGGGCGGCCCGAGGGCCGTCGGCCGTCTCGGAGGTGGCTCCACGCCGAATACCCGAGGTAGCCGACCGCGAGGTGTTCCCACGGGAGCATGGTCAGGCGTCGGCGGGGGCGACGTCGACCCAGATGTGGACGGTGCGGTAGGCGCTGTCCCTGTCGGCGGTTTCGGGAGCGGTGTCGACGTACAGGTGGTAGGTCAGCCGGAGTTCCTCACCGGTCATCTCCGGTGTGAGGGTGTGGCTTCGAGTCCAGCGGTCGCCGGCGGCGACCGTCGCGTCGAACCGCGCGAGTTCGTTCGACTCGACGGTCCGCTGTGCTCCCTCTATCTCGGTGACCCGGTCGAGAGTCACCACCACCACGTAGTCGGTGGCGATGCCCTCGTGGTTCTCGATGCCAGCGGTGTAGGTCGCTGGCTGGCCTTCGGTCAGGTTCGTCGGATAGCCATCGGCGACGAGATCGCCGTCGTCGGTCTCGGTGACGAGATGGAGGTCGGTGAAGGACTCGCCGTCGGCCGGCACGGCGAGGACGAAGCCGGCGGCGGCGACCGTCGAGACGATGCTCAGACACAACACGAGTGTGACGGCCCGCTCGCCGAGGGAGCCGTGACGGAGCGAGCCGACGAGTCGGCCGACCCAGTGTCCGACCGGAACCCGAAAGCGGTGCTCCGCTGGGACGTGAAACCGCCGGACGCTGGCGACGACGCCCCCGCCGACGATGTACGCCCCGAGCAGGCCGGCTACGACCGGCTCGGTGATTCCGCCCGGGAACAGCGCGACGAGCAGACCCAGGAGCGGAACGATGACGAGACTCAATCCGACCGAGAGCGCGAACCGTTCCCCGACGGAGATTCGAGTCGGATACCGGAGTTCCGGCGCGGTCGCCCGCTGTGGGAATGCCGCCGAGACGGTGACGTATCCGGGGAGGAAGAACACCACCGGTGCGGCGAGAATCAACCGAACCGGAGTGCCCAAAGACAGGAACCCGGCGATGTGGGCGCCGGCGAGTACTCCCCACCCGGCGACGATGTCGAGCGGGACGCTTCCGACAGTGCCGTCTTTCACGTGTAGTGACTGCATTCGGCTTTCGTCACTCATCGGTCCCTCCGGTTCTCGACGCTTCGAGAGTCCGTCGTGGTGTCCCCCGAGAGTTCGGTTCGCTCATCTTACCTGTGGGCGGCGGCCGTCGGCCTTTGTTATCCCCACCATACCGCCGTCGGGTGAGAAACGACTCCATGCGATGGCCGAAAGGGGCCGTATCCGTCGAAAACGGGCTGTTAGAGGTCGGTCGCCCCACCGGGCCGAGCGATAACCGCTGTGTAACAAAGTGCCGTGGGGCGGTTGGTGGCGGTAGAGCCGATCACGGGATCCGAAACGAGACTACCGAGACTGGTAATGTCGAACGATTCAAGCACACTGTCACAAGACGCTGCATTCGATTTGCTGAGTAACGCACGGCGACGACTCGCGCTGAAATACCTGCTCGAACAGGACACACCGGTCGGCATCGACGAGCTCGCGGCCCACGTCGCGGCCGTCGAAAACGACACCGAGGCCGAACAGCTCGACGAGAAGCAGCGCAAACGGACGTACGTCTCGCTGTATCAGACGCACATCCCGAAGCTCGCAAAGGCGGGCGTCGTCGAGTACGACCCCGACGAGCGGACCGTCGAACTGAACGGGAACCTGCGGACGATAACGTCGTATCTCTCATCGGAGGAACCGAGCGACGAGTGGCCGCGGTACTTTCTGGGGGTATCCATCGGTGGACTGGTCGTTCACGTCCTCTCGGTGCTTCTCGCCCCCCAGTTCAGTGCGGCGGTCGGCACGGTCATCATACTCCTGTTTACCGTGCTGAGCCTCGTCTACTACCGGTCGTCGAGACGACAACTCCGGCCTGTGGTGTCACGGGGGGCCGAACAATGAGCGCGAGCCCCTGGGGTGTGATTCGATGACCGACGACTGGGACGAAATCGGGTTCATCATCAGCTCGAAGTACCGAATCAGTGTCCTCAACCGCCTCGTGGAGGGGCCGGCGACGCCGTCGAAGATCTCCGAGGACGAGGACATCTCCATCGCCTCGGTGTCGCACGCGCTCAAACAGCTCCGGGAGCGGGACCTCGTCGAACTGCTCGTCGACGAGGACCGACGGAAGGGCCGCGTCTACGGGATCACCGAGCGGGGCGAGCGGCTCTGGACGGAGATTCAGAACCGAGAACTGGTGGATTGAGACTGTCCGCCGTACCTGTGGGACAGTACTGTCCGGACTACGGTCTGCCGGGCGCTCTCCGGGCGCAACTTCCGAAAGAATCGTCACGGAGCAGGCCGTAAGCGGCTACTCGTCGGCGTCGTCGGCGGGAACGAGCATCTCCGGCGACCGCATGTACGCCGGAAGCTCGGCGAAGTCCTTGATTCGTTTCTGGTCGTCATCTGTTAGCCACTTACTCATATTTGCTTGGTGGATTCGGGGACTCAAATACGTATCGAGCGTTCACGAGCGTTCGGAATTCCGGCGATGAGTTGGTCACCGACTACCGGTCTCTCGACGGTCGGTAGTCGGCGACAAACACCCCGGCAACGGTGTGGCTTTTCCCGACGACTTCGAGCGGTTGTCACTGCTTACCGAACGTCGCCGTCGGTATCCACCGCCTAGCCGCCGTGGTCCCGAGTGAACTGTCGCAGCCACCAGTCAGCCAGCCCATAACAATACGCTCGTCGTGGCTTTTCGGCACAACGAACCCACGAGTGGTTCGGCCGGAAATCATGTACGAAAACAGCTCCATCGGCGTCGTCGTTCCAGCGTACAACGAAGCGGGGTTCGTCGGGGAGGTCCTCGAGACGCTCCCGGCGTTCGTCGACCGCGCCTACGCCATCGACGACCGCTCGACGGACGAGACGTGGGCGGAGATACAGCGAGCGAAACGCCAAACTGAACATCGCCGCGAGGGGGAGAATCCCTTCGTCGTCCCGATACGTCACGAGGAAAACCGGGGCGTCGGCGGCGCCATCAAGACGGGGTATCTCCGCGCCCTGGAGGACGACATCGACGTAATCGCGGTGATGGGCGGGGACGGACAGATGGACCCCGACGAGCTAGTGCGCATCGTCGAACCGGTCGTCGACGGCCGCGCCGACTACGCGAAGGGTAACCGGCTGATACGCGAGTCCGACCACGCCGAGATGCCGGCGTTCCGCTACGTCGGCAACATGGTGTTGACGTATCTGACGAAAGTTGCCACCGGCTACTGGCACGTCGGCGACCCGCAGATGGGGTACACCGCCATCTCGCGGTCGGCACTCGAGGCCATCGACATCAAGGCGATGTACGAGTTCTACGGCTACTGCAACGACCTGTTAGTCAGACTCAGTGCCGCGGGCCAAACCGTCGTCGACGTGCCCGCACCGCTGTCCTACGGCGACGAGACGAGCACCATCAGCTACGCCGAGTACATCCCGCGGGTGTCGCTCATGTTGCTCCGGATGTTCGTCTGGCGGCTGGCGACGAAGCGCGATTCACCGAGCGAACAACTCCGGACGGGGCTGTTCGTCGGCGGCGCCGCCGGCGCGGTCGTCGGACTCGTCGGCACCGTCCTCCGGCGACGCTCCGGACTCACGCTCGTCGGAATCGTCGCACTCCTCGGCGGGATGGTGCTGGATATGGTGCTCAACCGCCCCCTGAACGGGCGGTCGGACTGAGAAGGGTCGGCCCGTCAGTACGCCGCGGCGTATCGGTCGATTTCTTCGAGTCGCTCGTCACGTATCTCCCGAACGATGGCGTCCATATCGCGGTTCTCGGGCGTCCACAGCCCCGGGTGGACGAGTATCTGCACCTGTTCGGGGATGGGGCCGTCGAAGGGGGACTGGTCGCGCCACTTCTGTCTGGAGTCGGAGATGTAGTCGATGTCGCCGAAGAACCGTGGCTGGTAGGTGTTCTCGAAGCCCCCGTATTGCCGCCCGAGGACCCACTCCGGCGGCATGTGGAACGAGACCGTATCGACGGTCGCGTTCGTGAGGCGGCCGAGCGTCTCACACTCGATACGAACCGCGGACTCGACGACACCGGTTCCCGGGTCGTCGTCCCAGTAGTGGTGAGTGTCGAAGTGCACCGCGATGTCGTGTCCCAGCGCGAGAATCTCGTCGAGGAGGTCGACGTTGTTCCGGAGGGAGTACGCCGGCGTCGTCAGCATGAAACAGTACGTCGTCTCGATACCGAGGTCGGCTTCGATTTCGGCCATCGCGAGCGCGGCGGTCGGCGAGAGGTCGATGTCGTGTCGGACGACGACGGCCCGCTCGGAAAGCGGTTCGAAGCCGTGGAACGTGTAGCCCTCGTCCAGAAAGCCGTCCAGAAACGCCCGGTAGGCCTCGGGCGTCGACGGCATCGGCTCGTTACGCATCGCTACCACCCGAAGAGAGGTTGTGTCGCTGGTCGTAGCCGTCGACGCGGTCGTGTTCGCCCGACGAGTCGAGTTCGATGCCGGGTTCGGGCTCCCAGGACCCCTCGGTCTCCCAGTCGGTGACGAGGACGCTCCCGTCGGCGGTCGCGACGGCGAAGTCGCCGGTCCAGAACGCATCGAGGATTCGACCCGGCGTCGCCTCCCAGCCGAGGTCGGTCGAGAACGGCACCACCTCCCAGACGTCGATGCGGGTGTCGCCGTCGAAGGTGAACGCGCCGGGGTAAGGGTCGGTCACCGCACGCACGAGATTATAGATATCTCGGGTGCTGTCACCCCAGTGGATGTCGCCGTCGTCGGGCGTCCGCTTCGGGTAGTACGTCGGCTCTCCGGGCTGTTCTTCGAGCTCTGTCCCGTTGACGACCGTCTCGATTGCCGTCGGGAGCATCTCCTTCAGCAGGACGCTCACCTTGTAGTACAGCGTCTCGATGGTGTCGTGGTCGGTGAGGTCGAACTTCCGAGTGGTGACGACGGCGCCGTCGTCGACGCCGGGTTCGAGTTGGATGACCGACAGCAGAAACCGGTCGTACCCCTGAATCAGCGACCAGTTCAGCGGCGAGCGTCCTCGGCCCTTCGGCAGTCCCATCGCGCTACCGTGGTTGCCGAGGGCGCCGTGGGTGAACGTCTGCAAGACGCCTTCCGGAACGAGCCGTTGCCAGCCGTTGACGACGAGCAGGTCGCCGTCGAGTGCCGCGAAGTGCTCGCGGTCGGCGTCGGTCATGGCGTACGTCTCAGGGTGGTAGACGGGAATCCCGTAGTCGGCGGCGAGGGCGTCGAACTTGGCGTACTTGACGACGCCGTGGCGGTCGGCCATCTCCGGGGTGAGGGTGACGACTTCAGTGACCGGGGCGTCGGCTTCGAGCAGCGATTCGAGGACGGCGTGACCCGGTTCGGTACAGCTCGCGTAGACGATGTCGGTGTCGGGGGGAACGTCCATCTCTGTCGGGCGTTCCGCGCCGACCCGTTTCGTTATGCTCGCCCTGACCGTCGTGCGGTCCCGTTCAGGTGAGATACGAGACGGCTCGCCGGACGTCGAGCAGTCCGCCGCCGGCGACGCCAGCGAGCCAGATGGCCGCGCCGACGGCCACGACCCCGAGGAGAGTCAACAGGCCGGTGACGTGTGGCACCAGAAGCGCCACCGCCGCACCCATCACGAGGGAGACGGCGGTGACGCCGGCGAGCGACCGGGCGATGCCGGCGAACTCGATTGGGAGTTCGAGGCTGATGATGTAGACGTTCGCGAGCGTGTAGCCGCTGAAGGTGACGACCGTCGCCAGCGCCGCTCCCGCGACGCCGAAGATGGGTATCAAAAGCAGGTTCAACACGACGTTCGACAGTGCCATGATAATCTTGACAATCGCGCGGTCGCGGGCCCGTCCGAGGAAGTCGAGGCCGTCGCTCGTGATTTTCACGACGGCCATCGCCAACACGTAGACGCTCAGCAACTGGACGACGACGACGGCACCGAGATACTCCTGGCCGAAGACGTAGCGAACCATCGGCTCGGCGACCAACACGAGTCCGACGACGGCGGGGACGTACAGCAACAGCACGTACTCGAGGGCCTGCTCGTACAGTCGGGCGGCGCGGTCGGCGCGGTTGCCGGCCTTCTGTTCGCCGACGGCCGGCGAGATGGTGAACCCCAGCGAACTCGCGGGGGTGACACACACCTGGGCGATCTGTTTGGCGATGGTGTAGTAGCCGACGGCGGTCACGTTCAACAGCACGCCGACGAGGATGGTGTCGACTTTCCCGTCGATGACGCTCGCACTCCGGGTCGCGGTCAGCGGGATGCTGTACTCCAGCAGTCGGCGGACGATGCCCTCTTCGCGGTCGGCGGTCGGGAACGAGCGGTAGAACCGGACGAAGACGACACCTCCGACGACGACCGACGCGAGGCTCGCGGCGACGAAGCCGGCGAGGGCGCCGACGACGCCGAACCCCAACAGGACGAACCCGACGGCGAAACCGACGCGGCCGACCGCCTGTACCGACCTGACGACCGCACTCCAGGACACTCGATTGAGCCCCTGAAACATCGCCGTGAGGTACTGTCGGAGGGATTCGCCGACGACGTACCCGATACCGAGGAGCAAAAGCGGCGCCAACTCGGCATCGCCGAGAATCTTTGCCAGCCAGGGTCCACCGAGGGTGACGGCCGTACCGACGACCACCGAGAGGGCGAGCAGAAAGCCGAGGGCTACTCGCATGACGTGGGGCACCTGTCCGGGCGCGGATTCGGCGAACTCGGTCACGTAGCGGGCCGCCGAGGAGGGCAGGCCGAGCGTGCCGAGGATGCCGACGGTGCCGAACACCGACAGCGCGAAGTACAGCAGTCCGTACTCCTCGGGCGTCAGCAGGTATCGCGCGAGGACGACGATGAGGACGGCGTTGGCGACGACGTCGAGGATGTTGGCCCCGAACGTCGCCTTCACGCCGCGGGAGAGGCGTTCGGCGAGCTCCATCAGTCGGCCGGGTCCAGCCGGTAGAGCTGGTACTCGCCGTTGTCTTGGAGTCGATGGATTCTGCTGGAGCGGTCGAGCCGTTCGAAGCCGGCCTCGCTGTAGCGGAGTTCGTCGTACAACTCGACTTCAGAGACGCGATCGCTCTCCGTGACGGCGATGTACCTATCCGTCTCGTAGAACGTCGTCAGATTGTCGTTGAACACCGGCCCGGGTATGCCGGTCCGGAATCCCGGAAAATCGAGGTCGCCGCGGGCGGCGGTGAAGCCGTAGTGTGCCTCTATGTACCGCCAGGAGCCAAGCCGGGTTCCGAGTAGCGGCGTCTCGCCGTCGTGGTAGTCGAATGTCACGTCGTGACCCTCGAGGGACTGGTCGGTCACCTGTTGGTTGGCCTTGAACACGTATGGGCTGGCGTGTACGGTGACGAGTTGTACGAGGAGTACGGCGACGAAGAACGCCCCGAGTGCGACCGAGAGGTGCCGTCGCGTGAGCCGTCGTTCGGCGTTGGAGATGATTCGTGTCAGGCCGAGGCCGCCGACGAGTGCCACCGGCACCGAGATGAACCCGAGTATCCGGAAGTAGTGGTCGCCCTGTGCGGCGAAGAAGATGACGAGGAAGCCGACGCCGAGCGGGGCGAGCGCGGCGGTGAGGTAGCCGACCATGGGGTCGGTCGGCGTCAGTTCACGGAACCGCTGTCGGAATGCGCCGTAGGTGGCGACCAACGCGAGCAGCCCGACTACGAGCGTTCCGGCGAACAGTTTGAGGAACAACAGTTCGAAGCTGCCACCGAGGGCGGCCACCGAGGTGCCCGCACTGGTCGTCTCGGTGAGCGTCTCACCGCCGGCAACGAGGCTCTCGACGATGAACACGGCCCGACTGGACGCCCGGTCGTGGACGGCAATCCAGGCGACCAACACCACCGACAACAGCGCGGCGTGGACGCCGACGCCGCTGTAGACGGCGAGTGGGTTGGTCGACGCGTACCGGCGAGCGAGCGCCTGCGTGGTGACGATTGCGAACAACAACAGAAGGACGCCAAGCGTCTCCTGTGGGTGGACGAGCACCATCCCACCGGTCGCGATGCCCAGAAGCGCCCCGAAGGGCGTCAGGAGGACGAACCGCTTCGACACCGACGTGAGGTGTCGAAACAGCAGGAACAACACCACGGGCGCAAAGAGGATGGCCTGACTCGAGGGGTGGGCCAACACGTGGACGCTCACGAGGTTGATGGGGATGAACAGCAAGCCGACGAGGACGCCGACCGGGAACGCCCAGCGGCTGTCGGAGATGGCGCGCAGACAGAGGCCGAAGAAGACGACCGACACCGCCGGGAAGACGACTGTCGGGAGGACGACGAGTCCTCGCGTCAGTTCGACGCCGCCTAACTCGAAGAGGAAGTTGCTGATAATGTGAATCGCCGGATACAGCAGCTCGTCGGGGCGCAAGACGCCGTTGTGTATCTCTCTGGCCCAGCCGAGGTGCGTCAGCGAGTCGCCGCCACCGTGGAAGGCGTACCCACGAAGGACGGGCAGTCCCACGACGGCGAGGACGGCCGTCGCTGCGAGAGCGAGGCCGGCGTTGGACAACACGTCGTTGTCGGGGACAGACACCACGACGGCGACGGCCAAGAGAAGTGCTGCTCCGACACCGACCCAGAAGGTCGTCGGCGCCGCGGCGTACACGGAGAGTTCGTACCCCGTCGCCGGGTTCCGGTAGCCGGCGACGAGGGCGGCCGTGACACACAGAAAGCCGAGCGTAAGTGCGGCTCTGTACCGAACTGTTGGGGAAGTAGTCGTGTTCATCCGTTTAACGTCCCGGCCGAATCGGTCGGCCGAACTGCCGGAACGTCGGCCCGTTTTGCCCTTTGTTATGAACGGATTTCGCCGCCGTCGCCCGGGTAGGGCGAGGCTAGCCGACCGTCACCGGTGTTCGAGGAGGTCGCAGACGGCGCTGCTCTCTGCGACGATGAACGTCTCGCGGTCCCGGTCGGCCTCCCGTGGCGAGAGGAACACGACGTGGCTCGCACCGCAGCGGTCGGTCGTGACGACCTCCCACTCCTCGATGTCGTCGTTCGGTTCGCCGAGCCACGGTGGCAGTTCGAAGTCCATCGTTACAGGTCGCTGCTCTCGACGGTGATGGCCACCGCGCCCTCGACGGTCACGGAGGTGAGTTCGCCGGAGTAGCGGAAGCCGTCCATGCCCTTCCCGACGACGCCGGTAACGGTTCCGTCGCCGACCTCGTCTTCCAGTTCGTCCCACCGGGTACCGCCGTCCAGCGTCGAACTGAGCGAGGCGTCGGCCTCGATGTCGCCGGACACAGACAACTTGTAGCTCGCGACGGTGTTGGTGTTCGTCCCGTCGACGATGACGCGGTTCGGCAGGGGCTCGGTCGTGCTGGAGTCTTCGGTCGTCTCGTCGGTGGAGTCCGTGCTGTCGGTAGAGCCGTCGGTCGACCCGTCGGTGGACTCGTCGGTACTGCTGTCTTCCTCGACGACGAGGCTCTCGAAGTCGACGGCCTCGCCGTCGGCGTAGAGGGTCAGCGACTCGACGTCGCCGCTGACGGAGTAATCCAGCAGGTCGCCCTCGTAGCGGAAGGAGTCGCCGCTCTCGGAGATGCCGCCGGAGGTGGCGCCGAAGCCGGTCCACGTCCCGTCGTCGTTCTGTTCGGCGCCGTCGGTATCGCTGTTTGCGGGGAAACTGTCCCGGTTGTACAGCGGTGTGACTTCGCCCGTCGTCGTGAACTCGTACTCGATGCCGCCGGAGTCGGTGGTTCGCAGCGAGAGTTCCGTTCCCGTCTCCGTGTTCGCGTCCTCGGTGGTGTCGGTGCTGTCGGTGGTCTCGGTGGTCGTATCCGAGGTGTCCGTGCTCGTATCGGTGGATGCGGAGACACAGTCGGAGCCCTGACACACGTCGGTGAACCAGCCGGGCACCGTGAGGTTGCCGTCGCCAGTCACGTCGATGTCGTTACCGGACCACGCCTCGGGTGGGCTCCGGACGGCGTCGTGGCTGGCGTTGTTGTAAACGCGGACGTTCTCGATGTGGCCGCTGCTGTCCTGGCCCTCGCCGGCGAAGTCGAGGGGGGCCGTCGCGCCGTCCCAGGAGTGGACCACGTCGCAGTTCTCGATGACGATATCGTCTCCGGGACCGCGAACCCAGATGCCGCGCTGGTTGTGCGCAAAGCCGGTGTCCGGCGACTTCGCGTCGTTGATGACGACACAGTCGCGGACGATGGAGTTCGTCGACCCGACGCGGATGCCCGCGATGTTGACGTTGTGCGTGACACAGCCGTCGATGATTATCTGGCCGTCCGCGCCGCCGTCGTCGTACCCCGGCGAACTCGCGTAGATGCCGTTGTCGGAGAACTCGCTGATGTAGCAGTTGTGAATCTCGACGACGCCGGCGTGCTCTCGCGGGGAGTAGAACGCACGCGAGCGGTCGTCGGTCTCGGAGCCGTCCGGGAAGTTCCAGTTGTCGACGACGATGTGGCCGTCGGACTCACACTCGAGCCGAATCCGGGATTCGGTGACCTTCCCGCGGACGGTGAGGTTCTTGATGACGAGGGTGCCGCCGGCAGCGAGGATGTTGTTGTTGAACTCGCCGGCGGTCGCGTTGAGGATGACCTCGCCCTCGCCGATGACGCCCGCGTTGTACTCGGCGTTGCGGTGGAAGCCGTCACCCTCCCAGTCGTACTCGCCTTCGGGGATGCGGACTTCGACGTTGTTCTCGAAGAACTCCTCGAGGTAGGGGTCGATTACGTCACCGTTAGTCAGTCCCTCTTCGCCCAAATCGACGACGGTATCCGGGTCGTACTCGCTGGGGAGTGCGACGGCCGAGCCCGCAAAGCCGGTCGCTGCGACCGCTGCCGCGGAGCTGGCCAGTTTGAGATACGTTCGTCGGTCGAAACCATCACCGCTTCCGTCACCGCTCTGCTGGCGTTCTGCCATATCCGAGTAGGCAGGCATTATCTACAAGAGTGTAATGCCCGGATAGGGGCGCTTAGCTGTCGATTTCTCGTGAATACCTAGTGGTTACTCGGTGATGGATGTAGTTTTGCTGTGTTTGCGTATAGAATAACCGCTCCGGGCGTTAACTCAGGGTAAACGGCGACTAACGATGGTATGCGCGTGCTACCGGGATGATGGATACGATAGGCAATAACATGCACAGTATAACGGGTCAGTAGGCTGCTCTTACCGCTTCGAGAGGCCGTTTCTGCGGTTCGTCGAGACGGAGGCGTCGACGTTGGCGGTCGAATCGACGAGCCGCACGGCCTGCCCCGCGACGTCGAGGACACTGTTCGTGACGACGTTATCGTTCGACCGACGGAACTCGATACCGTCGCGGTCATCGCCGGGCTGGTGGACGTACAGCCCGTCGAGGACACAGCCGTGGCGTTCGTCGATTCGAATGGCCGAGTCGTTCGCCGCGCTGCCGGTCACGGTGACGTTCTCACAGTCGAGGCGGGGTGGCGTCGACCCTTCGGCGACCGTCGGGTCGGGCACCTTCGCGCGGATGGCGTTGATGCCGTCGGTGTTGATACGAATCCGGGAGTTCCGGATGTTCAACCGTGCGAGCTTCGAGGAGAGGACGATTGCGCCGTCGCTGTGTGTGACATCGAGCAACTCGACGCGGCAGTCCTCGACGAGAGAGGGTTCGGCGTCGGGCCTCGGTTCGTAGTCGGTGACCCGGATGCCTCGCATGTTCTCGAACTCCGGGTGCGGTTCGTCACACCGGATGTGGGCGCCGCGGACGACCGACCCGCTCTTGATTCGGACGTTCGAGATGCCGCAGTTCGCGTAGTAGCCCCCCTCGACGACGATTCGTCCGGCTGGGGGGTCGGCGTACAGCCCGTTGTCGGAGAACCCCTCGACGTGGCAGTCCCGAAAGACGATTTCGCCGTGATTGTCGTCGCCCACGTACATGCCCGTCACGCGCGACTCGCCGGAGCCGTCCGGGATGCTGACGCGCTCGACGAGCCCTTTCCCGTCGGGGTCGGTCACGTCGACGCGGACGGGGCCGCCACCGCGGTCGATCTGGCCGGAGACGGAGATGTCCGACACGAGGAGCCCGTCGGACACTTTCAACTGGAGCGCCCGGCCGTCGACCTCGGGATTCGTGTAGTCGAAGTGAAGCCCCTCGACGGCGATGTCGCGGCTGTCGATGGCGTTTATCTGCACCGTATCGTCGCCCTCCGCGGGAACGAGCGTCGCGTGGTCGCCGACGAGTGCGAGATTCGAAATATCTTCGATGTTCCAGATGCCGCTGAGCAGGAAGCGGCCCTCTCTGAGATACAACAGCGTGTCGTCGTCGGTGTACTCCTCGAGGAGCGGTCGTATCGACCGCTCGCCGTTCGGGTCGGCACCCTCCTCGACGAGGTCGACGACGGTTCCGTACTCCGAGGGGGTCGTCGTCGGTGGTGACGGTCCGCCCTCGTGGGTCGGGGTTGGCGTTTCGGTTCGCTCCCCGCAACCGGCGAGTCCCGCGATGAGACCCGCGGCTGCGGTTCGGAGCATCGTTCGACGGTGCATCTACCGGGCAAAGGCCCCGTGGCGGCATTGTAATAGGAAGCGTACCCCGATTAGGCACCCACTACGTCAGTAAATCAGCGGTGAGGATGCGCTTCCACACCGCTTCGCCGAGTTCGGTCAGCGCGTACAGGCGGCCCTTCTGTCGGGCCTCGGGTACGAGCAATTCGACCATCTCCCGCTCCCGGAGCCGCCGCAGCGCACGCGAGATGTGTGTGATGCCGAGTCCGGACTCCTCGGCGATGGTCGTCGGCGTCGACGGCTCGGACGCCAACTGTCGGAGCACCGCGACGCGGTACTTCGAGCTGATGACGTAGCCGATTTCGTCCCACTCTGATGACATTGTTGGATAGCGTGCGTCCGGCGACAACCGCCGCTCCACTCGGATTCGGTTCTCGGTGGCCCGCTCGCATCAGTAGTTTCCGTCGGAAGTGGGGTGAGTGTTCTGTCGGGATGGCTACGGTTGGCTGTGATTGCTCCGGAACGATTGTCGGTTACGTGGACGCGTCGGCGGGAACGGCTCAGGCGTCCGGTGGCCGGAGTTCGACGCCCGTGATTTCGAATCGGGCGCCGCCGTCGCTTCCCTCGGTCACCTCGATGTCCCATCCGTGGGCGTCGACGACATCTCGAACGATGGCGAGGCCGAGTCCGGTCCCGCCCTCGTCCGTCGAAACCCCCGCCTCGAACACGTCCTCGCGTCGCCCCGCCGGAATTCCCGGGCCGTCGTCTTCGACGAAGAACCCCGTCTCGTTCGGGAGGAGTCCGACGGTGACCGTCAGGGTCGTCGTTTCGGCGTCGTCGGACAGGGTCCGACTGCTCGGTGCGCCGTGCTCGACAGCATTCCGAAACAGGTTCTCGAACACCTGCGACAGTCGAGAGGCGTCGGCTCGAACCGCCCTGTCGGCGTCGACGACCACCGTCGCCCCAGTCGTCTCGACGGTCGCCCAGCAGTCCTCGACGAGCCGCTCCAAGACGAGGGAGTCGCGCTCGCCGACGACGCCCCCGTCGTCAACGAGAGCCGATACGTCCTCTACGAGCGCCTCGATGCGGTCGTGGGCGCGGTCGATAGCGTCGAGGTGGTCGGTGGTCTCCGGCTCTTCTCTGGCCAACTCGAGGTGGCCGCTTGCGACCATCAACTGCCCCCGGAGGTCGTGGCCGAACGTGCGAACGAGCCGTTCGAGCCGCCGGTTTTCCGCTCGGAGTTCACACGCGCTGTCCCCGAACGTCGGGGCGTCGTGGTCGTCGTCGCTCGTCGGACCGGCTGGCCGGGTTACCGCCCCCTCTGTGCGTGCGCTCTCGTCGCCGCCGGACTCCTCGACCCCGGTCCGACGTGGGCGATGGTCTGGCTGTTCGTGATGGGGCATCGGTCCTACCGTCCCCCCCGGATGTCGGGGTGCTCTCGGCCCGCAGTCCCCCCTCGCCGTAACTCGGTCGCTCGGCGTTCCCCCACGCGTCGTTCCTTCGACAACCGGAATGACATCGTCTCCAGTACCCAGCCATCGGGTATTGTTAACAGGCGATTACCGATCCGGAATAACGAGTGGTTATCTCCTACACGGCGAGGCAATGCCGGTCGGTTCGCTCATCCCGCAACCACGAGCAGGCGGTTGTGTTGAATCAAAAACACTCTCAAAACGTTAATATGGGGTGGTGTCGACTTAGCGGATATGTCTGGTCCCCTCGGGGACGAACCCGGCCACGTGGTCGATTCCGAAGGTGTTCGTATGTTCCGGACCGAATGGTCCGCGGAGCGCCCCCCGAGTCTCGCGGTCGTCGAGGCTGTCGCGGCCGTCACCGGTAGCGAACCGACCAAGCTCCCGCTTTTGAACGACGCCATCAACACCGACGCTCTCGATACGCTGTTCGTCCCGGAGGCCGACGACCAACTCCGAGTCTCGTTCGCTTACGACGGCCTGGACGTCACCGTCGATGGCGAGGGCTCGGTCACGGTCTCGCCGGTCGAGTAAACGTCGCTCCGGGCCGAGTAGGGGTGACCCTCCCCTTCGACATCGAAGGTGGAGATTCTTGCTTGTTCGTGGCGACGGGGACGTAGGGTGGATGGATATGGACATCACACAGTTGGTCGTGACTTATAGCGCGAAATCGAACACTCGGGGGAATAGCGGGGGTGGAGAAAGCGGCACGACCGGGAGTGAAACGTCGAACGAAGGGAACTCACTCGACGTCGTCTTCGACGTTCTCAGTTCCTCGCGGCGTCGACACGTGCTGCGGCAACTCGAGGCCTCCGGCGGGGAGTCGACTATCAACGACCTCGCGGAACACATCGCGGCGGTGGAGAACGACAAGGCGGTGTCGGCGCTGAGTTCCCAGGAGCGAAAGCGCGTCTACGTCAGCCTCTATCAGGCACACCTCCCACGGATGGAAGAGGTCGGTGTGGTCTCTCTCGACGACGGGACGGTCTCGGTCGGCCCGAACGCCGACCGCGTCTACGCCCATCTCTCCCAGCCGTCGGAGCCCGAATCGACGAGGCTGCCCATCGCGTACGTGATTCACACGGCGCTCAGCATCGTCGCGCTGTTGGTGGGGGTCGTGTGGTTCGAGTCGTTTTTGCCCGTCCTGTTTGCGCTGTCGCTTTCGGTGTACGCAGTGCTCGCGGGCTGGCAACTCCTGACTGCCGAGCGGCGATAACACCTCGAGGCCTCTCGCGGGCGAAACGGTTGGGGTGGGTGGGACCGCCACGAACGTGGCGGTTCGGCGCGTCACGTCGGGTGGTCGAAACCACGCCTCGACGCGCCATGCGTCAGTTGCTTTCCTGTGGTATAATTTTTTGTGATGATCCGAGTGACATAATCCGTGGCGTCACTCGCTGGAACGGGCGGCCGCTCCCGCATACAGCGCCTTCGAGGGGAGACACTGCGTACAGCCGTAGACGGAGCGGCCCCTTCCGAACACGCGAACGAACCGTGCCGACACCGATGTTCCACACCGTTCACACGACCAGTTGGTTTGGTCCTCCTGTAGGGAGTCCATGTCAGGTGCTACCCACACTATCACTTTGTAATGCCGAGCGGAACGGTCGGTTCGTCGCCGCTATCCGGAGGATACTCCGAGTTCGCCGCAGACGCAGGTGTCGCTAAAATCGCCGGAACACGTCGGTTCGGCACCGCTTACTCGACGGTGACGCTCTTCGCGAGGTTCCGGGGTTTGTCTATCGGGCGGCCTCGGAGCTCGGCGGCGTGATACGAAAACAGCTGTAACACTACGTTCGAGAGCAGCCCCGAGAGTTCGGGGTGTGCGTCGGGGATTTCGATGGTCTCGTCGGCAGCCCGTCTTACCTCGGTCGCCGACTCCGGGGCGATAGCGACGACGGGCGCCCCGCGGCTCTGGACCTCACGGACGTTGTGCAGCGTCTTCTCGTCGTTTTGACCGGTGAACACCGCCGTCACGACCGAATTATCGGTTACCAGCGCCAGCGGCCCGTGTTTCAGTTCGCCGGCAGCGAACCCCTCGGCGTGTTCGTACGTTATCTCCTTGAACTTCAACGCGCCTTCGAGGGAGACAGGGAACCCCACGCCTCGACCGATGAAGAAGTACGACTCCTTGGCGCCGTAGGCGTTGGCGACCCGTTCGGCGTGGTGGTCGCCGAGTATCGATTCGAGAGCCTCCGGAATCGCTTGCAATCCGTCGAGGAACGCCTCGTCTGGCGTCGCGTCGGGGTCGTTGTCGAGTCGCAGTCGCTCGGCGAGCAACCCGAGGGTGGCGACCTGCGAGGAGAACGTCTTCGTCGCCGCGACGCCGATTTCGGGCCCCGCCCGGATGAACAGCGCGTCGTCGGCCTCCCGGGCAGCCGTCGATCCGACGACGTTCGTGACCGCGAGCGTCCGTGCGGGCGTGTCGGCAACCGCTCGCATCGCCGCCAGCGTGTCGGCGGTTTCACCGCTTTGGGTGACCGCGACGACGAGCGTCCCCTCGTCGACGGGGTGTGGTTCGGTGGCGAACTCGCTCGCCAGCGCCGCCGTCGCCGGAACCCCTCGACGTCGGAGCATCGCCTGTCCGTACAGCGCGGCGTGATACGACGTGCCGCAGGCGACGAACACCACCTCACGAACGTCATCGAAGGAGCCGGGTGGGAACTCCTCGAAGACGACGCCGTCGCCCGTCGGGTCGGTCCGCCCTCGGACGGTCTGTCTGAGCGCGACCGGCTGTTCGTGTATCTCCTTGTGCATGTAGTGGTTGTAGCCGCTCTTGTCGGCGTCACCGTCGGTCCACTCGACGGTGTCCGGCGCCCGGTGGACGGCGTGTCCGTCGACGTCCGTCAGGCGGACGTCGTCGGGTCGAACGACGGCGAAATCGCCGTCATCGAGGTGGATGACGCGGTCGGTGAACTCGAGGAACGCGGGCACGTCGCTGGCGAGATAGTTGGCCGTCTCGCCCAACCCGACGACGAGCGGCGAGCCGCTCCGGGTCGCGAAGACGGCGTCTTCACCGCGGATGACTGCGGCGATGGCGTAACTCCCCTCCAGCTGTGCGATGCTCTCCCGAAACGCGGTCTCGGGGTCGCTTCCGGCAGCCAGTCGCTCCGAGATGAGGTGTGGCACGACTTCGCTGTCGGTGTCGCTGGTGAACTCGTGGCCGCGTGCGCGGAGGTCGTCCCGTAACGTCTCGTAGTTCTCGATGATGCCGTTGTGGACGACGGCGACTCGCCCGTGGCAGTCGGTGTGGGGGTGGGCGTTGGCGTCCGAGGGCGGGCCGTGGGTGCTCCAGCGGGTGTGTCCAATGCCGATGGGGCCACTCGGCGGGTGCTCGGAGACGGCCTCTTTCAGTCGGTCGGTCTCCCCCTCTCGTTTCCGAACGTCGAGGTCGCTCCCGTCGAGTAGCGCGACGCCAGCGGAGTCGTATCCCCGGTATTCGAGGTTCGTGAGCGTCGTCAGTAGGTTGTCGACGGCGTCGTCGGACCCGACGTACGCGGTGATGCCGCACATCGTCAGCACTCCCCCCGAATCGCGGCGGTAGTTGTCGGACGGTCGCCTGTCGAATCTGTCGTGTAGCGTCGGTACATATCTGGGTCCCGGGGTGCCGAACTGTCGGCGCCGGTTACCCACTCTGGGTGGAGCCAATCGCTTTGTTATGCTCCGGAGAGTCGAGGGCGAATACAAGTAAGCGGTAACTATTCACACACGGAAAACCGCCACACAGCGTGCGGACGATACGACCGAACGTGCTGACGGTTCGTCGGCGTTCAGTCCCGCGCGTGGGAGGTGTGCAGAACCGCCAGCGCCGCAAAGCCGAGCATCGAGAGCGCGAAAAACGCCGTCGCGAGGGCTTCGTACACCACCAGTGCACCGACGACGAGCGTGAGGCTGACGACGGTGTGGCCGAGGTAGTAGCGACTCCACCGTGAGCGGGTCGGTTCGGGCTGCTCGAGGTACTCGAGGAACTGGTCGATGTTGGGTCCGTGCCCGACGGTCCCCCGATTCTTGTCGAACTCGATGGCGCCGCTGTCAGCCATCTGTGGGAGGTGACACTGATAGAGCCCGATGTAGACGCGCTTTCGCTCCTGGGAACTCAGCGCCGACACCGCCTTGTCGTTCTCCACCGCCGCGATGTGTTCCGCGAGGTCGCTGAGCGACGTTCCGCCGTCCGAATCCTCTAGGAACTTCAAGACGAGCCGGCGACGCTCGTTTTTCAACAGCCCGAAGACGACGTCGAGCGGGACGGACGAGACGGCCTCGCTGTCGTCGTCCGCTGTCTCGGGTGCCGATTCGACCTGCGTTTGTCGTGTGGTTTGAGCTTGTGACATGGTTCTCCCCTTTCGGTCGCCGTAAGTGGCACGTCGAGGACGCCCGTTCACCGCCTGCAGTCGCTATCGCGGCCGCACCGCCACCGACGGCGACACGGCCACCACGCGTTAGTGGCACCGAACCACATCCCCTATCCCGTTCCCCGCGTCGTCCACCCGTTGGCTCGATTGGAACCCTTACCGGCGACCCATATAAACACAGGTAACCGTCCAAACCAACCGTTCGGGGTATGAACGTACTAATCGGAACGGGTCGCCGTCACGGCTGATGCTGCGTTTCCACCAGGTGCCTCCCGATGTCCGTGGGTAAGGTACGCTTTCCCACGGGTGTAGGGGTAAAATAACGAAACACACGGGTCGAGTCCGTACGGCAGAATGGTTCGCTCGGGTCCGAGTACCGGTAGTCGATACGTGACGACGGCGGCGAGCGACGGCGCTTTCCGACGGAACGGGGTGGCCGATGGCTGGTCGTGAGGCGTCCGCGGGCGCCCTCTCGATGCTCGACTCGGTCGTTCGGGGCACCGGTCGACGGCTCGCCGCAGCCGTGCCGTGGCTCGATGGCCCGCTGGCGGAACTCCGTGGCCGCTATGCCCACCTGTGGCTCCGCTATGCGCAGTGGCGCCACGGCCGACGCCACACGGCGCCGATAGACCCCTACCGAATCGCCTGGGTCGACCCCGACCGAATCGAGTACGTCACCGAACCGCCCGAATTGCCGCGATTCCGGTGGGCCGGTTCAGTGATGGACGGCGACTGGGACCGAAGCGGACGCCGATTCGTCGACACCGACGTCTACCGGGCGTTCGAAGCGCACTTCCAGCGGGACCTCGAGTGGTCGGAGACGGCGTTTTTCGACCGCGTGCTCGAGGAGATACGCCGCGGCGAACAGCCGTGGGGGTGTGACTCGCGGGCGGCGCTGGAGCGCCGTCTCCGGAACCTCGACCGGCTGTACGAGCGCGTCGCGGCCGATGGCTTTCGAACCCAGCGGGAGTTGGCGGCCGATAGCGCCTACGACGACCCGGTCGGCTCGCGACGGCGTTCGGTCTACGACCGCCTCATCAACGACGAGATGGCGATAGACATCGGCCGCGACGGCGAGTTGCTGTTCGCGGACGGCCGCAACCGGCTGTCGATAGCGAAGGTGCTGGGCGTCGATAGGGTTCCGGTGGTGATACTCCGCCGACACGAGGCGTGGGTTGCGTTCCGTGACCGGGTCGCCGACCACGTCGCCGAGACGGGCGTCCTCCCATCGGCCGTCGCCGACCACCCGGACCTGAAACAGCTCGAGGAGTCCTGACGGAGTCGACGTTATCGGCGCGGTGTCGGGATGTCGAAGGCGTCGAAGTAGGATTCGACGGCCGACGCCGCCTTCTGTCGGTACGTCTCGACGACGGCCGACTCCGACTGTGCGACGGGCCGCCACAGACCGGGGTGGACGACCAGTCGGAACCGCTCGGGGATGCCGTCGGAAAACGGTTCGGTGTCTCGAAGCTCCCGGTCGGTCACGACCCGATACGACGGCTCCTCGGGGTCCCGACAGGCGTTGATGGCGTCTGGGAGTTCGAGCCGACTGAGCCGCTCCGTCGGCCGTCGAAACGAGACGACCTCGACGGGGTCCTTCGAGAGCCGACTCAGTGCTCTCCGCTCGCGGTCGATTTCTGACAGCAGCGCCGCCTCGCTCGGAAGCTCCTCCCAGTAGGCCCTCGGGTCGAACTGGAGGCCGACCTCGTGGCCGAGCCGCGAAATCGACCGGACGGTGCGTGCGAACACTACCGTCGAGGCGTCGTGAAGCGACGACCGAACCGGGATGCAGTACGTTCCGCGGATGCGGTGAGTCGCCTCCAGTCGCGCCATCGTGAGCGCGCGGGACAGCGACAGCTCCACGTCGTGGTGTAACACGACGCCGTCGGCACGCCGGCGGACGTCGACGAATCGGCGCCCCTCCTCGCGAAGACGATGAAGCAACTGCCCGTACGCCGACAGCTCCAGACGCAGGGGTCGTTTCGGTCGGCCGGTCGCTCTCCGCTCCGATACTGAATCCTCCATGCGCTCACGGGAAGGGGAGTATCGACTTCGTTATAGTCGGCTTAGCGGCGAGCGGTCTCCGCGAGGGCGCGTTCGTACACGCCGTGGAGTTGCTCGACCTGGTTCTCCAGTCGAATGTGCTGGACCATCGTTCGGCCGTTCGAGCGGCCGCCGGTCGACAGCACCTCGACCAGGCCGTCGACGAGTTCTGCGTCCGTCGACCCGACCGCGGAGGGTTCGACGTCCCGAAGCATCGTCGAGACGTCGCCCACGTCGGTCGAAACGACCGGCACGTTACACGCTAGCGCCTCTTTCACCGAGTTCGGCGACCCCTCTCGCTCCGAGGTCAAAAGCAGGGCGTCGGCGGCGTTGACGACCGTCGGCATCTCTTCGTGGGGGACGCCGGTGACGCTCCGGAGTTCGACGGGCGCTTCGAGTCTCCCCTCGGCGGCCGCGACGACACGCTCGGCGCGGGGATAGTCCTTGATGGGTCGCTCCGGACCGTACGGGAACAGCACCTGATAGCCGTCGGCGTCGTCCCAGCCCAGCGCGGCCCGACTCTCGGCTTTCGAAGCCGGCTGAAACCGCTCGACGTCGATGCCGTGTGGGATGACGTGACACGGCTGTCCGAGGACTTCCGCCATCTCGGTCGACATGACGACGACTTCGTCGGCCGCTCTGGCACACAGTTTGCTGAGCGGGCCGTATCGGCCCATCAGGTCGCTGCCCCACAGCGTCATGACGACGGGTCGGTTCGGTTGCAACAGCGCCGCCGGCGCGGTGAGGCCGTAACTGGCGTGGACGAGGTCGTAGTCGGCGAGGGACGACCGCAGCACCCGTCCGTAGAAACGGAGGTACGTCGCCGGTGTTCGTCCCACGAGCCCGTCGTCCGACCGGCTCCCCGGGACGCTGACGGTGTCGACGACGACGCCGCGGTCGCGGAGCGCGGCGCGCTGTCCTCTGTAGAACGTCGCCCGCCTGTTGGTGACGAGGCTGAGCACGCGCATCGAGGTCACCGACCCACGAGCTGGTACGCCTTCTTCGCCGCGGTCATCCCCAATCCACCCGATTCGACGACGTAGTACGGCGTCAGCGTCGACCCGAACTTGCTCTTGTACCGGCTGAGTCGTTCGGTGTTGGCGCCGAGGAGGTCGTAGGTCGACACCGACGGCCGCGGTGGGTCCTCGGCGATGTCCTCGATGATGTTCCAGTGGAGCAGTCCGTTGACTGCGACGCCGTCGTGGACACACCGGGTACCGCCCTGCCAGAAGTACGCCGCGTCGTTCGAGTAGAGGACGGTGATGCCCGTGAGGAATCGTCCCTCGGCGTCGCGAGCGACGTAGGTGCGCGCGCGGTCGGTCTCCCGCATCGCTCGGACGAGGTCGCGGACGTACGGCCACGACACCGACAGCGCCTCCCCTTGCTCGGCGTACCGCTTTCGGGTCTCGTCGAACACCGCTCGCGTGCCGTCCAGCCCCTCTCGCTCGACTGTCACGTCCAGCGCCGCCGCGTCGTTGATTTCACGGCGAAGACTCTTGCTCGCCGCTGTGAGCAACTCGTCTGGCGTGCAGTCGTCGATGTCCAGCCGGTAGGTCCACAGGGGTTCGACGTCGAGGCCGTCCCAGACGTAGGGCCGGGGGTCGCCGTACGCGGTGGGACACACCAGCCGAAGCAGCGTCGCCCTCGAGTCGGCGCGGGTCGCGTCCACGACGAGGTCGGTGAACTCGCGGTTGAGTTTCTCCCGTTTGCTCCGTTTGGGGCTGGCCGGCATGAGCACTGGCCCGAGTCGTGAGACGCCCATCCCGGGCGGCGGTGACGTGAGTACCCGCCCGAGTGGGGTCGACCGGCCGAACACCGGCAGCAGTGCTACCGGCCGGTCGCCGTTGAACCCCGCAAACAACTGGAGGTCGCTGGTGGTATGGTCGTCCAGCACTTCCAGCGCTTCGGGGGCATGGAACGGTTCGATTCCGTGGTCCGGAAGGGCGTCGTCCCACTCCGCAAGCGAGAGTCGTTCGAGTCGCATCTTCTGGGTGCTACGTTCCCGTCGCCTTCGTTACCGCTACCCTTCGGACGCTTGCGGGGGAGTAGGCCGTCGCTACCGCGGGCTATCACCCGAGCGGTCGACGAAAGTAACGTTACCCTTCGGTGCGTCCTCGCGGTATGGACCTACTGGCCGCCCTCGGGAACCCCGCCGACAGCGACCAGGTGCGCGCCGTCGCGGCCGCCCTCGCCGGCATCGAGCGTGACCTCCACGACGCGATACAGGACCACTACGAGACATTGGGCGCCGAGCCGCCGTCGGACCGCGGCCCGCCGGAGGAGCGAATCGAACAACTCCAGCGCCTCGTCGAACATCACGTCGAGGGCGACCTCTGGGGCTACTTCGTGGCCGAGCAGGCGCCGACGGGCCTCGAGAACGCCGAAGCTGCCCGCAACTACGCCGATATCGAGGCGTCGGCGTGGGAACGACGGCGGACGGAACTGGCGGCGTCGGTCGACGACGAGGAGGCGGGCGAACGCGAGCGGGCCGACCGCGCGGTCAGGCGACGCTTCGGCGTCGACATCGAGACGTTCGAGGAACACGTCGTCGGGTACTCGCCCGAGCGGACGCTCCGGCGGGCACTCCGAGGGCCCGTCGATACCGACATCGAGCGCCTCCGCGTCGCCACTCGTGCGCTGGAACGACGGGACGAGTAACCGCCCGTAGAACCGGCCGATTCCGCGAGACGTGGACCACGGTTCGACGGTATGTCAGAGGCCGAACAGGTGGATGCGGTCGCGGGGCGCGACCACAGCATTCGCGGAACCGGCCACTCGAAACAACAACCCCCGAACGGTTGAATCTGGCTCCAAACATATTAGGTGTCGATGCTGCACGTCGCGTGGCGAGTTGCCGTCCATCGACGACTGTATTTAAACCCCCTCGGATTCGCGGAGTCAGGGTCAACGGTGGGGCGAACGACGTGCAGACGAATCACAATGTCGCAATCAGACAACGCCGGCGAAGAACTCATCTTCCCGAGTCAGGCGTGGTTCGAGGAGTACCGACAGCGCATCAACGACAACGACCAGTACGAGGAGTTGGGTTCGGACTGGGGCGTCGACTTCAACGGCGACTTCATCTTCGAGATGCGGGAGATGCCCATCGACGACCTCGACACCGAGGCGATGCCGGAGTTCCTCCACGAGGAAATCGACACATACGTCAGCGACGAGAACGGCACCCACGTCGGCTACGCCTTCCTCGGACTCGAGGGCGGGGAGTGTACCGAAGCCCGCTTCATCGAGAGCGAAGACGAGGTCGACGCCGGCTTCAAACTCATCGCCGACAACGAGACGTGGAAACAGCTGATGAAGGGCGAAGTCGGCGTCGTCGACGGCATGATGTCCGGCCACTTCGACATCGAGGGTGACATGCAGAAAGTGATGCAGTACTCCCAGGCTGCGGTGCAGTTGACCGAATCCGCCGCCGACATCGACGCGGTGTACGCCGACGACGAGTTCTCCGCCTGAGCGTTCACTCGTCTTCCTTCAGCGCCTCGCGGTCCGTCTTTCCGATGTCCGTCAGCGGCACGCTGTCGAGGAACTCCACCTCTTTCGGCATCGCCTGGCGGGGGACCCGTCCGTCCAGATACGCCCGAACGTCCTCGGCGTCGATGTCGGCGCTGTTTTCGCGCTCGACGAATATCTTCACGCGCTCGCTGCCCGGTCGCTCGGGGTCTGGAACGCCGATGGTGGCGGGTCGGCGGACGCCGTCCATCCCGAACAGCACCTCGTCGACCTCCTCGGCGTACACCTTCAGACCCGAGACGTTTATCATGTTCTTCACGCGGTCGACGACGTAGAACCGCCCGCGCTCGTCGACTTTCACCACGTCGCCGGTGGCGACGAAGCCGTCGTCGTCGAAGGGGGCCTCGGCGTTGAGATACCCCTTCATGCGCTGGGGGCCGGACAGACACATCTCCGCTTCCCGCTCGTCGGCGACGGCCTCCGAAATCGGGACCTCCTCGCCGCTGTCGACGTCCAGCAGTTTCACCTCGGTGTCGGGAACGGGGACGCCGACGGTCGGTTGCTCGAAGCCCTCGCCGTCGTCGTCGGTGCCCATCAGCGCCTCCTGAATCCCGGCGACGTTGAAGTGCGTTATCGGCGACATCTCCGAGAGGCCGTAGCCCTGTGAGAGGCCAGTCGAGCGCTCGCCGAAGCGCTCTTTCGTCTCGGAGGCCAGCGGCGCCGACCCCGCGATGCCGATGACGTCGTGTTCGAGTTCCTCCTCGGCGATTTCCATGAACTGCGTCGGCACGCCGAACATCACGATGGGGTCGTGTTCGGCGACGTGACGCCGCATCAACTCGGTGTCGCGGGCGTCGGGGACGACGAGCAGGTCCAGCCCCAAGGCGACGAGCATGTTGCCGATGGAGTAGCCGTAGGAGTGATACATCGGCAACGAGAGCACCGCGGACTCCCGGCCGCGCATCAGGTCGGGAAGCCGCGATTGGGCGGCGATGGTCTGGAGCGCGTTGGCGACGAGGTTGCGGTGGGTGAGCAGACAGCCCTTCGGGAGCCCCGTCGTCCCCCCGGTAAAGAGGATGGTGTGGGTGTCGTCGGGAGCGATGTCGACGGGCTCGGGGTCGCCGTCGCTTCCCTCGACGACGGCCGGCAGCCACTCGACTCCCGCCTCTGGGTCGTGGTCCGGCGGGTCCGCCGAGTAGTCCTCGAGTTCGGTGAGGATGAGGTGTTCGACCCCGGCGGCCGCACGGAGTCGCTCCAGCAGTTCGCGGTGTTCGTCGTGGCCGACGAGCACTTCCGGGTCGCTCTGTTCGAGGCGGTAGACGAGATCCTCGTCGGCGTCGAGGAAGTCGTTGGGGACGTGGACGCCGCCCGCCCGCGAGATGGCGTGCGTCGCAAGCACGAACTGCGCCGAAGTGGGCAGCACCGTCGCCACGCGCGTGCCCTTCTCGACGCCGCGGGCCTGAAGCGCGGCCGCGAGGGCGTCGGCGTCCTCGCGTAACTCCGCGTAGGTCACCGTCCGTCCCGACTGGACGACGCCCTGTTCGGGGTAGTCCTCGGCGGCGTCGTAGAGGAACCGATGCAGCGGATAGTCGGGGTACGGTTCCAGCGACTCCTCGATACCGAAGTCCTCGTACTCGCTGAACCACGGCGGCTCGGTCATATGCGGGAGTTCTCCCACGGCGGCCAAACGCTGTGCGCTCGTATGCGAGGCCGTTTATGCAGTCCGCCTCGCGAATCCAGTCTCCCCGTACGAAGAACGTCGACGGCGCTCGACCGACGACTCGGTGGGTCGCGGTCGTGCTCCGTCGCGGTGCCGTTCGACTCCCCATTGTATACTTTCGACATTTTAATACTAGAAATTTTATAATAACATTATGTTTCTTGCTACGGTAGCAAGACCTCTAGAGTGTTACAGAGATGCCTGACGAAACGGAACTCACGGAGGGGGGTGCCGGCGAACCGAGGTGGGATGAGGGAGCACTCGACGCCGTGTCGTCCCCCGATGCCCTCTTTCGAGCACTCGCCAACCGGACGCGTCGGCGAGTGCTGGGATATCTCCTCGAACGGAAGGACGCCACCTTCGAGGAGTTGGTCGACATCCTCACCGGGTGGGTCGCTTCCGAGGGGGTGGTCGTCGGGCCGGACGAGCGGCGGCAACTCAAAATCCGGCTGTATCACCACCACCTTCCGTTGCTCGCCGACAGCGGACTGGTCGCCTACGACCGCGAGGAGATGGAAATCCGCCTCGAAACGGTCCCCGAGGACGTGGCCGAACTGATTCGGTTCTCGACCCGATTCGAACGGCCCCCCGCTTCGGGGTGACACAACCACACGAGCGCGCTATGTCGTTGGAATCCATCCTCGAAAACGCCGAGCGACACGAGAAATCGGTCGTCTACTACCGGCGGGAACCCGACGATTTCGGGTCGCAGTTCGCCACCCGGAACGTCGACATCACGTACAGAGACCTGCCACCGGCGGGTCCCGACCCGTTCGTCGTCGTCCGCGATGGCGAGCGGTTCCGTGGCGCGGTGTCGGCCGACACGCTCCGTGAGTTCCTTCGGCCCCCGATTCGCCATCCCGACGACCTCGGGGAACTGTCCCCCGCGTATCGCGCGATTTTCGAGTTGCTGGACACGACGGTGTTCGCCTCATTGCATCGACGCCAACTGCTCGCGACCTCTCGGGAACTCGAAGACCGCGCGTGGCGCGTCGGTCGTGGCACGTTCCACGCCGGGTTCCAGTCGGTCGCGGCGTTCGACGCCCAGCGGTCGCTGTACCGCCAACTGGCCGAGGGGACCGACCTGGACATCCACGTTCACGTCGTCCCGGGGGCGGATGCCGACTCCGTTCGGAGCCTTCCCGTGACGGCCCACATCGACCCGGACGCCGACACCGGTCGGTACTGGTTTCTCGTCTTCGACGGCGACGGCGACGATCGACAGAAGTGTGCGCTCGTCGCCGAACAGCGCGGGCCGGACGAGTTCTACGGTACGTGGACCTACGACCCCTCGCTCGTCGACAGCGCGTTCGAAGCGGTTTCCTGAAACGAACGAGACGCGTGGCTACGGCGCGATGGCTGCCATCACTTTCGCCTCTATCTTCCGGAGGTGTTCGCCCACCGTCCCGTCCGAGCGGTCGAGGTGGTCGGCGATATCCTGGTGGGTCGCCTCCCGCGGCACGCGGTAGTAGCCCACCTCCAGAGCTGCCTGCAGCGTCTCCTGTTGTCGTGGGGTCAGCATCGAAAACAGCCGTTCTTCTTCGGGTACGTAGTCGCTTATCTGTTCGAGATTCAATCCGAGGCCGTCGGGGACTTTCGGGATGACCTCCCGAATCACGTCCTCCTCGCCGACGATGTGGGCGCGCAACCCGCCGTCGGCGGTGTACTCCAGCGGCATATCGAGGATGAGTTCGTACTCCCGAAACAGGCTGAGGAGGTCGACGACGGTGTCGTTCGGGACGAAGTGGGCGTAGATGGTGACGTGGTCTTCGCCTTCGGAAATCTGGTATTCGAGGATTTCGGGGGATTCGGAGGCGATTTCGCGCATTCGCTCGACATCGCCGGAGAGCTGAAACAGCGTGATAGCGGTGTCGTCGTCCAGCAGACTGATGTTGTGGAGCAACTCCCGTGTGATATTCGGCTCCGCCGCCAGCGTCTCGTCGACCGGATGTAACCCGCCCTCCCGAGGGATGATGACCGTCCGAACGTATCGCATCGTACCGTTCAATGGTAATTCATGGATATAAACGCTTGGTAACGGACCTCATCGGTAACGAATGAAGCGAACGGCGTCCCAACATAAAGACCCACCCATGGGAGGAACAATCCACAGGGACGAACGCCCGAACTGACTCGGTACACGGGGCCTCCGCCCCGAAATCCGACCATGAGTGAACTCACAGACCGCATCGAAGCATCGCTCGAGAAGTCCGCAGACGAACTGGAAGCCGACCTCCCCGACCTGCTGGCTGACCTCGACGGGCAGACCCGCGAGTTCGTCCAGGAGAACCCCGGCCTCTTCGGCCGCCTCGTCGGCCGCATGGACGAAATGGAGGTCGCACCGTTCGTCGAGGCTAACCCCCAGACGGCCGACCAGTTCCAGAACTTCCTGTGGACGGGTATGGAAGTCATCGTCGCGAACAGCCCAGAGGTCCAAGAGCAAATCGGTCAGGACATCACGGTCACCTTCGAGGCGACCGACTGCCCGATGGACGGCCACATGCAGGTCGACGGCACCGAGAAGACGCTCACCGGCGGCGCCGGCACGTTGGACGACCCGACGCTGAAAATCAGCGGTCCCGCCGACAACCTCGTCGGCCTCATCACCGGCGCCATCGACCCCGTCCAGGGCTTCATGAGCCAGCAGTACGAGATGGACGGCCCCGTCGCGACGGGCACCCAACTCGCCCCCATCATGGGGAGCCTCTCGGAGAGTTTCGAGTAAGATGTACTACGACGACGACGGTGGGGAGTTCCGCGAGAACCTGCGGGCCCACCTCGAAGAGCACATCGAACCCATCGTCGACGAGGCCGACCGCGAGCCGCTGACACGCGAGGAGTTCCTCGAATACACCGGGGTCCTCCGGGAACTCGACATCGGGTTCGAACCCGGTGTCGCCGAGGAGTACTTCGGCAACCTCGAACGGTTCACCATCGTCTCCGAGGAGGTCTCCCGCGTGTGGCCCAGCCTCAACGTCGCATTACAGATGTCGTTCCCGTCGGTGTTCGTCCAGCACGCCGCCGACGCCACGCAGGATGCGATGCTGGAGAAACTCCACGACGGCGAGTGTATCGGCTGTCTCGCCGTCACCGAACCCGAGGGGGGCAGCGACACCGCCCGACCGAACACCGTCGCCTACAAGGACGGCGACGAGTACGTCCTCGAAGGGAAGAAACAGTGGGTGGGGAACGCGCCAATCGCCGACGTGGCCCTGGTCGTCGCCCACGACGACGCAGCCGACACCCAGGACATGTTCCTCGTCGACCAGGCCAATTCGCCGTTCGAGACCGAGACGATGGACAAACTCGGCTGGCAGGGCGTCAACAACGGGAAGATGTACTTCGACGGCGTGCGGGTTCCCGAGGACAACCGTCTGTCGAACATCGTCGGCAACGCCCTGATGGACGGCGCCGACATGCAGGAAATCGTCCCGTTCCCCGAGTCGGTCTCACAGCTGTTCTTCGAACAGAAGGCGCTCAACGCGACGTTCTCGTTCATGCGGACGGGGATGTCGTTCATGGCCGTCGGCATCATGCAGGCCGCCTTCGAGGAGGCCCTCGAATACGCCGAAGAACGCGAAACGTTCGGCAACCCCATCGGGTCGACCCAACTCGTCCAGGAGAAACTGTACGAGATTCTGCGGGACCTCGAAACGTCGCGACACCTCTCGCGGCACGCGCTGGAGTTGCTCGAACGCGGTGACGACCGCGCCCGCCTCATCTCCTCGCTGGCGAAGGGGTACACCGCCGAACGCTCCGTCGACGCCACCTACAACGCCCTGCAGATTCACGGCGGCGAGGGGCTGAAAACCGAGAACCGCCTCGAACGCTACTATCGCGACGCCAGCGTCATGACCATCCCCGACGGCACCACCGAGATTCAGAAGCTGATCGTTGGGAAAGAGTTGACGGGGATGAGTGCTTACTAAAACCCACTTTTTGCACACGAGCGCGGGTCGCGCGCCGCCGGCGCGCGACACCGGTTCGTGGCAAAAACTTGGGGAAAAATAGCGCGTACTCCCTTCGCGCGGCTTCGCCGCGCTCCGGTCCGTGTGCGCTACTCGCCCTCGCTCCGCTCGGGCGAGGGAACCGCTCGCGCCTGCGGCGCTCGCGGATGCTTGTACTCGCTCCGCCTTACACCGACAGCACCGGCTGTGAGGCGTGGGCGAGAACGTACTCGGCGGCCTTCTCGATGACGGCTTCGGGGTCGCCGGTCACCGGTTCGCGTGGAATGACCACGAAGTCGGCTTCCAGCGATTCCGTCACGTCGAGGATGACGCTGCCGGGGTGTTGAGAGAGCCGCGTCTGGGAGTAGCCGTACGCCGAAGAGTGGTCGATTGGGACGCCGTCGGCGATGGCTCGGACGCCCGCCATCACCTGCTCGCCGCGTTCGGCGATGGCGGCGGCCTCGACGCTGCCCTCCTCCATCGCCGCGGCGGCGTTCTCCCCGAGGACGTACAGCGCGTGGACGACGGCGTCGTAGCGCTCGGCGATGGCGACGGCGTACTCGACGGCCTCCATCGCCGCATCCGACCCGTCGACCGGAACGAGGACCGTTTCGACCTCCATACCCCATCCTCGTGAGGGGTGGTCAAAAAACCATCCGCGCAATCTCCGCGTACTTTTATGCCGTCGCCCCGCCGAGACCGAGTATGTTCGAGACGGTGGTCGTGGCGACCGACGGCTCCGAGAGCGTCTCGCGGGCGGTCCACTGTGCGCTCGACCTCGCGTCGCGCTTCGATGCGACCGTCCACGCGCTGTACGTCATCGACGAGAGTCACGTCGAATCGCTCCCCGACCGACTCCACGAGGAGGTTCGCGAGGCTCTCGACGAACAGAGCCACGAGGCCCTCGACGCAGTCGTCGAGGCGAACGCAGCACGCGGGGACGGCGTCGAGTTGCAAACCGCCGTCAGGGCCGGCCCGCCGTCCAAGGAGATAATCGGCTACGCCAACGATATCGACGCCGACGCGGTGGCGATGGGGACGCGCGGACGCCACGGCGAACACTCGTTTCTGCTCGGCAGCGTCGCCGAACGCGTCGTCCGGACGTGTTCGCGACCGGTGTTGACCGTCCGACAACTGGAGTGACCGGTCGGCGGCAAGCGGTGGGATTATTCCCCGCGCCGCCCCTCCCCTCGGTATGGACGACTATCTCATCGACGACGACAACATCCCGCTGGGCCGCCGCTCGGTCCTGCCCGGCGAGGGCTTCTTCACGCCGGATTCCTTCGACGAGGCCCAAGCCGAAAAGGAGGCCCGCGAGGCCCTCGCCGGCGCCGACCGCGTCGTCGTCGCCGACCCCGACGCCGACGGACTGGGCTGTGTCGCACTCCTCCGGGTGGCCTTCGGTGAGGCCGCGCTCCTTCCCGCAGGACCCCACGAAATCGCCGAGGCGCTGGAGTACGTCGCCGAATTCGGCGAACCCGACCTCGAAGTGTTCGTCTGTGACCTCTGTCCCGATTCCGAAGTCGACATCGAGGCGCTGCCGGCGGTCGCCGAACGGGCCACCTCGGTTCGGTGGTTCGACCACCACCAGTGGGACGACGACCTCGCGACGACGGTCGAAGAGTACGCCGAGCTGACCGTCGGCGACTCCGAGGAGGTGTGTACGACCGACGTGGCGCTTGCGCAACTCGACTACACCTTCGACGACCGCTACGCCGACCTCGCGGCGGTCACCCGCGACCACGACCTCTGGCTGCGTGAGGACCCCCGAAGCGACGACATCGCGGACTACGCCTACTGGGCCGACCCCGAGGAGTACATCGACACCGTCGTCGAACACGCCGCCGACCTTCCGCCCGAGGTGGAATCGTTCCTCGAAGAACAGCGCGTCGAGAAGGAGGCGCTCATCGAGAAAGCCATCGACCGGGCGGAGTTCGAGACCATCGGCGAGTGGACCGTCGGCGTCACCTACGGCCGCTGTTCACAGAACGAGGTCGCCGAAGCGATGCGCGAAGAGGGCGCCGACGCCTCGGTCATCGTCAAGCCTGCGGGGTCGGCGTCCATCCGCGGCACCGACTCCTTCGAGCGCTGTCACGAGGTTGCCGGGCAGGTCAACGGCGGCGGCCACCCGAAGGCGGCGGGCTGTAAGCCCGACATCTACGACGACATGCTGGATTACGCCCACCACTGGACGACTCGGGGGGCCATCACGAAACAGGTTATCCTCGATGCGTTCCGAAATCTGCCCGAAGAAGACGAGGAAGGCGTCGAAACCAACCGCTAACTCACTCGATAACCCACTTATCGGAGTAGGTCGCCCCGCAGGCACAGGCCGCATAGCCGTGAATCACGTCGCCGTCGGCGTAGATGCCGCCGACACCCTCGTTTTGCTCTTCGGCGAAGGCGAAGACGAACTTGACGTAGTGGTCCTCCTCGGGCTTGTCGTCGGTGTCCGGACACGTCCCGCCCGTGCAGTCGGCGTCGATGTCGCCGTCGGTCTGCATCGCCATCCCGGCGAAATCCATCGCGTCGAGGCCCGTCGCCTGCTGGAACGCAGACCGGCCCTCCTTGCCGGGCAACACCAACACGACGCCGTCGTCGACGCGCGTACCGATTTCCAGCAACTCGCCCATCGTCCCGACGCCCTCTTCGTGGAGGTACACGAGGATGTCGTCGACGCGCTCGCCCTCCAAGAAGGCATCGTACAGCGCGCTCGCGGGGCGGTCGTCGTCGGCGCTCATCCGTCGAGGTCCTCCGCTATCGAGGCGAGGCTGTCGTCGGGCGTCTCCGCGATGTCGTAGACCGCCCGCTCGCCGGGCGCACGAAGCCCGTACTGTTCGCCCTCGACGACCACGTCCAGAAGCGCGGAGCGACCCGCTTCCAGACCGGCGGATTCGACCCACTCGGCGAGGCGGTTCTCGCCGCCGCCCTCTCGGGCGAGTCGAGCGTTGTCGTAGAGGCCGCGCAGTTCGTACTCGCCGTCGAGACCGACCTCGACGGGGGCGTGATACGTCGACTCGTCGGCCTCGATGCGGACGATACCTTCCGGCATCGTTCCCTCGGGAACGACGAGTTTCGGTCGGTCGAGCGCGCCGGCTGATTCGATGGCGACGCGAACCGTCTCGACGCCGTCGGAGGAAAGGCTGGGCATGGATGCGATACGAACAGAAGGGGAGATTACTCGTCGTCCTCGTCGCCGCCGAGCAGTTCCTCGACGGACTGGTCGCCGCGACCGACGATTTTCGCGTTAATCTGTCGCGTGTCGTCGGAAACCTCGGCGCCGCGGACGGTCACGCGCTTGCGCTCGCCGTCGACGCTCGGCTCGAAGCCGACGCCGCCCTCGAGCAGGATGGCCTTCGTGCGGGTTCCGGTTACGTCCTCGCGCATCGGGCGGCCGGAGGTGTCCGACCCGCCGGTGAGTTCGAGTTCGTAGCCGGGGAGGCCGACGGCATCGCCGTCGACCGTCTCGCCGAGCGAGCGGCCGATGAATCGGTTCGCGTCCTGTCCGTCAACGTCGAAGGAGTGCGTGGTGCCCTCCTCTGGGTCGCCGACGACGACCTGAAAGTCTGCCATACGGGCATCAACTCGATGCGTCGGCAAAAGGGTATTGAAAAGACCTCGGCGTTTGAACCCGCTTTGCGGCCCGCGTTCCGTGCTCAGTCGGTCAACTTCGCGGCCATCTCCAACTCGAAGCCGCTGGTGTCGCACGGCTCGAAGCCGACCTTCCGGTACAGCGCCGTCGCGGCCTTGTTCCAGCGCTCGACGGTGAGCCACACCTGCTCGATGCCGCTCTCGCGACCCGCTCCGAGCAGACACTCGATGAGTTGGGTTCCGATACCCGCCTCCTGGTACTCTCGAAGGACGAAGATGGCCAACTCCGAGGCACCCTCGGTGTCGGGAACGAGCGTCGCGTGGCCGACCGCGTCGTCGCCGTGCCACGCGACGACGTTCACGCACTCGTCGAGGAGCAGGTTGTCGAGCCACTTCCGAATCCCCTTCTCGGCGGTCGGCGGAATCCCCTGTGCGCGGTCCTCGGGGTCGAACTGCAGATACATCTCGACGAGGGTCTCGAACTCGTCGTCGTAGCGGCGGATTTCGATGTCGCGGCCGTCGCGGTCGGCGAACGAACGGGGCGGTCCCTCGTAGGGCCCGGCCACCTCGTCTGGGTACTCGCGAGTCATCGGATGAGCGTCACCGTCGTTTGCGCGTTCAGCAGAACGAACTCGGCGATAGAGCCGAGTTGCACTTTTCCGAGCGGGCTCGTCTCGCCGCCGCCCAGTACGATTCGGTCGAACTCCTCGCGCTCGGCGAACTCGAGCAACTGACTCCCCGGGTGCCCGGAGAGCGACACCACCTCGGCGTCGAAGCCCTCGTTTTCCAACACCGCGTCGACGCGGGCCCGCAGTTCCTCTTCGTCCATCGTCGAGTCCGGATTCTCCACGATGGCGATGGTGAGGTCGTCGCCGGCCGCCATCGCTCGTGCGACGGCTTGCTCCAGCGCATAGAGGGAGTCCTCGCTTCCGCCGATACCCAGCAGCACCTTCATGCACGGTGCTTGACGCCCCGAAGCAAAAGCCTCCCGGCCTCTCGTGTCGATTCGTTGAATTGTCGTGTGGTCGCTCGCGTCTCATGGCTCGCGGGTCGCTACGCTCCCCGCTCGCTCATCCGTCGGCCTCCCTCCGGTCGGCCGACGTGACTCACGACTCACTCCGTTTGCCGTTCGCACAAAACGTGGTCCTCCTTACGGTCGGACCACGCGTACGCCACCCGTCAGACAACGCCGATACGCTTTTTCGGCGGCAGAACGCTACGCCCAGTATGGCCGACGACGCGCAGGCGACGGACGATGGGGAGGAACCGACGCCGGCGTTCAGACGACTCCCGGAGGACGAACGCACCGACAGCGACGCTGATAGCGACGCTGACGTTCCCGAGGACGTCCGGGAGTACGCCCGCTTTTCGAAAATCGACGGGGCGACCTACGACCGCGCCAACGAGTTCCTCCGGGACCGGACGTACATCACCGCCCGCGAGTGGGCGATGGCGCGACTCTGTGCGGACTTCCGCACGGAAACCGGCGTCGAGATGACGAAAATCGGCGAGAACCTCCCGGAACTCGTCCCGTTCATGACCGACACCTACAGTCCGCAGGCCGTCAATCAGGCCCGCTCGTCGTTCGACGAGAAGGTCCGAAAGGCCGGCGCGACGTTCCTCTACGGCGCGATGTGTGACTTCTACACCGCCGAGGAACTCGACGACCTGATGTACGAGATTACCGAGGTGGCGAAGTTCCTCCTCGAAGTCGAGGGCGTCGAACTCACCGTCGACGAGGAACTGGAAGCCGAAGAGCGCATCTCCAGTGTCATGCGCGAGGTCCGGGAGTCCTCGGCCGCGCTGCGACACGACGAACTCGCCTGTCCGAACTGCGGCCACGAGATGCACGCCACGGAAGACGGCACCGACGCCGACATCGCCGCCGACGCCGCCGACGACTGACCCGCTCGGCTACTCGCGGACGTTCTCGCCGCTCCCTTCACCGAACTCGCCGTCGTCGTAGACGACGTTCCCCCGAACCATCGTCAACTCGGGGAAGACGGCCTCGTGACCCTCGAACGGCGTCCACCCGCACTTCGAGTGGAGTTTCTCGCCGCGAACCGGTACGCTCACATCGGGGTCGAACAACACGAGGTCGGCGTCGTTGCCCGCCTCGATGCGGCCCTTGTTCGGTAACTCGAAGATATCGGCGACGTTCGCAGCGGTCACGTCCCGGACGCGCTCGTAGTCGATGGCTCCCTTCCGGGCTTCCTCTAACAACAGCGGGAGGGCAGTCTCGACGCCGGGGACGCCGCTCGGCGCGTCCCAGATGCTGGCGTCTTTCTCCTCGCGGGTGTGGGGAGCGTGGTCGGTCGCGACGATGTCGACGGTGCCGTCGACGAGTCGCTCGAACAGCCCGTCTCGTCGCCGCTCGCTCCGAAGCGGCGGGTTCATCCGGCCGAACGTTCCGAGTTCTTCGAGGTCCGCACGGGAGAGAAAGAGGTGATGCGGCGTCGCCTCACAGGTCATCCCCGCCTCGTCGGCGATGTCGGCGCCCTCCGGCGTCGAGGTGTGGGCGATGTGAATCTCCGAGTCGAGGCCGTTCGCAACGGCACAGGCGCGGTCGATGGCTTCGATTTCGGCCTCGGCGGTACGGTAGGCGCTCCACGCATCGGCGTCGTCGCGTTCTGTGGCCGCCTCGTCAAACAGCGTCGCATCTTCGGCGTGAACGGTCACTTTCACGCCCGCCGCCTCGGCCTCTTCGAGGGCGTCCTCGAAGAGGTCGGCGTCGATACCCATCTCGCCGGTCGAGTCCGCGAGGAACACCTCTCCGAGCGCGGCGATGGGTTCCTCGAACAGTTCCTCGGGGTTCCACGCCTCGGTGACGCCGCCGTTGATGCCGTAGTCGATGGCCGATTTCCGCGCCAATCGGGCCTTCGCCTCGAAACTCGCGGTGTCTATCGTCGGCGGGTCGGTGTTCGGCTGGTCGAACACCGTCGTCACGCCGCCAGCGGCGGCGCTCCGCGACCCTGTCGTCCACGTCTCCTTGTGGGCGTATCCCGGCTCGCGGAAGTGGACGTGGGCGTCTATCATCCCCGGGAGAAGGCGCTTTCCGTCGGCGTCCAGTACGTCTCCCTCGGCGTCGAGTCCTTCCCCGACCTCGGCGATGGTTTCGCCGTCGACGAGCACGTCACGAACCCGGCCGTCAGCGAGCGTCGCGTTCCGGATGAGCATTACTTCGACTCCGGGGGGCCGACTCCTAAACGTCACGGAGTACGCCCTCCGCCGCGACGCGCTCGACGCGTCGCTCCCCGACGAACGCCGACTCGACGGCGTCGACGACCGCCTCGGGGGCGCCGGGTCCGCCAGCCGCTTCGACGCTGCCGACCGACTTGGGGTCGAACCGCGCACCGAGGGCGTCGTACACCGGCGTGAGTACGTCGGCGATGGCGGATTCGTCGGCCGCTCGGACGACGATACAGCCGCCGACGGTCGCGGTTTCGCGGCGGACGCGCTGGGCGATGCCGGCGATTTTCCCCACCCCCTGTAGGGAGTGGTCGCCGGGACAGAACGCACCGTCGGGTTCGCCGTCGCGGACCGTCGCCCCCAGCGACCGAAGGGCGCGTTTCAGCCGGTCGGTCGCGGCGTCGTATCGGTCACTGATACCTTCGCCCTCTCGATTCGGGACGACGGAGGAGAACGCGACGACAGAACCGGTGTAGGCGACCGCACGGCCGCCGACCTCGCGTTCGACGACCGCGTAGTCCCGTTGTCGGGCGGCCTCCCGAGCGCGGTCGTAACCGTCGGCCGCGGCGTCGCGGCGGCCGAAGGCGACCTGTCGGTGCGGCGCCCAAACGCGGAGCGCCGGTTCGCCGGTCGCCTCGACGCCAGCCGAGAGCGCGGCTCCGACCTCCCGGTCGGCGTTCACGTCTCCCCTTCGGCCTCGAACGACGCGCATGGGTCGAGTTGGTGACGACGGGGCTAAAACGGCCCGGCCCGAAGCCGGGGTATGGTGACGCTGCCGGCGTCGGTCGTCGAACGCTACGAGCGGTTCTCGCTGTACAACTCGCCGTACCCGGCACACGACCGCGGCTGTGCCGTCGATTTCTACCCCGGCTCCGACGAGGCCGTCTCGCCAGTCGCCGGTGAAGTCATCGAGACGCGAACGGTTCGCTGCCCGCCGAAACCGTACGCCATCGACGAGGACCACCTGATACTCGTCGACTGTGGCAACGTGGTTGCCCGCATCCTCCACGTCGACCCGGCGGTTTCAGCGGGCGAGTCGGTCGCAGTCGGCGAGTCGCTCGGCACGCTCGTCCGCTCGGGCTTTTTCGGCCAGTGGGTCGACAACCACGTCCACCTCGGATTTCGGAGCCACGACCAGAACCTCCGGCGTGCCTCGGGGTCGCTGCCGTTGGAGTTGGACGTGGCCGTCGCTGGCGTGCCGTGGGACGGTACCGGCGAAGTGCTGGAGACGGGGCCGACCCACGTCTCACTCGACGGGCCGACGTACTCGGTGGAGGGGTTCGCGGCGCTGTCCAGCGACGAGGGGGTTCCGCTTGATGGTGGGCTTCCCCACTACGCCGGTGGCGGAGCGCTACGCCAACACGAGGGGTCGGTGTCGCTGCTCGGAACGACCATCGGCGAGGCGACGGGACGGGGCCTTCGCTGGGAGGACGTGGCCGTTTACGCCAACGATGTCCGAGCGACGGGGCTATCGCTGTTCGCCTCGCAGGTACCGTTCGGCGCGAAACTCGTCTTCCACGATGGCCACGACTTCTCGGTCGGTGAGTCGGTTTCGGTGTCAATCGAACCGACGAGCGAACCGATTCGGTTGGGCTGACAGCCGGTGGTCGGACACGACAGCGCGTTCCCGCGGCGGGCCACCGGACTCTCGCCGTGTTCGCCGCGGGTTCGGGTTACGTCACGGCCGTCGGTGGCCGCGGCTCCATATATAAACCTCAGCCGTGCCCTCTGTTTTCGGGTCGAAGGCACTACAAAACGAGCCAGCAGGCGATTCCGAGCAGGACGACCCCCGAGATGCGCTGCAGCCACGGGCTGTCGCCGCCGAACTGTCCCGAGAGTGCACCGACACAGCCGAGATAGGCGGCGGTGATGACGGCGTACAGCGCGCCGAGTATCAGCATGCCAGCAGCGGGATTCGCCTCGGGAGCGAACCCGGGTAGAAAGGCGAGGAAGAACAGCGCGACTTGGGGGTTCAACACGTTGACCGTCAGCCCCTGCAGGAAGGGGTTTCCGGCCGTCGACTCCCGTGTGTCGCCGTCGGCGGCGCGAAGCGACTGCACGCCGAGGTACGCGAGGTAGACGGCACCGAGCGTGACGACGACGATTCGGGCCTCGGGGACGGCGAAAAACAGCGTGGCGAGGCCGAACGCCGCCGCGGCGGTGTGGACGAGAATCCCCGTCGAGACGCCGAGTGCAGAGAGGACGCCGGCGCGTCGGCCCTCGCCGGCGCCGCGTGCGAGGACGTACGCCGTATCCGGCCCCGGCGTCAGAATCAGGGCGACAGCGGCGGTCAGATACACCGCGAGCGTGGCGGCCTCGAACACGTCTATCGGTTTTCGCGTTCGGTCAAATCGCTGTCGACTGCGGCGACGTTACGCTCCGTCGCCGTTTTCGCTCCCCGAGAGACCGTCGTCGCCCCGTTCGAGCGCCGGTGGAGCGTCGTGGTACTCGGAGTAACCGTCGAACCAGCGGGCGATGCGCTCCAGCCGGTCGACGACGTGGTCGGGTTCGCCGGACCGAGACAGTTCGTGGCCCTCGCGAGGGTAGCGGACGAGTCGGGTGTCGACGCCCTGCTTGCGGAGGAACAGGTAGAACAGTTCGCCGTTGTTGACGGGGACGCGGTAGTCGTCGTCGGCGTGGACGACGAGCGTCGGCGTCTCGACCGATTCGACGTGGCCCGCTGGTGAGTGCTCCCAGAGGAACTCGGGGTCCTCCCACGGCGTCGCGTCGAAGTCCCACTCGACGAGGTGGAAGGCGTCGGTCGACCCGTAGAAGGAGGTGAGTTCGTAGACGCCGCGCTGGGCGACCGCG
This sequence comes from Natronomonas gomsonensis, assembly GCF_013391635.1. Classification (GTDB taxonomy): domain Archaea; phylum Halobacteriota; class Halobacteria; order Halobacteriales; family Haloarculaceae; genus Natronomonas; species Natronomonas gomsonensis_A. Next base: position 199,706 of record NZ_JACAWU010000001.1, on the reverse strand, counting down.
CCGGCGAAGCGGTCGGTGTGGCCGATTAGCCAGCCGGTCATGTACCCGCCGAAGGAGCCGCCGGTGAGGAACTGCTGGGCGTCGTCGACGTAGTCGCGTTCGCACACTTCGTCGACACCGGCGAGCACGTCCCGACTCGTCACCGCTCCCCAGTCGCGTTCGATGGCGGCCATGAACGACTCGCCGTAGCCGGTCGACCCACGTGGGTTCGACCAGAAGACGACGTAGCCGCGGGCCGCGAGCGTCTGGAATTCGTGCCACATCGTTCCGGCCGTCGACCACATCGCGTGGGGGCCGCCGTGAATCTCGACGGCGAGGGGGTGGGTCTCGCTCTCGTCGAACTCCGGGGGATGAAGCACCCACCCCTGTATCTCGACGCCGTCGTCGCTCTCGAAGCGGATTTCCTCTGGTTCGGCGACGTGGTGGGTGTCGAGATACTCGTCGTTGACGGTCGTAAGCCGGCGCTCATCGCCTTCTTCGGTCAGGAACACGTCGCCGCGGTGATTCCACTCGCTTTTCGTCGCGACGACGCTGCCGTCGCGGGCATCGAAGGCCGTCACGTCGCCCTCGCTGACGACGACCTCGATGTCCTCGGCGTCGGTGTCTTCGACCGCCGCGCGCCGAACCGTCCGGTGGCCTTCGTCGGGCGTCGAGAACAGCAGCGAGTCGCCGTCGAAGGCGAAGGCGCCGGCCATGCGGTCGATGCCTGTGGTCGGTCGGACCGCTGTGTCTGTATCGCGGTCGAACACCTCGATTTCCCGCTGTCGGATGGTCGGCCGGTCGGGTTCGGTGTAGGGGTAGGCGAGGGTTCCGTCGGCGGTCGCCTCGATGTCCAACTCCCAGGCGGTCGTCGTCGTCACCGTCTCGCGGGCCATCGTTTCGAGGTCGAAGGCATCGATGTCGTACTCGATGGAGTCGTCGGGTTCATCGCCGCGTTTGACGCCGTAGTACAGCGTCTCCGCGTCGCCGAAGGTCGGCGAGACGAAGTCGAAGTCGCCGTCGGTGTGGCGTTCTACCGCCTCCGAATCGAGGTCGACGGTGTAGACGTGACTCCGCGTTCCGTCGAAGTACTGCTGGTCGGCACGGTACACCATCCGGTCGATGACGCGAGGGTCCGGGGTCTCCCGCTCGTAGTCGTCCTCGACCGCGAGGTCCTGACCCGCCCGGCGTTCGGCTTCGGTGACGCGCTGGGTGAACGCCAACGACTCGCCGTCCGGTCGCCACGCTATCGAGGACACGTCGCCGACCACGTCGGTCACCTGTCGGGCCTCGCCGCCGTCGGTGAGGACGACGTACACCTCGGCGGTTTCGTCGTCGCTCCGGACGAACGCCAGTCGGTCGCCGGACGGCGAAAAGCGCGGCTCGGTGTCGCTGTCGCCGGTCGTGAACGGTTCGGCGTCGGCGCTGCCGTCTGCTGGGACGGTGTAGACGTTCCGGTCGTAGCTCTCGTCGTCTACCGGGTCCTCGTGGACGAACGCGACCGTCTCGCCGTCGGGCGACAGCCGGGGGTCCGACACCTGAACGATATCGTGATAGTCGGCGGCCTGAATCGGCTCCATATCCGTCAGTCGGACGCCGCGGTGGTAGGTCTTTCACTCGGGGGACTCGCGGTCAGCGACCGAACGCTCATTTCGACGGCGGCCGATGCGCCGCGTATGGCCCTCCTCGATTCTCTTCCGTTTGACAGCCCACTTCCATCTCCGACCGTCACGCTGGCGGTGTCGGTGGCCCTGTTCGGCCTCCAGATGGTCGCGATTGGAACGCTCCCCTCGAGACCGGCAGTGGCCGTCGCCGTCGGAACGGCCCTCCTCGGCGGCGCGGCGCTCTTCGTTGCCCTCCGGTTGTACGCGCCGGTTCTTTCGGCCGTCCTCGCCGTCCCGCTCGTGACCATCGAGCTATCGCTGCTCGGCACCGTCGTCCTCCCCGGTGTCCTCGTCGCCGGGGGAGTCGAATACGGGTGTCGGCGACTGCTCGGCCGCAACGAGGTCCGACTGTCGGCGGCGACGGAAGCATCGCTCGCGGCCGGTATCGTCGTCGGTGCGCTGTGGACTGGGATGGTCCACGTGCTCTCACCGGGCGGCGACGATTTCAGCGTCGTCGCGCGGTCGATTGGCGTCGACGGGTACGTCGCGCCACTGGCGGAACTCGCGTTCGTCGCGTTCGGCCCCCTTCTCGTGGTCGGGTTACCAGTCGCGCTCGTCGCTCGATTCGGGTTGCTCTCGCCGCTTCTCTTCGCGGCTGTCGAAGTCGGGTCCTTCCTGTCGGAGCCCTCCGGCGGCGATACGGTCGGGTCGGCAGCGAGTCTCCTGTGGCCCGCCGCGGTGCCGCTGTTGCTCGGCACCGCCGCCATCGAGCTATGGGTACGTCGTGAGGCAGTCCCGGCGCTCGACGCTCGGCTCGCCGGGGGTTGAGGCCGTCGCAACGAACAAAGCCTTTACCGGCTGGGTAGCGTACGGAGTGTAAATGGTACTCGACGACTTGGGCAGTTCCCTCCGGGGAACGCTCGACAAGTTACAGGGCAAGACGACCCTGAGCGAGGACGACGTCGAGGAGATCGTCAAGGAGATTCAACGCTCCCTGCTCTCCGCCGACGTCGACGTCTCGCTCGTGATGGACCTCTCGGACTCCATCCGGGAGCGCGCACTGCAGGAGGAACCGCCGGCCGGCACGACGGCGAAAGACCACGTCCTCAAAATCGTCTACGAGGAGATGGTCGAACTCGTCGGCGAGTCGACCGAACTCCCGCTGGAGGAACAGACCATCATGCTCGCTGGCCTTCAGGGGTCGGGGAAGACCACGAGCGCCGCGAAGATGGCGTGGTGGTTCTCGAAGAAGGGCCTCCGTCCGGCGGTCATCCAGACCGACACCTTCCGCCCCGGCGCCTACGACCAGGCCAAACAGATGTGCGAACGTGCCGAGGTCGACTTCTACGGCGACCCGGACAACGACGACCCCGTCGACATCGCCCGGAAGGGCCTCGAAGCGACGGAAGACGCCGACGTGCGCATCGTCGACACGGCCGGTCGACACGCCCTCGAAGACGACCTCATCGAGGAGTTAGAGCAAATCGAGTCGGTCGTCGACCCCGATCGGAACCTGCTCGTCTTAGACGCCGCAATCGGTCAGGGCGCGAAAGACCAGGCCGAACGGTTCCACGGTTCGGTCGGTATCGACGGCGTGATGATAACGAAACTCGACGGGACGGCGAAAGGTGGCGGCGCCCTCGCCGCCGTCGACCAGACGGATTCCTCGATTGCCTTCCTCGGTACTGGCGAGGAGGTCGGCGACATCGAGCGGTTCGAACCCTCGGGCTTCATCTCCCGACTGCTGGGGATGGGCGACCTCAAACAGCTCTCCGAGCGGGTCGAACGCGCGATGCAGGAGACCCAAGAGGAGGAAGACTGGGACCCCGAGGACTTGATGAAAGGGGAGTTCACCCTGAAGGACATGCGGAACCAGATGAACGCGATGAACAAGATGGGCCCGCTCGACCAGGTGATGGACATGATTCCGGGGCTGGGCGGCGGCATCAAGGACCAACTCCCCGACGATGCGATGGACATGACCCAGGACCGTCTCCGGGACTTCGATGTCATCATGGATTCGATGACCGAGAACGAACTGGAGAACCCCCGCTCCATCGGTCAGAGCCAAATCGAGCGCATCGCCCGCGGTTCCGGGAAGGACGAGGAGACCATCCGTGAGTTGCTCGAACAGCACAAGATGATGAGCCGGATGATGAAGCAGTTCCAGGGGATGGGCGACGGCGACATGCAGCGGATGATGAAACAGATGCAGGGCGGCGGCGGTGGCGGCGGTGGCGGCGGCCTCGGCGGGATGGGGCCGTTCGGCGACTGAAGCGTTCTGATTCGGCGGCCACGGTTTCAAGTCGTCGCCGTCCGAAACGCGGTTCGTGTTGGATTCCGACGTAGACCGAATCAGGAGCGACCGCCTCCGGTCGTTCCTCGAAGAACGAAAGCAGGACGCCGAGGCCGAGCGAGTCGACGCGATAGCGGACGACCGGCTGGATGCGGCCACCGAGCGAACCGCCGAAATCGAGGCCTACGAGGCGGTGTTGGACTATCTCGACGCCCACTTCGAGGAAGGAGATTCCCGAGGGCTCTCCGAGATTCGGGAGTGAGGGGGCTCACACGGCAAACGATTAGTGGTCACGCGGCCACCTCCGTTCATGCCGCTGTCTACGCCCTTCGGTCGGGCGAGTGTGTATCGACTGGTCGTCCTCGTCGTCTTCCTCGCCGTCGTCGGCCTCGCCGTCTCCTTCAGCGACGAACCGCTGGAGCCGACGTTCGTCGCGATGAGCGTCCTCGTCGCCGCGTACCTCCTCGCCAGTGCCTTCGATTCGGTCCGTAATCACCCGCTTTTCAACGTCGCCAACGCGGCGTGGCTGACCGTCGTGTTCGCGCTGTGGCACGTCTCGACCGACGGGAGCATCGTCGTACTCGCCTTTGTTGTCCTCTCGGCCGCCGGCACCGTCGTCGAGGCGTACAACTACCGCAACGACACGTCGTATCTCCGCATCGATTTCTGAGGCCGCTTCCTGAAGAAAATACTTACCGCTTGATAGAAATGTGGCAGGTGTGCGCCGCCGCCAACTCCTCCGTGCGCTCCCGGTCGGGGGTACCCTGTCTCTCGCCGGGTGTCTCGACCGTGCTCGCTCGACGGTCGGAGCCTATCCCGACGTTTCGACGTTGGACTCCGACCAAGCGTCGCTCCGACTGATGTGGCTGTTCGACGAACTCGACGCCGGGACGGTTCCCGACGGGGAGACCGTCGAACTGCTCGCCGTCGGCTCGGGCGATGATTCTCACTGGGTCACCGTCGCGGCCGAAACCGACGACCCCGTCGAGACGACGGTCACTATCGAAGTCGCCGACGGCGAGAAACTCTACGAGACGACCGTTTCGGTCTCCAATTCGGCGTATCTCGGTATTCGGTTCGCCTTCCGCGCCCGCTATCGGGTCCACGTCCGTTCGGAGCGCCACGAGACGACTGTGGAGGTATCCGAGGAGCGAATCGACTGCAACGACTCGAACTTCGCGGTTCTCCTCGCTGCCGACGGGTCGGTCCGCTCCCGTGGGGCCACGACCAACATGGCGTGTTGAGGCGACGGGGTTGACTTCCAGCCGTATCTGCGGCGGCACATAGGCTCAAGTGTCCGCGCGAAAACAGGATGGCATGGCAGACGAACCCAATCCACAGCTACAGCCCATCCTCGACATGGTCAACCAGACGCCGGCGCTCGAAGAGGTCGGCGTCGAGGGTGCCCGCCAACAGTTCGACGCCGTCGCGGATTTCACGCCCTCCTACGAGGTGTACGACGAGTACGACACCACCGTCGCCGGTGCGACCGGCGAGTTAGACGCCCGCGTCTACCAGCCCGGCGAGGGCGACCGGCCGATTCTCGCGTACTTCCACGGCGGCGGCTTCGTCGTCGGCGGACTCGACACCCACGACAACGTCTGTCAGAAACTGGCCGAGGAGAGCGGCTGGACGGTCGTCTCCGTCGATTACCGGCTGGCGCCGGAAGACCCCTTCCCCGCGGCGCTGGAGGACGCCTACGCCGCCACCGAGTACGTCGACGAAAACCCCGAGGCGTTCGGCGGGGACGGCACGCTCGCGGTCGGCGGCGACAGCGCCGGCGCGAACCTCTCGGCGGGCGTCTCGCTGATGGCCCGTGACGCCGAACTCGACGTGACGGACGACGTTGTGGGGCCGGACATCGCCCACCAGGTGCTGTTCTACCCCGTCTGTGGGTCGCCGTTCGAGGAGTACGAGAGCCGCGAGGAGAACGCCGAGGGGTACTTCCTCGAACGCGAGACGATGGAGTGGTTCCAGGACCAGTACGTCCAGTCGCCGGTCCACTCCCGAAACGAGTACCTCGCCCCACTTCTGGCCGACGACCTCTCGGGGCTGCCGCCGGCGACGGTCGTCACCGCCGGTTTCGACCCGCTTCGGGACGAGGGCGACGCCTACGCCGAGGCGCTGGAGGACGCCGGCAACGAAGTGTTCCACGCCCAGTACGACGACATGATTCACGGCTTCGTCCAACTTCTCGGCTTCGTCGACGCCGCCGAGGACGCGATTCGGGTCGCATCCGATGGCCTCGACGCCGTCCGCTGAGTATCGGGACTCGTCGCCTCTGCCGGCCGATGGGAGGGTAATTCTCCGATGGACCTACCATGGTCGGTAGCGGGTTAACCCCCATGGTGCCGTTACCTCTCCAGTAGACGCCCATGAGAGAGGATATCACGAACTGGATGGATCGGCGGAGTGTACTGAAAGCGACGGGTGCGGCAGGGTTGGTGTCGCTGGCCGGCTGTGTCAGCACGACCGACGACGAGGGTAACGGCAACGGTAACGGCAACGGCAACGGCGACGACGGCAACGGTAATGGAAACGGCGACGGCGGCAGCGACGACCCTTACACTATCGGGATGGTCGACGCCCTCACCGGCTCGCTGTCGGCGTTCGGCGAGCGGAACCAACGAGGCAAGGACCTCGCACTCGAACGAGTCAACGACGCCGGTATCGACGGTCGTGAACTCGACATCGTCGTCGAGGACTCGGAAGGCCAGAGTCAAGGCGGCGTCTCCGCCGCCCAGAAACTCGTCAACCAGGACTCGGTGCCGTTCCTCATCGGCGCCGTCGGCTCCGGGGTGTCGCTGGCCATCTACGAGAGCGTCATCGAGGGCACCGACGTGGTGCAGTTGAGCCAGAACTCCACGGGGCTGAACCTCACGGAGTTCCCCGGTCTGCTTCGGATGTCGCCGACCGGCCGCACCCAGTCGGTGGCGCTGGCGGACATCATCGAAGAGGACGGCTACGACGAGGTGGCGATTACCTACGTCAACAACGACTACGGTCAGAGCCTCACCGACGCCTTCGTCGAGGCCTACGACGGGGAAGTCGTCTACAACACGCCCCACGACCAAGAACAGCAGTCGTATTCGAGCGTCGTCTCCGAGATGGACGGCTCCGGGGCCGACGCGTGGCTGTTCGTCACCTATCAGGCGGAGTTCGCGACGATGGTCAACGAGGCGTTCTCCAGCGGCTACGAGGCGCAGCTCTACGGCGCCGACTCCGTCTCCGGCGACAACGTCTTAGAGAACACGCCGGAGGGCAGCATGGACGGCATGAAAATCGTCGTCCCCTCGGCGCCCGTCGAACAGGAGAACTACCAGGAGTTCGCCTCCGCCTTCGAGTCGGAGTACGGCGAACAGCCGACCGCGTGGTCCGCCTACGCCTACGACTGTGTCGTCACCGCGGCGCTGTCGATTCAGGCCGCAGACGAGTTCACCGGCGCGGCGCTCCAGGAGACGGTCCGCGACGTAACGCGCCCCGAGGGCGAGCAGGTGACTACCTTCGAGGCAGCAAGCCAGATTCTCGCCGACGGTGGCGGCCCATCCGACGTCGACTATCAGGGCGTCAGCGGCCCCATCGACTTCGACGAGAACGGTGACCCCGTCGGGTTCCTGCAGATTCTCACCGTCGAGGACCACGACTACGTCGGAACCGGCTTCATCGAGTCCTAACGACCGATGCCGCTTCTGGAATATCTGGCGAACGGACTCGTCTTCAGCAGTATCATCGTCCTCGGGAGCATCGGCCTGTCGCTGATATACAGCATCGCCGGGTTCGCGAACTTCGCTCACGGCGATACGATGACCGTCGGTGCCTACGCCGCACTGGTGACGTTCGGCGCTGTCGGCGGCCTCGGCGGGGCCGTTCTCGGACTTCCGTACGGCTTCTTCGTCGCGTTACTCGTCGGCCTCTCGGCGGCGGTCGTCGTCGCGTTGGTGACCGAGCGGTTCGTGTACAAACCGCTCGACGTGGGCTCTATCGGCCTGCTCATCACCTCCATCGGCGTCGCCTTCGTCTACCGCGCGCTGGTGCAGATTCGCTTCGGCGCCGACTTCACCCGCTACGGGATTCAGGCGGTCAGACCCATCGAGGCGTTCGTCCCCTACGGCATCCGGGTGACCGTCCACGACGTGGCCATCGTCATCTCGGCGGTCGTACTCGTCACGGGGCTCCACGTCCTGTTGCAGCACACCGACCTCGGTCGGAAGATGCGCGCGATGGCCGACAACCCCGACCTCGCACGCGTCAGTGGCATCCGGACGAACCGCATCAAACTGCTGGCGTGGGTCATCGGCGCCGGACTCGCCGGTGCCGGCGGCGTGTTCTTGGGGCTGTTCAACCAACTGGCGCCGCGGATGGGATTCAACCTCCTGCTGTTGATTTTCGCGGCCGTCATCCTCGGTGGCATCGGGTCGGTGTACGGCGCGATGCTCGGCGGCTTCCTCATCGGGATGATAAACCAGTTGACGCCGATTCTCTCCGATATCCGGCTGCTCACCGACTTCGGAGCGTACCTCCCGTACGTCCCCGACTCCGTCGGCATCACAATCGGCATCGAGTACGCGAACGCCATCGCGTTCGTCATTATGGTCGCGGTGTTGCTCGTTCGACCGAACGGCATCGCCGGGGAGGCGGTCTGAATGGCCGACGCATCCACCGACGGGGAGGAACCCCCGGCGGCCGACGCCGATGCGGAAGACGACCCCGGCTACTGGGCGTCGCTCACCGTCGCCGAGAAGGGCGTCGTCGCCTTCATCGCGCTGTTCGGCGCGCTGCTCGTCGTCGGCCTCGTGACCGGCGGCCTCGGTCCCGCGTACTTCCTCTACATCGTCGGTCTAGCGGGGATGTACGCGCTGTTGTCCTTCGGCCTGAACGCACAGTGGGGCTTTACCGGCCTCATCAACTTCAGCGTCGCCGCGTTCTTCGGCATCGGCGCCTACGGCGCGGCGCTGATGAGCGGCAGCACCTCGCCGCTGGCCGGCGGGTTCAACCCGATATACGGCCTCGTCGTCGCCCTCGTCGCGGCGGCGGTACTCGCAGTCATTATCGGCATTCCCACGCTTCGACTCCGAGCGGACTACCTCGCCATCGCCTCGCTCGGCCTCGCGGAGGTCGTCCGCCTCGTCGTCCTCAACCAGCGGGAGTGGACCAACGGCAGCGCGGGCGTCCGCGGCATTCCGAGTTTCTTCGAGGGCTGGCCGGTGTTATCGACGTTCCCGCAGGTGATGCCGGGACTGGAAATCGTCGTGATTCCGGGGTCGCCGATTCGACTCGGCACCTCATTCTGGAGCGCGCTGTTGAACGTCGCGCTGGTGCTGGTCTTCGTCGGCGTCAGCTACTTCGTTCTCAAACGCGCCCACCGCTCGCCGTGGGGTCGCGTCCTGCGGACCATCCGCTCCGACGAGGACCTCGCGCGAGCGCTCGGGAAGAACACCTACTCGTTCAAGATGCAGTCGTTCGTCCTCGGGAGCCTCATCATGGCGCTCGCGGGCGTCTTCTACGCGCATCTGAACCTCTTCGTCAGCCCCGGCGACCTCGACCCCATCACGACGTTCTACGTCTGGGTCGCGGTCATTCTCGGCGGCAGCGGCTCCAACCGTGGAGCGGTGTTCGGCGGCGTCCTCGTCGTCACCATCCGGGAGGGGACTCGATTCCTCAACGAAATTCAGGTCCCGGTCGGCATCTCGCCGGTCCGGTTCGCCGAACTTCCCATCGACCCCGCACCGATGCGCCTGCTGCTCATCGGCGTCATCATCATCCTCGTCATGCGGTTCCGACCGCAGGGCGTGTTGCCGCCACAGCGGGAGTTGATATGGCCGAGTTCCGTCGACGATTCGACCCCGAAGACGCCGAAATCCGGCGTCCGCGAATCGAAAGCAGGTGATACCGATGAGTGAAAGCGAGTTCGAATTCGACGACGATTCCGAGACATCGGCCGACAACGTCGTGTTGCGCGTCGACGACCTCCAGAAACGCTTCGGCGGTCTCGTCGCCACCGACCACGCGACCTTCGAGGTCGAACGCGGCACGATTACGGGGCTCATCGGTCCCAACGGCGCCGGCAAGTCGACCATCTTCAACCTCATTTCGGGGTTTTACGAACCCGACGGCGGCACCGTCGAGGTCAACGGCGTCGACGTGACCGGCGCCGAACCGTATCAGGTCGCCGACCACGGTCTCATCCGGACGTTCCAGACGCCGCGGAAACTGGAGGGGATGACGGTCCGGGAGGCGATGCTCGTCGGGCCGCGGAACCAACCCGGCGAGTCGTTCATCAAACTGTTCACCTCCCCAGGCGAGGTCGGCGAGCACGAATCGAAGAGCCTCGCCGACGCCCAGCGCATCCTCGAGGAGTTCGAACTCGACCATCTGGCGACCCAGCCGGCGACGGACATCTCCGGCGGCCAGATGAAGTTGGTCGAGTTGGCGCGGGCGATGCTGGCTGAACCGGAAGTGCTGCTGCTCGACGAACCCGTCGCGGGCGTCAATCCGACGCTCCGGAAGGACCTCGCCGAGCAGATTCGCCGACTCAACGAGCAGGGGACGACGTTCCTGCTCATCGAACACGACATGGAGTTCGTGATGAATCTCGCGGACCCGGTCATCGTCCTCGACCAGGGCAGCGTCCTGATGGAGGGGCCACCCCAGCGGGTCCAGAGCGACCCACGCGTCATCGAGGCGTACCTCGGAGGTGGCGCGTGAGCGACCACGTGCTGTCGCTGTCGGGCGTCGACAGCGGCTACGGCGAGGTGCAGGTCCTCGACGACCTGACGATGCACCTCGACGCGGGCGAAATCGTCTGTCTCGTCGGTCCCAACGGCGCCGGTAAGTCGACCGTCCTCAAGACGGCGTTCGGCCTGCTGACACCGTGGGAGGGGACCGTCGACTTCCACGGTCGCGACATCGGCGGGATGGCCCCCGAGGACATCGTCCGGGAGGGCATCGGCTACGTCCCCCAGACCGACAACGTCTTCGGGTCGCTGACAATCGACGAGAACCTCCGGATGGGCGGGGTCGCCCGCTCGGAGGGGCTCGACGAAGTAATCGGAAACCTCTACGAGCGGTTCCCGATACTCGACGAGAAACGAGGCGCGAAGGCACGGACGCTGTCGGGCGGCCAACGGCAGGTGTTGGCCTTCGCCCGCGCGCTCGTGATGGAACCCGACGTGTTGCTCATCGACGAGCCGTCGGCCGGTCTCGCACCGAACACCGCCGACGAGGTGTTCGAGGACGTCGTCGCCGTCAACGAACTGGACACGGCCATCCTGATGGTCGAGCAGAACGCGACGAAGGGGCTGAACATCTCCGACCGCGGCTACGTCCTCGACCAGGGGACCGTCGCCTACGAGGGCACCGCCGACGGCCTCCTCGACAACGAGGAGGTGTCGAAACTGTACCTCGGCGGCTGAGGCGACGGCCGAGGAGGCGGCTTATTTTCTCACAAATCCGACCGAATCGTATGGTAGGGTGGGGGTTGACCCCGAAACGACACTACCCTCGAGTATGCTACCCCCCATCGCGAGCAACTTCGTCGCCGGCGAGGACGCCGCGACGGCCATCGACCACATCCGGGACTGCAACGCCGACGGCGTCGCCGGCATCCTCAATCTCCTCGGCGAACACTACGAGACGCGGGCGGATGCCGATGCCGACACGCGGGCCTACGTCGATTTGATTCACGACATCGACGAGGCGGGCGTCGACGCCTGCGTCTCGGTGAAACCGTCCCAAATCGGCCTCGACGTGGGCGAAGAGGCCTTCCGTGAGAACCTCGCGACTATCGTCGACGCCGGCCAACAGCGGGACTGTTTCGTCTGGATAGACATGGAGGACCACACGACGACCGACGTGACTCTCGACGCCTTCGAACACCACGCCCGCGAGACAGACGGCGACGTGGGCGTCTGCGTGCAGGCCAACCTCAAGCGGACTCGGGAGGACCTCCAGCGGCTGGCCGAACTCCCCGGAAAGGTGCGACTGGTGAAGGGCGCCTACGACGAACCGAAGGAGATCGCCCACAAGGGCGGCGAGGCGGTCGATGCCGCCTACCGGGACTGTATCGAGTTCGCCTTCCGGGAGTTCGACGACGGGGTCGCGGTCGGCAGCCACGACCCCGCGATGCTCGAGTACGCCGCCGAGATGCACGACGAATACGGCACCCCCTACGAGGTGCAGATGCTGATGGGCGTCCGGGAGTCGGCCCAGCGTGACCTCGCCGGCGACGTGCCGGTGTATCAGTACGTCCCCTACGGTAACAAGTGGTTCTCGTATTTCTACCGACGGATTCGGGAGCGGAAGTCGAACGCGCTGTTCGCGCTGCGGGCCATCGTCGGCCGGTGAGCGGCTACTCGTGGGCCTGGGGGTCGAGTAGTTTCGCCTCCGCCTTCCGGAGGTGTTCGAGTAGCGTCGTCTTCGAAACGTCGAGTTCCGCCGCGAGGTCGCGCGTCGAGACGCCGCGGGGCCACTCGTAGTAGCCCCGCTCGCGTGCGAGTTCGAACACGTCGCGTTGGGTCGGCGTCAGGGCATCGAGTCGGCGCTGTCGCTCCGGGCGTCGGGCATCGCCGGAGGTGATTCGCTCGACGGTGACCTCCGCGCCGGCATCGGTGCGGACGCCATCCAGAGCCGATTCGATGTCGGCGCGTTCGTTGGCGAAACTCACCTGCCAGTACTCCCGGCCGTCCTCGATGCGGACGGGTTCGCTGTGGACGAAGCCGTGTTGGAGCAACACGGGACACACCATGTCGCTCGGGTCGTACTCGAGGAAGAACTCCCGGACGACATTGCCGGGGGCGGCGTGGCCCGACCCGAACCGCTCCTGTAACTCCAGCAGTTCGCCGCTGTGTGGGGAGTCCTCGATGGCGGCGAGCAGTTCTTCCAGTTCCTCGGTACTGTCCGCGAAGGCGGTGAACAGCCCGTTGACGGAGTCGGTTGCGACGTTGGCCTTCGGCGTGTTGTATATCGCGTGTGCCAAGACGCCGCCCGATGTCTTCTCGGTCGCCTCTATCGCCCAGCAGTTCGGATGCCACAGATCCAGCGTGAGTCGCGTGCCGGTCCCCGGCTGTGCCTGGCCCATCATGCTCAGTTCGTACGCAGAGAATAAGACGCTGTCTTCCGTCGAAGGTCACCCGACCATGGTCGGAAGCGGTGGCCGCTCGCGGCACCGATGCGGTCGGTTTCGGCAGGGCTGACCATGGTCGGGGTGGGGTATTCTGCCGTCCGTACGGACGTTGGTGTATGGAGTCACACGCACACTACATCGACGGCGAGTGGGTCGAGGGAGAAGAGACGTTCGTAAGCGAAAACCCGGCGACTGGAGAGTCACTCGGTGCGTTCCCTCGGGGGACCGAGGAGGATGTCGCGACGGCCGTCGACGCCGCCGCCGACGCCTTCGAGGAGTGGCGCGAACTCTCCTACCCCAACCGCGCGGAGTACCTCTGGGACGTCTACGAGGAACTGAAGGCGCGGACGGACGAACTCGGCGAACTCGTCACCCGTGAGTGTGGCAAGGAAATAAGCGAGGGTCGGGCGGACATCGTCGAGGCGGCCCACATGGTCGAGTGGGCGGCAGGCAACGGACGCCACCCTCACGGCGACGTGGTGCCCTCCGAAATCGCGGCGAAAGACGCCTACATGCGCCGGAGTCCCCGCGGCGTCGTCGGCTGTATCACGCCGTGGAACTTCCCCATCGCCATCCCGTTTTGGCACATGGCGGTCGCGTTGGTCGAGGGCAACACGGTCGTCTGGAAACCCGCCGAACAGACGCCGAAGTGTGCCCACGCCATCGCGGAGCTGATGGTCGACGCCGGGATTCCCGACGGCGTGTTCAACATGGTTCAGGGATTCGGCGACGCCGGCGCCGCCATCGTCGACAGCGACATCGAGACGGTGCTGTTCACGGGCAGCGCGGAGGTCGGCCACGGCATCGCCGACACGGTCGGCGGCACGCCCGGCAAACTCGCCGCCTGCGAGATGGGCGGCAAGAACGCCGTCGTCGTCACCGAACACGCCGACCTCGACCTCGCGGTGCCCGCGGCGGTGCTGTCGAGTTTCAAGACGACCGGCCAGCGCTGTGTGTCGAGTGAGCGACTCATCGTTCACACCGACGTGTACGACGAGTTCAAGGAGCGCTTCGTCGCCGCCGTCGAGAAAGTCGCCGTCGGTGATCCCCTCGACGAGGGGACGTTCATGGGGCCGCTCATCGAACCCGAGCACCGCGAGAAGGTTCGCAAGTACAACGACCTCGCCCGCGAGGAGGGCGTCGAGGTGCTGGTCGACCGAACCGACCTCGGTGACGAGGAGATTCCCGACGGCCACGAGGACGGCCACTGGGTCGGCCCGTTCGTCTACGAGACGCCGTACGATCCGGATCTCCGGTGTATCCACGAGGAAGTGTTCGGTCCCCACGTCGCGCTCATCGAGTACGACGGCGACATCGAACGCGCCGTCGAACTCCAGAACGCGACGCCGTACGGCCTCGCGGGGTCGATAATCAGCGAGGACTACCGGCAAATCAACTACTACCGCGACCACGCGGAACTCGGTCTGGCCTACGGGAACCTCCCGTGTATCGGCGCGGAGGTACAGTTGCCGTTCGGCGGCGTGAAGAAATCCGGCAACGGCTACCCCTCCGCTCGCGAAATCATCGAGGCGGTCACCGAGCGGACGGCGTGGACGCTGAACAACTCCAAGGACATCGAGATGGCACAGGGCCTCTCCGCGGATATCAAGGTGGAGGAGGAGTGATGGCAATCTCGACGGAAGTCCTCGCTTGCCTCCGGTGTTCGGCGCCGACCGTCGACGCCGGTGGGAGCCGACACTGTCCCGCCTGTGGCTGGCGAGAGTGCGACGGCGCGGACTGATACGGGTCGTTGTAACGGACTACAACTGTCCGTATTGGGTCCCGGCGCGCTCCACCCGAAACGCAACCGTTTCCACCGCCCCGCCCCTGTTTCTACTCGAATGGCCCCCGGCATCGGTTCACTACTCGTCGGCGACGTGTTGCCGCGAGTGCTCACCATCGCCGTCGCCATCGCGGGTGGGGTTACCTTCGCGAACCTGCTCGTCGCCTTCGGCGTCATCGATTACATCGCGACGCTGTCGCGGCCGCTGACCGGCCCCGCGAACCTTCCCGACGAGGTCGGCGGCGCCATCATCACGACGGCCGCCTCGACGACGGCCGGCTACGGCATGCTCGCGGAGTACCGCGATTCCGGGTTGCTCGACGACCGTGCGACGCTCGTCGCCGTCACCATCAACACGTTCTTCGGCTTCGTTCAGCACATCTTCACCTTCTATGCGCCCGTCCTGATTCCGATTCTCGGACTCCGGGTCGGCCTGCTGTACGTCGGCGCGCGTGCCGGCGTCGCACTCGCGATTACGCTCACCGGCGTCGCGCTGGGGGCCCTGTTGCTCTCGGCGAAGAACGTCGACCCCGAGGCGATGACGGGCGGCGAGAGTGACGGCGAGGCCACTCCCGACGCGCGAGCAGACGGTGGAAAGAGCGACGACGGGCCGCCCGAGACGACGCGGGGGAAACTCCTCGACGCCGGCCGCTCCGGCGTCGAGAAGACGTGGGACATCCTCCCCCGACTCGTCGTCGTCTACACCCTCGTCGTCCTGTTGACGACGTACTACGACCTCGAAGCGCTGACCGGTGGCGCCGCCGACCCGCTGGCGACGCTGACGGGCCTGCCCGCCGCGGCCGTCCCCGTCATCGTCGTCTACGCCTTCGACACCACGAGCGGCGCAATCACCATCGCCCCGCTCATCGAGGACGGCGTCTTCACCGCCCGAACCGCCGTCGCGACGATGCTGCTCGGCGGCATCGTCTCCTTCACCGTCTCGACGTTCAAGCGGTCGATTCCCTTCCAGTTTGGCATCTGGGGGACGGAGTTCGGCACGAAAGTCGTCGTCGTGAACACGACGCTGAAGGTGGTGTGGATTGCCGTCGCGTTGGCGTTGCTACTGGCGGTTTGAGGCTCAAAAAACAGCGAATTCCGAACGCTACGGAGCCGACCGTTCGTTTGGTCAGCTCTCGATGGGGATGGCCTCGCCGGGGGCGGTGCCCTCGGCGATGGGGATGGTCACTTCGAGGACGCCGTTGGTGTACTCGGCTTCGATGTCGGCGTCGACGACCCGCTTGGGCAGGCGGAACGACCGATAGTACCGCTTCCGCCGTCTGCGGTCGTCGTCGGTGTGGTCGGCGGCGACGTAGAGTCGGCCGTCGTCCCAGCGGAGGTCGATGTCCTCGGGGTCGAAGCCGGGCATCTCGACGCTGAGGACGAAAGCGTCCTCCTGTTCGTACAGTTCGAAGCCATCCTCGCTCCCGTCCGTTCCGAACAGGCGAGACGGGAGACCGAGGTCACTCGTCCACGAACCTGACGGTGTGGTCGGGAATGCCATCTTGGAACACCTCCACTCGACGGTATGTGCGCGCTTCGAAATAAATTTTTCGGAGGTTTATTAACCGCCTTCGCTCTCGCTGCCCTTTTGACTCCGCCGGCCGTAGCCCCGGTCGTGGAACTCCTCGCGACGACCAACGGCGGGCTCGAGACGATTGCTGGTGACGAAATCGCCGAACTCATCGGTGCCGACACCGACAGACACCACCGTGGCGTCGTCGCGTTCAGTGGAAACCAATCCGACGTTTACGACCTCCACTACCGCTCGCGGACCTGCCACCGAATCATGGAGGTGCTCGTCGATGCGCCGGTCGCGGAACTCGAAGATGTCTACGATCGCACGCGGGAAGCCGATATCGTCACCCACCTCCCTTTTGCCGATTTCGGGGTCGTCGGCACCCGACACGGCAGCCACGAGTTTACGAGCGTCGACGTGGCCGAACGGGTCGGACAGGCCGTCATCGACGACTACCGCGAGTCGACCGGCGACCGCCTCCCCGTCGATTTGGACGACCCGACCGTGCGGCTGGAGGCGTACCTATACGACGACCGGTTCACGCTGGCAATCGATTTGAGCGGCGAATCGCTGCACAAACGGCCGTATCGAGTCTGTGAACACGACGCGCCGCTGCGCTCGACGTTCGCCTACTCGATGCTCCGAATTGCGGGCTACGAGGCCGACGACCGGCTAATCGACCCGATGGCGGGGGCGGCGACGATTCCAATCGAGGCGGCGCTGGCGGCGACCGACCGGATTCCCTATCCGGGATTCGAACCGGCGTTCGACGCACTGCCGCGCTACGACGGCGAGGCCTTCGAAGAGCGGCGGGCCGCCCACGAACCAGTCGATGCCGACCCCGACATCGAGGCCCGAGAAATACGGGCGCGGTGGCGACGCTGTGGGCGCGTCAATCGCGACGCGGCGGGCGTCGAGTGCGTCGATATCGTCGAAGCCGACGCCCGGGAGGCGACGCTCGACGCCGACTGCGTCGTCACGAACCTCCCGTTCGGCATCCGGGTCAGCGAGGACCTCCGAGAGCTGTATTCGGCGTTTGCCGACCGCCTCCGTGAGGGCTCCGTCGACCGCTGTGTCGCGCTGACGACGAAACCCGAACTGATGCCGCTGGAACCGGTCGAACGCTACGACGTTCCCTACGGCCGCCTCGAGGCCACTGTCGCCGTCTACGAACCCTGAACGGCCTCCGAGCACCGCTCTACTGGACGACTGTTGACAATTACAGCCGCTGTTCGATACCTTTATGAACAATCGTGTTATACAGCGAAGTACATGCGAAACGCTGCCCGCGTCCGTGGTTCGCAACTCCTCCTTGTAGGCGTACATTGCTGATTCTCCGGTCCGACCGCACCGCCTTCGACCGCACTTTCAAACCCTACAAATGAGCACCGAACCCCGATCCGACGCCCAGCCGATGACCGACGCCCGAACGACAGCAATCACCGCCCGTGGCCGCAGCGACCCGTGGGCCGACGAGGACGCGACGCCGTCGCTTACCGCCGCCCGCGCACCGCGACAGTTCGAGCCGACCGTCCGGGAGCGACTTCGCAACCTCATGGACGACGAGAACGCCTACTGTAGCTGAACTCCCGTTTCTCGACGCTTTCCGCCTCGCCCGCACAGCGACTGCACAGCGAGCAGCCGGACGGACAAGACGCTTGCCCGTCCAGTTCCAACACACGGTATGGACCGTCCGACGTGGCTGAGCGCACCGAACGCCCGCGTCGTCGACGCGTCGCTGCTCATTGGCGTCGCCTTCGTCGTCACCACCGGCGTCGTCAGCCTCTACTCCGGCCGCCCGAGTCGGGCGTGGGTGTTTCTCACCCACGGCGTCGGTGGCCTCGTCGTGGCGGCACTCGTCACACTCAAACTCGCCCGGGTCCGCCGTCGACTTCGCGGCGCTGCCGAAAGCGCCGTCGTCGCCCTCTCCGCACTGCTCGCCGTCGTCACTGCCGCTGCCCTCACAAGCGGCGTCGCGTGGGTGTTCGGTGCATCGCTCGACCTCGGCCCGTGGGGACTGCTCAACCTCCACATCGGCCTCGGATTGCTCGTCGTTCCCCTACTCGTCGCCCACCTCTACTGGCGGTTCGGCCTCCCGTCGAGTGCCGACTTCGAGGGCCGCCGGACCGCGTTGCGTTACACCGCCCTCGTCGTCGCCGGCGCGGCCACCTACCGACTGCAGAGTGCGGCCAACGCCGCACTCGAAACGGCCGGCAGCCAGCGGCGATTCACCGGCTCCCGTGAGGAGGGAAGCGACGACGGCAACGGCTTTCCAGTCACGAGTTGGGTTGCCGACAGCCCCGCGCCACTCGACCGCGAGACGTGGTCGCTCTCCGTCGACGGGGCGGTTGCCGACTCCCTCGACCTCGACTACGACGACCTCGCTCGCGACGAACGGCGGGCACTCCTCGACTGTACCAGCGGCTGGTACTCCGAACACGACTGGCAGGGCATCGCCGTCGACGAACTGCTCGACGCCGCCGGTCCCGAAGCCGACGCCGAGTGGGTGTCGTTCCGTTCTGTGACCGGCTATCGCTGGAGTCTCCCCATCGAGGAGGCTCGAGAGGTGCTGTTGGCGACCCACGTCGATGGCGAGGAACTCAGCCACGGCCACGGCTTCCCGCTACGGTTGGTCGCCCCCGGCAGACGCGGCTTTCAGTGGGTGAAGTGGGTCGAGGAAGTCCGAGTGACGCGCCGCCGTGACCACAGCGAGCGGCTGGCGATTTTCGTCAGCGGCTTTCGGTAGCGTCGACCGGCCGGCCGTCCTCCGTCGGCGGTGCGACGTGGTCGATGAACGACTCCACGTCGGGCTCTTTCACTCGAACGCGGACGTGAATCTCGCCGAGTTCGCTCCCCTCGCCGACGGCGAAGTTGACCGCTCCGCGGAAGGCAGCCTGTTTCTTCAACTCGAAACTGAAGGTGTCGCCCTCCTGTCCGGCGAAGAACTGCCCGCGGGCGGTGTCGAGGATAGCCTGCTCGTGGAGGCGCTCCGAGAGGTGGTCCAGCGAGTGACACGTCGCCAGCAGTTCGCCGGGGTGTGACTCGATTTCGGCCTCCGGGAAGAGGTTGTGTATAGCGTCGGCCACCCGATCGGTCACTTCGGTGTCGTTGACCGGTGCCGTAATCTGGACGTCGATGCTGTATATCATTGTAGTACCTCCCGAACCTGCGTTCGGAACTCCTCCAGCGTCCCCGTGTTCTCGATGGTGATGTCGGCGCGCGCCATCGCCTCGTCGAGGCCAAACCCCAACTCGCGTTCGTCGCGGGCGGCGAGGCTCTCGCCGTCCCCGTCGACCTTGTCCCGGCCACGTTCGCCGATGCGTTGCTCGCGGAGTTCGAACGGCGCCTCGACGCTCACGAGGACGAACGCCTCGCCGAAGCGCTCCTCGAAGGCGTCGACCTCCACGCCCGAGCGGATGCCGTCGACGAGGACGGTGTCGGCGTTCTCCAGTGCCTCCTCGATGTGGGGCAGTGACTCTTCGGCGATGGCCGCCGGGCCGTTCTCCTCGCGGAGCGCCTGGGCGATTTCGCCGTGGTGTTCGGCGGGGTCCAGCCCGCGGTTGCGACACTCCGCGCGGATGACATCGCCCATCGTCACGACCGGGATGTCGAGTGACTCGGCGACGGCGGCGAACTCGCCTTTGCCGCTGCCGGCCAACCCGACGGTTCCGATGACTCGCATTCACCCCGAGATACCCCCCTGTCGGGCTTGAAGGCTTTGCTCGGCGGCCGTCACGCTCATCCCCCAGCGTCGCCTACCCCAACCATGTCCGAACGCTCGTTTCTCACCCGCGCGCTGTGGTTCGTCTTCATCGGCTGGTGGCTCACGCCCGTCCTCGTCAACGCCGCGTGGCTGCTGGGACTCACCGTGATTCTGCTCCCCATCTCGGTGAAGCTCATCAACCTCGTCCCGACGGCGCTGACACTGAAGACGCCCAACTCGACGCTTGACCCCGACAGCGCCCGCGGTCAGCACAACCTCCTCGTGCGGGCGCTGTACTTCGTCTTCGTCGGCTGGTGGCTCAGTTTCCTGTGGGCCAACGTCGCGAACCTGCTGGCAGTGTCGATTATCGGCTTGCCGGTCGCGATTTGGATGCTGCATCGGCTGCCGTTCGTGCTGTCGCTGTATCGGTACGACGGCTGATTCGCACCGTTTTTGAGGTGGGGTCCGCTATTCGACGGTAGGGCACGTAGCTCAGCTAGGATAGAGCGTCGGACTTCTATCCGCACCGGGCTTGCGGTGTGGGAAGCCATCCGACGGCCGTGGGTTCGAATCCCACCGTGCTCGTCCCGAAACCTTCGGTTTCGTACTTCGTCTTAGAGTCCCGTCTGAAGCCTGCTACTGCGTATATTCTCGTGGTTCTCGCATTCCCCAATTCGCTCTGATTTCGGAGTTCGTCAAGCCTCTGAACGGACCCCTTCGCTTGCCCTCGGTTTTCATTGTCGGGTTTACGGGCATTCGTCTTCACTCTCCGTGGCGAAATTCTCCCACCCACCCGCTCTCCCACCCTGTAAGGACCAGAGCGGGGCCCTTGTGGTCCCCGTCGGTCCGTGGCGGTGTTCCGGCCGTCCGGCCACCCGCTCCGAGCGAGGTAGAGAGAGGGAGGCTTGTCGACGAGCGAGCGACCTTTAGGAGCGTTGCGAGGAGATCGGCCGCGGACGCCAACCGCGGCCGACCGAACGACCGGCCGGAAGCGGCCCCCCTCCCATGGGGGGCCGACCCGGAAGACCGAGCGCAGGCTCTCGACCGGAGGGAGAGAGCCAGCGAGTTGCGGGGCGGGGGCGGTTGCGGTGAGTGACCAATCTTCTATTCACGGTTCGCACGCACCAGATTGGGAGTCCCACTCTCGGCCTTCCAAGACTAACCCGTCAGACCCACAGAGACAGTCTAATAACCGCGATTCTAGCGAACGTCTAGACCAACGTACTCGCTGGTGGAAACGAAAAAACGCTATTGTAGATGATTTCATCGCAGATCATCCCGGCTCTCATCGCCCGGTGTCGGTCGTAGAGTCAACGACACTCCGCGAAGACGCCTCGCGCGGCGCTGATGGCGGTCACCGCTCTAAGTCTTGGTCGACTGTCTTACGAGAGTTCCTCGGCTGGTACAACGACTACCGATGGATGCACCTGCGGTTTCGAGACCCCGACGGCGACCTCGTGCGTGCCCCAATGCTGAACTCGCATACCCCCGCGTACGGAGACATCTACTACGCGAAGCTGAAGGCGCTCGAACGGCAGGTGCTTCAGAAGTTCAAAAACCCGCACGTCGTGATGCTGACGCTGACCGGCTCGACGAAAAACGGCGCTGGCGGTCCCCGCTGTCCGGCCGACCACCTGCGGGACGTGGTAGACCCCTTCGAGAACAACGTGCGGCCGGCGCTGCATCGCTCGCTCGACGTTGCCCGCTGGGAGTACGCCAAAGTCATCGAACACCACAACAGCGGCTACGGCCACATGCACGTCGCGGTGTTCGTCGACGGCGAAGTCTCCGAAGCGGACTTTCGACCGGCGATAGACGCGCATCTGAAACACTGCGACATCGCCCACCGGGACGCCCACGACTACCACCACCTGGAGGAGGACCGGCGGCCGATTTCGGTGAACCGAGTCGACCCGGATGTGGACCCGAACGCCGACGACGTGGAGGCGGTGAGTAACCTCGGGTCCTACATCGCGGAGTACATCGGTTCTTATGGCGAGGAGTTGTTCGACCGGTCGCTGGCGGAACTCGCCTTCCGGTCGGTGTGCTGGGCGACCGGAACCCAGCGCGTGACGTTCTCGACAGGCTCCCGAGAGTTGATTGACGCCGAGTTACCCGACGATGAAACCGGCGAGGACGGTCCCGTCGAACCGTCACACTTCGCGCCGGGAACGACCGCCGAAGATATCGAGAAGGCGGCGACGGACCCCGACCGAAGCGTCTCGAAACACCTGCAAGGTGGGCCGGACGGCTGGTCGCTCGACGGTGTTGGTGTCGTCGATGAGCGCGGCGAGAGCCGCCACGACGTGGAGAACGTCGGGGTGTCGTACGTCCAAATCGACGGTGCGGAACACCTCGACCCGCCGAATCCGCAGCCGCCCGACCGCCCCAGACGCCGGACGGCTGATACAGACCTCAACGACTACTGAGCGGTGCGGTCGTGACGGCGGCGAAGCCGCCGGAACACACGCGCAAGAGGCCCGGCAGGGAGATGGGTGACCCGTAAGCCCTCAATCATGAGGAATGCCCCCCGGAGGCGCGAACTCGCCCGGCACGAAACGAGTGAGGGTGGAGTTCGCAATTCTCGTCGATTAAGCCGACCCGCAGCGGAGCGAGGACCGGAAGCAATCATCGACGAGAAACGGGAACGGAAAGCGGAGCGGCCCGATTGAGTCTCGCGCCCGGTGAGCTCGCGGAGGCGGGCGGAACCGGAATGTTTGAGGGTGCGGAACGCGCCCGATCTCCCCGCCCGGCCCGCGCCTGCGGTGCGTCCCGCCAGTAGTCCGCAGTTCTGCCGACTCTGTTGAGTTTCTATTTGTTAGACACCATTATCCGTGAAATAGCCGTTACATAAGACTGCCCACGTACCGTAGACGATTGCTATTTCTGGATAGACTTGATTATGTGAGTAGCACCAATTCAACCAGGAGGAATATCCATCCCCACAAAACGATACCTGTGAGAACAGTCAATAATTGAGTCTGGAGCGAGAAGCCAGAATCGGCAGAATCGGTGCGTCCATCTTGTGCGAAGCGAGAGCCAGAACGGAACAGCAATTCGTTTATCGGACTGGCTGCTCTCATTTTCCGGCCCCACCCTGCCACGATCGCCCACAACACCGACATCACGATAGTGAGACCGAAGATGATATTCCCGAATACGAACCCGGATGCCTCACTCACTAGATAGAGCCCGGCAAGGCAAATCGTGGGGATAATCAGGCCGAATAGCGGTATCCCGAAATGGACATCCCTGACGAATTTGACAGCCATTGAATCACCTTCCCAGATAATTCACAACGCATAAATAAAAAACTATCTCCCGAACGCCCACTTTAAAACCAGTAACCTCAAAAATTCTGTGCTAAATATTTCAAACTCGAAGATAGTAGTTGAATCTCTCCCGAGAGTACAACAACCACGCTTTTCGTAGTAGAACATGCGTCTACGTGTCTATTCACCGAAAGTATTTACGGAATTTCCACCACGTTCGGTCTATGCCCTCAATCTCGCGCCGGAAGGCGCTTCGAGGACTGTCGGTCGGTCTCTGCGGAGCACTCACTGCCGGGTGTGTCAACCCGTACGGTCAATCGAGGAATGATTGGTATGTGTATGCGGCTCTCGACTCTGGCGACCATGAAGAATGGAAAATCACCGAGTATAGCCACGAACAGGTGCAGACTAACGACTTTGCCCGAGAGCTCGTTCCGAAAGCTGCTGAAACTGGCTCTGCGAGAAAACATGCTTCTGACGCCGGCAAAGACGCGATAGACGACCTCCCAACGCGATATATCAGCTACGAACAAGAACTTGTACGTATGGAGATGATACATGAAGATTGAAGACGCTTCTCACAGCGACTGAGGTGACCACTCAATCGAAAAAGCGTTCATTTGAATCGGCTGATTCACCCCATGCCTTGGAGTACTTGCTAGAAAATATTTATCGGTAGTGTGTCTGGCGAAATCTATGAAACGACGGAGAGTGCTTCAGGCAGGCGGAGTCGTTATCGGGAGTTCATTCTCTGGATGTGGGATGTTCTCCGCTGCTGAAAACAAGTATGTTGTTGCTCGTGTTGTGGATGAAGAGCCTCCAGACGAGGAAATCACGGATTACAGTAACGAACACGTACAGGCGAACGAGTATGCCCGTGAATTAGTGCCAGAAGCAGTCAATGGAGGTGGGTACGCAGAACGCCGAGTTTCGAATGGAGAGGCCAACCCGATTGGCGACCTTCCAACGGGATACATAGCGTATGAAGACGATGTCGTGAGAATGTTGATTCGGACGTTAGAATAACGCGAGCTATCACGGCCACCTATATCCGGACCCGCTCCTCGCTCTTCCATCTCTACCGTTAGCTGGTAGTTCTGTGTCGCGGGATCTGTGGTAGAAGCGATTGTAAAGATTCCAGACTAAGTACGCCGTAGGACTCGGTCAATAGAGGTGCGTATTGACCGCTGGGATTCCTGCCAATCAGCACACCTGCTCAAGGAGTTGTGATGAGTACATAGCGCAAGTCAGTCGAAGCAGGACTCGCCATCCTCTACTGGTTCTCGAAAAAAGACAAAGCAAGAGAACCCACTACCACGAACCCAAGACCGAGAAGGCCCAGTATCATAGTGTTTCCACCGGGTGGAGCTGAGTAATTGCTCTGTGCGCTGTAGTAGACCTGAACAACGAGCAGTAGAGAGATAATCATGAGCCACCGCCGTATGGAGAGTAGCGACGCTTCTGTATCCATGTTTGCAAATTTTTTGATTATTATATAAAACCTGTTAGTTAGGAACCAAAACTACTAATCAACAATATTAGGCATCGGGCGACGGATGCATACACTCTCTTTATCGAACTGTTCGACTCGGAAGTTGTTCTCCGTCGATCAGTACCCGATACGTGCCTTTTGTCTTGCACGATAACTAGTAACAATATTACTAATTCGGCAGTTCCTACATTCAGTTTGACAGGAACCTTTCGGGCTACTCTTCTGAATTATTTGGATCGGGATCTGTACTCTCGTCGTATATATCTGGATCACCAGATACAACGAAAGCTCCATCTCTCGTTATTTGATACTTCCCACGGTCAAGTTTTTCCACAAAACCGGCCGCTCGAAGCGTGTCTAGACGTTTTGATACAGTTTGACGCGTTACCTTAGTATTTTCTGCTATAATCGACGGGCTAAGGACGAGTCCCGTATACATCACAAACAGAATCTGAGCGTCTGCCCCAGTAAACCAGTCTGGAGGATCTCCACCAATCACCGGAGTAACGTCCCCAGAAAGATCAATATCGTAATGAAGATCTTCGGGATCATCAACTTCTATTTCATCTTCTCCATCTCCAGAATTGCTCATAACCACCGTTCCTGCTCGAACTTAATAATGGTATCCCGTTTGGGAAATCCATTATCGACCTTCTATCTATGGTTTACCTTTCTAAGTTTACTAATTAGGAAACCTTTATCGGCATGCGGGCTTACTGACTCGATATGGCTCCCGATGGCGCACCCGAAGGAATCGAATGGAGTTGGTTCGATGAGTGATCTCGACCCGATCTCTCCGGTCGAAGCCGTCGAGATGTATCACGACGCGATGCGTGATGAGCACGCTGAATCAACCCAAAAGAGTTCGAAACATCGACTGCGTGCGTTCCTCCAATTCTGTGATGAGAAAGGCATTGAAAACCTGAACGAACTCTCTGGAAGGAACCTCTACCAGTACCGAATGTGGCGGCGTGAGGGGCACGGCGACGACCGTGAACCCATCAAATTGGTCACTCTCAAAGGCCAACTCGCTACGGTTCGTCGATTCCTACGATTTGCCGCAGATATCGATGCTGTTCCTCCGGAACTCTACGAGCAAGTTACGCTACCTACGATGAAGAACGGTGAGGACGTTTCAGCGTCCACACTGGAACCGGCTCGCGCTATCGAGATTCTGGATTATCTTGAACGGGCACATCCCGCTTCACGCGATCATATCTCTCTGCTCCTGCTGTGGGAAACAGGTGCTCGAACCGGCGCAATTCGAGGGCTTGACCTTCGCGATCTCGACCTAGAAGGAACCCATCCGCGATTCTCGGGACCGGCAATCGAGTTCGTCCACCGTCCCAAATCGGGAACCCCTCTCAAGAACCAAGAGAAAGGAACTCGTTGGAATCGAATTAGCGATTCGACGGCACGATATCTCAAAGACTACATCGAGCTTCATCGTCCAGACGTGACTGATGACCACGGCCGAGAACCACTAATTGCTACCGAGTACGGGCGCGCGGCCGCGAACACATTTCGGACATCGCTCTATCGGGTAACTCGCCCCTGCTGGCGGGGGGAACCTTGCCCACATGACCGGGATGTTGACGAATGCGAAGCCACCCATCTCGATCACGCCAGTAAGTGCCCTTCCGCCCGTTCTCCCCACGACGTTCGCAGCGGTCGGGTCACCTACTACCGCCGAGAGGATGTCCCCCGCCGTGTTGTCAAAGACCGACTCAACGCGAGTAAGGATATTCTCGACCGCCATTATGACCGACGTTCTGACCGTGAACAGGCCGAACAGCGGAGCGACCACCTTCCTGATCTGTAAAGCCTATGAGCGCCAATCTCTACCGCCCGACAACCGAGACAGCCAAACCCCACCGTGCTCGTCATCTCCGAGCAACGCGAGGAGTGGCGACACCGGGGTTCGAACCCTGGAAGTCGCAGCGGCCGAGCAACGCGAGGCCGACCGTCTTCCTTCGGTGAGAATCCCACCGTGCTCGCTCTCCGTTCAGTCGTCACTCACGGGTTATGATTGGCGAAGCTTTCCGAGTGTAGAAGTTCAACTATTGACCAAAACGCCCGTTGAGTCAGTCCGTTTTGCCCGCCGTCTGTTTCATTTGATATCGCCCACCGATGATTGCCGTGAGGCCGACGGCCGAAAGCGAGAGGAAGGCAAGCCACGCGTAGTCGTACACTACGACCGGACACTGGGGGTTTACGTAGACCAGCTGTAACGTCGAATCTAGGTGGAGACCTTCTGGGCTGGAGACTCCACACGGGTGTCCTCCCGGCCAGAGTAGGCCGAACGCGTTTCCCCACCCAACCCACAGGACGGCGGCTCCAAACGCGATGAGGAGAACGTTCTGCGCCTTCACGTGTAACTTCAGTGTCTTGTACGAGTGTTAAATTCCTTCCGACGGTTCTCCGCCTGCCCATCGCGCGTGGTCGATTCCCGACGGTGACCACCTGACCACTCTCTTGACAGCCTCGCCCAACGCCAACTTCTAAACGCATATTTCACGATATTCGTCATAATCTTGCACGTATGTATTCAAAATAGCGTAATAGGTTATCTAGAGAAAAGATTTATTATCTCTCTCCGGATGTATGTAGATGTAATGTCCGCAAGTGTCCCACCGTACGTGGGGTCAGCAAGCTACGCACCGTGTCCCGAGTGCCGAGAAGGGGCCCTCACGTGGGACCCCGTCGAAGGAACGAGTACCTGTGGGGTGTGTGAAAACGCTCGGTGACCTCGACCGACCGCTCTCGCATCTGCCATTACCGCCGACGCCGCTTTGCGGCGTCACCCGTCGGCTCCGTGGGCCGACGGCTCCTGTCATAGATTCCGCCCTGCTCGGGCGGACGCCGTGGCGCTCTGTCCAACGCTGCGGCACTCGTTTTTGTACCCGAAACGTAGTGAAAAGCGACGCGGCCCGTTGTATCGGTTCTACTCCTCGAACCCGTCTTCGAACCGGAACGTCCCGTCGCGCTGGACGACTTCGCCGTCGACTTCGATGTAGGAGTCCTCGCTCATGTCGACTATCATGTCGACGTGGACGGCCGATTCGTTCTGCTCGTGGCCCTCGCCGACGGTGTCGGGGTAGGCGCGTCCGACCGCCATGTGGACGGTGTCGCCCATCTTCTCGTCGAACAGCATGTTGTAGGTGAATCGGTCGATGTCGCGGTTCATCCCGATGCCGAGTTCACCGAGTCGACTCGCGCCGGGGTCGGTTTCCAGTACCTCCGTCAGCAGGTCCTCGTTTTGGTCGGCGGCGTGTTCGACGACTTCGCCGTCCTCGAAGACGAGGTGGGCACCCGTAATCTCACGGCCCTGGTGGTACAGCGGCTTGTCGAACAGCACCTCGCCGTTGACGCTGTCGACGACGGGAGCGGTGAACACCTCGCCGCCGGGGAGGTTCTTCTCGGCGTAGTCGTTGATGGTCACCATCCCGTCGACGGACATCGTCACGTCGGTCGTGTCGCCGCTCACGATGTGGACCTCGTCTGCAGGGTCGAGAATCTCGACCATCCGCTGTTGGTGCTTTCGCTGGGCCTTCCAGTCTTTGTTCACGGCGTCCCAGACGAAGCCCTCGTAGG
The DNA here is from genome assembly GCF_013391635.1 of Natronomonas gomsonensis. GTDB lineage: Archaea > Halobacteriota > Halobacteria > Halobacteriales > Haloarculaceae > Natronomonas > Natronomonas gomsonensis_A. The sequence continues at coordinate 171,346 of NZ_JACAWU010000001.1, read as the reverse complement.
CCTCGGTGGACATCCCGGCGAGTTGGGCGCTGGCTTGGGAGGGGAACTGCGTGAGACACCAGCGGCTCGAGAGGGCGGCCTCCTGTACCGGCTGGTTCGCCCGCGAGCGGACGGCCTGCGTCTCGGGATCGACGTCGCTCGTCTCGGTGGCGTTTCGCTCCGCACGCACGCGAATGAGCACGTCGCTTTCCTCGTACAGCGCCTGGGTGTGAGTCGGCGTCTCGATGGCCTCGTCGTCGACGGCCTTCAGGTACGCCCGGTCGGCGCGGGCGTCGTTGGCGAGATACACCGGCGTCGCGTCCCGGTCGCCGACGACTTCGTGGAGGGCGACCGCGAGGTCCTCGGCGACGCTCGGCGCGCTGATGACGACGTTGTCGCCCGCCTGCACGTCCGTCGAGTGGTCGACGATAATCTCTGCGTGTTCGCGGATACGCGGGTCCATACCGAGGGTGTCGTCGCCCGGACCTATACGCTTTCTTTCTGGGAGGCGACCATGCCGGCGAAGCAACCGATAAGTTCCCCGCCGTGGTAGTGGGCTCCATGTGGCGCCGCCGGGACAACGAGGAGGTGACCTGCATCGCCTGCGGCGAGTCGGTTCCGCGCACTGAGGCCCGCGAGTACGACAAACACGGCGACCGCTGGGACCGCGAGGACAAGGCCTTCGAACACCTCTGTAAGCCCTGCTATCGCGAGTTGTGTCATCTCCCTCGGAGCGGTCTGGAGACGCTGTTAGAAGACATCGACACCGGCGGTCGCACGCGCGAGGAGTTCCTCGCCGAGTACGTCAAGTTGGTCGAGAGCGACCACGAAGCCGAATCCCGAGATTAATCCAGCGCGTACATCGTGTGGTCGTACAGCGAACTGCCCTTCACCTTCACACAACCGCCGGTGTACAGCGTGCCGTCCCGGAAGATGGGCGACCCGAAGGTGCCGGCGACGCCCGGCAGCTCGATACGCCACTGGGCGTCACCGCCGTCGGTCGAAAACGACGCCACCTCGTTGCCGCCGACGTGAACCATCCCGCCGCCCACGCCGATACCCGTCTTGGCGACGTGGTCGACCATCCCCGACCACTGGCCCTCGCCACTCGCCCGGTCGAGGGCGACGACCCGCCGCGGCGTCGTCGCGTACACCCGCTCGTCGTCGACTGCTGGTGTGGTGTTGACCCCTCGCTCGAAGGTCGCTTCCCACTGCTCGTCGCCGGTTCCGCTGACGGCGTACAGTCGGCCGGCGTCGGTGCCGACGTACACCGTTTCGCCGTCTGATTCGGGAGCCACACGCGGCCCCTTGTGTACCGCTCCTTCGAGGCTCTTCGACCACCGAAGCTCGCCGTCCCGACTCAACGCGAGCAGGCTACTGGTGTCGTCTTCCCGCGCTGTCGTCGCGACGTACACCGACTCACCGACTGCCGGCGTAGCGAACACGTCGGGCGCCGACAACGTTCGCGTCCACAGTTCCGCGCCCGTATCGAGGTCGCGTGCGGTCACCGCCGTCTCCTCGCCGTCGACCAGCGGGACGAACACGGTTCCGTCGGCGACGACCGGACTCGCCGAGACGGCGAGCGGTTCGCGCCACCGCTCGTCGCCGGTGGCGGCCTCCAGCGCCCGCAGCGACGCCGTGCCGCCGCGGTCGATGATGTTCTGTCGACCGACGATGTCGCGGGCCGACCCGACGACCGTTTCGTCGTCGATTGCGGCCGTGAAGCCGTGAGTCAATCCACCCATCTCGACCTGCCAGTCGACGGTGCCGTCGGAAAGCGAGACGGCGGTCAGTTTCGTCTCGCTGCCGACGTACAGTCGGTCGTCGTCGACACCCGGGGTCGACAGCGTGAACTGTCCCGGCAACTCCCGGGTCCACGTCGCCGACAGCGGTGCGTTCTCGAGCGTCCGGGCGGGCGTGCTGGTCGGCTCCAAGCCCGCCGTCGCGTCGACGGTTCCGGTCCTGTACCCCGCCGTACAGCCGGCGAGACCGGCCGCGGAGACGCCGGCGGCCGCGAGGAGGGCACGGCGCGAGAGGCGGCTATCCATGCCCATCACTTCGACTCCGCGGTCAAAAGTCCGCCGTTCGTTTCGGAGTCGCCCAGTCCCCCGTGCGACACGCCTAACTACTCGACCACACAACTCCTCGATATGACTGACCGCGACGAGCAGGCGTACGCCGGCACTGCGGAGGGGCAGGGCCCCGTCGTCATCGACGAGGAACTCGCCCGCCACCTCGCCAACAAGCGCGAGGAACTGTTCGAGGAGTTCGAGATTCGCGACGAGTTCCCCAACGAGGTCCTCGAAGAGGCCGAGGAACGCGCCAAGGACCCCGAGGGCGACATCGAGACGGAACTCGACGACCGCAAGGACCTCCGGGAGTTGACGACGTGGACGACCGACCCCGCCGACGCACAGGACTTCGACGACGCCATCTCCATCGAACGCACCGACGAGGGCTATCGCCTGTGGGTCCACATCGCCGACGTGACCCACTACGTCAACCCCGAGACGGCGATGTGGGAGGAGGCCCAGAAACGCGGTAACACCGTCTATCTGCCGGGGTACACCATGCACATGCTCCCGCCGATTCTGGCGGAGACGGTGTGTTCTCTGGTCCCCAACGAGGACCGCCTCGCTCACACCGTCGAGATGCACATCAATGGTGAGACGCTTTCGCACGAATCCATCGACATCTACAAGTCCGTCATCCACTCCGACGCCCGCCTGACCTACAACGAGTGTGAGGAGGCACTGGACGACGAGGGCCACGACCTCCACGAGAAGAACACGCTCGCCTACGAACTCGCAGAGCGACTCCACGAACAGCGGAAGGAAGACGGCTCGCTCGTGCTCAACCCCAAGCGGGACCGCGCCCACACCATCATCGAGGAGTGCATGCTAAAGGCCAACAAGGCCGTCACCCACACCCTCCAGTGGGACCGCGGCCTCGAAGCCATGTTCCGCGTCCACCCACAGCCGACGCCCGACGAGTGGGACGAGGCGCTCCGGGAGATTCAGGACCTCGAAGGCGTCTCGATTCCCGGCAACACCTGGGACGACCCCCGGAAGGCCGTCAACGCCACGCTCGAAGAGGCGCCGGGTCGGCAACTCAACAAGATTCAGTGGGCCGTGATGAAGGTGATGCCACGGGCGAAGTACATGTCCGACCCCTTCGGCGGCCACCACGCGCTGAACTTCGAGATTTACGGTCACTTCACCTCGCCCATCCGCCGCCTGTCGGACCTCGTGAACCACTGGATTATCTACACGAACGAGGTGCCGGAGGGAATCGCCGACCTCTGTGACCACGCTAGCGACAAACAGAAGGACGCCGAAACCTGCGAACGCCAGTACAAGAAGTTCCTCGAGGAGGTCGGCCTCGACCCCCACGCGGTGAACAACCGCGGCATCGAGGTCGTCGAAGACCCCGAGGACGCCGACTACACGGTCTGAAACGCGCTAACGACGCCGGTTCGAGTAGCGGCAATCGACCGGGGTTCGCGGCAGATACTTGCCTGCTCGTCCCCTTATTTAGGTATCGTGCGCCGTTTCATCGCCCTCCTCGTCGCCGTCGCGCTGGTACTCTCGCTTGCGCCACCGAGCGTCGGTGCCGTCCCCGACGCCCGACTGACGGTCTCCGACGTGACCGTCGCTCCCGACCGCCCGACCACAGACGAGCCGACGACCGTCTCCACGACGGTCGCGCTGTCTGCGGGGTCGACGAGCGCCGTCGAACTCGACGACGTGACGCTGCAAACCGACGACGGCGACCGCCTCGCCCGCGCGTCGAACCCCGGGTCGCTGTCGCCCGGCGATAGCCTGACCGTCGACCTCGTCGGCGAGTTCGACGAGGCCGGCAGACAGAATCTCACCGTCGTCGCTCGCGGGACCGACGCCGACGGCGACGACGTGACCATCCGCCGGCCCGTGACCGTCGTCGTCGAGGACTCACCGCCCGGCATCACCGTCGACGCCGACCTCGTCGAGGGCGTCACCTCGCCGGTCGTCGTCGAGTTGGGTAACCCCGGCGTCGACCCGGTCCGCAACGTCGAGGTGTCGGTGCTGAAGAACACCGCCGTCGCCGACCGCGCGTTCGTTCCGACGCTCGCCGCTGGCGGCGAAGAGACGCTGAACCTCACCGTGACGCCCGATGGTGACCGCCAGGAAATCGCGGTTCGAGTCTCCTACACCACCGCCACCGGCGACCGACAGACGACGTTCCGCAGGGAGACCCTCCGCGTCGACCCGCTCGAAGACGATGTCGGAATCGACGTTCGCCCGGTCCGAGAGCAACAGGCCGACGTACAGGCCGGCGGCGACCTCGGAAGCCTCCTCGGCGGTGCCGGTGGCGGCGGGAGCGCCGGCGGCAACCTCCAGCAGGACGACGCCGAGGGCGAGACGCCCGGCCAAGTCGAAGTCGCGGTCACCAACTTCGGCAACGCGCCGATTACCGAGGCCGTCGTCGAACCCGCAGGCGAGGAACCGCTCGCCCGACAGTTCGTCGGCGACCTCGCACCCGGCGAGACGGGGACCGTGACCGTCGACCTCTCGGAGGCCTCCGGCGGCGACATCGACGTGGCCGTCAACTACCGACTCGACCGCGAACAGCGGCAAACCCGGACGACCTACGAGTACCGCCCCGAGACGGCCGCTATTACCGTCACCGGTGTCGACATGCAGCAGGACGGCGACCGACTCGTGATCACGGGCAACGCGGGCAACACCGGCGAGGCGTCTGTTTCCGGCGTCGTCGTCTCGGTCGGCGAGACCGACTCCGTCACCCCCGCCTATCCCCAGCGCGATTACTTCGTCGGCACCGTCGACGGCAGCGAGTTCGCCCCCTTCGAACTCACCGCGCGCGCCGACGACAACGCCACGACCGTCCCCGTCGAGGTGACCTACCGCGTCGACGGCGAGGCGTTCACCGAACGCTACGAGTTCCCGGTCGAACGCTCAGAGGATGCCGATAACGGCGGCGTTTTCGGGTCGCTGTGGCCGTTCTCGCTGGACATCGCGGGCGTCGGCATCTCGGTCGCCCTCGGCGCCGCCGCCCTCGTCCCACTGTACCGCTGGCGACGATGAACGGTGACGTGTCGCCGCCCCCGGCGGAGCGAACGGCGGCCGAAGAGCGGGCCGACCGCGACGGCGAGTCGCCACCGCTGCAACTCATCGGAGTGACTCGGGAGTACGACGGTGGTGGCGAAACCGTCCGGGCGCTGATAGACGTGGATTTGACCGTCGAGGCCGGCGAGTTCGTCGCGGTCATGGGCCCCTCCGGTTCGGGAAAGTCGACGATGCTGAACACGCTCGGCCTGCTCGATACGCCCACCAGCGGTGAGGTGTTGCTCGACGGCCGCGACGTGACGACGCTGGACGACGAGGCCCGAACCGACCTCCGCAAGGAGTACATCGGCTTCGTGTTTCAGGACTTCTTCCTCATCCCGACGCTGACAGCCACCGAGAACGTCAGCCTGCCGACGGTGTACGACCGCGACCGCGACGCGACGGCCCGCGCCGAGGACTTACTGGACCGCGTCGGCCTCGGTGACCGTCTCGACCACCGCCCACCCGAACTCTCGGGTGGCCAGAAACAGCGCGTCGCCATCGCACGGGCGCTCATCAATCGACCCGAGGTGCTGTTGGCCGACGAACCGACCGGCAATCTCGACACCGACACCGGACGGCAGGTCCTCGGCGAGTTCGAGCGCATCTGCGAGCAGGGCGTCGCCGTCGTCGCCGTCACCCACGACGAACTCGTCACCGAGTACGCCGACCGGACGGTCGAACTCATCGACGGGCGACTGGAGGAACAATAGATGCGCCCCGGCGATTTCCCGGCGGTCGTGATGGCGACGCGAAACCTCCGGCGGAACAAACTCCGGTCGGTGCTGGCGGCGCTCGGCATCGTCATCGGCGTCCTCGCCATCGCCACGCTCGGCATCTTCGGCAACGTCCTCCAACTCGCGGCGCTCGAATCGCTGGGGGGTCTCGGCGACCAGGTCATCGTCTCCCCGAACCAGGACGCCGGCGGCGAGTCGCTCACTGCCCGCGATATCACCGAAATCCAGCGTGTCTCGGAGGGCCGCGGTACGGTCGTCCCGCTGCGGAGCGACGGCGCCGTCGTCTCCGGCACCGGGGGGTCGAGTAGCTTTGCGACCATCTACGGCACCGACCGGCCGGCGGCGCTATTCAGCGCCGAAGCCGGGACCGTCCCCGAGCGCCACAGACAGGGCGCACTCGTCGGCAGTTCGCTGGCCGAGGAACTGGGCATCCAGGTCGGCAGTCTCGTCGAAATCGCGGGCAACGACTATCGGGTCATCGCCGTCCTCGCACCGGGCGAGGACATCTCGCCCATTCAATCCGACAGCGCCGTCGTCCTCCCGGAGAGCGCGTTCGTCCCCGGCGACTACGACCAGGTCGTCGTGCAGGCGAACTCCGGCGAAGACGCCCGGGCCATCGCCGAAGGTGTCCGTGACCGACTCAACGTCCGCGAACAGCGCGTCTCAGTGTTCGAGTTGTCGAGCATCCTCGACCAAATCGAGGAGTTCCTCGGCCTCCTGAACCAGTTCCTCATCGGTCTTGGCGCCGTCTCGCTCGTCGTCGCCGGCGTCGCTATCTTCAACGTGATGCTGATGAGCACGACCGAGCGGAAGGGCGAAATTGGCCTGCTCCGTGCGGTCGGCGTCCAGAAACGGGACATCCTCCGGACGCTCGTCGTCGAGGCGACCCTACTCGGCATCCTGGGTGGGTTCGTCGGCGTGCTCTTGAGCATCGGCGCGGCGCTGCTGTTGTGGTACGTCTCGCCAATCGCTCTCGACATCATCCTCGATCCCTCGAACGGCGTCTACCTGCTCGTCGCTTTCGTCTTCGGCGTCGCCGTCAGCCTCGCGAGCGGGCTGTATCCGGCCTGGAAGGCCGCCAACCTCGAACCCGTCGATGCACTCCGGGACTGAGAGTCAGTGACCGAACCACCCGAAGGACATCGACTGGCGGCTCACAAAGGCCATCGACCTCTGGTTCTGTGGCGAATCGAGCTCGAGGTTCATCACGGGCCGTCGTCGGTCTGAGCCGCGTCGGCCATTCGGTCGGTGAAATCCCACGTGTACAATTTCTCCGGCGTGATGCGAAGTGCGACCTCCTCACGGTCGTCGTCGAGCAGTCGGTCGGCCAGCGAGTTGTCGGTGCCACCGAGATACCGTTCCAACAGCTCTCGTAGAAGCGTCTTCCCCTCGTCGGCTTCGATGCTGACGGTTCCCGACCCCCTGACGCCGCGATACGGCGGCTCGTTGTCCGAGACCTCGAAGGCCACGCCGGCGTCGGCTTCGAGATACCGAACCACGTCAGCGTCGGCGCCGGTTGCACAGAGGAACTCGCCGTCGTGGTAGACGTACCACAGTGAGAGCATCCACAGCCCTCCCGAGGGCGTCCGGCAGGCGAGTCGAATCGGGACGGTCGATTCACGGAGGTACGCGGTGGCTGCCGACTCAGACCACGCACCCTTCCAAGCAGGCATACCTCAACTTACGGGCGAATGAGGTAATTAGTTGCTGCCGGAACTCGCGTTGCTCGTGAGCTTGGAAGACATACGAAATAGGATAAGCGGGACGCTTGTGAGGTAGCGTCGTCAAAAAGCGCCCGAGGCGGGATTTGAACCCGCGTCACGACCGTGACAGGGTCGTATGATGGGCCACTACACCACCCGGGCCTGACGCATCTCATCGTAACCGGGTTTGTACCTTAAGGCTTTCCAATGGAGGGCGGCCCGGTGGGGTGTGACACACCACGAATCAGGTGGCTGGAAAGCCACCGTAGCCGACGGTCGGCCGAGAGGCGACCGTCGGTGTTCGATTCGAAGAACAGACCCTCGGGCGGGTAGCATCCGCGAGCGCCGCAGGCGCGAAGCGGTTCACGCCGCGCGAACGGAGTGAGCGCGGCGGCAAGGCGGGTGACCATCGGGAACCCGCCGCCGCTTTTTCATCGAAGTTTTTGCCGGCGCGCGGAGCGCGCCGTGCAAAAAGTTCGCGGGGAAGAACTTTTTATACTGCCCTCCGTAGGGGATGCAACGAGCAGTCGCGTGCCGCAGCAAGGGCGGCACGAATAGCCACCGCCGTCCGATTTGACAACTGTTAAATCCCTGCCGCCAGTAGCACGCTGTAGTATCTCGTGACAGCTTCTTCACCCGGTCAGCCCAACACATGGTAGACGTAAGCCAACACAATCTGGTTCCGGAGCATTCGGTCCTCGAAGAGGACGAAGTCGAGGAAATGCTCACGGAGTACGACATCGAGCGCACAGACCTGCCGAAAATACAGCGTCGCGACCCCGGACTCCCCGAGGAGGCGGAGGTCGGCGACGTCATCGAAATCGTCCGCGACTCCCGGACGACGGACCGAGCAGTCGTGTATCGACTGGTGGTAGAATGAACCGGGAGGACCGACGCGCCGTCTCTCGGGAGTACTTCTCTCGGGATCGACTCGCCGAGCACCACTTCCGGTCGTTCAACAACTTCCTCGACCGCGGCATGCAGGACGTCGTCGACGAAAAGGAGAACATCGACACCGACATCGGCGACAAGGAGGGCCAAGAGCCGGTTCGCGTCGACCTCGGCAACGTCCGCATCCTGACGCCGCGCGTCCGTGAGGCCGACGGCTCCGAGGAACTGCTGTATCCGCAGGAGGCTCGCCTCCGGAACATCACCTACTCGGCGCCGGTGTTCATGGAGATGAGCATCGTCCGCGGCGGCGAGGAGGAGGAAGAACACATCGTCGACCAGGCGGAGACGAAGGTCGGCCGGATGCCGATTATGGTCGGCTCCGACAAGTGTAACATCGCGGGCTTCACCCGCGACGAACTCATCGAAATCGGCGAGGACCCCGCCGACCCCGGTGGGTACTTCATCGTCAACGGCTCCGAGCGCGTGCTGATGACGAGCGAGGACCTCGCGCCGAACAAGATTCTCGCCGAGTACGACACGAAGTACGGCGACGAGATTCAAATCGCCAAGACGTTCAGCCAACGCCGCGGCTACCGCGCGCTCGTGCTGTGTGAGCGGAACCGAAGCGGCATTCTCGAGGTGTCGTTCCCCTCGGTTTCGGGCTCTATCAACTTCGTAACGCTGGTTCGAGCTCTCGGGCTGGAGTCCGACGAGGAAATCGTCCACCGCGTCAGCGACGACCCCGAAATCGTGAAGTTCATGCTGGAGAACCTGGAGGCCGCGGAGGTCCAATCGACCGCCGAGGCCATCGAGCAGTTGGGTCAGCGTGTCGCCTCGGGCCAGGGGAAGAACTACCAGCTGAAGCGTGCGAACTACGTCATCGACCGCTATCTCCTGCCGCACCTCCACGAGGAGGGCGTCGAGGACGAGGAGACGCGGATGAACAAGGCGGTGTACCTCTGTCGGATGGCCGAGGCCTGTTTCGAACTCGCCCTCGAACGCCGGGAATCCGACGACAAGGACCACTACGCCAACAAGCGGCTGAAGGTCTCCGGCGACCTGATGAAGGACCTGTTCCGGACGGCACTGAACAAGCTCTCCCGGGACGTGAAGTACCAGCTCGAACGGGCGAACATGCGGAACCGACAGTTGTCGGTCAACACGGTCGTCCGCTCGGACGTGCTGACCGAGCGGCTCGAACACCCCATCGCGACGGGCAACTGGGTGGGCGGCCGCTCGGGCGTGAGCCAGTTGGTCGACCGGACCGACTACATGGGTGTGCTGTCCCACCTCCGTCGGCTTCGCTCGCCGCTCAGCCGTTCGCAGCCGCACTTCGAGGCGCGTGACCTCCACGCGACCCAGTGGGGTCGCATCTGTCCCTCCGAGACGCCGGAGGGGCCGAACTGTGGGCTGGTGAAGAACTTCGCACAGGCGATGGAACTGTCCCAGAACGTCGACGACGAGCGCGGACTGAAGCGCGAACTCGCGTCGATGGGCGTCGAGGGCATTCCGGGAATCGAGACGGTCGAAACACACACGGCGGACGACTAACATGAGCCAGGGACGAGACGCAAAAGTGTACGTAAACGGGAGCCTCATCGGCACCCATCCGGACCCGCATAAACTCGCAAACGACATCCGCGAATCCCGACGACGCGGCGAAATCGACGAGATGGTGAACGTCGCGGTGCGGGAACGCACCGGCGAGGTCATCGTCAACGCCGACGCCGGCCGCGCACGCCGGCCCCTCATCGTCGTCGAAGACGGCGAACCGCTGCTCGGTGACGAGGAAATCGAGGCCGTCGAGGCGGACGAACTCCAGTTCGAGGAGCTCGTCGACCGCGGCTACATCGAGTTCATCGACGCCGAGGAGGAGGAGGACATCTTCGTCGCCGTCGACGAAGACGACCTCACCGAGGACCACACCCACCTCGAAGTCGACCCGCAGCTGATGTTCGGCATCGGTGCGGGGATGATTCCGTACCCCGAACACAACGCCTCACCGCGGATTACGATGGGATCGGGGATGATCAAGCAGTCGCTGGGGCTGCCGTCGGCCAACTACCGAATCCGGCCCGACACGCGCCAGCACCTGCTGCACTACCCCCAGCTATCCATCGTCAAGACCCAGACGACCGAACAAATCGGCTACGACGACCGCCCGGCAGCACAGAACTTCGTCGTCGCGGTCATGTCGTATGAAGGGTTCAACATCGAGGACGCACTCGTGATGAACAAGGCGAGCGTCGAGCGCGCACTCGCCCGCTCGCACTTCTTCCGGACCTACGAGGGCGAGGAACGCCGCTACCCCGGCGGTCAGGAGGACCGATTCGAGATTCCCGACGACGAGGTTCGGGGCGCACGCGGCGAAGAGGCCTACACCCACCTCGACGAGGACGGACTGGTCAACCCCGAAACGGACGTCGGCGAAAACGACGTGCTGCTCGGGAAGACCTCGCCGCCGCGGTTCCTCGAGGAACCGGACGACATGGGCGGGCTCTCCCCCCAGAAGCGCCGGGAGACCAGCGTGACGATGCGCTCCGGTGAATCCGGCGTCGTCGACACGGTGACGCTGATGGAGGGCGAGGACGGCTCGAAACTGTCGAAAGTGAAGGTGCGTGACGAACGCGTTCCCGAACTCGGCGACAAGTTCGCGTCCCGACACGGCCAGAAGGGCGTCGTCGGCCACCTCGCACCACAGGAGGACATGCCGTTCACACAGGACGGCCTCGTGCCGGACCTCATCGTCAACCCCCACGCCCTGCCGTCGCGGATGACGGTCGGGCACATTCTGGAGATGCTCGGCGGGAAGGTCGGGTCGCTCGAGGGACGCCGCGTCGACGGGACGCCGTTCCAGGGCGAAAACGAGGACGAACTCCGCGGTGCGCTCGTCGACCGCGGCTTCAAATCCAACGGCAAGGAGGTGATGTACTCCGGCGTCACCGGTGAACGCATCGATGCCGAAATCTTCGTCGGCGTCATCTTCTATCAGAAGCTCTACCACATGGTGTCGAACAAACTGCACGCCCGCTCGCGCGGGCCGGTGCAGGTGTTGACGCGCCAGCCGACGGAGGGGCGTGCCCGTGAGGGTGGCCTCCGTATCGGTGAGATGGAACGGGACGTGTTCATCGGACACGGCGCGGCCATGACGCTGAAGGAACGACTGCTCGACGAGTCCGACCGCGAGTGGATTCACGTCTGCGGGCAGTGTGGGATGAGCGCCGTCGAGAACGTCGAGCAACGTCGCGTGTACTGTCCGAACTGTGACGAGGAGACGGACGTCCACGAGGTCGAGATGAGTTACGCGTTCAAGCTCCTACTCGACGAGATGAAAGCGCTCGGTATCGCTCCGCGAATCGAACTGGAGGATGCAGTATAATGGAGGGACACGCACCTAAAGAGATCGGGTCGCTCAGTTTCGGACTGATGGACCCCGAGGAGTATCGGGACATGTCGGCCACCAAAGTGATTACGGCCGACACGTACGACGACGACGGCTTCCCAATCGACATGGGGCTGATGGACCCCCGGCTCGGGGTCATCGACCCCGGACTGGAGTGTAAGACCTGCGGGAAGCACTCGGGTTCGTGTAACGGCCACTTCGGCCACATCGAACTCGCGGCGCCGGTCATTCACGTCGGCTTCGCGAAACTCATCCGTCGACTCCTGCGTGGGACCTGTCGTGAATGCTCGCGACTCTGTCTCACCGAGGACGAACAGGCCGAGTTCCGCGACCGACTCGACCGGACGCGACAGCTCGGCGAGGACCTCAACGACGTGACGAAGGCGGCCATCCGCCTCGCACGGAAGAAGGACCGCTGTCCGCACTGCGGCGAGAAGCAGTTCGACATCAACCACGAGAAGCCGACGACGTACTACGAGGTCCAGCAGGTGCTGTCCTCGGAGTACCCCGAGCGCATCGCCGCCGCGATGGAGGGGCGAGACCCCGACGCCGAGGAGGGCGAGGAAGACGCCGACCGCGAACCCATCGGTCCGAACGAACTATCCGAGGAGACGGGCATCGACCTCGAACGAATCAACCAGATTCTTTCCGGGGAGTTCCGACCGAAGAAGGACGACCGGAAGGCCTTAGAGAAGGCGCTCTCCGTCGACCTCACCGAAGAGGACATGAACAAACTGATGCCCTCGGACATCCGCGACTGGTTCGAGGACATCCCCGACGAGGACATGGAGACGCTCGGCATCTCCTCGGAGAAGTCCCGGCCGGAGTGGATGATTCTGACCGTGCTGCCGGTGCCGCCGGTGACCGCACGCCCCTCGATTACGCTGGACAACGGCCAGCGCAGCGAGGACGACCTCACGCACAAACTGGTCGACATCATCCGCATCAACCAGCGGTTCATGGAGAACCGCGAGGCCGGTGCGCCGCAACTCATCATCGAGGACCTCTGGGAGTTGCTCCAGTACCACGTCACGACGTTCATGGACAACGAGATTTCGGGGACACCGCCGGCCCGACACCGCTCGGGGCGGCCCCTGAAGACCCTCTCCCAGCGACTGAAGGGCAAGGAGGGTCGCTTCCGTGGCTCGCTGTCCGGCAAGCGAGTGAACTTCTCGGCCCGAACCGTCATCTCGCCGGACCCGACGCTCAGCCTCAACGAGGTCGGCGTTCCCGACCGGGTCGCAAGCGAGATGACCCAGACGATGAACGTCAACGACCGGAACATCGAGGACGCCCGGCGCTACGTCGCTAACGGCCCCGAGGCCCATCCCGGTGCGAACTACGTCAAGCGGCCCGACGGCCGCCGACTGAAGGTGACCGAGAAGAACTGCGAGGAACTCGCAGAGAAAGTCGAGGTCGGCTGGGAGGTCGCCCGACACCTCATCGACGGCGACATCGTCATCTTCAACCGCCAGCCGTCGCTGCACCGGATGTCCATCATGGCCCACGAAGTGGTCGTGATGCCGTACAAGACGTTCCGCCTGAACACCGTCGTCTGTCCGCCATACAACGCCGACTTCGACGGCGACGAGATGAACATGCACGCCCTCCAGAACGAGGAGGCCCGTGCGGAGGCCCGCGTCCTCATGCGCGTCCAAGAGCAGATTCTCAGCCCCCGCTTCGGCGAGAATATCATCGGCGCGATTCAGGACCACATCAGCGGGACGTACCTGCTGACTCACGAGAACCCGCAGTTCAACGAGACGCAGGCGCTCGACTTGCTCCGTGCCACGTCCATCGACGAACTGCCCGAAGCGGACGGCACCGACGAGGAGGGCAAGGAGTACTGGACCGGTCGAACGGTGTTCTCGGAGTTGCTGCCCGAGGGTCTGAGCCTCGAGTTCACCTCCTCGGCCGGCGACACGGTCGTAATCGAGGAAGGCGAACTCGTCTCGGGGACCATCGACGAGGACGCAGTCGGCGCCTTCGGCGGCGAGGTCGTCGACACCATCTGTAAGGTGTACGGCAACACCCGCGCCCGCGTGTTCGTCAACGAAGTTGCGACGCTGGCGATGCGTGCCATCATGCACTTCGGGTTCTCCATCGGTATCGACGACGAGTCCATCGAGCGGGAGGCCGAAGAGCAGATCGCCGAAGCCATCGACAACGCCTACGAGCGCGTCCAGAAACTCATCGACACCTACCGGTCGGGCGAACTCGAATCGCTGCCGGGCCGGACCGTCGACGAGACGCTGGAGATGAAAATCATGCAGACGCTCGGGAAGGCCCGTGACTCCGCCGGTGACATCGCCGACGACCACTTCGGCGACGACAACCCCGCGGTCGTCATGGCCCAGTCCGGTGCGCGTGGGTCGATGCTGAACCTCACGCAGATGGCCGGCTGTGTCGGCCAGCAGGCCGTTCGCGGCGAGCGAATCAACCGCGGCTACGAGGACCGAACGCTGAGCCACTTCCAGCGGAACGACCTCTCGGCCGACGCCCACGGCTTCGTCGAGAACTCCTACCGCAACGGCCTGACGCCGCGTGAGTTCTTCTTCCACGCGATGGGCGGCCGCGAGGGACTGGTCGACACGGCCGTCCGAACGTCGAAGTCCGGTTACCTCCAGCGCCGACTCATCAACGCGCTGTCGGAGCTGGAAGCACAGTACGACGGCACGGTTCGGGACACCTCCGACACCATCGTCCAGTTCGAGTTCGGCGAGGACGGCACCTCGCCGGTTCGGGTGTCCTCCAACGAGAAGTTCGACATCGACGTCGAGTCCATCGCCGACCGCATCGTCGAAGAGGAGTTCGACACCGAACAGGCACGCGAGGAGTTCCTCGGGCTGCAGGAACCGACGACGAACCTCTCCGAACACGGGGAGTCGTGGCGAACCGCCTCGGGAACGGAGGTGGAATCCGATGACTGAGATCACCGACGACATCGAGGCCGTCGTCGAGGACACTGACCTGCCGCGACGGCTGAAAGACGAGGTGTACGAGACCGTCGAGGCCCGCGAGGGTGTGACGGCCGAACAGGTCGAGAGCATCACCCAAGCCGTCGAGTCCCAGTACCTCGATACGCGTATCGACCCGCTGGACCCCGTCGGAACCGTTTCGGCACAGTCCATCGGCGAACCCGGGACGCAGATGACGATGAACACGTTTCACTACGCGGGCGTCGCGGAAATCGACGTGACACAGGGGCTGCCCCGACTCATCGAGCTGGTGGACGCCCGGAAGACGCCCGACACGCCGATGATGACGGTGCACCTCGACGGCGAGTACGCCGAGGACCGCGAGAAGGCCCACGAGGTCGTCTGGCAAATCGAGGCGACGCGCATCCTCGCGCTGGGTGACATCTCGACGAACGTCGCGGACATGCTCGTCCGTATCGACCTCAACGAGGAGACGCTGGAGGAGCGGTGGCCGACCGTCGAGAGCCTCGACGAGGTGGCCGGCGAAATCGCCGACACCATCGATTCGAAACTCGGCGTCGAGACGGTCCAGCCCGAACCGACCGTCATCGAGTTCGGCCCCGACCAGCCCTCCTACCGGGAGTTGCTCCAGTTGGTCGAAGAGCTTCGTGAAGTCGTCTTCAAGGGCATCGACGAAATCAGCCGCGTCGTCATCCGGAAAGAGGAACTCGAAGACGGCGAGGAGTTCGTCCTCTACACCGAGGGGTCGTCGTTCGGCGACGTTCTCGACATCGAGGGCGTCGACGCCTCTCGGACGACGTGTAACAACATCCACGAAATCAACCGCAACCTCGGCATCGAGGCGGCCCGTGAGGCCATCATCGAGGAGACGATGAACACGCTCGAAGAGCAGGGGCTCGACGACGTGAACATCCGGCACCTGATGTTGGTCGCCGACATCATGACCAACAACGGTGAAATCGAGTCCATCGGCCGACACGGGATCTCCGGCAACAAGGACTCGGTGTTGGCGCGTGCGGCCTTCGAGGTCACGGTCAACCACCTGCTCGATGCGGCGATTCACGGCGAGGTCGACGCCCTCGACGGGGTCACGGAGAACGTCATCGTCGGCAAACCCATCAAACTGGGCACCGGTGACGTGGACCTCCGGATGGGCGCAAAGCAGACCGGCGGCAAATCCGCCGACGACTAATTCCGGGTCCGCCTTTTAGGCTACTTCATGACCGTCACGCTTTCCGACGAGGCCAGACAGTACATCGCGCTCCTCGATGAGGAAACCGACGTGGCGGCGACCGACTGCCTCATCGACGACGACGAGGACCGCCTAATCTTCGTCGTGCCACCGGGAACGATGGGACGGGCCATCGGGCCGGGAGGAAAACACGTCAAGGCCCTCGAAGAGCGGTTGGGCAAGCACGTCGAGTTAGTGGAGGGGGCGGACACACCCGAGGACTTCGTCGCGAACGCGCTCGCGCCCGCGGCGGTGTACAACGTGACGATAAGCGACGGCGAGACGACCGTCGCCTACGCGGAGGTCGACCACGACGACCGCGGTGTCGCCATCGGGACGGAGGGTCGAAACATCGCCATCGCCCGTCGGTTGGCGAAGCGGCACTTCGACATCGACGAAATCGAGCTAACGTAGCAGGCGTCGCCACGCCTCTGTGACGCGGTCGAGCGTGTTTTCGGGCCGGTCTGGGGCGAACGACGAGCCGGTTCCGTCGTGGTAGGCGTCGATGTCGTCCAGTAAGTCGTCTAGCCGTGGGTCGACGGTTCCGAGCCCCTCGGCGGAACGGCCCTCCGGCGGGCGTCGCCCCTCCCGAACGAGGACGCTTCCGCAGTCGGGACACTCGAAGTAACGGTTGGCGCCGCCGTCGGCGCCGAGTTCGCGGACGGCGTCGTGGTCGCAGTCGGCGTCACCACCGCCAGGGATGGCGTACAAGCGGTGCTCGGGGTCGGGTGTCGATGACATGTGTGGTATGTTGTATCACACAAACAAGTATTCGTCGGGTGGTGTGTGCTGCGGTCGGTAGCCCTCGGCGAGTGGGTGTGTCTCCCACATGCGGGATGGACACACGACGACGCCGTCGAAAAGGGATGCTTAAGTATCTCCGTAGGGAAGCAAGGGGTACTATGGCGAACGGCAAATACGCCGCGCGCAAACTCAAGAAGGACCGCCAGAAACACCGGTGGTCCGACTCTGATTACGCGCGCCGTGCCCGCGGACTCGGCAAGAAGTCCGACCCCCTCGAGGGCGCCCCCCAAGGTCGGGGCATCGTCCTCGAGAAGGTCGGTATCGAGGCAAAGCAGCCCAACTCGGCCATCCGGAAGTGCGTCCGAGTGCAACTCATCAAGAACGGCAAGCAAGTCACCGCCTTCTGTCCCGGTGACGGTGCCATCTCGTTCATCGACGAGCACGACGAGGTCACCATCGCCGGTATCGGTGGGGCGAAGGGTCGTGCGATGGGCGACCTCTCGGGTGTCAACTACAAAGTCGAGAAAGTCAACGGCGTCTCGATGATCGAACTTGTCCGCGGGAACGCGGAGAAACCGGTGCGATAACGATGAGTTCGGACGCACCAGAGCCGGACGCCCCGGCATCGACCGACGACGAGCGCGTCTCGGCGAAACTGTTCGGCGAGTGGGAAATCGGAGAAATCGAGTACACCGACCCCTCGATGCGCCGCTACATCACCGTCACGCCCATCGCCCACACGATGGGACGGCACTCCGAAAAGCAGTTCAAGAAATCCGAAATCAGCATCGTCGAGCGGCTCATCAACCGCCTGATGCAGACCGAGGAGAACACGGGCAAGAAACAGCAGGCGACGCGCATCGTCCGCGACGCCTTCGAAATCGTCGCCGAGCGAACCGACGAGAACCCCGTGCAGGTACTCGTCCGCGCCGTCGAGAACAGCGGCCCCCGAGAGGAGACGGTCCGTCTGAAGTACGGCGGGATTTCGGTGCCGAAAGCCGTCGACGTGGCCCCGCAGCGCCGCGTCGATCAGTCGCTGAAGTTCATCGCACAGGGCACACAGAGCGGGTCGTTCAAGACGACGACGCCGGCCGAGGAGGCGCTGGCCCAGCAGATTACGGGCGCCGCTGACTACGATCTCCAGGCCTACCCCATCAGCCAGAAGGAAGAACAGGAGCGCGTCGCGGCCGCAGCCCGCTAACCGTTCGCTTTCCCTCTCGTTTCTCTCGGTACGTAGCCTCGGCTACTGCCAGCTTTCGCGGTGTTCCCGCGTGAACGTCTCGAAGTCCGTCGGCGCTCTCCCGAGCAGCGTTTCGAGGTCGTCGGTGACACGCCCTGCGAGCCCGAGGCGTGCAGTGGTGTAGATGCCGGCCATGACGGCCGTCTTCGAGAGGTTCCGGTCGATACG
Organism: Natronomonas gomsonensis; assembly: GCF_013391635.1. GTDB lineage: Archaea > Halobacteriota > Halobacteria > Halobacteriales > Haloarculaceae > Natronomonas > Natronomonas gomsonensis_A. The sequence continues at coordinate 153,206 of NZ_JACAWU010000001.1, read as the reverse complement.
ATACCGTCGCCACAGGAAGCGAACGAGCGAGGGGTTCGCGTATCGCACGTCGTGGTCGAGTGTCGCCGAGAGAATCGCGGCGACAGCGTGGTAGTCGAGGGCCTCGGGCCCGGTTAGGTCGTAGGCTCCGGTCAGCCCCTCGGTGAGTGCTCTGGCGCCGACGGCGGCCACGTCGCGGGCGTCGACGAAACTCGTGGCGCCGTCGCCTGCGGGAACGAACAGTTCGCCGTCGCGGACTTCCTCGCGGTGGACGGTGGTGAGGTTCTGCATGAAGAACGACGCCCGCAGATACGTCGTCTCGACGCCTGCGCCGTCGAGCCACGACTCGATGTGGGCGTGCGGGACTATCTGGTTCCGGTCGGCACCGATGACCGAGAGGAACACGACGTGTTCGACGCCCGCGCCGACGGCAGCGGCGAGTGCGGGGACGATGTCGCGGCGGATCCGAGAGAGCTGTGGTGGTCGGACGAGAAACAGCGAGTCGACGCCGTCGAACGTCTCCCGGTAGGTCGTCGGGTCGGTGAAGTCGAACTCGACGACTTCCTCGGCGGGGCCATCGAAGTGGTCGGGCGACCGGACCGCTGCTCGAACTGGCGTCGCGTCGCCGTCGAGTTCGGTACAGACCGCGCTGCCGACCGTCCCGGTCGCACCGGTGACGAGTATCATCGTAGTGCCGACCGGTCGACGAGCGCGGCGACGGTGACGGCGGCGGCGACGACGTGCATCAACGCGAGGACGGCCAACCGGGCCGTCGTCGCTCCCTCGAACGACGATGCTTGCACGAGCGTGACCATCGATACGAGCGTGACGCCGACGGCGACAACGACGAATCGACGGTCGGCAGCGGGACCGAACACCCGTTTGAAGATTGCGTAGACGGCGGTGCCACCGATGGCACCGATTGCCGTCACGAGGGCGACCGGTGGGACGGCGAAGGGGTCGAAGCCGCCGGCACCGAGCGTCACCAGTGCCACTCCCAACACGAGGAGGTTCGCGACGATGGCGGCAACGACGGCCACGGCGCCGCGTCGGAGGAGGTCGTTCATCTCGACGCACCCGGAATCGTTCGGTCGGGTTCACGGCTCAGTCGGCCACTCGCATCGAATAGAAGGGGTACCATAGGTCTGGTACGGCCGCTGACGGCTTATATTTCCGCGTGGCGAATCGAATGGGATTCGAACACCTTTCCGAAACAGCACGTTTTAGCGGACGGGGTCGTATGGGCGGGTATGGAGCCCCTCCACAGTCGCCGTCGGTTCCTCGCGTCGGTCGGTGCGGCCGGGTCCCTCGCCGTCGCCGGCTGTTTCGACGATGATTCCGATGCTGGTGACCCGGAACCGGTCGACTCAGAGTACGACCTCTCGGTCGCCCACGACATCGAGTCGTGGGACCGCTACGACCCCGAGTGGGAGCCGCCCCGCAACTCGCCGCTGGAGGCGACCTACGGGACGGAAACGGTCATCGAGAACCTCGAAGTCGGCTGGGACCTCGAGTTCGCCGATAGCGGCGAGGTGTTCATCTCCGAGCGCGTCGGCCGCATCAGTCGGTACTCCGCGGGCGAACTGGAAGCCGTCGCCACGCCCGACGACGTCATCGACCACGCGGACTCCATCGAGAACCCCGAGGACAACGACTGGTGGGCCGGCGGCAGCGAAGGTGGCTTGCTCGGCATCGCCCTGCACCCGAACTACCCCGACGTACCGGTGCTGTACGCCTTCTACACCTATCGGGCGGGCGAGGAGGACTACCGGAATCGGCTGGTGTTCTACGACCTCGAGAACGGCAACGAGGAGACGGTCGTTATCGACGACATCCCCGGCCACCGCATCATCCACAACGGCGCGCGACTGGCGTTCGGCCCGCGAAACTATCTGTGGGTGACCACCGGCGACGCCAACGTCGAGGGACTGCCGCAGGACCCCGGACGACTCGGCGGGAAGGTCCTCCGGTTGAACCCCGACGGTACCGCTCCCGAGGACAATCCCGGCCTCGAAGACCCCCGGGTGTACACCTACGGCCACCGGAACCCACAGGCAGTGACGTGGCTGCCCGACGGGACGACACTCGTCTCCGAACACGGGCCGCAGGCGCGCGACGAGATGCAGATACTCGAAGCGGGTGGCAACTACGGGTGGTCGGACGTTCGCAGCGGTCCGGACGACGACGCCTACGAGTCCTACTCCGACCATCCGGACGTGATTCCGCCGCTCGTCCACACGCGCGGAACGAGCTGGGCGCCGACCGGCGGCGTCTTCTACACTGGTGATGCGGTGCCTGCCCTCCAAAACCGGTTCATCAGCGGCGGTCTCATCTCCCAGCGGCTGAACGTGGTCTCGATTTACGACGGCGACCCGCCGGACATCGGTGGCCAACGCTTCGACGACGACTGGCTGTATTCGGAGTACGACGCGGTTTCCCACTCGCTGTTCGAGGACGAACTCGGACGGATTCGGCACGCCGAGCAGGGGCCCGACGGGGCGCTGTACGTCGTCACGTCGAATCGCGACGGTCGCGCGACCGAACGGTTCCCCAAGCCGAACGACGACCGCCTGCTCCGTATCGTTCAGAACTAATCGGCTGCCCGCTGGGACGGTCCGTCGCCGAGGACGTACTCCCGGGTCACGTCGACGAGCGCCTTCCGGTACTCGGACTCGTCGGGGTCGTCGGCCAACGACCGGAACGTCCGTTTGAACGTCGACAGCGACACGTCGGGTGCGTCCGCGGCGGCGGCGTGGGCGAGGTCGTACAGTCGGTGGCCGTCGCCGATGGCGTCGTGGCGTTCGAGCAGGGCGAGTGCGAACGCCGCGTTGACGGCGGTGATGTCGGGGTCGGCGGCGGGACTCCACCGCTCCCACTCACCGGGGGCCGACGGCGGGGAGTCGGCGACCGCCCGCGCGAGCGAGGATTCCATGAAGGAGACCAACTTCTCGGTCGGGCCGATGTCGAGAGTGATGTCGTCGGCGTAGATGTCCTTCATGTGGTTGGCGATCTGATAACAGTGGGAGAGTTTGCGCCGCTCGACGCTCTTGCCGGCCAACGCGAGAAACAGCGCCTCCTCGGTCGACTGGAGGTGTGAGGGGTGTTCTTCCTCGTAGCGCGCCATGTGTGCGAACTCGTGGAGGGCGAGTTCCCGTGCCATCGCCGAGGTGGCGGCTCGCCTGGAGACGAGCAGTTCGTGGCGGTCGTCGTAGTGGCCCGCGACGGTCCGTTCGTCGGGGTTTTCGCGTATCTTCACGACGACCGGGAGGTCGAGGTCGTACTCGGTGGCGAGGAGGTCACGCGAGCTCAAAAACGGTTCCGCGGGCCCACGTCCCGTCACGCGAACGTCCATGTCTACCGTTACCACGGTCTTGAAGGGTTTGACTCTTGTGTCGGCGGACATTCCCGCGCTCGTCGGCCGGTCGTCGCGGCGTGTGGCACCGGCACACGGGCTGGAACGTCGAGAGCGCGTTTCAGCCACGGCGAAACACTATCCTTTTCACCCTGCTGTCGATAACTGACTGTATAATGGGCCGACGCAAAAAAATCGTACAGGAGTGCGAACGGCTGATGGACAAACCGGAGAACATCCGGAACATCGCCATCGCCGCGCACGTCGACCACGGGAAGACGACGCTGACCGACAACCTCCTCGCGGGTGCCGGCATGATATCCGACGAGACGGCTGGCCAACAGCTCGCGATGGACACCGAGGAGGACGAACAGGAACGCGGTATCACCATCGACGCGGCGAACGTCTCGATGACACACGAGTACGAGGACACCAACCACCTCATCAACCTCATCGACACGCCGGGCCACGTCGACTTCGGTGGCGACGTGACGCGGGCGATGCGTGCCGTCGACGGCGCGCTCGTCGTCGTCGACGCCGTCGAGGGGGCGATGCCCCAGACCGAGACCGTCCTGCGGCAGGCGCTGCGGGAGGGCGTCAAGCCGACGCTGTTCATCAACAAGGTCGACCGCCTCATCTCCGAACTCCAGGAGGGACCCCAGGAGATGCAACAGCGGCTCACGGGCGTCATCCACGACGTCAACGAGCTCATCCGCGGCATGACCGAGGAGATGGACGACATCGACGAGGACTGGACGGTCTCCGTCGAAGACGGCACCGTCGGCTTCGGGTCGGCGCTGTACAAGTGGGGCGTCTCGATGCCCTCGATGCAGCGGACCGGGATGGACTTCGGTGAGATTATCGACCTCGAACAGGCCGACAAGCGCCAGGAGCTCCACGAGCGGACGCCGCTGTCCGACGTGGTTCTCGACATGGTGTGTGAGCACTTCCCGAACCCCGTCGACGCACAGCCGCGTCGTATCCCGCGCATCTGGCGTGGCGATGCGGACTCCGAACTCGCCGACCAGATGCGACTGGTCGACGAGACGGGCGAGGTCGTCATGATGGTCACCGACATCGGTATCGACCCCCACGCCGGCGAAATCGCCGCGGGTCGTGTGTTCTCGGGCACCATCGAGAAGGGCCAGGACCTCTATGTCTCGGGGACCGTCGGGACGAACCGGGTCCAGAGCGTCGGCATCTACATGGGTGGCGAACGCGAGGAGGTCGAACACGTCCCCGCGGGCAACATCGCCGCCGTCACTGGGTTGAAGGACGCCATCGCCGGGTCGACCGTCTCCTCGGTGGAGATGACGCCGTTCGAGTCCATCGAACACATCTCCGAGCCGGTCATCACGAAATCCGTCGAGGCCCAGAGCATGGACGACCTGCCGAAGCTCATCGAGACGCTCCAGCAGGTCGCAAAGGAGGACCCCACCATCCAGATCGAGATTAACGAGGACACCGGCGAACACCTCATCTCCGGGCAGGGTGAACTCCACCTCGAGGTCATCACCCAGCGTATCGAGCGCAACCAGGGTATCCCGGTCAACACCGGCGAACCCATCGTCGTCTACCGGGAGGCACCGCAGGAAGCGTCCCGCGAGGTCGAGGGCCGTTCACCGAACAACCACAACCGGTTCTACATCACCGTCGAACCGCTCGAACAGGACATCGTCGACGGCATCAAACTCGGCGACATCTCGATGGACATGCCCGAACTGGAGCGCCGTGAGGAGCTCATGGAGCAGGGCATGGACAAAGACACCGCCCAGAACGTCGAGCACATCCACGGGACGAACGTGTTCATCGACGACACGAAGGGTATCCAGCACCTCAACGAGACGATGGAGCTCGTCATCGAGGGGCTCGAAGAGGCGCTCAACGACGGCCCACTCGCCGCCGAACCCGTCGAGGGGTCGCTCATCCGACTCCACGACGCGCGCCTCCACGAGGACGCCATCCACCGCGGTCCGGCACAGGTCATCCCCGCGGTTCGACAGGCCGTCCACAACGCACTCATCGACGCGGAAATCAAGCTGCTGGAGCCGATTCAGCAGGTCCGTATCGACGTGCCCAACGAGCACATGGGCGCTGCCTCCGGCGAGATTCAGGGTCGACGTGGCCGTGTCGACGACATGTACCAGGAGGGTGACCTCATGGTCGTCGAGGGTATCGCGCCCGTCGACGAGATGATCGGCTTCTCCAGCGACATCCGCTCGGCCACCGAGGGTCGAGCCTCCTGGAACACGGAGAACGCCGGCTTCCGCGTGCTGGCCGACAACCTCCAGCCCGACATCATCAACGAGATTCGAGAGCGGAAGGGCATGAAGCTCGAACTGCCGCAGTCTATCGACTACTTCTAACGACTCCACCGGATTTTTTGTACTGTCTCGCCGTGCGTAGCTTATGGGTCACGAGGCTGCTCGGCGGGTCACGGAATTCCTCCACGACCGAATCGAAGCGGACCTCCGGACTGTCGTCGTCATTCGGGAGGACGGCCACGATATCCACTATCTTCGCGAGGACCTCCGGGAACGGTACGACGGGGAGACCTACGGTGATGTCGTCGACACGTTTCGACTGGAGGACCCGTATACGTCTCCGGGTGTCGAAGACCAACCGGTCGGAGAGCGCCGTGGAATCGTCCACTACCACGAACACGCCTTCGTCATCCAGTTTCCCGTCTCGGACGCCGAGAGTGTTCTCATCAGCCTCTCGCGTGACTCCGGGCAGAACCTGCTTGAGTTCCTCGAGACGTGTCGGCACCGGGTCGTCGAGTCGTCCTGAGAGCCGACCGTCCGAGTCGTGACGTTCGGTGGCGCTCCGACGCTAGTGGTCGCCGCCGTCGATCGCCGAACCCCCTCGTTCGGAGTCGCCCCACTCGAAGACGGCGTAGTACGACAACACGATAGCGCCGCCGACCAGTACGGTCATGACTGGGTTGACGCTGAGTCCGACGCTGCTTGGCGGAACCCCGATGAGCGTGCCCAACATTCGATAGCCGACGATGGTGCCGAAAAGCAGCGACAGGCCGACGAGGGTGCCACAGAACACGACGGCGAACCGAGAGAGTCGTCGTGCGTCGACGCCGACGGCTACCGCCGTCGCCGCGGGGAGCGGCCAGACGAGCAACGCCCCGTACAGTTCCGCCCCGGTCTGTGGGCCGAACACCGAGGCCGTCGTGACGACGGCGACCAGCGCCGTCACTGCTGCTGTGGTGGCCACGCCCGGAATCTTCTCGTCCATCGCTCCGTGGTAATTATTTATAATTGTATATAAACGCACGTCCAGTTTCGAGACTCGAAACTCGACGGGGATACGCGGCGACACGCCGAAGAGGGCGGCCGGCGTACCCCTCGATATGTCCATGGCGTATCAGGTGGTCGACGTGGTAATCGCGGCGCTGTTGGCGGGGTTGTCGTCGTTTCTCGTCAGTGCTGTCCTGCCGGAGTTCGCGGTCACGACGGGTATCGTACTGGCCTGTATGTACTACTTCTCGCGGAACCCGTGGGGGGCGGCCGACGGTGCGGCGTACAACGAGCGCATCGACGAGGTGTACGACCGACTGTTGCCGGTGTGAACTACCGGCCACGCTTGCGAATGACGGCGCTCTTATAGCCGGCGGTGTTGAGTGGCAGGTAATGAGCGAACGTTCGGAGGTGAGTCGATGAGCGAGGCAGACAGACGGTCGTACACGGTTCGGCTCGAACTCGTCGACGAACCCGGTGAGCTGTTGGGCGCGCTCGAACCCATCGCGGACAACGGTGGGAACCTGCTGTCGATATTCCACGAGCGCGGCAACCTCACACCACGGGGCCACATCCCCGTCGAGGTCGACCTCGAGGCGACCCAGGCGCAGTTCGACGTCATCGTCGACTCGCTCCGGAAAGCGGGCGTCAACGTCATTCAGGCGGGTGCCGAGCGTTACAGCGAGGAGTTGACCGTCGTGTTGGTCGGTCACCTCGTCGAGACGGACCTCTCTGATACCCTCCGGCGGTTCCACGACTGCGGTGGGGTTTCGGTCGCGGACCTGTCGCTGTCGGCGCCAGCGGGCACTGAGGGGCCATCGAGCGCCCGCCTGCGCGTCGTCGCCAGCGAAGGGCAGAGCGACGACGCACTCGCGACTATCCGAGCGGTCGCCGAGGAGAAGGACCTGCGCGTCATCGAACCGCTGACGGAGGGGTCCCAATGAGACTGGCCGTGATGGGTGCCGGCGCCGTCGGTTCCTCCGTGGTGGAGTTGGCCGGCGAGTACGGCCACGAGGTCGTCGCGGTCGCGGACTCCTCGACGGCGGCCGTCGACGACGAAGGCCTCGATGCCGAGGACGTCCTCGCCCGAAAGCGAAGCCGCGGCGTCGTCGGCAATCAGGACCCTGCGGACGCGCTGGAAGCCGACTACGACGCCCTCGTCGAGGCGACGCCGACGACGCTCGGCGACGCCGAACCGGGCTTTTCACACGTCGAGCGCGCGCTCGAACGGGACCGCCACGTCGTGTTGGCGAACAAGGGGCCGGTCGCCGAACGCTACGACGAGGTTCGCAGTTTGGAGGCCGACTCGAAGGGGTCGGTGCTGTTCGAGGCCGCCGTCGGCGGTGCGATTCCGATTCTGTCGACTATCGACGACCTCAACGGGCAGGTGACCGCCGCACGCGGCGTCCTCAACGGGACGGCGAACTTCATCCTCACCCGGATGGCCGCAGAGGGACTGGGATACGAGCACGTTCTCGCGGAAGCACAGGATCTCGGCGTCGCCGAGGCCGACCCCACCTTCGACGTAGAGGGGACCGACGCCGCCCTGAAGTGCGTCATCCTCGCGAACGTGCTGTACGACGACACCTACACGCTCGAAGACGCCGAGGTCGAGGGCATCGCCGATTTGCCCGGAAGCGCACTCGAACTCGCCGCCGAGGACGGCCGGACCATCCGACTCATCGGGGAAGTCGCCGACGGCGAGGTTCGGGTCGGGCCGCGACTGGTGCCGGAAAACGGGACGCTCGCCGTCTCGGGGACGCTCAACATCGTCCAGTTGGAGACGAACCACGCCGGCCGGCTGAATATCTCGGGACGCGGTGCAGGCGGCCCGGAGACGGCCAGCGCCGTCCTGGCCGATATCGGGCGGCTCCCGCCCGTGGAGTGACCCTCTTGGACGGCGGCGTTCCCCGCTAACACTCCCGCTGACTGTTCCCGTGTCATCACCTCGCAAACCGCCCGACGCGCCCGGTTTCGGCGGAATCCCTTTCGAAATCGTTTTACGGGGCACCGACAAAAGACTCCGATATAGCGCCTCTGCGCGTGAGACCACAATGAGCGACAAACCACACCAGAACTTGGCCGTCATCGGCCACGTCGACCACGGAAAGAGTACGATGGTCGGGCGGCTCCTCTTCGAGACCGGGAGCGTCCCCGAGCACGTCATCGAACAGTACCGAGAGGAAGCCGAAGAGAAGGGCAAAGGCGGCTTCGAGTTCGCCTACGTCATGGACAACCTCGCCGAGGAGCGAGAGCGCGGTGTAACCATCGACATCGCCCACCAGGAGTTCGACACCGACGAGTACTACTTCACCATCGTCGACTGTCCGGGTCACCGCGACTTCGTCAAGAACATGATTACTGGCGCGAGCCAGGCCGACAACGCGGTGCTCGTCGTCGCAGCCGACGACGGTGTCCAGCCGCAGACCCAAGAGCACGTCTTCCTGGCCCGGACGCTGGGTATCGACGAGCTCATCATCGCGGTCAACAAGATGGACCTCGTCGACTACGACGAGAGCAAGTACAAGGCCGTCGTCGACGAGGTCAACCAGCTGCTCCAGCAGGTTCGCTTCAACACCGACGACGCCAAGTACATCCCGACCTCGGCGTTCGAGGGCGACAACGTCTCCGAGGAATCGGAGAACACGCCGTGGTACGATGGCCCGACCCTGCTCGAGGCCCTCAACGACCTGCCGGAGCCGCAGCCGCCGACGGACGCGCCGCTGCGACTGCCCATTCAGGACGTTTACACCATCTCCGGTATCGGTACGGTCCCGGTCGGCCGTGTCGAGACGGGGATGCTGAACACGGGCGACAACGTCTCCTTCCAGCCGAGCGACGCTGGCGGAGAGGTCAAGACCATCGAAATGCACCACGAGGAAGTCCCCGAGGCCGGCCCCGGCGACAACGTCGGATTCAACGTCCGCGGCGTCGGCAAGGACGACATCCGACGCGGTGACGTCTGTGGCCCCGCCGACGACCCGCCGACGGTCGCCGAGACCTTCCAGGCACAGGTCGTCGTCATGCAGCACCCCTCGGTCATCACCGCTGGCTACACGCCGGTCTTCCACGCCCACACGGCGCAGGTCGCGTGTACCATCGAGTCCATCGACAAGAAGATCGACCCCTCCTCCGGCGAGGTCGCCGAGGAGAACCCGGACTTCATCCAGTCCGGCGACGCTGCCGTCGTCACCGTCCGACCGCAGAAGCCGCTCAGCATCGAGTCCTCGAACGAGATTCCCGAGCTGGGCAGCTTCGCCATCCGCGACATGGGTCAGACCGTCGCGGCCGGCAAGGTCCTCAGCGTCAACGAGCGATAACGCATGCAACAGGCACGCGTTCGCCTCGCGGGCACGGCACCCGAGGACCTCGACGACATCTGCGACGACGTTCGCGAAATCGCCGACAAAACCGGCGTGACGCTGTCGGGACCGGTCCCGCTGCCGACGAAGAAGCTGGAAATCCCGGCGCGTAAGTCCCCCGACGGAGAGGGGACCGCGACGTGGGAACACTGGGAGATGCGCGTCCACAAACGGCTCATCGACATCGACGCCGACGAACGCGCGCTCCGCCAGCTGATGCGGATTCAGGTCCCGAACGACGTCTCCATCGAGATCGTCCTCGAGGACTAACGCGAACTCCCGTTCGCGAGGGTCGGAAGACGGCACGCGTCTTCCCCCACCGCCCGCCGCAGCACTCACGCGCGACCGCTCCCGGTCGCTTTCCCGAGTGCGAAACAGAAGGTACAAACGACCGAACCGATAACCGACTGTCGAGGGCTCGTAGATCAGCGGCAGATCGCTTCCTTCGCAAGGAAGAGGCCCCGGGTTCAAATCCCGGCGAGTCCATCTAATTTCTCACACTTTCCGAAGGTCCAGCGTTACGACCGCTACTTACGGTTAAGACCAATTATCGATTCTCGACAGTCGGAAAAAACACCGCTCTCTGAGAGAGTTCACGCGGGGACCTCTTCCGGCCCTTGCCGTCCCACGGTTTTTCGAAGGAACGGGGGTGTTTCAGCGTGAGCGACTGCCGGTGCGAGCACGCGGCCACCCCGAAGCGCGACGAACACGGACAACTCTACTGTGCCCGATGTGGTGCGATGCTCGGAGGTGTCTACTCCGGCCCATGAGGTCCCTCAACTTCGAAGCCGAACGCGACGAGGGTACAGACTCATGGACCCGCGCCGACCCACTGAACGGCACTCTCGCACGCCTCACGTGGGAGCAGTGGGGCGTGCACCTTCCAGACGGCGACGACGCCCATATCGTCACTCTGCGGCACGAGAACCGTGGATACGTCGGAGAGTGTGACTGCTCCGGCTACCAGTTCCACGACGGACCGTGTGCCCACCTCTGCGCCGTCAGGAAAGCCGAGTTCATCGGCATCGAGGACGCCGCCGGCGAGATCGTCCACATCGCTGACGAGATGGACGCGGCTGACCAGCATGTTGAGCGAGCGGTGGCCGACGGCGGCCGACGACGAGGTGAGCATCGGTGAGTACCGCGCACGCCCACCCGCGCACGAAGCCGCCTTTTCCACCGCACCGGGGGGTCGTGACTACGAGTTGCCTGTCTCGGCGCCGTCCCACGATTACGGACGTAATCACGGACGTAATCACTCCAGGGTGGTCGGCATGAGCAAGCAAATCAACTCGAACCCTTCGCGGGTGTCGTTCAACCCCGGCGGTGTCGATATCGAGGCACTCGACGAGGTCGCCGCCGACCGCGACATGAGCCGGGCTGAACTCATCCGGCAGACGCTTCAGGAAGTCATCGAGGAGTACGACGACGGCGCTGACCACGCCGACCTCTACAAGCCCGAACACCCCGAACTCCGCGAAACCTTCGAGGCGCTGTTAGAAGTCAGTGACCACCCACGAGGTGTCCGCCGTGTCACCGTCGAGGAGGCCCGCGCTACACTCCACACACAGAACACCAAGAAATCGCAGGTATCGAGTCGCCTGCTCCGGCCACTTGACCGAGAGGGCTTCATCACCGTTCGTGGTGGCTACATCACCGTTCACCGCCGGACGGTCGCAGAAGTCGAAGAAGCCCGCCAGCAGACCGAGGAGGAAGTCGAACAACTCGGATACGACGGCCCGCTCCCCTCGCAGGACGACATTCCCGAGGAACAGAAAACCATTCAAAAGTACCAGCACGGCCGGGTCAACGTCCCTTTCGGAGCTGCCGCGTGGGCTACTGCCGAAGCCGTCTGGGACGACGGAGGTACATCTGTATGAGCGGTCTACTCATGGGCGATATCTACCGATTACTCTGGCTGCTGTGTTTCGGTAAAGACGGGAGAAGGCCCCTCCGATACAAATCAAAAATCAACACAATAGAAAACGCTAGCACAAAAACTGGCGGTGCAAAATCCCAAGAAAATGGGTATTCTACCGTGCTTTGGGCTAAAACCGTCGAATGCATATCTCAAATTAAATGGAGAGATTATATTAAACATGGAGGGTGGGGGGGTTCGCCAAAGCAATCTGAAGTGGATACAATTAGCCTATGACAGTGGTTTGCCTCGGCTGCCACTACGAAAGCGAGGACTACAGAGAACACAACCAACACGTCCGTAACGCTGACCACCCCGACGAAGGCGAGGCGTACAAGTAGTCCGCTACTGCCTGTTTTCTGGAACGTACACGAACGCCCCGCTCAGGGGGTCGTGATACACGTTCATTCGGTCGCCCTGCTCGACTCCCGAGCCTTTCGCCGTTCGCTTGGGGAGTGAGACGGTGAGCGACCCGGAGCGATTCCCAACTTTGACCGGCCCGAGAGGGGTCAAATCAGCATCATCGGGCGCCTGAAGCGCCGCAACCAACCTGTCTGCTTCTGTCGTCGCCATACACGAACCCCTGTGACCTCTACCGTCTTAACACCGGGGCCGTCTCCGGTGGAATCAGGGGACTAGTCCCCGGACGAGTCTGGAGGTAATTCAGGGGTAGGCGACTCGCCCATTATCGGCCCTCTCTGTGGCTCTCGTATGGGTCAGGACGAACCCACGGCGGACGACCAAGCACAGACCAGCGACGAAGGGGGCGATCAACCCCCTGCCGAGTGGTTGCTCGAAGGGGTAGAGACCCCCCGACCAGCAGCAATCGAGCAGCACCCGGACATCGAGGCCGACCCAATCGAGGTGTACCAGTACCGACGAGCAGCAGCAGCCGAGCGACAAGCAGCAGCCGCAGAGCGCGATGCACAGGCCAACGAAATCATCCTCTACGGCCTGCTCGCAGTCGGTGCCGGCGCTGTTGGCTGGTCGCTCTTCGAGTCGGCGGTAGAGGCCGCCACGGGGTACTGATGGAGCAACTCCGACCCGGCCATCCCTGCCGCCGCTTCGACGTGTTCAACGACGAATGGGAGCGGGTCGCTGTTGGTACCAAACTCCCGAGCGGCCTGTTCGTCGTTGAGTGGCTCCGCGAGTCGTTCCCAGAGGAGGAACAGACGAACGACCCCGTGGTATCTCAATACCAGTGTAAAGCAGACGCTCAGCAGGCCACAGGCGGGGAAATAATCTTCGAGGACCCCCGATGAGCCCGGAAATCGAATTCCCGACGAAAGCCGCGGCTGACCGGGTACGAGACCAGCACTCCGACCACCTCTGTAGCGACGACGACCGCCGCTTAAAGACGGTCACTTTCACCAGCGACATCCCCGAGTCGGTCATCGATCAGGCAGAAGCCGTCGCTACCAGCGAGCAAGCAACAGCAGACCGCCCCTCTATCGAAGCGGTCGAACTCACCGAGGCCGAGAAGCGAGACCTTGACTTCTCTCGTGATGGTGTGAACGTCCCAAAGGCTCGCTATCTGAAAGGCTTGGGTTCCGAGTACGGCGTCGATGCCTTCCAGCACGTTGACCCCGGCGAAGTGGACAACGTCACCGACGCCCGCCCCATCCTCGAACGAGCAGCAAAATCGGGCGGTATCGACCGGGGCGGCGGGGCGAACTACGACGACGAAGCCACCGAACGCCAGCAGCGAAAGCGGCGAGAGCAGGCGGAAAAGCACGCCAAAGAGGGGTGCGACCACGCCCGCGACAGTTGCGAGCACGGCCAACCGGAGGCTTGTGAGTTCCTGAGCGAAGCCTGCGGGTATGACGAGCAGGAAGTCGAGCAGTTGCTTTCCGGCGATTTCCCTACCGACGAGACCAGCACCGAGCAAGGGCTTTCAGGGGAGCAGAAGGGGGCGCTTCAGCGGTCGTGGGGTGGGTACAAGGCAGCGATTAGTGAGATTGACCGACTGCTTACCCACCTCGAAGAGCGAAAAGCCGCAGCTCAGCAGGCGTTTGCAGCAATTAACCAGATTCGAGAGCAATCCGGGCAGGACCCACTCGAACCCGAACGACTCCACGAGCAGCTTGAGACCACGCAGGACCTCGCGGTCCAAAACCACGCAGAACACCGATGACAGACTACACTTGCCCCGCTGAGGGGTGCGAGTACGGCGAAAAAGGCGGTAAATCGCTGGCGGCGGTGCGGTCCCACATTAATGCGTCAAGTGACGGCTCCCACGACTGGGAGCAACTGAAACCAACCGTCAAGCAGCAAGGAGACCAGCAACCCGAGGCGACCGAGGAGACTGTCGACCAGGAGACCAGCACCGACGACCAGACGAAGACCACCGACGGGCCGGATACTGACGACGAGTACCAGCAGCAGGTTGAAGCGAACACGGCGCCGGTCGACAACGACGACGATGACGACGACAAGTCCGTGTCCGTCGACCCAGTCGACAACACGACCGACGACGATGCCGGCGGAAGTGCAGCGGTGACGTTGGTGACGGCATCGGTCGCGCTGGCGCTGGTCGTGCTGCTGGTTCGAGGGAACGACGAAAGTAACGAGACGACTGCACAGGACCTCGACGACGACACCGCCGACGTCTTCGAGGGGTGGGACGATGAGTGATGACGACACCACGACCGACGACAAAGTACCTGAGGACGCCGAGGAGCAAACAGAGCCAGAAACTGCCGAGGACCAGCCCGACAACGACGATGAGCGGCCGGAGATGGAAGAGGACGAGAAAGCGACCTTAGACCTCTCAGATGCCGACCTCGACGCCGTCGACGACGCAGGGAAAGAAGCAGCCGGCGACGAAGCCACAACCAACGACGACACCGGAAAGGAGACCGGTCAGAAGCCCGACGACAGCGGCGACGTGAGCGGCCCCAATTGGGGTGATATGTACGTCGACGTACTGGCGACGTTGCTGGTGGCCGTAGTGGACGAGTACGGCGACGGTCAGGCTGACGCCGAGGAGATTGAGGCGCTGGCGAACCAGCCGCCCGTCGCCCTCAACGAGCAGGCAGACCGCGTTTTCGCGGAGATGACCGGCGCCGAGGACCTGCCGCCGGGGCAGGCGCTCGTCATCGGCACCGCGACCGTCGCCGGGACGGTCATCATCAAAGAGACCGACGTGGCACAGGACGCCCTCGGTGAAGTGGCCGAGAAAACGCGAGGTGGTGCGGCGTGATGGACCAAATTCAGCAGAAGATGGCCGGCGCCGCTAACATCGAGGACCGCGAGGAAATCCGGGCGCTGGCGACTGCCGTGGCCGGCGTCGAACGTGACTTGCACGAAGCCGTACAGGACCACTACGAGGCCATTGGCATCGACCGGCCCGACGACCTCCCACCGGCCGAGGAGCGCGTCGACCAGTTCGTTCGCCTGGTCGGTGCGCAGGTAAGCGGTGACCTGTGGGAGTTCTTCGTCGAAGAACAAGCCCCAGACGCCCTCCAGAACGTCGAAGCCGCCAAGGAGCACGCCGGCAAGGACGCCGAAGCGTGGGAGCAGACTGTCGCCGGGTGGGCGTCGGCCCTTCGTGACGACCTCGGTGCCGGTCCAGAAACTGACGACGAGGAACTGGCCGACCAGTTCGTTCGACAGCGGTTCGGTATCCCTCTCGATGTCTTCGAACAGACAGTAGTGAACTACTCAGACCGCCGAACTCTCCGGTGGGCGTCCCGTGGCCCCATCGACGCGAATATCCGGCGTATTGAGGCGGCTACCGAGGCAATCACAGCACCTGAACCAGAAGGCGGCACCGGAGAACCCGAGGAGGGCGGAGGTGAAGCGTGAATCTCTCGCTGCTGGCGGCGTCGGGGTGGGGAAAATCGTGGCTGACTCAGACCATCACGGAGCGGAACTTCAACCGCTACGACTACGTGGTTGTTCTCGACTACAAGGACGAGTATCGAGGGCTGTGCTCGAGGAAACACGGCCCGGCGCCGGCAAAGCATCACCTCGCCGGCAACGTCGAGCGGTCAGTGACTCCCGAGCAGTGGGGCAACGCCATCGAGGAAAACGGGCACCTCGTCGTTGCTCGCTACTCCAAGCACCTCGGAAACACGGAGTGGCGAGAAGTGTGCGCCAACATCATTACCGGCGGGCGGCACCACGTTGAGGGGACCACACTCATCGTCGTCGACGAGGGGCATTTTGTGGCGCCGCAATCCGGCGGCTACCCCGAACCAATCGAGGGACTGGCGACGACCGGGCGCGGCGAGGGCAACAGCGCGATGTGGGTCACTCAGCGGCCGGCCTCTATAGACAAGCAGGTGCTTGGGAACGCGACGGCCCGATTTATCGGTGGTTTCGAGGACCACAACGACCTGTCGTCTGCGGAGGAGACCCTGAACTACCCAGCGAAGGCGCACAGTAGCGGCGGGCAGGACGTGCCGGGACTCCCCGAGGCGTTGCACGCCCCGGACGCCGGCGCCGTTTCGGTGCGGAAGTGGGCCGAAGAACTCGACGACGGGACGGAACTCGTCACGGATTCAGAGTGGATTTACAGCGACGACTCGGGGGCGATGAAGCGAATCCGGTCGGCTGAGAACTACGACCCGGAGTGCGACCACGTTGGCGCCTCTGGGATGCGTATCGATGTGGGGGTGTGAAATGCCGGTCCGAATCACTCTCTACGGCGACGATGCCGACCGTTTTGAGGAACTACAGGAACGGGTCGGAAAGGAACGGCCGGGAAGTAAGCCGGGGAATGCTGAGATGGTCCGCGTTCTGATGGACGAGCGGCAGCAGTAACAGCACTTAGACCATATCAAAATATTTGAAAAGAGATGGGAAATTGCTGAATACACTAACCGGAATATTAAAAATTGATTGAGGACATAGAGAATTATGCCGATTCAACAGTTTCGCTTGTATGATATTCTTGTAGATATCGTTCCTGGGATTATATTTATATTTATGGCAGATGCCCTATTACAAACTGACCTTCTCAAAATTCTGAATATAGATGGTTTCGGGGCTTCTGGTGCGGTTATTTTGGTTACTCTAGGGTATATATTGGGGAGATTAGTTCATTTTTGTTCCAGTATATGTTCGGATATCATAATGAAGCACCTTTTCACGCCCCGTGCTTTTCCTCAAGAAAATACTTTTATTCAAGATTTATTCTGGGTTCTTAAATTAGTGTTTCCTGTTGAGGATAAAGAAGAAGTGATCAAGTGGGCCCTCGATTATTACCCACCCGAACCAGACTGGTTTCCGCAAGTCAGATTCCCAGACTACAATCAAAATATAATCAACAGCTTGTCTGATGATCTAGAAAATAAGTACGACTTCAATATGCTGGGTAATCTTGATGATTTTATTCCATTTGCAGAGTCAAAACTGTATTCGGGCGATCATTTGTACCATAGGTACAATATACTCACGACGTTTTTTCGGAATATGTCTTTTTTGATGTGGTTGTTTGTTGTGGTCATAAGCGTCCAGGCATTATTTTGGCTCCTTCCCGTGAACCATCTCCAAGTATTATCGCCTTGGATGAATTCTACGTATGTGAACTCGATCCCATTAGTGTCTCTAATTTTGAGTTGTATATTCTCAATACAGTTGCAGAAATTTTCGACTCAGAGGAACCGGCATTTAATAATAGATCTATATCAGGTCGTTCGAGACGAGACGGATTGATGGTTTTTAACATCAAACTTTCTCCGACCACCGGTAGCCCCGTCTGAGGGCGTCTGAAACGCTCCACGTTACACCCGAGTGCGTCGGTTGTTGATGGATAGCGAGTGTCTACGGGGGATTGCAGATGATGGACGCGTTTGGTAAACTGGCGGATCCCGGGTTTGCACGAGACACGGTGCTTCTCGTTTCGGGGTACAGTATCGCGGCGGCCCTCGGTGTGGCTGCCGAGTCGATGACCGACTACGACGCCCCGACCGAGGTGTACGGCCTCGTTACGGTCGTCGGTGCGGAGTACGCCCCCGGCGTCTCCGGTCGGCAGAAGCGGCACGTTCAACTCGGCGCCGGTGCCCATACGGCGCTCGCACTCGGTGAACGGTTCGGTGTCCGGGACGCGGTCGAGGGGGCGATGTAAATGAGCGAGATTACCCACCTCTCGCAGTACGCGACCCAGCAGCAGAACACCACCGGGGAACTGACGCCTATCCTCACGTTCTCGCCGGAGGACGGGACGGCCGAGCAGATTCGTCACTCCGTCAACAAGGGCGACGAGTCGGGCGTTCCCATCTACTTCGACCTTCGAGACGGTGACGGGAACCCGCTGCCGAACGACACCGAAGTTCTGCTTCGCGTCGACGTGCCGAGCAAGGAGCAGCCGGTCGTCGTCTCCAAACGGCTCAAGAACATTGCGGCGTGGAACGCCCTCGATATGCGCGAGCAGCGCAACGAGGAGAACATCGACGCCGTCAAAGTCGACCTGAAGGGGAAGGTCATCAACGTGCGGTACTTCGACACCCTCCGGGTCGACGTGGTTTCCTCGGAGCAAGTCGACTGGTCGAACTCGGAGCTGTACGTCGACGGCAAAGCGACCCGAACGGTCTCCTACGAGGGGGAGTGACTGATGCCGAACCCGCTCACCGCCCTCAAGCAGAAGGGCGGACAGACCAAGACCCTCGGTAAGTCCGGGTTTGACCTCTCGGACGGGACGGCCGGGGAGCGGTCGCTAGTGGCGTCTCGGGAGGCGCAGGTTCCTATCCGGGTCCGTGAGGGGCCGGCCGCCCGGCTGGCGTTCGTCGCCGGCGAGGAGTTCACGACCAACACGACCGCCGACGACACGGAGACGTTCGACCTCTCGCACAACCTCGTGGACTCGAAGAACACCGAGAACCTGCTGCTGTACGCCGGCGACAGTCGGGTTCAGCCGGACAGCGTCGACTACGCCGGCGACTCGTTCGACTACACCGACGACGGGACGGAGACGACGCTGCACGCCTTCTACGTCGCCCGTGACCCCGGTGTTGTCACCGTCGAGAAGGTGGCGCCGAAAACGAGTTCGCAGGTCTCGGAGACGCTGACCGAGGACACAACCTCGGGTATCGCTGACCGGAACCAGAACAAGAACCCGGTCCAGTTCGAGTTCACCGACCCCTACGAGGGTGTTGTGCCGGCGAACTGGTCGCTTAACATCTACGTTGACTCTCCGTTTGCGGTTCGGTGGGACGACGCGAACCTGTCGACCACGAACGGCGACGAGGCGACGAACGCGCTCATCGACCTTCCCATCAAGCAGTACGAGGGGACGGTCTCGGGTCTCGGCCGGGCCGTGAAACGCGCCGCGCTCGACTTGGAGTAAACAGATGCTTCCGACCATTCAGGGGTCGGGAGCCACTTCTTCGCCTTCTGCCGAGCCGGTAGCGGCAGCAGGGTCCGACGAGTGGCTTCCGACCGAGACGACGGAGGGGCCGACCGCCGAGCAGCCGACGGGTTCGGCCGGCACCGGCCCGCGTATCGTGCTGGAAACGTCTGAAGGGCACAGTTTCGCCCTTGATGGCGACGACTTGATGCTGGCGGTGATGTTCGTACTTCTCGCCATCGAGGTACGGAGGGCCGCCTAATGGCGGGTCTGACGGTGAACGAGTCGGTCGAGGACCTGATTAGGGAGTACCACGCGGTGCTGCCGCCGGGTCTCACGATGAACGAGACCGATATGCTGCTGGCGGCGCTGTTGATGGAGATGCAGGCCCAGCGAGTCGCCAGCGGCCACGGCGAGGCCGTCGAGGTCGTCTTGAACCAGCGGAACGAGGACGACGGCGACCCCGACGAGACCGGCACCTATCACGCCGAGGAGGTGACGGCCGTTACCGGCGAGTGGACCGAGGTAGAGTTCGGATTCGTGGCCGGTGAGGTCGACCTGCGGCGTATCTCCGAGGACGTGCTGGTTGCCTTCACGGAGCCGACCGACGAGGAGGCCGTCATTCCGTACTCGTCGGATGACGCGCCGGTTGCCGGCATTCAGGTGACGACCTCGCGGATGTGGATTCGGGCGGTCTCGGCTGAAACGACGTTCAACGTGGAGGCGTGGCAATGACGCGGTCTATCGGTGCTGGGGCGCCGGAGCCGACCGGCAGCGGTGTGACCGTCGAGACGGCCATCGAGGGCGAGGTCTCGCAGTGGGCTGTAAACACCGTCACAACCGCCACGCCGGACACGAAAACGGCGCAACTGAACGAGTCGATAGCGGAGGCCGACGGCTACGTGTATATGGTCGGCGGAAACAACTACTTCAAGGACGGCGACGGCGCGGTGTCCGAGGCCCACCGTTGGGACGTGGAAAACGGCGGCTGGGAGCAGATTGCCCCGCTGCCGGCTCCTCGACAGGCCGGCCGGCTGTTCGTTGACGACGGTACGGACATCTACTATGCCGGCGGGGATTCGGCCGGCATACAGAACGTGGACGGTTCGACCATTCACGCCGACGTGTGGCGATACAACCGGTATGAGGACGAGTGGGTATCTGTTGCCCCTCTCCCGGAACCGCTGTATGACCCCGGCGGTGGCACGCCATCGAACAGCGTTTCGGATGGTGTGCTGCTGTGGGGTGAGACCACAGACGGCAGCGGGAACCTCGTCAACAACACGTCGGTCTATCTGTACGACGCCGGCGCCGACTCGTGGAGTACCGCCAGCGCGACGTGGGGCGGTGAGGCGACCGACTCAAGCACCAGTTACGCGACGAGTGTTTACACCGACCGGATTTACAAACTCGGCCCGGACAGCGGCGTGAAAGCCTACGACGCGGAATCGGATTCGTTCGTTGACCTGAACGCGGACGGGTTCGGTTACGACCCGCGAGCCATCCACTACACTCAGGCGACCGGCGGCAACAAGTTGGTCACAGTACCGCAGGACGGCAGTACGGGCGCCGATATGTACGATATAGAGTCGGACACGTTCGAGTCTATCGAACCGGTAGCCCCTACCCGGCCGAGTGGTCAGACGACGGCCTCGAATAAGAATTGGATTGGTGGCGGCTACATCGACGAGGGTTACCCCGACTACATCCCGGCTGCCGACCTCTACCGCTTCGGCCGTAGCGAACTCTATACGGCCGATTCCGAGGGAATGGTTCACATCTACGACCGGGGTGATGAGTCGGTTGAGTTGTTGAACCTGATGACGGCAGAATCCGGGGAGAGTGTGTACGTCCGAAGCGGTGACAGCGTTTCGGTGACGGGGAGTGCCTTCAGTTTCTCGGCGTATTTCGTCGGGGAATAGGGCGCTACCCGGCGGTTTCGGCACAGAGCGACTAACCGACTGCGGACAACCAAAACGATGAACGCAAAACAGAAGAAGATGGTAGCGGCCGGCGGTGTGGGCGTGATTTCCCTCGGCGGTGGCTACCTGCTGTTGAAGGGTGATAGTGCGGAGCAAGCAGCCGAGGAGGCGCCGGCGCCGGTGCCGGAGCAGGCGACGGAGGCAGCCGGGTCTCTCCGGGAGGCGTTGGAGGGAACCCGGCTGACGGCGCGAGACGGCGTGCTGTACGATGATACCGAGTCGGTCGAGCCGGACAGCGACGAGAACGTGTCTTTCGTCGGTGTCGGTGAGGCGTTGGACATCGACGGCGAGGAACTGGCGGAGAACTACGCGCCGGACACGGAGGGCGATACTGAGGCGCCGAGCGGCGGGGTGCTGGCGGACCCCGGCGACTCGCAGGAGTGGGGTGACGCCCCGGAGGCCGAGGACGACGACCTGAGCGAGCGAGCGGCCGAGTCGAACCTTTCCGACAGGATGAAAGCCTCGTTCGACCGGCTGGCGAACTACGACGACCCTTCCCAGTTGTGACGATGGAGGGGATTGACTCAGGAGACGGCGAGGTGTCGGCCACGTCGGCGGACGACAACCTGCTCGACGGCGACCCGTGGGCCGAGGGCGACGAGATGGAGCCGGCGGACTCGGATTCGGAGGGCGAGGAGTACGAGTTCGTGGGGCCGGAGGCAGACGAGAACTGGCCGGATACCGGCGTCGACGGTGGCGACGGTGCGGACCTAGGCGAGGTGGTCGTTTCCGGCGCCGAGAGTGCGCTGCTGGCGAACCCGGCGACGATGCCGGCGGCGTTGGCATGGGACGCGGCGACGGCGGCGACGGTGGACGACTCGCCGGTGAACGTCGTGGATGACGCTGTCGGGACGGGCGCGGATGCCGGTTCGGAGGCGTTCATCGAGTGGCAGTTTGGCGACCTCGACGGCGACGGCCAAGACCTCGGCGGCGGTAGTGGTGGCGGGGGTGGTAGCGACGACGGTGGGGACGGCGATGGTTGGCTGCCGGGATGGGCGCCCTACGCGGCGGCTGGTATCGTGGCGCTGGTCGTGCTTATCGTGCTGACACCGTATGCCCGCCTCGGGGCGGAGGTGGCTGGCTGAAGATGGCTGAGTCGGTTGTGTTCGGTCTCGACGTCGTGCAGTTCGTGACGACGGTGTCGGCGTTCGTGACGACGGCGATGGTCTCGTACATTGCCCTGAAGGTACGCCAGGCGGCTAACGAGGTGTTGCGGACCATCGAGGCGAACAGTCGGCGCTCGAAGCGCCACAAGCGCGTCATCTTCGGAGACGAGGGTATTCCCGGTCTGACTGACCGAGTGAGCAACATCGAGGAGGAGACGGATGCTTGAGGCGATTGCGGAGGCGGCGCCATCGACGGGCACGCTGGCGCTGGTTGTGCTGGCGTTTCTCGCCGGGGCGACGAGTCCGACATACTACGCTCAGGAGCGGCTTCGGGGGTTCGGTCGGGCGGTGTCTTCGAGGTTGCCGTACGAGCCGCCACCGGGGATGGAGGAGCAAGAAGCGATGGAGGCTGCAAATCAACAGGCTGAGGGCGACTAATAATTAAGTCAACCCGCTGGGTCTCATGCTATATGTGGTTGGAGTTCCTCCCAGATTTTATTGCATCGAATGCCTCTACTTTTGGCCTCCTAATCATCGGATATCTAGTAGAGAAAAAGTACGTAAGCCGCCCTGCTACGTTCGCCAATGTACTGGCACTAAACACTCATGCTTATCAGCAACAATTCCCTGCTGAATGGTTGATTTGGTATGCAAACATTGGGCTCCTTATTGGGGTAGTGGCTATCAGTTCTTACGCTGTAGAAGAACCCCTTCCTGGCTCATTCTATGACATCTCATACTGGATTTACTCGTCCTTACCTGTCGCTGGTGTTATTATTTGGACACTAGTCTATTAGACAATTCAACCGCGTTTTCTGGGAATAATTTTGTCTTAATTATTCAGTAATTCTTTGTTCCTGTCCTCTACTCTTTTCACCAACTTCTCGTTGAATTCGTCGCCATCTTTTCCGTGATGTCGACGTCTATGACAGTTTGGACAGAGAGCGATGACATTTTCGGGGTCATCGGGTCCACCGTCGCTTCTCCGGTGGAGATGGTGAACTTCGAGGAACCAATTCCCGTCTTTGCCTTTGAAAGGAGCCTTCTCTTTACAGCCTTGGCAAACGCCGTCCGCAGTCCGTAGAGCGAATTCTTTGACGACGTTACTACGAGTGTAGTTCCTCCGCTCTGTTTCGGTACTCGAGGAACTGGTAGTTTGTGCGGAGGAAGTTGCCTGTTTTGCCCGCTCAAACAATTCCTCTTCAGAGAGATCTCGTGCTTCTGACTCCTCAATTTCGAGGTCGGGACCTCCGACCGGCGCTAATTTGAACCGAATCACATCTCGGAGGTCGTCGTTATCATCGTAATCTTCCTCCCAGTAGTGGCCGATGTGCTCATACTCGCCAACGTAGGAGTGGACATCGGCACCGTTCTGTTCTGCGACGAGCTCGAATACATGAAGGGAATCATTATTCTCGTGATGATCTCGTATTCGTTCATTCCCGCCGTCCATCGTCATATCTCCTACCCGCCCTTCTCCGCTGTAGATGAAAATACCGTCATCACGGAAGTGGTCGCGGTAGCCGTGTTCTTCGCTCTCAGTATCCGTAAACACCAAAATGAACGAGTGATCTTTTGGTGTGGAAATACCATATTGTCGCTGTCCTCCGAATTGGTTGTGGAGTTCTTTCCTCAGATACTGATCTCCCATCGAAAACTCGGCCTCCTCTGGGACTTCTGAAAGTTCCATAACAGCGCGTCTCACGGCTGGAATATATTTCTTGACCGTGGCTATAGAGATAATCGACTTTTCCCATAACCCGATTAGATTCTCCCGATTTTCCCTGCATATCCGCCGTCGACTGTCCCAACCACCGAAAGAACTAGACGGATAGCCCTGTAAATCCGATTATGGTCCGACTCGACGACTCGGACGATGTGACAAAGTGTTGGCTCTCGCCGGACGAACTCGACCGGCTCGAACGCACCGCTGGCCGGGACGGGTGGAATCGTGAGGTCGCCGTTCAGTTGATGGGTCGGTGTGGTCTCCGGGCGTCGGAAGTGAGCTATCCTGGTGACGAGCACCTCAGGTGGTCCGACGATGGGGACGTGTGGCTGTTTGAGGTTAGGGGGAAGAACACGAAAGGCGGTGAGCCGAAGCTGCGGGATGCGTGGATGCCCGAGGACGTGGCCGACGACGTACACAAGTACAGTCGAGAGCGGGGACTGGGCGCGTCGGAGGCATGGGTCGACGCTTCGACGCCCTCTGTTCGTCGGTGGGTAAAGGAAGCCGCTCAGATGGTCGCTGAGGAGGCTGGTGATGAACGGTGGTCATTAGTGTCGAGTCACGACCTCCGACGGTCGTGGGCGACGTATCACCTCGTTGAGCGGCAGGTAGACGTGCGGACGATGATGTCAATTGGTGGGTGGTCGGATTACTCGGCAATCGAGCCTTATCTTGCCGAACCGACCGAAGCTAGGATCGGTGAGGCGATGACTGTTTGATACGGGTCAATCATTAGATCGGTACGGACACGTTTTTGAGTTCTTGAATTTGACCGTCTTCAAGAGACTCTAATCGCATTCTAAGATCCTCTAACTCCGAAAGTAGGTCAAGACCCTGGCCCATCATCCGTGAGGCCGTCTCCTTCGATATTTGGCGATATTTATTGTGGGCTACTTGGTTTCGGTAATCAACAAATAGTTGCGTTTGGTGATATTGCCTCTTAGACAGAATCTTTCCGGATTTATCCGGCATATCGATTTCATAAAGCGCTTTTGTACGTTCAAAGAATCGCGCATCTTCCCAACTAGTGTGCTCTCTAAACCCATTCACTGATATAACCATTCGGCTTCGGCCTAATTCCAGTAACGCTCGCTCCACAGCTCTGCCTAGTACGATTAATCCAGTAGAGAAGTATCCTAAACAGTATAGATCCCGAGCCTCGAAGGCTTCATTCTGATATTCATTTGGTGCATTATGTGGGTCAAACTCTTCGCCGTATCGTTCCAAGAACCGTCGAAGTTGGCTAATTGGATTGGTATTATTGGACTCAGATATGTTTGAAAGGATTCCATTTACCTCCCCCGCTAGGGCCCGAGTTACCTCTTCATCCGACGAGAGTGCATCATCAAACTTCCCATCCTTTACACGCCAATAAGCATGATGGACATCACCCTGGAACCCAGAGAACCATATATTATCTCTCAACTCAGGAAATGCATACTCGAAAGCATCCAAACTACGCATTAGCGTCCTAATTCCAGACAGAGCTGACCCCGCATCCTCATTGGAATTTTTATCTTGGAATTCTTCACGGAAAGTTTCTAAATCTTCGATTGACGATTGCATTCGGTCGAGCCGGCGTCCCAATTCAAATATCCGATGGAATACATTCGTCGTCATACCAGCGCTTACACGATCGCTCGCATAATCTCGGTCTTCTGCATAGCGTTCGGGATTCATAACGGAATGGCTATGGAGGCCCAAAAGGAGATAATTGGATTAACTATTGGGGTATGAATATAACACCCCGTCACTAACTTGGACTAAGTGTAAATGGTCGATATAAGTCTAGCTCAAATCTTCCTCGGCTTTTTGGCTACTTTAATAGCGACTCTAATAGGGGTTGAACGGGGGTTCAAGAAAGACCGACAGGCAGAACGAGATAGAGCACGTAAAACCACTCTACAGCATCTAAACGCTATAGAAAATGAATTGGAGTTGAACCATTCTAATGCGGGTGGGAATTATGAACTAATAGATGAACTCCAACAGAAAACCGATATCGACTCTGACCACTATTCTCTTGAGCCCTACTCAACTGATGCGTGGGATGCTGCAGTATCAGACCAAGTTATAGAAAACATCAGTTCGGAAACTTATACTCATTTGCAGGAAACTTATTCTCTAATTAAATCAACTAACGAACAGATACGACGTCTTAGAACTGAGTCACTTCATGAAAATATTGGAAATACGATTGATTACGGGGCAACCGAGATGCCTGTCTGGACTATGGAAGTAAGTTACTGGAACAGACAAAGTAGTGAGGTTGACACAAAGGGATTAGGGGAATTAATCCGCGATAGGAGTAATAGAATCCGGGTAAAAGCTAGTGGTGACCTTGAGAACATTGAACAAGAGACAGAAAACCTCAGAGAGAGGCTTGGTGATGGAGCAAATTCAGAAAGGACAGCAAAAGGTTTCCATCAAACTGCAGCTGAGAACTATCGTGGGTAGTCGTCTGTTTTGCAAGCTACGAGTATCTCTGATGAGAGACCAACCCTATCTGACACCAGCTTTAATACACCTTCCTCAGTCATTGATAAATCGATTTTAGAACCATCCTGGCTCTCTAAGTAGTCTCTTAGAGGTGTGATGTCGTACGTATACGCAACGTCCTCTAACTCGGATGGTGGAGTTATTTCTTTTTTAACTTGTCCGTCTCCTCGGACCTGATCACTTACTGTCAGACATAGACCGTCAGTATCCATTCTGAACGTTACTTCCGGAGCGATACTTTCCATCATACGGAGATTTTCTAATAACGCTTCTCTATTGATCTCGTCCACATAATGAAACCCCTGTGGCCGAGCTGGATCTGTGAATTCGGTCCCTTGGAAGAAGTGGAGATCGAATTCGGTGGGCGTCGTGAACCAGCTACCTCCTGTTTTAAAACGATAGCTGTCGTCGCCGAACTCCAACGTGATATCGCCCTCCCCAGCATCCGTGGTAAGATTGTATAGGGTTTCTGAACTAAAAACGAATCTTGAAGGGGTGTTTACTTCCACTTCTGTTTCGGTAGAGTTCTCGATTTTGTGGAGTATCTGAAGAGTGTTTGTCCTATTGACGAAAATCTCGATTTCGTCATCAGAATTCGCAATCATATTGAGGTCCATTTCCAGCTCTTCATCGCCGGTTACAACTTTGTAGAAACTACGTAGAATATCCTCAATCTCATCTTGGCTTATCTGGACTCTCACATTCATTTCAATCCAACCCCAGCTTTTCTGCTACACTATCGATAACTCTGTTTTGATGTCTGGGTTCCTTCAACAACTTCTTTTTTCTCCATCGATACGTACTACTTTCCGTTTGCTCGATTACGTTGAACCTCTCGAGCATGGCGTACAGGCAGTCCCTCCAATGTCCTTCTCTCTCTTCTTCTGTTAACTGCCACAGCATCGGAGGACGCTGATCAATCATGACTTCGTCGACTTCATCGAACGTGAATTCTCGCTTTCTTTCTTTGGCACAGTAGCTTAGCAGTCGCTGTGTGAATTCGAATTTGATGAGATTAGAGTCTGTTTTCCGGGTAAATTGTAATAAGTCATTCCCGTGTGGAGATGTCTGGAGCCCAGAGCCAACCGCTTTCTCTAGCGTCATATTATTATGCTCGCCCTGCTCCTTCGAGATTGAAACAGCCCCGTTTGGCTTGAGGGCCCAAACTATGATGTCTCGTGCAGCTGCGGCATCGATGACGGCAGCTTGATGTTCCTGGATGAGTTCGTCAGGTATCACCGCAACCAATTCATGACTAACCGGTGAGAAATCTGGATGGTTCCGTTTGTTGAGGTAATCGGTAACCATCTCATCAGAAATTTCATCGTATTTTGCAATCTCACCTATTCTCTCACGGACTTCATCGGGACTGTCGCTTTTGTTCAGTTCTTGGCATACAATCTCTATATGCTGAACATCTCCTTGGTCACTAAACGAAAGAATATCTGGCATAAACGTGCCGTCTCTACCTTCATATTTTGGATCTGGATAACCTACGTAGCCTCGGTCACAAAGCTGGTTTCGAAGGCTAATATTTGGGGAGTACAGGGTATATAGCTGGCTTAGATATATCGTATAATCGTCTTTCCAAGAATGAACTTGGTAGTCGCTAACCGCCATTAATTGTAGCCCCCACTCACCTGATTTTCGCGACTTAGTTGTCCCAAGGGAAATTCTTCAACAAAATCATATTTTATTCGGGGATCAAACTTCTCCCTTAGCTTGTTAAATAAATAGAGAATCCCAGACGCTGTCCCTGAGCGTGGCTTGATATAAAGTGTGGGGCGATTAACTTGGTTGATAGTTTCCGAGGTCAGCAAAATCTCTGCGGTACCATTATCGTATACCGTCCTACTCTCGCAAAAGAACCCAAGGTTTGCTCTGGATTTTATTACTCCATATACACGCACGTCATTCTGTCCGACAGTAAGAAGATTCGATAGTTTGAGACTGCTTTCCTCATTGTACGGTTTGCTCGTAAACGTCACTTTGAGAACCTTCCCAGGTGAATAAGAGGTGGGTGAAAATACGCCGTGATCGTTCTTCGAAAATTCTTGCTTCGGAATTGCTTCGGTGAACTCATCCCAGAGATCGTTTCGATTGTGGAGAGTTTCTATCAGCTCGAAAGTTGCTTCAGGGTTACCAGTTCGATGTACGACTTCCCCTTCCTGGTGTACAGATACCTTCGCATCCGATTTTTGTGTTTTACTCCCCCCATCCTGAGCAATAGCTAGATTTGGAGGTTCAAAAGTGAACCGAGATTTAGAGATTCCTGATTTATCTAATAGCTCGGATGTTACTCCCTCCTCTAAAGCTTCGTCAACCATCCACTTAGGAGTCTTTAGATTGAATTCGATTTCTCTCTGAACGAATTGCTCGATATTATCGGCATAGTAGTCTTGGAGGTGGTCGGGGATCTCTGAATCATTTTCATATAACCAGTATGGGTCCCACTGCTTCTCTATATTGACATTTTTATCATCCGGGCTATATTCATGGTATACTTCGTCGATCACCTCACTCTGGAAATGAAGCTTCAACAGCCACCCAATCTTTGAATCCAAGTTAGACAGTGAATTTCGGGCTTTCTGCTCTAGAGAACTTCCATAGCAAATAAGCCATCTCTCGGGTTGAACTTCCCAGAAAAGAACGGGATGACCATCCAGCCTGACGTAGTACCCTCCTTCAATAGCCTCTACTCTTTTAGCGGGTCCGCCTCCAGAAATCGACTCGACAAGATTTGAGACTATTTCCCTTGAGATCTTTTTGGAACTATGGTATTGGTTGAAATATACGTTGGGTCCAGGATTTTCTAAATCTTCCTCAAGATAGGCACGGATGGTGTCCTTGATAGCGGGTGTCAGCATGATTGTCTCCTTGGTTCCGGATTGTTTCTTGTTTCTAATCGCAAGTAATTAACTGTCATTGTTGGTTCGGCTCATCCGATATAAGGGAAAGGTTGATGTTTAGCGTCCAGTTCGCCTTCCAGATATCGTTTCCCTTCCCCGGTCAATTCATACATTCGACTGCTTTCGAAGAACGGAGCAACGAGCCCTGCATCGGCTAGCATCTTGAGCCGCTCTTGAGTCCTCCCTTCTGAGGCATTCATCGAAAACGTTCGTTCGATATGTCGTGGTGTGGCCCAGCCTTCCCTTTGTAGATGCTCCAAAATTCGTTCATCAAGACAACACATCCATTCGGCGGGCCGCCGCTCGCTCATATCTCACCAGGTTCCTCGCCTGCGGTTGGCCCACCGTTCTCCTCAACACCATTGTCGAGGTAGACATGGTTTTCGGCGTCATATTCGCCATCTAGGTACGCCTCTCCCTCATCGGTAATGACGTAGACGCCGTTACCAAGTGGCCGTAAGAGCCCGTGTTCTGCTAACTTCTTACAACGCCGTGAGACGTGCGTATTCGACACTCTGATATTCTCTTTCTGCTGTAACTCGCCCACTCTACCCCCGTCCTCCTTCCGGATATGCTCTAAAATCCGGTCATCCCATATAGTCATCCACGTACCAGGTTGTCTCATTACCTATCTTATTGGGGGAGATATACGTAGTAGTGCGCAAATCGCCATTTCGTTGGTGCCGCAACATATATGTGATATCGCCCCATTGGTGTCGATGCGAGCCGACGACTCGGTTGAAGATGACTCTGTTGGCGATGCGAGGAACGGGCCGCGTTGGAGCGCGGCCCGAGAAGTCGGTTCCAGGAAGGCAACTATGCTAGCTGGAACCAACGCGGGGCCGGAAAGCCCCGAACGAACAGACGAAACGCCTCTTGAAAACGCTGACGACGTGCGGTGTGCCTGTGGCCGCGTGGCCGACGGTCTCGATGCCCGAGACGGTAAGCCGACCTGTGAGCGGTGCGCTCGACTGGCTTCTACTGTCGGTTACGTCCAAACCGGCCCCGAACCGCGCCCCGACGACGGAGGGAACCGATGAGCCTCACGCAATTCGGCTTCTGCCCGAACTGCAAGGGTCGACGGGAGCTGGTGATGACCTCGCCCGGATCGGTCGCCTGCCATGACTGCGGCGCCGTTGACGTCTTCGAAAGCCGCGAGCAGTACGAGGAGCAAGTATGAGACGGGCAACTGTCGAGTACTGCCCCAGCTGTGGCGCAACGGTAGTCGGCGCGGCGCCGGGCGACGAGTGCGGTAACTGCGGGAGCGTGGTGCTCGATGGGTGACGACCTCCAGCCGCTAACACCGAGCGAGGGGGTCGAGCGGTTCCTTACCCACCGGAAGCCCTCGGTCCGCAAGTCGACGCTTCAGAACGCTCGAACACGGCTGAACTACTTCCTGAAGTGGTGTAGTGAACAGTCCGTTGATAATCTGAACACACTCACCGGCCGGGATTTGGCCGACTTCGTCGCGTGGCGACAGTCGCAAATCTCGCCCGTCACGCTTCAGAAGCAACTCAGTACGATTCGGCAGTTCCTCCGATGGGCAGCCGATATCGAGGCAGTGAGCGAGGGCCTTGCCGAGAAGGTCCACGCACCCGAACTCCCCGACGGAGCCGAAAGCCGCGACGTACAGCTACCGGCATCCCGCGCCGAGCCGATAGTCGAGTACCTGGACCGCTACGAATTCGCCAGTCGAAAGCACGTCGTCATGCTGTTACTCTGGCGAACGGGGATGCGTCGCGGGGCGCTTCGTGCGCTCGACGTGGGCGATCTCCAACACGATGACCATGCGATTTCTATCCACCACCGACCCGAGCAGGGAACCGGACTGAAGAACGGAGCAGACGGTGAGCGGTGGGTCTACCTCGGCCCGCAACCCTTCAGCATCGTTCAGGAGTACGTCGAGACGCACCGCCACGACGTGACCGACGATTACGGTCGGGAGCCACTCATTACGACCGAGTACGGCCGTGCGGCGGGAACGACTATCTACGATATCGTACACCGGGCCACCCAACCCTGTCGTTACGGAGAGTGCCCCCACGACCGCGAGCCCGAGACTTGCGAGGCTGTCGGGTCGTCAAACACACCGTGTAAATGTCCGTCCTCGAGGTCGCCGCACGCCATCCGGCGCGGAAGTATCACCGCCGACCTCAACGGCGACGTACCTCCCGAAGTCGTCGGGGAACGAGCGAACGTCTCGCTTGATGTGCTCTATGAGCACTACGACGCTCGAACGCCTCGCGAGAAGATGGATGTCCGAAGACAACACTACCAACGATGAGCAACCGATACTCTACCCGAGTCAGAAGCACCGCGAGAACGAGTAGAAACCCGCATACGGCGCGGGGAAAGACCTACCCGGCGAGTCCATTTCCTTCGCTCACTGCGTTCGCTCAGTCCCGGCGAGTCCGTTTTGGACTGTTGCATGCAGCGTGACGATTCGCCGACGGCGTCGAAGTCGCCATCAAGAGCTGATTCGGTTACTGCTCGAACAGAGACGCCGTCAACGCAGGGCGGCAGTGTGCCGGCCAAGGCGTTCTCGGCCGGCCTGTGGGTGGGTGGATGGAAATGCCGCCCGTTCAGGTGATTGCGTCGAACCGTGTTAGCGGTACTGCCTGTTAGTTGAGAAGCATTTATATCGTGGCCGATTTTTCCCGTCTCGGGGTGGCGCTAGACGTGGTTGAGAACGGCGCCTCAGGGGCGAAACGAGCGTTCTCAAAGTGAGAAAACAGCCCCAACGGCTATTTTGGTGTATCTCGTTGGGGTGAGTATGGGGACGGATACGGAGACGACCGAAACGGCGACGGTACTCGTCGTCGACGACGAGCGGGACCTGGCTGATTTGTACGCGGCGTGGCTCTCCCAAGAGTACGACGTCCGAACGGCATACGGCGGCCAGGCGGCGCTCGACGCCCTCGACGAGGACGTCGACGTGGCGCTCATCGACCGCCTGATGCCGCAGGTGTCGGGCGACGAGGTGCTCGAACACATTCGCGAGTCGGAGTACGACTGCCGGGTGTCGATGGTGACGGCCGTCGAACCGGATTTCGACATCATCGAGATGGGATTCGACGAGTACATCGTCAAGCCGATTCGGCGCGACGACCTCGTCGAGGTCGTCGAATCGTTGCTCTCGCGGTCGACCTACGACGCCCAACTGCAGGAGTTCTTCTCGCTTGCCTCGAAGCGTGCGGCGCTGCAGTCCCAGAAGAGCCAACACGAACTGGAGAACAGCGAGGCCTACAGCGACCTCACCGAACGCGTCGAGCAGTTGCGGACGGACCTCGACAGCACGGCCGAGAAGCTATCGACCCGGGACTTCGAGGTGCAGTTGCGGAAGTTGAACGCTGACTCGGCTTAGCGAACGGTATTCTCCAGCGTCCCCAGTCCGTCGACGTGTAACGTGACGGTGTCGCCTTCTTCGAGGAATTTCCCGAGTTCGAGACCACAGCCCTCGCCGACAGTGCCGCTGCCGAGCACGTCGCCGGGGTACAGCGTCTCGTCGCGGGAGACGTGTTCGACGATGTCCGCGAAGGAGTGATACATCTCGCCGGCGACGCCATCGGACCACGTCTCGCCGTTGACTTCGGCGGTCATCCGGGCCGACGCGAGCTCGAAGTCCTCGGGCGTGACGAGGTACGGTCCGAAGGCGTTGGCGAAGTCCTTGCCCTTCGCGGGGCCGAGACGGCCTTGCATCTCTTTCATCTGGGTGTCACGGGCGCTGAAGTCGTTGAACACGGTGTAGCCGGCGATGTACTCCGCGGCGTCTTCCGCGGGGATGTCGCTGCCCTCCGTGCCGATGACGGCGGCGATTTCGAGTTCGTAGTCGAGTTGCTCGGAGTGACTCGGCCACGCCACCGTCTCGTCGGGGCCGACGACGCTGTCGGGGTTGCCCTTGTAGTAGACCGGGGTGTCGTACCACACCTGCGGCGGCTCTTCGCCGAGGCTGTTCTCGACGTGTTCCTCGAAGGCCATGAAGTCCCGAATCGAGTTCGGCCGCGGCAGCGGAGCGAGGAGCCGAACGCCCTCGGCCTGGGGGTCGAACCGGAGTTGTCCGCCCGTTGGCCCCTCCGAGGCGTCGGTTTCACGGACGAACGCGACGGCGTCGCGGGCGGCGCTGAAGGAGCGTTCGCCCCGGCGGAGGAACGTCGCCATTTCGGGTGGAGCGTGGGTTTCGGCGACCGCGAGGGGGTCGGCCTCACCTCGCGATTCGAGGTCGGCGGCGTAGGCGGCGGTCACGTCGACGAGGGCGCCGCCGTCGTCGTGGACGCCGACGCGCTGTCGTGTTCCCACCGGCGTCTCGACTTCGAAGGAGGCGAGTTTCATGCTGCACCTCCCTCGAAGACGGCGACGGGACGGACCCAGCCGGCGCTGGCGTCTTCGACGACGATGGGGAAGGCGACCAGCGGAACGTTCGTCTTCCGCGGCAGCGAATCGAGGTTCGCCATCTTCTCGATTTGACAGTACTCTCCATCGCGGCCGGCGAGGTGGGCTGGCCACAGCTCCTCGGCGTCGCCGGTTTCCTCGAAGCGTCGGCCCATCTCGTCGAACGGCTTGTCGAAGCCGTAGGCGTCGGTGCCGATGACGCGAACCCCGCGGTCGACGAGCCACCTCGTCGCCGCCCGTCCCATCCCGGGGAAGCCGGTGAGGTACTCGGGGGCGCCCCACAGTTCGTCGGCGCCGGTCTGGAGCAGGACGATTTCGCCAGCAGAGAGCTCGTGGCCGAGGTCGTCGAGGGCTTCCCGTAGGTCGTCGACGCCGATTTCGGCACCCGATTCGAGGTGACGCACGTCGAGGACGACCGCCTCGCCACAGCCCCACGACAGCGGCACCTCGTCGATGGTACGGGCGGGGTCACCCTCGCTTTCGGTGCCGTAGTGATACGGCGCGTCCATGTGGGTCGCAGTGTGGGTGATGGCGTGGACCTCTTCCCAGGCGAGGGCGGTACCGTCGGGGAAGTCGTCGGCGGTGACGTCTCGCCCCAACGCCTGGAGGTTCTCGGCGAGCCACTCGGCGCCCTCGCGGTGGTCCATTCGGTCGATGCTCGCGGGGTCGGGTTCGCTTACCGCGCCGTCCTCGATGCCGATGCTGAGGTCGACCAGTGTGGCATCCTCGAACATACCCCTATGCGCGTGCGAACGGACCTATACTTTCGCCCGGTCGGTGGACGACTACGCGATGGCGCCGCCGATTTCGCTCCCGAGAACGACCGCGAGGAGGGCGACGACGAGCGTCCCGACCGCGTAGACGGCTGCGACTCCGACGCTTTCGTCTTCGGCGAGTCGGACGCTCTCGACGGCGAACGACGAGAACGTGGTGAACGCGCCACAGAAACCGACGCCGAAGGCCAGCCTCGCGGTGTCACCGAGGCCGACTGCGAGCACGACGCCGAGTGCGAAACTCCCGAGGACGTTCACGGCGAACGTGTCGAGGCCTCGCTGCTCGATTGCGTTCCCGACGGCGTACCGTGCGAGCGTACCCGCCGACCCGCCGACGCCGACCGCAAGCGCCGCTACGAGCGCCACCGCACCACCTCACGGGCGAGCAGAACGGCCACGCCGCCGAGTGCGTAGTTGGCGAGGACGTTGGCCGCCGCCAGCGTCGGCGTGAGTCCGACCGTCTCGCTGGCGAACGTGCTGTAGGTGGTGAACGACGAGAGGAACCCCGTCGCAACGAACGTCCGAGCGGCCGCCGACAGTCGCCCCCGGTGCAGTGTCTCGTAGACGACCATCCCCAACAGGAACGCGCCGGCGACGTTGACCGCGAGTGTCCCCCACGGAAACGCCGCCGGCAACGCGACGGCGACGGCGTGTCGACTCACCGCGCCGACGAACCCGCCCGCCGCGACCAGCGCCGCCGCCCGCGGTTGCATAGACGACGCTGCGTCCGGGTCCTACAGGGGTCTTGCGGTTCCGACGGCCGGGATTTCGGTTCCGACGGCCGGGATTTCGGTTCCGGCGACCCTGCGGTTTATGTACGAAACCGAGGCCAGACGCCCCATGTTCAGAGCAACGCGGCTACGCGAGGACGAACGCGGTATCGAGGGACTGCCGGTTCGCCTCGTCATCGCCCTCGTCGTCGGCGTCGCCAGCCTCTCGGTGATGATGAGCATGATTTCCGGCATTTCGGGGCTCGCGGTGACGGAACTCGACGTTCGGCCGACGCCGGAGGTCACGACGCCCGACAACGGCTCCGTCTCGGTGACGGTCGTCGACCCCGACGGGGGGCGCGTCGCCGGTGCTACGGTCGTCGCCCGCGGCGAATCGGCGCGACTCGACGGCGTCACGACGGCGAAGACCGGCGAGAACGGCACCGCGGAGTTCGACCTCGACCCCGAATTGGGTCCGAACCAGCGGGACGGCACCGTCGTCTTCGACATCAAACCGCCCGCGGGCAGCGACTACGCCGACAGACGCGAGAACACGGCGCTGTTGGTGGTCGAAAAGTAGGCCTCTTCAGAGTCGGTCGTCCCAGTCTATCCACGTCTGTTCCCAGCCCTTCCGGCGCTCGGCGGCCCGGCGGGCGTGTTCGCGGTCCTCGCGGTGGGTTCGGTTGCGCTCGACGGTGTCGGCCTGCTCGCCTTCGACCAACATCGGCTGGAAGGCGACGGTGCCGAACTCGGCGACGGCCTCCTCGCCCTCGACGGCGACGAGTTCCTGGGTCCCGGTTCCTCGGGGCATGACCAGTCGTCCTTCGGGGGCCAACTGGTTCAGGAGCGCCCGTGGCGGTTCGATAGCGGCGGCTTCGAGGAGAATTCGGTCGTAGGGTGCGTAGTCGGGGAGTCCGCGGGCACCGTCGCGACGGTCGACGAGTACGCCCGGGTAGCCGGCGCGTTCGAGGTTCGACCGCGCCTCGTAGACGAGTCGGCGCGTGATGTCGATGGCCTGGACGTTCGCCTCGCCGACGATTTCGGCGATGACGGCGGCGGTGTATCCAACGCCACAGCCCACGACCAACACGTCGTCGTCGGGGCCGACGGCGAGCGCCTCGAACAGTCGTCCCGCCGCACTCGGGGAGAGCACGCGCGTTCCGTAGCGCTCCGAGGAACGGTCGGCGTAGGCCGCCGCCTCGTCGTCGACGAACGGCTCTCGTGGAACTTCCCGCATCGCGACGCTAACCGTCTCCGAGCGAACGACGGCCTTGGCCTTGTGTTCGAGGCTGTCGACCATGTCGTCGCGGAGCACCGCCGGGTCCATACCCGGAATCGGGGCCGGAGCCTATTGAATCGAGCGCCCGACGAGCGCCGACCGGCGACCCGATGGCACCGCCTCGACTGATACCTCGTCGAAGGCCCCTCCGAGCCACGAGCGGGCCGTTCCGACGCTGTGTACGCGACCCGCTCCGGCCGCCAGCCGGTCGATATCGACCAACGCGGCTCCGGGCGTTTCGCCACTGAACGTGTCGAAGAAGACGGCCGCAGGTGCGGCTGCTGCCGCGGCCGCGACGTGGTCCGCGGCACCGTCGCCGTCGCGGCGACTCAGCGTCTCGATGCCGACCACGAGGTCACACGGCGGCATCTCGGTTCCGTCGCCACGGCGGAGGTCGACGGACTCCCGCCGGAGCAGCGGCTCGGCGGCGTCGATTCGCTCTTCGCTGTCCAGCAACGTCACCGACCAGCCCCGGCGGGCGAACTCGACGGCACGGCGGCCCGCTCCATCGCCGACCACCACGACGCTGTCGCCGTCCGGGGCGGCGTGGACCGCGGTCGTCACCTCCGAGCGCAGACTGGCTTCGTCGGTGGCGGCCGCCCGTCCGAGTTCGTTCCGCAACTCGTCCGATTGCTCCGGGACCGCTCGACCGGCCAGCGTCTCCGGCAGCGCGACCCATCGCTCGAAGGCGTCTAATTTGGCGGGGAGACGGCCGATAGAGCGGAGGTCGGTCTTCGTGAGAAAGCCCAAGAGGCGATTGGTGGGTTCGTACTCCCCGTCGACGTGGGTGAGAAACCCCTGCGACTGCAGCGCCGCGACGAGACGCTCGGCCGCCTCCGGGTCGATACCGGTGGCATCGGCGACCGCTTCGGGCGACCCGGCGGTCGTCGACAGCGCCTCGAGGGCGCCACAGCGGCGGGCCGCCCACAGCAACGCTATCTCGCGCCAGGGTGGCTCGCTTCGGTCCTGCGTTGGCATACGCCGGCTTCACACTCCGGCCTCAAGAATCGCCGCCCTGCATCGGGACGAACCGGACGCCACCGAACTCCTCGCGGTCGATGCCGCCCTCCCGTTTGACGGCGCGGACGAGTCGCTGTCGACGGTCGCCGACGGGCGCGAGCAACCGGCCGTCCTCACGGAGTTGGTCGAGGACCGCCTCGGGCAACTCGCGGGCGGCGCAGGTGAGATACGCGGCGTCGTAGGGGGCGTACTCGGGCCACCCGTCGTGGCCGTCGCCGACGCGGACGTGAACGTCGTATCCGAGGTCGTCGAGTCGGTTTCGCGCGTCGTCGGCCAGCGATTCGACGTACTCGACGCTGTAGACGTTGCCGTCGCCGACGATTTCGGCCGTGACCGCGGCGTGATACCCACAGCCGGTGCCGATTTCGAGCACCGCCTCGCCTTCGCTCAAGGCGAGTCTGTCGCACATGATACCGACCATGTGGGGGGCAGAGACGGTCTGGTCGTTGCCGATGGGGAGCGGTCGGTCGGCGTAGGCACTCCCCCGTCGCTCGGGTGGGACGAACTCGTGTCTCGGGACGGCCTTCAGCGCCTCGATGGTCGATTCGCGTTCGATGCGGCCGCTCTCGACGAGGGCCTCGACCATCCGCTCGCGACGGGTTTCGAAATCCGAATCGGCGTCGTCGTCGCGTCGGAACATCGGCCTACCAGGCGGACCACGCTCGCTGGGTAGAGTTCTCGTCGCGGGCGTACACTCGCTTGAGGTCCTTCGCGAGCGCCGCGTCGCCGGCGTGGTCGTAGCCCTCGCGGTAGTAGTTGGTGGCGTCCTCTCGGACCAGCAGGCGCTCGACGGTGAACTCCTCGCCGCCGTACTCGTGGGTCCGGCCGACGACGAACTCCTCGTCGCCGGGCACCTGTATCTTCACGCTCCGGGTCTCGTCGTGACCGCCGTCCTTCGGGTGCAGCGTCAGGTTCACCGCGACGTTGCCGACCGCACGCGTCCACAGCGTCTTCACGTCCTCTGCGCTGGCTTCGTCGACGCGGGCCCCCTCAGTCGTCTCGATGGAGGTGATACGCGCCGTGAGAATCGCCTCGTCGGTTTCGACGAGGAACTCGTCGCCGGTCGACAGCTCCTCCTCGGGCGGCACTTCGACGCGTGCCTCCGTCGATTCGTCGTCCTGGGAGACGATAACCCGGCGGTCGACGCGGGATTCCTCTTCGATGGTCGTCTTGTGAACGTGGCTGCACTCGCTGCATCGAACCGTGGCCTGCCCACCGTGGTTGAGCACCTCGTGGGCGGTCTCGGCGGACGGCGAACAGGAGGGACACCGAACCGCGACGCGCTGTTGACTCATTGGCCGCACTTGACGGTGCGAACGTATAAGCGCGTGGCTCCGACGATGACGAGGCTTCGACCGTGACCTGCCGATAGGATTATTTCACCGGCCACCGCGTTCGATGCCGTGTCCCTCGCCGATTCGGCGGTTCGGATGTATCTGTTCTACGCCTTCGCCACCATCGGGTTCGTCTCCATTGGGGCCGTCCTCGGGACGGTCCTCCCGGACGGGGTCGCGCTGTTCGTCGGCTTTCTCGTCCTACTTGTGGTCGTCCTCGGGGGACTGTTCTGGTACGCTCGGCTCTGAGCGTTACTCGACGGTCGGAAGCTCGATTTCCTCCCCGTCTCGCGGTTTCACCGCTCGACCTGAGGAAGTTCCACTTCCTCCCCATCCACGTACACCGTCGGCTCTCGCAGAATGCCGTCGAGGTGGATGGGCGCGTCGTTGTCGCCGCCGATGCCCGCGTCGTCGCCCAGGGCGATGTGGACGGTCCCGCCGGCCTTCTCGTCGAGCAGGACGCTGCCGACGAGGTCGGTGACGCCGATGTTCGTTCCGATGCCGAGTTCGGCCATGTTGTAGGCGTTCTGTCCCACCTGCTCGGCGGCCTCCTCGACCTCGGCGCGGATGGCGTCGTCGCCAATCGAGGTGACGTAGCCGTCTTCGACCTCGAAGGTGACCGTCTGTCCCTCGTCGAGCAGACCGTGGGGTCGGATGGTGCCGTCGACGACGTAGGTGCCGTCGGCGGATTCGGGGCTGATGAACACCTCGCCGGCCGGGAGGTTCGAGAAGTCGCCCGGTTCGTGGACGATGCCAGTGTCGTCGTTCCAGACGCGGTCGCCCAACTCGAAGGTGATGTCGGTGCCCTGCGGGGAGGTGACACGGATTTCCTCGGCGCCGTCGACGTTCTCGAGCATCGCTTCGCACTCGGCGGCGATGGCGTCGTAGTCGGCGTCCAGTCCCGTCGTGAACACCTCCTCGGTGATGCCCGGCAGCGTCGCCCCGCGGGCGCCGCCGTCGGTCGCGTCCGAGCGCGCGCGGGTGTGGCTGAGGCTCTTCGTCGTCGGCGCGAGGAAGGCGTCGGCCGAGGCCAAGGCACCGGCGACCGGTTCCGGTGGCTCGGCGCCGTGCTGTGGCCCCGGCGGATACCGGACGATGACGGCGTCGTCGGTGGCTTCGAGGGCGGCGTCGTACAGCGCCTCGCCGATGGGCTGGCGTTTGTCGTCGGTGACGACGACGCAACTCTCGTCGGATTCGACGGCGAGACACTGCTGGACGGCGGTTTCGGCCGCCGCGGCGACGGCTTCGGGGTCTTCGATGTCGAGTACGTCCGAATCGCTCATGTCCGGACCTGCGACCGAGACGACGAAAAGGATTGGCTTCGCGGACTACTCCTCGCGGAGTTTGAACTTCTGGACTTTCCCGCTGGGATTCTTCGGCAGTTCCTCGACGAAGTGATACGCACGCGGCCGTTTGAAATCCGCGAGGTCGTCGCTGTCGAGGACGAACGACTCCAAGGTGTCGGCGTCGGTGTCGCCGACGACGTACGCGACGACGCGTTCCCCCCACTCCGGATGCGGTTCGCCGACGACCGCCGCTTCGATTACGTCGGGATGAGAGAACAGGACGTCCTCGACTTCGGTCGGGTAGACGTTCTCGCCGCCGGTGATTATCATGTCGTCCTTCCGGTCGACGACGTAGAGGTAGCCGTCGTCGTCGAAATACCCGAGATCACCGGAGTAGTACCACTCGACGCCCCCCTCCTCTCGGAGGGATTCGGCGGTCGCCTCCGGGCGGTTCCAGTACTCCCGCATCGTACACGGCCCGGCGAACAGTATCTCGCCGATGTCGCCCTGGTCGACCTCCTCGTCGGGCGCGCCGTCGGGTTCGACGACCCGGACGTCGTGGTTCAGCGCGGGTTTCCCGGCCGACCCCTGTTTCGGTATCTGCTCGTCGGGGTGTTGGAACGTTCCACAGGGGCCGATTTCGGTCATGCCGTAGGCCTGGAGGTAGTCGTCACAGAACTGCTCCATGCAGGCGTCGAGTACCTCCTTCGGCATCGGCGAGGCGCCGTAGAGGCCGAGTCGGAGCGAGGAGGTGTCGGCGTCGACTTCCTCGGCGGCGTGGGCCAGTCCGTTCCACGCCGTCGGTGCGGCGAACATCACGGACACGTCGTGTTTCTCGATGTCCTGAAGCACCGCCACGGGGTCGAACTCGTGGTGGACGACGCTTTTTGCCCCCACCTGAATCCTGGGGAACAGGGCGGCGTGTAACTCCGCGCAGTGATACAGCGGCAGCGCCGACAGCCCCACGTCGTCCTTCCGGAGGCCGCCCTCCGCGACGCAGATGAGGTTGTGTTCGACCATGTCGCGGTGTTCGTGGACGACGCCCTTCGGCCGGCCCGTCGTCCCCGAGGTGTAAATGAAGGCGTACACGTCGTCCTCGGAGACGACGGTGTCGGGCGTCTCCGCCGGAGCTGCCTCGATGATGGTGTCGAAGTCGTGGGTGTCGTCGGGAGCGTCCTCTTCGATGAAGACGTACTCCTCGACGGTTTCGAGGTTCTCGCGGGCACCTTCGACCGCTTCGCGGGTGTCGTCCTCGTAGATGAGGACGCTCGATTCGGCGTCGTTGCAGATGAACTCGACCTCGCCGGCCGGCAGGCGGTAGTTCAGGGGGTTGAACACCGCACCGAGTTTTCCACACGCGAACACCGTACAGACGATTTCCGAGCCGTTGTACAGCATCGTCGAGACGCGGTCGCCTTTCTCGACGCCGAGGTCCGCCAGGGCGTTCGCCAACCGGTCGGCACGCTCGTCGAGTTCCGCAAACGTGTAGCGGCGGTCGCGTCGCGGATACACCAGCGCCTCTTTGTCGGGGTACTTTTCGGCGGTGAGTTCCAGCGTGTCTGCTATCGTGGGATGCATACGCAACCCACAGACTCCGCCGTGTTAACGCTTCGCCCGCTGCCCTCCTGCGTCGTGGAGAGAAACGGTTATTCCCGTCGGCACACGATCCGGGGGTATGAGCATTCAGGTCGCGGTCAACGGCTACGGAACCATCGGCAAACGCGTTGCCGACGCCGTCGCGCTCCAACCCGACATGGAGTTGATCGGCGTCGCCAAGACCCGCCCGAACCACGAGGCGGAACTCGCCGTCGAGAACGACTACCCGCTGTACGCCGCCATCGAGGACCGCGTTCACCTGTTCGAGGAAGCCGGCATCGAGTTGGCCGGCACCGTCGAGGAACTGGTCGAAGCCGCCGACATCGTCGTCGACGCCTGTCCATCCGGCATCGGCGCCGAGAACAAGTCGCTGTACGAGGAGTACGACACGCCCGCGCTGTATCAGGGCGGCGAGGACGCCGACCTCGTCGACGTCTCGTTCAACGCCCGGAGCAACTTCGCGGAGGCCGCCGACGCCGACCACGTCCGCGTCGTCTCCTGTAACACGACCGGTCTCTCGCGGCTACTCGCGCCGCTACAGGAGGAGTACGGCGTCGAGAAGGCCCGCGTCACCCTGGTCCGACGCGGCGGCGACCCCGCCCAGACGGGCCGTGGCCCAATCAACGACATCCTGCCGAACCCGGTGAGTCTCCCCTCTCATCACGGCCCCGACGTGAACACCATCTTCCCGGACCTCGCTATCGACACGCTCGGACTGAAGGTGCCCGCCACGCTGATGCACACTCACTCGGTCAACGTCACGCTGGAGGACGCCCCCGACGCCGAGGCCGTCCGCGAGTTGCTCGACGCCCAGTCCCGAACCTTCCTCGTCCCCGAATCCTACGACATCGACGGCGCGGGCAAACTGAAGGAGTACGCGATGGACCGCGGCCGCCCCCGCGCGGACATCTGGGAGAACTGCATCTGGTCGGAGTCGATAAGCGTCGAAGGTGACGACCTGTATCTGTTCCAGGCGATTCACCAGGAATCCGACGTGGTGCCGGAGAACGTCGACGCCATCCGCGCCGTGCTGGGAACTGCCGACGCCGAAGAGTCCATCCAGCGCACGAACGAGACGATGGGCGTCGGTTTCTAACTGCCGTCCTCGCCGGATATCGATTTCTGCCCTCGACAGAAGGCTTTTGATGGCCACTCACATACCGACGGGTATGCGCCGTGACGACCGCGACGACCCCTTCGACGACATCTTCAGCGAGATAGAGCGAATGATGGAGGAGATGACGGGCGGCGTGAGCGCGGCGGGCAACGCCGGTTTCGGTAGCGATGCCCACGTCTCCATCTACGAGACCGACGACCAACTCCGGGTCGTCGCGGACATGCCCGGCGTCCGAAAGGAGGACATCGACATCAAGTGTGACGGCCGCCACGTCACCATCTCGGCGTCGACGGACACGAGCGACTACGAGGAGCGCATCGAACTCCCCGCCCGCGTCGACGAACACTCGGCGTCGGCGACGTTCAACAACGGCATCCTCGAAATCACGCTCGACCGAACCGGCAGTTCCGCGAACATCGACCTCGACTGAGTCGCCTCGGCGCTCGGGTTTCGTTTCTCTCGCTTCGAGCATCGAAGCGAACAGTACGTCACCGGTCTCGACGTGCGGTCCGACGAATGAGGGCGGCGAGGCGGTCGTAGAAGTCCGTCTCGTACTTCGTTTCGGCGTCGACCGTCGGGCGGGCGTTCGTCTCGTTGACGACCGCACGGTCGTCCGAGACGAGGATGTCGACGCCGAGCCAGTCGATGTCGAGCGCCTCTGCGGCGTCTTCGGCGAGATTGCGGTGTGCTTTCGGCAACTCGACGCCCTCGGCGACGGCGCCGCGGTGGACGTTGTGTTTCCAGCGGCCCGCCGCTCGCTCGGCCTCGGGGAGGCGGCGCTCGACGGCGCCGACGTAGTCGCCGTCGACGACCATCGCCCGGTAGTCGCGGGCGTCGGGGAGGTACTCCTGAACGAGAAAGGAGCGGTCGCCGGTCGCGCGGTAGTCGTGGACCAACGATAGGTAATCGCACACGCCGAAGAACGAATCGAGGTCGGCGGCCTTCGCGATGCCGACGCCGCGGGTCGTCGAGTTCGGCTTGACGACGACCGGTGGGTCGAACCGCTCGAAGGCCGCCCGGAGTTCCGACTCGTTGGCGGGGTTCGAGACGTACACCGACTCGGGTGTGGGGACGCCGGCGCGGTCGAGACGGGCGAGCGTGCCGGCCTTGTTCCGGCTCCGCAGGATGGCCTCCCGGTCGTTGACCCACGGCACGTCCAGCATGGCGTCGGCGACGCCGCCCTCCATCAGCCGCGATGGGAAGACGAACCCGGCGTCGAACGCCTCGTCGGCGAGCGGGTCGGAGAGCGGCTGGGCGCGCTCGCTCGTCGGGACGTACGTCGCCTCGATGTCGCGTTCGGCGAGGGGGTCGCGGATTCGTTCGAGCGTTTCGGCGTCGGTCGCGACCGCCAACCGGAGCATACTCGCGTGGTGGGGTTC
Organism: Natronomonas gomsonensis; assembly: GCF_013391635.1. Lineage (GTDB taxonomy): Archaea > Halobacteriota > Halobacteria > Halobacteriales > Haloarculaceae > Natronomonas > Natronomonas gomsonensis_A. The sequence goes on along the minus strand of NZ_JACAWU010000001.1, from coordinate 108,948 downwards.
CGCGCCCTTGAATACCTCCCCGGTTCGTCAGTCGTCGTCGGCGTCGGTGCGGGCCTGCCGTTTCGCCGCACGTTCGATGAACTCCTCGGGCAGTTCGTCTATCTCGCCGGCTTGGACGCCCCAGAGGTGGGCGTAGAGTCCTCCCTCCTCGAGGAGGTCTTCGTGGGTGCCTCGCTCGACGATTTCGCCGTCTTCGAGGACGACGATGGTGTCGGCGTCCTTGATGGTCGACAGGCGATGGGCGATGGCGAAGGTGGTCCGGTCGGCAGTGAGGCGGTCCAGCGACCGCTGGATGAGCATCTCGGTTTCGGTGTCCACGTCGCTCGTCGCCTCGTCCAACACGAGGATGGCGGGGTCTTTGAGGACTGCCCGGGCGATGGAGATGCGCTGCCGTTGGCCGCCGGAGAGTTTGACGCCGCGCTCGCCGACCATCGTGTCGTAGCCGTCCGGAAGGTTCGTGATGAACTCGTGGGCCTCGGCGGCCTTGGCGGCCTCGACGACGGCCTCCTCGTCGGCGTCGAAGGTGCCGTAGGTGATGTTCTCCCGGACGGTGCCGTAGAAGAGGAACGTGTCCTGTCCGACGTAGCCGATGTGCTGCCGCAGCGAGGGCAGAGTCACGTTCCGGATGTCCTGTCCGTCGATGCGTATCGCCCCCTCGTCGACGTCGTACAGTCGGAGGAGGAGTTTCAGGACCGTCGATTTCCCGGCGCCCGTGGGCCCGACGAGCGCGAGCGTTTCGCCGCCCTCAACCTCGAAGTCGACGTTCTCGACGATGGCTTCCGCCTCGTCGTAGCCGAAGGTCACCTCGTCGTACTCGACGCGGCCCGACTCGACTTCGAGGGGTTCGGCGTCGGGGTCGATTTCGAGGCGGTCGGGTTCGTCCATCAGTCCGAAGATGCGCTCGGAGGAGGCGTAGGCCCGCTGATACATGTTGATTATCTGGCCGAACTGCGCCATCGGCCAGATGAACCGCTGGGTGAAGAGGATGAAGACGACGAACGTTCCCACCGAGAGGTCGCCGGAGAGCGGGCCGGGAGCGGTGCCGGTGAACACCCACAGCCCGCCGACGACGAACGTGACGACGAAGCCGATGCCCGCGAGCAGTCGGAGGCCGGGGAAGAACTTGATGCGGGTCTCGATTGCGTCCCAGTTGGCGTCGAAGTACTCCATCGACACGTCGTCGACCCGGTCGGACTCGTAGGGTTCTGTGTTGGCGGACTTGATGACCTGAATGCCGCCGAGGTTGTTCTCCAGTCGGGAGTTGACCTTTCCGACTGACGAGCGGACGCGGGCGTACTTCGGTTGGATGATGCGGATGAACAGGTAGGTAAAGCCGGCGATGAGCGGCACGGGAAGCAGCGCGATGAGCGCCAACTGCCAGTTGTAGTACAGGAGGATACCGCCGATGCCCAACACCATCACCGACAGCCGGAACATCGAGTTCAGGCCGTCGTTGAGGAACCGTTCGAGGCGGTTGACGTCGTTCGAGAGGATGGACATCAACTCGCCGGTCTGTTTGTCGGCGAAGAAGTCCATGTTCAACCGCTGCATCGTGTCGTAGGTGTCTGTCCGGATGCTGTGTTGGATGTTCTGTGCGAAGGAGTTGAACCCCCAGTTGCGTATCCAGTGGAAGGCCGCCCCGAGCGCGAAGGCGCCGGCGATGATGCCGATGACGACCCAGAACTGCGTCCACTCGTCGGTGGGCGTCCACGCTTCCGGCACCAGCCACAGTGAAAACGCCTGCTCGCCGAACACCGAATCGATGGCCAAGCCGAGCATGATGGGCGGCAGCAAATCGAGCAGTCGCGCGAAGATGCTCGCGAGAATCCCGACGGTCACCTGCACCGCGTTCGGCCGGCCGTACTCGGCGAACAGCCTGCTCATCGGGTTCTCCGCGTTCTCCCGCTGCTCCTCGAAGGGGTCGTCCTCGTCGGCCCCGATGGCACTCTCCGCCATTACCTGAACTGACTGTTCAGTCAGTATAACGCTTGGCACATCGGCCGGACGGGCCGCTACACCTCGAAGACGAGTCGGTCACCGACCTCGACGCCGCGGTCGTCGGTCCACCCTCGATTCACTTCGAGGACGTACTGCCCCGTCCCGATGTACTGCTGTTCGTTGCCGTTCTCGTCGGGTCCCGGGGCGGGTGCCTCGTGGATTTCGGTAATCGTCCCGTCGGAATCGACGAACACGATGTCGAGACCGAACTCCATCTCCCGCATCACGTAGGTCCGCTCGGCGACGCCGTCGTGGACGAACAGCATCCCCTGGTCGTCGGCCAGCGATTCGGTGTCGCTCAACCCGACGTAGCGCTTCGAGAAGGTGTCGGCGACGGCGGCATCGACTCGACCCAACTCCTCGTCGCTGTCGGCGTCGACGACGGTTACGTCAGTGTGCTCGTAGCCGGATGCCCCGGGATTCGAGGCGTCGTAGCCGGCCAGAAGCGAGGCGAGCACGCCTGTCGCAAAGCCGAGGTAGACGAGCAACGCGAGAACTACGACCGCCGAGAGCGCGTAGCCGAGACGGCGTCGGTCCATCACGCTGACGGACGGCCCGGCCGGCGAAAAGCGTGCCGGCGCACTTACTCCGGCAACTCGAAGGCGACCTGATCGCCGACTTCGACGCCGCGGTCGGTCGTCCAGTGGTGGTTCACCTCGAGGACGTACTGTCCGCGCCCGGAGTACTCCTGGTCGTTGCCGTCCTCCTCGGGCCCCGGTGCGGGCGCGTGGTGAATCGACGTTATCGTCCCGTTCGAATCGATGTAGACGATGTCGATGGCGAAGTCCATCTCCCGCATCACGAACGTCAGGTTCCGCTCGCCGCTGAAGACGAACAGCATCCCGCGGTCCTCCGGCAGCGACTCGGTGTTGCTCAACCCGGTGTATTGGAGCGACCCGTTGTCGGCGATGGCGGCCTCGACGGCCCCCAGTTCGGCGTCGCTGTCGCCGTCCAGTACCGTCACCGTCGTCTGCTCGTAACTGCTGTGGACCGGCGTGGCCGTCGGCGTCGGGTCGTCCGTCGCCGTCGGTTCAGCCGTCGACTGCTCGCCGCCGTCGAACGGGCCGACACAGCCGCCGAGGGCCGCAGCGATGACTACCACGACGAGCGCCCACGTCCGGTGTCGCGTCATTTCCACTCCCTCGGGACGGAACGTGCCTAAACGTTCCGTCACCGACGATGACCGGTTGACCCGGAAGGCAAGCGTTAACTCTACGGGGCGGTTTCGGCCGAGTGCGGGCGCGTGGTCTAGTGGCTATGACGCGTCCCTTACAAGGACGAGAAGATGGTTCGATTCCATCCGTGCCCACTTTTCGGCGGTCCTCACCCGCGAAAAGCCTATGCGCGGCGACGACTCACTTCGTAGTATGTCAGGACGTGCCGGTTCGGACTGCCCGGAGTGTGGCGGACGACTGGAATCCATCGATGGGATGGAGTACGAATGCGGCGACTGTGGCCGAACGTTCGACTCCGCAGACGTGTTCCTCATCTAGCCCCCGATTCAGTCTCATCGCCGCGCCGGCTTTCGAAACCCTTTTTGATAGCGTCGGCGTCGTTGCGTCTGCAAGCCGCCTTAGCTCAGACTGGGAGAGCACTCGACTGAAGATCGAGCTGTCCCCGGTTCAAATCCGGGAGGCGGCATTTTCCTGCGAACGAAGTGAGCAGTGAAAATGCTCCTGAGCGCGATTTGAACCCTAGAAGACACGCACAACGAGCGAAGCGAGTGAGTATGTCTTCCTCCGGTTCACAATCCGGGAGGCGGCATCCCTGCGACCAACGTAAATACCGGTCAGTCAGTGGGCTCGGTCGCCCTCGATGAACTCCTCGGCGGTCCGATCGCCGGCCGCGAACGCGGCTGCTCGAGTGTCGATTGCGTCGGGGTCGAGGATAGCATGAGAGACGAGCAACCGTTCGAGTGCCGTATGCCACTGGTCGTAGTAGATGCGTTCGGTTGCCGCGGCGTCGGTCCCGGTGTCGCGGTTGCCGTCGGTAGCGTATGCGTCGGTGGGTGTCGCCTCGATCGCCTCGATCAACCGCCGCTGGAAGGCCGACCAGTCGAAACTGTCGCCCCCGTCGTACAGGGTGACAGTTACGCCGAAGGCGCGTGCCTGCCACGGCTCCGAGAACGTCGGCTCCGCGTCGACGCCGAGGAGGTCCGCGAAGGCGCCGTCGGGATCCGCGTGTCCACCATCAGCTGTCGATTCCGCGTCCGTCGTCTCGTGGTCGAGCCGTTCGACGCCGATCATCGAGTCGCGGGTGACGAGATTCGCGAGTTCGTCCTCGTCGTATCCGTCCGTCCCCTCGGGGCGTCTCGGCAGGACCATGTACCTGATTTCGGAGCTGGAATCCCAGACATTGATGTCGATTCCATCGTCGATTCCGAGGCCGAACTCCTCGAGGACGGCTCGCGGCTCGCGGACCATTCGGGACCGATAGGACGGCGTCTTGTACCACGTCGGGGGCAACCCGAGCAGCGACCACGGGTAGCACGAACACAGCGTACAGACGACGGCGTTGTGGACATCGGCGGTGTTTTTCTTCACGTCGATATGCTGGATGCCGACGTCGAAATCGAACTCGTCGATCGCGGCGGGGGCGTCCTCGAGGAGTCGCTCCTCGAAGGCGGGATCGGTCCACGCCCGGGCGACGACCCGAGCTCCGTTCTGTGGGCCGATATCGCGTTCGTAGGCGGCTATCGCATCGTCAACCGCGTCCGTCGAGATGATTCCTTTCTCGACGAGCAGCGATTGAATCGCTCGAACGCGGGGACGCGGATCGGCGGCCGTTTCGTCGTGGTCGTGTCCGGAATCGTGCTCGTGTTCGTCAGTCATCGTTCGTCCTCCGCGGGTCGCAGATACGGTTCCCAGAGATCGACGTGAATCGTATCGTCGGGATCTTCGGCATCGGGGCCCCACACATCCTCGGCGTCGAAGGCGACGGTGTACAGCGGCTCGTCCCGTTCCTCGCCGTGGGCGCTGGCGTCGGGGAAGACATGGTTCCCGTGGACGGATCGGATTTCACCGGCCGTTCGCCGGACGTAGCGCGGACAGCGAGTGTGGCCCTCGGGGTGGTTGTTGCGAACTCGAACCGCGTCTCCTTCAGCGAACTGGGGCTTGTCGTTCGGCCGATTGAACGATGCTGGCCGCTCGAACGCCGCTCTCACTCGCTCTGCAAGGTCGGGATCCCGTCGCTGGGGAACCAGTTCCGCGGGGTCCTCGAGGTCACGTGCTCGCTGGTAGGCAGCCTCGATCTCGTCCACGGTGAGGTGGCCCTTCTCCACGAGGTTCCGCTCGAGGCTCGCCAGCCAGCGTTCGAAGTACGATGCCGCGAGGTAGTCCGCCGGATCCATCCGCTCGATTCCGTGGCGACTCTCGTCGATGTTATAGATGCCCTGCGGTCTTATTGTGCGCACTAGTGCGAAGACGACCCGTTCCCAGTCCGCGTGGAACTGGGCGTCGTCGTCGACGGGGACGGCCCCGAATCCGTGCATCCCGCCCATGTCGTGGATGCCGTTCATGCCAACCATGTTCGCCGCGTCCGCGCAAATAGCTTTGGACGATAGGAACGCCGACTGTGCGGGCCTCACCTCGCCTTTCCCTCATCTGACGTTGAATTGTCGCTTTCCTGTGAGCGAAACGACCGGGCAGCCAAAAGGATCGGTCGGACTCGTTCTTCAGAAGTGTACGAGTCAGGTGGCAAGACCGCTCTGTAGTTAGCACTCTCGACGGATAGTGTGGAGGGACCGGAAGCGGCCTCAGACCATCACGCGAGCGCCTCGAGACAGGCCTCGTGGACGGTCTCGTCGTTTTCGTTCGGCCTCCGGCCTTGTCCCGTGACGATGGGTTCCTCGCAGATTGCACAGTACAGTTTATCGGCCTCGCTCGTTGGTTCGGTCCCGAGACTCTCCGAGAGCTGCTCCACCACGTCATCGGATTCGGTCGACGCGCTGTAGCCGAGCGCAACAGCACCAACCCCCGCCAGCACACCGCGCGGTCGCTTGCCTCTCCGGAACGACCAGAGGGCGAATACTGCCAGGCCGACGGCGATGAGTTTTCGAGGAAGCCGGTTACGTTCGTCAAGGTTCTCTGTCAGTCCCATACCCTTCCCTTCGTGCTCCGTACCCTTGTACTCGCCCGTGCCTCGGGACAGGATCCGATGTCCCCATCTAGGGGGGCGACCGAGAGAGCATTCGACTGAAAATCGAGTTGTCCCGTCCCCGCGAACGGAGCGGACGCTTGAGTCCGTACTCTCAAGTGTCAGCCACGCCCCTCCTTCTCGGCCACAACCCACAGCAAGCGGCGGTGTTCGCCGCCAGTAAGACAGGGTTACGGACGCGCGTTCGCTGGCAGGCCGATTCAGCGGGACATAACAATAGTCGAATGTGGGCAACGTGTGGTCGATGGGAGACCAGATTACGAGCGTACCGTTATCCGGATCACGGTTCCAGGTGACGAGGCTGTGCTCGAACGCAACCGGACGTAGCGCCACTCGATTACAATGAAACGCCCGTCACTCAAAGACAGGTTTGGGGAGCGCAACTCCAGTATGGACGATCAGATAACGGAAGCGATAGTCGATGCCCTCTCGGCGAACGACAAGGTCATCGAAATCAGGCCCGCGAGACGGTCGAAAGGGATCGGACTGAAAAGACTCCTGCTGTTGGGCGCGGGTGCGGTCGGCTTCGCCTACTGGGTCCAGAACTCCCAGCGGCCGGACGACCTTATCGAGAGTGTGAAAGAAAAGACGGCCAACCGGACCCACCAGGCCGCAGAGGCGATCGAAGAGGGAAGCGAGACCGCCTCCAAACGGATCGAGGACGGCTCAGAGCGGGCCGGCGAGGCGGTCCAAGAGGCCGGCGAGAAGGCAGCGGAGCGGACGGAGGATGCTGGCGAGAAGGCAGCGGAGGGGACCGACAGCGACGCCGGGGGTTCGAGGACGTAATCCCTCCGCGACGCCGAGACCGCTCCTAACCAGTACACCGTCCCGAACACCCCGAACCTCCCGCCACGTCTTCGTACCACGTTCCAGCAAATCCGAGATTTCGACATCCGACGTTGAGGGAGGTCGCGATACCGAACGTGCCCCGACGGGCGGTCCTCCCTCGAAGTAATCGCCCCCGGTCTGATTGGTCGCCTCTGGGAAGACGGCCAAGAGAAACTGTTTCGGTTTGACTCTCGGGAGCAATCCCTACGAACCCACCAAATGACCGCAGCGTCGTATCGTCTCCGGTTTTCGAACTCACCGGAGGTCATCTGGTTCGAATAAATATCAGATTTATTTTATTTTTGGAGGTTCGGGAGATGAGAAAAATAGCGAGAAAGAGGTAGGCCGAGTGTACGAGCGAACGGGTGTGATTCTCGGAATCGCCGTCTTCAATCGTTATAACACAGTTCGGCGATGGAGTTGATGAGCACTCCGCCGGCGACGTACGTTCCGACTTCGCCCGGGATGTGGACCTCAGGATCGCCGTACGGTGGAAGTAACACGACCTCAAGCTGATTGTACGTCGGCCGGACGAGTGGGCGTGCATCGGCGAGCTGCTGGTAAGCTTCGACAACTGGGCGGTACATTTGCTGGTCGAGGGGAGATAGCGAAGTCAACGATAAAAACCCCTACCTAAAAAGTCAGAACGTCGATATCTAGCAGAGGGAATCACAGATGGGTAGTCGCCCTCGGCGGAAAGAACGAATTAAAAACGAGGTCCAGCGGGTTGTGGAAGTCAGTACCATATAACAATACACGGACGAACCCAACGGGCCGTTGATGGAGAAACAGAGAGAGAAAGGAGCGGCCAAAGAGATCGGGAAGCGAACAGGCTACGATCCAATAATCTTAGCGGCGGTTGGGTCCGTACTGCTGTCGTGGTACCAGTTCTACGTGCGTGGAAACAAAGAACACGGCTTGTTCATCGGTCTGTGGCCACCGACGCTGTTGGCGTTCTCGAACGCGACCCGTATCAACGATATCAGCGAAAAAGTCGAGAGCAAGGCGACGAGGCTGTTCGACCGCTTGATGTAAACGAGAGGTCCACAGTACGGCATGTACGATTAGCTTCGTTTTTCAGTAGGTTCAACTAGTCAATCTCGCGGAGGCCCGAACTGAACCGTTCTCGTATGCAGCGAAGTGCGGTTACCAGAGTTCCTGTAGATGCTTCCCACCGGAGAACACACTGCCGAGTAGGCTTATTGTGTCCGTCACCGTACATCCAACATGGTTCGGAAGCGCACAATCGCCCTCGGGGTCGTCGGTGGTGTCATCGCTGGGTTCGGGGCGGCGAAGCTCTATCAGCGCGCCGCCACGGAGACGGTTCCCTACACCGTCGTCGCGCGCCTCGACGACGTGGAACTGCGGCGGTATCCGGAGTCGGTCGTCGTCGAAACGGTCGCGGATTCGCGGCCGGCCGCATTCCGACGGCTGTTCAAGTACATCACGGGGGAGAACGCAGGTACGACTGAAATTGAGATGACTGCGCCGGTCGAACTGTCCGCGAACGGAGCGACGATTTCGATGACCGCACCGGTCGAAATCGGTGGCGAGGACGGCAGTCGGATGCGGTTTTATCTCCCGGCGGAGTACGACATCGAGAGCGCGCCTCGGCCGACCGAGGATTCCGTCGAACTTCTCGAAATCCCGGAGCGAACCGTAGCTGTCCGTCGGTTTTCGTGGCGGCCGACCGAGGCACGCATCGACAGCGAGACCGAGGCGTTACTCGATAAACTCGAGGCGGCGAACGTTCCGCTCGCGGGTGAGCCGTTTTTCATGGGTTACGACGCGCCGTGGACGCTCCCGTTCCTGCGCCGAAACGAGGTCGCTGTCGAGGTCGAAAGCTCGTTTTGAGCGGCGATGGCCGGCTCACTCCTCGCTTTCACCGTTTTCCGACGTTGTGTTCAGTTCAAGATCCATCCACTCGACGGTGCCGTGCTCGACGATTGCCTCCGGTTGGAGGTTCGGGTCCGTCAGCACCTGCCGGGCGAGGCCGACCGGACCGGCCCGCGGTGGAGGCAACTGTGAAGCGTCGGACGTTTCGAAGGCGGTTTCGGTTTCCTCGCCGACGACGACGCGCATCGCCATCCCGAACGCCTCGTGTGGGGCACACTCCAGGTCGTAGACGCCCGGCGTCTCGAAGGCGTAGAGCCACGTACTCGGTTGGGGTGGGCCGTGTCGCTCGTCGTCGGTGCCGTTTTCATCACCGGCGTCGTCTTCGCCGTTCTCGTCGTCCGCCTCGGTGTTCTCGGAGTCGGCTCCGTCGCTCTGCTCCTCGCCGCCGTTCTCGGCCGGTGGCATGACGATGTCGTCCGGAAGCGAGTTCGGGTCCCAACCGAGCAGCGGCGACGAGATGGGCTGGACGCCGAGGGGGAGTCGACGCTGCATCCCGAATGCGGGGTGATACGACGTGACCGTGTGGTCGGGCGTCTCGAAGACGAACTTTACCACGTCACCGGGGTCGACGTGGAGCCCTGTCGGCTGATAGAAGAAGTCCGCGGGTCGCTCGGGGTTCGTCGACGGTCGGATGAGCGTGCGAACGACGTGGACCGTGTTTCCGACGACCGCACTGTCGTCTTCCTCGCCGTCGTCGGATTCGTGTTCGTCTGCGGCAGCGACGCCTCCGACGCCCCCGACGACGCCAAGGGCGGTTCCGGCGCCGACGAGCTTCATCACGTCACGTCTGTAGGTTCCGCGACCCGTCGTCGGTGTCTGTGCGTACTGGTCGTGTTGGTGGTGCTGCGGTCCCATGCGAGGGGTACTGCAACCGAGAAGTTAGTTATAAACCAGAATCCGGAACACCGGCGAAACGTATGTTCGCGCTTATTTTCTGCCCCCATCGAAGTCGGCACGGCGTACCGCGAACGGTGTCGACCTTACTGACGATACGTTTGCCTTACGCGCACAGCGAATGTTGGACACTGCGGCGGTGTGGTTGCGTAATATTACTCTGCTCGTTCGGCGACGATTCTGTTCGACCCATCGACGCGGAGGCTCCGGCTCCGAAAGCCGGCGTCTTCCAGCACTGTCTCGATGGTGGCCTCGTTGTCGTGCGGTTCAACGACGAGCAGTCGACATTCCGGACGGGCGAGGGTAGCGTCCATCCCCTCGAGCACGGCTGGAGCGGCTCCTTCGACGTCTATCTTGACGACGTTCGGCGGTGGGTAGATGTCCGCTTCGACCACCCGGTCGGCGGTCGTCGTCTCGACGGTGATGGTCCGGACCGCGTCGGTGGCCGCCGCATAGCTGTCCTCGATGGAGCCTTCCCTGCTTCCGGCTTCCTCGGTTCCCATCACGAAGAACGTCCGTTCGTCGTCGGTATCAGACAGTGCCCGGGGCTCTATGGCGTATGGAACGCCGTTGCGCTGGAGGTTTCGCTCCAACTGCTCGACGTTCGGCGGGTACGGTTCGAAGGCAACGACGGTGCCTGTCTCGAGTACGTCACCGGCGATACACGAGAAAGTGCCGACGTTCGCGCCGACGTCCCAGAACACCTCGTCTTCGTTCAGTTCCTCGACGATGGTTCTGGCTACGGGGCGTTCCTTCCCGGAGATGCTGACGATGTTGTCCAATTCGGCGGCGCTTCCGATTCCGATGTCCGCCGTGGCGGGGCCGATTTCGACGGTAATCGCCTCTCCGTATCGGAGTCGGTACAGCGCCACGTACAGCGTTCTCAGGTGGGCGTCGATGCCGATCCGGCGAACGATGTCTTTCAGCCTCGGTCGATACAGCCACGACTGGACCGAATCGAGGAGCGAATGTCCGCTCATACTGCCCGAAACTCAACTGGAAATAAAGTTATGCGTCGGATAGCCCGGCCGGAATGCGGTGTCAGTTTCCCTCTAGGGCGTCGATAGCGATGGCAGCGGCGACGAGGCTCTCTTTCGGTGCGTCCCCGGAGTCGCCGACGTGGAGGTCATGGGTATCCCAAAGCGAGAAGCGGCCTTCGAGTCGACCAAACGCCTCGCCGTTCGGGCCGGTGATGGTGTACTCGCGTGGCCGCCAGCCGATGACTTCGACGACGTTCCGTGCGGCGTCCAACAGCGTGCGCTGTGATTCGATGACCGCCCAGAGGTCGCCGTCGGGCGAGCGGACCCGCCAGACGTGTTTGAACGAGGTACAATCCCTTTCGAGGACGGCGATGACGTCGTCGGTGCCGGCCTCCGTGAGCGTGTAGTCGCCGGCGAACTCGAAGACGCTCCCGGCTTCGACGTCGTACGCCGGCCGGCCCGATGAGTCGAGAAGCGGGAACGTCTCTCTCATCTCGAACCGCTTCCGTCTCGTCTTCAACACGAGGGTCCCCGAATCGTCGTAGACGCGGAACTCGGTTCGAAACAGACTCCGTTTGATGACGTAGTCGCTACCCGTCAAATCGACGTTAGCGATGGGGTCGGTGTCCGTCACGTTCGACTTACTCGATGTCGAGGTCCGCAGGCAGTAGGAGCCAGTTCTCGGCGTCCAGTAGCCCCACCCCGTCGATATCGAACTCCCGGTCGGTGGTCGGGTCCCCTTGCTGGGGGCCTCCCAGTGGACGCACGACGTGCGTCGAAGGGGCGGTCACGCGGGAGAGCGGAAACGCGGCGTCGGACAGGAACCCGTATCGACGGAGCAGTTCCGGTGATGCTGTCGTCGGCGCTCTCAACACGTCGACGCTCCGGTGGTCGGCAATGACCTCGGAGACGAGCGCCTCGAAGGCGTCGGACGACGCTCCGGGACCGAAGTCGTCCATCGGTTGGATATCGAGGAGGTTCGTTCGAGTACAGGAACCCAACTGCTCGGTCGCGGTCACGATGCTCCCGACGGGGGTGCCATCTCGGACAGCGACGTAGGTCGTCGTCTCCCAGCAGGGGTTCCCGAAGCGCCACTCCAGGAACGCTTCGTCTCGGGGGATGTGAACCCGCTCGGGAACCGCCGACGCGTACAGTTCGGCGAGGGTCTCGACGGGAAGCTCGGAGTGCCGTTCGACCGTCACATCACCCGGTGGCGTGGTGATGCGGTCGAGGAGCGCAAGTCCCCCGTTTGCGGCTATATCGAGGGGGGCCGACAGCACGTCCGCGAGAGCACCGTCGGCTCCGGTCCACGAGAGGAGTTTGGACGGACGCTGGACCCGGTGGCTCATCGAGACCTCGCCGGCCACGGTCCAGTCGAATTTCTCCAGTCCGGGACGGAGGGCATCGCTCGGGAAGTTGAACAGCAAATCGGTGTCGTCGTACTGTTCGAGGAGGAAGGTCGTCATCCGGCTAAAGATTCCCTTTCGTTGGTGGTCCGGATGGACGATCCAATCGACCGGCTGGTCGGCATCGAGCGTCCGCGAGCCGACGCGCAGACGGAACGGGAGCAACGGCTCGGCACCCACCATCTCGCCGTCCACCTCGGCGATCACCATCCGGATATCGTCCCCATAAGGGTTCGCCGAGAAGCGCCAGTCGAACCACTCCCGTCCCTTTCGACGCCCCCAGACCGTCTCGTACAGTGAGAGGAACTGCTCTCTGTCCGCCGGTACGTACGGTCGAACGACCACGTCAGACGACTTCGTGGGAGTGGCCAACCGCTGTCGGGAAGCCATACCGACCCCGAGTGGTGACCCCTGCTTCGTTATCTAGCGCCTACTGGATGGTTCACTGCAACTACATGCAAACAAAACGAATCCATCCACGCGTTCCCTGCGAGGACCCTCGGGACCAACGGGAACCGCCCAACTGTGTCGCCGTCGGCCACCGTCATCGTCGGTCGAACGGGCCGGTAGGTGGTTCGTAATCGATGGCTTTCCGTGCGACCGCTGAAACTAATGGTCGTCCGCGGAAGTACGTTTCACGGTACCACGAACCAAGAACTGAAGTACGTCTCCCTCGTCGGCTCGGATATGGAGACGACCGAGCGGCCGACGTTCGAAACGGAGGCCGGAGAGGAAATTTACCAGTACGTCGAACGGCACGGCACCGCGGCGCGGCATCGGGTTCGAGAGGTCACGTCGCTGCCGCCCGAGGAGTTCAGCGAGGCGCTCGAACAGCTGGAATCGAGGGGGTATCTCGAAGACGACGGCGGGACGCTACAGGTCGCTCTCGACGTGGGGTCGGTGGAGTCCTACACCGCCGGCGACATCGAGTACACGATTCGGCCGGCCAAGCAGTCGGATTTCGACGGGCTCATCGACACTATCCGCGACGTGACGGCGAAAGATACCTACGTCGTCGCCGAATCCATCGCCGAGCAACTGCTGTACGAGGACGCCGTGACGCGGCACAACAGCGTCGAATCGCGGGTGTTCTTCGTCGCCACCGTCGACGGCGACGTCATCGGGTGGGCACACCTCGATTTGCCGCAGGTCGATAAACTCCAGAGCACCGCCCAACTCACCGTCGGCGTCCGTGGGGACTACCAGGACAACGGCATCGGGAGCCGACTGCTCGAACGCGCCCTCGATTGGGCGGAGGCCAACGGCTACCGGAAGGTGTACAACAGCGTCCCGACGACCAACGACGAGGCCATCGTCTTCCTCGAAAACCACGGCTGGGACACCGAAGGCATCCGCAAGGACCACTACACCATCGACGGCGACCACGTCGACGAAGTGATGCTGGCGTACACGTTCTGAGCGCCGCGCGTTCGATGTACCTCTTGAATGGACCTTCAGTGCGGGGTGTAACCTCTATACTGGTTCGTGTGAAACGTCATGGAGACTCATGAATATAGATAGCACACGACACCTCCAACTCGACCGAGAGAGTCGGGGGACGCGCTACTACCGCAACGCCGTCGAACGACACTGGGACCCCTTCGACATCGACCTCGAGGCCGACCGCGAGGCGCTGGTCGAGTCCCTGGAGTCCGAACCCGACGCCGAAGCGCGATTCGACAACTTCCGGATGGGTGTGGCCCGCTTCGGTGCCGGCGAGCAGGCGGTCACCGAGGACCTCGCGCCGCTTGCGACGGCGCTCGACGACATCGACGACCAACTGTTCATCACGACGCAGTTGTACGAGGAGGGCAAACACACCGACCACTTCGACCGCTACTGGCGGGAGGTCATCCACCCCGTCGAGGAGGAGCTCGGCTTCGAGACCTCCTCGCCGACCGACGAGAAGTGGTTCAACGAGGAGTACAACGACCTCTTCGAGCGCAACGAGGAAGCGATGCACCGGCTGCTCGATGAGCCGACGCCGGACAACTTCGCACGCGCGTACTGTCACTATCACCTCGTCATCGAGGGCATCCTCGCTCAGACCGGCTACTACGGGCTTCAACAGGCGTACTCGAAGGACAACCATCCCGACCTTCCGCACCTGCCCGGGCTGTACGAGGGCTTTACGCTCATCCGACAGGACGAGGGGCGACACGTCGGCTTCGGGATGGCGAAACTCAAAGAACTCGTCTCCGAGGGCGACGTCGACCCCTCGCTGCTCGACGAGACGGTCAACGAACTCCTGCCGTTGGTCGACGGCATCGCCGCCAACCCCGACGAGGAGTACCGCGAGGACATCGGGCCCAGTCCCGAGGAACTCCAGCAGTTCGCCACCGAAAAACACCTCCAGCGAATGGAGCAAATCAAAGACGCCGCCGAGGAGGTGCCCGACCTCGAATCGCTCACCGAACTGGAGGGCGTCGGCGACTAACTCGACTCAGTACCGATAGACGGCATCGGCGATTCCCGCGGTTTGACCGACGCCGACGAGTGCGAGTGACGCCGCGAGCGCGGGGTCGGTTCCGGTGGCGACGCCGAGCGCGTAGCCGACCGCACCGAGACCGCATAGCACCGCCCCGCCGAAATAAATCCACGCGCCCTCCTGTACGCGTCGACCGGTGTAGACGAATCCGGCGGCGGGCAGGAGCATCCAGCCGTACAGCGCGACCGAAAACAGCACTCTCGCGGACTCCTCAACGCGGAAACCGACCGTTCCGGCCACCGTAATGAGGAACCCCACTGCGATGACGGTTCGCCACGCCCACAGCACCCCCTCGCTCATCTCCCGCCAGGAGGTGACGGCGAAGGCCGCGAGCAGGACGCTCATCACGACGTGGGCGACGAAGAGGGTATACGAGTCGACGATACCGATGTGGGCGGCGGTGACGAACGCCCACGCCAGCGGGACCAACACGACCGGTCCCGTCTCTCTCGCGTTTCGGAACACACTACCGCTTCGTGTCGAACCGACAAATAGCTCCGCTCACGTCGGCTCGATTCTGAGGATTCGGTCGTCGGAGTCGACTGGAAAATCGGTGAGCGTCCGACCGTCGCGGTTCGAGGTGAGCAGGTACAGTGCGCCGTCGGGGCCTTCCTCGACGTGGCGTAGGCGGCCGAACTCGCCGTCGTACAGTCGGTGTGCGGTCGCCGTGTAGCGGTCGTCGAGCCAGTCTGCGTCGAAGCGTCTCCCCCCGTCGGGGCCGGCGCCGTCGGCGTCGAGCGTCATACAGAACAGCGTCTGGGAACGCAGGCCGGCGACGAACAGTCGGTTGTGCCACGCCGATATTGCGTCCCCCGTGTAGAACGTGCTGCCGGAGGGCGCCCACGTCGTGTCGGCGCCGGTGTTGAGAAGCGGCGGCGTGAACGCCTCGTCCTCGCCGTAGGCGTTGTACTGGACCCCGCCGGGGCCACCGCGGGCGACGTTCCAGCCGTAATTGGCGCCGGGGCGAAGCGCCGACACCTCGTCGCGGTTCAGCGGCCCGTGTTCGGCGACAAGTGGCTCCCCGTCCGGCGTGAACGCGAGGCCCTGAGGGTTCCGGTGGCCGAGCGTGTACGTTCGGGGGTCGCCGCCCGCCCCGAAGTCGGGGTTGTTGGGTGCGGGGTCGCCGTCGAGGGTCACTCGAAGTACCGCACCGCCGAGGGAATCGGGGTCCTGTGCGATGTCGGCGCCTTCCTGTGCGTCTCCGGCCAGTATCCAGAGGTGGCCGTTGGGGCCGACTTCGATGCGGCCGCCGTTGTGCCAGTCGTTGGCCGGAATCCCGTCGACGACGACCGAGACCTCGTCGGCATCGATGTCGTAGCGGACGACTCGGTTCCGGAGGTCGTCGGCGGCGGTGTAGTAGACGAACAGCGCCCGCGGGTCCGGGTATTCGGGGTGGGTGGCGAGACCGAGGGTGCCGCCCTCGCCGGGGCCGGTTCGGTCGGGGAGGTCACTCGCCGAGAGCACGGCCCTCGCGTCGTCGGGCTGTAAGCCCGTCTCCGTCGCCAGTGTTTCGGCCTCGAACAGCCGGACACCGCCGGTCCGTTCGGTGAAAAGTGCCTCGCCGCCGGCGAAGGTCAAATCCCACGGAATCGAGAGGTTCTCGACGGCGGTCGTCGCCGTCACCTCGGCGTCCAGTGGCGACCCCTCGGCCGGGCCCCACGTCGGCGTCGCCGGCCACGTCGCTTCGCCCTCGCCGGTGGGGAACTCGTCGGCCTCGCCCGCGAAACAGCCGGCGGTCGTCGTCAGGCCGGCAACACCACAGGCGAGCAACGTCCGTCGCGTCGGCCGATGCATACCCGCCATCGGGGGTCGAGACGGATACGTTCTCTCCCACCGGCGAACGTTCCTACTCCCGAGGGCTCAGAACACGGAGTCGGCGGTCGCGGCGCCGACGACGCTGAACACCGCGCCGACGGCGATGGCGCGAAGGGTGACGACGACCATCTCGACGCCGGCGAGGTCATCGAGGAAGGTGCCGGGGGCGCCGAACGCCATCGCGAGAATCGCGACCGAACCGTAGGAGACGAGCATCAACGAGACGAATCGGGCGGGAACACCCGCGAGCTCCGTATCGTCGTCGGGGTCGCGTCCGGCGGCTTTGTACAGCGCCGCGTAGCCGATAGCGAAAACGATGGTGACCGTCAGCAGCGACTGGAGCAGGTTCATGTGGCGTGCCAGCGTCCACACCTCCTCGGTGACGACGAACGGCCCGGCGAGCAGGAACCCGCCAACGACTTGCTGGGCCGAGTCGGCGAGCCGGAACCGCCGTTGAGGCCGGATTCGGCGCATACTCGCCCCGTCGGCAGCGATAAGTAAAACGGCACCGTTGTCCGAGGCGATGGTCGACCGAGCGGGAATTCGGGCCGCCCTGTCGGAAACGCGGGGGTATCTCCTCGCGCATCACGGCCCCGACGAGCACTACCGGTGTTACGCACCGGTCGTCTTCGGCCGTCGCGTCCGCCTGTGTGCGCGGTGTTTCGGGATTTACCCCGGTATCGCACTGGGTGTCCTCGCGGCGCTTCTCGGGCCGACGGTGCTCGGCAGCCTCGCCGTCGTCGCTTTCCTCCCGATTCCGGCGCTGCTCGACTGGGCGGCGACGACGTTCACCGACAGACGGGGGCACAACGTCATTCGGACCTCCAGTGGCGGCCTCCTCGGGTTCGCCTACGGCGTCGGGCTCGTGGGCCTCCTCGTCGACGGCGACACTCGGATACTCGCGGTCGGCGTCGTCTACGCCGCCGTCGCGGGCGTACTTCTCGCGGTTTCCCGCCGTGCCGATGGTTGATTTCGGGGGTCAGTTATATACGGTCGCGCGGAGCAACTCCGAGTATGTCGACCGAACCTGGAGACGCTGGCGGCCCGGCAGAGGACGAACAGTACTGTTCGAGTTGTGGCGAGATAATCAAGATGGAAGCCGAAATCTGCCCGGAGTGCGGCGTCAGACAGAAATCCCCCGCACAGGACTACGATAAGGACCGCGTCACGGCGGGCGTTCTCGCCATCCTGCTCGGCGGTCTCGGCGTCCACAAGTTCTACCTCGGCGAGACGGGGATGGGTGTGCTGTATCTCTGTTTCTTCTGGACGGCCATCCCGGCCCTCGTCGGTCTCATCGAGGGCATCCTGTATCTCACGAAGACCGACGAGGAGTTCCAGCGGAAGTACGTCAATTAGGTCGGTCGTCGCTTTTCAGCAGAACAGTTGCGTGACGTAGACGGCGTCCTCGCCCAGTGCGACGCCGACGCCCTGTCTCGTGTAGCGGTCTCGCAATAGCGTCCGGCGGTGCCCCGGCGAATCGAGCCACGACCGGACGACGTGGTCGGCGACGGCGCGCTCGGAGGTGGCGATGCCGCCACGGGGCGTCTGGTAGATGTTCTCGCCGACTCGACAGTCGAGCCCGGCAGCGTCGACTCTGTCTTGCGGACTCTCACCGTCGGGGTTCGTGTGGTTGACGAACCCTCGGTCGCGCATGTCGCGGCTGTGTGCGCGGGCGACCGCGGCGAGTGATTCGTCGTGTTCGGTCGTTCCCACGCCAGCGTCAGCCCGCGCAGCGTCGCTTCCGTCCTCGATGTGGGTTTCGACCGCGTCGGCGTCGAGTCCGCCACTGTCGAAGGGGCCGACGGCGGCGACGGCACCTAACGCGAGGCCGACGACGACGAGCGTCAACACGGCGAGGCCGACGCCCGGCCGGAACAGCGACGACAGCGATGGTGTCTCGCGGTCGGTGTCTTCTCGCCCCCTAGCTGCCCCGTCGAGGTCGAGTCGCCATCCGGTCGTCGTTCCGGCGGCCGTCCCCGGACAGTCGTGGGCGTCGGGCGGGCGGTGGTCGGGACAGTACGCTCCACCGCAGTGCGGGCAGGCGTCGCTGACCGTCGCGTCGTCGCCACAGACGGCACACTCGGAGGCCACGGTCGGCCTACGGTCCGGTCCCTCAAAACTGCGGTGTCGAACTACAGCGTCAACTCGGCGTTCGGCATCTGGAGGAATGCCGTCTCGTAGCCCTCGTGGCGGGCCACCTGCGGGTGCGTGACGACTTCGAGCGTGAGTTCGTCGCCCGCCTGCACGTCGTCGATGGCCGCGCCGTAGTGGTAATCGAGGCCGTCGTCGAAGGTGCGTTCGAGCGCCCCCTCGAAGACGGTCTCGCCGTCGCGTTCGATTGTCGCGTCCAGGGCCATCCCCGGCAACACGAGTTCGTTGTACGGCGTTCGGGCAGATATCGCGAGGTAACCGCCGTCACCGTCGACGCCCTCTGGTCGCTCCGAAAGCGAAAGGACTGCCAGTTTCGCCTCGTCGCTCTCGGTGGTTCCGTGATGGGTTCCGGGTAGTTCCTCCGGGTCAGGTGCGACGCCGAGGGGGTGGTTCATCTCCATGACCGACGGGACGGCGGCCTCGCCGGCCCGGTCGCCCGCCCGCTCGATGCCGAGTTCGTCGCGCTTCTCGGTGGTGAACTCGAAGGGGACCGTGACGCTGGCCGGGTCGTCGAAGCGGCCCACGTACTCGCCCGTCCGGCGGACGTTCGTGCCGCCGACCGACATCGTCACGTCGTAGGTGCCCTCGCCGTCGAGTTTGAAGTTGGCGCCGTAGTGAAAGCCCATCCGCGCCGACAGCATCGGGTAGATGACCTGTTCGTCCAGTGCGTCGCCGTCGCGGGCGATGTCGACGCTCATACCCGTATCCGGGAGGACCCGGCCCGTCTGAGGGTCCCAGACGACCGCCATGAGGTGGATGTCGTTGCTCCCGTCGACGTCGTGGAGGTTGGCCTCATCAGGTTGGGTCGTCGTCGCGTCGACCCGCCAGAAGCGGTGCGGGTAGGTGTACATCAGCGCGAAGGCGTACTCGCCGTCGTCGGTTTCGGCCATGTCGACCATCGCCATCCCGTCGACGTGCGTCGGGTAGTACACGCGGTCGGGTCGGTCCTCGAGAATCGGTGGCGTGGAGGTGACTTCCCGCGTCCGGATGAGGTCCGAACAGCCGGCCACTCCGACGGCACCGGCACCGAGGCAAGCACGAACGTAGTCGCGGCGTTGCATTACGTGTGCGTCGGTTCGGGACCCGTATTTGGATTCTGGTCCGACCGTCGAATCATGCGGACTGTCGTCGTCCGTTATTCCAACAGCGCGTCGACGAGTCGCGTAAAGCGGTCGACGAGTCGCTCGGGGAGCCGCGGGTCGGCGGTGTCCAGCAGTTCGGCGGTCCGGTCGGCGTCGACGACGGCGAGTTGGTGGCCGTCGTAGCGCTTCTCGAGTAAGCCGGCCTCGGCGAGTCGCTCGGTGTGCCACGAGAGCGTGCTGCGAGCGATACCGACCGATTCGGCGATGTCGACGGGCCGGCTCGGTCCCTCGTCGAGCAGCGCCGCGACGATTTCGGCGCTCGTCTCCCGGCGCAGCAGTGCCAGTGCCGCCCGCTCCCACTCGTCGTACTCCGGCGGGTAGTAGTGGGTCCGACCGAACAGTTCGTCGGTGACGACGGCGCTTCGACGCCGGAGCTTTCGGACGTGATACTGGACCTGTCCCGGCGCGAGGTCCAGCGTCCGGACCAACTCGTTGAAGTGGACGCCCGGGTCCTCCCGGATGTGTCGCTCGATGCTGTCGCGGGTGTCGCTCACCGTATCTCACCTCCGATGCGGTCACCGAGAGTGTGGGCCGACAGCACGGCGGCGATGACGAGGGCGGCCATCACGATGTCGAGTCCGTGTTCCAAGAGGTGGTGTGCTTCCAGCGAGAGTCCGCCGGTCATGTATCCGACGCCCGTCACTGCGCGGACGAAAAGCGCCGCGAGCGCGAGGGCGACCAGCAGATACGGCCACGAGCGTCGCTGGACGAACGCGGCGAGGCCGACGCCGAGGATGCCGGCGGCACTCACCGTCCCGAACGCCAGCAGAACGCCGAGTATCAGTGTGTAAGCCATGGTTTGAGTGTGGCTTCCACCGTTCGTCTCACGGTGAAAGCGAGTCGTCGCCCGTCGCTAGGGATTCGAGTCGAATATGGGTTCCGTCGCGAGTCACCGTCCGACCGTAGCGGTGGCTCTCCAGTTCGAGTAATAATCAGAATCAGCCGTCACCAACCGCTCACAGCTCGATTTCCTGTTCCTCGTACAGTTCCTCGAAGTCCCGCTCGCGCTCTTGCGCCTCGAGTTCCCGCTCGATTTCGTATTCGCGGCGCTGCTCTCGCTTCTTCCGACCCTTCTGTTCGCGGCCTCGCTTCGTATCCGGCATGGCTATGTGTGGGTATAACACGCATACATATATGCGTAACGCCACCGGCGGCGTCTGCGCTCGGGAGAACGGAGGTCGACGATTTCAGACCGGGGATTCGCCGGCGAGGGCGTCGCGGTCGTGCGGTGCTTCGAAGTCGGGGTTCGGCCCCTTCGGCACGATTCGTTTGGGGCTCACGTCCGGGTGAGTGGTGTAGTAGTGTTCCTTGATGTGGTCCATGTGGGTCGTCTCGCCGAATCCCGGTGTCTGATACAGGTCTCGCAGGTACGGCCAGAGGTTGTCGTACTCGCGAATGAGTTCGTGGTTGCACATGAAGTGGGTGTGGTACACCTCGTCGAAGCGGACGAGAGTTGTGTACATCGCGATGTCGGCCTCGGTGAGGCGGTCACCGACGAGATACCGCTGGTCGGCTAATACTGAATCCCAGCGGTCGAGGGCCTCGAACAGTTCGGTGACGGCCTCGTCGTAGGCCGACTGCGTCTCGGCGAACCCGGTCCGGTAGACGCCGTTGTTGATGGGTTCGTAGATGTCGTCGAGAACCGAGTCGATGTCCGCTCTGCGGTCCGCGGGCGCGAGGTCGACGCCGTTGCCCAACTCGGCGAACGCCGTCGTCAGGTTCCGCATTATCTCCCGAGATTCGTTGTTGACGATGGTCTCCTCGTTTTTGTCCCACAGCACCGGCACCGTGACGCGGCCGGTGTAGTCGGGGTCGGCCTCGACGTACACCTCCCGGAGGTAGTCGGCGTCGTTGACGGAGTCCTCGGTGGCGCCGTCCTTATCGGGGGTGAACTGCCAGCCCCCGTCGTCGCGGTAGGGGTCGACCACGTCGACGGAGATAGCGTCCTCCAACCCGAGCAGTTTCCGGGTGACGAGCGTTCGGTGCGCCCACGGACACGCATAGCAGACGTAGAGGTGATAGCGACCTGCTTCGACGTTTTCGGCGTCGACGCGGTCTCGGAACGTCGTGGGTTGGCGCTGGAACGAGCCGTCGTCAGCGGTTGGGTCGTACTCGGTTACCCACTCGCCGTCGATGAACTGATTGACCATACCCACCCTTGGTGTTCTCGGGGGATATGCTCCCGGGCGATGACGGGGGTTGCCGGAATCGGTGACGGTAGGATCGATGTCGCGTAATTTCGTGGTAGTGGGCAGGTATCCAGGTCACTCCGTTGCGGTACGCGGAGGCGGCCGGAGGCCGCCGGAGCGCTTTTTCATCGACGTTTTTCGAGTTGAGCGGGACCCCCGGTCCCGCTGACCATGCGAACGGCGACGAAGTCGCCGTGAGCAGAGAGTGGTTCCCGCAGCGAACGAAGTGAGCGAGGAAACCCGACGATGAAAAAGGTCGAATCACAACGCTATTGAAGGGCCTTTACTAACATCGAATATGGTCACGACAGTGGGTATCGTTGGCGGGGCGGTGCTGACACTCGCCGCGGTCGTCCTGCACTTCTCGAAGGGCTCGGAATGGACGCCCCGAGAGGACATCTCCGACGAGGTCGTCGAACAGCGGGCCTCGGCGGTCCCGGAGACGGAGTTCCCCGAACCGGGCAACCGCAGTATCGGCGGTGGCGGTGCGGCCGCCGCGGCGGTCGCTGCCGGTGAGGGTGAGAGCGAGGGCGAACTCGAAGACGGCGAGGCGGGCGACGACAGTCCAGCCGCCATCCCCGACGACGAAGCGGAAGTGTTCGAAATCGAGTACGTGAAGGAAGGTACCACCATCGAGGTCAAAGAGAACGAGACCGTCCTCGAAGCGGGCGAAGACGAGGGCTGGGACCTCCCCTACGCCTGCCGGGAGGGCCAGTGTATCTCCTGTGCCGGCCACATCACCGACGGCGGCAACGCCGAAGATTACGTCGAACACCACACCAACCAGATGCTCGGCGAACCCGAACTCGACGACGGCTACACGCTCACCTGCGTCGCCTACCCCATCTCGGACTTCTCCATCGAGACCGGCGAATCGCCGTAACGCTCGACTTTCTTTGGCCGTCTGTAGTTCCGTTCACAATAGTTACATCGCGGCTTCGACTACTTGCGAACAAGAGTCCGTAGCTCAGTGGACAGAGTGCTTGGCTCCGGACCAAGATGTCGCAGGTTCAAATCCCGTCGGACTCGTTACGAATCGTAACGGTGGGGGTCTACCGTACGGCGCGGTGGTGTTTATAAACACCCAACCGATTTTGCCCTTCGAGGCTGTTTTCCCACACCTGCTGGCCTGCCTCGTCCCACGCTGCGCCGTGTTTGAGGCGGCTCAGTGATTTCATCGTCATCCGGCCGATGTCGAACGGGTCACTCTCGTACCACGTGAGGGAGCGGTCTGCGATATCAGCCGGTGCGAACGCCTGCTGTTCAGCAAGGCTTCGCGCGATACACAGTCACAGTGCCTGTTCGGTGTCGTCGGTAATCGTCCCAGCGGGCTGATTCCACGTTCCGTTCCCGACCATTTCGTCGAGCCGCCCGTGTTCAGCAGCAATCTCGGAGGCAGTCGCGAACTTCACAGGCCGTCCGAGTGCATCGCCACACGCAAGCCTCAGTAGGACCTCACGAGCCTGATCCAGCTCCATGCGTGGGTCAACGACGACCGCTGGAAAAAATGTAGGGTGGCAGTCACTCGCCGGGTTTCGTCCCCGTTCGGAGGTTCTCTCGATACGCTGCCAACGCTTGGTACATCTCGACTCGTTCTTCTTTCGTCATCGTGTCGTGTTCGTCCGCATCGTAGAACGGGAGTTCGTCTTTTTCGGGCATTGCCATTACTCTCCCGAGTGGGTAGAGTTGCTCGTAGTAGTACTCCAGTACCCACTCTTCGCCGTGCTCGTCGACGGCTCGCTGGATGTACGGGGTGGCCTCTGGGTACTCTTCGGCAAGGGTTTCGAGTGTTTCAGTCATCGAGAGTCACGCATTGCTCGGTTTGTCTGGTCCGTCGTTCGCGAATCAGTGCTCAGGCGTCCGTGAATTCGGTGAGCGAGTGGTTCGGGCTGTCACTGTTCCACTTACCGATTTGAATGAGGTCGAACACCTCGATGGATGCGTCAATCTCGTCGGCGATTCGTGCTCGGACTGCAGTAGAGAGACTGTCGACTGGGATTACGGTGAGCGTGTGCTGGGTGAGGAGGTAACTCGTTGCGAAGCTCGTCGGGGCAACGACGATGACGTCGGACCCATCGACATCGGCGAGTGCGAGTTGGGCATCTCGATGCTGGAGCACAGTCGCTTCGAGTTCCTCGACGGGAAAGAGGAACCCAACATCCCCGTATTCGACACTCGTCCCCGCCGACTCGAAATGCCCATTGAGCATAATTAATATTCTATTTATGCTCTATATGTATTACATTTGCGGTGGATCGAGTGCCACGACCTCCCCTCAAACGGCAGATGCGAGCAGGGTGGCTCCAAACCATTACGGGGGTTCGGTTCGAGCGGACGGTAGCGATGATTCGAGACGAGCCGGAACTACTGGCACTCGTCTCTCGACTCCAACACGCCGAACAGGCGGGAGCGGACTTCTTTGCGAATCATTCGCTCCCGGAGTACACGGTCGTCGAGGAGTTGGACCTCACGACGACCGAGGCCGCTCGGTTCCTGACGCTGTCGCTCGTCCCGTTTCACGCCCATCCATCCGGCCGGCCAAAACCGCAGATTGGGCGGGTAGGGTTCTGGCGCGTCTGCAAGACCCTCTGGCAACAGCATCAGTGGGTGTACGACCCACACCGGCTGGTCGCCACCGAAGGGGAACAGGAACTCGAGGCGTTCTTCAATCGGCTCGATATCATGGACGCCTACGACGCTCACTGGTGGTTCACCTCCGCCGTCACGCTGTACGAGCGCTTCGATGGGGGCCCAGAGGGACTCCTGCGGCAGGCCGACTATGTCGCACCCCATGCGGCGCGACTGGTCCGCGGCGCTGATTTGCCGGGCATCGCGGACGCCGTCAGTACGCCGCTCTGGGTGCGGTTGATGCACGACCGCGTTGCGTCGCTGGCGGGGATGGGGTGGGTCTCGCTACCGGTCGACCACACGCTGTTCGCTGTGACGGAAGCCCTCGGCGACCTCGATGTCGACATCGGGAATCGCGAGGACCGCGAGATGGTCCAAACGTTCTGGGAGGTGTTCTGCGAGAAGCACGGACTGGTCCCATATCGCGTCGAGAAATCGCTCCGGGTGGTCGGCCTGTACTGGCACCGTGGCGGCCGGGACTACGTGGCGTCGGTGATTGAAGATTACCGGTAGGGCGAACACTCGAATGCACGCCCTCCCGTGAGACATGAGGTGTCGTCTCCCACTGCTTGCGGTACGCGGTTGATTCGTCCCTTTGTGCCAGATGGGGTTTCTTTCGCCGCACCCCATTCGTGCACTCCCGCCGGCCTCGTTTTCCGACTCTCGTCAGTGTCACATCCACCTCAATTAGGTCTCGGAGGAATCCGGGTCCATCTCCGGTGGGGTTCCGGCGTGTCTGATTCCCGTCTGGGTCTGTATCTCGAACCGATACACAGCGACCTCCTCCGATTCGCTCGCGTCGTCCAGCGCCTCGGGGCGCTGGAGTGGTTCGAGAGCGTCTCCGAGCGAATCCCATTCCCGTTCCGGGACCCGACTGATGATGCCCTCGAGGCTGACGCTGCTCCACATGTACTCGGTATCGGCGGAGTACACAAGGAAACTGGCCGCGGCGGTTTCCTCGGTCAACAGCGCCTTCTGGCTTACGTTCCCGACGACGTAGGTGAAATAGAGGTTCGTTTCGCCGTCGAACCCGTAGGACAGCGGCACCATGTACGGCAGGCGCTCGGTCGGGAGGCCGAGTACGCCGGTGGCCTGCGTTTCGAGGAACTCCCGAATCGTCTCCTCGTCCATGCGTTCGACGCCGTGGTCGGCGAGTTCGTCGATTGTCATGGGGCGTATACGACTCCGTCCTCATTAAATTGGACGGGCGAAACGGGGTCTGGACACCACGCTGTTCGTGCAGCGGGCCAGCGTTCGCATCGGTCCTTTTGGCCCCGTCAGACGCGTGGCCGACTGGTCTTTTTATACGATGCCGTCCAAGCCGATACTCCACAGCATGCCTCGTGATACGGATGACGGCGAGCGTCCGACATCGGGAACCGACGGTCACGTTCCAGTCGAGGTCAGCGTCGGCGCCGACACGGACGAACAGCCGCCCGTCGAGTCGAACACGCGCATCGACATCATCGTCGACCGGGAGTCGTATCCGACGGCGCGACTCGACGACGGTCGGTACGTCGCGTGGTGGTTCACCACCGACGCTCCCGAACCCGATGCGGCGGTGACAAGCGAGTGGGTGACTGCACCCACGCGCTTTCTCGCGGCCGGCACGTTACACGAACTCTGGGAGAACCCCACGGCCTTCGATTCGCTGACCGCACAGGGGTAACAGCGGGCGTTTCGACCCTTCGGTCGGTCACTCTTCAGTTGTCTCTTTTTGGCTCTCGGGGTCGACTAACCCCAATCCGTCGAGCAGTCGGTCGGTGACGACGGCGGCGACGATGTCGACGAGCGTAGTGTCGTCGCTGGTGTAGCCGGCGAAGATGCCGAGCGGAATCTCCCCGCCGGCCATCTCGCGGTGGCCGCCGGCGCTTCCGACCTCATCGAAGGTCGTCGAGAGGACGTCACCGATGTTGACTCGTGCGTCCGTCGAACGGGCGCTGATGTGAATCGACTCGTCGATGATGCCGAAGACGATGGCAGTTTCGACGCCCTCCAGCGTGGCGAGGTAGTCGGCGGCCTGCGGAAGGGCGTCCCGCTCGGTCGTCCGGCCGACGTGGGTGATGAGGACGGCGCCGCGGACGGTTCGGTTGTCGATGGCGTCGGCGATGGCGTCAACCGTCGCCCCGGTGACCGACGGCGAGGAGAGTTCTCGGAGGAGTCCGCGGTCGGCGTGGTCGTGCAGTCCGGCGGCGGCTTCGTACTCGGCGGGTGTCGTCCCTCGGAGAAAGCCCAGCGTCTCGCGTCGTATCGCGAACAGCAGCGCGGTCGCGAGGGGCGTGTCGAGTTCCACGTCGAGTTCTTCGACGTACTCCGCGAGGATGGTCGCCGTCGCTCCGAGTTCCTCGCGGTGGTCGACGAACGTCGCGTCGATGTCGTCGTTCGGGTGGTGGTCGATGACGATGTCGACGTGTGTCCCCTCGGGCACCTCGTTGTTCGCCCCCGGAACCGCGTGGTCGACGAACGCGAGCAACGAGTCCTCGGGGCGTTCGGTGATGGCGGCGGCATCGAACGGCTTGAGGTCGATTTCGAGAAGATTGACGAACGCGCGGTTCTGCTGGTGGCTGATTCGGCCGCTGTAGACGATGCGACGCTCGTCGATGCCCACCTTGGCGGCGATTCGTCCCAACGCTAACGCGCTCGCGAGACAGTCCGGGTCGGGGTTGTTGTGACAGACGATGGTGAGTTCGGAGGCTCCCGACAGCAGTTCCTGAAGTGATGCTGCGTTGCTCATTCGTCTTGTCTATCGGGCCGTCGCTACAAGCCTCTGACCCCTGTCCGTGCCCCCACGTCGCCAGTTGGTAGGTGAATAATACCGTTCTTTGGTATTGAGTGGTATTTGGTGGTAAGACTTATATGGTCAGGACGCGTTAGTTCAATTACAATGAGCCAAAACGACTCCGCGGTCAGCACGATGTTCAGTTTCCAGCGCAGCACCCTCGAACAGACCCAGAACGCCATCGAATCCGGCGTCGAGTTCCAGCAGAACGTCAACGAGCGTCTCGTCGAGAGCTTCGACACGACCCGAGAGTTCTCGGAACGCAGCAGCGACCTCGTTCGCACGGGCATGGACGCCTACTTCGACGCCGTCGAAGCGGCCGTCCCCGGCGACCAGGACGTTCTCGTGGACATCCGCGAGACCCTCGACGAGCAGCTCGACGAACTCGAAGCCAACCAGTCCGACGCCTTCGACACCATCGAGGAGAACCTCGACGACGGCCACGAGTCTGTCGACGAACTCCTCGAGGACTTCCTCGAAACCCTCGACGAGCAAGTCGCCCAACTGCTCGAGGCCAGCGAGGACCTCGAAGACCAGACCGTCGACGCCCTCGAGAACCTCCAGGAGTCCATCGAGGACCTCCAGGAGCAACTCGACGAGCGCTCCGAGGAGTTCCAAAACCAACTCGACGAGCAACTCGACAGCATCCAGGAACAACTCGAAGAGCAGGCTGACACCGTCCAACAGCAGATCGAGGACGTCTCCGAGCAGGTCGAGGACGCGACCGAGAACACCGACCTCACGGCGTAACTCGGATACACACCGCCGAATAATCCTTTCGACGTTGTCCCGTTTTCACTTGGCTACCGTCAGGTCTGTTCGCCACGCCGCCCTAACGGCGCGTGACGGCCCTGCTCGGCTACTCTCACGTTTTCAGTCCGCCCGACCCTTTATACCGAAGAACGGCACAACGTACACACCGAAGCGGTCCCCGAACGCGAAAATAGGGTCTACGGATGAACGACGACGCGCCGTCCCCGGAGAGCACGGACGACACCACCAGCACCGCACAGGTCGGTCTCGTCGTCCTCGCTGCGGTCGCACTCGTCGTCGCCGCCTTCCTCGTCCCCGTCGTCGCGCCGTCGGGCGGCGCCGGCTCCGGGGACGACCCGGGCGAGAGCGACTCGACGGGTCAAAACCCCGGTACCGGTGGTTCGGGAGAAGCCCCTGACGGCACCTTCCATTTGTACGAACTCCTGGAGTGGTTCCTCCCGGAGAACGACGGCGAATCCACGCGCACCGAGCCGCGCTGTTCTATCGGCCTCGACCGCCAACCGGAGCCCGGCGGCGAGGTCACGGCGCAGGTCACCTACGAGGGCGAGCCGCTCGCCGACGCGCCCGTGTGGTTCAACGGCGAGCGCGTCGGCACCACGAACGCCGACGGCGAGGTGGCCGGAACGGTCCCCTACGAGCGCGAACTCACGATTCGAGTCGACGTTCCGGGGCGTCCCGACTGCCGCGCGAGTACCGGAAGCGCCCGCCGAAGTGGCGCCCCCGGCCTGTCGTCGCCCGCAGGGTTCCCGGCCCTCTCGGTCGCTGCGGTGGCCCAGGGGACCGCCACGCCGAACGCGAGCGTCACCTACCCGGTCGATGGCACCGTCACAGTCGACGTTCGTGGCCAGCCCTATCCCGGCGACACGCTCACCGTCGAGTCGGAAATCGACGGCCGGCCCTTCCGCGGCGCCGAGGTCTTCGTTGACGGCAGGTCGGTCGGCGAAACCGACGCCGACGGCACCGCGACCGTCGCGGTCCCCGAAGACGGAACGGAGCAGTTCCGTGTCCGCGTCGTCCGCGGTGACTTCGCGGGGTCCGAACGGGTCGACGTGCTCCTGCTGTCGGCGTCGCTCCGCTCGGAGAACCTCCTCGCGCTCCCGGGAGCCGAGGGCGACGTACTCGCTCGACTGGGGGAGGAACCGACCGAAGCCGCCGTCTTCGTCGGCGGGGAACGCCGCGGGACGACCGGTGCCGACGGTCGACTCACGGTCGACTTACCGTTGAATCCGACCACAACGATAGTGGTCGAGACTGCGGACCAGCGGGCGACGACAAGCGTCGCGTCCCACTACGCCGTTCCGGCGGGCGTCTTCGCCCTCGTCGTCGCGCTTCTCGCAGTCGCCGCCTACCGCATCCGCGATCGCCGCGGCGTGGCAACCGTCGCTGCCGGTGTCGCCACCGTCGCTGCAGTCGTCGTCGCGGACGGCCTCTACGGACCGACCGGTCGATACGTCGCGCTCGCTGCGGTGATTGCCGCCGTCG
Organism: Natronomonas gomsonensis; assembly: GCF_013391635.1. Lineage (GTDB taxonomy): Archaea > Halobacteriota > Halobacteria > Halobacteriales > Haloarculaceae > Natronomonas > Natronomonas gomsonensis_A. The sequence continues at coordinate 79,343 of NZ_JACAWU010000001.1, read as the reverse complement.
TCGGTATCGGCCTCTTCCGGTGGCGACAGTCGCTCGCGAGCGGTGCCACCTCGGCCCGCGGGACGCTCCACTGGCTGATTGCTGCCGTCGTTCGCACGCTCACGAACGTCCGTCGCCTTCCCGGCCTGCTCCGACACCTGTGGTCGTCGCTCGTCGAATCGGCGTACCGCAACGTACTCCGTCTGGCCGACGACATCGGGCGCCTCGCGTCGGCTGCCGCGGCGACCGTGCGGACCGCAGCAGCACGTCTCCGGTCGTTCCCACGGTCGGCGTCCGAGTTCTTCGAGCGTTTGCGCGACGCCCTCCGCTCGGCGGCTAGTGGCATCCGACGGGCTACACGGAACCCAATCGTCCTCGCCCTCGCGGTGGCGGGCGTGGGAGCGACGGCCGTCGGCTACCGCGTCGGCGACGGCCTCGGTGCGGTTCTCGGAGCGACGGCCACGCTCGTTGTCGCCCTCGCTCTCGCGCTCCGTCGCCGTTCTGTCGACGATTCGAACGCTGACGGCCCCGCCGCCAGCGAGAGTGCCTCGGCCGCGCCGGGTCACGTGACCGACGACGGCCGCTCGATTCGCACGCTGTGGCGTGGGTTTGCCCGTCTCGTCGCTCCGAACCGGTGGCGTTCGAGTACTCCCGAGGAGATAGCGGCCGCCGCGGTCGAACAGGGGTTCCCCCGCCGACCGGTCGCGGAACTGACGCGACTGTTCCGGGAGGTGGAATACGGCGACCGGCCGCTGTCGGCGGCCGTGCGCTCGCGTGCGACCGACGCCTACGAAGCCATCCGACGACGCGACCGGGGTGAAGAGCAGTGAGACGCCAACTCCTCGTCGCCGTCGCCGGGTTCGTTCTCGTGTTGGGTGGCGTCGCACTCGCCGTACTTGCCGAGTGGCCGAGTTCCTCGACGGTCGAAACCGGGTTGCTCGTCGCCGTCGCGCTCTTCGCACTGCTGTTGGCCGCGCTGAAAATCAGGACGCCTCCCGATTCGACCGCCGACGAAAGGCGGTCGTCTACGGAACCCTTCGCTTCGCCCCCACCCGAAGAAGTCGCAAGCGAATATCCACTCTCGAGTGTCGCACTCGCCCGCATCCTCGACGGTGCGGGCGAGACGGCACGCCGTGAGGGGACCGTCGAGGACGGCATCGACGTCGTCCGGCCGGCGCTCCGTGATACGCTCGTCGGCGCGCTCACACAGGGTGGGACCGCCGCCGAATCCGTCGATGACCTGCTGGAATCGGGCGAGTGGACGGACGACCCTGTCGCCGCCAGCGTCCTCTCCGAGCACGTCGACCCACCGGACCGGTCGATTCGTGCCCGCGTCGAAGCGTGGCTGTTTCCCGAACGGGTCGTTCGCCGGCGCGCACGCCGTGCGACGGAAGCAGTCGCGGTCGCCGCCGAAGCGGCGCTGCCGACCGTCCCCGGACAGACGGCCCCCCGAACCGTCCCCACCGTCACTACGTCGCTGTCGGAACTCCAGCGCGGCGTCGACGGGCGACTTCAGCGCGCGAGCGACCCGATGGCGATTGCCCGTGGCCCATCGCCGCCGGAGGCGTCCACCGACGAGGAGGGCAGCGAATGACCCGCCGACAGCGACGCTGGGGTGGCGGCCTCGCGGCGAGCGTCTTCCTCGCCGCTGTCGGCGTCTTCGATGGCAACGGCGCGTTACTCCTCGCCGCCGCCGTTCCGCTTGCGTACGTCGCGGCCGACGCCATCTCGGACGTCACCGTTCCCGACGCCATCTCGATAACCCGACACGTTGACCCGACACCGGCCCCGCCCGGCCGCCCGGTCACTGTCTCGCTCACCGTCCGGAACGACTCCGAGCGGACGGTTCCCGACCTCAGGGTCGTCGACGGTGTTCCGGCGGACCTCGCGGTCGTCGACGGGACACCGCGAGGCGGGACCTCGTTGGCGCCCGACGAGGAACTCACGCTCGAATACGCCGTCGCGGCACGGCGCGGCACCTACGAGTTCGAATCGCCACAACTCCGGGCCCGTGGGTTCGGCGCGGGCACCGTCGAGACGACACGGCGCATCGCCGACGGCGACAGGCGTCTCGTCTGCCGTCTCGATGCCGACGCCCCACCCATCGAGGAACACGGCGACGCACGGCCGGGCCGACTGGAAAGCGACGCTGCCGGTGCCGGCGTCACGTTCCACTCCACGCGGGAGTACTACGCTGGCGACCCCGCCGAACGAATCAACTGGCGTCACTACGCGAAACGGGGCGACCTCGCGACCACCAACTACGAGCGAACCGTCGCCGCGACGACGATTCTCGTCATCGACGCCCGGATTCGGAACCGGGTCGTCGCCGGCCCCGGTCGCCCGACGGCAGTGGAGTTGGGTACCTACGCGGCGACACACGCGCTCACGGACCTCCTCAGACGCGGCCACGACGTTGGCGTCGTCGTCTTGGGTCTCGACGGCCCCGGGCCGGCTGGGCTCTACTGGCTGCCGCCGGCCGCGAGCAGACAGCAGCGCGCGAAAGCCCTCGAGTTGTTCCGGACGGCCAACGACGCTGCGGGCCGTCCGGCGAACGAATCGGCGCAGGTCAGACGCGTCATCGAGTTGCTCCCGCCGGGTGGACAACTCCTCGCGTTCTCGCCGGTCCTCGACGACCGGGCCGTCGAGTCGATCGAGACGTGGCGAGCGGCCGACGTTCCCATCGTCGTTCTCTCGCCCGACATTGTCCCGGAGAACACCGTCAGCGGACAGTACGTCCAGGTTCGACGGCGGACCAGACTCGCCCGGTGTCAGCGAGTCGGTGCCCGAACGGTCGATTGGCGCCGCGGGACGCCGCTTCCGGCGGTCTTGGCCGAGGCCTTCGCCGCCGACGCACGCCTCGCCCCGAACCGACGCCGGGGCCGCGCTGCCGGGGGTGACGGCCGGTGACGATACCGATTCCGCTCCTCGACCGCTCGTCGGCCGTCGGCGACGAGGGCCGCCCCCGCGCGGCCAGCCTCGCGGTCGCCTCCTTCGTCGTCGCGTTGCTCGTCGTCGCAGGGGGGTTCGTTATCGGCCAACCCGACCTCCTGGTTTCGCTCGGTTCGGTGACGGGACTGGCCGGGGCCGGCCTCGCGCTGCTGGACCGCGAGCGGTTCGTCCACCTGCTGGCCGGCCACTGCCTGTTCGTCTGGTTCGGCGCGCCGCTTTCGCTTCTCGTCGTCTTCGCACCACTCGTCGGCCGCGTCGGCGTCGCCGTCGACGGGTTCGCGCTGGCGCTGTTCGGCCTCGCGATGACCTGGGGCAACGCCGGCACGCGAACGCATCTCGGCGACGGCCTCTCGGCGAGTACGCTCGCCTTCGCGGCGACGATACTGTGGCTCGTCGGGTTCGCTGCCGTCGCCGGCGGTCTCGCGCTCGCGGAACTATCGGTCGAAGGCCTCGTCGGCCAGTCGACCGCCGCCGGCGGGCTGGCGAGTCTGTTCGTGGTCGTCGCCTATGCGGGGGCGGGGATCGCCGCCGCGATTCGGTGGCTCCCGATTCGGCAGTTGACGCCGCGTTCGCGGCGTCCGGCCGTCGAGAGACGGGTCGCCGTCATCCGACGGTATGCTCTCGGAACGATTGCCGTCGCCGTGCTTTCGCTTTTGGCCGTCTCCCTGATTCGGGCGTCGGGCGGCTTCGAGCGCCTCGAGGGGACGGCGCTTGCGACCGGGTTCGGCGCGCTGTCGTCGCCGTTGGTGGTCTGGCCCGCCGTCACCGTCGGAACGGTCGGCATCCTCGCCGGCGCCGTCGCGCTCACGCTCCGCCGACTGGCCCGCGACAGCGACCCGGCGTCGGCCGAGCGACTCGCCGCGGTCATCGCTGGCTTCGTTCTCGCCGTGGCCGCCGTCGTTGCGGCCGCCCTCGTCGCCGTCTCCCCGCTCGTCGGCGCGATTGTGTTCCTCGGGGTGCTCGCCGCTCCGCTGGCGCTCGTCGTCTGTATCGCGATACTCGTCCTTGGTATCGACATCGGAATCCTCCCCGACCGAGCAAGCGGTGCGGCGATGGCGGCGTTCGGACTGGTCGTCTCGGCCGTGGGCTTCGCTCGTATCTCGATGCCGGTGACGTTCGCCTGCGTCGCCGTCGCGCTACTCGTGTGGGATCTCTCGTCGTTCGGACTCGGCGTCACCGCCGAACTCGGTCGAATCCCCGAAACGCGGCGTCTCGAACTGGTTCACGCCGTCGTCGGTGTCGGCATCACGGTCGCCGTCGTCGTCGCTCTCGTTGCCGTCGACGCGCTCCGAACGGGCGTCTTCGCCGGCGTCGGCGGGACCGTCCCCGCCGTCGTCGCCTGTCTCGGCGCGCTCGCGCTGCTCGGAACGCTCCGTGGATGAGGGCCGGACATTCTTGTAGCCGCCCGCCGAACGACGGCCATGAACGAACCGGACGCAACCGTCGATGACCCCGAGGCGACGGTGCAGTCCGTCGTCGAACGCATCGAGTCTGCCGCCGTCGTCGACCGGCGCGTCCTCCGAGGCATCCTCTCAGCGGTCGTCGCCCGCGGCCACGTCCTCATCGAGGACGTTCCTGGAACGGGCAAGACCGTCACCGCCCGCGTGCTGGCGGAGTCGCTCGGTCTCGATTTCAACCGCATCCAGTTCACGCCAGACCTCCTGCCTGCCGACATCACCGGCTCGACGGTGTACGACGAACACGAGGGTACCTTCGAGTTCGCCGAGGGTCCGGTGTTCACAAACGTTGTGTTGGCCGACGAAATCAACCGCGCGCCGCCGAAGACCCAGGCCGCCCTCCTCGAGGCGATGGAAGAACGACAGGTCAGCGTCGACGGGACGACCTACCCCCTTCCGGAGCCGTTTCTCGTCATCGCGACGCAGAACCCCGTCGAACAGGAAGGGACGTTCCGACTCCCCGAAGCCCAACGCGACCGCTTCAGCGTCAAGACCTCCTTCGGCTACCCCGACATCGAGGGCGAAATGGGATTGTTGGCCCGCCGTGACGACCGTCGGGAACTCTCACCTTCCGTCGAAGCCGTCGTCTCCCCGGAGACGGTTCGAGCCTTGCAGTCGCTGGCCGAGGACGTCCACGTCGACCCGAAGATTCGCCGATATATAATCGACCTCGCGCGGACCACTCGACGGGACGACCGGATCGAAATCGGCGTCTCACCCCGTGGCGTCCAGCGTATCTTCGAAATCGCACGCGCCAGCGCGGTCATCGACGGTCGCGAGTACGCCACCCCGAGCGACGTGAAGGGCCTCGCGGCAGCGACGATGGCCCACCGCCTCCTGTTGACGACTGAGGCCACCGTCGAGGGCGTCGACGAGCGTGCAGTCGTCCGGTCGGCGCTCGAAGACGTCGACATCCCCGCGGTGTCACCGGACGCCAACGACCCGATGGCGGAGGGCGACCGGGAGTCGACGGAACCGGAGTTCGAAGCCGAAATCGACGACTCGACGGCCGAGCCCTTCGAGTTCGATTCGGACGCGACGCCGAACGCGGCCGCTGACGGACGCGACTCTGATTCGTCATCCTGAAGCGGGGAACACAGAACTCAGTCCGCGCCGCCGGCGATGGCACCGCCGGGTTCGCCCGGTTTGGGAACCGTCTCGGGTTCGAGTGCCGTCCGGGCCTCCACGGAGAGTTTGTTCATCACGGCGCGTCCCTCCCGCTCGCGGGAGATGATGCCGTCCTCTTCGAGTCGCTGGAGGTGGTGGGTGATCGTACTGGGGTCGCGCCCGAGTTCCCCCGCGAGGTCGCTGACCGACGCCGACCCGAGGCGGGCGATGGCGTCGATGATGCTCGCCGTCGAGTCGTCGTTGAGCGCGGCGGCCAACTCGACTCCCTCCGCGTACGCCGGGTAGAACCGACGCTTGCCGCGGAGTTTCGCCCCCGAGACGAGGTCTTCGCGTTCGAGAACCCGCACGTGGTGTCGCGTCGTCGACAGCGGGAGGTCGGCCTCCTCGGAGACCTCCGAAAGATACGACCCCGGCGACTCGTTGACGATTTCGTAGACGCGCTCGCGTGCCTCGTGTTCCAGCGGGTCCGAATCGTCGTAGCGACTGTATCGGAGGGGGAAGAAGAACGGTCGGAGTTTCTCGACCAGCGAGGCGAGGGTGAACCGGGGCATCGCCGCGAAGGCGCCCACCGCCGACGCGCCGACGCCGGCGCTGCCGGAGAGGAACGCGCTCCCACGGAGGGCGGCGACCGCCGCGACGGCACCGAGGCTGACTGCGGCCCCGCTTGCCGGGCCGGCGGGGAGGGGCTGTCCGCCGGTACCACCGGCGCCGCCGGCACTCATCGCTGCACCGGCCGGGGCGTCGTCCCCGTCGTCGAGGACGATTTCGTCGAACTCGCTATCGGAGTTCGACGCCGTCGATGTACCGACGGCGCCGACCAGCACCTCGTCGCTCCCGGATGTCAGCGTCCCGCCGACGGTCCCCAACGTGTCCGTGGTGGTCGTTACTGTTGTTTCGACGGTTTCGTCGGATTCGATTCCGGTGTCGGCCTCCAGCGTCTCGACGGCCATTCCCGAGTCGATTCGCGTGTCGATATAGCGCCCCTCGAAGCGGTACTCGTCGGCTGATTCGGCGTTCTCGAGGTCGTCGATATAATCGAGCGCTTCTGTCTGCCAGTCGGTGTCCTCTGTCGAGTCTTCGGCCGTGTCACCGACCTCATCCGTCGCGTTCTCGGCCGTGTCGTTGATTCCACCGGCCGTGTCGTTGACACGATTTCGCACGTCCGTACTCGAGTCGTCGTGCTCTTCTCGGTCATCCGCGATGGAGTCATCCGTCGAGCCGTCCGTCGTATCAGCCGTCGATTCGTCCGAACTCGACGCGCCGTCGGAATCGTCACTCGCGTCGTCGTCCGTACTATCGCTCGTGCTGTCGCCCGAATCGCTGTCGGTATCGTCGCTCGTGTCGCCGTCGGTATCCTCTTCACCGTCGCTCGTGTCGTCCGAAGGGCCGTCTCCGTCCTCGCTGTCGCCGGAGCCGAACGTGCCGTTCAGTCCGTCTTCGAAGGTCGACGTACTCGCAGCCGCGACGGGCGCTCCCACCGCCGAGCAAACGACGAGCAGCGCCGCCAGCACAGCGAGGAGTAGTCGCGTGTGAGTATTTGACATGGTTGAGGGCCCCGAAACCGAGTTAGCGAACGTATCGACTGTCTATTTAAATCGATTCTGCAGGTGATGTATGGGTGTATAAGTGAGGTATCGACCCAAAACCGCAAGGAGCGGACCGAACGCGAACGCCGACTCGGAAGTGTCTTTTGTTTCTAAACACCCATATAAATACACTAGCAAAAACGTCCAAAAGTGACAATATTTGCACCGACGTTGTTCGTGAATATCCAACCCCGTTCCGCCGTGCCCGGTCAGAGGTTTTCGCGCTGATAGCTCCCGTCGTAGGTTCCCTCGTGGTCGGCCTCCGCGAGGACGAACTGTGCGATTCGGGCGCCGGCCTCGATTTCGATGTCGTGGTGGACTTCGAGCAGCCCCTCGCCTTTCCCCTCGTAGCCGGCGTCCCAGACGGCGGTGTCGAGCATACAGGAGTTCCGCAACAGCGACGACCGCGGGTAGATGAAGCCGATGTGGTCGTCGGGTATCGAGACGATTTCGGCGTACTGGACGATGTAGCCGCCCGGTGGGAGGTAGTACGTCTCGTTTTCGTCGGTCACCTCGTCGATGGATTCGCCCTCCACGACGGGGTCTGCTGGACGACGATGCCGCGTCCCGATTTCCTTACCGTCGCGGCCGATACGTCCCGGTTCCCGCTGTTCGTACACCGCCTGTAGCGTCACATCGACCCCGTTCGGCTGGACCTGCTCGTCTGTCGTCGGCGTGACGTGGTCGGCGACGAAGGCACCGCTTCGGTACATACGACCGGCCACTCCGGCCGCGAACAAGTCGCTTGCGCTCGCCTATCGCGAGGGTTCGACCGGCTTTTAGGGCCGCGCAACGAACGGCCCGCCATGGACGCAGACACCTTCGAGGAACAGAAGTACGTCGACTACTTCCCACAGCTCCAGCAGGCGTACAAGAACGCGTTCAACCGCGTCAACGAGACGTACGACTCCACGTTGGTCCACGGCATCGACCAGCAGATTCTCAACGAATCCGAGCCGTTCTACGACGACGAGGAGGGGTTCTATCTCGAGTTGCCCGAGGACCCTTACGACCGACTGACGGGCGTGCTCGTCGATGAGGAGAAGTTCGAGGCGGTACTGGCGGAGTACGTCGAGGAAATCGAACGGGAGTTAGAGCGGGTTTTCGACGCCTGAATCAGCTCTCACAGCCGGCGCCGTTCCACACCGCGAGCGCTCCTTCGTTGTCGACACGGACGAGCACGCGGACACACTCGGCGCCCTCGCCGACGCCGTCGGTCACGCTTGCCGTCCGTATCTCCCCGTCGTCGAGGCGGGCGTGGATGCGGTAGGCGCCCGGTTCGTCGTTCCACTCTCCCTCGATGGTGGTGCTCGACCCACCGGCTTCGAGCTGGTAGGTTCCAAGATGGAGCATCCCGTCGTCGGCCTCGACGGCCAGTTGCACCTGGTGGCTCTCCTCGTGGTTGTTCTGGACGGAGAGTTCGCCGAGTTCGACCGTTAGGCTGTCATCGTCGTCGTCATCGGCCGCGTCGGCGATGTTCCCTTCGGCGTTCGTCTCCCCATCGTCTCCTAAGACGCCCAGACAGCCCGCACTGGCGGTTGCGACGCCGGCAGCCGCGAGCAGATGGCGACGAGTTGGCATACCTGCTAGCGGGTCTGAACCGACATAAACTCCCGTCAGACGCCCGTCTCCCGCGTGTCACACCATCCAATAGCGGTGTCGGTTCGGCGGGCGGCCCGACCGGAGCCAAATCTTCATACGGCTGCGCTGCATACGCTGGCACATGAGTACCGAATCCGCCGACGCCGACGAGGACCTTCGCGAGCGCATCAGCAACTTCCTCCGCCGGAACTTCCCGCAAATTCAGATGCACGGTGGCAGTGCCGCCGTCCGGAACCTCGACCGCGAGGCGGGCGAGGTCACCATCATGCTCGGCGGCGCCTGCTCGGGCTGTGGTATCTCCCCGATGACGATTCAGGCCATCAAGTCCCGCATGACACAGGAAATCCCCGAAATCGATACCGTCCACGCCGACACCGGCATGGACGGCGGCAGCGAGGGAATGGCCGGCGGCCAGATGTCCCCCTCCTTCCCGGGCCACGAGGGCGGCGACGACGAGGCCGACGAAGGCCCCGAAGCCCCGTTCTAAACTCTTCTCACGGCTAATCGGTTCGACCGCGACGACACACCAGTCGTTTTAAGCCCGAAACACCCCGACCACCGGTATGGACACCGACGGTCGGAACGTGCTGTTCGTCGTCATGGACACCGTCCGGAAGGACCACCTGACGCCGTACGGCTACGACCGCGAGACGACGCCGACGTTGGAGGCTTTCGCCGAGGAGGCACTCGTCTACGAAGAGGCCGTCGCACAGGCGCCGTGGACGCTGCCCGTCCACGCCTCGATGTTTACGGGGCTGTACCCCGGCGAACACGGCGCCTCCCAAGAGGCACCGTATCTCGCCGACGGAACGGCGACGCTCGCCGAAGCGATGTCGGACGCCGGATACGCCACCGCCTGTTACTCCTCGAACGCGTGGATTACCCCCTACACCCGGCTGACGAGTGGCTTCGACGAACAGGACAACTTCTTCAAGGCGCTTCCCGGCGACACGTTCTCGGGTGCGCTCGCGAACCTCTGGCAGCGCGTCAACGACAGCGACCGCCTCCGCGGCGTCGCCGACCGCCTCGTCGAGTTGGGCAACGAGGTCCACGAATACCTCGCAAGCGGCGAGGGCGAGGACTCGAAGACGCCACAGATAATCGACGACACGATCGACTTCGTCGACGACAACGACGAGTGGTTCGCGTTCATCAACCTGATGGACGCACACCTGCCGTACTACCCACCCGAGCAGTACCGCGAGGCGTTCGCCCCCGGCGTCGACCCCCACTCGGTGTGCCAGAACTCCAAGGAGTACAACTCCGGCGCCCGCGAGATAACTGATGAGGAGTTCGACGACATCCGCGGCCTGTACGACGCCGAAATCAAACACATCGATTCGGAACTCGACCGGCTGTTCTCGCATCTGAAGGCCACCGGCCAGTGGGAGGAGACCGTCGTCGTCGTCTGTGCCGACCACGGGGAACTCCACGGCGAACACGGCCTCTACGGCCACGAGTTCTGCATCTACGACCCGCTGGTGAACGTCCCGCTGATGGTGAAACACCCCGACCTCTCGACCGGCCGAACCGACGAGCAGGTCGAACTGCTGGACCTCTATGACACCGTCTTGGAGTCGGCCGAAGCCACGGCGGCCGCCGACCGCGTCGGGGCACGCCCCTTCGATGCGGGTCGGTCGCTGCTCTCCGAAGAGCGAGACATCACGGACGGCGAGTTCGCCTTCGTCGACTACCACCGCCCGGTCGTCGAGTTGAACCAACTGGAGACGAAGGCCGCCGAGGGAGGTATCGAACTCGACGAGGAGTCACGGTTCTACTCCCGGATGCGTGCCGCACGCCGCCCCGACGGGAAGTACATCCGCAACGAGCGCATCGCCGACGAGGCCTACCGACTCGATTCCGACCCCGACGAGCGTGAGTCGGTCGACCAAGAGGACCCCGTCATCGGGGAGGTGCTGGCGGCGCTGGAACGCTTCGAGGAACGGGCCGGAAGCGAGTGGGACGACTCCGCGGCTGACGCCGACGGCTCACTCGAGGAGATGGACGAGGAGGCCAAACAGCGGCTACAGGACCTCGGCTACGTGGAGTGAGGCCGTCGGCTGGGTGGAAACTGTGACGTTCGAAAAAGTCGGTCGGAAGGGCGCGACGGCACTCAGGCCGCGGCCATCCGCTCGCTTTCGGCGAGTTCCGCTTCGATGAGTTCCTTGGAACTCTCGAGGCTGTGGCGGAACTGTCGTTCGTTGTACCGTTTGGCAACCGGCTCCATGATGCGGTCGAGCAGCGAGTCGCCGAACTCGTAGTCGACGAACTCGACGATGGTCGTCACGCCGTCGGATTCGGAGTATCGGTAGTCGGCCGTGCCACTGAGGCCGGGGCTCTCGAAGGAGACCGTCACGTGAGAGTCGGGTTCGAGGATACGCTGGACCATCTCGCCCTCGTTGCCGATGCCGAGGACGCGGAAGGTCGCGTCCATCCGCATCTCGTCGTCGCTGGATTCGATAATCTCCAGTTGGGAGATGCTCGCGTGCGTTCGCGGCCAGTTCGTGGGGTCCGTCATGAACTCGGAGACGCGTTCTACGGGCGCTGCAACGTCGATTGTGTGTTCGAAGGTAGGCATTGCTATCAACTCTGTCGTCACTCCGACCGTCGTACTCGTCCCGGTTGGGAGAATCGTAAGGTGTACCGGGTGACTGCCTCTCTATACGCGCTCTGAGATGATAAAGCAGTAGTGAGCAGTGCTGACAGCCGTTCGATGGCTGCTATCGCTGGCTCAGCATCCCTCGACGTGGTCGGCCTCCCACGCATACAGCAATCCGGCGAGCGTCGCGTTGACCGGCACGTCGACGCCCAGTTCCCCGCCGCGGTCGACGACGTAGCCGTTGATGGCGTTGACCTCTGTCCGCCGGCCGGCGAGGACGTCCTGCCGCATCGAGGAGGTGTTCTCGGCGGTGGCTTCGGCGACCTCTTCGAGGGCCCTGACAGCTTCCTCGGGTGAGAAGTCGACCCCTTCGGCGCGTGCGACGGCTGCGACCTCGCGGGCGGCGGTGGTCGCTACGGCGTTGGCGTCGCCGCCCAGTAGCGCGCCGTTGTCGGTGTCGGCCAGCGCCGTCGTCGCGTTGATACCGGCGTTGACGGCCAGTTTCTCCCAGAGTCGACGCGGCATGTCCACTGCAACCGTGGTAACGATGCCGGCGTCTTCGAAGGCGGCCCCGACGCGGTCGGCCACCTCCGAGTGTCCTCCTTTGCGTGGCCCCAGAACCGTCTCGCCGACGCCGGTACAGCGGACGACGCCCGGTGATTCCAGCATCGCACCGTAGGTGCAGGTGCCGGCCAGCACCGTCGCGTCGAGGCGGTCGGCCAGCAGTTCCTCGTTGCCCATGCCGTTCTGTAGCGATAGACACCACTCGATGTCGGTTTCGGCCAGCGCCGCGGCCGCCTCGTCGGTGTCGAAGGACTTCACGCAGACGACGGCGAGGTCGGCTTCGGCTGGCGGTTCGGTGTCGGCGTCCGGGAACACCGTCGTCTCGATGGCACCCTCGATACGGAGGCCCTTCTCGCGGACTCGGCTGACGTGTGGGTCACGGCCGACGAGCGTGACGGCGTGTTCGCGGGCCAACAGCCCGCCAAGCAAACTGCCGAGGCTGCCCGCACCGAAGACGACGACATCCATACCGCTGGAACGGGGCGCTGCGGTAGAAAAACGGTCGGTTCCCGCTCAATCCTCCTGCCAGTAGTATATTTCCTCACTTTCGGCGCCACAGGAGGGACACGTGTCGGGGATATCGTCGATGTTGCCCATCTCGCCACACTCCCAGCAGCGCCACATCAGCGTCTTCTCGCCGGCCTTGCTCTCGGCCTGGGTCATCGTCGAGACGCCCTCGGCGCTGGAGACGTAGAACCCGGAGTCGTCGAAGGCACGGACCCGTCCCAACTCCTCGCCGTCGGCGTCGTAGACGGTCTGTCCGAACTGTACCTGTCGCTGTCGTTGCTCGGTTGCCATACTCTTTGGTATGTCATCACACACCAAAAAACCGCCGGCGGTTCGCCGCCTACTCCGTGGTCGTCTCTTCGAGGTCCTTGTCGCCTTGGTGGATGGCGATGCCGTCCTTTGCGACTTTCTCGGCGAGGACGGCGCACTTGACCCGCATCGGGCTGAGGTCGACGCCGAGCATCTCCTCGATGTCCTCGCGTTCCATCCCGCGGACCTCCTCGAGGCTCTTGCCCCGGAGTTTCCCCGAGAGCATGCTCGCGGAGGCCTGACTGATGGCACAGCCGTCGCCGATGAAACTGACGCCCGCTATCGTGTCGCCGTCGTCGGCCAGCTTCAGGAACATCTTGATGGTGTCGCCACACATCGGGTTCTCGCCGACGTGTTCGATGTCCGCATCCTCGAGTTCCCCGTAGTTGCGGGGGTTCTTGTAGTGGTCGAGGATTTGCTGCCGATACATATCGGTGCCGGGTCCCATTGTTGTCGAACACGAGGGGAATGACGAGTAAAAGCCCACCGGTCGTGTGAGTCCGTGCCGATGTCGAGAGCGCAAGGTCGAATACCCCCGGGCGTCCACACCGCGACATGAGCGACGATTCCGAGTCGGCGGTCGACGACGCTCCCGAGGCCGATTCGGACCCCGATGAATCGGCGTCGGACCCTCGCTTCTCCGACGACGGCGTCATCCTCGCGTTGGCCGGCGCCGCGTGCCTGCTCGCCGCCGGAACGGCCTACTCGCTGGACCAACCCAGTCCAGTCGTCGTCTTCGCGGTGCTGGCCGGGATTCCCGCCGTCGTCGCGGTCGGCGGGGACCTCCTCACCGACTACACCCCGGGACTCCGACCGCATCTCCTCCTCGGCGTCGCCGCCCTCGTCGGGGCCGTCGCCGCCGTTCCCGGCGAACACTACGTCAACGTCGCCACGCTCGGCGTCGCCTCGCTGATGGGTCTCGGACGGGTGTTCGAGGTGGAAGTGCGGGGAAAAGGACGGTGAGTTCGGGCCCGTTTAGCTGAACAGTTCCCGAGCCTCGTCGACGGCGTCGACCAGTTCGTCGACCTCGTCTTTCGTGTTGTAGAGGTAAAACGAGGCGCGCGCCGAGGCGGTCGCGCCCAACACGTCGTGCAGCGGTTGCGTACAGTGGTCGCCGGCGCGGATGGCGACGCCGTAGTCGTTGAGGATACTGGAGAGGTCGTGAGCGTGGAGTCCCTCGACGTTGAACGCGACGAGGCCGCCGCGGTCGTCGGCCGGCGGGCCGTACACCTCCACGTCGTCCCATTCGGTGAGGCGGTCGTAAGCGTACTCGGCGAGTTCGGCTTCGTGGCGCTGAATCGCCTCCATCCCGATGTCCTCGAGGTAGTCACAGGCCGCCGCGAGCGCGATGCCCTCACAGATGTTCGGCGTGCCGGCTTCGAACTTCCAGGGCAGTTCGTTCCACGTCGCGTCCTCGAAGGTGACCTTCAGTATCATGTCGCCGCCGTAGAGGTACGGCTCCATCCCCTCGAGGATGTGTTCTTTTCCGTAGAGGACGCCGATGCCGGTGGGTCCGGCCATCTTGTGTCCGGAGAAGGCGAGGAAGTCGGCGTCCAACTCCTCGACGTCGACGGAGCGGTTCGGAACCGACTGGGCGGCGTCGACGAACATGTAGGCGCCGTGGTCGTGGGCGATGTCGGCCAGTTCGGAGACCGGATTGATGGTGCCGAGGGTGTTGGAAACGTGGACCGCGGAGACCATCGCCGTATCGTCGGTGATGAGTTCGCGGGCCGCGTCCATATCCAGTCGCCCCTCGTCGGTGATGGGGATGTACTTGCAGTCGGCGCCCGTGCGCTTGGCTATCTGTTGCCACGTCACGAGCGAGGCGTGGTGTTCCATCTCCGTGAGCACCACCTCGTCGCCGGGGCCGAGTTCGTTCAGGCCCCACGCGTAGGCGACGAGGTTCATCGATTCGGTGGTGTTCTTCGTGAACACGATTTCCTCGCGGCCGGCCGCCCCGATGAACTCCGCGACGCGGTCGTGGGCCTCCTCGTAGGCGATGGACGCCTCCTGGCTCAGTTGGTGGATGCCCCGGTGGACGTTCGCGTTGTAGTTGCGGTAGTAGTCGGTGATGGCCCCGATGACCTGTTCGGGGGTTTGTGTCGTCGCCGCGTTGTCGAGATAGACGAGGTCCGTCCCGTTGACCTCCCGCTGCAGAATCGGGAAGTCCTCGCGGAGGGCCTCGACGTCGAGTGGCTCGACCTGTTGGCTCATTACCGGGTAAAGGGGTTGGAGGCTGGTTACTCCTTCGGTCCTACGGGCCGCTATGTGGGGATTGAAGAGACAGGGGGCGAATACTGTGGTGGATGCGTCTCTCGCTCTCCGGCCGGACATCGACGGCCCTCGTCTTCGGATTCGGGGCCTTCCTCTCGGTCGTCCACGCCTATCACGCCCTCTCACACGAGACGCTGGCCACCGGAACCATCCTCGGCGCCGTCGTCCCGTTCGGTCTCGCGGTCGCGATTGCGGCGGTCCCCATCGCGCTGTATCGGGGCGACCGCGACGTGGTCCCGGTTATCGCGGCGTGGGTCCTCCTCGGTGCGGCCACGCTCGGCGTCGTCTCGACCGCCGTCGTCGCCCACCAGTTCGTCGAGGGCGTCCTCGTCGCGGAGGCGCTGTTCGTCGTCGCGGCGGCGGCGACGGGCGGCGGGCTCTTGGGCTCTCTCGCCGGGTGGTACGACGCACAGACCCGGCGGCGTGCCGACCTCGTCGAATCGCTCCAGCAGGCGACGACGGACCTCTCGGCGGCGACGACACAACAGGAGGTGTGTGAACGGGCGGTCGAAATCGCCAATCAGGTCCTCGATCTGCCCGTCACCGGGGTGTGGCTCTACGACGACGAGACCGACGCGCTCGTCCCCGCGGCCGTCGCCAACCCCGGTCAGGAACTGTTCGAGAACCCCCCGAGGTACGCTTCTGGAGAGAGCCTCTCGTGGCAGGCCTTCGAATCCGGCGAGATGACGGTTTACGACGACGTTCAGTCCGTCGACGGGGTTCACAACCCCGACACCGTGATTCGTTCGGAGATAGTTATTCCGTTGGGAGCGTACGGTGTGATGAATCTCGGCGCGACGGAACCGAACGCCTTCGACGACCTCGACGTGACGGTGGCGAAACTGCTCGCGACGGCGACGAGGGCCGCGCTGGGCCGCGCCGACCGCGAGGAGGTCCTCCGCAGACAGCGCCGCGAACTCAGTCGACAGAACGAGCGGTTAGAGGAGTTCACCTCCGTCGTCAGCCACGACCTCCGGAGTCCGCTGTCGGTCGCCAAGGGTCGGCTCGACCTCGCCCGCGAGCAGTACGACGACGAGGACCTCCAAGCGACCGCCGACGCGCTCGACCGGATGGACTCGCTCATCGAGAACCTGCTCGCACTCGCCAAACAGGGCCGGACGGTCGGTGACGTCCGGACGGTCTCGCTGGCCGACGTCGCCGAGACGGCGTGGGAGAACGTCGAAACCGCCGAGGCGACGCTCTCGACCGAGGATGAGGCCATCGACGCCGACCCCGGTCGTCTCCGACAACTCCTCGAGAACCTCTTCACCAACGCCGTCATCCACGGTGGCGAGACGGTGTCGGTCCGCGTCGAACCGACCGAGTTCGGCTTCGTCGTCGCCGACGACGGCCCCGGCATTCCCGCCTCGGAACGCGAACGGGTGTTCGAGGTCGGTTACACCGACCACGAGTCGGGAACCGGGTTCGGACTCCCCATCGTCCGCCGCATCGCCGTCGCCCACGGCTGGTCGGTCGCTGTCGAGGAAAGCGAGTCGGGCGGCGCACGGTTCGAGTTCCGATTCGACGGCGACGCGGCGGAGTGAGCTACTCGGCGTCGGCCAACACGCCGTCGGGAATCTCGATGCCGAGGCCGGGTTTCTCGGGTGCGCGAATCGTCCCGTCGTCGTGTTCGAAGCCGTCTTCGAGCATGAACGACCACACGTCGGGCGTCCACGGCGGCTCCATCGGGTACTCACACCACGGACTGCCGACGGCGGTCATCACCTGCAGGTTCGCCGCGAAGCCGACGGCGTTCGTCCAGGTGTGGGGCACGAACTGGAGGCCGTGTTCCTGTCCCATCCGCGCAACGTCGACTGCCCGCCGAATCCCCGTCGCCAGCGCCGCGTCGGGCTGGAGGATGTCCAGGGACCCCTGCCGGACGAACTCCCGGAAGTGATGGGTGCCGTTGTTGAACTCCCCGCCGGCGATGTTGACGTCCACGGCGTCTCGGAGCCGACTGTACCCCTCGTAGTCGTGGCGATGCAGCGGCTCTTCGAGCCACGCAACGCCGCCGACCTCGTCGAGACCGCGGGCGAACTCCAAGGCGTCGGCGAAGGACCACTCGATTGGGTCTTCCATCACGCGAACGGCCCACCCCTTGTTCGCGTCGACCATCAGCGTCAACTCGGGGAAGGCCTCTCGCACTCGCCGAACCGTCTCGATGTGGTCGACTTCCGTCACCCGGAGTTTGACGGCCTCGAAGCCCTCATCGACGCGTTTTTCGACGTAGTCGATTCGCTCCTCGGCGTCCATCACCTCGCCCGTCGAGGCGTACACCGGGATGTCCCGGGCCTGTGCACCGAACAGTTCGTAGACGGGCTTGTCGGCGTCCTTGCCGATGATGTCCCACAGCGCCATCTCGACGTGCCACGGTCGCGGGCCGACGAGGTTGACCGTCTCCAGTTTGCCGAGAATCCCCTCGACGTTGTGGGGGTCCTCGCCGGTCAGAAACAGCTCCAGCGGCGTTTCGTAGTCGAGGCCGCCCGCGAACGACGGCGAGGCACCGTAGCCGGTGATGCCCTCGTCGGTTTCGATTTCGAACAACTCGAGTTCGTGAGTCGACTGCGGGTAGCCGGGAATCCACGTCGGGTAGAACGGCTCCTCCAGGGTGTGGTCGAGGTGGTACTGATTGACGCCTGTTATCTGCATGGGCCCACCCCATCGGGAAACGGCTTCAAACTTCGGCCACGGGTTGCCGGTTACTTATTTCGTCCGGCCCCACGGGGTGTCGACGTCCGGTCGCTCCCGTTGCGGGCCGGCGTGCAGTTGGACGCTCCGGAACTCGAAGCGGGCTCCGCCGGTATCCGAGTCGGTCACCGACACCTCCCACCCGTGGGCGACGGCGATACTCCGGACGACGGGAAGGCCGAGTCCGGTCCCGCCGTGTGTCGAATAGCCGTAATCGAACACGTCGGCCCGGGCGTCGGTCGGGATGCCGATGCCGTCGTCGGCGACGAAAAAGCCGTCCGAGAGCATCCCAATGCGAACGGTGACGCTGTCGTCGTCGCCGGGGGCGTGTTCGACGCAGTTCCGGAACAGTTTCTCGAGCAGGTTCGTCAGTCGCGTCTCGTCGGCGAGTATCCACCCGTCGTCGACCGCCTGAAGCGTCGCGTCGTCCGTCTCGACGTTCGCCCAGGCTCGCTCTGCGACCTCCGCGACCGGAACCGGCTCGGTCTCCTCGACGACCTGTCCCTCCTCGCCGAGGGTCAGCAAGTCGTCGACGAGCGTCTCCATGCGGTCGGTCGCCGGGTCGACCTGTTCGAGATACGAAACCTCTCCCGTCTCGCGGGCGAGCTCGGTGTACCCCGTTATCGCGTTCAGCGGGTTCCGGAGGTCGTGGGCGGCGACGCGGGTGAACTCCTCTAAGCGCTCGTTTTGCTCGCGAAGCTGTCGCCGTCGGCGCATCCGTTCGGTCACGTCGCTGACCAGCAGAACCGAACCGATTCCTTCGATGGGGACCTCCCGGGAGCGATACCACCGCTCCGTGCCGCTGGTGTCGAGCGGCGTCGCATCGCCGTCGGCGTCGGAGAGCGCCGCCGGAAGGAGGTCGGATATCTCTTCGCCGACCGGGTCGTCGGCGTCGAGCAGCGACGCCGCAGCGGTATTGAAGTCGACGAGGCGCCGGCGGTCGTCGAGGACGAACACCGCGTCGTCGATGGCGTCGACGACCGACGACCGGGCAATCGGCGTCAGGTCGGTCAACCGGGCGCGGAACACCGCATACGCGATGAACACGCCGCCGAGAGCGAACCCGACCGGCGTCGGGTCGACGGGGAAGCCACCGACGGGTCCGAACACGTAGGCGACGTTCGTCCCCCACGGCAGGGCGACGCCGAAGAGCAACGGGAGCGCCTGTCGCCGGTAGTGACTCCGGTTCCCCGCGGCGAACCGAACGAGGAGGAGGGTCCCGCCACCCAACAGCGCGTAACTGTACAGCGAGTGGACCCAGAACCACGGTCCGGCAGTCGTCTCGAAGACGACCGTTCCGGCCATCGTCGACCGCTCGACGCCGGCGAAGAACAGGCCATGCACCGGATTTGTCGCCAACAGGAGCAACGAGAGGGCCGGAACGACGAACAGGCCGGCGAGTTGCCGTCCCGTCACCCGTGGCTTCGACCCGGTGTAGCGGACCGTGAAAACGAAAAACAGGGCCGTCGACCCCACGACGCCGGCGTACATCACGAGCGTCAGGGCGTACCAGGCGGCCTCCGTCGAGACCGCCGTCCGACCGAGCGCGCCGACGGACCACGAAAACACCGCGACCATCGTGAGGCCGAACGCCCTCGAAACCCGGCCGGAGCGCCGGTACAAACAGTACCCCGACAGCCCGCCGGCGACCACCATGGCGGCCACGTACCCGATGAGAAACGGCAGTGAGACGGGTGTGGCCAGTGGCATTTACTCGCACACTCACTACCGACTCAAATAATTCTACCGGGCCATCTCGCCGCCGTCATGATGTTTGTTCTATATTTCTTAGATATTCGGCCCGGAACTCAGAGCCGGAGGTACTGGGCGTGGACCGTCTCCTCGAACTCGAGGACGTTCTCGCTGTCGACGAAGCCGTGTTCGACGGCGATTTGGACCGCCTGGTCGCCGACGAGGTTCGCCACCGCCGCCCCCGAGAGGCTGGCGACGACCTCCTCGGCGGTCGCCTCCTCGCCGTCGTAAAAGTCCCGCTCGACGGTCAGCGACACCTCGCCGTTCTCGAAGGTTTCCCCGAGTACGTCGGCGTCACAGACGGAGACGAGCGTTCCCTCCTGTGTCGGCCGCTCCCGCAGTAACATCATTTCTCCCGTGACTCGACGAGTTTCTCCTCGGCGTTCTGTCTGAGTTCCTCTGCCTCTTCGGCGACTTCCTCGGCGCGGTCGTCTTCACCCATCGCCTCGAGTGCGCGGGCTTTCTCCTCCAGCACGTCGGGATTGCGGTGGCCCAGTCGGAGTGCGTTGTCGAAACAGGAGACGGCGTCCTCGGCCAGTCCCCGTTCGAGCAGGAAGAATCCACGGTTGTACCACCCTTGCGGGAACCGGGGGTCCAACTCGACGGCGCGTTCGGCGTGTTCGAGCGCCTGTTCGCTCTGGCCGGACTCCCACAGCGCGTACGCGAGATTCGTCTCCGCCGAGGCGGCGTGTTCGGAGTCGTCGTCGATGGCGAGTGCCTCTCGGTAGGATTCGATGGCTCGCTGGAACTCCTGTAACTCGGCGTGGGCGGCGCCCTTGTTCACCCACGCCTCCTGTTCGATGCCGTCGTCGTCGGCGAAGTTCGCGACGCGCTCGAACGCCTCGGTCGCCTGCTCGTGGCGGTTGATGCGCATGTACTCCAGTCCCACGTCGAGGAGGCTCTCGGCGTCGACCTGGTCCGCCGGTATCTGCCGGCGGTCGAGCGTGTCGGCGACGACACGGGAGTCCACCGGGTCTACCATCCCCGGGTCGATGTCCAACTCCGGCGGGTCGAGGTCGAACCCATCGTAGGGGTCGCCGAACCCCTGGCCCTCGGAGAACTCGTGTGAGTCGTCGGGTTCCTCGTCAGTCATAGCCGGGAGTTGGCCGCGAGCGCGGTTAAGGCCTACGGGCCCGCCTCGTGACGGCGGCCGTACCCTGTTCGGTGTTTTATGCTCGCTCGAAACGTATCGCCCCGTATGCGACTGTTCGTGAGTGTCGACCTCGATGGCCTCGGCGAGGGGGTCGCTGAGGCCCAAGCGCCGTTCGCCGACCGCCCCGGATTGAACCCGACCGACCCCGAGAGCGCCCATATCACGATGAAGTTCCTCGGAGACGGTCCCGCCGGCGGTCACGACCTCGATGCGCTGTCGACGGCTATCGAGACGGCCGTCGAAACGGCCGACGTGGGCCCGTTCGACGCTCGATTCGAAGGATTGGGCGTCTTCCCCTCGCTGGAGTACATCAGCGTCGTCTGGTTGGGTATCGAAGACGGAAGCGCCGAACTCACCGCGCTTCACGAAGCGCTGGAGGCCGAAACGACTGCACTCGGCTACGACGCCGAATCCCACGAGTTTACCCCCCACGTCACCCTGGCGCGGATGGACCACGCCGCCGCAAAGGAGACTGTCCAAGAGACAGTCGAGGAGACCCATCCCGAGGCCGGGACGCTTCACGTCGAAGAGCTGCGGCTCACCGAGAGTACGCTGACGCCGGCGGGACCGGAATACGAGACTCTCGAGCGGTTTCCGCTGTGACCGTTCGTTCTTCGAAGCCCCTCGCTCACCTTCACGAGGCCCCTCACTCCGTTCGAGCCCTCTCCCCGCGGTCGGGCTCTCGCGCCCAACTCACGGCTCACTACGTTCGCCGTTCGTCTTTCCGAGGCCCCTCGCTACGCTCGGCGCCTCGCACCCAAAGGAACAAGAATTTAAACACCGCGAGGGAACACAGCGACACTATGAGCAAGAAGTCGAAGGCCAAAAAGAAGCGGCTGGCCAAACTGGAGAACCAGAACAGCCGCGTCCCCGCGTGGGTCATCATGAAGACCGACCGCGACACGCTGCGCAACCACAAGCGCCGCAACTGGCGTCGGAGTGACACGGACGAATGAGCGCCGAATTCGACGAGCGCGTCATGACGGTCCCGCTCCGAGACATCCTCGCGGAGTCGAAGGGCCAGCGCGCCGATAAGGCGATGAGCCTCGTTCGCTCCCATCTCGCACAGCACTTCAACGTCGAGGAAGACGCCGTCCGTCTGGACCCCTCCATCAACGAGGAAATCTGGTCGCGCGGCCGCTCGAAACCGCCGAAGAAAGTCCGCGTCCGGGCCGCCCGCTTCGAGGAAGAGGGCGAGGCCGTCGTGGAAGCCGAAACCGCATAACGTGCTCCGCGCGGCCCTCTCCGGCTCTTCCTACGTCGGCGTCTTCGCGCGGGCCACGGACGACTGTCTGCTCGTTCGTCCAGACCTCGAGGAGTCGCTACGCGAGGACTTCGAGGACGAACTCGACGTTCCCGCAGTGCCGACCACCGTCGCCGGGTCCTCGACGGTCGGCGCCCTCGCCGTCGGCAACGAGAACGGCCTGCTCGTCAGCCAGCGGGCCACCGACCGCGAGTGCGACCGCATCGAGGAGGCGACGGACCTCCCGGTCGTCGAACTCCCGGGCCGCATCAACGCCGCCGGCAACGTCGTGTTGGCGAACGACACGGGCGCGTACGTCCATCCCGACCTCTCGCGGAAGGCGATACGGGCCGTCGAGGACGCACTCGACGTGCCGGTCGAACGCGGGATGCTCGCGGACGTGCGAACGGTCGGCACCGCCGCCGTCGTCACCAACGAGGGCGTGCTGTGTCATCCGAAAACGACCGACGAGGAACTCGACGCCCTAGAGGACGTCTTCGGCGTCTACGCCGACATCGGGACGGTCAACTACGGCGGACCGCTGGTCGGTTCGGGCCTCATCGCCAACTCCTCCGGCTACATCGTCGGCGAGGACACCACCGGGCCGGAGTTGGGCCGCATCGACGACGCCCTCGGCTTCATCGACTGACGCCGGGATTCAGAACTCCGACCCGAGCGTCGACTCGTTTTCCAGTTCCGGCACGACACCCTCCAGCATCGACTCCCGGTAGAAGTACGCGAACAGCAAAAACGGGATGAAGACGACGAACGGCTGGACGAGGATGAGAAGCGGGAACGCCAGCAGAATCCCGACGACGGTGATGAGCAGGACGAGGAACACCAACATCATCGCGAGGGTGATTCCGAACGTCCCGAGGAAGCCGAAGAGGAGTGCCTTCAGGTAGTTCGTCGTCTTGACGAACTCCAGAAACCGGAGGCCGCTGTAGGTTCGGGTGACGCTTCCGGTCGCCATGAACGTCGGCAGGACGCCGCCGCCGACGTACAGCGTCGCCAGATACAGCGGTATCGCCAGCAGCATCACCGACGGCGCATCGAGGGCGGTCGACAGACCGACCGGAACCGCGATTGCGATGAGCATCGCGATGAACACCGGTATCCCGACGACCGAAATCAGTAAGCCGTCGACGAACAGTCCGCCCCAGTCGCCGTACTCCGGCGGTCGATGGTCGCCACGGATGGCCGCCCGCCCGAGTCGGTAGGCGTAGCCGTAGACGAACACGAACGGGAAGATGACCAGTCCCGCCAGAAACAGCAGTCCGGCGCTTATGAGCATCTGCTCCCAGCCGTCGGCGATGGGGTAGGTGAGCGCGAACCCCAACGGGCCCTTTTTGAAGTAATCCTCCCCGTCGTCGGTTTCTGCGGGCCGTGCCGTTTGCGGCTCCGAGTGCTCCCCGGCCGTTTCGGCGGGTTCGCCCCATCCGGAGGCGTCGGCGCCGCTACCCGTCTCTCGCTCCGTTCCCCACTGGTTGCGGTCCGCCGACGGCTGGACGAGTTCCGACCCACAATCGGGGCAGTACCGCCCGTCGTCGACAGTTCTGTCGCACTGTTGGCAGTATGGCATGGGTGACACTGTCGGACGAGGATGTTAACCGTTCGGGTGGTTTCGAGCAGCCGACCGCAGGAGGGCGGCGTAATTTGGTGGCTGGAGGCTGCGAACACTCGGAGGGAAGATGAGGAAGATACTTCCCGCTCGCGCGTCGTATCACGTAGTATGAGTGAGTTTACTGTTACGGGAACGTTCCCTGCTCGGTTCGGCGAGCAGGCCTTCGAGAAGACACTGGACGCGCCGAACGAAAACGTCGCGGTCGAGCACGTGTACACCCAGTTCGGCTCCCAACACGGTCTGAAGCGCACGCAGATTTCCATCGACGAGGTGTCGGCATGAGCCTCGGTGGTGGCGGTGGCGGCGGCGCGATGCAGCAGCTCCAACAGCAACTGCAGGCACTCGAGCAGGAGAAAGAGGCTATCGAGGCCGAAATCGAGGACGTCCGCGACGAGCAGTCCGAAATCGACGAGGCCATCGAGGCCATCGAGACGCTCGACAGCGACTCGACGGTCCAGGTCCCGCTCGGCGGCGGCGCCTACGTCCGTGCCGAAATCGCCGACATCGACGAGATCGTCGTCAGCCTCGGCGGCGGCTACGCGGCCGAACGAGACAGCGAGGGTGCAGTCGAATCGCTGGAACGGAAGAAGGACACCCTCGACGAGCGCATCGAGGAACTCGAAGCGGAAATCGAGGAAGTCGAATCCGAATCCGAGAACCTCGAAGAGCGCGCCCAGCAGATGCAGCAACAGCAGATGCAGCAGATGCAGCAGCAGATGTCCCAGCAGGACGACGAGTAAGGCCACATGTTCGACGGACTGAAGGACAAACTCGGCCGCTTCAAAGACGACGTCGAAGAGGAGGCCGAGGACGGAGATGCCGACGCCGCCGAGGAAGCGGCTGCTGAGGCCGATTCTGGCGCCGAAACATCCGAAACGCCGGACGTCGTGGGTAATTCCGACGCCGAGAGCGACTCGACGGAGGCCGACGACGACGACGGCCCCGGACTGGCGAAGAAGGCGGCACTGGCGGCCACCGGCAAGACGATTATCACCGAGGAGGAACTCGAAGAGCCCCTCGAACAGCTTGAACTGGAACTCCTGCAGGGCGACGTCGAGATGAGCGTCGCCAGCGAAATCACCGACCGCATCCGCGAGCAGTTGGTCGGGGAGACCCGCAAACAGGTCGAATCCGGCGAGCAGGTCGTCGAACGAGCTATCGCCGACGCCCTGCGCGAGGTCATCGGTGTCGGACAGTTCGACTTCGAAGGTCGCATCGCCGAGACGGAGAAACCGGTCGTCATCGTCTTCACCGGTGTCAACGGGGTCGGCAAGACCACGACCATCGCCAAACTCTCCGAGTGGCTCGAAGAGCGCGGCCTCTCGTCGGTGATGGCCAACGGCGACACCTACCGCGCCGGGGCCAACGAGCAGATTCGCGAGCACGCCGAGAACCTCGACCGGAAGCTCATCGCCCACGAACAGGGCGGGGACCCGGCGGCGGTCATCTACGACGCCGTCGAGTACGCCGAGGCCCACGACATCGACGTGGTGTTGGGTGATACCGCCGGTCGACTGCACACCTCCAACGACCTGATGGCGCAACTGGAGAAAATCGACCGCGTCGTCGACCCCGACATGACGCTGTTCGTCGACGAAGCGGTCGCCGGACAGGACGCGACCAACCGCGCCCGGGAGTTCAACGACGCCGCAGCAATCGACGGTGCGGTGCTCACGAAAGCCGACGCGGACTCACAGGGCGGTGCCGCAATCTCCATCGCTCACGTCACCGGGAAGCCGATTCTCTTCCTCGGCACCGGCCAGGGATACGGGGACCTCGAACGGTTCGACCCCGATGTCATCGTCGACCGGCTGCTCCGCGAAGAGGAGTAGGTGGTCAGGCGGTGGCTTCGTTGTACGGCACTTCTAGCAGCCTATCGCCACAGTCCTCACAGCCGACGGCGACGACGGTGTGGGAACGACAGCAGGATTCGACGGTTTCGGTGTCGGCGGTGACGAGGCCGCCGCAACTCGGACAGGTTTCGACGAACACCCGCAGCCCGCTGAGCAATTGGCTCCGCGCCCGGGAATCGAGGCGGTCCCACTCGACCCACTCGGGGAGTTCCGTCGCCGCGGCGAGGTCGGCCAGCAGCGCCGACCGCGACTCCCACTGGCCGATTCGAGTCGTGTCGTTTCGAGCGAGGTAGGCGTCGCCGTGTGATTCGAAGGTGACTTCGTCGGCATCGAGCCCCAGTTGTTCGGCGAGTTCGGCTCGCAGGGCATCGTCGTCGGCTATCGCGTCGATGTGGCGTTGCCACGCCCGCTCGAAGTCGTCCGTCAAACAGAGGTCGTCGCCCTCGCAGGGCTCGACGACGCCCGATTCGAGCAGCACCGTCTCGGGGTCGAAATCCTCGGCCGAAATCGGCTCGCGGTCGGCCGCCGGCGCCTTGTCGAACTTCGCCAGCAGCCACTCCGGGAAGTACCGCTTGGTCAGTTCGGGCGTTCCCGGGACGAGATATCCGCGGAGCCAGATGCTCCCGACGGCGACGACGGCGAAGACGAGGGCTGCGGGCGGCACCAGCACCGCAAGCGCCGCCGTCACCGCCGCAGCGATGAGGAGGTTCGTCGCCGTACACGGTACACAGCGATTCTCGCCGGTGTACTCCGGACGACGGACCCGTTCGAGTACTCCCTGAGACATGGGCGGAGATTCGTCCCGGGCGGCAAAAGGGTGCCGCACGGAATCGACGATTCTATATCGCGAATAGCAGTTTATTATTCGATTCCGGGCGTCACTCCTCGTCAGGGACGCCTTCCCCGCTGCGGCCCGCTCCGTCGGCAAACCGGTCGGCTCCGGCCTCGGCCACGTCGAGCGCACGCGACCCGTGCCAGCCTTCGGCCGCCAGCCCCTGTTCCAGCGTCGACCCGAGGCCGTCGTAGACGGCTTCCCGGTCCGTCCGGAGCGTCTCTTGTGGGAAGTCGGCGACGGTCTCGCCCAACCGGACCGCGGCGTCAAGTGCTTCTCCCTCGCCGACGAGCCGGTTGACCAGTCCCCACTCCGTGGCAGTCTCGGGGTCGATTTCCCGCCCGGTGAGTATCATGTCCAGGGCCCGGCCCAGTCCGACGACGTGTGGGAGCCGTTGTGTACCGCCGTCGACTAACGGGACGCCGAAGCGGCGCTCGAAACAGCCGAAAACGGCGGATGCACTCGCGATACGGAGGTCACACCAGAGAGCCATTTCCAGTCCGCCGGCGACGCAGTGGCCCTCGATGGCCGCGATGGTCGGCTTCGAGACGCGCGTCCGCGTGAACCCGAGCCACCCCTCCGGTCGGTCCTCTAAGTCCATCGCTTTGAGGTCTGCACCCGCGGAGAACGTCCCTTCGCTGCCGGTCAACACGCCGACGAGGGCGTCGTCGTCCTCCTCGAAGCGCGCCCACGCGTCGCCGAGGGATTCAGCGGTTTCGTTGTCGATGGCGTTGCGCCGTCCGGGGCGGTCGACCGTGACGACGGCGACCGGTCCCTCGCGTTCGTAATGGACTGCCATAGCCCACGAACCGACCGATGGTAGTATAAAAAGAGTGGCGCCAGCCGAACGCGATAAACTGTATATCGTAATATAGAATCACCACTCGTCGGTCCGACCCACGCATCTATACGCCTCCCGTTCGAACGAATTGCCGTGTCATCAGTTCGTCCGCTCGCAGTCGTTTTCCTCGTCTGTGCGGTCGTCCTCGCCGGCTGTTCGGCCGCGCCCGTCTCCATCGAGGACGATTCGACACCGACGCCAGAGTCCGGTAGCATCTCGACCAACGGAACTGTCGCCGTCCACAACATCAACGTCGGCCAGTCGGTGAGTACGCTCGTCGTCGGCCCGACGGGTGAGACGATGCTCATCGACACCGGCCACTACAACGACGACGGCGAGTACGTCATCGACTACCTCCAGCGACAGGACATCGACCGCATCGACTACCTCGTCACGTCCCACAACGATGCCGACCACATCGGCGGCAACGCGGCCGTCATCGAGTACTTCGAGACCGAAGCCGACGGTATCGGCGCGGTGTACGACCCCGGTATCGCCGCGAGTACCGCCACCTACGGGGAGTACCTCGACGCCATCGAGCGCCACGACGTGACGCTATACGAGACGCGAGCCGGCGATTCGATTCCGTTCGACGGCGTCGAAACCGAGGTGCTCGGGCCGCCCGAACCCTACGTCGACGGCGAGGACCGAAACGAGAACAGCATCGTCCTCCGACTCTCCTACGGTTCGACGAGTTTCCTCTACACTGGCGACGCCGAGGAGGACGCCGAGCGACGACTCGTCGAGGAGTACGGCTCGGGGCTGGGCTCGACGGTGTACAAGGCCGGCCACCACGGGAGCAGCAGTTCCAGCAGCGAGACGCTGCTCGATGCCGTCGACCCGAAGGCCGCCGTCGTTTCGAGCGCGTACGACTCCCAGTACGGCCACCCACACGACGAGGTGCTTGAGGCGTTCTCCGAGCGGTCGATTCCGACCTTCTGGACGGCGACCCACGGTAACGTCGTCTTCGTCACCAACGGCGAGGGCGTCTCCGTCCGAACACAGGCTGACGCCCCGACGGACCCGCTGTCGATTCGCGACGCGGCGCGGGTCGACCCGGGAACGACGACGGCGCTGGAAGAGCGCGCCCGAATCGGCGCTGCGCCGTCGACAACGTCGACCCCGACCGAGACGGCGCGGGCCGACGGCGGCACCGAAACCGAGGGTGAACTGGTCGTCGAGACGATTCACGCCGACGCTGACGGCGACGACCGCGAGAACCTCAACGACGAGTACGTGACCTTCCGCAACGCCGGGGACGGTCCGCTCGATTTGCGCGGCTGGACGCTCCGGGACGAAGCCGACAAAACGTACACCTTCCCCGAATTGACGCTTTCGGCCGGCGAGACAGTCACCGTCTACACCGGGAGCGGCACCGACACCGATACGGAACTGTACTGGGGGGCCGACAGCCCGGTCTGGAACAACGCTGGCGACACCGTAATCGTGACGAACGCGGCGGGCGAACGTGTCCTCACGGAGGAGTACTCATGATTCCAGACGGGCGCTACGTCGCGGTGGTCGACCGCATCGAAGACGGAATCGCGGCGGTGATTCCGGAAGCCGACGGCGTCGGCGAGGAACTCCTCGTCGACCCCGAGGCGTTACCGGAACCGGCCCGTCACGCCGACGCAGTCCTCGATATCGTGGTCGCCGACGGGGAACTCCGCGAAGCGACGTACGACGCCGAGGAAACGGAACGGCGAAAAGAGGGTGCCCAGAGCCGATTCGATAGGCTCTCGAAACGCCCACCGAAAGATGAGGAAGACGCCGAAGAGTAGTGACGCTCGGCCATCAATCGGGCGAAAACGCTATCGGTGGGCTTCGTCCAGCGGGTCCTCGAGTTCGCCCATGACGGCTTCGAGGGCGTCGGTGGCGGTCATCAGCCCCACGACTTCGCCGTCGCGTAACACCAAGGCGAGTTCCTGCCCTTCGGCCTGAAACTGGTCGAAGGCGTCGCTGATGCTCGTATCGGCGGCGAGGGTCATCGGCGGTGCGGCGATGTCCTCGAAGGTGACCTCCTCGGCCTGTAGGCGCTCGATGTTGTTCAGAATCGAGGGTGCATAGACGATGCCGCGGAAGTCGGTGGGTTCCTCGCCAAGGAGCGGGAATCGGGTGTGGGGCGTCTCCCGGATGCGTTCGAGGTTCGCCTCGACGGAATCCGTCGTCGACAGGGCGATGATGTCCGCCGGGTCGACCATGATGTCGCTAACCGGGAGTTCGTCCACCGCCAGGGCGTTGAGAACCTCCTCGCGACGCTCGTCGTTGAGGTCACCCTCGTCCAGCAGAGTGTCGATACGGTTCCGGAGGTCCGCGCGGCTCTCCAAGATGTCCTCCTCGGTCTCCAACCACGCGCCGGTCATCTCGATGCCGAACAGTTTCAGCGTCGCCTTCGCCACCCAGTCTCCGAGGGTGATTATCGGCGAAATCAACGCGTTGAACCAATACAGTGGCGTCGCGCCGTATCGGCACACCAGTCGCGAGCGCTCGACGCCGAGATACGTCGGCGTCTGTTCGCCGTGGGTGAGATGGACGAGATTGATGATACCGAAAGCGATGATGGCGCCAGCGCCGACGGAGGCCAGCGCCGTGTTCGCGAAGTACGGTTCGAACAGCGCCGCCAGCGCCGGCTCGGCGACGATACCCACCGCGATGCTGGAGGCGGTGATGCCGACCTGACAGGTCGTCAGATAGATTTCGAGATTCTGTGTCATCTCCCAGGCGCGCTCGAGTGCGGCCGTTTCGCCGATGAACTCACCTCTGGTGAACTGCCGTGCTCGCGTCAGTGCGAACTCGATGGCGACGAAGAAGCCGTTGGCGAGAATGAGCAACACGCCAGCGACTAATCGGAACGATATCTCCAGGGGGGGTCATTCAGGGGCGGCTATTCCCAGTAAATTGAAATATCCTCTGACTCTCGGCGAGTCGGTCACCCCAACTGCTCGCCGACGATGCGGTCGGCGTGTTCGATGAAGATCTCCTCGGTGCCGGCTGGAATCGTCGCCCCGGCGGCCACGTCGTGGCCCCCGCCGTCGCCGCCCGCGTTCTGACTGGCCTCTTTCATCACGACCGAGAGGTCAAGCCCCTCGCTTACGAGCGCCCCGGTTCCACGGCCGGAGACCTTCGTCTCCTCGTCGTTCTTGCGGGCGAAGGCGACGATGGGTCGGTTCCGAGAGACGCCGTCGGCGCCCATCGACATCCCAGCGATGATACCGACGATGGTCTCGCGAATCTCGTCGCCGGCGTCGAACCACTGGAGGTGGTCTTCCTGCTCGACGCCCCGCTGTTCGACCCACTCGATGCCCTCCGAGAGGTTCCGGCGGTGGTTTCGCAGGAGCTCTCGAGCACGTTCGAGGGCCTCGCCGCGGTCGCCGAGACACACCGCCAACCCTACGTCGGCGCGTTCGTACCGCGCGGTGGCGTTGAGCAGCGTCGAGAACTCACTTGCGTCCCGGAGTTCCGTCCCGACGGCCTCCTCCCGAAGGATGTAGGTCGTTCCGACGAGGCGGTCGATTTTGAAGGCGGGAACGCCGCGCTTGACGGCGTGTTGGACGAGTGCGCTGGCGACCGACTGGCGTTCGTCGTCGGTGAGGTCGACCCACCGCTTCCAGTTGCCTTCCTCGCGGCACGTCACGTCGAGGTCGGAGAGAAACGAGACGGTGCCGCGTTCGTCGTTCGTGATGCCCGGAATTCGAACGTCGGAGGCGTATTCGAGCAGTTTCGGCAGCGGACGGGTCTGTTTCCCGTAGACGGCGAGGTCCTTCGTCTCCTCGAGAACGCCCGCCTCGACGCCGTCGGCGACGATGGCGGCGTTGGCGCCGTGGAGTGCACCGCTTTTGGCCTGCATGTCCCCGACGGCGCCGACGACCGCCAGTGCCGCGAGGTCGCGATTATCACCGGCGCCGTCGCACTCGGCTGCGAGTGCGCGCGCGAGGACGTACGCCGCGCCGGCCCCGGACATCTCCGAAGCGCCATTGATACCCTCCAACAGCGGGTTGAGGTGGTACTCAGTGTCGACGTCGGCGGGCTGGTGGTGGTCGGCGATGACCGGTGTAAAATCGCCCGCGGACTCGTGTTCGGCGATGACGTCGAGTTGGCCGCTGCCGAAGTCGGTGAACAACACGGTGTCGTACTCGCGTTCGGCGATGCCGGCTATCGACTCGGCGTCGAGTTGCTTTTCGAACACCGTCTCGAAGGGAATCGACGCGCGTTCGAGCGCCGTCGACGCGACGCCGGCGCTGGTCAGTCCGTCGGCGTCGATGTGGGAGGCCAACAGCACGCGGTCGGCGGCGAGCAGGCGCTCTGCACACGCCGTGGCGGTGGTCGCTAACTCCGGGACGGGGGCGGCAGCCATCTACGGGTTCGTACTGCGCTCTCGGGTTTAAACCTCCGGACCGACCCGTGTGAGGACCGCCTCCGCCAGCGCCTCGAATTCGGCGACACTCGGGACGACATCGACGGAAATCCCCGCGTTCTCGGCCGTTTCGCGGGTCGGCTCGCCGATGGCGCCGACGACGGCGTCGTTCAGTCCCTCGATAGCCTCGTCTCGAAGTCCTCGCTCGTCTGCAGATTCAAGGAAGTGCTCCACCGTGAGCGAGGAGGTGAAACAGGCGCCGTCGAGTCGGCCCTCGGCGGCGGCGACCGCCGAGGCGCCGGCTTCCGGTGGCCGACGGAGACGGTACAACACCGTCTCGTGGACGTACGCGCCCGCGGCTTCGAGGCCGTCGGTGAGTACCGGGGACCCGTGGTCCGAGCGGGCGACCTCGATTCGGGCGCCGGGGGCGTCGGCGCGCAACTCCTCGACGAGGCCCGACGAGGAGTACTCCTCGGGAATACGGTCGACGTTGTATCCGGCCCGCTCCAGCGCTTCAGCGGTACCAGAGCCGATGGCGACGATTTCGCCGCCCGGTTCCCAGCCAGCGTCGGCGGCTAGCTCGACGCCGGTCTTGCTCGTCAGCACGGTAAGTGCTGCGTCCTCCCGCGGCGTCTCGCCGGTCGGTTCGACGGTCAACATCGGGTCCGAAAGCGGCTCTCCGCCGAGCGAACGGACGATTTCGGCCGCCTCGGCCGCTCGTTCGTCGTCTGGTCGGAAGAACGCGACCGTCTCAGACATGGCTCACTCGGCCTCCAGCAGTTCCGTCAGCTCGCATTTGATATCGTGGCATGTGGTTTATTTAGTCTCGTCTCCCGAGTCGGGTTCGTTCTCTAGAAACGCCAGTACGCGCTCTCTCGTCGCCGCGACGCCGCCGATGACGGTAATCGCCGGCGGTTCGATGCCGGCATCGTCGCGAACGTCGACGATGGTCTCCAGTGTGCCGACGGCGACTCGCTGGTCGGGCCACGTCGCCCGCTCGACCAGCGCGACCGGCGTCTCCGGGTCCATACCGGCCGCCAGCAGTTCGTCGGTGTACAGCGGGAGTTTCCCGACGCCCATCAGGACGACGAGCGTCCCGCCGGTCTCTGCCAGCGCGGTCCAGTCGATTGCGGACTCGTCTTTCGTCGGGTCTTCGTGGCCGGTGACGAACGACACCGAGGACGTGTGTTCGCGGTGGGTCACGGGGATGCCGGCGACGCCGGCCCCGGCGATGGCGCTCGTCACCCCGGGGACGTACTCGAATGGAATCTCGTTTTTGGCCAGATGTTCGGCTTCCTCGCCGCCGCGGCCGAAGACGAAGGGGTCACCGCCCTTGAGGCGGACGACGGTCTTTCCCTCCTCGGCGAGTTCGACCAATCGCTTGTTCGTGTACTCCTGTGGCGTCCACTCGCCGCCTGCGCGTTTGCCCACGTCCTCGCGTTTCTCCGCCGGAATCGAGGACAGAATCTCGGGGCCGGGGAGTTTGTCGTGAAGCACCACGTCCGCCTCGTCGATGAGCCGTCGAGCTTTCACCGTCAGGAGTTCGGGGTCGCCGGGACCGCTCCCGACGAGGTACACTTTCCCGGTCACGTCTCCCTCCGGGCGCGTTCGATGAGGTCGGACGCGCCCTCCTCGGCCAACGCCTCGGCGAACGCCCGGGCGGCCTCCGGGTGGGTCTCGACCGGCAAATCGCGCGTAGCCGATATCTCCTCGGTGCCGTCCTGTGAGAGCACCCGTACCTTCGCGTGGACGTACTCCCCTTGGATGACGGCGTGAATCCCAACCGGAGCGACACAACCGCCGCCCAGCGTTCCCAGAATCGTCCGCTCGACGGTGGTCTCGACGCGCGTCCGTGGGTGGTCGAGTTCGTGGTTAATCGTCTGCGCAATCTCGCCGTCGCGGGCGGTGACCGCTAGCGCGCCCTGTCCCGGCGCCGGAACGAACGACGCTCCGAGGCGTTCGTGGTCGACGGAATCGAGCAAGTCGCTGCGTTCGAGGCCGGCCTCCGCGAGAACGATGGCGTCGAATCGCGTCTCGACCTCCCGGCCGAGCGCCTGCCGTTCGAACTCCGTGAGGTCGTCGAACCACTCCTCTGCGGTGCGGTCGTAGGAGGTGTCCGACTCCTCGGTTTCGGCGTCCATCCGGCGTTCGTGTTCGGCCTGTAGCTCCGGTGCGAGCAATTTCTGAACTCGGGTGTCGACGTTACCGCGAAGCGGCTGTACGTCGAGGTCCGGACGTTCGGCCAACAGCTGGGCCTTTCGCCGCAAACTCGAGGTGCCGACCGTCGCGCCGCTCGGCAGGTCCTCGAGGGTCGCCCCGTCGGACGTCAACAGGAGGTCGACGGGCGAGGCCCGGTCGGGAACGCCCGCGACGACCAACTCCTCGGGGAACTCCGTCGGCATATCCTTCATCGAGTGTACGGCGGCGTCCACCTCACCGTCGATGACCTTCTCGTCGAGGCTGCGGACGAACGCCCCAGTCTTGCCGAGCCGGTGAATCAACTCGTCGCGCAGTTCGTCACCCGTCGTCGATACCTCGACCAACTCCACGTCGCGTTTGCGGTTCTGCAGGCGCTGGGCCACCGCCTGGGCCTGTCGCAACGCGAGGTCCGACCCCCGTGTCGCCAGCCGAATCGTCTCAGTCATACCCGAACCTCCGTCGCGGCGGTTGAAACGCCCTTCGGCTTCTCCGGACGCGATTTCGTGCGCTGGGTCGACATCGTGGTTCTCCGCCAATAAACTGCTATTCGATATACGAAATCGGATTCGGTTGCGAGTCGCTGGACACATCACTCACCGGTCGACAGTCGACTCGGCCCGCTCAACGAGCAGTGACCGACGGCGCAGCGGCTGTGGCGGGGCTACGACGATAAAAAGGACCGTTCAGGCCGGTTCTTCGAGGCCGGCGCGCTCGCGGATGATGTCCTCCAGTTCCTCGGGGTCGTCGATGCGCTCGATTTCCTCGCGTTCGATGAGGGCGGTCCCGTCGACGGACTCTTGGCGGGCGCGGTCGACGACGTACACCGACCGGGTCCGGGTCACTTCACCGACCGACGACATGATGCGGGCACGCTTCTCGGCGGTCCGGTTGAAGTCGGAGTGACCGGTGAGCATCTTCCGCTCGCGGGCCTCGTCTTCGCTGACGGCCTTGAACGGCGCCCGCATAGTCGGGTGGACATCGAACCCGACGCGGGTGAGGACGGTGATGAGGTGTGCGTCGTCGGGGTCGGCCTCGGGTTCGCCGGGGTCGTCCATCTCGTCGCGGACCTCCTCGGCGCCCTCGAGCACCTCGACGGGGTTCGCGAGCGGGCGGTCGAATATCTCCTCCAGTTCCGCCGCGACTTCGACGCTCGCGCTCATGCCGTCCTCGTACTTCGAGACGGTGCGCCGGGAGACGCCGAGTTCGTTGGCGAGTTTACCGAGCGACATCTCCTCCTCGGAGCGGACCTCCGAGAGCAACTCGCCGTCGATGTTGACGTACAGGCCGCCGGGTGCGGCGTAGATGAGCGGCGGCACCTCCTCGATGAACAGATCCATCGCGGTGTCCGGCGAGAACACGGGCACGCCGTGGCGGAAGTAGATGACGCCGGGTTTGAGCTCCTCGTTTCGGGTTCGCAACCCGATGACCAGCGGCGTCGCATCGAGGTACTCGCCGAGGCGGCGCATCTCCGCGCCGGTGTAGCCATCGAAGGCGTCGATGTTGGCGAGCAGTTTCAACAGCAACACGTCGTCGCCGCGCCGTGCGGCGATGTCGAAACTCTTGGGACGGATTGCACACCGGTCGCTCACCGTGAAGCCTGCGTCCTCGAGCATCGCGGTGATGTTACCAACCAGTGCGGACCGTGACATAGTGGTACATAAGCCATTCGCCAGTTAAATCGTTTTCCCCAGCGATACTGCCGCTATCTGGCGGTTGGGACAGCAAGTGACACGGCATCGGAACGCCGACCGAAACCCCGTTAGGCGGTGGTGTCCTACCCCGGGGCGTGACAGTCATCGGGTTGGACGACACCGACTCCCGCGAGCGGGGGATGTGTACGACCTACGCCGCCGACACCGTCGCTCGACGGTTGACCGACGTCGGGGCGGCCGTCGAGCGAGTCTTACTCGTTCGGTGTAACCCGGCGGTCGAACACAAAACGCGCGGGAACGCGGCGCTCGCCGTCCACACCGACGCGTCGGTCGACACCGCCTTCGAGGTGGCGGCGAGCGTCGTCGACGGCGCGGCCGAAACCGACGACGACCGAACCAACCCCGGAATCGTCGTTGCTGCGGGTGCCCCCGAAGCCGTTCCCGAGTCGGTCGCGGCCTTCGCTCGGGAGGCCGTTTGCGACCACCACGACCGCGCGGACGCAGTAAAACTCGCCGAGGAGGCGGGCTTTCGGGTTCGCCGCTGGAAGAACGGCCGCGGCGTCATCGGCGCGCTCGCGGCCGTCGGCGCCTGGCGCGCCTTCGATGAGTGGACCTACGAACACATCACCTACCGCGAGCGCCGGCGGTGGGGGACCGACCGCGATGTCGACGCCGAGTCGGTGTTCGAGGCCGCCGACGAGTACTATCCGACAGTGTGGGACACCGTCGACCGGGAAAGCGGCGAGGTCGTCTGTGTGCCCCGGACGCCGGGGCCGGTCCTGTACGGCATCCGCGGCGACGATGCGGTGGCCTGCCGTGCAGTCGCCGACCGTATCCGAAGCGAACCTATCGACCGCGAACGGACGTTCGTGACGAATCAGGGGACCGACGGCCACCTCCGGGAGGGGACCGTTTCGACTGCACGCGAGGGCCGGTCGTACCGACTCGACGCGACGGTCCGGACGGCCCCGGAGACGCGGCAAGGCGGCCACGTCTTCTTCCGGGTCGGCGACGCCGAGGCGGAACTACGCTGTGCGGCCTTCGAACCGACCAAGCGGTTCCGCGACCACATCCGGGCACTCCGCCCCGGCGACGAACTCACCGTCTGTGGGGAACTGAAAGACGGGACCCTGAAACTGGAGAAGTTCGCGGTTCGGGACCTCGACCGTACGGAACTCGTGACACCGACGTGTTCGGCGTGCGGCCGGTCGATGGAGTCGGCGGGCCGGGGACAAGGGTACCGCTGTCGGGACTGCGGGACGGCTGCCGACGGGAAGGTCGAGCGCCGACTCGACCGCGAACTATCGGTCGGGTGGTACGAGGTCCCACCGCGAGCGCGTCGGCACATCGCCAAACCCCTCGTGAGAGGTGGGTTCGACGCGCCGACGCATCCGGAATCGTAGTGTGGCTCGTGTGAACGTTCCTCACTCTTTATTAGCGCGTATCGACACGTCTCGGTATGGCGAGTCATTCAGCGGGCCGCCGTCGCACCGTCTGTGAAACGTGTAACCTCCCGTTCTACGCCGATTCAGGGGCCTGTCCGTACTGTGACACCGATGGG
Source organism: Natronomonas gomsonensis (assembly GCF_013391635.1). Taxonomy (GTDB): domain Archaea; phylum Halobacteriota; class Halobacteria; order Halobacteriales; family Haloarculaceae; genus Natronomonas; species Natronomonas gomsonensis_A. The sequence goes on along the minus strand of NZ_JACAWU010000001.1, from coordinate 42,634 downwards.
TCGACCGCCGATGCAGACGCCGACGCCGGCGGCTTCGTCTTCGAGGCTCCGGAGACGACCGAGCGAACACGGACGACCTGTCAGGCGTGCGGCCTCCCTCACTACGACGACCTCGAGGCGTGTCCGTACTGCGAACGCGCTGGCGGGACGGCCGTCGAGGCCGACAGTCCCGACAGCCCCGACGGACCGACCGAGTCGGCACCGAGTGCCGACGAACGAAGCGGCCTCTTCGGCCGCATCAAACGCACGCTCGGTTTCTGAGCTACCCCTTCAGCCCGCTACCCGAGAGCGGGACGACGACGTCGTCGTCCGGCCCGATGACGCCCCGATTCCGGTACACCTCTGCTGCGGCGGGTGCGACTGCACACGTCGGCTCGGTGTAGAATCCGGCACGATGGAGGCGCTTCAGTTCCGAGGCGACGGCGTCCTTCGACAGTGCAATCGCGTCGCCGTCGGTCGCCTCGATGGCGTCGAGGATGGACGCTTTCTGCACCGGCTGTCGAATCTGAATCCCGTCGGCGACGGTGTTGTCTCCAACCACAGCGTCCTCCCCGTGGAGTTCGGCGGCGATGGGGGCGTAGCCGGCGGCCTGTGCGCCGAGGAGTTTCGGCACTTGGTCGGTCCACCCGGCGTCCCGTAGCGCCCGGAAGCCGCGATAGGCACCGAGGAACATCGTGCCGTGACCGAGCGGCATCACGACGGCGTCGGGGACCGACCAATCGCGCTGGTGTGCGATTTCGTAGGCCATCGTCGCCGTGCCGGCGAAGAAAGCCGGATTCCACGCGTGGCTGGCGTACCACGCCTCGCCGTCGGTCACGGCGTCGATGCAGGCGTCGGTCACGTCCTCTCGTGTCCCCTCGACGCGCACCACGTCGGCGCCGGCGCGGCGAATCGCTTTCACCTTCGACTCCTTGACGCCCGCGGGCACGTAGATTTCGGCGTCGATGCCGGCGCGGGCGGCGTAGGTCGCGATGGCCGCACCGGCGTTGCCCGAGGAGTCCTCGACGATGCGGTCGGCGCCGATCTCCTTCGCGCGCGTGAGCGTCGCCGTCGCCCCGCGGTCCTTGAACGACCCGGTGGGGAAGACGTACTCCAGTTTGAACGTCGCGTCCCACTCCGGAGCGTCGACCATCGGGGTGTACCCCTCCCCCAACGTCACGCGGTCGGACGGGTCGGCGCCCACTGGCAGGAACGATTCGAATGTCCACAGTCCATCCCGTGGGTCGATAGCGGCGTCTTCGGGCGTTTCGGTCGGCGGCAGCGGCTGGTCGGTGAACTCAAGCGGCGTCCCACAGCGACAGCGCCAGCGGTCGGCGTAGTTCTCGCCACAGGCCGGACAACGAAGGCTCATATCGGACGGTCGGCCGCAGTCGCCGTGTCGGTTTCGGTGGGTGCGAACGGGTCGGACCGGAACAGGACCGTTCGTGGCGTTAGAACCGGTCGATGTCGGTGCCGACCGAGCAGACGTACTCGCCGGTGGCGACCTGCGGGAGGCGCCGTCGCCGCCAGAAGATGCCCTCCGAGTCGGCGGTCACTTCGGCTTTGACGGTTCCGAAGGGGTCAGTCACCTCGAACAGCGTGTCGCCGCGGGATACTTCGTCGCCGAGGTCGACGGCGAACTTCGTGAGGCCGCCGGCGGGGGAGCCGTATTGTTCGAAGCCGGTGGCTCGCGTTTGCGGCCGGGATTCGACGCTTCCCGCGAGGAAACCGTAGTGATGCAGGACGTTGAACACGCCCTTGACGCCCTTCTGGATGGACTCGTCGTCCCAGCCGACCGCGCCGCCGAGTTCGGGGTCTATCGTGGGAATGCCCTCGTCCGGTGCGGCACGGGCCAACTGTCCGTCGGGACCCTTCTGGTCTAAGATGTAGCCGCAGTCGAACACCTTCGCGAGTTCGAGACAGTCCCGGTGCAAGCGGTGGCGGGAGCCACAGCGGACGCGCGTCTCGTTCAACATCCGGGAGGTCGACCCCTGATGGAGGTCGAGGATGAGGTCGGCGTCGCTCGCGGCCTCGAAGGTCGCTGCAGCGATGCGCTCCGAGGAGGTGCCGGTGGCGTCGCCGGGGTAGGTGCGGTTGAGTTTCGTGTCGTCGATGGGGTTGCGGTGTTCGGCGACCTGGAAGCCGTAGTGGTTGACGATGCCGACGATGCGTATCTCGCCGGCGATGTCCGCCGGTTCGAGTTGTGGAACGAGTCGCTGTAGGACGCCCAGTCCGTTGAGTTCGTCGCCGTCGGAGACGGCCTGTATGTAGAGCGTCTTCCCGTCGCGAGCGCCGTTTAGGACCGCGACCGGGAGGCCGACCTCGGAGCCGTCACGCGCCTCGCCGACCGACAGCCGCCCCGTGTCCATCTCGCCGGGGGCGGCGTTCGCCGTACCGAGGGTAGTCATTATTATCACTGCTCACCCGTTCGTTCTTAGGCTTACTGATACCCGCCGGGTTTTCCGTCTATCCGAGGAGACGCTCGCGTCAGTCGGAATCTGTACGGCTTATGTGGCTCCCGCCGCTAGTTCGGGTGTGTCCGCCGACTCCGCCGACCGACCCGACCGTCCCGGCGTCGCCGCCCTCGTCGCCGAACTGGAGGTCCGCCGTCACGTCCGCACTGCCGCCGTCGCTGGCATCGGCTTTGCCGCCGTGGTGTTCCTCCTGTTCGCCTACCTGCCGGGTACCGACGAGTCGCTGCTGTACTGGGCGTCGCTGTCGTTCGTCCTCGCCTTCGCGGTCGTCTGTCTCGTCGCCGTCGTCCTCGTCGGCCGGGCGGCCTACCGCCGGACGCTGTCGGTCAACGGCATCGAACCCGGTGGTCGGTCGCCGACGACGGTCGCGGCCCTCCTCGGGTTGCTCGGGTGGGTCGTCGTCCCCGTCGTCGCGACGCTAGCCGTCGACGTTCCGAGCGCTGGGTTCCGACTCACTGTCGCACTGTTGACCGGTGGGTTCGTCGTCCTGTTCGTCGGCGGTCTCGGGATAAAACTCGTCGCGGCGCTGTCGCTGGAACACGCGTGGCGGCCGCTCGATGCGGCGGTCGGTGCGGTGGCCTACACCGCCGCCGTCGCCGCACCGGCGGTTGGCTGTCCCGCCGGTGGGCCGTGTCTCGGAACGCCCGACCGACTCGTCGCGGCGACGGTCGCTTTCGATTCGAGTCTCGTCGCGCCGGCGTACGCGGGTGCGGTCGTGGTCGGCGGCCTGCTGGTCGGGTTCGGCCTCGGGCTTCGGGGCGCCGCGCCGTCACACGGGTTCTTCGCCGGCGTCGCCGCAGCGATGAGTACGCTCGTCGTCGTCGCTGCCGCGACCGGCGACCCGGCGGCGGTGCGGTCGACGGCGCTGTACCTGCCCGTCCTGCTCGGAGCGGTCGGCGCAGTCGGCGGTGCCGTCGCCACCGTCGTGCGTGAGAAGACGCCCGAAGAAAGCGGCGGGTTTCCGGACGAATAAGTACTCACACGCCTGCCGTGAACGGTAACCCTTTTCTCCCGGGCATGGAAACCGGTAGCGTATGACCGAGGAGCTCAAGAAAGGGCTGGAGGGTGTCCTGGTCGCCGAATCGTCGTTGAGTTACATCGACGGCGACGAGGGCAAACTCGTCTACCGTGGCTACACAATCGACGACCTCGCCGAGAACGCGAGCTTCGAGGAGGTCGTCTACATGCTGTGGCACGGCGAACTGCCGAACCGCGATGAACTCTCGGAGTTCAAGGCGGCGATGGCCGAGGAGCGCCACATCGACGACGGCGTCCAGCGGCTCGTCCGCGACCTCGCCGAAGCCGACGAGGAGCCGATGGCCGCACTCCGCACTATCGTCTCGGAGTTGTCGGCGTACGACCCCGACGCCGACGCCGACCCGACCGACGAGGCCGCAAACCTCCGGAAGGGTCGCCGCATCACGGCGAAGATTCCGACCGCGCTGGCGGCGTTCGCCCGCATCCGCGACGGCAACGACCCCGTCGACCCACGGGAGGACTTAGACCACGCGGCGAACTTCCTCTACATGCTCAACGGCGAGGAACCGGACGACGTACTCGCCGACACCTTCGATATGGCGCTGGTGCTGCACGCCGACCACGGCCTGAACGCCTCGACGTTCTCGGCGACGGTGACGGCATCGACGCTCGCCGACCTCCACTCGGCGATTACCTCCGCGGTCGGCACCCTCTCGGGGAGCCTCCACGGCGGCGCCAATCAGGACGTCATGGAGATGCTCAAGGAGGTCGATGCCTCCGACAAGGACCCCCTCCAGTGGGTTCAGGACGCAATCGAGGAAGGTCGACGCGTCCCCGGCTTCGGCCACCGCGTCTACAACGTCAAGGACCCCCGCGCGAAGATTCTCTCGAAGAAGTCCAAAGCGCTCGGCGAGGCCGGCGACATGAAGTGGTACGACTACTCCGTCGCCGTCGAGGACTTCCTCACCGACGAGAAGGGCCTGGCCCCCAACGTCGACTTCTATTCGGCGTCGACGTACTACCAGATGGGTATCCCGGTCGACATCTACACGCCCATCTTCGCGATGAGCCGCGTGGGCGGCTGGATTGCCCACGTCCTCGAACAGTACGAGGACAACCGCCTCATCCGACCGCGCGCCCGCTACGTCGGCCCCGACGACCGCTCGGTGCCGTCGCTCGAGGAGCGATAGCGGCCGAACCCACCCCGTTCTCGACGCCCTTTCAGCCTCGCGCCCGCGTCTCTACTTTCGACACGAGCCTCACAGCACGCCGAGTCGAACCCCGAGAAGCAGGAACAGCCCGGCCAGCCACGATTGGAACAGCAACGTCCCGAGTGCCGACAGCGCGATGAAATGGCGGTCACTCATATCCGCGACGCCGGCCGGCACCGTCAACATCCCTCGCGTGAACAACAGTGCGTTAGAAATCGGGACTGCGAGCGGCCCCCAGCGGTCGAACCAGCCATCGAAGCGGGCGAGCGAGTCCTCGCTGATACGGAACCACGACTGTTCGAGCAGGTACTCCCGACCGGCGCGCTTGGCGACGGTGAACAGGACGAACTGGCCGATGGTCGCGCCGACGACGGCGACGCCGATGACTGTCGCGATGCCGAGGTAGTCCTCGGTACCGGCCGTCAGAAGCGCGATGCCGGCTGGGACGAGCGCCTCGCTCGGCGCGAAGTACAGCAGCATCGCCCCCTCCAACACGAGGATGAAAAACAGCGCCGCAAGCCCATAGTCCTCGAGCAGTTGGGCGGCGACTTCCGGGTCCGCGAAGACGAGGAGATACACCCCGGCGGCCGCACAGACGAGCGTCAAGCCGCCGGCGAGGTGGACTGCGTAACGTTCGAGAAAGCTTCGAACGCGGTCGACGGCGGACGATCTGCCGAGCGACATGTTCCTTCGTCGGGAGAGGCGATATATAGGCGTTGTGTCGTCGCGTGGGGAGCGACGGACATTTTATGGCACGGTGCGGAACGTCGGGTATGAACCTCACGGACCGGCCGAGACGGCTCCGGACCGACGGCATCCGTCCGCTCGTCGGCGAGACGGACGTCCGACCGTCGGATCTCATCGCCCCGGTGTTCGTCGACGCGACGACCGACGAGCGCGTCGAAATCGAGTCGATGCCCGGCCACGAGCGGGTGCCCGTCTCCGAGAGCGTCGCCCGCGTCCGGGAGATACAGGAGACAGGTGTCGGGGCGGTGATGGTGTTCGGCATCCCCGAATCGAAGGATAGCGAGGGCTCGCGAGCGTGGGCCGACGACGGCGTCGTCCAGCGGGCGGTCCGGCGAATCACCGAGGAGACGGACTGCTACGTCATCACCGACGTGTGTCTGTGTGAGTACACCGACCACGGCCACTGCGGCATTCTCGAAGACGGAGCGTCCGAGGAACCGTGTTTGACGGTCGAAAACGACGAGACCTTGGAGTTGCTCCAACGCATCGCCGTCTCGCACGCGGACGCGGGCGCGGACATGGTCGCACCTTCGGGGATGATAGACGGGATGGTCGGTGCTATTCGCGGGGCCCTCGACGCGGCGGGCCACGAGAACCTGCCGGTGATGAGCTACGCCGCGAAGTACGAGTCGGCGTTCTACGGGCCGTTCCGGGACGCCGCCGACGGCGCGCCCGCCTTCGGCGACCGAAGACACTACCAGATGGACCCGGCGAACGCCCGCGAGGCGATGCGGGAGGTCCGACTCGACGTCGAACAGGGCGCCGACGTGTTGATGGTCAAGCCAGCGCTGCCGTATCTCGACATCGTCGCCGACATCCGCCGGGAGTTCGACCACCCGGTGGCGGCGTACAACGTCTCCGGGGAGTACGCAATGTTGCACGCCGCAAGCGAGAAGGGGTGGCTCTCCTTGGAGGAGGTCGCCTACGAATCACTGCTGTCGATAAAGCGGGCCGGAGCGGACCTCATCCTGACGTACTTCGCCGAAGATATCGCCGAGCGACTCTGAGCCGGCGCCGAGTTCGTTCTCTTGCGGCTGGTGTTCTCCCGTCTTCGTCCACACCAGAACGCGTTCCGGAGGGTCGCCGCGCGCTCCCGCGAGCAGAGTGAAATACGGCCAATTGGCAAGTGTTGCGATTGACATTCGTCCAGAAAACGAGAATATTCTTCCCTGAACTCTTGACGCGAGCCGACCTTATACAGCTATTATCCTACCCCATTGCTGACGACCGTCCACTAAGGGTATGCAAAAATTTTCAATTTCAACTCCAACATTTATGTAGGGCTGTTCCATGAGGTTCTCCCGTGAGTTGGAAGACAAACATGGTGCAAATCAGAGAAAACATGGACGAACTTTCACAGAAATACGGGAGTAGTACGGAGGTCGAAGCATGATGGAACTGACTGCGTTGCAGGTCGACCCGAGCGTCGTCGCCGAGGGGGTCAACTGGCTGTGGATTCTCGTGGTGACGTTCCTCATCTTCTTCATGCACGCGGGCTTCGCGATGCTGGAGGCCGGACAGGTACGTTCGAAGAACGTCGCAAACCAGCTGACGAAGAACATGCTCACCTGGAGTGTCGGTGTCGTCGTGTTCTTCCTCATCGGTGCGGGCATCTCCGGAATCGTCGGAGTGTTGACCGGCTCCGGCGGTAGCTACGGTCCGTTGAGCCAGTTCGGTGCCGGCAACTTCGGCTGGGTGAGCTGGCTGTTCGGCGCCGTCTTCGCGATGACGATGGCGACCATCGTCTCCGGGGCCGTCGCCGGCCGCGCGAAGCTGCGTGCGTACGTCACCTACACGTTCCTCGTTGCGGCGGTCATCTACCCCGTCGTCACCGGGTTGACGTGGGGTGGCGGCTTCATCGCCTCCCTCGGCTTCCACGACTTCGCGGGCGGCATGATCGTCCACGGCGTCGGCGGTATCGCCGGCCTGACGGCCGCCTACATGCTCGGTTCGCGCATGGGGCGGTTCAACGAGGACGGCAGCGTCAACGTCATCCCCGGTCACTCGATGACTTTTGCCGTACTCGGGACGCTCATCCTCGCGTTCGGCTGGTACGGCTTCAACGTCGGCACCTCCGTCAACGTCTTCGCCGTCGAGGGCGGCGAACTCGTCCTCGGTGCCGGCTGGGAGATCGTCGGCCGCGTCGCGCTGAACACCACACTCGGCATGGCGATGGGCGCACTCGGTGCCGGCGCCGTCGCACTCGCGAAGACCGGCAAAGTCGACACGCTGTACGTCGCAAACGGCATGCTCGCGGGGCTCGTCGGCGTGACGGGTACCGCGGACGTGCTCACGCCGATGGGCGGACTCATGCTCGGCCTGCTGGCCGGCGCACAGCTCCCCATCGTCTTCGAATTCGTCGAAAAGCGCCTGCAGATCGATGACGTGTGTGCCGTCTTCCCGGTCCACGGGAGTGCCGGCGCGCTTGGTGTCATCCTCTTCCCGCTGTGGTCGACCGGCGGTACGGCTATCGCCGGCGGCGTCGTCCCTGGCGGTATCCTCTCGGTCGAAGCGTCGATGTTCGTCCCCCAGATTCTGGGAACGGCCATCATCACGGCGTGGACGGTCCTCGCGACCGCACTCGTCTGGGGTGCGTTCAAGGCCGTCGGACAAGCCCGCGTCAGCCCCGACCACGAGCGTGAGGGACTCGACATCTCCGAGCACGGGACGAACACCTACCCCGAGTTCGGTAGCGGCTCCACCGGTCCGGCCGCGACCGACGGCGGGTTCGTCGAGGAGGACGGCATCGTCCGCCCCGACGGCGGTATCGCCAACGACGGCGGCATCAGGATGGTCATGGGCTTCATCCGCCCCGACAAGCTCTCCGATGTCAAGCAGGGACTCGCCGAAATCGGCGCACCCTCGCTGACGGTTACGAACGTCTCCGGTCGCGGCTCCCAGCCCGCGAAGAAGGGCCAGTGGCGCGGCGAGGAGTACAGCGTCGACCTCCACCAGAAGGTGAAAATCGAGTGCGTCGTCGCGGACATCCCGGCCGAGGACGTGGCAGAGGCCATCCGTGACTCCGCGAAGACGGGTGAACCGGGCGACGGCAAGGTGTTCATCCTGCCGGTCGAGAACGCCTACCAGATTCGTACCGGTGAGGTCGGAACGAGCGCGGTCTGACGTGACCGAGTCGCTCGACAGGCAGGTCGTCGCCGCCCTCTTTCGGGACGGCCGCGCCGACGTGCCGTCGGTCGCGGAAGCCACCGACGCGGTCGCGACGACGGTGCAGAAACGCCTTCGGGCGCTCGAAGACGACGGCGTCATCACGGGCTACACCGCCCGCGTCGACTACGACCGCCTTGGCTACCGGACGGCCATCATCCGACTGGCGGTCGACCTCGACGCGATAGACGACGTGACGGCACGGCTCCGGGAACGTCCCGAGTTCGTCACCGTCTATCAGATGAGCGGTCCCTCCACCGTCTTCGCCGTCGGAAAGTTCGAAGACGATGCGGCGCTGGCCGCCCAACTGCACGATCTGCACGACGACCCCGACGTTCGCACCGTCGACACCAGTTCGGTCCGGTCGGTCGTCCGCGAGGGTGACCCACCCGCACTGGAGGACTGAACGCCGTCGGGCGGACTGCATTTCGGATTCACGCGACGCTGTTTTTTCGAACTGACTGTGTCGTCCGTCTTTGAGGAATTACGCTCTCGCTTACGCGACTCAGAACTGAACTGGACGGCCGTCTCACGCGTAAAAAAGCGGTTTCGGCCCGGAGGGGGCCGACCACGGAAAACCGTCGGATGCCAGCCGTTCGGTTCGTTCCTGAGCGGTACACACCGGAGACCACGAGGGTCTCGCGGTGTCTCAACGAACGGACCGGTGTCGTAATATCGTGTCGAGAGGGGCAATATCTGAAACCACTGGGAAAAATATTGCTCGAACGTGGTGTTTTCTGGGTGAATTTTAGCCGAATGCTCTACATTGCCGAATCACTTCTCCGCGATACCGCTCGACTGCGGACGGTAACGCCTTTCGGGGCGGCAGTCGAACCGACGCTCATGAACCACGAGACATCGCGGTCGCTGTACGACAGGGCGCTGTCGGTCCTGCCGGGCGGCGTCAACTCCTCGGTTCGCGCCGCGCCACAGCCGTACCCGGTGTTCGCCGACCACGGTGAGGGCGGCCACGTCGTCGATGCCGACGGCAACCGCTACATCGACTGGATTCAGGGGCTCGGACCGCTGCTGCTCGGCCACGACATGCCCGAGTCGGTCCAGGCCGCAGTCCAGTCCCGTGCCGCCGAGGCGCCGATGTACGGCATGCCGACCGAAATCGAGGTCGACCACGCCGAGTTCGTCTGCCGCCACGTCCCGAGCGTCGAGATGATTCGGTTCGTCAACAGCGGGACGGAGGCGACGGTGTCGGCGGTCCGACTCGCCCGCGGGGTCACCGGCCGCAACAAGGTCGTCGTCATGCAGGGCGGCTACCACGGCGCCCAGGAGTCGACGCTCGTCGAGGGCGACGCCGACCACCCGAAACCCTCCAGTTCCGGCGTCCCACAGTCGTTCGCCCAACACACCCTCCCGATTCCGTTCAACGACGAGGCCGCCGCCCGCGAGGTGTTCGAGGAACACGGCGACGACATCGCGGCCGTCCTCGTCGAGCCGATACAGGCGAACATGGGCATCGCCTTCCCCGAAGACGGCTACCACGAGACGCTGGAGGCGCTGTGTGAGGACTACGGCGCGCTGTTCATCTTCGACGAGGTCATCACGGGGTTCCGGGTCGGCGGCCTGCAGTGTGCCCAGGGCCGCTTCGACGTCGACCCAGACCTCACGACGTTCGGCAAAATCATCGGCGGCGGCTTCCCGGTCGGCGCCATCGGCGGCAAGACGGAGTACATCGAGCAGTTCAGCCCCACCGGCGACGTGTTCCAGGCCGGCACCTTCTCCGGACATCCCGTGACGATGGCGGCCGGACTGGAGACGCTGAAGTTCTGTGCGGAAAACGACGTTCACGACCACGTCAATTCGCTCGGCGAGCAGTTGCGCGAGGGACTGGCCGACATCGTCGAAGACCACGCCCCCGCCTACACCGTCGTCGGCACCGATTCGATTTTCAAGGTCGTCTTCTCGCGGGCCGAAAGCCACCCACAGGGCGACCCCTGTTCGAACGGGTGTCGGCAGGACCCCACCTGCAGTCGCTACGGCGAGTGCCCCAAACGCGGCACCGACGTGGCCGACGCCGAAACCGAACGCTACGCGCGACTGTTCCGCCCCGCGATGGTCGAACAGGGCGTCCTCGTCTCACAGAATCAATTCGAGGCCAACTTCGTCTCCTACGGCCACACCGAGGAAGACGTCGAGGAGACGCTCGAAGCCTACAAAGAAGCGCTGTAACGCCGCGGTTTAGGCGCCGTAGGTCTCTTCGAGGTACGCGACGATGTCGTCGGATTCGGCCATCGCGTCGACGCCGTGTTCCTCGTCGACGATGACAGGGACGCCAGTCTGACCGCTGATTTCTTCGACCTCGGTTCGCGCTCCGTGGGCGCGCGGCACCTCTACGACATCGTACTCGAGGCCGAGCTCATCCAGTTTGTCGGCGACCTTCATACAGTACGGACAGCCGGGCAGTTCGTATAGCGTAATGTTCGCCATCGACACAGTGTATGTATCCGGGGACTAAGAACGCGGCGGTGGTGTGTCCGAACGCTGTCAATCCGGATTTTCCCGTGCTCACCCGTTCTGAAGCGACCGGAGTTCGGCGAGGAGTCGCTCCCGTCGCGCGAGGAGTTCGCAGGCGGCCCATCCGAGTGCGAGCAACACGCCGAGAACCGCCGAGAGGAACGTCCACGACCCCATCCAGACGGGCCGGAACCACGGTTCGACGTGGGAGTACCGGGTCGCAATCCCGTCGAAACTGGATTTCAACGGGGTGTAGCTCCCGACGTCGGCGATGGCGTCGGCGACGTGATAGCGGTCGGCGACGCCGCCGTCGCCGCCACCGGAGACGGTGTAACTGCCGGTCGTGCCGTGGTCGGCCATCGTCGGCCCGTTGCTTCCCTGCTGGCCGCGTTCGGCGTCGTACGGCGCCCACGCCGCGTAGAACTCCCAGACGACCTCGCCTTCGGGCGTTATCTCGACGACGCGGTGGTTCAGCGTATCGGTGACCAGCGTGTTGCCGTTCGGTAGTCGGTCGGCGTCCCGCGGCCAGTTGAACCCCTCGACGCTCCAGACGAGGTCCCACTCACAGGATTCGGGTGGCGTGCCCGCGCCGAGGCGGGGGTCGGCGTCGCCGCAGTCTCGCTCGTACTCGACGACGCGGTCGTTTTCGCTGTCGGAGACGAGGATGACCGGCGTGCCGTCGTCGCGTTCGAGGTAGTCGGGGTTGTGCTGTTCGAACAGCGTGTCGTGGTCGCCGTCGGAGCCGAGTCGCATCGCGATGTCGCCGCTCGAGCGGTTGAGGAGAATCACTTGGTCGAAGTTCCGCGGGGAGGCCAACACGTAGCCGTCGTCGGGGCCGACTACGTCCACGTCGTTGACGTGCGTCCAGTCGGCGTCGAAGCCGCCGTCGGTGCCGTTGGGGTAGTGCTCGCGGAACAGCCACTCCCACTCGGTGTCGCCGGTGGTGGTGTTCTCGACGTAGAGGCGGTCGTCGCTCACGCCGTCTCGGGTGTTCCGCATGTGGGCGACGAGGATTCGGTCCTCGCTCAGGCGTGTCGTGTCGTGGGTGTCGAGGCGTCCGGGCATGTCGTGGCGCCACTCCACGGCCTCGGTTGCGGTGTCGTACTCGAAGACGACGGTGCCGCCCTCGTAGGTGGCGGTGACGAAGAGGTCGCCGTCGGCCGTCGGGTCGATGTCGTAGAACCACCGCGCGCCGACCTCGTCGCCGTCGAAGCGCCACGCGACGCTGCCGTTCTCGTCGGCGGCGACGAGGCGGGCCGGCTTCTTGGGTTTCCCGTAGCCCGCGAAGTGAAAGCCCTGTACGCTGACGTAGGTGGTCTCGGCGGCCGGCTCCTCGACGGTCCCGGCGCCGAGTTCGAGCGTCTGAGGGTTGACTGCGGCGTAGGCGGCCGGCAACAGGAGGACGAAGACGAGAACCGCGAGGACGACCCGCAGCGTCACGCGACGTGACAACGAGTCGACTCGCGAGACGTCCATGTTCCGTCCAGAGGAGTCCGCAAGGAATACCTTGCGGTTGGGCTCAGAAGGACGGGAGCAGTCCGGCACTCGCCGCGAAGAAGACGGCGAAGTAGACGACGAAGACGACCGCCAGCGTCCACTGGCCGAGCGAGACATCGTCGGCCTCGCCGACGGCGGCTTTGACGATGGGGTAGCTCATGATACCCGCTGCGAGGCCGTTGGCGATGGAGGTCGTAAGCGGCATGATGGTGATGGTGAGACCGGCGGAGATGGCCCACGCTGGGTCCTGCCAGTCGATGTCGGCGACGCCCTGCAGCATGATGATGCCCACGACGACCAGCGCGATGTAACTCGCGTACGTCGGAATCGCCGAGATGAGCGGCACCACGAGCAGCGAGAGCGCGAACAGCGCACCGACGACGAGGGCGGTGAAGCCGGTTCGGCCACCCTCTTCGACGCCGGTCGCGGATTCGATGAACGTCGTCACCGTCGAGGTGCCAATCATCGCGCCGAACGTCGTCCCGATTGCGTCGGCCATCAGCGGCTTGTCGATGTCCGGAAGGTCACCGTTCTCGTCGAGGAAGCCCGCGATTTGGGAGACGCCGATGAGCGTGCCCGCGGTGTCGAAGAAGTCGACGAAGAAGAACGTGAACACGACGAGTGCGAACACGACGGGGTCCTCGAGGATGAGGCCCAGTCCGTCGACGAAGCCGTAGACGAGCGGGGTGAAATCGTACTGGACACCGAACAGGAGCGAGCCGATGCCCTCGCTTTCGACCTGTGAAACCGTTCCGGGTTCGAGGACGCCACGGTCGACGACGCCCGCCAGCGTCAGCGCGTAGCCGGCCAGGGCCGTCCCGATGATGCCGATGACGATGGAGCCCTTGATGCCGCGGGCGTAGAGGACGAAAGTAAGCGCGAGTCCGAGCAGCGACAGCGCCGCAACCGGACTCTGGAGGACGTTTCCGAGCGTGGTGAGCGTCGCCGGGTCCGTGACGACGATTTGCATCTCCTGAAGGCCGAGGAACAGGAGGAACACGCCGATACCGGCTCCGACGGCGAACTTCACCGGTTCGGGGAACAACTGGATGATGTACTCCCGCGCGCCGACGGCCGTCAGGGCGATGAATATCAGCCCTTCGACGAACACCGCGGCGAGGGCGACCTGCCACGGGACGCCCAATGTCAACACGACGGTGAACGCGAAGAAGGCGTTCAGTCCCAGTCCCGGCGCGAGGCCGAACGGACGGTTCGCGTACAGCGCCATCACGAGAATGGCGACGACCGACGCGATGATGGTAACGACGGTGAGCATCTCGACGACCTGGAAGAAGTCGTAGGTCGCCCCCGCGATTTCGGTCGTCGGTGTCGGTTCACCTTCCTGTGGCGACCCGCCGACGATGGCCGGTGCGAGAATGCTCGGATTGACGACGATGATGTACGCCATCGCCAGGAACGTCGTCAGTCCGGCGACGCTCTCGGTTCGTACGTCGGTGTCGTGTTCCTCGAACTCGAAGTACTCCGCCAGCGTATCAGTAACAGCCATAATTCACGTTCGAGCATACCACAGGTTGGTGACTTAATAGTTACCGTCGGAAACGGCGAATTCTGTGCACGTATGTGCGTATCGATGGCGCCGTGACTCGGAACGTGTCACTCTCGTGTGACGAGTGCGCCCACCGGGGCGTCGGTGTGGGCGCGGGCGCGGTCGATGCCCTCGTCGCCGACCGCGATGAGCGCGAACACGCCGGCCACCTCGGCGCCGGCCGACGCCGCGATGTCGAGCAGCAGTTCCTGTGTCTCCCCCGACCGGATGAGGTCGTCGACGACCAGCACGGATTCGCCCGAGGCGATGGCGTTGGCGGGGAGGTAGTAGTCGATTTCGATGCCCGAGGAGAGCCGTTGTCGGGCCTCGATGAACTCCTCGACGGCGGTCTCGCGGGACTTCTTGGCGTAGGCACATCGGGACCCGAAGTAGCGGGCCATCGCCGCCGCGAGGGTGATGCCGTCGGTGGCCGCCGTCAGGACGGCATCGGGCGGCTCGATGCCGAGCGTCTCGGCGGCGACGGGCGGGACGAGCGACAGCAGCGACTGGTCGAAGACGACCCGGGAGTTGTCGACGTACCCTTCATCGTCGACGACGATGCGGGCGTCGAGTTCCTCGGCGAGCAACTCGGAGCCGACTCCACCGACCACCTCGCGGGCGCGGGCCTCACTCGGGAGGACGTGCCCGTTGACGTACCGGTTCAGGTCGCCGGCGGGCAGTCCGGTTTCGGCGGCCAACTCCTCGTAGGTGCGCGTCTCCTTCAACGTCCGCAACACGTCGACGGCGCGCAGCTGGAGGGCGGCCTTCTCCGAACGGTTCATGACTTCAACGCGTCACCGCATATGTATGAACACTTCGGTGTGCTACCGAGAGTAAATAGACACGGGAGTGGATACTCTACGCGCGGTCGGCGTCGGCCAACAGCTCCGAGGCCGTCAACAGCGACTCCAGTTCGATGTCGTGTTCGGCGAGGTTCTCGTGGGCGCCCTCCTCGCGGTCGACGACGACGAGCACGCGGTCGACGACCGCCCCAGCGTCTCGGAGCGCCTCCACGGCGTCGATTGCGCTTTGGCCTGTCGTGGCGATGTCCTCCAACACAACGACTTCCTCGCCGTCCTCGAACTCGCCTTCGATTTGGTTGCCCGTGCCGTACTCCTTGGCCTTCTTCCGGACGATGACGTAGGGGTTGCCCGTCTCGACGGCCGTCGCGGCGACCAGCGGGACGGCGCCCAACGCGACGCCGGCGAGTTTCGAGTCACCGACCCGTTCGGCGAACGCCTCGGCGATGAGTTCCAGACAGTGTGGGTCGGTCTCGAAGACGTACTTGTCGACGTAGTACTCGGAGGTACCGCCGTGGGAGAGTTCGAACTCCCCGAACTTCACCGCCTCCGCGGCCCGGAGCGCGTCGATGAGTTCCTGATTGACCATACACGCTCCTCGCCCGTCCGGGTAAAAAGCGGCGCGGAATCACGGGGGCACCTGCATACCGACAATTGGTCTCGTCTCGATAAAACACGAACAATGATAACAAATAACACGAAGTGGCCCATACCGTCTAGCACGGAGTGGTGGCAATGGTTACGAAACACACCCCTGAATCGCTGTGTGAGTGCTCGGCGGGCAGCGTGTGTGTCGGGCGAATCCAGCACTACACGTGTGCGATTTCCGGGTTAGTGGCGGCCGTCGTCGTGGTGTCGCTAGTCGCGCCACTGTTGTTCGCCGTCACCCAACCGCTTCATTTCCTGTCGTCAACGGTGGTCGTGTTCGTCCTCCTTCTGTCGTGGTTGCTCCTCGCCATTGCGCTGGAACTCCTCTGGGTGTGGCGAGTGGATGGATTCCGCGACGCCGGATGAGACTACAGGAACTCCCTGACCTCGGAGTACCACATGTCGTGGTGGTCGAGGGCGTCGATACGGCGGGCGATTTTCGTGGCGATAGCGTGCCAACAGAGTTCCGTCGGTTCCTCGGGGTCGAGATTGTAGCGAGAGTCCTCACACTCGCAGGTGCCGTCTTCGACGACGTGTTCCTCGGAGTGGCCGACGACGACGGTGAAATCGCGGTACTCCTTGACCCGCTCTTCACCGACGGCCTCGATGGCCCGGACCCCGCGGTCGCCGTGGGTGGCGATAATACGGTCGACGGCGTCGCTGGTGAGTTCGCCGTCGGCTTCCAGTTGCGCCTCCCACTCCTCGACCGGGTTCACTCTCGGCTATTCTCGGGGACGTGGGAAAATCGCTTCGCTCCGAACTTTTTGCTGTTCGGGTGCGCCTGCGGCGCACCACTCACAGCAAAAACTTCGATGAAAAAGGCGGCGACTCGCTTCGCTCGTCGCCGTGAACCGCGCGCCTCAGGCGCGCGGACAGTACCGCGACCGCGGTCGGTTTTGTGCATATAGTGTTTTCCAGAAAACATTTACCGGTGTACGATATTTTCGAATCATGTTAACTGTCCACAATATGGGTGTTCTCATCGGAGCGACGAAGCGTCGGGCCGGCGTTTGGGCAGGCGTGTGTGTCGCCATCTATGCGGTCACGGTACTCCGCTTACTCACGACGGATCCGTTCGGGTCCTTCTTCCTCATCACGTACGTCGGCCCGCTCGTGGCGTTCCTCGTGGCGACAGTACAAGCATATCGAAACGGCAGTGTCGCCCTCAGTTGGCTCATTGCAGGCGCTCCGTTGCTGGCGTCGATGACTGTCCGTCTCGTTTGGTTTCACCACCCCGGAATCGGCTTGCTGGAGGTATCCGGAACTCTAATCGTCGCGCTGTTCTTCGGAACGACGGCACACCTGCTCGGTACGGAGGCGGCGACGGTTCGTCGAACAGCACCCAGAACGCCCGGTCGAACCGAGAAGCGCGGGTTACTCGCCATCCTCCTCGTTACCGGTGGGCTGTTCGCCGTTTACTACGTTCGCCCGCTCTTCTAATCGGCACTCGGCTACACTGTCAGAAAGAGGATTCCGGCCGCCCCGACCACCGACAGCACCGCGCCGACCCAGATGTTCCGCCCGGTCGCCTTCCGCAGTCCCGCGGCGACTTCCTCGTAGGGGCCACGGGCGACGAACGCCCCCTCGCGTTCGCACGTGAGGAGCGGCCGGCCGTACTCCTCGCCCACTGTCGTCTCGCCCGCGACGACGACGCTCTCGCCGGGTTCGACGACGTTCTCCTTGAACCGGAGCTCTCGCTCGGCCCGGCCATCGGTGGTCAGCGGGAGGTTCGGAAACGGCGCTCCCTCGCCGCGAAGGTGGTCCGGTACGGGTTCGCCCTCCTCGACGACGAGTTCGTGTTCCGCCGGTCCGCCGGTCGTGGTGCCTTCGGGGAGGGTTTCGGTGTCGGTCGGACTCCCGGCGGCGAGGCTGAGCCACGCGCCCTCGGGGTCGACGTTGGCGGTCCCGTCGTCGGTCTCGACCGTGAAGGGCGTCCGCTCGATGGTGAAATCGGTCGTGAAATAGCTCCCGTAGGACCGCAACGGCTGTTGTTTGTACTGGGCGACGGAGGCGGTGTAGCAGACGGCGTCCCGTCCGGTGATTGGCGTCGTCAGCGTCTCGCCGTCGGCAGCAGCCGCGCCGCCGACGGCACAGGGACCGCTCGTCGGGAGGCCGTCGCCGCTGCCCGCTTCGAGGAGGTTCGCCCGGGGACGGTTGGCGATAGCCGTCGCGCCGACGAGCAGGCCGCCGGCGAAGATGCCGGTGGCGATAGCCCACCCGAAGCCAACGCTGTCGGGGCCGTTGGTCACGACCGGGGCCAGCGACAGCGAGGCCACGACGACCGCGGGGAGCGTTTCCCGTCGCGAGACGCCGGACTCGTAGGCTCGGAAGGTGAGGGTTGCGGCCAGCGCACCGTCGGGGAGCCACCGAGACATGACCCACCAGACAGCGCCGCCGACGAGGACGGCCGCGACGGCGTAGGCGAACACGTCGACGGGTTCGACCATGCTGTCGACTCTCCATCCCCCGACGACAAAAATCGACTGCTCGATTCGTTCGGCGATACGCAAACGTGTCCCTTTTCGGGGGTCACCCCACAACGGAGTGTATGGAAGTCCGCGAGGGCGGCGTGAGAATCGAGGTGCCCGAGGAGCGCCACGGTGCCAGCGAGGGCGCCGGGTCGGGGGTGTTCTACAACCCGGTTCAGGAGTTGAACCGCGACATCACCGTCGGCGTGTTGCGGACGGTGGCCGACGACTGCGACTCCTATCTCGACGCGATGACCGCAAGCGGCGTCCGCGCGGTTCGGGCCGCCGACGCCGGCTACGACGTGACCGCCTGCGATGTCGACGACGACGCCGTCGAGTTGGCTCGCCGGAACCTCGACGTAAACGACCTCGCGGGCGAAGTCCACCATCGGAACGTCAACGCCCACATGCACGAGTCCCGCCACGACGTGGTCGATTTGGACCCCTTCGGGACGCCCGTTCCGTTCCTCGATGCGGCGTTTCAGAGCGCCGGGCGGTACCTCTGTGTGACCGCGACCGACACCGCGCCGCTGTGTGGCGCTCACTTCGAAAGCGGCGTCCGGAGTTACGGTGCGGTCCCGCGGAACACGGAGTTCCACCCCGAGATGGGCCTGCGCGTGTTGCTATCGGCGCTGGTCCGGACCGCCGCACGCTACGACATCGCCGCCCGTCCCGTGTTGAGCCACGTCTCCAGTCACTACGTCCGAACCTACGTCGAACTGGACCACGGCGCCCGCGCCGCCGACGACTGCATCGACCAGTTGGGCTACGTCGACCACTGTCAGAAATGTCTGTGGCGCGACAGCGAGGCGACGCTCATCGCCGACCCGACGAAAACGTGTCCGAACTGCGGGCAGTCGACGTGGACGGCCGGCGCCATCTGGCTCGGGCCGGCCCACGACGCCGCGTTCGTCGAATCGGTCCGGGAGTCGATTCCCGACTCCTTCGGCGAGGCGTCGAAAGCCGACCGCCTCCTCGAGACCGTCGCCGGCGAACTCCACGAACCGACCCACTACGACCAGCACAAACTGTACAAGCGATGGGGCGAACCGAACATCGCGATGGACGAGTTCCTCGAAAAACTCCGGGCGGCGGGGTACGAGGCCTCTCGGACGCACTTCGGTGGAACGACGTTCAAAACCGACGCCGACGTGGTGGCGATTCGCGAAGCGGTGTCGTGACCCGTGTCGTCAGCCACACGCGACGGTGCGATTTAGCCCGACCGTCACGCCCGCTCCCTGCGCTTCGACGGTAATCCGGCCGTCACAGGAGACTGTCCTGAACGTGTACGTCCGCTCGTCACCGGCCTCGACGGCGTCGGGCTCGGCGAAGTCGACTGTCGTTCCGTTGGCGGTGACTTCGACGGTCGTCAGGTCGGTGCCGGCGGGGAACTGATTTGCCACCGTCACTTCGAGGTTCGTCGTGCCGTTCTCCGTTCCCGAGGGTGCCTGTTCGACCCCCAGGTAGGCGTTGGAGTCTTCTGCGACGCTCACGTCGACGCCGCGCTCTGCCGTTGCCGAACTAAACCCGCCGGTAGTCGTCACGACGACGACGCTGGCAAGGAGAGCGGCCGCGAGGAGGAGACGCCGGCGCCGGGTCATCTCTCTTCGACCTCCGGGGGTTCGGCACGCGCACCCAATCGCATCCGGTAGTAGTTGTCGTAGAAGTGCCCCGCCGACGACACCGCCAGCGTCGTCACGAAAAAGACGCCGTACAGCAGCGGTGGAAGCGAATCGAAGGGGTAGACGCCGAACCAGAGGCTGGCCAAACAAACCGCACTCAGCGCGGAGAGACCGATGTAGTACAGTCCCCACGGGATATCTCCGTCGGTGAGCGAATCGACGTAGAAGTTGGCGTTCGAGGCTGCCTCGCTGAGGGCGACATTGCCGCGTCGGGAGTCGTACTCGACGAACCCACAGCTCTCCATCTTCGGGAGGTGGAACTGTCGAAGCGCGTTCTTCACGCGCTTGCGCTCTCGGTGGGTGAGTTCCTCTATCGGCTTGTTGTTCTCCCAGCCGGCGACTCGGTCCGCGAGTTCGGAAACCGTGGTGTGGTCCCCGTTCTGTTTGAGGTAGTGAAGTACGAACCGGCGGCGTCGGTTGCTGAGCACCTCGAGTATCACGTCCCGTGAAAACTCGTGGTCGCGAAACGACGGTGGCTCCGGCACGTTCCTCGATAGCTCTCTCATGACGAATCCCCTCCCTGTGCCCTGAACTGAACGGTCGTCGACGCCATCGTGTAGTTCAGTCACTGTAGCCGGCCTTCAGTATACAGAACCATCTCGAAAACAAGTGGTCTATGCGGGTACTGTCACGTTCGTACAATACCGTATGAGCGGCGTTAACTGGGATGATTTCTCCCGGTAACGGCTTCGATTATGCTGTGGTTACTCCCCACGACCCTCTGACGACGACCCCGTCTCGTTCGAACGGTTCGTCGAGCGTCGCGTTACATCGAACCTTCGTAATTAATCAGGCGTTCGAATTTTGCCATAGAATCCCTGTCGAGTCGGAAAACACCGCTTTCGGGATTCGATGGCTGTCTATTCCAAAGTGGGTCCTGCCCGACCGGTTGAGTACGCGCCGCGGCGGACGATGGCGGGGAGTGACGCGGGGTCGGAGGGCGCGTGAGAAAGTGAGAACCAATGCAACGACGCAAATTCATGGTCGGACTTGGATCGATCGCCGCTGGTGGTGCGGCAGTAATGAGTACCGGTGCCGTTTCGCAGTTCAATTCGGGCGACCGTCATATCGGCGTGGAAACGGTCGGTGACGCCGAAGCGTACATCGCTCTGCAGCGCCCCGACAATGGTCTCAGTGATGGTGGGGACACTCGGAACGGGAATTTCGTCGAATACAATAGCGACAAACTCACGCTGGACTTCACCAGCGACAACCCGACGAGTGCCCGGAGTGGTGACCCAGAGGAAGGGAACTCACTCGGCGGTACGGGTGTGAATCCCGATTCGACGTACTATTTCGACGGCACGTTCGAAATCCGCAATCTCTCGAACAACAGCGGGAGCGGCGTCGGTGAAATCGATGTGTGGATAAACGAGAACATCGACGGAATCACCTTCTATACGGGCAGCTCGCCCGGCAATCGGACGCCGTTTAACGCGAACAACCGCGAATCGCTGAGTCCGGGACAGGCCGTCGCGGTCGGCGTCAAAATCGTCCAAGAGGACCTGAGTAGCGACGACGTCGACGAGACCTTCGAGGTCGTTGCCGAGGAACAGGGTAACGGACTGTAACGACCCAGAAACCCCATTTCTGCTGGTTGAGCCGTTGCGGCTCCGTGAACAGCCGTTTTCAGAGGGAATCCCCCGTCGTCGACGAATAGTTTCCCACCGATTATATGTAGCACTCGCCCATAGCCGGGTTCGTGAAGGGGTATCTCGCTCGGGTCACGACGGTGACCCGAGGCGTCGTCAACGGCGCCCAATCGGACCGAATCACGTTCATCGCCGGGAGCCTCGCCTATTACGCGTTCATTTCGCTTCTGCCCCTGCTGTTGCTCGCGTTGGTCGCGGCGTCGACGTTCGGTGACGCCGGGACCGTCGAGGCGCTCGTCGCTCGGGCCACCGAAACACTCGGCGACCAGGCAGGTGTCGTCGTCCGCGATGCGCTGACCGGTGCGGCCGGACGGGGCGGGGCGACCCTCCTCGGCGTCGCGGTGTTGCTGTGGTCCGGGCTGAAACTGTTTCGGGGTCTCGACATCGCCTTCTCGGAGGTGTACGGCCACCCCGGTCCGGAGTCGATTATCGACCAATTCCGCAACGCCACCGTCACGCTCGGGGCGGTCGGCGTCGCCGTCGCGGCGACGGTCGCCGTCGGCGCGCTCATCGCATTCTCCGGCGTCAGTGGCGTTCTCGAAGGGTTCGGTGGCGCCGCCGCCGTCGCGGCGCTCGGCACGCTCACCCTCGTCGCCGGACTCACCGCCGCCTTCCTGCCGCTGTATTACCTCCTGCCGGGGACCGACGTTTCCGTCCGGGAGGCGCTTCCGGGCGCCGTCTTCGCCGCCGTCGGCTGGACGCTCCTCCAGACCGGCTTTCGGGTCTACGCCGAAATCGCGGGCAGTTACGAGGCCTACGGCGTGTTGGGTGGCGTCCTGTTGCTCCTCACGTTCCTCTATTTCGGGGGGCTCGTGTTGCTTCTCGGCGTCGTTCTCAACGCCGTGTTGGCCGGCCGCGCCAACGAGGAGACGGGACTCGCCGAACCGGACGAACCGACGCCGGAACCGACCGCTGTACTCGAAGGAATCATGACACGGGACCGACTCGACGACGAGGTATCGGACGCTGAACTCCGCGAGGAACTCGAACGGCTCTACGACGAACTCGACCGCTTCGAGGAGCGCGTCGACGACCGGACCGTCCACCGCGAGGAAATCGAGAGCGACCTCAAGCGGTACGTCCGCAAGCAGGTCCGCCGCGGGAAGGCCCGCGGGTGGGGCCCGTACCTCGTGTTGCTGTACGGGACGGCGATGACGCTCGGAGCCTTCGTCGCGCTGTCTGGTGGATGGGCTATCCTCGCCATGCTCATCATCTGGCTGTCGACGCTCGGACTGTACGTCCTGATGCTTCTGGTCGGCACGACGGCGACCGTCGCGGGGCTGCCGGGCCGACTGAAGGACCGACTGGGCGACCGATGACTCGCGGGCTCGGCGAACTCGCCGCAGTCGCGGAGTTGCCGTCGTGGCTCGTCGCGCTCGCGGCGCTGGTCACGCAGTTCGGCGACGTGTGGTTCGTCTTCTGTCTGCTCGGTCTGTTGTACTGGTTCGGCAACGCGCTTCCGGGGCCGCTGTCGCTTTCCCGACGGCACGCGATGTTCGCCGTCGCGCTCGCACTCGTCGCCCGTGCCGTGACGACGACGTTCAAGGAGCTGTTCGCGTTGCCGCGACCCCCCGGTGCCGACGAGGCGGTCGGCGTCGAACTCGTTCCGGCCGTCGTGGAACCGCTGTACGTCTCGGCGGCGACCGCCGACGGCTTCGGGTTCCCGAGCGGCCACGCCACCGCAGCCATCCTCGTCTATGGAGGGTTGGCGCTGCTTGTCGACTCACGCCGCGGCTACGTCGCCGCCGGCGCGCTCGTCGCCGCGATTCCGGTGTCGCGGGTGGTGTTGGGCGTCCATTACCTCGTCGACATCGCGGCGGGGCTCGCCTTCGGCGGCGCGTTCCTCGCGGGCGTCTATCTCGTGTGTGGCCGCGGCGACAACCCCGGGCGGGCGCTGATGGTCGCCGTCGGCGTCTCGCTTCTCGGTGCGGGGGTCGTCTACAACTTCGATACGATGGCGGCCCTCGGCGGCGCCCTCGGCGCGCGAATCGCGTGGGGGAGCCTCGGCGACGCGGTGGTCCACGAGACGACGACCCAACTCGGTGGTGCGGTCGCCGTCGCCGTCGGACTGCTGTTCGGCGCGGCGTTCGGGGCGATGTACGTCGTAGAGCCCATGCCGGCAGTCGGCTTCCTCGGGATGGCCGTCGTGTTGGCTGGCGTCATCGCGGCGCCGCTGGTCGGCGAAGCGGTCGCTCGGCGGGTTTGAGAACCGAGAAAGGAATCGACCTACTCGAAGTCGAGGTCGAACTGCTCGTTTTCGGTGACGGTGTTGAGCACGACCGAGGTGTTGGACTCCTTGATATCGGGGTCGATGAGGAGTTCCTTGATCTGCTCGTTCATGTGGTCGGTGTCGGTGAACTTCCCGATGGCGATGATGTCGTGGTCGCCGGTGACCTCGTACACCGACACCATGTGTTTGTGGTCCGCGAGCCGGTCGGTGATCTCGGGGAGGGCACTCCCCTCGACTTTCATCTGGATGACCGCGGTCACGTCGTAGCCCAACTCGCCGTAGTCGACGATGGGGGCGTACCCCTGGATTATCCCCTCGTCTTCGAGGTCGGAGATGTGATTCGAGACGGTCGTCACCGAGACGTCGAGGTCCTCACCGAGGGAGCGAAGCGAGGCGCGGCCGTCGTCCAAGAGTGCGTTCACCAACTTGCGGTCGAGATTTTCGTACGTCATTACATCCCAGTACCGACTGGACACTTTAGAAGTTTACGATTATACAGTTCTATGAGCAATGAGGTGAGGTTTGCGCAGAGCAGCAAGGTTTTAGTATAGGCACTCATCCGCACAGACGACGAGAAATGACGAACGACAACGTAGCAACCGACGGTGGTCTCACCCCGGAAGCACAGAGCGTCCTCGACGAAATCGAAGAGAAGAACGTCGACTTCCTTCGCCTGCAGTTCACCGACATCCTCGGCACGGTGAAGAACGTCTCCGTTCCCGCCGAACAGGCCGAGAAGGCATTCACGGAAGGTATCTACTTCGACGGCTCCTCTATCGAAGGGTTCGTCCGCATCCAGGAATCGGACATGCGGCTCATCCCCGACGCGAGCACGTTCGCCGTGCTGCCGTGGCGGAACACCGACGAACACGCCTCCGCCCGGATGATTTGTGACGTGTACAACACCTCGACGGGCGAACCCTTCGAGGGTGACCCGCGGTACATCCTGAAGCAGGCCCTGCAGCGCGCCCACGACATGGGCTACAAGGTCAACGCCGCGCCCGAACCGGAGTTCTTCCTGTTCGAGGAGGACGAAGACGGCCGCGCGACGACGAAGACGAACGACGCCGGTGGCTACTTCGACCTCGCGCCGAAGGACCTCGCCTCCGACGTTCGCCGCGACATCATATACGGGCTGGAGGACATGGGCTTCGATATCGAAGCCAGCCACCACGAGGTCGCACAGGGTCAACACGAAATCAACTTCGAGTACGACGACGCCCTGACGACGGCCGACAATGTCGGCACCTTCCGGACGGTCGTCCGCGCCATCGCGGCCCAACACGACCTCCATGCGACGTTCATGCCGAAACCCATCGCCCGAATCAACGGCTCGGGGATGCACACCCACATCTCGCTGTTCACCGAGGACGGCGAGAACGCCTTCCACGACGGCGACGACGAGTTCGACCTCAGCGAGGAGGCCAAGCAGTTCACCGCGGGCATCCTCGAACACGCCCCGGCGATTACCGCCATCACCAACCCGACGGTGAACAGCTACAAGCGTCTGGTCCCCGGCTACGAGGCCCCTGTCTACGTCGCGTGGTCCGACCGCAACCGCTCGGCGCTCATCCGTAAGCCGGCCGCCCGCGTGCCGGCCGCCTCCCGCATCGAGGCTCGCTTCCCCGACCCGTCGTGTAACCCGTATCTCGCCTTCGCCGCGCTCATCCACGCCGGTCTCGACGGCATCGAGGAGGGCCTCGACTGCCCCGACCCGGTCCGGGAGAACATCTACGACTTCGACGAGGACAAACGCGAGGAGTACGGCATCGAGACGCTCCCGACGAACCTCGGCGAGGCCGTCGAGGCGCTCAAGGAAGACGAAGCGATTTACAACGCGCTCGGCGACCACGTCGGTCCGAAGTTCGTCGAAGCCAAAGAGGCCGAGTTCAAGGAGTACCTCGTCGAAGTCTCCGAGTGGGAACTCGACCAGTACCTCGAGACCTTCTAAACGAACGTTTTCGGCCTCCGGTCGCGCTCCGCGCGCCTGCGGCACTCTCTTTCGGCTCTGTTGAAATCCTCAGCGAGAGACGCATCTGGAGTAGAGATGTCGTTGCGCTCAGACCGAGTTTCTCGAACACCCGACACGCATCCGGTTGGTACCGGAGGGGTTTTGTAGCGGTAGCAGAGAGAAGAACACAGACGGCACGGTCAGACAGCCACCTTTCAATTCACGTGGTTTCCACGTGTAGTTGCCGCTGGCTGACCTACCCCGTCACTCTACTACCGAGGAGCGACCGCTACTCCATACCTAGAAGTACCGAACCGAGAGCGTCAGGTTCGCAGTCCTACGTAACGACCCTTTCACTGCGAATAGGGGCTAACAAACAGATTTCAACAGCGCCGTTCTTTCCTCCGTTCAGTACTGCCGGTTTGGCGGGTTTCGTTACCGTTCGATACAGTAGTCGACGAAGTTCCGGAGGATGCGGAGGCCTGTCTCGCCGGACTTCTCGGGGTGGAACTGCGTTCCGAAGACGTTGCCGGCCTCGTTTGCGACGATGGCCGGGAAGTCGATATCGTAGTCGGTCGTCGCGACGACGGCGTCGTCGCTGTCGGGGGATGCGTAGTAGGAGTGGACGAAGTAGGCGTAGTCGCCGTCGACGCCCTCCGCGATGGGATGCTCGCGCTGGACGGACAGTTCGTTCCAGCCCATGTGCGGGACCTTCTGGCCCTCGTCGAAGCGGACGTTGCGGCCCGGAATCAAATCGAGGCCCTCCACGTCGCCCTGTCCGACGTGTTCGGCCTCCTCGCTGGAGGTCAGCAGCATCTGCATCCCGAGACAGATGCCGAACAGCGGTTTGCCGTCGGCGGCGGCCTCGACGAGTGGCTCACGGAACGGGCCGGCGTTGTCCATGCCCTCGCTGAACGCGCCGACGCCCGGCAGGACGATGCCGTCGGCGGTATCGAAGTCGGCTGGGTCGTCGGTCAGCGTCACCTCGGCGCCAGCGCGTTCGAGCCCCCGGGTCGCACTCCGGAGGTTCCCGAGCCCGTAGTCGACGAGGACGACCTCGGCGCTCCGTTGGGTGGTGCTCATACTCGTCCGTGGGCGGGCGGGGGCAAAGTGGGTTTCCATCCCCGCGGTTACCGCAGCAGCGAGTCGGCGAACCGACGGGGGAACCCGAATATCAGTTCCTTCAGGCTCATCACTTCGGTGTCAGAACGCAGGCGCGCGCGGATGCGCTGGCTGAACAACTCGACGGAGATGATGAGCAGGAAGATACACAGCAGCGTCGCCATGGTGTTGGTGAACTGGAAGAGGCCGATTTGGGTCTCGACGACCTGTCCCAGTCCGCCGCCACCGTAGAC
The DNA here is from genome assembly GCF_013391635.1 of Natronomonas gomsonensis. Lineage (GTDB taxonomy): Archaea > Halobacteriota > Halobacteria > Halobacteriales > Haloarculaceae > Natronomonas > Natronomonas gomsonensis_A. The sequence goes on along the minus strand of NZ_JACAWU010000001.1, from coordinate 15,782 downwards.
GCCCAGCGACACCGCGATGCGGACGTTGATTTCGAAGATGTACAGGGTCCACGCGATGTAGGGGGTCGTCACCTGGCTCAGCATGCCGAAGGTGACCGTCTGGATGCGGTTGGCGCCGGTGGTCTCCATCGCCTCGATGGGTCCTTCCTCGATTTCCTCGAGTTCGTCGGTGAACAGTCGGCCGAGGTTCCCGACGGTGTCGGTACCGATGGCGAGGACTGCCGATACCGGGTTGAGACCCGCAAGCGGAATGAAGATGAGAATCCACACGAGCGCGGGAATGGCGCGGATGGCCGACATCGTCCCGCGGAAGACGAAGTTCAGCGGGAACGGAAGCACGCGCTCGGAGCCGAGAACGCCGAACAGCAGCGCCAGCGGGAAGCCGATAATCGTCCCGGCAAAGCCCATCGCGAGCGTGATGCCTGCGACGCCGAACACCGAGAAGACGCCGAGTTCCCCACCGAAGAAGAACCCGACGGGGTCGGAAAGCATCATCGCCGCGTCCTCGCCGCTGAACAGCAGGTTGCGCTCGACGATGAACGCCCAGTACTGGCCGATGTCGAGATACGGAATCGAGAACGAAATCGGGCCGGAGTACGATAGCGTCCAACCGACGTACGGAACCGTCACCGAGAATCCAATCCATTCGGTGAGGGGGATGACGATGCCGAAGTAGGCGAGTGGGAAGAAGTCCCGAAGCGATTCGAGGAAGAACCCGGTCGTGTACTCGGTGGTCAGGATGCCGGCGGCGCTGAGCGCCTGGACGAACAGGAACCCGATGAACGCGATGAGCAGGAGTCCACCGATAGCGCGGGTCTTTCGGGCCGCACGAATGCGGTCGAGTTGCTCTGTGAACCGGTTTTCACCGTGTTCCTCGACGGTCGATTCCTCGCTCATGCCTCGGTCGACCCCTCATCTGTAGTCGGTTCGTCGACTGTACTGTCCGGCGAACCGCCGCCAGTTTCGGTCTCGGTCTCGGCAAGCATCCCTTCGGTGTCGATGTCGCCGTAAATCTCGTCGACGATGTCCATGGTCATCTCCTCGCGGTAGCCGTCGAACACCTTCTGTCCGTCCCGGAGGCCGATGAACCGCTGACCGAACTTCCGTGCGAGGTTCACCTGGTGGAGGCTGATGACGGCCGTGAGGCCGCGTTCCTCGGCGGCAGTCCGGAGATAGCCCATCACCTGCTGGGCGCTGCCGGGGTCGAGACTCGCGACGGGTTCGTCGGCCAGAAGCACCGACGGCTCCTGTACCAACGCGCGGGCGATGCCGACGCGCTGCTGTTGGCCGCCGCTCATCCGCCGAGCCTTCTGTTGGGACTCGTTCAAGAGACCGACGGTGTCGAGTGCGCGCAGCGCCCGCAGTTTCTCCTCGCGGTCCTGTAGTTGGAACAGACTCGTCAAAAAGCGGTTCCGACCCAGCGAACCGGTCAGGGCGTTGGAGTAGGCGGTCATCTGGCCGATGATGTTGTGTTGCTGGAAAATCATCGCCACGTCGCGTCGGAGGCTGGTGACCTCCTCGTCGCCGACGACGATTTCCCCTCCGGTCGGGTCCGTCAGGCCGTTCAGACACCGCAACAGCGTCGACTTTCCCGACCCCGAGACGCCCAACACGACGACGAACTCGCCTTCGGGAATCTCGAAGGAAACGTCGTCTAAGGCGACGGTGTCGCCGTACTCCTTCGTGAGGCTATCGACCGTGATTCGTGTCATTGAACGTGTGATTCGACGACGTTACGAGATGTCCTCGAACTCGAGGCCGAGTTCGTCGAGTACGTCGGCAATCGGCTCGAAGTCCTCGCTCGTGCCGGGTTCGACGCCGGTGAACCACAGCGGTTCGCCGTCGTAGTCCTCGCCGTGGGAGAGGTCCTCCTCGGTCGCATCGAGGATGGCCTGCTCGATGTCTTCTCGAACCGGGTCGTCCCAGTTCGACCGCGACATCAGCGGCGCCCGCGGCAGCGGGTCGGAGACGGCCAGCAGTTTCAGTTCGGCCTCGTCGGTCGCCGACCCGGCGCTTTCGTACTCCGCGGAGATGTCGACGAAGTCCTGCGACATCTCGTCGAACTGCTCTTGGGGCACGTGCGGTGCCGTCGAGAACGCACCCGTCGTCGCCGCCGCAATCGAAGGGTTGTTGATGAGTTGATCACGCGCCGTCGAGTGGTCGGAGTACCGGGCGGTGAAATCCTCGGCGTCGCCGTCCGGGGCCGTCCCCACGTCCAGTCCGGCGTTTTTCAGCAACACCATCGGGACGAGCGTGCCGCTGACCGACAGCGTCGCGCCCATGGCGACTTCCTGACCTTCGAGTTCGGCGAGTTCGTCGACGCCGTTATCGTCGGGCGTCGTCGTGATGAGCGAGAAGTACTGGGCGGCGCCGAAGGCGACGCGGATGCCGATGACGTCCGCCACGTCCTCGCCGGCGACCGCCGCCGACGGCGAGGTGTCGGCGATTTCGCCGCCGTCGCGGCGAATCTCCTGCAGCGTCGCCGCGTAACTCGCGGTTTCGACCGGGTCGATGGTCACGTCGACCTCGGATTCGAGGTACTCGAACATCGGCTGGTACTGCTCGGAGATGTCCACGTCAGCCTCCGCCGGGTTCAGAATGAACCGGACCTCGGTGGGGCCATCGCTTTCGCCTCGCGTTCCGCCGTTACCGTTGCCGTTTCCATTGCCGTTGCCGTTTCCGCCGCCGTTGCCGCCGATACAGCCAGCCAGTCCGAAAATACCCGCTGCACCGGTCGTTTTGAGCACTGAACGTCGATTGATGGCGGACCCCTTCGACATACCAATCAACTGTGACGACTCTCGTTTAACTGTATTCAGGCGCTAAGTCCCCTTCCTCAAGGAGCAACGCAGAGAGCGAAGCGACCGAGTAGCGCAGTAGGGAGGGGATACAGCGCCGTCATCATCTTTCATACGCCTGTTTGTTGCTGGCCCACAGGCCCACGTCAACCACAAACTACTTTTATGCAAATTACGTAAGTTATGGTGTGACGACCCGAAAGACCATCTCCATCCGAGACGACCAAGAGGAGTGGATTCAGGATAACCACCTGAATCTTTCCTCGTTCGTTCAAGAGAAACTGGACGAACTTATCGAAGAACGAGAGTCATAGATGCACTACAACTACAAGTATCGACTCGACCCACCAGAATCCCTCACTGAGACGCTTCTGCATCACGTCGATACTTGTAGGCAACTCTACAACCACGTCCTCTACAAACTCAACGAGGCAGACGAGATTCCCACTCGTTACGAGGTACAGGACACGCTCACTGACCTCAAAGAGTGGTGGGACACCCTCGGAGACGTTCACTCGAAAGTGTTGCAGATGGTCGTCAAGCGCGTCTACGACAATCTCTCCACGCTCAAAGCACAGAAGGAGAACGGACGCGCCGTAGGGATGCTCAAGTGGAAACCGCCTCGGGAGTATCGGTCGCTCACCTACAACCAGTCCGGCTTCGAACTCAAGAATACGAGTGGTCGGCCTACGTTGTGGTTGAGCAAGATCGGCGATATTCCGATCCACCTCCACCGAGACATTCCCGAGAACGCGACCATCAAACAGGTCACGGTCAAGCAAGAACCCACGGGCGAGTGGTATGCCACGTTCGGCATCGACGTGGACGAGGATACACCAGAGAAACCGGAGAATCCCGAGAAGGTCGTCGGAATCGACGTGGGGATTCTCAAGTACGCACACGACACCGACGGGTACGCCATCAAAAGCCCCGACTTCAGCGAGGAGCGCGAACGGCTCGAACGCGCCCAACGCGACCTCTCGCTGAAGGAACACGGGTCTGCGAATTGGGAGAAACAACGGCAGGTCGTGGCCGAGCGTCACGCCAACCTCAAGCGAAAGCGCCGAGACTTCCTTCACAAGCTCTCGAACTACTACGCGAGAGGATACGACCTCGTAGCGGTTGAGGACTTGGACGCGAAGGGATTGGTCGAACTGCCGGGCAACTCTCGTAACCGGGCGGGAGCGGCGTGGGGAACGTTCCTACGAATGCTCCAATACAAGTGCAAGCGCGAAGGGACACACTTCATCGCGGTTGACCCGAAAGAGACGACGAAGGAATGCGCGGCCTGTGGTGTCAAGACAGACAAGCCGCTGTGGGTGCGCGAACACTCCTGTCCCTCGTGTGGGTTCGAGGCGGACAGGGACGCGAACGCGGCGTGGAATCTTCTTTCTCGCGGTCTCGAAGATGTAGGAGTGGTTCACTCCGAATCAACGCCTGTGGAGACTGCGCTCCCTGTGGATACACCCGTATCTGCAAAGCGCGTCGTGGAAACAGGAAGCCCCACACTCAAGGAGCGAACCGCGTCAGCGGTGAGCGAGTAGGGTGGGGTAGTTCACTCCTTTCTAATAGTTACCGTCTCCAGTAGGTGTTTATGGGTTTGTCAATTTCTGCCTCAGTAAACCGGGTATTTAAAAATCTCCGAGCCGGGATTGGCCGTCGCTCCCCTCGTCGTCGACGAGGGCGAGTGCTTCGTCGAGGGCGTCGTCGAACGTCTCCCGTTGGCTGGGGTCGTACAGCGTCGCCGCGGGGTGAACACAGACGAGCAGCCGTCGCGTCGACCCGGCGATGCGGGCGTCGTGGAGCGTGCCGGCCTCCTTCGTCACCGCGACCGACCGCTCCAGCAGATGCTCGGAGGGTACTTTCCCGAGCGTCACGACGACTGCAGGGTCGACGATATCGATTTCTCCTTCGAGGTACTCCCGGCAGTTCTCTCGTTCCTCGACGGTCGGGTCGCGGTTCTCCGGCGGCCGACAGCGGACGCAGTTCGTGATACGAACGTCTCGACGTGCCAGCCCACGGTCCCGGAGCGCCTCGGTCAGCACGTCGCCGGAGCGGCCGACGAACGGTTCGCCCTCGGCGTCCTCCTGTGCCCCCGGTGCCTCGCCGACGAACAGCAACTCGGCGTCCGTCGCCCCGACGCCGTTGACGATGCGGCTCCGGGAGGCACACAACTCCTCACACCGGGTGCAGTCGTGTACGTCGATATCGTCCATGGCGGTCGGTCGCTCTCGGGCGAGTTAATCCCGCCGGAACCCGCCGCCGGCCCCACCGCGGATGGCGTCGACGCGCCGCGCCGCCCGTTTCGCCACGCGGAGCGGTTCGGGTCGGCGTTCGTGAGTGTAGGCCGCGACGATTTCGTCGGCATCGTCGGTATCGAGGCCGACGCTCCGGACGAAGAGGTCCCGGCCATCGACCGTAACACGCCGCCGCTCCGGCAGCGCCCGATAGCTGTCGAGGCGGCGTTCGCGCTCGGGGCCCTCGAAGGCGTCCTCGATGGCCTCGGAGAGCCCCTCGCTGTCCTCGAAGGAGACGGCGACGACGGGTCGGTCGGCCGCCTCGTGAATCGCATCGAGGTCGAGGGTGTTGTACCACGCGAGGGCGACGCCCGCGACGAACACGTACCGCACGTCCGGGCGGTCGAGACGCCGCCAGCAGTCGATAATGGCGGCGGTGGCGTCGCTGCCGCCGACGGTACACGACCCGAAAACGAAGTCGTCGACGACTCGGTTAGCACGGACCACCGCACCACCGAGTGTGCTACTCGCGCCGTCGTCGGTGCCGCGGTACGATTCCGCGATGCCGAGCGCGCGGCGGCCGGGTTTCACCTCACTGCCCTTTGATTTCCTCGAACGTCTCCAGGAGGTCCTCGCTGGAGGCGTCGTCGTACTCGAATTCGACCTCGCCGTCGTGAGTGGGCAGCGTCGACTGGCCGTCTTCCTCGATGTCGGTGTCGATTTGCTGGGACTCCTGTTCGGATTCGTCGTAGCTTCCGAACCCCATGGTCATCCGTGGGTATGTGTTTCATGATTGTAAATGATGCGCCGCTCGGGGTCGCTTTCGGTGCCGCCAGCATCAATACGCCACAGCGTGTGGCGTCGGTATGGACGTAACCAACGTAACCGCGGACGCGGAGACGTTCACCTGCAACGCGTATCTCGTCGAGGGGGACCGAACGGTACTCGTCGACGCGGGTGCGATGGACGGGGTCGTCGACGTCATTCGAGAACACACCGACGGCCTCGACGCCGTCGTGTTGACCCACCAGCACGGCGACCACGTCGCCCAACTCGATGCCGTGCTAGACGCCTTCGACGCGCCGTTGTACGCCTACGCCGACCACCCGCGCCGGGCCAGCGACCTCGACGACGGCGAGCAGGTGTTCATCGGCGACGAGGCCTTCGACGTGGTGTACACGCCGGGACACGCCGACGACCACGTCTCTTTCGTCTCGGAGACGACGCTGTTCAGCGGCGACGTGGTCGTCCACGACGACGGCGCCTTCGACTACGGCAGTTTCGGCCGCACCGACATGGCCGGCCAATCGAGAGAACGGCTCATCGAGAGCATCGAGACGTTACTCGACCGGATGGGCGATGGCGTCGAGCACATGTACGCGGGCCACGGCGAGGTGTTCCACGGCGACGTTCGGGACGTGGTGGAGACGGCACTCGGCCGAGCGGAGAAGCGGGAACCGAAGTACCCCGAAGAGTAGCGACGACGAGCCGACGGCTGTCGGACGCGATTGACGAGAGAAACGAGTGCCGGTTTAGGCCGCGCGGCGTTCCTTCGCCTTGGGGCGGAGGTTCTTGTAACCGCACTTCCGACATCGTTTCGCTCGCTTGGAGTTTCGGGCGTTACAGCGCATGCAAATCATCTTCTCGAGGGTGCGCTTTTCCGCCTCTTCGAAGCTAGCCATACCAGTTCCGAGGCGGTCGCTGCCGTTTAACCTTTCCCTTCGTCGGTGCCATCGATTCGACCCTCCTCCTCGTGGGTTTAGGTGGCTCCCAATCGAAGCCGGGGTATGTACGACCGACTCGCGGACCTGCCGCTCGTCGTCGACGGCTACGAACTCGACGCTGCCCAGCGCGACGTTTCGAGTGGATTCACACGCGTTTCCACGACGATTTCGCTGTCCGGCGACGGAGAGACCGGCCGCGGCGAGGACGTGGGCTACGACGCCGACGACCAGCGACTGTTTCAGGATACCTACGAAGACGGCGGCCTCGACCTTTCGGGGGAGTACACGCTCGATTCCTTTTCGGCGCACCTCGATTCACTCTCGCTGTTCCCCGAACCGCCGACCAACGAGGCGGATGCCCACTACCGGCGGTGGGGCTTCGAGAGCGCGGCGCTGGATTTGGCGCTGCGGCAGGCCGACACCGACCTCGGAAGCGTCTTGAACCGGCGTTACGACCCGGTCCGGTTCGTCGTCAGCACGCGCCTGGAGTCGCCCGAACGCCTCGACGACATCCGGGCGGTCGCTCCCGACGCCGAGTTCAAACTCGACCCCACCGATGAGTGGGACGAAGCGTTCTGTGCCGCAGTCGCCGAACGCGGCGGCGTCCGGACGCTGGATTTGAAGGGCCACTACGAGGGAACGACCGTCGATGGCTCCGTCGACCCCGACCTCTATCGCCGCATCGTCGAAACGTTTCCCGAAGCGGTCATCGAGGACCCCGCAGTGACCGAGGAAACGCGACCAATCCTCGAATCTGTCAGCGACCGACTGTCGTGGGACGCGCCGATAACGAGCGTCGACGACATCGAGGCGCTGCCGTTCGAACCGAACTGGCTCAACATCAAGCCCTCACGGTTCGGCACCGTCGAATCACTGCTTGCCGCCATCGACTACTGCGAGACAAACGGAATCTCGATGTACGGCGGCGGGCAGTTCGAACTCGGCGTCGGTCGGGGACACATCCAACTGCTCGCCTCGCTGTTCTACCCCGAGACGCCGAACGACGTGGCGCCGGGAGCGTACAACGCGACTGACCTCGAGGAGAACCTGCCAACGAGTCCGCTCGACCCGCCCGCGGACCCCGTCGGATTCAGGTGGTGACTCACTCCTCGCCGCGGTCGAGGTACTCCGATTGGACGGCGACGACTTCGGCCGAATCCGCACAGTCGGCGTAGCGCCGGAGGGGTTCGTCGTTCAACTCCAGGAACGTGTGGCCCCACCGGAACTTCCCGAGCAGTTCCTCGGCGTGGTCGCGCTCGCCGAGGATACACAGCGCCGCGGCGAACGCCTCGACGGTGTTCAACTGAAACGGCGTCCCGTAGTTGACCGGGTTGGCGGCGACGAGAAAGGGAAGCGCCCGATGTGGCCCGTCGAGTTTGAACGCCTCGGCTTCGGCGGTTTCCCACGAACAGTCGAGGGCGACGAGGGCATCGCTTTCGTCGGCATCGGCCGGCGACAGCGCCTGCTCGGCGTGGGGGTCGAGTACGATACCGGGCGGGGTCGCCCGCGCCGAGCGATGGAGGGAAACGAGGTCGAAGCGCGCGAGCTTTCGAGCCGAGCACTTCTCGGGGTCGTCGTCGCCCTCGTATCTGACGTGGAGGTCCACACCGACTCCAGCGGGTCGGCGAAGAAAAGTCGCTCGGCGTCAGGCTCGCTCGCGGTCCAGTGCCTCGGCGCCACGAGCGTCGCCGCCGACGGAGCGGCGACTCGGCGACCCACCCGACTTCACGATGTCGAGGGCGGTCATCACGTCGGTCCGGGAGAGCAGGCCGACGAGACGACCGGACTCCTCGGCGGTTTCACCCTCGATGACGAGCAGGCGGCCGACGCCGTTCTGCTGCATCGTCTCGAAGGCGGTCATCACCGGCACGTCCGGTTCGACGGCGTGGATGTCGTGGCTCATGATGTCTTCGACGCGGTAGGCGTCGCGTTCGACTGCGTCGACTTCGCGGGCGTCGTCGAGGGTGACGACGCCGGCGACGCGGTCACCCTCCATGACCGGGTAGCCGGTGTGGCGGTCTCGGAACATCCGTTCGACCAACTCGGCGACGGTCGTCTTCGGGGTGACCACGTCGAGTCGGTCCCGGGGGGTCATCACGTCGCTGACGGTGACGCCATCGAAGGCGGCGTTCATCACCGTCCGCGTCGATTCCGAGGCGGCGGCGATGTAGATGAAGAACGCCAGCACGATGAGAAACGGATTGAAGTTGATGAGCAGGCCGAACAGTCCCAGGAGGATGGCGAACAGTTGGCCGACGCGGGCGGCCTGCTGGGTCGCCTGTGCGTGTGGTCGGTTCCGGGCCAACAGTGCCCGGAGGATGCGGCCGCCGTCCATCGGAAAGCCCGGGAGCATGTTGAACACCGCCAGCACGATGTTCATGATGGCGAGATACGCGAGCGTGAACTGGGTGGCTTCCAGCAGGAAGCCGCCGTCGGGGACCGTCCGGAAGGCGAAGTAGGCGGCGACGCCGGCCAGCACCGAAACGATGGGGCCGGCGATGGCGATGTTGAACTCCTGTTTCCAGTCCTCGGGAATCTCCTGCATCTGTGCGATGCCGCCGAGCAGCCACAGCGTAATCGAGTCGATGTGGACGCCGTAGCGACGCGCCACCAGCGAGTGGCCGAACTCGTGGAGGACGACACAGAAGAACAGCCCCAGCGCCGCGGCCAGCCCGATACCGAAGCGGGTCCCGGTCGATGCCGCGAGCACGCTGGCGTCGAAGGCGACGGTGAACTGCGCGTTGAGGAGTTCGATGAGACTCTCCAACTGGATGCCGATGAGGTAGGCGAACACCGGCAGAATCAGCAGGAACGTCAGGTCCAATTTGATGGGTATCCCGAAGGCGCTGCCGACGCGAAAGTTCTTCATGGGTGTTTGTGGGTCCGCGACCCTATTAAAAGACTGACCGATGGGTTCGTACTCCCCTGGTTCGTAGCCCCGAACATGTCCGAACCGGAGTCAACAGCAGACCGACCGCTCGTCCGCCGTGCGGACGACATCGAGTACGAACCCGTCTCGGCCGCCGAGGGCCTCTCGAAGGGCGTCCTCGTCGGCCCCGAACACGGCGCGCCGAACCTCGCGTTGCGACGGTTCGTCCTCGAAGCGGGCGCCGAGGTGCCGAAACATACCAACGACATCGAACACGAACAGTACGTCCTCGAAGGCGAGTACGTCGTGGGGCTCGGAGACGTGGAGTATACCGTCTCCGCCGGCGACTCGCTACACATCCCCGCCGGGACGGTCCACTGGTACCGCAACGAAAGCGACGACCCGGGAGCGTTCATCTGTGCGGTGCCGAACGGCGACGACGCAATCGAACTCTTGGAGTAAGCGCGTCGACGCACCGAGACGGTGAGGCTCTCCTCACGCCAGTTTCTCGACGACCTCCTCGTCCCACTCGGCTTCGGTGAACGCCGGCAGCGTCTCGACGCTCGTGTTGCCCTCGCCGCGGAAGGTGATGGCGGCGCGTGCGGCCGCACCGTCGTCCGGGTACTCGGCGATTGCGACCACGTCGTACCGGCCGAACGTGTAGTAGAACGCCAGTAGCTCCCCGCCGTGGTCGGCGACCAGCTCGCGGGCGGCCTGCCGTCTGTCCGGACTCCGCTCCATCGTTTCGAGGTTCTCTTTGCCGAGTTCCATCAGGTGGACGTAGGTTGGCATCTGTTTTTCCCTCCTTGCCCGCCCTCCCGACCGACCGGGAGCACAGTATGCTAGGATATCGCACGATTGTTATTATAACATTGGTCGCCGATTCGCCGATTGGCATCCGTTTGCATCCGTCCCGGACGACTGAAATACCCCGATACACTACACTCTCTCGTGTCACAGCAGGTCGCCGAGGTCGACACGCTGTTCCTCCACGAGGCGCGTGACGATTTCACCGTCGTAATCCGCCGCGATGGCGAGCGACTGCTACAGGGCCGTCTCGACCTCAAGGAGACGAGCGCCGGCCCCCGTCCCGGCCGCTTCCGCGTGAAGGACGGCGACGACGAGATACCGCGCCGCCCCGAGCAGTTCGTCGAGATGGCCCGCCGCGCCGGCCGCATCCGCATCTCCCAGCAGACCTCTCGGGAGGGCCGCCGGGACATCGAGTCCATGCTGGAGGGGTATCAACTCGACGCGAAGCAGGTCCGGACCTGCCGTATCTGTGCGGGCAAGGGCCGGTACTCGCCGTTGACCTCCGAGACGGCTATCAAATACGATAACGAACACATCTGTCTCGACTGTGCGAAACGCGAACTCGAACGGGAGGCGAACTACCGTGGCCTCCGCTCGGGCGCCCGGGACCGCCTCGAGGACCTCCTGTTGGAGGTCGGCGACCTCGAACGCGTCGCGAACCTGCTTTCGGGACAACTCGACCCCGAACTGACGAAGTTCGACGAAATCTCGGCGACGACCGACGACATCGACCTCGTTCCGACCAGCGACATCGACGTACACCCGGAGTTGAAATCTCGGCTCGAGGAGTTCGACACCCTGCTGCCCGTCCAGAGTCTCGCCGTCGACAACGACCTCCTGGAGGGACGCGACCAGCTCGTCGTGAGCGCGACGGCGACCGGCAAGACGCTAGTCGGCGAACTCGCCGGCATCGACCGCGCGCTGAAAGGGAAGGGGAAGATGCTGTTTCTCGTTCCCCTCGTGGCGCTGGCGAACCAGAAACACGAGGACTTCGAGGACGACTACGGCGATTTACTCGACGTGACGTTGCGGGTCGGCGCCTCCCGCATCCGGGATTCGGGCAACCGCTTCGACCCCGGGGCGGACGTCATCGTCGGCACCTACGAGGGCATCGACCACGCGTTGCGGACCGGCAAGGACCTCGGCGACATCGGCACCGTCGTCATCGACGAGGTCCACACGCTGGGCGAGGAGGAACGCGGCCACCGCCTCGACGGCCTCATCTCCCGACTCAAGCACTACTCGGAGAGCAACGACTGCAACACCCAGTACGTCTACCTCTCCGCGACGGTCGGCAATCCCGGCGACCTCGCCGGGAAACTCGACGCCCAACTCATCGAGTTCGAGGAACGACCGGTTCCCATCGAGCGCCACGTCACCTTCGCCGACGGCGGCGAGAAGTTGGACATCGAGAACAAACTCGTCCGGCGGGCCTTCGACTCGAAATCCTCGAAGGGGTATCGCGGACAGACGATTATCTTCACGAACTCCCGGCGGCGCTGTCACGAGATATCCCGGCAACTCGAGTACGATTCGGCGCCGTATCACGCCGGCCTCGATTACGGCCGCCGCAAGCAGGTCGAACGGCAGTTCGGCGAGCAGGACCTCGCGGCGGTCGTCACCACGGCGGCCCTCGCCGCCGGTGTCGACTTCCCGGCCTCACAGGTCATCTTCGACTCGCTGGCGATGGGCATCGAGTGGCTCTCCGTCCAGGAATTCGAGCAGATGCTGGGGCGTGCGGGCCGCCCGGACTACCACGACAAAGGGACCGTCTACACGCTCGTCGAACCCGACTGCTCGTATCACAGTTCCATGGAGATGACCGAAGACGAGGTGGCGTTCAAACTGCTGAAAGGGGAGATGGAGCCGGTCGTCACCCGCTACGACGAGGCCGCCGCAATCGAGGAGACGCTCGCCAACATCACCGTCGCCGGCAAGCGAGCGAAGGCGCTCAACGACCGCATGGTCGGGGAGGTGCCGACGAAACACGCCGTCGGCAAACTCATCGAATACGAGTTCATCGACGGCTTCCGGCCGACGCCGCTGGGTCGGGCGGTCACCGAACACTTCCTCGCGCCCGACGAGGCCTTCGCCATGCTCGATTCGATTCGGAAGGGCGCAGACCCCTACGAACTCGTCGCGGAAATCGAACTCCGCGACGAGCACTGATTACTCGGCGGGCGCGATGCGCCACGTCGTCGCGTTGGTGTAGGACCACTGCTCGATGTCGAGGGTCTCCGTCGAGTCCTGCAGTCGGCCGAGCAACACGCCGATTTGGGACGCCGAGAGGTCGAGGTCCTCGGCGAGGAACTTACTCTTGACGTATATCTCGCCGTCGGCCGCGCGGCGTTCGAGGTACTCGAGGAGGCGACTGGAGGGGTGGGTCTGTTGGCGCATCGTCATGGCTGTGAGCGGTGCTGGTGGCCGACGACTATCGAGACGGCGTTGAGCGCGACCAACGCGACCAGTTCGGTTTCGGAGACGACACCGGCGTCGTACAGCAGGACCGCGACCACGTACACCAGCGGGAAGACGGCGGCGGCCCAGAACGCCATCCCCTCGACGATAGTGAGGAGCGTTCCGGTGGCCGCCCGGAGGGGTTCGAACAGTCGGCGAGGCACCGTGGCGTGTCGCATACGAGAGCGAACGGACGGGGATATCAAAGGGGTACCCTAAGCTCAAACAGCCGTTTGTGCTACTCCATCACGTCCACTGCGGGTTGCTGACCTACACCACGAGCGGTGCCATCGTCCCGACGAAGGCGATGTCGAGATACGCCAACGCGATGACGAGTATCGCGCCGGGGACGCCGCCGACGGCACAGATGAGTACTGCCACCGCCGTTATCTCTATCGGCACCCCGAGGAAACTGGCTACGAACAGGATTATCACGCCGACGACGGCGTTGACGATGAACGGTTTGACGGCCTTGATGACTCGATAGGCGCCGAACAGCAGCGCCAACACGAGCACGAACAGGCCGATCTCGACTGGTGTCACCATATCGACGCGATTCTCCGTGCGAAGATATAGCCCTTGGGGCCCGGAACGAAACGTTTTCACGCTCGGGGGGCCTCGGTAGGAATGCGGGACCGTGGGGTAGCTTGGTATCCTTCAGCGTTTGGGACGCTGTAACCCCGATTCAAATTCGGGCGGTCCCACTTTCTGTCGAGGCGTTTCGGCCCAGTAGCTACTCCGACGGCGCCGTCGCCGTGAGCAGGAACGTTTCCGGTCGAACGGCCTCGTGCGTGACGGTGAACCCCGTCTCCCGGAGGGCATCGACCGCTTCCTCGGCGGTGAACCGCTCGTCGACCGGCGGTCCATAGCTCCCGTCGCCCGAGGCGGCCCAGTCGACGATGGCGAGAGTTCCCTCGCTTTTCAGCACGCGAGCGATTTCGGCGAGCGCCTCGTCGCTGGCGAATTCGTGGTACGTCATCGTCGAGAACGCCCCGTCGAGGCTCCCGGTGGCGAGCGGGAGGTCGCCCACGCCGCTCGTCACGAGTTCGACGTTGTCCGGGACGCCTTTCTCCCGGTAGTAGTCGTGCATCGCCTCCTGAACGTCGACTGCGTGCACGGTGTCCACGTGCGGGGCGACGTCGTCGGTGAAGAACCCCGTGCCGCTCCCGAAGTCGGCGACGTGGTCGTCGTCGCTCGGTGAGAGCGCCCAGAGCAACTCCTCGGCGGAGAGGAACCGATACCGCTTGCCCGCCTCTTCGAGTTTGTCGGCGCGGTCGGCGTCGAAGGTGTGGAACCCCATTATAGGTTCTCGAAGGCGTCGTCGACGAGTTCACCGGTCTCGGCCACGATGTCCGCCATCTCCTCGTCGTCGGGCGCCATGCCGACGAGCCGGCCGATGCGCATAATCGAGACGTGATAGACGTGCTGGGTGCCGGGACTTTCCTCCCAGATGACGACGTTGCAGGGCATCAGCGCGCCGAGTTTGTTGTCGGTCGCGTCGAGCGCCTTCTCGGCAACCGCCGGATTGCAGGCGCCGAGCACGTAGTAGGGGTCTCGGCCGGCGTCGACCTTCTCGTTGAGCATCTCCGAGGGCGAGAACTCGACTGGGATGCCGAACCCGGCGTTGGTGAACACCTCGCGGACGTGTTCGATGGCTTCCTCGTGGTCCATCTCCAGGGTCGCTTCGGCTTCACCGATGTCGTCGGGGCTGATCTGTGACGGATCGATTGGGAGCGTCATTCCTGTGGAGTATTGGGCTCTCGGGACAAACCCCTTTCGGGTTCTTCGGATGGATGGCGGCGGGAACGAACTCGCCCTTGTGAGTCGCTACCGAAGTCGGACAATCGAAACACCGATGACGCTTGATAGTGACAATTGCACGTGAATGGATAGCAAGAGCAAGATTACGCGCAGGCGGGCGATTGCCGCCGGCGGTGCGACGGTCCTGTTCGGCGGTGGAGTCGCGTACCTCGCATCCGGCTCTGAATCCGACGAACCCGAATACGTTCCGGAGACGTTCCACACCAGCGAGGAGACGACCGGATTCGGTGTCGAACTCGCCGGCCGACCGCTCGTGGGTGACCCTGAAGCGACGGTCGACGTGTACTACTGGACGGACTACCTGTGTCCGTTCTGCAAGAAGTTCGAAACCGAAACCCTCCCCAAGGTCGGCTCGGAGTACATCGACACCGGGGACGTGCGACTCGTCGTCTTGCCGTATCCGAACATCGGGGAGTACTCGATGCCGGCGGTCGTCTGGAGTCGCTGCGTGTGGCGGGCGGTCGAACGAACCGACCCCGAAGCCTTCTGGCGGTGGCACGAGGCAGCGTTCGACGCCCAATCGGAATCGGGACACGACTGGGCCGACGAGGCGACGTTCAGGAGCATCACCGAACGGACCGACGGCGTTTCCGTCTCGGCCGTCGACAGCTGTCGGGAGTCCCGCGGCGACGCCATCCGTGACGCCATCGAGACGAACGTCGGCGTCGCCCAATCGGTCGAAATCAGGGGGACACCCGGGTTCGTCCTCTACAATCGCGACGCCGACGCGGCGGGTAAACTCGTCGGTGCACACCCCTACGACACCTTCTCGAATGCGCTCGACCGGGTGTTGGACGCGTGAGTACCACGCGGGATGCGGCTCCGGCGTGGCT
Source organism: Natronomonas gomsonensis (assembly GCF_013391635.1). GTDB lineage: Archaea > Halobacteriota > Halobacteria > Halobacteriales > Haloarculaceae > Natronomonas > Natronomonas gomsonensis_A. Next base: position 233 of record NZ_JACAWU010000001.1, on the reverse strand, counting down.
CCGAGGACTCCCCGACGCACTCGGCTATCCGCTCACGTCCGATGGCCGACTCGTGACTGCCGGCGTCGTGACCGTCCTCGCGTATTCGATTCTGGTGCTGAGTACGTTCCCCCAGTTCTCCATTCAGCTCCTGACGAGGAATCCGGCCGACCTCCTCTACGGGATTACCGCCCTCACCCGGGAAACGTATCTGAGCGTCGGGTGGCTCGGACTCCTCTTGGTCGTGACCTACG